>NZ_CP060197.1:2015451-5823430 GCF_014250155.1 Aminobacter sp. MDW-2
ATCAAAAACACAGGGCTCTGCGAAGTCGCAAGACGACGTATAGGGTCTGACGCCTGCCCGGTGCTGGAAGGTTAAGAGGAGAGGTGCAAGCTTTGAATCGAAGCCCCAGTAAACGGCGGCCGTAACTATAACGGTCCTAAGGTAGCGAAATTCCTTGTCGGGTAAGTTCCGACCTGCACGAATGGCGTAACGACTTCCCCGCTGTCTCCAGCATAGACTCAGTGAAATTGAATTCCCCGTGAAGATGCGGGGTTCCTGCGGTTAGACGGAAAGACCCCGTGCACCTTTACTATAGCTTTACATTGGCATTCGTAGTGGCATGTGTAGGATAGGTGGTAGGCTTTGAAGCCAGGGCGCCAGCCTTGGTGGAGCCACCCTTGAAATACCACCCTTATCTCTATGGATGTCTAACCGCGGCCCGTTATCCGGGTCCGGGACAATGTATGGTGGGTAGTTTGACTGGGGCGGTCGCCTCCTAAAGAGTAACGGAGGCGCGCGATGGTGGGCTCAGACCGGTCGGAAATCGGTCGTCGAGTGCAATGGCATAAGCCCGCCTGACTGCGAGACTGACAAGTCGAGCAGAGACGAAAGTCGGTCATAGTGATCCGGTGGTCCCGTGTGGAAGGGCCATCGCTCAACGGATAAAAGGTACGCCGGGGATAACAGGCTGATGACCCCCAAGAGTCCATATCGACGGGGTTGTTTGGCACCTCGATGTCGACTCATCGCATCCTGGGGCTGGAGCAGGTCCCAAGGGTATGGCTGTTCGCCATTTAAAGCGGTACGTGAGTTGGGTTCAGAACGTCGTGAGACAGTTCGGTCCCTATCTGCCGTGGGTGTAGGAATATTGAAAGGATCTGTCCCTAGTACGAGAGGACCGGGATGGACGGATCTCTGGTGGACCTGTTGTGGCGCCAGCCGCATAGCAGGGTAGCTATATCCGGACGGGATAACCGCTGAAGGCATCTAAGCGGGAAACCCACCTTAAAACGAGTATTCCCTGAGAACCGTGGAAGACGACCACGTTGATAGGCCGGGTGTGGAAGTGCGGCAACGCATGAAGCTTACCGGTACTAATAGTTCGATAGGCTTGATCGTTCTCATTCCTTATGTTCATCGCAGTGCGATCCCAAAGGGATCGTCACGAAAAACGACAAAAGCACAAAAACAGCTTCTCGATTAACATGCGCTTTGCCGACCTGGTGGTTATGGCGGAGCGGCTGCACCCGATCCCATTCCGAACTCGGCCGTGAAACGCTCCAGCGCTGATGGTACTTCGTCTCAAGACGCGGGAGAGTAAGTCGCTGCCAGGTCTGCCAAGCGCATGTTAAATCTTCTCGATACAAAAGGCCCGCCAACGGGTAGACGGGCCGCGTAAGCGGCCCTTTCCTTTGGCAAAAGCCAGACAAAAAGACATTTTGCCCGTGGCAAAAGTCGGAAAGCGTTGAAAAAGGACGTTTTGCCTGTCGCAAAATGTCCGGTGGCGCGGGGTGGAGCAGCCCGGTAGCTCGTCAGGCTCATAACCTGAAGGTCACAGGTTCAAATCCTGTCCCCGCAACCAAATACCAAAACAGCCCAGCTTGTCTGGGCTGTTTTGGTATTTGGACGCAGGTGACGGTCGAGTTCAACCTGCATCAGGGGCCCGCTAGGAGCCAAAGCCGACAAAGCGGGACAAAAAGCCAAATCCTGTCCCCGAAACCAACAATAAAAGCCCGCCAAGGTGAAAACCACGGCGGGCTTTTTGCTGTCTCGAACCACGTGACAGCCCGAGCTTGAAGCGCATCAGGGGCACGCAACAGCCAAAGCCGACTATCTGACTATCCAGATCACTTGAAACATCGAGTCGAGGCTGTGCATATCTTCCTGCTGGGTGGGGAGAAATGGCAGTGGCCAGTCGACAGACGCAGAATGCGAGTATCCTTCGTCGCGTTGCAGCCATCGCAATCGATGCACTCGGCATCCTTTTCGTCACTCAACTGATCCTCGCGTCATTGTATCTTTCAACCAACGGTCAGGTGCAGGGCCAAACCTGGTTCTTCGTCAATCTATGTGGGCCAGCGAATGCGGGCGTATTGCCACCATTGGAGGCTGGCGCCTTCTTCATTGATGACTGCAGCGAAACTGTTCTTGGCCTGCCAACGGCACGGCTATTGGGGGCGCGAAACAACGACGAAACGCGGGCTCCGGAATATTACTACCTCAACAGACAGGGGGGCTGGTCGAAGGGAAGATCATTGTCCTTGACTGGCTCGCATTCGCGCTTCTCCTCGTCTACCGGTTGATCGCCGAAGCGAGGGGCGGCGCGACTTTCGGCAAACGGCTGGCTGGCTGCGCGTAACGAGCGTCAATGACACCAAACAACGACGCCTTCCGGTAGCTCGTGCAGTCATTCGGACGGCTGTTCTGGCGCCAGCTTTGGCATTGTTACTATACTCGTCATTTTCATTCGGACTTACTCTCGAACCAGGCGACGGGGCTCCGGCTATCTGGACAAGCAGCCGTCTCGGCGCTGGGGCGATCGTGCCCATGGTTTGGCTGGGCATTTTGTGTGCGTCTGTTCTCGCGAGCCGTGTCGCACTTCACGACCGGATCGCTGGCACAATTGTATTGAAGGCGACGTGACAGGAACGACAGGAACGGCGAACCAAACTCATCTCGAGGGTCCAGAGACCACTGCTTGAGATCGGAACGATCTTCGTCGCGGTTTCCTCCAAGCCCTCGACCGGACGCTTACCCACAAGCAAAGCGCGATAAAAGCCAAAGCCTGGCCCCAGAACCATTGATAACGACACTCCCGTGAGCCTTGCTCCGGGAGTGTTTTGGGTTGCAGGGCCAACAGCCTGTCGCTCGGTCCAGTTCAGGATCGTGTGCCCAGTTCCCCATACCGCCGCGCAGCTCTATCTCGCCCGCTTTATGCCAGGTGCCAGAATGAAGTGGACGGCCGTCGGAACGAATTTCGCAGGCCTCCTCGATCGTGTAGTGCCGGATGGCTGAGACGTCCTGCTCCAGATCCCGCGCACTACCGTCCACGGGATTGCAGAGCGCGGCCATAGTTTCGATCAACTGGGAAATATCGCTTTGCTTGGTTGACATGCCGGAACAATAAGGTCTGACTGCCCAGCACACTGTCTACACTTTTTGCGATGGCGGCTGCGCCTGTCAGGCGACGCTGCTGAAGCGATCTATATTGAAACTGAAGCGACATATATTGAAGGATATTAGGCTGTGAAGATACATGCTGGCCTTTTGATGACCTCTGCGTTGATTGCGATGAGCGTGGGGACGGCGCGGGCGGAAAACGTGACTACCGAGACCGCCCCAGCCGGCACGGCGATGCTGACGCGACGGACTGGAGCGGGATCTACGCCGGCCTGCATGTCGGTTTCGCCGATGGCGCCGCGACGCAAGGGGAACAATGGGTTCCTGGTTTTGAGGCAGGCTTCGAGCTTGACGGCTTGCTCGCCGGCGGCCAGGTCGGCGCTCTGGCGCAGTTCGGTAACTTTGTGCTCGGTGTGCAGGGCGATGTCTCCGGGGGTGGCCTGAGCGGTAACTACGACTTCGGCTTCGGGCCATTTCCCAACATCTCCATGGAGGTCAACTGGCTGGCCAGCCTGACCGCCCGTGGCGGTGTCGCCTTCGACAGCGTGTTGCTCTACGGCCTGGCCGGTCTGGCCGTGGCGGATACTGCAATAAAGTACCCGGGAGGATCCGCCGACCCCACATACACCGGGTACACGGCTGGCGCCGGCGTCGCTTTGAAACTCAATGCCAATTGGTCGGTTTTCGGTGAGTACGCCTATTACGGGCTTGGCGAGCAGGAGTTCGATGGGGATACCTACGACCTCAGCCTTTCAAGCGGCAAGGTCGGCTTGAACTACAAGTTCTGATCTGTCCTGACGGGATTGGCTGCGCCGGCGAGAAGCACACTTCCGCCGGCGCTGCGGGCCGCCACGCCAGTTCCTCCTGCATGGCGATGGGCTACGGGCCAGTCGGCTGTCGATCGTCCAGGCGGTGCGACGGGCCGAAGGCCGGTGGTCAGCCTGCCAGCCCCAGCTTCTGTTTCCGCCGCGTTGCCCATGCCGTGATCAGCTGGTCGGCGGTCAGGCCCATGAAGGCGACGCAGAGGCCCAGGACGAGGCCTTTGCCGGCATCGTTGAAGGTCAGCGCCCGGAAGATTTCCTGGCCGATGTCCTTGGTGCCGATGAAGGCGGCGATGATGACCATGAACAGGGCGAACATGATCGTCTGGTTGATGCCGAGCATGATCTCGGGGAAGGCCAGCGGCATGCGGATGTTCCACAGAAGCTGCCTTTGCGTGCAGCCCGATGTGATGCCCGCCTCTACGATTTCTTGTGGCACGTTGCGCAGGCCGAAGATGGTGTAACGGACGATCGGGATCATCGCATAGATGATGATCGCCGAGATCGCGGCAACGTCGCCGACCTTGAACAGCATGATCACGGGGATCAGATAGATGAAGGACGGAAAGGTCTGGAAGGTGTCGCACAGGAGCTTGGCGATGCCGGTGCGGCGTTCGCTGCGCGAAGCCCAGATGCCGATCGGCAGGCCGATCATGACGCACAGCAGCACCGCGACAGTCACCATATAGGCGGTGATCAGCGAGCGCTCCCAATAGCCGGCGAAGGCGATGAACAGCACGAAGCCGGAGACGATCGCAGCGAGCCTGAAGCCGCCGAGTGACCAGCCCGCCGCGGCGACAAGAGCCACCATCGCCGTCCAGGGGATCGACTGGAACAGGTCGCGGATCGGGATCAGCACGTAGAGCAGCATGGCGTTGCGGAGGTATTGCAACGGGTCGTAGAGCGTGACGGTGATCCAGTCGACGAGGGCATCCCAGAAGGGGGCGGTGCTGAGGGCGAGCTCCGAAGGCCAGGCCTGGGCGTAAGGTGTGATCGCGGCGAGCAACAGCGACGCGGCAATGACGGCCAGCGATGCGGCGAGGAACGGAAAGCGCTGCAGCGGGCTGGCGTCGGGCGCGAGATGCGAGGGCTCCTTGTGGGCAGCAGCGCGGCTCAACTGGTCGAGCGTGATCGCCATCAGGACGATCGCGACGCCGCTTTCCAGCGCCTGGCCGATCTTCAGCGCCTGGAGCCGGAACAACAGGTCATGGCCAAGGCCGCGGGCGCCGACGAAGGAGGCGATGACCACCATCGCCAGGCACTGCATGATGACCTGATTGACGCCGACGAGCAGCGGCTGGCGCGCCGACGGAATCTCGACCATCCACAGGGTCTGGAAGCGGGTGCAGCCGGCCATCTTGCCGGCCTCGCGCACCTCTTCGGCAACGCCCTTCAGGCCGAGGATGGTAAGACGGGCCATCGGCGGAATGGCGAAGATGACGGTGGCGATCGCGCCGGCCTTGTGGCCGACGCCGATGAAGATGGCGATCGGGATCAGGTAGGAAAAATGCGGCAACGACTGCAGCACGTTGAGCAGCGGCACGACGAGCGCTTCGAACCACTGCTTCTTCACTGCGAGAATGCCGATGCCGAAACCGATGAGACCGGCAATGGGTGCGGCGACGAGGACCACCGACAAGGTGATCATCGACAATTCCCATTTGCCGAAGATCGCCATGTAGGCGACGCAGCCTGCCGCCAGCGCGCCAAGGCGCCAGTCACGGAGATACCAGCCGAGCACGCCTGACAGGCCGGCGGTCATGACCCAGGGCATGGCGGCGATGCCGATATCGGGGAAGCCGGAGACCAACAGTCCCTCGACGAAGGCCAGCGGCCAGGTGATCAGCTCGGCAGCACCGCGCGTCAGGTCGCGGAACGAGAACAGCCCGAAGATCGCGTCGTCGCGCAAATGGTCGAAGACCATGTTCGCCCAGTCGACGAACGGAATAGTCCAGCCCTTGGGCACCTGCACCGCCCAGTCGGGCAAAAGCGAGGCGGCAAGCAGCAGGACGAGGAAAGGCAGAACGACAAGCAGCGGCCTGGTCATTGCGGCCAGCGGCTTCTGCGGTTCCATCGCCTCCTGGCGGGTCAGTGTCGCGGCACTCATGCACACTGCTCCTTGCCGTAGAGAGCATCGATCAGACCGTCGCGGGTCAGCGTACCGACGAGCGCGCCAGCGTCGTCGATGACGTCGACGGGACGCTCCGAGGTCAGCACCTGGCGGGCGACGCTGGCGATCAGGGCCTGTGCCTGGACCGCAGCGGCGTCCGGCTTTCGAGAGGATGCGGGCGCCATGACGGCGCGAACCGACAGCAGGCGATCATGCGAGACGTTGCGGGTGAACTCGGCGACGTAAGGGGTGGCCGGGCAGGTCACCAGCTCCTCGGCGGTGCCGAGCTGCTCGACCACGCCGTCCTTCATGATGGCGATGCGGTCGGCGACGCGGATCGCCTCGTCGAAATCGTGGGTGATGAAGACGATTGTCTTGTTGAGCACCTTCTGCAGGCGCAGGAATTCGTCCTGCATCTCGCGGCGGATGAGCGGATCGAGTGCCGAGAACGGCTCGTCGAGAAACCAGACGTCGGGGCCGACGGCGAGCGAGCGGGCGATGCCGACGCGCTGCTGCTGGCCGCCGGAGAGCTCACGCGGATAATAGCCCTCGCGGCCCTTCAGCCCGACGAGTTCGATCACCTCGCGGGCGCGTCTCTCACGCTTCTGGCGATCGGTGCCGCGAACCTGGAGCGGGAAGGCAACGTTGTCGAGCACGGTGCGGTGGGGCAGCAGGGCAAAGTGCTGGAACACCATGCCCATCTTGTGGCGCCTGAGATCGATCAGCTTGCGCTCCGTGGCGGCCAGAATGTCGCGGCCCTCGAACATGACCTCGCCCGAGGTCGGCTCGATCAGCCGCGCCAGGCAACGCAGCAAGGTCGACTTGCCCGAGCCGGAGAGGCCCATGACGACGAGGATTTCGCCCGGCATCACATCGAAGGAGACGTTGCGGACGGCGGGGACGTAGCCTTCGGCCCTGATGGTCTCGATGGAAGGATTGTTGTGGTTGCGGCGCAGGAAGCCGGCGGGATCGGAGCCGTAGAGCTTCCAAAGGTTGCGGCATGCGATTTTTGCTTCGGACATGTCTGCCTCTCGCCAAAGGGGGCCGATGGGGTATGCGCGGCGAGGTGGCGCCCGCATTTACGCGGGCGTCACGACGCCATGACGGGACGGATGGATGCGGAGGGTTAGCTGGCGGAACCCATCCAGGTCTTCCAGCGCGCCTCATTGTCGGCCAGCCATTTGTCGGCGGCCGCCTCGGGCTCCATGTTGTCGATGTCGGCGAGCTTCGCCTGCACGGCGATGTCCATGTTGGAGAAGTTGATCTTCTGCAGGATGGCGTAGGCCTTGGGCCACTTGGTCGGGAATTCCTTCCAGGCAGCGATCTTCAGATAACCGTCCTTCGGGTTGCCGCAGTCGTAGCTGAGCTCCTTGTTGGAGCCCCAGGCCGGGTCGTCCTTGCATTTGGGATCAAAAGCCGGGAACTCGACGAACTTGCCGTCATAAAGCGCCTCGACGAAGTTGGGCGTCCAGTTGAAGAGCACGATCGGCTCCTTGCGCTTGACGGCGGATTCGAGTTCGGCCCACAGGGCGGCGGACGAGCCGGCATTGACGACCTCGAAGTTCATACCGAGGGCCTCGACGCGTTCTGAGTCATGCTTGAGCCAGTCGACAGGACCGCCGAGGAAGCGGCCCTTCGGCGCGGTTTCGGCGGTGGCAAACTTGTCGGCGCAGGCGTTCAGCGCTTCCCAGGCGGGCAGGCCGGGGCAGACCTCCTCGACATAGGTCGGATACCACCACTCCTCGCGTGTCTTGGCGTCGTGGGTGGCGGCATCGACGACGCAGCCTTCCTTGACCACCTTCTGGAAGGCAACGCCGAAGGCGCCTTCCCAGACCTCATGCACGAGGCTGACGTCACCTTCGCAAAGAGCGGTGTAGACGACCTGGCTGTCGGCGGAGACGTATTCGACCTTGGCGCCGCCCTTCTCGAGCAGCTTGCCGACGATGTGGGCACCGACGATCTGGCTCGACCAGTTGTGGGTTGGGATCTTGATAGGGTCGGTGGAATCCTGGGCGAACGCCGTGCCGGCCGCAAAAGCCATGATCGTGGCCATGGTTGCGGATTTGGTAAAATGGGTCATTGAACCTCCCGTTCCTGTGTGTTGCGATTGTTCCCATGGAAGGCGGGATGCCGGCCTCTGTGTGCCTGTTGGATTTCCGCGCCATCCCCGCAAAGATAGCGACGAGAAGTGAACCGGTGTCGGCCGGGGTGTAAAAGTCGTGAGTCGACTTGTGAAATGATGTTAATAGGCAACCTGTCGCGCGGTGAAAGTCGCGCGTTGTTTCCCGAGGACAGGCCATCAGGTCGGCGAGGCGGCAGGCGCGCCATCATCTTCGCGCTTTTGTCGTCGAGATTGCCGGACAGTGCTTGGCTTGCAATCGCCCGCTTCGATAGAAGAAGCTGGTGTCGGCCATCAGCCGGCATGTCTCCTTGGTGATCGCGCTATGAACCCCAGCATTCTCGTTGTCGATGACGACCCGGACATCCGCAACGTGATCGGCATTGCGCTGGAAAGGGCGGGAATGCATGTCCAGCAGGCGGCCAACGGACGCCTGGCGCTGGAGCAGTTGCGGCGACACCATGCCGACCTGGTGGTGCTCGACATCGGCATGCCTGTCATGGACGGCATCGAATGCTGCAAGGCGATCCGTGCCAGCTCGCATGTCCCGATCGTCTTCCTGACGGCGCATGACGACGAAGTCGACCGGATCGTAGGGTTCGAGCTGGGGGCGGACGATTATGTCAGCAAGCCGTTCTCGCCGCGCGAACTGCTGCTGCGGATCAAGGCCATACTGGCACGCGGCAAGCAGGCAGGCAGTATCACGCGGCACGGCGACCTCAGTCTCGACAGCGAACGCCACATCTGCTCGCTTGCCGGAAAAGATCTGCCGCTGACGGCAACGGAATTTTCGGTGCTGGAGATCCTGTCGGTCCGGCCCGGGATCGTCGTCGGTCGGGGGGCGATGATCGACAAGGCCTATGGCGGGAACAACACCTTGTCCGGACGCACGGTGGACAGCCATGTCCGCAACATCCGCGCCAAGGCGGCGGTACTTGGTTACTCCGACATAATCGAAACGGTGCGAGGGGTGGGCCTACGGCTTGGCAATTGTGTCGCCGGGCCTGGCGCCGCGTGAGCCGGATCGTCCGGAAATGGCGGCCATCCATGCCGCTGGTTGTGGCGATCGTCTGCGTTAGCCTGCTGGCGGTGCCGGTCGTGACGACGCTGGCGTTGCAGATCGGAACAAACCGGCTGGTCAACGAGACGGAGGCCTCGCTGATCAAGCAAGCGGCGATCTATGCCGGCGCCTATGCCGTCGCGTTCGAGGCCGAGCCGCCCGAAGCCGGCGGGGCTATACCTGGCTACTATCTGCCGCCGCCCAAGCGCATTTTCTGGAGTGCTGCGTCACGAACCTTTCGACCGCTCCTGAACCTGCGCCAGGATGTGGTCGAGCCCGTCCGCCCCGATCCGGTGCCGACCGCGGAGCGACTCGATCCGCGTTATCTCAGGATTGCGCCGGGGCTGGGTGCCTTGGCCGACAATGCCAGCCGCACGACACTTTCGACTGTCGTTTTCCTGGATCATCAGGGCATAGACATGCTCGCTGGCGAGTCAGCGAGTTTTGCCGCCGTGCCAGAGGTCCAGCAGGCGCTGCAAGGCGATGTCGGGGCCGCACTGCGCTGGCGGGGTGACGCGGGTACGCGGTTGCGCCTCGCAGTGCTTGGCGGCGGGACAGGGTTCAGGGTGCTGGTTGCCTATCCCGTCATCAGCCACAACCGGGTTATCGGCGCGGTCTATATGTCCAGGACCGCTCCCGGGCTGACGGAATATCTTGCCGGCGAGCGCAGCGCCGTCATCGTCCTGGCCGTCGTGACGCTGTTGAGCGCCGCAGTCGTGGGAACGTTGCTTGTGCGGACGATGCTACGGCCGATCCGCGCCCTGCGCGACCAGTCGAGAATGGTCGCCAATGGCAGCCATTCCGAGCTAGCCCCGCTCGGCCACTATGGCATGCGGGAGATCGCAGACTTGGGTGAGGCGGTCATCACCATGGCCGGCACGCTGTCGCAGCGCAGCAAGGAAATCGGCATCTACACCAACCACGTCACCCACGAGCTCAAATCGCCGGTTACCTCGATCATGGGAGCTGCCGAGCTTCTCGAGGATGGCGACCTGTCCGATGCTGCGCAGCAAAGTCTCATAGGCACCATCAGGGCCCAGGGAGAGCGGATGGATTTGCTGCTCCACCAGCTTCGCGACATGACAAGGTCACGCGAAGCTATGCGCGGTGAACCTGGCCAGTTGCGAGATATGCTGCCCGAGATTTCCGGGCTTGATATCAGCCTGGCTCCTCCGGATGCCATCCTGCCCCTCTCCGTTGCGCATGGACAAACGGTACTGGCGCACATGGCGGGGAATGCCCGCCATCATGGGGCGACCAGGCTCGACCTCGATTGGGATGGACGGACGCTCCGGCTTTCAGACAATGGTGAGGGATTTGCCGACATCGACCTCGGCCGCATGGTCGAACCGTTTTTCACCACGCGTCGCGAGGAGGGCGGAACGGGGCTTGGACTGGCCATCGTGGTGGCCATTCTCGAGCTTTATGGTGCGCGGCTGACGCCGATTGCCGCTTCGGACGGTGCGGTTTTCGAGATCGAGTTCGGCTAGCTTCCATCGGAGCGCATTGCGTTCGAGCTGGCCTGCACGGAATCTGCACACGAGTTGCACCACTTCGACGGCGAATGCGGGTCATCCGCAAACTAGACGTCTAAGGGTCACGGGCCTGCTGGCCCCGATCCACTCAAGGGTAGACCTATGAAGTTGAAACGTCTTCTTGGCGCCGTCGTAACGCTTTGTGCCGCGATCGCCGCCACATCCTCGATGGCATGGGACAATCCCGCCAATCGATACGCCAACGCCTACAAGCAATACACTGATGCAACATGTCCGCTGCCGGCGGACAAGATCGAGCATTTCGTCTATTTCAGCCGGGATCGCGACGCGATCCGCGACCATGCCTTCCTGACCAGCGAGCGTTTCGCAGGCGCGCAGATCATGTATGTGTGGCGCCAGCTTGAGCCGACTGAAGGACACTACGACTTCTCATCGATCCAGTCCGACATCGACTACCTGGCCAAGCATGGCAAGCGGCTTTTCATCCAGTTGCAGGATGCATCCTTCTCACCCGAATACAAGCCGGTGCCCGACTATCTGCTGAAAGGTGACTATGACGGCGGCGTCACCGCCCAACATACCGACGACGGAGTTGTCGAAGGTTGGGTTGCCAAGCGCTGGAACGCCAAAGTCCAGGCGCGCTTCGCGGCATTGCTTGCGGCACTCGGCAAGCAGTTCGACGGCGTTGTCGAGGGCGTCAACCTGCAGGAAACGGCCATCGGTGTTTCCAAGGAGACGGATGCGTCCTTTACCCCGGACAAATATGTGGCGGTGCTCAAGACCAACATGCAAGCCATGAAGGCCGCATTCCCCAAGTCAACCACCATGCTCTACGCGAACTTCATGCCCGGCGAATGGCTGCCTTGGGAGGACAAGGGATATCTGCGCGGAATCTATGAGTTTGGCGACAAGATCGGCGTCGGCATGGGGGCTCCCGATCTCATGTACAAGAAAAAGGGCCAGCTCAACCATGCCCTGGCCATGATGCACGAAGGCAAGTTCAGCGTTCCGCTCGGCATTGCGGTCCAGGACGGCAACTATGTCGGCGAGACAGGCTCGACGAACATCGTGACGAAGCGCACGAACCTGGTGCCGAGCCTTCATGCCTTTGCGCAGGATTTCCTGAAGGTTAGCTACATGTTCTGGGTCAACCAGGAGCCGTATTTCAAGGAAGATGTCCTGCCTTGCTTCTCGGCTAGGAAAGGCTGACGTGACAGATCCCAGGCAATAATGCAGGGGCCGGCGACGCCATGACAAGTGCGCCGGCTCCTTCCGTCGTTGCCCGGGCCGCCCGACTTGTGAAATGATGTCAACAAAAGTCGGGAGGATAGAATGGCATGCGGGCTCAGCATCACATAGTGATCGTCGAGGATGACCCGGTCACACGGGCGAAGCTTGCGGGCTATTTCCTGGCCGAAGGTTACAAGGTCAGCGAGGCCGGCGACGGCGATCAGATGCGTGCCATCATGTCCAGGCATCCGGCCGATCTCTTGATGATCGACATCAATCTGCCGGGTGAGGATGGGCTCAAGCTGACGCGTGAGCAACGCGAGCGGTCCGACGTCGGCATCATCCTGGTCACCGGGCGCACCGACACTGTCGACCGCATCGTCGGGCTCGAGATCGGCGCCGACGACTATGTCACCAAGCCGGTCGAGCATCGCGAGCTGCTCGCCCGGGTCAAGGGCTTGCTGCGCCGCGTCGGCAAGGGCCGGATACCGCAACCGGCTACGGCCACGCGGCATTTCTATGGCTGGACGCTGGAGGTTGCTCGCCGCACGCTGCAGGCAGCCGACGGCACCTTCGTCGAGTTGACCGGAGCCGAGTTCAAGCTGCTGTCGGTGCTGACAGCCAATCCCGGCCAGGTGCTGTCGCGGGAGCGGCTGCTGCACGAGATATCAAGGCGCGAATGGGATGCCAGCGATCGCACCGTCGACGTGCTGGTCAGGCGTCTCAGGCAGAAGCTGAACGACAATCCGCGCACGCCGCGCATCATCGTCACCGCTCATGGCGAAGGTTACTTCTTCGCGCCGGACGCCGTCCAGCCCGGGCGTGTCGCTGCGGCTCTTTAGGCGATAGCTCTAGGCCGGCAGGGCGGGGTCGGCGCTGCCTTCGAGCATCTGTTCCCATTGCCGCGATCCGTCGGCGAAGGCCGTTTCGCAAGAGCCGACGATCTGCCTGAGCTCAGCTGCCGGCCTTTGCGCCGCAGCCGTCTCAAGAGCTTCAGCCGCCTGCAAGAGACGTGGAAAA
Source organism: Aminobacter sp. MDW-2 (assembly GCF_014250155.1). NCBI lineage: Bacteria > Pseudomonadati > Pseudomonadota > Alphaproteobacteria > Hyphomicrobiales > Phyllobacteriaceae > Aminobacter > Aminobacter sp. MDW-2. The sequence continues at coordinate 2,028,407 of NZ_CP060197.1, forward strand.
CCGAGCGAGCCGGCCGTGCTTCGGGTGGCGTGGGCAAGGTCGCGCAATGCTTCGCGGTCATCCGCCTTGACCGCGTCGCGCATCGCTTTGAAGCGCCGGGGCAGGCTGTCATGGGCGATGCGATGCAGCCGCCGCACCGTCTCGGAACCCAATGCGTCGACGTCGGCTTTGAAGGCAGCGATATCGAGCGCGACCACGTCCTGTGGCTGTTGCGGCACGGACTGGCCGCCGAGCGAGGCGACGGCGTCGAGCAATTGCTCGTGGACGATCGGCTTGGCAACGAAGGCATCTACACCGGCGTCGAGATAGCGCTCGACATCGGCCTTGAACACATGCGCCGACATCGCCACGACAGGCAGGTCGGGCGTCCCAAGCTTCTCGCGTAAGCGCTTCATCGTCTCGATGCCGTCGATGCCGGGAAGACTGACGTCCATGACGACGAGGTCGGGTCTGAACTCGCCGATTGCCTCGAGCGCGAGATAGCCGGAGCTGACCGCCGTGATCCGGTGACCGGCATTGGCCAGCACCGTGGTCGAGACCAACCGCGTGGCGTCGTCGTCCTCGACCACCAGGATGTTGCAGGCCGCGGGCTTGGTCTTGCGGCCGCGTTGGCGTTTCTGGGCCGAAAGCGCTGCTGCCTTGGCCTTGCGCAGCGTCATGTCGAGCATGAAGGTGCTGCCCTTTCCGGGCTCCGAGGCAACGCTGAGTTCAGCGCCGATCAGGCTGGCGAACTCGCGGCTGATGGCAAGGCCGAGCCCGGTGCCGCCGAAGCGGCGGGTGATCGAGGCGTCCATCTGGGTGAAGGGTTGGAAAACGTCCTGCTGCCGCTCGGGCGCGATGCCGATGCCCGTATCCGCTACGGCAAGACGCAACGTCTGCATGTCCTTGCGGTTGGCGACGACCTTGACGTCGACGGTGACCTGGCCGTGCTCAGTGAACTTGATGGCGTTGCTGACCAGGTTGAACAGGATCTGGCGAATCTTGCCGGCGTCGCTGCTGAAGGCGGGCGAAAGCTTGTTGTCGAGCACCAGCGTGAGGTCGAGCCCCTTTTCGGCGGCCATCGGGCGCATGAAGGCGGCAACACCGCTGACCAGCTTGCCGAGGTCGAAATCGACCTTGTCGACGTCGACATTGCCCGTTTCGACCTTGGAGTAGTCGAGGATGGCGTTGAGGATGCCGAGCAGGGCTTCACCGGAGCTGGCCGCGATCGACAGATGCTCGCGCTGCTTCGGCCCCAGCTTGCTGTCGGCGAGCAGGCGCATCATGCCCAGCATACCGGTCATCGGCGTGCGGATCTCGTGGCTCATCGTCGCCAGAAAGGCCGACTTGGCGCTGCTCGCCTGCTCGGCCCGGGCGCGCGCCTCGTCATGGTCGATCGCCTCCTGGCGCAGGCGCGTGTTGACCAGCCTGATCTGCTCGGTCTGTTCCTCGACAAGCTGCTGCAGCTCCTCGCGGTGGCGTCGGAGCTCGTCGGTGATGCGGGCGCGTTCCTGCTCCAACTCGAGCCGGCGTCGCGACTCGTCGCGGAACTGATTGACGGCCACCGCCATGGTGCGCAGCTCGTCGTCGCCGCTGTCGGTGACGGTGACGTCGAGATCACCCGTCGTCAGCCGCTGCATCGCACGCGACAGGCCGCTCAAGCGGCGGACGAGGTTGCGCTCGACATAGAACCAGACGATGGCGCCCGAGGCGATGATGGCGCCGAGCAGGGTGACGACAAGCACGATGACGCCGATGCGCACAGCATTGTCGGCGCGCTCGGCTGTCGTGCGGGCGAACTCGTCGGAGCGGTCGAGAATGTTGCGGGCGATCTGGTTCTGCGTCACGGCGAGATCGCGGTTGGCTTCGGCCATGGCGTTCAGGCTGCCGGCTAGGTCGATGACCCGCTGGCGGCGGCCGAAGATCGAGCCCGACACGGGCACGTCGCCGGCGGCGGCCTCGATGGCGCCAAAGAACTCGATGCCCTGCTTGCGCCGAACGGGATCGTCGATGCTAAGGATGCGGCGCCTGATGACCTTCACATGGTCCTGGAAGATGCCGCTGATCTCGCTGATCTCGGCCTTTGTCTCCGCGCGGCTCAGCCGGTTGATCAGCAGGCTGATCTGGGCGCTGCGGTGGCGCAGCTCGTACATGCGCTCCATCAGGTAGATGTCGTGCTCGATCAGCCGGTCGAGCGCGATGTAGGCATCTTCCCGGCGCCCGGGATCGCCGATCAGGCCATAGAGGCCGGCGGTCACCGCCGAAGCGCCGGCCGAGGCGTTGGAGATCAAAGTTTCCGAAAGCAGCAGCACCGACTGCGCCGCCGAGGTCGCCGCCTCGGCGCTGTCGCGATAGGCCTTGTCCTCGTCGAGACGCTGGCGCACCAGCTCGTTGTTCTGTTTGAGGTTGGCCAGCATCTTCTCGACCGAGCCGGCAAAAGCCTCGACGAGCTCGGGGTCGATCGATAGACGCCGGACCTCGGCGAGCGACTTGACGATCTCCTGCGACAGCGTTGCGAGCTTGGCCTGTTCGGCGAGCAGTTCGTCGCGCGAGGTGACGGCGGCAAGGGCAGGAGCGGTGGCGATCAGCTTGGCGCTGAGCTCGGCGGTGCGCTGGGTCGCCGCCACTGCGGGCAAGGCCTGGGCGTTCACCACGGCCTGGGCATCGGCAATGTTGCGCAGGATCAGCCAGCTGACGATGCCGGATGTCAGGGACAGTGCGGTGATGCACAGGAAGGCGAGAAACAGCCTCCCGCCGATGCCGAACCTATGAAGCATAGCTCATATAACCATGGTTTGCGCTGCCAGCGGAAGCTGCAGCTTTTGAGTGGGCATGATCCTTTTCGAAAATCGATTTCGATTTTCCGGGTCATGCACTAGCGTAAGACGATGCGTGCCCCCGCCCCAAGCCATTGCCTGAACCTGATCGCCACGGCTTTTGTCGCCTGCAGTATCGCCCAGTCCGCCGGGGCCGCTGAAACGACGTGGAAGCTGAACGCCTGGGAGCCGCCATTCGACTATTCCAGGCAGCCGGCGACGATCGATTACCAGCCGGTCGTCAAAGCGGCGAAGCCGTGGCGCATCTGTGCGTCCTATCCGCATCTCAAGGATTCCTACTGGGTCAGCGTCAATTACGGCATGGTCGAGCAGGCGCGTTCGGCAGGCGTCAAACTGACCGTCGTCGAGGCCGGCGGCTATCCCAATCTCGAGCGCCAGATCGAGCAGATCCGCACCTGCAGCGCCACCGCCGACGCGCTCATCGTCGGCACTGTGTCCTATGAGGGGCTGACACCGACGATCAAGGATATCGCCAGGCGCATCCCTGTCATCGCTGCGGTCAACGACATCGACGACGCCGGCATCTCGGCGAAATCGGGGGTCTCCTGGGAGGAGATGGGGCAGTCCATCGGTGCCTATCTGGCGCGGCTGCATCCGGCCGGCACCATGCCGGTCAGCGTCGCCTGGTTTCCCGGGCCAAAGGGTGCAGGCTGGGTGAAATTCGTCGAAGCCGGCTTCCAGCGCGCGCTGAAGCAGAGTTCGGCCGAGATTGCTGCGGTCAAATGGGGCGACACCGGCGTCGAGATCCAGCTCCTGCTGATCGAGGAGATGCTCGAAGCCCAGCCCGATATCGACTACATCGTCGGCAGCGCGCCCACGGCGGATGCTGCGGTCAGCATCCTCAGGGCGCAGGGCAGGGCCAACCACGTCCAGGTTCTGGCCGACTATTTCACCCATGGTACCTTCCGCGAAATCAACCGGGGCAAGGTGGTGGCGGCGCCGACCGACTCACCGCCGCTGCAGGGTCGGATCGCCATCGACCAGGCGATCCGGGCGATCGAGGGCACGCTGCACTACCGCCATGTCGGCCCGCCGGTCGAGGTGATCGACAGGAACAATATCCAGGCGCTCGACCTGGAACGCAGCCTGGCCCCTGCCTGGTTCAAGCCGACGTTCGACGTGCAGTAGCCGATAACAATTTTTCACATTTGCTGTGCTGATTTTCACATGCCGCGGCGGACCGGTTCACAGTCGGATGCTAATCTGGCAGGTGGCTGCGGCGTGCTGCGAGGAGGGCGGTGATGGTTGCGACAAATGTGGTCTACCCCGAAATTGTGGCCGGCCCTCCGCGTCCGAGCCTGGTTGTGCAGCCTGGCCTGTTGCTGCCCGGCATGGAGCGCTATCACGTGCCTGGTGGCGGTGCGGTGCTGATCGACATCGAAGCCGGCGATCATGTGACGGTGCGCAATCTCGAAGGCGGGCAGGCGTGCGAGCTGGTGGCGTTTGATGCTGCCGGCCGCGCCGATCCGGGTATCCTGTCGACACGCTCGAACAGCGATGCGTCGGGGCTGAAGGCGCTGCTCGTCGATGGCGACGAGAGCCTGCAGAAGTTTCGGCTTGGCCTCGCCCGCCGCAAGCTCGAGCTTGGCCGGGTCGAGGCGGTGCGCTTCTTCGATGGTGCGACCGCTGCCGGGGTCGAGGAGCGTTTTGTCGTCTCGCGGCCGGGCTCGCTGGTGATTGCCGCACCCGGGGCGCCGATGTCGGTCGACAGCCAGGACACGACGACGCCTCTGGTGGTGATGGTCAAGCGGGCCAAGGTCCGTGCCGTGTCAGGCGGCTTCGAGCTGCCCGATCCGCTCGCCGATCCGGTGCTCGATGTCAGGGTCAAGTCGAAGACGGCGGAGAGCTATTTCGTCAAGGCTGGCGACTACATCCAGATCATCGACGTCGACGGCCGCCAGTGCACCGACTTCCAGTGCTTTTCCGCCCGCAAGCTCGACAAGGGCAGGGACCTCGCCCTCGACGTCACCGCCACCCGCTCGCTGATGGGCCACGCCTATCCGATGCCCGGCCTGCATGCCAAATATTTCGACCAGGATTTCGAGCCGCTTGTCGAGGTCGTGCAGGACACCTGCGGCCGGCATGACGCTTTTGCGCTCGCCTGCTACGCCAAATATTACGACGACATCGGTTATCCCGGCCACATCAACTGCTCGGAGAACTTCAACGGCGCGCTTGTCCCGCATGGCGTCAATGCCCGCGCCGGCTGGATGGCGGTCAACTTCTTCTTCAACACCGGCATCGACGCCCATGGCGTGATGTTCTCGGACGAGCCGTGGTCGCGGCCGGGCGACTATGTGCTGCTGAGAGCGCTGACCGACATCGTCTGCGTCTCCTCTGCCTGTCCCGACGACACCACGCCGGCCAATGGCTGGAACCTCACCGACATCCACGTCCGGACCTATTCCGGCTCCAACACATTCCAGCGCGCGATCGCCCGACGCACGACCCCGGAGGCAGAACCCAAGATGACCCGCGAGACCGGCTTCCACGCAAGCTTTGCCAAGCACACCCGCAACTTCATCGAATACAAGGGCTTCTGGCTGCCGCAGGAATTCGCCAAGGAGGGCGCCATCGCCGAATACTGGGCCTGCCGTGAGAAGGCGGTGGTGATGGATCTCTCTGCCCTGCGCAAGTTCGAGGTCACGGGCCCTGATGCCGAAGCCTTGATGCAGTACACGCTGACCCGCGACGTCAAGAAGCTCGGTGTCGGTCAGGTCGTCTACACCGCCATGTGCTACGAGCATGGCGGCATGGTCGACGACGGCACCTTGCTGCGTCTGGGCAAGGACAATTTCCGCTGGATCTGCGGCGACGACTATTCCGGCGTCTGGCTGCGCGAGCAGGCGGAGAAACTCGGCCTCAAGGTGCTGGTCCGCTCCTCGACCGACCAGATGCACAACATCGCCGTCCAGGGCCCGAACAGCCGCGACATCCTGAAGGAGATCGTCTGGACGCCGCCGCACCAGCCGGCGCTCAGTGAGCTCGAATGGTTCCGCTTCACCATCGGCCGCATCGGCGATGCACAGGGTGTCCCTGTGGTGGTGTCGCGCACGGGCTACACCGGCGAGCTCGGTTACGAGGTCTGGTGCCATCCGCGCGATGCCGAGATCGTCTTCGACGCGGTGTGGGCAGCGGGCCAGCCGCATGGGCTGAAGCCGATGGGCTTTGCAGCACTCGACATGGTGCGCATCGAGGCCGGGCTGATCTTTGCCAATTACGAGTTCTCCGACCAGACCGACCCGTTCGAGGCAGGCATCGGCTTCACCGTGCCCTTGAAGACCAAGACCGACGACTTCATCGGCCGCGAGGCGCTGATCCGGCGCAAGGACAACCCGATCCACAAGCTTGTCGGCCTCGACATCGACGCCAATGTCGCTGTCGGCCATGGCGACTGCGTCCATATCGGCCGCGCACAGATCGGCATCGTCACCTCGTCGATGCGCTCGCCGATCCTCGGCAAGAACATCGCACTCGCTCGCATCGAGGCAGCGCATGCCGAGATCGGCACCGAGGTCGAAGTCGGCAAGCTCGACGGCCAGCAAAAGCGCCTGCCGGCCAGGATCGTGCCGTTCGCCCACTACGATCCCAAGAAGGAACGCCCACGCTCGTAGGCGCAACCGGCACCACACATCACTTTCGACAACGCAAAAGCCCCGCAACAGCGGGGCTCAGACTGCTGACAAACCCCTGGCGAGAGTTGGGGGTTTGTGATTCAGTGGGTGATGTTGAAGCGAGCCGGCCCTGAACAAACCGCACTTGAGATCGTCACGCTCGATCAACTGGTTCCAGTTGATCACCTTCTGCGCAAGATCGATGGTGTTATCGATTTCTCGTTCATCCACGATCTGACAGCGCCGCTTTACTGCGCCGACAATGGTCGCCCGCCACTCGATCCGACCTTGATGTTCAAGGCGCTGTTCATCGGCTACCTGTTCGGGGTGCGCTCGGAGCGGCAATTGGTGCGAGAGATCGAGGTCAATGTCGCCTACCGGTGGTTCCTGCGGCTGAAGCTGACGGACAAGGTGTTCGACGCCTCGACATTGTCGCAGAACCGACGCCGGCGTTACCAGGACGAGACGATCGCGCAGGCGATCTTCGACCGCATTGTCGAGCAGGCGATCGGGGCAGGCTTGGTCGACGGCACGGTGCTCTACACCGACAGCACGCACCTGAAGGCCAATGCCAACAAGGGCAAGTACGACCTTGCCATGGTCGCCAAGTCGCGTGCCGACTACTGGGGCGAGCTCGACCGGGCGATCGATGCCGAACGGGCGTTGCACGGCCAGAAGGCGCTGAAGGAGCAGGAGCGGCAGCCTGCGGTGAAAGAGACGAAGGTCTCGCGCACCGATCCTGAGGCAGGCTATATGGTGCGCGAGGGCAAGCCGAAGGGCTTCTTTTATCTCGATCACCGCACGGTGGATGGCGGCTTCGGCATCATCACCGACACGTTTGCCACGCCGGCCAACGTGCATGACTCGATCGTCTATCTCGACCGGCTCGACCGCCAGGTGGAGCGTTTCGGCTTCGACGTCACGGCGGCGGGGCTGGATGCCGGCTATGCCACGCCAGGCATCGCCAAGGGCCTGGAGGACAGGAACATCCACGGTGTCGTCGGCTATCGCAACCCGACCCGGCCAAAGCCTGGCAAGATGAGGAAGGGCGCTTTCGTCCATGAGCCGGACCTTGACGGCTATCGTTGCCCGCAGGGCCAGTTGCTCACTTACGCCACCACCGATCGCGGCGGTTATCGCCACTACAGGAGCGACCCGACGATCTGCCGCAACTGTCCGCTGCTGGCGTCTTGCACATCAAACGCCAAGGCCGAGCGCACCATCACGCGCCATGTCTGGCAGGATGTCCGCGAGCGGGTCGATGCCAACCGCTTAACCGCATGGGGCAAGGCGATCTATCGACGCCGCAAGGAGACGGTCGAGCGATCCTTCGCCGATGCCAAGCAGCTCTTCGGCCATCGTTATGCCCGCTTCCGAGGGCGAACACGCGTCGCCTGCCAGTGCCTGATCGCAGCCGCCGCCCAGAACATGAAAAAGATCGCAATCAGCCTCTGGCCAAAGCCAGAACCAAGCCTCGCATGAGGCCAAAGCCGGCTCGCAACGGCACTGGCATCTGCCCCCCGACATCAATCCAAAAGCTCAATCAACCCACAAAACAAAACCCCGCCGAAATTCGACGGGGTTTGTCAGCAGTCTGAGCCCCGCAACAGCGGGGCTTTCTGTTGGTAGCGGCGGGATCAGCCTGATCAGGCGGTGCCATCGAAGACGTGAGCCTTGCCGTGGACGCTGATCCGTACGATCGCGCCCACCGTTGGCGCGTCGACGAAGGACCGGCGCAGGATGAGCGGGTGGTTGCCGATAACGGCGGCGTCGGGCGGGTCGAGACTGTTGAGTACACGCAACGCGACAGTGCTTACCGAGCCGGCGAACTCTGCCTCGATGATCTCGCCGAAGACCACGTTGGGTGGCGGATTGGCGACGTCTGCCCGCGACGCCGGCTCAAGGAAGACCTGCTCCGGGCGCAGCATGATACGGGCGACGTCGCGCGGGCTCGTGCTGTCAGCGCCGATGTGGCCGATGGCGCATTCGGCGATGCCGCTTGAGATACGCGCCGGAAGGATGATGCTGTCGCCGAGGAACTCGGCGATCATCCGGTCCTTCGGGCGCAGATAGAGGTCGCGTGGCGCGCCGACCTGCGAGAAGGCGCCGTCGCGCATGACAGCGACCTGGTCGGCGAAAGACAGGGCCTCGGCCTGGTCGTGGGTGACCAGGATCGTGGCGATGCCGGCCTGTTCGAGCAATTCGGCGACGGCCTTGCGCATCGAGGCGCGCAAGCCCGTGTCGAGAGCCGAGAACGGTTCGTCGAGCAGCATCAGGCGCGGCTTGCGCGCCTTGGCACGGGCGAGTGCCACGCGTTGCTGCTGGCCGCCGGAGAGCTGGTGCGGGCGGCGCTTGAGGATGCCCCTGTCGAGGCCGACGACATAAGCGAGGTCGGCGATGCGTTCGTCGCGCGCATCCTCGTCGCGTTTCATGCCGAAGCCGATATTGTCGGCGATGCTGAGATGGGGAAACAGCGCGCCGTCCTGCGCCACCACGCCGATGCCGCGGCGATGCGCCGGCACGACATCGCCATTGCCCGCGAGTTCGGTCCCATCAAGCACGATGCTGCCGGCATCGGGGGCCTCAAAACCGGCGATGAGACGCAACAGTGTGGTCTTGCCGCAGCCCGAGGGGCCGACGATGGCGGTGCGGCTCCCGACTGCGACCGCAAGCTCGATGCCGTCGACGGCGGTGACATTGCCATAGGCTTTGCGCAGGCCATGCAGGTGAAGAAAGCTCATCGGCCGGCCATCCGTCGCGACTGTACATAAAGGAGCCAGGTCAAGGGCAGCGACATCACCACCATGATCAGTGCGTAGGGTGCGGCTGCGGCATAGTCGAGTTCGTTGCTCATCGCCCAGAAGGCCATGGCGAGCGTGCGGGTGCCGTTGGGCGCGAGCATCTGGGTGGCGGTGAGTTCATTGGTGATGCCAAGCCCAACCAGGGCAATGCCGGCGGCGGCGCCCGGCGCGGAGAGGCGCACCGTCGTCGACCACAGCGCGCGCAGCGGGCTGCGGCCGAGGCTGCCGGCCGCCTGTTCGAGCTCGACCGGAGCCTGGGCGATGCTGGCGCGCAGCGACACCAGCGCCCGGGGCAGGAACATCAGCGCATAGGCGGCAAGGATGGTGGCGACGGTCTGGTAGAGCGGCATCGCGACACGCACAGTGACCGTGACCAGAGCGAGCGCGATGACCACGCCGGGCAAGGAGCCGACGATGTAGTTGCAGCCTTCGAGCAGGCGCGGCAGTGGGCCTGGGCGGCGGATCGACAGCCACGCCATTGGAATGGCGATGGCGACGGTGAGCAGCGCGCCGCCGAGCGCCAGCACGAGCGTCTGCCACAGCGCGAGGCTAATGACATCGAGGTTCCAGACGCCGGCGCCACCGGCGACGAGCCAGCGGCCGACGGTCAGGAATGGCACGCCGAGCGCCAGCGATGCTGTGATCAGTGGCAAGGCGAGGCAAGGCACGGTGGCGCGGCCGAGGCTTGTGCGCACAGCGGTGCGCGCAGCACCCGAGCCGACGCGGGCGTAGCGCTCGCCGCCGCGCAGCATGGCTTCGAGCGCCAGGAGCACGAGGCAGCAGACGACCAGCACGCCGGCCAACATGTTGGCCGCCGGTCCGTTGAAGGTCGACTGGAACTGGTCGACGATTGCGGTGGTGAAGGTGTCGAAGCGGATGAAGACATAGAGGCCGTATTCGGCAAGCAGGTGCAGGCCAACGAGCAGCGCGCCGCCCAGCACGGCGAGCTTGAGCTGGGGCAGGACGACCCGAAGGAAAACGCGCCAAGGGGTGTTGCCGAGCGAGGCGGCAGCGTCTTCCAGCGCCGGATCGAGCCGGCGCAGCGTCGCTGCCACCGGCAGATAGATGAAGGGAAAATAGGCAATGACCGAAATCAGCACGCCGGCGAAAAGGCCGTGCATGGATGGAAACAGGGTGATCCAGGCATAAGAATGGACGAAGGCGGGAACGGCGAGCGGCGCTACCGACAGCCCCGACCAGAAACGTGCGCCGGGCAAGTCGCTGCGTTCGGTCAGCCAGGCCAGGGCCACCGACAAAAGCGCGGTGATCGGCACGACGAGGATGACGAGCGAAAGCGTGTTGACCAAGAGTTCGCCGACGCGTGGCCGGAACACCAACTGGGCAACTGAGGTCCAGCCGGTCTGGATCGCAACCCAGATGATGAAGCCGAGCGGCAAAAGGGCAAACAGCGACACCAGCACCGCCGCGACCGCGATCCAGGATGTCGGCAGCAGGCGGGACCAGGCTGCGGCTGGGGTCGATGGCCGCGAAGGATGATATTCAGCCGACGAAGGCGTCACTCCAGGCTCCCGGTTCGCCTCGCGGCGAGGAATGGGTGACCATCCGGTGAAGGAATTCCGCCGTCTTGGCAAGCCCTTCAGGTGCGAAAGCTCCCGCGACCGTGTTGCGGGAGCTTGATTGGCGCAGTGGCATTCAGAGCAGCCCGGCCGCCGTCATCAGCTCGGACACCTTCTTGCTGTCGAGCTTCGAGGCCTCGACCTTCGGCGCCTGCAGGTCCTTGAGTGGGGTGAGCTCCGGGTTGGACTCGTCGCCGGTGCCGACGGCATACTCGAACGAGGTGCCGGTCCTGAGGATGCCCTGGCCGGTCTTGCCAGTGATCCACTTGAGGAACGCCTGGGCTTCCTTGGGGTGTTTGCTGGACGCGAGGACCCCACCTCCAGAGATGCTGACGAAGGCGCCAGGATCCTGGTTCTTGAACAGATGCAGCGAGACATTCTTGCTGTTCTCGCCCGTCTTGGCCTGATCGCCATAGTAGTAATAGTGGTAGATCACGGCGCCATCGACCTCGCCGGCATTGACCGCCTTCATGGCGGTGCTGTTGCCGCGATAGGCGGTGAAATTGGCCTTCATGCCCTTCAGCCATTCGACGGTGGCTGCCTCGCCCTTCAGTTCGAGCAGCGCGCCGACAATGGCCTGGAAATCGGCGCCCGACGGCGAGGCCGCCCAGCGACCCTTCCAGCTCGGATCGGCCAGATCGAGCAGCGATTTCGGCAGCTTGTCGGCGGTGAGCTTGGTCTTGTCATAGGCAAAGACGGTGCTGCGCGCGGCAATGCCGGTCCAGTGGCCGTTGGCGGGACGGAATTCCTCGGGCACCTGCGCCAGCGTGTCGGCATCGACAGGCGCGAACAGCCCGGCATTGTCGACCAGCGCCATGGCCGGCGAGTTCTCGGTCAGGAAGACGTCGGCCGGCGACAGCTTGCCTTCGGCGACGATCTGGTTGCCGAACTCGGTGTCGCTGCCCTTGCGGATCGTCACCTTGATGCCGGTTTCCTTGGTGAAGGCTTCGGCCCACTCGTTGGTCAGGCTTTCGTGCTGGGCGTTATAGATGACGATGCCTTTGGCATCCTGCGCCAGAGCGGACGAGGCGTAGAGGGCCAACAGCAGGGCGGCGCTGGTCAAAGCGAAATGGGTGGACTTCACGGGGGCACTCCTTGGAAGCTGAAGGTGTATGCTGGGCCGGACAGGCGGCAGCAATACATGAGTAGCGTAGTCAACATGGATGGACATGTCGACGCCAGGGAAGGCGTTGCCGAGGCGCATTCGGTGAACGATGCTGGGAGCTGGGCCGTATCGAGAAGGCTGCTGGAAACTTGAGCGAAGTCATTCGCTGTCGCGAAGTCAGACGTTACTCGAACAAGCCAGGCCTGTCGGACTGGTGCTATGTTGATCGCAAGTGGAGAAAGCGTTGGACCCCGACCGCCAGATCCGCCGTTAGCCGGCGTTTCTTGGAAATTTGTGCCGACGCCGCACCGCGTGGCGGGGCGGTCAAGACAATCGGCTGCAAATCGTGACCCCGTTCCAGTGCGTCACGATTGCATTACCCCAGGCGATTTTCTTTTGGCCCAGACGATCTGCGGCTAGGCGCGGCGGTCCCCGAGGATCATTTCGGCTGCCTTCTCGGCGATCATGATGACAGGCGAATTGGTGTTGCCGGAAACGATCGTCGGCATGATCGAGGCGTCGACGACACGCAATCCGTCGAGGCCGTGGACGCGCAGGCGGTCGTCGACCACGGACATTGTGTCAGACCCCATCTTGCAGGTGCCGACCGGGTGGAAGATCGTCGTGCCGATGTCGCCGGCCTTGCGGATGAGATCGGCGTCGCTGTCGTACTGGGTCCCTGGAAGCACTTCCTCAGGCGCGAAGCGCGCGACGGCCCTGGCCTTCATCAGGCGGCGGACATGGCGCAGCGAGGCAATGGCGGTGCTGCGGTCGCCGTCGGTGGAGAGATAGTTCGGCCTGATCTTCGCTGCCTCGCGCGCGTCTGATGAAGCCATGTGCACGCTGCCGCGGCTTTCGGGACGCAGATTGCAGACCGACACCGTGACGGCTGGAAAGCGGTGCAACGGTTCGCCCAGCCGATCAGTGCTGAGCGGCTGAACGTGATATTCGAGATCGGGCGTTTCGAGACGCGGATCGCTCTTGGCGAAAATGCCGAGCTGGCTCGGCGCCATCGACAGCGGGCCGCTGCGCTTCACCGCATATTCGAGCCCCATGGCGGCGCGGCTGAATAGATTGTGGTAGCGCTGGTTGAGCGTCGCCGCCCCCGTTACCTTGAACACGGTCCGGATCTGCAGATGGTCCTGCAGGTTTTCGCCGACGCCGGCCAGCGCGTGACGGATTTCGATGCCGAGGCCTGAAAGCAGCTCGGGCCGGCCGACGCCGGAGAGCTCGAGAATCTTTGGCGAGTTGATGGCGCCGGCGGCGAGGATTGTCTGGCTTGCCTTGACGCGATGCAACTGGCCGTCCTTGCGGAAGACGAGGCCTGTAACGCGCCTGCCGTCGAATTCGAGCTGCTCGGTCTCGGCGCCGGTGACGACACGCAGGTTGCTGCGGTCGGTTATGCCGCGCAGGAAGGCCTTGGAGGTGTTCCAGCGCACGCCGCCCCGCTGGTTGACCTCGAAATAGCCGGAACCTTCGTTGGTGCCGGTATTGAAGTCGTCGGTGCGCGGGATGCCGAGTTCCTCGGCGGCGTCGCGGAAGGCGTCGAGGATCGGCCAGGACAGGCGTTGTTTTTCGATGCGCCATTCGCCGCCCGACCCGTGCATGGCGCTCTTGCCGGCATGATGGTCTTCCGACTTCAGGAAGTAAGGCAGCACATCATCCCAACCCCAACCGACATTGCCGGACTGGCGCCAGCCATCATAGTCGGCGGCCTGGCCACGCATGTAGATCATGCCGTTGATCGACGAGCAGCCGCCCAGCACCTTGCCCCGGGGGTAGTTCAGGCTGCGGCCATTGAGGCCGGCGTCTGGTTCGGTCTTCATCAGCCAGTCGGTGCGCGGATTGCCCATGCAGTAGAGGTAGCCGATCGGGATGTTGACCCAGTGATAGCGGTCGGAACCACCGGCTTCGAGCAAAAGCACGCGATTGCGGGGATCGGCGGACAGCCGATTGGCAAGCACGCAACCGGCGGAGCCTGCGCCGACGATGACGTAGTCATAGTCGCCAAATGAGGAGGATGCTTCGGTCACTGCGGTGCCTGCTTGGACTGCTCAATGGCGATGCGCTGCCAAATCGGGGCCATCGCCTGGTTGATCTCGCCATACAATCGATAGCGCCTGGCATAAACAGGGGCAATCGCGCCATTGGGCGTATAGTGGCGGGCGGCCGAGGTCATCGCCGTCGCACCTTCAGCATAGTCGGCGAAGAGGCCAAAGCCGGTCGCGGCGGCAATGGCGGCGCCCAGCGCGCCGGTCTCGCGGCTGCGAGCCACGGTGACCGGAACGCCGAGCACGTCGGCGAAGATCTGCGGCCAGACGGCGCTGCGCGAGCCGCCGCCCGACAATGTGACCTCGTCGAAGATGGCACCCGCCTTGCACAAGGTCTCGACGTGGCGCTTGTGCTCGAAGGCAACGCCCTCGAACAAGGCGCGCAACATATGGCCGCGCGTGTGCCAGCCGGCGACGCCGTAGAATCCGGCGCGGGCGTGGCCGTTCTGCTGCGAGCCATAGAGGAAGGGGTGGTAGATCGGAATGTCGCCATCGGGGTCGACAGACGCGACGAGTTCGCTGCACAATTCGAACGGCGAAGCGTCGCCGTCATGGCCATGCTCGAAGAACTCGCGGACGATCCATTCGAGATTGGCGGCCGAGGTGGCACTCGATTCGATCGCCAGATAGCGCCTGGGGTCGAAGGTCGACAGCATGAAAATCGAAGGGTCGCGGATCGGCTCGTCCGTAATGACCTGGTTGATGCTCCAGGTGCCGGCGATGATCGAGGCTGCGCCCGTGCGGGTGACGCCCGAGCCGACAGCGCTGGCAACGACATCGAACAGGCCTGCCACCACTGGCGTGCCGGCTCGCAGGCCGGTCTGGGCCGCGACCTCTGGCGTGACGTGGCCGGCGATCTCGGCCGATTCCAGCACAGGCGGCAGAAGCTCCATGCAGTCGCCAAGCCCGTAAGCGGCAAGCAGGTCTTGAGCGTAGCGGCGGCTGGGCATTTCAAGCAGGCCGCAGCCAGACATATCAGACGTATCGGTGGAGCGTGCGCCGGTCAGCCGGTTGACGACAAAATCCTTGCACAGAAACACCGTGCCGATGCGGCTGAAAAGCTCGGGCGCATGGCGCTTGATCCAGGCGAGCAGGGTGGGCGTCTGTGCCGCCCACGGCTTTTGCAGGCAATGGGCGTAGGTGCGGTCACCGACATTCTGTTCGCCCCATTCGTCGACGATGCCTATGGCGCGCGTGTCGAGCGACTGGATGCCGATCAGCGGAGCGCCGTCGCGGTCGAGCGCATAGAGCCCGTTGCCATGTCCGGCACAGCCGATGGCAACGATGTCACCGGCGTCGATGCCGGCCTGGTCGATGCACTGGCCGATGACGGCAATGGCGTTGCGCCAGAGCTCGTCGAGGTCGCGTTCGACATGGCCTGGCTTCGGCATGCAGGAGCGGCCGTCGCGGGCGGCGAGCGCAAGTTCGCGCCCTGACGTGTCGAAGATGATCGCCTTGATGACGGTGTTGCCCGCATCTAGGCCAAGAATGTACGTGCCCATTGGCTCCTCCCGATGCCGCTGCTTCAAGCCTGCTTGTACAGGTCGAAGGCTGTGGCACCATCCGCGCCGTCGTGGATGATCGCCATCAGTCCGCGAACGACCGCGCTCGGATGGGCATGCTGGTAGATATTGCGACCATAGACCATCCCCATCGCGCCTTGCGACATCAGCGCCGCCGACTTGTCGAAGACTGTGCGCAGATCCTCCTTGCCGCCGCCACGCACCAGGACCGGGCAGCGTGCCGCCTCGACCACGCGGTGGAAGTCGTTGGGATCGGTGGTCGGGTCGGCCTTGATGATGTCGGCGCCCATCTCGCGGGCGAGGCGGGTCAGCGTGACGATCTTTTCGGCATCGCCGTCGACCATGTAGCCGCCGCTCTGGTCGACGGGCAGCATCGCCAGCGGCTCGATCATCAGCGGCAGACCGTATTTCTCGCAGTCGGCGCGGACGCGTGCGATGTTCTGGACGCATTGCCGGAACAGGTCGGGCTCATCCGGCAGCATGAACAGATTGACCACGACGCAGGCCGCATCCATCTCGATCGCACAGAGCAAAGGCTCGGCCTCGTTCTGAAGCACCGCCCACATCGCCCGATGGCGGATCTTGTTGTAGGGATTGCCCATGTCGATGCGCATCACGAGTGCGGGCTTGTCCTTGCCCGGAACGGTCTGCAGCAGGTCGGCCTGGCCGTAGTTCATCTGGATGGCGTCGGGACGAGCCTTGACCAGCTGACCGACGACGCTTGCCATGTCCTCAAGCCCATTGAGGAAACTCGGTTCGTTGCAGACGCCGTGATCGATGGCGACGTCGAGGCAGCGGCCACCGCCGAACAGCCTGTTCATGCGGACTTTGTGGTTCAGGCGCATAGGGCGCTCCTTTTGTCGTTCGTCTGGGAGAGATCGGAAAGTGCGATGCCGTGCTGATGGGCGAGCAAGGCGAGAAAGGCGCTGCGCTCGGCGGCGGCCTCGGCGGCGCTCCAGCCTTTGTGGTTGGCCAGGATGGCGAGCACGGCCTCGATGAGCTGGAGGTTGAGCCCGCCCGAAATGGCGATGGTTGTGCGGCGCAGGAATATGTCGGCGAGGCATTCGACCTGCTCGCGCTCGACGATCATGCGGATTTCGCCGGTCGAATAGTCGGAGCCCACCAGCATCGGGTCGGAGGCAGCCGCGAAATCGACCGCCGAGGTGCCGTAACGCTCAAGCAGGGCATGCGCGCGTTCGATATTGAGACCGTGCTGTTCCGCCAGCTTTGCGCACCATGCATCCGAGGCGGCGGGAAATTCTCGTCCGCCACCGATGGCGAGGTCCTGGGTGCCGGTATGGCGCGTCAGGCCGAGGCGCTCGAGCGCCATGTCGGCCGCCATCTCGCCGAAGGAGCGGAAGGTCGTCCACTTGCCACCGATCATGCACAAGGTCGCCGGCAGGCCGCCGCTTGGTTCCACGAACTCGCAGAAATGGTCGCGCGGAATGCGCCCGGTGAAGCTGTCGTCGCTGGCAGGCAAGGGGCGCACGCCGGCAAAGCGGAAGACGATGTCTTCTTCGGCGATCACGATCGTGGGGAAAACAAAAGCGAGCGACTGCAGGATGTAGCTGCGTTCGTCGTCCTCACAGCGGACCTGGTCGGGATCATCGACGCGGATGTCGGTCGAACCGATCAGCACCTTGCCGAGATAAGGAAACAGGATGCAGATGCGGCCATCCTCGTTCTCGTAATAGACCATGTGGCCGCCAAGCGCGTCATGCAGCTCGGCATTGTCGACGATCAGGTGCGAGCCCTTGGTACCGCCCATCATGCGCGGGGCGGCCGCGCCAATGGCCTTGTTGGTGAGGTCGATCCAACCACCGGTGGCGTTGATGATCAGCTTGGGGCGGAGCTGCAGGACCTCGCCGGTCAAGCTGTCGGTAAGGGCGAGGCCGTCGTTGGATGCGGCGACCGCGGCATAGTTCAGGGCGTGCGCGGTGGGGCTCGATGCCAATGCGTCGAACAACATCTCCAGGCCGAGGCGCTCGGGACGGCTGACCCAGGCGTCGTAATAGGTGGCGGAGCTGCGGATATCGGAATTGATCGCGGGCCATGTCTTGAGGGTTTCGGCACGGCCGCGGAAGCGGTGCTTCGGCA
Organism: Aminobacter sp. MDW-2; assembly: GCF_014250155.1. Taxonomy (NCBI): domain Bacteria; kingdom Pseudomonadati; phylum Pseudomonadota; class Alphaproteobacteria; order Hyphomicrobiales; family Phyllobacteriaceae; genus Aminobacter; species Aminobacter sp. MDW-2. Next base: position 2,045,991 of record NZ_CP060197.1, read on the forward strand.
TCAATCGCCGTGCTGCCGTGAACAGGTCGTACATGGTCAGTCCGGCCTTGATCACCAGCGCGCCGCGGCGGCTGGGATTGCGCGTCAGGCCGAGGAAGCGGACCGCGCCGTTGGCGATGCCGGAGAAGGTGTCGAAGATCGGCACCGTCGTCGGCAGCGGCGCGACATAGTGCGGGGCGTTCTTGAGCAGCCGGTCGCGCTCGACCAGCGATTCACGCACCAACTTGAACTCGCCGTTTTCGAGATAGCGAAGCCCGCCATGCACCATGCGCGACAGTGCAGCACTGGCGCCTGAGCAATAGTCGCCCTTGTCGGCGAGCACGACGTCGACGCCTTGCAGCGCGAGTTCGCGGAACACCGAGATGCCGTTGATGCCGCCGCCTATCACCAGCACGGCAATATCGGGCCGCTCTCGCAGAGCGGCGAGTGTGTCGTTGCGGTTCATGTGGGCTGTGCCTTTTCGCTCAGGCATCCATGGCGGTGAGATGCGCGGCGATTGCCGTGTCGATGATTGCCAATTCGTTCGTGCCAAGCGTGATCTCGCCGGCCCGTGCATTGTCGAGCGCCTGTTCGGCTGTGCGCGCGCCGCACAAGCCGAAAGTGATACCGGGCTGGGCGAGTGTCCATGCGATGACGATCTGGGCCATCGACGCCTTGTGCTGTTCAGCGACCGGCGCGATGGCCTGCTTGAGCTTTGCCACCTTCTGCCTGTTGGCGGCGGAAAAACGTGGATTGCCCTTGCGCTGGTCATCGCCGGTGAATTCACGCGAAGGATCGATCATCCCGGTCAACAGGCCGAGCGCCAGCGAGGAGTAGCTGAGCGTGGCGATGTCGTTGCGCTGGGTGATCGGCAGCAGGCTGGTCTCGATCTCACGATCGATCATCGAATAGCGTTCCTGGATCGCGTCGATCTGGCCAGCGGAGACATAAAGCTCGAGGTCCTCGGCGCTGACGTTGGAAGCACCGATGGCGCGGATCTTGCCCGCTGCCTTGAGCTTTTCCAGCGTCGCCATCGTTTCAGCAATCGGCGTCGTCGGATCCTGCCAGTGGGTGATGTAGAGGTCGATGTAGTCGGTGCCGAGGCGGTTGAGGCTCTGCTCGATCTCGTGGGCGATGCCGTCGGCGCCGAGATAGCGGTGCACCGGCTTGCCATCCTGGTCGAAGAAGTGGTTGCCCTTGCCGGAATGCCAGTTGAGACCGCATTTGGTGGCGATGACCACCTTGTCGCGCTTGCCCTTGATCGCCTTGCCGACAATCTCCTCGCTGCGGCCGAGGCCATAGGCAGGCGCGGTGTCGATCAGGCTGATGCCTGATTCAATCGAGGCTTCGATGGCGCGGATCGAGGCCTGCTCGTCGGTGCCGCCCCACATCCAGCCGCCGATCGCCCAGGTGCCGAGGCCGACGGCCGAAGCAGAGACGCCGGAGCGGCCAATGGGGCGTTGGATCTGTCGGGAGCTCATGCTGCCTCCTGTTCGGCAAGGTCGAGAATCTGGAGGCTTGTCGCCTCGTCGGTGACGATGGTGTCGAGATGGTTGCCGCGCATGGCGCTGAGGATGGGCGCGGCCTTGCTCGGCCCGCTGGCGATGCCGATCGAGCGCGGTATGGTGGCGAATTCATCCAAGGTCAGCGACACCAGCGACCGGTTGAGGGCGTAGCCGCAAAGCTTGCCGCGACTGTCGATCAGGTGGGCGAGCAACTCGCCCGATGCGCCCGACTGCTGGATGGCCTGCCGGTCGGCGCTCGATGATGGGTGCAGGTCGTAATAGCTGGAGTCGTCGGTCAAGATCGAGCCGATGCCGACAACCGCCACATCTGCCTCGCGCGCCTTGCGGAAGACATCGGCAACGGAACGCACGCCCATCAGCATTTCGCGCTGTTCCGGCGTGTCGGCAAACAAGGGCGCATGCACCTGGTAGGCGCGGCCGCCGAGCTTGTCGGCCATCAGCGATGCGACGTGGTTGACGTCGGTGTAGTGCTTGCCCTGGACGAGACCGGTGGCCGGGATGACCTCGACATCATAGCTGCGACCGGGCTTCAGCCCGGCAACAAGTGCGCTGACGCCCTTGCCGCCGGTGATCGAGATGGTGTCGCCATCCTTGATGGTGTCGAGCAGCAGACGGGCGGCGGCCTCGCCGACCCGCTGCAGCGCGGTCTGCGGATTGTCGGATACCGAGGGTACGACGACGGCGCGTTCGATGCCGCCGAGCGCGACAAGACGCGTCTCGATGTCGACGAGATGGTCGATCGGCGACTTGATCTTGATCTCGACGAGGCCGAGCTGGTGGCCGCGCTTGATCAGCCGGTTGACGGTGGCGTGCGAGATGCCGAGTTCTTTGGCGATCTCGGCCTGGGTCTTGCCCTCGACATAGTGGAGCACGAGTGCCTGGTGCATCTGGCGGACGGTCGATATGTCGTCGCGGGTGTTGGGGGGAGCCATGATGGTGTCTCGTGCTTGATGCTCAGGACTTCTTGCGGTGCAGGAAGTGGTCGATGGAGACGGCCGCTAGAAGGATGCAGCCCTTGATCATGTCCTGCCAGTAGACGGAGACGTCGAGCAGGATCAGCGAGCTGGTGACCACCGAGAGCAGTGCCATACCGAGAATGGCGCCGAAGATGGTGCCCGAGCCGCCATTGAGAGATGCGCCGCCGATCACCGCCGCCGCGATGATGTTGAGCTCCATGCCGGCGCCGAAGGTGGGCGTCGCAGCACCAAAGCGGGCCATGTAGATGACACCCGCCAGCCCGGCGAGGGTCGAGCACAGCACCGTCACCCAGAACTTCACCTGCTTGGTCTTGATGCCGGAGAACTGCGCCGCCTTCTCGTTGGAGCCGGTGTAGAACACCTTGCGGAAGGCAGTGGCGCGGCGCAGCAGGAAGTCGAAGATCGCAACGACGACGACGAAGATGATGATGACATAGGGCAGGCCGTGGAGGCTGCCCTGGCCGATGGCCTTGAATTCCGGTGGCAGCGAAAACAGCGACAGCGGCGTGCCCTTGGTGATGACCAGGCACAGGCCGCGGACGATGACCATCGCCGCAAGCGAAGTGATGAAGTGGTTGAGCCCGACCACGGTGACGAAAAAACCCATGGCAGCGCCGATCAAGGCGCTTGTGCCGATGCCGATCAGGCTCGCCGTCCACGGGTCCAGTCCGGCAAGGAACAGTGCGCCCGACACCACCATCGAGAAGCAGACCACCGAGCCGACCGACAGGTCGATGCCGCCGACGATCAGCAGGATGGTCATACCGACCACGACGATGCCCTCGATCGAGAAGCTCATCAGCATGGCGCGGAAATTGCCCCATGTCAGGAAGTGTGGCGAGGCAAAGCTCATGGCGATGCACAGCGCCAGAATGATGACGATCAGGCCGGCTTCGCGCATCGAGGCGAGGCGGGCGAAGTTGATGCGCCCGGCGGTGTCGGGTGCCTTGATCTCGGCGTGCATCACGGTTTCTCCGGCTTCCCTAGGCGACATTTTGAGCCTGCTTTTCTTGATTTGAAGAGTTCTGGACGCCCGAGGCGAGCATGATGATGGCTTCCTCGCCGAGTGCGTCGGCGCCGAGTTCGCCGGCGATGCGGCCCTCGCGCACCACGATCACGCGGTCGCACAGGCCGATCAATTCCGGCAGTTCCGAGGAGATGACGACGATGCCGGTGCCCTTGGCTGCAAGCTGGCGCAGCAGGCGGTGGATCTCGACCTTGGCGCCGACGTCGATGCCGCGCGTCGGTTCGTCCATGATGATGACCTTGGGATCGATCGACAATTGCTTGGCGATCGCCACCTTCTGCTGGTTGCCGCCGCTCAGCGTCGACACTTTGGCATCGATGCCGGCCATACGCACGCCGAGGCGCCTGGTCAGGTCCGTCGCTTGATTGTCCTCGGCCTTGCGGTCGAGCAGGCCGAGCGAACCGGTCAGCTTGCCCAGGTCGAGTGCGGAGACATTGGCCGCGATCGACATGTCGAGGAACACGCCCGAGCCCTTGCGGTCTTCGGAGAGATAGACGAGGCCAGCCTTGACGGCATCGCTGTAGCTCGAGATGCGCAAGCTCTGGCGGTCAAGCGCGACGGTGCCCGACATCACGGGCCTGAGGCCACAGATGCTCTGGGCAATTTCACTGCGGCCAGCGCCGATCAGGCCGCCGATACCGAGGATTTCTCCGGCCCGGAGCTCAAGATTGACGCCGCTGAAGCGGTCGCCATCCGATAGGCCTTCGACCGAAAGCAGCTTGTGGCCCGGCTCCTGAGCCAGCTTGTCGGGATAGAGCTGGGTGATCTCGCGGCCGACCATCTTGCGCACGACGTCGTCGGGCGAACTTTTGGCAATGGGGTCGGTGGCGACATAGTGGCCGTCGCGGAAGACGGTGACACGGTCGCAGAGCGAGAAAATCTCGGCCATGCGATGGCTGATATAGACCACCGAAATGCCGCGATCCCTGAGGCCGCGGACGATGGCAAACAGCCTTTGCGCTTCGTTTTCGGTCAGCGCCGCGGTCGGCTCGTCGAGCATCAGCACCTTGCAGTCCAGCGTCAGCGCCTTGGCGATCTCGACGAGCTGCTGGCTGGAAATGGAGAGGTCGGCGACCTTGGTGCGCACCGGAATGGGCGCGAGCAGGTCCATCACCTTCTGCGCGTCGGCATAGAGTTTCTGGAAATTCATCAGCGGCGCGCGACGGGCATTGATCGCGGCCATGTAGATATTTTCGGCGACCGTCGCGTCCTGGCAGAGCGCAATCTCCTGGTGGACGAGTGCTACGCCGAGACGCTGGGCTGCCGCCGGCGAGGGGATCGAAACGCTTGTGCCGTCGATCAGGATCTCGCCCCGGTCGGGCTGCAGCACGCCGGCGATCATGTTCATCAGCGTCGATTTGCCGGCGCCGTTTTCGCCACACAGCGCATGGATCTCCCCGCGCTTGAGCTCGAACTGCACGTCGCTGAGCGCCTTTACCGGCCCGAACGCCTTGGACAGGCCGCGTATTTCAAGAATGGGCGTCTCGGTCACGCCATGCTCCTGCGATGGGCGCCACAAAGGGGAAGGGGACCGGGGTCCCCTTCCGGGTTTTCTGCCGCGAGCGGCAAGGGATGCGACCTTATTCCTCGATGCCCTTGGTGCCGCGACGCTTGAGATACTTGTCCCAATAGAAGTCGTCGGCATTTTCGGCTGTCACGATGGAGAAGCCGTTGTCGACGAAGGGCACGCTCATGCCGTTGGCGCCTGACCGCTTCGTGTCGTTCATCGGGTCGATCAGGTTGGGATGCGCGGCCAGCCACAGCAGCATGAAGCCCATATAGCCCTGCATGCCCTGGTTGGGGTTGACCGAACCGTAGATCTCGCCGGCCTTGATCATGTCGAGGATCTTGGCGTTGACGTCGGCGAGCATGACCTTGATCTTGCCGCCGCCTTCCTTGGCCGCCTGGGCAGCGCCGATGGCCGAGTTGGCTTCCGGCATGAACACCGCACCGAGGTCAGGATGCGCCTGGGCGAGGCTGAGAACGGCCTGATAGGCCTTGGTCGGGTCCTGGTTCGAGGCAGCGCGGCCGACCAGCTTCATGTCGGGCCATTTGGCTTCCATGCGGGCGATGAAGGCCGAGATGCGCTTGTCGTGGTTGTCCTGGCCGGGATTTTCCAGCACGGCATACTCGCCCTTGCCGTCCATCGCCTTGGCGACGGCATCGGCGGCATAGGTGCCTTCGGCCAGATTGTCCGAAGTGATGAAGGAGGTGCGCTTGGAGTTGGGTGAGTCGGCCGCGAAGGTGACGACGGCGGTGCCCTGCTCGATGGCGCGGTTGATCGGCTCGATGAACGGGTCGGAGTTCATCGGGTGGACCAGGATGCCGGCCGGCTTCTGGGCGAGCGCCTGGTCGAAGGTGGCGATCTGCTTGTTGACGTCGTATTCGGGCGTGCCGGTGTATTCCGTCTCGCAACCGAACTGCTGGCCGGCCTGCTTGAACATCTCATAGACCGGGAACCAGTATTCGACGCCCGAGACCATGACGTTCATGACGTATTTCTCACCCGGCTCGCATTTGAACGGGTTGGCGGTTTCGGCAAGCGCCTGGGTCGAAGCCAAACAGGTCGACGCAGCCGCCGCGATTGCGAGCGTGCTCAGAAATTTGCGCAAGTTTCCTCCCTTGGCCGAAGCCATCCTCAATGACCGTCGCGGGCGCCCCAGGCGCCGCTATGTGGATTGATTGCCGCCGGACTTCCTCCCGAAAGCCGACGGTCTGGAGATTACAGCTCACCCAGCATATGTCAATAAAATTCATATACTGAAATATATTTCAGATCAAGCCTCGCGATTCTGAATTTGCGCCGGGGCTGGTCGGGTCTCTGTGGTCGCTACAAAGCTAGACCTTTGTGCCAGCGTGCTGCCATGGCCAACCTTCGCGGATGAGATTTTTCCACTTGCCAATCCAATTAGAAAATATCACATTCGCAATGTGATGCATCAGTTGCAAAATCCAGGACATCAAAGTCTGGCTGATCGCTCAATGGAGAGGGTTCTCATGGTTGCCGTCAATCGTCGCGGGTTTATTGTCTCGGCTCTCGCCGCGGGCCTTCTGGCCGGAGCCGCCAGCGGCGCGCTGGCTGAGGACAAGCCGAAGATCGAATTCCTCTATTCGCCCTTTGCCGACTATGCGCCGTTCTTCCTCGCCGAGGACCTCGGCTATTTCGACGAATACGGCGTCGACGTGACCCTGTCGCCGAAGAGCGGCACTGCCGAGACGATCCAGATGCTGGCCTCAGGCAACGTCCAGGCGGGCGCTGCGACCTGGGGTGCCGGGCTGTTCAATTCGATCAATGCGGGCGCCACGGTCGCCATCGTCGCGACCTCGGCCAAGATGCCCGACACCGTGCCGTCGCCGTCGCCCTTCATGGTCTCGCAGAAGGCCTGGGACGAAGGCATCAAGACGGTCGCCGACCTCAAGGGCAAGCGTGTCGGTATTCCAGGGCCTGGCGGCTTTGGCATGTATTCGGTCGCCAAGGCGCTGGAAAAGGGTGGTCTGACCGTCGACGACGTCGAGGCGATCTACCTGCCGCCGCCTGCGACTGCCGCCGCCTTCGCCAATGGCGGCCTCGAGGCCGGCTGGAGCATCGAACCCTTCGCCCTGCAGCTCGAGCGCGAAGGCTTGGGTCGTCGCCTCGTCGAGGACCATACCTTCGGCACCGAACTTGGCTTCATCGCGTTCAACAAGGAGTTCGTGGAGGGCCACGAGGATGCCGTCGTCAATTTCCTCGCTGCCTATCTCAAGGCTGCGCGCCAGCTCGACAATGGCGGTTGGAAGGACGAGAAGGTGCTCGACATCGTCGCCCGCTACACCGGCACGGAAAAATCGCTGCTGCAGGGCATAGCCTACACCATTCGTTCGGAAGACGGGTCGATCGACTTGAACTCCGTGCGTGAGCAGGAGGCATTCTTCCGCAAGCGCGGCGACCTCGAATACAAGGGCGACGTCGACATCTCCTCGGTCTATCGCAGCGACCTGCTGAAGCGCGCCAACGAACTGGTGGGCAAGAAGTGACCCAGGCCGCGTTGCCGCAAGGGGCGGGTACGATGAGCGAAACGGCGATCGAGGTGCGCAACCTCACCAAGGCCTTCTACGACGCCGACAGCGACCGCACGACCGTCGCTGCCTACGAGGTCGAGTTCGAGGTCAAGCGCGGCGAATTCGTCTGCATCGTCGGTCCCAGCGGCTGCGGCAAGACGACGGTGCTGCGCATCCTCGCCGGGCTTGAAAGCAAGCTCGGCGGCAGCATCGACATGCGGAGCGAAAACCCGCCAGCGATGGTGTTCCAGGAGGCGTCGGTGCTGCCCTGGCTCACCGTGCGCGAGAATGTCGGCTTTCCGCTCAGCCTGAAGGGCGTTTCTGCCGAAAAGCGGCGGATGCGCGTCGACGAACTGCTCGAACTGACCGGGCTGACCGACTTTGCCGATGCGCTGCCGCACCGGCTGTCCGGCGGCATGAAGCAGCGCGTCTCGGTGGCGCGCGCGCTTGTCGACGACCGCGAGATCCTGTTGATGGACGAGCCGTTCGGCGCACTCGACGAACAGACGCGGCTGGTGCTGCAGCAGGAATTGCTGCGCATCTGGGAGACGACGGGCAAGACCGTCGTGTTCATCACCCACAGCGTCGACGAAGCGCTGACACTGGCCGACCGGGTGTTGGTGATGTCGCCGCGCCCCGGCACCATTATCGCCGATCTCACTGTCCCCTTCGACCGGCCGCGCGACGTCGTAGAGATGCGCCGCGACAAGCGTTTCTGGGACCTCACCTATGAGGTCTGGCGGCTGTTGGCCTCAACTTCGCCGGAGCGCCACGCATGAGCCTCATCACCGCAAAGCTGACCGAAGAACAGATCCGCCAGCTCAAGGCTCCGGCCCAGCGTGAGCGGCTGTTCCGCACCATCTCCTATTTCAGCCCGATCCTGTTGTTGTTGCTATGGGAGATCGCCTCGCAGCTCAATGTCATCGACCGGCGCTTCTTCCCCCCGCCGAGTGCCATTGCCGGCACCGCCTGGCAGATGATCGCCAGCTTCGAAATTTTCGACCATATCGGTGCCACGCTGCGCCGCGTCTCGGTCGGCTATGTCATGGGTGCCGTACCGGGCATTCTGCTCGGCCTGATCCTCGGCCTGTCGCAGCCGGCGCGGCGGGTGCTCGGGCCGATCTTCGCCGCACTCTATCCGGTGCCGAAGATCGCCATTTTGCCGCTGATCCTGTTGATCTTCGGCGTCGGAGACGCCTCGAAATTCGTCGTCATCGCCATCGGCGTGTTCTTCCTCTTGCTCTACAACACGATGGGCGGGGTGATGCAGACGCCGCAGATCTATCTCGACGTTGCCAAGAACGCCGGCGCTACGCGCTTCCAGACATTTTTCCGCATTGCACTGCCGTCGGCTCTGCCCAACATCTTCACCGGGCTCCGGCTGGCCGCGGGGTCGTCCTACATCATCATCGCGGCGGCGGAATTCCTTGGCGCGCGCAGCGGCGTCGGCTTCTTCATCTGGGCGTCGTGGCAGACCTTTGCGGTGTCGCGCATGTTCGTCGGCATCGTGGTGATCTCGGCCCTGGGTTATCTCACCATTCTCGCGCTCGAGGCGCTGGAACGGCGTTTCGTGCCCTGGGCAAAACACTGAGGGGCTGAGGAGCACAAGCTCATGATCGTCGACGCCGACCCCACCGTGAATGCACCCGTTTCCGAGCGCATCTATCTGGCGCTCCGCCAGGAGATCATGCGTTGCGAGATCGTGCCGGGGACGACGCTTGATGCTGCCTCAATCGCCGGCAAGTACGAGGTGTCGAAGACGCCAGTGCGCGATGCCATGCAGAAGCTTGCCGCCGATGGACTGGTTACGATCCTGCCGCGCAGCGGCTATCGCGTCGCTCCCATCACCTTCCAGGCGGTGCACGACATCCTCGACATGCGCGCCGCGATCGGACCGCATGCGGCGCGGCAGGCGGCACGTTACGCCACGCCGGCGGAAATCGCGCTGCTGCGCCAGATCGTGAGGGAATATGCCCAGCCGATGGATATCGGCACCATGCAGCAGGTGGCTCGGCGCTTTCACCTCGCCATTGCCCGCTGCAGCCGCAACAAGCGTGTCGTCGCGCTTTCGGAGACCCTGTTCGACGAGCTCGAACGCCTGCTGCGCTTTGCCATCGATTTCACCGTCAAGGCAGGCGAGCATTCCGACGAGCACACGGCACTGGTCGATGCGATTGCGGCCGGCGACGGCGAGCGGGCCGCGGCGATAGAGTTCGCCCATATCAAGCACTCCAGGGAGTTCCTGATCGAGCGTCTGATGACGCTGGGCTACCTCTCGGCAAGCGAGATCCAGCTTGGCGGCGCAGCGCGGAGCCCGGCCGAATGATCGCGATCCCTGATGCGGCCGGCCGGTTGGCGGCAGCACTTGGCGGCGGCCCGGCAGCGCAGCTCGCGGCTTCGGCGCTGGTCGAGGCCGATGCTCTCGGCCTGCCGCGTTTCGGCATCGCCATGCTCGACGAATGGACTGTCGATGCAGCGCCGGTGCCGGCACGCGAGAGCTCGCAGGCCATAGGCTGGCTCGACTGTGCCTCATGCTTTGCACCGCTGGCGGTCGCCAGCGCCACGCTCGACCTTGCCGAGGCCGCCAGGCAGTTCGGCGTCGCCGCGGTGTTCCTGCGCGGTGTCAGGGGCTTTGGCCGGCTCGCACCCTTTGTTCGCCATCTCGCAGATGGCGGCCTGCTCGGCATCGCCGGTGCGGAAGGCCCGCCTTTCGTCGCGCCACATGGCGGTACCCGTCCGGTGATCGGCACCAATCCGCTGGCGCTTGCCATAGGGCAGGGTTCCGAACGCGTCGTCATCGATGTCGCCACCAGCACGGCAACCATGGCCGATATCCGCAACGCCCGTGCTTCGGGCGCGCCCTTGCCTGAGGGGATCGCCCTGGATGGCGAAGGACGGCCGACCAGAATCGCCGCCGAGGTTGCGGCATTGCTGCCGCGTGGCGGCCAGATCGGCTCGCTGCTCGGATTGGTGGTCGAGCTCATGGCCGGCGTCGCGGGTGGCGGCAGGGGAGATCCGAAAGGCCGGGGCGTGTTCCTGCTTGCCTTCGATCCGTCACGCGCGGGTGAAGGCATCGACTGGCAAGCCAGGCTGGCCGGGCTGAAGGGCGACTGGATCGAGGGCGGCGGTCACTGGCCGCGTGGCGGCCGCGCGGCACCCGAGGCCGTGCTGGACGACGATTTCGTCCAGCGTCTCGACACCTCTCTCGCCCGCATGACGATCCAGCCAGGCCGATGACCACGCCGGTCAACCAGATGCAGAGTTTGTAAGCCAGATGACCACAAAGCCCGTTTCAGCACCTGTCTTTTCCATCGATGTCTTGGACGGCCTGATCGACGAGCCGCGGCAGATCGTCGTCTCCGGCCTCGTCCCTGACGAACTCGTCGCCGTCTCTGCCCGCACCGAGCGGGCGCATGGCGTGACCTGGATGAGCCAGGCGACCTTCTTGGCGGACGCCGACGGCGTGGTCGACCTGGCCCGCGACGCGCCGGTCGGCGGAGACTATGCCGAAGTTGCAGCCATGGGCCTGATCTGGAGCCAGCAGCCGGTCGACAGCACCAGCGCCGAGCTCTTCGCCGACGATATCATGCAGCCCATGGCGACGACGCTGACAGCCGAAACCGCCGGTGGCGTGCGGGCCGAGGCCAGGCTTTTTCAGGCTTTCGCCGCGCCTGGAGTGGAGCGATGCGAGATCCGCGACGACGGATTGGTCGGCACGCTGTTCACGCCCGCCGGGCCGGGACCGCATCCGGTCGTCATGGTGCTCAACGGCTCGGGCGGCGGCATTAACGAACCGCGCGCAGCACTGCTTGCGTCCCGTGGTTACCAGGCCTTTGCGCTCGGCTACTTCAAGGCGCCGGGGTTGTCGCCCTTCATCACCGAAACACCGCTCGAATATCTCGAGGCCGGCCTGCGCTGGGCGCGTCGAGAGCTCCAGCCGAAAGACGGCTTCGTTGCTGTCAGCGGCCAGTCGCGCGGCGGCGAACTCGCGCTGCTGCTCGGCGCCACGTTCCCTGAACTGGTCTCCGCCGTGATTGCTTTCGTGCCAGGTGCTGTGGTCCATGGCGCCCAGGGCGCGGGCGATCCGGCACGTGGCGGCTGGCAAGGCACGACCTGGACAAGGGGCGGCGTTCCGCTGCCCCATCTGTGGCAGGACAATGCCGCCGTGCACTGGCATCCCTGGGCCGGCGAGGCTCCGCCCAGCCGGCATCACTCGGTCTTCTTCGAAGGCTTGAAGGACACCAAGCTTGCGGCCCGCGCGCGCATTCCAGTCGAGAACATTGCGGGTCCGGTGCTGCTGATCTCGGGCCGTGACGACCGCGCCTGGCCGTCCAGCCTCTATTCCCGCATGGTCGCTTCGGCCTTGCGGAAGCACGACCATCGTCATCTGGTCAGGCATCTCGATTTCGACGATGCCGGTCACGCCATCAACCTGCCGATCGTGCCGTCGACCCAGATCAGTCGCCTGCATCCGGTGTCGAAGGTCCCTTACACCAATGGCGGCACGCCCTCCGGCAATTCGAGGGCCGACACCGGCTCTTGGCGCGGCATGCTCGCCTTCCTGGACGAGATCACCGGGGCCGCCACCCACCAGAATGCCCACGCAAAAAGCTGAATTCTTCGAAAGGGAGACGAACATGCCCACAAGAGAACATTTGGAAGGCCAGTGGCGCGAATGGCGCTACGCTCATGTCGCCAAGATGTTCCGGCCTTATGGCTGGACCTCGCTGGTCGCCCAGTACTGGCTGGAAGCCGGCGACAAGGACGTCAGCTTCGACCTGCTCCCCGGAACCTGGTCGGTCGAGGACAGCAAGGTCATGTTCACCCCGCCCGCTTCGGGGCCGAACCTCTCCGTCAATGGCACCTATCCGACCGAGCCGATCGAGATCATTCCGGGCCGCAACCAGACCTATGGCCACGGCAAAAGCGAGCCCGTCTATTTCGGTGTCAACGAGGTCGAAGCTATCCTGCGCAGCAGGAATGACGGCAAGTCGCTTTATGGTGTGCGCGTGCGCGATCCGCGCGTGGCGACGACGGTGGAGGAGGCGGGCGTTTCCGCATTCGACTACGATCCAGCATGGCGTATTCCCGGCGTCTACACGCCGACTGATATCACCGAATACGAGGCGGAAACCGTCGAAGCCGGTGTGCGTGAATCGACGCCGCGGATCGGCACCTTCACCTTCGAGCACAATGGCAAGAGCTATTCCATCGAGCTGATCGGCAAGGACACGGCAACGGGCGTGCAGCCGGTGGCCCATGTCCGCGACAAGACCAGTGGCCCCGTCACCTACGGTGCCGGCCGCGTCATCGAACTGCAGTTCACCGACGGCACCAACAGCCGCATCGACTGGATCGATTTCAACTATGCGGTGGCGCTGCCATGCGCCTTCACCAACTTCGTCACCTGTCCGCTGGTCCCGCGCGAGAACCAGCTCGATTTCGAGGTTCTCGCCGGTGAAAAGCGCCCGGCGCGGGACGTGGTCAGGACGATGACCTATCAGGCTGGCACAGACGCCGCCTGACAGGCATTTGCCGCTCGCGCGTGCGGTTCCCGATGTGGTGGGGTGACAGACACCTCGCCATTTGCAATCACTTCTGTTTCGACAGGAGGCGCGGGCGATGATGACGGGAGCGATGTGCAGGGCGGCGCGTGCGCTGGTGGAAATCAGCCGGCAAAGACTGGCTGTGGCCTCCAGCGTCGACGAGGCCGATATCGAGGCCTTCGAACGCAAGACCGGCATCCCGGACGATGCCGCCATTGGCGCGCTTCAGGCGGCATTGGAACATTACGGCGCCGTCTTCATCCCCGAGGAGGGCGGCAATGGCGCGGGCGTGCGCCTGAAGTTCAGCCGGTCGGTGACCAAAAGACTGTCGATGCTCGAGGGCGAGGGCGGGCCTGCCGCCAGCGACGACGTTCCCTGAGGCGGCTCATGATCTCGTCCTTGAGGCTATCGGGCAATCCGGTCTAGCTTCGCGCATGCGACTGTTGTCTGCCCTGTTGTTGTCGCTGATGTCGTCGGCCGCCTTTGCGCAAGACTGCGTCGTGCTGCTGCATGGCCTCGCGCGCTCCGACGTGTCCTTCCTGCTGATGGAAGAGACATTCACCAAACTCGACTACGCCGTCGTCAGCGACACCTATCCTTCGGTCGAGGCGCCAATCGGGCAGTTGATCGCCCATGTCGGTGCGTCGGCGGCAAAGTGCGGTCCGGCAGCCAGGGTCAACTTCGTCACCCATTCGATGGGCGGTATCCTGCTCCGGGCCTGGCTGAAGGACAACCGGCCGCCAAATCTCGGCCGGGTGGTGATGCTTGCGCCGCCCAACCACGGCTCCGAGGTCGTCGACACGCTCGGCGGCCTCAAATTGTTCGAGATGCTCAATGGCCCCGCCGGCATGCAGCTCGGCACGGGGCCGGACAGCGTTCCGAACCAGCTCGATGCTGCGGATTTCGAGGTCGGCATCATCGCCGGTGACCGCAGCGTGAACCCGATCCTGTCGACGATGTTCGACGGGCCCAATGACGGCAAGGTGTCGGTGGAAAGCACCAGGCTCGCCGGCATGGTCGACCACATCGTGCTGCCGACCACCCACACCTTCATGATGAACAATCCGCTGGTCATCGCCCAGACGATCAACTTCCTGCGCGACGGACGGTTCGACCACCAGCTGACATTGGGCGAACTGCTGCGGCGCGGGCTGGGCAACTGAGCGGGGAAGGCCCGGCGGGCTGGTTGCTGCAAAAGTCCTGAACAGCTGGCAGGAAGTGCCGCATCGGCGTCACTCGCTGTGGTAGTCGTCGATGAGCATGCGCTCGAAATCGAGCCCGCGCTGCCAGTTGTTGAGACGGCGATAGACGGCGTGGCCATAGTCGTCAGGCAGGTCGACCCGGCCATCGGTCTCCACCAGGACGCAGGCGCGCAGCCGCTTGCGATGTTCGTGGACCTTGGCAAGCGTGACGGCGCGGACGCGCTCGCGCGGCACGTTCCGCGCTTTCATCTGAGCGACGCCGTCGCGAACCGCTTCTTCAGTGGGTTCCACTGTCAGCCATGTCTCGGGGTCGCCGAAGATATGGCGGCCGCCGATCGAGGGCGTCGAGACGACGGGCAGGCCGGCAAGCAGGTATTCGATGCTGGCATACATCGCGCCTTCTTCCGCCGACAGGCACAGGCCGGTGGCGCTCGCCGCCATGACGGCGTTGATCGCCTGCCAATCGAGCTTCTCGATGCGGTGGCCATCGTGCGGGTTGAGAAAGTGATGCGCTGGCATCATGCGCTTGAGCTCGTCGAGCAGATCGGCGGTCTTCTGTCGTCCGGTGAGGCGCGATTCGTAGAAGACGTGCGCGGCGCTTGGCACCAACCGGGCCAGGTGACGGCGTTTCCAGGGACTGATCATGGCGTTGTAGAAGGCATCGTAGGTGTTCTCGACACCAGATACGGGCTTGAACGTCTGTTCGTCGGCCAGGGCATTGTGGCTGCAGAACAGCGCGTTCAGTCCATTCTCGCGAAATAGCGCGACTTCCTCGAGTTCGTTGCACATGAAGACGAAGCGATGCTCGGGAAAGCGGCGGCGATAGAGCCGCTCAGCGGTCAGCGTCCGCAGGACCTGCCGCTCCTTGCGCATCGCCCAAGTGAACCAGACGAGAAACAGGGCAGGGCGGGCGGCCAAGCGAGATCCAAGATAGTTCGCAACGCCGAGTGGCGCGTGATTGAGCATCGAGGAGGTAAATACGGGGCACGAGCCGTCGTCGAGCCGCCCCGCTGCCATCCTGAGTTCTGCTCCAGCCCTTGTCGCTGCATCAGGTGCAAAGCCGGGTCCGGCGTGGATTCGGGTTCGGTAAGCTAGCCTCAGCTTGTTCTTCAGTCGCATGTTGCCCACAAGCCGTGCCCATCCAAGGCTCACCTATCGCATGGGAACCACCCGACAGAGAAGGGCCACGGAGAGGTGCCGAAAATTGCCACCAAAAACAATCTGGACGCGAGTATTGCGTTTTGCAATGCAACCCTATAGATATCCCGGCCCGCAGCTGTTGCTTATATGTGCATTTGCTTGATAAGCAGTTTGCCGGGAAAAAACCTAGGGGTAGGGCAGGCGTGGGGTATTCGACAATTTACGCGGTCTCGGGCAACGACATCGTCTATGAGACGTTCGATGGTGACGCGGTCGTTCTCGACCTCGCCAGCGGCAGGTATTTCGGCTTCTCCGACAGCGGCAGCTGTGTATGGGAAGCGCTGATCGCACAGGTTCCGCCGGCAAGTCTGGTCGGCCGCACCTGCGGCAGCGGACAGCTTTCCGCCGCCGACCTGGATGCTTTCATTGCCAGGCTGAACGAGTATGGACTGCTTTCGCCTGCGACCGGCATGGCATCGGCCGCATTGTCGCCCGAGCTCGCGCAGCGCCTGGCGGCGGCCCGCGAGGCGCTCAAGATCGACATGCACGACGAGCTCGCCGACCTGGTGATGGTCGACCCGATCCACGACGTCGACGAGCCTGCCGGCTGGCCGGCGGTGAAGCAGTAGCGCCGGTTTCCGGCGCATTTCGATACCACTTGCTGCCTTCAGGTTCCGATGCGACGTGTAACCCTTGACGATCTTGCCGACTATGCGCGCGAGCTCCTCGCCGCCTGCGAGGCGAATGCCGATGCCTTTCCCGGGAAAAGCCGGGTCGAGCTGCCCGGCCTGGCGATCGACGTGTTTTCCGATCACGGCGAACTGGCGAGGGCGCTTGGCCATGGCATGGTTGCAGAGATAGCTGCCGGACGACCGGCGACGCCGGGGCGGATTTTTCTCGCCCACCCTGGCATTGGCTCGATTCCGCAGCCGGCGTTGTGGGGCGAGGCGCTGTTTCATCCGAACATGTTTTCCGAGCGGCTCGAAGCCAACGGCCTGCGCGGCCATTACTTCCACGACCTCAGCTACTGGCAGTTCTACGATGTCGAAAAGCGGCTGGGCGTGCAGCTCATGCGGTCCGCCGACGGCTGCCCGCCATGGGAGTTCGGTGCCCCGCTGCGCTGCTTCCTGCATTGGGAATATGCGGCGCGCGGCATGCGCCTCACGCATGCCGGAACGCTCGGCAAGGGCGGCAGGGGCGTGCTGCTGGCCGGGGCCGGCGGCGCCGGCAAGTCGGGCACGGTCGCCTCGGGCCTGCTTGCCGGGCTCGACAGCGTCGGTGACGACTACGTGCTGGTCGAATTCGACGGTGACCGTTCGCTGGCGCGCCCATTGTTCACGACGCTGAAGCAGGACCAGGCGGGTTTCGACCGACTTGGGCTAGCTCGGCTGTTGCCCGATCCAGGCCTCCTCAACTGGCAAGGCAAGTACCAGTTCAGGGTCCAGGATCTTTGCCCGCGTGGCGTCGCCAGTGAACTCGACATCGTGGCGCTGCTTGTGCCGCAGATATCGGGCGCCGCGCAAAGCACCATCACGCCGCTTTCGCGCAAGGACGCGCTTATGGCGCTGGCGCCGTCCGGCATCGCGCAGATGCCGGGCGAACGCGAAAGCGGATTTCGTTTCTTTGGCGAGCTGACACGTCGGTTGCCGTGCTACACTTTGACACTGGGCACGCGCGGCAACGAGATCGCGGAGACGATCGCCGCGTTTCTGGATAGGGGCAATTCATGAAGCTGGGCATCGTGCTGCCCGTCTACAACCGCGAGAGCTACATCGGCTCGGCGCTGCGCTCGGTTTTGCGACAGAGCGACGCCGCGCAGCTCGACATCATCGTCATCGACGACGGCTCGGTCGACGGTACCGTGGCGGCTGTGCGGTCATTCATCGCCGACGGCGCGCCGATCCGCCTGTTCTCACAAGCCAATTCAGGCGTGACCAAGGCGCGCAATGCCGGCCTGCGCCGGCTCTCTGACGACACCGAGTTCGTCTCCTTCATCGATTCCGACGACATCTCACCCGCCGGGCGCTTTGCCGCCGACCTTGCCTATTTCAAGACCGATCCGGCGCTCGA
The DNA here is from genome assembly GCF_014250155.1 of Aminobacter sp. MDW-2. Classification (NCBI taxonomy): domain Bacteria; kingdom Pseudomonadati; phylum Pseudomonadota; class Alphaproteobacteria; order Hyphomicrobiales; family Phyllobacteriaceae; genus Aminobacter; species Aminobacter sp. MDW-2. Next base: position 2,063,496 of record NZ_CP060197.1, read on the forward strand.
ACTCACCTATTCCTACATGCGCATGGTCGACCAGATCGACGACGAGACGCTCGAGCCGGTTGCAGGATGCGACGACCGCATCTTTCGCGGCGTGCATCTGTCGGCCGGCATCTATCGGCGCAGCCTGATCGCGCGGATCGGCGATTTCGACGAGGAGCTGGCGCAGGCAGAGGACACCGACTTCCTGTTTCGCATCTTCGAGCAGAGGGCGCGATTTGTCTTTCCCGACACGATCGCGCTCTACTACCGCCGCCATGAACACAATCTGACCCGGAACGTCGCCGAGTCGCGGCGGGAGTTCCTCAAGGCGATGCAGAAATCGATGCGCCGCCGCAAGGCCGACCCGACGCTCGGCGACCTCAGAGGTTTCATCCAGGTGGCGCATCCGTCGGGCGATGGGGCGCCGCTGCGGTCATGAGATACAGCGTCGTCATTCCCGCCTGGAACGCGGCCCGCACGATCGCCGAGACGCTGCGCTCGGTTGCCGCGCAGACAGTGCCGCCTGCCGAGATCATCGTCGTCGATGACGGCTCGACCGACGAGACCGAGGCGGTGACGCGGCAATCGGGCGTTCCGGTCCGATATGTCAGGCAGGACAACTCCGGACCGGGCAGTGCCACGACGCGCGGCTTCGCGCTGGCCAGGGCGCCCTTCATTGCAACTGTCGACGCCGACGATCTGTGGCTTGGCGACAAGATCGAGCGTCAGTTTCGCAGGCTGGAAGAGGCGCCGCAGCTGGCTGCCGTGTTCACGCAGTGGCGAACCTTTCGGCATGGCGAACCAGACGATGGCACCGGCAAGGTGACGCCCGGCTGGTCGCGCACGACGATGTTGGTCCGTAGCGAGGTGGCGCTTTCCGTCGGCTCGGTGATCGACCCGCCAGGCAACCGCGGTGAAATGGTCGACTGGCTTGGCCGGGCCCGCGAAGACGGCCACCAGCTCGGCATGATCGATGAGGTCCTGGCCCTGCGCCGGATCCTGCCGGGAAGCATGTCCTACGGCCGCGATCCCGAGCGCGACCGTGGCTATCTCGAGGTCGCAAGAATGGCCATGCTGCGGCGCAAGCTCAAGAACGCCGGACAGGGCTGATGGCATCCACGTCACGCCGCATCGGCCGGCGCTTCCCCGACTATGGCTGGGCATGGCCAACCAACGGTCTCGACCAGTTGCTCAAGGCGGTGCTGTTGCCGGACCATGCGGTCGCGCAGACGCAGGCCTTGCGGTGGCTCGATGCCAACGACATCGATGCCGTCGAGTTCCGCGAGCACAGGCTGCTTGCCGCGATCGCCGACCGGTTCGGCAAGGCGCTGGCGATGCATCCCGCCTATCCGCGTCTCGCTGGCCTGCAGAAGATGCTGTGGACCAAGTCGCGGCTTGCCATGCGCGAGGCCGAGCCCGCACTGAGGGCCATCGTCGCGGCCGGCGTGCCGATCATGCTGCTCAAGGGCGCGAGCCGCATCGCGGTGGAGCCGGCGGCACAGCGCGGCCGGGTGGCGCACGACATCGACATCCTTGTGCACCCCGAGCACATGGTGGCCGCCTTCGACATGCTGCGTCATGGCGACTGGCAGGTGTCGACAGGGGTCAGTCCCCAATATCTCAAGCCGCGGTTAGCTGCGGTGCGGTCGATGAATTTCTTCAAGGGCAGCTATGGCGACATCGATCTGCACCAGGTCGCTTATGACTGGTCGCAGGCAGATGAGGCGGACGACGCTGCGGTTTGGCAGCGCGCCACGCCGGCCTCCTTCACCAGTCTCGACGTGCTGGTCCCTTCGACCGCCGACCGGGTGACGCTGGCGATCGGCCATGGCGGCCTCGACGCTCATACCCACAGCGACTGGCTGGTCGACACAGCCTCGGCGATCCGCGCCGGCGGCGTCGACTGGGCCGTGCTTTGCGACGTCGTCGCCCGCAGGCACCTTGCCGTGCCGACGGCGGTGGCGCTGAGCTATCTGAAAGCAGAGATGTCGGTGCCGGTTCCCGACGATGTGCTGGAGCAGGTGGTCGACATGGCCGATCGCGCCGGCGCCGCCCGTATCGCTGCCTTGCTGCAGGCCAAGCCGCGGACCGACTTCAAGGGTCTGACCTGGCTGTCACGCGGTGTCGCCAAGCAGTTGCGCATGCGCAAGAAACGCGCTGTCCGTGAGCGCGAGCTGCCCGGCGTCGTCTGGCATGGTCGGCGCACACAGGCGGGCGATGGTGCGGGGCAGGTCACCCCGGCACTGGCGCAGCAGGTGCCGTTGCCGCCGGCGGCAGTTGGCGGTGCGCCTGCCGAGATCGACATTGTCGTGCGGCTGGACGTGCCGCCGGTGCGCCGTCGCATCGAGATGGAGCTGAATGGCGGCGAATGCCATTTCGCGCGGCTGCGCTATCGCAAGCTGGGTAAATCAGGCGGCCGGCTGACCTTGCGGTTTCGCGGTACCATCCGGCCAGACCAGGCGGATGGCGCGTTGGTGCTGTCGGCGCGGCCGTCGCGACAGTTCCGCGCGTGGGAGCATGAGCAGACGGTCGCCACCTATGGTGCGGTGCCGTTCCAGATCGTCTCGGTGACCGTTTCGCCGGCTCGCTGAGCCGGAGAACAGTTTGCGCTGCCTGCAGTTCCGCGCAACCTGGTCTCAGCATCGTCGCGGCTCAGGCAAATGCCGCCCTGTATAGTCCCGGATGGCAACTTGACTTTACCTTGGCCGTCGATAGGTTGGCGCCGTCATGGTCTTCCGCCGCGAGGTGGAAGCTAAGAGGGAATCCGGTGCGAAACCGGAGCTGTCCCGCAACTGTAAGCGGTGAGCCTATTGCCCCTGTGTCACTGGCATTCGTGCCGGGAAGACGGGCGACAAGGCTAGGACCCGCGAGCCAGGAGACCTGCCTGACAGAGTGAGATTCCGTGGTCGGGGTGTGCCACAGGAATGCCGGTTCCCGTCCGGAAGCCCGTTTGCGGCTTTCGCCAGGTCTGCATTTCCGCATCCCCGCCAGGGCAGTCAGAGGTTGGCGCGGCGATGTCGGGAAGAACGGTTTCCCCAGAATATCGAAAGTTTGGGCAGACGCATTTGTCGCCTGCTGCCGTGGCATCGCGCCTCTACCTATTGTCCCGGACGCCTTCCGGGCATGGCAACGCCAGGCGTTGCGCACCCCTTTCAAGCAAGGAGAGATCATGAACATCAGACATTGGATCCTTTGGCTCGGGCTCGCCGCGGCATCCGCCATTGGCCTTGCGCCGGCGGCCGCGGATAGCTTCACGGACGATGCCGGCCGAACGGTCGAGCTGGAACTGCCGATCAAGCGGGCGGTGATCTTCAACCGCTACGCGGTCGAGTTCGCCCGCGCCATTGGCGCCATCGACAAGGTCGTTGGCGTCGATGCCAGCACGATGCGGGATCCGACCTACTGGCCGCAGTTCAAGGAAGCCGACATTGTCGGCCAAGGCCAGACGCAGCCCAATTACGAGGCGATCGTTGCGCTCAAGCCGGACTTGGTCATCATCCCTCGCAACGGCGTCTATGAGGAGGCAGCCAAGCAGCTCGAAGCCTTCGACATTCCGGTGCTGGTCGTCACCGCCTGGGACACGCTGCAGCATGTCGAAAACGTCACATTGTTCGGCAAGCTGTTCGACGAGAAGGAAAAGGCCGATGCGCTGAACGCCTACTACACCAAGTACATGGACCTGCTGGCCGAGCGTCTGAAGGGCGTCGAGCGTAAGAAGGTTTATCTTGAAGAGGTCCGTGATCTCGTGACCGTCACGCCCGGCTCAGGCTGGCACGACATGATCGAGGCCGGCGGCGGCACCAATGTCTTCGGCGACATCGACATCAAGAAGGAGCCGTCGTCGCGCGGCAACGAAAACAGCTTCACCGTCGATCCCGAGGAGATCATCGCGCGCAAGCCCGACCTGGTGATCAAGCTGCAGCCCGGCTCCTACCAGACCATCCCGGAGGCAAAATTCGCCGAGAGCTGGAGGGCGATCGTCGCGCGCGAGGAAATATCAGGCACGCCGGCAGGGCAGGCGGGCGATGTCCGCCTGATCAACTACTACCTCGCCGGCGGCTCGTCCAAGGTCACCGGCGCGCTGCAGGTCGCCAAGTGGCTCTATCCCGACCTCTTCACCGACGTCGATCCCGAGGCTGCGATGAAGGAATGGATCGAGATCTACCAGGGGCTGCCGTTCCAGGGCGGCATGACCTACCAGGGCACAGCCTCCAACTGATCGACCAGCACGCCGCCGCCCGTCAGGCGGCGGCGTACCCTCTCAATCCGGAGCCTAGACCATGGACATCGCAAGCAGTGCCGGTTTGGCGCGTGGCCAATCCGACGGCATTTCCAGCCTCTACCACCGAGCCGGCTATCGCAAGGCGGCTGTCATCTTGTGGTCGCTGCTTGTGCTGCTGCTCGTCGCCGGCGGCGTTGCCATCGTCGGCATCGCCGAGACGGGGCTGGTGACGCTGCTCATGGTCATCCTGCAAAAGGTCTCGTTCGGTCATTTCGTCGCCGAGGTCGATCCGCAGCAGGCGCGGGTGCTCGTTCATCTGCGCCTGCCGCGCGTCGTCATGGCCATGGTAGCCGGTGGGTCACTGGCATTCGCCGGTGTTTTGATGCAGGCGATCACCCGCAATCCGCTGGTTAGCCCCTACACGATCGGCGTGTCCTCGGCGGCGGCCTTCGGTGCCTCGATCGCCATCATGTTCGGCATAGGCTTCAGCGCCGCCGGGCTCTATTTCGTGCCGCTGACGGCATTTCTGTTCGCGCTCGGCTGCGCCGTGCTGGTGTTCTCCATGGCCTGGCTGCGCGGCATGGGGGCACAGACGATGGTGTTGACCGGCATTGCCCTGATGTACCTGTTCAGCGCCATGACCGCAGCCGTGCAGTTCGTCGCCACCCAGGAGCAACTGGCCCGGGTCGTGCACTGGACGTTCGGCAGCCTGAACGGCATCGGCTGGGATGCGGTTGCCGTCTCTGGTGCGGCACTGCTGGTCGCCCTGCCGCTGGCGCAGTCGCGGGCCTGGCAATTCAACGCGTTGACGAGCGCCGGCGACGACGTTTCGCGTTCGCTCGGCATCAATGTCGCGCTGCTGCGCGGCATCGCCGTCGTGCTGTCGGTGGTGGTCTCGGCGGTGGTCATCAGCTTCACCGGCGTGATCGGCTTTGTCGGGTTGATCGGGCCGCATGTCGCCCGGCTGTTGATCGGCAGCGACCATCGCCATCTCATCCCGTTTTCGGCGATCTGCGGCGCCATGCTGCTGCTTCTGGCCGACACTGTCGGGCGCATGGCGTTCAGCCCGACAGTCATTCCGGTCGGCATCGTCGTCGCCTTCGTCGGCGTGCCGCTGTTCCTGCACCTGATCCTGTCCAGGCGCTCGGAGTATTTTTCATGAGCGACTATCTTTCCGTCGACAAGGTCAGCTTCGGTTATGGCAGCCGCCCCGTGCTGCGCGAGGTCTCGGTCGGGCTGACGAAGGGCGACATACTCGGCCTCATCGGCCCCAATGGTGCCGGCAAGTCGACCCTGGTGCGGACCGTGCTCGGCCTTGCCACGCCGTCGTCGGGGCGGATCCTGCTCGACGGCCACGACATCCGCGCAATGTCGCCCAAAGTCCGCGCCCGCCGGATCGCCTATGTGCCGCAATCCTCGCCGCTCAGCTTTCCAGCGACGGTGTTCGAGACCTGCCTGCTCGGTCGCACACCGCATATGGGGGCGAGCCCGAGCCGTGGTGATCTCGCCGTCGTCGAGGACATGCTCAGGCGGCTGCGACTCGAGGATTTCGCCTTCCGTCCGATGTCGGAGCTCAGCGGCGGCGAACGCCAGCGTGTGATGCTTGCGCGTGCCCTGGCGCAGGAGACCGAGGTGCTGGTGCTCGACGAGCCGACGAGCGCGCTCGACATCGGCAACCAGCTATTCACCCTGCGCGTGGTGGCCGAGATCGCGCGCGAACGAGGTGTGACGGCACTGGTCGCCATTCATGACCTGTCGCTCGCCGCCCGCTTTTCCGACAGCCTGCTCCTGCTCGACAAGGGCGCCGTTGTCGGCCATGGCAACTGGCGGAGCACGTTGACCGAACAGACGGTGCGCGACGTCTATGGCGTCAATGTAGAGATCGGGCTGCTGCGCGACATTCCCGTTTTTGCCCCGCACGAGCTGACCTGATGCGGCTCGACATTTCAGGCTTTGCGCGAGGGGGAAGGGCCCAGAGCCACGCTTCGGTGTTGCGGCTCTGCGAAGACGTCGAGCGCATGGGCTTCGACGGCATCTGGTTCAACGAGTTTCATTTCCAGAACCCGCCGCAGGCTTATCCGTCGACCTTGATCCTCGCCTCCGCCATCCTTGCCCGGACGCAGCGCCTGCGGGTCGGCACCTCCATCGTGGTGACGCCGCTCTACCATCCATTCCTCTTGGCTGAGGAGGTGGCACAGTTGCACTGGCAGAGCGGCGGCCGCATCGACCTGGGCATCGGCCGTGGCACACATCCGGCGACGCTTGCCGCGCTGGGCATCGCCGCCGAGAGCACCAGGGCTCGTTTCGAGGACTCCTACCGGATCATGCGCGATGCCTGGACATCAGGCGCAAGGATCGAAGAGGGCGCGTGCTGGCCGGCTTCGGAGGTTTCGGTTGGACCGCTTCTTCCAGGCGAGATGGTGCCGGTCTATGTCGCCGGCACTTCGCGCGACACGCTTGGCTTCGCCGCCCGCGAGGGATTGCCGTTGCTGCTCAGTCTCGATCCGCCTGAAGTCGGGCAGCTTGCCACCTACCAGGCAATCCTCGAGGAGGAGGGCCATGCCTGCCGTCTGCGGGCGTCGCAACTGTCTCGCTATGTCTGCATCGCTCCGACGAAGGTGCAGGCGATGGGCAAGCTCGACGAGCTCGTGCCGCGGCTGTTCGAACGTCGGGTTGCGTCGGCAAAGGCCGCAGGGCGGTCTACTGACCAGATCGTGATGCCCGACCGGCAGACGGCCATGGCGCGGCAGGTGATTGCAGGCTCGCCGGACGATTGTGTGGCGCAGCTCAAGGCGCTGGCGGCAGTTACGGGTATCGATGCCATGCGCCTGGTCTTCAACGGCAACGGCATCGTCGACATGGCGGCGGCGCTCGCCGACATGGAGTTTTTCGGACGCGAGGTGCTGCCAGCCTTGCGGCCCGCCTGAGCGCGTCTCAGGCGGCCTTGTCGGCCGCATCGGCACGGTCTGCCTTGCGCGCCACCACCCAGCCCAGCAGGGCCGCGCCGAAAAGCACGACCGCCGCGAGGTAGAAGGCGAGGCCGGGATAGGGCAGCGGCGTGCCGTCGCGCACGGTCCAGGCATAGACCGCGCCGAAGAACAGCGGCGAGGCGACGCCGGCGATGCTCGCCACGCTCATGTTGGCGCCTTGCAACTGGCCCTGCTCGAATTCGGAAACGCGCTGGGTCATCAGCGACTGCGTCGTCGGCATGGCGAGGCCCCAGAGCGCGTTCGGAATGATCGCCAGCGAGAACCAGAATCCCGTAGGCGCAAGGCCCATGCAGGCGATGCCGAAGGCGCCGGCAAACAGGCCGAACACCATCGTAGCGCGATCGCCGAAGCGCTTGACGGCCGGGCCGACGATCAGACCCTGGACGATCATGTCGAGCACCCCGACCATTGCCAGCAGCGTGCCGACCTCCCAGGCATGCCAGTTGTAGCGATAGGCGGCATAGAGCACGAACACCGCCGAAAAGACGTGATGGGCGAAATGCAGCAGGAAGGTCACTGCGGCGAGCCCGGTGAGCTCAGGGTGCGAACGCAGCAGCATCATCGCGCCGAACGGATTGGCGCGGCGCCAGGAAAACGACATGCGCTTTTCGCGCGGCAGAGATTCCGGCAGCACGAAGGCACCATAGAGGAACGCGAGCCCACTCATTGCCGCCGCCACCCAGAACGGCGCGCGTGGCGAGATCTCGCCGAGGAAGCCGCCCATCAGCGGACCGGCGACGAAACCGGCGCTGAAGGCAGCACCGATCAGGCCGTAGGCGCGGGCGCGGCCCTCGGGCGGGGTAATGTCGGCCATATAGGCGAAGACGGTTGTGAAGCTCGACGAGGTGATGCCGGCGACGATGCGGCCAAGCGCCAGCCACCACAGGTTCGGCGCCAGCGCCATCAGCACGTAATCGGCGGCAAGGCCCGCCGTCGACAAGAGGATGACGGGACGGCGACCATAGCGGTCGGACAGCGAGCCGATGATCGGCGAGCAGACGAACTGCATGAAAGCCCACAGCGCGATGAAGACACCGTTGATCCAGCCAGCATCGGCGTTGGACCCGGCGAACTCCTCGATCAGCGAAGGCAGCACCGGAATGATGATGCCCATGGCGACGATGTCGAGAACGGCGGTGACGAAGATGAAGGCGATTGCCGCCTGGCGCCGCGACGCTGTGATGGACATGATGGTGGCCTCGATGGACGTGCCTTATAAAACAACCTGACGCGCGATCCAGCCGTGGCGGCGTATATTGTCCAAACCTACTGACATTGGGGCAAGAGCACCGAAGCGCTGAACCAAGTCTTCACGCCTTGAAAAAGCCGACCTACAAATGCGGTCGGATTCGAGACACGGGCGCGCCGCGCGCCGTTCTACAAGACTGCCGACACTACTGCGCCGCGCGTCGAATTGGGTGCGCAAAGGACGCTGTAGCATTGTGAAACCGTGCATGATCCCCATGCACCAAGGAGCCTGCCATGCTGCGCAAGACGGATTTCTTCATCGACGGAAAGTGGGTCGCGCCGACGGTCGCCAAAGAGCTCGACGTCATCAACCCGGCCGACGAGCAGCCCTTCGCGGTGATCTCGCTGGGATCCGCCGCCGACGTCGACAAGGCGGTTGCCGCAGCGCAGCGCGCCTTCCCGGCGTGGAGCGCCACAAGCCGCGAACAACGTATCGCGCTCTTGGAAAAGCTGCTCGCCGCCTACAACAGGCGAGTGCGAGACATGGCCCAGGCGATTTCCTGGGAGATGGGCGCGCCGATCAAGCTGGCGCTGGAACAGCAGGCAGCCAGCGGCTCGGGCCACATCAAGAGCTTCATCGAGGTGCTGAAAAGCTTCGAATTCGAGGAGCCGCTCAACGACAAGAACCCGCAGGAGCGCATCGTGCGCGAGCCGATCGGTGTCTGCGGGCTGATCACGCCGTGGAACTGGCCGATGAACCAGGTGGCGTTGAAGGTCGTGCCGGCGCTGGCAGCCGGCTGCACGGTGGTGCTGAAGCCGTCTGAGATCGCGCCGATGTCGTCGATCGTGTTTGCCGAGATGATGGAGGAAGCAGGCTTCCCGGCCGGTGTCTTCAACATGGTCAATGGCGACGGGCCGACAGTCGGCGAGGCGATGTCGCGCCATCCCGGCATCGACATGATGTCCTTCACCGGTTCGACCCGCGCGGGCGTGGCCGTGACCAAGGCTTCCGCCGAGACGGTCAAGCGCGTGGCGCTGGAACTGGGCGGCAAGTCGCCCAACATCGTCTTCGACGACGCTGACCTCACCGACGCGGTGACGCGTGGGCTGGCGCATTGCTTCGAGAATACCGGCCAGTCCTGCAACGCCCCGACACGTATGCTGGTGCAGCGCCCGGTCTATGCCAAGGCGGTCGACATCGCGGCGAAATATGCCGCTACCGTCAAGGTCGGCAACCCGGCCGAGGATGGCGACCACATCGGCCCGCTGTCGTCCGACGTACAGTTCGAAAAGGTACAGGGCATGATCGATGCCGGTATCAAGGAGGGCGCGCGTGTCGTTGCCGGCGGCCTCGGTCGGCCCGAAGGTTTCAACCGCGGCTATTATGTACGCCCGACGGTGTTTGCCGACGCCAACAACGACATGCGCATCGCCCGCGAGGAGATTTTCGGCCCTGTCGTGGCGATGATCCCGTTCGAAACGGAAGAGGAAGCCATCGCCATCGCCAACGATACGCCCTACGGCCTGTCGGCCTATGTCCAGACCGGCGACAAGGCGCGCGCCCAACGCGTGGCGCGCAAGCTCCGTGCCGGCATGGTGCAGATCAACGGCACCGACCGCCCCTATGGCAGCCCCTTCGGCGGCTACAAGCAGTCCGGCCTCGGCCGCGAGGGCGGCAAATGGGGCATCGAGGATTTCCTCGAGGTCAAGGCGATCAGCGGGTTCGAGGAAGGTCTGGGCTGATCTCTTTTCGTCTCAAGAGGTTCCCCCTCTCCGTCACGGCTTCGCCGTGCCACCTCTCCCCCACGTTGTGGGGGCGAGGAACCCAAGTTTCTGCGAGGTCGCACTCTACCTGTGCAGACCAGTCAATTTCGCTAGGGCCTGCGTGATTGGCGTTTCCTCTCCCTCACGGAGTGGGGAAAAGGTGGCTCGGGCGAAGCCCGACACGGAGAGGGGCTTCAAGCGAAACCGCCTCTCTTAACCCCCGTTCCGCCTCAAATATTCCATGGCAATCTTACGCATCCTTGTGCCATCGATGCTGTCGGCGTGGCCGCCATGGGCGATGCTTACCGGCAGATCGATGAGGCGCCGCATGGTGGCACAATAGGCGGTGCGGTCGGAATCCGGCATGTCGTCGACCAGAAGCCCACAATGGATGGCGTCGCCCGAGAACAGCGTGCCGTCATGGCAGTCGAACAGGCCGATCGAACCGGGCGAATGGCCGGGCAGATGCAGCACGGTAAAGCTGCGATCGCCAAGCTCGATGACATCGCCCTCTTCAAGCAGGCGGTCAAGCGGCGCAGGCACAATGGCATAGTCGGCGGAGCTCCAGCCGGGCCAGGGCAGTTCCGAAACCGCGCCGGGAAAATTGCGGAACATATTGGCATAGGTGGCCTCGTCGGGCATCGTCGCGAAGAATTCCGCTTCGACGCGGGGGCCGGCACGCCAGGCAAATTCGTGCAGCGAACCGACATGGTCGAGATGCACGTGGGTTGCTACGGCGAGCAGCGGCTTGCCCGGCGTGATGTCGATTTCGGGTGCGAGCGCACAGATGCCCATGCCGGTGTCGACAAGCATGTCGAGGTCGCGGCCGCGCACCAGCCACATATTGGCGCGACAATAGTCAGTGACGAAGGGCTCGCTCAGCATCGTCGTCGTCGCGTCGACGATGGTTCTCGAAAACCAGCCGGGACGGGGCTTCACACGAAGGGCCTGCCGATCTTGAAGCGGCCGGGCACCAACCGCCTGAGATAGTCCATGCCCTTTTCGGACAGATGGTTGACGTCTGGCAACATGTAGTCGTCGGGCATGTGCCGGGTCTTGCCGGCGACATTGGCCAGCGGCACCAGCTTCAACACGGTCTTGCCGCCCTCATATTTCAGCGCCACCGAGCCGCCGCCCTTGTCGGCCGCATCGACGGCGAAGACGCCGGCGTCGAAGGCCTCCTGCGCGTCGACGGCATTGACCGCGCCGATGTAGCCGCGCGGCATGTAACCGAGCGCGTCGACACGGGCGCGCTTGCCCGGCAGGCCTTCGGCGAGCGCGTTCTCGAAGGCGCGGCTCAGGTCGCTGCCCGAAAGCTTGATGTTGCCATGGGCGTCGCGCTCAAGCTTGTCGGCAGGCACGATGCTCTCGACCAACGCCTTGCCGTCGGCGGTGCTGACGCCTTCGGAAACCGCAACGACGCAACGACGATGGCGGGCCAGCGTCTCCTTCACCTCGTCGATGAAGCGCGGCACGGAGAAGGCACGCTCCGGAACGTAGATCAGGTGCGGCCCATCGGTGTCTTCGTCGCGCCATGCGGCGGCGGCGGCGGTCAGGAAGCCGGCATGACGGCCCATGACGATGCCGACATAGATGCCGGGCAAGGCGCGGAAATCGAGATCGACCGAGAGGAAGGCGCCGGCGACGAATTCCGCCGCCGAAATGAAGCCCGGAGTGTGGTCGTTTTCCTTGAGGTCGTTGTCGATGGTCTTGGGCGCGTGCACGAAGGCGATACTGCCCTGGGCCGCATCCGTCAGGATCTGCTGGGTGCCGGCGGTGTCGTTGCCGCCAATATAGATGAAAGCGCGCGCATCGGCCTTCTTCAGGCCTTCGAGCACGAGATCGCAATAGGCGGCATCAGGCTTGTCGCGCGTGCTGCCGAGGGCCGCGCCCGGGGTCGCCGCGATGCGCAGCAACTGCTCCTCAGGGATGTCGGTCAAGTCGACATAGTCACCGTCGCGGATACCGCGCACGCCGTGCCGCGAGCCGAGGACCCGCGCCTTGGGATGGCGGCGGCGGATTTCGAGCACGGCACCCGCCATGGTCTGGTTGATGACGGCGGTCGGTCCGCCGCCTTGCGCAATCACGAATGTCGAGGGCATGGTCGTCCTCCCCAAGGGTGCCGGAAATCGCCGTCGGAATGGCGCTGTTTTCCGGCACATTCGCCCTTCTGGCGAAGCGACGCAATGGGAGATTCAACCGGTTCGTAAGGTTTCGGAGATGAGCGGGCCGGAGCTTCCGCTCCGGCCGTCTGCTTTAGCCGACGACGATCGGCGTCTTGCCGTTGACGCGGCTGTAGAGGTCAATGACGTCCTGGTTGATCATGCGCACACACCCCGACGACATCGCCTGGCCGATGGTCCACCATTCGGGCGAGCCATGGACGCGGTAGCCGGTGTCCTGGCCGTTCTGGAAGATGTAGAGGGCACGCGCCCCGAGTGGATTGTCGAGGCCGCCTGGCTGGCCACCGGCCCATTTCACCAGCTCCGGCTTGCGCGCGATCATCTCGCGCGGCGGCGTCCAGGTCGGCCACTTCTTGCCATACTGGATGTTGGCGCGTCCGCTCCACAGGAAGCCGTCGCGACCTATGCCGACGCCGTAGCGGATGGCTTCGCCGCCGGGCTGGACAAGATAGAGGAAACGTTCCTGCAGCTTGACGACGATGGTGCCGGGGGCTTCGCCGGTCGGATCGACGACGATCTGGCGGCGGAATTTCGGATCGACCTTGGCAAAGGGGATTTCCGGCAGCTGGAATCCTTCGTCGGTGAAGGACGCATACATCACATTCGGGCTGGTGACCTGCTTGTCGACGCTGATCTGCGGGCGGACCGAACCGGTGACGGTGTTGTCCAGGCCCATCGCCGGCAACTCGAAGTCCATGGCACGGCTGCAGCCGGCGACCAAGCCAGCGGCACCGAGGCCGAACAGCACGTTGCGACGCGAGGCAAGTTTCGAAAATTCGGTCTTCGGAGCAGGCGACTTCGACACGGCACAATTCCACTCTATACGCGGGGCGGCCAGGCACCGGAGTGAAACTCCGGCTGTGGATCGCGTGTATTTTCACCATTCATGGTTGAAAAAGCATGAACGCCGCCTGCCGCGCGTTAAGGGCTTTACATCGGCGCGGAGCCGGAGCTTGATCCCGCATCCAATGAGGGAGAGTTGCCATGTCGTTTGAAAGCTGGGCCGCCTTTGCCGCCGCGTCCGCGGTGCTTCTCGTCATCCCGGGGCCCACGATCCTGCTCGTCGTATCCTACGCGCTCGGCCAGGGCTGGCGCACGGCACTGCCGATGGCCGTCGGCGTGGCGCTGGGCGATTTCACCGCCATGACGCTGTCAATGCTGGGCATCGGCGCGCTGCTTGCCGCGTCCGCCACAGTCTTCACCATCGTCAAGTGGATCGGTGCCGCCTATCTGATCTATCTCGGCATCAAGCTGTTCCGCGCCGGTGGCACGCTGGACGCCAAACCGCGCACGGATGCCGCGTCTGCCGCCAAGATGATGGCGCATGCCTGGATCGTGACCGCGCTGAACCCCAAGAGCATCACCTTTTTCGTGGCCTTCCTGCCGCAGTTCCTCGACCGCAGCGGCGATTTCTGGACGCAGATGGTGATCTTCGAGCTGACCTTCCTGACGCTCGCCTTCGCCAACGCCTTCGGCTACGCGCTGGTGGCTGCACGGGCGCGAAGTGTCGTGTCCAATCCTCGCGCGATCCGCATTTTCAACCGTACCGGTGGCACGCTTCTGGTCGGCGCCGGCATTGCCGCTGCGGCCACCCGCTCCGGGCACTGAGGAAGCTGTGATGGTGAAGGACGGGCTCGGGCTTGCGCTGAGCGGCGCCGATGCGGCGGCGGCTGCGCACTACGAGCGCGGGGTGAGCGAACTCCAGCGCTTTGTCGGCGATCCGGTCGGATCGGCCGACAAAGCGATCGCGACCGCGCCCGACTTTACCATGGCGCATGTACTCAAGGGCTGGCTCTATGGCCTCTCCACTGAACTTGAGGCGATGGCGGTGGCGCGGGATTGCCACGCTGCGGCTGCAGGGCTCGCGGCGACGGCGAGGGAAAAGGCCCATGTCGCGGCTCTCGGACGCCTCGCTAGCGGGCATTGGCATGAGGCCGGGCGTATCCTCAGCGAGCTGACGGCGGAGCATCCCACCGATGCATTGGCGTTGCAGGCCGGGCACCAGATCGATTTCTTCACCGGAAACGCCCCGATGCTGCGCGATCGTATCGCCAGGGCGCTATCGTCATGGGGCATGGGCATGCCCGGTTATCACGCCATACTCGGCATGCAGGCCTTCGGTTTCGAGGAGATGGGCGACTATGCCAGGGCCGAGGCGTTGGGGCGCGAGGCGGTCGAGCTCGAGCCGCGCGACGGCTGGGCCCAGCATGCGGTGGCGCATGTGATGGAGATGCAGAGCCGCCAGCGCGATGGCATCGCCTGGATGCGCGGCAACACCGACGCGTGGACGAAGGAGAGCTTTCTCCAGGTCCACAACTGGTGGCACTTGGCGCTGTTTCACTACGATCTCGGCGAGACCGACGAGGTGCTGGCGCTTTATGACGGACCGATCTACGGCGCGCAATCGAAGCTGGCGCTCAACATGGTCGATGCCTCGGCGATCCTGTGGCGGCTCAATCTCGGCGGTGTCGATGTCGGCGAGCGCTGGGCGAGCCTTGCCGCCAACTGGGCACCGAAGGCCGCGGCCGGCAACTATGCCTTCAACGATGCACACGCGATGATGGCCTTTGTCGGCGCCGGGCTGGAAGCGCCGGCTAAGGCGATGCTCTATGCCCAGCGCGAGGCGATTGCCCGCGACGATGACAACGCCGCATTCGCCCGGGATGTCGGCCATCCCGTCACATTGGCGATCAAGGCCTTCGGGGAAGGGCGTTATGGCGAGACGGTGCGGCTGCTCGAGCCTGTCCGGACTATCGCCCACCGTTTCGGTGGCAGCCATGCCCAGCGCGACGTGATCGAACTGACGCTGATCGAGGCGGCCCTGCGCGACGGCAACGATGCGCTTGCCGTGAAGCTTGCCTCCGCCCGTAACAACGCGCGGCCGGCCAGTCCGCTCTCGAGCCTGTTCGTCCAGCGCGCCGCGCTGCTCGCGCATGGCTGATCTGGGCTGACAGCGCTTTCCGAGGCGTTTGATTTTATTTTTTGCGAGTTCCGAAATAAATGTCGACCCGACCCCGGAATGTTTGCTAATAAGCAGCGTCCGTCGGAGGAACGGGACGATGGCCTGGCCGTTTCTGCCTGTTGGCGATGAAGGCCGGCCAATGACGTGAGAGGATGGACGCTTGCCGTCCGCGTCGCTCATTCGGGAGGAATGGCATGTATCTGGGGCTCGATCTCGGCACGTCAGGCGTGAAGGCACTGCTGATGGACGCCGACCAAAAGATCATTGGTTCCGGCCATGGTTCGCTCGACGTCTCCAGGCCGCATCACGGCTGGTCCGAGCAGGACCCTGCCGAATGGATCCGCGCCGCAGAAGAGGCGGTCGCCGAGCTCAGGTCCGCGCATCCAACAGAACTTGCCGCCGTGCGTGGCATCGGCCTCTCCGGCCAGATGCATGGCGCAACGCTGCTCGACGCCGCGGGAAAGGTGCTGCGCCCCTGCATCCTCTGGAACGACACGCGCAGCTTTGCCGAGGCGGCCAGCCTCGACGCCGATCCGCGCTTCCGCAAGATCACCGGCAACATCGTATTCCCTGGCTTCACCGCCCCCAAGCTCGCCTGGGTGCAGGCCAACGAGCCCGACATCTTCGCCAAGGTGGCAAAGGTGCTCCTGCCCAAGGACTACCTCAGGCTCTGGCTGTCAGGCGAATACATCTCCGAAATGTCCGACGCGGCCGGCACTTCCTGGCTCGACGTCGCGGTGAGGCGCTGGTCGCCGGAGCTGCTCGCCGCCACTGGCCTTAGCACCGACCATATGCCGTCGCTGGTCGAGGGTACCGACCAGGCAGGCACGCTGCGCGGCGAACTGGCTTCGAAATGGGGCATGGGGCAGGGCGTGGTGATATCAGGCGGTGCGGGCGACAATGCCGCCTCCGCCTGCGGGATGGGCACCGTCAAGCCGGGTGCTGCCTTCGTGTCGCTCGGTACGTCGGGTGTGCTGTTTGCGGCCAATGGCGCTTACCTGCCCAACC
The DNA here is from genome assembly GCF_014250155.1 of Aminobacter sp. MDW-2. Lineage (NCBI taxonomy): Bacteria > Pseudomonadati > Pseudomonadota > Alphaproteobacteria > Hyphomicrobiales > Phyllobacteriaceae > Aminobacter > Aminobacter sp. MDW-2. The sequence goes on from NZ_CP060197.1 coordinate 2,079,792, forward strand.
CGGAAAGTGCCGTTCACACCTTCTGCCATGCGTTGCCGCAGGCTTGGCACCAGATGGGCGTCATCCTGTCGGCGACGGATTCGCTCAACTGGCTGAGCACCATATCGGGCAAGGACGCGGCCGAGTTGACACGCGAACTCGGCGACGAATTGCGCGCTCCCTCAGGTGTCACCTTCCTCCCCTATCTCTCGGGCGAACGGACCCCACACAATGACGCGGTGATCCGCGGCTCGTTTACCGGCCTGGCCCATGAGATCGACCGCGCGGGCCTGACCCAGGCCGTGCTCGAAGGCGTTGCCTTCGCTTTCCGCGACAGTCTTGAAGCGCTGGCGTCGGCTGGAACGACGCTGACGCGGGTGACCGCCATCGGCGGCGGCTCACGCTCGCGCTACTGGCTGAAGGCGATCGCCACTGCCCTCAGCGTGCCGGTCGACATTCCCGCCGACGGCGATTTCGGGGCTGCCTTCGGCGCTTCGCGTCTCGGCCTGATCGCTGCCGAAGGTGCTGACCCGCACCAGGTTTGCACGCCGCCTGATACCGCCGAAACCATCGAACCTGTGGGAGCACTGGCAGGCGCCTATGACGAGGCCTACCAGCGCTATCGTAAGCTCTATGCGGCGATCCGGGGGACGATGTGAACGCCGAGCGTGCCAGATCAGCCCGGCACCTTGTCAAGAAAGCCGGTGATGAGGCTCAGGCGCCCGTCCTTGATGGTGGCGAAGTCAGAGCCTTCTATCACGGCTTCCGCGCCATCGGGACCAAGGCCCCAGGAAAAGCGGATGTTGTCGCCGAAGCCGTCGGCCTTGCCCTTCAGCTTGAAGCGGAAGCCGGGAAACTGGCCGTGCACGCCGGCGATGAGCGCGTCGATGCCGGCATGGCCGTCGCCCTGCATGATCGGGTCGCGATAGCTGACGCCGGTGGCGAAGGCAGCTTCGACAAGTCCCTTGCGGGCGGCGGCGTCGGTCTCGTTCCAGGCGGCGAAATAGGCCTCGGCGATGGCGTTGTAGTCGGTCATTTCTGCTCTCCGTCTGACACGTCTTGGTTGACGCCACCCTTGTCGCAGCGGGCGCGAATGAAACCAATTACGCCTGAGGTAATCGAACACGGAAATTCGGCGACCGCCCCAAAACGGGCGGTCATGCGTACTCACTGAAAGGAGTTTTGCCATGAGCACCGGCTATTTCGGCGACATCAAGCCCGTCCGCTACGAAGGCCCCGACAGCACCAATCCGCTGGCCTATCGCCATTACAACGCCGACGAGGTGGTGCTGGGCAAAAGGCTGGAAGACCATCTGCGCTTCGCCGTTGCCTACTGGCATACATTCGCCTGGCCGGGCGGCGATCCGTTCGGCGGCCAGACCTTCGAGCGGCCCTGGTTTGGCGAGACGATGGAGAACGCCAGGCTGAAGGCCGATGTCGCCTTCGAGCTGTTTTCGCTGCTGGGCGTTCCCTACTACTGCTTCCACGATGCCGATGTGCGGCCGGAGGGTGCCAACTTCACCGAGAGTGCAAAGCGCCTCGACGAGATCGCCGACTATTTCGAAGCCAAGATGGCCAAGACAGGCGTCAAGCTTTTGTGGGGCACTGCGAACCTGTTCTCCAACCGCCGCTTCATGGCGGGTGCCGCGACCAACCCCGATCCCGATGTCTTTGCTTATGCGGCGGCGACGGTGAAGCATTGCATGGATGTCACCAAGCGGCTCAAGGGCGAGAACTACGTGTTGTGGGGCGGTCGCGAGGGCTACGAGACTCTGCTCAACACCGACATGGGCCGCGAGCTCGACCAGCTCGGGCGCTTCCTCAATCTGGTCGTCGACTACAAGCACAGAAGCGGCTTCACCGGCACCATCCTGATCGAACCCAAGCCGCAGGAGCCGACCAAGCACCAGTACGATTATGACGTCGCCACCGTCTATGGCTTCCTCAGGAAGTACGGGCTGGAGAACGAGGTGAAGGTCAATATCGAGCAGGGGCACGCGATCCTGGCCGGCCACTCCTTCGAGCACGAACTGGCGACCGCCAATGCGCTCGGCATCTTCGGCTCCATCGACATGAACCGCAACGACTACCAGTCGGGCTGGGACACCGACCAGTTCCCCAACAACGTGCCCGAAATGGCGCTTGCCTATTACCACGTGCTTGCCGGTGGCGGCTTCAAGTCAGGCGGCACCAATTTCGACGCCAAGCTGCGCCGCCAGTCGCTCGACCCCGAAGACCTGCTGGTCGCCCATATCGGCGGCATGGACGCTTGCGCGCGCGGCCTCAAGGCCGCGGCGAAGATGATCGAGGACAAGGCGCTGTCGGGTCCGCTCGAGGCGCGTTACGCCGGCTGGAATTCGGCTGAAGCCAAGGCGATGCTGGCTGGCGAACGCAGCCTCGAGCAGATCGCCGCGCGCGTCGTCGCCGACGGCATTGAGCCGCAGCCGAAGTCGGGCCGGCAGGAATATCTGGAGAACGTCGTCAACCGCTACGTCTGACGGCTTCGCACGACGATGAACGATGGCGCCTGCCCCGAGGGCTGGCGCCATTTTTTTGTCCGCACTGACCGATGCCCAAACGCAGTCCTGCTGCTAGATGGACGCCTGGAAAGCAGGAGAGAGAGCATGGACATGCGCAACATCTTGGTGCGGCCGGCGAACACAGAGGACTTCGCCGCGGTAAAGCAGGTGTTGGCCGATACGTTCGAGCGCACCTGGCGGCCGGAGATCACCGAAGCGGCTGCCGAACGCTACCTCTCGTCCGATGTCGGCGGCCGTTATGTCGATGAAAACGGCCCTGCCTTCTGGGTCGCGGAAGTCGACGGCCAGGTCGCCGGCATGGTCCACTGGAGCGGCGACTTCATCGAAGCATTGCACGTCTCCGGCAGATTCCAGCGCCTCGGCCTCGGCAGTCTGCTGCTGGCGCGGGCCGAACAGGAGATCGGCAAGGCCGGTTTGCCGAAAGTACGGCTCGAAACCGATACGTTCAACCAGCAGAGCCAGGCCTTCTACCGCGCGCTCGGCTATGTCGAGACGGCAAATTATCCCGACGAGGAATGGGACAGCGGGCTGACCACTGTGCTGTTCGAAAAGTCGCTCGGTCGCGGACGGTGACAGGACAGGAATCGCATGGGTTGAGCCCCGGTGCGCAGTTGCACGCCTGCCCCTGAATTGCCTCTTTCTCGCCCTCAAGATGTCAGTCGAATCAGCGACTTACCGCGCCATGAGACGGGAACAAGAGACTTTCATCACACATGGCCACGAACCGGCGATCGACGCCCTGCTAAACAGGTCGGAGACCGGTTCGATCGTCGACCGGCTGATGGCATTACCGCCGTTGCTGGAGCCTGAGCTTTCCGACGAATGGACCCGGGCGGTTGCGTCACGCCTCGAGGCCATATTGGCCCAGAGCATGCGTTCGCGCATCGACGGCGTCGTCAACCAGGCGGCCTGATCCCAACAGCGTGGTTTGACGAAGCCAGGGCGGTCGGCCATCCTCCTTGCATGATACGCGCGGTGCTGCTCGATCTCTCGGGCGTCGTTTATGACGGCGACACGCCGATACCGGGCGCGGTCGCTGCCATCGGGCGGCTCCGCGCCGAGGGCCTGCCGATCCGCTTCGTCAGCAACACGACGCGTTCACCGCACGGGGCGATCGTTGCACAACTTGCCAACCTTGGCGTCTCCGTCAGCAGTGACGAGCTGTTCACGCCGGCGCGTGCTGCGGTCGATTGGCTCGCCCGCGAAGGCTGCGCGCCCCATCTCCTGGTGCATCCCGACCTCGTGCCCGAATTCGCCGGCAACATGTTCGGCGACAGGAAGGCGGTGGTGGTTGGCGATGCCGCCGAGGCCTTCACCTATGCAGCGATGAACGCCGCCTTCCGCCAGCTGATCGATGGTGCTGAGTTTCTCGCGCTTGCCGTCAACCGCACCTTCAAGGATGCCGATGGCGGGCTCAGCCTCGATGCGGGCGCCTTCGTCGCGGCGCTCGAATTTGCGGCCGGCAAGCAGGCGACGGTGCTGGGCAAGCCTGCGCGGGACTTCTTCCATGCCGCGTTGGCCGGGTTGGACTGCCTGCCGGGACAGGCGGTGATGGTCGGCGACGATGCCGAAAGCGATGTTGCGGGTGCCTTGAGGGCGGGTGTCGGCTCGGCGCTTCTGGTGCGCACCGGCAAATATCGCGCCGGCGACGAAAGCCGCCACGCGCCGCACCCGAGCGCGGTCGTCGACGATCTCGCTGCGGCGGTCGACTGGCTCCTGGCCCATCGCGGCTAGCTCTTGCGCATCCTCACCGGCGGCGTGCCGAAGGCATGCGAGAAACTGCGCGAGAATGCGGCGGCCGATGAGAAGCCGGTGCGCTCCGCCACCTCGGCCATGCTGACGCGCGTGTCGACCACCAGTCTTCGCGCGGCATTCAATCTCAGCCTGAGATAATAGGCGCCCGGAGTTTCGCCGATCGAGGCGCGGAAGATGCTTTCGAGCGTGCGTGCGGTCACGCCAGCACGTTTTGCAATCGCGGCGATGGTCAGCGGCTGGTCGACATGTGCTTCCATCAGCCGGATCGCCTGGGCGAGGCGCGGGTCGTAGCCGTCGAGCCGGCCAAGCGAGACCAGCGGCTGCGCGTCGGTGGCGGCACGCGACTGGTCGTAGATGAAGACGCTGGCGACATCGAGCGCGGTGGCCATGCCGAGCCGCGAGCGTACCAGATGCAGCATCAGGTCGAAGGTCGGAGCCGCACCGCCCGAGGTGAACACCGGGCCATCGATGATGTAGCGGTGGGGGCGGACCTCGACTTCGGGGAAGGCGGCGGCGAAATCCTCCATGTCTTCCCAATGGGTGGTAGCGGCACGGCCTTCCAAAAGCCCGGCACGCGCGACCAGCCAGGTGCCGGCCTCGATGCCTCCGGCCGCTCGCGCCTGGCGGGCACAGCGCCTGATGCCGCCGAGCAGCTTCGACGTGGTGTAGCCCTGGGTGCCGAAGCCGGCGATGACCATCAGCACGTCGCAGGGCTCGTCTGGGTCGAAGGCGTCGGATACCGCTACCGGCAGGCCGCAGGTGGTGATCGCCGGCTCGCCCGTGGCGGATACCAGCCGAAAGTCGAAATGCGTCTCACCTGATATGCGGTTGGCCGCACGCAGCGGGTCGACGGCTGATGCCACGCACATGATCGACGCGCCGGAGAAAACCAGCATCGTCACCTTGAGTGGCGAGCGCTCCTCGCGAAAGATTGTCGGGTTTTCGCTTTTTGCCATTTGGCTTTCGTAAAACGCAAAACAAGACGACGCAAGCGGCGCAATGATCCGTCAAGTTTCGTAAGGGAGGAATGCGATGCCGCTCGAGATGAACCGTGAGGTTTTCATTACCTGTGCCGTTACCGGGTCCGGCGGCACGCAGGATCGCAGCCATCTGGTGCCGCGTTCGCCCAAGCAGATCGCCGACTCGGCTATCGAGGCAGCCAAGGCCGGTGCTGCCATCGTCCACTGCCACGTCCGCGACCCGGAGACCGGCAAGCCGCGCCGCGACATCCATCTCTACCGCGAGGTGACCGAGCGCATCCGTGAAGCCAATGTCGACGTGGTGTTGAACCTCACCGCCGGCATGGGCGGCGACATGGTGTTTGGCGGCGTCGAAAGCCCGCTGCCGCTCAAGGAAGCCGGCACCGACATGGGCGGCGCCACCAACCGCGTCGAGCATGTGCGCCAGTGTCTGCCGGAGATCTGCACGCTCGACTGCGGCACGATGAACTTCGCCGAGGCCGACTACGTCATGACCAACACGCCGGGCATGCTGCGCGCCATGGGCGGCATGATGACCGCGATGGGCGTGAAGCCCGAGATCGAGGCCTTTGACACCGGTCATCTATGGTTTGCCAAGCAGCTGGTCGAGGAGGGCGTGCTTGCGCCCGACGCGCTGGTGCAGCTGTGCATGGGCGTGCCGTGGGGTGCGCCCGACGACCTCAATACCTTCATGGCGATGGTCAACAACGTGCCGAAGAGCTGGACCTTCTCGGCCTTCTCGCTGGGCCGCAACCAGATGGCCTATGCGGCCGCAGCGGTGCTGGCCGGCGGCAATGTGCGCGTCGGCCTCGAGGACAATCTCTGGCTCGACAAGGGCGTGCTCGCCACCAATGCGCAACTGGTCGAGAAGGCGGTCGCCGTCGTCGAGACCCTGGGCGCGCGGGTCATCGGACCGGAAGAGGTGCGTAAGAAGCTCAACCTCGTCAAGCGCGCGCCGCTGGCGGCCTGATGGCCGCAAGTCCAAATCTGCCGGGAGGGGCATGTTCATGAACACAATTTCCAAAGCAGCCGCCATTGGCGGCGGGGTGATCGGCGCGGGCTGGGTGGCGCGGCTGCTGCTCAACGGCATCGACGTGTCGATCTTCGATCCCGACCCGGAGGCAACCCGTAAAGTCAGCGAGGTGATGAAGGGGGCGCGCCGCGCCTACAAGCAGATGGTGCCCGGCGGGCTGCCCAAAGAAGGCAAGCTGACCTATGCCAAGACAATTGCCGAGGCGGTGGCAGACGCCGATTTCATCCAGGAAAGCGTGCCTGAGCGACTCGATCTCAAGCACAAGGTGCTGGCCGAGATCGACATGCACGCGCCAGCCAATGCGATCATCGGCTCGTCGACCTCGGGCATCAAGCCGTCTGACATGCAGGTGGCGATGAAGAAGCACCCTGAAAGACTGGTTGTCGGCCATCCGTTCAACCCGGTCTATCTTCTGCCGATCGTCGAGATTGTCGGCGGTATCAAGACGTTCCCCGAGGCCATCGAGGTCGCCAAGGAGATCTATTCTTCGATCGGCATGAAGCCGGTTGTCATCCGCAAGGAGATCGAGGCCTTTGTCGGCGACCGCCTGCTCGAAGCGGCCTGGCGCGAGGCGCTGTGGCTGATCAAGGACGGAATCTGCTCGGTCGAGGAACTCGACGACATCATGCGCTACGGCTTCGGCCTGCGCTGGGCCCAGATGGGCATGTTCCAGGTCTATCGCATTGCCGGCGGCGAAGCGGGCATGCGCCACTTCATGGCCCAGTTCGGGCCCTGCCTGCAGTGGCCGTGGACCAAGCTGATGGATGTGCCGGAGTTCAACGACGAACTCGTCGACCTGATCGCCGGCCAGTCCGACGACCAATCAAGCAAGTGGTCGATCCGCGAGCTGGAGAAGATCCGCGACGACAATCTTGTCGCGATCATGGATGCGCTGTCGAAGCAGAACAAGGGCAAGGGCTGGGGCGCCGGCGCGCTCTACAAGGACTACACCAAACAGCTCGCCGCCCAGGCCAAGCCGAAGGTCTCGAAGGCCGCCGAAAAGGCCAAGGCGAGCAAGCCGGTTAAGAAGGCTCTGAAAAAGGCTCCGGCCAAGAAGAAGGGCTAAGCCATGCATTTCGGTCTGTCCGAGGAACAGCAACTCATCGTCGACACGACGCGTGCCTTCGTCGAGAACGAGCTCTATCCGCATGAGCAGGAGGTCGAGCGCACGGGTCATCTCCAGCGCGAGCTGATCGAGGACATCAAGGCAAAGGCGATCACGGCTGGGCTTTATGCTGCCAACATGCCGGCGGATGTCGGCGGTGCCGGGCTCGATACGCTGACCTGGCTGCTTTACGAAAAGGAGCTCGGCCGCGCCAACTATGCGTTGCACTGGACCTGCGTGGCGCGCCCGTCCAACATCCTGCTCGCCGGCACGTCGGAGCAGCGCGAGAAGTATCTTTTCCCTTGCATCCGCGGCGAGAAGTCGGACTGTCTAGCCATGACCGAGCCGGGTGCGGGTTCCGACCTGCGCGGCATGAGAGCGACTGCCGTCCAGGATGGCAGCGACTGGGTGCTCAACGGCACCAAGCATTTCATCTCCCACGCCGACATTGCCGATTTCGCCATCGTCTTCATGGCCTCGGGCGAAGAGGACAGTCCGCGTGGAAAACGCAAGAAGATCACCGCGTTCTTCGTCGACAAGGGCACGCCTGGCTTCACCGTGCGCGACGGCTATCGCAACGTCTCGCATCGCGGCTACACCAATTCGGTGCTGGAGTTCGACGACTGCCGCCTGCCGGCGAGCCAGGTCCTTGGCGAGGTGCACAAGGGTTTTGAAGTCGCCAACAGCTGGCTGGGCGCAACGCGCCTGCAGGTCGGCGCCACCTGCCTCGGCCGCGCCGAACGCGCATTGAACCATGCCGTCGAATACGCCGCCCAGCGCCAGCAGTTCGGCCAGCAGATCGGCAAGTTCCAGGGCGTGTCGTTCAAGCTGGCCGACATGGCGACCGAGCTCAAGGCTGCCGAGCTGATGGTGATGGAGGCAGGCTGGAAATACGACCAGGGCACGGTCACCGACCAGGACATGGCGATGGCCAAGCTCAAGGCTACCGAGATGCTGGCATTCGTCGCCGATGAAGCGATCCAGATCCACGGCGGCATGGGCCTTATGGACGACCTGCCGCTGGAGCGCATCTGGCGCGACGCCCGCGTCGAGCGCATCTGGGAAGGCACTTCGGAGATCCAGCGCCACATCATCTCCCGCGCGCTGCTCAGGGCGGTGGGCGGATGATCTCGGGGCTGCGCAGGCGGCAAGAAAGTTTGACCTTGCTCTTCGGGGCAAGGTGGCCCGCAGGGCCGGGTGGGGGTGGAAATGAGTAGCTCGACTTTGACCACCTCCACCCCGAAGCCAGCAGGGCGAACGCGGCTCGAGCGTTTGCTGCGACCGAAGTCGATTGCCGTTTTCGGCGGCTCGCAAGCCGCCGCCGTGGTCAAGCAGTGCCTGAAGATGGGCTTTGCCGGCGACATCTGGCCGGTGCATCCGACAAAGGGTGAGGTCGAGGGCATCAAAACCTTTCGCTCGGTGGCAGAGCTGCCGGCGGCGCCCGACGCCGCCTTCGTTGGCGTCAACCGCTTCCTGACCATCGAGGTGATCGCGCAACTCGCCGCGCGTGGCGCGGGCGGGGCGATCTGCTTTGCCTCGGGCTTCCTCGAGGCAGGCAACGACGATGCCGATGGTGAGCGGCTGCAGACCGAGCTGGTAACGGCCGCCGGTGCGATGCCCGTCATCGGACCCAATTGCTATGGCCTGATCAACTATGCCGACGGCGCACTGTTGTGGCCCGACCAGCACGGTGGCCAGAGGCTCGCGCCTGAGGGGCGCGGCGTTGCCATCATCACGCAATCGTCCAACATCGCCTGCAACCTGACCATGCAGAAGCGAGGCCTGCCGGTAGCCTTCCTGATGACGGCCGGCAACCAGGCGCAGACCGGCCTCTCCGAGATGGCGTTGGGCCTGATCGAGGACGAGCGCGTGTCGTGCCTCGGCCTGCACATCGAGGGTTTCGACACGGTCGACGGCTTCGAGCGGCTGGCTGTGCGCGCACGTGAACTGAACAAGCCGATCGTCGCCATGAAGGTTGGCCGCTCCGAGCAGGCGCGCAAGGCGACGATATCGCACACCGCGTCGCTCGCCGGCTCCGACACCGCGTCGGATGCCTTCCTCAAACGGCTGGGCATCGCCCGTGTCGATACCATCCCGTCACTGCTCGAAACGCTGAAACTGCTGCATGCCTTGGGACCGCTGCCCGGCTTCACGCTGTCGTCGATGAGTTGTTCGGGTGGCGAGGCCTCCGTCATGGCCGACAGTGCCGAGGGCCGGCGGGTGCGTTTCCCGGCGCTTAAGCCTGACCACTATGCGCGGATAAAATCGACGCTCGGCGCTTTTGTGGCGGTCGCCAATCCGCTCGACTACCACACCTTCATCTGGAACGACGAACCGGCGATGACGGCCACTTTCACCGCCATGGCATCTGATAGCTTCGACCTCAACATGCTGGTGCTCGACTTCCCGCGTAACGACCGTTGCTCGGATGCCGACTGGTGGCCGACGGTGCGCGCCTTCGAGGCGGCGCTGAAAGCCAATGGCGCGTCTGGCGCGGTGGTGGCGTCGATGTCGGAGAACCTGACCGAGGAGCACGCCGCCGACCTGTTTGCGCGCGGCATCGTGCCGTTGCAGGGCATAGCGGAGGCGATGGACGCGGCAGAGGCTGCCGCGTTTGTCGGCGAGGCGTGGCGTAGGCCGGTTGCTGCGGCGGTAGGGCGTGGTGCTGATGCATCCCGCTCCGGCCAAAGGCTAGAAAGGGGCGACGCCAAGGCGATATTTGACGAAGCCGCTGCCAAGTTCCTGCTGCGCGACGCCGGCCTGGCCGTGCCGAGCGGTCGTCGCGCGGCAAGCGTTGCGGAGGCCATCGCGGCTGCGGAGTCGCTGGGCTATCCGGTTGCGCTCAAGGCGCTCGGCGTGACCCACAAGAGCGAACTCGGTGCCGTCAGGCTCAACCTGCGGACCGGCGAGGAGGTCGACGCGGCGGCTGCAGCCCTTTTGCTGCTCGGCTCCGGCCTCTATGTCGAAAAGATGGTCTTGGGCGGTGTGGCCGAGCTGATCGTCGGTGTCACCAGCGATCCGCTGTTCGGGCCCGTCATGACCATCGGCAGCGGCGGTGTACTGGTCGAGCTGATGAAAGACAGTGCCACGCTGCTTTTGCCCGCCTCGCGCGGCGAGGTTGCAGCGGCGCTCACGGGGCTGAAGATGTCCCCGTTGCTCCAAGGCTATCGCGGCCGCGCCAGGGCTGATGTCGGTGCCGCAATCGATGCGATCATGGCCATATCAGGCTTCGTGTCCCATCATGGCGATGCAATCGAGGAACTCGATATCAATCCGCTGATCGTCTGTGGTGAAGGGCAGGGCGCCTGGATTGCGGATGCGCTGCTGGTGACGGCCTAGAGGGAGAGAAAAAATGTCCGATGTCGTGAAAACCCGTCGCGAGGGTGCGATCCTCGAAGTTACGCTCGACCGGCCCAAGGCCAATGCCATCGATCTCGCGACGTCACGGCTGCTGGGCGAGACCTTCAAGACCTTTCGCGACGATGACGGCCTGCGCGTCGCCATCGTCAGGACGGCGGGGGAAAAATTCTTCTCGGCCGGGTGGGACCTGAAGGCCGCCGCCAGTGGCGATGCGGTCGACGGCGACTACGGCGTCGGCGGCTTCGGCGGGCTGCAGGAACTGCGTGACCTCAACAAGCCGGTGATTGCCTGCGTCAACGGCATGGCGGTGGGCGGCGGCTTCGAACTGGCGCTGTCCTGCGACCTGATCTACGCCTCCGAGCATTCGAGCTTCGCACTGCCCGAGATCCGTGCGGGCACGCTCGCCGACGCCGCGACCATCAAGCTGCCCAAGCGCATTCCCTACCACGTGGCGATGGACCTTCTGCTCACCGGCCGCTGGATGGACGTCGCTGAGGCGCATCGCTGGGGCCTGGTCAACGAGGTGCTGCCGGCCGACAGGCTCGAGGATCGTGTCTGGGAGATCGCCCGCCTGCTCGCCGGCGGTCCGCCGCTGGTCTTCGCCGCCATCAAGGAGGTGGCGCGCGCGGCCGAGGGCACCTGCTTCCAGGAAACGATGAACCGCATCACCAAGCGGCAATTCCGAACGGTCGACGAACTCTACGCCTCGGAGGACAATCTCGAAGGCTTCAAGGCGTTTGCGGAGAAGCGCGATCCGGTGTGGAAGGGGAAGTAGGGAAGCCTAACGTCATGGTCGAGTCCCGTCATGCCCCCACGAGGCGCGCTCAGGAGTGCTACCGGAGCCTGCGCCAATGACCGACTATACAAAACTCATCGATGCCGAGACCTGGGCCTTCATCGAGCGCACCAACGCCTATTATCCGCCCGATACCATCGACTACACCATTGTCCAGCAGCGTAAGATCTACGATCGCATGTGCCGGGAATTCTTCGCCGGCTATCCCGAGGGCGTGTCGGCCGAGACGACGGCAATCACGGCGCCAGCTCACGACGTGCCTATCCGCATCTACCGCCTGGCCGGCAAGGCGCCGGAAGCGGTGGTGCTCTATTTCCATGGCGGCGGCTTCATCCTTGGCGGGCTCGACAGCCATGACGATGTCTGTGCCGAGCTGTGTGGCCGCACCGGCTGCGAGGTCGTGTCGGTCGACTACCGGCTGGCGCCCGAGCACCGGCATCCGGCCGCTTTCGATGACGCCATGGCAGCCTTCGAATGGGCTACGGCCAAATACAGCCAGCCAATCGTGCTCGCCGGCGACAGCGCCGGCGGCAACATTGCCGCCGCCGTCAGCCACGCGACGCGCGGCCACAAGCATCGTCCGGTCGGGCAAGTGTTGGTCTACCCGGGCCTTGGCGGCGATCGCGCACGCGGTTCCTACGTCGTTCACGCCGAGGCGCCGATGCTGACCATGCGCGACCTCGAATTCTATAAGGACATCCGCACCGGTGGCGAGGACCGCACCGGCGACATCACCCTGTCGCCACTGGCCGACGCCGACTTCGCCAATTTGCCGCCGACAGTCGTCGTCACGGCCGAATGCGACCCGCTGTCGTCTGATGGTGAGGCCTATGGCGAACGCATTGTTGCCGCTGGCGGCAAGGCCTTCTGGCACGAGGAGCCGGGGTTGGTGCACGGCTATCTGCGCGCTCGCCACACCGTCGGCCGCGCCCGGGCAAGTTTCACGCGCATCGTCGATGCTGTGGCGGCGCTGGGGCGCGGTGAGTGGGTATGGTGATTGGCTTCCTTCTCCCCGTTCACGGGGAGAAGGTGCCGGCAGGCGGATGAGGGGCGGCGCCACTTCCTCAAACGTAGAGCTGCCCTTCACCCAACCGCTTCGCGGCCACCCTCTCCCCGTGAACGGGGAGAGGGAAGGGCCTCCGCTTCAATTCCCAGCGCTTGCCATCCTGCGTCCGCCGATCGCCTTTTCCAGCCAGCCGATCTCCATCTCCGGCACCGACGACAGCAGCAGGTCGGTGTAGGCGTCGAAGGGCGGCTTCAGCACTTCGGATTTCGGCCCGTAGCGGACCACTTCGCCGCGATACATGACGGCGATGGAGTCGGCGATCGACTTCACCGTCGCCAGATCGTGGGTGATGAACAGATAGGCGACGCCTTCCTCGGCCTGTAGCCCGAGCAGCAGCTTGAGGATGCCGTTGGCGACCAGCGGGTCGAGGGCGCTCGTCACCTCGTCGCAGATGATCAGTCTCGGTTTGGCGGCAAGCGCACGGGCGATACAGACGCGTTGTTTCTGGCCGCCGGAGAGCTCGGCCGGGTAGCGATCGATGAAACCGCGCCCCATCTCGATCTTGTCGAGCAGTTCGGCGACCTTGGCATCACGCTCCTTGCCGCCCATGCCGAAATAGAACTCCAGCGGACGGCCGATGATGGTGCCCACGGTTTGGCGTGGGTTCATCGCCACGTCGGCCATCTGGTAGATCATCTGCAACTCGCGCAGGTCGTCGCGGCTGCGGTCGGCGAGACGGTTGCCGAGTGCGCGCCCGGCAAAGGTGATGCTGCCTTCCTCGGGCGGCAAAAGGCCTGTTATGGCGCGCGCCAGGGTCGACTTGCCCGAGCCGGATTCGCCGACGACGGCGAGCGTCTGGCCGGGCAGGATGTCGACCGAGACGTTCTTCAGCACCTTGATCTTGCCGCCGCCATAGGCGGCCGTCACGTTCCTGACCGACAGGAAGGGGGAAGCGCCCGGCTTCTTTTCCTCGTGCGCGATCTCGTGCACCGAGACCAGCGCCGAGGTGTATTCCTGGCGCGGCTCCTTGATGATCTGCTGCGTGCCGCCCCATTCGACCAGCTTGCCGTGGCGCAGCACCATGATCTCGTCCGAGACCTGGGCGACGACGGCAAGGTCGTGGCTGATGTAGAGAGCGGCGACACCGGTGTCGCGGATCGCCTCCTTGATGGCGGCAAGCACGTCGATCTGGGTGGTGACGTCGAGCGCCGTCGTTGGCTCGTCGAAGACGATCAGGTCAGGCTCAGAGCACAGCGCCATGGCGGTCATGACGCGCTGCAACTGGCCGCCCGAGACCTGGTGGGGGAAGCGCTTGCCGATGTTTTCCGGATCGGGAAGGCTGAGCTTCTTGAACAGCGCAACCGCGCGCCGCTCGGCCTCTGCTCGGCTCGACACGCCGTGCAGGATCGAGGCTTCGACCACCTGGTCCATCAGGCGATGCGCCGGGTTGAAGGCCGCCGCCGCCGACTGCGCGACATAACAGACCTCGCGCCCGCGCAAAGCGCGGATGCCTTGCGTGCCGCCCTTTCGGATGTCGCGGCCGTTGAGGATGATCTCGCCGCCGGTGATCTTCACGCCGCCGCGGCCATAAGCCATGGACGACAAGCCGATCGTCGACTTGCCGGCGCCGGATTCGCCGATCAGGCCGAGCACCTTGCCCTTTTCGAGCGTCAGCGACACGTCGTGCACCAGCGTGATGGTGCGTGGCGCTTCGCCAGGCGGATAGACCTTGGCCTCGATCCTGAGGTCGCGGATGTCGAGCAGTGGGCCAGAGCCGTTCGCAGGTGCCTTAGCCATTGCCGCGTCCTCCCTTGAGATCGGTGGTGCGGTTGAGCACCCAGTCGGCGACGAGATTGACCGAGATGGCAAGCGCTGCGATCGCGGCGGCCGGTATCAGGGCTGCCGGGATGCCAAAGACGATGCCGTCCTTGTTTTCCTTGACCATGCCACCCCAGTCGGCATCCGGCGGCTGCACGCCGAGGCCGAGGAAGGACAGTGCCGACAGGAACAACACGGCATAGATGAAGCGCAGGCCGAGTTCGGAAATCAGCGGTGACAGCGCGTTGGGCAATATCTCGCGGAAAATGATCCAGCCCTTGCCTTCGCCGCGCAGCTTGGCTGCCTCGACGAAATCCATGACGTTGATGTCGACGGCCACCGCCCGCGACAGGCGGTAGACACGGGTGGCGTCGAGGATGCCCATGACCAGGATCAGCGTCACCAATGTCGATGGCAGCACCGACAGCACGACGAGCGCGAAGATCAGCGTCGGAATTGCCATCAACAGATCGACGAAGCGCGACATGCCGGTGTCGAACCAGCCGCCGACGACGGCCGCGGTGAAGCCGAGGATCGCGCCCAGCGAAAACGACAACGCCGTCGCCATCACGGCGATGAAGATCGTCGTGCGCGCGCCGAAGATCATGCGCGAGAGCAGGTCGCGGCCAAGATTGTCGGTGCCGAGCAGGAACTGCGACGACATCGGGGCCCAGACGTCGCCGACGATCTCGCCCAGGCCGTAAGGTGCGATCAGCGGCGCGAAGATCGCCGCAATCAGGAACAGTGCGGTCAGCACCAGCCCGATCGCGGCGCCAAGGGGAATACGTTTCAGGTCAAGCATGGTGCGCCCCTCACTTCGGATGCCTGAGGCGCGGATTGGCCACGATGGCGGCAATGTCGGCGATGATGTTGAGGCCGATATAGACGGCAGCGAAGATCAGCCCGACTGCCTGCACCACCGGCACGTCGCGCTTGGCGACATGGTCGACCAGATATTGCCCCATGCCGGGATAGACGAAGATCACCTCGATGACGACGACGCCGACGATGAGGAAGGCGAGGTTGAGCATCACGACGTTGATGACCGGCGCAATCGCATTGGGGAAGGCGTGCTTGCGGATGATCTCGAAGGGCGACAGGCCCTTGAGCTCGGCGGTCTCGATATAAGCCGACTGCATGACGTTGAGGATAGCCGCCCGCGTCATGCGCATCATGTGGGCGAGCACCACCAGCGTGAGTGCGGTCGCCGGCAGGGCGATGGCCTTCATGCGCTCAAGGAACGGCATGCCGTCATAGACGGTGGAGATGCCGGGGAAGATCTGCCACTTCACGGCGAAGAAGTAGACGAGCAGGTAGCCGACGAAAAACTCCGGCAACGAGGTCGAGGCCAGCGCCAGGCCGGAAATGGTCTTGTCGATCCAGCCGTTGCGGTAGCGCACGGCAAGCAGGCCGAGGATGATGGCCAGCGGGATCGACACGATCGCCGCCCAGAAGGCGAGGAACAGCGTATTCCACAGCCGGCCGCCAATGGCGGTGGCAATGTCCTGCCGGCTCGAGAGGGCGGTGCCGAGGTCTCCGGTCAAGACGCCGCCGAGCCAGCGGAAATACCTGACATAGGCGGGCGCGTTGAGGCCGAGTTCCTCGCGCAGATTGGCGAGCGCCTGCGGTGTGGCCGACTGGCCGAGAATGGATTGGGCGACGTCGCCGGGCAGGATCTGGGTGCCGGCGAAGATCAGGACCGAAACGGCCAGAAGCAAGATAAGGCCCAGCGCAATGCGCTGGGCGATCAGTTTCAGGATCGGATTGGACATGCGCTCAATGCCCTATCAGGCGTTGAGCCAGCACTTGGACAGTGCGTAGCCGCCCATCATCTCCTGGTTGCCGTCATCGACCCAGCCGCCGACTTTGGCGCTGGTGGCGTCGATGAAGTCGTTGAACATCGGCGTGATGACGCCGCCTTCGTCGCGCACGATCTGGCCCATGTCGGCATAGATCTTCTTGCGCTTCTCCGGATCGAGTTCCGAACGCGCGGCAAACAGCATCTTGTCGAAGTCCTCGCGCTGGAAGCGCGTGTCGTTCCACTCGGCCTTCGAATAATAGGCGGTCGAGTACATCTGATCCTGCGTCGGGCGTCCGCCCCAGTAGGAGGCCGAGAAGGGCTGCTTGTTCCAGACTTCCGACCAGTAGCCGTCGCCGGGCTCGCGCTTGACCTCGAGCGTGATGCCGGCCTTGG
This sequence comes from Aminobacter sp. MDW-2, assembly GCF_014250155.1. Classification (NCBI taxonomy): domain Bacteria; kingdom Pseudomonadati; phylum Pseudomonadota; class Alphaproteobacteria; order Hyphomicrobiales; family Phyllobacteriaceae; genus Aminobacter; species Aminobacter sp. MDW-2. The sequence continues at coordinate 2,096,358 of NZ_CP060197.1, forward strand.
CGGCGCTCTGCTGGTAGAGTTGGGCGGCGTCGACAGCACCTGGGAAGGCGACGTCGGAGGTGCGCAGCAGCACCGAGCCGGAATGGCCCGACTTCTTGTAGTGGAAGGCGGCCTTGTCGGGATCGAACTTGCGCTGCTCCATTTCGGTGAACAGCGGATAGGCCTTGTTGATCGGCGTGTCGTTGCCGACCGAGCCGTAGCCCATCAGAATCTTCTGCAGCATCTCCTCGCGGTCGAGCGCGTATTTCAGCGCCAGCCGGAGGTCGTTGTTGTCGAAGGGCGCGGTGTTGCAATGAGCGATGAAGACGTAGTGGCCACGGCCGGCGACATTGCGGATGACAACGCCCGGTACGCGCTTGATCAGCTCGACGATCTTCGGCTCGACGCGGTTGATGATGTCGACCTGGCCACCCTGCAATGCAGAGGTGCGAGCCGTGGCATCGTTGATGACGATGATCTCGATCTGGTCGGCAAAGCCGCGGTCGTCGCGCCAGTAGTTGGCGAACTTCTCGCCGCCGAGGCGCACGCCGGCCTCGTTGACGGTGATCTTGTAGGGGCCGGTGCCGATGCCGGCGTCGGGCTTGTCCTTGCCACCATTGGGCTGGATCATCAAATGGTAGTCGTCGAGCAGGAAGGGCAGGTCGGCGTTGGCGTCCTTCAGTTCGAAGATGACGTTCTGGCCGTCGGCCTTGACCGAGGCGATACCGCCCATCAGGCCGAGCGCGCCGGACTTCGCCTTCTCGTCGGAGTGGCGTTCGATGGTGGCCACGACGTCAGCCGGCGTCATCTCCTGGCCGTTGTGGAACTGCACGCCCTTGCGGATCTTGAAGGTCCAGGTCTTGGCGTCGTCGGACGCGCCCCATTCCTCGGCCAGCGCCGGCTTGGGCTCGCCCTCGGGCGAGATCTGCACCAGCTGCTCGCCCCACTGGCGGCCGAAGAAATAAGGCACCTGGCTCGACCAGGATGCCGGGTCGAGGCTGTCGGTGGCCGCACCACCCTGCATGCCGGCGCGCAGGATGCCGCCTTTCACAGGACCTTCGGCCTTGGCGGCGCTGGCCAGCAACGAGTTGGCGAAGGTTGCCGTGACGCCCAAGGCCGCGGCGCGGCCCAGGAAATCGCGACGGTTCAATTTGCCCGCAGCGACTCGGCGGCTCAGATATTCCAGTTCATTTGACATTGGAAAGGCTCCTCACTCTGGCGGTCGTTATTGCTCGACTTCTGGTGGCAATATTGACCGTAACGTAAGGGCATCGGCAAGGCCGAATGCGACATCGAGTGGCGCATTCGCCATGTCGCATTCGGAACAGTCGTTCTGAACGTCAGATGTGGTCGCGAGCGACGATCTCGCTGAAATTGCGCTCGAAAACCAGAATCTCGCCTTCATAGGCCTCGATGCGGCCGGTGAGATGGAAATTCTCACCGTCCGAACGCATGGTGGTGAAGGTTTCGGTCCTGACCGACCAATTGTCGCGTTTCAGCGTCTGGGTCCAATGGGTCTCGCCATGGGCCGCGAGAGGGTCGGCAGGATCGATGCTCCAGGACTCGCGGGCGACCTCGCCGACCGCCAGTCCATGGTCGAGATCGCGGGTCTCGCCGAAGTCGTCGACGATGCGAAGAGTGACCTTGCCGTCCGCGCGTTCGACCTTGCGGAGGTGGCTGTCCTCGCGCAGTGTTTCGATCTGCCAGGGGGTGGCGCCCTCCGGTTCCTGGAACGTCCATTCGTCGCCTTTGCCCGAGGCCCGCACCGGCAGCTCGATCGCGCCACCTTGGATCGTCAGCGTCACCTCTTCCGGCGATGGCCAGACCAGCGGCCAGTAGGTCGAGGATATGGAGACGCGCAGCCGGTTACCTGCAGCGACGCGGTAGGCGATGTCGTCGAGCTTGAATGCGATCTCCATCGTCTCGCCTGACACCAAGTCCTCGGGGAACTCATGGCTGTTGCGCTGGCAGAGGTTGAGCACGCCATAGGTGACACGCGTCGAGGCACCGTCGGGCTGGACGTCGCACAGGCGCACCGCCACCATCGCACGCCGGCGGTCGGCGGCAAGCTTCAGCCGGATGACCGGGCTGCCGACGATGTCGAGCGGTGCCTCGAGTGCGGCACCGTCGAAGCAGGCCGACTTGGCGTCGTCGGCGCGCTGGTCTCCCGGCAGTTCCGGCCCGAGCCAGATGGCGCAGTATTCGCCGCCATCCATGCCGCAATCCTGCGGCGAGTTGATCGACACCGGCGCCTCCAGCTCGACGCCCTCGGCCAACATGCCGTTGGTGCCGAGCGCCAGGGTCCTGGTCGCGATCTCTGGCGAAGGCCATTGCCGCTCGGCGATCCAGCGGCCCTGGCGCTCCAGATACCACTCGCGCGGTGGCTCGGACTCCATGAGGTAGAGCCGCATCGCCGGATCGTCTTCGACGCCGGTCTCCCTGCCCTTCAACCAGTGGTCCCACCAGCGCAAAGCCTCTTGCAGGAAGCCGATGGCCGGCTTCGGCACGGCGAAATGCGGATATTTGTGCACCCATGGCCCGGCGATGCCCTTGACCGGCGCCTTGAGGTTGCTGACCAGGCGCGAGACGGTGTTCTTGTAGGAGTCGCCCCAGCCGCCGATGGCGAGCACGGCGGCCTTGATGGCCGAGTAGTCCTCGTTGACCGAGCCGCGCTTCCAGTAGGCGTCGCGACGTTGGTGGTTCAGCCAGTGTGCGGGCAGGAAGGGCTCCTGCTCCAGCCGGTCTAGCCACATATCGCGCCACTTTTCACCGACCAGCGCCGGATCCGGCGGCCTGGAGGAGTAGGACAGCATGGTTGCGCCCCAGCCCATGTTCTCGTTCAACAGCAGGCCGCCCTTGTAGTGGATGTCGTCGGCGTAGCGATCGTCGGTCGAGCACAGCGTGATGATCGCCTTCAGCGCCTTGGGCTGGAGGGCCGCCACCTGCAGGCCGTTGAAGCCGCCCCAGGAGATGCCCATCATCCCGACCTTGCCGTTGCACCAGGGCTGGCTTGCTGCCCAGGCGATGACGTCGCAGGCGTCCTGCCACTCCTGGTCGGAGTATTCGTCGTCCATCAAGCCTTCGGAATCGCCGTTGCCGCGCATGTCGACGCGGATCGAGGCATAGCCGTGGCCGGCGAAATAGGGATGGGTCAGGCAATCGCGCGTCGTCGTGCCGTCGCGCTTGCGGTAGGGCAGGTGCTCGAGGATGGCGGGCACCGGGTCCTGGTCGGCATCGGCCGGCATCCACACCCGCGCCGACAGCCTGACACCGTCGGGCATGACGATGCCCATGTCGGGAAACTCGACGATGTCGCGCGGAAATTCGGTGATGATTTTCATGCTTGGCTCCCTGCGACGTCGCTACGGCGCCCCGCGTTCTGCGACGCGCAAAGGAACGCTGTAGCGCTTAAGTCTGTGCATGATCCTTGGCCGAAAATCGACCTCGATTTTCGGGGTCATGCACTTAGCGCAGGGTGCCAAACGCAAGGGGTATTGCATGGGCCAGAGAGCGGATGTCTCTGGCCTGTCCGCGTCAGTTCAGCGGGATGTCGTTGTCGGCCTTGCTCTCCTGGTAGGTCTCCGACATCTCGTCGTAGCGCTTGGAGATTGTTGCGACGCGCTCCTCCAGCCGCTTGCGGTCGGCCTCGGGTAGCTCGTGCACCAGCTTGCGCAGCGAAAAGCTCTTCCAGTAGGCGTTTTCGGCGTTGTAGCCGCCTGGTTCCAGGGTGAAGACCTCTTTCAGGATCTTGAGGTCATGCGGGATGGCGAAGCTGTCGCGCGAATCCTCGTGGCTGAAGAGATAATAGAAATTGTCGAAGCCGGCCCAGGTGATGGCCGACAGGCACAGCGAGCAGGGTTCGTGCGTCGACAGGAAGATCAGGTCCTTGGTGTCGGCGCGGGTTGCCTTGGGCATCTCGTAGAAGCGCTTCAGGCAATGCATCTCGCCATGCCAGAGGGGATTCTCGAGTTCGTTGTTGGTCTCGGCGAGGATGAGCGAGCGATCGTCCTTGGCAAGCAGTGCCGCGCCGAACAGCTTGTTGCCCTTCGTCACGCCTTCGGCGGTCTTGGGCACGATGTCGTGTTCGATGACGTCGAAGAGGCGTTCGATGAGGGAGAGTTCGGCCATGTGTCAGAAGCCTTCCGGAAGGGTGATTTCGTAAGGGTGTGAGAAATGGAACTCTTCGAGATTGGGGCCCGTGCCGCCGCGGTCGACGACGACGAAGTCCTGGCTTTCACCGATCGGCGTCAGCACGCCGTGCCAGAGATTGCTGGGATAGTTGACGCCCTGGCCGGGTGCGGTGATGAAGGCGTGCGGCTCACCCGGGCCGTCGCCGACGTCGTGGCAGACGACGACGAGGTAGGGGCGCGGGGTGAGCGGGATGAACGCCTGGCTGCCGAACGGGTGGCGCTCGACCATCGAAAGCTTCAAGGGAAATGCGTAGGGCGTTCCCTTGAAGATGTTGATGATGACGTGGCCATCGGGGCCGGACGCCTCGGCGCGGGCGAGCGCATGGTAGCGCTCGCATTTGCCTGCATTGATCGGGTAGTGTGTGTCGCAGTTGGTATCGATCACCTCGCCGAATTCGGCGAAGTTCTCCCGCGTCAGCGGCTTGGCGACGATCCGCTTCATCTCACCCGACATGGCTTTGGTCCTTAGCGGCGGCGCGTGGCGTTAAATGCGCCGAGCTGCATGTGGCGGTTGACGTCCTTGTAGAGCAGGTAGCGGAACTTGCCGGGACCGCCGGCATAACAGGCTTGCGGGCAGAAGGCGCGCAGCCACATGAAGTCGCCAGCCTCGACCTCGACCCAGTCGTTGTTCAGCCGGTAGACCGCCTTGCCCTCGAGCACGTAGAGGCCGTGCTCCATGACATGGGTTTCGGGGAAGGGAATGATGCCGCCCGGCTCGAAGGTGACCACAGTGACATGCATGTCGTGGCGCAGGTCGTTGGGGTCGACGAAGCGTGTGGTCGCCCAGGCGCCGTTGGTGTCGGGCATCGGGTTTGGCGCGATGTCGTTTTCGTTGAGGAACAGTGGATCGGGCGTGTCGAGGCCGTCCACATACTCATAGGCTTTGCGGATCCAGTGGAACCGCGTGGTTTCCGAACCGGTGTTACGCATCGTCCACCCGCTCGCCGGCGGCAAATAGGCATAGCCGCCCGGCGTCAGCACATGGCTCTTGCCCGCAATCGTGACCGTCACTTCGCCTTCGACGACGAAGAACACGCCCTCGGCGCCCGCGTCCGGCTCCGGCCTATCGCTGCCCCCACCAGGCTGCACTTCCATGATGTATTGCGAGAAGGTCTCGGCGAAGCCCGACAGCGGGCGGGCGATCACCCACGCGCGCGCCTTGTCCCAGTGCGGCAGGAAGCTGGTGACGATGTCCGAAAACTCGCGCTTCGGGATCACTGCATAGGCTTCGGTGAAGACGGCGCGATCGGTGATCAGATCCGTCTGGGGAGGCAGGCCGCCTTTCGGCGCGTAGTAGGAGCGTTTTGTCATGGTTTCTGACGGGGGTCTCAGCGGGGAAGGAGGTCGTGAAGTCGATACCAGGCGATGCGTTCCACCTGCTTGCAGGCAGTCAGGAATTCCTGGTCGCGGTTGTTGGCGATGCGGGTCTCGAATGCCTCGAGGATGCTTGCCTTGTCATTGTCGCGCACGGCGATGATGAAGGGGAAGCCGAACTTCTCGACATAGGTGGTGTTGAGCGCGGTGAAGCGGGCGCGCTCGGCGTCGGTCAGCGCGTCGAGACCGGCGGAGGCCTGCTCCTTCGTCGACTCCTCGGTCAGGCGCTTGGCCTGGGCCAACTTGCCGGCAAGGTCGGGGTGGGCGGTCAAAACACCGAGCCGCTCCGACTCGCTCGCCGAGCGGAAGGCGCGGGAGAGTGCGTTGTGCAGGCCGCCTGCGCTGTCGTGCGCCGGACCGAGCTCGAATTCGAAAGCGCGTTCGGCGATCCAGGGCGAATGCTCGAAGATCGAGCCGAAGCGCTGGACGAACTCGTCGCGGCCCATGCGCGAGGGGCGCAGCGCCTGCGGCTGGTGGGGGTGGGTGTCGCGCCAATGCTGGGCGATGTCCTGGCGGCGGGCCAGCCAGACCTTGTCATGACCCTGCACATATTCGATGAACCGGCGCAGCGCTTCGGCGCGGCCGGGGCGGCCGATGAGGCGGCAGTGCAGGCCGATGCTCATCATGCGTGGCCGGCCGGCGGCACCCTCGCGATAGAGCGTGTCGAAGCTGTCCTTGAGATAGGCGTAGAACTGGTCGCCCGAATTGAAGCCTTGGGCTGTGGCAAAACGCATGTCGTTGGCGTCGAGCGTGTAAGGGATGACCAGTTGCGGTGAAATCGCGTTGCCATGGCCGTCATGGTCGAGCCAGTAGGGCAACTCGTCGTCATAGGTGTCGGAAATCCAATCGAAGCCGCCTTCGGCAGCGGCGAGCCGCACCGAATAGACCGAGGTGCGGCCGAGATAGAGGCCCTTGGGGCGTTCGCCGACGACTTCGGTGTGCAGGCGTATGGCTTCGATCAGGTCGGCGCGCTCGTCGGCCTCGGCGTGATCGCGGTAGTCGATCCAGCGCAGACCGTGCGAGGCGATTTCCCAGTCGGCATCCTGCATCGCCGCGACATGGTCGGGCGAACGTGCAAGGGCTGTCGCCACGCCATAGACGGTGACAGGCACATTGGCTTCGGTGAACATGCGGTGGAGCCGCCAGAAGCCGGCGCGGGCACCGTATTCATAGATCGATTCCATGTTCCAGTGGCGCTTGCCCGGCCATTGTGCCGCGCCGACCACCTCCGACAGGAACGCTTCCGAAGCGGCGTCGCCATGCAGGATGTTGTTTTCGCCGCCCTCTTCGTAGTTGACCACGAACTGCACGCAAACATTCGCGTCGCCAGGCCATTGCGGGTGGGGTGGGTTTGCGCCGTAGCCGCGCATATCTCTTACGTAACGCATGTTCCCTCAAAACCGGATTCTTGCCGGGCACTTGAGCAGAATAACGAAAGGTGCGTCAGACATTCCCTCGAAAAATTTTGAAAGTCTTTTTGTAGTGCTCTGCTCGACCGCACCTTATGCAATGGCCTTAAATGGCGCAAAATCCATGACGATGGCGTTCAGCGCCAATAGGGAGAGCGAATGACAAAGGCCGAAGGCGGACGCCTCACAACCCATGTCCTTGATACTGCGACCGGAAAGCCTGCCGAAGGCCTGGTGATTTCGCTGTTCCGGATCGACGGCGACGCACGCACGCTGCTGAAGACGGTCGCGACCAATTCCGACGGACGCTGCGATGCGCCGCTTCTGGCCGGCGACGAGTTCCGGGCCGGGGAGTACGAGTTGATCTTCGCTGCCGGCGATTATCTCCGTGGCCTGGGCACCGAGCTGCCGAAGCCGGCTTTCCTCGACATCGTGCCGATCCGCTTTGGCATGGCCGAGCCGACGCATTATCATGTGCCGCTGCTGATTTCCCCCTTTGGCTATTCCACCTATCGGGGCAGTTGAGCCATGACGATGGTCAAGACACGCAATCACATCCGCTTCATCCTCAATGGCGAGGACATCAAGCTTTCCGACGTGGCTCCAGACGCTACGCTGCTCGACTATCTCCGCCTGCAGCGTTCGCTGCGCGGCACCAAGGAGGGCTGCGCCGAAGGCGACTGCGGCGCCTGCACGGTGCTGGTCGGCCGGCTCTCCGGCGGCAAGCTCACCTATGAAAGCGTCAATGCCTGCATTCGCTTCATGGGCTCGCTCGACGGCTGCCATGTCGTGACTGTCGAACATCTCGCCGGCGGCGGCGACCGGCTGCACCCCGTTCAGCAGGCGATGGTCGATTTCCACGGCTCGCAATGCGGGTTCTGCACGCCTGGCTTCGTCATGTCGCTCTATGGCCTGTGGATGAAATCGCCGGAGCCTTCCGACGCCGAGATCGAGAAGTCGCTGCAGGGCAATCTCTGCCGCTGCACCGGCTACGAGGCGATCATGCGCGCAGCACGCGCCATTTCCGACTATGGCAAGGTCGCCAAGGATCCGCTGCTGGTCGAGCGCAAGGCGATCACCGCACGGCTCGAAGCCTTCCGCGACGGCGTCCGCGTCGAGGTCGGGGAAGGCAAGGACCGCTTCGTCATCCCGGCAACTGTCGACGATCTCGCCGCCGTGCTCGAAGCAGAGCCGACAGCGACCGTGGTCGCCGGCTCGACCGATGTCGGCCTCTGGGTCACCAAGCATATGCGCAAGATCGCGCCCGTCGTCTTCATCGCCAACATCGAGGGCCTGCAGGGCCTGTCACATGACAGGGGCGTCATCACGATCGGCGCCGGCGTCACCTATACCGAAGCCTTCGAGACGCTGTCGAAGCACATTCCGGCGCTTGGCCCGCTGATCGACCGCATCGGCGGCGAGCAGGTGCGCAACATGGGCACCATTGGCGGCAACATCGCCAATGGCTCGCCGATCGGCGACACGCCGCCGCCCTTGATCGCGTTGGGCGCGACGCTCACGCTGCGCAAGGGCAAGACACGGCGGACGATTTCGCTGCAGGACTTCTTCATCGCCTATGGCAAGCAGGACCGCGCGCCGGGCGAGTTCGTCGAGGCCGTGCATGTGCCGGTGCCGTCGAAGGGCGTCCATTTCGCCGTCCACAAGATCACCAAGCGCCGGGACGAGGACATCACCGCAACACTCGGCGCCTTCTGGCTGAGCCTTGCCAAGGATGGCACCGTCGCCGAAGCCCGCATCGCCTATGGCGGCATGGCGGCGACCCCGAAGCGCGCCAGCGCGGTCGAAGCGGCCCTGGTCGGCCAGCCCTGGACCGAAGCAACGGTGGAGGCAGCTATGGCCAAATACGCCGAGGACTTCACGCCGCTGACCGACATGCGCGCCACCGCCGAATACCGCGCGCTGGCGGCGAGGAACCTGCTGTTGCGTTTCTACATGGAGACGACAGACACCAAGGCGCCGTTGACGGTGTCGAGATACGAGGCTGCGTGACATGACCCAGCATCAACCGAACCTCAAGGCCGCCAAGATCTCCGGCGGCGTCCACACCGACCAGCGCCACGACTCCGCCCACAAGCACGTCGCCGGCGAGGCGATCTACATCGACGACATGCCGGAACCGGCAGGCACGCTTCATGTCGGCCTCGGCCTGTCCAATGTCGCCCATGGCACGCTGAAGTCGGTCGACCTCGCGGCTGTTCGCGCGGCCCCCGGTGTCGTTGACGTGCTGACCTATGCCGACGTGCCCGGCGAGAACGACGTGTCGCCGAGTGGCATGCATGACGACCCGGTCCTGGCCGAGGGCAAAGTCCAGTTCCATGGCCAGCCGATCTTCGCCGTCGTCGCCACGACCCGCGAGCAAGCCCGCCAGGCGGCGCGCCTTGCCAAGATCGAGTATGAAGAGTTGCCGGCGATCCTTGGTATCTGGGACCTCGACCCCGAGAACGACAAGCAGGTGACGACGCCGCTGACGCTCAATCGCGGCGACGCAGCAGCGGCGATAGCCGCTGCTCCGCGCCGGGTGAAGGGGCGGATGAAGCTCGGCGGCCAGGACCATTTCTATCTCGAAGGTCAGGTCTCGCTCGCCGTGCCCGGCGAGGACGACGAGGTAACTGTCTATTGCTCGACGCAGGGACCGAGCGAGACCCAGCATCTCGTTTCCCATGTGCTCGGCGTTCCGAGCCATGCAGTCCAGGTGGAAGTGCGGCGCATGGGCGGCGGCTTCGGCGGCAAGGAAACCCAGGCCAACCAGTGTGCTGCGATCGCCGCGATCGCCGCCAAGAAGCACAAGCGCGCCGTCAAGGTCCGTCTCGACCGTGACGAGGACATGACCGCCACCGGCAAACGCCACGACTTCGCCATCGACTACGAGGTCGGCTTCGACGATGAGGGCCGCATCCTCGGCGTCGACTACATGTTCGCGCTCAATGCCGGCTTCTCGGCCGATCTGTCGGGTCCGGTGGGCGACCGTGCGCTGTTTCACTGCGACAACGCCTATTTCTACCCCAACGTGCATGCCAAGTCGGCGCCGCTCTACACCAATACGGTGTCGAATACGGCGTTTCGCGGCTTCGGCGGCCCGCAGGGCATGGTCGGTGCCGAGCGCGTCATCGACGAGGTCGCCTTTGCCGTCGGCAAGGACTCGCTCGAAATCCGCAAGCTGAATTTCTACGATCCGATGGGCACGCCGGGCGAGCGCAACCTCACGCCCTACCACCAGAAGGTCGAGGACTGCATCATCCAGCGCATCGTCGCCGAGCTCGAGGACAGCGCGCAATATGCCCGCCGCCGCCGCGAAATCGCGGCGTTCAACGCCAACAGCCGCTTCGTCAAGCGCGGCCTGGCGATGACGCCGGTCAAGTTCGGCATCTCGTTTACCAAGACCGAGTCAAACCAGGCTGGTGCCCTGGTGCATGTCTATTCCGACGGCTCGGTGCACATGAACCATGGCGGTACCGAGATGGGGCAGGGCCTGCATCTCAAGGTGGCGCAGGTGGTGGCGGAAGAGTTCCAGATCGACCTCGACCGGGTGAAGATCACCGCGACCACCACGGCCAAGGTGCCCAACACCGCACCCACGGCAGCATCGTCGGGCGCGGACCTCAACGGCATGGCGGCCCAGGATGCGGCGCGGCAGATCCGCAAGCGGCTGACCGACTTCGCCGCCGAGAAATACCAGGTGCCGGCCGACCAGGTGGTGTTCCTGCCCAACCGCGTGCGCGTCGGCAATCAGGAGATTGCCTTCAACGACCTGGTCAAGCAGGCCTATCTCAACCGCATCCAGCTGTCGGCCGCCGGCCACTACAAGACGCCGAAGATCCATTGGGACCGCAGCAAGGGCAGGGGCCATGCCTTCTACTACTACGCCTATGGCGCGGCCTGCGCCGAGGTATCGGTCGACGTTTTGACCGGCGAATATGTTGTCGAGCGCGCCGACATCCTGCATGACACCGGTCGTTCGTTGAACCGGGCCATCGATATCGGCCAGGTCGAGGGCGGCTTCATCCAGGGCATGGGCTGGTTGACCACCGAAGAGTTGTGGTGGGATGGCAAGGGTCGGCTGCGCACGCATGCGCCGTCGACCTACAAGATCCCGCTCGCTTCCGACCGGCCCAAAGTCTTCAACGTCGCGCTGACGGACTGGTCCGAGGCTTATGAGCCGACGATCCATCGTTCGAAGGCCGTCGGCGAGCCGCCGCTGCCGCATGGCATGGCAGTGCTGCATGCGCTGTCGGATGCGGTGGCAAGTGTCGCCGACCACAAGATCTGTCCGCGCCTCGACGCTCCGGCGACGCCCGAGCGCGTGCTGATGGCGATCGAACGCCTCCGGGCCGAGGCGGCCCAGGCCAAGTGACCGCGACCGCCAAGAGCCTCCGGGCCTTCCTTGACGCAGCGCCTTCGGTGGCACTGGTCGAGGTGGCCGAGGCCAGGGGCTCGACCCCGCGCGAAAAAGGCGCGTGGATGCTGGTGTCGCCGCAGCGCATCTTCGGCACCATCGGCGGCGGTCAGCTGGAATTCATGGCGATCGATACCGCGCGTGCCATGCTGGCCGGTTCGTCCAAGCGCAGCACGGTCATGGAGCACGTCACCGGCGATCCCGTCCCGGCGCGCTATCTCGACCATACCAGTGAAACCAAAGACAGCCTTACGCTCGACATTCCACTCGGGCCGGAGATCGGCCAGTGCTGCGGCGGCCGCGTCGAGGTTGCCGTCAGGAACGTCGACGAAGCGATGCGCGCCGATCTGCTGGCCGGCGCCGAGGCATCCGACGCGGGACGTCCGCATGTCTATGTCTTCGGCGGCGGCCATGTCGGGCAGGCATTGGCATCGGCCTTCGCGCTCCTGCCGCTCAACGTCGTCGTCGTCGAGACCCGCGCCGACGCGCTCGAAGGCATGCCCGACAATGTCGTCACGCGGCTGACGCCGATGCCGGAAGAGATGGTTCGCGAAGCCCCCTCAGGCTCGGCCTTCGTCGTTCTGACCCACGACCACGCGCTCGACTTCCTGATCGTCGCCGAGGCATTGAAGCGCGATGACACCTGTTATGTCGGCATGATCGGCTCCAAGACCAAGAAGGCGACGTTCAGGAGCTGGTTTCTCAAGACCGCAGGTGGCAGCGACGAACAGTTCGCGGGGCTGATCTGTCCGATCGGCGGTGACGCGGTGAAAGACAAGCGTCCCGCCGTCATTGCGGCGCTCGCCGCAGCCGAGATCATGACCGCGCTTGTCAGGGCGAACTGACCGGCGTGGCGGCAACGAGGCTGGCGGCTATTCGCTTTCCTGGATGTGGGCTTCGAGGAACCACAGCGACTTGTCGAGTGTGCGCGAATAGGCAGTGAAGATATCGGCGGTATCGGCGTCGCCGGCCTCTCCAGTCTCGTCGATGGCCGTGCGCACGCTTTTCGCGGCGTCGGCATAGCGGTCGATCAGAGCTGCGATATGATCCTTGGTCTTGGAGATGTCGGTCGGATAGGGCTTCAGCTTGCTGGCCTCGACGACGACCTGCGAGGTGCCTAGGGCGGCACCGCCGAGCTGGGCGACGCGTTCGGCGATGGTGTCGACGTGTTCGTCCAAATCCTTGCGGAAGCCGTCCAGCATCTCGTGGATGGCGATGAAGTGCGGCCCCTTGACGTTCCAGTGCGCCTGCTTGGTGATCAGCGCCAGGTCGATCGCATCGGCGAGCCGGGCGTTGAGAAGCTCGATCGAAACCTCCTTGGCGTTGGATTTGAGATCGTTGCGCGTCGGATGGGAAATCACGTGCCTGCTCCTTGATGGCTGGTCGCGCCGCCCGGCGGCTGGCAGGCGGCTCACGCAGGCTACAACAGCCATATGACAGTTCGGTTCCGGGCTGGCCCAGTGGAAAATCAAGCTGATCCGGCGTTACGGGCGACGACTTCGAGATAGGCCGCCTGCAGTTCCAGGCGCACGGGAAGCCTTTTTTGCGCTGCCTCCGACAGCGGCTCGCCGAGATGGTCGGTGCGCAGCTCCTCCATGAAGCGCTCCCACATCTCAGGCCCACCCTTTTCCAGCAGTTCGGCGCGGATGCTGAGCTCTTCGCTGACCGGCAGCCATTTGCGGCCCCAGGCGGCGATCTGGGCGAAGACCGGCAGCAACTCTATCGCCATCTCGGTCAGGGAGTAGATCGCCTTCTGCTTGTGGCTGGGATCGTCGGCCTTGCTGATCAGCCCGTCGTCGAGCAGCCGACGCAGCCGGTCGGCGAGTATGTTGGAGGCGATGCCTTCCTCAGACTGCGTCAGCAACTCGCGAAAGTGCCGGCGATTGCCGAACATCATGTCACGCAGAACGATGAGGCTCCATTTGTCGCCGACCACCTCGAGGGTGAGGTTGATCGGACAGCCCGACCGATGCTGCTGGTTCATGCAAAGTGTCTCCAAAAAACCAGTTGCAATATAAAATCAGTCTGCCTATTTTACAACCAGTTAGTAAATGCAATCAGTTTGGATCTCTTTCGGCCAGCGAGGAAGACATGAACGGCATTTCAGGAATGGACCGCCGCACGATGATGAAGGGCGCAGCCCTTTCCGCGCTGCTGCTGCCCGCGCCGGCATCGGCGCAGCAGGAACAGTCAGTCGCGGCAAGCGCGACGACAACAGGATCAGGGAGCACGACGATAATGACAGGCAAGTTCGCAACCGACCGCCTCGAGCGGATGCACAAGGTCATGGCGGGCCATGTCGAAAGCGGCGACGTGCCGGGCCTCGTCTGGGCGGTCAGTCGCGGCGGCGAGACCCATGTCGAGGCAGCGGGTGCGCTTGCGCTCGGCGGTACGGCGCCGATGCGCCGCGACAGCATCTTTCGCATCGCCTCGTTGACCAAGCCGGTCACCGCGGTCGCGGCAATGATCCTGGCCGAGGAATCCAGGCTGCGCCTCGACGACCCGGTCGACAGATGGCTGCCCGAGCTTGCCCACCGCAAGGTGCTCAACGCCATCGACGGCCAGCTCACCGACACCGTTCCGGCCAGCCGGCCGATCACGCTGCGCGACCTGCTCACCCTGCGCTTCGGCGTCGGCGCGATCATGGTCTATCCCTTCGCCTATCCGGTGCAGCATGCGATGGCCGAAGCCGGCATCGCGCCAAGTGCCGACCTGTACCGCGGCTCGCCCGATGCCTTCATGAAGGCCGTCGGTTCCCTACCGCTCGCGCATCAGCCGGGTAAGGGTTGGCTCTACCACACCGGCCTCGACGTCGCCGGCGTGCTTGTTGCGCGCGCGGCTGGTCAGCCGCTGTCCGCCTTCATGCAAGAGCGCATCTTCGGCCCGCTCGGCATGAAGGACACCGGCTTCCATGTGCCGGCCGAGAAGGTCGACAGGCTTGCTACCGCATATTCCAGGGATTTCCAGAGCGGCAAGCTCGGCGTCTATGACGAGGCCAAGGGCGGGCTGTTCGCCAGGCCGGCCATTTTCGAATCCGGTGGCGGCGGGCTTGTCTCTACGGCTGACGACTATCTCGCCTTCCAACGCATGATGCTCGGCAAGGGCAAGCTTGGCAGCCAGCGCATCCTGTCGCGCGCCTCGGTCGAGCTGATGACGTCAGACCAGCTCACCGACGAGCAGAAGGCGAGCGCTGCGATGTTCTTCAACGGCAATTCCGGCTGGGGGCTCGGCATGTCGGTGGCGCTCAAGCGCGACAATCTCTTTACGACGCCGGGAAGGTTCGGCTGGGACGGCGGCTATGGCACCTCTGCCTATGCCGACCCGGCCAATGACTTTGCCGGCATCCTGCTGTCCCAGAAGCTGATGGACTCGCCCGAGGCGCCCAAGCACTATGTCGACTTCTGGACCTCGGCCTACCAGGCGATCGAGGGATGAGGTGCCGGCCTAACGTCTTCGCCCGCCTCACTTGCCAGCAAGGATATCCTTGATCAGCTTGTGGCAGCGCTCCGCCATGAAGTCGAGCAGCAGCCGGACCTTCGGGTCCTGCAGCTTCTTGTGCGGATAGACGGCGGCAAACTGCACCGGCGTCGGCGGCGTCTGCGGCAGGATGATCTTCAGCCGCTGGTCGCGGATGAAGGGCTCGACCTCGAAGCGCGGCTTGTTGATGATGCCACGCCCGGCCAGCGCCCAGCCGGTCAGCACGTCGCCGTCGTCGGAATCGAACGGGCCGTGGACCTCGAACTTGGTCGGCCCGTTGGGCGTCTCCAACGTCCAGAAATATTCGCGTGAGCCGGGATAACGCAGCATCAGGCAGTCATGCTTCTTGCCGATCAGCTCATTGGCGCTTTCCGGTTCGCCGCGCTTTTCCAGATATTTGGGTGCTGCGACCAGCACCCGCTCGCATTCCATGATGCCGCGCATCCTGAGGCTGGAATCCTCGATCACGCCGAGCCGGAAGGCAACGTCGAGACCTTCCTTGAGGATATCGACATTGTGGTCCGAAAGCCTGAGCCTGACCTCGATGTCGGGATACTTGTCGTGGAATTCGGGAATGCCCGAGGCGACAAGCCGACGGCCCAGACCGAGCGGGGCGGTGACGCGGATGGTGCCGCGCGGCTGGCCGGAAAGCGCCGAGACGGCGGCTTCGGCCTCGGTGATCGCTTCCAGCACCTGCTTGGCGCCGGAATAGAACACGTTGCCGTGCTCGGTCGGCATCAACTGGCGCGTCGTGCGGTTGAACAGGCGCACGCCGAGGTGCTTCTCCAGCTCCTTGATGCGATTGGAGGCGACCGCCGGCGATATGCGCATGTCGCGGCCCGCGGCGGAGAGATTGCCGAGTTCCACGACGCGAACGAAGACCGCGATATTGTCGAGATATGCCATGCGAGACCGATGGTTCCATAGCCGGCTTGTGCCGTGCAGCGCTACGCTAGTATTTTCCAGATTTTTTTGAAAGTCATCGCGAATCCTTTCACTTCCCCAATGCATCGGGCATCGTAAGATCGGCACGCTGCGAAAAAGGGACGGCGGATGTACGACTTGGCGTTTTTCATGGACTGGGCGAGCTTCGCCGTGCGGTGGCTGCATGTCATCACCGCCATGGCCTGGATCGGCTCGTCGTTCTACTTCATCGCGCTCGATCTCGGGCTGCGCAAGCATGACGGCCTGCCGGTCGGCGCCCATGGCGAGGAATGGCAGGTTCATGGCGGCGGCTTCTACCACATCCAGAAATACCTGGTGGCGCCGGCCCAGATGCCGGAGCACCTGACCTGGTTCAAGTGGGAATCCTACGCCACCTGGCTGTCGGGCTTCACGCTGCTCTGCCTGGTCTATTACGGCGGCGCCGAGCTGTTCCTGATCGACCGCAACGTGCTCGACGTATCGGCGCCTGTCGCCATCGCCATTTCGCTTGCCTCGATCGGCCTCGGCTGGGTGATCTACGACCAGCTCTGCAAGTCGAAACTCGGTGACCACGACACGCTTTTGATGATCGTTCTCTACGTCATCGTGGTGTTCATGAGCTGGGGCTATACACAGCTGTTCACCGGCCGCGCCGCCTTCCTGCATCTTGGCGCCTTTACGGCGACGATCATGTCGGCCAACGTCTTCATCACCATCATCCCGAACCAGAAGATCGTCGTCGCCGACCTCATCGCCGGTCGCAAGCCCGACCCGAAATACGGCAAGATCGCCAAGACGCGCTCGACGCACAACAACTACCTGACCCTGCCGGTCGTGTTCCTGATGCTGTCGAACCACTACCCGCTGGCCTTCGGTACCGAGTTCAACTGGATCATCGCCGCGCTCATCTTCATCATCGGCGTCTTGATCCGCCACTACTTCAACACGGTGCACAAGCGTGAAGGCAACCCGCACTGGACCTGGCTCGCCGCTGCCCTGTTGTTCGTCGTCATCATGTGGCTGTCGACCGTGCCCAAGGTATTGACCGGCGAGGACAAGAACGCCTCCGTCCTCACCGAGCCCTATATTGCCGCAGCCCAGTTCCCCAAGGTTCGTGACACGGTTCTCGGCCGCTGCGCCATGTGCCACGCCAACGAGCCGTCCTACGAAGGCGTCTACCATGCGCCGAAGGGCGTGGTGCTGGAGACCGACAACGCAATCGCCTTGCATGCGCGTGAGATTTACCTGCAGGCTGGCCGCAGCCATGCCATGCCGCCGGCCAACGTGACCCAGATCACACCCGAGGAGCGGGCGTTGCTGGTCGCCTGGTATGAACAGGCGCGCAAGTAGCGCCTGCGACCTACGGATTGAAAGTTCGAGGCGCGCTCGTCGCGCTCACCTTGACGCGCGGCAAAACGGGCCGCGATGTGGCCACGCCAGAAAGCCTGTAGAGTTCGATCATGACCACCACACTCCTTCGCGGCCGTACCTTGTCCTTCCTGCGCTGGCCCGATAGCGCAGACGACCATGCGTCCTATGCCTATGAGGAAGATGGTGCGGTGCTGATGCGCGACGGCAAGATCGCGGCCGTCGGCGCCTATTCGGAGATCGCGGCCCAGGCCGGTGACGCCAAGGTCGTCGACCATCGCCCGCATCTGATCCTGCCCGGCTTCATCGATGGGCATGTCCATATCCCGCAGATGCAGATCATTGCGTCCTATGGCGCCGAGCTGCTGGAATGGCTGAACAAGTACACTTTCCCCGAGGAAACGCGCTTCATCGACACCCAGCATGGCCGCCGCATCGCGCGCCTGTTCCTCGACGAGATGGTGCGCCACGGCACGACGACCGTTGCCGCCTATTGCTCGGTGCACAAGCAGTCGGCCGAGGCGTTCTTCGCCGAATCGCATGAGCGCAACATGCTCAACATCGCCGGCAAGGTGATGATGGACCGCAATGCCCCCGACGGTCTGCTCGATACGCCGCAGGCGAGCTATGACGATACCAAGGCATTGATCAAGGAATGGCACGGCAAGGGCCGCCAGCACTATGCCATTACGCCGCGCTTCGCCATCACATCGACCCCCGAGCAGATGGAGATGGCCGGCCAGCTGGCGTGCGAGCATCCCGACCTGCACATCCAGACGCATCTGTCGGAAAACCACGCCGAGATCGCCTTCACCCAGGAGCTCTATCCCTGGTCGCGCGACTATACCGACGTCTACGAACACTACGGCCTGCTCGGCAAACGCACGCTGCTCGGCCACTGCATCCATCTCGGCGAGCGTGAATCCGACGCGATCTCCGAGCATGGCTCGATCGCCGTGTTCTGCCCGACCTCCAACCTGTTCCTTGGCTCGGGCCTGTTCGACTACCAGCGCTACCGCAAGCGTGACAGGCCGCTCCGGATCGCCACCGCCACCGACGTCGGCGGCGGCACCAACTATTCGATGCTGCGCACCATGGACGAGGCCTACAAGGTCATTGCGCTCAACGGCGAGAAGCTGAACCCGCTGGCTTCCTACTGGCAACTGACGCGCGGCAATGCCGAGGCGCTGTCGATAGCAGACAAGGTCGGCACGCTCGACGTCGGCACCGACGCCGACCTCGTGGTGCTTAACGCCCGCGCCACGCCTGGCATGCGGCTCAGGATGGAGCGCTGCGGCACGCTGGCCGAGGAGCTGTTCCTGCTGCAGACGCTCGGCGACGACCGCGCCGTGGTGGAAGTTTATGTCGCAGGCAAAGCCGCCAAGACGACGATGGATCAGGCTGCCTGACCTTGCGTCATTGCCTCGCGTCTGCCATGTGAGCCGTGTCTGACGGAGGAACGGACGATGGCAGCAGCCGAGGACCTGAAAAAGATCGCCGAGCAGGAGGACCGACTGGTCTTTGAGCGCTTCGACGAGGCGGTTGCCTTCGATATCGGCTCGGCCATCCGCGCCCGCGCCGTTGCCGAAAAGCTGCCGATCGTGGTCGACATCAGGCTTTGGGACCGGACCTTGTTTTACTGCGCCCTGCCGGGCTCGACGTGTGGCAACACCGAATGGGCGCGGCGCAAGATCAATGTTGTCAAGGTTTTCCACCGCAGCAGCTACCGCATGGTGCTGACCAAGGCCCGCGAGGACCGTACCTTCCCGATCGGCGAGGCCTTGCCCATCGAAGACTATGTGCTGGCCGGCGGCGGCTTCCCGATCAAGGTCAAGGGCGTCGGTGTCATTGGTGCCATTGCCGTTTCAGGACTGCCGGAGCGCCAGGACCACGAGGTGGTGGTGGCGGCGGTCGCCGAGCATCTCGGCATTCCCAGCCGCGAACTCGCCTTGCCCCCCGTTGCGAACAGCTGAAAGAGTTTGAACGTCCCGATGGCCATGACCGACCCGAAGCAGTTGCTGACCAGCGTTTTCGAAGCCGCCGTGGCGGCCGCCGATCCCGAGCTCACCATCCGCCGCCACCTGCCGGCAAAGCCCAAGGGACGGACGATTGTCATTGGCGCCGGCAAGGGCTCGGCCCAGATGGCGGCCGCTTTCGAAAAAGCCTGGGACGGACCGCTGGAGGGCGTGGTGGTCACCCGCTACGGCTTTGCCGCCCCTTGCGAGCGCATCAGGATCGTCGAGGCCTCGCACCCGGTGCCCGACGCCAACGGCCTCGAAGCGGCGAAGCTTCTGCTCCAGACGATCTCCGGCCTGACCGAGGACGACCTCGTCGTCGCTTTGATCTCGGGCGGCGGCTCGGCGCTGCTGCCGTCGCCGGCGGGGAACCTGACCCTTGCCGATGAGATCGCCGTCAATGAGGCGCTGCTCGCTTCCGGCGCGCCGATCTCGGCGATGAACACCATTCGCAAGCACATTTCAGGCATCAAGGGCGGCCGGCTGGCTGCAGCGGCGCATCCCGCCCGCGTCGTCTCGCTTGTCGTGTCCGACATTCCCGGCGACAATCCGGCTTTGGTAGCCTCGGGTCCGACGGTGCCTGATGAGACGTCGCGCGCCGATGCGCTGCGCCTGATCGAAACCTACCGCATCGCGCTGCCCGCCAATGTCATCGCCCACATCAACTCGGCTGCCGCCGACGCGCCGCAGCCGACCGACCCGCGCTTCGCCCGCAACGAGGTGCATGTCATCGCCTCTGCCGCCGTGTCGCTCGACGCTGCCGCCGAAGCCGCGCGCAAGCAGGGCGTTGAGACCGTTATCCTCTCCGACGCCATCGAGGGCGAGGCACGCGAGGTCGGTGGCGTGCATGCGGCCATCGCCCGCGAAGTCGCGACCCGCAACCGGCCGTTCAACAAGCCGGTGCTGATCCTGTCCGGCGGCGAGACCACGGTGACCCTTAGGGCCAAGGGCAAGGGAGGCCGCAACAGCGAGTTCCTGCTTGCCTTCGCCATCGGCATCGACGGCCTCCAGGGCATCGACGCGCTGGCCGCCGATACCGACGGCATCGACGGTTCCGAGGACAATGCCGGCGCCTTTGCCGACGGCTCCACTGTTTCGCGCATGCATGCTGCCAGCGTCGACGCCAAGGCGATGCTGGCCGGCAACAATGCCTGGACGGCGTTCAACTCGGTGGGCGATCTTTTCGTCCCCGGGCCGACCGGCACCAACGTCAACGACCTCAGGGCGATCCTGATCCGGTAGCTGGCATACGCCTTTTGCCGGGTGGGACGGGTCTTGGCCTTGCGTTAGCCGGCCATCATCGCGCGCACCGTCCTGATGTCGGCGACGAAGCGGGCGCGCTCGGCTGCCGCCTCCTGCGGGTCGCGGATGCGCAGGATGTAGGACGGGTGGATCGTCAGGAAAACGGCGAGGCCGTCGTCGCGTTTGATGGTCTGCCCGCGCTGTTTGGTGATCGCCACCGGCGCCTCCAGCAGCGACTGGGCCGCGGTCGCGCCGAGCGCCACCATCAGCTTCGGCTTTAGCAGCGTCACCTCCTGCGCCAGCCACCAGCGGCAAGCCTGCACCTCGCCGGCATTGGGCTTGCTGTGGATGCGACGCTTGCCGCGCGGTTCGAACTTGAAGTGCTTGACGGCATTGGTGACGTAGACTGCCGTCCGCTCGATGCCGGCTTCGCCGAGCACCGCGTCGAAGATCTTGCCGGCCGGGCCGACGAATGGCCGGCCCTGCAGGTCCTCCTGGTCACCGGGCTGCTCGCCGACAAACACCAGTTCGGCATTGTCAGAACCCTCGCCGAACACCGTCTGCGTCGCCTCGCTCCACAGCGGACAGCGCCGGCACTGGCTTGCTTGCTGGCGCAGAGCGTCGATCGAATGCGCCTCTGTCTCCGGCGACGGCTCCAAAGCCGGCCAGTGTCTGGCTTGTATCGCCTGGTGATGCGCTGCGGGCATCGTCGGCATCCTCGCGATCATCTCCCGGGCAGCCGCGTCGGCGCCTGATATCAGCTCCGGAATGAGCGACGCCTCGGGAAGGTTCCGCCAATACTTCTTGGGCATCTCCGCCTGCATCGCCTTCACCTTGAGGCGGGCGGGATTGAAGATGTTGGCGAAATAGGTCCGCCACATCTCCTCCGACTGGTCGGCAGCGGGCGCATCATCCTTCGAAGCGCCGGGGCCTAGCGCCAGTCTTTCGCGGTCCCATTCAGCCGAGCCGTGTGGCGTCAGGATCGCCCAGTGCATGCGGGTAAAGCGACGCACGAAGAACGGTGCTGCCAATTCGAGGATGAAGTGGTCAGGCTCGAACCAGGCGACGAAGCGCTCTTCGTCACCGTCGCCGATCTTCCGGAAACGGACGAAGGCATGCATCTTGTGCTCGTCGCGCCTGACCGACTTTTCCATCGCCTCGAAGCGGCGCACGTCGGGGTCGGAGGCGATGCGGAGCAAATGAGGCTCGCTACGCTGCCGCCACAGCAGCCGATAGAGCAGTGCGAAACGTTCGCTGTCGGAATGGCAGGTGACGATGGCCGCGCGCTCGATGAAATGTCGGGAGACCCTGAGTTCGACGCCCGGGGTCGGCGCCGGCAGCTCGTCCCCTTCGCCACCGACATGCCATTCGATGTCCTCGGGCTTCACCTCGTTGGTGCTCAGCCTGCGTGCCGCATCGCGCCAGCCGTCGAAGTCGGTCGGGCCGGCGAGATGCACGGCGTAGGCGGCCAGTGGGAAGGCGGGTTGGCCGGTCATCGGAACAGCTCGAGCTGCCGCGGCTTCGGCGCAATCGCCTCGCGCAGCCGTGCAGCGTCGGTGGCGGCGCCCGGCGACCAGCCGTCGGCGACGATGAACGGGCGGACCTTGGTGATGGATTGGCAAAGACGGCCAACGTCCTCGAGCCGCAACCGCTTGAAGCGGCGGGTCTCCAGGATACGCTCCACTGCGCGCGTGCCGAGGCCCGGGATGCGCAGCAGCCTCTCCTTGTCGGCGCGGTTGACGTCGAGGGGAAAGGAGGCGCGGTTGCGCAGCGCCCAGGCGAGCTTGGGGTCGATCTCCAGGTCGAGCATGCCGTCAGGCGTGCCGTCGAGGATCTCGCCCTGTTCAAAGCCGTAGAAGCGCATCAGCCAATCTGCCTGGTAGAGCCGGTGTTCGCGCATCAGCGGCGGCTTCCTCAGGGGCAGGGCAGAAGAGGCGTCGGGGATCGGGCTGAAGGCCGAATAGTAGACGCGGCGCAACTGGTAGCTGCCATAGAGCCGGGCGCTGGTCTTGAGGATGCGGGCGTCTGAAGTGGCGTCGGCGCCGACGATCATCTGCGTCGACTGCCCGCCCGGTGCAAAACGCTCGCGAGTCTTCGTCCTCAGCGTCGGCTCCGCCTTCTCCTCGATCTTCGAACGTAGCTTTGCCATCGAGACGCGGATCGTCTCCGGCCGTTTTTCCGGCGCCAGCCTCTTCACGCCCTCATCGGTCGGCAGTTCGACATTTATCGACAGGCGATCGGCATAGAGGCCTGCCTTCTCGATCAGCTCGGCAGACGCCTCGGGGATGGTCTTGAGATGGATGTAGCCTGCGAATTTCTCGTCGAGCCTCAGCCGCCGCGCCACCTCCACCATCTCTGTCATGGTCTCGTCGGGCGAGCGAATGACGCCTGACGAGAGGAACAATCCCTCGATGTAATTGCGCTTGTAAAAATCCATGGTCAGCCGCACCACTTCGTCGACCGTGAAGCGGGCGCGGCGGACATTGGAGGACGAGCGGTTGATGCAGTAGCTGCAGTCGTAGATGCAGAAATTGGTCAGCAGGATCTTGAGCAGCGAGATGCAGCGGCCGTCGGGAGCGTAGGAGTGGCAGATGCCCATGCCCTCGGTCGAGCCGATGCCGCCAGACTTGAGCGAGTCGCGCCCGCCGGCGCCTGACGAGGCGCAGGAAGCGTCATACTTCGCGGCGTCGGAAAGGATCGCGAGTTTCTCGCGGGTTGAAAGAACTGCCATTTGTTCATGCTATGTTCTTTTTGCTGCCAAGGCCAGAGGGTTCGCTGTGATGCGGCAAATTGTGAACGACGCGTCGGGAGTGGATGGCGGATCAACCGCCATCCCGGGGATCACACCTCGTGCAGATAAAGGTGGTAGTCGAGCTCGCTCACCGTGCGCGCGACGCGGAAATATTCGCTTTCCTTGATCGCCGTAAACGTGCGGTGCAGGTCGTGGCCCAGCGCCTCACGGAGAAACTCCGACGCTTTCGCCGCCTCGATCGCCGAGCGCCAGTCCGGTGGCATCACGCTTTCAGTAACTTCGGCCTGTTCGTAGCCGTTGCCAGACGTTTCCGGGCCAGGATCGAGCTGCTCCTCCAGCCCCTTCGAGATGCCGGCGAGGATGGTCGCGGCGACGAGATAGGGGTTGGCGTCGACGCCGGAGGGACGGTGCTCGATGCGGCGGTTCCTGGCGTCGCCCGCCGGTACGCGCAGCGCCACCGAGCGGTTGTTGACGCCCCAGGTGGGGGCCACCGGTGCGTAGGACTGGGAGACGAAGCGACGCCACGAGTTGGCATGCGGCGCAAACACCAGCATCGATTCCGCCATCGTCTCGGCGAGGCCGCCGAGCGCATGCAGCAGCTTCGGCTCCCAGGTGCCTTCCGCGGCCTCGGTGAAGACGTTGTTGCCGTCGCTGTCGAGCAGAGAGACGTGAAAATGCATGCCCGAACCGGCATATTTCTCGATCGGCTTGGCCATGAAGCAGGCAGTGACGCCATGGCGGCGGGCCTGGGCACGCACCAGGCGCTTCAGCATCAACAGGTCGTCGGCGGCCTGCATCACGTCCTTGCGGTAGCGCAAGGTGAGTTCGTACTGACCCGGCGCATATTCCGAGATCACGGTCTCGGCCGGGATGCCTTGCACTTTTGCGGCGGCATAGATGTCGGAGAACAGCGGCTCCATGCCATGCAGGTGATCGACCGAATAGACCTCGGTCTTGCCGGAGGCGCGGCCATCGAGCACGGCGCGGGCCGGCTGGACCTTGCCGTCGCTGTCGCGCTCGTTGGCGAGCAGGAAGAACTCGAGCTCGAAGGCGCCGGCAGGATAGAGGCCCTTTTCAGCCAGCCTGTCGACCTGTCGCTTCAGCGCAAGCCGAGGGTCCGAAGTCATTGGCGCGCCGTCGAGATGGAACATCGACATCAGCACCTGGCCGCGGGCGGGGCTGGTGCCATGCAAAGGCTTCAGCGTGCCAGGTATCGGCCAGGCGCGGAGGTCGCCATCGCCGGAATCCCAGATCAGCCCGGTCTCGTGGACGTCCTCGCCAGTGATGTCGAGGCCGAGGATGGAGATGGGCAGGTGGCGCCCGCCTTCGTAAAGTCCCATCAGTTCGTGGCGGCGGATGATCTTGCCGCGGCCGACGCCATTGGCGTCCGTCAGCACGATATCGAAGGCTTCGATGTCGGGGTTCGCGTCGAGGAAGGCTCTCGCTTCGTCGACGGTCGAGCCGGAAGATGATGTCATGATGTCACTCGATTGTCCTTCTGCCTTGTCTCATACCGCAAGACGGGCGGCAATGTCGTCGAAAGCTGCGATCAGCTTGTCGACCTGCCGCGCTGTCGTCACCGGCGAGACCAGCATCATGTTGTGGAACGGCGCGATCAGGACACCGCGATTGACCAGCGCCACATGCATGGCAGCCTCCAGCCGGGAGGCGTGGGCATGCTCGGCCTCGCCACCATTGCGCAGCGGACCGGGGGCGAAGATGAATTCGACGCGGGCGCCGACGCGCATCACGTGCCAAGGCAGTTTCCGTTTTCGGATCGCCTTGTCGAGCCCCGTGGCCAGCCGTTCGGCCAGCTTTTCCATGTGGGCGTAGGCCGCCTCCGTCATCACCTCTTCGAGCGTGGCGCGCATCGCCGCGAACTGCAGAGGATTGGCCGACAGCGTCGTGCCCATGCCGGAATAGCCCGGCTCCTTGGTGGCATTGTAGGCGGCGTAGCGGGCGGCGACCTCCTCGCTCATGCCCCAGACACTGGCCGGCACGCCGCCAGCGACGGGCTTGCCGAGCACGAACAGGTCGGGGTCGAGATTGTGCTTGCTTGTATAGCCGCCGGGGCCGGTCGAGATGGTGTGGGTCTCGTCGATCAGGAGCAGCGTGCCGGCTTGCCGCGTCAGCGTGCGCACGCCTTCGAGGAAGCCCGGCTCGGGCAGCACCATGCAGGAATTGGTCAGCACCGGCTCTGATATGACGCAGGCGACGTCGCCATGGCTCAGCGCCTTCTCCAGCGCCGCAAGATCGTTGAACTCTACGATGCGGGTGCGCTGGGTGAGATCGCGGAACTCGCCTGATAGTCCCGGGCGGTTGATCGGCTTGCCGCCGTCGAGCCGCACCATCGTCTCGTCGACCGAGCCGTGGTAGCAGCCGTTGAAGACGAGGATCTTGTCGCGGCCGGTGATGGCGCGGGCGACCCGCAGGGCGAAGCGGTTGGCGTCGGTGGCTGTCGTCGCGATCTGCCAATGCGGCAGGCCGAAGCGCCTTGCCAGCAGCAGGCCGAGCGTGAGCGAATCCTCCGACGGCAGCATGTAGGTCAGGCCGCGGGCCGCCTGCCGGCGAATCGCACGGGCGACGGGTGCCGGTGAATGACCGAACATCGAGCCGGTATCGCCAAGGCAGAAGTCGGCCAGCCTGATGCCGTCGATGTCGGTGATCGTGGCGCCGCTCGCCTTGTCGACCAGGATGGGGAAGGGCGTCGGCCAGTCTTTCATCCAGTGCATCGGGACGCCGTTGAAGAACCCGGCCATGCCGTTGCCCACCGCGGCCTCCGATTTTGGGCGGGCGCGGCGGAAGATGTCCGCCTCCGTCGCTGCAAGTTCGGCGATGCGCGACAAAGGCACGCCGCCTTCGGTGGCTTCAGGTCGTTCGATACGGTTCATCATGGCTCCCATTGGACAGACGGGCGCCACTCTAGCCAGCCGTTCCCACAAACGGCAACTGGCCGTTGCAAGGGTCTCTGTTGGCTCAGCGCGGCCATCTTGACCCATCGATCGCAATGGCGATCATGACACTGTGCTTTGGGGGTGATGAGCGATGCGTGCTATGATGACTGCCATGTCGATCCTGCTTGCGGCGGGCCCGGCCGGTGCCTCTGGCGGGCTCTCTTGCGGTGCCAAGGATGAGGCAGTGAAGCTGACCATCGAGAGTGGCGTCACTCGCGGCATGGGCAGCCCGGTGTTCAACTTCCGCGGCGAAATCGAGATTTCCCACAAGGCGATTTCGCAGGACCTGCGCAAGATGAGCTTCGAGCGCGACCATCTCGCGCAATACTGGCTCGACGGCGAGGAATTGCGCATGGTGGTCTACCGCGAGCGCGGATCCGACAAACCGCATGGTTATGTCGAGATCACGGTCCGGACCAAGTCAGGCGACGAGGGCGACTATATCGGTCAGTATTCGGTCACGGTGTTTGACATGACGGACGCCACCGGCGGCGACGGCAAGACCTACAATTTCACCGGCCGGGCCACCTGCCTGGTCGAATAGTCCGGCCGGATAGGCCGACGCGCTTGTCCCGCAGGCGCGCGTTTAGTCCTTGTGCATGGCGGCGATGGCGCGCCGCATCAGTGCCAGGAAGGTTTCCCGTTCCTCCTCGGAAAAGTCCGCCAGGGCAGCTGCGTTCTGGGCGCGGGCGGCAGCCGTGGCCGGGTCGCGAAGCGCCTTTGCCCTTGGCGTCAGGTGGATTGCCTGCGAGCGCCCGTCCTCCGGGTTGGCGCGCCGTTCGATCAGCCCATCACGCTCCATCCTGGTCAGGGTATTGGCCATCGTCGCTTGTTCGACGTCGAGGCGCCGCACCAGTTCGATCTGCGTCAGCCCATCTTCGTCCCACAATGCCAGCAGCGTCATGAACTGCGCCGGCGCCAGGTCGAGGGGGCGGATGCGCTCGTGCAGGCCCTTGGCGAACAGGCGTGCCATCTGGTTGGCGAGATATCCGGCGGAGCGTTCTTTCTGAAAAGCCATGCCGCGAGGAATAGCTGTTGAATAGCATGCTATGCAACTATATATAGCTTGCTATGTAAACTGGAGATTCGACGATGAAAGCGAAACTTCATGCCGCGGCCGGCGGGGTTGCCTTGCTCACTGTCAGCTGTTTCTGGATTGCCACAATTGCCGCTGAACTGACCGCCAACGCCGAGATCATCGCCACGGCAAAGGCCGTAATTCTCGCCGGCATGGTGGTGCTCATCCCGGCGATGATCATTGCCGGTGGCACGGAATTCTCGCTCGGCAAGGGCTGGAGGCGCCCTGGCGTCCAGCACAAGAAGCGGCGCATGCGCATCATCGCCGCCAATGGCCTGCTGGTGCTGCTGCCGTCGGCCTATGTACTTGCCGGCTGGGCGGCGGAAGGCCGTTTCGATACGGCCTTCATCATCGTGCAGACACTGGAGCTGGCGGCCGGAGCCCTCAACATTGCGCTTCTGTCGCTCAATATGCGCGACGGCTTGGCACTGCGGCGCAAGCCGGCGGGGGCTGTACGCGCCGGCTGAGTTTCGCGCGGAATCCGCATCATTCCAGGAAAAGCCGCTTCACGTCTCTCCCTGGAATTGTGCTAGCCGGTGATGTCGATGACGCCGCAATCGCCGGCGGCGCTGCCAAAGGCGAGACGGCGTTCTTCCTTGTCCCAGGCCATCGAGGTGATGGCGCCCTTGCCGGGGCGGCGCAGCAGCACTTCCTTGGCGTCGGCAAAACGGACCGCCAGCACCATGCCGTCTTCATAGCCGATGGCGACGATGTCTTCGCTCGGATGGCAGGCAACCGAGGTCACCATGGTGTTGCCGCGCGTGCCGAGTTCCAGCGGCGCCTTGCCCATCGGGCCGTCCTTGCCTGTGAAGGGCCAGACGATCGCCGCCGGCGCGCCGGAGCTGGCCAGCCATTTGCCCTTGGCGCTCCACGACAGGCTCTTCACCTTGGCGGGATAGCCGGTCATGCGCATGTGCTTGGCATCGACGAGTTTCCAGCCGTGCAGGGCGTTTTCCTGCATGGTGGTCACCAGGAATGCGCCGTCGGGCGAAAACGTGATGCCGGTATGCGCACCGTCCCATTGCAGTTCGGTCGGCGTGCCGTCGGCGGCGGGGAAATGCAGCGTCGCGCCATTGTAGCGGGCAACGCCGATGCGCATGCCCTTCGGCGAAAAGGCCACGCCCTCGACCGAGCGCGGGTGGGCGAACTCCTTGGTCTTGCCGTCGGCGAAGCGCACCCAGGCATTGCGGCCGCTGGCGTAAGCCACGGCTCCCTGCGGGCCTGAAGCGACCGACGTCACCCACTTCTTGCCGACGCTCGCCAGTTCAGCGGTAACGCCGGCCGAGGTCAGCGTCATCACCTTGCCGTCTTCGCCGCCCGAGATCATCAGGTCGTTTTTGGCCGTCGTCGTCGCCGACAGCAGCCCGTCATGCAGCCTGACCGACCTCTGGCCATGGTCGAGCCAGTGCACCATGCCGTCGGCAAGCGCAAAGAAGGGAATGTCGTCGAGGAAGCTTGCAGTGACGCAATGTCCGTCGAGATCAAGCGGGGCGACTGTCGGCATGGGCTGTAAAACTTCCGGTGCTGATTTGTCCTCACCCCTAAGGACAGGTTGAGCAAGCGTCAACTTCGACACTGGGTCGACGCTGGCGCTCAGCTCGCATCTGAGGCGAGGCAAGCGACCGGCTCCCGATGCATCGAGGGCCGTGGGTTTTCCGATGGCTAGGCTGCCTGGCAAGCCTCGAAGCTGCGCTTCAGGCGCTCGGCGTCGAGTTCGCGGCCGATGAACACCAGCCGGCTCTCGTGCTTTTCGTCGTCCTTCCAGGCACGCTGGTGGTCGCCTTCGATGATCATGTGCACACCCTGGATGACGTAGCGGTCCGGATCGTCCTTGATGGCGATGATGCCCTTGAGGCGTAGGATGTTGGGGCCTTCCATCTGGGTGATCTTCTCGATCCAGGGGAAGAACTTCTTGGAATCCATCTCGCCGCCGCGCAGCGACACCGACTGCACCGTCACGTCGTGGATCGGCGACACCGCGCCATGCTCGTGGTGGTCGTGATCATGATGGTCATGATCGTGGTGGTGATGATGGTGGTCGTGGTCGCAGTTCGGGCCGCATTCATGATCGTGGTGGTGGTCATGATCATGGGCGTCGAGGAAATGCGGGTCGTCGGCCAGCACGCGCTTCAGGTCGAAAGCGCCGCGGTCGAGCACCTGGTCGAGCGCCACGCCGGCGCGGGTGGTGCGATGAATCCTGGCGGACGGGTTGATGGCGCGCACGGCAGCCTCGACGTCGCGCAGCTCGTCTGATGTAACCAGGTCAGTCTTGTTCAGCACGACGACGTCGGCGAAGGCGATCTGGTCTTCTGCCTCGCGGCTGTCCTTGAGGCGCAGCGGCAGGTGCTTGGCATCTACGAGCGCCACCACCGCGTCGAGCTTGGTCTTGGAGCGGACGTCGTCGTCCATGAAAAAGGTCTGGGCGACCGGCACCGGGTCGGCGAGGCCGGTGGTCTCGACGACGATGGCGTCGAAACGGCCCGGGCGGCGCATCAGGCCTTCGACGACGCGGATCAGGTCGCCGCGGACGGTGCAACAGACGCAGCCATTGTTCATCTCGTAGATTTCCTCGTCGGATTCCACGATCAGGTCGTTGTCGATGCCGATCTCGCCGAATTCGTTGACGATGACCGCATATCGCTTGCCATGGTTCTCGGAAAGGATGCGGTTGAGTAGCGTCGTCTTGCCGGAACCGAGATAGCCGGTCAGCACGGTGACGGGGATTTGGGTCTGGGTTTCGGTCATGGTCGTCCTCGGGATCGAATAGAGGCCTCATATAGGATGCCGGCCAAGCTTTTGCACGTCTCAAACGGCACGGTGGCGCCACCTGATGAACATTACGGAAGTTTCATTGGGAGCGAGGTGCGACCGCACCTAGATTGACGGTCAGGCAAGGGGCTTGCCGACCCATTCGTGGAGACACCCAGCCATGCGCAAGGCACCTTTCCCCAGCACACTCAACCGCCGCCGGGCGCTTGGCCTGATTGCGGTGACGGCGGGCGGCAGCGCGCTCGTGCCGGTGCAGCTGTTTGCGAAGCAAGCCTCGCCGCAAGCGAGCTCGCTGCTCTTGCCGGAAGCCGGCGTCTGCTCGATTACACCCGAAACCACCGAAGGCCCCTATTATTTCGACCCGGAGCTCGAGCGCAGCGAGATCACCGAAGGCCGCGAAGGCGTCGGCCTCACCGTACGCCTGCAGATCGTCGATGAAGCATGCAATCCGATCGAGGGCGCGCGTGTTGACCTCTGGCACTGCGATGCCACGGGGCACTATTCCGGCTATCCCGGCCAGGGCGACAATCGCGACGTCGATACGTCAGGCGAAAAATTCCTGCGCGGCTGGCAGCGGGCCGACACGGCCGGCATCGCGACTTTCCAGACCATCTATCCCGGCTGGTACCGCGGTCGCACCACCCACATTCACTTCAAGGCGTTTCCGGAGGAGGGCAGGGCCATGACCGGGCAGATGTTCTTTCCCGACGATCTCAGCGAGCAGATCTTCTCGACCAGGGCGCCCTACAATCAGCGTGGCGGACAACGCGACACGATGAACGCCGACGACGGCATCCTGCGCCGCGCCGGTTCCGGCGTGCAGAGCACGGTGCGCGAAGCCGCATCCGCCTACGAGGCGCTGATGATCGTTGCCGTGAGACGGGCAGGATGACGTCTATCGCCCGGAAGATTTGCCGGCGAAGCGTATCTGTCATCGAACTGTAACATGCGTCTGGCACAGAGCGCTCGTGCGGGTGGTCGGTTGCCGGCAAAACGAGCAGGCAACAATCTCCCGTGCGGTCGATTGCAAAGGGCCACGCAGCAACTATTCTCGGCCATCACGGTACGAGGCGTGGCGCAGGAGATGCGGATGTCCAAGTCCAACAAAGGCGCGGCGATGAGCCGGCTTCACCAGGTCGCCCGACTGGCGCGCACCTCGCTGGCCGCACGGCTTCTGGCGCATGGCTTTTATGCCGGCCAGGACCAGATCATGCTGTCGCTGCACGATGATGACGGCCAGACCCCCGGCCAGCTCGCTTCGCGCCTCGGCGTGCGGCCGCCGACCATCACCAAGACCATCAACCGGCTGCAGGCCCAGGGATTCCTGGAAAAGCGCGCATCGGACACCGACGCCCGCCAGGCCCACATCTTCCTCACCGAGACCGGCCGTGACGCCATCCGCGCCGTCGAAAAGTCGGTCAAGAAGACCGAAAAGCAAGCGCTCAAAGGTTTTGACAAGAAGGACGTCAAGCAGCTTTCCAAGCTCCTTCTGCGCATCGAGGCCAACCTGTCCGACCTGACCCTGATCGACGACGAGGCTGCCGCCGACGTCGAGGGCACGACCGAGGTCGAGCCCGAAGTGGAAGCCGAAGCGGCGGAGTAACCGTCACGGCAGAGACATTCCATCCCGGTATCCGGGATGGAAAATAGCCTGGTCCACGTCTTTTGCCTTGCCGGGCAACCGCGATGGGCGCAATAGCCAAGCATCCCTAGTCATTTGCCCGGCCTGCCAGCGTGTCTCCTCAAAAACCAGCAGAAACCGCAACGCCATCATCGGCGATCCTGCTGATATTTGCCTCGGGCCTGGTGTTTTCCTTCCTCGACACCAGCGCCAAGCATCTCGTCACATCAGGCATGGCGGCACCCTTCGTCACCTGGGTGCGCTTTGCCGTGCATGCGCTGATCGTGCTCGTGCTGTTCAAGGCCTGGGAGCGGCCGGAGCGGCTGGTGCCGCAGAGCCTGTGGCTGCAGATCCTGCGCGCCGTCTTCATGTTCGGCTCGACGATCTTCAATTTCCTCGCGCTGCAGACCCTGCAACTGGCCGAAACCGTGTCGATCAACTTCGCCAGCCCGATGGTCATCACCGCCCTTGCCGGGCCGCTGCTTGGCGAATGGGCCGGCTGGCGGCGATGGCTCGCGGTCTTCGTCGGCTTCATCGGCGTGCTCGTCATCACCCGGCCGGGCTTCGGCGGCTTCGACATGGGGCACATCTTTTCGCTCTGCGCCATGCTGAGCTCGTCGCTCTACACCATCATGACGCGCCTGATGGGCAGGCGCGAGACGGCCGAGAGCCTGATCCTCTATTCGGCAGTGGTTCCTGCGCTCTTCATGCTGCCGGCCGTGCCGCTCGCCGGTTCGCTGCCGGCACATCTTTATGACTGGCTGGTGTTGTTCGGGCTCGGCGTCTTCGGCGGCTTCGGCCACTGGCTGCTGATCAAGGCCTACCAGCGCGCCTCTGCCACGGCACTTGCGCCTTACCCCTATCTGCAGATGGTCTGGATGATCATCCTGGGCTGGCTGGTGTTCGACCAGTTGCCCGACCGCTGGACGCTTGCCGGTGCCGCGATCATCGTTGCCAGCGGCCTCTACATCATCCACCGCGAGCACACGCTGAGGGTCCGGAACCGCGCCGCGCCGAGTGCCGAAACCGAAGAGCTGGCAAAAAAGCTTTGATTTGCCGTTGAACAATGGCATACGGCTTTAAACGGTTTAAAAGACCGTCCGGCCACGCTTGCGGATGGAGGGCCCGCTGGCTCAGAAGATCAAGCTTTCGACGATAGCCGACGCGCTCGGCGTTTCGACCGCGACCGTGTCGCTTGCGCTGCGCGACAGCCCTCTTGTCGCCGACGTCACCCGTGATCGCATCAAGCAGCATGCCCGCGAGATCGGCTACATCTACAACCGCCGCGCCGCCAGCTTGCGCACCTCGCGCTCGGGCATCGTGGGCGTCGTCGTCCACGACATCATGAATCCGTTCTATGCTGAGATCCTGCGCTCCATCGAGAGCGAGCTCGACCGCAGCCGCCAGACCTTCATTCTCTCCAACCACTATGACGATCTGGAGAAGCAGCGCACCTTCGTCGACACGCTTTTGCAGCTCGGCGCCGATGGCGTGATCATGTCGCCGGCCATCGGCACGCCGCCCGAGGATATCATCATGGCCGAGGAGAACGGCCTGCCGGCGGTGTTGATCGCGCGCTCTGTCGAAGGTGCAGAGGTGCCCGTTTTTCGCGGCGACGACGCCTATGGCACGGCGCTTGCCACCAACCACCTGATCTCGCTCGGCCACAAGCGCATCGCCATGATCGGCGGCACCGACCAGACCTCGACCGGCCGCCACCGCTATCAGGGTTATCTCAACGCCATGGAAGCGGCGGGCCTGGAAGTGTTGCCGACCTGGCGCATCGCCGGACCGCGCACCAAGCAGGGCGGCTTCGAGGCGGCCGGACAGTTCTTGGCGCTGAAGGACAAGCCGACCGCAGCTTGCTGCTGGAACGACCTCGTCGCCATCGGCCTGATGAACGGCATCGCGCGTGCCGGCCTCGTGCCGGGCATCGACGTTTCCGTCACCGGCTACGACGATCTCGAGGAAGCGCAGATCGCGACGCCGGCGCTGACCACTGTGTGGAACGGCCAGCGCGAGGTCGGCCGTCGAGCGGCAAGCGCGCTTCTCGACAAGCTGAACGGCCAGTCGGTGCGCCCGTCGCAGGAACTGATCAAGCCCGAGCTGCATGTCAGGCAGTCGACGGGAAAGCCCAAAGAGCGCACATGACTGTGCCAGCCATCGAGGCGCCGTCAGTCCTGATTCCCGGACTGCTGCACCCCCGCGTCACCGAGCGACTCAGGTCGGCATTTTCTCTTGTCCATCTGGCATCCAGCGATCCCGCGCTGCTGACAGAGGAGATGAAGGCAAGGGTGCGTGGCATAGCCTCGGCGGGACAGGTCGATGCGGCGTTCATCGACGCTTTGCCCAATCTCGAGATCATCGCCAATTTCGGCGTCGGCTACGATGGTGTCGACGCGCGCCATGCCGGCTTGCGCGGCATCATGGTCACCAACACGCCCGATGTCCTTACCGAAGAAGTTGCCGACGCTGCGGTCGGCCTGCTCATCAACACGGTGCGCGAACTGCCGCGGGCCGAGGCATGGCTGCGCGACGGGCGCTGGGTCAGCGAGGGCGGCTATCGGCTGACGCCGGGCACGCTGCGCGGCCGCCGCATCGGCATCTTCGGCATGGGCCGCATCGGTCGTGCCATCGCCCGCCGGCTCGAAGCTTTCGGACTGCCGATCGCCTACCACAACCGCCGCCCGGTCGAGGGCCTGGCGTACGCCTACCATCCGACGCTGAAGGAACTGGCTTTGTCTGTCGACACGCTTGTGTCGGTTGCGCCTGCCACGCCGCAGACCGCAAAGATTGTCGATGCCGGCATTTTCGAGGCGCTCGGCGCCAACGGGGTTTTCGTCAATGTCGGCCGTGGCGCCACCGTCGATGAGGCAGCGCTTGTCGATGCCCTGTCGAAAGGCACGATCCTTGCCGCCGGCCTCGACGTCTTCGCTGACGAGCCCAACGTGCCGCAGGCCCTCATCGACTTGCCGAACGCTACGTTGCTGCCCCACGTGGCCTCCGCCACAGTTCATACCCGGAAAGCGATGGCCGACCTTGCGGCCGACAACATCTTTTCGTGGTTTTCACATGCGCGCCGGGCGCTGACGCCGGTACCCGAGACCGGGCATGTGACGGCAAGAATCTAGCTGAGCCAACCTGTCTGGGATCGACCTGTCCCCCGATCAGGACGCGCCGGGCGCTGAAGGACAGGCCGGCTGCCGTCTGCTGCTGGCACGACCTCGTCGCCATCGACCCGACGGCCTTGCGCGCGCCGGCCTCGTGCCGAGCATCGACGTCTCGGCCATCGGCTATGACCTTGCGGAAGCGCAGATCGTGACGCCGGCGCTGGAACGGCGTGCGCTAAGTCGGCCGTCGCGCCGCCCGTCGCAGGAACTGATCAAGTCCGAGCTGCATGTCAGGCAGTCCACAGGAAAGCCGAAGGAACACGCAATCGCGCCAAAGTCCGGACAAGGCTGCTGACGACCCATCGGGAACACTGGCGCCTCGATCCCGTGGGTGAGGACAGCCGAAGCGTCTCCAAGCTGTCATATTAGACCATCGTTACATGTTGCGCTTGCGCACCATAAGGTTGTGTACGTGTGCAGCTTCCCCCGTAGGGTGTCTTCCCTCTGCATCAAAAAGGATGTATCGCCCGCATGATATCTACTTGGGGGTGTATCTTGAGATCGATTCTTCTCGTTTCTTCAATCCTGCTTGCCGCTGCGGGCAACGCGATGGCGGCGGATGCCGCGAGCGTCGAGCCCGGGTTCGACTGGTCGGGCTTCTATGTCGGAGCCCAGGCCGGCTACGGTTGGGGCGATGTCGACAGCCACAATGTCGGCCGTGAAACCGGGGTTACAGACTGGCGGGATTCGTGGAACGCCAATGGCGGCCTGGGCGGCATCCATGTCGGCTACAATCATGCGTTCAACCAGCTGGTCGTTGGCGCAGAGGCCGATCTCGAGGTGTCCGGGGCGAAGGGGGCGGTCGAATCCGATTACGCCGGGCTGGTGGAGAACCAGATCGAGGTTCAGGGCTCGCTGCGGGCGCGCCTCGGCTATTCGGTCGGTCCGGCGCTGTTTTACGCAACAGGCGGACTCGCCGTCGCCCGCATCGAAACCACCTACGATGGCGACGCCGACCGCTGGACGCACACCAAGAGTGGCTGGACCGTCGGCGGCGGCGTGGAGTACGCGCTGTCGCGCAACTGGACGACCCGGATCGACTATCGCTACACGGATTTCGGCAGCTTCACAGAAAACCCTGCCACCGACAGCGGCTTTAACCACGTCACCGAGCTCAAGACCCAGGCAGTGCGGTTCGGCGTCAGCTACAAGTTCTGATCGAACCCGGTCGTCGGCGGAACGTAGTCGACTACTCCGCCGCGGCCCGTGCCGCAGTCCGGGCGATCGCATGCGCGCGAACCGCATCGCCAAATGCCTTGAAGATGCGTTGCGAGACGTCGTCGGACTTGACCCAGTATTCGGGGTGCCATTGCACGCCGACCGCGAAGGCACGCGAGTCTCGAACCGACACGGCTTCCACTGTGCCGTCAGGCGCTACGGCCTCGACCTGAAGCTTCGATCCCAGGCGCTCGACCGCCTGGCGGTGGACCGAGTTGACCAGGATGTCGCCTGGGCCGAACACGCCGGCAAGGCAGCTGCCCGGCTTGATGGTCGCCACCTGGTGGATGGCGAAGCGTTCGTCCTGGTTGTCGCTGACCGGAGCCCGGTGATCGGCAATGCCTTCGCGCTCCTGGATCTCGGTGGCGAGCGAACCGCCGAGCGCCACGTTGAGCTCCTGAATGCCGCGGCAGATGGCGAGCAGCGGCACGCCGCGTTCGATCGCCTTGCGGATCAGCGGCATGGTGGTCGAGTCACGGGCGAAGTCGTAGGGGCCATTCGCTTCGGTCGCTTCCTCGCCATAGAGGCGAGGATCGACGTTTGACTTGGAACCCGTCAGCATGACGCCGTCGACCGACGAGAGCAGCTCATCGAGGTCGAGGCGGTCGCCGAAATTGGGCACCAGCACGGGCAGCACCCCGGCGCCCGAGATCGCCGCCTCGAGATATTGCTGAGGCGCCGCATGCCAGGTGTAGTTCTCGAACTGCTTGACGTCTGACGAAACGGCGACGAGCGGCTGGTGCATGATGGGGTTCGAATCCTTGTGGAAAGCAGGCTGTTTCCTTGCCTACAAAATAGGCGATCCCGAGGCGCTTTTCCAACACAAGTTTGCACATCTCGTATGTGCCAGGCCGGGCGGGCTTAGACTATAGTTTTAGATGCTTGCGCTGCCGCAGCGTTTTGCGCGGCCAAAGCTTCTCCGCCCTCTCGGGCGTGCTTTACTCATCCCCTTCGCCGTGTATTGTCGCGGTCGGCGTGAGTGGTGGGAGGCCAAATATTTCCCCAGCGTCGCATGTCTTTCGGTCCACTATGGGAGGATTTTGATGGATCGCCGTTCATTTATCAGGAAGGCCGGTACCACCGGCGTGGGAGCGGCCGCGGCCGCTGCGACGCTCGCGGCACCGGCGATTGCCCAGTCCAATCCCAAGATTACATGGCGGCTCGCGTCGTCTTTCCCCAAGTCGCTCGACACCATTTATGGCGGTGCTGAAGTCCTGTCGAAGCACCTGTCGGAAGCCACCGACGGCAACTTCACCATCCAGCCTTTCGCTGCCGGCGAAATCGTGCCCGGCCTTCAGGCGGCCGACGCCACGACCGCCGGTACGGTCGAAGCCTGCCACACGGTGGCATATTATTACTGGGGCAAGGACCCCACGTGGGCGCTGGGTGCGGCCGTGCCGTTTGCGCTCAACGCACGCGGCATGAACGCCTGGCACTATCATGGCGGCGGCATCGACCTGTTCAACGAATTCCTGGCGACCCAGGGTCTCTATGGTCTGCCCGGCGGCAACACCGGCGTGCAGATGGGCGGCTGGTTCCGCAAGGAGATCAACACGGTCGCCGACCTGCAGGGCCTGAAGATGCGCATCGGCGGCTTCGCCGGCAAGGTCGTGGAGCGGCTCGGCGTGGTGCCGCAGCAGATCGCCGGCGGTGACATCTATCCGGCGCTCGAAAAGGGCACCATCGATGCTGCCGAATGGGTTGGCCCGTATGACGACGAGAAGCTCGGCTTCCAGAAGGTCGCGCCCTACTACTACTATCCCGGCTGGTGGGAAGGTGGCCCGACGGTCCATTTCATGTTCAACAAGGCCAAGGTCGACGAACTGCCGGCAGCCTACAAGGCACTGCTGCGCACGGCTGCCCAGGCTGCGGACGCGAACATGCTGCAGAAGTACGACTTCCTCAACCCGACGGCGGTGAAGAGCCTGGTTGCCAACGGCGCGCAACTGCGTCCGTTCAGTCCGGAAATCCTCTCGGCCTGCTTCGACAAGGCCAACGAGGTCTATGCGGAGATGGAAGCCAGCAATCCGGCTTTCAAGAAGATCTGGGACTCGATCAAGGGCTTCCGCAAGGACCACTATCTGTGGGCCCAGATCGCCGAATACAACTACGACACCTTCATGATGATCCAGCAGCGCAACGGCAAGCTCTAAGCTTCCGCCTGTTTAGAAAGGGCCCCGGGGCATTGCTCCGGGGTCTTTTTTTGTTTCCGGACACCTGCTCTGCCAGTGGCGTTTTCTACTGCCGCGTGTAACGTGTGCGGTGGCGCCGATCATAACAATCAGGGGCCCGGCGCCGTTCCACGCACTCACTGTCAACAACAATGGGAGTTCAGGAATGGACCGCAGATCCTTTATTCGCAAGGCCGGCGTTACCGGCGCGGGCGCAGCCGCTTCCGCCGCGCTGCTTGCAGCACCGGCAATCGCGCAATCACTGCCCAAGGTTAGCTGGCGATGCACCTCGTCGTTCCCCAAGGCGCTCGACACCATCTATGGCGCCGGCGAGACGATGGCCAGATACGTGCGCGAGGCGACCGACGGAAACTTCAACATCCAGGTGTTTGCCGCCGGCGAGATCGTTCCCGGACTGCAGGCGGCCGATGCCGCGGCGGCGGGCACCGTCGAATGCTGCCACACCGCGTCCTACTATTACTGGGGCAAGAACCCGACATTTGCGCTTGCGACGGCGGTGCCCTTCATGTTCAACGCCCGTCAGATGAACGCATGGATCTACCACGGCGGCGGCCACGACCTGCTCAACGAGTTCTACGCCAAGCAAGGCCTGTACGGGCTCGCCTGTGGTAACACCGGGGCCCAGATGGGCGGCTGGTACCGTAAGGAGATCAACACCGTCGCCGATCTCAAGGGCCTCAAGATGCGTGTCGGCGGCTTCGCCGGCAAGGTGCTGGAAACGCTTGGACTGGTGCCGCAGCAGATTGCCGGCGGCGACATCTATCCGGCGCTGGAGAAAGGCACCATCGACGCCGCCGAGTGGGTCGGTCCCTATGATGACGAGAAGCTCGGCTTCCACAAGGTTGCGCCCTACTACTATTACCCCGGCTGGTGGGAGGGCGGGCCGACGCTGCATGCCCTGGTCAACCTTGCCAAGTGGCAGGAACTGCCCAAGCCGTACCAGGTGGCGCTCACCTCGGCATGCCAGGCCGCCAATTGCGACATGATGGCGACCTATGACTACAAGAACCCGGCGGCACTTCGCCGGCTGGTGGCCAATGGCGCCCAGTTGCGGCCGTTCAGCCAGGAGGTCATGAAGGCCTGCTTCGAGGCCTCGAACCAGACCTATGGCGAGATCTCGGCCAGCAATGCCGACTTCAAGAAGATATTCGACAGCCAGGTCGCCTTCCGCAAGGACGCCTATCTCTGGGCGCAACTGTCGGAATACACCTTTGACACCTTCATGATGGTCCAGCAGCGCACCGAGGCGCTCTGAGCCGAGAAACGCGTCCGTTGCGCCGAGCTGACGGCAAATGAGAGTTTGCCGCCAGCAGCCGTCCGAAACCCGGGACCTTGCACGCCCCGGGGCTTTTCCGTTGCGTTCAGGACGCCGGTGACGACCGGAGATCGTGCGCCCCTTGAAGGGTTGTCTTAGACCCGTCGGTCGCGCGGCTAGTGCCATCGCGGTCCGGCCGTGTGTCCTCTCGCGATGCGGTGGGCAGGCTTCCACAGAGAGGGAAGTGACCGAACGTACCGAACCGGCCATTTTTCGGCGACCTCATGGCTTCCGTTCTTGGTTCATAGGCAACTCAAACCGGAGGCGGCCGATGTCCGCCCTGATCGCCCGTCTGGGCAGCTTCCCGCTCGCCGAGGAAGCCTTTCAGGATGCGTTGGTGTCGGCGGTTTCGCACTGGAGCCGCAACGGCGTGCCCGCATTCGCCGCAAGGCTGGCGGCTCCAGGCCGCCTATCGCAAGGTGGTCGACCGCATCAGGCAGAACAGGTCGGAAGCGCGCCAGGTCGATGACGTCAAGCCGCTGGGTCCGCGGCGAGGCCGCCGAGGATCCCGACGTAACCTCGACGACCGCCTGCGTCTGATCTTCACCTGCTGCCATCCTGCGCCGGAAACCAAATCGCAGGTCGCACCCACGCCGCGGACCAGCGGCGGCCTTTCGACGACGGAGATCGCGCGTCATTCTCGACGCCGAGACGAGTAGGGACAAAGGCCGTCGCGCGGCCGGGGCCTGACGAATGGGCAACACGGTTGCAGTCAGTGCTTGCCATCATCTACCACATCTACACTTCAGGCTATGCCGTCGGCCCGGCCAACGGAGGCCATGCCCGTGTCGATGCCAACGGGGTGACGGTCGCGCTGGCCGACCAGGACCGGACCAAATGCAACCGGTCACAGATCGACGAAGGTCTCGGGTTGATCGAGATGGCGATGCAGCGCCGCGCACTCGGCCCGTACCAGATCAAGGCGGCGATTGCCGCCTGCCACGTGCAGGGAGAGGTCTCCCACTGGCCGCAGATCGTGCTGCTCTATGACAGCCTGCTGCGGCTCGAGCCGACCGCTGTCGCGCGCCTCAGGCGGCGGTCGCGCTGTCGGAAGCGGGATGGCCGGAGGCCACATCGCGCTCGCTCGATACGCTCGCGGCCGAACTCAAGGACTACCAGTCCTATCATGCGGCGCGCGCCGAGCTTCTGTCGCGGACGGGGCATCTCAGCGAAGCCGCGGTAGCCTATGCGGTCGGCATCGACCTTGCCGGTTCAGAAGCCGACGCCGCCTTCCTGCGGCGACGGGGCGGGCTTCTGGTTACGCAAGCCGGGTCGGCCTAGCCTGCCGGAGGGGCAAGAAAAAGGCGCCTTTCGGCACCTTTTTGCTGCTTGAGGATCAGTTGAAGCTCGGTGGCTTCGTCAGATCGTTTGCCGGAGCCGCCGGTTGAACCGGGGCGGTGCCCGGTTGCGCCGGCGCTGTCCCTGGCTGGGCGGGGGCAGGCGCGCCGAGCGGAGGCAGGCCGAGGCCGCCGCCCAATCCACCGCCGAGCCCCGGCATTTCGGGCATCTTGATCTCAATCGTCGACGGATCGACCTGCTCGCCCTTGTAATGCATGACCATCTGCGGGAAGGCGATGGTCAGTCCGATCATGATGATCTGGATGCAGACGAAGGGGACGGCGCCCCAGTAGATCTGGCCCGTCGTCACCGGTTGGATGTTCTTTCCGGTGATACGGTCGAGATAAGGCACGCGCGCCGCCACCGAACGCAGGTAAAACAGCGCGAAGCCAAACGGCGGATGCATGAAGCTGGTCTGCATGTTGACGCCGAGCAGCACACCGAACCAGATCAGGTCGATGCCGAGCTTGTCGGCGGCGGGCGCCAGCAACGGCACGATGATGAAGGCCAGCTCGAAGAAGTCGAGGAAGAAGGCCAGCAGGAATACCAGTACGTTGACGGCGATCAGGAAGCCGACTTCGCCGCCGGGCAGCGACACCAAGAGGTGTTCGACCCAGAGATGGCCGTTGACGCCATAGAAGGTCAGCGAGAAGACGCGGGCGCCGATCAGGATGAACAGCACGAAGGACGATAGCCGGGTCGTCGATGCCAGCGCTTGGCGGACGACGTCGAACGACAGCCGACCCTTTGCCGCGGCCATGATCAGCGCGCCGACCGCACCCATCGCACCGCCTTCGGTTGGCGTCGCAATGCCGAGGAAGATGGTGCCGAGCACGAGGAATATCAGCGCCAGAGGCGGGATCAGCACGATGATCACCTGCTGCGCCAGCCGCGACATCAGGTTGAACTTGAGGCCGCGGTCGAGGATGGCCGCGATGTAGATGACGACGACACCGACGCAGGCGCCGAGGATGTCGGCGTTGGCGCCATGTGTTGGCGACAGATAGACATGTGCTGCATAGGCGATCGCCACTGCCAGCACCAATGCCGCAAACAGCGAGGTCACGCCGTGGCCAAGCGTACGGGCATCGAGCGGCAGCGCCGGCATCGACTTCGGCCGGATGATCGACATCAGCAGGATGTAGCCCATGTACATGCTGGTCAGCACCAGGCCGGGGATGAGCGCGCCCTTGTACATGTCGCCCACCGAGCGACCGAGCTGGTCGGCGAGCACGATGAGCACGAGCGAGGGCGGGATGATCTGCGCCAACGTGCCTGACGCGGCGATGACGCCGGAGGCAACACGCCGGTCATAGCCGTAGCGCAGCATGATCGGCAGAGATATCAGGCCCATGGCGATGACCGAGGCGGCCACCACGCCGGTGGTCGCTGCCAGAAGCGCGCCGACGAAGATGACGGCATAGGCCAGGCCGCCGCGGATCGGTCCGAACAACTGACCAATGGTGTCGAGCAGGTCTTCGGCCATGCCTGATCGCTCAAGCACGATGCCCATGAAGGTGAAGAAAGGGATCGCCAGGAGCGTCTCGTTCGACATGACCCCCCAGAAGCGTTCGGGCAGGGCGTAGAGCAATGGCCAGGACAAGTTGATCGAGCCATTCGAGTAGGGCGCGAGTTCGACGCCGATGAAGAAGAACAGCAAGCCGTTGGCGGCGAGCGAAAATGCGACCGGGTAGCCAAGCAGCATGAACACGATCAACGAGAAGAACATGATCGGCGCCATGTTCTGGGCGATGAACTCGATCATGAGCGTACCTCGTCGGCCAGCGCCTTGCCTTCGAGTTCAGCCTGCTCGTGGGCGGAGATGAACGGGGTCGGATCCTCCATGTCGCCGCGCATGATAGCGATCTTCTTGATGATCTCGGAAATGCCCTGGAGGCCGAGCTGGATGAAGCCCATCAGCAGCAGCGCCTTTGCCGGCCACAGGATCAGGCCGCCGGCGCTCGACGACATCTCGCCGGAACGGAACGACAGGCTGACATAGGGGATGAAGTAGAAGATCATCAGGATGACGAAGGGCATCAGGAACAGCATATGACCAAGCAGGTCGATCCAATGCTGCACCCGGCGCGAGAACATGCCGTAGACGATGTCGATGCGGATGTGCTCGTTCTGCTTCAGCGTGTAGGCGGCTGCCAGCATGAAGGCGGCACCGAACAGGTACCACTGCAGTTCTAGCCAGGCGTTGGACGACATGTTGAATGCCTTGCGGATCACCGCATTGCCTGCGCTGACGAGGATGGCGAGCAGGATCGCCCACGCCACCGTCTTGCCGATCGCTTCGTTGATACGGTCAATGGCTCTGGATAGAGCGAGAAGCCCTGCCATGCATTCCTCCCAGGTTGTGTGGGGCAGCCGTTGTTCCCCGACGTTCTTTTTTCGGCACTCCCGATGCCATGGGTATGCCGGTCATGGGGCCGGCGTCAACATAACGAGCGGTACTCGTCAATTGCTGCGAAGGTGGCAAA
This sequence comes from Aminobacter sp. MDW-2, assembly GCF_014250155.1. Taxonomy (NCBI): domain Bacteria; kingdom Pseudomonadati; phylum Pseudomonadota; class Alphaproteobacteria; order Hyphomicrobiales; family Phyllobacteriaceae; genus Aminobacter; species Aminobacter sp. MDW-2. The sequence goes on from NZ_CP060197.1 coordinate 2,139,643, forward strand.
ACGGGGAAAAGGCCCACAGGCCGCGCGGCATGCGACCAAAGTCGAAGACGATTTTCGCGGTCAGGCAGCCGGGCTTGGCGCGTCCTTGCGGTCGCCGGTCAACACCAGCATCGCCGCGAGCAGGCCATACATCCAGGCGTCGCGCCATTCGATCGGGAAATAGCCGGCCCATAGCGACTCGGCGATGCCGAAGGCGGCAGCACCGAGTGCTGCCTTTCCCGGTGCGTAGTAGCCGCCGACCGCGGTGATGAACAGGATCTTCAGGCCGTAGACCAGGCCGGCGCCGAAGCCGAGATTGCCGTAGTAAAGTGCTGCCAGCACACCTGCCAGGCCGGCGCATATGCCGCCGAACAGCAAGGCGCGGTGAAACACCCTTGTAGTGTCGATGCCGCAGAGTTTTGCGGCGAAAGGATCGTCGGCGACGGCCCGCCAGTTCCGGCCGAAACTTGAGTGCGACAGCTTGGCGGCGCCCCCGATGATGACGGTTGCTGCCGTCGCCGTATTGATCAGCTGGATCACTGTCATCGTCGCGACGAAATTGCCGCCAGAGGCAAAGACCACCGGCGTCGCCAGCATCGGCGGCAGCCAGTAGTCGTGTGTGTCGGCGGCAATGCGGCTGAGTTCCATCAAGGCGATCATCACGCCGAGCGTGGCGGCGACGATCGCGTTGGGCGAACGGCCGGCGAGCGGGGCGAAGACCGAGTGCGACAGCACACGGCTCACCAGCGTGGCGTAGGCGAGCGCCACGACAATGCCGAAGGCGATTGTCGAAGGCAGCGTCAGCCACAACGCCTGGTAGCCGTAGACGGCGGCCAGGATCATCGTCTGGCCCGAGAAGGCGAAGATGCCGCCATAAGCGAGATTGGTACGCTGGAGCAGGCCGTTGCCCAGCGCATAGCCGAAGGCCAGCAGGCCGTAGATCGCGGCCGAATGCACGCCGTTGAGAAGCTGTTGCAGGAAATAGAGCATGCGTTGTCCGGCGGCGCAGGGAGCTGTCCCGTGGCGCAAGATTGCGCTCGTGATTCTAACTTGTCAAATTGCGTTTACCAGTTAGATTTGGGCATGGCAGTTTCCTGGACCCGGCATCGTTTCTCCGGCGGCGTGCTTGCGCTCGACACCGCCAACACGGTGGTGCTGCGCGGCGACGCGGAGCGCAGCTTCGACCGTTTCGACGACCCCTCGGAGATCGCCCGCTTCGCCGCGGCCGCCAGTGTCTTGCGCGCCGACGAGCTCAAGGGCAGGGTGCTTGCCGCCCCCGACCCACAGGCGATTGCCGGCAAGGTGATTTCCATTCGTGAAACAACCGACCGCCTGATGCGCCGCAGTGTTGTCGATGGCGCTCTGGCCACGGCAGACATGCCCGGTTTCCTCAACGCCTGTGCCAACGGACTCACTGGGGCGCGCGAAAGCCTGAGCGCCGATGCGCCCTTCGGTGCTGCGCCGGAACCGCTGGCCTTCGAGGCAGCACTCGCCGTATCGGCGTTGTCGCTGTTGTCTGCCGGCACCATGTCCCGGCTCCGGATCTGCCCCAACTGCAACTGGCTGTTCGTCGACCGCAGCCGCAACGGCAGCCGGCTTTGGTGCGACATGGCCGTCTGCGGCAACCGCCAGAAGGCGCGGCGCCATTACAGCAGGCGCAAGGAGGTGCAGAATGCCTGAAGGTGGATTCTTGCGTGCTACCTTTGCCCTTTCGGCGCTTATGTCGCTGGCATTGGCTGGCTGCCGCGAAAGCGGCGGCGAGGGGGAACTTTTCGAACTGTCCGGTCGGCTGTTCGTCTTCAACTACCGGGTCGCGACAGTGCAATATCTGGTGACGCTGCGGCCGCTCAAGCCGATCGGCGAGGGTGAGTTTGCCGTAACAACCTTCGAAAACCCCGCGGGCGGCGCGGCCATCGTCGTGCGCCAGAAGATATGGCCGCTCAACGACAAGGTCACGATCAACAGCCCGCCCCTCGAATGCGTGGTCAAGGACAGGCCCTACAAGGTGTCGATCCGCATCGAGAATGCCAAGGGCGAACTGATGCAGGCGCTGGAGACGACCATGGCCTCGTCGCAGGACCAGTCGGTGCTGCCCGACAAGCCGCTGGTCGTCGGCCCGTTCTACGATCCCAATCCGGAACTTGAGGGGCATCCCGACGGTCACCTGCCCGGAGGCCGCGGCGTGACCTGTCCTCCCGCGGCCTGAGCTTCGCTCCGACGGAAATTTTCATTCGCCTGGACGGCTTCCGCTTGCGTATTCGTGCGCGGTCGAGGCCGATCGGCACCTTCGATTGTTCTTTTTCCCAGGCAAAGAATTTCGTTTGACGCGACAGCCGCGCCCGGAAAAGCTATCGCTAAGCTACCCAAGGTCAGCCGCCCGAATCGAGGGTGGTTGGGGCACAGGAAATGCTGATGACGCTTCACGACGTCGCTCTCGACGACAAGTTCGATCTGGGCAAGGAGCGGATTTTTCTATCCGGCGCGCAAGCCGTCATCCGCATGCTGCTGATGCAGCGCGAGCGCGACAGGCTCGCGGGCCTCGATACGGCGGGCTTCGTCTCGGGCTATCGCGGCTCGCCGCTTGGCGGCCTCGACTTGCAGCTGTGGAAAGCCAAGACGCAGCTGGCGCAGTCCAACATCGTCTTCCAGCCCGGTCTCAACGAAGAACTCGCCGCCACGGCCTGCTGGGGCTCGCAGCAGGCTGAGCTTATGGGCGAAGGCAAGCACGACGGCGTCTTTTCCGTCTGGTACGGCAAGGGTCCCGGCGTCGATCGCTCGGGCGATGTCTTCCGTCATGCCAATCTCGCCGGCTCTTCGAAGAAGGGCGGCGTTCTGGCGCTGATGGGCGACGACCATACCGCCGAATCCTCGACCAACGCACACGCCACCGAGTTCCTGTTCGTCGACACGATGATCCCGATCCTCAATCCGGGCGGGGTGCAGGAGCTGATCGACTACGGACTCTACGGCTTTGCCCTGTCGCGCTTCGCCGGCACCTGGGCGGCAATCAAATGCGTGAAGGACAACATCGAATCGACGGCCTCGGTTGATGCCTCGCTCGGTCGGCTCAACATCGTCATCCCCGAATTCGACATGCCCTCAGGCGGGCTCAACATCCGCCACGAGCTCGACCAGCTCGGTCAGGAAGCGCGGCTGCACGAATACAAGCGGGCGGCTGCGTCCGCGTTCATCCGCGCCAACAACATCAACCGCATCGTCTATTCCGGCGGCCGCAAACCCAAGATCGGCATCATCACCGTCGGCAAGAGCTTTCTCGACGTGCGCCAGGCGCTCGACGATCTCGGCATCGACGAGAGTCGCGCCAACCAGCTCGGCATCCGCCTGTTCAAGGTCGGTTGCCCGTGGCCGCTCGACATCGAGCACATCAGGGAGTTTGCCCGTGACCTCGAGATGATCGTCGTCGTCGAGGAAAAGCGTTCGTTGCTAGAGGTTCAGGTGCGCGAGGAGCTCTACGGCACCTCGAGGCAGCCCAAGGTCGTCGGCAAGCGGGACGAGCGCGGCGACTGGCTGTTTCCGGCCAAGGGCGCGCTCGACCCCAACGACATCGCCATTGCCATCGGCGAGCGCGTGCTCAAGGTCATCGGCCCGTCGGAAGAGATCGCCGCCCGCGTCAGCCGCTTGCGCCAGTACCAGGCGATGCTGGCCGACACCAAGGACGTGGCGTCGCGCACGCCGTTCTTCTGTTCCGGCTGCCCGCACAATTCCTCGACCAAGGTGCCTGAGGGCTCGATCGCCGGCGCCGGTATCGGCTGCCACTTCATGTCGTTGTGGATGGACCGCAGCACCGTCGGCTTCACCGCCATGGGCGGCGAGGGCGCGCAATGGGTCGGCCAGGCGCCGTTCACCAAGCGCGAGCACATCTTCCAGAATCTCGGCGACGGTACCTACAACCACTCCGGCACGCTGGCGCTCCGCTTCGCGCTCGCCTCGGATGCCAACATCACCTACAAGATCCTCTACAATGACGCGGTTGCGATGACCGGCGGCCAGCCGCATGAAGGCAGCCTGACCGTGGACATGATTGCCCGCCAGGTCCGTGCCGAGGGCGTCGAGCGCATCGCCGTGGTCACTGACGAGCCGGACAAATATGGCGGCCGTTCTCAGTTTCCTGCCGGTACAACCTTCCATCACCGCGACGATCTCGACCTCGTTCAGCGCGAGCTGCGCGACATCAAGGGCGTCACCGTCCTGCTCTATGACCAGACCTGCGCTGCCGAGAAGCGCCGTCGCCGCAAGCGCGGCACCTTTCCCGATCCGGACAAGCGTGTCTTCATCAACGAGCTCGTCTGCGAGGGCTGCGGCGACTGCGGCGTCAAGTCCAACTGCGTCTCGATCCAGCCTGTCGAAACCGAGTTCGGTCGCAAGCGCAAGATCGACCAATCGAGCTGCAACAAGGACTTTTCCTGCGTCAACGGCTTCTGCCCGTCCTTCGTGACGGTGCATGGTGCCAAGATCCGCAAGGCCGAAGGCATCGCCGGAACCAGTGACGCGTTGCAGGGTGTGCCGGAGCCGAAGCCTTTTGCGCTCGACCGCGACGGCTGGGCAGCGATCATCGACGGCGTCGGTGGCACTGGTGTCGTCACCGTCGGCGCGATCCTCGGCATGGCCGCCCACCTCGAAGGCAAAGGCTGCGGCATGATCGACATGGCCGGCCTCGCCCAGAAGGGCGGTTCGGTGTTCACCCATGTCCGCATCGCCCGTTCGCCGGACGACATCAACGCCATCCGCGTCTCGGCCGGCAAGGCCGACCTGATCCTCGGCTGCGACCTCGTCGTGTCGGGCGCCAAGAAGGTGCTGGCGGCGGTTCGCGAAAACCACACCATCTTCGTCGCGAACACCGCAGAGATCATGCCCGGCGAGTTCACGCGCTCGGCCGACTTTTCGCTGCCGACGGAGCGGCTGAAGAAGATGATCCGCGATGCGGCGGGCGAGGCGAACGCGCATTTCTTCGACGCCACCCGCACCGCATCTGCGCTGTTCGGCAATTCGCTCGGTGCCAACATGTTCATGCTCGGCTTTGCTTTCCAGCATGGCGGCCTGCCACTGTCGACTGAAGCGGTCGAAAAGGCGATCGCTCTCAATGGCGAAGCGGTGGCGATGAATGTCGCGGCGTTCCGCTGGGGCCGCCGCGCCGCCCATGATCCGGAGTTCGTCCGCGCCATGATCGGCCGGACCACCCGCGGCGATGAGCCTGTCGTCGCCCAGACACTCGATGAGATGATCGCGCGCCGCGCCGCGTTCCTGAAAGCCTATCAGAACGCTGCCTATGCCGAGCGCTACACCGGCCGCATCGCCGCGCTCCGCGCCGCCGAGCAGAAGGCTAAGCCGGGCTCGACAATCGTCACCGATGCGGCGGCGCGCTCGCTGTTCAAGCTGATGGCGATCAAGGACGAATACGAGGTTGCGCGGCTCTATTCCGACGGCTCGTTCCAACGCGAGCTGGCCAAGCAATTCCAAGGCTACGACCGGCTTGAGTTCCATCTTGCGCCGCCGATCCTCGGCCGCAAGGGTGCTGACGGGGTGCCGCGCAAATCGAGCTTCGGTCCGTGGATGATGAAGGGCTTCAGGCTGCTTTCGGCGATGAAGGGCCTGCGGGGTGGTGCCCTCGACATCTTCGGCTACACCGCCGAGCGACGTATGGAGCGTGCATTGCTCGACCGCTACGAGGCCGATCTCGAGCTGATCCGGGGCGCACTTACGAGCGACAATCTTGACGCTGCGGCCGCATTGGCATCGGTGCCGCAGCTGATCCGCGGCTATGGTCACGTAAAGCATGCCAGCGTCGACAAGGCATCGGGGGAACGGGAACGGTTGGTCAAGAGGTTGGCTGCCGCGCCGGTAAGCCCCACGCTCCAGGCTGCCGAATAGGCGATACGACTTGTTTACCTGAACCTAAATTAGAAGTTGTGGCACGCGATTGAGTGGCGTTACTGGCGTATAAGTGCGCGCTTTCTAAGCCTTTCTTAAGGTGGATGTGGCAGTCCTTGGCCTCCCAGGCAGGCCTCGGATGCGCAGAAGAAACAACGAGATACCGGTCGACGTCTACATACCCTTCGTGGAAACGCTTTTCCGCGATGGCGCGACGCTGGCTGTTGGTATGGTTGCGCAGACGGTCCTGATCGGCGTCGTCTGGTGGAAAACCGCTCACCCGCTCTATCTTGTCGTTGCGCTGTTCATGGTGCTCGTCGCCACGTTGCGCATGCGAAACTTCCGCAAATACAACAGCTTACCGGCTGCCACGACGTGGGAAGAAGCGCACAAGCGCGAAAACGACTACATCCTCTATGGCACTCTGCATGGCCTGGCGCTGGGCTCGTTCTGCCTCGCCGGCATATATTTCGCCTATGATCCTTTCGCCGAAATCGCCTCGGTCTGCGTGACGCTTGCATCGGCCACCTCGATTGCCGGCCGCAATTACGGCTCGCCGCGCATGGTGATGATCTTCACCGTGACAATGACCTGGGCGATCTCGCTCGGCTTTCTGCTGCGTGGCGATTTTTACCACGTCTTCCTGGGCCTGCTGTCAGCGCCGTTCCTCTACGCCATCCGCAAATTCGCCGACACGGTGCGCGACGTGCTGTTCACCGCAGTGTCGGAGGAGAAGAAGGCCAACCGCATCGCCCAGCGCTTCAATCGTGCCCTCAACACCATGTCGCACGGCCTGGTCATGCTCGGCCCCGACGGTCGCGTGGCTGTGGCCAACGCGGAAGCTGCGCATCTGATGTCGGTCAAATCGCCCGAGGCGCTGCTCGGCCGCTCGATCCATGGCCTGCTGATGCGCGGCGTCGCCGGCGGCCAACTCGCGCTCAAGGATTGCCGCTACATCGAGGCACAGCTGACCCGCGCTTTGCGCGAGGGCAGGGACCGCAAGGTTCTGGTCTCGCTCGCCAACGGCCAGTGCCTGGAGTTCTCGGCGCGCGAAGGCAGCCAGGAGCTTGGCGTCATCACCTTCGAGGACGTGACAGCTCGTGTCGCCGCCGAAGAGAAGATTCGTTTCATGGCCCGCTACGATGGCCTGACCGGGCTGCCCAACCGCGCCTATTTCCATGAAGTGGCGGCTGAATGCGTACTCTCCGGCGACCGCGAACGGCTGTGCGCGCTCGCCGTGCTCGACCTTGACGACTTCAAGAGCGTCAATGACACGCTTGGTCATCCTGTCGGCGACGGGCTGATCTACGCCGTCGCCGAGCGGCTGGCAGCGTTTGCCTCCGATGCCGTCAAGGTCAGCCGCTTCGGCGGCGACGAGTTCATGATCTATTTCGACAAGGTCGATGACGAGAGCCATCTCAAGCTGATGCTCGACCGCATGTTCGCCGAATTGCAGGGCGAGGTCGATGTCGCCGGCCATGTGCTGCGCATCCAGGCCAGCGGCGGCGCCGTGCTCGGCAAGGTGCGTGAATCCGATGTCGATGCGATGATCGTCAAGGCCGACCTCGCGCTCTACAAGGCCAAGGAATCCGGCAAGAACAGCTGGCAGCTGTTCGAGGCGGTGATGGACGCCGCCTTCCGCAATCGCCAGCTGATGAAGGCCGATCTGCGCAATGCGGTTGAAGCGCGCGCGCTCCGCGTGGTCTACCAGCCGATCGTTTCGATGAGCACGATGCGTATCGCCAGCTGCGAGGCGTTGTGCCGTTGGGACCATCCAGAGCTTGGCCCGGTCTCGCCGGCAACCTTCATTCCGCTCGCCGAGGAGATGGGCATCATCTCCGACATCAGCACCTTCGTGCTGCAGGCGGCCTGCGCCGAATGCGCCAAGTGGCCGGCGCCGATCGGCGTGTCGGTCAACCTGTCCGCCAAGGACTTCCGCGACCGCGATGTAGTCGAGAAGGTCCGCGGCGCGCTTGTGGCTTCAGGCCTCGCGCCGCATCGTCTCGAAATCGAAGTCACCGAGACGGCGCTGCTCGACGACAAGTCGTCGACGCGCAGCTACATCGAGGAACTCAAGGCACTGGGCGTGCGCATTGCGCTCGATGACTTCGGTACCGGCTATTCCAGCTTGAGCTATCTGCACAAGCTGCCGCTCGACAAGGTCAAGATCGACCGCAGCTTCCTTGCCGATGTCGCGCAGAATCCGCGCTCGCTGAAGCTGCTGAAAGGCATCGTCGACCTGTCACGGCCGCTCGGCCTGTCGGTCACCGTCGAGGGCGTCGAGACCTTCGAACAGCTCAAGATCCTCGCTGTCGAGGTCCACCCCGACCTCGTCCAGGGCTTCCTGTTCGGTTCGGCGCTGTCGTCGTCCGGCATTGAAACCATGTCCAACACCGTCTGGCCCTTTGCCAAGGACATCGGTCTCGCACGCATTTCAGCCCGTCGATAAAGTAAGCGGAAGGGCAGGTCGCGCAACTGGCAAAAACGCTTGTTTTTCCATTAATTGTTAACCTTAATGGAAGGTAAATAGGAACATTTTGAATTTTATCTTTACATCAAACCGGCCTCCGCTACCCTTCGATTGGGCGGAAGTACGGGGAATACCATGACGATCCATCAAGCGACGTCCGGCGGCGACGCCGACGTCAAGAGTGGCAGTGTGTCCGGTGAAGGCTCGAGTTTCGCGAGCCATGTTTCAAGTCTGCTCGAGCGGGCCGAATACCGGCGCTGCGACAAGGGCGAAGACCTCGAAGACATCTATCGCCTCCGCTACAAGTCGTACCGTCTGAGCGACATGGTGTCGGAAAATCCCGACCACACCATCCATGATGATCTCGACGATGCCGAGAACTGCTACAAATTCGGCATCTACATCGATGGCCAACTGGTCAGCACGCTGCGCATCCATCATGCCTGTCGCGACACGCCGGCGTCGCCGTCGACGACCGTCTATGGCGATATCCTGCGCCCCCAGCTGGCGGCCGGCGCCAACTTCGTCGATCCCAGCCGCTTCGCTGCAGATCCGGACTGGTCGCGTGTCTATCCGCAGATACCTTATCTCACGCTGCGCCTTGCCGGCATGGCCTGCTTCTATTTCGACGCGCCTTACTGCCTGTCGACCATTCGTCCCGAGCATGCCGGCTTCTACCGCCGCATCTACAAGTCGGAGCAGATCGGCGAGTTGCGCGATTATCCCGGCCTCAACTACCAGGTCGTGCTCTATCGCGCCGACGTCAACAGCATCCGCGAGCGCTCGTTCCAGCGTTTCCCATTCTTCAAGTCGACGCCGATGGAACAAAGGTTGATGTTCAGCAGGCAGCCGATGGGCGAGCTCGCGCCGCTGACCATCCTGCCGACGGCAAAATATTTTCGCGAAGCCGCCTGAGCTTCGCGTAAGGTCGGCGGCAATGTGATCCGGAATCCGCGGGAACAATGACGACGCCGACCACAAAACACCTGTTGCGGGCCGCATTGCTGCTCGGGATGATCCTGCCCGCTCCGGTGCTGGCTGCTGGAGACACGCTCACCGTCGCCAATATGACCTTTCGCACCGGCCCTTTCGCCGATGCCGGTACTCCGCTGATGGACGGCCAGCGCGACTACATGCTGATGCTCAACGAGCGCGACGGCGGTATCAACGGCATCAGGCTGAACTACGACGAGTGCGAGACCGGCTTCAGCGTCGACAAGGCTCTGGAGTGCTACGACAAGGCCAAGGCGTCGAGTCTTGTCACCCAGCCCGGGTCGCCCGCGATCACTCTTGAGTTGCTGCCCAAGGCCAGCGTCGACAAGGTACCTGTGCTCGCGCCGGGATACGGCTTTTCGGCCATGGCAGACGGCAAGCGTTTTCCCTGGGCCTTCAATCCTCCGGTCAGCTACTGGGACGGCGCCTCGATGATGCTCAAGGGCATATCGGGCGACGACCTCGACAATCTGCGTGGCAAGAAGATCGCGCTTTTGCATCTCGACGGTCCTTATGGCGAGGAGCCGATCCCGCTGTTGCAGGCATATGCCGACAGTTTTGACTTCACGCTGCTGCCCGTGCCTGTGGCGGCCAAGGAGATGCAGAGCCAGTCGGCGCAATGGGCGAAGATCAAGGCCGAGCGCCCGGATTTTGTGCTCTTGTGGGGCTGGGGCGCGATGAATGCGGGTGCCTTGGCCGAGGCGGTTAGATCGGGCTTTGCGATGGACAGGCTCGTCGGTATCTGGTGGTCGGCGCATGACGACGACCTGAAGGCTGTGGGCGAGGCGGCCAAGGGCTATCGCGCCCTGTCGTGGAACCTGCCAGTGCCGGATGCCGAGGTGATCAAGGACATCCGCAAATATGTCATCAACGCCGGCAAGTCGCAGACGCCTGCCGAGGCGCCCGACAAGCTGTTCTACCAGCGCGGCGTCATGATCTCGATGCTGTCGGCCGAGGCGATAAAGGCGGCCCAGGAGCACTTCGACAAAAGGCTGATCAGCGGCGAACAGATGCGCTGGGGGCTGGAGAACCTCAAGATCGACGATGCCAGGCTGGCATCCCTCGGCATGTCAGGCATGATCGGCCCGTTCGCGACGACCTGCGCCAACCATGCCGGCAATGGCAGCGCCTGGCTTTTGCAGTGGGACGGCAACCGCTTCGTCAAGGCATCGCACCCGCTGACCGCCGATGCCAAGATGATCGCCCCGCTGGTCGATCAGGAAGCCAACAAGTTCGCCACGTCGCATGCGCCATGGTCGCTCAACAAGGCTTGCAAGAACTAGCATCATTGTCCCCTTGGCCAGTAATCGGCGCGGCTCTCGCTGTGGCGGCGTGCCCTTGCCTGATCATGCTGAACTCATTCTCGCCCTCATCCACCGCCAGTGCGGAGCCCGGCGCACCCAGGTAGTCGGAAGGCTTCCGGCCTGAACCGCCGCAACCTGAACCCGCCCCAGCCTGACCAGTCGCGAACCAGGTCAGCTAGGCTTTCATTCGCATCTGGACGGCACCTCCGCACTGCCAGCCACCCTGCTTTTCGAAACCCGCCACCATTCCGGCATCGCAATATCAGTCATCGCTTTCGCAACAAACGCTTGCGTTTGATCAAATGAGCATTTATTTCCCCGTTGGGGATTGATAATCTTGTCGCAGCCAAAGGGGCAATCTTTCCATTGCCCTGCAGCGCGCATTTAGGTATGTGCCCTTGAACTCGTTTTCCGGAGGGGACTCTCATGGCTGATACCACGCCGACCGGCCCGATCGAACTTGGCGCGCAGATGGATTACGCCGAGCACGAGAAAACCTATTCGATGTTCATTATGCTGTCCAAATACGGCACGCTGTTCTGCGTGGCGCTGATGATCGCCATGGCCTTCGGCTTCTTTACGCCGGCCGGCTTCTTCTCCAGCCTCGTGCTGTTTCTGATCATCTGCGGCGTCGGCGGCTATCTGCTGCGCGACGTGCCGACCCATATCCGCTGATTGATTTCCGGCAGCCGCCGGGTTCCCGCGCCGGTTCGTGTCACGGCCAATTTCCGGTCGAAGCTGAACCGACGGTCTTCCTGCGAAGGGCGTGGACCAAAAGCGGCTGCACGCAATAACCTTGCCGGCGAAGCGCCCGGCAGGGCATGGTCCTGATAAGTTTTTGGTGCGGGTGCGTCGGCGGTCTTTTCGTCACTAGCCCAGTCGATTTCGTTGGTAAGGCGCCGACGCGTCTGTGTGCGTCCGGCACTTTACGTTTGGTAAGGTTCCAGCCGAAAGGACGTCACGGTGGGCCAGACGATATTCATACCCAGAGAGTTGGATGCGATTGAGAGCCGTGTGGGGGCTTCACCGGATACGGTGAAACGCCTTGTGGGTCTTGGCTTCGAGGTTGTTGTCGAGACGGGTGCAGGCACCTTGTCGCGCATTCCCGATGCCGATTATGCGGCGGTGGGGGCTGTCATCGGCAAGGCCGGCGATGCCGCCAAGGCCGATGTGGTGCTCAAGGTGCGCCGTCCCTCGGAGGCCGAGGTCAAGGGCTACAAGCCGGGTGCTGCCGTGCTTGCCACCATGGATCCTTATGGCAACGAGGCCGGTGTGGCGGCGATGGCCAAGGCGGGGGTGACGGCGTTTGCCATGGAGTTCATGCCGCGCATCACCCGAGCCCAGGTGATGGACGTGTTGTCGTCGCAGGCAAATCTCGCCGGCTATCAGGCGGTCATCGACGGTGCTGCCGAATATGACCGGGCGCTGCCGATGATGATGACGGCGGCCGGCACGGTTCCGGCTGCCAAGGTGTTCATCATGGGCGTCGGCGTTGCCGGCCTGCAGGCGATCGCCACCGCACGCCGCATGGGCGCGATCGTGACGGCCACCGACGTGCGTCCGGCTGTCAAGGAGCAGGTCGCCTCGCTCGGCGCCAAGTTCCTCGCCGTCGAGGACGAGGAGTTCAAGGCAGCGGAGACCGCCGGCGGCTACGCCAAGGAGATGTCCAAGGAGTACCAGGCCAAGCAGGCGGCGCTGACCGCCGAGCACATCGCCAAGCAGGACATCGTGATTACCACGGCACTCATCCCGGGCCGTCCGGCGCCGAAGCTGGTGTCTGCGGCAATGGTCGCCTCGATGAAGCCGGGTTCGGTGCTTGTCGACCTCGCCGTCGAGCGCGGCGGCAATGTCGAGGGTGCGGTGCCGGGCAAGGTCGTGACCACGGCCAATGGGGCAAAGATCGTCGGCCATCTCAACGTGCCGGGCCGGGTCGCTGCCTCCGCCTCGCTGCTTTACGCCAAGAACCTGTTCGCCTTCCTCGAGACCATGGTCGACAAGACCACCAAGCAGATCGCCATCAACCGCGACGACGAGCTGGTCAAGGCGACCATGCTGACCGATGGCGGCAAGGTGGTGCATCCGAACTTCGCCAATGCCGCTGCGGCTGCGGACAAGCCCAAGCCGATCGTGGCCGGCCAGAACCGCGGTGACGACCCGGCGAGCGATAGCGCAACTCCTGCCAAGGCAACGGCGAAGAAGCCGGCCGCCGCCAAAGCGGACAAACCGGCGGCTGCGAAAAAGCCCGCTGCCCAAAAAGCCACTGCCAAGAAGTCGGCGCCAAGCGCCGGCGCGAAGACATCATCTGAGGGAGACGCGTGATGGAAGGTCTTCAGAAAGCCCTCGACCAGCTCGACCAGGCGGTTGCCGCCGTCCGGCTCGGCGTCCAGGATCTCGCCACATCTGAAGGTGCGGCCGAAGCTGCCGGCAATGCGGCACATGCCGTCACCGGCGGGGCGGTCGACCCGTTCGTGTTCCGCTTCGCCATCTTCGTTTTGGCGATCTTCGTCGGCTACTACGTCGTCTGGTCGGTGACGCCGGCCCTGCACACGCCGCTGATGGCCGTCACCAACGCCATCTCCTCGGTCATCGTCGTCGGTGCGCTGCTCGCCGTCGGCATCGCCGCTTCCGGCCTTGCCACCGGCTTCGGCTTCGTCGCCCTGGTGCTGGCCTCGGTCAACATCTTCGGCGGCTTCCTCGTCACCCAGCGCATGCTGGCGATGTACAAGAAGAAGGACAAGTGACGTGACCCTGAACCTCGCTTCCTTCCTCTATCTCGTCTCCGGCATCCTGTTCATCCTGGCGCTGCGTGGCCTGTCGCATCCGACCACCAGCCGCAAGGGCAACACCTACGGCATGGTCGGCATGGGCATCGCCATCGTGACCACGCTGGCGCTGGCCAAGCCCTCTGCCGGCGGCCTCGGCCTGATCGTGCTCGGCCTCGTCATCGGCGGCGGCGTCGGTGCGGTCACCGCCCGGCGCATCGCCATGACCTCGATGCCGCAGCTGGTCGCTGCCTTCCACAGCCTCGTCGGTCTGGCCGCCGTCATGGTCGCAGCCGCAGCCATCTATGCACCCGAAAGCTTCGGCATCGGTGCCGTCGGCGCCATCCACGGCCAGGCGCTGGTCGAGATGAGCCTTGGCGTTGCCATCGGCGCCATCACGTTTACCGGCTCGGTCATCGCCTTCCTCAAGCTCGATGGCCGCATGTCGGGCAAGCCGATCATGCTGCCGGCTCGCCACCTGATCAACGCAGCCCTCGGCATCGGTCTGGTCGTGCTGATCGTGCTGTTGGTCACCACCCAGTCGACGACCATCTTCTGGCTGATCGTGGCATTGTCGCTTGTGCTCGGCGTGCTCCTGATCATCCCGATCGGCGGCGCCGACATGCCTGTCGTGGTGTCGATGCTCAACTCCTATTCGGGCTGGGCAGCTGCGGCACTCGGCTTCACGCTGGGCAATCTCGCGCTGATCATCACCGGTGCGCTGGTCGGCTCGTCGGGTGCGATCCTGTCCTACATCATGTGCAAGGGCATGAACCGCTCGTTCATCTCGGTCATTCTTGGCGGCTTCGGCGGCGAGACGGCGGCAGCTGTCGACGACGGCATCCAGCGCACGGTCAAGACAGGTGCCGCTGACGACGCCGCCTATCTGATGATGAACGCCCAGAAGGTCATCATCGTGCCGGGCTACGGCATGGCTGTGGCCCAGGCCCAGCATGCGCTGCGCGAGATGGCCGACAAGCTCAAGGCCAATGGCGTGGAAGTCAAATACGCCATCCACCCGGTCGCCGGCCGCATGCCCGGTCACATGAACGTGCTGCTCGCCGAGGCCAACGTGCCTTATGACGAGGTCTTCGAGCTCGAAGACATCAACTCGGAGTTCTCGCAGGCCGACGTCGCTTATGTCATCGGCGCCAACGACGTCACCAACCCGTCGGCACGTGACGACAAGAGCTCGCCGATCTATGGCATGCCGATCCTCGACGTCGACAAGGCCCGCACCTGCCTGTTCGTCAAGCGCTCGCTCGGCTCCGGCTATGCCGGCATCGACAACACGCTGTTCTACAAGGACGGCACCATGATGCTGCTCGGCGACGCCAAGAAGATGACCGAAGAAATCGTCAAGGCCATGGATCACTGAGACAACACATCAGCCCCTCCACACCCCGACAAACAAAAGCCCGGCAACACCCGGGCTTTTTTGTTGCCTTGAACTGGCATAGGCTGCCCCTGTTTCTGAACAGTCTGCTTGCTGAATAGTCTTCGCTCTTGTCAGGGGGGATTTGCGATGAATGTCAGCCCCGCACCAATACGGCCTGCGGCCAAGGACAATGCGCGCCAGGCCGTGGTCATCGTCCACGGCATGGGCGAGCAGCGGCCGATGGATACCATCCGCAGCTTCGTCAGTGCTGTCTGGAGTTCCGATCTCAGTCGGACGGAAGGCAAGTTCGGTGCGCGCAAGCCGGATCCCGACGGTGATGGCCTGATCAACAAGAGCTGGGTCCACCCTGACCGGCGCGCGCGGTCCTACGAGCTGCGCCGCATCACCACGCCCGATGACGTCGACGGACGGCGGACCGAGTTCTACGAGCTCTACTGGTCCGACATTACTCAGGGCACCACCGTCCAGCGCCTTGTAGCCTGGGTGAGGGGCCTTTTGCTGCGCAAGTGGTCGGATGTGCCCGTCGATGCACGGCGGCTCTACATCGCCGCCTGGGCGGTCACTGCGCTGATCGCTACGCTGCTCATCGTTCCCAACCTGATCGAGTGGTTCGGGCTGGGCAAGGTGCTCTTCCCCGGCTGGGTCTGGAGCATCGCTGCCGTGGCCGTCGGCTGGCTGGTCAGCCAGTTCCTAGTGCCCTATTTCGGCGACGTCGCCATCTATGTCCGGGCCGAGCCCGACACCATCGTCAAGCGAACAGAGGTGCGGGAGAGGGGGCTGGCGCTGCTGCGCGGGCTGAACGACGACCCGGCCTATGACCGCATCGTCGTTGTCGCCCACAGCCTGGGCACCATCGTCGCCTACGACATATTGCAGCTGTTGTGGGCCGAACGCGCGCCGAGCGGCCGCAACAGGCGCAGCGAGCCGGAGCTGCTCAAGGCGTTCCGCGCTGTCGGCAAGAAGGCGCTGCCCATCGACAGCGCCGGGCGCGCCAAGGTCACGATGGATGCCGCAGAGCTGGCTGAGTTTCGCGGCCTGCAATGGCAGCTCTATCGGCAGCTGAGCACCGCACCGTCCGACAAGCTCGACAGCTGGAAGGTCAGCGATTTCGTCACCTTCGGCAGCCCGCTCACCCATGCCGAGTTCCTCGTTACGCACAATGCGGCCGACTTCGCCAAGGCGGTCGACGAGCGGCTGCTGTCGACATGCCCGCCGGTGTCTGAGGGCAAGAACCCCAACATCCTCTACCCCTCGCGGTCGCCTAGATACCCACACCACGCTGCGGTCTTTTCCGCGACGCGCTGGACCAACATCCACGACAAGGGCAATGGCTGGCTGACCGGCGATCCGATCTCCGGACCGCTGGTCGAAAATTTCGGCCCCGGCATCCTCAACATCCAGGTCAGCCTGACCTGGGCGCTCGGCCGTATCTTCACCCACACCAATTACTGGTCGACGGCGGCCGAGGGCTGGGAGGTGCTGCCTTCTGGTGAGCGCGGCCCGCGTAGCCATCTCGACGTGCTGCGCGACGCCGTCGATCTCGGCCGTAAGGCGGACCCCGATCCGTCTAAGCCGCGGCCCGCCGCGCGCCGGCGCATCAAGCCGGCTGATCCGGCCGTCTAGAGCGTTTCCGCTATTCTTCGAATCGCGGATCTCTTTTTTTGGCGCAATTCCGGACGGAGAACCGCCACACACTTTAGCGCTGGGCTTCGGTTGCCATCTTCACGGCCATACCGGCCAGCACCGTGCCCATCAGCCAGCGTTGCACCGCGACCCAGCCGGGGTTGCTGGCGAGGAAGGTGGAGATCGAGCCGGCGGAGATGGCGATGAGTGCGTTGACCGTAATGCTGATCGAGATCTGGATCGTGCCGAGCACCAGAAGCTGGCTCAGTACGCTGCCGTCGGCCGGATCGATGAACTGCGGCAGCAGCGACAGATAGAGCACGGCGACCTTCGGGTTCAGCAGATTGGTGAGAAAGCCCATGGCGAACAGCTTGCGCGGCGTGTCCTTGGGCAGCTGCCGCACCTGGAAGGGCGAACGTCCACCCGGGCGAAGGGCCTGCCAGGCGAGCCAGAGCAGGTAGGCGGCGCCGGCGAAGCGGATGGCGTCATAGGCGTAAGGAACGGCGAATATCAGCGCCGTGATGCCGAAGGCCGCGCACAGCATGTAGACGATGAAACCGAGCGCCACCCCGCCGAGCGAGATCAGGCCGGCCCTGGGGCCCTGGCTCAGCGAACGCGACACCAGGTAGATCATGTTGGGGCCCGGTGTCAGCACCATGCCAAGGGCAATGGCAGCAAATGCGATCAGGCTGGCTGTCTCGGGCATTCACATTCCCTCCGCGCTGGATCTCCAGCTGGGCGCAGAAATGCCCGGAAATCTCGAACCGGGAAAGAGGGCAAGTGCGACCGAACGATTGCGGCAGATGCCGCGTCATCGGCACAAAAAATGCCGGAGCGCTGTTTGCACCCCGGCACTTTGAAACGGTGACTGCAGCTTACTTGAGAGGTGCGGTCAGCTGCAGCGCGCCGATCGCCACGGCGGCGTTGAGGCCGGTCTGGTTGGTCAGGCTGACCGGCTGCAGCGCGATCGAGCGGCCGGAGCCGCCGACGAGCACGTTGGCGCCGAGGCCGACGGCGACCGTCGCTTCGGCTGTCGCGCCGAGATAGTTGCCGGCGAGGCCGCCCGGGTCATAGACGTCGCGACTCGGCGCCAGTACCAGCCATTCCAGCGCGCCGCCGGTGGTGGTGCCGATGTCGACGCCGTATTTGTTGATGCGGCCGGAATAGATCTCCTGGGCGCGGTTGCCGAAGGCTGGCGTAAACGTGCACTGCATGTCCTTGCTCGAGCCGATGACAAAGCCGGTGCCGCCGTTGACGGTGCAGCTGAGCATGCCGAGCTTGGCGCCGAACTGCGCGTGTGCGGGTGCCGCAAAGGGCACCAGGGCAAGGGCAAGGATGGCGAGCTTTTTCATTGGGGGAATCCTTTCAGGCATGAAGCGATATCAACCGCATAGCCGCCGAAAGGTTCCTTCAGGCGCGGCTAGCCGATCTCACGCAATCGCCGGCGAATCTCGCCAGCGAAACGCATCACGCGCTCCGGCTGCGGCTTTTCTGCGGCATAAAACGACAGCATGGCGAAGCGGGCCTTCGGCGCACAAGCCTTGAACACACCCCATTTCAGGATGCGGCGCACCGGACGGCGCATGAGCAGCCGGTCAATCCACCACGGGCTACCGAGTGTGGTGATGACAACGACATGGCGGAGCTTGCCGAGCAGCGGCTTGATCGGGCCGAAATTGCTGCCGTGATCAAAGGCGATGCCAGGGGCGAACACCCGGTCGACCCAGCCCTTCAGCATCGCCGGCAGGCCGAACCACCAGGTCGGGAACACCAGCACCAGCACCTCGGCCTCGCGCAAGGTTTTTGGGTGGGCGTCGAGTGCCGATGCGTCGAAGCGCTCGCCGTAATAGGAGCTACGCTCGGCGGGTGTCAGGCGCGGATCGTAAGCTGTGCGGTAGAGGTCGAGCAGCTCGACCTGATGGCCGGCGCCGGTGAGCTCGGCGATTGCCGTCTCTGCGAAATGTCGGTTCAGGCTGTAGGGCAGCGGATGCGACAGCACGACGAGGCAGTTCACGGCAATGCCTCGTCGCGAAAGGTCAGGCGCCGCCGCGCGTGCGGGCTAGGCCGTCGACAGCAGGCTTGTAGTTGGGGTCGAGGCGCACTGCCTCGGCATAAGCCTTGGCGGCCTTGGCCTTGTCGCCACGACGCTCGTATATCAGCGCCTGGTTGGCCCAGCTTTCAGCGATCTTGCCGTCGAGCTTGATTGCCATATTGAAGTCGGCGAAGGCGTTGTCGTCGTCGCCGGTGGCGAGATAGGACAGGCCGCGGCCGTTATACGGCTCGGCTGCGTCAGGCGACAGTGAGATCGCCTTGGAGAAATCCTCGAGCGCAAAGGCGTGCTGGCCCTGCTGCTGATAGATCAGGCCGCGATTGTGGTAGGCGCGCGGGTCGGTGGTGTCGAGCTCGATCGCCTTCTGGAAATCGTTGAAGGCGTCCTGGGTGCGGCCCGCCTTGCGGTAGAGATTGCCGCGGCCGATATAGGCAGCGTCATAGGAGGCGTTGAGCTGGATCGCCTTGTTGTAGTCGGCCAGCGCCGAGGCCTGGTTGCCCATGAAGCGGTAGATCAGCGCCCTGTTCGAGTAGGCCTGGTAGAAGTTCGGGTTGAGCTGCAGTGCCCGGTCGAAGTCCTGCAGTGCCTCGCGGTATTTGCCGCCGCGGCCATAAGCCGAGCCGCGCACATTGTAGGCTTCGGGGTCGTTGGGATTGCTGGAGATGACGGCACTCAGCGACGAGATGTTCTCGCTCGAACCCTGCATCGTGTCGATGCGGGTCAACTCGCCGGCCGGGCCGGACGACTGGCAGCTGGCAACGGCCATGGATACCAGCACCAAAGCTGTCATGGCGCCGCCGCGCAGCAGGGAGTTGCGGTTGCTCATGACTGCATTCATCGCTGCGTGTCCCTCGCTTGCGCCTCTACGGCTTGAGCGCCGCGTCCGGTGACGTCCGGACAAAACAAAAAGGTGGCGGCGATTTTTGGTCGCCCCACCTTGTCGTTATCCTTCGAAAAGGACCAAAGATTGGCAGATCAACGTGCCGGACGTGCGCCAGCGCCTGCACCAGCGGCAGCAGCCGGGCGCGGCGTGCTGGGCAGCAGGCCTTCGCGCTGGGCGCGCTTGCGGGCCAGCTTGCGGGCGCGGCGAACGGCTTCAGCCTTTTCGCGAGCACGCTTTTCCGAAGGCTTCTCGTAGTGACCGCGCATCTTCATTTCACGGAAGATGCCTTCGCGCTGCATTTTCTTCTTCAGCGCGCGAAGCGCCTGGTCAACATTGTTATCGCGGACGAGTACCTGCACGTGTGATCCTGTCTTTCGGGTTCGTAATCTGGAGGCTACGGCAATAGCCACAACGCCTCCACGATGGGTTCCACCGGGAATTGTTGGCGGCAGATAGCAGAATCAGCCCTGCTTGTCCACTGCAAAGGCCGCACTTCCTGCGGTCTGTGCGAAAAGTGGCGCCGCGCCGTGCCCACTTCCGCCGCATTCCTTGTCAAGGAAGCCACTCTCATTTCCAGTTCCCATAGGCAAGCCCCTCCATGCGTTCACTGATTTTCGCCCTGGCGCTCACTGCCGCCATTCCGGAGGCGCACGCGGCCGATCTCATCGGCTTCTGGGACAAGCCGCAGCATGGCGGCAACAGCTTCAACCGCCTGCCGCCGGATCAGGCCTATTTCGATGCGCTGCGCGGCTACGGCGCCACCTGGGTGCGCCTGTCCTATGACAAGTGGAAGGCGGAGAAGCGCGACTTCCTGATCGGCACCGCCGACAAGTATGACGGCCTTGTCGCCTCCGACGTGAAGACGCTGAAACAAGTGCTCGACCGCGCCGACAAGGCCGGCCTCAAGGTTGTCATCGCACCGCTATCGCTTCCCGGCATGCGCTGGGCCCAGAACAACGACAGGAAGTTCGACGGCCGCCTGTGGGCCGACAAGGATTACTGGACCCAGGCCGCCGCCTTCTGGCGAGACCTGGCGCGCGAACTCAAGGACCATCCGGCCGTCGCTGCCTACAACATCGTCAACGAGCCGACGCCGGAAAAGGAAGGGGGGCTCGCCGAGCACGCCAACATCGCCGAGATGCGCGCCTGGTACACCAAGAATGCCGGCAGCTCGCGTGATCTCAGGGCCTTCTACGACACGGTCATCGCGGCGATCCGCGAAGTCGATCCTGCGACCCCCATCATGGTCGACGCCGGCTGGTATGCCGCGGCCGACGCCTTCTCTTATTGGCCGGCGGGCCTCGCCGATCAGCGCGTCCTTTACTCTTTCCACATGTACGAGCCTTATGCCGCGACCAGCGCGCCCAACATGAAGCGCGACAAGCCCTACGCCTATCCGGGCAAGGTACCTTACGGCAACGGCGAGGAGAGATGGGATGCCGAGCGCGTCCGCGCCTATCTCGACCAGCCGGTCGAGTGGGCGGACAGCCGCGGCATCGCGCGCAACCGCGTCGTCGCCGGCGAGTTCGGCTGCATGCGCCGCCTGCCGTTCTGCAAGCAGTATCTCGAGGACGTGCTGACCAACCTCGACGAGGACAAGCTGCACTGGGCCTTCTACAGCTTCCGCGAAGACGCCTGGGACGGCATGGACTACGAGCTTGGCTCGGGCAAGGTGAACTGGAAATATTGGGAAGCGCAGGAGAATAACGAGCCCGATCCGGTCAAGCGCAAGTCGACGTCCGAGTTCGAACCGATCTCCAAGCGCTTGGCGGCGGGCAAGTAATCGTTATTGGCGCAATTCCGGACGGACCACAGTTTCCCCGGAACTGCGCTACGCTAAAAACTTCAGTCCGTTGACGATCTTGTCGATGAGCTTGCGGTCGCCATGCAGGCCGAGCCCGACGATGTCGAGCCCGGCGGCAGGGGTTGCCGCCACCGAGGCGCGGTTGTCGGCGTCGTTGTTCGTTACGAACAGCGGCCGCGTGTAGATCGAAAACGCCATGCCTCGCGAACGAGCCCGCTCGAAGGTTCGCCGTATCGTCTGGCTGTCCGCGCCATAGACGAAGACCGGTTCGCGGATCACCGCGAGATAAAAATTGTCGTCATTGTCCTTATAGGGCTCGCCTGCCATTTCGGGATAACCGTGCATCAGCCCGCCGGTCAGGAATGCCGAGACATTCACCTTCTGCCAGGGCGCGAGTTCGTCGAGGAGGATGAGAGCGGTCTTGGTCGGGTACATCATGACCCAAGGCTAGCCGCGTCCGGCGCAAGGGTCTTGAACGTTTGTGCGAGCGCCACGACATTGCGGTTTCAGCCAGCGCGGACCCCGCATGATGTCTCCCGCATCAATGACCGAAGACTTCATCGCCACCGACGAGCCGGTCCACGGGCTGCAGCGTCTGGTCGCGCGCTTCGGTGGCCACGCCTACGATCCGCATCGCCACGAAACCTATGCCGTCGGCCACACGCTTTGGGGCGCGCAGGCCTTCCGTTATCGTGGCAGCGACCGGATCAGCGTCCGGGACGAATGCATGGTCATCCATCCCGATGAGGTGCATGACGGCCATGCCGGTGTGCCCGAGGGCTTTTCCTACCGCATGCTCTACATCGAGCCGTGGCTCGTCTGTCGGGCGCTGGGCCGCGACCGCCTGTTGCCCTTCGTGCCCGAAGTGGTCGAGCGCGATGCCGCACTTGCCGCTCTGATCGACGATGCCTTCGCCGATTTCCCCTATCCGATGGAGCCGCTGCAGGCTAATGCCTTCATATCCGATGTCGCAGCACACTTGGCCCGGCGCAGCGATGACGCCGGGCTGCAGCGCGTGGCGGCACTGCCCGTCGACGAGGTCGCCGTAGCACGCTCGTTCCTGACCGAAGAGTTCGACCGGCAGGTGACGTCTTGCGATCTCGAACGCATCACCGGCCTCGACCGTTTCGAACTTTCCCGCGCCTTCCGCCGCTTGATCGGCACCTCGCCGCACCGCTATCTCGTCGGGCGCAGGCTGGCGCACGCCCGCTCCCGCATGGCCGCGGGCGAGGGGTTGGCCGAGGCTGCGGCGGCCTCGGGTTTTGCCGACCAGAGCCACATGACGCGTCATTTCCGCGCCCGTTTCGGCATCACGCCGGGGCGTTTTGCGACGCTGGCCAGTGCATCCCAAGCGTGACAACTGGCCCCCACAGTACCGCATCGTGCACCATGAAAGCTCGGCCGGGCAGGTCTATTGCAACCTGTCCCTTGAAATGCGCCCGGAGTTAATGCCGTGACCGATACCGCCATGTCAGCCCGCTCGTCGTCCGCCGATGGTACGGTGATGGCAATTCTTCTCGCGGTCAGCTTCAGCCATTTCCTCAACGACGTCATGCAGTCGCTGATCTCGTCGCTCTATCCGATGCTGAAGGACGACTATCATCTCGACTTCTGGCAGATCGGCCTTCTGACCACGACCTTCCAGGTCACCGCGTCGCTGTTGCAGCCGGTCATCGGCATGTACACCGACAAGAAGCCGCTGCCATTCTCGCTGCCCATTGGCATGTGCCTGACGCTGATCGGCCTGCTGACGCTGGCTTTCGCGCACAGCTATTCGATGCTGCTCGTCGGCTCGGCCTTCGTCGGCCTGGGCTCGGCGATCTTCCATCCCGAATCGTCACGCGTCGCGCGTCTCGCCTCCGGCGGCCGCTTCGGCCTTGCTCAGTCGCTGTTCCAGGTCGGCGGCAATTTCGGTTCCGCTCTCGGGCCGCTGCTCGCCGCCCTCATCGTCGTGCCTCTGGGGCAGGGTGGTATCGCCTGGTTCTCGATCGCGGCGATGGTCGGCATCGTCGTGCTGATCCGCGTCAGCGTCTGGTACAGCCGCCACATCGTCAGCGCCGCCAAACGCGCGGCACCGACCTTGTTCAATCCGCTGCCGCGCAACAAGGTCATTTCGGCGCTGGTCGTGCTGGCCATTCTGGTCTGCTCCAAGCAGGCCTACACGGCCAGCCTGTCGAGCTACTACACCTTCTATGTCATCGAGCGCTTCGGCGTGTCGGTGCAGGAATCGCAGTATCTGCTGTTCCTGTTCCTCGGCTCGGCGGCACTCGGCACCTTCCTCGGCGGCCCGATCGGCGACCGTTTCGGCGCCAAGACGGTGATCTGGTTCTCGATCCTCGGCGTGCTGCCGTTCACGCTGATGCTGCCTTATGCCGACCTGTTCTGGACCAAGGTGCTGACCGTGCTGATCGGCCTGATCCTGGCGTCGGCCTTCTCCGCCATCGTCGTCTTCGCCCAGGAGCTGGTGCCCGGCCGCGTCGGTCTCATCGCCGGCATCTTCTTCGGCTTCGCCTTCGGCATCGGCGGCATCGCTGCCGCGGTGCTGGGTGTGATCGCCGACTCCCGCGGCATCGAATATGTCTTCAAGCTCTGCTCGTTCCTGCCGATGCTGGGCTTGCTGACCGTGTTCCTGCCCAACATGAAGGCCGCGCGGCTCGGCGCGGCCTGATCGGATCGCCTTGGCGGCCCGGAGATTCGCAACTCGGGGCCGTGCCAATTTCAGAGTCGGTTGATCGACACGCCGCCATCGGCCAGCAGGGCGGCCCCCGTGGTGAAGCTCGAGGCTTCCGAAGCGAGATAAAGCGCCGAGCGGGCGATCTCCTCGGGTCGGGCGATGCGCTTTAGCGCGTGCAAACCCTCGACGAAGGCGCGTTCTTCGGCGGTCTTGAACGTCGCCATCGGCGTGTCGGTGCCGCCGGGCAACAGGGCGTTCACGCGGATGCCTTGCGCGCCATATTCGGCAGCCAGCACCTGCGTCAGGCCGATCAGGCCGGCCTTACTCGCGGCATAGGCCGCCATGCCGGGCATGCCGGCGGTGTAGCCGACGAAGGTCGAGGTGAAGATCAACGAGCCGCCGCCACGTTCCAGCATTGCCGGGATCTGGTGCTTTGCACCGAGATAGGCACTGGTCAGATTGGTCTCCATCACCTCTGTCCAGCTTGCCAGTTCCAACCCGGTGATCGGGCCCATTTCGCCGACGAGGCCGACATTGTTGAAGGCAATGTCGAGACCGCCGAATTCGGTGGTAGCAAGCTCGACGAGGGCACGCGCGAAGCCTTCGTCCCTGACGTCGCCGGCGAGCGTCGCTGCCTCGCATCCGTCGGCCCGCATCTCCGCTGCCAGCGCTTCCAGCCCGGTCGCCCCACGTGCCGCCAGCACAACCTTGGCGCCCTGCGCAGCGAACAGCTTCGCCGTCGCCCGGCCGATGCCAGAGCTCGCTCCGGTCACCAGAGCCACTTTTCCGTTCAGTCCAAACATCGTTCTTGCTCCATGCACGTTCAGCCAGCGGGCTCCGCTGGCCTGCTCGTGTCATTCGCAATTGCCAGGCTTGCCAGCCACCCGATACCTGCGGCGGAAATCGACGACGAACCCGATGGCGCAAACCCATGGCGCAAAACGGCAGTCGCCGTCGCAAACAGTCCAAGGCTGGCCGTCGGATTTCGCTAGTGCTACACCTCGCGCTCCCAAGCTTCCGGCATCAGCGAGGCCCTGAAAAAATGCGGAAATATTCGGTTTTTGCCATAGCCCGCGAGGCGATGCGGGGACACAAGGGCTGGGAGGAGCAATGGTCCTCGCCCGAGCCGAAGAGCGAATACGACGTCATCATCGTCGGCGCCGGCGGCCATGGCCTGGCAACCGCCTATTATCTCGCCAAGGAGCACGGCATCACCAATGTGGCGGTGCTGGAAAAGGGCTGGCTCGGTGGTGGCAACACCGGCCGCAACACCACCATCATCCGCTCCAACTATCTTTACGACGAATCGGCCGGCATCTACGACCACGCCCTGAAGCTGTGGGACGGTCTCAGCCAGGACCTCAATTACAACGTCATGTATTCGGCGCGCGGCGTGATGATGCTGGCGCACAACGTTCACGACGTGCAGGTGCTGAAGCGCCATGTCCATGCCAATCGTCTCAACGGCATCGACAATGAATGGCTGACGCCCGAGCAGGCGCGGGAGTTCTGCCCGCCGCTCAACATCTCGGCCTCGGCGCGTTATCCTGTCGTTGGCGCCGCCTTGCAGCGCCGCGGCGGCACCGCTCGCCACGACGCGGTTGCCTGGGGTTATGCCCGCGGCGCCTCCGATCGCGGCGTCCACATCATCCAGAATTGCGAAGTGACGGGCGTGCGCCGTACGCCCGACGGTCGCGTCTCGGGCGTCGAGACCTCGAAGGGCTTCATCGGCGCCAAGAAGGTCGGCGTCGTTGCCGCAGGGCACACCTCGGTCATCATGAACATGGCCGGCGTGCGCATGCCGCTCGAAAGCTACCCGCTGCAGGCGCTGGTATCGGAGCCGGTCAAGCCGGTATTCCCGTGCGTTGTCATGTCCAACACGGTACATGCCTATATCTCGCAGTCCGACAAGGGCGAGCTGGTCATCGGCGCCGGCACCGACCAGTACATTTCCTATTCGCAGACCGGCGGCCTGCACATCATCAACCACACGCTCGATGCGATCTGCGAGATGTTCCCGATGTTCACGCGCATGAAGATGCTGCGTTCGTGGGGCGGCATCGTCGATGTCACGCCGGACCGTTCGCCGATCCTGGCCAAGACGCCGGTGCCGGGGCTCTACGTCAATTGCGGCTGGGGCACGGGTGGTTTCAAGGCTACGCCGGGCTCGGGCAACGTCTTTGCCCACACCATTGCCCGCGACGAGCCGCACCCGATCAACGCGCCCTTCACCATCGAGCGCTTCCGCACCGGCCGTCTCATCGACGAGGCGGCAGCCGCGGCCGTCGCGCACTGATGACAACGCTCGCCGCCACCATAGCGGCCGTGGCCGCGCCCTTCGTCCTTGCCGACGAAAAGGGCATGCTGCACGTACCTGACGCCAGCGAGGTCCGGCTGCAGACGATCAGCCGCAGCGACAACGAGGCGGAGTGGCCGTTCTCGGTCGCCTCGGGCCTGCTTGCGTGTGTGTGGAGTGGCGGGCGCCGGGTCGTTTCTTTCATCGACACGCCTGACGATCCCGATGATGAGCACGATGCGCCGCCTGGGCGCCACGTCATCGTCTCGGCCAACCCGTTCGAGCTTACCTTCCTCAACATCTCAAGCCGCGACCTGTTCCTGCCGGCCGACAACGTCGAGACGCTGATCAAGCGCGTCGCTCCGTTCGAGGCCTTGGGGCGGCGGCTCTGCGACCAGCCGCAAGGCACCATTGTCGGCCCCGGCGAACTCTAGGGATCATCAAGATGCTTCTCATTCACTGCCCCTATTGCGAGGAAGAGCGTCCCGAGCTCGAGTTCCGCAATGCCGGCGAAGCGCATATCGCGCGCTCGACCAACATCGCCGCCGAGAGCGACGAGGACTTCGAAAAGTTCTTCTTCATCCGCTCCAACCCGAAGGGTGTAATCTTTGAACGCTGGCGCCACATCCATGGCTGCGCGCGCTTCTTCAACGCCGCCCGCGACACCATCACCGACCGCTTCCTTCTGACCTACAAGGCCGGCGAGCCCAAGCCGGACCTCGAGAAGCTCAAGGCCGACGGTGGCCCGGCCGCCTGGGCCAACCGCCCGCCTGACCAGCTCAACGAAAAGCCCAAGGCAAAACGCTCGACCAAGGGAGAGGCATGATGGCCGGATCCTACCGCATTTCCGGCCAGGGCCGCCTGACGCCGGCCAAGACCGCGCGCTTCACCTTCGACGGCAAGTCGATGACCGGCCTTGCCGGTGACACCGTCGCGTCGGCGCTGCTCGCCAATGGCGTGCATCTCGTCGGCCGCTCGTTCAAGTATCACCGTCCGCGCGGCATCCTCTCCGCTGGCGCCGAGGAGCCGAACGCGCTGGTCACCGTCAGCCGCGACGCTGCGCGCAAGACGCCCAATGTGCGGGCCACCGTGCAGGAGCTCTATGACGGCCTGACCGTCGCCTCGCAGAACCGCTGGCCGTCGCTGTCCTTCGACGTCGGTGCCGTCAACGATATCGCGTCGCCGATGTTCTCGGCCGGCTTCTACTACAAGACCTTCATGTGGCCGAAGGCTGCCTGGCACAAGTTCTACGAGCCCAATATCCGCGCCGCGGCCGGTCTTGGTGTAGCACCGGACCAGCCCGACCCCGATCACTATTCGGCGCTCTACGCCCATTGCGAGGTGCTGGTGCTCGGCGGCGGTGCTGCCGGCCTGGCCGCCGCGCTTGCGGCTGCGGAAACCGGTGTGCGCGTCATCATTTGCGACGAGCAGGCCGAGTTCGGCGGCGCGCTGCGTTATGAAAAAGGCGCCGTCATCGACAGCCAGGACGGCTGGAGCTGGGCGCAAGCTGTGGTGGCGAAACTCGCCGCAATGGACAACGTCACCGTTCTGTCGCGCACCACGGCCTTCGGATACTACGCCCAGAATTTCGTCGGCCTCGTCGAGCGTGTCACCGACCATCTTGCGCGCCCCGGCCGCGACGAGCCGCGCGAGCGGTTGTGGCAGGTTCGCGCCAAGCGCGTTGTCATCGCCACCGGCGCCATCGAGCGTCACATGGTGTTTGCCAACAATGACCGCCCGGGTGTCATGCTGGCATCCGCGGCGCGCACCTTCCTCAACCATTACGGCGTCGTCGTCGGCAGACAGATTGGCGTCTATACCGCCAATGACAGCGCCTATGCCGCGGCCATCGACCTCAAGAAGGCCGGCGTCGGCGTCGCCGCCGTCGTCGACCTGCGCGACAACCCGTCTGGCCCGCTTGTCGATGAAGCACGCGCGCTCGGCATCGAGGTCAACCATGGCCGCGCCGTCACCAGCGTCAATGGCAGCCAGCGGATCAAGTCGATGTCCGTGCAGGCCAAGGGCGGCGGCGCCGAGCGCACCATCGCCGTCGACGCGCTGCTGATGTCAGCCGGCTGGACGCCATCGGTGCACATGTTCTCGCAGTCGCGCGGCAAGGTTGCTTTCGACGACGCCACCAAGCGCTTCCTGCCCGGTACCTATGCTCAGGATTGCGTCTCGGTCGGCGCCTGCAACGGCTCCGACTCGCTCGAAGACACCGTCGCGCAGGCGCTTGAGGCCGGCGCCAATGCCGCCCGCGATGCTGGGGCCACGTCAAGCAAGGGTGTCACGCTCAAGGTCGAGGCTTCCGAAGGCTGGACCGGCGGTATGCTCGGTTCCGGCCCGGGCGCCGGTGCCGGTACCACGGTCAAGGCCTTCGTCGACTTCCAGAACGACGTCACCGCCAAGGACATCCGCCAGGCAGTGCATGAAGGCATGCGCTCGATCGAGCACGTCAAGCGCTTCACCACCAACGGCATGGCCACCGACCAGGGCAAGACGTCCAACATGCACGGCCTTGCCATCGCGGCTGAGGCCTTGAACAAGGACATCCCGGCCGTCGGACTCACCACCTTCCGCGCGCCCTACACACCGGTGACCTTCGGCGCCATCGTCAACCACGCCCGCCACGGGCTGTTCGACCCGACGCGCAAGACCCCGACCCATAGCTGGGCCGAGAGCCATGGCGCGGTGTTCGAGGATGTCGGCCAGTGGAAGCGCGCCTGGTATTTTCCACGCGCCGGCGAAGACATGCATCAAGCCGTCGACCGCGAATGCGTCACCGTCCGCAAGTCTGCCGGCCTGTTCGACGCCTCCACCCTCGGCAAGATCGAGGTGGTCGGTCCTGACGCCGCCAGGTTCATGGAGCTGCTCTACACCAACCCGTGGGAGAAGCTCGAAGTGGGCCGCTGCCGCTACGGCATCATGCTGCGCGAGGACGGTTTCATCTATGACGACGGCGTCGTCGGCCGCCTGGCGCAGGACCGCTTCCACGTCACTACGACGACAGGCGGTGCTGCCCGCGTCATGAACCACATGGAAGACTATCTCCAGACCGAGTTCCCCGATCTCGACGTCTGGTTGACCTCGGTCTCCGAGCAGTGGGCCGTGATTGCGGTCCAAGGCCCCAACTCGCGTGACATCATCGCGCCGCTGGTCGAGGGCATCGACATGTCCGACGAGGCCATGCCGCACATGTCGGTGCGCGAGGGCATGATTTGTGGTGTGCCGACCCGCCTGTTCCGCATGTCCTTCACCGGCGACCGCGGCTTCGAGGTCAACGTGCCTGCCGATTATGGCCGCGCGGTGTGGGAAGCTTTGTGGGCCGAGGGCCAGAAGCACGGCGCCTGCGCCTATGGCACAGAGGCGATGCACGTGCTGCGCGCCGAGAAGGGCTACATCATCGTCGGCCAGGACACTGACGGCACCGTCACGCCCAATGACGCCGGCCTCGACTGGGCTGTCGGCAAGAAGAAGACCGACTTCGTCGGCATTCGCGGCATGACGCGCCCCGACCTTGTCGCCAAGGGCCGCAAGCAACTCGTTGGCCTCAAGACCAAGGATCCGCGCACTGTGCTCGAAGAGGGTGCCCAGATCGTCGAGAACCCCAAGCAGGCGATCCCGATGAAGATGATCGGCCACGTCACCTCGAGCTACTGGTCGGCCAATTGCGACCGCTCGATCGCCATGGGCCTCGTGCTCGGCGGTCGCGACCGGATTGGCGAGACGCTCTACGTGCCGATGCCCGATGGCGTCATCGAGGTGGAAGTCACCGGAACCGTATTCTTCGACGAGAAGGGAGACCGCCTCAATGGCTAAGGTCGCAATCGCAACCCGTCAGCCGGCGCATGCCGGCAAAAGCCTCGGCGGGCATGGCGTTTCGCTCAAGGTTCTGGAACCGGCCAGCCGCATGTCGCTGCGTGCCCGCCCAGCCGCCGTCGCCGCGCTGTCCAAGGCGATCGGCGTGACCCTTCCGGAGAAACCCAAGAGCTCGGCCGTCAAGGCTGGCCGCACCGTGCTCTGGCTCGGCCCTGACGAATGGCTTGTTATCGACGAGGCCGGCGGCGATCCCATCGGCGACTGCGCTTCGGTCAAGGGCCTGCACTCGGCGGTCGATGTCTCGCATCGCAATGTCGGCATCGCCGTCATTGGCCCCAATGCGGCTGATACCATCAATGCCGGCTGCCCGCAGGACCTGTCGCTTGCAGCCTTCCCGGTGGGTGCCGCCTCGCGCACCGTGCTCGGCAAGGTCGAGATGGTGCTTCTGCGCACCGGCGAGGATGCCTTCCGTCTGGAATGCTGGCGCTCGTTCTCCGACTATGTCTGGGGCTTCCTGTCAGAGGCGGCCCGCGACGGCTAGTTCGCGCGAGCTTTCTTCAGAAGAGCTGCCTCGCCCCGGAACCTCGGGGCAGGGCAGGCGTTTGTTCTCGACGCTGAAGAGAGGACAAATCCATGCCCGTGCAAACCACCGGCCGGATGCGGCCGAAGCGCGAAAGGCGCGCCCGCCGCAACGACGAACGGCCGAAGGATCAGCACGTCCTGCAGCAGGAACTCGACGAGGCCCTGGAAGACAGCTTTCCTGCCAGCGACCCGGTGTCGGTCACCTCGACGACGATTTCCGGTTCGCCGACAGGCGACGCCAAGGGCGGGAAGCACTAGGCTCTCGCGCCATGACATGCGGCGCGCTACCGGGGCCGCCCGGGTGGTGGCGAGGTCACGGCCCGGATCCTAGGATCCAGGCTGTGACCTACGAAACGTGACGCTGGGCAAAGCGCGCAACCCTCAGCGACGACCACACCTGCTACGGACCGGACGAGCAAGCCCCCAGAAACGAAAAAGCCGCCCTGGGACGGGCGGCTTTTCTGGAGGTACTGAGAAACCGCTCAGTTGAAGCTCGGTACGATCCAGGGATTGACGTCGATGCCGATGCGCGGCTTCTCCGCGCCGATTGCGTTGGTGGTCTGCGGGCCCTTGTCGTCCTTGATCGAGCCGGTCGAACCACAGTCGAGCTTCTGGCCCGAGATGGTTTGGGTGCACACAGTGGGCTGGTGCGTCGTCTTGTGGGTGTCGTTTGCCATTGCAAAGCCGCTCGTCGCGGCGAGAGCCGCGAGCGCCAGAATAGTCCGTCGCATTGTCATCTCCGTAAATTTTGCCGTACGTGTACGGCGTGACTTACAGATACGGCCGCACCCTGCGTTTTGCAAGGGATAAACCGTACGCGTACGAAGTTATTATGGATGCACTGACTGCACTGCTACCCAGGGCACTTGCCGGGTTCGTCGGTGAGCGGCGGCGTCTCGCTGGCGGCAAGGCCTGCCATGGCCAGGTCGCCCATCCGCATCACATAGGCCTTCGGATCGCCGAAGGGGTAGAAGGGGAAGGTGATCAGCAGTGACACCGAGCCGTGTGCAACGGTCCACAGCGCGGTGGCGATGGCGCGTGCATCGCCTTTCAGCACGCCGGCGGCAAGGCACGCATGCACCCGTTCGATGATGATCTGGAAAGCCGGGTTCTCTCGCTCCATCTCGTCGAACGTCTCTTCGGGCGGATGCTTCAGCTTCTCGGTCATGAACACGGTGCGGTATTCGTTGGGATTGCCGAGGCCGAATTCCGCATATTCGCTCAGCGCCGCCCGCATTGCCTCGACGGGATCCTCGGGCTGGTTCTGCCGCATCCGCCGCGCCAAGTCGGCGAAGGCATCCTCGGCCAGCGCCATCAGAATTTCCTGTTTGTCGGCGAAATAGGAATAGACCGACATCGGCGCATAGCCGACCCGCGTGGCGAGCTTGCGGATCGTCAGGCCTTCGTAGCCTTCTTCCCGTACGAGCGCGTGGGCCGCCGCCACCAGTTCGGCCCTGAGTTCGGCCTTCTGGAGTTCGCGTCGCTGTGCTGCACTGCTGGACAAGAAACCGCCCTATCGTTTCCCGTGATCTGATCGAAGGAGTCTATACGGCGAGCCATGATGCGGCAAGGCGAGCACGCTAGCTCATCGGACCTAGCGCAATGCAGGTCTGAAATGGGCAGCAACGAAGACGGAAGGAATCAGGCTGTTTCGCGCTTGGGCTCGACGAAGGTCATGGTCAGCCAGCGTGCGGTGAGGGCCGGCTTCTTCTGGTCCTCGATCTCGATCGTCACATCATGCGTCGCCTGGATCCAGCCCGACGGGCGGATCTTCAGGCCCGACAGCACGAAGCGGGTGCGGATGCGCGAGCCGGTCTTGACAGGGGCGACGAACTTCAGCTCCTCGAAACCCTGGTTGATGCCCATGCTACCGCCTTCGAGCGAAGGCAGCGTGTCGAACGTCATCGCCGAAAGCAGCGACAGCGTCAGGAAGCCGTGCGCGATGGTGCCGCCGAAAGGCGTCTCGGCCGCCGCGCGGTCGGGGTCGCAATGGATGAACTGGTGATCGTCGGTGGCGTCGGCGAACTGGTCGATCATGCGCTGGGTGACAGTGCGCCATGGCGAGACGCCAACCTCCTTGCCGAGATTGGCCTGAAGTTCGTCGAGGGTGATCGATTTCAGGCTCATTGCATCCTGTCCTGCATAAGAAAAAGTCATGCGGCGCTGTTACTGCGAGGACTGATACAGAATCAGACACGCCATGTCATCGCTTGTGGCGGCAAATCCGCCGCAGATTGGCCAGTACAAGCAGATGATTTTGCTATTCGGCCGGCTCGACGCCGGTGTAGGCGGCTTCCTCGAGCTCGCGCTTGAGGCGGCTCTCCTCGGCGACTTTGGGCGTGATGAAGCGTCCGAGCAGCAGATAGGCCACCGGCGTAAGGAACAGTGTGGAGATCGTGGCGAGTCCGAGGCCACCGACGATCACCCAGCCGAGCGCGATGCGCGCCTCGGCGCCGGCGCCCTGGGCCAGCACAAGCGGCAGGCCGCCGAGCACGGTGCAGATCATCGTCATCATGACAGGCCGCAACCGGATCGTTGCCGCTTCCTCGATCGCCTGGCGCACGCCCATGCCGCGGTCGCGCAACTGGTTGGCAAACTCGACCACCAGAATGCCGTTCTTGGCCATCACGCCGACAAGCAGCACGAGCCCGATCTGGCTGTAGGCGTTGAGCGACGTGCCGGTCAGGATCAGCGCGAAAACGGCGCAGGCGAGGCCCAAGGGCACCGTCGCCATGATGATGACAGCCGAAACGAAGCTCTCGAACTGGGCCGCCAGCACCAAGAGGATGATGACGATGGCAAAGCCGAAGATCGTCAGCATGCTGCCGCTGGTCTCGTTCAGCGTCGCCGCCTCGGCGAGCGGCAGCAGGCGGCTGCCCGCCGGCAGGACCGGTGCCGCGATCTGCTCGACTTCCTTCAGTGCATCGCCGAGCGCAAAATCGTCGGCCAGGCCAGCGGTGATGGCGACGGAGCGCTGCTGCTGTTCGCGTGACAGCGACGGCGGCACGGCGCGTTCGCTGAGCGTGGCGATCGTCGACACCGGCACGAAGCGGCCGTCGGTCGTCCTGATGAAGATATTCTCGAGGTCGGTCGAATCGTTGATCGGATTGGTGGTCGAGACCAGCTTCACGTCGTAGCTGCGGTCCTCGATGAAGACGCTGGTGATCTTCCGGCCGTCGAGCATCGCCTGCAGGGCAGGGGACAGGCCCTTGATGTCGATGCCGAGGTCGGAGGCGCGCTCGCGGTCGACGGTGACGAACAACTGCGGCTGGTTGGCGTCGGTCGAAAGCCGCGGCTGGCGGAAGCGCGGATCCTTCTCCATCTCGGCCAGCACCTTGGCGGCGGCGGTGCCGAGATCGGCATAGCTGTTGCCGATCAGCGCGAATTGCAGGCCGTTGCCGGCGCCGCGAATGCCCAGGCTGTTGGGCTGTCCGACCGTGGTGCGCACGCCGGGCACCTGGCTGGTGCGGGCCAGGATGTCGGCGGCGATCTCTTGCTGGGTGCGGCTGCGCTCGCTCCACGGCGCCAGCGACAGCACCATGAAACCGCTATTGTTGTTGTTGCCCATGCCGGCGCTGACGAAGGTGCTCTCGATCTCGCCCGACTTGCGCAGCGGCTCGATCAGCCCCTCGATGCGGCGCAATTGCGAGGCGGTGTAGTCGAGGCTGACGCCTTGCGGGGCCGATGCGCGCAGCATCACCAGCGAGCGGTCCTCGGTCGGCGTCAGCTCCTGGCGCACGCTGCCGAAGGCGACATATGCCGCGCCCGCGAACAGCAGCGACACCAGGATGACGATAGCGGGCGCATTGAGGCAGGCATGCAGGCAGCGTTTGTAGAGCGCGGCGAGGTTCGTGCCGATCTTGCCGAGCACGCCGCCATGGCTGTGCTCGATGCTCTTTTCGGTCAGCATGCGCGAGGCCAGCATCGGACACAGTGACAGAGCCACGATCGACGACAAAAGCACCGAGATCGCCAGAACGAAGCCGAACTCGCGAAACAGGCCGCCGGTCTGGCCGGGCAGGAACGAGATCGGGATGAACACTGCGGCAAGTGTCGCCGTCGTTGCCACCACCGCGAAAAACACCTCCTGCGTGCCAAGCACGGCAGCCGCCCGCGGGCCCATGCCCTCATTGCGGCGGCGGACGATGTTTTCGAGCACGACGATGGCGTCGTCGACGACGAGGCCTGTCGCCAGCACCAGCGCCAGCAGCGTCAGGATATTGACCGAGAAGCCTGCAAGATAGATGCCGGCGATCGTGCCGATCATTGCCACCGGCATGGCAAAGCCCGGGATCAGCGTCGCGCGCCAGTCCTGCAGAAAGGCATAGATGACGATCAGAACGATCGTTACCGACAAGATCAGCGCGATCTCGACCTCGTGGATGGCGCCCTGGACAAATGTTGCGTCATCCGACGTCACCCGGATCGTCATGCCGGGGGGCAGCGTGGTCTGGATCTTCTCTGCTGCCGCGCGCACACCCTTGGAGATGTCGAGCGTGCTCGATTGAGCCTGGCGCACGATGCCGATGCCGATGCCGGTCTTGCCGTCGGAGCGCAAGGAGGTCGAGCCCGGGTCGCCGCCGAGCGTGACGGTGGCGACGTCGCCGAGCTTGGTCTTGCCGTTGATGATGATGCTCTCGAAGGCCTCGGGCGTCGTCACAGCCGCACTTGCGCGGACGATCAGGTCCTGGTTGCCGACGGTCAGCGACCCAGCGGGTGCGTCGAATGACACGCTCGCCAGCGCGTTCGAGATGTCGGCCAGCGTCAGGCCGAGGCTCGCCACCTTGGCCTGGTCGATGTCGACGCGGAAGATCTTGGCGCGGTCGCCATAGGTCTGCACGTCGGCGACGCCGTCGACGGCGGCCAGCGTGTCGACGATCTGGTCCTCGACCAGGATCGTCATGTCCTCGACCGGCATGGTGTCGGAGGTCACCGCCAGCCGCATCACAGCGTCGGCATTGGCGTCGGCCTTGACGATGCGCGGCGCATCGGCCTCGTCGGGCAGCGAGTTGGTCACCCGGCCGACAGCGTCGCGCATGTCGGAGGCGGCAACGTTGAGGTCGACGCCGTCATTGAATTCGACTGTTACCCGGCTGTTGCCGTAGGACGAGCTCGACGAGATCGATTTGACGCCGGTGACGCGCGCCACAGCCCCTTCGACAACTGCCGTCACCTCACGGTCGACGATCTCGGCCGCGGCGTCGGAGTAGCCGGTCGATACCGTGATGACCGGCCGGTCGACGTCGGGCAGCTCGCGCACCTCGACGCCGTAGAAGGCGGCGAGGCCGGCGACCACGATCAGCGTGTTGATGACGAAGGCCAGCACCGGTCGACGCACGAACAGTGCGGTGATGCCTTTTTCGGCGTTCTCGTTCTGCATTGTGCTCATGCCGGCGCTCCTGCTCAGGAGCCGCTGCCGCCGGCCTCGCGGCCGGCAATCAGCAACTCGGCGCCTTCGCGCACCGTATGGATGCCCTCGGTTACCACCTTGTCGCCTGATGTCAGCGCCGCCTGCACCAGCACGCTGTCGGTGTTGCGCTGGATGATACGCACCGGCACGCGCTTGGCCTTGCCGTTGTCGAGCGCCCAGACGAAGGCGCCGTCGCCACCCCACTGGATCGCCAATGGGTCGACCGAGGGGTAGGTGTCGCCGGGAAACTGCATCGCGACCTGGAACGACATGCCAGCGCGCAGTGTGTCGTCGTCATTGTCGATCCGCGCCTGGATGCGCAGCGTGCGGCTCTGTTCATCGAGGCGATTGTCGACGGCACTGACCTCGCCTTCGAACACCCGGCCGGGGCGCGCGACCGAGCTTGCACTCAACGGCGCGCCGACCGAAATCAGCCCGGTGAAGCGCTCCGGCACCCAGATGTCGACGATGATCCTGGAACGGTCGTCGATGGTTGCGATGGTGGTCTGGCTGGTAACGTAGTTGCCGGCCTCGACAGGCAGGATGCCGACGATGCCGGCAATGGGCGCGGTGATGGTGCGGCGGTTGAGCGCCAACGCTGCGTCGCGCACGGCCAGACGCGCATTCTCGACGGCGAGTTCGGCTTCCTTGAGCTGCACGGTGGTTGCCGTGTTGGTGGCGCGCAGCGCCTTGATGCGTTCCAGCGATGCCTCGGCGTCGCCCTGGGCGATGCGGGCGCGCTCAAGCGCGATCTCTTCCGAATCGGAATCGAGCCGGGCAATCACCGTGCCCGCTGTGACTTTCTCGCCGGCTGCGACCGAGATTTCAGTCAGCCGCCCCGATGCGTAAGGGTTGATGACAACCGAGTTGAGTGCCCGCCCGGTGCCGATGGCCGACAGGCGGTCGTTGATCGTGCCTGACGCCACCGTCTGCGTCACGACAGGTGTCTGCGGCTGGCCGCCACGATTGCCGCCCTGGCGGTTGCCGCCGCTGCCGTTGCGCGCTGCCGCCTGTGGCTGTTCGGTCTTGGCCTGGGCCCAGTCGATGCCCCAGCTGGCAAGGACCGTGCGCGAACTCGGCACCAGCAGCACCCATCCGGCGGCTGCCGCAAGTACAATGACAAGTGCCAAGACAATCTGCTTCCAGGCGGCCATGCGTACTCCGGTCTGCTGCGTATTCGTTCCACTCGGGAACACGTGGCGTCTCATCGCTGGCAAAGCACTGCACTGTTGCCGCACCTTGCCAAGGGATCGTTCGTCGGCAACCGGGCGCAAGCCCATCGGGGCGCGCCAGTATAGCCTAGTTCGTCAGCCGAGGCTTAGGGCAAATCTGGCTGTCTGGCACATTAAATCTGCGTAATATTTGCAGGATTTACCGCGCGCTCAGCGCAAGTCCTCGATCGCGCGGATGCGTCTTGCCGCTTCCGTTTCGAGCTTGCTGGTCAGCGCGCCGATAACCGTTTCGGCGGCGACGAACAGCGCCGATGACGAATCCCACGCCGACGGCACCGCCGTGCGCCCTGCGATCACGTGGCGAGCGAAGCGCGCGATCGGAGAGAGCCACTGGTCGGTGAACAGGATGATGGTGGCGCCCCTGGCATGGGCCTTCTCGGCAAAGCGGATCAGGCTGTCCTGATAGCGCCTGATATCGAAGATCAGCAGCGTGTCGCGCTTGCCCATGTCGATCAGCTTGTCGCGCCACAGGCTTTCCTGTCCGACGAGATGGGTGACGTCAGGCCGAATCAGGTTGAGGTGGGCCGCCATGTAGCGCGCCAGCGGGTCGGTGAAGCGGCCGCCGACGAGATAGACGTGCCCTTTGGGGCCAGCCAGCTGGGTGACAATGTCGGCGAGCTGCCTGTCGGAAATGTGCCGGAAGGTCTCGCGGATGTTTTCGAGCACCGCTTCGAGTATGGGCGCTGTCGAGGCGGGTAGCAGCGACGGCGTGGTTGTCGTTCGCGAGGCGGGCGACTGCAATTGGGCTGCCAGCTCGTCCTGAAGCGCCGACTGGAACTCGGGGTAGTTCTGGAAACCGAGTCTCGCCACGAAGCGCAGGATGGTGGGCGAGGACACACCGGCCTGCTGCGAGAATTCGGCCACCGTCTTCAACCCGATCAGCGGATAGGCGGCGATCAGCGTCTGGGCTGCCCGGCGCTCACCCGCCGGCATGGCATCGATCCTTTCGGTGATCAGTTCGGCAACGCTCGAAACCATCCTCATCCCCTGCTGCATCCACGCCCGTCCTGGCCCAGCGCACAGTCCGCCTCAGGCCCGAAATGACATTTGACAAACTCAACCAATGTGTATGAAATCATCCGCAGGGGCGCAATGAACAAGAATACGTAACATACGATACGGCCCCGGGGATGACTGAATGGGAACGGGCCAGGCCGCTGCGCGTGCAATGTCGAATGCCGTCCGGGTGACGAACCGGGCCGGGCGCAGTCCTTTTGTCATCCTGTGCGACCACGCCTCAAATCATCTGCCCGCAAACTACGGCACGCTTGGTCTCGATGCGTCCGAAATGCTGCGCCACATCGCCTGGGATCCGGGCGCCTTGCCGGTGTCGCAACGCATGGCCGAGGGCCTTGATGCGACGCTTGTCGAATCCTGCGTGTCGCGCCTTGCCATCGACTGCAACCGGCCGCTCGCCGCTCATGACCTGATCCCGGAGATCAGCGAGACGACAGCCATTCCCGGCAACGCCGCTCTCACCGCCTCGCAGCGCGAGGCGCGAATCGCGCTATCGTGGCGCCCGTTCCACGAGGCGATCGACGAGGTCGTTTCGGAGCGGCTCCGCGAAGGGCGGGAGACGAGACTGGTGTCTGTCCATTCCTTCACTCCGGTTTACAAAGGCGTCTCGCGCCCCTGGCACATCGGCATCATCCATGACGAGGACGCTCGGCTCGCCGCGCCGCTGATCGCTGCGCTCGACAAGCTCGACGGCATCACTGTCGGCGTCAACGAGCCCTATGCGCCGGCCGACCGCGTCTACTTCACCCTGGAACACCACGGCAGGTCGCGCGGTCTGCCATGCGCGATGATCGAAATCCGCAACGACGAAATTTCGGCTCCGGCCGGGCAGCGGAAATGGGCGGATCTGCTCACGGGCATCTTTGCAGAGCTCGAACCGGAAGCGGGCGAGGCCGCTCCCCACCAGGCAAACGCCTGACAACTGGCCGAACGGAGAACGAGTCATTGCCGAATGCCGCAATTCTATTCGTCCGGTACGTCGATGCGATGAACCATCGCATCGGCCGTGGCGCCATGTATCTGCTCTACGTGATGGGTGCGATCCTGCTCGGCTCGACGATTTCGCGGCTGCTGCTTGGTGTGCCCTTCAACTGGGCGCTCGAGATGTCGCAGTTCGCCCTTTCTGCCTACTATCTTCTGGGCGGCGCCTATACGATGCAACTCGGCGGACACGTACGCATGGACCTGTTCTACAGCAGGCTCGCCGCTCGGAAGCGGGCTGTCACCGACGCGATCACCGTTCTTTTCGTCATATTCTATCTTGCGGTGCTCCTCGGCGGTGGCGTCTCCAGTACGAACTACGCCATCGTCTACGGCCAGAAGAACTACTCAGCCTGGGCCCCCGTGCTGTGGCCAATCAAAGTGATCATGACCTTCGGGGTCTTCATGCTGCTGCTGCAGTGCATCTCCAACTTTTTCAAGGACGTCGCGGCAGCGCGTGGAAGGCCGATTGAATGAGTTCGGAATTCATTACCCTCTTCATGTTCGGAACGATGATGGTGCTGCTGTTTACCGGGCAGCGCGTGTTCGGCGTCATTGGCTTTGTTGGTTCGGCAGCGGCGCTTTGGCTGTGGGGCCAGGGCTCGTTCGAAATGCCCTTCAATGCCGCCTTTCAGGTGCTCAACTGGTATCCCCTGATCACCGTGCCGTTCTTCATCTTCATGGGCTACATGCTCTCGGAATCGGGCATGGCGAGCAATCTTTATCGGCTCTTCCATGTCTGGTTCGGCCCGGTGCGAGGCGGGCTGGCGCTCGGCACGATAGGACTCATGGTGTTGATCGCGGCGCTGAACGGCCTGTCGGTCGCCGGCATGGCAATCGGGGCGACCATCGCGCTGCCGCAACTGCTTCGCCATGGCTACGACAAGGTCATGGTGACAGGCGTCGTGCAGGCCGGCTCCTCGCTCGGCATCCTGATACCGCCCAGCGTCGTGCTGGTGCTGTTTGCCATGATCGCGCGCCAGCCGGTTCTCGACCTCTGGTTGGCGGGCGTCGGCCCCGGCCTGCTGATGGCCTTCATCTTCGCCGGCTATGTCGCCATCCGCTGCTACTTTCAGCCGGAGGTTGGTCCTGCGCTGCCGGCGGAAGAGCGGGCAGAGATCACCTGGTCGGAAAAGTTCGGGCTGCTGCGGGCCGGCCTGCTGCCAATTGCCATCTTCGCCGTCATGATGGGGCTTTTCCTGACCGGAACCACCAGCTTGGTGGAAAGCTCGGCGGTTGGTGCCGCCCTTGCCATGGTGGCAGCTTGGCTGTCAGGGAACCTCGACCGCAAGGTCTTCGAGGAATCGACGCGCAACACACTGTCGATCAGCTGCATGTTCCTGTGGATCATCCTCGGCGCACTCTGCTTCAGCTCCGTCTATGACGGGCTTGGCGCAGTGAAGGCTGTCAAAACAGTGCTGGTCGACACCTGGGATTTCGAGCCCTGGACAATTCTGGTGCTGATGCTCCTGTCCTTTGTCGTGATGGGCATGTTCCTCGACGACACCGCCATGCTGGTGATCGTCGCTCCGCTCTATATCCCGCTCGTCATCAGTCTGGGCTTCAATCCGATCTGGTTCGGCATCCTTTACACGATCACCTGCCAGATCGCCTACATCACCCCGCCGTTTGGCTACAATCTGTTCCTGATGCGGGCCATGGCGCCACCGGAGATCACGCTGGGCGACATCTACCGATCCATCATGCCCTTCTTCGCGCTGATGGTATTGTCGCTGATACTCATCATGGTCTTTCCGCAGATAGCACTCTGGCTGCCGTCGCAGGTCACGGGCCGATGAGGCTGGCATGACGGAAAGGGAGGAGGCGGCACCGAACGAACTGGCATCCCGAATGTGAACGAAGCAAGCAATGGGAGTAAGTGAGATGGACGACAGGAAGACCCTTAACAAGCGCGAGTTTCTTCGGAAATCCGTGCTGGCGAGTGCGGGCGCTGTTGGCGCCACCGCGCTGGCCACGCCCTATGTGAAGGCGCAGAGCCCGATCAAGTGGCGTATGCAGACCTACGCCGGGCCGGCATTGGCCGAGCACGTGGTCAAGAACTCGATCGACTGGTTCAACAAGGCTGCCAATGGCGAGATGGAGATCGAGCTCTACACGGCTGACCAGCTTGTTCCGCACGGCGAACTGTTCCGCGCGGTCCAGTCTGGCACGATCGACTTTGCCCAGAGCGACGACGACTCGGCCGCGGCGCCCGTCGACGTCAGGGTGTTCGGCGCCTACTTCCCGCTCGCCTCGCGCTACTCGCTCGACGTTCCTGCGCTCTGGCATTGGCACGGGCTCAAGGAAGTCTGGGAGGAGGCTTATGCCG
This sequence comes from Aminobacter sp. MDW-2, assembly GCF_014250155.1. Taxonomy (NCBI): domain Bacteria; kingdom Pseudomonadati; phylum Pseudomonadota; class Alphaproteobacteria; order Hyphomicrobiales; family Phyllobacteriaceae; genus Aminobacter; species Aminobacter sp. MDW-2. Next base: position 2,181,139 of record NZ_CP060197.1, read on the forward strand.
AGATTCCGGATGTCACCTGGCTCAGCACGGGTTCGTGGGACCCCTGCAACTTCGGCACCACCAAGCCGATCAAGTCGCTGGCCGACCTCAAGGGCCTCAGGGTCTACACCTTCCCGACCGGTGGCCAGTTCCTGTCCAAATTCGGCGTCGTGCCGGTGTCGCTACCGTACGAGGACGTTCAGCCGGCGATCCAGACCGGCGAACTGGATGGCGTTTGCTGGTGCGGCATCACCGAGATGCACACGGTGGGCTGGGCCGACGTCTTGAAGTACTTCTTGACCAATCCGCTGTCAGGCGCCTGGGCCGGCTCGTACTTCGTCAACACCGAGAAATGGAAGGCCGTCCCCGAACACCTGCAGCAGCTTCTGCGCATGGCGATCGACAGTTCGCACTACTACCGGCTGCATTGGTACTGGGCCGGCGAGGCGAACTACCGCAACACCGGAAAGCTTGAACTGACCACCATCCCCGACGCCGAATGGAAGCAGGTCGAGGACGAGGCGACGAAGTTCTGGGATGAGATCGCTGGCCAGAGCCCGCGGAGCGCCAAGGTCGTCGAGATCATCAAGAAGTACAACGATTCGATGATCAAGGCCGGACCGCCCTACCGTTACGGCTGAGCAGTCATCTTTGCAAACAGGTTCGTCCGCGGGTGCGGGCGGACCGCCCCTACGCAGGTTTCAAACGTCCAGGAGCAGTAAATGGCCGGAAATCTCACATTCGATCAGCTGAAGGAGGCTGTTGCCGCCGGCGAGATCGACACGGTGCTCGCTTGCGCCGTCGACATGCAGGGCCGTCTGATCGGCAAGCGGTTTCTGGCCAAGTATTTTGTCGAATCCGCTTATGACGAGACGCATGGCTGCAACTATCTGCTGGCCAACGACATCGATATGGAGCCGGTGCCCGGCTACAAGGCGGCAAGCTGGTCGAAAGGTTATGGCGACTTCGTCATGAAGCCCGACCTCAACACCATCCGCAACGTGCCCTGGCTCGAAAAGACGGCGCTGCTGCTCTGCGACCTCAAGGATCACCACACCCATGAGGATCTTGCGCACTCGCCGCGTGGCATCCTGCGCAGGCAGGTCAAGCGGCTGCAGGAGCGCGGCTATCTCGCCTATTTCGCCTCCGAGCTCGAATTCTACCTGTTTTCCGAAACCTACGATTCGGCCCGCGCCAAGCACTGGCAGAACCTCGACACCGCGTCGCCCTATATCGGCGACTATCTGATCGGCATCACCACCAAGGAAGAAGGCGTCATGCGCCGGCTTCGCAACGAGATGGAAGCCGCCGGCATTCCGATCGAGAATTCCAAGGGCGAGTGGGGCCCGGGCCAGGAAGAGATCAACGTCCGTTACGCCGAAGTTCTCGAGATGGCCGACCGCCATGTCATCCTGAAGAACGGTGCCAAGGAGATCGCGGCCTCCGAAGGCAAGGCGATCTCGTTCATGTCCAAATACAATTACGGCCTCGCCGGCAACTCCAGCCACATCCACAATTCGCTGTGGAGCGCCGACGGCAAGACGCCGCTGTTCTACGACAAGGGTGCGGAGTGGACCCTGTCCAAGCTCGGCCAGCAATGGTCGGCCGGCCAGCTCAAATATGCCAAGGAGTTCACCTGGTTCCTGGCGCCCTACATCAATTCCTACAAGCGCTTCCAGTCGGGCACGTTCGCGCCGACCAAGATCATGTGGAGCGAAGACAACCGCACTGCCGGCTTCCGCCTCTGCGGCGAGGGCACCAAGGGCATCCGCATGGAGTGCCGCATCGGCGGCGCCGACCTAAACCCCTATCTCGCCTTTGCCGCGCTGATCGCAGCCGGCCTCGCCGGCATCGACGAGAAGCTCGAACTGCAGAAGCCATTCTTCGGTGATGCCTACCAGGCCGCCAGCCTGCCCGAAATCCCGAAGACCTTGCGCGATGCCACCGAGACGCTGGCGTCATCGAAGATGCTCAGGGAAGCGCTCGGCGAGGAGGTCGTCGATCACTACGTCCACACCGCGCGCTGGGAACAGTTCGAATACGACCGCCGCATCACCGACTGGGAGCTGCACAGAGGCTTCGAGCGGTACTAGAGTCACCCTCATTGCGTGACCCTCCTTTGGCCTGCCGGCCAGGGGAGGGTGTTGAACTTGGAAGGACAAAAAACATGACCGAGACGGTCAAACTCAAATCCCCCATCGATGGCTCGATCTATGTCGAGCGGCCGGTCGCTTCCGACCAGGCGATCAATGCTGCGGTCGAACGCGCCCGCGCAGCACAGGCCGATTGGGCGCGCGTGCCGGTCGCCGAGCGTGCCGCCTACATGCTCAAGATGCTCGAGGCGCTGGTTGCGATGAGCGACGAGATCGTGCCGGAACTGGCGTGGCAGATGGGTCGGCCGACCCGCTATGGCGGTGAGTTCGGCGGTGTCAAGGAACGCACCCAGTACATGGTCGAGATCGCCGAGCGCGCGCTCGCGCCGGTGCCGGCGTCCAATCCCAAGGACGGCTTCCGTCGCTATGTGAAGAAGGACCCGCTGGGCGTGGTCATGGTGATTGCGCCGTGGAATTATCCGTATCTCACCGCCGTCAACACCATCGTGCCCGCGCTGATCTCCGGTTCGACCGTCATCCTCAAACATGCCGCTCAGACGCTGCTCGTCGGTGAGCGCTTCGCCCGTGCCTTTGAAGCCGCCGGCCTGCCGAAATACGTCTTCCAGAACCTGGTCCTCAACCACGCGCAGACCGAGAAGCTGCTCGGCTCGGGCAAGATCGACCACGTCAACTTCACCGGCTCGGTCGCCGGCGGCCGCGCCATCGAGAAGGCAGCCGCGGGCACCTTCATGACGCTCGGCCTCGAACTCGGCGGCAAGGATCCGGCCTACGTTCTGCCCGACGCCAAGCTCGACCATGCGGTCGCCAACCTCGTCGAGGGCGCGTTCTTCAATTCGGGCCAGTGCTGCTGCGGCATCGAGCGCGTCTACGTCCACGAGAAGATCTACGACCAGTTCATCGAGGGTTTCATCGCCGAGACCAGGAGCTACGTGCTCGGCAACCCGCTGGAGCAGGCGACCACGATGGGCCCGATGGCGCAGGCGCGCTTCGCCGACTTCATCCGCGAGCAGAAGGCCGAAGCGCTGCGCAAGGGTGCTGTCGCGCACATGAACACCAAAGACGCCCAGGACAAGGAGGGCTCGCCCTATTTGCCGGCCGAGGTGCTGACCAATGTCGACCACCAGATGTCGGTCATGCGCGAGGAAAGCTTCGGCCCGATCGTCGGCATCATGAAGGTGCGCAACGACGAGGAGGCGATCGCGCTGATGAACGACAGCCCCTACGGCCTGACCGCTTCGATCTGGACCGCCGACACCGAGCACGCCATTTCGGTCGGTGATCGTGTCGAAACAGGCACCGTGTTCATGAACCGCTGCGACTATCTCGATCCGGCCCTCGTCTGGACCGGTGTCAAGGACACAGGCAAGGGCGCCGCCCTGTCGCAGATCGGCTACGACAACCTGACCCGGCCGAAGTCCTATCACCTGCGCGAGAAGATCTAGGGGAACCGGATGGCTGATACGGCCCTGGACGACAAACGCACTCCGGCTCCGGGGCCCGTCGGCATAGGTGGCTGGTTGTTGCTGCCGATGCTGGGCCTGTTTGCCGCTCCGATTGTCGGTGTGCTGCAGTTCACAGCTTATGCCGAAGTGTTCAGCGGCTGGCAGTATCTCGATACCCGGCTGGCAGCTTTCATTGTTGCGGAGACCGCGGGCAATATCGTTCTGGCGGTTGTCGCTCCGGTTGTTCTGTTGTTTTTCATGTTCAAACGCCTGGAGATGTTCCCAGGTTGGTACATGATCTGGGCAACTGCGGCGCCGGTTTTCCTGCTCGCCGATGCGTCTGTCGCCTACGCGCTCTTTGCAGAGCCAGGCAGCGAAATCTTCGACAAGGAGACCGTTCGGGGAATAGCGCGGTCCTTCTTATCCGCTGCAATCTGGATTCCTTACATGATGCGTTCCGAGCGCGTGGCCAACACCTTCGTCAACTGACGATTTCGAACCAACCTTCAAGAGATCAAGAAAACATGTCCAAACTCGTTTCCAAGTGGAACTACCCGACCACCGTCCGTTTCGGCGCCGGCCGCATCTCCGAACTGCCCGACGTGCTTGCCGCCACCGGCATCAAGAAGCCGCTGTTCGTCACCGATCCCGGGCTCGCCAAGCTGCCGGTCGTTGCATCCACGCTGAAGATCCTCGACGACGCCAAGGTGCCCTATGGCGTCTTCTCCGACGTCAAGCCGAACCCGGTCGAATCGAACCTCACCGCCGGCATCGCCGTGTTCAAGAAGGGCAAGCATGACGGCGTCATTGCCTTCGGCGGCGGTTCGGCGCTCGATCTCGGCAAGCTGATCGCCTTCCAGGCCGGCCAGACGCTGCCAGTGTGGGATTTCGAGGATGTCGGCGACTGGTGGACCCGCGCCAACTCCGACGCCATCGCCCCCATCATCGCCGTGCCGACCACTGCCGGCACCGGCTCCGAGGTCGGCCGCGCCGGCGTCATCACCAACGAAGAGACCCACACCAAGAAGGTCATTTTCCACCCCAAGCTCTTGCCGGCAATCGTCATTGCCGATCCGGAGCTGTCGGTCGGCATGCCCTCCTTCATCACCGCCGGCACCGGCATGGATGCCTTCGCCCACTGCCTCGAGGCCTATTGCGCGCCGGGCTACCATCCGATGGCCGACGGCATCGCCGTCGAGGGCATCCGCCTGGTGTTCGAGAACCTGCCCAAGGCCTTCGCCAACGGCAAGGACCTCACCGCCCGCGCCCACATGATGAGCGCTGCCGCCATGGGAGCCGCAGCCTTCCAGAAGGGCCTCGGCGCGATTCACTCGCTGTCGCATCCAATCGGCGCGCTCTACGACACCCATCACGGCATGACCAACGCCGTCTTCATGCCTTATGTGCTCGCCTTCAACCGCGACGCCATCGAGGAAAAGATCGTCCGCCTGTCGGCCTATTGCGGAATCAAGGGCGGCTTCGACGGTTTTGCCAAGGCGGTGATCAAGCTGCGCAAGGAACTCAAGGTGCCGCATGCGTTGCCGGGCCTGATCAAGGGTCTCGACATGGACAAGAAGCGCAAGACCCTGATCGCCGACATGGCGGTGGTCGACCCGACCGCAGGCGGCAACCCGGTCAAGCTCACCAAGAAGGCCGCGCTCGGCTTGCTTGAAAACGCCATCGAAGGGACGGTTTGAGACTAGTGCTCGGACACGATCCCGAATTGTATAGTCGGCAAAACAAAGGGGGAGGGCTTGGGGGACATCCGGAATTTAATTAGCCGGTAAACAACGGCGACGATTGCGACAACCGATTAAAAGTAGTTAACTTTTTTCCACTGCGGGCGGTGGCTTCATGGAACTTTCATGCGACTGTCACATGAAGCCATTACCGCATCGCAGGCGTCTCATGGCGTCAGTTCAACGGAGAGAACACATGTTCAAGTTTGCAGGGAAAGTGCTTTCCCTAAGCGCGGCGTCGCTGATGGTGACGACGGCTTTTGTGTCGGCCCAGGATATGGCCGCACTCGAAGCCGCCGCGAAGGCGGAGGGCCAGCTGACCACGATCGCGCTGCCGCATGACTGGTGCGGATATGGCGCCGTCATCGAAGGCTTCAAGAAGAAGTACCCGGAGATCACCATCAACGAGCTGAACCCCGACGCGGGCTCCAGCGACGAGATCGAGGCGATCAAGGCCAACAAGGACAACAAGGGCCCGCAGGCGCCTGACGTCATCGACGTCGGTCTCTCCTACGGTCCGCAGGCCAAGGCCGACGGCCTGATCCAGCCCTACAAGGTCGCGACCTGGGATTCGATCCCCGACACCGCCAAGGACGCCGAAGGCTACTGGTACGGCGACTATTACGGCGTGCTGTCCTTCGAAGTGAACAAGGACCTCGTCAAGAACCCGCCGGCCGACTGGGCCGACCTGCTCAAGGACGAGTATAAGAACTCGGTTGCGCTTGCCGGTGATCCGCGCGCGTCCAATCAGGCGATCCAGGGCGTCTATGCCGCCGGTCTCGGCTCGGGTGCCACCGACGCCGCCTCGGCCGCCGAGAAGGGCCTCGCCTTCTTCAAGGAACTGAACGCCAAGGGCAACTTCGTGCCGGTCATCGGCAAGTCGGCGACGCTCGCCCAGGGCCAGACCCCGATCCTGATCACCTGGGACTACAACGCCCTTGCGGGCCGCGACACGCTGAACGGCAACCCGCCGGTCGACGTCATCGTTCCGGCTTCGGGCGTCGTTGCTGGCGTCTACGTCCAGGCGATCAGCGCTTATGCGCCGCACCCGAACGCTGCCAAGCTGTGGATGGAGTATCTCTATTCCGACGAAGGTCAGCTCGGCTGGCTGAAGGGCTACTGCCACCCGATCCGCTTCAACGATCTCGCAAAGAATGGCAAGATCCCGCAGGAAATGCTCGACAAGCTGCCGCCGGCCGCTGCCTATGAAAAGGCCGTGTTCCCGACGCTTGAAGACCAGGCCAAGGGCAAGGAAGCGATCACCAAGCAGTGGGATGCCGTTGTCGGCGCCAACGTTCAGTAACTGATCTCTGCCATCGCGGGCGGCTTCGCGGCCGCCCGCATTTTCTCTAGAGACGGCGCTCCGATGACCCAAGCCAGCATATCCGACCCGGCCATCGCCGCACGCTCCGCTCCGCCGGATGCGACCCGCGGTTTCCGCTTGCCGACCCATTGGCTCGGCGTCGCACCCTTCTTCATCTTTGCCCTGATGTTCCTGATCCTGCCGACGCTCTATCTCGTCATCGGGGCGTTCCAGAACGACCAGGGTGAGTACACGCTCGACAACATCCGCCAGCTGTTCCTCGACGCTTCGATCCGCGACGCCTATTGGGTGTCGATCAAGATCAGCTTCTGGTCGGCCACTATCGGCGCCTTCATCGGTCTTGCAATGGCGATCGCCATCGTGCGCGGCGGCCTGCCGAACTGGGTGCGCTCGTCGACGATGACGTTTTCGGGCGTCGCCTCCAATTTCGCCGGCGTGCCGCTGGCCTTCGCCTTCCTCGCGACGCTTGGCCGCCTCGGCCTGGTCACGGTGTTGCTGCGCGGCATCGGCATCGACATCTACGCGCTGGGATTCAACGTGTTGACGTCCTGGGGCCTGATCATCGTTTACCTGTTCTTTCAGATCCCGCTGATGATCGTCATCATCACGCCGGCGATCGACGGCCTGAAGCGTGAATGGGGCGAGGCGGCCGCCACGCTCGGCGCCACCACCTGGCAGTACTGGCGCATGGTCGTCATCCCGGTGCTGTGGCCGAGCTTCCTCGGCACGGTCATCCTGCTGTTTGCCAATTCCTTCGGCGCCATCGCCACGGCCTATGCCTTTACCGGCTCATCGCTCAACATCGTGCCGATCAAGCTCTATGCGCAGATCCGCGGCGACGTGCTGCACAACCCACATCTCGGCTATGCGCTGGCCTTCGGCATGATCGTCGTCACCGGCCTCGCCAACATCTTCTACATCTGGTTCCGAACCCGCTCGGAGAGGTGGCTCAAATGAAGACCTCCCGTTTCTGGGCCTGGCTCGTCTTTGCCGTCGGCGCCGCCTATTTCTTCATCCCGCTGATCGCCACTTTCGAGTTCTCGCTGCGCATGCGCCGCGGCGAATATTCCTTCGACGCCTATCGTGTCGTGCTCGGCGACAGCCGTTTCCAGGAAACCTTCGGCTATTCGGTAACGGTTGCAGTCTTCACCATCCTGCTCGGCGTCTTCCTCGTCGTGCCGACGGCCTACTGGATCAGGCTGCGCATGCCGCATCTCCGGCCGATCGTCGAGTTCATCACGCTGCTGCCGCTCGTCATCCCGGCCATCGTCATCGTCTTCGGCTACATCAGGATGTATGGCTCCAACTCGCCGCTGCCGTTCCTCGGCTCGGCGCGTGGCACCGATGCGCTGCTGGTCATCGGCTATGCCACGCTGGCGCTGCCCTACATGTACCGTGCGGTCGACACCGGCCTGCGCACCATCGATGTGCGCACGCTGACCGAAGCCGCGCAGATCCTCGGTGCCGGCTGGGCCACGATCATCGCCCGCGTCATCCTGCCCAACGTGCTGATCGCCGTGCTGTCGGGCGCCTTCCTGACCTTCGCCATCGTCATCGGCGAGTTCACGCTGGCCAGCCTGCTCAACCGTCCGGCCTTCGGTCCGTATCTGCAGAACATCGGCGCCAACCGCGCCTATGAGCCGGCGGCACTTGCGGTCATCGCCTTTGCCATCACCTGGGGCTGCATGTCGGTGATCCAGATCCTCGCCCGTTTCGCGCCGAAGTCGGCAAACCGCCCGAACTGAACAAGAAGAGCACAAGCCAATGGCCGATCCCTTCCTTTCCATCCAGAGCGTCAAGAAATCCTTCGGCAACGTCGCCGTGGTCAAGGACTTCAACCTCGACGTTGGTGCCGGCGAGTTCGTCTCGTTTCTCGGACCATCGGGCTGCGGCAAGACGACCATGCTGCGCATCGTCGCCGGCTTCGAGGAGCCCAGCGCCGGCAAGGTGCTGATCGGCGGCAAGGATGTCACCGGCCTCAAGCCCAACCAGCGTAACATCGGCATGGTGTTTCAGGCCTATGCGCTGTTCCCCAACCTGACCGTCGCCCAGAACATCGGCTTTGGCCTCAAGGTTGCCGGCGTGCCCAAGGCGGAGGCCCAGGCGCGCATCGACGAGATGCTCGGCATCATCAAGCTGCCCGACTTCGGCGACCGCTATCCCTACCAGCTTTCCGGCGGCCAGCAGCAGCGCATAGCACTTGCCCGCGCGCTGGCACCCAAGCCAAAGCTCTTGCTGCTCGACGAGCCGCTGTCGGCGCTCGACGCCAAGGTTCGCATCTCGCTGCGCGAGGAAATCCGTTCGATCCAGAAGAAGCTCGGCATCACCACCATCTTCGTCACCCACGACCAGGAGGAGGCGCTGTCGATGTCCGACCGCATCGTGGTGATGAATGAGGGCCGCGCCGACCAGACCGGCACGCCGTTCGAGATCTACAACCGCCCGTCGACCAAGTTCGTCGCCAATTTCGTCGGCACGCTCAACGTGCTCGAAGGCACGATCAGCGACGCCGCCTCCGGCACTGTCAAGATCAACGCCGAGGAGATCGGCCTCAAGGGCAAGCTCAACGGCTCCAAGTCAGGCGATACGCTGTCGCTGGCGCTGCGTCCCGAGGCGATCTCGCTCGGCCGCAAGGCCGGCAACGATTCGAACCTCACCGGCCAGATCGCCGACGTGCATTTCCTGGGCTCGGTCATCCGCGTCCGCGTCGGCGTCGGCCAGAACGTCGTCTCGCTCGACACCTTCAACAGCCCGAGCAGCCCACCGCCGGTCGTTGGCCAGAAGACCGAAATCAGCTTCTCCTCCGGAGACGTGCTGGTGCTGCACTAGGGGGCCGCTGCCCTTCGCGCGGACCATTGGCATTTCAAAGAGGCGGGGATTTCCCGCCTTATTTTTGGGCACGTTTTCCGATTTGAGCGGGGAGAGAACTCCTACGGTCGTGAAGTTCTATTGGCAGGCTGCTCCGAGCGTGTCGGTGCCAATCTCGACTGCCTCATCCCTTCGCCCCCCCCTCTGGCCTGCCGGCCATCTCCCCCACAAGGAGGGAGATTAGTCGCGTCGCGGTCGGCGCCCATCCTGCTGCGTCGTAAGGATTGGCTTTGCGACGTTGGTGTTTGGCTGGGACGGGGATGAAGGGGTGATCTCCCTCCTGGTGGGGGAGATGGCCGGCAGGCCAGAGGGGGGGGCAAAGGATCGCTATCTGCGCAATTTGGCATCGGACCTTTCGCGCTCTGTCGACTCTGACACGTCATCCCGGGTCTCGCTTCGCTCGCCCGGGATACGATCGATGGTGGCGGGCCTTTCCCCATCGTAACAACAAGCGTGGTTTGGCGAGGGCCTTCCCAAATCCCCCACCGCCCTGTCTACTCCGGCCATGGCCTTCACGCTTCGCCAGCTTCAGTTCTTCGTTGCCGTCGCCGAGCAGGGCACGATCTCGCGCGCGGCGCAGAACCTGTCGATCTCGCAGTCGTCGGTGACCGAGGCGATCAAGGAGCTGGAAGCCGACCTCGGCGTCGAGCTGTTCGAGCGTCATCCGCGCGGACTCAACATCACCCATAAGGGCCACCAGTTCCTGCGCCACGCCACCAAGATCCTGGCCGACGTCTCCGACGCCCGGCGCACCTTTTTCGGCGGGCAGGCGACCGCGACCGGACAGCTCAAACTTGGCGTCACTTCGCTGGTTGCGGGTTACGTGCTGTCCGATCTGCTTGCGCGCTACCGCCGCGCCCATCCGGCTGTCGAGATCTCGGCTATCGAGGACAATGGCGACTACCTCGAGCATCTGCTTGTCGGCGGCAAGCTCGATCTCGCCGTCATGGTCACCTCCAACCTGCGTGACCGCATGGCTCTGCAATCGGAAATCCTCGAGGTCTCCGCCTATCGTCTCTGGCTACCGCTCGGCCATCCGCTCGCCTCGGCAGAAATCATCAGCGTGGGCGACATCGCATCCGAGCCACTGATCATGCTGTCGGTCGACGAGATCGAGGAAAACACCGGCAAACTGCTTTCGGCGATCGGTGCCAAGCCGCATGTCGCCTTCCGGACACGTTCGGTCGAGGCGGTGCGTTCGCTGGTGGCGACAGGGGCAGGGGTGGCACTGCTGCCCGACCTCGTCTACCGGCCGTGGTCACTGGAAGGCGATCGTATCGAGTCCCGCGACGTCTCGGGTTCGCTGCCGGTGGTGCAGGTCGGCATGGTGTGGCGGCGCGGCTCGTCGTTGCCAGCCGCGGCGCGCGATTTCATCGGCATCGCGCAAGCACAGCGGACTGTTCGCCAGAAGCTTTGACGCATCTGCTCGGTATCGGAAAAACCGATATCACCCTTCTTTCGAATGAATTTGCGAAACCTGCGCTTTCGCAGCACCTTTCGTCTCAGGGCAACACCGCCAATGGGAGAGCGGTTCCTGCACATGGGAGGATCGAGATGAAGACATTTCTGAAATCCTGCACGGCAATCGCCTTGGCCTGCAGCTTTTCCGGCCAGGCGGTGGCGCAGGTCAAGGAAATCGGCAAGGGCGAGGGGCAGGTCAACATCATCGCCTGGCCGGGCTACATCGAGCGTGGCGAGACCGACAAGAATTACGACTGGGTGACGGAGTTCGAAAAGGCGTCGGGCTGCAAGGTCAACGTCAAGACTGCAGCCACGTCTGACGAAATGGTCGCGCTGATGAACGAAGGCGGCTTCGACCTCGTCACTGCCTCGGGCGACGCCTCGCTCCGCCTCGTCGCCGGCAAGCGCGTCCAGCCGATCAATACCGATTTGGTCAAGAGCTGGTCAACCATCGATGAGCGCCTCAAGGATGCGCCGTGGTTCACCGTCGACAGCCAGCATTACGGCGTGCCCTATCAGTGGGGGCCCAACGTGCTGATGTACAACACCAACGTCTTCAAGGAAGCGCCGAAGAGCTGGAACGTCGTGTTCGAGCCGATGGACCTGCCCGACGGCAAGCCCAACAAGGGACGCGTCCAGGCCTATGACGGCGCGATCCACATCGCGGACGCTGCCAACTACCTGATGGCCCACAAGCCCGACCTCGGTATCAAGGATCCCTACGAGCTCAACGAGGACCAGTACAAGGCGGCCCTCGACCTGCTGCGCGTCCAGCGTACGCTTGTCGGCCGCTACTGGCACGACGCCATGATCCAGGTCGACGACTTCAAGAACGAAGGCGTCGTGGCTTCGGGATCGTGGCCATTCCAGGTCAACCTGCTTGGCTCGGAAAAGCAGCCCGTCGGCTCGACGATCCCGGAGGAAGGCGCCACCGGCTGGGCCGACACGACGATGATGCATGTCGATGCCGCCAATCCGAACTGCGCCTATATGTGGCTCGAGCATTCGCTGAACCCCAAGCTGCAGGGCGATCTTGCTGCGTGGTTCGGGTCTAACCCGGTCGTGCCGGCTGCTTGCAAGGGCAACGAACTGCTGACCGATGCGGGCTGCAAGGCCAACGGCTTCGAGGACTTCGCCAAGATCAAGTTCTGGCGGACCCCAGTGTCGAAATGCGCCAGCCAGAACGACCAATGCGTGCCCTATTATCGCTGGGTGTCAGACTATATCGGCGTGATCGGCGGCCGCTGAGGCCGGCAACGAAACGATGCCCCCCTCGCCAGGCCGCTTGCGGCCGACCCTCTCCCCACGGGGAGAGGGGGCGGAGGCACCAACCGAGCTTAAACGACCGCCTGACGGCGGCAGACAAGCATCGGCGGCCGTGGGTCGGCCGGATGCGTTGCCATGGCCAGGCCATCACCCGGGCGCACATGGCCCAGACATCGGAAGCCAAAGACGATGACCCCAGCAGTCGCCTTTCAGAAAACCTCGCGCCATTTCGGCGCGGTGCGCGCGGTCGATGCCGTCGACCTCGAGATCAAGCCTGGTGAGTTCTTCGCCATGCTGGGTCCCTCGGGTTCGGGCAAGACCACCTGCCTCCGGCTGATCGCCGGCTTCGAGCAGCCGACCTCGGGCAGCATCTCAATCTTCGGCGAACGTGCCGAGGGCGTGCCGCCTTACCGGCGCAACGTCAACACGGTGTTCCAGGACTACGCGCTGTTTCCGCATCTCAACGTGCTCGACAACGTCGCCTACGGCCTGATGGTCAAGGGCGTTGGCAAGGACGAGCGCCATCGCGCCGCCGAAGATGCGCTCAAGCTTGTGCAACTGCCGGGTTACGGCGGCCGCAAGCCGAGCCAGCTGTCCGGCGGCCAGAGGCAGCGTGTGGCGCTGGCGCGTGCGCTGGTCAACAAGCCCAAGGTGCTGCTGCTCGACGAGCCGCTCGGTGCGCTCGACCTCAAGCTGCGCGAGAGCATGCAGGAAGAACTCAAGCAATTGCAGAAGGCGCTGGGCATCACTTTCGTCTTCGTCACCCACGACCAGGGCGAAGCGCTGTCGATGGCCGACCGGGTCGCCGTGTTCAATGACGGCCGTATCATGCAGGTCGGTGCCCCGGAAGAAATCTACCAGCGCCCGGCCTCGCGCTTCGTCGCCGATTTCGTCGGTTCGTCCAACGTGCTACCGCCCGATTTTGTCCAGCGTTATGCCGGCCAGCACCGCTGGGGCAGCCTCAGGCCGGAGCAGATCCGTGTCCGCTCCGACACGTCTGGCGACGGCGTCGCGGCGCGCGTCGTCTCGCGTCACTATCTGGGTGCGGCCACCAAACTTTCGCTCGACGCCAACGGCTTGAGACTGCACGCGACGCTGCCGTCAGGTACTGCCGTGCCCGAGGACGGCGCCCATGTCATGCTGACCTTCAACCGCGACCAGCTCCACCTCATGGAGGAGCAGGCATGAGCGTCCAGGCTGTGTCAGGCACATCCAACGTGGCTGCGGCGATCCTGCCCCGGCGCGGCGGACTGGCCGGCTCGTTTTCGGACCTCTTGTGGCGCAAGCCGGGCTTGCTGCTGTTCCTGATGCTGGCGCCGCCGCTGCTCTGGCTCGGCGTCGTCTATATCGGCTCGCTGATCGCACTTCTGGCGCAGAGCTTCTTTTCGATCGACGAGTTCTCCGGGCTGATCAGCCGCGAGCTGACGCTGAAGACCTATGGCGACCTGTTGCAGGCGGCCAATCTCGACATCATCGTCCGGACGGTGACGATGGCCGCAGTGGTGACGCTGGCTTCAGCCATCATCGCGTTCCCGATCGCCTACTACGCCGCGCGCTATGCCCGCGGCACCTGGAAAGCGCTGTTCTATCTCGGGGTCATGCTGCCCTTGTGGTCGAGCTACCTGGTCAAGATCTATGCCTGGAAGCTGATCCTCGCCAAAGAAGGCATCCTGACCTGGCTGTTTGCCAAACTGCATCTGTCGTGGCTGCTCGACAGCTGGCTGTCGCTGCCCGTCATTGGCGGAAACTCGCTGTCGGTATCGTTCACCGGCACATTCATCGTCTTCGTCTATGTCTGGCTGCCATTCATGATCCTGCCGATCCAGGCAGCACTCGAACGTGTGCCGGGCAATCTGGTCGAGGCCTCGTCAGACCTCGGCGCGTCACCAAGGCAGACGTTCCGCAACGTGCTGTTCCCGCTGGCGCTGCCCGGCATCGTTGCCGGCTCGATCTTCACATTCTCGCTGACGCTGGGCGACTACATCATCCCGCAGATCATCGGCACGTCCAGGCTTTTCATCGGTCAGGCGGTCTATGCCCAGCAGGGAACCGCCGGCAACATCCCTCTCGCCGCCGCCTTCACCGTGGTGCCCGTCGTCATTATGGGCTTCTACCTCTGGGGCGCCAAACGCATGGGAGCCTTCGATGCGCTCTGACCGCTCGCAATCTGCCCCGACCGGCCTCAAGATCGCAGCTGCCGCGGGCCTTGCCTTCCTGCACCTGCCCATCCTGCTGATCTTCGTCTACGCCTTCACCACCGAAGAGAAGAGCTACCAGTGGCCGCCGCCCGGCTTTACCACCCAGTGGTTCGCCGTGACGTGGGGACGTGCCGACGTCTGGCAGGCGCTGGGGCTTTCGGTGCAGGTCGCGGCGATCTCGACCGGTATCGCGCTGGTGCTCGGCACGCTCTGTGCCGCTGCCGTCAGCCAGACCAGGTTTTTTGGCCGCGAGGCGATCTCGCTGCTGGTCATCCTTCCCATCGCGCTACCCGGCATTATCACCGGCATCGCACTGCGCTCGGCCTTCAGCCTGGCGGAGATCCCGTTCTCGTTCTGGACGATCGTGCTGGGACACGCGACGTTCTGCGTCGTGGTCGTCTACAACAACGCGGTGGCACGGTTCCGCCGGACCTCGGGCTCGCTCATCGAAGCATCGATGGATCTCGGCGCCGACGGCTACCAGACGTTCAGGCATGTGATCCTGCCCAACATAGGCACGGCACTTCTGGCCGGTGGCATGCTCGCCTTTGCGCTGTCCTTCGACGAAGTCATTGTCACCACCTTCACCGCCGGACAGCAGCAGACGCTGCCGATCTGGATGCTGGAGGAACTGGTCCGGCCGCGCCAGCGCCCGGTCACCAATGTCGTCGCCATGGTCGTCGTGCTCGCGACCCTGCTGCCCATCCTTGCCGCCTATTACCTGACCCGCGAAGGCGACCAGATCGCCGGCGCCGGCAAATAAGCCTCGAAAGGGAGAAATCATGGACACCCAGATGCTCATCGGCTCGAAATTCGAGCGGGGAACAGAGACCGAGGAAGCGATCCTCAACCCGCGCACCGGCGAGACGATTCTCAGCCTGCCGGAGGCCTCGCCGGCGCAGATCGAGGCGGCGGTTACGGCAGCGCAGACGGCGTTCGTGACGTGGTCGAAGACCACGCCGGCGCAGCGCTCGGGCTACCTGCTCAAGATCGCCGACCGCATCGAGGCCGAGGCGGAAGCCTTTGCCAGGCTCGAGGCACTCAACTGCGGCAAGCCGATCAACGCCGTGCTCAATGACGAGATTCCGGCTATCGTCGACTGCTACCGCTTCTTCGCCGGCGCGGTGCGCTCGATGCCGGGTCTGGTGGCGGGCGAGTATCTGCCCGGGCACACCTCGATGATCCGCCGCGACCCCGTAGGCATCGTCGCCTCTATCGCGCCGTGGAACTATCCGCTGATGATGATGGCTTGGAAGCTGGCACCGGCAATCGCCGGCGGCAACACTGTCGTCTTCAAGCCTTCGGAGCAGACGCCGCTGACGGCACTGAAGCTCGCCAGGATTCTCGCTGAGGTCCTGCCGGAAGGCGTGGTCAATGTCGCGCTCGGCCGCGGCGAGAGTGTCGGCAATGCGCTGATCAACCATGCGGCGGTCAGCATGATCTCGATTACCGGCGACGTCGCCACCGGCAAGAAGGTGTTGCAGGCGGCGGCCAAGTCGGTCAAACGCACGCATCTCGAACTCGGCGGCAAGGCGCCGGTCATCGTCTTCGACGATGCCGACATCGACGCCGTGGTCAGCGGCCTGCGCGCTTTCGGCTACTACAATGCCGGCCAGGACTGCACGGCGGCCTGCCGCATCTACGCCGGGAAAAAGGTCTACGACAAGCTCGTCGCCGACCTGTCGTCAGCAGTGTCTACCATCCGCTACGGCCAGGCCGACGACACCGAAAACGAGATCGGGCCGCTCATCTCCAGGCGCCAGCGCGACCGCGTTGCCTCCTTCGTCGAACGGGCCTCCGAGCTCAAGCACATCGAGATCACCACAGGCGGCAAGCCGGGCGAGGGCGGCGGCTTCTACTACCAGCCGACGGTCGTCGCCGGCGCGCTGCAGGAGGACGAGATCGTGCGCCGCGAGGTGTTCGGCCCGGTGGTATCGGTAACGCGTTTCTCCGACGTCGACGAGGCGGTCAACTGGGCCAATGACAGCGACTACGGCCTGGCGTCGTCGGTGTGGACCAAGGACATCTCGCGCGGCATGGCGACCGCGGCGCGGCTGCAATATGGCTGCACCTGGATCAACACGCACTTCATGCTGACCAACGAGATGCCGCATGGCGGTCTGAAACAGTCCGGCTACGGCAAGGACATGTCGGTCTACGCGCTGGAGGACTACACCGCCGTACGCCATGTCATGATCGCGCATGGGTGAGCGGCCGTTTTCGCGCGCAGCGCGAAAGCCATGATGCCGGTGGCATCATGGCAGGCCAGCGAATGCCGGGACGCTGCCGCAGGCTGCGGGATCCGGCTGGACGGGCAGGCAGATGAGGGAGCACAGCTTGTCGTACCCGCCCTCATCCGGCCCTTCGGGCCACCTTCTCCCCGTGAACGGGGCAAAGGAAACAAGGGAGGAAAAGACATGCATCGTCGTCAGTTTCTCGCATCCGCAGCCGTTGCTGCATTCCTCGCTACGGCTCCAGCCATCGGGCCGGCGCTGGCGCAGGACACGCCGCAGGCTGTCGTCGACGCCTATCTCGCCGCCTGGAATGCCCATGACTCGGCCAAGGCGGCCGAACATTTCGCCGACAACGTCGTCTACTACGACGCTTCGGTCGGCAAGCCCGTCGAGGGCAAGGAAGCTGCCAAGACCGGCGTCATCGACAATTTCCTGAAGGCTGTACCCGATGCCGTCTGGACGATGAAGGGCAAGCCCGTGGTGCAGGACGACCGCGTGTCGTTCGAATGGGAATTCTCCGGCACCAACACCGGCGACTGGGCCGACGGCACCAAGGCGACCGGCAAGAAGTTTGCCTTCACCGGCGCCTCGATGTTCTCGGTCAAGGATGGCAAGATCGCCAGCCAGAGCGACTATTATGACGCGCTCGGTTTCTACAAGCAGCTTGGCCTGATGTAGCCGGTCAGGCGAAGCCGTACTGTGTCATCAGCGCCGTCATGCGCAATGCAGCGAGGTCAGGCTTGTCGAGCACATTGGCCTGGTCGGCGAGGCGGAAGATGTCGGCGTAGTGCAGTGCACCTCTTGCCGATTGCATGCCGGCGGGCATGGTGAAGTGGCTCTGGTGGCCGTTGAGCCAGGCGAGGAAGACGACGCCGGCCTTGTAATATTGCGTCGGCGCCTCGAAAATCTTGCGCGACAACGGCACTGTCGGCTCGATGGTGCCACGGAAGGTGGCGAGGTCGCCCTTGGCCAAGGCTGCCAGCGCCTTGGATGCCTGGGGCGCTACCGCATCGAAGATGCCGAGCAGCGCGTGGCTGTGGCGCGTGCCGTCACCTTCTATCAGGGTGGCATAGTTGAAGTCATCGCCGGTGAAGCAGATCACGTCCTGGGGCAGACGCCGGCGCAGCTCGACCTCATAGGCCTGGTCAAGCAGCGAGATCTTGATGCCTTCGACCTTGTCCTGGTGATCGGTGATGATGGACAGCACGGTCAGCAACGTGTCCTCGAAACGGTCGCCGCCCCAATAGCCTGTGAGTTCGGGATCGAACATGTCGCCCAACCAGTGGAGGACGACTTTGTCCTTGGCCTGGCCAAGGATGCGGCCGTAGACCTTGCGGTAGTCGTCGGGGGATTTCGCGACATGGGCGAGCGCCCGGCTCGCCATCAGAATCGCGCGGCCGCCATGCTTCTCGATGAATCCGAGCTGTTCCTCGTAAGCCGAGATGACGTCATCGAGTGATTTGGCATCCTGTTTGGGCAACTGGTCGGTGCCCGCGCCGCAAGCGAGGTCGGCACCCGGCACCGTGCGCGCTTCGGCGAGTGAGCGGCTGATCAGCTCCTGCGCGCCCGCCCAATCCAGCCCCATGCCGCGCTGCGAGGTGTCCATCGCCTCGGCGATCTTGAAGCCGAGCGACCAGAGATGATGGCGGAAGGCCATGGTCGCATCCCAGTCGATTACAGGGCTGTTCCAGGGCAGCGTGTCGGCCCACGGGTCGGAGACGACATGCGCAGCCGCGTAGGCGATACGATTGAAAACGGGGGCGGCTTCAGGTCGTTCGATCGGTGTGCCGACAAGTGTGTAGGTCTCGATCGAGCGGTCTGTCCGCGGAAGCTTCACTGCCTTGGCCATGGGTTCCTCCCTGATCGGTTGCATCTGGTAATTTAGATCGTTCCAAATTTCAAGCCGGAATTGTGAGGTCTGGCGCAGGTGTGCCGGTCGATCGGGCGGTGCATCGATATGCTGGGACGGCTTCAGGGCAAAATAGCATTACAAATCGTTTGAAAGCGCGAATTGTGTACAATTCTGGCATTCTGGTGGCCAAGGCCTTTGGGTTCTGCCGATGTGAAAAGGATGGTATCGCCGTTCTTCCTTGCTTGACAGTTTGGAACGTTCCAATTAATGGACTCGGAAAAGGGAGCCAGAGACGCTCGCCAGGAGGATCGTTTTGAAGCAGCCGAAGGTGACAGTTGTCGATGTTGCGCATGCCGCCGGCGTGTCGAAGTCGACCGTGTCGCTCGTCCTTCAAGGCAGCTCGCTGGTCAATGAAACGACCCGCGCCAAGGTCGGCGCCGTCATCCGCGAGCTCGGCTACGTCTACAACCGCAGCGCCGCCAATTTGCGCCAGTCGAAATCCAAGATCGTCGGCATCGTCGTCAATGACCTGACCAACAGCTTTTTTGCCGAACTGGCGGTGGGCATGGACATGGTGGTGCAGTCGGCCGGCTACATCCAGTTCATGGCCAACTCGGCCGAGAATCCCGACCGCCAGGCCGAGGTGATCGCCTCGATGCGCGAGCATGGCATGGCCGGGCTGATCCTGTCGCCGGCGCGCGGGACGACATCAGCCGATCTCCGGCCGCTGGTCGACAGCGGCATTCCTGTCGTGCTGGTGGCGCGCAACGTGCCGGGGCTCAAGGTCTCCTCCGTGGTGTCGGACGGACATGCCGGGGCTGCAGCTGCCGTGCGCCACCTGATCGAGCTCGGTCATCGGCGCATCGCCTTCCTCGGCGGCTTCAACGACACGGCTGTATTCGACGAACGCATGCGCGGTTTTCGCGACGCTCTGGTGGAGGCGGGGCTCGATGCCTCGGACGAGCTGGTGATCAGTTCGGCGCCGTCGCGTGCAGGCGGAGTGGCGGCGGTCGAGCGGCTGTTGTCTATGGCCGACCGGCCGACGGCGGCGCTCTGCTTCAATGATGCGGTAGCCTTCGGCGCATGCGACGGGCTGCGCAGCGCCCGCATCGAACCGGGCGTCGATTTCGGCGTCATCGGCTTCGACGACGTGATCGAGGCAAAAACGGCGGTGCCGGCGCTGACCACTGTTTCGGTCGATCCGCAGGGCATGGGCCGGAGGGCGGCGCAACTCCTGCTCAAGCAGATCAATTCAGGTGATTTCGAGCCTGAGGCGCTGGTCGCCTCGGTGCGGCTGGTGGTGCGCGAGAGCTGCGGCGCGGCACAGCGGATGAAACGAGAGGCGATGACGGCATGACACGCTGGGGTCTGATCGGGGCGAGCACCATCGCCAGGGAATGGGTCATCGGCGCGATCCGTGCGACCGGCGGCGAGGTGGTGTCCGTCATGAGCACCAATGCCGAGCGCGGCCGCGACTATGCCCAGGCGAACGGCATCGCGAAGTCGGTGACGTCGCTTGAGGACATTACAGGCGATGCCGGTATCGACGCCGTCTACATCTCGACCACCAACGAATTGCATGTGGAACAGGCGATTGCCGCGGCTAAGGCCGGCAAGCATGTGCTGTGCGAGAAACCATTGGCGCTGACCATTTCTGACGCCCGGGCAATGGTGCATGAGGCGAAGGATGCCGGGGTCGTCCTGGCGACGAACCACCATCTGCGCAATGCGGGAAGCCACCGGGCGATGCGCGACGCAATTGCCGTAGGCCGTATCGGCAAGCCGCTGGCGGCGCGTGTGTTTCATGCCGTCTATCTTCCGCCGCATCTGCAGGGCTGGCGGCTCGACAAGCCGCAGGCCGGCGGTGGCGTGATCCTCGATATCACGGTGCATGACGCCGACACTTTGCGCTTCGTGCTCAATGACGATCCAGTCGAGGCCGTCGCCTTCAGCCAGGCGGGTGGCATGGGGCAGGCGGGCCTCGAAGACGCAGTGATGGGAGTGCTGCGCTTCAGGTCAGGCGTGATCGCGCAGTTCCATGACGCGTTCACCACCAAGTTCGCCGAGACCGGTTTCGAGGTGCACGGCACCGAGGGTTCGCTGATCGCGCGCAATGTCATGACGCAGAAGCCGGTCGGCTCGGTCGTGCTGCGCAATGCCGAGGGCGAACACGAGCTCGATCTCGACCAGCGCAATCTCTACGAAGCGGGCCTGCAGGCGTTCCATGATGCTGTCGCCGGCAAGGGCAGACCGTCTGCCACGGGCGAAGACGGCGTATGGTCGCTGGCGACGGGTCTTGCCGTGGTCAAGTCGGCGGCGACGGGCAAGGCAGTGGCGATCGAGGCGGGGCTCTGACATGAGCAAGCACATCACTCCCGCCCAGGCCGCTGCTTTGATACCCGATGGTGCGGTGGTCTCGGTGTCGTCGTCGAGCGGGCTAGGCTGTCCCGACCTGACGCTGAAGGCGATCGGCGAACGCTTCGAGGCTACAGGCCATCCGCGCGACCTGACGACGCTGCACCCCATCGCCGCCGGCGACATGAGCGGCATCAAGGGTGTCGACCATATCGCCAAAAAGGGCCTGCTGAAGACGATCATCGGCGGCTCCTATCCGTCGGGGCCGTCGAGCGCCGAGCCGCCGCTGATCTGGCAGATGATCGGCAATGAGGAGGTGGCTGCCTACAACGTGCCGTCCGGCATCATGTTCGACATGCATCGCGAGGCTGCCGCCAAGCGGCCGGGCGTCATGACCAAGGTCGGGCTCGACACCTTCGTCGATCCCGAGCGGCAGGGCTGCGCCATGAATGCGCGTGCTGCGGCCGAACCGCTGGTCAAGAAGGTCAGCTTCGAGGGCGAGGACTGGCTGTTCTTCCCAGCTATCAAGCCTGAAGTGGCGATCATTCGGGCGACGACATCAGACGAGCGCGGCAACCTGACCTACGAACATGAAGGCGCCTATCTCGGCGGGCTCGACCAGGCACTCGCCGCGCGCAACAATGGCGGCATCGTCATTGCCCAGGTCAAGCGTATCACCAAGGACGGCTCGCTGCGCCCGCACGATGTGCGCGTGCCGGGCATGCTGGTCGACTACATCGTCGTCGACCCCGAGCAGAAGCAGACGACGCAGACGCTCTACGACCCTGCGATTTCAGGCGAGATCATGCGGCCGCTCGACAGCTTCCGCGTGCCCGAGTTCAACATTCAGAAGGTCATCGCCCGCCGGGTCGCTCAGGAACTCGAGGCCGGCAGCGCGGTCAATCTCGGCTTCGGCATTTCGGCCAACGTGCCGCGCATCCTGCTTGAAGAAGGGCTGCATGGTGAGGTCACCTGGGTGATCGAGCAGGGTGCCGTCGGCGGCGTGCCGCTGCTCGATTTCGCTTTCGGCTGCGCGTCGAATGCCGATGCCTTTATGCCGTCGCCCTACCAGTTCACCTACTTCCAGGGCGCGGGTTTCGACGCCTCGCTGCTGTCGTTCCTCGAGATCGACCGCCACGGCTCGGTCAACGTCTCCAAGCTCAGCTTCCGGCCACACGTGACGGCGGGTGCCGGCGGTTTCATCGACATCACGGCGCGAGCCAGGAAGATCGTCTTCTCCGGCATGTTCAATGCCGGCGCCAAGCTCGACATCGAGGCTGGCAAGCTGGTGGTCGAGAAAGAAGGCAAGCTCAAGAAGCTGGTCAACGAGGTCGAGCATGTCACCTTCTCGGGGCGCCGCGGCGTCGAACAGGGCCAGGACATCACCTATGTCACCGAACGCTGTGTGATGAAGCTTATGCCTCAAGGCATTGTGCTGACCGAGATCGCGCCGGGCGTCGAACTGCAGACGCATATTCTCGACCAGTCGGAATTCCCGCTGATCGTGTCGGACAAACTCAAGCAGATGGATGCTGCCCTGTTCGCCGAAGCGCCGATCAGGTTGAAGCTGCCGCGCAAGCCGGTGCGCAAGCTGGAGGGCATCCATGGCTGACCAGCGCATCAGGGTCGAGTTCGAGGGTCCTGTCGCGATCATCACGGCGGCCCGGCCGGACAAGCTCAACGCCTTCGATATAGACATGCTGAAGGCGCTGTCCCAGGCCTGCGACGAGGTCGAGGCCAATGCGGAAATCCGCGTCGCCATCCTCACCGGCGAGGGCAAGGCGTTTTCGGCCGGCGGCGACATCAAGGCCTGGGGCGAAATGACACCCAACGAGTTCGGCCATGCCTGGGTGCGTTTCGGCCACCGCGTGTTCGAACGCCTGGCGACGCTGCGCGTACCGGTGATCGCTGCCATCAACGGCCATGCATTGGGCGGCGGACTGGAGCTGGCGATAGCCGCCGACATCCGCATTGCCGAGCGTCATGTGAAGATCGGCCTGCCGGAAACCGGGCTCGGCATGGTGCCGGGCTGGTCGGGCACACAGCGTCTGGTGAGGCGCGCCGGTGCGCAGGTGGTGAGGCGTATGGCGCTGGGCGGCGAGGTGTTTTCCGCCGACGAGGCAGCAGGGCTCGGGCTGGTCGACCATGTGGTCGAGACCGGCGCGGCGGTGGCTGCGGCGCGCGCCTATGCGGCCCGGGTCGCGGCGCGGGGGCCTGCGGCAGTCGAGGTCGCAAAACTGATGATCGCCACCGCGAATGGTGAAGACAATGGCACCGCCGTCGAGGCGCTGGGCTCGATTCTCGTGGCCAAGACCGGAGACCTCAAGGAGGGGGTCGCGGCCTTCAGCGAGAAGCGTGCCGCCAAATTTGCAGGAGAATGGTGATGACGGTCCTGATGCGTCCCAAGCCGCTCGACGGCTTCAAGGTCCGCGAGTTCAAGATGCTGATCGACGGCAAATGGACCGCCGGCGCCGAAGGCAAGGCCATCGAGCGCGCCAGCCCCGGCCATGGCGCCGTTGTCAGCCGCTACGAGGCCGCTACCGCTATCGATGCGAACCGCGCCATTGCCTCGGCACGCAAGGCGTTCGACGATGGACATTGGCCGCGCATGACCGGCGCCGAGCGCTCGCGCATCCTGCTCAGGGCCGCCGACATCATCGACGCGCGTGCCGATGAACTCGCCTTCCTCGATTGTATCGAGTCAGGCAAGCCGATCTCCCAGGCCAAGGGCGAACTTGGCGGTGCCGCCGACATCTGGCGCTATGCGGCAGCACTTGCGCGGGACCTGCATGGCGAGAGCTACAACACGCTGGGCGACGGCACGCTGGGCGTGGTCCTGCGCGAGGCGATCGGCGTCGTGTCGATCATCACGCCGTGGAATTTCCCGTTCCTGATCGTCAGCCAGAAGTTGCCTTTTGCGCTGGCCGCCGGCTGTACGGCAGTGGTCAAGCCGTCGGAGTTGACGTCAGGCTCGACGCTGGTACTCGGCGAGATTCTGGAGGCGGCAGGGGTTCCCCAGGGCGTGGTCAACATCATCGTCGGAACCGGGCCGGAGGCTGGTGCGCCGCTGACCAGCCACCCCGACATTGACATGGTGTCGTTCACCGGCTCGACCGGTATCGGCAAGCTGACAATGGCCAACGCCGCGCAAACGTTGAAGAAAGTGTCACTGGAGCTCGGCGGCAAGAACCCGCAGATCGTCTTCCCTGATGCCAATCTCGATGACTTCGTCGATGCGGCCGTCTTCGGCGCCTATTTCAACGCCGGCGAGTGCTGCAATGCCGGCTCGCGCCTGATCGTGCATCGCGACGTCGCCGACGAGGTGACCAGCCGCGTTGCCGCTCTGTCGGCCAAGGTCAAGGTCGGCGATCCGCTCGACCCATCGACGCAGGTTGGTGCTATCATCACGCCGCAGCATCTTGCGAAGATCGTTGGTTACGTGAAAGGTGCGAGCGAGAACGGTGCGAGGGTTGCTGTCGGCGGGTCTGCCGCTGATCTCGGCCTCGGCCAGTTCATGGAGCCGACGATCCTGTCGTCGGTCGCCCCCGACATGGCGGTGGCGAAAGAGGAGGTGTTCGGACCGGTGCTTTCGGTGCTTGCCTTCGAGACCACTGACGAGGCGATCCGTATCGCCAATTCGATCGACTATGGTCTGTCGGCAGGCGTCTGGAGCCGCGACTTCGACACCTGCCTGACAGTCGGCCGTAGAGTCCGTGCCGGTACCGTCTGGATGAATACCTTCATGGACGGCGCCTCGGAGCTGCCCTTCGGCGGCTACCGCCAATCGGGCATCGGCCGCGAGCTCGGCCGCCATGCGGTCGAGGACTACACCGAGACCAAGACGCTCAACATGCATATCGGACCGCGCACCGGCCATTGGATGCCGAAGGAGGCGCGCGGCTGAACGGAGGAATTCCCAGAGGCGGGGCCGAAGGGATTTTATGACACGCAATGACGCGTGAGGAACTTGCAACCCGGGAGGAACTGGAATGCGTAAGTTTTTGATGAGTACGGCAGCCGTGGCGGCACTGTTTGCCGCGCCTATGCCGATGGCACAGGCCGAGGAAAGCGTCGAAGTTCTGCACTGGTGGACGTCAGGCGGTGAGGCAGCAGCACTCGACGTGCTGAAGAAGAACCTGGAAGGCCAGGGCGTGACCTGGAAAGACATGCCGGTTGCCGGCGGCGGCGGCGAAGCGGCGATGACCGCGCTGCGCGCCCGTGTCACCGCAGGCGATCCGCCCACCGCCGTGCAGGCGCTTGGCTTCGACATCACCGACTGGGCCAACCAGGGCGTCGTCGGCGATCTCGGCGAAGTGGCCGACAAGGAAGGCTGGGACAAGGTCGTTCCGGCCGCACTGCAGAACTTCGCCAAGCATGACGGCAAGTGGATTGCAGCACCTGTCAACGTGCACTCGACCAACTGGGTCTGGATCTCCAAAAAGGCGCTCGACGCTGCCGGCGGCAAGGCGCCCGAGACCTGGGACGAGCTGGTCGCGGTGCTCGACAAGATGCAGGCCAACGGCATCACCCCGCTCGGCCATGGCGGCCAGGCCTGGCAGGATGCGACCATCTTCGACGCCGTCGTGCTGTCGCTCGGCACCGACTTCTACAAGTCGTCGATGATCGATCTCGATCCGGCCGCACTTGGCGGCGACAAGATGGTCGAAGCCTTCGACCGCATGGCCAAGCTCAAGACCTATGTCGACAAGGACTTCTCTGGCCGCGACTGGAATCTTG
This sequence comes from Aminobacter sp. MDW-2, assembly GCF_014250155.1. Lineage (NCBI taxonomy): Bacteria > Pseudomonadati > Pseudomonadota > Alphaproteobacteria > Hyphomicrobiales > Phyllobacteriaceae > Aminobacter > Aminobacter sp. MDW-2. The sequence continues at coordinate 2,206,708 of NZ_CP060197.1, forward strand.
CCTCGGCCATGGTCATCGAGGGCAAGGCCGGCATGCAGATGATGGGTGACTGGGCCAAGGGTGAGTTCCTCAAGGCCGGCCAGAAGCCGGGCACCGACTTCGTCTGCATCCGCTTCCCCGGGACGCAGGGCGCCGTCACCTTCAACTCTGACATGTTCATGATGTTCAAGGTTGGCGACGACAAGAAGAAGGCGCAGCTGCAGATGGCTGCCGACATCGAGGATCCGGCCTTCCAGTCGTCGTTCAACGTGGTCAAGGGCTCGGTGCCGGCACGCATCGACGTGCCTGACACCGCCTTTGACGATTGCGGTAAGAAGGGCATCAAGGACCTGGCGGAAGCCAGCTCCGGTGGCAAGCTGTTCGGCTCGATGGCACATGGTTATGCCGCACCGGCCGCGGTGAAGAACGCGCTCTACGACGTCGTTACCCGTCACTTCAACGGCGAACTCGACTCCAAGGCCGCCGCCAAGGCGCTGGCCGAAGCGGTTGCCGCCGCCAAGGGGTGAGACGCCGGTATGCACAGCAAATCCATCGTGCCGGTGGCACGATGGCAGGCGGCGAACGCCTGGGAGCTGCGTAGCAGCGGGGCCACGGCAGGCCCTTCACCGAACTTCGTGCCCCGGCTTCGGCCGGGGCACATCCTGACCTGACAACCCAGAGGCTGGACACCCCATGGCCGATCTCACCACGACCGCACCCCGCGCGGTGACGAACCCGCGCGCGACGTTGCAGGACCTGCTGCCGAAGATCGTGCTGGCGCCGAGCTTCGCGTTGATCCTGATCTTCGTCTACGGCTTCATCGTCTTCACGGCCTTCCTGTCGTTCTCGGGCTCGAAGCTTTTGCCCGATTTCTCGACCTGGGTCGGCCTGAACAACTATGTCAGGCTGTTCAACCATCCCAACTGGATCACGGCGCTGAAGAACCTCGCGATCTTCTCGGTGCTGTATATCGTCATCTGCAGCTTCATCGGGCTGGCGCTGGCGATCTTCCTCGACCAGAAAATCCGCGGCGAGGGCGTGCTGCGCCCGATCTATCTCTACCCGATGGCGCTGTCATTCATCGTCACCGGCGTCGCCTGGAAGTGGTTTCTCGACCCCGGCATCGGCCTCGAGCACGTGATGCAGTCATGGGGTTGGGAAAGCTTCTCGTTCCGCTGGATCAAGGAAGGCCAGATGGCGATCTACACCATCGTCATCGCTGCGGTGTGGCAATCGTCGGGCTTCGTCATGGCGATGTTCCTCGCCGGCCTGCGCGGCGTCGACAACGAAATCATCAAGGCCGCCCAGATCGACGGCGCCTCGACGCTCACCATCTATCGCCGGATCATCATTCCACTGATGCGGCCGGTGTTCCTGTCGGCCTTCGTGGTGCTCGCCCACCTCGCCATCAAGTCTTACGACCTTGTGGTGGCGATGACCGACGGCGGACCGGGGACTGCGACCTGGACGCCGGCGCTGTTCATGCAGAAGTTCACCTTTGGCCGCAATGAAATGGGCATGGGTGCTGCGTCCGCGATCATCATGATGATGATGATCTTCGCCATCATCGTGCCCTACCTCTACTCCGAACTCGGGGGGAAGAAGAAATGAGTGCCGCCTCCCAGGACGTCGCCACCCGTAACGGCATCTTCGCCCGTGCGCTGATCTATGCCGTTCTCATCCTGTTTGCGGTCTACTACCTGCTGCCGCTCTATGTGATGGTCGTCAATTCGCTGAAGCCGCTGGACGAGATCCGCCAGGGCAACATGCTGGCGCTGCCGCAGCAATGGACGATAGCGCCCTGGCTGTCTGCCTGGTCGACTGCGCAGATCGGCGTCTCGCCGACGGGGCTGAAACCCTACTTCCTGAACTCGGTGATGATGGTGGTTCCGGCGGTGGCGCTGTCGACCATCCTCGGGGCGCTCAACGGCTATGTGCTGACCAAATGGCGCTTCAAGGGCGATAACATCGTCTTCGGCCTGATGCTGTTGGCCTGCTTCATTCCGTTCCAGATCGTGCTGATCCCGTCGGCGCGCATCCTCGGCCTGACCGGCCTTGCCGGCACCATCACCGGCCTTGTGCTGATCCACGCCATTTACGGCCTCGGCTTCACCACGCTGTTCTTCCGCAACTATTACGAGGCGTTCCCGACCGAACTCGTGCGTGCAGCACAGATCGACGGCGCGAGCTTCTTCCAGATCTTTCGGCGCATCCTGCTGCCGTCATCGGGGCCGATCATCGTCGTCACCGTCATCTGGCAGTTCACCAACATCTGGAACGACTTCCTGTTCGGCTCGTCGTTTTCGGGCTTCAACTCGATCCCGCTGACGGTAGCGCTCAACAACCTCGTCAACTCGTCCACCGGCGTGAAGGAATACAACGTGCATTTCGCCGGCGCGATCCTCGCCGCCCTGCCCACCCTCATCGTCTACATCGTCTCCGGACGCTATTTCGTGCGCGGCCTGATGGCCGGCGCGGTCAAGGGGTAAGCCCATGTCGTTTCTCAAGATCAGCAATCTCTACAAGAACTATGGCCAGGTGGAGATCCTCAAGGACATCAATATCGAGATCGACAAGGGCGGCTTTCTGGTGCTCGTCGGCCCGTCGGGCTGTGGCAAGTCGACGCTGCTCAACACCATAGCCGGGCTCGAGCCGATCACCTCGGGCGAGATCTCCATCAACGGAAATTCGGTCGCCGGGCTGCATCCGTCCAAGCGCGACATCGCCATGGTGTTCCAGTCCTACGCGCTCTACCCGAACATGACGGTGGCCGGAAACATCGCGTTTGGCATGGAAATCCGCGGCGTGCCCAAGGACGAGCGCGACAAGGCGATCAAGCAGGTGTCCGACATCCTGCAGATAGGCCACCTGCTCGACCGCAAGCCGAGCCAGCTCTCCGGCGGCCAGCGCCAGCGTGTTGCCATGGGCCGGGCGCTGGTGCGCAATCCGCAGGTCTTTCTGTTCGACGAGCCGCTGTCCAACCTCGACGCCAAGCTGCGCGTCGACATGCGCACCGAGATCAAGCGCCTGCACCAGCGCATGAAGACGACGATCGTCTATGTCACCCACGACCAGATCGAAGCGATGACGCTGGCCTCCAAGATCGCCGTGCTCAAGGACGGCACTCTGCAGCAGTTCGGCACGCCGGCCGAGATCTACAACAGTCCGGCCAACATGTTCGTCGCCGACTTCATGGGTTCGCCGGCGATGAACCTGTTGACCGCGCGCCTCGAAAACGGCGAGGGCGGGCTCAACGTCATGCTCGAAAGGCCGGGCGAGAAGCCGCTGGCGCTGCCGATCAAGAATGCCAATGGTGTGCTCGGTGGCTATTCGGGCAAGGAGATCATCTTCGGTGTCCGTCCGGAAGCACTGACCGACCCGGATGGTGCCGATCGCAACGCCAGGTCGATCGCCGAGGGCGAATGTTTGATCGAGGTGGTCGAGCCTGCCGGTTCCGACACCTTCGCTGTGACAAAGCTCGGCGGCAAGGAAGTGGTGGCGCGGCTGCGTGCCGACGCCGCGATCCATGCCGGCCAGAAGACGAAGCTCGCCTTCAACCTGGACAAGGCGGTGTTCTTCGACCCGAAGAGCCAGCTGCGCATCGCCTGACATGTCCGGACAGCCTGACATCGTCATCATCGGCTCGGGTGTCGGCGGCGCTACTGTTGCTGCAGGGCTCGCCACCACCGGCGCGGAGATTCTTGTGCTCGAGGCTGGTGGCCATATCGCCGACCGGCCGGAGAACCGCGACCAGCGCGCCATCTTCCAGCGCGGGCATTTCCGCCCTGACGAGACCTGGTATGAGGCCGACGGTACCGGCTTCAATCCGGGCAACTATTACAATGTCGGCGGCAATTCGAAGTTCTACGGCGCCGTGCTGACACGCTACCGCCGCGAGGACTTTGACGAGATGCAGCATCTCGACGGTGTGTCGCCGGCTTGGCCGATTGCCTATGACGACCTCGAGCCGTGGTACGGCAGGGCCGAAGAGCTTTATCAGGTGCGCGGTACGCTCGGCGAAGACCCGACAGAGCCCGTGCATTCGCAGCCCTATGGCTTGAAGCCCGTTGCCGACGAGCCCGCGATCTCGAAGGTGCGGGCACGCCTCAAGGCCAACGGCATGCATCCCTTTTCGCTGCCGCTCGGTGTCGATATCGAGCGCTGGCTGGCCAAGGGCAAGACGCCGTGGGACGCCCACCCCAACAGCTTTGACGGCAAGATGGATGCCGAGACGACGGCGCTGGCCGCGGCGCTGAAGCATGAGAACGTCAAGCTGCAGACCGGCTCGCGTGTGACGCATCTGGAGGCGGCCGCCGACGGGCGGATCGTTGCGGTTCATTACCTGCGCAATGGCGAGGCAACAGTGCTGCGACCGAAGCTGGTGATCCTGTCGGCAGGGGCTGTGCAATCGGCGGTGCTTCTGCTGCGCTCGGCCAACGACAGCAACCCCAGCGGCCTCGCCAACCGCTCCGATCAGGTCGGCCGCAACTTCATGAACCACAATTCGACGGCTGTCATCGCCATGAGCCCCTGGTTCCGCAATGACTCGGTTTACCAGAAGACCTTCGGCTTCAACGATTTCTATCTCTCCGACGGCGAGGGCGGGCCGCCACTGGGCAACGTCCAACTGCTCGGGCGCATCTCGGGCACCATCCTGAAGGGCGCGATGCCCGCCGTGCCGGAGTGGCTGTTGAATCTGACGACGGCGCATTCGATCGACTTCTACGCCATGAGCGAGGACCTGCCGTCGCCGGAAAGCCGGGTCATGGTCGATGGCGACCGCATCGTGCTGAAATGGGTGCGCAGCAACTGGCAGGCGCATGAGCGGTTGGTGGCCAAGCTCAAGCAGGTGCTGCGCAGCGCAGGTTTCCCGGTCGTCGTCTCACGCGCCTTCGACAAGCGCACGCCGTCGCACCAGTGCGGCACGGTAAGGATAGGCAGCGACCCCAAGGACGCCCCGCTCGACGTCTTCTGCCGCGCCTTCGACCATCCGAACCTGTTCGTGGTCGATGCGAGCTTCCTGCCGACATCGGCGGCGGTCAATCCGGCGCTGACGATCGCGGCGCAGGCGCTGCGGGTTGCCGACCACATCGCTGAAAAGGATCTGGCGGCATGAAAGTGGCGGCAAAACCGGTGGCACTGGTGACCGGCGCGCGGCGCGGCATCGGCCTTGCCGTTGCCGAAGCGCTTGCCAGGGCGGGCTTCGACCTCGCCATCACCGATCGCGAGGATGACGTTGCCTCGGCAGAGGCGGTATCGGGGCTGGAGAAACACGGTGCGCGCGTGCTATTCCTCGCCTCCGACCTTGCCGACCTCGACGGCCATGCCGGCACGGTCGACAGGATCGTCGGGCATTTCGGGCAGATCGACTGCCTGGTCAACAATGCCGGTGTCGCGTCCAGGGTGCGCGGCGATTTCCTCGAGATGACGCCCGAGAACTTCAACGCCATCATGGCGGTCAATCTGCGCGGCACGGTGTTCTTCACCCAGGCGGTGCTGCGGGCCATGCTCATCGCACCACCGACATTGCATCCGCGCTCGGTGATCAACATCACCTCGATCTCGGCCGAGATGACGTCGCCCGACAGGCTCGACTACTGCATGTCGAAGGCCGGGCTTGCCGCATTCACCCAAGGGCTGACGCTGCGGCTCGCCGGCACCGGCATCGACGTGTTCGAAATCCGGCCCGGAATCATCCGCTCCGAAATGACGGCGAAAGTCTCGGAGAAATACGACCGGCTCATCGCTGACGGCCTCGTGCCGGTCAAACGCTGGGGCGAGCCGAACGACATCGGCCGCATCGCGGCGGCACTCGCCAGCGGCGGCTTCGGCTTTGCCACCGGCTCCATCATCAGGGCTGACGGTGCGCTGTCGGTCGCGCGACTTTGAGATCAGAGATGACTTACGACTACATCATCACAGGTGCGGGTCCAGCCGGTTGCGTGCTGGCCAACCGGTTGAGCGAAGATTCCGATGTGCGCGTACTGTTACTTGAGGCCGGCGGCGGCGACTGGAACCCGCTGTTCCACATGCCGGCGGGCTTTGCCAAGATGACCAAGGGCGTGGCCAGCTGGGGCTGGGAAACCGTGCCGCAGAAGCACATGAAAGGCCGCGTCTTGCGCTACACCCAGGCCAAGGTGATCGGCGGCGGCTCCAGCATCAACGCCCAGCTCTACACGCGCGGCAACGCCGCAGACTATGATCTGTGGGCAAGCGAGGACGGCTGCACCGGCTGGGACTACCGCTCGGTGTTGCCCTATTTCAAGCGCTCGGAAGACAACCAGCGTTTCGCCGACGATTATCATGGCTATGGCGGGCCACTCGGCGTGTCGATGCCGTCGGCTGCCCTGCCGATCTGCGATGCCTATATCCGCGCCGGCCAGGAGCTCGGCATTCCCTACAATCACGACTTCAATGGCAAACAGCAGGCCGGCGTCGGCTTCTATCAATTGACCCAGCGCAACAAGCGGCGCTCGTCGGCCTCGATGGCCTATCTCGCCCCGATCAAGGACAGGCGCAACCTTACCGTCCGGCTCGGCGCACGGGTAACGCGCATCGTGGTCCAGAAGGGCAGGGCTGTCGGTGTCGAGGTCGCGAGCGGCAATGGCAGCGAAATTATCCGCGCCGAGCGCGAGGTGCTGGTGTCCTCCGGGGCCATCGGCTCGCCCAAGCTTCTGCTGCAGTCGGGCATCGGCCCGGCCGATCACCTGAAGAGCGTCGGCGTGCCTGTCGTCCACGACCTCAAGGGTGTCGGCGAAAACATGCAGGACCATCTCGACCTGTTCGTCATTTCCGAATGTACGGGCGATCACACTTACGACAACGTCGCCAAGCTGCATCGGACGCTGTGGGCAGGACTGCAATATGTGCTGTTCCGCACCGGGCCGGTGACGTCGAGCCTCTTTGAAACGGGTGGCTTCTGGTACGCCGATCCCGACGCGCGTTCGCCGGACATCCAGTTCCATCTCGGCCTTGGTTCGGGCATCGAGGCCGGCGTCGCCAGGCTCAAGAACGCCGGCGTGACGCTCAACTCCGCCTATCTGCATCCGCGCTCGCGCGGCACGGTGCGGCTCGCGTCCAGCGACCCGGCGGCGGCTCCGCTGATCGACCCCAATTACTGGGCCGATCCGCACGACCGCAAGATGTCGATCGAGGGCTTGCGGGTGGCGCGCGAAATCATGCAGCAGGCCGCCCTGAAACCCTTCGTGTTGGCCGAGCGGCTGCCGGGGCCGGACAAGGTGACCGAGGAACAGCTGTTCGACTATGGCTGCGCCAACGCCAAGACAGACCATCACCCTGTCGGCACCTGCAAGATGGGCACCGACGATATGGCTGTCGTCGACCTCGAGCTCAAGGTACATGGCATGGAGGGCTTGCGTGTCTGCGACAGCTCGGTCATGCCGCGCGTGCCCTCCTGCAACACCAATGGCCCGACTGTCATGATGGGTGAGAAAGGCGCCGACATCATCCGCAACCGCGACCCGCTGCCACCGGCGATTTTCACATATGAGCGCAACGACACCCGACCACGGGCCAGGGCCGAGATAAGCTAGTTTCACCCGGAGGGCCAGGCCTCGCCCGTCACTCCTGCTCGAGGGGGCATGCCCTCAGTCCGTGGATTGGCTGCCTTTGTTCCGCATGGCCCGCGAACGAGCTTTCCGGGCTTTGCGATGATCGTGGTAGGGAACCTCGACCATTCCGCATTGCAGACAGTCGATGTACTTGCCGCAATTGGTTTCCCAGCACTGGACATCGTGTGTCCAACTGAGCGCGATCCGTTCAAGATGCTGGGTCTGTGACCCCTTCAGAAGGATCAGTTCGTTCGGCCGCGAGGTTGCCTTGACATAGTCAGATGCCTCCTTTGGCAAGAGGAAGTCGATGAACTTGCCGCTGTTCCTATCCTCTGCGGTAGGGCGGGCGCGATGGCCGTTTTCGCCGACGAAGATGAACTGGTCCGAACATTGGTAGGCGAGGTCGTATGCAAGTGCGGTGCCCTTCCTCGGGCCACCGGTATAGTCGGAGATAAAGCCGATCACTGCGCGCTTGTTGGCTGGCTGGGCATTGCGGAGAATGGCGATGGCGGCCGGAATGCTGTCGTTGGGCGCCTTCACCGTATCGACGATGAAGGCGGGGCCTCCGGCGGTGGCGAGGATGCCGCAGCGGTTCCATGGGGCTGCAAAGCCGGCAATGCGAGATGCCGCCAAGGCTGGTGGCACGCCGAGTTCGACAGCGGCGGCGAAAGCGCCCAGGGTCGCGATCCAGAACTCCTCTCCTACAAAAGCCGTCTGCAGTTCGAAGCTTCCTTTCCGGCAGGACACCGTCACTTTGAGGCGTCGTGGGAAAGCAGCCTCGGCAGCGTCCAGTCTGTAGTCGGCGCCTTTCGACCGGCCGAAGGTGACGATCCGGGCCTGAGTACGCTTTGCCATTGCCATGACATGCGGATCGTCCGCATTGAGGACAGCCAGCCCCGATGGTGACAAGGCCGCGACAAGCTCTCCCTTTTCCTGAGCCACGGCGTCCTTGCCGCGAAAGGCCGAATAATGCTCCAGGCCGACCTTGGTGATGATGGCGACGTCAGGGCGGAGGAGGTGAGCCATCGGCGTGATCGAGCCTTTGACGGTGGCACCAACCTCGGCGACGACATAGTCCGCCTGCGATGGCGCGTGGCACAACGTTCTTGCCAGCTGCGGGATCGTGTTCTCGTAGACTTGGGCGTATACGCTGCCCTGGCCCTCCAGAATGTGCGCAAGCAGGGCGGTGGTCGTCGATTTCGCCGAACTGCCCGTTATGCCGATGTGCAGCGCCTTGGAGCGGCCACGTCTCAGTTGCGCCAGCTTCAACCGGAGGCCATTACCGAGGCGAGCGATGATGGCCCGTGGCCCATGCTTTCGGCGGACGGACCGGGTGGCATTCCTGAACGCCTGATACATCAATGCCCCTCTCCAGCGGGCGCTCGATCCGCGCCACGTAGTTCCACGGCACGCTGCGCGCTCATTATGCCGCCTTCTTCTTCTTGACCGCTCTCAATCGCTTACGCGCAATCGAAGCATAGATACGCCGCCGGTATTCGAGCATGTTGGAAAAGATCGAGCTGAATCGATAGGCGCCAGTCGTTTCTCCGAACATCTGGTGTGCATAGATCTTGCCGGTCCCGGAGTATTTTCGCCCGATGAAATGCTCGGGAATGAGGATATGAGAGGGCCAGATGACGATATCCGGACGGTGCGTTTCGATCAGCTCGGCAATGAACAGATTACCCGTCGTCCTCCAGGGTTGGTCCAGTTCGGCCGGGGGGGTCTTTTCCAGTATGGAGAGGATCAGGTCCAGGAATGGATGGCCTGGCGCAGCCGCAACGATCGGGGCAACCAACTGGCCGCGCAGGAATTCATTTTCGTAGACAGTGTAGAGGCTTCCACCGTCATCGAACAATTCATCGACCGGGTGGACGCAAATGCTGTCCGCTCCGGCCATGTAGCCGCCCTGGGCGTACAGGATTTCGAAGCGCAGCAGGTCTGCGGCACCGGCATAAGTGCCGCGCTTCATGTACTCGTCGATCTGGGCGCGAGTCCTGAACGTGCCGTTACGGAGGAAGTCATTGTCGTAGAGCGTGTATTCCCAGTCCGGGTGTCGCTCGATCCAGCTCTGCATCCACTGCGACGGCTGCTGCTTCGGGCCTATCCAGATATGACCGAGCTTCCGGGGAATTTTCATGGGGTGCGAAGCTCCATAGGCCCAAGACAGGTGCCCGGCATGCGGCCGTCCAGCAGAGCCGTGGCGAGCAACCAGAAGGCGAAGCGCGGCTTTGGTGAACACTTTCTGGCGTGTGATGAGAGGCTCGTCAACCGAAAGGTCGAGCCCTTCTTTGCCGACCGCGCCCGAATGAACGGCCGGCGCATGCCGAAGGTTGGCAACCTTTCGGATCTAATGTGCGGGAACTGGCCTTGCGTTGTGCGTTGCTGCTCAGTCTTGAATGGCGTGGCAGGCGACGTTGGCGCCGGCTGCCGAGTGCCTTAGTTCCGGCCGTTCCTTCTTGCAGACGTCCATCGCCAGCGGGCAGCGCGGGTGGAAGGTACAGCCGCTGGGCGGGTTGAGCGGGCTCGGAATGTCGCCGCCCAAGGGCGCGCGGTCGCGCTTCGGCGCTTCGAGGTCGGGCACGGTTTCGAGCAGCAGCCTGGTGTAGGGGTGTTGCGGGTTTTCGAGGATGATTTCGCCCGGTCCTTCCTCGACGAGGCGGCCGAGATACATCACACCGATGCGGTCGGTGAGGAAACGCACGACCGACAGATTGTGGCTGATGAACAGATAGGTCAGCCCTAGTTTCTGCTGCAGATCCTTGAGCAGGTTGAGCACCTGTGCCTGCACAGACACGTCGAGGGCGGATGTCGGTTCGTCGAGCAAAAGCAGCTCGGCCTCGGCGGCAAGCGCGCGGGCGATCGAGATGCGCTGGCGCTGGCCGCCGGAGAATTCGTGCGGATATTTGTCGGCGTCGCTGGGTGCCAGGCCTACGGTGACCAGCAGCTCGCCGATGCGCTTGCGGCGCTCAATGCGGCCAAGCTTTCGCGCCATGGGCTCGGCAATGCTCTGGCCGATGCGCCAGCGTGGATTGAGGCTGCCGACCGGATCCTGGAACACCATCTGCAAGCGCACACGCTCGCCGCTGTCCTTGCGGATCTCGACGGCGCCTACGGTCGGCCTTTCCAGTCCGGCGACGAGGCGTGCGACGGTGGACTTGCCGCAGCCGGATTCGCCAACCAGCGAGAAGGTGGTGCCGGGGCGAATGGCGAAGCTGACGCCGTCGACGGCCTTGACGCTGCGACGCGGGGCGCCGGTTGCCAGGCGTTGCAGGAAGGGTGCTGAAACATCGAAGGTGCGGCCGAGATTGGCGACCTTGAGCAAGGGCTGTTCGGTGACGATTGCGTTCATGCGCCGCCACCATCGATCCAACTGCCGTCGCGGGCGACGATACGGCCGCGCTTGACCACCAGCGCGCGCTTGGGCCGGTCGACGACGATCTGGGCCTGGTTTTCACCCTCGATCAGCACGAGGCTGCCGTCGCAGCCGACATCCAGCCCATGGCCGGCGAGATCGAGCAGGTCGGCGCCGCGCTTCGTACCCATGTCGAGGGCAGCCGTCAGCTCGGCGTCGGTGCGGCAGTTGCTGCGCCAGGACAACAGCCAGCAGCGCTCCAGCATGTCGCCATTGCCATGCGGGTTCCAGGTGTCGCGCAACGAATCCGACGCCACAGCACAACGCACGCCATAGTCGGCAAGCTCGAACATCGGCGGGAAGGGGATGTCGCCGGGCACCGCCGAGATGATGCCGATGCCGGCCTCGGCGAGCAGGTCCATCATGCGGGCGAGCTCGTCGCGCGATGCGGTGCCGAGACAGAAGGCATGGCTGACGATGACCTTGTCCTGCATGCCAAGCGCCTTGGCGCGCTCTGCGATCAGGCCGAGTTCATAGAGGCCGAGCTCGCCGCGCTCATGCAGGTGGATGTCGATCTTGGCCTGCTTGCGGTGGGCGATGCCGAAAATGGTGTCGAGATGGCCCTTCGCGTCGCCGTCGACGCTGGCCGGGTCGATGCCGCCGATTACAGAGGCGCCTTCGTCAAGGGCTGCTTCCATAAGCTCTGCCGTACCCGGCTCGATCAGCATGCCGAGTTGCGGGAAGGCGACGATCTCGAGGTCGACGGCGTGCTTGGTCTTTTCCCATGCGGCGAGCACGCCATGCAGATTGTCGAGCTTGTATTCGGGCGAGATGTCGACATGGCTGCGAATGTGGGTCGAGCCGTTGGCGACGCACTGGCGCATCAGATTGCCGGCGCGCTCGGCGACAGACCAGGGCAAGCTGCGGCGGATCTCGACCTCGTTGTCGATCATGGCGCGGAGTGAATCCGGCACATTGATGCTGTGCCAGGGCAGGCCCCACAGGATCTTGTCGAGATGGACATGCGCCTCGACGAAGGGGGCAATGGCGATCGCGCCCTTGCCGTCAACGACCGTGATGCCGTCAGGGCCCGTCACATTGCTGCCAATCGCCGCGATGCGGCCGTTCTCGATCAGGATGTTGCCCGCGCTCCCGGCATCGGGGCGGACATTGGTGAGCAGAAGGTTGGTCATGATTGCTGTTCCGTGGTCTTAGCGAAGGCGAGGATTGAGGACGTCTCGAAGCCAGTCACCGACGATGTTGACGGCCAGCACCAGAAGCACGAGTGCGGCGCCGGGGAACAGCGAGATCCACCATTCGCCCGACAGCAGCAGGTCGTTGCCGGCGCGGATCAGGGTTCCGAGCGAGGGCTGCGACGGCGGCATGCCGAGGCCGAGGAAGGACAGGATCGCTTCGGTGAGGATGGCGACGCCGAGGCCGAGCGTTGCCAGCACCAGCACCGGGCCGATGGTGTTGGGCAGGATGTGGGCAAGCAGGATACGGACGTTGCCGACCTCGCTGATGCGGGCTGCGGCGACATAGTCCTTGCGGCGCTCGATCATGGTGGCGGCGCGCACGGTGCGGGCGAACTGCACCCAGTCGGCGACGCCGATCGCCAGGATGACGACGTAGAAACGCATCTCCTCGCGCATGCCGATCGGCATGACGATCTTGGCGACGCCGTCGATGAAAAAGGCGATCATGATGGTCGGGAAGCTGAGTTGGATGTCGCCGAGCCGCATGATGACCGTGTCGACCCAGCCGCCGAGATAGCCGGCGATCAGGCCGAGTGCGACGCCGATGGTCATCGAGAAGGCGACGGCGGCGATGCCGACCAGGATCGACACGCGCATACCGTAGAATATGGTGGAGAGGATGTCGCGGCCCTGCTCGTCGGTGCCTAGCAGGTAGGTCGAACTGCCGCCGTCGATCCATGCCGGCGGCAGGCGGGCGTCCATGATGTTGAGGGTGGCCGGATCGAACGGATTGTGAGGCGCAATCAGGCTTGCGGCGGCGGCACAGAACACCAGCCCGATCAGCGCGACAGCGGCGAAGATGACCGGCGGCGAGTTCCTGAAACGCCAGGCCAGTTCGCTGTTGCCAAAGGCTTTTAGTCGGAGGACGAGCTGGCTCATTTTGCGCGCAACCTTGGATCAACGGCGAGATAGATAAGGTCGACGACCAGGTTGATCGTGACGAAACTGAAACCGACGAAGGCGAGATAGGCGGCCATGACGGGGAAGTCGGCGAATTCGATGGCCTGCAGGATCAGCATGCCCATGCCGGGCCACTGGAAGACCGCCTCGACGACGATGGCGAAGGCGATCAGCGAGCCGATCTGCAGGCCGGTGATGGTGATGACCGGCAACAGGCTGTTGCGCAGCGCATGCGTCAGATAGACGGCGCGGTCAGACAGGCCGCGGGCGCGGGCGAACTTGACGAAATCCGTGCGTACCACCTCAAGCATTTCGCCGCGCACAAGCCGCATGATCATCGACACCTGGAACACGGCGAGCGTGATGGTCGGCATGATCAGAGCCTTGATGCCTGATGTGGTGAGCAGGCCAGTCGTCCACCAACCCAGCGTCACGACCTCGCCGCGGCCGAAGGCCGAGAGCCAGCGCAGTTCGACGGAGAACACCAGGATCAGAAGCATGCCGATCAGGAACTGCGGCATGGAGATGCCGAGCAGCGACCCAAACTGCAGGCTGCGGCTCAACAGGCCACGCGGCTTGAGCGCCGTATAGACGCCCATCGGGATACCCATGGCAAGGGCAATGACGGTCGCGCACATGACGAGCTCCAGCGTCGCCGGCAGGCGGGCGAGGATCAGGTCGACCACCGGCTGGCGGTTGCGATAGGAGATGCCGAAATCGCCGACCACGGCACGTTCGACGAAGCGCCAGAACTGGACGAAAGTCGACTGGTCGAGACCAAGGGCGACACGCAGTTCCTCGCGCTGGGCAAGCGTGGCGTTGACGCCGAGGATGTTGTTCACCGGGTCGCCGAGGAAATTGAAGATCGAGAACGAAAGCGCCGACACGACCAGCATCACGAGGATGACGCTGGTCAGTCGCGTGGCGAGCAAGGAAATCATCTCAGCCTCTGAAATGGAGAAGAGGCCGGGCGCGCGTGGCGCCCAGCCTCCGATCAATCGTCAGTCCATCGTGTAGTACCAGAACCGCGTGTATTCGTCGGCTGGTACGATGGCGTGGACCTTGTCGCTCATACCCCAGGTCAGGAACTGCTGGTGCAGCATGATCTTGCCGACCTCGTCGCGGTGCAGCTTCATCACCTCGGAGATCATCTCCTGGCGCTTCTCGGTGTCGTATTCGGTGCCGATCTGCGGGATCAGCTCGTCGACGCGGGCGTTGGAATAGCCTTTCGGGTTCCAGGCGCCGAGGTCGCCGGTGGGTGTGTGGAAGGTCGCCGAGATGATGTTATAGGCGTCCAGCGTCGGCAGGCCGGCCCAGCCGAGCATGTAGAAAGAGTATTTGCCGGCGGGCAGCTCGGTGTCGAACTGCACAGGCGGGTGCATCGTCAGCTGCGCCTTGATGCCGACCTTGGCGAGCATGCCGACAGTTGCCTGGCAGATCTGCTCGTCATTGATGAACGAACCGGCCGGGCAATCCATCGGCAAGGTGAAGCCGTCGGCATAACCCGCTTCCTTGAGCAGTGCCTTCGACGCCTCGATATCAAAGGGGGAGCGGACGTCGAGGCTGGCGTCGTAGAAGGGCAACTGCGGCGCCATCATGATCGCCGACGGGCGGCTGTTGTCGCGCATGATCGAGCGTTTGATGCCGTCGATGTCGATGGCCTGGTAGATCGCCTTGCGGACGCGTACGTCGGCGAGCGGGTTGGAATCGAGGCCGGGCAAGGTCTTGGACTGCTGGTCCATGCCGTAAAAGATATTGCGCAGATGTGGCGCGCGCATGATCTGCATACCGGGTGTTCCCTCGATGCGCGCGACGTCCTGCGGCGGCGCGTTGCGGATGAAGTCGACCTCGCCGGAGAGCAGGGCCGCGACGCGCGTGGCATTGTTGGCGATTGGCGTGTAGACGATCTCGTCGATGTTGTGCTCGCGCTTGTCCCACCATTTTTCGTTGGCGACGAAGACGGTCTTCACGTCGGGCTCGCGGCTGGCGACCTTGAACGGTCCGGTGCCGATCCCTTGCGTGATCATCGCGCCGCCGGTGTTGGTCGACAGGTCGAGCGGCTTCTGGGCGCCGATCGATTCCTGGAATTCCTTGTCGAGGATGTACCAGCCGGCGAAATCGTTGAGCAGCAGCGCGTATTTGCGCTTGAGCGTGATGTCGATGGTGTGGTCGTCGACCTTGGCGATCCCGGCGATCGGCTCGAGCAGGCCAGCGAAGGGCGAGCCCGGCGAACCGGCACGCTCATAGGAGAAGATCACGTCGTCGGCGGTGAACGGGTTGCCGTTGTGGAACTCCACGCCCTTGCGCAGGTGGAAGCGCCACTGAGTGTCGGACAGCGTTTCCCAGCTTTCGGCCAGGGCCGGCTCGATCTTGAGCTCCTTGTTCCAGCGGACAAGGCCTTCATAGACGTTGCCGATCAGGCTGAGCGTGAAATCCTCACGCGCCGCGTGAGGGTCCATCGAACTGATTTCCTGCGATTCAGCGAACCGCAGCGTCTTGGCTTCAGCCGCGCTGACGGCGAGGCCGGCGCAGGAGGCGAGGAGAAGGAGTTTCAGATAACGGTTCATCGGCTGTTCCCACACAGTTCTTGATTGTTGGACTTGTCTTGTCTCGTTCGGGCGTCGGCATGCCGATGGGCCAGGGCGTCGAGCATGCCGAAAGCCGCCGCATCCATCGGGTTCGAGAACTGGTTCAACAAGGCTGTGTGGCCGGCGTGACAGGAACGAAACCGTGATCCTCTCATCCCCCGAGGTCCGGGGAATGCCCATTTCGATCCGTTCTGATCTCGAGCACTTGTCACTTGGAGCCTAGCCTGTTGAGAGCCGACAGGAGGGATGATTTCACATCGAATACGCTTCGTCTACAGTGTTGTATGCGTAAAATGGCATCAATTGTATACAAACAATGCCTGAAATTTGAGCTGTGCGGCAGGGGCATGGGCGTGGCGAAACCAGCGCCGTCGCAACGGGCGACGCTATCGAAATCGAAGGCCATGTTCAGACCGCGGCAGCGCCATCCTTGGGGCGGCTGTTCTGCCGTCAGAGCGTCGTGCCGCCCTGGTGGATGAAACAGGCGGCGGATGTGCCGCCGGCATCGGCGAGCCGGGGCAGTTCGCTGCGGCAGCGGTCTCCGGCCTTGGGGCAGCGCGGATTGAAGGCGCAGCCTTCCGGCCAGCTGCCCAGGCGCGGCATCGAGCCATCGATCTGGGCAAGCCGGTCGGCCTTGCGATTGAGCGACGGGATCGAGCCCATCAACCCGGCAGTATAGGGGTGGCGTGGCCGGTGGATGACCTCGTCGACGGGGCCGATCTCGACGACGCGGCCGGCATACATCACCGCGACCCGGTCGGCGGTTTCGGCGATGACACCCATGTCGTGGGTGACAAGCATGATCGCGGTGCCACGGGTCGCCGCAAGCCGCTTCAACAGCCCGATGATCTGGGCCTGGACCGAAACGTCGAGTGCCGTCGTCGGCTCGTCGGCAATGATCAGCTCCGGCTCGCCGGCAAGCGCCAGTGCTATGACGATGCGTTGGCGCATGCCGCCCGAGAACTGGTGCGGATACTGGCTGAAGCGGTTTTCCGGATCGGCGATGCCGACCTCGCGCAGCAGCTGCAGCGCCTTGGCGCGTGCGGTCTCGGCATTGCCCGGATGATGCGCGCGGATGGTTTCTGTCAACTGGCGTCCGACGGTGAACAGCGGGTCGAGGCTGGTCAGCGGGTCCTGGAAAATCGCGCCGATATGGCGGCCGCGCAGCTTGCGTTGTTCGGCCTGGGGCAGGTCGTCGATGCGCTGGCCGGAGAGATGGACGGTGCCGCCCGAGATGCGCCCGGGCGGCTGAAGCAGCCCGATCAGGGCGCTTCCGGTCAGCGACTTGCCGGCGCCGGATTCGCCGACGACGCCGAGGATTTCGCCCTGGCCGATGCTGAAGGAAACGTCGTCGACGGCGACGAGCGAGCGTTGGCGCAGCGGAAACTCGATGCGCAGATTGTGTACATCGAGGACGGCGGCAGCTTGCGCCGCCGCTCCCGGATCAAAGGCCAGTCCAGTCATGGGAGCACCGCCATGCGTTCAAGGGTTGTGCCAAGGGAAAAGGCATGTTCCAAGCAGCAACTGTAGAGGATAGAATACATACCAAGTCCTCCTTATGCCCAATTCACCAGGCCAATTCACCAGGATCGTGACATGCTACGCGAGCCCCGCGCTTCGAAGACCGCCGTTTCGTCGAGCCAGAGCGGCAAGACCAAAAAGCGTGGCGGCCCGACCGACGAGCATATTCACGGCGAAATCTACGCGGCGATCATCAACCACCAGATCCGCCCGGCCACGCCCTTGCAGGAGGATGCGCTGGCGACTGCCTTCGGCGTCAGCCGCACCATCATCCGCAAAGTGCTGCAGCGGCTGTCGCACGAGAAGCTGGTCGACCTGATCCCCAACAAGGGCGCCTTCGTCGCCAAGCCTTCGATCGAGGAGGCGCGGCAGGTGTTCGAAGCCAGGCGCGGCGTGGAATGCATCCTTGCGGAAAAGCTCGCCTCGACGATCACCAGGGAAGACGTCGATCGGCTGACGGCCATGGTGAGCGCCGAGGCGGAGGCAGTCGAGCAAGACAGCAAACATAGGCGGCTGCAGCTCTCCGGGGATTTTCATCGTGAACTCGCTTCGCTTGCCGGAAACGAGGTGCTGCGTGACTTCGTGCACGAACTGGTGTCGCGCACGTCGCTGATCATCGCGCTGTACGAATCGCCGGGTGCGGTGCCGTGCTCGTACAGCGAGCACAAGGAGATCGTGGACGCCCTGAAGCGGCGGGACGGCAAGAAAGCTGCGCAGTACATGGACCACCATCTCCGTCATATCGAGGCTCAGATCGACCTGTCCGACCACCCCGTGCGCGTCGACTTCAAGACGCTGTTCAAACCGTTGGCCTAACTGACCTTTCTCGTCGTTCCGGCGTTTGCGAGGCGCGTTTCGGGTGCATAGCCGGCGAGCTTGCCGCGATAGGTCTTGGGCAGCGGATAGGCGAGATCGCCGCGCTTGGAGGTCTTCAGGCCCATGCCGACAATGGCCTCGGCAAATTTGACGCCGGCAACCACGCCGTCGATGACGGGAACCTGCAGCCGGTCTTCGAGATAATGCGCAAGATCGGCCATGCCGGCGCAACCGAGCACGATGGCCTCGGAGCGATCTTCGGACAGCGCCCTCTCGCACTCGGCAAGGATGATCGCGCGGGCGTTCGATTCCGGCTTTTCCAGCTCCAGCACCGGAACGTCGGTGGCGCGCACGCGGCGGCAATGATGCTGCATGCCGTAGTTGCGGACCAGCTGTTCGGCGATGATGCGCGTGCGTTCGAGCGTCGTCACCACTGAAAAGCCGGTGGCGACGAAGCTTGCCGCGTGCATGGCGGCTTCTGCAATGCCGAACACCGGCGCGCCTGATATCTCGCGCGCCGCAAGCAGACCGGGATCGCCAAAACAGGCAATGATGTAGGCGTCGGCGGCCGGCCCATCCATGATCTCGTCGACAAGGCCGATGATGCTCATCGCTTCATCGTAGTGGCCTTCGATCGAGGCGGCGCCGGAGCGGGAGGTCACCGCCAGGATCTCGGTTGCCGGTGCTGCAACCGCCCGCGCCGCATCACCGATGAGATCGGTCATCGACTGGGTGGTGTTGGGATTGATGAGCTTAATTCTCATGCGATCCTCTGAAGCCGCTGGCCTCGCCGGGTGTCGGTAGTTCCCAGCCTTAAATTGTATACTATCATGTATTCGTATTGGATGTAATTTGCTGTTGTCAACACGGTATCCGGCGATTCTGCGGGATAGACGAATACGAGTGGCCGCCCGTCGCAGGACTGATGGCGGCGGGTTTGCGCACGGATGCCCGGGCTATCCTAGCTGGCAGCACAAGCATTTGAACGATTTGGGATTTTGCTGCGCTGCAACGGGCTGCAGCGTAAAGCCAATCATTGCGTGGTTTTCCGCGGCGGCTTGCGCCTCAGGAGGCTATGCTAATTGTATACATGTTGAGTACCTCAGCTTCGGTCGAGAACAGACCTAGAAACCGCAGGCAAGGCATTCCTCGCCGTTCCTGTAGCGATATTCGGCTTTCCAATAGTGCGGGTCGTTGACCAAGGCATATTCCACATCGCCAGACATGGCGTATTTCTTCCTGAACGGACGCGCCAGCATGACGAACAGTCGACAGCCCGGCGGCCAGTCGCCGACCGAGAGAATACTGTTTCCCCTTGATAGCTCCGACATCAGGATCGCCTGCAAGGGCGACGCCATCCGGGGGAGGTCGGACATGGGTATGCTCCAGTGATTGTCGAGTGGCTCGGGCGACGAACACCATCTGACGGTTTTGCTTGTCGGGAAGGAGGGTAAAGCGTTGCGCCAAGCGCCTGCAAGCTACTGCGGCAGAGCGCTGGCTTTTCTCGTCTCGCGAGGGAGCTCGCCGAACTCGCGCCGGTACTCGGCGGCGAAGCGGCCGAAATGGGTGAAGCCCCACCTCAGCGCGACGTCGGTGACGCTGGCTTCGCCCGCCACGAGGTCGAAACGGGCACGGCGCATGCGTTCGCGGGTCAGGGCACGGATGGGCGAGATGCCGAAGGCGTTGCGGTAAGCCAGTTGCAAGGTCCTGGGGGCTACGCCGGCGGCTTCGGCGATCTCATGCAGACCGATGGGTGCCGCGACATTGGCGCGGATGAATTCTTCTGCCCGCTTCAGGTGGCGGGGGGCTGCACCCGGCCTGTGCTCGTTGAAGAACAGGCTCATGTTGTTGGGCTGGTTGCGCAGGAACAGTTCGAGCAGGTGCTGCTCATGCAGAACGTTGTGCAGGCCCGGGCCGTGCAGCGGTTCCTTCGCATCGGCGGCATGGAACAGCGAATTGGCAAGACGGCGCCATGCCTGCATCTCGGGCCGGGAGAAATCGATCAGAGGGTCGAAGATCAGCGGCCCCTGGATATCGCGGTCGAGCAAGCGCATGGCAAAGGCATGCAGCGGCGCCTTTCGCACCTGGACGAGCAACTGGGCGCAGCCCTGCCACCATTTCATCCTTGTCGCCAGGTCGGCGTTGAGGACGGAGGCGACGCTGCGGTCGGTCAGAAACTCGCGTGTGCCGTTGCGGACGGTGGCTGAACCGGAGATCGGCATCTGGATCAGGTAGAAGTCGCCGAGTTCGCCCGGATCGATCAGCACATCGGCGCCATAGCTGATGTAGTTCAGCGAGATCATCTCGCCGGGCGCATGATTGTGCGTGACGCGAAAAGCTTTCCTCTCACCGATGATGTCCAGTCGGTGATTGCAAAACTTCTGGGCGACCCGCTCCCTGGCGCAGTCGAGATCGTTCGACTGAAACAAGACATGGTCTGAAAGCGGTACCCTTCGGACGGACGCCTCTTCCATCAGCATTCGGGCAGACTAGCACCGATCCTCCAGCTGCCAATGAAAATGAGCGGCAGTAGGTCGCGCCGGCAGCATTTTTGCGCTTTCTGGATAGTCATCGCGCATTCCGGCTAGTGCTTTGGAGATACCCGCAGCAATCTCTGCGTGGAACAAATGAAAGGGTCGCCTCGGGTAGGCCCTTCGAAAGCAAAGGGAGCATCACATGAGCAATGAACTCGCCAAGGGCATCACGCGCCAGGGCACCGGCTATGCCGGCAAGACCTGGAACATCCTTGGACAGGTCTATTTCCCGAAGGCGGTGTGCGACGCCACCTTCGCCTTCGAGACCAACAGCGAGCCGGGCCAGTTCGTGCCCGTGCACATCCATCCGAACCAGGAAGAGTTCATCCTGGTGCAGGAAGGCGAGCTCGACCTCAAGCTCGACGGCGAATGGGTCAAGGCCAAGGCGGGCGATCTTGTGCGCATGCCCAGGGGCATTCCGCACGGCTACTTCAACAAGTCCGACAAGCCGACCAAGGCCCTGTTCTGGGTTTCGCCGGCTGGAATGCTGGAAGAACTGTTCAACCGGCTCGACAACCTCGCCGACCCGGCCGAAGTGGTGAAGGTCTCGGCCCAGCACGAGGTCAATTTCCTGCCGCCCGAAGCCAACGACTAGGCT
This sequence comes from Aminobacter sp. MDW-2, assembly GCF_014250155.1. NCBI lineage: Bacteria > Pseudomonadati > Pseudomonadota > Alphaproteobacteria > Hyphomicrobiales > Phyllobacteriaceae > Aminobacter > Aminobacter sp. MDW-2. The sequence goes on from NZ_CP060197.1 coordinate 2,227,826, forward strand.
GCCAGCTTCCAACGGGAATCTGCCTGGCGCGCGCGACACGGGTCGCGTGCGAAGGCCGGCTCGCGTCCTGGCGAACCCTGCATCCTGGCACACAAGGAACAGCAAGATGGTCGAGAAGAAGAAAGTCTGCGTCATCGGCGCCGGCGTCAGCGGGCTTGCGGCAGCACTCGCCTTCAGGCAGCGCGGGCATGACGTCGAAATCGTCGAGCGCGGTTACGACCTGGGCGGGGTCTGGGAGCCGTCGCGATCCTATCCCGAGGTGCAGACGCAAAGCCCGAAGGATCTCTATCGCTACACCTCCATGGCGATGCCGGACAATTACCCGGAATGGCCGAAAGGCACTCAGGTCCACGCCTATCTCAAGAGTTACGCCGAGCAGAACGGGCTCGTGCCGCTGATCCGCTACGGCACCAAGGTTGTTTCCATGCAGCGACGCAATGGCGCCAAAGGCTGGACCGTCGAACTGGAAACTGGCGACGGCACGACGACCACTGAGGATTTTGATTTCGTCGCCGTCTGCACGGGTAATTTCAGCGAGAAACGCGAACTCGTGCATCCAGGCCAGGACGCGTTCGTCGCGGCCGGCGGCCAGGTGCTGCACTCGTCCGAATACACCGATCCGGCGACGGTGCGGGGCAAGCGGGTCGTGGTGCTCGGCTTCTCCAAGTCGGCGACCGACATTGCAGTCAACGCCGTCAATTCGGGTGCAGCCGCCGTCACCATCGTCTATCTCGAGCCGGTCTGGCGTATTCCCTACTTCATCGGCGGCCTGATCAACTTCAAGCGCATCCTCTATGTCCGTGCCCAGGAGGTGATGTTCCCGAGCTGGAACCAGCCTCTGCTGGCGCGACTGGCGCATGCCATGGCCAAGCCGTTCGTCTGGGCCAACTGGCGCGGGCTGGAAAGCCTGCTTTCGCTGCAGCTCAAGCTGAAGAAGACCGGCCTGAGGCCAAAAGTGCCGATCGAGACCAGCATCAACTGCTCGGTGCCGATCGTGACGCCGGGCTTCTTCGACATGGTCGCCGACGGACGCATAAAGGCAATCCAGGGCACTATTGCTGCTTATGACGAGGCCACGGTGATCCTGTCGGGCGGCGAGCGGGTCAAGGCCGACATGGCCATACTCGCCGTCGGCTGGAAATCCGGATTGCCCTTCCTGCCGGAAGAACACCGGCGCAAGCTTGTCGAGCCAGACGGGCAGTACCGGCTTTATCGCGTCATCGCCAACCCCGATTTGCCCGACATGGGCTTCGTCGGCTTCAACTCGTCATTCTGCACCGTTCTGAGTGCTGAACTCGCCGCCAACTGGTTGGTGCGATATGCGGACGGCAAGCTGGGGCGTCAGCCGACGCACCAGGAGATGACCGACAACATCGAGATGATGCTGCGCTGGAAGCGCGACGAACGCCCTGCCGCCGGCGTCTATGGCGGCCTGTGCGTCGCGCCTTATCATTTCAAACATTTCGACGAACTGCTGGCTGACATCGGCGCAACGAAAAGACGGCGCAATGCCTTGGCCGAAAACTTCGCGCCTCCGAATGCCGATGCCTATGCCGGCTATCTCAAAAGCGCACCGGATTACCGCGCGGCGTAGAGGCGGCGAAAGACTATGACGCGCCGGACAGTGCGTCGGGCGCGATGTGGCTTGTGATGTCTGGGACTTCGGATGGTGGGCGTGACAGGGATTGAACCTGTGACCCCTGCAATGTCAATGCAGTGCTCTCCCGCTGAGCTACACGCCCATCCGATGGGGGCGGATACACCATTTTTGATCCGGCGCGTCAATAGCGTGTTTGGCGGAAAAATGCGCCGGATCATCAATTCCTGTCGCGGCGCCATCAATTCCCTTGGCGACGCTGGGGAAACGCCTATGCGGCGTGGAGCATCTTCTCGACTTCGTTGACGAGATCGCGCAGATGGAAGGGCTTCGACAGCACTTTTGCGTCGCGTGGCGCCTTCGAATCAGGGTTCAGGGCGACTGCCGCAAAGCCGGTGATGAACATCACCTTGAGATCGGGGTCGATCTCGGTTGCGCGGCGCGCCAGTTCGATGCCGTCCATTTCCGGCATGACGATGTCGGTCAGAAGCAGCGAAAAGGGTTCCTCGCGCAGCCGCTCGTAAGCGCTCGCGCCATTGTCGAAGTCACTTACCTGGTAACCTGCGCGTTCCAGCGCCTTGACCAGGAAGCGACGCATATCGTCGTCGTCTTCTGCCAGAAGAATGCGTGCCATAAGTATCCCGTCCGAATCAGCGGTCGAAGCCGCCCCCCAGCAGGGGCTTCGTTAACCATCTTGTATATGAGTCCTGGACGGTAAACATCAAGTGAATGCCGTGTCAGCAGAGTGACGCAAAGGCATAATAAGAGCCGACTTTCCACCGCCTGAACGACTGGACACTGGCCGCCGCAGGTGGCACTTTCGATAGATGAGTGAGTGCATTTCGCAGGTCCATCACGAAAGATGACGCCAGCCGAAGATTTCGCCGAGCTGCCGCCGTTCGAAGTCCGGACGAGTGCCGAGCAGCGTGTGCCATTCGTGTTCAATTCGCCGCACAGCGGACGTTGTTATCCCGACCGGTTCCTCGCCATGTCCAGGCTCGATGCCGTCGCGATCAGGCGCTCGGAGGACTGCTATGTCGACGAGTTGTTCGGCGCGGCCGTCGCCTTGGGCGCGCCGATGCTGACCGCTCACTTCCCACGCGCCTATCTCGATGTGAACCGCGAGCCGTGGGAACTCGATCCCCGGATGTTCGCCGAGCCGGTGCCGCCTTTCGCCAATGTCCGCTCGGCGCGCGTCGCCGGAGGGCTCGGCACGGTGCCGAAGCTGGTGGGCGAGGGGCTGGATATCTATCCCGGCCGGCTGCCGCTGTCGGAGGCGATCGGGCGAATCGAATCCGTCTACAAGCCTTATCATGAGACGCTGAAGCGGCTGGTCACCCGGACCCATGCCCGGTTTGGCTATGCCGTGCTCGTCGACTGCCATTCGATGCCGGCGTCGGTCCGCCTCGGCGACAATGGCACACGGCCTGATTTCATCGTCGGTGACCGTTTCGGGACCTCTGCTGCATCTGCTCTGTCAGAGCGGGCAATCGGGCTGCTGGCGGCCATGGGTTATGCTGTGGCGCACAATAAACCTTACGCCGGCGGCTTTATCACCGAACACTACGGCCGCCCGGCCCGGAAGCTTCACGCGCTGCAGATCGAGATCAATCGCGGGCTCTATATGGACGAACGAACGTTCAAGAAATCCGCTGGATTTTATGCGCTTGCCGACGATCTGGCCCGGTTTTCCGGGGATCTCATGGCAATACCAGACTATCATTTCCTCGACCTGCCATTGGCCGCAGAGTAGCCGCCTGAGGCCGGTGGTTAAAAAAAGACCGCTCCGGAGAGCGGTCGAAGTCTAGGGAGGAAACGCCCAAGGAGGGCATGGACAGGAGAACTGTCCGAAGTCGAGATTATTGTGCGCTGCACAAAAGTCAAGGCGCCTTTGGGCTTTTTAATTCACGGTGATGTGGTTATTGCCGAGCGGGGTCGTGGCGTGTCATCCACGCCACAGTTGGAGATGGGGTGAATGATGGTCGACGCCGGGTTTATGCGACGGATCGCAACTGCAGCAGCAGCCGAGACGCTGCCGAGATTCCGGCGTCTCGCGGCGGTGGAAAACAAGCTTGCCAGCGGTTTTGACCCGGTCACCGAGGCCGACCAGGAGGCCGAGCGTGCCATCCGCGCGCTGATCAATGCCGAATTTCCCGATCACGGCATTCTCGGCGAGGAGCATGGCAGCGAAAACCTCGGCAACAGCCATGTCTGGGTGATCGACCCGATCGACGGCACGCGTGCCTTCATCTCCGGCCTGCCGGTTTGGGGCACGCTGGTCGGGCTGACCGTCGACGGCGATGCGGTCGCCGGCCTGATGTCGCAGCCTTTCACCGGTGAGCTGTTCTACGCCGACGGCAAGGGCGCGCATTACGAGGGCCCGGGCGGGCCGCGCAAGCTTGCCGTGCGCAAGACCACGTCGCTTGCCGATGCGACGATGTTCACCACGACGCCAAGCCTGTTCAAGGGCGAGATGCGCAAGCGCTACGACCATCTCGAGACCCAGGTCCAGCTCGCCCGCTACGGCACCGATTGCTACGCCTTCGCCATGGTTGCGGCGGGCCAGGTCGACATCGTCGTCGATCCGGGACTCAAGCCCTACGACATCGTGGCGCTGATCCCCATCATCGAGCAGGCCGGTGGCATCGTCACGACCTTCGAGGGCGGCCCGGCGGAAAATGGTGGCGACATCATCGCGGCGGCAACGCCCGAGCTGCATGCTGCGGCCCTGAAGGTGCTGATGGGCTGAAGCAGCCTATTCGACCGTCACAGGCGTTCCCGGCACGAAAGCGCTGAACGCCGCGAGCAGTTGCTCGCGGTAGATGTCGACTTCTTGCAGGATCTCGTGGCGGGCGCCATCGATGGTCAGCATTGAGGCGACACGGCATCCGTGGACATATTGCTCGACGTCGCGCGTCGAGACCACCTGGTCGGCCCCGGCCGTGACAATCAGCATCGGCACCTTGAGCGAGGCCATGAAGGCTGGGTCGCGCACGGTTTCCGAGGCCGTCGCAGCCGCCCGCAGCCAGGCGATCGTCGGCCCGCCGACGGAGAGTTCGGGATAGGTCTCGTAGAGCAGGATGTTGCGGCGATAGCGACGTTCGTCGCTGGTCAGCTTGTTGACAGCAAAGGGCGTGCCTTCGCGCGGCCGCGGGCCCCAGGCGGCGTAGAGCCTGCCGAGGCCGATCCAGCACAGCAGCGTCGTGATGCGCCTGATAGCTGACATCGAGAACGGCGCGCCGACGACCGACAGGAACGGCGCCACCAGCACCATGCGCTGAACGCGGTTGATCATCGCCGGTGCGGCGAGAAGGGCGATCAAGGCACCGCTTGAATGGGCAAGGATGAAGAATGGGCCGCGGCAGTCGGGCAAGACGATCTGCTCGAAGAAGGCCTCGAGATCCCTGACATAGTGGTCGAATGTCTTGACGTGGCCGCGGTGACGGTCGCGCAGCAGCCGCTCGGATGCACCCTGGCCACGCCAGTCGAAGGTGGCGACGGCATGGCCGCGTACTGACAAATCGCGAATGGTCTCGAAATACTTCTCGATACACTCGTTGCGGCCCGGCAGCAGAATCACCGTGCCCTTGAACGGGTGCGAAGTCGCGGGAAACAGGCCATAACGCAACTGCTTGCTGTCATGTGCGTTGAAGTGGCCGACGGTTGCCCGCTCGGGTACCGGATTGCCGGGGATTTCGTGGAACACGTCCGTCATCAGCGCTCGGCTTGGCACTCGCTGCCGTGGGATCTGGCGATACGAGGGTGATAGAAAGCCGCACCGAGAAAATCAAAGGAAATCCGTGCGAAGCGGAAACGCCAATCGGAATCGAATGAGGCCGAAGGCAGCTTGCGGGTTGCCTTCGGCCTCTGTCGTTCCGGGAGGAAGGGACGTTGCAACCCGGTTCGGCTTCGTCGGCGGCATTATGTGGTGCCGCCTGTTCTTGAACTTGGGTGCACTCTAGGCCGGCCGACCTGAACGGATACCGAAGGGGCGGTTCATCTTCGGTTCATCCTGGCGGCGGTGAAAAAGCTCTCGCAAAGATGTCTTGAAATGGCTTTGGGCGCCCCCCAAATGTCTCCTGCGGCGCCCAATATCGGGGCCGCTGATCACCGCCGGGACGCCAGAATGGGTTTCGGCACAGGTCATGCGCAAACCTTGTTGCTCACTGGAGAACACCCATGCGTCACGTTGATTTTTCCTCGCTCCACCGCTCGACTGTCGGCTTCGACCGTCTGTTCAACATGCTTGATGGCCTTGGCCAGCCTGACGGCGGCACCACCTATCCGCCCTACAACATCGAGCGCACCGGCGAGGACGCCTACCGCATCAGCATGGCGGTCGCAGGCTTCTCGGAAACCGAGATTTCGATTGAAGCCCATCGCAATGTGCTGACGGTCAAGGGCGAGCGCGCCAATGAAAGCGCCGGCGAAGGTTCGGAGCTGCTCTATCGCGGCATCGCCTCGCGTGCCTTCGAGCGGCGCTTCCAGCTTGCCGACCATGTCGAGGTCGTCGGCGCGACCCTCAAGAACGGCCTGCTTCACATCGATCTCAAGCGCAACATTCCTGAAGAGCACAAGCCTCGCAAGATCGAGATCTCCGCTGCTCCAGCGAAGGCCAAGCAGATCGAGGCCAACACGGTCAACTAAGACTGCTCCTCCCAAGCAGCAAAGGCGGCGCCTCCAGCGCCGCCTTTTTTGTTGTCCGCTATCCGTAACTGCGCCTAACGCAGCAGTTCGCTGAACCGGCCGATGTCGTCTGAGGTGGTGGCGAAGGAGGTGACGAAGCGATAGAGCGCCTCGTCATCGCTGATCTGCCCGGCGAGCGACGTCGGGGTCGGCCAGGTGTAGAAGGCGGCACCTGCCGCCTGGGCCTTTTCGGCAACATCCTTCCTGATGATGGCGAAGACCTCGTTGGCCTCAGGCTGCCAGCCGAGGCGCGCAACGGCCGAGCTTTCGAAAGCCTGGGCAAGACTCGCCGACATCGCATTGGCGTGACGCGCCGTTTCCAGCCACAGGCCGCCGTCGAAATAGGCGTCGAATTGCGCCGAGATGAAACGCGCTTTGGAGAACAGCTGGGCCGAACGCTTGCGCAGGAAGGCCATTTCCCTGGCACGGTCGAGATCGAACATGACGATCGCCTCGGCGCACCAGCAGCCGTTCTTGGTGCCGCCGAAGGAGATGATGTCGACGCCGCGTTTCCAGGTCATTTCCGCCGGCGAGACGTCGAGAGACACCAGCGCATTGGCAAAGCGGGCGCCATCCATGTGCAGCGGCAGCGCATGCTTGCGGGCGACGGCGGAGACGGCCGCGATATGGTCGAGACGATAGATGGTGCCGACCTCGGTCGCCTGGGTGATGGAAATCGCCGCCGGGCGTCCGCCGTGGACGTTTTCGGAGGCGTAGCGGCCGATCGCTCGCTCGAGATTGCCGATGTCCATGCGCCCGAGCGTTCCATCGACCGGGTAGAGCCGCGAACCATGAGAAAAATACTCAGGCGCGCCGCATTCATCCTCGAGAATGTGCGCCTCGCGGTGGGCAAAGGAAATGCCACCGGGCTTGCCGTATGCGGCGAGCGAAAGCGAATTAGCTGCGGTGCCTGTGGCGACGAAGAACACCGCCACCTCGCGCTCGAAAACTTCGGAGAACCGTGCATAGACGGCCTTGTCGAGCTCGCCGTCGCCATAGGCGCGGCTGAAGCCCGCAGCACTGGCATGCAGTCTCTCGGAAATCTTGGGGTGAGCGCCGGCCCAATTGTCTGATGCGAAGAACATTTTCGTCGGTCCGTAATATGGCTGCGGGAGACTGCGTGGCAGGGGGTAGGCGCGAGCTAGACCGGATTTGCCGATCTTCGGCAAGTGCGGGGTCCAGAAATCGATTGAGGCAGGAAAAGTGCTGTTTTGACCGGGTGTTCAAAAATTACGCCATGCGACGGTTTGACGTAATTTTCGGTCTTTGCAGAGGCGGAAAATTCGTGAATCGGTCTTGTGCGTATTCAAGAATTCTGTCATACAAAATTTAGGACAGCAGTGCTGTCTTATTTATCTGCCCAATACGAACCGGATTTGGCGTATGATGACGCTGCGTCCGGCTTCCGCTGCGGGCTAGGGTCAGGGCTGAGGTCGGAGCAATCCGTTCACGTCTGTCCCGACTGCGGTTTAGCGCCGACGAACGGCGCTGGGCCGCTGCATATCGAGCATATCTGAAGGTGAACGGATCGGCATACTGCCGTCCCAAGGCAAACTGCCCGGATCGGGCTGGAATGGAGATAGACGATGACGGAGTTGACGCCATCTGTGACGACGGGTTTTGTGCCGGCCGCGCAGACGAAAGCGGCCAACAATAAAACCGATCATCTCCGAACCACCACCGGCTATGCAGCGCATGGCCTCTACGATCCGCGCAACGAACATGACGCCTGCGGCGTCGGTTTCATCGCCCAGATGAAGGGCATCAAGTCGCACCAGATCGTCAAGGACGGTCTGTTCATGCTCGAAAACCTGACGCATCGCGGCGCCGTCGGCGCCGATCCGCTGATGGGCGATGGCGCCGGTGTCCTGGTGCAGATCCCCGACCGGTTCTTCCGCGAGGAGATGGCCAAGCAGGACATCGATCTGCCGGCACCCGGCCAGTATGGCGTCGGCCACTGGTTCATGCCGCAGGATGCTGCGACGCGCGAACATGTCATGGACATCATCCGCGAGTCGGCGCAGTCGGAAGGTTTGCCGCTGATCGGCTTCCGCGATGTGCCGGTCGACAACGCCTCTTTGTCGAAGGCACCTGATATCGCTGCTTCCGAGCCGTTCCATTGCCAGGTGTTCATCGGGCGCACGCCCGAAGTCGACGACGATGAGGAGTATGAGGCGCGCCTCTATTTGCTGCGCAAGGTCATTTCCGGCCGCATCTATGCCGAGCACAACAACAAGGACATCGGCGCCTATTGCGTGTCGCTGTCAGCGCGCACCATCGTCTACAAGGGCATGTTCCTGGCCTTCCAGGTCGGCGCTTATTACAAGGACCTTTCCGATCCGCGCTTCGAGACGGCGCTGATCCTCGTCCACCAGCGCTTCTCGACCAACACGTTCCCGTCATGGAAGCTGGCGCACCCCTACCGCATGGTCGCCCACAACGGCGAAATCAATACGGTGCGCGGCAACAACAACTGGATGGCGGCGCGCCAGGCCTCGGTCGACAGCGAGTTGTTCGGCAACAACATCTCCAAGCTCTGGCCGATCTCCTATGAGGGGCAGTCGGATACGGCGTGCTTCGACAACGCGCTCGAGTTCCTGTTCCAGGGCGGCTATACGCTGGCGCATGCCATGATGATGCTGATCCCGGAAGCCTGGGCCGGCAACAAGTCGATGGATGCCGACCGCAAGGCCTTTTACGAATATCACGCGGCCCTGATGGAGCCGTGGGACGGTCCGGCTGCGGTGTGCTTCACCGACGGCCGCCAGATCGGTGCCACGCTCGACCGCAACGGCTTGCGTCCCGCCCGCTACATGGTCACCGACGACGATCGGGTCATCCTGGCGTCCGAAGCCGGCGTGCTGCCGGTTGATGAAAAGAGAATCATCAAGAAGTGGCGTCTGCAGCCCGGCAAGATGCTGCTCATCGACCTGGTCAAGGGCCGCATCATCTCGGACGAGGAGATCAAGTCCGAGATCGCGACCAAGCACCCCTACACGAAGTGGCTGTCCAACACCCAGCTGATCCTCGAGGAACTGAAGCCGGTCGAACCGCGTGCGCTGCGCAAGGACGTCTCGCTGCTCGATCGCCAGCAGGCCTTCGGCTACAGCCAGGAAGACACCAAGCTCCTGATGTCGCCGATGGCGACGACGGGCCAGGAAGCAGTCGGCTCGATGGGCACCGACACGCCGATCTCGGCGATGTCGGACAAGTCGAAGCTGCTCTACACCTACTTCAAGCAGAACTTCGCCCAGGTCACCAACCCGCCGATCGATCCGATCCGCGAGGAGCTGGTGATGAGCCTGGTCTCGTTCATCGGTCCACGCCCGAACATTCTCGACCTCGTCGGCACGTCGCGCCGCAAGCGTCTGGAAGTGCGTCAGCCGATCCTCACCAACGCCGACCTGGAGAAGATCCGCTCCATCGGCCACACCGAGGAAAGCTTCGACACCAAGACCATCGACGTCACCTATGCCGCATCGGAAGGTGCTGCCGGCATGCAGGGTGCGATCGAGCGTCTGTGCGAGCGCGCCGAGGCGGCGGTCGCGGGCCGCTACAACATCATCATCCTGTCCGATCGCCAGCTTGGTCCGGACCGCATCGCCATCCCGTCGCTGCTGGCGACGGCGGCCGTGCACCATCACCTGGTTCGCAAGGGCCTGCGCACCTCGGTCGGCCTTGTCGTCGAATCGGGCGAGCCGCGCGAGGTGCATCACTTCTGCTGCCTTGCCGGCTACGGCGCGGAGGCGATCAACCCGTATCTGGCCTTCGACACGCTGACCGACATGCACAAGCGGGGCGAGTTCCCGCCTGAAGTGGATGGCTCGGAGGTCGTCGGCCGCTACATCAAGTCGATCGGCAAGGGCATCCTCAAGGTGATGTCCAAGATGGGCATCTCCACCTACCAGTCCTATTGCGGCGCGCAGATCTTCGACGCCATCGGGCTGAAGACCGACTTCGTGGAGAAGTACTTCACCGGCACGGCGACCAACATCGAAGGCGTCGGGCTGGAAGAGGTGGCGACCGAGACCGTCAGCCGTCACGAATCGGCCTTCGGCGAAGACCCGGTTCTGCGCAATGCGCTCGAAGTCGGCGGCGAGTACATGTATCGCATGCGCGGCGAAGCCCATGTGTGGACGCCTGACGCGGTTGCCTCGCTGCAGCACGCCGTGCGTTCGGGCTCGTGGGCGACCTTCAAGGAGTTCTCCGCCCAGATCGACAGCGAAACAGCACGTGCCCAGCAGATCCGCGGCATGTTCCGCATCAAGCTGGCCGAGGAGAGCGGGCGCAAGAAGGCCGCGCTCGACGACGTCATGCCGGCGGCCGAGATCGTCAAGCGTTTCTCGACCGGTGCCATGTCCTTCGGCTCGATCAGCCGCGAGGCGCACAGCACGCTTGCCGTTGCGATGAACAAGATCGGCGGCAAGTCGAACACCGGCGAGGGCGGCGAGGAGCCCGACCGCTACCTGCCGCTGCCCGGTGGCGGCGTGAACCCCGAGCGTTCGGCGATCAAGCAGGTGGCTTCCGGCCGCTTCGGCGTGACGACGGAGTATCTCGTCAACTCCGACATGATGCAGATCAAGGTGGCGCAGGGTGCCAAGCCCGGCGAGGGCGGCCAGTTGCCTGGTCACAAGGTCGACGCGACGATCGCCAAGACCCGCCACTCGACCCAAGGTGTCGGCCTGATTTCGCCGCCGCCGCACCATGACATCTATTCGATCGAAGATCTGGCGCAGCTGATCTACGACCTGAAGAACGTCAACCCGGCAGCCGACGTGTCGGTCAAGCTGGTGTCGGAAGTGGGCGTCGGCACGGTTGCGGCAGGTGTCGCCAAGGCGCGCGCCGACCACATCACGATATCAGGCTATGACGGCGGCACCGGTGCATCGCCGCTGACCTCGCTCAAGCATGCCGGCAGCCCATGGGAAATGGGCCTCGCCGAGACGCATCAGACGCTGGTGCTGAACGGCCTGCGTTCGCGTGTCGCGCTCCAGGTCGACGGCGGCCTGCGTACCGGCCGCGACGTCGTCGTCGGCGCTCTGCTGGGCGCCGACGAGTTTGGCTTCTCGACCGCGCCGCTGATCGCGGCGGGCTGCATCATGATGCGCAAGTGCCATCTCAACACCTGCCCGGTTGGCGTCGCCACCCAGGATCCGGTGCTGCGCAAGCGCTTCAAGGGCACGCCCGAGCACGTCATCAACTACTTCTTCTACGTCGCTGAAGAGGTGCGCGAGCTGCTGGCCGAAATGGGTTACACCCACCTCGATCAGATCATCGGTGACGCCGACCTGCTGGAAAAGCGTGAGCTGATCAACCACTGGAAGTCGCGTGGCCTCGACTTCTCCAAGGTGTTCTACAAGCCCGATGCGCCGCGCGAAGCCGTCCACTGGACCGAGCGCCAGAAGCATCCGATCGACGACGTTCTCGACCGCAAGCTGATCGCCGAGGCGAAGGCGGCGCTCGAAACGCGCCAGCCGGTGAAGATCGAGGCAACCATCCGCAACGTCGACCGCTCAGCCGGTGCGATGCTGTCGGGTGAGGTCGCCAAGCGCTTCCGGCACAAGGGCCTGCGCGAGGACACCATCTCGGTGAAGCTGACCGGGACCGCCGGACAGTCCTTCGGTGCCTTCCTGGCACGCGGTATCTCGTTCGAGCTGGTCGGCGACGGCAACGACTATGTCGGCAAGGGCCTGTCCGGCGGCCGCATCGTCATCCGCCCGTCGGATGACGCCCGGATCGTTGCCGAGGATTCAATCATTGTCGGCAACACCGTGCTTTACGGTGCGACCGAAGGCGAGTGCTACTTCCGCGGTGTCGCCGGCGAACGTTTCGCCGTCCGCAACTCGGGCGCCGTTACCGTCGTCGAAGGCGTGGGTGACCATGGCTGCGAATACATGACGGGCGGCGTGGTGGTGGTCATCGGCAAGACCGGCCGCAACTTCGCAGCCGGCATGTCGGGCGGCGTCGCCTATGTCCTCGATGAGGAAGGCGATTTCGCCGAGCGCTGCAACATGGCGATGGTCGAGCTCGAGCCGGTCCCTGAAGAGGACGACATGCTGGAGAAGCTGCACCATCACGGTGGCGACATCGCCCATAAGGGCCGTGTCGACGTCTCGGGCGACATGACACGCCATGACGAGGAGCGCCTGGTTCAGCTGATCTCGAACCATATGCACTACACCGGTTCGACCCGTGCCAAGCAGATCCTGGACGACTGGGCGAGCTACCGACCCAAATTCCGCAAAGTCATGCCGGTGGAGTACCGCCGCGCACTGATCGAGATGGAGCGCATGAGGATGGGCGTCGCGGCGGAGTAAGCCGTGACGATCTTCCGGCGGCGCCCGAACAGGGCGCCTGCCATCGCATGCTTCATTTGAAGTGGTGGAATTCTAAGCCCGCGCCGAGGTGCTGGGCATGACTGACGAGAGTTACGATGGGCAAGGTTACAGGTTTTCTCGAAATTGACCGGCAGGTGCACAAGTACCAGCCGGCTTCCGACCGCATCCGGCACTTCCGCGAATTCACGCTGCCGATGTCGAACAAGGAAGTCGAAAAGCAGGCTGCGCGCTGCATGGATTGCGGCATTCCGTTCTGCCATGGCCCGACGGGCTGTCCGGTGCACAACCAGATCCCGGACTGGAACGACCTCGTCTACAATGGCGATTGGGACAACGCGATCCGCAACCTGCATTCGACCAACAACTTCCCCGAATTCACCGGTCGCATCTGCCCGGCACCTTGCGAGGAAGCCTGTACGCTGAACCTCGAGGACATTCCTGTCGCCATCAAGACCGTCGAGCAGGCGATCGCCGACAAGGCTTACGAGACCGGTTACATCAGGCCTTATCCGCCGGAGAAGAAGACCGGCAAGAAGATCGCTGTCATTGGTTCCGGCCCTGCCGGCATGGCAGCGGCGCAGCAACTCGGCCGCGCCGGCCACGACGTGCATGTCTATGAGCGCGAGAGCCGTCCCGGCGGCCTGCTGCGTTTCGGCATTCCTGATTTCAAGATGGAGAAGCACTATATCGACCGTCGTGTCGAGCAGATGACGGGCGAAGGCGTGACGTTCCATTGCGGCGTCAATGTCGGCGTCGACAAGCCGGTGACCGAGCTCCTGGCCGAATATGATGCCGTGCTTTACTGCGGCGGCTCCGAAACGCCGCGTCCGGCGGGCATTCCCGGCGACGACCTTAAGGGCGTGCATGACGCGATGCCTTACCTCGTCCAGCAGAACAAGCGCGTCGGCGGCGAAGACATCCAGTCGGTTGCCTGGCAGTCGGAACCGATCGTCGCTGGTGGCCTGCATGTCGTCGTCGTCGGCGGTGGCGATACGGCGTCCGACTGCGTCGGCACCGCATTCCGCCAGGGGGCCGTGCGCGTTACCCAGCTCGACATCCGTCCGCAGCCACCGGAGCGCGAGAACAAGCTCGCCGTGTGGCCCTATTGGGCGACCAAGATGCGCACCTCGTCCTCGCAGGCCGAAGGCGCGCAGCGCGAGTTCCAGGTGGCGACGCTGGAGTTCATCGGCGAGGAAGGCCAGCTGACCGGCGTGAAGTGCTGCGAAGTCGACGACAAGCGCAAGCCGATCCCGGGCACCGAGTTCGTCATCCGCGCTGATCTCGCCTTCATCGCCATCGGCTTCGCCGGGCCGCTCGCCGACGGTATGGTCAAGGAACTCGAGGGCAAGCTCGAGATCACCACCGACAGCCGCCGTTCGACCAATGTTGCCGCCAACGACCGCGACTACAAGACCAATGTGGACAAGCTCTATGTCGCCGGCGACGTGCGCCGCGGCCAGTCGCTTGTTGTCTGGGCGATCCGCGAAGGCCGCCAGGCCGCGCATTCGATAGATGCCGACCTGATGGGGTCGAGCGTCCTGCCGCGTTAAGCTGGCCGGAACCAAGCAAACAAAAAAGGCGCCGCGAGGCGCCTTCAGACTGCTGACAAACCCCGTCGAATTTCGGCGGGGTTTTGTTTTGTGGGTTGATTGAGCTTTTGGATTGATGTCGGGGAGCAGATGCCAGTGCCGTTGCGAGCCGGCTTTGGCCTCATGCGAGGCTTGGTTTTGGCTTTGGCCAGAGGCTGATTGCGATCTTTTTCATGTTCTGGGCGGCGGCTGCGATCAGGCACTGGCAGGCGACGCGTGTTCGCCCTCGGAAGCGGGCATAGCGATGGCCGAAGAGCTGCTTGGCATCGGCGAAGGATCGCTCGACCGTCTCCTTGCGGCGTCGATAGATCGCCTTGCCCCATGCGGTTAAGCGGTTGGCATCGACCCGCTCGCGGACATCCTGCCAGACATGGCGCGTGATGGTGCGCTCGGCCTTGGCGTTTGATGTGCAAGACGCCAGCAGCGGACAGTTGCGGCAGATCGTCGGGTCGCTCCTGTAGTGGCGATAACCGCCGCGATCGGTGGTGGCGTAAGTGAGCAACTGGCCCTGCGGGCAACGATAGCCGTCAAGGTCCGGCTCATGGACGAAAGCGCCCTTCCTCATCTTGCCAGGCTTTGGCCGGGGCGGGTTGCGATAGCCGACGACACCGTGGATGTTCCTGTCCTCCAGGCCCTTGGCGATGCCTGGCGTGGCATAGCCGGCATCCAGCCCCGCCGCCGTGACATCGAAGCCGAAACGCTCCACCTGGCGGTCGAGCCGGTCGAGATAGACGATCGAGTCATGCACGTTGGCCGGCGTGGCAAACGTGTCGGTGATGATGCCGAAGCCGCCATCCACCGTGCGGTGATCGAGATAAAAGAAGCCCTTCGGCTTGCCCTCGCGCACCATATAGCCTGCCTCAGGATCGGTGCGCGAGACCTTCGTCTCTTTCACCGCAGGCTGCCGCTCCTGCTCCTTCAGCGCCTTCTGGCCGTGCAACGCCCGTTCGGCATCGATCGCCCGGTCGAGCTCGCCCCAGTAGTCGGCACGCGACTTGGCGACCATGGCAAGGTCGTACTTGCCCTTGTTGGCATTGGCCTTCAGGTGCGTGCTGTCGGTGTAGAGCACCGTGCCGTCGACCAAGCCTGCCCCGATCGCCTGCTCGACAATGCGGTCGAAGATCGCCTGCGCGATCGTCTCGTCCTGGTAACGCCGGCGTCGGTTCTGCGACAATGTCGAGGCGTCGAACACCTTGTCCGTCAGCTTCAGCCGCAGGAACCACCGGTAGGCGACATTGACCTCGATCTCTCGCACCAATTGCCGCTCCGAGCGCACCCCGAACAGGTAGCCGATGAACAGCGCCTTGAACATCAAAGTCGGATCAAGTGGCGGGCGACCATTGTCGGCGCAGTAAAGCGGCGCTGTCAGATCGTGGATGAACGAGAAATCGATAACACCATCGATCTTGCGCAGAAGGTGATCAACTGGAACCAGTTGATCGAGCGTGACGATCTCAAGTGCGGTTTGTTCAGGGCCGGCTCGCTTCAACATCACCCACTGAATCACAACCCCCCAACTCTCGCCAGGGGTTTGTCAGCAGTCTGAAGGCGCCGCGAGGCGCCTTTTTCGTTTCCGGTCGACAACCTTAGCGCCTGATGATGGCGGTCGTCGTTTCGGTTCCTTGCGCTGCAGGCAGCGGCTTTGGCGGCCAGGAGAAGTCGTCGATGCGGCCGGCAGGTGCTGCGGGGGCGATGCCTTGCACGGCAAGCTTTTCGCCTGGAGAACGCGGGTCGGACGTGGCAGCCGTCTGGCCGCCGAGAAGCTCCGTGCCACCGTCGAGTTCCGGATCGGAGAGCGAGACCGGCACCGTCCGGTCGATGTTGACAGGCACATTGAGTTCGCCGGGCGTCGCCTGCGGCAGGCTTGCCGGCACGACGGTTTCGGTACCTTGAGGCGTGATGCCGAGCAGCTTGTTCAGCGGCTTTTCGGCGAAGAAGGCGAGCTTGCGTTTGCCGGCGCGGGTGACGTTGATGCCGTCGTCGGCGCGCAGGCGCACCGGCTGGCCGTTGATGTCGGGGCCGCTGGTGACGAAGGCGCCGGCCTCGTCGACGAAGCCGTCCCAGACATCGACGAATTCGCTGCCTGCGGCTTCCGTTGCAGCACGGTAGATGTCGTTGAAGGCGAGCATGTCGGTGTTCATCTTCGACGACTTGAAGGCGGGCATGCCGACCCACAGGAACGGCACCTTGGTGTCGGCGATGGCCTTGGCCAGCTTGTCCACGCGCGCCGTGTACTCCTTGGTCCAGGCGGCGCTCATCGGTGGCTCGCGGGTGTCGGCGACCCGCATCTGCTGGCGGTCGTTAGAGCCCATCATGATGATGACGGCGGCAGGCTTTTCCTGCTCGATCAGCGCCTTGGCTTTCTCGGGCCAGTTGTAATAGTCCTCGCGGACGAGGCCCGACGAGCCGTTGGTCTTGTCGATGACCCTGATCTTGGCATTCTCGGCAAAGACCGTGCCCAGCCCCTCGGCAATGCCGCCGCCGAGGAAGTCGCCGATGACCAGCACGACACGCGCGTCAGCCAGCTTTTCGACCACCGGAACGGCCGGATCGGCAGCTCTGCCGACATTGCCGGCGGTTGCCTTTGGCTTGCGTGGCGTCTTGCGGATCTTCTTGCGCGGCTGTGGCTCGTCAATGATGAAGGGATCGACGCGCGGTTCGCGGCGCGGCATGAACAGGTCGCGCAGGGACCATTTGCGCAGAATGCCTTCCTGCGCCACGGCCGGCGTCGGCATTGTCGACGAAATGGCGGTCAAGGCGACCGCCACCGCGACCAGTGGCGTCGTCAGGCGCAACAGCGAAAACCGCGGACGACGCGTGAATGCCAATACAGCCTCCGGTTGCTAGTTACGCCGCAGGAACTTCAGCACTTCCATGCTCGGATGACCGTCCGGCGTCAAGCCCAGCTGTGCCTGAAATGCCTTGATGGCCGAGCGCGAACCTTCGCCGATCTTGCCGTCGCTCTTGCCGTCGTAATAGCCATGCGCCGACAGGCGCTTCTGCAACTCCTGCTTTTCCTCGAAGCTGAGCTTGGTGAACGGCCGCTTCCAGTCCTGCACCAGGCCACCATAGCCGGCGATCTCGTCGGCAAGAAGGCCGACGGCGAGCGCGTATTTGTCGGCGTTGTTGTAGCGCTTGATGACCGAGAAATTCTTGGTCATCAGGAAGGCCGGTCCGCCGCGGCCGTCCGGCACCTTGAGGGTGGCAACGTCGGAGCCGCGCTTGAAGGCCTTGCCGTTGGCGCGTTCGATGCCGAGCGATGCCCATTTGTCGAGCGTCAGCGATCCCGTCGGGAACTTCTGACCCTCGGGCAGCACCACTTCGTAACCCCAGGTCTTACCGGCCTGCCAGCCGTTCTTCTTCAGAAGGTTGGCTGCGGTGGCGAGCGCGTCGGGCACGGAGTTCCAGATGTCGCGCTTGCCATTGCCGTCGGCATCGACCGCGTAGGCCTGGTAGCTGGTCGGGATGAACTGGGTGTGGCCCATCGCGCCGGCCCAGGAGCCGACGAGGTGACTTTCGTCGATGTCGCCGCGCTGCAGGATTTTCAGCGCCGCGATCAGCTGGGTGCGGGCGAACTTCGCCCGGCGCTGGTCGCCATAGGCGAGCGTCGCCAGCGAGCGCACGACATTGCGCATCACCTTGTCGTTCTTGAGAATCTCGCCGTAGTTCGATTCCATCGACCAGATGGCGAGCAGGATGTAGCGGTCGACGCCATACTTGGCCTCGATGCGGTCGAGCCAAGGTTTCCACTTGCGCGCCATCTCGCGACCGACAGCAATTGACTGGTCATGGACGCGATTGTCGAAATAGTCCCAGACGGGCGCGGTGAATTCGGGCTGAAAGCGGGCCTTTTCAAGTACTTCGGGGTCGGCCGAGGTCACGCCACGAAAGGCGCGGTCATAGGTCGAACCGGAAATCCCGTTGTCTGCGGCGACGGAGCGGAAGCTCGCCACCCAGCGCTGGAAACCGGCTTCGGCGGCCGCCGGGCCGGCCGGAAGCATCAATGCCAGCGAAAGGGCAGCGGCGCTCAGGAGGCCTTTGGCGGTCTTGCGAAGGGGCATTCTTTCCTCCTTGGAGAGATCAGAAACACGATTCATCGCCGATGCCGGTTATCAATCAGTTTACCATAGACCCGTTGGGGAACGAAAAGCGGGTTGAGGGATTGTCCACCTAGCTGTTCGGACAATCAAGATCGCGTGATCAATGGTCTTGCCCGCTGTCGCCGAATATGTGAACGCATTCAGTATTCATCAATTCGGGCGTGGCAAAGTTGGCGTCCGATACATCCCTCTATCGGACGACCACGCAATGAAAAGAGTTCGCAAGGCAGTTTTTCCGGTCGCGGGCCTGGGCACGCGTTTTCTGCCTGCCACCAAGTCTATCCCCAAGGAAATGCTGACTGTGGTCGATCGCCCTGTAATCCAGTACGTGGTCGACGAGGCGCGCGAAGCGGGCATCGAACATTTCATCTTTGTCACGGGCCGCAACAAGGCGGTCATCGAAGACCATTTCGACGTCCAGTTCGAACTTTATGATACGCTGGCCCAGCGCGGCAAGACCGAGCAACTGGAGCGCCTGCAGCGGTTGCAGCCGGCCCCGGGCCAGACCTCGTTCACGCGCCAGCAGGTACCGCTCGGCCTTGGCCACGCAGTGTGGTGCGCGCGCGAGCTGGTCGGCGACGAGCCCTTCGCGCTGCTGTTGCCCGACATGATCATGCAGTCGGAAAAGAGCTGCATGCGCGAGATGGTCGAGCTCTATGCCGAGACCGGCAACAACATCATCGCCGTCCAGGAATGCGACCCGGCCGAGGCGCACAAATACGGCATCGTCGGCAAGGGCAAGTCGGTTCACACCGGCTTCGAGATCGAGGGCATGGTGGAAAAGCCCAAGCAGGGTACGGCACCCTCGAACCTGTTCATCAATGGCCGCTACATTCTGCAGCCGGAGATTTTCAACATCCTGGCAAGCCAGGAGCGTGGCGCCGGCGACGAGATCCAGCTGACCGACGCCATGCTCAAGCTCGAGAAGATGCAGTCCTTCTACGGCTATCATTATCGCGGCCGCACCTTCGACTGCGGCTCGCCGGAAGGTTTCGTCGAAGCCAACGTTGCCTTTGCCTTGTCGCGCTCCGATCTCAGCAGGAGCATGGCCGGCGTCATCGAAGGGCTGCTCGGCGAGATCAAGCCGGGCAAGTAAGCCACATGTCGCCCGTGCGTCAGGATTGGACGCACGGTGCGATGGCTTTCGGCCGCTGCTGCCGCTAGAAATACCCTGCCAGGTGCCCGCAGCGATGCGGGAGAATCGGGAACACGGTGCAAATCCGTGGCGTGCCCAACGCTGTAAGAGGGACCGTATCGGCAGAGGCCACTGTTCATCCTGAACGGGAAGGCGCCGCAGACGGGTTGAACTCGAGCCAGAAGACCGGCCCGGCAGACATCGACCTCCGCATGGTCAGGCGGAGGGAACCGACATGCTCGCCAGGGGATATGCGATGCTTGCTGACCAGTTGAAGGCCGTTTCAGGCTGTTTCGATATCGCCGCACAGGATGCCGTTTACCGCGCCATCTTCACGCGCCGCGACGTTCGCAGCCATTTTCTGCCTGATCCGATCGACGACGATGTGCTGGCGCGGCTGCTGCTGGCGGCCCATCACGCGCCGTCGGTCGGCTTCATGCAGCCGTGGAACTTCATCGTCATCAGAGATCGCGAACGACGCGAGCGCGTCCGCGACCTGTTCTTTGCGGCGCGGCAGCAGGAACTGCCTGAGATCGCCGAGGAGCAGCGGGAGCTGTACCGCAAGCTCAAGCTCGAAGGCATCTGCGAAAGCCCGCTCAACCTGGTCGTCACCTGCGACCGCAGCCGTTCGGCAACCTCTCCGCTCGGGCGATGGCACAATCCCGAGATGGACCTCTTCAGCACCGTCTGCGCAGTTCAGAATTTCTGGCTCGCCGCGCGTGCCGAGGGCATAGGCGTCGGCTGGGTCAGCATCCTCGATCGCGAGGCGCTGAAGCAGTTGCTAGGCATTCCCGATCACGTCGTGCCGGTGGCCTATCTCTGCGTCGGCCACGTCAGCGAATTCGCCGACAAGCCCGATCTCGAGCGCCATGGCTGGGGATGCCGTCTGCCGCTTGCCGAGCTGATCATGAGCGAGGTCTATGCGGGGCAGGGGGAGACGGCCTTGAGGGCCGCAGCCGCCGCGATCGGCGGTTTGCCCCAAGCAGGTTAGCGCTGGATTTTCAACCCGACGAAGACGCTGTTGGTCTTGGCGTCGCGGAACGGCAAGGTGCTGTCGAAGGTCTCATGGCGCAGCTTGCCGGTCAGGCCGGCGTAGCGGTTGAGCCACCAGGTCAGGCCCGCTTCGGCACTGAGCCTCAGCTCGTGGTCGTTCGAGCTGGCATAGTCGCGGTAGCCGACGCCGCCGGCGAGGAATGCAGTCAGGTTGGAACGGATCTGCCGTTCGACGCTGAGGCGGCCGTTGTAGAGCACCGAACCGCTGTCGCCCGGGGTCGTCGATCCCTCGACCAGGGTTTCGCCGGTCAGGCCGACGATCGTGCCGCGCATCGGCGACCATCTGAGATCAGCGGCAATCGTCGCGGCGGAAACCGTCTTCAGCCGGTCGTCGTCGAAATCCTCCGAAATCCAGCCGGCCGAAATCTCGCC
Organism: Aminobacter sp. MDW-2; assembly: GCF_014250155.1. NCBI lineage: Bacteria > Pseudomonadati > Pseudomonadota > Alphaproteobacteria > Hyphomicrobiales > Phyllobacteriaceae > Aminobacter > Aminobacter sp. MDW-2. The sequence goes on from NZ_CP060197.1 coordinate 2,248,696, forward strand.
GCCGAATTTTTCGCCCATGTCGATCTCGACGCCGGCGCGGGCGCCGGTACGCTTGGACGAGCGCTCGAAACCGGCGGTGTCGAAGCGCAGGTCATAGACCCGGCGGCCGAATTCGACCTCGCCAAAGGGCGTCAACGCCGGTGAGACCTCGTAGCCGACGCGGACCTTGCCGGTATAGAGTCTGGAGTCGCGGTCCTTCTGTGAGAGCGTGGTGCCGTCGGTCAGTTCGGCGTCGCTGTAGCTTTCGTCGACAGCTTCGCCGGTCACTCCGAAGCGGAACTTGCCGACGGCCTTTTCGACACCCAGCGCGCCGTTCAGCGTGTGCAGGGTCGGCCGCTCGGCGGTGCCGGAGATGACCACGGGCGACGACGTCGATTCCGGGCGCATGCTGTAGCCGAGCTGCGCCAATGCGCGCATGTCGTCGGCGAGATCGAGCTGCAGCCGCCCGTCGATGCCGCCGCTGAGATCCTTGACCTCCTGGCCGGAGATGGATTTTCGGTAGTTGCCATAGGCGTCGATGGTCGCCGAATGGCTCTCCCAATCGGACGCGGCGTTCAGCCTGAGAGTCGTCTCGGACAGAACGGCCGACTTTCCGTTAAAGCTGGAATCCGCATTCGACGTCGCGGTGACGCCCTGTTCAAGGCTCGGCTTCAGAACGAAGGTGCCGAAACGGATGCCAGTCGGCTCGAACGGGTTCGCATCCGGCTGAGGCCTGCGGCCTTCGATGGCGCGCTGGCGCTCGGCTTCGGGTCCGTTCTCGATCTCCGTTTCGGAATCGACGGTGCCCTGGCGTACGGTGCCGGTGGTCAGCTCTTCGTCGGCTGCCGGCACTGCTGGCCGCTCGGCAGCCGTCGGCGCGGCGGTGCCGGCCAGCCGCTCGCGTGCCTCGCGGGCGCGCTGGCGCGCGGTCGTGGGCGGACGGGCGGATGGCAAGGAGCCGGCCGATGTGCCGTCGGCGTTGGGCGGTTCGCTGAACAAATCGGTGGCCTCAGCGTCAGCCTGGGTTGGAATCGCGCCGGGGCTGACCGGCTGGTAGGCCGGTGCCTGGTCCTGCGCCTGCTCGGCCGCAGGGCGCCTTTTGTAAAGCCGCAGGGTGTTGTTGATGTCGTCTTCGCTGACCGGTCCGCGCAAGGCGGTTTCCTGGGCATGCAGCGGTGCGGCGCACAGCAACGTCGCCACGCTTGCCGTCGCCAGCAAGATGCGGAGTGCCGTGGTCTGTGTCCGTTGCTCCGGCCTGATCTGCGCCATCTTTCCCACTGCTTCGCCGACGCAAGGGCGTCGCACTTACCAACTGGTAAATCGCCATGGTTAACGGAGCGTTTCCCGCACGCCCTGAGAGGCCTCGTTTTGGGCGGATAATCATGGACAGCCGCACGCCGACGCGCTAACGCATGCGCCATGCACGCTGGATCGCTGAAAAAAGAGCCGGACGGGCAGGCGTCGATCGCCTCCGCGCTCCGCACCGTCACCATCGAGCAGGCCGGCATCGCCGCGCTTGTCGCAGCGCTTGAAGGCCCGCTCGCCGAGCCATTCGCCAGGGCTGTCTCGATCCTGGGCCAGCTCAGCGGCCGGGCGATCATCACCGGCGTCGGCAAAAGTGGGCATATCGGCTCCAAGCTGGCGGCGACCTTGGCCTCCACCGGGACTCCGGCCTATTTCGTCCATCCTTCGGAAGCCATTCACGGCGATCTCGGCATGATCACCAGGGAAGACGCGATCGTCGCACTCTCCTGGTCGGGTGAAACAGCAGAGCTCAAGGGTATCGTTGCCTATTCGAGGCGCTTTTCGATCCCGCTGATTGCGCTGACGGCCGGCGATACGTCCGCCTTGGCGCGTCAGGCCGACGTCGTCCTGTCATTGCCCCGGGCGCCGGAAGCCTGTCCGCACGGTCTTGCGCCGACGACGTCGACGCTGCTGCAACTCGTCGTCGGCGACGCGCTGGCCGTAGCTTTGCTCGAGGCGCGCGGCTTCACTGCCGATCATTTCCGCACCTTCCATCCCGGCGGCCAGCTCGGCGCGAGCCTGATGCCGGTCGGCGACCTGATGCACAAGGGCGAGGAAATGCCGATCGTCGCCGTCGGCACCAAGATGCCGGAGGCAGTAAAGACACTGTCCAAGAAGCGTTTCGGTTGCGTCGTTGTCGTCGACGAGCAGGGCCGGCTGGCCGGCATCGTCACCGACGGTGACCTGGCGCGCAATCTCGATCGAAATCTCGCCGAGACCAATGTCGAGGACATCATGACCCGACAGCCCAAGACGGTACCGCCGCAGATGCTGGCGGGCACTGCGACGGCAATGCTCAACGAGCACAACATCAGCGCCATCCCGGTGGTCGAAGGCGACAAGCCTGTCGGCATCATCCACTTCCACGATCTGCTCCGGGTTGGCGCCGCCTGACCGGCGCCCTGCTGCCAACTGCCTGACGGCCCCCTACTCAGCTTCGTCCGGACCGAGGGCGAGCGCGCCGATGACCGCGCAGGCGGCAAGCATGGCCGCGCATGCCGATAGAACAGCTGTCGGGCCGAACAGATCCAGCGCGGCACCGACAACGAGAGCGGCAAGCGGGGCCGTGACGAGGATCATTCCGATCGATGCGCCGATGACATGGGCGCGCAGGTTCTTCGGCGCACTGGTCTGCAACAGGGTGGTGAAAACAGGCGAGAGCGGGCCGGCGGCGATGCCGAGAACTGCACCTGATGCAATCAGCGTGGGCACCGCGCGGTCGATCACGAGCATGATGACGCCGGCGGCCAGGCCGACGAAGGCGGCAACGAAGACACTGCGCAAGGCGGGCCGACCGCCGATTACGGCCATTGCAAGGTTGACCGCTATCGCACCGGCCGCGGCGGCGGTGAGATAGAGTCCCAATGTCGAAGCCGACTGCCCTTCGGCGCGCAGAATTGCCGGCAGGGCAACATTTTCGAGTGCGACGAAGGTGCCGGTGCCAAGGCTTGCCAGCAGCAGGGCCGTCCGCAGGCGGACCGATCCGAAGATGATGCGCATCGCGCCAGCCAGTTCAGTGGACGCGGTTGAGGACATCTGCCGCAGGCGGAACTGGGGCAGGCTGAGCGCGGTCATCAATGCGGTCACGATGTTGAGTGCGGCGATGATCCACAACAGCGTAGAGGTCTCGACGATCGCCACCAGCAAGGCAGCGATCGCCGGCCCGACGATGGCAGCGCCGTTGTCGACAAGGTCGTCGATGGCATTGGCGCGCAGCAGCGGCATGCGCGCCAGACGCGCGATTTCGGGAACGCGGGATTCGATCGCGACGCTGCCGGGGCCGTCGAATATGGCGCCGAGCAAGGCAAGCGCGACGAGTGCACCGATGGTCAGCATGCCGAAGCCGTAGAGCAGGGCGGCGGCAATCGACGCTGCGCAGCCGAGCCCGACAGCGATCATGGCGGTCTGGCGGATGCCGAGTCTTTCGGCGACAGGGCCGCCAAACGCACTGCCGAGAATAGCCGGAGCGAGTGTCACGAAGGCGACGATGCCCATCCAACTGGCGCTGCCGGTGAGGTCGTAGACCAGCCAGGGATAGACGATGGCGGTGATTGCATTGCCCAGGCTGAAGAAGATACTGGCCAGCTGCAGCCCGGCAAACGGGGCGCGTGTCCTGGCAAGGCGCAAGGTGTTCATGACAGTTTCGCTGCGAGCCGCAGCATCCTTTGCTGGTTCTGGTTTCCAGGATTTCCGGGGCAAGCCTTGCCGGCCTGTGCCCGTCTGTCTCGCCTATGTCGTTGCTCCCGGCCTGAGAAAGCGGGTCAACAGCAGATGCAATGTTTTCTTTTGCTCGAGCGGCTTGAAGCCGGGGTCGACGGCGACGCGGCCGAACACGCCGTCGATGAGCGCGGAGATCCATTGGGCGCCGTCGGCAGGATCGAGCCCCGGCCCGATCTCGCCGCGCGCGGCGGCATCGCGCAGGATCAGGGCGAGTGCTGTGCGCATTTCGGCGTCATGGGCCGTGACGAGGGCTGCGATCTGCTGGTCGCGCATCGCCTCCGCCGCGATTTCGAGTGCGAGGCTCGAATAGGCCGGGTCGGCGGCCAGTTCGAGCACGACGTCCATGAATTTGAGGATCTCGCCGAACAGGTCCTGGCTGTTGTCGATCTGTGCGAAATAGGCCGCCGTCTCGCGGCGATCCTGCTCGACGATTGCCGCGATGATTGCGTGCTTGGTCGGATAGTAATGGAACAGGTTGCCGGGGCTCATGCCTGCTTCGGCGCAGATTTCCGCGGTCGAGGTGCCGTGAAAACCTTTCCGGGTAAAACAGGTGATCGCCGCAGTCAGGATCTGCTGCTTTTTTGCCTCGAACTTTTCTGGGTCGACCTTGCGCATCCGCGCTCTCATTTATTATTAGATTGATCAATCTAATAATTGAGCGTGGTCATGTGGTCAAGTCAAAGGGATGCTCCAGGGGGCGGGCGAGGTGCCGCTCAAGCGATCAGGAGAGCTTGCCTCAGACCGGCTCCACCACCAGTTCCAGATCGGTGTCGGCAGCGCCTATGACACGCACCTGCGCGCCGACGGGCAAATCGGGGCCGGAGACCCGCCAAGTCGTGTCGCCGAGCTTGATGCGGCCCCGGCCTTCCCTGATCGGTTCGGCCAGCGTTGCCGTGCGGCCGATCATCTGGGCGCCACGATTGTTCAGAAGGGGCTGGTCGGATGCCTGTTCGCGGTCGCGAACGAGCTTCTTGCCGACATAGGCGGAGGCAAGCGAGAGCACCAGGAAAATCAGGACCTGCACCTGCCAGGTCCAGAACGCCGCGTCCCAGAGCAGCAGCGACGCCGAGCCGACGATCAGCGCGGCGATGCCGATCCACAGCAGGAATACGCCCGGCGCAAAGATTTCCAGACACAGCAGGATGAAGCCGAGCAGCATCCAGTTCCAGGGACCAAGTTCGGCAACGATGCTGGCGATCATGTGCGGTTCCTCAATTCACCTCGTCCGGTCAGAGGCTCAGCCCTGTTCGGGCGGAATCCTCGGCGGACGGGAGGCCTGGCGCTGCCCGCCTGCCGTGCCGCCGTCGCGGAAGACTTCCTTGGCGATCTCACCGATACCGCCAAGTGTGCCGATCAGCGACGACGCCTCCATCGGCATCAGGACAAGCTTGCTGTTGTTGGCTGTTCCAACCTTGGCCAGCGCCTCGGTGTACTTCAGCGCGACGAAGTAGTTGATCGCCTGGACGTCGCCCTTGGCGATGGCTTCCGAAACCACCTGGGTAGCGCGTGCCTCGGCCTCGGCGGAGCGTTCACGCGCCTCGGCGTCGCGGAAGGCGGCTTCCTTGCGGCCCTCTGCTTCCAGAACCTGCGCCTGCTTCATGCCCTCGGCTTCGAGAATCTGGGCGCGCTTGTTGCGTTCGGCCATCATCTGGCGACCCATCGATTCGATCAGATTCGCCGGCGGATTGATGTCCTTGATCTCGACGCGGGTGATCTTGATGCCCCAGGGGTGTGCCGCTTCGTCGACGACGCGCAGCAGGCGCTCGTTGATGGCGTCGCGGTTCGACAGCAGCTCGTCGAGATCCATCGAACCCATCACGGTGCGGATGTTGGTCATGGTCAGGTTGAGAATGGCGTTCTGCAGGCCGGCAACCTGATAGGCCGCCTGCGGCGCGTTCAACACCTGATAAAAAGCAACGCCGTCGACGGCGACCATCGCATTGTCCTTGGTGATGATCTCTTGCGTCGGCACGTCGAGCACCTGCTCCATCATGTTCATCTTGGCGCCGATGCGGTCGATGAAGGGGATGATCAGGTTGAGGCCGGGCGTCAGCGTCCGGGTGTAACGACCGAAACGCTCGACAGTGTAGTTGTAACCTTGGGGAATCGTCTTGATGCCGGCGAACAGCACCAGGAGCACGAGAACGACAAGTACCGGGATGACGATATCGAAGCCGCTGAAGCCCATGCGAAACTCCCCCGCAAGTTGAGTGCGCGATTCACAAGTCGCGCCACATGCGTTGAAGACTTAAGGGCGTTTCAGCGGCGATACAACACAGCAAGCCGGAAATGTCGTCCGGCTTAGCGTGGGAAGGCGAACAGGTCGGCGTCGGCATCCCGGTGGCCGGAAATGCCGGCGCTGACGATCTCCGCCGCGATGCGTGAATAGGTGATGCCGTTGCCGCCATAACCCATGGTTGCATGGATGCGCGGGTGGCCGGGGATGGTGCCGATACAGGGCAGGCCGGTCGGCGTGGTCCCGAACGAACCGGCCCAGGCGAATGCCGGTTTGGCATCGAGTCGCGGGAAAAGCCGCTTCAGCTTCGCCGAAATGCGATCCGATTTTTCGGCGATCAGCGCGTCGCGCCGAACCTCATCGGCGAAATCCTCGTCCTCGCCGCCACAGATCACCCGACCGTCCGTCGTCGCGCGCAAGTAAAGATAGGGGTCGGAGGCCTCCCAGATCAGATGCCTGCCCGGCCAAAGCGCCTGCCTTTGTGGTTTTGTTGCGATCGCCCAGGTCGAGATGATCTTGTGGTCGGTGGCGGGTATCAGGTTGGCGACGAGTTCGTAGCCGGTCGCCAGCACGACATGGCCGGCCGTAATCGTCGGGCCTTCCGCCGTCACCACCACCGCCTCTTCGCGTCCGGTCTGGATGGAGACAGCCTCGACGGGGGCGTAGAAGCGTGCCTTGCACTCCAGCGCCCTGTGCAACAGCCCGGCGGTCAGCTTTCTCGGGTCGAGTGCCAGATTGTCGTGGCTCAGGATGGCGCCCTGGCGTCGGATGCCGCACTGGTCTTGCAGTTCGGATGCGGCAAGATAGGTGGCGTGAATGCCGGCAAGGCGCCGGGCTTCTGCCTCGTCGCGCAATGCCGGCGCATCCAGAACATCGCCGGCAAGATAGAGCGAAGACCTGGTTTCCATGTTGCAACGGATGCCAAGTTCGCCGACGCGCGTCCTGAGGTTCAACACCGCAAGACGCGAACGTCGCCAGGCACGTTCGGCCTGTTCACGGCCGATGCTGCGGGCGAGTTTCGACAGCGGTTGATCGATCTCGAACTGGACGAGCGCGGTGGTCGCGGCAGTCGAGCCGAGGAGTGGTCCGCGCCTGTCGATGCAGACGACAGCATGGCCAGCATCGGTCAGGGCTTCGGCGATCAATGCGCCGCTGATGCCCATGCCGACGATGGCTACGTCGGTCCTGATGTCGCGGGTGAGCCGGCCTGTGGGAACGGACGGTGCGCGGTAGGCGTGCCAGACGGGCCGTCCGGTCCTGAGGTCGAGCTTGCGGGTCATAGACGGGCGGATCTCCCTGGCCCGTGGTCAACGCCGCGCGCCGGTGGAGGTTCCGCCGCCGGCGGTTAGACCCAGCCCATGAGCTCGCGACGCGTGATCGTCTCGATCACCGCCATGCCTTCCGGGCTGTCGTTGAGGCAAGGGATGTGGGAAAAATTCTTGCCGCCGGCATGGTGGAAGATCTCGGCGTTTTCGCCGGCGATCTCCTCCAGCGTCTCGATGCAGTCGGACGAGAAGCCGGGGTTGACGATGGCGATCGACTTGACGCCCTCCTTGGCCAGCCGCTCGACGGTCTTGTCGGTGTAAGGCTGCAGCCATTCCTGCGCACCGAAGCGCGACTGGAAGGTGGTCATCAGCTTCTTGTCGCTCATCGCCAGGCGCTCGCGCAGCAGCCGCGTCGTCTTCACGCAATGGCAGTGATAGGGGTCGCCCCTCTCGAAATAGGGCTTCGGGATGCCGTGATAGGAGGCGAGGATGACCTCCGGTTCGAAGTCGAGCTTGGCCAGGTGCTGCTCGATCGAGCGGGCCAGCGCTTCGATATAGACCGGCTCGTCATAATAGGCGGGAACCGTGCGGATCGACGGCATGGCGCGGATCTTCATCAGCGCGCGGAACAGCTGGTCGCTGGCGGTCGCCGTCGTCGTTGCCGAAAACTGCGGATAGAGCGGGAACATGACGATGCGGTCACAACCCTGGGCGATCAGCTTCTTGACGACGCTCTCGGTCGACGGGTTGCCATAGCGCATGGCCCAGTCGACGACGACGTCAGGCAGGTCGCTGAGCGCTTCTGCCAGCTTCTCGCCCTGGGCGCGGGTGTAGGTGCGCAACGGCGACTCATCGCGATCGGTGTTCCAGATCTTCTTGTAGTTCTCGCCCGACTTCTTCGGCCGTGTGTTGAGAACGATGCCGTAGAGGATGGGATACCAAAGCACCCTGGGCATCTCGATGACGCGCGGGTCGGACAGGAATTCGCGGAGATAGCGCCACATCGACTTCTTGTCGGTGCCGTCGGGCGTGCCGAGATTGACCAGGAGAACGCCGACCTTGCCCTTGCGCACCGCCGGATGACCGTTTGGAAACGCCCCCAGTGCCTTGGCCGATGTCTCGTCGATTGTGGTCGTCAGGTTCATTCGGTGTCTCCGTTAGGCGGGATACCTAATTGAATGGGGTGGGCATTCAATGTCGCGTCTGGCCGCACCCTGCAAGGGAATAGGGCAACAGGGCAGCTGGGAGTAGGGTTTTGTCGCCCCAGTACCTTATTGCGTACTGCCCTATTGCCCGATTCTCCTGCCCGGAATGTAAAAACCCGCCCGGCATGCCGGGCGGGTTTGCTCAGGCAAGTAGCCCTGTTCAGTTTGCCGACGGGATCGAAAGCGTTCCGCCGATATGCAGGTCCTCGGCCTTGGCGTCCGGGTTGGCCGCGGCAATCGCCTGCCACTTGGTCGCGTCACCGAGATAGGTTTTGGCCAGATCCCAGAAGGTGTCGCCGCGGGCAATGGTGTGCGACTTGCCGGCGGCAGCCGGTGACGCCGCAGCGGGTGCAGTTGCCTCGGCAGGCTTGGCTGGCTCGACTGTCGGAGGCGTGCCGGCGATCTCGCCCGAGGCGCTCGGCAGCGCAGGCGTTGCCGGTGTGGCTTCGGTCGTTGCCGCGGGGGCGGCTTCAGCCGGCTTGGCCGGCTCGGCAGCAGGCGCTGCGGCAACGGTCGCGGCGATCTCGGTGATGCGGCCGTCGAGCTTGGGCGTGAACGGACGGTTCTTGCCGAGATAGTCGGCAACGACCTGTTCGAGGCTCGGACCATAGTCGTAGGCGTTGGTGGCGTTCGACGCGAACAGCTTGTAGCCGTCGCCGCCCTGGCGGACGTAGTTGTTGGTCGCGACCGTATAGACCTTGGCTTCGTCGATCGGCTTCCAGGCGCCGCCGTCCATCACCTCGACCGATTTGATGCGGCCGGCATTGGCGGCGACCGATTTGTCGAAGGAGTATTTCAGGCCGGCGACCTGCGGAAACTTGCCCTTGCCTTCCTCGATCTCGCTGACGCCTGCCTCGAGCGAGGCGACGATGTCCTTGCCGGAGAGCTGGAAAGTGGCGAGCGTGTTCTGGAACGGCAAGACGGTGAGAACTTCGCCCATCGTCACCACGCCCTTGTCGATCGAGGCGCGGATGCCGCCGCCGTTCTGGAAGACGATGGTGACGCCCTGGTCCTTGACCCGGTCGAGGATGGCGTCGGAGATCAGGTTGCCCATCGCACATTCGCGGGCACGGCAATTATCGCGGCTGCCGTCGATCAGGTCGGTGGCCTCGGCGACTTCCTTGTTCTTCAGCTCTTCGATCGGCGCGCCGAGTTCCTTGATGCGGGCGAGAACCGCCTCGTCCGGCTTGACCGAGTTGTCGAGATAGATCGGGTCGCCCTTGGCTCCCTTGACCACGCCGTTGTCGTCGAAGGTGACGGTGAACTCGCCGAGATATTTGGAGTAGGACGCGGCCTGGGTGACCGGAACCTTGTAGCCCTCGGGATTGTCGATCATCGTCGGGTAGGGGCCCTCGGCCTTGGCGTCGGTGTTCGACAACAGAGAATGCGAGTGGCCGCCGACGACAACGTCGACGCCGGGAATCTTGGCGATCAGTTCCTTGTCGCGGGGATAGCCGACATGGGTCAGCGCGATGATCTTGTTGACGCCCTCGGCCTTCAGCTTCTCGACTTCGGCGGTGATCGTCTTGATGTCGTCTTCGATGGCGATGTTCGGGCCGGGCGAGGCGATTTCCGGGGTATCGGTGGTGACGGCGCCGATGATGCCTATCTTCTGGCCGCCGACCTCGAGCACCAGTGACGGCTTAATGCGGTCGCCGACCTTGGACTGGGCATTCGGGTGGACGTTGGCCGAGAGAACCGGGAACTGGATCTTCTCGAGGAAAGGCACCAGCGCTTCTTCGCCGTCGTCGAACTCGTGGTTGCCCACGGTCATGGCGTCGAACTTCATCTGATTGAGGAATTCGGCTTCAACCGCGCCCTTGTAGGTGGTGTAGAACAAAGAGCCCTGGAAGTTGTCACCGCCATTGAGCAAGAGAACGTTCTGGCCTTCGAGTTTCTTGCGCTGTTCGGCAATCGCCGTGACCAGGCGCGCGGCACCGCCGATGCACTCGCCTTTGCCCTCTTCTTCGGCGGAGCAGGTCGATTCAAACTTGTTGTTGCTCTCAATGCGGCTGTGCCAGTCATTGATATGCATGATGGTCAACGTATAGTCGGCGAATGACGGCGCGGCGGAATAGCCGAATGCCGAGGCCGACAAAGCCGCAATGGCAGCCAATCTTTTCATAATGAAATCTCCCGAATGACCCCCGCGAGACGTTTAGCGTCTTCGCTTGATCGGAATGTTACACATTCCTTGGCGCCATGTTCACATTCCGAATTTTCGGATGCAAGGGAGAATCGGAAACGAAAAGCCGGCTTACTTGCCGGGCATGGCTTCCGGCCGCGCCGGAAGCCTGAAAGGAGATGCCGTGCCCGCCGAAGCGGGCTTGGAATGCCGTCAGGCGGTACGCCGGGTCAGGGTGAATTGCTGGCCGGCCGAGCTGGTGCAGTTGAGCTGGTTGGCCGAGATCAGCAGGCAGTTGAAGCTGATCGGCGACTGGCGGATCAGCGACGTGCCGTTGATCTGGACCGAGTTGGCGCCAGTCAGGATGTAGGTACCATCCGAGAGCTTCTGGCCGGTGTCGGTCGCGACCGTCTGGAACGAGCCGGCGGCAAAGGTGGAGAGCCCAGTGCCCTTGGCGTCGAGCCAGGCACCTTCCACACCCGTCGGCGCTGGCCTCACGCCACCGCCGCCCGAAGATCCGCCGCCGCTGGTCGAACAGCCGGCAATGGCGGCCGCAAGCAAGGCAAGCACTCCGGCCGAAGCAATTTTGCGCGAAGTCGTCATGAAAGAATCCTCTCCTCAGTCCGCAGCCTTCAATCGCCCGATTTTGCTTTCAAGGCAAGGCTTTGCCGGCCGACATCGTCGGTCGGGCAATTGCGAATTGACTGCGACTGTGGCCGATTTGCCCGCCCGTTGGGCCGTCAGGACCGCATGGGTAGATTGACAGTTTTTGTAAACGATGCAACTTTCGTATGCCGTAAAACACAAATGTTCTAGGCAAGGGATGTGCCTGGAGCAACTTAGACGCCTTGGGGAGGCAACATGGATTCGTTTCTGACCGGCCTGAAAGCGGCCGTGGACACGCTTGGAGCAACGGTACTGTTGCCCATCGTCATTTTCATCATCGCTGTGGTTCTCGGCGCCAAGGTGGGCAAGGCGTTCCGCGCCGCCATCACCATCGGTGTCGCCTTCATCGGCATCAACCTGGTGCTTGGGCTGATGCTCGGCTCGATCGGCGACGTCGCCAAGGCGATCGTCACCAACACCGGCATCCAGCGCGACATCGTCGATGTCGGCTGGCCGTCGGCTGCCGCCATTGCCTTCGGCTCGTCGGTCGGCCTGTGGGTCATTCCGATCGGTATTGCCGTCAACATCGCGCTGCTGCTTTTGCGACTGACGCGCACGCTCAACGTCGACGTCTGGAATTTCTGGCACTTTGCCTTCGTCGGTTCGCTGGCCACCGCCGCTACCGGCAGCCTCGGCTACGGCTTGGCGGTCGCAGCGCTCGTCGCAGCGCTTGCGCTGCTGTTCGCCGACTGGTCGGCACGCGCGGTGCAGCAGTTCTACGGCATTCCCGGTGTGTCGGTGCCGCATCTGGCCTCGGCGCAGATCCTGCCCATCGCCATCGTGCTGAACTGGATCATGGACCGCATTCCTGGCATCAACAGGATCAATATCTCGACCGAGACCATCGAGAAGCGCTTCGGCGTGTTCGGCGAGCCGGTCGTGCTCGGCCTGATCATCGGCCTCGTGCTTGGTGTGATCGCCTACTACAACGCCGGCGATTTCGGCACCGTGCTGTCCAAGGTGCTGACGACGGGCATGACGCTGGCTGCTGTGATGCTGCTTCTGCCGCGCATGGTGAAGGTGCTGATGGAAGGCCTGCTGCCAGTTTCGGACGCCGCCCAGGAATTCGTCCGCAAGCGCACCGGTGACCGTGAGCTGCTCGTCGGCCTCGACTCGGCGATCCTGATCGGTCACCCCGCCGCCATCTCGTCGTCGCTGATCCTGGTACCGATCGCCATCGTGCTGTCGGTCATCCTGCCCGGCAACCGCGTCATCCTGTTCGCCGATCTTGCAGTCATTCCGTTCATTGTCGCCATGACCGCGCCGCTGCTCAAGGGCAACGTCTTCCGCATGGTCATCGTCGGCACCGTCACGCTGGCGCTCGGCTTCTATGTTGCAAACGCGCTGGCGCCGCTGTTCACAAGTGCTGCCGTCTCGTCGGGCTTCCAGATGCCGGCCAATGCGGTGCAGATCACCTCTGTCGTCGACGGCTTCCTGTGGATCCCTTACGTGATCATCGAAGCGATCCAGGGCCTCGCCATCGCCGGCCTGGTTCTGCTCGCGGCGGTGATTGCTCTGCTGTTCGTCCTCTACCGCCGCAACAGCGCGGCATGGGAGCGTGCGGCGGGCGCCGAGGATGAAGCCGAGCAGGCAGCCCCTGCCGTCCGCGCCAAGGCTTCGGCACACGCCTGACATCGAAAACCCGGACCGGCGGCGCGTGCCGCCGGTTTCGGACACTGGAGTAGTTGAATGGCGCGAGCCCTGATGAACTTTCTCGATCCCCAAGCCATTGCCCTGGGGGTCGAGGCACAAGACAACGAAGCGGTCATCCGCCTGCTTGCCGGCAAGCTCGAGGCGCTCGGCTATGTCCGGCCGTCCTATGCGGGCGCCGTGGTAAAGCGCGAGGCGACGATGCCGACCGGCCTGCCGCTCGGCTACGCCCTCAATGTCGCCATTCCGCACACCGACCCGGAGCATGTCCTGAAACCGGGTATCGCGCTGGCCGTGCTGCGAAAGCCGGTGGACTTCGCCAACATGGAAGATCCCGACGAGGCGGTGCCGGTCGGCTACGTGTTCCTGCTTGCCATCAACGACAAGGACAAGCAGATAGATATGCTTCAGGAAATCATGGACACCATCCAGAGCGAGGCGGCGCTTGCCAGCCTCAGCAACGCCAGGTCGATCGAAGACATCGGCGCAGTGCTCGGCTAGCCATAGGAAGGGATTTACTCGATGGCCAAACAGAAGACCGTTCTCTTTGCCTGTGGCACCGGCGTCGCCACCTCGACGGCAGTCAACGCTACCGTCACCGAAGCCATGAAATCGCGCGGGCTGATCTTCAACGCCATGCAGTGCAAGGCGACCGAAGTGCCGAGCCTCGCCGACAATGTCGACCTCATCGTGTCGACCACGCCCATTTCGGCGTCGGTGACTGTCCCAGTCATCAAGGGGCTCGCCTTCCTGACCGGCATCGGCAAGGACAAGGCGCTCGACGACATCGAGGCCGAGCTGCGCAAGTAGCTCCACCTCCGCGAGCAAGCAAAAAGGGCGCCTCGCGGCGCCTTCAGACTGCTGACAAACCCCTGGCGAGAGTTGGGGGGTTGTGATTCAGTGGGTGATGTTGAAGCGAGCCGGCCCTGAACAAACCGCACTTGAGATCGTCACGCTCGATCAACTGGTTCCAGTTGATCACCTTCTGCGCAAGATCGATGGTGTTATCGATTTCTCGTTCATCCACGATCTGACAGCGCCGCTTTACTGCGCCGACAATGGTCGCCCGCCACTTGATCCGACTTTGATGTTCAAGGCGCTGTTCATCGGCTACCTGTTCGGGGTGCGCTCGGAGCGGCAATTGGTGCGAGAGATCGAGGTCAATGTCGCCTACCGGTGGTTCCTGCGGCTGAAGCTGACGGACAAGGTGTTCGACGCCTCGACATTGTCGCAGAACCGACGCCGGCGTTACCAGGACGAGACGATCGCGCAGGCGATCTTCGACCGCATTGTCGAGCAGGCGATCGGGGCAGGCTTGGTCGACGGCACGGTGCTCTACACCGACAGCACGCACCTGAAGGCCAATGCCAACAAGGGCAAGTACGACCTTGCCATGGTCGCCAAGTCGCGTGCCGACTACTGGGGCGAGCTCGACCGGGCGATCGATGCCGAACGGGCGTTGCACGCCAGAAGGCGCTGAAGGAGCAGGAGCGGCAGCCTGCGGTGAAAGAGACGAAGGTCTCGCGCACCGATCCTGAGGCAGGCTATATGGTGCGCGAGGGCAAGCCGAAGGGCTTCTTTTATCTCGATCACCGCACGGTGGATGGCGGCTTCGGCATCATCACCGACACGTTTGCCACGCCGGCCAACGTGCATGACTCGATCGTCTATCTCGACCGGCTCGACCGCCAGGTGGAGCGTTTCGGCTTCGATGTCACGGCGGCGGGGCTGGATGCCGGCTATGCCACGCCAGGCATCGCCAAGGGCCTGGAGGACAGCAACATCCACGGTGTCGTCGGCTATCGCAACCCGACCCGGCCAAAGCCTGGCAAGATGAGGAAGGGCGCTTTCGTCCATGAGCCGGACCTTGACGGCTATCGTTGCCCGCAGGGCCAGTTGCTCACTTACGCCACCACCGATCGCGGCGGTTATCGCCACTACAGGAGCGACCCGACGATCTGCCGCAACTGTCCGCTGCTGGCGTCTTGCACATCAAACGCCAAGGCCGAGCGCACCATCACGCGCCATGTCTGGCAGGATGTCCGCGAGCGGGTCGATGCCAACCGCTTAACCGCATGGGGCAAGGCGATCTATCGACGCCGCAAGGAGACGGTCGAGCGATCCTTCGCCGATGCCAAGCAGCTCCTCGGCCATCGCTATGCCCGCTTCCGAGGGCGAACACGCGTCGCCTGCCAGTGCCTGATCGCAGCCGCCGCCCAGAACATGAAAAAGATCGCAATCAGCCTCTGGCCAAAGCCAGAACCAAGCCTCGCATGAGGCCAAAGCCGGCTCGCAACGGCACCGGCATCTGCTCCCCGAAATCAATCCAAAAGCTCAATCAACCCACAAAACAAAACCCCGCCGAAATTCGACGGGGTTTGTCAGCAGTCTGAGGGCGCCTCGCGGCGCCCTTTTCGTTTTCCGGCAACGCGTTCAGCGCACCAGGATGTTGCGGAACTGCCAGGGGTCTTCCTTGTCGAGATCCTCCTCGAACAGGCCGGGGCGGCCTTCAAGCGGCGTCCAGTCGGTGTAGTAGCCGTTGACCGGTCCGAGATACTGCTTCTGCACGTCGAGGCAACGCTTGTAGTCGACGTCGTCGGCTTCGACGATGCCGGCTTCCGGATTTTCGAGCGCCCAGACCATGCCGGCGAGCACGGCTGACGAGACCTGCAGGCCAGTGGCATTCTGGTAAGGCGCAAGCTTGCGCGCCTGTTCGAGCGTCAGCTGCGAGCCGTACCAGTAGGCATTCTTGTCGTGGCCGTAGAGCAGCACGCCGAGTTCATCCGAGCCGTCGACAAGTTCGTTTTCGTCAAGCACGTGATGGACGGGCTGTGCCTTGCCGGCTGCGCCGAACATCTCGTGCAGCGACAGCACCGCGTCGTTGCAGGGATGGTAGGCGTAGTGGCAGGTCGGGCGGTAGGTCACCTTGCCCTTCTTCGAGCGCACGGTGAAGAAGTCGGAGATCGAGATCGCCTCGTTGTGGGTGACCAGGAAGCCGTATTGCGGGCCGGGTGTCGGGCACCAGGTGCGAACGCGGGTGTTGGCGCCGGGCTGCTCGAGATAGATCGCAGCCTTGGTGCCCTTCTTGAACTTCTTGGCGTTCTTGGGCTTCCAGGTCTCGTGGGTGCCCCAGCCGAGCTCTGCCGGCTGCAAACCTTCCGAAATGAAGCCTTCGACCGACCAGGTGTTCCAGAACACGTTCATCGGCTTGGGATTCTTGGTGCGCTGGGTGTCGCGCTCGGCGATGTGGATGCCCTTGACGCCGGCCTTCTTCATCAGCGCGGCCCAACCGTCACGGTCGTTGGTCGCCGGTTCCTCGAAGTCGAGGCCGAGATCCCTGGACAGGTTGACCAGCGCCTGCTTGACGAACCACGAGACCATGCCGGGATTGGCGCCGCAGGTCGAAACGGCTGTCGTTCCGCCCGGGTGCTTGCGCCGCTCTTCCAGCAGCGTCTCGCGCAGCGCGTAGTTGGTGCGCTCGCCATTGTCGGCGCTGTTGTCGAAGTAGAAGCCGAGCCACGGCTCGATGACGGTGTCGACGTAGAGCGTGCCGAGCTTGCGGCACAGATGCATGAGCTCCACGGAACCGGTGTCGACCGAGAGGTTGACACAGAAGCCCTGGCCACCGCCATTGGTCAGCAGCGGCGTCAAAAGCGCCTTGAAATTGTCCTTGGTTACCGCCTCCTGGATGAATTTGATGCCACGCTCATCCGCGAGTTTTCGGTTTTCGTCGCTGGGATCGATAATCACCATGCGCGACTTGTCGAACTTGAAATGGCGTTCAATGAGGGGGAGCGTTCCGCGGCCGATCGAACCAAAGCCGATCATCACAACAGGACCAGTAATCTCACCGTAAACGGGCCATTTTTCATTCGCCATTTTTTATGGCACTCCTTCTCACACTAAAAGAGCCGGGCCCCGATTGACCCGGCTTCAACGGCTAAACCATACATGCTTGTCACAATAAAGCGAATCCAGTTCCCACATCCTGTAGGAACCGGACGTTATGCCGCTATTCTTAGCCGGCGGAGGCGATGCCGTTGAGGAAACCGACCAACCTGTCGCGGTCGGCGGTCAGGCCCTTGTAGTCGAGCTGATCCCGGTCGAGGCTCATCAGTTGTCCGGCGAAAGACGGGGCCAGTTGGGCCCTGTCGGGATTGCGCGCAAGCACCGCCAGCGGGTCGAGATAGATGCGGATGGTGAAAAGGATATCACCTGAGATGGGCAGCTTGCGCAGGGTCTGGCGTTCGACGCGGATGAAGGCGTGGGCGGCGACGTCGGCACAGGGAAAGGTCGAATCCGTTTCCGCCGAGCGGGCTAAACGCTGACGATCGGACAGCGGGTGATAGAGCTCGCCATTGGCCTGAACCGACCAGTTGAAGCGCTCGACCAAGACCGCGAGCTTGTCGAACATGCGGGCGATCAGCTCGTTCATGCGAGTGCCCGGCCCGAATCCGGGGACGGGGCCGTGAATGTCGTGGATCGCCTTGCCGAACTTCTCGGTCAGCCGCCACGACGAGGGAAAGCACAGCGAACCGGCGGCCAGCCTCCAGCCATTTTCACCCTGCCGCATCAGGATCAGGTCTTCCTGGACGAGTTTTGACGCGGCAATCAACGGGTTGTCGCCAGCGTTGGTGACGTCGACGGAGCGGCCGGAGCCTGCGATCACACAGCGCCCGCCTTCGAGGTGATAGGTCTCCGGATAGCGCTCGACCAAGTGCGCGACCAGAAGGTCAAGCACCTCCTGCTGGGCCGCACGCGTCTCAGGCTCGGCGACGAAGACCTTGTCGGGGATCTCGGCGTAGAGCCGGTCCTTCTCCGCGAGATAGGCTTCGAGATGCTCGTCCAGCTCGATCCAGTCGCGCGCTTCGGCCTGTTTCAGTCCGATGGCGAAAGGTTTGGAGGTGCCGTCGTAAGGCGTATGCGCAGGGATCACAGGGTGGTCGGCCACTGCGGCGGGCGATTGCGCCTGGTGTGGTAGACACGCAGCACTTCTATGTTGCCGTCCTTGACGCGGTACGGAATGAAATAGGGCAGGTCGGGCACCGCACATTCGCGTACGGACTCGCGACCGGCGGTCGGGCGCCCGATGTCGGGCCGCTCCTCGATCAGCCGCAGCGCCTTGATGATGCGCTCGCCGACCTTCTGCGCCATTTCTGGGTCATCAGCGGCAATGGTTGTGCGGAGCTCGGCGAGATAACGGACGGCGCGGGGAAGGATGCGTAGCGTCATGTCTCGGCGGCGCCTGCTTCTGGAGCTGGCAGTTCACTCTCGGATCCCCATGACGCCAGCCAATCCGTCACGGTTTCTCCCAGCACGAATGTGCCTTCATCGGCCTCGCGTTCGGCCTCGCGCACGCTGGCGAGATAGGCCTGCTGGTCTCCGACATAAGCGGCCACTGCTTCCTTGATGATGAAGGCGCGCGAACGTCTCGTCAGCGTTGCATAATCGTCTACTTCGCAGCGCAGATCGTCGGGCAGGCTGATAGAGAATTTGGATTCGCTGGCCATGTTCAGGCTCTACAAATGCACCTGGGAACAATGTAGTCGACTATCGCGGTGAGTCAAACCTAACCTCGCACCAGCTTTGCCGGTATCAACCCGCGTAGCGAATTCCCGACCCATAGTCTTGATGCCCCGCCAAGGTCATCTAAGCTCAAAATGGTCTCGACGGCTTCGCCGCGCTCAAGCATTTCGCCGCGCAAAACCCCGGCAAGCAGGCCGCAAGCAAGTGCAGGCGTCCCGAGTGGTCCACCCTCGCCAAGATCAACAAAGATGCTGGTGATGGTGCCTTCGCAGACGTTTCCTGCCTGGTTGAGCAGGATCATCTCGTCGGCTTTTTCGCGGGAAAACTCGGCGCGGGCACGGTCATAGGCTTCGCGGCGCGTGGTCTTGTGGCGCAGCAGCAGATTTGAGCTGTCGAGACGAGTCGCGGCGATGCGTATCGTCCACATGGCATCAGGCGCAAGCGCTGCGAATGGCTGGGTGGTGACGTCTGTGCTGCCGTCGGCGGCAAGGGCGAGCCGGACCCGCAAGGCAGCGTCGCCGGTGGCTGCACGTTTCAGGTTTTGCCCGACGATTTCGCGGTCGAAGCCGAAGCCAAGGGCCCGTGCTGAAGCTTCGAGCCGGGCAAGGTGCAGATCGCCGCGGAGGAAACCGCCAGCCGGCTCCCAGCGCATCGTCTCGATCAGGTCGAAGCCGGAACCGTGCCCGTGGCGAAGCGTGCTTTCAGAAGACATTCCGCATACTCCGCTTCCGCAGTCGAATCGAACACCACGCCGCCGCCGACATTGTAGACGGCCTCGCCGTCCTCATGCAGCGTGATGGTGCGGATCGCCACCGAAAAGCGCATCGTGCCGCCGGGCGCTATCCAGCCGATGGCGCCGCAATAGACGTCACGTGGGGTGCTCTCCAGTTCGCGCAGGATTTCCATCGCGCGGATTTTCGGAGCTCCGGTGATCGAGCCACACGGAAACAGAGCCGCGAAGACCTGCTCGATGCTGAGATCGGGCAACAGCTTCGCCCGCACGGTGCTGACCATCTGGTGCACCGTCGGGTAGCTCTCGATGCGAAACAGCTCGGGAACGTCGAGTGTACCGACTTCGCTGATCAGCGAGATGTCGTTGCGCAGCAGATCGACGATCATGCGGTTTTCCGCCTGGTTCTTCTCGTCGTTGCGCAGGAACTCCCTGAGGGCGGCATCCTCTTCCGGCGTCTTGCCGCGCGGGGCGGTGCCTTTCATCGGATGTGTCTCGATCCAGCCGTCGCTGTCGATCTCGAAGAACAGTTCGGGCGAGCGCGACAGCACCGTGGGGCCGCCGAGCGAGACCAGCGCGCCATATTTCACCGGCTGCCGGGCAATCAAGGCGTCGAAGGCGTCTAGCGGGGTGCCCGACCACTGCGCCTGGACCGGAAAGGTCAGGTTGGCCTGGTAGCAGTCGCCCTGGCGCAGGTGCTGGTGCAGCTTGTTGAAGCGGCGCTCATAGTCCGCTTCCGACCATGTCGCCCGTGCATCGAAGATCGGCCCGTTGGTGACGGCCGCGCGCGATGCCGGACGGTCGTTGTCCGACGGCTGGTCGAACACGCCGAGGCAGACCAGCGGCGCGCGTCGGCCGCGGGGAAGCAGCGGCCGCAGCTTCGGTTCGAGCAGGTAGCCGGCCTCGTAGGAGAAGTAGCCGGCGAGCCACTTGCCCTGTTCGTGCGCCTTCTGGGCTGCCTGCAATGCCGGGAAAAAATCCGCAGCGTCCTGGGCAACGATGATCTCGCGCGGTGCCTCGAACAGCACCTCGCGGCCGGCGGGGTCGTCCCTGAACAGGACGAAGGGGGAGTGGGGACCAGTCATGACAGTTGCCTGGGGACGCGATCAGTCCAGCGCTTCCAGTTCGTCGATGAGGCTGCTGATGACGGCAAGCCCCTTCTGCCAGAAGGCGGGATCGGTGGCGTCGAGCCCGAACGGTTTCAGCAGCTCCGAATGATGCTTGGTGCCGCCGGCGCGCAGCATCTCGAAATACTTGTCCTGAAAGCCGCGCTCGGCATTCTGGTAGACGGCATAGAGCGAATTCACCAGGCAGTCGCCGAAGGCATAGGCATAGACGTAGAAGGGCGAGTGGATGAAGTGCGGGATGTAGGACCAGAACACCTCGTAGCCTTCGCGCAGCTTGATCGCCGGCCCCAGGCTCTCGGCCTGAACCTCGAGCCAGAACTGGCCGAGCTGGTCCGAGGTCAGCTCGCCGTTCTTGCGTTCGGAATGGACCTTGCGCTCGAATTCGTAGAAGGCGATCTGGCGCACGACCGTATTGATCATGTCCTCGACCTTCTGCGCCAGCATCGCCTTGCGCTCGCGCTTGTCCGTGGTGCGGTCGAGCAGCGAGCGGAAAGTCAGCATCTCGCCGAACACGCTTGCCGTTTCGGCAAGCGTCAGCGGCGTCGAGGCCATCAGGGCGCCCTGGCCGGCTGCAAGGACCTGGTGCACGCCGTGGCCGAGTTCGTGGGCAAGGGTCATCACGTCGCGCGGCTTGCCCATGTAGTTGAGCAGCACGTAGGGGTGCGCCGACGGCACCGTCGGGTGGGCAAAGGCGCCCGGCGCCTTGCCGGGGCGGACCGGGGCGTCGATCCAGCGGCGGTCGAAGAAGTCACGCGCGATCTCGGCCATTTCGGGCGAGAAGCGCTGGTAGGCGGTCAGCACCGTATCCTTGGCGTCGTCCCAGCCGATCGTCGCCTGCGGCGTCTCGGGCAGCGGCGCGTTGCGGTCCCAGTGGTTCATCACCTCCATGCCGAGCCACTTGGCCTTCATCTTGTAGTAGCGATGCGACAGGCGCGGGTAGGCGGCGCGGACGGCTGCCGCGAGCGCGTCGACGACCTCGCGCTCGACGCGGTTGGCGAGGTGGCGCGAGTCGGCGATGTCCTCGAAGCCGCGCCAGCGGTCGGAGATTTCCTTGTCCTTGGACAAAGTGTTGGTGATCAGCGTAAAGACGCGCTGATTCTTGCGGAAGGTCGCGGCAAGCGCGTCTGATGCTGCCTTGCGAACCTCGCCATCGGGATCCTGGAGCATGTTCAGCGCCGGCTCGAGCGCCAGCTCCTCGCCACCGATGTTGAAGCGCAGGTCGGTCATGGTCTCGTCGAACAGCCGGTTCCAGGCGCCGCGCCCGGTGATCGACTTTTCATGGAACAGCTGCTCGACGCGGTCTTCGAGTTGGTAGGGCTTGTCCTTGCGTAGGTCGAGCACCCAGGGACGGTAATGGCCGAAAGCCGGGTCGGCATCGAGCGCCTTGAGGATGAGGTCGTCATCGACCAGGTTCAGCTCGAGCGCGAAGAACAGAAGATGCGCGCTGGCATCCGTCATCTTTTCCTGCACGTCGCCATAGAGCTTTGAGCGCTTGGGGTCGGAGGTGTCGCCGGCATAGACGAGCCCGGCGTAGGAAACGACGCGGCCGACCAGCTCTTCCAGCGCCTCATAGGTGCGCATCGCCTCGCCGAGCTTGCCGGCGCCCCCGCGCCCGGCCTCGATGGCAAGCGTACCTTTCCAGCGCGCCTCGAAGGCAACGGCATCGGCCGAGGCTTTCTCGAGGTCGCGGGCAAGCTCCGGCGCGTCCATGCTGGAATAGAGGTCGGCAAGGTTCCATTCGGGCAGTTCGCCCAGCCCTGCCGCGCTCCCGGCGGAGGCAGTGGCCGACATCTGTTGCCTGGAATTCCAACGCATTGCGTCTTCCTTTTCACTGACTTTGACCGGTTGGATTCAATCCTAAGGGATTCGTTCACCGGCTTTCTTGAAACCTTATTTAGAACCCTGTGCCAGGATGATCCACATCCAATCAGCAACTGCGGGCATATTGCGGACATTCATGGCAGGTTCGATTCTCATAGTCGATGACGATCCCGTACAACGTCGCCTCGTCGACGCCGCGGTGACGAAATTCGGCCACACCGCCATAACTGTCGACGGCGGCGAAGCCGCGCTGCGCATGCTCGACGGACCCCGCGCGGGCGAGATCTGCGTGATCATCCTCGACCTGTCCATGCCCGGGCTCGACGGCATCGGCGTGCTCAAGGCGATGCGCGAGCGCGGCATCGCCCTTCCGGTCATCGTCCAGACCGCCCAAGGCGGCATCGAAACCGTGGTTTTGGCGATGCGCAACGGCGCCTTCGACTTTGTCGTCAAGCCGGCCTCGCCAGACCGGCTGGCTGCGGCAATCGACAACGCGCTCAAGGTCGAAGCGGTCGAGGACCAGGTGCGCCGTACGGCACGCCGCGGCAGCGGCTTGCTCACCTTCCGCGACATGGTCACCCGCAGCCCGGCCATGGACCGTGTCATCCGACTCGGCCAGAAGGCCGCAGCTTCCAACATCCCGATCCTGATCGAGGGCGAATCGGGTGTCGGCAAGGAGCTCGTGGCGCGCGCCATCCAGGGCTCCGGCGACCGCCGCTCGAAACCCTTCGTCACCGTCAATTGCGGCGCCATTCCCGACAATCTCGTCGAGAGCATCCTGTTCGGCCATGAGAAAGGCTCGTTCACCGGTGCGACGGAGAAACATCCGGGCAAGTTCGTCGAGGCCAACCACGGCACGCTGTTCCTCGACGAGATTGGCGACCTGCCGCTCGACGTGCAGGTCAAGCTGTTGCGCGCGGTGCAGGAGGGCGAGGTCGATCCGGTCGGCGGCCGCGCCACGGTCAAGGTCGACATCAGGCTGATTTCGGCGACGCACCGCAATCTTCTGCAGCAGGTCAAGGACAGCAAGTTCCGCGAGGACCTTTTCTACCGCCTCAACGTCTATCCGATCTTCGTGCCGCCGCTGCGCGACCGTCGCGACGACATCCCGCTTTTGGTCAGCCATTTCATCTCGCGTGTCGCGCCCGCCAGTCCGCATGGCCGCATACCGATGATCTCGGAAGGTGCGCTGGGGCTGCTTCAGGCCTATGACTGGCCGGGCAACATCCGGCAGCTCGAAAACGCGGTGTTCCGCGCCTGCGTGCTGTCCGAGGGCGATATCCTTACCGAGGACGAGTTCCCGCAGATCCGCGCCCAGGTCGAAGGCGTGGTCGATCTTGGCGGCGAAGCCGTGCCCGCGGCGGCCAAGATCGTCGTGGACAGGCCGACGTCTGCCGCAGCCCTTCAGCCGCCGGCACCGGAGCGGCTTCGGCCGGGAATGCTGCGTGCGCTCGACGAGCGCGGCAATGTCCGGGCGCTTGCCGATGTCGAGTTGGAGATGATCCGGCTCGCCATCGATCACTACAACGGCCAGATGAGCGAGGTCGCCCGGCGGCTGGGAATCGGCCGCTCGACGCTGTATCGTAAACTCAAGGAATACGGCATCGATCCCGAAACCGGTCGCAGCGAGCGGTTGGCCTCTTGAAATTTTGTTGCCGCTGATTTTGATTTAAAGCTTGCGTGTCGCTTGCGGGGCGCAGCGCACTACAGTTTCGTGCGTATTTGTTCAGTGGTGTTTTTGTGGTTTAAACCAGTGGTTTACCATGAAAAGGTGCGATTCCTTTTTGCTGGGATATCGCCATGGTGTTACCGCATTTCGCCTTCAATAAGCAGTGATTAACCATTAGGATCGATATTCGGACGCGAATCCGTAATCGTGTCCGGGCTTCAAATCCGGGGACAGATGGCAGCCTAACAGGGCCTTTTGATTTGAATAGGATCGAGAACACCGAAGGGCGTCGCTCGAAATCGAATGGTTGGCAGAAGTGGCTTACAGCCGCGATGCTAACGTTTGGTTTCCTGACAGCCTCTCAGGCGACAGCCTCCGCCGAAACGCGGACACTCAAGCTGTACTACACCCACACGGGTGAGCGGGCTGAGATCACGTTCAAGCGCAATGGCCGCTATGATCAGGCTGGCCTCAAGAAGCTCAATCAGTTCCTGCGCGACTGGCGCCGCAACGAGCCGACCAAGATGGACCCGCGTCTGTTCGACGTGGTCTGGGAGGCCTATCGTTCCTCCGGTGCCCGTGACTACATCCACGTCGTCTCCGCCTATCGCTCGCCGGCGACCAATTCGCTGCTGCGCAGCCGCTCCAGCGGCGTTGCGGAAAAAAGCCAGCACATGCTCGGCAAGGCGATGGACTTCTTCATTCCGGGCGTGCCGTTGAAGAAACTGCGTGACGCGGGCCTGCGTGTCCAGGCCGGCGGCGTTGGCTATTATCCGCGTTCTGGTTCGCCCTTCGTCCACATGGACGTCGGCAATGTGCGCCACTGGCCACGCATGAGCCGCAAGGAACTCGTCGCGGTGTTCCCATCGGGCAAGACCTTGCACGTGCCGAGCGACGGCAAGCCGCTGCCCGGCTTCGAGCAGGCTTTGGCCTCCTATCAGTCGCGCAAGGCGAGCGGTGACTTCGTGCTTGCCAGTGCGACGCCTGCCAAGCGTAGCGGCGGCCTGTTTGCCGCGCTGTTCGGCGGTGGTGCCGACGAGGAAGAGGATACCGGCGAAATCGCAGTGGCCGCCGTTCAGCCCAAGAAGGCGCCGACCAAGGCCATACCAGCGGAGGCACCGGTTCAGAAGGCGCTGCCCGGCATCCAGATCGTGGCGCCCGAGAATGCGCAGCGCGCCGAGATCCCACAGGTGGCCGAAGAGGCACCTGACCAGCAAGCGCCCGAGACCATCATCGCGGCCTTGCCGGCGCGCAGCGTTCCACTGCCAGGTGTAGCCCCGCGGCCGCAGGCCGAGGTTGGCATGGCGACCGCCGAGAACGTGCCGTTCGGTGCTGCTTCGGCACCGCTGGCCGAAGGTGAGCAGCCGACCGCCGTCGAGCAGCAGATCGCAGCCAATGTGCCGCTGCCGACTTGGCGCCCGAACCACACTCCGCCGGCCGAGCTCAAGCCCGAGAGCCAGAACGTGCTGATGGCGTTGGCCTCGACGGATGACGCGCCTGCAATTGCCAGCGACGTCGACGCACCGCTGCCGTCGGCCCGTCCGCAGGACATGACCGTTGAAGCTGCCCTGGCCGCTGCGAACGACATTCCCGCCGAAGACGAGTCCGCCCAGGACGAACTTGAGATCGCCTCGCTTGCGCCGCAGCCGGAGCCGCGTTCGGTCTTCGACCAGCCCGAGGCAATTGCAACCGCAACTCCTGCAGCTGCAACGCCCAAGAACGCGATCGCCACTGCCTCGGCCGGCACCGACCCTGCCGCGGCCGTCGGTGGCAACGTCAAGACGACGCGCAAGTCGGCCCGCCCGTTGGCTCAGGAAGCCAAGCCGGATCCCAAGGCCGTGGTCGTTGCCGCTGCGCCCGACGCCGCACGCTGGGCACTGCGCAGCGGCACGCAGGTGACGACGGTCACGACCAACACCAAGGCGCCCGGCTTTGCCTACAACATGGTTCGGACGGCTCCGACCGAGGTTTACACGGCGGGCTTCCAGCAGGGCGACCAGTCGGCAAGTGCCCACAAGTTCTCCGGCACAGCCGTGAAATTCCTCTCGGTGGCCCGGTTCTCGACGAACTGATCAACATCAAGACAATCAAAAAGCCGCGCGGAGAAACCTGCGCGGCTTTTTTGTTTTTGGTCTCACCTTTTCCCGCTGGGGGCTAGAGCGTTTCCGCGTTTCTTCGAATCGTGGAATCTCTCTATCTTCTTGTTTTTGTGCATTGCGGACGGAAAACCGCTGCACACTTTTCCTGGAATTGCTCCAAGGCAAGAAACTCAGTTCTTGCGCAGCTTGTTCGCTTCGGCGGCAAGCGCCTCGATGCCGGCCCAGTCGCCTGCCTTGACCATGTCGTCGGGGGCGACCCACGAGCCGCCGACGCAGACGACGTTCGGCAGGCTGAGATAATCCCTGGCGTTCTTGGCCGAGATGCCACCGGTCGGGCAGAATTTTACTCCGGCAATGGGCGAGGCCAGTGCCTTGAGGAACGATGCGCCGCCGGCCTGCTCCGCGGGGAAGAACTTCAGGAAGTCGAGCCCGGCTTCAAGCGCGCCCATGATTTCGCCCGGCGTGATGGTGCCCGGCAACAGCGGCACGTCACTTTGCGCGGCGTGTGCTGCCAGCTCGCGCGTCAGGCCGGGGCTGACGATGAATTTCGAGCCGACGGCGACGGCTTCGTCGAAATGGCGCGCGCTGAGGATGGTACCGGCGCCGACGATGCAGTCCTCGACCTCGGCGGCGACACGGCGGATGCATTCCAGTGCTTCATCGGTCCTGAGCGTGATCTCGATCGCCCGGAGACCGCCTCGCGCCAGCGCGCGGGCCAGCGGCACGGCGTCGGCGGCGCGCTCGATCTTCAGCACAGGAATGACCGGCTGGCCATCCAGCAGCGCAAGCAGTTTCTGGGTTTTGCTGGTCATGGCATCTCACTCCGCTGTCAATTTTCAACCGATTTAACAGACCCGCCATTCCAAGTCCACGAAGCCTTTGGCGACATGGTGTTGCGCCCCGAATGAGCGCGGTGGGTCGAAGGCCGTCGCTGTCGCCGAAGCCCTACGCCTTAGAGCGCAAGCAGTCTATGCCTGGCGGAAAATGCCGGCCAACCAGCGCTTGAGGCTCGACCACAAGTGGCGGTTGCCAAGAGACAGAGCCTGGATGATGGCTGCCTGGGTACGCTGACCGGCGATGCCATCGGCGCCCAGGCCATGATCAGCCTGGAAACGCTTGACCTGGGCTGCAGTGCCCTGGCCGTAGATGCCGTCCGTGTCGACGGGATAGCCCAGGGCAACCAACGCTTCCTGCAGTTCGGTGACCAACTCACCGCGCGTTCCGACCATCATGGTGAGGTCGCCGGGGGCAGGGCCGTCGATCTGCCGCTTGTAGGCCTCCGCCAGCTTGAGATGGTAGCCGTTCTTGCGGAAGCCGGGTCCGTTGTAGCCATGGCCGACCGCTTCCCAGTCGTGATCGTTCAGCGCACTTGTCAGCCCCGCCTTGTCGAGATAGCGCGTCATCAGCCGGGCCTGGCCGGCGGCGCCTGAACGTGCCTCGGTCACAAGCGCATCGACATCGTCAAAGCCGAGCCATTGCCAATGCGACCCCATCACCTGACCGAGCCCCCAGGACGTCGATTCATAGGCGGCCTGGTGGTCGATGGAGGCTGCCCGTTCGAGCATCTGCCACCGCGCTGCCTGGGCGCGCGGGTTGGCGACTGCACCCGCATTCGGTGAGGCCAGCCCTTCGGCGCGGGCACGCTCCTGCGCTGCGCCGGAAAGCCTGCGGTCGAAATAGTGCCCCTCGAAACGGATCAGCGGTTCGTTGCGGCCGTCGATCTTGGCGAATACCTGGCCGGCGCTCTCGATCTCGGCGATGGCCAGCAGCGCCGCCGGCTCCAGTCCGAACTCGCTGGCCGCCTTTTCGATTTCCGTTGCCGTTTGCCTGCTGAACATGCGCGGTCTTCTCCATATCCAGGCGTCCGGTGGAAAAAGATTTTACCGCTGGGCGCAGGTCGAATCGACAACAGACTGTAATCGTTCCGCTTTCAGCTGCACGTTGAAAAAAAATGGCCAAAGCGTTAGTGGCTCGGCGATGAACCTGTCTACACCGCAGTCTCTTTTCCGCGTTGCCGCCCTCTACCGCTTCTGCCGGCTCGAGGGTTACGAGGCTTTGCGCGCGCCGCTCGCCGCCTTCTGCTGCGGCCGTGGCATCAAGGGGACGCTGCTGCTCGCACGCGAAGGCATCAACGGCACCGTCGCCGGCACCGCAGAGGCGATCGCCGAGCTGATCGCCCATCTCGAGGCCATGCCGGAATTTTCCGGTCTTGAGGTCAAGTACAGCACGGCTGGGGAGATGCCGTTCCACCGCATGAAGGTGCGGCTGAAGAGCGAAATCGTCACCATGGGCGTCGAGGGTATCGATCCGCTCGCCAGCGTCGGCGCCTATGTCGAGGCGAGCGACTGGAACGCGCTGATTTCCGATCCCGACACCATCGTCGTCGACACCCGCAACGATTATGAAGTGTCGATCGGCACCTTTTCCGGCGCTGTCGATCCGCGGACAAAGAGTTTCCGCGAGTTCCCGGCCTGGGTCGAAAACCATCGCGGCGAGCTCGAAGGCAAGAAGGTGGCGATGTTCTGCACCGGTGGCATTCGCTGCGAGAAGGCCACGGCGTACGTCAAGTCGATCGGCCTCGATGATGTCTTCCACCTCAAGGGCGGCATCCTCAAATATCTCGAGGACGTGCCGGCCGAAGAGAGCCTTTGGAAGGGCGAGTGCTTCGTCTTCGACGAGCGTGTGTCGGTGTCGCACGGGCTTGTCGTAGGGCAGGCCGAGCTGTGCCGCGCCTGCCGGCATCCGCTGATGCCGGAAGAGCTTCTGTCGCCGACATTCGAGGCGGGCGTGTCCTGCCCGCATTGCCATGATGCCCGCACGGACGAAGACCGCGCGCGCTATGCTGAGCGCCATCGCCAGGTGGAATTGGCGGAAAAGCGTGGCTCCAGCCCTCATATCGGCAGTTAGCCCTCCGCTTCCGGCCGATCTCGCCAAATTGACGACCGTGCCAAATTGACGGGCGTCATTGTAATGTCTTGATCGTCCGCCTACCTCTCGGCGACCGATATTCCAACCGGAGGCATCCATGTTCGACCCCAAAAAGCTGCTCGACGATCTCCTCGGCTCCAAGATTCCGGGAACCGGCTCCACCGTGCGCGACAAGGCCGGGCAGGCGACCCAACTCGCCAAGGACAATCCGCTTGCGGCCGGCGCGCTGGTTGCCGTGCTGCTCGGCACCGGTGCCGGCCGCCAGGTTGCGGGCACGGCGCTGAAGGTCGGCGGTCTCGCGGCCATTGGCGGCCTGGCCTACAAGGCCTACCAGAACTACAAGGCCGGCAATGCGCCCGAGCAGGCAACTGCCGCCCCCGATGCCGAGCCGCAGCTTTTGCCGCCGCCGTCCGACAATTCCTTCCACCCATCGCAGGCGCCACAGGGCGAGACCGAGTTCGCGCTGATGCTGATCCGCGCCATGATCGCCGCCGCCAAGGCTGACGGCCATATCGACGATGACGAGCGCAAGAAGATCGGCGACAAGCTCAGCCTGTCGGGCATCGGCTCCGACGCCGAGCAGTTCCTGATGGAGGAGCTCAATTCGCCGCTCGATCTCGACGCGATCGTCGCTGCGGCCCAGACCGAGGCACAGAAGGTCGAGCTCTACACCGCCTCACGCCTGGCCATCGATCCTGACACCCGCGCCGAGCGCGGCTATCTCGACCTGCTCGCCGGCCGGCTGCAACTGCCGGACGCGCTTGTCGACCACATCGAGGCGACGGTTTCGAGCGTCAAGGTGCCGGTCGTCGAGGCATCGGCCAATCCGCAAGTCAACCCGCGCTGGTAACAGACCGGGAGGCGCCGGGCGGTGCCTAAAAGGCGTTTTTTTGCGTTAAGGATTTGTTAACCGCCCGGGCGCATCATTTTCTTACTCGGATCGGCTCTCCTCCTCCCAAGCACGGTTCGATCAAAGACTGGGCGGTCGCCAATGACCGCCCTTTTTGTGTGTCTTATCCTCACCAACGCACCCAATCCTCGATGACCGACGCGCAGGTCCGTTCTGGCCCTTTGCCAACGGCGCGCCGTCTATTTCGATTTTCGGGGCCGTGCTTTAGACTGCTCGCGCTACCAATGATCTGCCGCCGGCGATCGGTCATGCGCAGGGAGGAGCTTCATCATGGCAAGCAACAGGGTTGCGGTGGTTACGGGCGCCGGCAAGGGCATCGGCAAGGCTGTGGCGACAGCCTTGCTCAAGGAGGGCTGGAACACCGTCTTCTGCGGCCGCAGCAAGCATGCGCTCGATGAAGCGATCCGAGACGCCGGCAAGACAGACGCCAAGGCGCTGGCCATCGTCTGCGACGTGACCAGGCCCGACCAGGTCGACGACATGTTCGAGACCATCACCGAGGCCTTCGGCCGCGTCGACCTGCTCTTCAACAATGCCGGCATGGGCTACAAGGCGTCGACCATCGACGAAATCCCGGTCGAGGCCTGGAACGAGGTCGTGTCCGTCAATCTCACCGGCACCTTCCTGTGCTCGCGGGCAGCCTTCGCGGCGATGCGACGACAGGAGCCGATGGGCGGACGCATCGTCAACAACGGCTCGGTCTCTGCCCATGCACCGCGCCCCGGCTCTGTGCCCTACACCGCGACCAAGCACGCCATCACGGGTCTCACCAAGACGTTGGCGCTCGACGGCCGCCCGTTCGACATCGCCTGCGGCCAGATCGACATCGGCAATGCGTTGACCGAGATGGCCGTGCCGATGTCCGTGGGCGTGCAGCAGGCCAATGGCTCGATCGCTGCGGAAGCCGTGATGGACGTCGCCCGTGTCGCCGAGGCCGTCGTCTACATGGCCAGCCTGCCGCTTGACGCGAACGTGTTGTTCATGACTGTCATGGCAACCAAAATGCCCTATGTCGGACGCGGCTGAGGCGGCCGGTCAAATCCCGACAATCCCCCGGTCCGTCGCAAACAGCCGTTAACCCAGAAGTAGTACACAACGGTGCTTACGCGTCGAAGTGGCTTCTGAAGGCGGATTTTGGCATGCAATTGAGCGATCTGGTGGATCTGAAGGCGCTTCTCGTCATCGCGCTGATCTTCATCCCCCTCGAGCAACTGGTCCCGCATCACGAGGAGCAGAAGACGCTGCGCCGCCATTGGCTCAACGACGTCTTCTACCTCCTGTTCAACGGCATCGTCATCAAGATCGGCCTGCTGTCGGTGGTTGCACTCATGATGGTCGGCCTTGGCTACATCGTGCCGGGGAGCGTAGGCGCGGCAGTCCGCAGCCAACCAATCTGGCTCCAGACGATCGAGGTGATCATCCTCGCCGATATCGGCTTCTATCTCGCCCACCGCACCTTCCATGCCGTGCCGTTCCTGTGGCGGTTTCATGCCGTCCATCACAGCATCGAGGAGATGGACTGGCTTGCTGGGCACCGGGTGCATCCGGTCGACCAGATCCTCACCAAGTCGGCGTCCTATCTGCCGCTGTTCGCGCTCGGCTTCTCGCCTGCGGCCATCGTCATCTATGCGGTTATCTACCAATGGCAGTCGGTGCTGGTTCATTCCAACACCCGCATCGGCTTCGGCCCGTTGAAGTGGATCTTTGCGTCGCCGAAGTTCCATCATTGGCACCACGCCAATGAGCGCCAGGCTTATGACAAGAACTTCGCCGGCCAGTTGCCGTTCCTCGACGTGATCGGCGGCACGCTCTACATGCCCGACCGCATGCCGTCGAAATACGGCACCGACGATCCGGTGCCTCAGCTCTATCACGAGCAGCTGGCCTACCCGTTTGTGGCCGGAAAGCCGCTCGACGACGTCAGCCTGCCTTCCGCAATCGGAGAGACCCAGAAATGAACAGCCGCCTGGAAGATGTGGCCGGCAAGGGCCTGATGATTTCGATCTTTCTGTACCTGGCGATCATGCAGGCGGTTTCGATCATCGCGACCGTCCAGATGCGGGAGCAGATCGATCTCTGGGGCTTCGTGCTCGCGTCGCGCGTCGCGGGCCTGGTCTTCCTTGCCCTGATCGTGTTCCTCACCGTCATCCGGCACGCGCCGAAGAACGTATCATCGGGCATCGAACCTCGCCTGACGGCGATCGCCGGCACGTTCTGCCTGATGTTCCTCGTCGTCCTGCCGACCGGAAGCCCAGGCATCGGCCTGCGCATCTTTGCCTCATGCCTGATGGTTGCGGGTACTGTCTTGTCGATCTGGTGCGTGATCTATCTCGGACGTTCGTTCTCGATCATGGCCGCCGCCCGCCAACTGGTCGTCCAGGGGCCGTATGCGATCGTCCGGCACCCGCTTTACGCTGCCGAAGCCGTCACGACGCTCGGCGCGGTTGTCGCCGGCTGGTCGATCTGGTCTGCCCTGCTCTTCATCCTGTGGTGGGCATTGCAGTACCGCCGCATGGTCAACGAGGAACGCATCCTCCGCGCGACGTTCCCGGAGTATGAAGACTATACCCGCCACGTTCCGATGGTCATCCCGACGCTGACGCCGTACCGGCCCGGCACGGCAGCGACGCCTACGCTGCCGGCCGAGTAAGGCGCAGATCGAAACGCCGGCTATTTCGCCAGGAACGCCTCGATGCGTTCCAGCGCCCGCAGGATGTTCTCTTCCGAGTTGGCGTAGGACAGCCTGATGTAGCCTTCACCCAATATGCCGAAGTCCGGCCCGCCGATCAGCGCTACGCCGGCGTCCTCGAGCAGGGCCGAAGCCAGTTTCTTGGCCTTCCATCCGGTCTGGCTGATGTTGGGGAAGGCGTAGAAGGCGCCTTTCGGCGTGACGCAGGAAATGCCCGGTATGGCGTTCAGGCCTTCGACGACGATACGGCGCCTGTTGTCGAAGGCGCGCATCATGCGCTCGACGTCGTCCTGAGGGCCGTCGATGGCGGCAATGCCGGCGAACTGGCTCGGCGCGTTGACGCAGGACCAGCAATTGACGGCGAGCTTGCGCACCTTGTCGTAGAGGCGGCCACCTACGGTCGCATTCGGCCAGATCGACCAGCCCATGCGCCAGCCGGTCATCGCCCAGGTCTTGGACCAGCCGTTGAGCACGATCAGCCGGTCGCGGATTTCAGGGTAGGTCAGCAGCGAGACGTGGCGTTCTCCGTCATAGGTCATGACGTCGTAGATCTCGTCCGACATGATTGCGACATGCGGATGGGCTTCGAGGCCCTTGACCAGCTTGGCGATCTCGACGCGCGGCGTCACCCCGCCGGTTGGATTGGCCGGCGAATTGAGGATCAGGAGCCGCGTCTTTGGCGTGATCAGTGCAAGCGTCTCCTCGGCCGAGAAGGCAAAGCCGTTGGCCTCGCGCATCGGCACCGGCACCGGTGTTGCGCCGGTGAACTCGATCATCGAGCGGTAGATCGGGAAACCCGGGTCGGGATAGAGGATTTCAGCCCCCGGTTCGCCGAACATCAGGATCGCGGCGAACATCGTCGGCTTGCCGCCGGGCATGATCATGACGCTCTCCGGCGACACCTCGACGCCTGTCGTGGCAAGGGTGCGCCGCACCACCGCCTCGCGCGTTGCCAACAGGCCATTGGCCGGCGTGTAGCCGTGATGGCCATCACGTAAGGCCTTGATCGCGGCCTCGACGATATGCTCGGGCGTGCGGAAGTCGGGCTGGCCTATGCCCAGGTTGACGATATCGCGCCCCTCATGGAGCAGGGCCGTGGCGCGGGCCAATACGGCAAAGGCATTTTCTTCGCCGAGGCGGTCGAAGGCGGCAATCGTGTGGAGCATTCCGGCTATCCGTCTGGTTCTGTTGGGGGCACCGGATTTTTGCGAGAGTTGGGGCGACCATGTCAAACGAATTGGAGACGTCCTTGTCCGAGAACCTGCAGGACTGGAAGCCGCGGCCGCGCCCCGAGCGCATAAATCTCGAGGGACGGTATGTCCGCCTGGAGCCGCTCGACGCCGCAAGACACGGCGAACGCCTGTACGAAATGGCGACCGCCGAAGATGCCGAGGGCCGCTTCCGCTGGCTCTTCGACACCCAGCCGCAGACCCGCGCCGATTTCCAACCCTGGCTCGAAAAATCGGCGGCGAGCGAGGACCCGCTGTTTTTCGTCGTCATCGACAAGGCCAGCGGCAAGATGGCCGGGCGGCAGACCCTGATGCGCATCGACCCGAATTTCGGCGTCATCGAGATCGGCAACATCTACTGGAGCGACATCGTCTCGCGCAAGCCGGCGGCAACCGAGGCCCAGTTCCTGTTTGCGCGCCACATCTTCGAGCTCGGCTATCGGCGCTACGAGTGGAAGTGCAACAATCGCAACGAACCGTCCAAGCGGGCGGCCGAACGTTTCGGCTTCAAGTTCGAGGGCATCTTCCGCCAGCACATGGTGACCAAGGGCGAGAACCGTGACACCGCCTGGTATTCGATCATCGACAAGGAATGGCCGGCCTTGCTCAAGGCCTACGACGCCTGGCTCGATCCGGCCAATTTCGATGCCGCAGGCCAGCAGAAGCGCAAGCTTGAGGATTTCCGCGCCGAGTTCGGCGCCTGAAGGTGCCACGGGCGCCTTTTGGCCCCAACAGCTATGCGTGCGACAATCGAACCGGTGATGGCGCGTTGGCTGAAACGGCAACGGGCGCTATGTAGCTGAACTTGCCGGCATCGGTCCGGACGCAACGAGATGTTAGGGCCACGCCGATGGACACCAAGACCCGCCATGCCGCCGTCGCCGCCGCATGGATCATGATCATCTTCGGCGTCGCGGCGTTTTTCCTGCCCAAGGTGATGCTCGCCGTCGGCAACTATTCGACCGCCGCCGCCGGTGTCATCGCGGTATGCTTCGTTCTTGCCTTCTTCGGCGTGTTCTGGCTGCGCGGCCGCAGCCAGCGCAAGAACGGCAACTGAAACAAGTTGATCCTATCCGACCGCTGCGGCCTTCACGGTTCCGGCCAGCGGTATCTTAAGCTCGGCGCGCAAGCCGCCGCCGCTGCGGTTCTTGAGGACAACGTCGCCGTCAAAGCGGCGGGCAATGTTGCGGGCAATCGTCAGGCCGAGCCCGAAGCCGCCGGTCTGGCGGTTGCGCGAACCTTCGATACGGATGAACGGGCGGAAGATGGTTTCCATCTTTGTCTCCGGAATGCCCGGGCCGGAATCGTCGATGGTGAGCAGCACGTGCCCGTCGACCTGCGACAAGGCCAGGCGGGCCTTGCCGCCATACTTCACCGCATTGTCGACGAGATTGGCCACGCATCGGCGCAGCGCGATCGCCTGGCCTTGGCAGACGAGCCCACGGGCGTGGTGGCGAGCGCCGTCGAAGACGACATGCGGATTGCCGTCGGCGATCGAATCGACGAGCGACCAGAAGTCGATCCGTTCCAACGCCTCGTCCCTGGCCTCGTAGGTGGCGAAGTCGAGTACGGAGGCCGAGATCGCCTCGATGTCGGCCAGATTGTGCATAAGTGCGGTGCGAAGCGGCGAGTTGCGCAGCAATTCCAGGCGCAGGCGAATGCGCGTCAGCGGCGTCCTGAGATCATGCGCGAGCGCGGCCGCCAGCAATTCGCGGTCCTCGACATATTCCTTCAGCCGCGCCTGCATGGTGTTCACCGCCCGTGCCGCCGACTTGTATTCACTGCTGCCGCGTTCATCCAGAGGCGGGCTTTTCAGGTCTGCGCCGATTCGCCGGACGGCACTTTCGAGCGCGCGATAAGGTGCCGTCAGCCGGCGCAGCGACCAGATCGACAGCGCCACCACCAGGGCTGCCACCGATCCGTATAGCGGCAGACTGTCGCTGTTGAGGACCGGACCGGGTGGCGTCGCCTTCATGGTGAAATTGAGCCACTGGCCGTCCTTGAACTCGATCGACGCCACCAGCGTGTCGCTGTTGGTGATGTCGGATGACAGGTCGAGCAGTTCCCGTTCGACGCTGCCGACGCTCTGGTCGGGTTCCGCCGAATTCTGGCTCGGCCGTGCCTTCGGCATTTCGCGGCGCACGCGAGCTTCCTGGATGCCGTATTTCGACAGCCTGCCGACGATGATGTCCTCGAGCTCTGCCATTTCGTCATCCGCGGGAATGACCGAGCTGACGGCAGGCGCATCCGAAGTGGTCAGCACATGCGGCGGAACGGAGAGGCCGGCGGCGATGCGGGTGCGATCGAGCGGCTGTTCCGCATACATCAGCTTTGCCAGCGACAACGCCCGGTCGTTGAGGCGAAACAGGTCGAGGATATTGTTGGAGGCAACGCGTTCGCGCGAGACGATGGAGAGCGTCGAGACCTGGATGGACAGCAGCCCGGCGATGACGATCAGAAGCACCCAGGCCGGCAGCGACCGTGGCAGGAGCCATCTCATTCGGCTGATACCTCGGGCACGAACTGATAGCCGCCGCCGCGCACGGTCAGCACCAGCTTCGGTGCGCGCGGATTGTCCTCCATCTTGCGGCGCAGGCGGCTCACCAGGATGTCGACGCTGCGGTCATAGCTGTAGTCGCCGTTCTGGTTGGAGAGCTCGACCAG
Organism: Aminobacter sp. MDW-2; assembly: GCF_014250155.1. Taxonomy (NCBI): domain Bacteria; kingdom Pseudomonadati; phylum Pseudomonadota; class Alphaproteobacteria; order Hyphomicrobiales; family Phyllobacteriaceae; genus Aminobacter; species Aminobacter sp. MDW-2. The sequence continues at coordinate 2,284,958 of NZ_CP060197.1, forward strand.
TTGCTCGCGGCTCAGCACACGTTGCGCCGAGCGCACCAGCGTGTGCAGCAGGTTGAACTCGGCGGCCGTCAGCTCGACCCGGATATCGTCGGGCCTGAGCAGCCGGCGGCGGGAGGCATCGAGCGTCCAGCCGGCGAATTTGTAGACTTGCGGCACCGGCCGGTGCGTCGTTCCCGCGGCACTCGGCCGGCGCAGCACGGCGCGTGCCCGGGCCAGCAGTTCGCGTGGGTCAAAGGGTTTTGGCACGTAGTCGTCGGCGCCCATCTCCAGGCCGACGACGCGGTCGATGGTTTCGGTGACCGCCGTCAGCATGATGATCGGGATCCTCGAATGCGTGCGCAGGTCGCGGCAGATGTCGAGGCCGCTTTTGCCGGGCAGCATCACGTCGAGGATGATCAGGTCGACAGAGGCGCGGCGCAGGGCTGCCTGCATCTCGTCATCGTCGCGCGCGCCCGAGACGCGCATGCCGTGCTTGACGAAGAATTCCTGGAGCAGGTCGCGGATTTCCCTGTCGTCGTCGACGATCAGGACATGGGCATCAGTCTTCACTTTTTCGCACCTCAGGTCGATGCGAACGGCATCGGCGCGGACCTTGGCGAAATGAGGTCGAACCAAGGTTTTGACCAGAAAACACGAGAACTTGAGCGCCTGAGGCGGCAGTTACAATCCAGAAACAAAACACTGCAAACCGGAAAGAAACCCGACAAGTCGGTCCGCGATAACAACCGTGCTGCTTCAACCACGGGTGCTGGAACCGACATGCGAAAGTTAGTGGCCAGTTCGATGATCGTACTGCTCGCCGCACTTTCAATTGGCGCAGCCAGCACCCAGCCGCAGGCAAAGGGAACAGTTACGAGGACCGATCGCTGCAACAGGCTGCAGCAGCAATTCACCGATGAAATCGCTGAACATGCCGAGGCGAAACGGGCCGCCGAAGCGAAAGCCCTTCAGAAAAAGGCGATGAAATTCTGTGCCGGCAACCAGCAGGCCCAGGGCATCCGCGCCTATGCGACAGCACTGAAGATGCTTGGAGCGCAACCGATCGAACCCTGATCGGCAAGCTCAAGAAGGCCCCCAACAATGCACTTGTGCAAAGGAAACTGATCATGAACGTCAACAAGACCCTGCTGACCGCTCTCGGCATGACCGTCGCCATGGCCTTCTCGGCCCCGGTGCTCACCGCCAGCTCGGCCAACGCTGCCGGCTACACGGCAGCGCCGGCGGCTGCCGCCACGACCACAACCAAGACGGTCACTCCGCTGGTGAAGAAGGTCGCGAGCAAGAAGCCGACGCACAAGAAGGTCAAGAAGCACAAGAAGCACGTCGCGCCGGCCGCCACGACCAAGAAGACCACGATGTAAGCACCCGACGCCACGCAGGTCGTGGTCCACAAAAATCCGGCCTGGCAGCCGCAACTCCAGGGCGGATTTCTTTTGCGCGCAGATTGGCAGTTCAGGACGTCGCGGGCGCCAAGCCCGCTCAGGCCTTCAGGCTAGCGGCCAGCAACACCAGGCCAAGCAGCATGACGAGTGCCGCGCCGCCGATCTCGATGGCATTGTGGACGCGGTTTCCGGCGCGGCCGTCGCCGGCTATCGCAACGGCCCAGTTCTTCGCCGTCACTGCCATGATGGCAAGTGCCGAGACGGTGATGGCGGTTCCGAGCGCCATGGCGAAGACCGACAGGATGCCGCCGGCCCAAAGTCCGTTGAGGAAGGCGAAGCTGAGCACGATCAGCGCGCCGGAGCAGGGGCGGATACCGACCGCTGCAACCGCCGACCATGCGGTGCGCCAGTCGAAATGCTTGCCTTCGAGCATCCTGGGATCCGGCGCGTGCGAGTGGCCGCAGGTCGAGCAGACTTCACCCACGGCGTGAGCGTGATGGGCGTGAGCATGCGGGCTGTGCCCGTGGTCATGATGCGCGTGGTTGTGGGCTTGGTGAGCGTGATCGTGATGATCGTGCGCATGATCGTGGCTGCACGTGGCGTGGTCATGATGGTCGTGGCCTGAGGTGGCGTGGTCGTGATCATGATGACCATGCGCATGGACATGGGCTGCCGACAGGCTGTGTACCGGAGCCGCACCTGCCAGGAACGCCATCGGCTTGAGTTTCTTCCACAGCAGCCAGGCGCCGAAGGCGGCGATCAGGGCGTAGCTCACCGTTTCCAGGAACCAGGTTGCGTTGGTCATCGACACCGATGTACCGCGCAGGACGAGGAACACCAGCGTCATCAGCACAACGGCAGTCGCCCCCTGGAGGAAGGCCGAGACGAAGGACAGCATCACGCCGCGGCGCAACGCCACTTCGTTGGCGAGCATATAGGACGAGATTACGGCCTTGCCGTGGCCGGGGCCGGCGGCGTGGAAGATGCCATAGGCGAAGGACAAGCCGACGAGCAGCCAGATGCCGCCGCTGTCGCCGTCGCGCATCGCCTTCAGCGAGCCGGTCAGCGAGCGGTAGAACTGCTGCTGATGAACGTTGATCCAGTTGAGCAGCTCGGAGAAGAGGCCGGTCGACGGCACCATCGCTTCGTTGGTGCCGATGCCGAGTGAACTCTGGGCATGCGCCCGGACCGCGAAATGGCTGAGCACATAGCTGAGCGCCAGAAGCGCGAAAATCACTCGGATGGTCGTCTTCTTCACTGCATCACCCCTTGGCTGGGCAGTTCAATTCCAGGCGCGTGGCAAAAATCTTGCTCATGTCGGTGCCCGACGGGTCGTTGAAGAACGCATCGGTCAGCTTCGACTGGTTCTGCGCGATTGCTTCGTCCGGGTCGGGCCGGACCACTGTCTTGGTGCAGATCGGGGGCAGGTCCGCGACGCTCAGATTGGTGTCTTCGGTGAAATCGATCGCCGTGTAGAAGGTCGGATCGTAGACGCCGAAATCGATCTTGCCGGCAAGCTTCAGCGGCTCCTTCGGCTCGGTCTCGAATAGGATGATGAGCTGCTGGTCCTCGAAATTGGCGACGAGATTGGCCGGCGGCTTCATGGCGATGTCCTTGCCGTCGACTGTCACGACCTGGAAGTAATTGTACTCGCCGATCGATTCGAACACCGTCTTGGAGACCTCGGCCAGTTCGCTGTCGTCGAGCTTGAGGTCGGAGTTCTTGTCGAACTCCATCAGCACCGTGCTGGAAAACAGGTCGTCGAAGCGCCAGAGATGCCTGAGCGATTTCACGGTCTTGTCGGGATTGAGCACGACGTCGAGCCGCGCTTCGGCGAAGACGTGCGGGTGAACGCTCGCCGGCACCGTCATGGTCAGCAAGGCCACTGCCGCCGTGGCTAGCGTCGTCTTGGAAATCTTCAGAATCATTGCTCCGGCGGCCCGACATGTTGGGTGATGCCGACAATTATCAGAAACCGGGCGAAAGTGGGACGGCGGCCGTTCAACTAAACGGCATGATTGCAGGGGTTGGTCTTGAACCATTGCACCAGGAAGTCGACGAAGACCCGGATCTTCGCCGGCAGGTAGCGCCGGTGCGGGTAGACGGCGAAGATGCCGCCGCCGCCGAGGCGGCGGTCGTCGAGCACCGGTACCAGCCGGCCGGAATCGAGATCGGGGGCGGCGATGAAATCGGGCAGGATGGCAAAGCCGAGTCCGGCAACGGCCGCGGCCCGCGCCGCCATCGGGCTGTTGACCTCCATCGGACCTGAGACCGATACGGTCATGACGTCGCCGGTCTCGCCGGAGAATGGCCAGTTCGACATGTATCGGCCGTTGGTGTCGATGATGCAGGGCACGTTGGCGAGATCCGCCGGTTTTGTCGGCATGCCGTATTTTTCGATCAGCTCGGGCGAGGCGCAGACCCGGATGCCGAACGGCGCCAAGCGCCGGGCGATCAGCGACGAGTTCTCCAGCCTGGAGATGCGGATGGCGAGGTCGAAGCCTTCCTCGACAAGATCGACGAAGCGGTCGTCGAGATGAATCTCGAGCACGATATCAGGATGTGCCTTGGCGAATTCGATCAGCGAGCGGCCGATCGGCGCGTCGGCAAAGGTGCGCGGCGCCGACAGCTTGACCCGGCCGCGCACGTCGCCCGAGGATTCGCGCACAGCATCGGCTAGGCTGTCGACCTCGCGGATGATCTCGGAGGCACGCCTGTAATAGGTATGGCCTGCCTCGGTCAGCGAAAACTGCCGTGTCGTGCGGTTGAGCAGCAGCGCGCCGAGTTCGTCCTCGAGCTCGCGCACATATTTGGACAGCAGCGCCTTGGAGCGGCCGATCTTGCGCGCGGCGGCGGAAAAGCCTTCGGCCTCGACCACGTCGATGAAGGCGCGCATGCGGGTGAGTGTGTCCATGGCATCAGTCCTTTGTGCCGGCAGTGTCGAGCACGCGGCGTCCCAACCGGATCAGCGCGAGATCGCTGCCGGCCGGGCCGAGCAGCGACAGCCCGAACGGCGCGCCGTCGACCGTGCCGATCGGCAGCGTTATCTGGGGGAAGCCCGACAGGCCGGACAGGCAGAGCAGCATCAAAGCGCGCTCGCGATAGGCGAGAAGTTCGTCATGGCTGCCGCTGGCCAGGGGCGCGGCTCCCGGTACCGTCGGCAGGACCAGAATGCCGTCCGTGCCGAGCAGCACGCCCAGCTCCTGGCGAAACGCGTCGCGCCTTTCGATCTCGGCGGCATAGTCTGACGCGGAAATGGTGGCGCCGAACTCAAAACGCTCCTTGACGCCCGGCCCGAGGCCACGATCTCCGGAAGCGATCCAGGCTCCATGCTCTTGCCAGGCCTCGAAGGCCTGGATCTTGCGGAAGCACCAATAGAGCTCGTCTGATGAAAAAGAGAGAGGGCCAGCCTTGGCGATCAGGCCAAGGGCGGTTCCGGCACGCCGGCGCATCCGCTGGTACTCTGCCGCTTCATCCGGGCCGGTCGGCAGGCTGTCGAGCCAGTCGAGCGCCACGGGCCTTTTCAGCTGGCCGCGATGGGCGTCCTCGCCGATGAGCAGCTTCGCCACGGTCTCATAGACGTCGATATCGGGTGCGAACCAGCCGAATGTGTCGAGGCTCGGCGCCAGCTTCATCGCGCCGTCGAGCGAAATCAGCCCATGTGTGGTGCGCAGGCCGATCAGTCCGCAGAAGCTCGCCGGTGCCCGGATCGAGCCGCCGGTGTCGGAGCCTATGGCGATGTCGGCGAGCATGCCGGCGACCGCCGCAGCCGAGCCCGACGACGAACCGCCGGTAACGCGGTCCGGCGCGGCGGGATTGATCGGGTGCGGGAAGTGCGCGTTCTGGCCCATCAGCGAGAAGGCAAGTTCGTCGGTCTGGGTCTTGCCGACGAATCGCGCGCCGGCATCAAGCAGGATCTGTATCGCAGGCGCGGTTCTTGTGGCTGTTTCGGCGCTTGCAGCCTTTGCCGGGTTGCCGCAGCCGGTTTTGTGGCCGGCGACGTCATAGATATCCTTGACTGCCAGCCGAAGCCTCGCCAAGGACCCGGTTTTCGCATTTAAAACAGGTGCTTGCGGCACATCGAGAAAAGCGTTGAAGCGGTCGGATGTGCCGGTCATCGTTCGAAGCCTGTTTACGATGTCTCCAACATTGTTCGATGGTTGAATTTTTTCAACCCGCCATGAGATTTTAATTGATTGTGACGGTGACGAGCCATATATCCGCGCTTGCCCAAAGTCGCACGTGCCTGTGGGTGTCCGCCGATCCCTCGAATGGCGAGGAAATCGGTAAGGTAACTGGAGCTAACCCCTCCAGTCGATTTGGCGGCCAACCGCAAAATCGAGGACACCTTGAAGCAACGACGGTGCGGGCCTTTCTGGTTCTCTTCCGGCTGTCCAAAAGCCGGGGTTACTGAAGAGGCACACCTTCATTGCCGGCAGTGCGGAACGGGTCTTCCCATTTCCAAGCCAAGGCAGACAAAGCGAACCGAAGCCGGGCTGGCTCAGGTTCATCGCCGCGTGAAGCGCATTTGTGGTTCCAGGGTCTCCACAGGCTGGATCCATCAAATAGCGGTCATGTCTTTGTCCACCGTGGGATTCCGCGGCCGGGAACGGCCGTCCCGCAGCTTGATGATTTTTGCGCGGCAGGACCGCGCGATGGAGAGACCTATGGCCACTCAGCGCATCCTCGACTTCCTCGCCACCCGACGTCCGTCCGGCCCTTGCCTGGTCGTCGACCTCGATGTCGTGCGCGACAATTTCCGCGCCTTCGAGAAGGCGATGCCTGAGTCCAAGGTCTACTACGCTGTCAAGGCAAACCCGGCGCCTGAGATCCTGCGCCTGCTCGCCGGCATGGGCTCGTCCTTCGACACCGCTTCGGTCGCCGAAATCGAGATGGCTATGGATGCCGGCGCCCCGGCCGAGCGCATCTCCTTCGGCAACACCATCAAGAAGGAGCGTGACATCGCACGTGCCTTCGAACTCGGCATCCGCCTGTTCGCCGTCGACTCTGTCGAAGAGGTCGAGAAGGTGGCGCGTGCCGCTCCCGGCTCCCGCGTGTTCTGCCGCGTGCTCACCGACGGCGAAGGCGCCGAATGGCCGCTGTCGCGCAAGTTCGGCTGTGTGCCCGCAATGGCCGTCGACGTGCTGCGCGTTGCCAAGTCGCTCGGCCTCGATGCCTTTGGCGTGTCGTTCCATGTCGGCTCGCAGCAGACCGACCTGACGGCCTGGGATCGTGCGCTTGCTGACGCCAAGAAGGTGTTCGCCAAGCTCGCCGAAGAAGGCATCATGCTCGGCATGGTCAACATGGGCGGCGGCTTCCCGACGCGCTACCTGCGCGACGTGCCGGCGGCCCAGGCCTATGGCCAGGCGATCTTCGAGGCGCTGTCCAAGCACTTCGGCAACAACATCCCGGAGACCATCATCGAGCCGGGTCGCGGCATGGTCGGTAACGCCGGCGTCATCAAGTCGGAAGTCGTGCTGATCTCCAAGAAGGCCGACAACGACAATGTGCGCTGGGTGTTCCTCGACATCGGCAAGTTCGGCGGTCTCGCCGAGACGATGGACGAGGCGATCCGCTACCCGATCGTGACCGACCGCGACGGCGACGAGGTGGCACCTTGCGTGCTCGCCGGCCCAACCTGCGACTCGGCCGACGTGATGTATGAAAAGACACCGTACCCGCTGCCCCTGTCGCTGACCATCGGCGACGAGGTGCTGATCGAGGGTACCGGCGCCTATACCACGACCTACTCGTCTGTCGCCTTCAACGGCTTCGAGCCTCTCCGATCCTACGTGATCTGACGGCTCGAAACGGCGCCTGGCGCCGGAGCCGTTCAGATCACCCCGGCGGGCGTGCCTCTGCACGCCCGATCGGGTTCGCTTGTGGAACAGATCTCCGCTCGTGAAGGATCGCGGAAATGAACGTTGAAGAAATTGCCAAAATCTTGCCCGACATCGTGATCGTGGCTGAAACCCGGGCCGACATCGCCGCGCGCGAGGTACTGCTTGACCGTGCCATGGGCCCGAAGCGGCGCAAGAAGTCGTCGGAGAAGCTGCGCCGCGGTCGCCGCCCATCCGAGGGCCTGGCGCTGGTCGCGCGCGATGCCAAGGGCTCGGTCGTAGGCACCGTGCGGCTGTGGGACGTGCGGCTGGGCGAGGGCGGTCCTGCTGCGCTGCTGCTCGGCCCGCTCGCCGTCGATCCGGCGGCAAAGGGCACCGGCATCGGCTCGGCGCTGATGCGCCTGGCTATCGCCGAAGCCTCCCGCCTTGGCCACCGCGTCATCCTGCTCGTTGGCGACGCGCCATACTATGCGCGTTTCGGCTTCTCCGCCGCGAAGACCGGCCAGCTTGCCATGCCCGGCCCCTATGAGCGCGACCGCTTCCTCGCGCTGGAACTCGTTTCCGGTGCGCTCGACGGCGCCAAAGGCGTGCTCAAGGCGGCCGGGCGCAAGCTCGGCGCCCCGGCGCGCAGGGCGGACTCGACGTTCGGTAAGGGCGGTGCGGGATCGGAAAACGCTGGCGTGTCCTTTGCGCGTCCGACGGGCCGTGCCGCACTCTAGCCGGAGTGTCCGCCCGGCTGCCTGAGGTGAACCGGAACGCGTTATCTCCAGGCCGAAATACGGCCTGGCGCAGCCGGGAAACAGGTCGGCGACGGCGTTCTCTCCTTGACGCAGGCGATTGACGGCTGCGGCGATTGCGGCAACAGCGAGGGCCGCTGTTGGCTTGTGGTGTGCTCGTCACTCAACTCGACTGCCGAGACAAGGTAGCCGCAGCCCGACAGCGGCATAACGCAAGCCATGACCATTGCCACTGCTGCAAGGCGGTTTCGACGCACTTTCGACTCCACGTCGGCTATGGGACGGGCAAAGCGCCGTGCCTCGACGAGGCACGGCGCCGTCGCTCACTGGTTGGTGGTGTAGTACTGGTCGCCGCCACGGTGTGGCCGCCGCCTGTCGTCGCAATGGGAATGCCGCGGGCGACCATATTCCTGGGTGCAGAAGATCGGCTCCGAGAATGGCGGGCGTGGTGCACGGGGTGGGCGTGGCGGCATTGGCGGCACAGGTGGGCGGGGGTGACAGCGCGGCTGATCTCCGCCATGACGCCGCGGATCCCGCGTGTAGTTGTCGCCATGGCGCGGCGGGTAGCGAGTGTAATCGCCGCCGTGGCGCGGCGGATAGCGCGTGTCGTCCCAGCGCGGCGGGCCGTGGCGATCGTCCACGCAGCCTGCGAGCGTAAGCACGCTCAGGGTCGCAGCCAGGGCAATCAGTCGATTTCGATTCACAGGACACTCCGGCTGGAATTGACCGGGGCGATGTGGGCTTCAATTGTTGTGGGGACATTACCGGGCCGCCGGGGTCGGACCTTTGTCCCTCACGAATGAGAAAGGCCGGGCGAGCCCGGCCCTTGCAGTCAGTCGTTGGAGAAGCGGCGCGGTCGCGGCCGGTCGATGCAATCGGGCGACGGCGTCGTTGCCGGTCCGCCTCGGCAGTCGAGCGGTTCACTGCTGGGACGCGGCGGCGGGCCATGCCTGGGGTATTCGCGCGGCCCATCCCAATTGCGCGGCCCGCGCGGCCCATCCCAATTGCGCGGCCCGCGCGGACCATCCCAGCTACGGGGCCCGCCTCTGGGGCCGTCCCAGCTGCGCGGCCCGTGCCTGGGACCGTCCCAGTCGCGGCCATAGCGGTCGTCCACGCAGCCGGCGAGGGCGACGACGCACAGGGTCGCGGCCAATGCGGCCAGTCGATTTCGGGTCATATGATACTCCACGTCGCAAAATCGTCCCTGGCGAGCGATGTGGACCACGTGCATTACGGTTGCATTGCGTGTGTGTCGAAAGTGCGTGGGTTGCATAGAAAAAGCCCGGCGTCACCGCCGGGCTTTTCCAATTCCGATGGTCTTGTCGGCTTAGAGCAGCTGGCTCAGGCCCATGGCCACCGACATGTCGCCCTCGACCTTGATCTTGCCGGTCATGAACGCCATCGTCGGGTTGAGCTCGCCTGCGATCAGCGACTCGAGATCGTCGAGCGACAGCTTGATGGTGCAGTCGGCCGGGCCATCGGTCGTCGACAGGGTGGTGCCATCGATGACGATGACGCCGTCGCTGCCGGTGTCGAACTTGATCGAGCGGCCAAAGCCGGCGCTCTCCACCTTCGCCTTGATCTTGTCTGCGACTGCCTGAATGCTCATGGCTCTCTCCTGGTCTTTCCTGAAAGGCGCTTTGCGCCCGGCCTCCCCGGACCAATCCGGACGAGCCGGCCATGTCACAGGACTGCAATTCCTATAACTGGTCCTATAACTGGCATCTTACGTTTACGTCAACGTAGAATTGGCTGGCGATGGTCACGCGACGTGGCGCGAAAGGCAGCCAATTTGGCTGCCTGTCGGGTTCAATGTGCTTTGGCCGGGCCTGCTTCGGCTGGCTTTGCCGCCTCGGCCTCTGCTGCGGCAGCAGCCGATTCACGCTGGCGCACGGCATTGTCGCGGACATCGTCGGGGGTCAGGAAGTCGATCTGCTCGACCATTACCTCGTGGATCAGCTTCGAACCGACACGGGCGTTGATGGCGTCGCGGATGCCGTTGCGAAAGCCGTCCAGATCGAGCTTCTCATATGCGGTGAAGTCGATCTGCGGATTGCCGTAGAGATAGGAATAGACCTGATCGACAAGCAGCGAGGCCATCGGCACCGATAGCTTTCCGACTTCCTTGGGTTCGACCGTGTACACGAGGCGCGTCAGGAAATAGCCGTGCACGCGCTCACCTTTGAGCAACGGCACCGAAATGACGTCGGTCTTGACATAGTCGAGACCGCCGAGCAGCGGCATCTGCTCTTCGGTCGCCGGCAGGTTGGCGGCGGCCTGGAACGAATAGAAGACCGAGCCGAGGGTCACGGCGACAATCCACAGCGCCGCCGCGATGAACTTGATCACCGCGCCCACCCGAATTCGTTTGCCGAATAGGTGCCGTCCGCTTCGGAGCGCTGGATGGCGTCGCGGAGCAGGGAGGCGACTTCACTGACGGCGCTGAGATGAGCGAGGATCGCACGTTCATTGGCGACGAGCTTGTCGCGCAGGCGTTCGACACCGACCTTGAGCTCGCTCGGGTAGTCGCCCTCGACCAGGCCCTTGGTGGCGCGGGTCAGTTCGTAGAGATAGCGGCTCTTGCGGGCGTTCGATGCCTTGATGTCGAAATGGACGTCGGTGCGGATCGCAGCGGTCTCTTCTTCGACCGCATCCTCGATCCGGCTGATGATGGCCGCGACGTTGCCCGGGCGGGCAGCGTCGATGAGATCGGCCGTCACCGGCAGGTTCGTCCTGTATTCGGAGAGATCCGACATATCTTATCCTCTACGATTTTGTGTCAGTGGCGGAGGCGGCATCGTCGCTTCCCAGCGAGCGCACCATCTTCCGCTGCAATTCCTGAATGAGCGCAGTGGCCTGGCTCATTTGTTCATCGAGTGCCGCCTTTTCAGGCCCGCCAGCGACGCCGCTGACCGGCACCACCTGCTCGTCCTTGATGTAGTGGTCGCGCATAACGGTCTTGGCGATACCGATGCCGCCGGCTTCGGCGGTCTGGTTGGCGAGATGCTCGGCCATCATCGACTTCCACATGTCGCCGGCCATGCCCTTGCCGTACACGCTTTCGGTGTTCTTCGGCATCATGTTGCCGATGAAGGTTTGCAGGACCATTGCCTCGAACTTCTTCATCGACGCATCGGCCGAGGTCTTGTCCGGCTGGCGCGTGACACCGCCGGTGACGGCGGCTTCGGTGAGCAAAAATGTTCCGGCCGGGGCCGCGCTGGCGGTCCGGTTGGCAAGCGCCGCGCGCGCAGCCTGGATGCCTGATGGCTCGACGGCCTTGGCTACATCCAGAATGATGTCACTGGGTGGGGAGATGGCCAAAGCGGCTCGCCTTTCCGGGTTACGTTACTGCTGATTGTGGAGGGTCAAGCTTGCGGCAACCTTACTTGTCTTCAGCCGACTTTCTTTCAATGATTTCGAGACGTTCGCGGTCGGCGCTGTCACGCTCATCCTGACGGCGGACCTCGCGGTAGGCGCGCTCGACCATGTTGGTGCGGGCGGTGGCAGTGGCGATCTTGCCGACCTCGACATTGGCGAGGCCGAGATTGAGCTGCTTCTTGTCGATCGCCTCCTTGATGCGGCGATGGTAGAGCTCAGGGAACAGCTGGGAGATGCCTTCGGTGCTGTCGAAGCTGTCCGACAGCGATTGCGCCTCGGCTTCGGCGGCAATCGCATTGGCGACAAAACCGGCATGGCGCGTCTCGTGCAGCGCCTTGAGCTGCTCCTGCACGGCTACCAGCTTCTTCAGGCGATCCCTGCGCGACGCGGCCATTCCTTACCTTCCCACGGTGATGTCGACGAAGCCGTCGGCAAACAGGCTGAGCATGGTGGCGATGCCGAAATACATCAGCACCAGGCCACCGGCGACGACGAAGGGCAGCGAGATGAAGTAGACCGGGATCTGCGGCGTCAGCTTGTTGACGAAGCCGATCGTCAGGTTGATCAGGATGGCATAGGCGACGAAGGGGCTGCCCAGCCTCAGCACCACCATGAAGCTTTCCGACAGCGTGTCGGTGACGTCGACGAGGGCTGCCTGCGGATTGAAGAACATGTTGACCGGCGCGACCTGGTAGGAGGCGACCAGTGCGCGGATGATCTCGTGGTGGAAATTGAAGGCAAACAGCAGGATCAGCGCCGCGATCGAGATGATCGAGGCAAGCGCTGCCTGGGGCTCGTTTTCCTCGATCGCGTGGCCGCCGACACCGCCGAAGCCGATCAGCATGGCGATCGCCGAGCCCATGAACATCAGCGCCAGGATGTAGAGCCTGGCCATCAGCCCGATCAGGCCGCCGATCAGAAGCTCGGATGCGATCATCGGCACCAGCACGCCGGGACGAGCGTCGACGAACGGGAAGATCTGGTCCCAGAGGTGGATCAGCAGCCCGCCGGTGGCGGCGACGGCGACGAACAGCCTGACATGCATCGGCACGCGCACGCTGGAGATTCCGGGCATCAGCATGAAACAGGCGCCGATGCGACAGAAGGCCAGGAACGCCCCAAGGACCATGCCTTGCGCGGCGGCATTCATGAGACGGTACCGAGCACGCGCAGTTCGACGCCCTTGGCGATCTCGACATGGCTGAGCACCGGCAGGGTCGGAAACAGCCTTTCGATGATCATGCGGACATAGGGACGTGCGTCGGGTGCGGTGACGATCACGAAACGCTCACCGGTTTCGAGATGCGTGCGGATCGCCTTGGAGGCTTCCTGGCCGAATTCCTCGAGCTGGCGCGGATCGATGTCGAACTCGCGCACTTCGCCCTTGGCGTCGCGCTTGAGGCTCTGGTGGAAAGCGAGATCCCAGCGGTTGCCGAGGCGCAGCACCTTGAGCACGCCGCCTTCGCTCAAGTCGCCGCAGATCTGCTGCGCCATGCGGATTCGGACGTGCTCGACGATCTGCTCGGTGCGGCGGACATGCGGCGAGATCTCGGCGATTGCCTCGATGATGAGGTGCAGGTTGCGGATCGAGACGCGCTCGGCGAGCAGAAGCTTGAGCACCGCCTGCAGGCCGGGATAGGTGATGTGCGAGGTGCAGATCTCGTCGGCGAGCTTGCGGTATTCGGGGTCCTGGCGCTCGAGCAGCGCCTTCATGTCCTTGTAGGACAGGAGCTGCGGCAGGTTGTTGCGGATCACTTCGGAGAGATGGGTGAGCAGCACCGACATGTTGTCGGCGAAGGTGAACTGCTCGCGCTTCAGGTCCTCGGCGAAGGAATCGAGCACCGAGAAGGCGCGCATACCGAAAGCCGGTTCGCGCACTTCCTCGCCCGGAATGTCTGGCAGATCCCGCGAGCCGAGCAGCACCATGATTTCGCCGACGCGCATCTGGTATTCGGCGACGACGGTGCCGTGCACCTTGATCTGGTAGCTCTTGGGCGGAATCGAGAAGTCGTCGGTCATGCGCACTTCCGGCACGACGAAGCCGTACTGGGTGGCGAACTTCTTGCGCATCTTCGACATGCGGAAGGCGAGTTCCTGATGGGTAGCGAGCAGGCGCGTCGACAGCTGCTTGCCGATCAGCAGCTCGATCTCGGCGGTGGCGAGCGATGCCTTGACCGAGTTCTTTTCCTCTTCGACCTTGTCGGCCTCGACCTGCTCCCTTTCAGCGTCGACCTCGGCCATGCGGCGCTTGTGCTGCATCGGGATGAAGTAGCCGAGTGCTGCCATGGCAACGGCAAGCGAGAGGAACGGCAACATCGGCAGACCGGGCACGAGCGAGAGCAGAAACAGCAGGCCGGCGGCGACATAGAGCGCGCGTGGATAGGCGCCGAGCTGGCCGAACACCGCCTGGTCGGCCGATCCACGGGTGCCGCCCTTGGAGACGAGCAGGCCGGCGGCGAGCGAGACGATGAGCGCCGGGATCTGGGTGACGAGGCCGTCGCCCACCGACAGCTTGATGAACACGTCAGCGGCTTCGCCCATGCCCATGTCGTGGCGGAAATAGCCGATGGCGATACCACCGACGATGTTGATGGCGGTGATCATCAGGCCGGCGATGGCGTCGCCTCGGACGAATTTCGAGGCACCGTCCATCGAGCCGAAGAAGGAGCTTTCTTCTTCCAGTTCGCGGCGGCGCAACTGCGCTGTCTTGTCGTCGATCATGCCGGCCGACAGGTCGGCGTCGATCGACATCTGCTTGCCGGGAATGGCGTCGAGGGTGAAGCGGGCGCCGACTTCGGCGATACGCGTCGCACCCTTGGTGATGACGATGAAGTTCACCACGATCAGGATCAGGAACACGATCAGGCCGATGACGAAGTCGCCGGACATGACGAGGTTCGAGAAGCCCGAAATGACGTAGCCGGCGGCATGCGTGCCTTCATTGCCATGCGACAGAATCATGCGCGTGGTGGCGATGTTGAGCGACAGGCGCAGCATCGTGGCGATCAGCAGGATGGTCGGGAACGACGAGAAGTCGAGCGGGCGCTGGATCCACAGCGCGACCATCAGGATCAGCACCGAAATGGCGATCGAGAAGGCAAGGCCGACGTCGATCAGGAAGGCCGGGATCGGCAGGAACAGGACGGCGAGGATGATGACGATGCCGACGGCGAAAAAGACGTCGCGTCCGTTCCTGGCTGGAACGCCTGCGCCTGAAATGGTTTCGCTGATCGCCATTGATGCTTCCGATCGAATCCCGCCGCGCGCCAATGCCACGGCTTCCTGACCCTATTGCGCCAAGCTTGCGCGAGGGTGGGAGGCAGGCGAAAAGATCTGGCAGCTGGCACGCAACGGAGCTTCGACGGGCGCCTTTTTATGCCAATCTTCGGCGTCGAAGGACCGCGCGATGGAGCTGGCAAGGAGGGCAGGCTTCGCGACGGTCGCTGCGGCCTTACGCCTAATGCAGCTCGATATGCCCCTTGTGACTGCCGAGGGCTGCCGCCAGGCTGGTGGGGCGTTCGATCAGGCGGTGGACGCGCGGTGGCTGGGGGCCGCTGTGCAAGGCGCGCAGCTTGTCGCCGATGACGGCGTCGGCGTGGGTGGCGCGCTGGTTGTGGCGGATGTATTCGAGCCAGGTCGGGGTGTGGTAGGTTTCGACCCAGATCTCGGGGTTTTCAAGGTCGCGCGCCAGCACCCAGTTGCGGGCGCCGTCACGGCGGCGGACACGGCGGCGCTCGGTCATGGCGTCGAGGAAGGCCGGTACATCTTCTTCGCGGATGATGAATTCGATCGAGATGACGATGGGCCCCGAACGCGGCCGGACGTCGAGCGCCAGGTGTGGTTCGCGGAAGCGGTTGAGCGGGTCGAGGTTGAGCGCTGTGTGCTCGGGCAGCGGCAGCAGGAAGCCGATCGCCGCACCGACCAGCATGACGATGCCGGCAACGATCAGGGCGGTGGCCGCGCCGTTGCTTTCGGCGACGAGACCCCAGATCCAACTGCCCAGCGCCATGCCGCCGAAGGTTGCCATCTGGTAGATCGACAGCGCCCGGCCGACGACCCAGCGTGGGGTCGACATCTGCACGGTGATGTTGAAGTGCGAAAGCGCAAGCACCCAGCAGGCGCCGCCGACGAGCAGGCCGGCCGAGGTGAGCCAGGCATTGGAGCTGAAGGCGGCGATCCAGCTGCAGAGGGCGAAGCCGAGAAAGGCCGAGCGCACGATGGTTTCGCTCGTCATGCTGCTGCGGATGCGGCCGCTGATCAGCGCGCCGCCGACCGCGCCGACACCGAAGGCGCCGAGCATGATGCCGTAGGTCAGCGGGCCGCCGGCGACGAGGTCGCGGGCAACCAGCGGCAGCAGTGCCTGGATGACGACGGCGGTGAAGCCGAAGGCGAAGCTGCGCAGCAGCACCTTGCCGATGTTGGGCGACATGGCGACGTAGCGCAGGCCTGCACCCATGGCCTGGCCGAGCGTTTCGCGTGGCAGCGGGTTTGCCGGATATTGCGGGCGCCAGCGAAACAGTACGAAGATGATGGCGAAGTAGCTCAGCGTGTTGACGGCGAAGGCGGCCGCAGCACCTGCGGTGGCGACGATGATGCCGCCGATGGCCGGGCCGACGCTGCGCGTCATGTTGAAGCCCATCGAGTTGAGCGCGACGGCCGCCGGCATCACCGTGCGGGGCACCATGTCGCCGACGGAGGCCTGCCAGGACGGGTTGTTAAGTGCGGTGCCGCAACCAATGAGGAAGGTGAAGGTGAGCAGCAGCCAGGGCGTGATCAGGCCGAGATAGGCAAACAGCGTCAGCGCCGCCGAGACGGCGAACATGAAGCACTGCGCGGTCAGCATGACGCGGCGGCGGTCGTAGCTGTCGGCGAGTGCGCCCGACGCGAGCGAAAACAGCATGATCGGCAGGGAGATCGAGGCCTGGACCAGCGCCACCATGTCGGAGGAGGTGGCGATCGAGGTCATCAACCAGGCGGCTCCGACAGACTGGATCAGACTGCCGAAATTCGAAGCCAGGCTGGCGAACCAGACGGAACGGAAAATGCCGTGCTTGAAGGGCGCGAGCGCCGAACCTTGCTCGTACTGGTGGTCGTCGTCCATGCGCCAAGCCGGCTGAGCCGGGTGCCCTCGTGTGATTTGCCGCTACGGCGCCAAGCCTCCTTCGGGAGGCGCAAAGGACGCCGTGGCCCTCCTGTGGATGCACGACCTGTTCGGGGAATCGATTTCGATCATGCAGGAATGACTAGACCATGATCGGCTGGCCGGGTGAACCCATTTGTACGATGCCGGCATGGTCCAGTGGCGGCGCGGCTAAGGTCCACAGGGACGGTCTCAGGTCGCGGTGCGCGAACAGGCTTGCCACGCAGCCATCAGAAGCCGTTTTCGATGCGCTCGAAGATGACGTTGGTGAAGCTGGAAATCTGGGCGCCGATAAACGGGCCGGTCAGCGCCACCACCAGGAAGATGGCGACGATCTTGGGCACGAAGGTGAGCGTGATTTCCTGGATCTGGGTCAGGGCCTGGATCAGGGCGATGCCGACGCCAACCAGCATGGCTGCCGCCACCGCGGGCGCGGAGGCAGTCAGCACCGTCCAGATGGCGAACTGGACAAGGTCGAGGGCATCGGCTTCGTTCACGCGGCAGCCTTGACCTTGACGCCCGCGACGACCGCGACGGTCTTGCCGTCGGACAGCACGGCGGTGACGCCGTCCTTGGCGAGACGGACCTCGGTGACCGTGCCCGACGTCTTGCCGTCGGCCGAAGTGATGTTGCGGCCGATCAGGGCGTCTGCCTGGGCGAGCGCCGAGGACTGCAGGATCTGGTCGAGGCGCGCATTCATCTGCACCGACTGCTCGACCTGCGAGAAGGTGGCGAGCTGCGCCACATATTCGGTCGATTCCATCGGCTTGGTCGGGTCCTGGTTCTTCATCTGCGCCATGAGCAGCTTGAGGAAGGACTGGTAGTCGACCTGCGTCTTGGAGCCGGTCGACTTGTTGGCGCCGGTGTTGGAGCCGACAGGCGGCGTCACGGAGAAATCGATGGGCATCAGAATCTGCCTCCGGCTGCGCGGGCGGGTTGCACCGTTGCCGTCTCTTCGCCGGCGATGATGCGCTGTTCGAGTGGATAGAGGGAGCGGATGGTCTTCAGCGCCTCGTAGACATGATCCTCGGCAACGAGGCGGTCGACATGCTTCAGGCTGGAGAGGATTTCCGCATTGTCGAAGGTGGCGAGCAGCAGCGGCAGCGAGCGGCGGAACATGTCGCGCGCCTGGACCGCGCCGATCGGATCGACCAGCATGACCTGCAGGATGAAGTAGAGCTGGCGCAGCGGCGTCGAGGCCTGCTCGGGTTGCAGCACATGGCTTTCGAGCAGGAACTGCACGTCGTTGAGCAGTTCGAGCGAGACCTTGCGGTCGGCGCGCACCACGGCACCGTTGATGTAGATCTTCTCGTTGGCCTTCAGCGAGATCTTGAGCGTGTTTTTCATTGTATGCCGTCGCGGATGATTTGCGAGACCTCGATCAGGCCCTCGAAGCTTTCGGAGCGGCCCTGGCGGATGTCTTCTGACTCGCGTAGCAGCCACAGGCCGATCGAAATGAGGTTGGCGCGGAGCTCCTTGGGGAGAGCATTCTCGGGGTTGCCGAGATCGTCCATCAGGGAGGTCCAGACGCGGTTGGTGAAGTTCAGTGCGGCGATCGCCTCGTTGGAATTGGCTCCGGCTTCGCTGGCCCTTATCAGCATGTCGATTGAGCGGCTGAGAAGCTGACGTTCGCGATCCCGCGCATCGGCGACGGAGTCGGTCTGAATGTCGGCATAGGAGAATTGATACATATGCGTCCCGTTTGTTGCCGTTCAGGTCAGAGGTAATTCATCAGGCTGAGCTTCTGGATACGTGCCGTCAATGCGTAGGATCTCTCGATCATCGAAATCAGGTCGCTGACGCGTGTCGCCGCCTTTTCGGGGTTGACGCCCTCGGTGTTGATGATGTGGCGCTCGAACAGGTCCATCTGCATCTTGATGCGATCGGTGGCGTTGGTGACGCGCTGCTCGATGATGCCGGTCTGCGATTCCAGCTGGCCTATGTCGCTGATGGCGCTGCCGATAATCGACACGGCGCGGGTGACCAGCGCGCCGCGGGCCGCAGCGCCGACATTGGAATCGAGCAGGTCGCTGACCATGGCGGCGGCCATGGCGACCTTACGGATGCCGGCATTGTTGGCGCTGACCGAGGACTCGGTGGTTTCGTTGAGCGTGATGCGGCTGGTGATGCCCTGGTCGGTGGCATTGGAGAAATTGGCCTGCCAGCCGGCGCCGAGGAACATCGGCTCGACGACCGAGGTCATGAAAGTGTCCATCTGGGTGGCCGAGATCGACTGCGCCGCCGGATCGTTCTGCGTGAAGCCGAAATGTGTCTGGAAGGCAGTGTCGAATGCCGCCTTGGCCGGCGAGCCGGCCTTGAATTCGTTGATCGGCTTGACGTCGGTGTTGGTGCCGGCAAACAGATATTCGCCGTTGAGGCTGGTGTTGAGCACCGAGGTCAACGTGTCGAGCGTGCCGCGCGCCGCCTTCTGGGTCAGCGCGTAGGCGGCATCACCGGAGGAACTGCTGGTCAGGCTGGCAAGGAAGGTCTGTGCGGCCTTGCCGACCTCGTTGAGCGACTTCTGCGTCGCTGACAGGCGCGACGACACCAGGCCGTTGCTGTCGACAATGCCATCGAGGCGCTCGAGGTCGCGATGGAGTGTGACCGACTGCGCGGTGCGGGCGCCAAGTGCCAAGCCGGTGTCGGCGACAAAGCCGGAGCTGGCCTCCTTCTGCGCCTTGATGAGCTCGGACTGCTGGCGCAGCATCGAGTAGCGCAGGGCGCTGGTGACCGCGGAGGAGGAGACGAACGTCGCTTTCATCGCGCTATCTCACCGCGCCCAGGAGGGCTGCCAGCATGTCGTCGACCGCCTTCAACAGCCGGGCTGTGGCCTGATAGGACTGCTCGAGTTCCAGCATCTTCGACATCTCGATGTCGACATTGACAGCGGTATCGTTTGACAGGGCCTCGGCGGTGCGGATAGCCAGCGCTTCCTTGGTCTGGGCGGCGGTGTCCGCCTGCTTGCGCATGCCCTCGAACCAACCGATCGAATTGGTCGAGAAGGTGCTGAGGCTCGAGCTTGTGGCGATACCCGCGGCCGGATCGAAAGTCATCGTCTGGTCGATGCGGTTGCCATAGGAGATCAGCAGGTCGGCATAAGAAGCGTTGCTGGCGGGATTCTTGACATAGGCCGCGCCGTTGATGCCGCCATCGCGCAACAGCTTGGGATTGCCGCCGATCTGCGGGTCGACCGCCGGATTGATCTTGATCGAGCGCGCAAGGCCATTGACCAGTACGCCCGCCGGCGGGACCGCCGGGCCGCCGGACCAGGTGAACAGGCCGGCCTGGTCGGCAAGGGCTGGTGCCGTCTCCGAGAAGGCGGTGATCAGTCCGCGCGCCATCTCGTCGAGCTGCGCTTGCATCGTGGTGGTGACACTGTCGCGGAGCTGTATCATGCCGGCGAGCTTGCCGCCGGCGTTGGTGTTGGCGCCGACGCCTGGCTGAAGCGGCACGCCGTCGATGAGAATCTTGTTGCCGGTCACGCCGGCGGAGTAACCCGCCAGCGGCTGGAAGGTGACCGCCCGTGGGACGGTCTCGAACAGGGTGGTGCCATCACCTGTGGTGATGACCATGTCGTTGTCGCCGCGCTTGAAGGTCGAGATCGGCACGATCTCGGAAATCTTCTTCAGGATTGCGTCGCGCTGGTCGAGGGAGTCGTTGACGTCGCGGCCGGCGCGGGTGCCCTGGATGATCGTCTTGTTGGCCTGCTCGAAATCGGCGAGAAGCCTGTTGAGATCATCGACGGTGGTCGCGATCTCGCTGTCGGTCTCGGTGCGGATGCGCTGAATGGCATCGCTGCCGTCGTTGAGCGAGCGCACCACCTGGCGGGCGGCGTCGATCGCCGCCGTGCCGAGGTTCTGGTTGGAGGGGGCTGCCGCGTAAAGCTGCAGCGCTTGCTGGAACTTGCCGAGCTGGGTTGCGACCGAGCCCTTGTTTTCCGAGCCGTTGACGTCGAGTGAAAGTTTCTGCAGCCCCTCCAGGAGGGTGTTCTGGCCGGTGAAGTCGGCCAGGGCAGACAGGTTCTGGCGAAACAGCTGCTCGTTGGTCGCACGCTGGATTTCGACCACGCGCGCCCCGGGGCCGGTGCTGGCGAGCACGGCTGTGCGGCGCACGTAGTCAGGATTTGATGCATCCGCGACGTTGCGGGAAACAGTGCTTGTCTGGCGCGACGTGTTGCGAAGCGCAGATTGGGCTATGCTAATGGCAGACGACAGCGACATGCTATGTTTTTCCAGCGGGCGATAAGCCCGTCAGTCCTATCTCTTCAGGTTGACGAGGATATCCATCAGGTCCGCTCCGGTTTGGAAGACCTTGGAATTGGCAGTGTAGTTACGCTGGGACTCGATCATCGCGGTGAGTTCCTCGGCGATGTCGACGTTGGAGTTTTCGAGCGCGCCCGAGATCATCTTACCGAGGCCGCCCGAGTCGGCGAAGCCGATCTGGACCGGGCCGGAGTCGGCGCTCTCGCGGAACACGTTACCCGAAAGGCTGTTGAGACGGTCGGGGCTTGCCACGTCGGCCAGAGGAATCTTGAACAGAGGCTTCATCGAACCGTCCGCGTACTGGGCGTACATGGTGCCGTCGGTGTCGATCTCGACACGTTCGATGGTGCTCGGTCCGTTGCCGTCGGCAACGGCCTTGGTCACGGTGTAGGGCGATGCCAGCTGCGTCATCTTGGAGATGTCGAGAGTCACCGGCGCACCGTTCGGGACGGTGAAGCTGAGGCTGCCGGCACTGGTCAGCTTGCCGGTGGTGCCGTCGAAGGTCATGGTGCTGTTGGTCAGCAGACCGCCTGCGGCATAGGGGAATGAGGTTCCGGCCGCCGCCTTGGACTGGTCGTACACGGCGACGTCCCAGGTATTGGCGCCGGTCTTGGTGTAGTAGATGTCGACGATCTTCTTGGCGCCCAGATTGTCGTACATGACCATCGACGATTTCGACGTATAGGTCGCGCCGGCGGCATTCGTGCTCGGGAGCGGGCCGGCGGAGACGGCAGCGTCGCTCTGCAGGTTGGCCGTGAAGGTGGCGTTCTTGGTCGGCAGCGCGGTGAGCTCGGAGCTCGAGATCTGGACGGGCACCAGGCCATCGAAGCCGTTGGCGGTGGCGGCCGGAATGCCATTTGCGTAGCTGTAGCCCATCAGCTGGTAACCGGCGGCATTGATGAGGCGACCCTGGCCGTCGGGCACGAACGAACCGGCGCGGGTGAGGTAGGGCGAACCGGACGCGTCTTGGACGACGAAGAAGCCGTTGCCCTGGACCGCGAGGTCGGTGCCCGACGTCGTGTACTGGAGCGTGCCGTCCTTGGCGACTGCGTTTAGAACCTTGGTGGTGACGCCGCCGGAATTGTAGGCGCCGGGCGTGCTGGGCAGCACCAGCGACGAGAATTCGGTATAGGCGCGCTTGTAGCCGGTCGTGCTCGAGTTAGCGATGTTGTCGGCGACCGTCGACAGCCGGTTCGCCTGGGCATTCATGCCCGAAACGCCGGTTCGCATCATTCCGTAAAGGCTCATCGGTGGTCTCCTCAAATCTCATGCCACGCTGGTGAAGTTACGTGGCATGTCTTGCGCGAGGCTGGTCAGACGATCAGCCGGTAGCCGAGGAAACGCTTCGAATCGATCGGGTCGTGGCCAAGACGCTCACGCAATTTCTTGCGCAGCTTCGAGATGTGGCTTTCGACGACATTTTCTTCGACTTCTTCGTCGAAGACACCGTAGATCGCGTTGAAGACCTGGGTCTTGGTGACGCGACGGCCGCTGTTGCTTGCCAAATACTCGAGGATGCGACGCTCACGGCGCGGCAGCGGCATCGGCTCGCCGTCGATCTCGGGGTCGCGGCCGTCCATGAAGATGCGCATTGCGCCGATCTGGGTGAAGCCGGTGTCTTCCTGGGCGCGACGGCGGATGGCCGAGATGCGGGCAAGGATCTCACGAATGTGGACGGGTTTGCGGATGACGTCGTCGACACCCGACTCGAAAAGCTTGAGCGTGTTTTCGAGATTGTTCTGTTCGCTGAGGGCGATGACCGGGGCTTTGGTACGGTCTCGCAGCTGACGCGGCGAGATCGAACCCTCGTTGCAGTCGCCGATGAGGAAGGCGCGAACGGAACGCAGATCCTCGTCGGGAGCGCTGGAAACCCATTCGCCGAATTCGGTCGAACGGAAGCCTGCGCACGCCACACCTTCCCGGTCGAAGAGTGAATTATATCCGTTGGTGACGAGCTCTCGCTCGTCCACGATTACGATCATGATTCCGCCCCCGAATCAGTAAAAATGCCCTGTTAACCAATCGGTAATGGGTCGGGACCAAGGCGACCAATCGTGAATTCTTGCCGCTATTTTTTAGGGAGTCTGGAATCGCATGGGTTGAACAGGTTGCACGATATGCGTGCATCCTTGCGCAAGCCTGTAATGAGGGGCGGGGTAACGGCCCGTGTCTGGTTCGGTTCGGCTGGAAACGCCTATGGGTTGCAGAAGGTCCGGGCGTTTTCCGTCCAGCGGCCGAAGCCGGTGGCGACCATGTTGGCGATGACGCGACAGACGTAGCGTTTTTGTGCAGGGTCGTTGTTGGGGCCGGCATGATAACGCGCGACCGCCATCGACCAGGACTCATGACGCGAGTGCAGGCTGACGAGAAAGCGCGCGGCATAGTCGACATTGAGGCGCGGATTGAGCATGTCGCGCACCGAGCGGAATTCGGTTGCGTGGTATCGGTGGTTGATCTGCATGCAGCCGAGATCGATCAGTGTCTTGCCTTCGCGACGCGCAGTCTCGAAGGCCGCAACGGCTTCGGCCTCATTCCTGGGAAAGACGGCTTTTCCCTCTATGTTCAAGGCGTTAGGCTGCAAGCTGCCCTTCTTTCCGGTTTCGGTCAGACCAACGGCATAGAGAATGCCCACCGGCACGCCGTAGCGGTCGGCGGCGCGCAGGATCTCAGGCTCGCACGGATTGGCCGCAGCTGCAGCGATCGTGGTGGCGGCGCTAGATGTAGCGGCTGCTGCCAGGGCGATCAGCGCCAGACGACGAGATGTTGCGCGAATTGCTTTCGTCATTTGCAGCGTTCCCACTCTGACGCCCATTGCTGGAATTGCCACCTTCACCACCTGTCCCGCCCGACTGGGCGGATGCCTGGTCACGGCCTGCGAAGCCGTTGGCAGCGCCGCCGTCAGCGCGGGCATTCGTCGACTGCGGCTGCAGGATGGTGACGCGGTCAACGTCGAAACCGAGGCCGCGAAGGGCGCTGTTGATCGCCTCGCGGTCGGACGAAAGCCTGTTGTAGGCCTCGGTGTTCTCAACCTCGATTTCAACCGACAGTTGCTCGCCGGCGAGGTGAAGATTGGCTGTGACCATGCCCAGTTCGACGGGGCGCAGTTGGATCTTGAGAGCCTGCGCGCCGGGTGTGCTGGATGCGCTGTTTTGGAGCTGCTGGACCGATGATACGGCAGCGACATGGCGCGTAGCCGCGGAGGCGATGTCGAGCGCCAGCGCACCCGCGGTGCTGCCCGCGCCAGTGCTCGCCGGTGCGGGGATCGACTGCTCCGACATGACGGTGACGGTGTTGCCGACGGAGGGTTGTTCGGCTTGCCTGACAGGTGTCGGTCGTGCCGGTTTGTCGGCCCTGGCTGCGACGTCGCTGGCGGTTTCCGGCGTGCCGGATTGTGCTGCCTGCTGCGTCTCGGGCGTGGAGCCTGTCGCGGGTGCCGAAACAGGTGCCGCGGACTGCGGCGCGGCTCCGGTGGTAGCTTGGCGCGCGGTCTTGCCGCTCGTGACGAGGGCTGCGAGTTCCGGCTCAGACGCATCGCCTGCAGCCTCTGGCTGTGCGCTGGCCTTGCTCTCCTCGACTTCGGTCGCGTCGGCGGAACCAGCCTTTGCCGGCTGGGCGCCCGCCTTGCGTAATTCGCTCAGTGCAAGCACCAGCGGCAATGCAGGCTCTTCGGTCTTTTCTGCTTTGACGTCCTTCGTCGTGGCATCCGGCTGTGGCTCGGCTATTTCGGGTGTCGCGTCCTCGGCAGCTTCGCCGATCCTGGGTGTTTTGCCCTCGGCTTCGGCGAGCGCGTCACGTGCGGCAAGCCGCTCTGCGAGCTTGTTCAGGCCCTTTTGGCGCGGGGCATCGTGATCGGCGGCATGACCTTTCGATTTCGGCTCGCCCTTGTTCGGTGAGCCCAGCGCCTGGCCGAAATCAGGCTGGTCGTCATTGCTGGCGAGGGCATTGCGCTCATGGCCGGATGAATGGCGCGCGAGCGGGCTCACCAGGGCCGCGCTGATGGCGTCGGTCATTTGGGGGAGCCTCCTAGCAGTTCGTCAATGGATTCAAGCGTGCGGCGCGCTTCAGTGATCTTGGGATCTTCCGGTTCCGCTGGTTCCGGTTGCTGTTCCGCTGTCAGTGGCACGACCCTGGGCGCCGCGACCGTTGCCGGCTGCTCAGCCGGAGGCGACGCGGGTGCTGCTGCCGGGACCTCGGGGGCCGCCGACTGGGCGGGCGCAGCCTCTGCAGATGCCTCGACGGCGTCGGGGATCATCGGATCCGCCGGTGGCGGCGTGATCTCGATCGCCGCCGGCGGCAGATCGCCGATATCCAGCGGTTTCGATGCGCTTGCGGGTGCCGCCGGAACAGCCGACGTCAGCTCCGAGGCAACGGCCTCGACGGCGTCGAGCAAGGCGCGGTCGCCCTTGGACAGCTTGTCGCGATCGATGCCGCCGAGCTTGCCAAGTATGTCTGCGGCGGTGCCGGAAGTGACCGACGACAGGCCGGAATAAAGCTGGGCGCGCGGGTCAGCACCGCCGGGTGCGCCGTCACGACTCTTCACGGCCCTGGCAGCGGCAAAGGTGGACAGTTCGGTCAGGCCGTCGATGGCGGCACGGCGGGCGATACGGAGATAGACGACCCGTTCCTGCTCGGCGTCCATCATCGCGGTGATTTCGGCGAGCGTGTCGAGATTGATCGACTTGTGCAGGGCAACGACGCCGCCAACGAAGGCATCGGCAAACTGGCTGGCATAAGGCGAGCGCAGGTAGCTGCGAACATATTGCGTCGAGTTGCGCAGGAAGCGGCCGCCATCTTCAAGCCGGGTAGCGAGCGCAACCGAGCGGCGCAGGGCGGCTTCCTCGACCAGCGTGCCGGGGCTGAGCAGTCTGGCCTGGTCGAACAGCTTCATCGCCTGCTCGGGCTGTTCGGCGATGCTGACCGAACCCTTGACCAGCGCCAGAAAGGCACCGAGTTCAGAAATCTGCGTCAGCGGGTCGACCGCGGCCAGCGCCTCCACCGTGCCCTTGGGCTTGCCTCGGAGATAATCGATGACGCCTTGCGCCAGCTTCTGGTCGGCCTCTTCAAGCTCCAGACGCGAAACCACCTGCTCGATGGTCAGCGGGTTGCCGCCGCTCATCGCATAGATCAGCAGGGCGCGAAAATTCTTGGGATCTTTGAATGCGTCGACATCGGCGGTTCGCATGCGCTCGTCGGTCATTTCGAGCAGCCGGCGCTGCAACGGCAGCGAAGCCTGATCGCCGGAGGCGATGCGGTCCTGCAACAGCTGCAGGCAGCGCACCAGCTGGTAAGGCTCGAGCGCCGGCGCCTCGCTGGCCACGGCACGGCCGGGTACGCCCGCGACTAGCAGGGCGATCAGCGCGGCACCGGACAGGGTTGCCGCCAGCCTCATTCGGCGCGCTCCAGCAGGATTTCGATACGCCGATTGGTGGCCGAGAACGGTTCGGCCTTATCCTTCAGCTTGCGGTCGGCGAAACCGGCGACCTCGACGATACGCTTTTCGTCAAGCCCGGCGCGGGCGAGCATGTAGTAGGCTGAGTGGGCGCGCGAGGTGGACAGGCGCCAGTTGTCATAGCCGCCGCCACGGAACGGACGCGCGTCGGTGTGTCCGTTGATCGAGATGTTGCCCTCGTGGGTGGCAAGCGTCTTGGCGATCTTTTCCATGGCGAGCACAAGCTGCTTGCGCGGCACGGCGGAGCCGATTTCGAACATGCCGAAATCGAACTGCTCGGTGACCGAGATGACGACGCCCTTGTCTGTGGCGACGACCGAGAGACCGTCGGGCAGGGCGCCGCCCGACTTGATCGCCTCGGCGAGTTCGCGGCGGATGGCGTCGGCATCGTTGACGGTTTCGCGTGTCGGTGCCTCGTCCCTGGGCTTTGGCGCCTCGGCCAATTCTCCAGCTTCGTTGGTGTCGCGCTCGGGAGCATCGCCCGGCTTGGCGGCGGTTTCGCGCGCTGCGGGAGCCGGTGCTGCCTGGACTGGTGGCGCCTGCTCGGCGGGCTTGGCTTGTTGTTCTTCGGCCTTCACCGGATCGGTCTTGGCCGAACGCTCGGTCTTGTCGCCGGGCTTTGCCGGTTCGCCTTCGATCGCGGCGCGCTCGGCACTTGCTTCGGCGGCAGGCGTTGCCACCTGCTCGGTCCAGAAATCGGGTGCGAACGGATCGCGATAGGCTTCTCCGCCAGAGGCGCCGCTGGCCGGACCGGCATTCTGGGCACCGCCTTCGTTGCGTTCCGAGATGTTGGCCTTGGCGCCGGTGTCCTGGGCGATTTCGGCGAGCACAGCGTAGGGGTCGGCAAACAGGTGCTCGTCGGAGCGGTTGGCGGCAGGGCTGGCGTCAGCGGAGTTTTTCTCCGTCGACGGGCCGGCATTGCCGCGGCCATCGGAGCCTGCCTTGGCGCTGGCTTCCTGCGGGTTCTCGGCAGTCAGGCCGACCGAATTGGGACCGTCACCGAGTTCTTCGAGGCCCTTGCGGCTGGCATTGCGGTCGACCAGCTTGACGGGGTTGAAGTAGCTGGCGACAGCCGCCTTGGTCTGCTCGTTGGCGGCACTGATCAGCCACATGACGAGGAAGAAGCACATCATCGCCGTCATGAAGTCGGCGAAGGCGATCTTCCAGGCGCCGCCATGGTGGCCGTCGTCATGGTCGGAATGGGCTCGCCTGACGATGACGATCTCGTGGCGTGGCTCGGCGCCGTCAGGACCGTTCATGGCAAGGTCTCGGAAAGCGCCGAAGACCATTCGCCGAGGCGGGTCTCGAACAGGTTGTCGTCGATCGCGACGCTGAGATCGAAGCCGACTGCTTCGATGAAGTCGACATTGTCGATGCGATGGCCGATGGCTGCAGCGAGCGCGTCGAACAAGAACTGTGGGCCGCTGACCTTGATGCGCACCGCTTCGCGGTCGGCACAGGCGGCAATGATGGCGCTGGACAGGGCATCGATCGAGCGCTGGCGGATGTCGTCACTGACCAGCGTCGCGACAACGCGGGCGGCGGCGTCGGTGGTGAGGTGGACGATACGCGTCTCCATCTCGGCGATGCGCTTGGCGATGACCTCGCCGGCCTCGCTGCCGAAGCGGGCGCCAAGCGAGGCGACCTCCTCGGCGTGGCGCTGGCGCTCGGCCTCGAGCACCATCTCGTACTCCTCGCTCAGGCGTGTGGTCAAATCGGCCTCGGCCTGGGCGACGGCTTCGGCGATGATTGCCGGGATATCCAGATCCGGAACCGCCTTGGGATATTCCGTGGCCGAGGTTTCGGGCTGGCCGGCATGCGGATGCGGATTTGGCGCGAGCGGTGCGAAATCGGTCAGCCGTTCAAAAAGCGCTGCGATCGACATTACGCGGCAACCTCGTTACCGGCCCATTTGCGCAGGATCAGTGCGGTGCGCTCTTCATTGATGTCGACCATGCGGGCGAGGCGGTCCTGCGGGGCAGGGCGCAGCTTGTTGCGCAGGTCGTCCATGGCGTGCGGCCGCTGGTCGGACAATGCGGCGGGCTCTTCCTCGAACGAGGCCATGCCCTCTGCATTCGGCAAGGCGCGCTGCATCTCCTCGAAGCTCGGCCCGGCGAAGGTGGGCAGGGCAGGAGCTGCGGACGAACCGGACAGTGCGGCTGCCATCGGCCTCAGACCGAAGAAGGCGACGAGGAAAACGACGACGATGAAGGCTGCGGCGTTGATCATCGTTCCTGCGTGCTGGCCGATCGAGGCCATGATGCCGGGGCTCTCGATGACCTCGCCGTCGAGGCCGTCGATGAACTCGACCGCCGAGACGTTGATCAGGTCGCCGCGCTTTTCGTCGAAGCCGGTGGCCGAGGTCACCATCTTCTGGATGTCGGCGACGCGGGCGGCGATGGCCTCGGGCGTCGCGTCCTTGCCGAGGATGGCTGCCAGGCGCTGCTGGTTGACAACCACGGCGATCGACATCTTGGTTACCGAATAGCCATTCGACACCGTGGCGATGCGCTTGGAGTTCATCTCGTAATTGGTGATCTCTTCCTTGCGGTCGCTGGCCGAGGTCGACTGCGGGCCGTCGGTGGCAGCGGCCTCGGCATCGGGCAAGTTTTGCTCGACGGTGGCAGGTGTCGACGACTGCTTCTGGTTGGAATTCTCGTTGGCGCGGACCACCTGGACGGAGCGCTCGACGCGTGATTCCGGATCGAAGATCGTCTCTTCGGTCTGGCGCGAGTCGGTGTTGACGTCAGCCTTGACGCTGGCGCGGAAATTGTCCGGCCCGAGATAGGCTGCCAGCGCACGGCGGATGTTGTCCTCGATCTGGGTTTCGACGGTGCGCTCGACGCCGATGGAGCGGGCGGCGCTCGAATTGTTGGGGTCGTCGCCGGCGGCGAGCAAATTGCCGCTCGAATCGAGAACCGTCACACGCTCGGCATCGAGGCCGGGGACGGCTGCGGCAACGAGATGGCGGATCGACATGGCGCTCTTGTCGGCATCCATGCTGGCGGCGCGGATGACGACCGAGGCCGACGGCTTCTGCTCGTCGCGGCGGAAATTGGCGCGCTCGGACATGACGATGTGAACACGGGCGGCCTTTATGCCTGATATCGACTGGATGGTGCGGGCGATCTCGCCTTCCAATGCGCGGACACGGGTGACCTGCTGCATGAAGGAGGTGAGGCCGAGCGAGCCGACATTGTCGAACAGCTCGTAGCCGGCATTGGCGCTGGTGGGCAGGCCTTTTTCGGCGAGCAGCATGCGGGCTTGCGCGGTGCTGCCGGCAGGGACCAGCACGGTGGTGCCGTCGGAGGCGACGTCGAAGCCGATGCCCGCTTCGCCCAGCACCATGCCGATCTGGTTCACGTCGGAGCGTTCGAGGCCGACATAGAG
This sequence comes from Aminobacter sp. MDW-2, assembly GCF_014250155.1. Taxonomy (NCBI): domain Bacteria; kingdom Pseudomonadati; phylum Pseudomonadota; class Alphaproteobacteria; order Hyphomicrobiales; family Phyllobacteriaceae; genus Aminobacter; species Aminobacter sp. MDW-2. The sequence continues at coordinate 2,314,536 of NZ_CP060197.1, forward strand.
CGTCTCGTAGGCAGGACGGTTGAGATAGACGGATGCCACGCCGACGATGGCGATCACCAGTGCTGCGATACCACCCAGCATGGCGAGACGGCGTGGGCCGAAACTCCTGAGATTGGCGACGATGCTCTGTAGCTGTTCGGGCACGTGCGTAAGTTCCCCGCAATACTTTCCGGAGAGACCCTAGCCCGCGAAGCTTGTGCGAAAATGTTATGGGCCGCGCAAGTTGCGCGGCCCATGGCATTTCGTCGGGATTGTTGTTGCCGAAGTGCAACCTGGATTCAGGCGTTTCCGAACGCCGAAACCGGCTTTCGGGGCCGAGGCGTCAGCTCTTGAACAGCGACAGGATGTTCTGCGAGTTCGAATTGGCGATCGACAACGCCTGGATGCCGAGCTGCTGCTGGACCTGAAGGGCCTGCAGGCGGGTCGATTCCTTGTTCATGTCTGCGTCGACGAGCTGACCGACGCCGCGGTCGATGGAGTCCATCAGGCTGGTGGTGAAGGTCTTCTGAAGGTCGATCTGGCTCTTGGCCGCGCCGAGCGTGGTGGCGGCGTCGGTCATCTCGGCGAGGGTCGTTTCGGTGACCTTCACCATCTGCAGGATCTGGTCGAAGCTGAAGCCCTTCACCGAAAGGGTCGCAACGGCGTAGCCGTCTGTGGCGGCAACCGCTGCACCCGGGGTCGTCGGGTTGACGGCGGTGTTGTCGCGCACGCCCGTGGTGCCGAGGCGAAGGCCTTCGAGGATGCCTTTGTTGACGTTGTTGGTGGCTGCGGCGTCGTAGAGCTTCACGCTCTGGACCTTGATGTCGATCGTTGCCAGCGTGACTGTGCCCGAGTTGTCGCGGATGAAGCCCGAAACGATCTTGGCGTCATTGTGGACGCCGGCCGCCGAATGGCCGGCAGCTGTCGTCGAATTGACCGAAAGCCAGTTGGCTCCGGAGAAGCTGGCGCTGTCGGCATAGCTCTTGAGCTGTGCCTGCAGCGCCTTGATCTCGACGTCGATCTTGTTCTTGTCGGCGTCCGAGCCATTGGCGGCGGCGACAAGCTTGACCTTGATGTCGTTGAGAGTGTCGATCGACTTGTGCATCGCGGTATATGCGGTGTCGACCTTCGAGGCGCCGAGGCCGAGCGCGTCCTGGACCGTCGAGAGTGCCCTGTTGTCGGAGCGCATGGTGGTGGCGATCGACCAGTAGGCGGCGTTGTCGGAGGCTTCCGCGACGCGGAAGCCGGTCGAGATGCGGGCCTGGGTGGTGTTCAAAGCCTTGTTCGTGGTGTTGAGGCTCTGAAGCGCCGTCAACGCCGAAGCATTGGTCATAATACTGGACATCGAAATAAACCCCTCTGTCAGAGCCGCGCGATCTGCCGCCGCGAACCGGTTGCGGATGCCGTACGTTCTGCCCGTGGCAGCCGAACCGTCATAGCAATTGGTTAACCATAACTACGAACTTATGGTTAACGGCAGATTAAAGACCACACGACGACAGGCCTTCGCATTTACCGTTACGTGGCGGAATCTATGCTCGCCGTAACTTGCGCGAAGCTATCCGGCGCCGCCAGGCGAGGAGAAGGCGGCGGACAGGGCAAAATGAAATCGGGCCGCACCCATGGGGTACGGCCCGATTTCACGACTGGAGATGTTTTGGCGCCGGGGCATCAGCCCTTGAACAGCGACATGATCGACTGCGAGTTGCCGTTGGCGATCGACAGCGCCTGAATACCGAGCTGCTGCTGGACCTGGAGGGCCTGCAGACGGGTCGATTCCTTGTTCATGTCGGCATCGACGAGCTGGCCCACACCGCGGTCGATGGAGTCCATCAGGCTGGAGGTGAAGGCCTTCTGCAGTTCGATGCGGCTCTTGGCAGCGCCGAGGTTGGTAGCGGCCGTCGTCATTTCCTTGAGTGCTGCTTCGACAACGCCAAGCTGCTTGGTGAGCTGCGCATCGGAGTAGCCTTTGACCGAAACTGTCATGACCGAGTAGGTGTCGGTTGCGGCATCGGTGCCGGGGGTCGGGGCGGACAGGGCGGCACGGACGCCGGTGGTGCCGAGACGCTGGCCATCCAGGATGCCGGTCTTGATGGCGGCAGCACCGCCGGTCTCGAACAGCTTGATGTCATCGACCTTGACGTCGATGGTCGACACAGAAGCGGAGCCGGCGCCGTCGCGGTTGAAGGCGGAGACGATCTTGACGTCGTCGGCTGCGGTTGCAGCAGCACCGCTCTTGACCGAGAGCATGTTGGTACCGGAGAAGGTGGCGCCGTCGGAATAGGCCTGGAGTTGCTTCTGGAGGGCCTTGATCTCGGTGTCGATCTTTTCCTTGTCGGCAGCCGATGCGCCGTTGGCGGCGACCAGCTTGACCTTGATGTCGTTGAGCGTGTCGATGGCCTTGTTCATGCCGGTATAGGCGGTGTCGACCTTCGAAGCGCCGAGGCCAAGCGAATCCTGCACGGTCGAGAGCGCCTTGTTGTCCGAACGCATGGTGGTTGCGATCGACCAGTAGGCCGCGTTGTCGGAAGCTTCAGCAACGCGCAGACCTGTGGCGATGCGGCCCTGGGTGGTGCTCAGCGACTTGTTGGTGGCGGAAAGCGTCTGCAGCGCCGTCATTGCCGACGCGTTGGTGTTGATGCTGGACATGGGAATTACGCCCCTAGGAAAAAGCAATACTGGAACATACCGGATCGACCGGTATGGCGGCGTGGCATCATGCCTATGATCGCCAAGAAGGGGTCACCCGCCATGCCAAGGACTATCGCATCTTAACCTTACCGAACTGCTAACAACCGTATGAGGTTCGTTTGTTAGAACATTGAAATATTTGGAGTTTCCTCGATCTTTCAGCGCGACAACACGGGTGCGGACCCAAACGCAAGCGGGCCGCACTGAGGTGCGGCCCGCTCTGATGCAAAATGCCAGAGACGATTCGATCAGCCGCGGAACAGCGACATGATCGACTGCGAGTTGCCGTTGGCGATCGACAGCGCCTGGATGCCGAGCTGCTGCTGGACCTGGAGGGCCTGCAGACGAGTCGATTCCTTGTTCATGTCGGCATCGACGAGCTGGCCGACGCCGCGATCGATGGAGTCCATCAAGCTCGAGGTGAACGACTTCTGCAGCTCGATGCGGCTCTTGGCGGCGCCGAGGTCGGTGGCGGCCGTGTTCATGTCCTTGAGCGCGCTTTCGACAACGCCGAGCATCTGGGTCAGCTGCTGGTCGTTGGCGAACAGCGTGCCGTCCGTCAGCTTCATCGTGGCGACCTGGAAGGTGTCGGCGGCATCGTAAGTGCCGAGGGTGACGGCATTGGCCGTGCCTTCGACGCCAGCAGAGGTACGCTCGGAGTCGAGAATGCCCTTGCCGGTGGTGGCGACGCCAGTGCCGGCTTCATAAAGCTTGATGCTCTCGACCTTGATGTCGATGGTCGAGATCGAGGCCGTGCCCGATGCATCGCGGTTGAAGGCCGAAACGACCTTGACGTCGGGAGAAGCGGCGGCGCCGCTGTTGACCGACAGCATGTTGGTGCCGGAGAAGGTCGCGCCGTCAGCATAGGACTTGAGCTGGTCCTGCAGGGCCTTCACTTCGGTCTGGATCTTGGCCTTGTCGGCGTTCGACGCGCCATTGGCGGCGACGAGCTTGACCTTGATCTCGTTGAGCGTGTCGATGGCCTTGTTCATGCCGGTGTAGGCGGTGTCGACCTTCGACGCGCCGAGGCCGAGCGAATCCTGGACCGTCGACAGGGCCTTGTTGTCCGAACGCATGGTGGTGGCGATCGACCAGTAAGCGGCGTTGTCGGAAGCTTCCGCGACGCGGAGACCCGTTGCGATACGGCCCTGGGTGGTGTTGAGAGCTTTGTTGGTGGCAGACAGGGTCTGCAGCGCGGTCATTGCCGACGCGTTGGTATTGATGCTGGACATGGGAAAATACGCCCCGAAAAAACAACAAAAAACAGGGACATACCGGACCGACCGGTATGGCGGAGCGGCATCATGCCCATGATCGTTGTCGATCACCCGCCATGAAGCATCAATGTCGTATAGACATTTCTAAAACTCTAACTTTCGAGAAAATGGCCGATTAACCAACGCCGATTTGTAGAATATTTGGCTGACCGGGCTGCCCGGTGGCGTGTCGAGCGGAAGAAGATCCGAAATAAAAATGGGCCGCACCGAAGTGCAGCCCATTTTCCCAAGATGTGCCTGAGACGGTTCGATCAGCCGCGGAACAGCGACATGATCGACTGCGAGTTGCCATTGGCGATCGACAGCGCCTGGATACCGAGCTGCTGCTGGACCTGGAGGGCCTGCAGACGGGTCGATTCCTTGTTCATGTCGGCATCGACGAGCTGGCCGACGCCGCGATCGATGGAGTCCATCAGGCTCGAGGTGAAGGCCTTCTGCAGCTCGATGCGGCTCTTGGCAGCGCCGAGGTTGGTTGCAGCGGTCGTCATCGACTTGAGCGCGCCTTCGACCTTGCTCAGCATCGAGCCGATGAAGGCGTCGGTGACGCCGGCAGCGGTGATGTCGAGGTTGGCGACGGAGACGCCAGCGATGGACGTAGCCGTGCCGTCAGCTGCTGCGGCCGCGGTTGCGGCAGCCGTCGCCGATGCGGTGTCGGTGCCGCCACCTGCCACCGAGGCAGCATAGGCGCTGTCGTAGGCAGTCTGGGCAGCCTTTGAGCTCCAGATTGCGGTCTGGCGGTCGAGGATACCGGCGTTCTTGACGTTGGCCGGGGTGCCGGCACCCGAATCATAGAGCTTGATGCCTTCGACGTTGACGTCGATGGTCGAGATCGACGCGGTGCCCGACGCGTCGCGGTTGAAGGCCGAAACGATCTTGGCATCCTGCTGGACACCGGTGTCGGCGGCTGCTGCGGCGCCCGCGGCGTTCTTGTCGGAGGCAACCGAGAGGTAGTTGGCACCCGAGAAGGTCGCGCCGTCGGCATAGGCCTTCAGCTGGCCCTGCAGCGCCTTGATTTCGGTCTGGATCTTGGCCTTGTCGGCGGCAGACGCGCCGTTGGCGGCGACCAGCTTGACCTTGATGTCATTGAGCGTGTCGATGGCCTTGTTCATGCCGGTGTAGGCGGTGTCGACCTTCGACGCGCCGAGGCCGAGCGAATCCTGAACGGTGGAAAGCGCCTTGTTGTCCGAACGCATGGTGGTGGCGATCGACCAGTAGGCGGCGTTGTCGGAGGCTTCTGCAACGCGGAGACCCGTGGCGATACGGCCCTGGGTGACGTTGAGCGACTTGTTGGTGGCTGCAAGCGTCTGCAGCGCCGTCATTGCTGACGCGTTGGTATTGATGCTGGACATGGGAATTACGCCCCTAGGAAATGCAAAGGTACAGGGACATACCGGATCGACCGGTATGGCGGAGCGGCATCATGCCCATGATCCCCGAGGGATCACCCGCCATGCCGGGTAATCTCTCCGATACTCCCTACCAAATCGCTAAGCGTTAGAAACATTGCGGATAATCTTGGGATTTATTTTGAATGCTCCGGGCAGACGCAAAACGGGCCGCACCTGAGGTGCGGCCCGTCCTGATACGGAATGCCTGAGACGGTTCGGTCAGCCGCGGAACAGCGACATGATCGACTGCGAGTTGCCATTCGCAATCGACAGCGCCTGGATGCCGAGCTGCTGCTGGACCTGGAGGGCCTGCAGGCGGGTCGATTCCTTGTTCATGTCGGCATCGACGAGCTGGCCGACGCCGCGGTCGATCGAGTCCATCAGGCTGGACGTAAAGGCCTTCTGCAGCTCGATGCGGCTCTTGGCGGCGCCGAGGTTGGTGGCGGCAGTCGTCATTTCCTTCAGCGCGCCTTCGACAACGCCGAGCATGGCGCCGATCTGGGTATCGCTGAAGCCCTTAACCGAAAGCGTCGCCACGGTGTAGGTGTCGGTGCCGACAGCGGCAGCGCCGGCCGTCGGGTTCGAGGCGGCAGCGACGCGCGCGCCGGTGCCGAGGCGGTGTGCATCGAGGATACCATCGGTCAGGCCGGTGGAGGCAGCCGAGGCGTCATAGAGCTTGATGTCCTGAACCTTGACGTCGATGGTCGAGATCGAGGCCGTGCCCGATGCATCGCGGTTGAAGGCCGAAACGATCTTGACGTCGTCGGCGGTGCCGGCGACGGCATGGCCGGTCGTCGTGTCGACCGAAAGCATGTTCGAGCCCGAGAAGGTGGCGCCGTCGGCATAGGCCTTCAGCTGGCTCTGCAGCGCCTTGATTTCGGTGTCGATCTTTTCCTTGTCGGCAGCCGAAGCGCCGTTGGCGGCGACCAGCTTGACCTTGATGTCGTTGAGCGTGTCGATGGCCTTGTTCATGCCGGTGTAGGCGGTGTCGACCTTCGAAGCGCCAAGGCCGAGCGAATCCTGGACCGTCGAGAGGGCCTTGTTGTCCGAACGCATCGTGGTGGCGATCGACCAGTAGGCGGCGTTGTCGGAAGCTTCTGCGACGCGGAGACCCGTGGCGATGCGGCCCTGGGTGACGTTGAGCGACTTGTTGGTGGCTGCGAGGGTCTGCAGCGCGGTCATTGCTGACGCGTTGGTATTGATGCTGGACATGGGAATTACGCCCCTAGGATATGCTGAAGTACAGGGACATACCGGACCGACCGGTATGGCGGAGCGGCATCATGCCCATGATCTCTCCGTGAGGATCACCCGCCATGCCCGGCAATCTCCACGATAGAAGCTACCAAAGGTCTAAGCGGTATGGTTAACGCGCATTAACTTGCTGATTTTCCCGGGATTTGTGCGCGCCCCAAAAACACGTTGGCCGCAGTTCGCGCAAAGCGGACTGCGGCCGTCATCCCGGATTCCGGTGATGGCGCGCCCGCAAGCGGACGCGCGGTGATCTAGGTGAAAGATCGAACGAGGCTGCCGACGAGCAGGTTCCAGCCGTCGATGAGCACGAAGAACAATATCTTGAATGGCAACGACACCACTGTCGGCGGCAGCATCATCATGCCCATCGCCATGGTGATGGTGGCGACGATCAGGTCGATGACGAGGAAGGGCAGCACGATCAGGAAGCCGATCTCGAAGCCGCGGCGGATTTCGGAGATCATGAAGGCCGGGACCAGGATGCGCAGGTCGACCTTGTCTTCCGACACCGTCTGGCCGCGTTCGCGGGCGAGGTCGGCGAACAGGCTGAAGTCCTTGTCGCGGACATTGCGCATCATGAAGGTGCGGAACGGGTCGGAAATGCGGTCGACAGCTTCAACCTGGGTGATCTGGTTGTCCATCAGCGGCTTGACGCCGTTCTGCCAGGCCTGATCGAAGGTCGGCGCCATGACGTAGAAGGTCATGAACAAAGACAGCGAGATCAGGATCAGGTTGGCCGGCGTCGACTGCAAGCCGATGCCGGTGCGCAGGATCGAGAAGGCGATGACGAAGCGGGTGAAGCTGGTCACCATGATCAGCAGGCCCGGTGCCACCGAAAGCACGGTGAGCAGGCCGAACATCTGGATGATGTAACCGATGGTGGCGCCATCGGTGTTGCCGAGCTGGCTCAGGTCGAGCTGCTGCGCGCTCGCCGGCGCAATTGCGCCAGCGAGGATGGCTGCGGTGGCCAGGAACTTTTTCATTCGAAGAGCAACGTTCTGATCAGCACTTCCTTGACGTGGCCATCGCTGCGGATCGCGGCGCGTTCGTCGAGGTCGGTCTTGAGGTGGCGGAAAGCGCTGGCGCCCTGGACCTGGTGGATCCGGAGCGTGCGCACGTAGGCGAGCAGGTCCTGGTGGACGCGCTCGGCGAGGTCTGCGGATTGCGGCGCGTCGAGCACCAGCGAGACCTCGAGGCGAATCCACATCGTGTCGGGTGCCGCGAGATTGGCGGTGATGGCCGGCAATTGCACCAGAGTGCCTGCAGCTTCGCTGGCCGGACCATGCTCGGCCGGCGCTTCTTCCTTGGCGGCGTGGGCCTTGGGCGCTTCGGGAGCAGCTTGCTCGACAGGTGTGCTCTCGCCCTTGAGGTAGCCACCCGACAGCCAGCCCATGCCGATGGCTCCGACGGTCAGCACCGCCAGGATGCCGAGCTGGACGACCAGCGAGGGGCCGGGCTTCTGGGGGAGGAACTGATCTATGTCTGACATGTCCCGGACCTAGAAGGGGAGGACCTGATCGAGGAACTGCTGGCCGTATGGCGGCTGCTGGACCTCGGTGATGCGGCCGCGGCCACCATAAGAGATGCGGGCTTCGGCGATACGCTCGTAGGGAATAGTGTTTTCCGGACCGATGTCGGACGGACGGACGATGCCGGCGATGGTCAAGACGCGCAGCTCGGCGTTGACGCGCACCTCCTGCGAGCCCCGGATCATCATATTGCCGTTGGGCAGCACGTCGGTGACGACGGCGGCGAGGAGCAGGTTGAGCTTCTCGGACCGCGTGGTGGCGCCGTCGCCGGAATAAATCGACTTGGAGCCGGCGCTGCCATCGCCCTTGCCACCGGTCTTGGCACCGTCCCATTCGACATTGAGGCCAGCGGCAATGGTCCGGTTGGTGACGCGGTTGCGCTCGGACTCGTTCTGGAAACGGGCCCTGTCGTCGATCTCGATCTTGACGGTCAGGATGTCGCCCGGCTGCAGCGCGCGCGGGTCGGTGAACATGCGACTCTGCTTGTCCTGCCACAGCGAAAAGCGCTTCGGCGGTGCGGCAGGCGATTCAGGATAGCGGTACATCGACGAGCTGCCATCCTCGATGCCGGAGCCGACGGCCGACATCGTCGGCTCCTTGCCGATTTCCTTGAGGTTGGAGCCACAGCCGGCAAGGCTGGCCATGGCTGCGGCGAGGAGGGCTTTTCTGATCATGTGGGGTCTTCCCGGCGTGCGGCGCTCGCGATGATGCGGGTCAGTTCCGCCGCGACCTTGCTTTCCATTTCATTCAGGATGACGCTCGCCTTGCGCGCGTCGAGCTTCATCATGATGGCGGCGGCGAGGTCGGTGTTCATCACCGCCAGGCGCTCGGCGGCGGCATCGGGCTTCATGCGTGAATAGATCTGGACGACACCTTCCTCGGCGCGGGCGAGGAAGACCTCGCGGCGCTTCAGCCAGGTTTCGTATTCGGTCTTGCGCTCCTCGAGCAGGGCGATGCGCTTGTCGACCTCGGCCTGCAGCTTCTTCAACTCCTCGGCCTGCAACTGGTAACGGCGGTCGCGGGCAGCGTCGGCAATGTTGGAACAGAAGCGCTCGACCTCGCTCTGTTCGACCGGCGGCACGGCAGCCTCGACGGGTTCCTTCGGGGCCTCGCGCTCGATGACCCGCGTCGGCGTGCCCTGGACCACGGGCGCCTTCGGCGCGGCCTGTTCGGCGGATGCGGCACCGGCAAAGACGACGCCGAGTGCTGCCGCGGCAAGTGCGTGGCGACGGATGTGCGAGAGGGCGTTGGTCATGGCCATGGCTTACTGGACCACCAGGTCGGCCTGCAGCGCGCCTGCCGACTTGATGCCCTGGAGGATTGCGATGATGCCATCCGGCTTGACGCCGAGGCGATTGAGGCCGGCGACCAGCGTCTGCAGATCCGGGCCGTCGAGCAAGGCGAGCTTGGAATCGGCACGCTCTGTCTCGATGACTGTAGCATCTTCGACCGCAGTTTCGCCGCGCGAGAACGGCTCGGGCTGGACGACGCGCGGCTGCTCGGTGATGCGAACCGTGAGCGTGCCGTGGCTGATCGCGACGCGCGAGATCTTGACCTCGTTGCCGATGACGATGGTGCCGGTACGCTCGTCGACGACGACCCGCGCGGGGACGTCCGACATGATCATCAGGTTCTCAAGCTCGGCATAGAAGCGTGCGGTCGAAACGCCTTCGGGCTTGCGGATGACGACGACACGCGAATCCTGCTCGCCAGCGACACGCTTGCCGAAGCGGTGGCGGGCATAGTCGTTGATGGCGTCGGCAATGCGCACCGAGGTCGAGAAGTCAGGATTGAACAGCTGCAGCGTGAGCACGTTCTCGTCGGCGAAGCGGGCCTTGACCTCGCGTTCGACGATGGCACCGTTGGGAACGCGGCCGGAGGTCGGAACGCCTTGCGTGACCTGCTCGGCCTTGCCCTGCGCGTTGAAGCCGGAGACCAGCACCGACCCTTGGGCGACGGCGTAGATCTCGCCATCGGGCGCCTTGAGCGGGGTCATCACAAGTGTGCCACCGGCCAGCGATGAGGCGTCGCCGAGCGAGGAAACGTTGATGTCGATGCGTGCGCCGGCCTGGACGAAGGCCGGCAGGTTGGCGGTGACGATGACGGCGGCAACGTTGCGAACGCGCGCCCGGCCATCCTCGGAGGCGATGCCGAGATTTTCGAGCATGGCGCGGATCGACTGCTCGGTGAAGGGCGAATTGCGCAGGCTGTCGCCCGAGCCGTTCAGGCCGATGACGAGACCGTAACCGACAACCTGGTTGTCGCGGGCTTCCTGGAGCGAGGCGACGTCCTTGATGCGGACATTGACGAGATTGGCGGCGGTGCCCGAATTGAGCGTGGTCTGACGGCCGCCATCGCCCGAGGTGGCGATGAAGTCGCCGTCGCCGCCATTGCCGCCGCCGAATTCGGTTGTGGCGTAACCGCCGGCAGCCGCCTTGCCGCCGGCCTTCAGCTGACCGGCCGGAACGCCATCGGGGCCGTCGGCATAAGCGGTTTGCAGGCCGAACACGGCGATTGCGGCGAGCAACAGTCTACGGATCATATGGCACCCACGCGGATCGAGCCGTCGGCCATGACCGTGCCCGTGAAGACCTTGCCGCTGTCGAGGTTGCGGACCTTGACGACGTCGCCGGCTGCACCTGGCTCGAGCGTCACGGCCGCGGCCGAGATCATCAGCGGGCCGGAGGCGAAGACGACCTGAACGGAAGCGCCGCGGTCGACCAGCCAGGCCTCGCGCAGCGCGGTGATCGGAACATAGCGGCCGGGCAAAAGCGTACGCTTGGCGATGCGGCCGTCGAGCTCGTCGGCCATGGTGGCGACTGCGTCGGGGCGCACCTTGCCCGGCTTGAGGGTGACTTCCTTGAGCGAGGACAAGGCGATCGTCTCGCCGGGATAGATGACGCGGTTGGGAACGAGCACGACCTCCTGGTCGGCAGCCTGCGCTGCGCCGCCAAGCATGGCGAAAGCAAGGACTGCCGAGCGGATGTAGAGGAGGGCGTGCCGTCGCCGCATAATCTTCACCGGATGTTCTTGGAGACGACGGCGGCCATTTCGTCGGCCGCCTGGATGACCTTGGAGTTCATCTCGTAGGCGCGCTGTGCCGAAATCAGCTCGGTGATTTCCTTGACCGGATCGACGTTGGAGCTTTCGAGGTAGCCCTGGCGGATGGTGGCGTAGCCGGGGTCGCCGGGAATGCCGACATTGGCCGCGCCCGACGCTTCGGTTTCGGCGAAGAGATTGTCGCCGAGCGGCGCGAGGCCGGCCTCGTTGGCGAAGTTGGCAAGCGTCAGCTGCCCGAGCGGCTGGAGCGCCGTCTGGTTGTCGAGCCGGGCGAAGACCTGGCCGGAATTGTTGACGATGACCTCGACGGCGTCCTGCGGCACGTTGATCGCTGGGATGACGTTGAAGCCGTCGACGGTGACGAGCTGGCCGGTGGCGTTCTTGTTGAAGGAGCCGGCGCGGGTGTAGAGCGTCTGACCGTCGGCGCCTTCGATCTGGAACCAGCCCTTGCCGGTCAGCGCGAGATCGTACTCGTTGCCGGTGTTGGTCGGCACGCCCTGGATGTGGACGTTGCGCACCGCAGATGTCTTGACGCCGAGGCCGATCGAGACGCCTTCCGGCACGATCGCCGAATTGGCCCGGTTGGGCACGCCCTGGGTGCGGTCGACCTGGTAGAGCAGGTCGGAGAACTCGGCGCGGGCGCGCTTGTAGCCGGTCGTGTTGATGTTCGCGATGTTGTTCGCGATCACCTCGAGATTTGTCTGTTGGGCATTCATGCCCGTGGCGGCAATTGCAAGCGCTTTCATCGGGTTGTTCCTCAGATGCCCATGCGGCTGACTTCGAGATAGGCCGTGACGATCTTGTCGCGGATGGCGACGGCGGCCTGCAGGGCCTGCTCGGCGCTCATCACGGCATCGACAACCTCACGCGTGTCGGCCTTGCCCTGAAGGCCGGAGAGCGACAGCTGCTCGGCCTGGCGCAAGGTGTTGTGCGCTTCGGTCGCTGCGTCGGCGAGGGCGGCGGCGAAGGACGAGGCGACACCGCCGCCTGCCGCAGCCGCGCCGGCCTCGGGCACAACGCTGGTCGGCTTGGACAGTAGCTGGGTGCCGACTGGGCTGATGGAGCCGATCATTACTGATTCCTCATAAGATCAATCGTCATGGAAATGAGTTCGCGCGCCTGCTTGACGACCTGCAGGTTGGCTTCATAGGAGCGGTTGGCCTCGGTCATGTCGGCCATTTCGATGATGACATTGACGTTGGGCATCTTGACGAAACCGGCGGCGTCGGCGGCCTCGTTGCCGGGCTGGAACTCCAGCGGAAAAGCCGTCTGGTCGTGGCCGATCGAGGCGATCTCGACGGTCGAGGCTCCGGTGGCGCGGTCGAGTTCGGCGGCGAAGCTGACGGTCTTGCGACGATAGGGATCGGCGCCCGGCGTGTTGCCGGTCGACTGGGCATTGGCGAGGTTTTCCGAAACGATGCGCAGGCGTTCCGACTGGGCTCCGAGACCGGAACCGGCGACCTTGAGGGCGGCGACGAGCGGATCCATCCCGGTCAGGCCTTCGTGCTCAGCATGATCATGCGGTGGAAGGCCTTGACGATGGCCGTGTTGAGTTCGAACGAGCGGCGGACTTCGCCGGCTTTCATGAGCTCTTCCTCGACGGCAACTGTATTGTCCGAAGGCAGAACGGCGTGCTTGGGATCCTCCGGCCTGATGGCGTAACCGGCTTCGGTGGCGCCGCCGGTGAGGTGGCCCGTCTGGGTCGACGCCATGGCGACGCGCGAACGGTCGAGCACTTTCTCGAAGGGCTCGATGTCGTTGGTCCGATAGCCGGGCGTGTTGGCGTTGGCGACGTTACCGGCGATGGCGTTCTGGCGCACTGAGAGCCAGCGAGCCTGCTGGGCAGCCAGATCGAACAGGTTGACGGGGTCCATGGAAATCTCCGAGCAGATTTCCAAACACTATGGCCTCAGTCTTGCGCGGGCCTTGCGCGGGGCCCGGCCGCTACTGCGCGACCTGGAAGACCTCTTCGCGCGAGGTGACAAGCACCCATTTACCGTCGCGCTGTTCGATCGATGCAACGCGGCTCGAATCGGGCAGCACGGAGCCGCGTTGCACCACCCAGACACCGGCGTCGTCCTCGACCATGGCGCGGCCATTGGCGATGTGCACGAGCTTGAATTCGATCTTCGGTCCGGGAAAGGGCTGTTCGGCTATGCCGGCAAGACCAGCTTCATCCTTGTTGGGGCGCAGCGAGCCGGTGGCAAACAGGTCGAGCTTCATCGGCGGAATGTCTTCGGCCGTCATCGGCGCGCCGACACGTTCGACCTGCTCGCCCATGACAAGCGGGACCGCCTGGTCGTTCTGACCGCCGCCGGAGAATTTCATCGCCCGGATGCCGAACTTGTCCTGATTGAAGAAGATGTACCAGGGAAACAGCGCGCAGGTGAGCCCGAGTGCGATGCCGAGGGCGGCGATGATGAAATCGCTGCGGTGATCACGCTTTTTCTCGTGCTTCGGCGTGATGGTCAGCGGCCCGCGCTTCAGGCCGAGCCGCTGCATCAGCGTGCGCGGCTCATCCTTGGAGCCGATCATCTCCAGGAATTCGCTTGCCGGGTCATTCCGCCTGAACATGTGTTCTATCCCTGGATTTCAGATGGCGTGCGAGGTCGGAGAACGGATCGAGCGAGGGCCCGTCGGCAGGCGACTGGCCGAGCGCTTCGTAGATTACCGGCACCTGCTTCACGGCGAGGTCGAGGTCGGGATCGGCGCCCGGCTGGTAGGCGCCGAGCAGACGGATGTCGCGCGTGTCCTCGAAGCGCGAGATCAGTGCCTTGAGTTTGCTGACGAGCTGGCGCTGCTCCGGCGTCCAGGCCTTGGAGGCGAGACGGGAGATCGAAGCCAGTGGATTGACCGGCGGATAGCGACCTTGCTCGGCGATGGAACGGTCGAGCACCACGTGGCCATCGAGAATGCCGCGCACGGAATCGGCGACGGGATCGTTGTGGTCGTCGCCGTCGACAAGCACGGAGATGATGGCGGTGATCGATCCCGTGCCCTCCATGCCGGGGCCGGCGCGTTCGAGCAGCTTGGGCAGTTCGGTGAAGACGGAGGCGGGATAGCCGCGCGCCACCGGCGGCTCGCCGGCGCCGATGGCGACCTCGCGCAGGGCATGGGCAAAACGGGTGATGGAATCGAGCACCAGCAGGACGCGGTGGCCCTTGTCGCGGAAATGCTCGGCGACACGCATCGCGGTGTCGGGCGCGCGGCGGCGCATCATCGCGCTCTCGTCCGAGGTGGCGACGACCGCGACCGTCTTGGCCATGGCAGCGACGCCGATGGTGTCTTCGAGGAATTCGCGCACCTCGCGGCCGCGTTCGCCAATCAGGGCGACGACGACGGTGTCGAAGGCATCCGCACCGGCGAGCATGGCAAGCAGCGTCGACTTGCCGACGCCGGAGCCGGCGAAGATGCCCATGCGCTGGCCGAAACACAGCGGGGTGAAGATGTCGATGACGCGGACGCCGGTCAGGAAGCCTGTTTCGACGCGTTGGCGGGCGAGCGCCGCAGGCGGGATCGCTTCGGTGGCATCGTTCCTGGCACTGCGGACCAACGGTGCGCCGCCGTCTATGGGGCGGCCGAGCGCGTCGATGGCACGGCCGCGCCAGCTCGGATGCGGCGTGATGGCGATCGGCCCACGCGTGAAGACGGCATCGCCGACGCCGACCTCGCCGCTGCTTTCATAAGGCGCCACCAGCACCTCGTCGCGGCCGATCTGCACGATCTCGCCGCGCCGGTTGCGGCCATGGCCACGGTGTTCGACGATGTCGCCGAGGCGCGCGCTGAGCGACAGGCCGCCGACCTTGTAGTGGGTAGATGCGATCTCGGTCACTTGCCCGCCGCGTCTGACCAGCAGGCGGTCGTCGGCGAAGCGGTGCTGGATCCGCTCGAGCGCTTCGAGCCGGTTGTCGTGGACCGCCTGGGGCTCGTCGCGGATGTTGGCCAGCGCGTTGCTCACTTACTTCGAGCCGAGCGTCTTGATGGCGTCGGAGAACGACGCTTCGGTTTGGCGCATCAGAGCGGCGGTGTTCTCGAAGGCGCGCTGCACCATGATGAGCTTGCTCATCTCCTTGATCGGATTGACGTTGGACTCCTCGACGAAGCCCTGGACGATGCCGGCGTCCATGCGGTCGACCACCGGCTCGGGCGCCGTCGGCGGAATGACGCCGGAGTTGCCGTAACGGACGAAATTGGTACCAGGGTTGAACTCATAGAGGCCGATGGCGCCGACGAGGCGTCCGTCCTGGCGCAGCGAGCCGTCGGAACCCGCGGTGGGCGGTCCGGCACGTGGGTCAAGCTGCATCGGCGCGCCGCCGGCGTCGAGCACCGGATGGCCCTCGACGGTGACGAGCTGGCCTTCCGCCGTCATCGAGAAGCGGCCGTCGCGCGTCATCACGACGCCAGCAGGCGTTTCGATGCCGAACCATGCGTCGCCGCGAATGGCGAAGTCGAACGGGTTGCCGGTTTCACGCATCGCGCCATGCTGGGTCGACAGGTAGGTATCACCCGGCGAGGTGAAGGAGACGGATTTCGGGCCGAGGCCGGAAACGACGTCCTCGAACTTCACACCGGTGGCACGGAAGCCGACAGTCGAGGCGTTGGCGACGTTGTCGGCAATGGTGTTGAGACGCTTTTCCAGAGCCACCTGGGCGGAAAGGGCGACGTAGAGACCGTTCTGCATGATGTTCTCAGAACCTCAGTTTCTGCATGGCAAACAGCACGTCAGTCGAAACGCCGTAGGCCGGCGACGACGAGCCGAACAGGGTGCCGACGGAGGCCTGCACCGGGGAGGACGGATTGTTGATTTCCCAGAGGCTGGTGAAGCGCTTGAGGAATTCGCCGAGCTTCTTGGGATTGGCAAAGGTCTCGATCTTCAGCTTGTCCTCGAACAGCTTGACCTGACGGTCGATGTTGGCCGAGGCGAATGATTCAGGCAGGCCGAGCGCGGTGCGCACGACCTTGGCCAGCGCTGGGTCGGCGAGCACTTCGTAGAAGCTGGTGATCGAGGGGGCCTTGCGCTCGAAATAGAGCGCGAGGCGCACGCCCTCATTGTCCTTGCCGGCGTCCTCTTCCAGGGTCTGGCGGACATACTTGTCGACCGCCGGACGCTGCGCGGCATTGTAGGTCGTCGCATCCTTGCCGAGTGCTTCGAAGTTATAGGTGCTGGCAAACGCGGCGTAGCGCTTGTCCGTCATCTGGTTGGCGTAGCTCTTCGGGTCGCGAACGCCGCCGGCCAGTACCTTTTCCATCATCTCCTTGTTGGGGATCGACCCTTCGATGCCGAAGGATTTCATGGCGAAGGTGTAGAGCCTGGTGTCGGACATAAGGTCCTTGGCCGATGTCACCTTGACGATGTTGTCGAGGTAATACTTGACCTCCTTCTTGACCGCTTCGGAGTTGGGGTCGACACCATCGAGCTTGACCCGGATCAGGTATTTGTCGACCGCGCCCTGCTGCGCCTTGGTGTAGACGGTGGCCTTGTCACCGAGCTCGGCAAAGTTGAAGCTCTTGACGAATTCGGCGTAGCGCTTGTCGGTCAGCTTGTTGGCGAAGCTGTCTTCCTTGGCCACGCCTTCCTTCAGGGCCTTGACCATGAAGGCCTTGGCGTAGGCCATGTCCTGCAGGCCGTGCGCCTTCATGGCGTATTTGAACAGACGGTCGTTCTTGACGAACTCGTCGATGCTTTTCACCTTGGTGATGTTCTTGAGATAGTACTCGGTGTCGCGCTCGACAGTGGGCTGGTTCTCCACGCGATCCAAGGCCTTGCCGAGATCCCGCGCGATCAGGTGGTAGCTTGTATAGGTATTGAGCACGACAACAGCCCTTCCGCCGCAGCATAGACGGTGAAGGCTACGCCCCATTGCTTGCGCGAGGCTGAATGGCATTGCGATGATCCTTCAAGCCTCACACAAGGCACGGCCGCTATCTGTGCCTGTATGTTGCTTTGAAAGTGCGGAAGGACCTGCTGTGGGCATTCTGATCGGACTCGTCGTGACGCTGGGCTGTGTGCTCGGCGGCTTCATGGCGATGGGTGGACACCTGGACGTCCTGATGCAGCCTTGGGAACTCGTCATCATTGGCGGTGCGGCCCTCGGTACGTTCCTGGTTGCCAACCCGATGGCCACCGTCAAGGATACCGGCAAGGCGATCGTCGAAGCGCTCAAGCAGGCAGTGCCGAAAGAGCAGGACTATCTCGAGACGCTGGGCGTGCTGCATTCGCTGATGCGCGAGTTGCGCACCAAGACCCGGTCCGAGGTCGAGGCGCATATCGACAACCCCGACGACTCGCCGATCTTCCAGGCCTATCCGCTGGTGCTCAAGAACTACGACCTGACGCATTTCATCTGCGACTATTGCCGCATCATCATCATCGGCAATGCCCGTTCGCACGAGATCGAGGCGCTGATGGACGAGGAAATCCAGACCATCCGCGCCGACAAGCTCAAGTCCTATCACGCGCTGATCGCCGTTGGTGACGGCCTGCCGGCGCTGGGCATCGTTGCTGCGGTGCTTGGCGTGGTCAAGGCGATGGGCGCGCTCGACCAGTCTCCCGAAATCCTCGGCGGCCTGATCGGTGCGGCACTGGTCGGCACCTTCCTCGGCATCTTCCTGTCCTATGCCGTGGTCGCGCCGATCGCCACCAAGATCAAGACGGTGCGCGAGAAGAAGAACCGCCTCTACATCGTCGTGAAGCAGACGCTGCTTGCCTACATGAACGGCTCGCTGCCGCAGGTTGCAATCGAGTTCGGCCGCAAGACGATCTCGTCTTATGATCGTCCATCGATCGATTCGGTGGAGCAGAGCACGCTGAACACGGCGATCGTCGAGAAGAAGGCCGCCTGAGCCAATGCGGGACGCTGACAAAGGGCATCGCAAGTCATGAATACCACCGCAAGCCCGGCGGAACCGCGGGATGTCGTCATCGAGCGCCTGCTGGGCGATACCGGCGAGCCGGAGAAAGTGCTTGCCGCTGCGCGCCGCCTTGCCGAACGCGCGGCAACCGCTATTGCCGAGGCCATCAACCACGCACTGCCAACGTCTGTCTTCGTCGAGGTTGGCGAGATCAAGCTTGGCCGCATGACGGATGCCAAGGCAGGCAAGAGCAACCAGGCGATGACCGTCGCCCCGACCAAGCTTTCGCCCGATGGCCTGGTGATGACGTTCGATCCGCAGGCGATCGCCATCCTGGTCAACCTGATGTTCGGCGGTGATGCCGGCCGCGACATTGCCCCGATCGACCGCGATCTGTCGTCGATCGAGCTTGGCGTTGTCTCGCTGCTGATCCAGGATGTGGCGCGCGCGATGAACGCGCAGGGACCGGACGGTGGCCTTGGCGTCAAGCTGCCGGCGCCCGAAGCGATCACCGGCGCGATGATGAAGAAGCATGTGTTTCGCGACGGGCCGTCGGCGCGCATCGTGCTGACCGTGTCGACGACGGCTTCGCGCGGTACGCTGACGCTGACGCTGCCGCAGCGCGTGCTGGTTTCGGATCGCCGCCCGGCAGAGGTCGAGACGAGTGCTGCTCCGACCACCGAATGGCGCTCGCGCTTCTCCGACGAGCTGATGCGCTCGACCGTGAGGCTGGAGGCCTCGATGCCGATCGGGCGCATGACGCTTGGCGAACTGACTGGTCTCCAGGTCGGGCAGGTCATCGAGCTCGCCGAGAACACCCAGTCCAACGCTGTCATCGCCGCTCGCGGCAAGACACTGTTTGCCTGCGAGTTCGGCAAGCTCGGCCAGAATTACACAGTACGCATCCGGCGTCCGTTCGACTCTACAGAAGAAACAATTGAAGGGATCGTCGCGGGTTGAGCTGCTGCCCAGCAGCACCAGCCGCCGCGAACGACAGAACTGGAGAACACCGATGAGCAAGGCACAGTCCAAGCCCGAGGTCGAAAAGCCCGAAATCGAAGAAGTCGAGGACGATCAGCTCAATCGTGCCATCGAAGAATTGCGCGGCGTGCTGAGCGAAGAGGAAAAGCGGCCAAGCGCCGGCGGTGCAGCGGCGGCAGCCGGCAACAGCAGCGTGATCTTCGGCATTCCGGTCGAAGTGCAGATCGTGCTCGGCAGCACCGAAATGCCGGTGTCGGAGCTGATGGCGCTGCAGAAGGGCTCGACGGTTGCGCTCGACCGCCGCATCGGCGAACCTGTCGACGTCGTGGTCAACGGAAGGCGTATCGCACGTGGCGAAATCACGGTACTTGAGAGCGATCCGTCGCGTTTCGGCATCCGCCTGACCGAAATCGTAGCGGCGACGAAGAGCGCCTGAGGACTGGACTTTTGACTGTGCTTACCCCTGCTTCCAGAGAGACCTCCGCATGACCACGTCGCTGGCGTCGCTGACGCGGCCACAGAAGGCTGCGGCTATTTTGGTGGCCATGGGCAAGCCCTCGGCCAGCCGTCTGCTGAAGTTCTTCAAGCAGGAGGAGCTCAAGGCGCTCATCGAAGGCGCGCGGCTGCTGCGTACGATTCCCCAGGCCGATCTCGAACGGATCGTCGCCGAGTTCGAGGCCGAATTCACCGAAGGTGCCGGCCTGCTCGATTCCGCCGACAAGATGGACACCATCCTCAACGAGTCGCTGTCGCCGGAAGAAATGAACGCCCTGATGGGCAATGGCGAACCCTTGATGATCAAGGATAACCTGCCGCCGGTGTGGCCGCAGGTCGAAAGGCTCGAAGCAACGCAGATCGGCACTTTCCTTGCGAATGAGCATCCGCAGACCGCGGCGATGATCCTGTCCAACCTGGCGCCGACCTATGCGGCACGCGTGGTGTTGTCGATGGAAAAGCCGGTGCGCAGCGAGATCATCAAGCGCATGATGGAATTGGCCAACGTGCCCGAGGCGGCGACCAAGCTGGTCGAGCAGCAGCTGCGCAACCACGTGCTGACCGAGAGCGCCCAGAAGGATACATCGGTCGGACAAACGCGCGTCGCCAGCGTCCTCAACGAACTGGACAAGTCGCAGCTCGAAGAGGTGATGAGCGACCTGCGGGAAGTCGGCATGGCCGATCTCGATGCCATCCGCGCCCGCCTGTTCTCCTTCGAGGACATCACGTCGATGTCGCAGAAGGCGCGCGTGGCTCTGTTCGATGGACTCTCGACCGAACTCATCACCATGGCCCTGCGTGGAACGCCGCTGCCGCTCGCCGAGGCCGTGCTGTCGTCGATCAGCGCGCGCTCGCGCCGCATGATCGAGTCCGAACTGAGCCAGGGATCGGAAGGCATTCAACCGGCCGACATCCTGCGTGCCCGCAAGACCATCGCTTCTACTGCCTTGCGCATGTCAAACGAGGGCCTCCTCGAATTGCCATCCGCGCAAGACGCCGCCTGACCTTATCCGACGCGGTCTGCTGAGCAATGTCGGACGAGGACAAAGACTCCAAAACAGAAGAGCCGACAGAGAAGAAAATCCGCGACACGATGGAGAAGGGCAAGCTGCCCGTCTCCAAGGAAGTCGCGATCTTCACCTCGTTCCTGGCGATCATGGTCTATGCCGTGTTCTTTGCCAGCTCGTCGGTCGCCGAACTCGGCGTCTTCCTGTCCAATTTCCTCGAAAAGCCCGAGGCCTGGCCGCTCGGCACCGAGCGCGACGTCATCGAACTCTACCAGGCGGTGGCGGTCGAGATCGCACGCGCGGTCGCCAGCCTGTTCGTGATGCTGATCGTGGCGGGCGTCGGTGCGTCGCTGATCCAGAACGTGCCGCAGTTCGTCGGCGAGCGCATCCGCCCGCAAGCCGAACGCATTTCCCTGACCAAGGGCTGGAAGCGCATGTTCGGCGCCCAGGGCCTTGTCGAATTCCTGAAGTCGCTGGGCAAGCTCGGCTTCGTGATGATCGTGCTTTACTTCGTGCTGTCGGACGATCATCGCCGGCTGCTGGCCGGTATGATCACCAATCCGGTGGCCTTTGGCGACGTCATCCGCGGCATCACCGTCGACATCCTGGTGGCGATCGTCTTCGTCATGGGGGTGATCGGCGTCGCCGACATCGTGTGGTCACGCTTCCACTGGTTCCAGGAACAGCGCATGACCAAGCAGGAGGTCAAGGACGAGATGAAGCAGTCGGAAGGCGATCCTATCGTCAAGGCCCGGCTGCGCTCGATCGCCCGCGACCGCGCTCGCCAGCGCATGATGACCGCGGTGCCCAAGGCGACGCTGGTGATCGCCAATCCGACTCACTTCGCCATCGCGTTGCGCTACGTCCGCAACGAGGATGCAGCACCTGTCGTGCTCGCCAAGGGGCAGGACCTGGTCGCTTTGAAGATCCGCGAAATAGCCGAACTGAACGGCATTCCAGTGTTCGAAGACGTGGCGCTCGCCCGCTCCATGTACAAGCAAGTTTCAGTGGATAGTGTCATTCCATCGCAGTTCTACCAGGCCGTCGCCGAACTGGTGCGGATCGTTTACGGAAACAAGGCTCAGCGCAATCCGTCATGAAAAATCAGCAGTACGCTTCGACCCGTGAAGTACTTGTTGCAACGGCGATCCAGCCGGTGGTGCGCGAATTGCGCCTCGTCGACCTTGCCGACTACATCGCCTTCATCAGGCTCGAGCATTTTGCCAACGTGGCCGACCTGGTCGATTCTGCGGCGGAGCTCTATTTCATGCCGGGCGCGCTGCGCCTCGGACTGGGCGGTGAGGCGCATGTCAGCTGGACGGGTAGCCCGCGCATCGTTCTTGACCTCGAGCTCAGGCCGGAAGGGGCGGTGGTCTATTTCCAGCTGTCGATGACGGCGACCAACGCGTCAGTGGAAGTCCACTATGTGTCGTTCGAGAAACCGGATCCGGAGCCGGAAAAGAACACGGAATATCTCGCCGCCGCCATCCAGCATGCGATGATCAGGCGGACTCCGCAGGCCGAAGCTGCCTAGATTCGAGTGATGCCGGCCTGCGAATGCCTGCTCCCTGCGCTTCCGGTGCTCACGTAGGTTGAATGTACGCTCCGGTTCTCGGTACCGGCCATTTTTGGCTCGGCCTGACCCGAAACCCCGACCAGCGCTAGTCGATCAGGCCCAGCCGCAGCGCCTTGGCGACCGCATGCATGCGGTTGACGGCGTTGAGCTTCTGCGTCGTCTGGGTGAGATACTGGTTGGCGGTGTGCACCGAAAGCTTGAGCAGCTTGGCGATCTCTTCGCTGGTGTAGCCGCGAGAGGTCAGCTTCAGGCACTCGATCTCGCGGCGCGACATCGACGGGAGGTCGCGTGACTGGGGCGAGATGATGCGCGACACCGCATCGAACAGCGCAAAGCAGCGGCCGTGCAGGTCGTGCAGCGTCTGCGGGTTGGGCGAAAGCTCCGGGCCGCCGAAGATGAAGAGGCCGACCTGGCCGCGATCGGTGTAAACAGGAAATGCGATGCCGCGGCCACTCTGGGCGAGTGGTTCGATGCGGCTGGTCCAGGTGAGTGCTGAAAAGACCTCAGGGGCATCAGCGTCATCCGTCCACCAGCATGGCGCGGTCGACTGGCGCGCATGGCGCATCAGGTGTTCGCCGATGCCGCCGCCGAGCAGGCGGGCAGCCGACATGGAGCCGGGATAGTCGGAATCAAAGCATGCCGTCAGCCGGCCGCTTTCTGCGGGTGGACCTGCCAGGCACAGCGCGAAATCGCGCGCGCCGAGATCGACCGAGATCCAGCGGCAGCGCTTGGCGGCGTCCGCGAGCGTTACGGCTTGCAGGCCGATCGGGTGAGGGGCGGACGGAACATCCTGTTCATAATCGCGTGCGCGGCTCAGCTGCTTTGCCTGGGCGTAGCTCAAATGATGCCGCTCCTGATTGCGGTCGCAATCGCCATGGCGCGATTGGAGGCCGACAGTTTCTGGATCGCGTGGGTGATGTAGCTGTTGACGGTGTTGGACGACACGCCGAGGATCAGCGCCACCTCGTCGGTGGTCTTGCCCTCGGAGACCCAGAACAGGCACTCCCGCTCGCGGTCCGACAAGGGGTCCTGCATTGTCGCTGCGGCCAGCACGCTGGGCGCCTGCGACAGGGCATAGCAACATTCGAGCTGGGTGCGCGGCATGACGTTCGGATCGATGCGACCGGCCTCGGCAGCCGAGAACAATACGAACAGGCGTTGGCGGCCGACATGCAGGCGAAGTGCGAAGATTTCGGCATGGCCGAGCACGTCGAGCAGGCGGGCTTCCTCGCCGCCGAGAATGGCGGGCGCCTGGGAGGCCAGCACGCTCTGCGGGCGTGCGCCCGGCGCACTGGCGAACGGGCCCCGAGCCAGACCGGCGATCAGTGCATGGCCGGCGAGCTGGATGGCGTCGTAGATCCAGTTCGAGGCGATGATCTGGAGATTGTCGCGCTCCTGATCCTGGGCGATGGCGACCAGCATGTAGCCGTCTGCACCGATCTCGTCGGTCAGGTTCATGAAAAAAGCGGTGAGATCGCTTCTGGATGCGAGCCTTGCTGCGACGGTGGTCTGTTCGTTGCGAGCGGCGAGGGCGGTCATTTCAGAAACTTCTGCCGGAATCCATAAGGGTACCTGGTCTGGGCGGCGCCCGAACCGGTCGAAATACTCGTGACTATGACGCTAGAAACGCGACGCGGACGCCTTATGCATCCATCGGCCGAATCCGTGCGGGTCGCGCGAAGCCTGACGCGCTCTCAACCGAGAAAAATCCCGGTATTTCAGAGAGTTGGTGGTTCGCCGCGCCCCCCGTGGACCGGCTGATTCGGGTTCAATTTAACCCCTCGCGAATCGCTCCGCAAACAGAATTGACAAAAAGTTAATTCAGAGTCCTTCGACAGACTCAAGGCAGCCGGAAACGCTGCGGAAACCTTCGGGAAAGCTTCGCGAGAATGGCCATTGATCGCCTGGCCCGTTCGGCTTAACGCTGCGTCGCGTGGGGCAGGGATAGCAGATGAGCGATCAGTTTCGTGAAGTGACCAGCGTGTCGTGGTTCGGGCGCATCAGGCGCTCGGTCGGAGGCGTGCTGGTTGGGCTCGTCCTCGTCCTTGCCATGGTCGTGGTGCTGTTCTGGAACGAGGGCCGGGCGGTGACCACGGCGCGCTCGCTGGCGGAGGGCGCCGGTGCGGTTGTGTCGGTGCCCGTCGACAAGATCGACGCCGCCAATGAGGGCGAGCTGGTGCACACCACGGGGCCCGTGATGACCTCTGACGCAGTCAGCGATCCGGACTTTGCCATCGAGGCCAAGGGCGTGCGGCTGGTGCGCACCGTCGAGATGTTCCAGTGGGTGGAGAATTCCAAATCGGAGACCAACACCAAGCTGGGCGGTGGCGAGGAAACCGTCACCACTTACAGCTACGCCAAGGAATGGCAGGACCGGCCGATCGACTCGGCCGAGTTCAAGCAGCCGGCCAATCATCAGAACCCCGCCATGGCGCTCGGCTCGCGCACGTTTCAGATCCGTGAAGGCAAGCTTGGCGCCTTTACGCTTGACGAGCCGGTGTTCGACCGCATCGGCGACAGCAATCCGCTGACCATCACGCCGAGCCAGTTGCCGGACATTGCCGCCGCCTATCCCGGCACCGAGCGCGTCAACGTCTTGGACGGGCGCATCTATCTCGGCGCAAATCCGGCTTCTCCAGCCATCGGTGACTACCGCATCGAGTACCGGCTGGTACCGCTCGGCGACATCAGTGTCATCGGCCGCCAGACGGGCGAGCGGTTTGCGCCCTACCAGACGGTGGCCGGCGACGAGCTGCTGCTTGTCGACAGCGGCAGGGTGCCGGCGGAAAAGATGTTCGCCGACGCAGTCAGTGCCAACACCATCATCACCTGGCTGGTGCGCGTCGGCTGCCTGCTGTTGCTGGCAATCGGCTTCGGGCTGCTGCTGGCGCCACTCGGCGTGATTGCCGATGTGATCCCCTTCATAGGCTCGATGGTGCGCATGGGCACCGGGCTTGTCGCCTTCGTACTGGCCTTGCTGGTGGGCACTGCAACGATCGCGGTCGCATGGTTCTGGTACCGGCCGCTGCTGGCGATAGGCATCGCGCTTGGCGGGCTTGCGGTTGCCTGGCTGCTGACGCGGCTTGGACGGAAGAAGGCAGCGGCACTGGCGGCTGCGGGAACTGTTTCGGCGCAGTGACCTGAGAACGGCTGGGCAGCCCGGTGCTGCCTCTGATCCGCTCCTTCTGGGCACCTTCTCCCCGCAAGCGGGGAGAAGGGAGAGCTTGAGGATTACCGTCCCTCGAAGCCGGTCAGCACGCCGACGGCATTGACGCCGATCTCGTCGACGGCGTAACCGCCTTCCATGACGAACAAGGTCGGCAGGCCGAGCTTGGCGATGCGGGCACCGATCTTCGGATAGTCGGCGCTGGTCAGCTTGAAGTGGCTGATCGGGTCCTTCTCGAAGGTGTCGACGCCGAGCGAGACCACGACCACGTCAGGCGCATAGGCAGCGAGCTTCCGGCAGGCGTCTTCCAGTGCCTCGTTCCATTTGTCGAAAGTGGTGCCGAAGGGCATCGGGTAGTTGATGTTGAAGCCTTCGCCTTCGCCCGAACCGCGTTCGTCGGCATGGCCGAGGAAGAACGGATACTCGGTCATCGGGTCGCCATGCAGGTTGATGACCTGGATGTCGGCGCGTGAGTAGAAAATCTCCTGAGTGCCGTTGCCGTGGTGATAGTCGACGTCGAGCACGGCGACGCGCTTTGCGCCCTGGTCGCGGAACCACTGGGCGGCGACGGCGGCGTTGTTGATGAAACAGTAGCCGCCCATGAAGGCGGCACCGGCGTGGTGGCCCGGCGGACGGCAGAGCGCGAAGGCGGCACGTTCGCCGGCCTTGACGAGTTGAGCTGCTGTCAGCGCCACGTCATAGGATGACTTGATGGCATCCCAGGTCCCCTTCACGAAGCTCGCGCCGCCGTCGAAGGAATAGTAGCCGAGCAATGCCTCGATGGTCTGCGGGCGCACGTCGCCGCGCAGGCCGCGTGTCGGCCAGGCGAAGGGGATGGCCGAGCCGGTTTTCCCTGCTGCTTCCCATTCCGGCCAGACGGTCGGCAGGAAATCGATATAGTCGGCCGCGTGCACGCGCTTGGCGGCGGCGAGGTCATGTATCTCGGGCGCCAGGATATCGCCGAGCTTCTGGTCTTCGACCCGCGCCTTGATGATCTCGGCCCGCGAGGGTTTTTCGAAGCCGGGCACGATGGCGCCGGCGACAAGCTCCATCTGGCCGCTGTGGCCGGCGTGAAGCGGCGAAAAGACTGTCTTCATGAAAATCCTTCCTGGTTCTAGTTGAGGTCGAGATAGGGGTCGACGAGGGCAAGCCACATGGTCTTGACGTCGTCCTGGATGAGATCGAAGGCCTTGCGGTCGCGCTTGAGCCCGACGAGACGGCAGACGTGGCCGACTTCCATCATCACCACGCCGAGCCGGCTGGCGATGCCGTCGTCGAGCGCCGGGTTCACATGCTGCAGCCAGGCTGCATAGAGCGCGATGATCTGGTCGTCATACTCGTTCTGGATCGGACGGAGGTCGGGATTGCCGGTGATCGCCTCGATGACCGGCATCAGCGTGGCGTTGTCGAGATAGAGCCGGGAGGTGTCGACGAAGAGCTTGTCCACCTCCTGCTGGAATTCGTCGCGATTGGTCGGGCGGGGAGCCGCAATGCGCTTGGCGATCACTTCCGGGAAGGCACCGAGCCAGCGCCGGGCAAGGTCGAGCAGGATGGCTTCCTTGTTGGGGAAGTACTGGTAGATCGAGCCGACCGACAGGCCGGCGCGCTGGGCGATGGCCAGCGTCGTCGGCGTCTTGGTTCCCTGTTCCCTGGTCAGGATCAGGGCGGCGTCGAGGATCCTGTCGACGACCTTGCTCGACCGTTCCTGTCGCGGCTGTTTGCGCGGGCTAAGCGCCGTCGTGGCCTTCTTTGTGAGACTGCTCTTCACGGACTGGACTTCTCGCTCCCTGCTCGTCGCCAGCATACACCAGGGGCGTCCTCCACAACGCATCCCCGGAAAACCCGCATATTGACAAACGCGAATAATTAGTCGCATTTTTTCTCGATGCTGTCTTTAGGGAAAGAGGAATTCCTTGGGACAGCGAACCGGCCTCAGCCTGCTGTCTGGTTGCGCCACTCCTTGGGACGGGGCAGCCGGTGCGGGCGTGAACGGTATCAGTCAGTCAAGTGCGCGGAGTCGCGATGTCTGTCCAACCGGTTCGCAATGCCGATCTGATCGTCATCAACGGCCGCGTGCTGACCATGGACTCGACCCGGCCCACGGCCGAAGCGGTGGCAGTCGTAGATGGACTGATCGCGGCCGTTGGCGACAACGCCACCGTTGAAGCGCTGCGCGGCCCCGACACAAAGATTATCGACGCGCGCGGCGGATCGGTGGTTCCTGGCTTCATCGAAGCGCACATGCATCTCTTCTCGGGTGCGGCCGAACTGGCGCATCTTCAGCTTGCCGGCGTGAGTGGCCTTGATGCTCTGCGCGAAGCGGTGCTGGCCTATGCGGCTGCTCGCCCGAACCAGCGCATGCTTGTCGGCCAAGGCGCCGACTACACCATTCTCGGCAGCGAGCGCGTGACGCGCCATCACCTCGACGCCATCTTGCCCGACCGGGCCTTCATCATGGCGGCCCCCGACCATCACACCTATTGGGCGAACACCAAGGCGCTCGAAATGGCCGATGTGTTGCACGGGCGGGAACTTACGCCCGGCAACGAGATCGTCATGGGCGACGATGGCCTGGCCGAGGGCGAGCTGCGCGAGAACGAGGCGTTCAACCCGGTGCTCAAGCTTGCCGGCGAGGAGCGTGTGCGGCTCGGCCTGTCGACCGGCGGCGAGCCCGATCCTGTGCCCGAAGGCGACGAGCGCGCTGGCGACCGCGCCATCATGCGCCGCGGCCTCGATTGGTGCGCGCGCCACGGCATCACCTCGATCCAGAACATGGACGGCAATTTCTACCAGTTGGAGCTGCTGTCGGAAGTCCAGGCAGAGGGCGATCTGATCTGCCGGGTGCAGATCCCGTTCCACTACAAGAACTTCATGACGCCAGACGCGCTGGACAAGGCGTCCGTCATGGCCGAGCGCTACGACGGCGACTGGCTGTCGTCGGGTCTCGTCAAGATGTTCTATGACGGCGTGCTGGACTCCTGGACGGCCGTGATGATCGAGCCCTATGCGGATCGTCCCGACTGGGTCGGCGAGCCGCTGTTTTCGCCCGAGGAGTTCAAACGTATCGCCACCGAGATCGACCGGCGCGGCCTGCAGATCGCCGTGCATTCGATCGGTGATGGCGCGACACGCGCCGTACTAGACGGCTACGAGGCGGCCGCGAAGGTCAATGGCAAGCGCGACAGCCGCCACCGTGTCGAGCATGTCGAGCTGACCACGGCCAGCGACATCCAGCGTTTCGTCGACCTCGGCGTGATCGCTTCGATGCAGCCTCCGCACCCGCCGGGTGCGATGAGCTTTCCTCTTGAGCCGACGGTATCGCGCATCGGTCGCCAGCGCTGGCCCTATGCCTATCCGACCCGGACCTTGATCGAGGCAGGCGCGCATGTGGTGTTTGCCTCCGACTGGCCAGTGGCGCCGATCGATCCGATCGAGGGCATGCAGGCAGCGATGCTGCGAAAGCCATGGGCTGAAGACATGCCCGACCAGAGCGTTTCGCTGCACCAGGCGCTGGCCGGCTACACCGTCGAGGGCGCCTACGCCGAGTTCAAGGAAGACCGCAAGGGCCAGCTGAAACCAGGCTATTTCGGCGACCTGGTGGTGCTCTCGGCCGACATCGAGGCAACCGATCCGGCGGTGTTGCACCAGGTGCGGCCTGTGACGACCATCTGCGGAGGGCGGGTGAGCTACCAGGCATGAGCCGCAGGGCGGATGCCTGGCGACATGACGACGAGCCGTTGTTGCCAAGCCTGACGGGGTGTGGTGACAATTGAACGGGGAAAAAAGTTTCACTGCAAAAGTGGACGAAACAAATGGGGCGTTTGCGTGCCGGACACACCGGGTAAGAATGCGATCGAAGTTCGTGGGGTTCGTAAAGTATTCGGGACGGGAGAGGCGCAGGTCGCAGCGCTGGATACCGTTTCGGTTTCGATCAGGGAAAACGAGTTCTTCACGCTGCTTGGACCTTCCGGCTGCGGCAAGACCACGCTGCTTCGCCTGATCGCCGGCTTCGATTTTCCTTCGGAAGGCGAGATCCTGCTCTATGGCAGCGATATCGCGCCGCTGCCGCCATTCAAGCGGCCGGTCAACACGGTGTTCCAGTCCTACGCACTGTTTCCGCATATGACGGTGGCCGAGAACATCGGCTTCGGCCTTGAGATGCTGGGCAAGCCACGCGCCGAGATCGACGCCCGCGTCGCCGAGATGTTGAAGCTGGTGCGCATGGAAAAGCTCGCCAAGCGCCGCACCAGCCAGATCTCCGGCGGTCAGCAACAGCGCGTGGCGCTGGCCCGCGCGCTCGCGCCGCAGCCCAAGGTGCTGTTGCTCGACGAGCCGCTGTCGGCGCTCGACTACAAGCTGCGCAAGGAAATGCAGATCGAACTCAAGCGTCTGCAGCACGAGACCGGCATCACCTTCATCTTCGTCACCCATGACCAGGAAGAAGCGCTGACCATGTCCGATCGCATCGCGGTGATGTCGTCGGGCAAGATCCTGCAGGTCGGGTCGGCGCGCGAGATCTACGACCGGCCGGCGGTTCGCTTCGTCGCCGACTTCATCGGCGAAACCAATTTCCTCGACGCCAGCATCGACAGCATCGACGGCGGCAAGGCCAAGGTGACGCTGAAGTCCGGCGCGACGATCTCGGCGACGGTCGCCGATGGCTTCAAGCCCGACGGCGATGCCACCGTCGTCATCCGGCCCGAGCACGCCAAGGCGGTGAAGGGCAAGGGCGACATTTCGGGCCTGGTCGAAAACGTCGTCTATTTCGGCACCGACACGCATGTGCATGTCAGGCTGGATGACGGCGAGGCTTTCACCGTGCGCCAGCAGAACACGCGCGGCGCGATGGTGGAATTCGAGCGCGGCGAGCGCGTCGGCATCGTCCTGGGCGACGATGCGGCCCAGATCCTGAAGGACTGAGCCATGGCGACCGCAGCCGAAATCGAAAAGCAGGCAGAGGCGCGGGAGATCAGGAACCGCTGGTATCTCTCGGCGCCGGCGCTGATCATCATCCTTCTGGCCGCATCCGGCCCGCTCTTGATCGTGCTTCTCTATTCGTTCCTGACGCCCGGACCCTACGGCGACGTCCAGTGGAAGTTCTCGACCGAGGGCTGGGTCTCGGTTTTCCTCGAACGCGACATCTTCGACGACACGCTGTCCTTTGCCAGCGCCCATCTCACCATCTTCTGGCGCTCGCTGAAACTCGCTCTCATGGCGACGGTGGCGACGCTGGTCTTCGGTTTTCCGACGGCCTATTTCATCGCAACGCGGTCGGAGCGGACGCGCGACATCTGGTTGTTCCTGATCACCATTCCGTTCTGGACCAACCTGCTGATCCGCACCTTTGCCGTGCTGCAGGTGATCCGCAACGAAGGCCTGATCAACACGGCGCTGATCAATCTCGGCATCATCGACCAGCCGATCCAGATGCTCTACACCGACTTCGCCATCATGGTGGGCATGGTCTATGTCTACCTGCCGCTGATGGTGCTGCCGCTCTATGCCAGCATGGAAAAGCTCGACTTCCGCCTCGTCGAGGCCGGCTACGATCTTTATGCCACGCGCTGGCAGGTGCTGAAGCGGATCATCTTCCCGCTGGTCAGGCCCGGTGTCGTCGCTGGCTCGATCCTGGTGTTCATCCCGGCCATCGGCGCCTATGTGACACCGAGCGTTCTGGGTGGCGGCAAGAACATGATGTTCGCCAACCTGATCGAGCTGCAGTTCGGGCAAGGGCGCAACTGGCCACTGGGGGCAGCACTTTCGATCACCGTCATGGCGATCGTGATGGTGGCGCTTCTCGTCTACGTCCGCAACACCGCAGGCTCGGAGGTGCGTCATGGCTAAGCGCTTCTCGATCAGGCAGCAGACCGGTTTTACGACGATCGCCTGCGCCTGCTTCTTCCTGCTTTACCTGCCGATTGCCGTGCTGGTGATCTTCGCCTTCAACGAGTCGAGCTCGGTGTCCGACTGGGGCGGCTTCTCGCTGCGCTGGTTCGTCGCCGCCTGGTCCAACCAGCAGGTCGTCGACGCCTCCTGGCGGTCGCTGAAGATCGCCTCCTCGGCGGCGATCATCGCCACCATCGCGGCAACGATGGCGGCACTGGCGACGACGCGGACGCGCACCTATCGCGGCCTGACGTTCAAATACGCCTTCATCAACCAGCCGCTGATGGTGCCGGAGATCGTCACCGGCGTGGCGCTGCTGATCTTCTTTGCGCAGATCAAGATCGCCAGCGGCTACAACGGCCTCGGCTACCTGATCGCGGCGCACACGGCGTTCTGCATTCCCTTTGCCTATCTGCCGATCCGGGCGCGCCTCGAGAACATGGACCTGACGCTCGAACGGGCTGCGGCCGATCTCTACGCCACGCCATGGAAGGCGTTCCGCCGCGTGACGCTGCCACTGCTCTGGCCGGGAATCATCGCCGGCCTGATGCTCGCCTTCGTCATCTCGCTCGACGACGTGGTCATTACCGAATTCGTCAAGTCGGGCGGGCAGGACACCTTGCCAACCTACATGCTGGGGCAGATCCGCCGCGGCATCACGCCGGAGGTCAATGCGATATCGACCGTCTTCCTGCTCTTGTCGGTCGTCATCGTCACGCTGTTCTTCTTCTTGAGCAGGAAACGGGATTAATCAACGGGAGTGGAATGATGAATCTGAAATCCATGTCGATGGCCGCCGGCCTTGCGCTGCTTGCCTCGACCAGCCTCGCCTCCGCAGCCGGCGAGCTGAACATCTACAACTGGGGCAACTACATCAGCCCCGACATGATCAAGAAGTTCGAGAAGCAGTTCGACGTCAAGGTAACAGTGACCGACTACGACTCGAACGACACCGCACTTGCCAAGGTGCGCCAGGGCGGCACCGGCTTCGACGTCGCCATGCCGTCGCAGACCTACGTGCCGATCTGGATCCAGGAAGGGCTCATCCTCGAGACCAATCCCGGTGGCATGGAGAACTTCAAGAACGTCGCGCCCGAATGGGCCAACCCGGCCTTCGATCCGGGCCGCAAGTACACCGTGCCGTGGGCTTGGGGCACCGTCGGCGTGGTCGTCAACACCGACGTCTACCAGGGCGACATCAACACCTGGAAGATCGTCTTCGACACGCCGGACGAGTTGAAGGGCAAGGTCAACGTCGTTCCCGAGATGAACGACGTCTTGCATGCCGCGATCAAGTATGTCGGCGGCGAGCAGTGCACCGGCGACAAGGAAGTGCTGAAGAAGGTGCGCGACGTTCTCGTTGCCGCCAAGCCGAACTGGATCGCCATGGAATACAACACCATCGAAAAGATGGGCGCCGGCGACTTCAAGGCAACCAGCGACTGGAACGGCTCGGCCCTGCGCCAGCGGCTGAAGAACCCAGCCATCCACTACGGCTATCCGACCGAAGGTTTCCAGTACTGGTCCGACAACGTGGTGGTGCTGAAGGAAGCCAAGAACGTCGAGAACGCCAAGCTGTTCCAGAACTTCATGATGGATCCGGAAAACGCGGCGATGAACTCGGCTTTCCATCGCTATGCCAACGGCATCGCCGGTTCGGAGAAGTTCATGCCAGCCGACATGACGTCCGCGCCGGAAGTCGTGGTGCCGGAGGAGTTCAAGAAGAACGGCGAAATCCTCCAGACCTGCGCGCCCGAGGTGACCGCCCTGTACACCAAGATCTGGACCGAACTGCAGAAGTAAGTTCTGCCCGATCAGAAACAATCACGGCCGGACCCGGTCCGGCCGTGATGTTGATGTAGCCTGCCACTGGCAGGGTGCTCACAGTCTGAAATGAAGAGGAGACCTGCTGTGAAACCAATGATGTCCACTGCCGTCGCGGCGATCGCGCTGTTTGCGGCGACCGGCTTTGCCCGCGCCGAAGGCCAGCTCAACATCTACAACTGGGGCAACTACACCAACCCCGAGGTGATCAAGAAGTTCGAGGAAAAGTACAAGGTCAAGGTGACGATCACCGACTACGACTCGAACGACACCGCACTCGCCAAGGTGCGCCAGGGCGGCAGCGGTTTCGACATCGCGGTTCCCTCCCAGACGCATCTGCCGATCTGGATCAAGGAAGGTCTGCTGCTCGAGACCAATCCGGGCGGCATGGAGAACTTCAAGAACGTGTCGCCCGACTGGGCCAACCCCGAATTCGACCCCGGCCGCAAATACTCGGTGCCCTGGGCTTGGGGCACGGTCGGCACGGTTGTCAACACCAGCACCTACAAGGGCGACATCAACAGCTGGAAGATCATCTTCGAGACACCCGACGAGCTGAAGGGCAAGGTCAATGTCGTCCCCGAGATGAAGGACGTGGTGACGGCGGCGATCCGCTATGTCGGCGGCCAGCAATGCACCGACGACAAGGAGGTGCTGAAGAAGGCGCGCGACCTGCTGGTGGCGGCGAAACCGAACTGGGTCGCTATGGAGTATGGCGCGATCGACAAGATGAAGGCCGGCGACTTCCAGGCCTCGACAACCTGGAACGGGGCCGCGCTGCGCATCCGGCTGGCGCGTCCTGAGGTGAATTTCGGCTATCCGAAGGAAGGCTTCACCTACTGGAGCGACAACGTGGTGGTGTTGAAGGACGCCAAGAACGTCGAGAACGCCAAGCTGTTCCAGAACTTCATCATGGATCCCGAAATCGCGGCGGGGCTTTCCGCCTATCACCGCTATGCCAACGGCATTGCAGGCTCGGAAAAGTTCATGCCCGCCGAGATGAAGGACGCGCCTGAAATCGTTATTCCGGAAGCGAGCAAGGCGCATGGCACGATGGCCTTGATGTGCCCGCCGGAGGTCGATGCGATCTACACCAAGATCTGGACCGACCTGCAGAAGTAGGGGCTGTTCCTGCTCCCCGTTTGCCGGAGGAGGTGCCCCGAAGGGCGGATGAGGGGCAGCACCAGGCCTTGAAGCGTTTGTGCCGTCCCGCATCTGGTTTTGAGTTTGTCGAAGGTCCGACATCGTCTCCACCATGGGTGGCGAAGAGACAAGGTTGAGAGACATGAGCTCCTACAGAAACAGCGATGCGCCGCCACCCATCATGCAGGGCTCGCCACCGGCGATGAAGGTACCGAAGGCGCAATGGGACATGCCGCCGTGGAACCGCTGGGCGTTTCAGCACGTGCGCGAGATCGTGACGACGGCGGAGGTATGGCGCGGCGAAGGTCCGGTTCGTGAATTGCCGCGCGCCGAGACAGATCTCGACGGCCTGGCGGTCGTGGACAGCGGGGGCAAACCGACGACGCTTTCGGGGCTGCTCGACGAGACCTACACCGATGGCTTCCTCGTGCTCAAGGACGGCAAGATCGCCTATGAGCGCTACTTCAACGGCATGACGCCACGCACGCTGCATCTGTCGCAATCGGTGGCGAAATCGGTGACGGGCACGGTATGCGGCATTCTTGCGGGGCGAGGTATCGTCGACCCGAAGAAGCTGGTGACCGACTATCTGCCGGAGCTGGCAACGACCGGCTGGAAGGGGGCGACCGTTCAGCAGGTGCTCGACATGACCACGGGTGTCCGTTTCAGCGAGGCTTATACCGACCCCTATTCCGACATCGGCCAGGTCGACGTCGCCGGCGGCTGGAAGCCGGTCCCCGCGGATGCCGACCCCAGCTTCCACTGGCCACGGCATATGTTCGAGTTGATCCAGCGCCTGACCGAAACGACCAGGCCGCATGGCGCTGCCTTCGAGTACCGCTCGATCGAGACTGATGTGCTCGCCTTCATCATGGAGCGGGCGACCGGCAGGCGGCTGCCGCAACTGGTGTCCGAAGAGCTGTGGCAGAAGATCGGCGCCGAGGAGAGCGCCTGTTTCACCGTCGACAGCGCCGGTTACGCCATTGCCGACGGCGGCTTCAACGCGACGCTGCGCGACTATGCCCGCTTCGGCCAGACGATCCTGGAGGACGGCGCCGACATCGTGCCTGCCGGCTGGATCGCCGAGACCCGGCGGGGAATGCATGGCCCCAACTTCAGCACCTCGATGCCCGAGGCCAGCTATCGCAACCAGTTCTGGATCGAAGACCCGCGCTCGCGGACGCTGATGTGCCGCGGCGTGTTCGGGCAACTGATCCATATCAATTTCGACGCCGGCATGGTCACGGTGAAGCTGTCGACCTGGCCCGACTTCACTTCGGTTCCCTATTCGGTGGCGACCCTGAAGGCTGTGCACACCATCGCAGCCGCACTCGCCTGACCGGAACATAGCAGCAAGGACATATCATGACGTCATCAAACGCCTTCGAGCAGGCATTCGGTTTTGCGCGCCAGGCCGTGACGCTCGGCAACTGGCGCGAGAAGCCGTTCAACCGCTGGGCTTTCCAGAATGTCGGCGAGATGGTGCGCAGCACGCGAATCCCGGCCCTGGAGGGCAAGGTCGAGAGCGCGCCCGTCGATCTCGCCGGGCTTCTGACGGAAATCGTTGATATCAACGGCCGAAACGAGAGCGTGGCCGGTTTCCTCGAGCGCTCGTCGACGGATGCGCTTGCGGTGATGAAGAAGGGGCGCTTCGTCGGCGATTGGTTCGCGCCCGAGATGCGGCCCGAGGCACGGCACATCATCTTTTCGATCTCGAAGTCGCTGACGGCGGTCCTTGCCGGCAGCCTCGAAGGCGAGGGCAAGCTCGACCCGAATGCGCCGGTGACCGACTACGTGCCCGAAGCGACCGGCTCGGTCTACGCCAAAGCCACTGTGCGTCACGTGCTCGACATGACCGTCAGCCTCGATTTCGAGGAGGCTTATCTCGACCCCGAAAGCGCCTTTGCCCGTTATCGCCGCGCCACGATGTGGAACCCGGGCGGCGGATCGGAAACTTTGCGCGAGTTCCTCGTCTCACTGCAGCCGCTGGACGAGCCGCACGGCCAGACCTTCCGCTACCGCTCGCCCAATTCAGACCTGCTCGGCATCATCGTCGAGCGCGCCTCTGGCCAGCGTTATGCCGAGCTGATGGCGGACAAGCTGTGGCAGCCGCTGGGCGCGGTGCGCGATGCCTTCGTCAGCGTCGATTCGGAAGGCTCGGCGCGCGCGGCGGGCGGCGTATCGGTGGCGGTGCGCGACCTCGCGCGTGTCGGCGAGATGATGCGGCAGGGCGGTGTTGCCGAAGGCGGCCGGATCGTGCCGCAGGCTTGGGTCGAAGACACCATCCATGGCGGCGATGCAGTGGCCTGGCAGCGCGGTACGATGACCAACCTGTTCGCCCACGGGCGCTATCGCAACAAGTGGTACCAGAGCGCCAATGCTGCCCAAGCCTATTGCGGCATCGGCATCCACGGCCAGTGGCTCTACATCGACCCCAAGGCCGAGGTGGTGATCTCCAAGATGTCGTCGCAGGCGCTGCCGGTCGACGATCCGCTTGACCTCGACAATGTCGCGTTCTTCGAGGCGATGTGCGCCAGGGTGTGAGGGCCGAACTCTCGAGTGTCCATCCGACACGGTTTCGCCGGGCTAACTCTCCTCACTTCCTGGGGGCAAGGCACTCCGGTCCCGTGAGGTCGCCTATGCGATCTCACGCAGGATGTGGTCGTGCAGCAACTGGGCTGTCGGTGACAGCATGCGGCCGCGCACGGTGATCAGGCTGTAGGGCTGGACGTTGATGTCGAAGGCGATCGGCAGGATCTCGATCGTGCCGTCGAGACCGCTCTTGGCGTTGACGAAATTGGCGACGTCAGTCGCGATCGGCGCGATGGCGTCCGACTGCGCCACCATCACCAGCGTCAAGAGCAATGAGCTGGTGTTGAGGATGCGGTCGGGCATGCGGACGTTTCGGCTCATGAAGATGCCCTGTACCGTCTGACGTAGCAGCGAACCGCCGGGCTGGAAAACCCAGTCGAATTCGGCAAGGCGTTCCAGCGGAACAGTGCCGGAGCCGGCCAGGGGATGGCCGCGGCGAACGATGAGGCAGGCCTTCTCAATGCCTATGATGCGGCTTTCGAACAAACGCGGATCGAGATCGTCGGGGACGCGGGCGACGATGAAATCGTGGCGCGAGGCGAGGAGTTCGCGTGCCAGGACGGCACTTGTCTCGATCTGCACGCTGATCTCGATGCGCGGATAGCGCTCGCGGATCTTGCGGATGGCAGGTACCGCCAGCTCGATCGCGGGTGCGGTCACCGCGCCCATGGCGACCGAGCCGCCCTTGCCGGACTTGAGGTCGGAGATCTCACGGTCGACCTGCTGCATCTCGAGCAGGATGGCGCGGCCACGGCGGGCAAGGGCTGCGCCATAGGGCGTCAGCCGGACGCCTCGTGGCAGCCGCTCGCAGACCTCGACGCCGAGGATGTCCTCGATCTCGGAGATCATGCGCGAGGCAGCGGGCTGGGAGATGTTCATGACCTGGGCGGCGGCGCTGATCTGGCCGTGATCCTCCAGCGCCACCACCATGCGCATATGGCGCAGCTTGAGGCCGCTGCGCAGCAAGGTTTCGTTGTCGTTGATGCGCAGGCTGGTGCCGCTTACCCTGGCGTCGTCCCGGATGTCGACCATCGCGTCCTTCCCTCCTGCGCAGCCTTGAACTGGCTTTGAAGCATACCAGAAATGATATGCCGTGCAGCCGATTTTGCATTTGACTGTTATGCCACATTCCCCGACGTTGAGACCGTCGCGAGTTCGATGTCAGCCAGCCGGGCGCTGGAGCATCGAGCGGAGGAAACGCAGGGCTCGCGGCCTTTTGGAGGAATACGCATCATACCTGGCTTTGCCGCGCCGTTCATGGCGGGGCCACGCGCGAGCGCTTGCGTCCGCGCGCCGGCACTTCACAAGGGAGAGAGAAGGTGAAGATCATCAAGACGTTCGTAGCCGCCCTCGCGGTTGGCCTCGCCGCCATGTCCTATCAGGCCCATGCCCAGGACAAGGGGACGATCGGCATCGCCATGCCGACCAAGTCGTCGCTGCGCTGGATCAATGACGGCGACGCGCTCAAGGCGGCCCTCGAAGCCAAGGGCTACACCATCGACATGCAGTATGCCGAAGACGATATCCCGAACCAGCTCGCCCAGATCGAGAACATGGTGACCAAGGACGCCAAGGCCCTGATCATCGCTTCGATCGACGGAACCACGCTGTCGGCGGTGCTGCAGCAGGCGGCCGACAAGGGCGTCAAGGTCATCGCCTATGACCGCCTGATCCGCGACAGCGGCAATGTCGACTATTACACCACCTTCGACAACTTCAAGGTCGGCGTGCTCCAGGCAGACTCGTTGCTCAAGGGCCTCGGCTATCCTGACAAGCCAGGTCCGTTCAACATCGAGCTGTTCGGCGGTTCGCCCGACGACAACAACGCCTTCTTCTTCTACGACGGCGCCATGTCGGTGCTGCAGCCGCTGATCGACAAGGGCACGCTGGTCGTCAAGTCGGGCCAGATGGGCATGGAAAAGGTCGGTACGCTGCGCTGGGATGCGGCGGTGGCGCAGGCCCGCATGGACAACATCCTGTCGGCCAACTACTCCGACGGCAGCCGTGTCGATGCGGTGCTCGCGCCCTATGACGGCCTGTCGCGCGGTATCATCTCGTCGCTGCGCGGCGTCGGCTACGGCACGGCCGAACAGCCATGGCCTGTTATCTCCGGTCAGGATGCCGAGGTGCCTTCGGTCAAGGCGATGATCGCCGGCGAGCAGTACTCGACGGTGTTCAAGGACACCCGCGAACTGGCCAAGGTAACCGCGAACCTAGTCGATGCGGCGTTGTCCGGCGGCAAGCCCGAGATCAACGACGAGAAGACCTACAACAACGGCGTCAAGGTGGTTCCGTCCTACCTGCTGGTGCCCGTGTCGGTGGTCAAGGACGACATCCAGAAGGTCCTGGTAGACTCCGGCTACATCAAGGCCGAGGAGATAAAGTAAGCCTTCCGCCTTGCCGCTCCCCTGCAATTGCGGGGAGCGGTTCAAGGGACCGGACACCCGCTTGGCGGGCTCCCCGCATCAACGCCGAAGGCAGCCAATGCCGGGCGCGGGCGCGTGTCGAGACCCGCGCAAGGAGGGGGTGGAGCTCCGTTCCAAAGAGAGTACGCTACCTCCGTTTCCGGGTGCATTTTCCTGGACAGGCGGGGCGCCACTTCGAGCGAGGGACCATGAGTGACGACATCATTCTGGAAATGCGCGACATCACCAAGACCTTCCCGGGCGTCAAGGCGCTCGAGAACGTCAATCTCAAGGTGAGGCGCGGCGATATCCACGCCATTTGCGGCGAGAACGGCGCCGGCAAGTCGACGCTGATGAAGGTCCTCTCCGGCGTCTATCCCTTCGGCAGCTATTCCGGCGACATCCGCTATGAAGGCCAGGAATGCCATTTCAACGGCATCCATGACTCCGAAAAACGCGGCATCGTCATCATCCATCAGGAGCTTGCGCTCGTGCCGATGCTGTCGATCGCCGAGAACATGTTCCTGGGCAACGAGCAGGCAACAAACGGCATCATCAACTGGGACAAGGTGCGCCGGCGTGCCGCCGAGCTGTTGAAGAAGGTCGGCCTGCGCGAGGATCCCGACACGCTGATCACCAACATCGGTACCGGCAAGCAGCAACTGGTGGAAATCGCCAAGGCGCTGGCCAAGGACGTCCGGCTTCTGATCCTCGACGAGCCGACGGCCTCGCTGTCGGAGAAGGACAGCCAGTCGCTGCTCGACCTGCTCGTCGAGTTCAAGGCGCAAGGCATGACCTCGATCATGATTTCGCACAAGCTGAACGAGATCAAGCGCATCGCCGACCAGATCACCATCATCCGCGACGGCCAGTCGATCGAGACGATGGACAAGGCCGATATCACCGAGGACCGCATCGTCACCTCGATGGTCGGGCGCAGCCTTGAGAACCGCTATCCACACCGCGAGCCGAACATCGGCGAGACCATCTTCGAAGTGAAAAACTGGTCGGTGCACCACCCGCTGCATCCGGAGCGGCAGATCATCAAGAGCGTCAACCTGTCGGTGCGTAAGGGCGAGGTCGTCGGTATTGCGGGCCTGATGGGGGCCGGGCGCACCGAGTTCGCGATGAGCGTGTTCGGCAGGTCCTACGGCACCAACATCACCGGCGACGTGCTGCTGCACGGCAAGAAAGCCGACACCTCGACGGTCGGCAAGGCGGTCAAGGCAGGCCTCGCCTATGCCACCGAGGACCGCAAGGTCTACGGCCTCAACCTGATCGACCACATCAAGCACAATGTGACGGTCGCCAACCTGCCAAGCGTCTCGTCGAAGCTGGGCGTGATCGACGACAATGCCGAACTGAGGGCCGCCAACGAGTATCGCAAGAAGACCAACATCCGCTCGTCCAGCGTCTACCAGATCACCGGCAACCTTTCCGGCGGCAACCAGCAGAAAGTGGTGCTGTCGAAGTGGCTGTTTGCCAACCCCGACGTGCTGATCCTCGACGAGCCGACGCGCGGCATCGATGTCGGCGCCAAGTATGAAATCTACACGATCATCAACAAGCTCGCCGACGAGGGTAAGGGCATCTTGGTGATATCGTCGGAAATGCCGGAACTTCTCGGCATCTGCGATCGCATCTATGTGCTCAACGAGGGACGCATCGTCGCTGAGATGAAGGCCAGCGAAGCCAGCCAGGAAAAGATCATGCGGGCGATCGTCCGCGGCGAGGAGAAAGCCGCATGAGCACGGAAACAGCTGCCCCGACGGTCAATTCCGCCAAGGCGACGGCGCAAGATGCCATCAAGGCGAACCTGCGCGAATACGGGCTGGTGCTTGCCCTGATCGCTATCATGATCTTCTTCCAGTTCACCACCAGCGGTGTGCTGTTCAAACCGGTCAACCTGACCAACCTGATCCTGCAGAATTCCTACATCATCGTCATGGCGCTCGGCATGCTGCTGGTCATCGTCGCCGGGCATATCGACCTCTCGGTCGGCTCGGTCGCCGGCTTCATCGGCGCGGTCGCGGCGGTGCTGATGGTCGATTTCGGCTTCAACCCGTTTCTTGCCGGACTGATATGCATATGCGTCGGCGCCGTCATCGGTGGCGTCCAGGGCTACTTCATCGCCTATATGAAAATCCCGTCCTTCATCGTCACACTTGCCGGCATGCTGGTGTTCAAGGGGCTGGCACTGTGGTTGCTCGGCGGACGCTCGGTCGGGCCTTTCCAGCCGGAATTCCAGATGCTGTCGGCGGGCTTCATCCCCGACCCGATCGGACCGTGGACGATCGGCGGGGTCAAGCTGCACGCTACCACCATCGTCATTGCCTTGCTGATCGTCGCCGGAATGCTCTTTGCGGCGCTGAAAAGCCGGCGCAACCGCGAGAGCCACGGTTATGATGCCGAGCCCTTCGGCTTCTTCGTGCTGAAGAATGCCGTCATGGCCGGTATCGTGCTGTTCCTGCTCTATATGCTGGCGTCCTATCGCGGCCTGCCCAACGTGCTTGTCGTGATGGGCGTGCTCATCGCCGCATTCGTTTTCGTGACCAAGCGTATGACCTTTGGCCGGCGCATCTATGCGATGGGTGGCAACGTCAAGGCGGCTGCTCTCTCGGGCATCCACACCGAGCGGCTGACATTCTACATCTTCGCCATCATGGGGGCGTTGGCAGCACTTGCCGGACTGATCTTTGCCGCCCGTCTGAACATGGCGACGCCTAAGGCAGGTGCCGGCATGGAGCTCGACGTGATTGCTGCGGTGTTCATCGGTGGTGCTTCGGCGTTGGGCGGTGTCGGTCAGGTGGCGGGCGCGGTCATCGGCGCCTTCATCATGGGCGTGATGAACAACGGCATGTCGATCATGGGCATCAACATCGACTGGCAGCAGGTGATCAAGGGCCTGGTTCTGCTCGGTGCTGTCGCCTTCGACCTCTACAACAAGAAGAAGGCCTAGGCCGCAGGGAGCGACCGGCCGCGGCGCCCGGGGGAGCGGGCCCGCAATCTCGAAGATAACAGGCAAGGCGTGCTGCGCATGTGCGTGGCGCGACGGGAAAGTCTTGCCGGGCGCCGGAAACGAGGCCGGCCGGGGCGAGACGGAAGGAGTGCAGGAATGTTGATGTCCCAGATAATCCTGGCCGACGGCAAGAGCCGTGTGGCGGTGCGGGAAGGCGGGACCGCGCGGCTGGTCAACGACGCCAAGTCGATCTACGCGCTGGCCCTGGAGGCGGTGCGCGCCGGAACCACGCTTGCGGCCATCGTCGCCGACCGCGGCCTTGGCGAGGCCGTCGACATCGAGGCCGCCGGCCGCGCCGGCCAGGTGCTGTCGCCGGTCAGGCATCCCGATCCGGCGCATCTGCATCTGACCGGCACCGGGCTCACCCATCTGGGCTCGGCGGCGACGCGGGACAGCATGCACAAGAAGCTGGACGCCAGTGGCGAGGAGATGCTGACCGATTCCATGAAGATGTTCCGCATGGGGCTGGAGGGCGGCAGGCCGGCGCGAGGCCAGGTCGGTGTGCAACCGGAATGGTTCTACAAGGGCAACGGCAACATGGTCGTCGATCCCGGCAAGCCGCTGGTGTCGCCGCAC
Organism: Aminobacter sp. MDW-2; assembly: GCF_014250155.1. Lineage (NCBI taxonomy): Bacteria > Pseudomonadati > Pseudomonadota > Alphaproteobacteria > Hyphomicrobiales > Phyllobacteriaceae > Aminobacter > Aminobacter sp. MDW-2. The sequence goes on from NZ_CP060197.1 coordinate 2,357,236, forward strand.
TTCGCGCTCGATGCCGGAGAGGAGCCGGAGATTGCAGGCGTCTATCTCGTCGGCGACGACGGCACGCCCTATCGCATCGGCTTCACGCTCGCCAACGAGTTCTCCGACCACGTCACCGAGCGTATCAACTATCTCTATCTCGCCCATTCAAAACTGCGGAATGCCTCGTTTGGCCCGGAAATCCTCGTCGGCGAACTGCCTGACGACATCAAGGGTGCCTCGCGTATCATTCGCGCCGGCAAGCCGATCTGGGAAAAGCCGTTCCTGTCCGGCGAGGCCAACATGTCCCACACCATCGCCAATCTCGAACATCATCACTTCAAATATGGTGTCTTCCGCCAACCGGGCGACGTGCACGTGCACATGTTCGGAACGGCGACGCTGTCATTCGCTGACGGGGTGAAGACGGAGCCCGGTGACGTGTTCGAGATCGAGGCGGCGGAATTCGGACTGCCGCTGCGCAATCCGTTGAAACAGGCGCGGGCAGCGGCCCCCATCGCGGTCAGGACATTGTAAGGTGATGGCGATGAGCGACGCCATGATGGCTAGATATCCGAGCCTGGCCGGGCGGCCGGTGCTCGTCTCCGGCGGAGCGACAGGGATTGGCGAGGCGATGGTGCGGGCCTTTGCCGCTCAGGGAGCGAAAGTCGGATTTGTCGACCTTGCCGAAGCCGAGGGCATGGCGCTTGCCGAGGAGCTGGCGGGCATGGGCGCTTCCGTCGCCTTCCATGCCTGCGACATCACCGATATCGCGGCCTACCGCGAGGCGATAGCCGCGATCGAGGCCTTGCAGGGTCCGACCATGGCGCTGGTCAACAACGCCGCGAGCGACACCCGCCACGACTGGCGCGCGGTGACGCCGGAGTATTTCGATGCGCGTGTCGCGGTCAATCTGCGCCACTCGTTCTTCGCCATCCAGGCGGTGGCACCCGGCATGATCGCCGCCGGCGGCGGTGCGATCGTCAATCTCGGCTCTATCGGCTGGATGAAGGCCTCGGGCGGCTATCCTGCCTATGCCGCTTCCAAGGCTGCCGTGCACGGCATGACGCGCTCCTTCGCCCGCGATCTCGGCAAGCATGGCATCCGGGTCAATACGCTGGTACCGGGCTGGGTGATGACCAAGCGCCAGCTTGAGCTCTGGGTTGACGATGCAGCCAATGCCGAGATCGATGCAAATCAGTGCCTGGCAGGGCGGGTGCTGCCCGACGACATCGCGCGCATGGCGCTGTTTCTTTCGGCCGACGATTCCATGATGTGCACGGCACAGAATTTTGTCGTCGATGGCGGTTGGGTGTAACGGTCACTCGACCATCGAAAAGCGATATTCGGTGACCTGCGAATAGATCTCGTCAGGCCTCAGCACGGCACTCGGGAAGTGCGGGTGGTGGATGGCGTCGGGGAAGCGTTGCGGCTCGAGGCACAGCGCGCCGTGGCGGACGGGCGCGATGCCGCCGCGCAAGGGCGGGACAACCGGCAGGAAGGCGCCGTCATAGAGCTGCAGTCCTGGCTCGGTGGTCCAGAGATCGAGCCGGATGCCGGACAGCGGGCCTTCGAGCCTCGCCGCATGCCACGGCTCGGGCGCCGGCTGCATGGCAAGTACCCAGTTGTGGTCATAAGGGCTGTGTGCCTCGTCCATTCCGTTGCGGACCGGGCGAAGCTCACGGAAATCGAACGGCGTGCCGTCGACGGCAGGCACCTCGCCGGTGGGGATGTTGTTCGCGTCGACAGGTGTGTAGGCCTCGGCGGCGATCTTCAGACGATGGTCGAGGATCGAGCCGCCACCATCGAGATTGAAATAGGCGTGGGCGGCGAGGTTGACCAATGTGGGGGCATCGGCACGGGCGCCGAGCGCAATGGTGAGGCGTCCGGCGTCGAGTGAATAGCGGCAGGTGGCGATAACCTTGCCGGGGTAGCCCTGATCCCCTGCCTGCGAGATCAGCGCCAGCAGCACCGAACTGTCGTTGGCGTCGACGACGAGCCAGTTGCGGCGGAAGAAACCGTCGCTGCCGCCATGGAGATGCGTGCGCTCCGCCTCGTTGAGATCGAGCTCGAACGTCTGTCCGTCGAGCTCGAAGCTGCCGCCGGCGATGCGGTTGGCGCAACGTCCGGCAATAGCGCCGAAATAGCCGCCATGGTTGAGATAACCGTCAAGATCGTCGAAGCCGAGGATGACCGAGCGCGGGCCGTCAGGCGTTGCGACGACGAGGTCGGCAAGTGTCGCGCCGAAGGTGAGGATCCTTGCCTCGATGCCTTCGGCGGCGATGTCGATCGCTTGCACCACCGTGCCGTCGGCCATCTGACCGAATTCGCTGATCGGCATTGTCGTTTGCTCCGCGCGGCCCTCGCGCCCAGCGCAGGTTCCTGCAAACCGGCACGATTCTCAAGCGGCTTTTGCCAGCTGCCTTGCGCGTCCTGACGGGTGCGTGCTCCGTGTCACGCGGCAAGCAGACTCTTGAGCTTGACCGAGGGCGCGGCCAGCGCGCCGATGTCGGGGCGGGCGGATCTTGCGATCAGCATTTCGGCGAGGCGAATGTCGCGCGCAACCGCATTGCCCGGGCCGATGCCGCTGGCGGCGACGAGTCGGCCGTCCTCTTTGAGATGGAACAGGATGAAGGCGCCGTCGTCGAGGTCGCGGCGGACGGTGCGCTCGCCTTCGTCGGGCAAGCCGGCGATCTGCAGGCTGAGCCCGTACTGGTCGGACCAGAACCAGGGAACGCAGGCATGGGCCTCCTCTGATCCGAGCATGTTGCGCGCAGCGAGCGCGCCGTGCTCCTGGGCGCTGCGCCAGGCCTCCAGCCGGACGCGGCGGCCGCCATAGACGGCAAGCGGGAACGAACAGCAGTCGCCGGCGGCGAAGATCAGAGGGTCGCTGGTGCGTAGCTGCGCGTCGACGGCGATACCGTTGTTGAGGGTGAGGCCCGCGGTTTCGGCAAGTGTCGTGACCGGCACGGCGCCGATGCCGATGATGGCGAGATCGGCCGTGACCTGCAGGCCGCTGGCAAGCGTGATGCGTACCCCGTCAGCCCTGTCGTTGATGGTCGCAATGCCGTCGCCGCAGACGATGTCGACGCCTTCGGTTGCGTGCGTCTCGTGGACGACGGTTGCGATGTCTTCCGGCACGCCGCGCATCAGGATGCGTGACTGAGCCTCGATGACGGTGACGTCCGCACCGAGCTTGCGGGCGGATGCCGCGAGTTCGAGGCCGATGAAGCCGCCGCCGACGATGGCTATCCGGCAGCCGGGACCGAGATGCGAACGGATGGCGAACGCATCATCGAAGGTCCGGAGATAGACGCAGCGCGAGCCGAGACCGGCAAGCGGCAGCCGGCGCGGTGTGGCTCCGGTGGCGATCAACAGCTTGTCGTATTCTAGGTCGGAGCCGTTGGTGAGACGGACCGAGCGGTTGGCGCGGTCGATCGATGTCGCGGTGGTGGTGCCGACCAGGTCAATGCGATGTTCCTTGAGGCGTGCGGCGTCGGCGATCGCCTTGATGGCGGGTGCATCGGTCGATGTCATCGCCTCCTTGGACAGCGGTGGACGCTCGTAAGGCAGATGCCTCTCCGCGCCGACAAGCGTGATGGTGCCGTCATAGCCGGCTTCCCGCAGGGCGAAGGCGGCCCGCGTGCCGCCTTCGCCGGCGCCGATGATGATCATTCCCGCCGCCATGTCAGTCAGCCCAGCTGGATGAAGACCTTGCCGGCGTCGATTTTCACCGGATAGGTCCTGAGGTTGACGCAGACGGGCGCGCCGCGCGCCGCACCGGTCTTGTAGTTGAAGCGGCCATTGTGCCTGGGGCATTCGATGATGTCGCCCATGACCAGGCCCTGCGACAGATGGATCTGCTCGTGGGTGCACAAGCCGTCAGTGGCGAAGAACTCGTCCTCCGGGCTACGGTAAAGCGCGAAGGTGCGCCCGGCATGGTCGAAGCGGATCACGTCTTCCTCGTCGATGTCGTCGGCCGCGCAGGCCTCGATCCAGTCGCTCATGTCTCTCTCCCTGGGTTTCGAACGGCTATTCGGCAGCCAGCGCCGTCTCGCTATGGAAGTCCTCGCGGTAGGGCCGTGCCGTCGGCGGCAGCTCGCGCTTGACGAAGTAGTCCTCGTTGCGGAGCTGGCGGACGAAGGCCGGCAGCATCTCGCGGTAGCCGTCCCACATGGAGGGGCTAGGCGCAGGCAGGTCGTGCTTGATCAGCTCATGCAGCTTCGGCAGCGCGTGATAGGGCACCATCGGGAACATATGATGTTCGACGTGGTAGTTCATGTTCCAGTAGATGAAGCGGCTGACGGGGTTCATCAGCACCGTGCGGCTGTTGAGGCGGTGGTCGATGACGTTGTCGGCGAGGCCGCCATGCTGCAAAAGGCCGGTGAGCACGTGATGCCAGGCGCCGTAGAGGCGAGGCAGGCCGACAAGCATCAAAGGCAGCCATGAGCCGAGATAAAGTGCCAGCATGATGGTGGCCACATAGATGGCGAGCCAGATTCGGGCGATGCGGATGGCGCGGGGCTGCTCGCTCTCGGGGATGAAGGTCTTTTCCTCCGCGCCGATGATGCCGGCCGCGTTGCGGACCATGTCAACCATGGCGTGCCAGGCATCGAGCAGGCCGAAGAAATTGAGCGCGACGCGCAGAAGGTCTGGCGGGCGCATGACCGCTATCTCTGGATCGCGGCCGACGATGACGGTGTCGGTGTGGTGGCGGGTGTGGCTCCAGCGCCAGGTCACCGGATTGCGCATGATCATGAAGCAGGCGATCTGATAGACCGCGTCGTTCATCCACTGCGTCTTGAAGGCGGTGCCGTGGCCGCATTCGTGCCAGCGCGAGTCGGTTGCCGAGCCGTAGAGCACGCCGTAGCAGAGGAAGAAGGGCACGCACCACCAGCTGCCCCACAGCGCCGCGCCGGCAGTACCGAAGGCGATGAGCAGGCCGAGCCAGATTGCGGTGTCGCGGATGGCCGGACCGTCGGAGCGCTGCATCAGCTCCTTCATCTGCTTGCGCGGAATGTCGGTGTGGTACCACTCGGCAGCCGCAAGGCCGCTTTCGACGGCGCGATGCGCGCTTTCTCCCACAAGGCTGTAGTCGCGCGCCAAAGGCGTCACGGTCATGGCTCTCTCCCTGGAAGTCGGAAACAGGTCCGCGATGGGCGCTGGACATCGTTCACTGGAAGAATGCTAACTCATGATGCAATATTTTCAATCATTGCATGATGGTTTCTATCATTTTCTATCATGATGCGCTAAGCTGCGACAAAACCCAGGGATTGGACATGAGCAAGCGCCCGACAATCGCCGATCTCGCCCACGCCTCGGGCGTCAGCGTTGCAACCATCGACCGTGTGCTGAACGGGCGCCTGCCGGTGCGCGAGGAAACGCAGCGCCGCGTCTACGAGGCGGCGACATCCATCGGCTATCATGCGGCCGGGCTGATCGCGCAGCGCATGCGCAAGGAACTGCCGGTGTATCGGCTCGGCTTCGTGCTGCTGCGGCCGAAAGACGTGTTTTACCGTGCCTTCGCCGGTGAACTGGAGAAGGCGATAACCCAGGCGACGGGGTTTCGCGGTGCTGGTGTCATCGAATTTGCCGAGACGCTCTCGCCGGAGGAGATTCTGGAACGGCTGCGGCGGCTGGCGGCAAGCTGCGATGCAGTGGCGCTGGTAAGCCCCGACCATCCCAGCGTGACGGCGGCGGTTGCTGAACTCAAGCAGCGCGGCATTCCCGTCTTCGCGCTGCTGTCGGACTTCGCGACGGGCATTCGCGAGGGGTACGTTGGCATCGACAACCTCAAGGTCGGACGCACCGCCGCGTGGATGATCTCCAAATGCGCGCGGGGGCCGGGCAAGGTGGCGTTGTTCGTCGGCAGCCATCGCTTCCATGGCCACGAATTGCGCGAGATCGGCTTTCGCGCTTTCTTCCGCGAACATGCGCCCGACTTCACGCTGCTCGAAACCATCGTCAACAACGAGTCCTGGGAAGCCACCCACGAGGTCGTCGACGACCTGCTCCGCAAGCATGACAATCTCGTCGGTTGTTACGTTGCCGGCGGTGGCATCGAAGGGGCGATCTCGGCGCTACGCCAGGCTAAGCCCGATCCGTTGCCGGTGCTGATCTGCAACGAGATCACCTTGGACACACGCGTGGCATTGGCCGACAACCTTGCAACGATGGTGATTGCGACGCCGCTGGCGTCGTTGTGCCGCGAACTTGTCGGGCTGATGGCGCATGCGATCGAGGAGGGGGCGGCCAACGCCCCCGGTCAGACCTTCCTGCCGTTCGACATCTTCCTGCCGGAGAATATCTGACGGTGTGGCCTGCCGGCCATGCGAATCTATCATCAAATGATAGATTCGCATCATATTTCGGATTGACTGTTCTATTTTATAGGTAGATTGGAACATAAATATCGATGCGCCGCCCCGCGATCCCGGAGGAGAAATTCGGCATGCCCAGCAAGCTCACATTCGCGCTGAACCATATGGTGGCACCCGGGCTGAAGCCGGCAGCGTTCTTCGCATTGTGCCGGGACCTTGGCCTGAGCGATGTCGAAATCCGCAACGACCTCTCAGGCAACGCCATCATCGACGGCACGCCGGCTGCGGCCATCAAGGCGCAGGCAGCGGAAAATGGAATGTCCATTGCAACCATCAACGCCCTGCAGCGCTTCAACGAATGGAGCGCCGCGCGCGAAGCCGAGGCGATCGAACTCGCCGACTATGCCCGCGACGCCGGTGCTGCGGCGCTGGTCCTGGTTCCGGTCAATGACGGCACGGGGAAGGCCGATGGCGAGCGCCAGCGTAACCTCAGGACGGCGCTGACGGCGCTGACCGCGATCCTCGGCGATCGCGGCGTGCGTGGACTTGTCGAGCCGCTCGGCTTCGAGATCTGCTCGCTGCGCTCCAAGCGCGAGGCGGCCGAAGCGATCGAGGATGTCGATGGAACTGACACTTTTCGAATGGTGCACGACACGTTCCATCATCATCTTGCCGGCGAGCCCGACATCTTCCCAGGCATGACCGGCCTAGTGCACATTTCAGGCGTCGACGACCCTGCGGTGACGGTCTCCGACATGCGCGACCCGCACCGGGTCTTGGTCGATGCAGCCGACCGGCTCGACAATGTCGGCCAGATCCGTGCGCTGGTGTCTGGCGGCTATCAGGGGCTGCTCTCCTTCGAGCCGTTTTCGCCTGTCGTGCAGAAGCTTACCGAGCCGCGCGCAGCGCTTGCCGAGAGCATTGCGTTCATCCGCTCGCGGGTCTGACGCAACGGCTCCATCCAGCGAAATAGCCGTCATCTCCAGCGCCGCCCGGGCGACCGGGCGGCGCAATTCGTTGCTCCCCGAAGGATTGATAGGCAGGCAATGGAATGTCTCTTGACGTCTGGCCTCAATATGGAATAAACATTTCATATACAAAAAACACGGCCCGAACATTCTGAATTTGGGCCGGCATCGGGAAGCGAGTGGCGCATCTTGCATCGCGGAGGAGCGATGGTGCCTCTCGTAGAGACGAGCCTGCGGCCGACCGCGGGCTTCCGGCACGTCGGGGTGCAGCCGGGCACCATTGTTGGAGGAGAGTGAACATGAGGAAATTCCTGCTCGGCGTAGCCATGACCGCGCTGATGTCCGGCACTGCGTTTGCCGGCGATATCGGCGTCAGCATGGCCAATTCTGACACCTTCCTGACCGTCCTGCGCAAGGGTATCGAGAAGTCCGCGGCTGACGCCAGCCAGCCGGTCGTCATCGAGATCGCCGACGACGACGTCAACAAGCAGCTCAGCCAGGTCCAGAACTTCATCGCCGCCAAGGTCGACGCCATCATCGTCAATCCGGTCGACACCTCGGCCACCGGGCCGATGACCAAGCTTGCCACCGACGCCGGCATTCCGATCGTCTACGTCAACCGCGAGCCGATCGACGTCGGCGCGCTCGGTGCCAAGGGTGCTTTCGTCGGTTCGAACGAAGTCGATTCCGGCACGCTTGAGACCAAGGAAGTCTGCCGCATCCTCAAGGAAGCCGGCAAGACCGAGGCTGGCATCCTGATCATGGTCGGTGACCTCGCCAACCAGGCGGCTGTGATGCGCACCAAGGACATCCATGATGTCAACGCCGGCAGCGACTGCGGCGTCAAGCTGAACGTCATCGACGAACAGACCGCTGGCTGGGATCCGGTCAAGGCACAGGACCTGATGACCAACTGGATCGCCGCGGGCCACAAGCCGGACGCCGTCATCTCGAACAACGACAACATGGCCATCGGCGCCATCAACGCCATGAAGGCGGCCGGTTGGGACATGAAGACCGTGATCGTGGCCGGCGTCGATGCGACCCAGGAAGCGCTCGCCTACATGAAGGCCGGCGACCTCGATGTGACCGTGTTCCAGAACGCCGCCGCCCAGGGTGGCGGTGCGGTCGAAACCGCCATGAAGCTCGCCAAGGGCGAAGCCGTGACGTCGCCCGTCTGGGTGCCGTTCGAGCTGGTGACCCCGGCGAACATGGACCAGTACACCACCAAGAACTGATATGATCTGACCAATGCGCCGTCGCAAACGGCGGCGCATTTTCCCCAAGAGGACCTTGACCCGCGCAACAGTCGGGCGGGCCTGGGAGGACCAATCATGCAAAGCACCGGTACGATGGAAGCGGCGCCTGCGGGCGGTGCCGCGGTGGATGGCGGCTATCTTCTCGAGGTCGAAAACGTTCGTAAGGAATTCCCGGGTGTCGTCGCCCTCGACAACGTCCAGCTGCGTCTGAAACGCGGCAGCGTACATGCGCTGATGGGCGAGAACGGCGCCGGCAAGTCGACGCTGATGAAGATCGTGGCCGGAATCTACACGCCCGACTCCGGCAGCTTCAAGCTGCGCGGCGAAGACATCAAGCTGCGGGGGCCGCTCGATGCGCTCGAACACGGCATCGCCATGATCCACCAGGAACTCAACCTGATGGCGCCGATGACGGTGGCCGAGAACATCTGGATCCGCCGCGAGCCGCTGACCCGGCTTGGCTTCGTCGACCATGGCGAGATGCGCCGCAAGACATCAGACCTGTTCAAGCGCCTCAACATCGACATCGATCCCGAGGTTCAGGTGGGTACGCTGACCGTCGCCAGCCGCCAGATGGTCGAGATCGCCAAGGCGGTGTCCTACGAATCCGACGTGCTGATCATGGACGAGCCGACCTCGGCGCTGACCGAGCGCGAGGTCGACCACCTGTTCACCATCATCCGTGCGCTGCGCGCCCAGGGCAAAGGCATCATCTACATCACCCACAAGATGAACGAGCTGTTCGAGATCGCCGACGAGTTCTCGGTGTTTCGCGACGGCAAGTACATCGCCACCAAGGCGTCGACCGAGGTGACCCGCGACGACATCATCCGCATGATGGTGGGGCGCGAGATCACCCAGATGTTCCCCAAGGAGGAGGTGCTGATCGGCGACGTCGTGCTGTCGGTGAAGGGGCTCACGCTGAAGGGCGTCTTCTCCGACGTTTCATTCGACGTGCGTTCAGGCGAAATCCTCGGCATTGCCGGTCTCGTCGGCTCGGGCCGCTCCAACATCGCCGAAACGATCTTCGGCGTGACGCCGTCGGACGCCGGCACCATCGAGCTGTTCGGCAAGACGGTCCGTGTCGACAGCCCGGCCACGGCTATGAAGCACGGCATGGCTTTCCTGACCGAGGACCGCAAGGAAACCGGCTGCTTCCTCTTGCTCGACATCCAGGAAAACACCCAGATGGCGGTGCTGCAGTCAGACTATGTCAAGAACGGTTTCGTGCAGCAAAAACAACTCGGCAAGGATTCGGTCGAGATCAGCGCGGCGCTGAGGGTGAAGACCCCAGACATGGCCGAGCCGATCATCAACCTGTCCGGCGGCAACCAGCAGAAGGTGCTGATCGCGCGCTGGCTTTTGACCAAGCCGAAGATCCTCATCCTCGACGAGCCGACGCGCGGCATCGATGTCGGCGCGAAGGCCGAAATCCACCGCCTGATCTCGAAGCTCGCCGGGCAGGGGGTGGCGGTGGTCATGATCTCGTCCGAGATGCCCGAGTGCCTGGGCATGAGCGACCGCATCATGGTGGTGCATGAGGGCCGCGTCACCGGCTTCCTCGACCGCGCCGAGGCCAGTCAGGTCAAGATCATGGAACTCGCGTCGCACTGACGCCAATCAGCTCAAGGGTGGAAGAACCATGTCGACGAACGAGATTGCGGGTCCCGCAAACATCATCGGAAGCAAGAAGCGCCTGCCGCCGGAGGTGTCCATCCTCGGCGTGTTGATCGGTATCGCCATCGTCTTCGAGATTCTTGGCTGGATCTTCGTCGGCGACAGCTTCCTCGCCAACAAGCAGCGCCTGTCGATCATCATCCTGCAGGTGTCGGTGATCGGCATCATCGCGGTCGGAGTGACCCAGGTCATCATCACCGCCGGCGTTGACCTGTCGTCGGGCTCGGTCGTCGGTCTCGCCGCCATGGTCGCGGCGAGCCTGGCGCAGACATCGGCCAATCCGCGCGCCGTCTATCCCGCGCTGACCGACATGTCGCCGATCTGGGCGATCCTCGCCGGCCTCGGCGTCGGCCTTCTCGCCGGCATCGTCAACGGCTCCCTGGTAGCACGGACCAAGATACCGCCCTTCATCGCCACGCTCGGCATGATGGTGTCGGCGCGCGGCCTCGCCAAATGGTATACGCTCGGCCAGCCGGTGGCGCTGCTCGACGACAGCTTCACCTGGTTTGGCAAGAGCTTCAACATCCTCGGCTTTCCGCTGCCGCTGCCGGTCATCATCTTCCTCTTGGTTGCCGTCATCTGCCACATCGCGCTGACCTACACACGCTACGGCAAGTTCACCTATGCCATCGGCGCCAACCCGCAGGCGGCACGCGTTTCGGGCATCAATATCGGCGGCCACCTGATCAAGGTCTATGCCATTGCCGGTCTGCTGTCGGGACTGGCCGGCGTGATGACCGCGGCCCGCGCCGCCTCAGGCCAGCCGGGCATGGGCGTGGCCTATGAACTCGACGCCATCGCTGCTGCGGTCATCGGCGGCACCTCGCTCTCGGGCGGCGTCGGGCGCATCACCGGCACTGTGATCGGCACGATCATCCTCGGCGTGCTGACTTCGGGCTTCACCTTCCTCAAGGTCGGCGCCTACTATCAGGAAATCATCAAGGGCATCATCATCGTTGCGGCCGTGATCATCGACCAGCATCGCCAGAACAAGCGCAAGAAGGCGTAAAGAGTGCTTTGGACATGATCTTATCCGAAAACCGGTTTCCACTTTTCGGGATCATGTCAGAATCAGGCCGCCCGGCTTCCCGTCGGCGGGCGGCCCCTCCCCAAAGATCAAGATTGCAGGCCCGGACGGCGCGGGCCAAGGAAATGAGGTTGTCATGACAGTTCGGTTCGGTGTCCTCGGCGCAGGCCGCATCGGCAAGGTCCACGCCAAGGCCGTGGCCTCCAACCCGCAGGCCAAGCTCGTTGCGGTGGCCGATGCCTTCGAAAAGGCGGCCAACGATCTCGCCGAGGCCTACGGCTGCGACGTACGTACGATCGAACAGATCGAGGAAGCGGCCGACATCGACGCGGTGGTGATCTGCACGCCGACCGACACCCATGCCGACCTGATCGAGCGCTTCGTGCTCGCCGGCAAGGCGGTGTTCTGCGAAAAGCCAATCGACCTCGACGCCAAGCGTGTCGAAAAGTGCCTTGCCGTGGTCGAGAAGGCCGGCGGCACGCTGATGGTCGGTTTCAACAGGCGTTTCGACCCGCATTTCGCCGCTGTGCGCAAGGCGATCGACGACGGCGCCATCGGCAAGGTCGAGCAGGTGGTGATCACCTCGCGCGATCCCGGCGCGCCGCCGGCCGAATACATCACGCGTTCGGGCGGCATCTTCCGCGACATGACCATCCACGACTTCGACATGGCCCGCTTCCTGCTCGGTGCCGAACCGGTGGCGGTGACGGCAACCGCCTCGGTGCTGGTCGACAAGAAGATCGGCGAGCTCGGTGATTTCGACAGCGTCAGTGTCATTCTGGAGACCGCGACCGGCCAGCAATGCGTCATCACCAATTCGCGTCGCGCAACCTATGGCTATGACCAGCGCATCGAGGTGCATGGTTCGGATGGCATGGTGGCGGCGGAGAACCAGCGCGCCGTTTCAATCGAGGTCGCCAACGGCAAGGGCTATACTCGCCCGCCGCTGCACGACTTCTTCATGACCCGCTACACCGAAGCCTATGCCGCCGAGATCGCCGCCTTCGTCGCTTCGGTGACCAAGGGTGCCAGGATCTCGCCCGACGGCAAGGACGGCCTGATGGCGCTGAAGCTGGCCGATGCGGCGCTGAAGTCGGCCAAGGACGGCAAGACCGTACGGCTCTAAGCCAACGGGCGGACAGTCGCCTCGGGGCAATTGGACTCGGGGCGCACAGCCACAATCTGTTGATGGAATAAAAATTCCTGATGACGGACAATTGGAATTTAAATTGCATTGTGTGGCCTGCTAACTGATCTGCGGGCAGGCCGGCGCGGCGGAGCGACCGGGAGGACAAAATGACCGACCCCAAGAACCAGCCTACACTCGACGTCATCACCATCGGGCGCGCCTCGGTCGATCTCTACGGCCAGCAGACCGGATCGCGGCTGGAGGACGTGGCGTCCTTCGCCAAGTCTGTCGGCGGCTGCCCCGCCAACATCGCCATCGGCACGGCGCGGCTCGGGCTGCGCTCGGCGCTTTTGACCCGCGTCGGCGATGAGCATATGGGCCGCTACATCCGCGAGCAGATGCTGCGCGAGGGTGTATCAGACGGCGGCATCGTCACCGACAAGGAGCGGCTGACGGCGCTGGTGCTTCTTTCGGTCGAGAACGACAAGACGTTTCCGCTGATCTTCTATCGCGAAAACTGCGCCGACATGGCGTTGTCGGAAGCCGACATCGCCCCCGATTTCATCAAGTCGGCGCGGGCGATCGTCGTCACGGGCACGCATTTCTCGCGGCCCAACACCGATGCCGCCCAGCGCAAGGCGATGAAGCTGATCAAGGAAAGCGGCGGCAAGGTGGTGTTCGACATCGACTACCGCCCGAACCTCTGGGGCCTTGCCGGCCACGCCGCCGGTGAAAGCCGCTACATCGCGTCCGACAAGGTGTCGAACCATATCAAGGGTGTGCTGGCCGGCTGCGACCTGATCGTCGGCACTGAGGAAGAGGTGATGATCGCGTCGGGCGAAAGCGAGCTGCTCGCCGCGCTGAAGACCATCCGGTCGCTGTCCAGCGCGACGATCGTGCTGAAGCGCGGGCCGATGGGCTGCATCGTCTATGACGGGGCGATCTCGGACGATCTCGAGGCTGGCATCGTCGGCAAGGGGTTTCCGATCGAGGTCTACAATGTGCTGGGTGCGGGCGATGCCTTCATGTCCGGTTTCCTGCGTGGCTGGCTGGGCGGCGAGAGCCTGGCGACATCGGCGACCTGGGCCAATGCCTGTGGTGCCTTCGCCGTGTCGCGTCTGCTCTGCTCGCCGGAGATTCCGACCTTCGATGAGCTGCAATTCTTCCTCAGGAACGGCAGCAAGGAACGCGCGCTGCGCAAGGACGAGGCGATCAACCACGTGCATTGGGCAACCACGCGCCGGCATGAGATCCCGTCAATGATGGCGCTCGCCTGCGACCACCGCATCCAGCTGGAAGACATCGCCGCTCGCACGGGTGCGGATGCTCAGCGTGTCCGAGACTTCAAGGTGCTGGCTGTGCAAGCGGCGGCCAAGGTTGCCGATGGCCGCGACGGCTACGGCATGTTGATCGACGAGAAGTTCGGTCGCGATGCGATGTTCGAATTCGCCCGCCATCCCTTCTCCTGGCTGGGACGGCCGGTGGAGCTGCCGGGTTCGCGGCCGCTGCGTTTCGAATTCTCGCAGGACATCGGCTCGCAGCTGGTGGAGTGGCCGGTCGAGCACTGCATCAAGTGCCTGTGCTTCTACCATCCCGACGATTCCGCTGAGCTCAAGGCCGAGCAGCAGCAGAAGCTGCGCACCCTGTTCGAGGCCGCGCGAAAGGTCGGCCGTGAGCTGTTGATCGAAATCATCGCCGGCAAGCACGGCAAGCTCGACGAGAACACCATTCCGCGCGCTCTGGAAGAACTCTACGCGCTCGGCATCAAGCCCGACTGGTGGAAGCTCGAGCCGCAGGCTTCGGCCGCCGCGTGGCAGAAGATCGAGGCGGTCATCACCACCAACGATCCCTACTGCCGGGGCGTGGTGCTGCTTGGGCTCGAGGCACCGCTGGCCGAGCTCGAAGTGGCCTTCGCCGCGACGTCTGACGCATCCATTGTCAAGGGGTTCGCCGTCGGGCGCAGCATCTTTGCCCACGCGGCGGAAGAGTGGATGGCCGGCCGCATGGACGACAAGGCGGCAGTCGACGACATGGCCCAGCGTTTCGAGCAGCTGACCAAGGCATGGCTTGCCGCGCGCGACCGTCGGGCGGCATAAACAGACAGCTGAGGCGAGGCCGGCATCTCAGGATGCGCCGCTGAAGCGGGAGGAGAAGACGATGACCAAGACCGTTCGCCTGACTATGGCGCAGGCGCTGACGCGCTATCTCACACGGCAGATGACCGTGATCGACGGCAAGATGGTGCCTTTGTTCGGTGGCGTGTGGGCGATCTTCGGCCACGGCAACGTCGCCGGTCTCGGCGAAGCGCTCTACCAGGTGCGCGAGGAACTGCCGACCTATCGCGCCCACAACGAGCAGGCGATGGCGCATGCGGCGATCGCCTTTGCCAAGACCAACTTTCGGCGGCGCGTGATGGCGGCGACGAGCTCCATCGGCCCGGGCGCGGTCAACATGGTGACGGCGGCGGCACTCGCCCATGTCAACCGCCTGCCGGTTTTGCTTCTGCCCGGCGACGTCTTTGCCAACCGCGTGCCCGACCCGGTTCTGCAGCAGGTCGAGGATTTCGGCGATGGCACGGTATCCGCCAATGACTGCTTCCGTCCGGTGTCGCGCTATTTCGACCGCATCACCCGTCCAGAGCAGATCATCCCGGCGCTGGCGCGCGCCATGCAGGTGCTGACCGATCCGGCCGAGTGCGGGCCGGTGACGCTGTCGCTCTGCCAGGACGTTCAGGCCGAGGCCTATGACTATCCCGAGAGCTTTTTTGCCGAGCGCGTGTGGACGCCACGCCGGCCGCGTCCGGACCGCGACGAACTGGCTGTCGCTGCCGAGGTGCTTCAAGCGGCGAAGAAGCCGCTGATCGTCGCCGGTGGCGGCGTGCTCTATTCCGGTGCTTCGGAAGAACTCGACCGCTTCGTCCAGGCGACCGGCATCCCGGTCTGTGAGACGCAAGGCGGCAAGTCGGCGCTGACCGACGAGCATGGGCTGAACATGGCGGCGGTCGGCGTCACCGGCACAGCGGCGGCCAATCGGCTTGCCGAGGAGGCGGACGTCGTTCTGGCCGTAGGCACGCGGCTGCAGGACTTTACCACCGGCTCATGGGCGCTGTTCAAGAACGCGGCCAAGACCATCATCGGGCTCAACGTCCAGTCCTTCGACGCGGGCAAACACATGGCCCTGCCGCTGGTGGCGGATGCCAGGGAAGGTCTCATGGAGCTCGGTGCCGCCGTCGCCGGCTACAAGGCGCCTGTGACCTGGACAGAGAACGCCAAGTCAGCCAAGGCCGAGTGGCGCAAGGCAGCCGCCAAGGTGACGGCGGCGACCAATGCCACATTGCCTTCAGACGCTCAGGTGATCGGCGCCGTGCAGCGCACGCTGGGCAGCGATGTCATCGTGCTGCATGCGGCTGGCGGCCTGCCGGGCGAGATGCACAAGCTGTGGCAGGCGGGCGAACCCGGCTCTTACCATTCCGAATACGGCTTCTCCTGCATGGGCTACGAGATTGCGGGCGGCCTGGGCGCCAAGATGGCGCGGCCTGACAAGGAGGTCGTCATCATGATCGGCGACGGCTCCTATCTGATGCTGAACTCCGAGATTGCGACGTCTGTCATGCTGGGTCTCAAGCTCACCATCGTGCTGCTCGACAACAGGGGCTATGGCTGCATCAATCGGCTGCAGATGGCCACTGGCGGCGCCAACTTCAACAACCTCTTGCGCGACTCCAGGCATGAGATCTTGCCTGATATCGACTTCGTCGCGCATGCGAAAAGCCTGGGCGCCAATGCCGAGAAGGCAGCGTCGATTGCCGACCTGGAGGCCGCGCTCGACCGCGCCCGCAAGAGCGACAGGACGACGGTTGTGTTGATCGACACAGACCCGCTGATCTCGACCGGCGAGGGGGGGCACTGGTGGGACGTTGCCGTGCCCGAGGTGAGCGCACGCGCCGAGGTCAATGCCGCGCGTAAGGGCTATGAGGAAAAACTGAAGCTGCAGCGGGTGGGGGATTGAGGGGTTGTGATTGGACCTGGGATGTTGGCGCTGATGGTAGCGAATTGAGGCTGTCTTTTGCGACGGCAGAGAATGACACTGGAGAACTGAAGTGAAAGCCAAACTGGGCATGTCCCCCATCGCGTGGTGGAACGACGACCTTCCGGAACTGAGCGATGACGTGTCGCTGGAGGAATGCTTGGCGCAATCGCGCTCGGCTGGATTTACCGGCATGGAGCAGGGACGCCGGTTTCCGAGCACGCCTGAGGAGATGCTGCCGATCCTGAAGAAGGCGGACGTGACTTTGTGCGGCGGCTGGTTCTCGGGCACGCTCGTCAACGACGACCTCGCCGCCAACAAGGATCGCATCCAGCCGATGATCGAGCTGTTCAAGGCGGTCGATGCCCCCTGTATCGTCTATGGCGAGGTCGGCCGCTCGATCCAGGGCGACCGCTCGAAGCCGCTGGCAACCAAGGCTGTACTCTCCGACGACGAGATGAAGGCCTATGCCCGAAAGCTGACCGCATTCGGCGAGTGGTGCGCCGAGCAGGGCATGCCTTTGTCCTATCACCACCACATGGCTGCGGTGGTGCAGTTCGAACACGAGCTCGATGCCTTCATGAAGCAGTCGGGCGAGGGCATCCCGCTCCTGCTCGATGCCGGCCATCTCGCCTTTGCCGGTGGCGACGTGTTGCGTGCCATCGACAGCCACCACAAGCGCATCAGCCACGTCCATGTAAAGGACGTGCGTCTGGACGTCATCAAGGCGCTCGACTGGACCAGGCAGTCTTTTCTCGACGCGGTGGCCCTGGGCGCTTTCACCGTGCCGGGCGACGGCTCGCTCGATTTCGGTGCGATCGTGCAGAAGTTCGCCGACCATGGCTATGAGGGCTGGTTCGTCGTCGAGGCAGAGCAGGATCCGAAGAAGAGCCCGCCGCTGAAGATGGCTCAGGTCGGTCATGCCGAGTTGATGCGGGTGATGACTGCGGCGGGCTACACGGTGGAAACACAGGGCTTTCCCGCCGCATGACCCCGAAAGTCGGCGTCGATTTGTCGGGATGGCTGCCTCCATCACGGCGTCCTTTGCGGGGCTCCGACGCGCGGCGCGTAGTGCTTGAGCGTCGCGCGGGGGCCGGTTACCATCCGCAGAAATTGATCGGCGAGGCAACACGCAATTGATGAACGACCAGAACCATCCGTTCCTTCGCCCGTTGTGGAGGCGCATAGCGCTGGTCGGCTTCTGCGCCGCCTGGTCGATCTTCGAGTTTGCCACCGGATCCGCATTCTGGGGCACGCTCGCGGGCGGCATGGCTGCGCTCGGTGCCTACCAGTTCCTCATCGCCTACAAGCCTGGCGACGACGCCGCCACCGACAAGGAGTGACGAGATGTCGAGACTGCTGATCAAGCCGAAGCACGGCACCGGGCGCGTCACGCACGTCACGCCTGAATCCGCCGGCTGGACTTATGTCGGTTTCGACCTGCACAAGCTGGAACCCGGCGATACCTTCGGCGACTGGACGGCCGACCGCGAAACCTGCCTGGTGCTGGTTTCGGGAAAGGCGCATGTGCGGGTCGGCGAGGACGATCTCGGCATGCTCGGCGAGCGCATGTCGCCCTTCGAAGGCAAGCCCTGGTCGGTCTATGTGCCGGCTGGCGGCGACTGGTCGGTCAGGGCCGACACGAATGTCGAGCTCGCCGTCTGCACGGCTCCCGGCCTCGGCGGAAACCTGCCGGTACGGGTGATCGGTCCCGACGACGTCAAGCAGGAAACGCGCGGCAAGGGCACCAACACACGCTACGTCACCAACATTCTGCCCGAAGGCGATCCGGCGGATTCGCTGTTGGTGGTCGAGGTCATCACACCAGGCGGCCACACCTCGAGCTATCCGCCGCACAAGCACGACGAGGACAATCTCCCCGCTGAATCACTGCTGGAGGAGACCTATTACCATCGGCTCAACCCGCCGCAGGGTTTTGCCTTCCAGCGCGTCTACACCGAGTTCAACGATGCCGGGCATCGCGAGATCGACGAGGCGATGGCAGTTGAGGATGGTGACGTGACGCTGGTGCCCAAGGGCTATCACCCTTGCGCTGCCTGCCACGGCTACGACCTTTATTATCTCAATGTCATGGCGGGGCCGAAGCGGACCTGGAAGTTCCACAACGCCAAAGAGCACGAGTGGCTTCTGAAGGCCTGAGGCGTCAGAAAGCCCAATATATTCCAGGAGCGAGGACGAAACGATGGCACGCAACAGGCCAACGGTCGCGGATCTGCGCGCGTTGAAAGGCAAGAGGCAACTGTCGAAGCTGCGGGTGACGTCGCTTGAGGAGGCGGAGGCGGCCGAGCGCGCCGGCATCGACCTGTTGTCCGTCACCTATGCGCTGATGCTCGACCCGCGCTTCCGCGATGCGGCCCCAACATGTTTTGCCGTGCCCGGCGACGAGTACGGCATGATGGGGGCGACATCAGACGAGATCCTGCGCACGGCGGTGAAGCTCAAGGCGGCGAGCGCCGATGCGGTCTACTGCTCGGCGAGCGACCGGACCATCCGCCGGCTGGCGGACGAACATATCCCGGTCTGCGGCCATGTCGGGCTGATCCCGACACATTCGACCTGGACGGGCGGCTTCAAGGCGGTCGGCAAGACGGCAGAAACGGCCGAGCTCGTCTGGCGGCAGGTCAAGGCGCTGGAGCAGGCGGGCGCTTTTGCAGCCGAGATCGAGGTGGTGCCGGCCGAAGTGGCGAGCGCGATCTCCAGGCGCAGCTCGCTGGTGCTGATCTCGATGGGCGCCGGTGCGGGCTGCGATGCGCAATACCTGTTTGCAGAGGACGTGCTCGGGCTCAATCGCGGCCATTATCCGCGCCACGCCAAGGTGTATCGCAACCTCGCGGCTGAGCATGACCGCATCCAGCAGGAGCGGATTGCGGCGTTCAAAGAATATGCCGGCGACATTGCCAGCGGCGCCTATCCGGCGGCGAACCATATGGTCGGCGTCGACGCCGGAGAGATGCGCAAGTTCGAGGATTTTCTGAGCGGGCAGGCCTAGGTGTCGAAGCTATGAAGGTTGTTCATTCGAGGAGGGACTGAGAAGCTGGGGTTGCGAAGCCAACCAACCTTCAGTGGAGCTCCCCGAATGAACGTCCATAAGAATGCGCGTCTGACGCCGTCAGGTCGAGTGCTTTTGGTGCAACGAATTGAACAGGGCTGGAGCGTGCGGCGTGCTGCCGGTTCGGCCGGGGTTTCGGAACGAACGGCTTATCGCTGGCTCGACCGCTACCGGGCCGGCGACCGGGTTCTGCACGATCGCAGTTCGGCTCCGCACCGCTGCCGGCATCGGCTGGCAGCCATGCAGGTGTCGCGGATCGAGCAGTTGCGGCGCCAGCGCATGACCGGGCCGGCAATTGCCCGGTCCTTGGGCCTGGCGCGCTCGACGGTAGGCTTGGTGCTGCGCCGGCTGGGACTGAACCGGCTGGCCTGGCTCGATCCCCGGCCCCCGGTGTTGCGCTACGAACGGCAGCGGCCGGGCGAACTGATCCATATCGACATCAAGACCTTGGGCCGTATCGACGGCGTTGGCCATCGGATCACGGGTCAGCACCAAGGCCATCATCGCGCCCGAGGCATCGGCTACGAACACCTGCATGTCGCCATCGACGATGCCTCGCGCCTCGCCTATGTCGAACTGCTGCCCAGCCTGAGCCGGGATGATGCCACCGGGTTCCTCAACCGGGCACTGGCCTGGTACGCCAGGCTGGGCGCCAGGGTTGAGCGGGTGATGACCGACAACGGCTCGGCGTATCGCTCCAAACTGTTCGCCCAGGCACTCCAAGGTGCCGGTGCCCGACACATCCGCACAAGGCCCTACACCCCGCGCACCAACGGCAAGGCCGAGCGCTTCATCCAGACTTCGCTGCGCGAATGGGCCTATGCCAGGCCATACGCCTCATCGAACGAACGCGCCAAGGCCATTCACCAATGGGCAGCCAACTACAACCTGGCACGCCCACACTCGGCCCTTGGAGGCATCAGCCCGTTCCAAAGACTGAACAACCTTCTTGGAAACGACACCTAGGCCTGCCCGCTCCGGAAGGCGGTTCGCATATCGGCGTCTAAAGCGCCGAACTCAGAACGCGCGTCACCGACTTCCGATCCGGATTGAGCATGATGTAGCTCGGCCGGCTTTCAAGTTTCAGCCGCTTGAGCATGATCCTGGTCTTGGCCAGCAGCGTGTCGTCGCGCGAGGCGGCTTCAAGCTTGTGCTCCAATGCTTCCAACGTTTCGATGGCGTTCTCGATGCGGTCGAGTGCTGCGAGGCTCTTGGCGAGCGAGAATTCGGCGCCGGCGAAATCGGGTGAGAGCGACAGCACCTTGCGGAAGGCTTCCGCCGCTTCGATGTGCCGGGACAGCGCCTGCAGCTCCATGCCAAGCCTGAGCCAGGCCTTGGCCGATGTCGGCACCGAATTGGCGAGCGTCTGGTAATGCGCCAGCGCCTCGCGGTGTTCGCCCTTGGCCGACAAAAGCTGGCCGATGCCGTAGAGCGCGCGGGAATGGCTGGCGTCGGTGGCAAGGATCTGGCGGTAGCCGCTTTCCGCCCGTTCCAGCTGCCCCTGCTGATGCAAACGCGTGACCTCGGCGAAGATGCCGTTGAGCGACCGGGTATCGAGGCGATCACCGTTGTTGCGTCCGCTCTTGGTGTAGATCTGGGCGCAGTTGATCTTGCTCTCGGTCACACCGAAGGCAAATTTGTACGGCTCGTCGCCGCGCAAGAAATCATAGGTGGTGAGGCCGTTCTCGATCGCCAGCTTGATGCAGTGGCCGTGCAGTATCAGGCCGGTGGGGACGGAGGTGACGGCCTCGTCTCGGCCGGCCATGAAAAACAGCAACGCCTTCTTGACCGGATCGACGAAGATGGCGAGCCCACCCAGCGGCCGGTCGCCCTGCCACAGGACTGGCAGGTAAAGCGTGCCGTTTCGGAAACTGTCCCGTAGCACGCGGCGATTGTTGTGCAGGATGGCGGCGAGCCGGTCGCCCTTGCGGGCGCCCCATTTTATCCGCCAAAGGTCGAGCAGCGTGTCGATGTCGCGCTCATAGGTGTCGGCATCGGCGCGGGTGATGCGCAATTCCCCCGCATCGACCTTGCGCAGGAAGCGCCGCAGCTTCTGCCTGGTGTTGGTGCTCAGCACATTGTCGAGATAGCCGTCGAATGTGTCGGGCAAGGCGGCCGCGAAGCAGCGGCAGTTGTCGACATTGTCGGCGGCATTGACGCGGCTGAACTCGCGCATGGCAAAGATGTCGCGCGAGAACTGGCCGATGAAGGCAAAGACGCGCTCGCGCGACATGCGCAGGTTTTCGAGATTGAGCCGCGCCCAGCCCATCTGGGCAACGTGGCGGCCGAAGGCCTTCAACGCCATTTCGGCATGGACGGGATCACAGATGGCGCCGGTGTAGTCGGCGGCATTGTTGCCGGCCATGCTGATTTCGTTGAAGAATAGTCCGGTCTTGCCGCTCATGCGGGTGCGCATACGCAACGGCATGAGCGCGACATAGGGCGATCCCGGATTGCCGAGGCGCGCGGCAAGCACGAACCAGGCGCCCTTGTAGAAGCGCATATAGGGCACCAGCCAGGCCCAGGAGACGAAGAACTGCGCCTCCGGATCGGCCTTGTACAGGCGCTCCCAGTCCTGCCGCAGCTTGGCCAGCGTTTCAACATCCGTAATGACGTCGACCTGCATCTCTGTCCCCCTCGATGACATGGTTTCCCCTTCGCTCAACGTTCCATGAAGGCGCGCGACATGCTGTCGGCAATCGGCTTTGTCAGATACCGGAAGAACGTCCGCTCCTCGGTCTGGACCAGCACCTCAGCCGGCATGCCCGGCGTTGGCGTGAAACTGCGGACACGTGCAATCTGGTCCGCCGACAGGCTGACGCGAGCGACATAGACTTCGCGCGCGACCGGACCCGATGTGTCCGGCAGCGCGTCAGCGGAGACATAAATCACCTCGCCGTCGAGCACCGGCGTGGTGCGCCGGTTGAGTGCGGTAAGCTGTACCGTTGCCTTCTGGCCGACACGGACACTGTCAATGTCGGTGCGGGAGATCAGCGCTTCGATCACCAGCGGCACGTCCGATGGCAGGATTTCGACGATCGGCTTGCCGCTTTCGATGACGCCGCCCGATGTGTGGTAATACATGCGCACGATGGTGCCGGCGACCGGTGCGTTGATGGTGACGCGGCTGAGGATGCTCTTCGCCTGGCGAAGCTGCTCGCGGATGGTATCGAGGTCGCCCTCCAGGTTCTGCAATTGCTCGAGCGCGGCCTGCTTGTAGGCTTCTTCTGCCTGCTTGATCTGCTGGTCGAGCCTGATGACCTCGGCGCCGATCTCGGAAACCTGGGCGGCGAGGCGGCCGATCTGCCCCTCGGCATCGGCCATGGCGCGCTGGATCGCCTTGATTTCGGTAGCCCGGAGCAGACCCTTGTCGAGCAACTTCTTCTTGCCGGCATATTCTTCCCGCATGAGCGTCAGTTGTCGGCGCACGGCAGCCAGTTGCTCGTCGTAACCCCCCGATCGATAGGCATAGGCGGCAATGTTCTGCTTCAGCAGGCCGATCTCGCTCTGCAGTTTGCTGCGCGCCGCTTCAAAGGCCAACTGCTGGCCATCGACAATCGGCTTGATCTCAGGGTCGTCGAGGTTGTCGGTGACATTCTTGGGGAAAGCGATGCTTGCTGCGCCGCTGATCTCGGCATTCAGCCGCGCAGCGATGGCATCAAGGCGAACCTGGCGAAGGAAGAGCTGACGCTCGCTGGCCTGGGCCGCCGTTTCGTCGAGGCGCACCAGCGGCTGGTCGTAGGTGACGACATCGCCTTCGCCAACCAGCAGTTCCTTGATGATGCCGCCTTCCAGATGCTGCACGATCTTGTTCTGGCCGGCGGCGACGAACGAACCCTGGGCGATGATGGCGGCGGCGAGCGGCGCCGTGAAAGCCCAGGTGCCGAAGCCGCCAAAAGTGAGTGCTATGAGCAGGAGGCCGATCTTGGTCTGTTTGCCGATCGAGCGCGGCACGTCGGCGTACCATTCGAGGTCGTGGACCTTGACGATTGCCGTATCGCTCATGACTTTGTCCCCTTACGGAATCTGATGGCCGAACGAGCCGCCCTCGATGCTCAGCCCGCGCTGGGCAAGTGCCTGGAGCACGTCCTGGCGCTTACCGAACAGGGCCACCGTGCCGTTGACCAGCAACAAGATCTTGTCGACGCTCTGCAGAAGCGCCGGGCGCTGGGTGATGGTGATGACGGTGATCTTGTTTTCCTTGGCGTGCTGGAGCGCGCGGGCAAGTGCCACGTCGCCGGCGGCGTCGAGGTTGGAGTTCGGCTCGTCGAGCACGACCATGCGCGGATTGCCGAAGAAGGCGCGGGCGAGGGCAATGCGCTGCTTCTGGCCACCGGAAAGCGGTGCGCCGTCGGCTGCGACGAAGGTCTCGTAGCCATGCGGCAAGGTGGCGATCATTTCGTGGACGTCGGCGAGCATGGCCGCCTGGTAGATATCGGCGTCGCTGGCATCCTCGCGCATGCGGGCGATGTTGGCCTTGATCGTCGCAGGGAACAGCTGAACGTCCTGCGGCAGATAGCCGATGTTCTCGCCGAATTGGCGCTGATCCCAGTTACGCAAATCCATCAGGTCGAGGCGCACATTGCCTGATGTCGGCAGGATCGAACCGACAAGCATCTTGCCGAGCGTGGTCTTGCCTGCGCCCGAATTGCCGATGATCGCAAGGGAGTCGCCCGGGGCCAGGGCAAAGGTGATGCCGTTGAGCACGACTCGCTTGGTGCCCTGTGGCACGAACAGCAGGCGTTCGACGTCGAGGCGGCCTTCTGGCCGCGGCAGGTTCAGCCGTTCGAAATTGAGCGGCGAGCTTTGCAGCAGGCTGGCGATGCGGCCATAGGCGGCGCGCGATTGTACGACCTGGTTCCAGCCTTCGATGGCACCCTCGATAGGGCCGAGAGCGCGGCCGGCGATGATCGACGCGGCGATGACCATGCCGCCGCTGAGATGGCCATCCAGGGCGAGATGCGCACCCCAGCCTAGCATTGCGACTTGCGTCAGCAACCGCACTGCCTTGGATGTTGCGGCGAAGGCGATGTTGCGGTCCTGTGCGAGGACTTGCGCCCTGAGCGAGCCGGCCGTGTCCTTGCCCCAGATGCGCACGGCTTCCGGGATCATGGCGAGCGCGTTGATGATCTGCGAATTCCGCGACATCGAGTCGAGATGCAGGTTGGCCTTGCTCTGGAACGAATTGGCTTCGCTGAAGGAGGCAGCCGTCGAGCGCTGGTTGATGATGGTGATCACGAGCAGCAGCAACGCCGATGTGACGACGATGAAGCCGAGATGCGGATGCACAAGAAACACGGCAAGCACGAACAATGGGGCAAGCGGGGCATCCAGCAGGGACAGCAAGGTGCCCGAAACGAGGAATGAGCGCAGTTGTCCGAGGTCGCTGAGCGTCTGGTATTCGCGGCCGTTGCTGTGCAGCGCGGCGCGCGCCGCGGCACTCAGGATCGGTGCGCCGAGTTGCGCAGCCACCTCGACGGCGGTCCGCATCAGGATGAAACGACGGATCGCGTCGAACATCGCCTGAAGGATCACGGCGCCGACGATCACGATCGTCAGCATGACCAGAGTGTCAACGGAGCGGCTGGTCAGCACGCGATCGGAGATCTGGAACAGATAGAGCGGGATTGCGAGCACGAGCACGTTGCTGGCCAGAGTGAACAACATGACGATCAACAGGTTGCGCTTGACGACGTTGAGGCCGATCTTCAGCGAGGCGGAGAAGTCGATCGGGCCAAGGCGCTTGTGGAAGACGCCGCCACTGCCACCGCCGCCGCCACCACCACCGCCGCTACCACCGCTGTCGATGTCGCCGCCGCTTGGGCCTTTGGCTTCAGGCAGTTTTTCCTTCGGCTTGATCGGGCCGTTGTCGGCGTCGATCACCTTGCCAACCGGCATCGACGTATCTTTCATTTCAGTCTTTGCCGGTCCCTGCGGCTCACTTACCCGCATGTCGGGGCGAGGGGGAGCCGATGCTGCCGTGGTTGCCGGTTGCGGCGCCTCTTTGGATTCAGGCCTGGCCTGAGGAGCAACTGCCTGGGGCTGGGGCGCGGCAATGGGTTCCTCCGGAGCCGCACGCTGAGCCTGATGCGGCGGCGTGCCGGGCGCTGTTTCGGCGGGGGCAGACGCTGGGGGGCGTTGAGCCGTAGCGCTCCGCTCCGGAGGTATGATCGAGGGCTCTGATGGCCTCTGGGGTGGTTGATGCGGGCCCGCCCGTACAGCCTGCGGCGCAGGGGTCGAGGTTTCCGGTGACTTGCGTTCTGCCTGAGCGGTCGGCTTGTCGCCGGCAGCGTCGCGCAACTCGCCCACCACGTTGTCGATGTAGCGTTCCAGCCTGTCGAGCGCCTGCTCCTGGGGAGCTATTGCACTCGACAGCCGAGCCTGCGGCAAGGGCTTGGGCTCCGATGTCCGCGGAGGTGCCGGCGAACAGTCCTGGTTGTCGCCTTCATCAGGCAAATTATGAAAACCACTCCAGCTTTCACGGTCGTCAGTCATCTTGCGCCCCTCTCATTCGGCTCAGCCCAGCATGTGCTGCATGACGTCGGCCGATCCGGAATCTGCGGCTTGCGGTGCGATGTTGGTGCCTTGGGAAGCGTCGCCGGTGTCGTCGCCATTGCTGTCATCGAGGAAAGCCACAGCTTCACTGACAAGTGTGTCCGGGTCCTGCCCTCCCAGATCCGGCTCGCTCGACACGAGGTTGGCCTGGATTAGGATCTCATCGGAGTAGCTGTCGCCGCCGACATAGATCTTGGAGTAGCCGTCGACGTCGACGATCGTGGCGTCGTTGACCAACTGGTTGCCGCCGGTGGCGATCGTCCAATCCGCGTCAGGATTGGCGACCATCTCGTTCATGGCAAGCGCTACCTGGTCGCTGTCGCCCACCACGGTCGTCTGCTTGATGTATTGCAGATTGTATATGTCGCCCGAGATGTAGAGTACGCGCAGCACGCCGATGCCTGCGAAGGCGGCGTCCTGAAGAATGGACGTCGGCAGTTCCTTGTTGCCGGCAGCGAGATCAGCCGAGGCGGTGTCATAGCCATCCGGCAGCGGCTCGCAGGTGCCTGCACCGACATTGACGATGCTCGCCTGGTTCCACAGCAGGTTTCCGCCCGTCGAGGCGGAGCCTTCGCCAGTCGTCTCGAAGCCGTCGACGGCACCGATCATGTCGTTGTCGATCAGCAGGTTGAGCTGATGGATGATGCTGGCGTCGTAGACGTTGCCACCAACTATGATGAGGTCGTAGTAGCTGCCGAGTTCGTACAGGCTGAGGCCATTGAAGGCGGTGTTGTCGCCGGTCGAAACGACCGACTGCACACCGGACGAGGAAGCGATGACAATGTCATTGTCCATGACGAACGCGTATTGCTCGATCCAGTTCATCATCAGCAGGTCGCCCGAAATTTCGGTGACCACGTAGTAAGCGGGGAAGCTGGGCGGGGCGTCGGGAGTCGCGTCGGTTTCTCCTGCCGAAGGATCGATGTGCTTGAACATCGCGATGTTGAAGCTCTCGTTCTCGCCACCTGGATCAAACGGCCAGCCGCCGATCGCCGAGCCGACGCTGTCGGCATCGCATGTGCCGTTGATCTGCACGATGGCGTTCAGCGAGTAATGGTCGCCAATCACGGCCATGACCTCTGCCGAGACCCATTCGTTGACCACGACAGCATTGTTGATGACGGTGTTGCCGCCGGTGGTGATCTCGACGCTCGGGTTCACCGTGCCGTCGCCCCAGCCGTCCATGAAGTCGCCGGAGTCCGGAGGCGTGTCGATGTCGAGCGGGCCGTCGGGGCCGCCTGCATCCTCTTCGTCGTCGTCGTCGTCGTCCTTGAGGAAGTTGACGTAGTCCTCCATGTCCGGGACGTCGGCTTCGTCGACAAGCTGGCCATTGAAGTAGGTGCCTTCGAGTGCTTCGCCCTTCGTGGTGAAGACCTCCGCATTGCCATGGCCATCGCCACTGAATCCGGTGAGCCGCGCCTGGGCGGTCGTCACGAAGGTGGCCATCTCTTCGGTCGTGCCTGGAAGCGTCAGGTCGTCGATCGGCGACAGGTCGGCCGCGGCCTGCTGCAACTCGTCGAGCGAACTGTTGTCCAGCGCCGCCGGGGTGAATTTCAACCCGCTGCCGCCAAAGCCGACATAATCGTCGTCGGACAGCCGGATTTCCTGGTTGACGATAGCGGCCAAATCGCCGGGCGGCTCAATCTGAGGCAGGACGACACCGCCCGATCCGACCGTGGTGCCATCGGGAAGGCGGGTGAAATTGTGAAGGAACGGTCCGTCGGGTATCTCTATGTCCGGAGGAGTGAAGGCAACCTTCGACCAGACGGTGACCTGCTCGATCTCGGGCCGCATCGCCAGATACGGCACATTCGGATCAAAATCCTTGAGGGTATGGGAGGCATCGACTTTGATGGCGACGGTCTGAGGGTCCGGAAGCTCCTGTTGGGCCTGTTGGTTCGCCCTGAACCCGTCATAGGCCTGCTTCTGTCGCGCTTCCTCGACGTTTGTCTCGAACAACCCGACGAAATGGGCAATCGCTTCAGAGACCTTGTCTAAATAAACGGAATTCATCTGCCTAGCCTCCGCCCTTTGCGAACGGAACAGCAGCGCCTAGGCACCGCCGCCGGTCACGTTTGAGGACTGCGCGGAAAACTCCGCGCAGTCCGTTTCGTTTGGCTGTTGGTCGCAAATCATCCGACCGGCGCCGGGCGATCAGGCGTTGTCGTCTTCGCCAGTCAGCGTCTCGGTGAAGTTGCCGCCGACAACGGTCATGTCGACCGTATTGCCTTGCAGATTGGCACCCATCACAATCTGCTGGTTGAAGGCGCTGGTGTCGATGATGGCGTCGGCGCTGGCGAAGCTTTCACCAGTGACATAGCCGTCGTCGCTGTTGCCCGATCCCCAGCTGCCGCCTGCGCCACCTGCGCCACCGGCTCCACCCGTAGCTGCGCCGACCGTGCCGCCGCCGCCGCCGCCGCCAGCCCAGGCTGCGCCGCCCGTAGCATTGCCGCCAGTGCCGTCAGCCCAGGCACCGCTCAGCGCGTTGCCGCCGTCGCCGTCGCCATAGGCCCATGCGCCGCCGGACGTGCTTGCGCCGCCCGTTGCTGCGCCTGCGGTCGCCGAACCACCGGTACCTGCGCCGCCACCGCCACCGCCGCCGCCATTGCCTTCACCGGAGCCTTCGCCATAGCCTGCGCCGAAGCCGGCACCGAAGCCTGCGCTGAGTGCATCGCCGGTATCGCCCTTGGCATCGCCGCCATTGGCGTTGGCGTCGCCGCTGTCGGCGTCTGCCTTGCCGGAATCGGCGTCGCCGCCGCGGCCGGTGTCGGACTTGGCGTTGCCGCCGTCGCCCTTGGCGTCGCCGCCTTCACCGAAGTTCAGCACGGGGATGATCGGTACGAATGCGTCGATGCCGTCGCCAGCGTCGCCCTTTGCATCGCCGCCTTCGGTGTCGCCGCTGTCGCCGCCATTGCCGGCGTCAGCCTTGCCGGAATCGGCATTGGCGTCGCCGCTGTCGGCCTTGGCGTTGCCGCCGTCACCCTTGGCATCGCCCGAGTCAGCTTCGCTCGCGCCAACTCCAAGTCCGGCACCCAGGCCGAGACCGAGGCCGAGACCGAGGCCGGTACCACCATCGCCGCCCCTGCCGCCGTCGCCCTTGCCGCCGTCAGCGTCGGTGTCGGCGCTGCCACCCTTACTGTCGCCGCTGTCAGCCTTGGTGTCACCCTTGGCGTCGCCGCCCAAGGCCGCGCTCAGTGCCAGGCCACCTTCGCCCTTGCCGCCGTCGGCTTCGCCGCCCTTGGCGTTGCCACCGTCGCCGCCGTCGGCTTCGCCGCCCTTGGCATCGCCGCCGCCGCCGCCGCCGCCGTCGGCATTGATGCCTTCTTCAGCGGATGCGTGGCCGCCCTTGGCGTCGAAGTCTTGCTTGAAGTAGCCGTCGTTCTTGACGGTCGCTTCTTCAAGCTTGTCGTTGTCGACCATGTCGGCGGTCTGGGTGATGACGAATGCGTTGCTGTT
The DNA here is from genome assembly GCF_014250155.1 of Aminobacter sp. MDW-2. Taxonomy (NCBI): domain Bacteria; kingdom Pseudomonadati; phylum Pseudomonadota; class Alphaproteobacteria; order Hyphomicrobiales; family Phyllobacteriaceae; genus Aminobacter; species Aminobacter sp. MDW-2. The sequence continues at coordinate 2,386,705 of NZ_CP060197.1, forward strand.
GGCGCCCATCGCGCCGGTCAGCACGTCCTTGAAGCTGATGTCGTCGCCCGGATCGTAATTGACGTCGCCGTCCTTGCTGAAGAGCACGTCGCCCTTGATGTCGCCGCCGGCATGGATGTCGGCGAAGTCGTTGTCTTCCTTGTAGTCGCCGAGACGGCCTTCGAGCTCGACATCAACGTCGACGTCGACGTCGACCTTGGTCTCGGTCTTGTTCTCGTTCTTGTTTTCGTTCTCGTTCTTGGATTCGTTCTTGTTCTCGTTTTCGTTCTCGGACTTGTTCTCGTTCTCGTTCTTGTTTTCGGACTCGTTCTTGTTCTCGTTCTCGGACTTGTTTTCGTTCTCGTTCTCGGACTTGTTCTCGTTCTCGTTCTCAGACTTGTTTTCGTTCTTGTTCTCGTTTTCGTTCTTGTTTTCGTTCTCGCTGTCGCCGCCCAATTCGATCTCGTTGCCGATGAATTGCAGGCCAAACGCATTGAGATTGTTGCTGTTACGATCAGACATCGTCTTGTCCTCGGTTGGGACCGCGATCACTTGACCGTTTTCATCTCTAACACGGTCTCGGGTTCACGCGGACGGTTGAGTTTTCGATGGAGAAACGAAGGGTCGCCAGGCTGAGGGGACTGATAGCCGGGTACCCTGAACTCATTCTGGTCGGTGGAAGCCCTCCCCTTGCTGGCGGGGGTGGGAGACTTGGATTCTCACAATGTCGTGAACGCAAGGCCGCTACAGCTGGCCCAAATCGCGACTTATTGCGGATTCTCAAGCACCCACGCCCATGTTGCTTGAACCAACAAAGTCTGTGGCCGTGACCCCGAAATTGTAAGCTGACAGTTCGCGCTAGGCTGTTTGGGCGGGCGGCCCAAGAACTCGCGATAGCGATCTAGCTATTGCAGCCGAGAATCGGCGGGAAATATTGAGCTATTGCAATCACTGTACAATTACGTGTCGTCGATCTGGGAAACGGCCAAGTTCCGGCTGCTTGTTGCGGATGAAAAAACGCAGCGTTGATCGCTCGATCGGGCAGGTCAGCTTAGGCCGAAGGGCTAGCTCGCGCGGCGGTCCAATTGACCGGATGGGCTACATCAGCGCCCTCGATAGCTCATCTTGGATATACCGAACCGTTAACAAGACGTATATGCTATTAACTAATGCTCCCCTTAGGCGGCAATGGGGGAAGAAATAGCTTTGTGAACATTGGGTGGGAGACCTCATGTACCGAGTGGCTATTCCCAGCGCACGCCGCGCTAACGGAGCAGATGGCTCCGCACAGAAGACCTGCAAGACGTTGCTGATCGTCGCTCCGGCCGATTTCGTGTCGGAGAGCCTGATTTTCGCAATCGAACGCGAATTTCACTGGATCACTGTCGAGCAGGTGCCGACGCTTGCCGATGCGTGCGTCGGCTTCGAGGCTCCGGTTTCGCTGATCCTGGTCGAAGCCAAGCAACTGCCGCAGGTCGCGGCCCAGTCCGAACGGCTGGCGCTTCTGCACCCCTCGGCACAGGTCATGCTGATCCAGGAAGACGGCAGGCAGGAGGTTTCGATCCGTGATGTCGTCACCGCGCGGAACGTTCGTGGTGTTCTGCCGATGAACCTGAAGCTTGACGTCTGGCTGTCGGTGGTGCGCCTGGTGTTGCGCGGCGGCGAGTATTTCCCGCTGTCCTTGTTCGAGCCGATCGTCGAACGACGCCGCGCCGGAGTGCTCGGACCGATCGCCAATCTTGAAGCCCCGTCACCGAAGGCGCCCGTCGCGCAGGACGGCGAAACCGACGATTTCGACGAACTCACGGAGCGCGAGCTGCAGATCCTGGCGATGGTTGCACGCGGCCTGCAGAACAAGCTGATCGCCGCGGCGCTCGGGCTGTCCGAGCATACGGTGAAGATCCACCTGCACAACATCATCACCAAGCTTGGCGCGCACAATCGCACCGAGGCGGCGGCGGTCTATCACAAGCGGCGCGACAGCGTCGGCGATCGTCGCGTCAGCAGCGACGGCGTCGTGCCGCACGCTCAGCATACCTTGTCATGAGCGCGCGATGCCGCGTTTCCAGGACGTGCTGCTTACCGTTGGCCAGTTGAACTACACCTGGACCAACACCGAAAGCCTGCTCATCTATCTGATCGCCGGTCTTGCCAAGGTCGACAAGGAAACGGCGATCATCATCTTCCTCACTCTTAATACGACGCGTGCGCGCCTTGATCTTGTCGAGCGCCTCGCAAAGATGGCGAAGACACCGCAGGCCTGCCGCGACGCCGTGCTGTCGGTGGCCGACCAACTGACCCACCAGGGCAAGCTGCGCAACAAGTACAGCCACTGCATCTATTCTTTCGACGAGACCGGCACTCGCGCCAGCACCCAGCTGATGCGCATCTTCGACAGCAAGGACAGCGTCCGCTACGGCAAGAACGAGGAGCTGGACGACAACGAGATGCATCGCATCTCGGCCTCGATCGAGGCGATCAGGGACATCAACCGGCAGATCTGGAAGATCGTCGAGGAAAATCAATTCCCGCACTGAGCGGGCTGGGCATCCTCAAACGCCGATCCGCGTCCACCTTCCGCTTTCCGACTGCGACTGCCGCGCAAAGTAGCGGTAGGGCGTGCTTTTCCAGTTCCTGATGGCGCCGGTGCGGTTGTCCAGGATGAGGTCGCCGCTGTCGGTGCGGACCGTCAGCACCGTGTGTCCGGTGCCGCCATAGGTGGCGACGGTCAACAGAAGCGTGGATGCCGGCCAGCCGAGCTTGCGCAGCTCGTTCTTCTTGAGAATGGCGATGTCCTCGCAGTCGCCCACCGATGTCGGCAGCCGCCAGTCGTCGTCACGTCCTGTCGTGGCGATGTCCTCGCGCTGCCGGATGCGCTGGTTGACCGAGACATTGACCCGCTTGAGGTCGTTCATGCGCGCCTCCGTCAGCGCCATCACCTTGGTCTTGCCGGCGGTGCTGCATAGTCCGGGTTGTCTAGTGCAAAAGGTATTTGCCGCCGGCGGGGCAAAGGCATAGCCGACCGTACTCATGCTTGATCCGGAGGTGACAGACTGGCTGCAGCCAGCCGTAAGCAAGGCGATCGCAACAAGTGCCGCGAACTTGTACATGTGCTGTTCCCCTCTCAACGGGTACTAGCAGACAGCATATTAGAGCTAGATAAATCAACCCATGCGGGCGGCCTTTGCACCGATTTCAAAAGGTTGTATGCTTAACAAAGTGTTTCCGATGATCGGAACGCGTGATCATAGCGCCAGTTTGGGGACGGGCGCGTTTTTTCCCTCAGGAGGAAGAAATGACGACGTACCCAACCTGCGTGCGCAGGATTCACACGATTCTGCTGGTTTCCTCGGCTCTTGCGGCGGTCAGTTTTGTTTTCCCCGCATCAGCCCAGAGCAACATCCGGCCACGCATGACGGCCGCGCAATGCCAGCCACTTTCCCAAAGCAATTATGAAATGTGCTGCATCGCGCTCAATCGCAGCAGCATCATGTCGGCTGACGAACTGGCGCAATGCCCACCACTGACCACGTCGCTGATCGCGGCCGTATTGGCCGGTAGCGAGAATGACGGCGATGACGGCGGCACCGGAAGCGACGGTGACGGCGGTGGTGATGGCGACGGCGACGGCGACGGCGACGGTGATGGCGACGGTGATGGCGATGGCGACGGTGATGGCGACGGCGACGGCGGCGGTGGCGGCGGTGGCGGCGGCGGCGGTGGCGGCGGCGGTGGCGGCGGCGGCGGCGGCAGCGAAGATGGCGATACTGGTGGCGGCGGTGCCGGTGGAGCCGGTGGCGGCTCGGGTGGCGGTGCCGGTGGAGCCGGCGGCGGCTCGGGTGGCGGTGCCGGTGGAGCCGGCGGCGGCTCGGGTGGCGGCGCCGGTGGCTGAGCCTGACCGAACCTGATCGGGCAACATGCTGGAGATCCCGGGCGGCGACAGCCGCCCGGTTTATTGTTGGATGCAGCGGATATAGCCCCGGCTGGGGCCGTTTATTTGGATACCGCCCAATAGCGGTCGTCGGCAAAGGTCGTGCCCATCATCAGGCCCTTGACCCGCGCGCTGACGCCGACCTTGCGCACTTCCTGGAACATCATGATGAAGGGGGAGGTGTCCGTATGCACCTTCTGGATCGCCTCATACATGGCCTTGCGCTTGGCCGTGTCCTGCTCGCGCACCGCAGCCATGGCATCGGGCGAAAGCCGGCCGGCGTTCCAGCCGAAGCGGTCGGCCAGGCTGTCGGAGCCGTCGGGAGCATCCTGTTTGTTGACGGCGAAGGCCTTGGCGTTGGAGTGCGGGTCGGGATAGTCAGGCCCCCATAGCCCAAGCCAGATGTCGAGGTCGTGGTTGCGGTAGCGCTCGAGCCATTCGCGGCCGCCGATCACCTGCAGATTGAGATGGACGCCCGCCTGCGACATGGTGGCCTGGATTGCCTTGGCGAAATCGGTGAAGGGTTGGGTGTCCCACACCACCATGTCGAGCGAGAACTCGCCGCTGACCCCGCCTTCGGCCAGCACCGCCTTCGCCTTTTCGACGTTGAAGCTGAACGGCGTATAGGCGATGGCGCCGAGGAAGCCGTTGGGCACCAGCGTCTGGTGAACTTCCATGGTGCCGCGTGAAATGGTGTCGACGATGCCCTGGTAGTCGACGAGGTACTTCATCGCCTCGACCACCTTGGGATTGGCGAGATACTGGTTCCTGACATTCAGGCCCATGTAATAGATGTTGCCCGAGCGACCATGGACGATGGACAGCTTCGGGTTGTTGGTGAGCGTGTCGAAATCGTTGGGCCCGAGCCGGTTTGCGATGTCGATCTCGTCGGTTTCGAGCAACCAGCGCTGGGCCGAGCTTTCGGCGACATGGCGGATGAGCACGTGCTCGACCTTGGCCGGCTCGCCCCAATAATTGTCGTTGCGGGTCAGCAGGATCGACTCCCTCGGTTGCCATTTGCTGAGCGCAAACGGCCCCGATCCTGCGGAGTTCTGTGCCTTCAGCCAGCCATTGCCATAGTCGCCGTTTACTTCCTGCGCCTTGACGATCTTGCTGTCGACGATTGCGCCCATGTAGGACGACAGGCAGTAGAACAGGAAACTCGGCGAATAGGTTTCGGCAAGGGTGATGACCAGGGTCTGGTCGTCCAGCGCCCTGATGCGGTCGTCGACATTGTCAGGCGAAAAGCCGAACTGGCCGATGATGAAGGCCGAGCGCGACTTGAGGTGAATGACCCGCCTCAGTGAGAATTCGGCGTCCCACGCTGTCACCGGATTGCCCGAGGCAAAGCGCGCCTTCGGGTTCATCTTGAAGGTGAAGGTCTTGCCGTCGGGCGAAATCGCCCAGCTTTCGGCGAGCAGGCCCCTGATGCGGGTCGGGTCGTCGACGTCGAAGGTGAGCAGCGACTGGTAGATCTGACTGCTGGTCAGCACGCCGCCGACCTCGCCGACCTCGCCCGGGTCAAGGGTCACGACGTCGTCGATGGCATCGGCGACAACAAGCGTATCGTCAGGCGTATGGGCGAACGCAACCGAAACGGCGAGCGCCATCCCCAACATCGCCGCAACCATCGCCTTGAACAAACGCATGCCTCTTGTCCCCTCATGAGCCGTTGCTGCGGCCCAAATCATCGGCTCGGCGGCGTCGATCAGAAATTCGTCGTAATAGGCCGATTTGTGAAGGGGTTATATTCTTTTGCCCGCATATGAACATGCGGCATGATGCATGGAATTGTTTCCCAATTTTATCCATGTTTCGCGTATTCTGTTTCGAGATCCCCGCCGCTTTGGGTCTCGGATGGCGTGTTCATGTCGCGATTCCGGATTACTGTTGCTCTCATTGTCTGTTTTTGGAATCGTTTTCTCCTGGAGTTGTCCGATGCGCTTTTCTCTGTTGGCTGCAGTCGTTACTGCCGGTTTGGCTTTTGCCACCGGCGCGCAGGCCGAACGCCTGACCGACAAGCCGCTTGTCGACGCCGCCTGGCTCAAGTCCAACCTCGGCAACAAGAGCCTCGTCGTGATCGACGTGCGCGATGCCGCCAAGGATGGCGCCAACCCCTACGCCAAGGGCCACGTGCCCGGTGCCGTCAGCGCTCCCTATTCGACGGTCGGCTGGCGGGCCGAGGTGAATGGCGTTCCCGGGATGCTGCCGCCGCTCGAGACCATCACCAAAACCATCGGCGACCTTGGCGTCAGCAATGACAGCCATGTCGTCATCGTACCGAATGGCACCGACTCCTCGGAATTCGGCGGCGCCACCCGCGTCTACTGGACCTTCAAGGTGCTCGGCCATGACGCCGTGTCGATCCTCGATGGCGGCGCCCGCGCCTGGGAAGCCGCCGGCGGCGAACTGGCAACCGATGTCACCAAGCCCGCGGCGGTCGCCTTCACGGGCGAGCTGAAGAAGGAGCTTCTGGCCACGACCGCCGATGTCGAAAAGGCACGCGCCAAAGGCATCAAACTGATCGACGGTCGCCCGGCCGCGCAGTTCAAGGGCGAGGCGAAGAGCCCTGTCGTCCGTGTTGCCGGCACCATTCCCGGCTCGAAGAATCTCGAAAACAGCAAGCTCTATGACGCGGAAAAGGCGTCCTTTGCGTCGAAGGAAGCGGTTGGAAGCCTGTCGCAGTCCGTTGGCCTGGCCAAGGACGAGCAGAACATCGCCTTCTGCAACACCGGCCACTGGGCGTCGGTGGTGTGGTTCGGCCTGAGCGAGGTCGAGGGCAACAAGAACACCAAGATGTATGATGGCTCGATGGCCGAATGGGCCGCCGATCCGGCACGCCCCGTGCAGCCCGGCAACTGATCGCCAGAGGGCAGGGCCGACATGACGATGTCCGGGAGCGATCCTGGACATCTTCGTTTGCAGCGGCCACGCCTACACTTCCAGAATGTCCCGGACTGATCTGAAATGACTGAGATAAATGCCACCGCGCCGGCACCTGTCGCTGGCGTCAACCTCGACAAGGGACCTGTCGTCTTTGTCGGGCTTGCCTTGATCCTCGGCGGGCTCGCCATCGGCCAGGTGATCGACACGCGCCAGGCGGTGCTGTTTGTGATAGGCGGCCTGCTTGGGCTGACGCTCTACCACGCCGCCTTCGGCTTCACTGGCGGCTGGCGCCGCTTCGTCGTCGAGCAGCGTGGCAATGCCATCCGCGCCCAGATGCTGATGATCGCCGCGGCAGCGGTCGTCTTCATTCCGCTTTTGTCGCTCGGCAGCTTCAACGGCCAGGCGCTCGTCGGCGCCTTCGCGCCGGTCGGCGTGTCGGTGCTGGTGGGTGCCGCGATGTTCGGTCTCGGCATGCAACTCGGCGGCGGCTGCGGCTCGGGTACTTTGTTCACCGTCGGCGGCGGCAGTTCGCGCATGCTGGTGACGCTGATCTTCTTCATCGTCGGCGCTGTCGTCGGCACGGCCCATCTGCCGTGGTGGCTGGCGCTGCCGTCGCTGCCCGAGATCAGTCTCGGCAAAACACTTGGCGTGACGGGCGGAGTGATCGTTACACTTGTCGGCCTGGCGGCCGTCGCCGGCCTCACCGTGCTGGTCGAGCGTCGTGCCCATGGCGCCATCGAGACGGCAAAACCCGCGCCACGCCAGGGCCTGGGCCGCTTGCTGCACGGTCCGTGGCCGCTGATCGGGGCAGGGCTTCTGCTCGCCGGGCTCAACGTCGCGACGCTGGTCACTGCCGGCCATCCGTGGTCGGTGACCTTCGGCTTCGGCCTGTGGGGCGCCAAGGTGGCGCAGGCGGTCGGCGTGCCGGTCGAGACCTGGGCGTTCTGGACCTGGCCCGGGCCGGCCAAGGCGCTGGGCTCCAGCGTGCTCGCCGACATCACCTCGGTGATGAATTTCGGCATCATCCTGGGAGCCGCGCTGGCGGCAGGCCTCGCCGGCAAGTTCGCGCCCAAGGTGCATGTGCCTTTCGCCTCGTTCCTGGCGGCGGCCATCGGCGGCGTGCTGATGGGCTATGGCGCGCGGCTGTCGTTCGGCTGCAATGTCGGTGCGCTGTTTTCCGGCATCGCCTCGGGCAGTGTGCATGGCTGGCTGTGGTTCGCCTCGGCCTTTGTCGGCAGCCTCGGCGGTGTCGCTCTACGTCCGCTCTTCGGTCTCGATGGGTTCAAGAAATGAGCGCGCGCAACACTCTGCTGTTCGGCACGGCCTTCCTCGCCGCCACCTCGGCCGTCGCCGTCGACCATTACCGCTTTGCCGTGCCGAAGGCTGCACCCGCTGCCGCCGCGCCGGCAACGCCCTGCGCCGCCGGTAACCCGTGCGCTGCAGGCTCGCCTCGTGCCGCAGCTTCGCCCTGCTCGGCCGCATCGCCTTGTGCCGCGGCCGCTCCTTGTGCCGCAGCATCCCCATGCGCGGCAGCGTCGCCATGTTCAGCAGCTTCGCCTTGCTCGGCGGCACCCGCTCCGGCGGCCGTCGCCCCTTGCGGCGCTGCCTCGCCCTGCGCGGCAGCTCCCGCACCTGCCGCATCTCCATGCGCTGCCGCTCCCGCAGCCTCGCCTTGCGCGGCCCAGCCGCAATAGGCCAAGCTGCGGCCCGGAGGCCAAGGATGGACGAGGTGAGAGTGGAGGCGGCGCGACAGGCGCTGTTTTGCGAGCAGGTGCTGGCGAAATCGAGCAGCAACGTGCTGCTCGAGACGCTGCGCGAGGCCAAGTCGGTGGCCGCCTGGGAGCATTTTCCCCAAGGCGACGTGTTCGACGCTGAGACGGGTGCGCAGTGGTATTATCACAGCCACCCGCCGCAGGAGGGGCAGGCCGAACACGGTCATTTCCATTGCTTCGTCAGGCCGGAAGGCGCCAACGGGCCGATCCACCACGTGGTGGCGGTCGGCGTCGACGCCTATGGCCGGCTGCTGCGTCTGTTCACCGTCAACCAATGGGTCGTCGGCGACAACTGGTTGGAGGCCGAGGCGACGATCGCGCTCTTGCCGCGCTTCGACCTGCATTTTGCCCGGCCGTCCTACCTGGTCAATCGCTGGCTGAGTGCCGTGCTGGCGCTCTATGGCGAGGAGATCAGGGCGCTGATCCGCGAGCGCGACCGCGTACTGGCCGCGCATCATCAGGCGAATGGCGCTCCAGCGCGCGACGACCGCGCGCTGGAGGTGACGTCCGAACTCGGCGTTGACCTTCGCCAGATGGCCGCCGGCCTGGGCGTCTGAACGCATTGGAACTGCGCGTCGTGCTTTCCTGAAATCGGTCCCGATTTCGGGGCCGGTGCGCTATCCCCTCAGGATGATCCTGATGGCCTGGTCGAACACGGTGTGCATGCTGCTGGCATAGAAGGACAGGCGGTTGCCCGAGCCGGCATTGCAGGCCATGGCCACCGTCAGGCCGGACCTGGGCTCGTGCTGCATGACGGCGACGTAGCCCGGAATGCTGCCTTGGTGGCCGAAGAACGGGCGGTCGGCGTAGCTGCTCTGGAACAGGCCGGCACCTGTCTCGCGCATCCGGGTTCCGGGAAAGCTGACTTCTGCGCGGTTCTCGCTCATTTCGCGGAACAGCGGTGCCGGCAGGAGGCTGCCGTCAAACAGCCCACGCATGAAGACCACCATGTCACTCGGCGTCGACACCATGTCGCCGCAGCCATAGGCGCCGGAAAAGGGAAAGCTGTCCGAGGAGTCCTGTAAATCGTCGGAATAGGGCAGCACGCCGTCCATGCGCCACATCTCGCCGCCGTCGGCCAGCGTCGCGCTGGCACCTGTCACAGGCTTCGGACGATGATAGTAGCCGCGCACGATGCGCCCGGACGGAAAACTTTCGGTCGCCGGCGACCATGTGTCCTCGAGGCCGAGCGGTCCGAGGACCTTTTCGCGGAGATAGGCGCCGAGCGACAGGCCGGATGCCGCTTCGATCAGCATGCCGGCCAACACATAGCCGGTGTTGTTGTAGACCGCAGGGCCGCCGGGTGCAGTCTGCCCGCCGATGTTGAAGGCGAGCTCGACCAGTTGGGCCGGCGTCCAGGTCCGACTCGGGTCCATCGGGATGTCGTATTCGAACTCCGGCAAGCCGCCGCGATGGTTGATCAGCTGGCGCACCGACACCTCGCCCGATCGCGGCAGGTCGAGGAACCAGGCTGAAATCGGCGCGCCGAGATCGACCTTGCCGTCCTCGGCGAGCTTCATCAGCGCCGCCGCGACGAAGGTCTTGGTGCAACTGCCGATCTTGAACAGCTGGTCCGGTGTGACGGGCAGGTTGAACTGCTTGTCCGATACGCCCGCGGTGACGGCAACGACCTCGCCGTCGCCACGCGCGAAGGCGAGGGAGGCGCCTACCGCGCCCTCGGCGCGGTAGGTTTCGAGCAGACGGTTCAGGTCTTCGCGCATGACTGTCTGCTTTCTCCGTTGCTTGCCTTACTCGGCGACGTCGACGGCGGCGAAATTCTGCCGGCCGAACGGATCCATCACATAGTTGAGCACGCTCTTGCGCACCGGGATCGAGACCACCGAGTGGGCGATCGGCGCTTCAGGCACCTCTGCCTTCAGGATCGCCTGAGCGGCGCGGTAGATCTTGGCGCGCTTCTCCGGATCTGATGTGACGCGGCCGGCAGCGAGCAGCTTGTCGAACTCGGGATTGCACCAGCGCGAGCGGTTCGAGCCACCCTTCACGCCGTCGCAGGCAAAGGAGAAGGACAGCATGTTGTCCGGATCGCCATTGTCGCTCGAACCGCCGAGCAGATAGGCGTCGTGCTCGCCCTTGCCGGTGCGGGTCAGGTATTCGCCCCACTCGAAGGTGACGACCTCCGACTTGACGCCGACAGCCGCCCAATCGGCCTGGATCATCTCGGCCATGCGGCGGGCGTTGGGATTATAAGGGCGCGACACCGGCATGGCCCAGAGCTTGATGTTGGTGCCGGCGTCGAGGCCTGCTTCCTGCAGCAGCTTCTTCGCACCTTCCGGATCGTAGTCGATCGCTGCGTCGGTGACGGCACCCAACTGCATCGGCGGCACCACGCTGCCTGCCAGGCTGCCGGCGCCCTGATAGACCGCTTCGACGATGGCCTGGCGGTTGATCGCCTTGGCAAGTGCCGTGCGCACGCGCACGTCGCCGAGCGGCTTGTGCTCGGTGTTGAAGCCGACGGAGCCGATGTTCTGGCCCGGCTGGCTGAGGATATCGATCTCGGGATTGTCCTTGATCTCGGCAAGTGCTGCGGCCGGCGGCGGGGCGGCGACCTGGCATTCATTGGCCTTGATGCGGGTGACGCGGACCACAGGCTCCGGCGTGATGGCGAAAATCAGCGTGTCGATCTTGGGCGCGCCGTTCCAGTAGTCCTTGTTGGCGACGTAACGGATCTGGGCGTCCTGCTGGTAGGCCTGCAGGATGAATGGGCCGGTGCCAACCGGGCGCTGGTCGATGATTTCGGGCGTACCGGCGGCGACCATCTTTTCGGTCTGCTCGAGCGACAGGATCGAGAGGTAGTCGAGCGCGACCCCGGCGAGGAAGGTGACGTTGGCTTCGGTCAGGGTGAAGCGCACCGTGTAGTCGTCGACCTTCTCGATGCTCTTGATCATCGAGCCCATGCCGAGGCCGAAGAAGTACTCGTAAGATGCGTTCGACAGCTTGTGATAGGGGTTCGCGGTGTCGCGCTGGCGTTCGAAGGTGTAGAGCACGTCGTCGGCGTTGAACTCGCGCGATGGCGTGAAGGTGTCGTTGGAATGGAACTTCACGCCCTTGCGGAGATGGAAGGTGTAGACCTTGCCGTCTTCGGAGACGTCCCATTTCTCTGCCAGGGCAGGTCCGACTTCGGTGGTGCCCGGCTTGAATTCGACGAGGCGGTTGAAGATCGTCTTGGCGGCCGCATCCATGGTGGAGTCCGCCACCGTCAGCATCGGGTTGAAGGTCTCGGGGCTGGCCTCCGAGCAATAGACAAGTGTCTTGGCGTAGGCCTGGCCGCCGAACATCATGGTCGAGGCGACAAGCGCCGAACGCAGAAACATGCCAGAAGAAGTCATTGTTATCGCTCCCTTTATGGTTGGTTGTGGCGCGCAGCGGTTCTCCTCCCACAGCGCCGAGATGCTTGCTGCCTGAGGTCTACGTGCCCACGGCGCCGATGCCGTTCGCCTGCACGAAACGGTCCGGCGCGAGCGCGCCATAGGTTACGCCGAGTTCGACGAGATCATCAGGCAGTGGCTCGCCGCGCATCAGTGCCGATCCCAAACGGGCCAATGTCAGCGACACCTGGAAGCCGTAGCCGCCCTGGCCGCCGAGCCAGAAGAAGCCGGGCAGGCGGGGGTCGAAGCCGACGACCGGCGTGCGGTCTGGCGCAAAGGTTCGCAAGCCGGCCCAGGGCGTCGACGGCCGGCCGACATCGAGACCGGTCGCTTTCTCGATGTTGTAGGCGGCGGTGGCGACGTCGATGTCCTCGGGATAGGCGTCGCAGGGTTCTGTGTCGGCCTCGTCGGCGAGTGAGCCGATCAGGCGGCTTGCATCAGGCTTGAAATAGAAGCGCTCGTGCAGGTCGACGACGAGCGGCCATTTGCGCACATCGACGCCGGCGGGCGGGTCGAACAGGAAGGCGGTGCGCCGCTTGGGCATGAAGCCGAGGCCGGACAGGCCGGCACGGCCGGCGATGACGTCGACCCAGGCGCCTGCCGCGTTGACGACGATGTCGCTGTCGTGGATGCCCGATGCCGTGACGACGCGGAAGCCTTCCGGCGTGCGCTTGATTTCGAGCACATCAGCGCCGGTAACGATCTTGCCGCCCGATACCTTCAGTGCCGAGGCCTGGGCCTGGACCATCTTGCCGGTGTCGATGTCGACGGCACCCGGTTCGTAGACGGCACCGCAGGTCCGCTCCGGCGCGATCAGCGGCACCAGCTCGCTAACGTCCCGAGGCGACAGCCGCCGCACTGATGGCACCAGTGCCTGGTACTCTGCAGCGAGCTTGTCGATGGCATCGTCGTCGTCGGGGCCGCCGAAATGCAGGGCGCCACGCACATGCTCGATGAAGCCGCCATCGATGATGGCCTGCCGGCTTGCCACCGACAGGGCGCGGACCAGCGTGTTGCCGTAGGTTTCGGTGAACAGGGCAGCGGAGCGCCCGCTGGCGTGGTAGCCGAGCTGGGATTCGCGTTCGATCACCGTCACCTCGGCCCATTGCTGGACTGCGGCTGCGAGCGAAAGGCCGGCAATGCCGCCGCCAATGACGATAACTCTGGGGGTGTGGGACGTGGAATGCATGGCCATTCGTAAAATCATTTTCTGATCTGGTCAATAATTAGCGGATAGGAAAAATATGGGTGAATCTTGCGACAAGGAAGGAGTTGGACTAGCTAACATAGTCAGGTGATGGAGATGCCAATGTCCGAACAGCCGAATCTCGGCGACTGCCTGCGCAACCTGAGACGGCAACATGGCTGGACGCTTCAGGACGTCAGCCACCTCACCGGCGTCGCGGTGTCGACGTTGTCAAAAGTCGAGAACGACCAGATGTCGCTGACCTACGACAAGCTGCTGCAGATATGCGGCGGGCTCGGCATCCATGTCACCGAGCTGTTGAGTGGCGATTCAAAGCAGCCCACGGCGCGTACGCGCCGGTCGGTGACGTCGAAGAGCACGACGCTGCGCCAGCTGACGCGCAACTACGACTATTATTATCTCGCCACCGATCTGGTGCGAAAGCGGATGGTGCCGATTCTGGCCGATGCACGGGCGCGCACACTCGAGCAGTTCGGTCCGCTGACCAGCCATGCCGGCGAGGAGTTCCTGATCGTGCTGAAAGGCGAGATCGAGGTCCACACCGAGCAATATGCGCCGGTGCGGCTCAAGGCTGGCGAAAGCGTCTATATCGACAGCACCATGGGCCACGCCTACCTCTCGGTCGGCGAGGGCGATGCGGAAATGCTGTGCGTCTGCTCCGGCGACGAGCCCGATATGGAGCAGACCCTGATCGGCCTCAATGAGGAAGAGAAGGTCGGCGCCTAGGGCGTCTTGCTGGAAGTTGCAAAACGCGCCAGTTCCTGGAGTGGCTTAGGCGACGCGGCGGCCTTCGCGCCAGACGGTGCGCACGACCGGCACATGCTCGTCGACCCGCACTCGCACCAGATCGCCACGGCGCCCGGCTTCGATGACGCCGCGGTCGGTCAGGCCGACGGCGTCTGCCGGGTTCTTCGACACCATCGCCATTGCCTGCGGCAACGAGATGCCGTCGACGACTTCGCCAAGGAAGAAGGCCGACTGGATCAGGCTGAAGGGGATATAGTCGGACGACAGGATGTCGAGCAGGCCGTGTTCGGCAAGGGCACGGGCCGAGACGTTGCCTGAGTGCGAGGCGCCGCGCATGACGTTGGGCGCGCCCATCAGCACGCCGAGGCCGGCCCCCTTCGAGGCGTTGGCGGCTTCGAGCGTGGTCGGGAATTCGGCAACGCGAATGCCTTGCGCGATCGCCTCATCGACATGTGCCGTGGTGGCGTCGTCATGGCTCGCCAAGACGATGCCGCGCGCGTGGCAGGCAGCTGAGATCGCCTGCCGGTTGGGGGCCGAATTGCGGGCGGAATCGCCCATGCGCTTGTCGCAGAATTTCTGGAACTCGACGTCGTTCAGCTTGAGCTTGCGCTGGTAGTAGTAAGCGTAGGTTTCGAGGTTGACGAACTGGCGCTGGCCGGGCGCGTGGTCCATCAGCGAGGCCAGCTTGACGCGGTCGTCGCCGTCGAAGACGGCAAAGCTGTCCTGGCAGTCGCCGGCGGAGACTTCGCAGCGCAGGTGGATGAAGTGATCGGCGCGGACGCGGTCGGCGCGCACGCTGTCTTCGATCGCATCGGCAAGCAGGCGCATGTCGGCGGCCGTCATGTCGGCATCCTCGTCCATGCCGACGCGCAGCGCGTCGAAGACGGTGGTGATGCCGGCCGACGCCACCTGTGCGTCATGGGCGAGCACGGCGGCAATCGGGTTCCAGCGCACGCGCGGTCGCGGCGCGTAGTGGCCTTCGAGGTGATCGGTGTGAAGCTCGACGAGGCCGGGAATGACGTAGTCGCCGGCCATGTCCTCGCCGATGGCGCTCGGGCCGGTCGAAATCTCTGTTATCCTGCCGTCACGGACGACGATCGAGCCGTCGATCACCTCGTCGGCCAGGACGATGCGGGCATTCTTCAGGACAAGGTCGGTCATCTCAGGCGGTCTTTCTTTCAGCTTGCTTGCCCAGTGCGCGATAGGTCCGCACTTCGAACGGCGCACCCGGAGACGGCTCGACGAACACGGCCAGGCCATCCACCGGCACCGGCTTGTCGAGTGTGTCGCCCAGGCATTCCTCGATTGCGACGCGCACGCGCGCGGCTTCTTCGGCCGCGATGCGGCCGGTCAGGGTCATGTGGAAACGGAAGGTGTCGAAAACGTAAGGGTAGCCCCACTGGCTGAGGTTGCGGCATTCCCTCGGCGACAGCGCATCGGGGTTGCGGCGGGCAATCTCGGCGTCGCTCAACGGTGCGCGGAATGGTTCGAACGCCATCACCACATCGCCGGCGAAGCGGTCGAGCTCAGGCAGCGGCTCCGCCGGCACGAGGGCGAAAAAGCCGTCGATCTGGGCGAGTTTCAGGCGTGGTATGTCGAACGGCACGGTGGCATTTGCAAAGGCGTCGACCGCATCGATGAGGCCAACCTCGGTCATGCCGTCGGCGAGGCGGAACGGTGCCTTGAGCGTGGCATGGAAGCCGTAGCGCCGGGCTGCCGCCGTATGGAACGCAACCTCCGCGGCCGACAGCGCGCCAAACGCCTTTGCTGCCGTGACTGCGCCGCCAAACGCATCGCGCCCGAGCCAGCCGGCCGCGATGCGGCACAGCGGATCATCGTGCTCAGGCGTGAAATAGATGGCGTAGCGCATGGAAAGGTTCCTGGAAGGCCGTGCGATAGATGATTTGCGTGACAGTTTGACGAAGTAGTGGCCGACTTTGCTGCCTTTGCAAGGGCCGGCCACATTTGTTCAGTGACTGGCCTTGTTGCCGATCAGGCGTTGGCGCAATGCAGTCGAGATGTTGTCGAAGATGAACACCACGACAAGGATCAGCAGCACCATATAGGCGACGTTTTCCCAGTCGGAATTGGTGCGCATCGCTTCCCACAGCTTGAGGCCGATGCCGCCGGCGCCAACGGCGCCGATGATGGTGGCCGAACGGGTGTTCGATTCCCAGAAATAGAGCGACTGGCTGATCAGCACCGGCAGTACCTGGGGCACGACGCCGTAGCGCTGGACTGAAACAGGCGAAGCGCCGACCGAACGCATGCCTTCGCGCTGCTTGTCGTCGATGTTTTCCAGCGCCTCGGAGTAGAGCTTGCCGAAGGTGCCGGTGTCGGTGAAGAAGATCGCCGAGATGCCGGCGATCGGGCCGGGGCCGAAGGCGCGGGTGAAGAACAGTGCCCAGATCAGCATGTCAACCGAACGCAGGAAGTCGAAGAAACGCTTGGCGACCTGGTTGACCAGGCGGTTCTGGGTGATGTTGCGGGCTGCCAGGAAGGCCAGCGGGAAGGCGAGCAGGCTGGCGAACAGCGTGCCGACGAAGGCCATGACGATGGTCTGCAGCATCTTGATCCAGACATCGCCATGCTGCCATTCGGAGTTGTTGACAATATTGTTCCAGGCAAGTGCTGCGTTCGAAGTCTTCGGGTCGATACGTTCGCCTGACAAGACCAGCGACACGATCTCACCGGTCGACTTGCCCCAATAGGGCGAATGGCCGTCGAAGAAGAAGTTTTCCCAGCCGAAGAAGCGATGACGGACGTTGACGTCGTCGGCGTCGATCTGAGCACTGCCGGCAAATCCGAAATCGACGGTGATCTTTTCGCCCGGCTTTTTCTGGGTCGCCCAGGACGGAAGTTCGCCTGTAACAGTGATGCTCTTTGCCGGTACGATGGCGATATCAAGCGTCTCGCCGCCGTTTGTCACGACGACACTGGTCGGGGTGACCTCGATGCGGTCGCTGCCGTCGATCTCGACGGTCACGCGGCTGGCCGACGCCTTGTTGGCCGAAGCGGTCGAAGCAGTTGCCGATGGCTGCTCGAAGCTCAGCCACTGCGGATGCCGGTCGGCGCGGTAGGCCGAAAACCGGGGGTAGCTGATGTCGAGGCGGTCGTCCTTGAAGTCGATCTGCGGCCGCACCTCGTAGGCAACCCAGTCGGCGAGGTAGGTGCCGGCGATGCCCCAGTTGCCGCCGGCAAGCACGGCACCGACGGCGAAGAACCACCAGGCGAAGGCGAGATAGGCGACAAGGCCCAGACCAACGGCCCAGCCGGTCAGGGCCTTGCGCCAGGAGCCGGCGAAAACGTCGGGATGGCGCTCGGAGATCGCCTGCATGTCGGTCAGGGAAAGGGTGGTCATGATCTTAGTCCCCACGGCCGAAGGCGAAGGCCTGTTCGCCAACCAGTCTCTTGCGCAGCCAGGCCGAGAACTGGTCGACCGCTACGATGGTGCAGAACAGGAGGATGATGATGGCGATGGTCTTGGCTTCGTGGTTGCGGCTGATCGACAGGCGTAGTGCTTCGCCGATGCCGCCGCCGCCGACAGCGCCGATGATGGTCGAGGCGCGGACATTGATCTCGAGGCGCAGCAGGCCGTAGCTCAGGAAATTGGGCATCACTTGCGGCACGATGCCGAACCAGACACGCTCGGGCCAGTTGCCGCCGACGGCGCGCAGGCCTTCGTCGGCCTTCATGTCGGCATTCTCGACCACCTCGAAGAACATCTTTCCGAGCGCGCCTATAGTGTGCAGCGACACCGCGATGATCGCCGGTATCGCGCCCATCGACAGGATGGCGAGGAAGAAGCCGGCGATGACGATCTCGGGGAAGGCGCGCAGGATTTCGAGGAAGCGGCGGACGAAAAAGCGCAGCCAGCGCTGGGTGACGAGGTTGGAAGCCGCCAGGAAGCAGAGCAGGAAGCCGACGGCGAAACCGATCAGCGTCGAGACCAGCGCGATGTTGATCGTCTCCAGCATCTTGTAGACGTATTCGGGCATGTAGACCGAGCCGAACAGATACATCCGGCCTTCGGGGTAATCGAATTTCAGGCTGCCGTCGGCATAGGGCGAAGGCAGGTCGAACATGGCGCGCCAGACCTCGAGGCCGTCGCGCGGGATCAGCTGGTCTACGAAATCGAAGAAATGCGGCAGCCGGTCGAAGAACTTGCCGGCGTTGCTGTCATTGGCGAACCAGAGCGATCCGGACAGCGCGATGAAGAGGAAGAACAGGCCACCCGCCGAATAGAGGCGGCGGCGATTGGCGAGTTCGCGCCAGTGCTGCTCGACCGCGAGGCCGGCTTCCGAGAGGGGCATTGTCATTGGGGTTCCGTCCGATCCCGGATAAAAAGGGACGCGCCGCGATTGCTGCGCGGCGCGTCCGAGTTGCCTTCGGGGCTTAGCTGCCGATCTGCGCCTTACGGGCGTCGATCACAGGCTGGTAGAATTCCGGGGTGACTTCGGTGAAGCCCTTGAAGTCGCCGCCCTGGATGGCCGCGAAGCAGGCCGGATCTGTCTCCGGCAGCTTGACCATGTAGTCCTTGAACTTGCTCTTGATGTCTGCATCGAGCGACGTGCGCACGACGATCGGGCCGTTCGGGATAAGCGGCGACTTCCAGACTTCGACCAGGTCGTCCATGTCGAGGATGCCCTTGTCGACCATCTTCTTCAGGTTGCCCGAGGTGTAGCCATCCTTGAACTCGCCGACGCCCGAACCAAAGGTCGTGCCGGCGTCGAAGGTGCCCTTGAGCACTTCGAGGACGAGGTTCTCATGGCCGCCGCCGAAGCCGGTCTCGGCGACGAAGTCCTTGACGGCGACGCCGCCGAGGTCCTTCGGCAACGAGGTGACCGGGATCAGGTAGCCCGAGGTCGAGTCAGGATCGGCGAAGCCGAGCTTCTTGCCCTTGAGGTCTTCGAGCTTGGTGATGCCCGAGTCCTTCTTGGCGACCATGATCGAGTAGTAGCCGGTGGCGCCGTCGGTCTGGACGGTGGTCAGGATCGGCTCGACCGCGTCCTTGTTCTGCAGGTAGATCTTGGCGTAACCCGAAGCGCCGAGTTCGGCGTAGTCGAGCGTGCCGCCGAGCAGTCCCTGGATGGTGCCGTCATAGTCGGCGGCCGGGAACAGCGACACCTTCTCGACGCCGATGGCCTTGGGCAGCTGGTCGACGAGGCACTGGAAGTTGCGCAGGCGATCGGCTTCGTTTTCGCCGCCGATCAGGCCGATGCGGAATTCCTTGAGGTCGGCTGCATTGGCCGAACCGATCGCCAGCACGGCGAGCGAAGCGGCACCCAGAAGTGCTTTCTTGAACATCACAGTTCTCCAGTTTGGCCCAGCACCTTGCCGGGTCATTGCAGTTGATGATTACCGGCCCTTGACGTGGGCGAGACGAACGCGAGCAGCCTCAGGCCGGGGCGTAGGCCGGTTCGAGAGGTGCGGCGGATACGGGAACCCTGACCTTGACCGGGCGGATGCTGGTCGAGGTGATGGCTTCGGAAATTTCAGTGCCGTCGGCGTCGGCACCGTAGACGAGGCGCACGGCCTCGATGGTGAGGTCTTCGGGCGCGCCGTCGAACACGACAGCGCCGCCCTGCATGCCGATGATGCGGTTGCAGTAGGTGCGTGCGGTGTCGAGCGTGTGCAGATTGGTGATGACGGTGATGCCGTCGCGCAGGTTGATGTCGCGCAACGCGTCCATCACCACCTTGGCGTTGAGCGGGTCCAGCGAGGCGATCGGCTCGTCGGCGAGGATCAGCTTGGGCTCCTGCATCAGGGCACGTGCAATGGCGACGCGCTGCTGCTGGCCACCGGACAGGGTTCCAGCCGGCTGGAGGGCGGTGCGGGCGATGTCGAGGCGCTCAAGCGCGGCGATCGCCCGGATGCGCTCTTCACGCGTAAAGATCGAGAGCAGGTTGAGCGCGGTGGAGCGGTGGTTGAGGCGGCCGAGCAGGACGTTGGTCAGCACGTCGAGACGCGGGACCAGGTTGAACTGCTGGAAGATCATGGCGCAGTCGCGCTGCCATCGGCGCAGCTGCGTGCCGCGCAGCGACGACACTTCGGTGCCCTCGAAGACGATCGAGCCCTGGCTCGTGTCGATCAGGCGGTTGATGGTCTTGAGCAGGGTCGACTTGCCGGCGCCGGAGCGGCCGATGATGCCGACCATCTGGCCCGGCTGGATTTTGAGGTTGACGCCGTTGACGGCGACATTCTTGCCGAAGCGGCGCGTCACGTTGCGGATTTCGAGCATCTTGGCTTCCCTGTCCCGTCGGGCCTTTTCGCCCTTGTCTGCGATGGGCCTAGACCCGGGACGTGAAGCTGCAATGTCGGGACCATGTCAGTTTTGTTACGATGCACAGGCCGACGCGCGAAAAACACGGCTTTTGAGGGCAAATATCGCTGTTTTTTGGAATCCCGTTTCTGAAATCGGCTTTCGCGAACCGCGATGGCCCGCTGTGATCTCTGTCTGTGTCAGGCCGCCTGTTGGCGGTCTTTCCAGTTCTCGTGCTGCTTGCCCCATGCCGACATTGCTGTCACGGCATCGTTCAGGCTCAAGCCCAGCGGCGTGATCGAATATTCGACGCGCGGCGGCACCTCTTCATAGGCATGCCGGCTGATCAGCCCGTCGGTCTCCATCTGCCGCAATTGTTGCGTCAGCACCTTCTCGCTGATGCCCGGCAGCAAGCGGCGCAGTTCGGCAAAGCGATAGGGCCGCAGGTGCAGTTGCCACAGCAGCGCGGTTTTCCACTTGCCGCCGATGGCCTGCATGGCTGCGGCAAAACCGCAGCTGTCCGGTTCCTTGTGCCTCATCTTCCAGCTCCTGTCATGATATCAACGGCTTACTTCAAAGTGCGTACTTCTCAATGCAGTGACGGTACATATGTTTGGTCCGAGCGCGCGCCAAACATGAACCAGCCCCTCGTCGCAAGGGGCCTTCGCATTTCGGAGAAAAATCGTGAATATAGATGTCTGCGTGCTCGGCACGGGCCGTATGGGCTCGTCCATTGTCCGAACTTTGTTCGACCAGGGCTACCAGCATGCATGACGGGGAGACGAAACGCACCGCCACCTGTTCGTGTCGCAGCGCGAAACTCATCCTCGCCGGGGAGCCGAGACGAGTCTATGCCTGCAGTTGCACCGAGTGCCAGAGATGCACCGGGACGGCATTCTCCTACCGCGCCATCTATGCGGATTCCGCCGTCGTCAGCCAGGAAGGCGAGACCAGGTCGTGGCGGCGAGCCGGCGCGTCGGGACAATGGCTGGAGCAGACATTCTGCACCACCTGTGGATCGGTCGTCTTCATGCGGGCGGAAGCGTTGACGGCGGCGCTGTCGGTCTCGGTTGGCTGCCTGGAGGATCAGGGGTTCCCGGCGCCGGTCGTGCTCCACTGGCCCAACAGCAAGCACGATTGGCTTTGTCTCGAAGGTGTGCCCGAGGCGGGCTCGCCCCGAAAGGGAAATCACAAGGAGTAGTACGAAAACCAGGCAGCTGGCTGTCAGCATTGTACTCAAGCGCAGCCCGCTGACGGCCGCAGCTGCCGGTCGGACATAAGGTCCACTTGCGGAAATCCTGGAAAAAGCATGACGAATCAATGTTTTGCCGAATTTCGGCAAGAATCTGCCAAAACTTGGCCTGCAAACCCTGACACTACAGTTGTTAGTCATTATATGAGGGCGGACGACACTTTGAGGATCCGCTGATGAAATTGTCCCGAACGACCCGCTTCGCCACGCTTTTCGCGGGCCTGTTCCTCGCCTTCTCCATGATTGCCGTCGACCACGCCGATGCACGGCGCGGCGGCAGCTTCGGCAGCAGGGGTACGCGTACCTTCCAGTCGGCGCCGCCGACCCGCACCGCGCCGCAGCCGACCGCGCCGGTCGAGCGTTCGATGACGCCCAACACCGGTCAGGCAACCAACCCGGCCGCCACCAGTGCAGCCCGTCCTGGCGCGACTGCACCGCAGCGCCCCGGCTTCATGGGCGGCTTCGGCGGCGCGATGATCGGCGGCCTGCTGATGGGTGGCCTGCTCGGCATGATGATGGGCCAAGGCTTTGGCGGCATCGCCGGCATGTTCGGCATGCTGATGCAACTGCTGCTGATCGTCGGCGCCATCTGGCTCGCCCTGCGCTTCTTCCGTTCGCGCCAAGCCACCGGTCCGGCGATGGCCGGCGCGGGTGCCGGCGGCGGTAACTTCAACTACCGCGACGCGGCACCGTCTGGAGACAGCGGCAAGGCCAATGGCGGCAGCCGTTCGTTCAGCATTCCGAGCATCGGTGGCAGCCGCGCCGAGGCCGCGCCGCAGCAGCCTGCCAGCAAGGACATTACCGTGTCGGGCGAAGATCTCGACACGTTCCAGCGCCTGCTGACCGAGGTCCAGGAAGCGTTTGGCCGCGAGGACCACAAGGCGTTGCGTCGCCTGGTGACGCCGGAGATGGTGTCCTATCTCTCGGAAGAATTGGCCGACAACGCCCAGAACGGCGTCCGCAACGACGTGACCAACGTCCAGCTCCTGCAGGCCGACATTGCCGAAAGCTGGAACGAAGGCGACCGCGACTACGCCACTGCGGCGATGAACTATTCGTCGATCGACGTGACCCGCAACCGCACGACCGGCGAAGTGGTGGACGGCGACGCAAACGAGCCGAGCGAGACGACCGAGCTGTGGACCTTCGTCCGCCAGAACGGCGGCGACTGGCAGCTCTCGGCTATCCAGGAAGCCTGATCGCAGGACGCGTCCAACGAACAAAAAAGGCCGCGCACCGCGCGGCCTTTTTTGTTGGGCTCAGGTGCGTGGCAGCTCGAACCCTTGCCCACAACGGGGATGGCATCAGGTTCGTGATCGCCAACGATCGGGCATAGCCTGGCAAAGCCGGGCCGCAATTCCGATTGCTCTTGAAATTGTTCTGGGCAAGGTTGAGGGGCAGAGGAGATCGGGCTCATCCGATCCGGCACCTTCGTTCGGGTGTCCAGATGAAGCTCGGATGGCCATGGCCGACAATGTTCTCGTCTCGCCAGATTTCCTGACGCTCACGCTCGGGATCATCGTCTATTTCGTCGGCGTGCTGCTCAACCGTCACATTGCTTTCCTGCGCAACTACAACATCCCAGAGCCGGTCACCGGCGGGTTTCTAGCGGCCGTGGCCGTTTGGGCGTTCTACCAATTGTCAGGCACGGAGATCGTCTTCGAGATGACCACGCGCGACAGGCTGCTGGTCATCTTCTTTGCCACCGTCGGCGTCAATGCGCGGCTGGCCGACCTGCTGGTCGGGGGACGGGCGTTGGCGGTGATGTGCGTGCTGACCGTGCTTTTCGTCTTCCTGCAGAATGGCGTCGGTACGCTTGGAGCCTGGCTGTTCGGCCTGCCCTCTGCTGCAGGCGTCATCATGGGGTCGATCGCCTTTGTCGGTGGCCATGGCACGACGATTGCCTGGGCGCCGGCGATCGCGGCCGAGCACGGTTTTCCGACCGCCCTTGAAGTCGGCACCGCTGCGGCGACGCTCGGGCTGATCGTCGCCAGCGTCCTCGGCGGGCCGGTGGCAAAGTTCCTCATCGAGCGTGGCAAGCTAACCGCCGACGCGAGCGGCCCCGACGAGGAATCGGCCGTCGCCCGGGCGGAGGCCGCACCGATCGACAAGTCGAACTTCATGCAGGCGCTTTTGCTGGTCAACGTCGCCGTGGTGCTCGGCTATTTGGTTCACGGCCCGGTCACGGCGATGGGCGTGAAGCTGCCATTGTTCGTGCCTTGCCTGATCATGGGGGTCGTCCTGTCGAACACGATCCCCCACATCTTTCCGCGCATGCCATGGCCAGCGCGCTCGCCGGCAATGTCGCTGATCTCCGACTATACGCTCTCGGCCTTCCTCGCCATGTCGCTGATGAGCATGCAGCTCTGGACGCTTGCCGGGGTTGCCGGCCCGCTGCTGGTCGTCGTTGCCATGCAGGCGCTGCTCGCTGTGGCCTTCATCCTGATCGTGCTGTTCCCGCTTTTGGGAAGAGACTACCAGGCGGCGGTGCTGAGCGCCGGCTTTACCGGCCTTTCGCTCGGCGCCACGCCCACCGCCATCGCGTCGATGACGGCGGTGACCAGGCACTATGGCCCGTCACCGAACGCCTTCATCATCCTGCCGCTGGTCTCGGCGTTTTTCGTCGACCTGGTCAACATGATCGCGATCCAGTTTTTCCTGGCGGGGTGAGGGCTCCTCAGCCGCCGTGCTTTTCCAGGAACTCTTCCGCCGAGAGGTTGCGGAAATCGTCGAGGGCAACGCGCAGCCTGGCGTGGTCCCAGTCCCACCAAGCCAGCGCCTGGAAGCGATCCGCTGTCGTGCGGTCGAAGCGCTCGCGCAGCGGCTTGGCGGGCACGCCGGCGACAATGGTGTAGGGCGCGACATCCTTGGTGACGACAGCGCCCGAGCCGACCGCCGCGCCGTCGCCGACGGTAACGCCCGGCAGCACCGTCGAGCCGTGGCCAAGCCAGGTGTCGTGGCCGATGGTCACCGCGTTCGACCGGCGCCATTCGAAGAACTCGGTCTCGTGGCTGGCATCTTCCCAATAGTCCGAGGCGCGGTAGGTGAAGTGATGCAACGTCGGCCGCCAGGTCGGATGGTTCGTGGCGTTGCAGCGCACGCTTGCTGCGATGTTGGAGAATTTGCCGACCGTCGTGCACCACAGGCTGCAGTCCTGCATGACGTAGGAGTAGTCGCCGAGCGAACTTTCGCTGATGCGGGTGCGCTCGGAGACTTCGGTCCAGCGGCCGAGCGTCGACTGCGTCACCTCGGCCGATGGGTGGATCCAGGGCTGTTCGGACAGCTTGCGGCTCATGCTGCGACCTTTCCGGCGGCAAATGTGGTGACGTCGATGATGCGGTCGGCGACCGCCTCGCGCACGTCGGCGTCGTGGAAGATGCCGAGCAGGGCCACACCCTTCAGCTTCTTCTCCTCAATCAGTCCGATCACCACCTCGCGGTTGGTGGCGTCGAGCGATGCCGTCGGCTCGTCGAGCAGGAGCACCGGATGGTCGGTGATGAAGCCACGGGCGATGTTGACGCGCTGCTGCTCGCCGCCGGAGAAGGTGGCGGGCGGCAGGCTCCACAGACGTTCCGGCAGGTTCAGCCGGCCGAGCAGTTCCGAGGCGCGGGCATGAGCCTCGGAGCGTTCGGTGCCGCGGGCGACCAGCGGCTCGGCGACGACGCCGAGTGCCGAGACGCGCGGAACGGTGCGCAGGAACTGGCTGACATAGCCGATGGTGTCGCGGCGCACCGAAAGCACGGTGCGCGGATTGGCAGTGGCAAGATCGACAAGCTGGCCATGGTGATCGACGATGATCTGGCCCTGGTCGACGCCGTAGTTACCGTAGACCATCTTCAGGATCGAGCTCTTGCCGGCGCCAGAGGGGCCACCGAGCACGGCGCATTCGCCAGCCCTGACCGAGAACGAGACATTGGCGACCACCGGCAGGCGGATGCCGCCACGCAGATGCATGGTGAAGGCCTTGGAGACCTCCGAGACGATGAGGGGAGTGGCCATGTCAGAATCTTTCCTTGATGAGCATGATCTTGCCCGAAAACCGGGAACCACTTTTCGGGAGCATGCTCAGACCTGCAGGATGGAGGAGACGAGGAGCTGGGTGTAGGGCGCGCGCGGATCATCGAGCACACGGTCGGTGAGACCGGCTTCGACGACATGGCCGTCCTTCATCACCATCATGCGCTGCGACAGCAGCCGTGCGACGGCGAGGTCGTGGGTGACGACGATGGCCGCGAGGCCGAGGTCGGTGACCAGTCCGCGCAACAGGTCGAGCAGGCGTGCCTGCACCGACACGTCGAGGCCGCCGGTCGGTTCGTCCATGAACACCAGCCGCGGGCCGGTAACGAGGTTGCGGGCGATCTGCAAGCGCTGGCGCATGCCGCCCGAGAAAGCGCGGGGTTCGTCGTCGATTCGCTCCTCGTCGATCTCGACGCGGCCGAGCCAATCGACTGCGGTAGCGCGGATGTTGCCATAGTGGCGGTCACCGACGGCCATCAGCCGTTCGCCGACATTGGCGCCGGCCGACACCGTCATGCGCAGCCCGTCGGCGGGGTTCTGGTGAACAAAACCCCAGTCGGTGCGCATCAAGAAGCGGCGCTCGGCCTCGCTCATGCGGTAGAGGTCGCGCCACTGGCCGTCGCGCATGCGGTAGCTCGCAGTGCCCGACGTCGGCAGCAGCCGCGTCGACAGGCAGTTGAGCAAGGTGGTCTTGCCCGAGCCGGATTCACCGACGATGGCCAGCACTTCGCCCGGCCAGAGGTCGAAGGAGATGTCCTCGCAGCCGATGCGCGAACCGTAATATTTGGACAGCGCCGTAACGCGCAGAAGCGGTTCATCGGTCATTGGGCAGGCTCCAGGATATCGGGCGAGAGGTGGCCGCGATGGCCGCAGGCCTGGCGCGTCTCGCAATGGTCGGTGTCGGAACAGACGAACATGTGCCCGCCCTTGTCATCGAGGATGACCTCGTCGAGATAGACTTGCGCGGCCCCGCACAGCGCACAGGGCTGGTCGAAGGTCTGGATCTCGAAGGGATGGTCCTCGAAATCGAGGCTGACCACCCTGGTGAAGGGCGGCACGGCATAGATACGCTTCTCGCGGCCGGCGCCGAACAGCTGAAGCGCGGGCGACATGTGCATCTTGGGATTGTCGAACTTCGGTGTCGGCGAGGGGTCCATCACGTAGCGGCCCTCGACCTTGACCGGATAGGCATAAGTCGTGGCGATGCGGCCGTGCCTGGCGATGTCCTCGTAGAGCTTGACGTGCATCAGCCCGTATTCCTCGAGCGCGTGCATCTTCCGTGTCTCGGTCTCTCGCGGTTCGAGGAAGCGCAGCGGCTCGGGGATCGGAACCTGGTAGACCAGCGTCTGACCCTCGGTCAGCGGATATTCCGGGATACGGTGACGGGTCTGGATGATCGTCGCCTTCGCCGTCTCGGTGGTCACTGCGACATCGGCGACCTTCTGGAAGAAGGCGCGGATCGAGACGGCATTGGTCGTGTCGTCGGCGCCCTGGTCGATGACCTTGAGCACGTCCTCAGGACCGATGATCGCGGCGGTCACCTGCACGCCGCCGGTGCCCCACCCATAGGGCATCGGCATTTCGCGGCTGGCGAACGGCACCTGGTAGCCGGGAATGGCAATGCCCTTGAGGATCGCCCTGCGGATCATCCGCTTGGTCTGCTCGTCGAGATAGGCGAAGTTGTAGGTTGCGATGTCAGACATGGCAGGCAGATCCGATTTGCGCTAACTCTTTACCGCGTTGACCATCGCAACGAGGGGGAGCCGCATGGATTCTTCGGGGTGGATTCGTGTCTTGGTGCTGGTGGCCCTTGCTGTAACTGCTGTCGCATTTTTCGCGCGGAGCAAGCCAAAGCCGACAAAGCGAGCCTGGGAGAATGATGGTGCTCCGGAACGCGACCTCGGCTCCTGACATTTGGGCGATTGAGTTGGGAGAACTCATTCGGCTGCCTCCCTTGTCTCGGTCTGATCTGTAGCTTGACGCTTTTCATGCTCGCCGCGCATGCGGCGGACGAGGTCGAGTTCGGCCTGGAAGTCGACATAGTGCGGCAGCTTCAGGTGTTCGACGAAGCCGGTCGCCTGGACGTTGTCTGAGTGCGAGATGACGAACTCTTCGTCCTGCGCGGGGGCGGTGATGTCCTCGCCCAGTTCGCCGGCGCGCAGCGCGCGGTCGCACAATGACATTGCCATGGCCTTGCGCTCGGACTGGCCGAAGACCAGCCCGTAGCCGCGGGTGAACTGCGGCGGCGCCTTGGCCGAGCCCTTGAACTGGTTGACCATCTGGCACTCGGTTACGCGGATGCGGCCGAGGCTTATGGGGAAGGGCAGTTCAGGTACGTCGAGCTCGAGCTCGACCTCGCCGATGCGGACCTCGCCGACAAAGGGATGGCTGCGGCCATAGCCGCGCTGCGTCGAGTATCCGAGCGCCAAAAGAAAACCCTCGTCGCCGCGCGACAGCGCCTGCAGGCGGATGTCGCGCTCCATCGGAAACTCGAGCGGCTCGCGGGTGATGTCACCCGTGAGGTGGTCCTCGGGCAGCTCGCCGTCGGCCTCGATCAGCCCTTCATGGGCGAGGATCTCGGACACACGCGCCATACGCTGGCCGTCGCCTTCGCGCTGCTCGGGAGTAGCCACTTCGGCATCGGTGGCGAGTTCCGGGTCGAGCAGGCGGTGGGTGTAGTCGAAGGTCGCGCCGAGCAGCTGGCCGCCGGGCAGGTCCTTGTAGGTCGCCGAGACACGGCGCTCGACCTGCATGGCAGCCGTGTCGATCGGCCTCGTGTAGCCGAAGCGCGGCAAGGTGGTGCGATAGGCGCGGACGAGGAAGATCGCCTCGATCAGGTCGCCGCGCGACTGCATGATGGCGAGCGCGGCAAGCTCACGGTCATAGAGCGAGCCTTCCGACATGACGCGGTCGACGCCGAGCGCCAACTGTTCGACGATCTGCTCGATGCGCAGCGACGGCACCGAGCGGTCACCGCGGCGGCGGTCGGCGAGAAGGCGATGGGCGTTGGCGATGGCGGCTTCGCCGCCTTTGACAGCAACATACATATCAGGCCTCCATCGTCTTTGCGCGGACAGTGCGGGGCAGGCAGGCGACCGCTCCGGGCGCCGCCAGGATCACGTCGACGCCGCGCGGGAAGCGGGCGCCATTCTGCTTCCACTGCTCGACGAAATGGCGCGGCAGAGGCGTCGGCGCGATGCTGTCAGTCGTCTCGATGCCGGGGCCCTCGAGATGCAGCGGCGCGCCATCGGTCAGGCTGTCGACCTGCAGGATCAGTGTCGTCGAGCGATCGGGATATTCCTGCGTTCCTTGCGCAAAGTTTTCGAGCGAGATCAGGTTGGCCGGGTTGGCGACAAGGGCGAAATGCGCGTCGGCCGGTGTCGCGGCCAGCGGCGCGCCGGTGTGGAAGCCGAGCCAGGACTTTGCCGACGAGACCTGCAGCCCGGCATCGAGCCAGAGCGGAGTGTCGTGGTCGCACAAGCTCAACGCCACCGCGCCTGCGGTTGCCGCCAGCGGTGCAGGCGGCTGTGCCAGGCCAGCTACCTGCTGGACCGTTCCGGGACGCGCCATGGCGTCCATGACGGCGCGGAATACCGTCTGGGCATTAAAAACCGGGGCGGCAAAGCCGCCGTCAATCACATCCATCTGATCCATCAGTCCTCTCCACGCACCATGGTGAAAAAGTCGACCTTGGTCGCTGCCGTCTCGGCACGACTGGTCGCATCGGCTTCGGCTTGTGCGGCACGCAACGGTGCGATGACCTTCTCTTCGATGTCGGCGCGGCGGTCGGCATTCTGCCAAAGGGCATCAGTGATGGCCGAAAGGCGGGCCTTGTCCTTGTCGCGGCCGAGCGCATAGGAATGGCCGATCTCGCCGCTCGGCAAACGCACCGTGGCGCGGGTCACCGTCGCCTCGCCGAAGTTGAACGGCGCGCCGCCGCCGCCGATACGGCCACGAACCGACACGAGGCCGGTCTCCGGTCCGCGCAGCATCTCGGCTTCGCCAGAAATGCCTGCCGCCGCGCACAGCCGCTTCAACTCGTCCACTGGTGCTAGCGAAAGCGCCGCCATGGCCGTCTTGCGCGCCGTCTCCAGTTCTCTTTCCTGCCGTCGGTCCATCGCTTTCGCTGCTCCACTTCACATTTATCTATTGTTCTATACAATCGAACAACTTACAATGGGCTTGTAGCGAGGCTCCGTGACGGATGCATGACAAGTCGCAAACTGGGACGGTGGATTTGAGCGGGCAGGGACGAGAGCAGGCGGTGACACGCAAGAGCGGGGTGGCGCTGTGGCGCCAGATCGCCGACCAGATCAGGCAGGCGATATCGGCTGGAACTCTGGGCGCCGATGGCAAGCTGCCGCCCGAAATGATCCTGTCCGAACGCTTCGGCGTCAATCGCCATACCTTGCGCAGCGCCATTGCCGCGCTTGTCCAGGAAGGTGTGTTGCGCGCCGAGCAGGGGCGCGGCACTTTCGTCGAGAGCCGCCAGAAGCTCTCCTACCCAATTTCGGCGCGGACGCGCTTTTCCACAGGGCTGCGCGAGCAGACACGCGAGCGCCGCAGCATCCTCCTGGCCGACGCCATAGAGCCTGCCCTCAGCCGTGTCGCCGAAGCCCTGGGGCTTGCGCCGGATGCGCCGGTGCTCCGGCTGGAAACGCTGAGCGAGGCCGACGGCCGGCCGGTGTCGCGCGCGACGAGCTGGTTCGACGCCGAGCGCTTCCCCGACTTCGCACGGGTCTACGCCGAGACCGCGTCGATCACGCTCGCTTTCCAGCATTTTGGAATCGAGGACTATTTCCGCAAGTCGACACTGGTTTCGGCGCGCCATGCCGATGCCGCCGACCTGACCGATCTCAAGCTGTCCGCCGGCGCCATCGTACTCGTCGCCAGGGCGATCAACGTCGACACCGCAGGCGTGTCGGTCCAGTACGCTGAAACCCGCTTTGTCGCCGACAGGGTCGAGCTCAGCGTCTCGACGGAGGCCTGAGGTTCCAGCTATTTGCCGCGGCCGCCAAGGCGCATGGCGGTTCATCTCAGCGTATCGTCGATTCCTGGCGTTTGGATGCGATTCCCATGGCCGTGCTTAGTTGGCTGCCAGCGCAACCTATGCGGGGTCTGCTGGCTGCATATGTTGGTGGGCAAACAAGATTCTTTCTAACAATGCTTGACATTTGTCCGGTTTAGAGAAAAATTCCAGTTTAGTGGAATTTGCGGACGGAATGTCGGAATTCAGGACTGGCTTGGTGGAGGACTTTGCGCCAGTTCATTAGTAGTCTGTAAAACACCGCTGAGAATACCTCTTCGCCGGCTTGTCGGTCGCGCAGTCCTTTCGACTGCGTGAGGGCGGGTTTTATTGCGCGGCGAAAGCCGTGCGCGTGATCGATATTATCCAAATGGGGAACATAATGAACAATATTCTGGTACCGAACCGCCGTACCGCGCTGAAGATGCTTGGTGGTGGCGCCGCCGTCCTTGCCATGCCCGCCGTGATCCGCCCGACCCCCGGCTGGGCTGCGAACGGCGTGTTGAACATCACCACCTACGACAAATTCCTGCCGCAGGAATTCCTCGACAAGTTCCAGAAGGACAGTGGAATTCAGGTCAACATCCGGCTGACCGACGACCAGGGCAAGCAATACAATCTGCTCACCGCCGAGGGCGCAAATCCCTCGACCGACATCGTCACCGTCGCCGGCCATCGTTATTCGCAGTTCATCGCCTCGAAGCTGCTGCAGCCGCTCGACACCGGCAAGATTCCGAACTGGAAGAACCTCAACCCGGCCTACCAGAACGCTGCCTGGGCGCGCGTCGACGACAATCTCTGGGGCCTGCCGATCCTCGCCGGCTATGAGGGGCTCGCCCGCAATGTCGACTATGTGAAGGAAGCGCCGAGCTGGGAGATCATGTTCGACCCGCAGTACAAGGGGCAGACCTCCTATATCGTCAGCGATTTCATGACCATCGTCATGCAGTATCTCGGCCATGACGGCGACTTCGTCAGCTATGTCGACAAGGCCGACGTGGCGCAGAAGGCGACCAACGAAGCGCGCGACTTCCTCATCAAGCACAAGGACATGGTGCGCAAGTACTATGACGCCGGCTCGGAAGTGCAGCAGATGTTCATCAACGAGGACATTTATCTCGGCCATTCCTGGTCGGGTCCGGCTGCCAAGCTGATCATGGACGGTCATCCGATCAAGCTGTCGGTGCCGAAGGAAGGCACGTTCGGCTTCTGCTATACGCTCAACGTCGTCAACAACGCGCCCAACGCCGAGAACGCCTACAAGCTGCTCGATGCCGTGCTGGCAAGCCCGGAGGTGGGGGCCGCAATGACCCGCCAGTCGGGCTACAGCTCGACGATCAACGGCGTCGCCGACCTGCTCAACGACCGCGAAAAGCTCGCCTCGACGCTGCCCCAGGAAGAGCTTGAGCGCATCGTCTTCTTCTCGTCGGTCAATCGCGACATGAAGAACGAGATGATCGACCGGGCGACCGCTGAGGTCAAAGCGGCCTGACGAGGCGAAAGCCTCGCACGGCCCATCGCCTGTCCCGGAGCGCTGCGACGATCTCCGGGACAGGCTGCCGGCCTGTCATGTGCATGACCCTCGAAAATCGGGCACGGTTTTCGGGTGGGCTCATGCACCGGTTCAGAGAGTTACAGCGTTCTGAGCGAGGCGCTGTAGTCCCACAACGCGCGATGACTGACCTGCCGGCAATGCCTGGCGGTACAAGTTGGGCTGCGCCAACCGAGATTGTTTGATGGTGAGTAGCAACACGACAGCCGGCTATGCGGCAGGGCGCGGCGACGCGCCGGTGCCCAAATATTCGACCGGCATCGCCAAGGTGGTCAATTCCGCGCTCTACCGGCATACGCTGGGGGCCGCTGTCGAGTCCCGGATCGGCCGGATCATCCTTCTGGCCGGGGTGCCGCTGGTCTGGCTGATCATGCTGCATGTCGGGCCGATCTATCAGATGCTGAAGATCAGCCTGATGTCCCACTACCCGGTGCTGCCGGGTGTGGAATCGCACTTCACCCTGGACAACTACGCGATCTTCTTCAAGGAATCGCTCTACTTCACGCCGCTGATCAAGAGCTTCATCTTCGCCACGGCAGCGACGGCGGTGACGCTGGTTGTGGTCTACCCGGTGGCCTACTACGTCGCCAAGGTCGTCAAGCCGGAGGGCCGTTCCAAGGCGCTGCTGTTGCTGCTGGTGCCGTTCTGGGCCGGTGAGTTGATCCGCACCTTCTCGGTGATCATGCTTCTTGCCAACCGCGGCGCGGTCAACGTGCTCTTGCGCGAGATCGGCCTGATCGACCGGCCGATCCCGATGCTCTACACCTCGTTCTCGCTCGGCTTCGGCCTGGTCTACCTGATCTGCCTCTACATGCTTTTGCCGCTCTATTCGGCGATCGAGAAGATCCCGGGACAATATCTGGATGCGGCTGCCGATCTGGGCGCCGGTCCGTTCACCCGCTTCCGCCGGATCATCCTGCCGCTGTCCAAGGACGGCATCGTCTCGGGCTGCTCGCTGGTGTTCCTGACCTGCATCGGCGTCTTCGCGACCCCGATGCTGCTCGGCGGACCCAACACCGTGCTGTTTCCTGAAACCATCAGCGGCTTCTTCCATGGCGCCAGCGACAAGTGGCCGGTCGGCGCCGCCTTTGCGCTGATCATGCTGGTCACCGCCTTGATCACCGCAGGCATCTTCATGCGCCTCGTCGGCGGCAAGAAAAGGAGTGCATTCTGATGCGCAACATGTTTGCAGACGCTCCGCGCACGTCGCTGACGGCGATCTACTGGGCCTTCCTGCTTTACCTGCTCCTGCCGCTCACGCTGATGATGGCGATGAGCTTCAAGGACGCCAACTTCGTCGCCTTCCCGATCGGCGATTGGACCCTCGACTGGTATGCCAAGGTGATGCAGGACAAGCAGTTCCTGGAAGCCTGCCTGTACTCGGTGATGATCGCCGCCGCCTCGACGCTCGCCGCAACCACGCTCGGTACCTGGATCGCCATGCTGATCGTCGCCGAAGGCATCAAGGGCCAGGTCATCATCTTCGCGCTCGCCTGCCTTCCGGCTGTCGTGCCAGGCATGATCTCGGCCATCTCGCTGCGCATCTTCATCTCGACAATCGACATGCCGACGGGAACCGCGGCCATCATCCTCGGCCACACGGTGCATGCAGTGCCCTTCGTGGTGGTGATGGCGCTGACCCGCCTGCGCTCGATGCCGGGCAATCTCGTCGATGCCGCGCGTGACCTCGGTGCCGACAGCATCGTTGCCTTCTTCCGCGTCACGCTGCCCTATCTCGGGCCGGCGCTTGTCGGCGGCATGATCTTCTGCGTGCTTCTGTCGATCGACGACTTCGTGCGCACCTTCTTCCTGGGCGGCTATCGTCCGACCCTTCCCATGCTGATCTTCGCCAAGGTGCAGGGCGGCATGTCTCCTGAAATCAACGCAATGGCGACACTCGTCCTGGTGGTTACCGCCGCCGTCGGACTTTACGCCGAATACATGACCCGCCGCGCGAGGACCCGCTGATGCAACCCGTCGTCCAGTTCGACAATGTCACCAAGAGCTACGGCAAGCATGTTGCCGTCGAGAACCTGAACCTCAGCATCGAGGCGGGCAAGTTCGTCACGCTGCTCGGCCCGTCCGGCTGCGGCAAGTCGACTTCGCTGCGCATGCTCGGCGGCTTCGAGACGCCGAACTCCGGCCGCATCCTGCTCGGCGGCAAGGACGTGACGCGCGTGCCGCCCAACAAGCGCAACGTCAACATCGTGTTTCAGGACTACGCGTTGTTTCCGCATATGAGCATTGCCAAGAACATTGCCTTCGGCCTCGAGCTCAAGGGGTTTGACAACCAGCACATCCACCGCCGCGTCTCGGAGCTGCTCGAGCTTGTCCAACTGCAGGATTATGCCAAGCGGTTGCCGTCGGAGCTGTCGGGCGGCCAGCGCCAGCGCGTCGCGCTGATGCGCGCCTTGGCTCCCGATCCGGAGGTGCTGCTGCTCGACGAGCCGCTGTCGGCGCTCGACGCCAAGCTGCGCCAGCAGATGCAGATCGAGCTCAAGTCGATCCAGGAAAAGACCGGCAAGACCTTCATGTTCGTGACCCACGACCAGGAAGAGGCGCTGACCATGTCCGACACGATCGTGGTCATGAACAAGGGCCGCATCGAGCAGATGGGTGACCCGAACACGCTTTATGGCCGTCCAGGCTCTGTGTTCGTCGCCAACTTCATCGGCGAGACCAATCTTTTGCGCAGCACGGTCGTCGGCACCGAAGGTGACCAGGCAGCGCTGAACTGGAACGGCGTCACCATCAAGGCAGCACAGGGCGGGCTTACGCCAAAGGCCGGTGACCACCTCTATGTCGTGCTGCGCCCCGAGGCGATCCACTGCTCGGCCGCCGAGCCGGAGAGTGGCAACCGCATCAAGGGCAAGATCCGCCAGCGCGTGTTCAAGGGCAACCACACCTCGCTTTCGGTCGAGGTCGGCGACGGGACCATGCTCAATGCGCTGGTCCATCCCGCCGACGTCAGCCAGCTCAATGGCGAGGAAATCTGGGTCGGCTGGAAGCCAGAGACGACGACGGTCATCCCCGACCGCCACGCGCACAACTGAGACGACAAACAGGCGACAAGGGCGGCCCGCGTCGAGAACCGGTGCGGGCCGACAGCAGGCAGGGCAGGACATGCGACATGACGAATTCGACCGGACACCAGGGGCGACCTATGGCGTTTGACGTACAAGCGCCGTTGCAAGCGGCCGCCGCCGGCCTCGCCGAGCTCGAACAGCGTGTTCGCGACGAGCTGGCCTGCCTGTGCTACCCGCCGTCGAACTGGGTGGTGCCGACATCAGCCGAGGGGGAAGAAAAGGTCCATGACGTCGTCGTCATTGGCGGCGGCATGTGCGGCCTGGTCGCGAGTTTCGCCCTCTTCGGTGCCGGCATCCAGAACATCCGCATCTTCGACCGCAGCCCGACGGGCTTCGAGGGGCCGTGGCTGACTTATGCCCGGATGGAGACGCTGCGCTCGCCCAAGCAGTTGACCGGCCCGGCCTATGGCATGGCGTCGCTGACCTTTCGTGCATGGTATGTCGCCCAGTTCGGCAACGATACCTGGGCTGAACTCGACAAGATCCCCCGGCCGATGTGGATGGAGTATCTGCGTTGGTACCGCAAGGTGCTCGACCTGCCGGTCGAGAACGGCGTCGAGGTCAAGACGATCGTGCCGGAAGGCGAATTGATGCGGCTGACGCTGTCGGGCGAGGGCGCTCGGGAAAAATCGGTGCTGACCCGCAAGGTGGTGATGGCGACCGGCCGTGACGGCATGGGCCATCCAAGCATTCCCGGTTTTGTCGACGGCTTGCCGCGAAACTATTGGGCGCATTCCTCCGATGCAATCGACTTCGCCGCCCTGCGCGGCAAGCGCGTGGTCGTTGTCGGCGTCGGCGCATCTGCCGTCGACAATTCCGCCGAGGCGCTGGAGGCAGGAGCGGCGGAAGTCCGCCATCTCATCCGCCGCAAGCAGATGCCCTGTATCAACAAGCTGATGGGCATCGGCTCGTTCGGCTTCACCGCTGCCTTCCCGCAGCTCGGCGATGCCCGGCGCTGGCAGATCATGAACTATTCGCTGCGCACCCAGACGCCAGCGCCGCGTGGCTCGACGATGCGTGTCAGCCGGCATCCCAATGCCTGGTTCCATTTCGATGCGGCGGTCGAGAAGGCCGAGCTCGACGGCGACGAGATCGTCATCTCGACCTCGCAGGGCAAGGCGGTCCGCTGCGACTTCCTGATCCTCGGCACTGGCTTCGGCGTCGATCCGCTGGCGCGCAAGGAGCTCGACGGTTACGCCGACAAGATCCTGCTGTGGCAGGACCGCTTCACGCCACCTGAAGGCCAGGAAAACACCGAGCTTGGCAACTACCCCTATCTTGCCAACGACTTCACCTTTCTCGAACGCGAGCCGGGACAGGCACCGTGGCTGGCCAACATCCACAGCTTCAACTCCGGGGCGGCCGCCAGCCTTGGCAAGATGAGCGGCGACATACCGGGCATCAGCGAAGGTGCGGCGTGGCTGGCGCGCGAGATCGCCGCAAAGCTCTACAGCGAGAATTTCGGCCAGTACTGGCAGCGCCTGCTCGACTACGACACGCCCGAACTGCGCGGTGACGAGTGGACGGCATCGCCCTTGCCGGACGAAGCGCCGGCAGCCGCCCGCAAGCA
Source organism: Aminobacter sp. MDW-2 (assembly GCF_014250155.1). Classification (NCBI taxonomy): domain Bacteria; kingdom Pseudomonadati; phylum Pseudomonadota; class Alphaproteobacteria; order Hyphomicrobiales; family Phyllobacteriaceae; genus Aminobacter; species Aminobacter sp. MDW-2. The sequence goes on from NZ_CP060197.1 coordinate 2,423,378, forward strand.
GGCATAAGAGGAACGGCATGACTGACACCATAGACGTGATCGCCGCGATCGTCGGCATAGCGCCGGGCAGCGAACTGGCGGCGGTCGTCGCCGGCCGCGCCGACATCATGGCGCTGACCCAGCAGACGCATGATGCGGCGCTGACGCCCGCTGAACCCGGCGGTCTCACCCATGCCGAGCGCGCAGCCCTGGCCTGCCGCATCGCCAAGATCAACGACGCCGGCGATTTCGAGGCGCATTTCGAAACCCTGCTCGACAGCTCGGGCGCCTCAGGCGACACCGCGCGCATTGCCGACATCTGGTTCGACGGCGGCGGCGACATCAGGCTCAAGGCCCTGATCCGCCATGTCGATCTCGTGGCACATGCGCCCAAGGATGCGACGCGCCGCGATATCGAACTGCTGCAGGAAGCCGGGCTAACCGACGCCGACATCGTGCGCCTGTCCGAGCTCGTCGCTTTCGTCAGCTATCAGATCAGGGTTGCCGCCGGGCTGCGGCTGATGCGGGGACAGGCATGAGCAAGGTCGTTCACGAATTCACCACCGCGGTCCCCGAGTGGAAGCCATACGTCAAGCCGCTCGATCTCGCGGATGCCACTCCGGCACAGCTCGAGGCGCTGAAGATCACGCCGTCCAACACCAAGGTGTCGGACTACGTGCTGGTGCTGGCCCATGACGTCGAGACGCTGACTCACCGCTCGCCGCTGTTCAACGGGGTGATGTACAACAAGGGCGGCCTGTCGCGCGCCGAGCGCGAGATCGGCGCCGTCGGCGCGTCGATCGTCAACCGCTGCATCTACTGTGCGGCGGTGCATGCCAGCCGCTACAACCAGCTGGCCAAGGACGAGACCGTCATTGCGGCGATCTTCGCCGACGGTGTCGAAGCGGTAATTTCGCCGCGGCTGAAGGCGATCCTCGACTTTTCGGTCAAGCTGTCGAAATGCCCCTCGGACGCCGATGCGTCCGACATGCAGGCGCTTGTCGACGCCGGTCTCGGCAAGGACGAGATCCTCGACCTGATCCTGTCGTCGTCGCTGTTCGGCTGGGCCAACCGGCTGATGCACACGCTTGGAGAACCGCTCGCCGAATAGTTGCCCGTGGCGTCGGAATGGAGAATCGGAATGAACATACATTCGGTCAATCCGCCGGAAATCGGGCCGCGCCTGCAGGCATATCGCAAGCAGCAGAACCTGACGCTTGCCGACCTCGCGACCAGATCGGGCGTCTCGCGCTCGATGCTGTCGGAGATCGAGCGCGGCAACGCCAACCCGACCTATGGCACGCTGTGGCATCTCACCCGCGCGCTCAACATCGACCTCAACAGCCTGATCAGCGGCGCCAGCGAGGAGCGTGGCGACCGCATCGACCTGCAGCCGGAGAATTTGACGCCGACCATCCGCAGCGCCGACGGCAGCTGCACGCTGCAGATCCTGTCGCCGGCCGGCATGGTGCCGCTGATCGAATGGTATCTGTTGAGCTTCGAACTCAAGGGCAAGCTGATCAGCGATCCCCACGGCACAGGCACGATCGAGCATCTGCACTGCACCGAAGGCGAGATCGTGGTGCGCAGCGCCGGCAACGAGATGATCGTCCGCGCCGGCGAGACGGCGCGCTATGCGGCCGACGTCGCACATTCGCTGACCAGTGTTGGCCCGGCCGGTGCACGGGCTTTCCTGGTGGTGGCATCAGGGGAGGTCGGCAGCAGCACGACCCGGGCGTTGATTCGCCCGAAATGAACGACCCCGGTGCGCCCGCAATGGGAGCGCCGGGGCTGAAATGAATTTGATCCAAAAGGGAATGTTGAAAATGAAGGTAGGTATTGTCGGCGCGGGTTCGATCGCCTTTGGCACGGCGGTGTTTCTGGAACAGCAGGGCCACACGGCAACGCTGTGGTCGCCGTCGGGCGAACGCACCAAGGCGCTGGCCAAGGGCGAAGCTCTGGTTGCCCAGGGCGCCGTCGAAGGCACCTTCCATCCGGCTGCTGCTCCGAGCGCCGAAGCGCTCGTCGCCGGCGCCGAAGCGATCGTGATCGCGCTGCCGGCCTATGGCCACAAGGTCGTTCTCGACGCCATCGCGCCTTACGTCAGGGCCGACCAGACCGTCATCATCAGCTCGCACGCATCCTTCGGCGCGCTTTATCTGTCGCGCCTGCTGGCTGCGCGCGGTGTCGTCGCGCCTGTTGTAGGCTGGGGCACGACTGTCGTATCCGGTCGCCAGCTCAGCCCGACGCTGGTCAACGTCAACACCGTGCGCAAGAAGGTCGATCTCGCCACCGTTCCGGCATCGCGCAGCGCCGACGGCCTTGCCGTCTGCCAGACGCTGTTCGGCGACCGCTTCGTCGACCGCGGCAGCCTGATGGCGATCGCGCTGTCCAACCTCAACCCGCAGAACCACATGGGCATCGCGCTCGGCAACATGACGCGCATGGAGCGCGGTGAAACCTGGAGCCAGGGCCAGAACGTGACGCCGAATGTCGGCCGCCTGCTCGAGCAGCTCGACGAGGAACGCATCGCCATTGCCACCAAGCTCGGCCTCGAAGTGCGCAACATCTTCCAGCACTTCCACCTGTCTTTCCACGTGCCGATGAGCTCGATCTCTGAGATGAACCAGGAGATGCACGAGGCCGGCAATGGCGGCCAGGGCCCGACCACTGCCGACAGCCGCTATGTTACCGAAGACGTGCCTTTCGGCCTGGTCATGACCGCCAAGATCGGCCGTCTGGCAGGCTACCCCGCCGAGCTGCACGAAGCCGGCGTGCGCATCTTCTCGGCCATGTATGGCCGCGACTTTACTGCCGAGAACGACCTGCTGACCGCGCTCGACCTCGACGCCATGTCGCTGGCCGAGCTCAACAGCCTTTGCCGTGACGGATATGCGATAGCTTAAGGTCTGGGCACCGCAGGCGCGGCGCTCCTGGCGGGTCGCTGCGCCGCTTTTTTGTTGCTCCGGCGGCAGCTGGCCGCTGCCTCGGGGTAAGGGTCAGGCTGCGCCCGGAGCGCCGAACTGCTGCAGCAACCAGTTCTCGAAGGCCTGCATTCCAGCTGTCACCGGGTGGGATTTCAACCGGGTGAGCCAGTAGTCGCCGGTTGAAACCGTCGTCTCGAACGGCTGGACGAGGCGGCCGTCGTCGAGATTGCGCTCGAACATGTTGATCGGCACCAGGGCTACGCCGACGCCGCGGGCAGCAGCCTCGGCAAGGGCCAGCGACGAATCGAACATCATACCGCGCAACACCGGCTGCGGCGCACCTGCCGCCTCGAACCAGCGCGTCCATTCGTCGGCGCGATAGGAGCGCAACAGTTCGACGCGCGCGAGGTCCGCCGGCTGTGTCAGCCGCGCCGCCATCACGGGCGAGCAGACCGGCGACAATGGCGAGGCAATCAGCTGCATCGCCTCGGTTCCACGCCATGAGCCGTCGCCAAAGCGGATCGCCAGGTCGAGACCGTCGCCGGCGATGTCGACACGGTTGTTGTTGGTCATGATCCTGAGGTCGAGATAGGGGTGCGCCTGGTGGAACGCCGGCAGTCGTTCCATCAGCCAGCCGACGGCGAAGGTCGCGACCACGCCGACAGTCACCACTTCGTGGAAGTGCCCCTCCTCGAACCGGCTCATCGTCGCGGTGACGCGCCGGAAGGCGTCTGTCAGCACAGGCGCCAGGGCCGCGCCCTCGTCGGTCAGCGCCAGTCCCCTCGGCAGCCGACGGAACAGTTTCACCCCGAGCAGGTCCTCGAGCGACTTCACGTGATGGCTGACTGCGGTCTGCGACACGAACAGCTCCATGCCGGCCCGGGTGAAGCTGCAATGGCGCGCCGAAGCCTCGAAGGCTCGCAGCGCGTTCAGCGGCAATTGCGACGTTTCCACGTGGTTTTGGTCCTATGCCCATATTTTTCTCATGGGTAACCAAAATATTGAGTGTTTGTCGAGGTCACGGGATTTTGCCAGGTTGCGGCCGTTATCGAACAAAACCTGCAGGTTATGACCTGTTCGCGGGCTGGGGTGGAGCCTGTGAGCTGTAGTCATTCGCCCATTTTCCTGGGGCCTGCTTCCAACTGACAAGCTGCCCATCATGAAATTCATCAGCCATCTGTTCTCATTCCTCGTCCTGACCGGGCTTGCGGCCGCCTGCTGCCTGGCTTTGCTGGTCGCCGACATCACCAGGGATCTGCCCGACTACCGCGAACTGGCGGATTGGGAGCCGGCTGTCATGACCCGGGTCTATGCCTATGATGGCGCATTGCTTGCGGAATATGCGCGCGAGCGGCGGCTTTTCCTGCCGATCGCCGCCGTGCCCGATCGTGTCCGGCAGGCGTTCCTGTCGGCGGAAGACAAGGGCTTCTATAGCCATTCCGGCATCGACATGTCCGGGCTCGTCAACGCGGTCTGGGCCAACATGGCCAACTTCGGTTCTGGTCAGCGCATGATCGGCGGATCGACGATCACCCAGCAGATCGCCAAGAATCTATTGCTCTCCTCGGACCGCACGCTGGAACGCAAGGTCCGCGAGGCGGTTCTGTCCGTTCGCATCGAACGCGCCTTTTCCAAGGACGAGATCCTCGAGCTCTATTTCAACGACGTCTATTTCGGGCTCGGCGCCTATGGCATCGCCGAGGCGGCACTGACCTATTTCGACAAGCCGGTCGGCGATCTTTCGGTTGCGGAGGCGGCTTATCTTGCCGCGCTGCCCAAGGGGCCGAACAACTACAATCCCTATCTCAACGCCGAGCGAGCCGTCGAACGACGCAACTGGGTGATCGGCCAGATGCTGCGCAACGGATTTGTCGACCGGAATGAAGCGCGCGCTGCGGCGGCCTTGCCGCTCGGTACGAAGACGCGCGCACCGAACCTGCTGGTTGCTGATGCCAGTTACTTCACCGAGGCGGTGCGCAGACAGATCGCCGAGCAATATGGCGACGCTGCGCTCTACACCGCCGGCCTCGCCGTGCGCACGACGCTCGATCCCAGGCTGCAGGCAGCAGCGGTCAGAGCGCTGCGGCGCGGGCTCGTCAACTATGATCAGGGCAGGGGCTTTCGCGGACCGGTGACCCGCATCGCGACCGATGGCGATTGGCAACAAGCACTTGATGGCATCGTGCCACTGGCCGACGTGCCGGAATGGCGCCTGGCGGTTGTGCTCGGCGCGGCCGACGAGGGCATCAGGATTGGCCTTCGCCAGGCTTCAGGCAGCCGGCAGGCGCGAGAAATCGCCCACATCAGCACCCAGTCGATGCGCTGGGCACTGAGGCGCCCAAAGGCGGGCAAGACATCGGCAGGCGCGCTTGCGGCCGGGGATGTCGTTTATGTTGAGAAGCAGCACGACGGCTATGTACTGCGGCAGGTGCCGGAAGTGCAGGGCGCGCTCGTCTCGATGGATCCGCACACCGGCCGGGTGCTGGCGAGCGTCGGCGGGTTCTCCTTTGCCCAGTCGGAGTTCAACCGCGCCACGCAGGCCTATCGGCAGCCGGGATCGGCGTTCAAGCCCTTCGTCTATGCCGCGGCCCTCGACATCGGCTACACGCCGGCAGCACTGGTGATGGACCAGCCGATCGCACTTCCCGATGGTGCGGGGCGGGTCTGGAGACCGAAGAACTATGACGGCCGCTTCAGCGGTCCCTCGACCTTGCGCACCGGGCTCGAACGAAGCCGCAACCTGATGACGGTGCGTCTCGCGCGCCATGTCGGCATGGATGTGGTGGCGCAATACGGCCAGAGCTTCGGCATCTATGACAAGCTCAAGCCCTACCTGCCGATGTCGCTCGGTGCTGGCGAGACCACGCTGATGCGCCTGGTTTCGGCCTATGCTGTCATCGCCAACGGCGGCAAATCGGTGCAGCCGTCGATGATCGACCGTGTCCAGGACCGTCACGGCAAGACCATCTTCCGCCACGACGGCCGGGACTGCGACGCCTGCAATGTCGAGGCATGGCAGGACCAGCCGGAACCTGAACTGCGTGACGTCAGCGAACACGTGCTCGACCCGATGACTGCCTACCAGATCACCTCGATGATGCGTGGCGTTGTCGAGCGTGGCACGGCAACCAGCGTATCGGCGCTCGGCGTGCCGGTCGCGGGCAAGACCGGAACCACCAATGACGAGAAGGACGTCTGGTTCGTCGGCTTCACGCCCAACGTCGTCACCGGCGTGTTCCTGGGCTACGACACGCCGAAGCCGATGGGATATGGCGAATCCGGCGGTGGGCTGGCGGCACCCGTCTTCATCGACTTCATGAAGGTTGCCCTCGAGGGCAAGCTGGCTGCCGAGTTTCCTGTGCCCGAAGGGATGACATTCGAAAGCGTCGACCGACGTACAGGAAGGCGCGTCGCTGCCGGCACTCCGGACTCGATTCGTGAAGCCTTCAAGCCTGGCACCTCGCCCTGCATCGGCGACTGCCCTGTCATCGACGGTTTTGAAGCGTCTGACATCGTCACGACGACGGTTCCTGCCATTGGCGGCATTTCGCCCGCGCTGCGCGACAGGCTCCTCAACAGCACCGGCGGGCTCTACTGAGATGCAGAGGCGTGGCGCGAGAAATGCCGGAGGCCGCATCCGGCTTGTCATGGCGGCGTTTGCCCTCTTGTTCGCAGCCATCGGCGGACGACTGGTGCAGCTTGGCGTGGCCGGCAACGAGCGACCGGCCTATGCCTTCAGGGGGGTGGCCAATGCCAGGCCGCAGATCCTGGACCGCAATGGCGTGCTTTTGGCAACCGACCTGCCGAGCGCGTCTGTCTATGCCGAGCCGCGCTACGTGCCCGACGTCGACGAGACAGTCGAAAAACTGGTGGCCATCTTTCCAGACCTCGATGCGCGCCAGTTGCATCAGCGGCTGAAAAGCGATGCCGCCTTCGCCTGGCTCAAGCGTCAGGTAACGCCGGCGCAGAAACAGGCTCTGTGGAACGCCGGGCTTCCGGCCATCGGGCTCCGCCCGGAGAAGCGTCGCATCTATCCCAACGGTCCGCTGGCCGCTCATGTGCTCGGCGCAGTCGATCTCGACAACATAGGCATCTCGGGTATCGAGAAGTGGATCGACGGTCAGGGTCTGCAGGAGCTCAATCTCGCTGGCATGGCCGGCGATGCCAGGCAGCTGGAGCCGGTAGCTCTGACGATCGATGTCCGCGTCCAGCACGCCCTTGCCGACGAAACCCTCAAGGCGATGGCACGCTTCAAGGCCAAGGCAGGTGCCGGCCTGCTGCTCGACGTCGACAATGGCGAGGTGCTGGCGCTGGCCTCGTTTCCCGATTTCGACCCCAACGTGCCCATCGATGCGCTGAAGCCCGAGCGGCTCAACCGCATCAGTGCCGGCGCGTTCGAAATGGGCTCGACATTCAAGGCGCTGACAACTGCGATGGCGCTCGATTCCGGACAGTTCACGCTGAAGTCGGTCATCGATGCGCGCAAGCCGCTGCAGTTCGGGCGGCAGATGATCCACGATTATCGCGGCAAGTACCGCATGCTGACCATCCCGGAGGTCTTCATCTACTCCTCAAACATATCGACGGCGAGGATTGCCATGACCTTGGGCGGTGACGCGCAGCAGGCCTACCTCACGCGCTTCGGCCTGATGTCGCGACTGCGCACCGAACTGCCGGAGAGCGCCGCCCCGATCCTGCCGCGAAGCTGGAGCGATGTGACGACGTCAACCGTCTCGTTCGGTCATGGCATTGCGGTGACGCCATTGCAGGCAAGCATGGGCATCGCAGCGCTGGTCAATGGCGGCCGCCTGATCACCCCGACCTTCATCAAGGGCGCCCCGGTCGCCGGCCGCGTCGTCGGCTCGGGGCTCGTCTCGCCTGCCACGGCGGACGCCATGCGTTACCTGCTGCGCTACAACGCCGAGGTCGGTTCCGCCAGGAACGGAGCCGTCGCAGGCTATCTCGTCGGTGGCAAGACGGGCACGGCGGAGAAGGTCGTCAACGGCCGATACGTCGAGGACCTGGTGATGACCTCGTTCATGGCCGTGGTTCCGGCCGACAAGCCGAGATACCTTTTGCTGACGATCCTGGATGAACCCAAGGGTCTGCCCGAGACATACGGCTTCAGGACTTCAGGGTGGAATGCCGTTCCCCTTGGCGGCGCCATCCTCCGGCGCGTCCTGCCGATGCTTGGTTTGCAGCCGCAGTCCTTGAGGACTGGCTTGGCCTATCGTGACGGCAAGGAAATTGACGCTGCGGGAGACCTCTGAGTGCCATGCAGGCCATCTTGCGGTTGTATGAAATCCGCTAAACTCAATTTAAATTGTTTGTATGCAAAAGCCTCTGCGGGATTTCGGGGAGGCTGTCGTGCTCAAACGCTTCTGGCTGTCGAGAAGCGGTAATTTCGCGATGATGTTCGCGATCTTGCTGCCTGTGCTGTTGGCCGCCGTCGGCTTCGCGCTCGATATCGCCAATCTGATGAAGGCCAGATCGGACCTGCAGAACGCGCTCGATTCTGCGGTGCTGGCGGCGTCGCGACTGAGCGATCAGACCGGCACTCGCCAGGCCACCTTTGACGCTTTCTTTGCCGCCAACGTTGCCAACAAGCCGGCGCTGGTCAACGCCAAGGCCAAGCTCGTCGTTGAGCAGACTGTCAACGAAATAAAGACCACCGCCACCGCCGATTCCAACATCAAGTTGAACTTCTCCTTCATCTTCGGACAGAGCTCGGCCGTCGCCGCCACGGCCAATGCGTTTGAATCGAATTCCAAGCTCGAAGTCGCGCTGGTGCTCGACAACACCGGCTCGATGGGCGCGGCCAACATGGCGGCGCTGATCGAGGGCTCCAAGGAGATCATCAGGACCTTGCAGAAGGTCAAGGCCGACCGGCCTGAGCGCCAGATTCGGGCAGCACTAGTGCCGTTCGTGACTGCCGTGAACATCAAGAGCGACAAGGGTTTCAGTCAGTCGTGGATCGATACCAGGGAGCTCATCCCGCTGGATGACAAGTCGTGGAACGGCAAGAACTTCAACAACTACGACCCAAAGAATCGCATTGGCCATTGGAAGCTCTTCAAGTACCTGAAGGACAACTGGAAGAGCGGCCCGACCGGTGAATGGAAGGGTTGTGTCGAAGCCCGCAGTGGCAGCTATGCGCTTGACGACACGCCGCCCGACCTGAGCATTCCGGAAACCTTGTTCGTGCCCTATTTTGCGCCCGACGAGCCGGGCGACGCCGTCAAGACCGGCAACAATGGCAACAAATACAACAACAGCTATCTGAACGAGAAGTTGGTCGGCAAGAATGACACCGACCGCGCAAAGCAGCAATCCTGGGACAAGTATCGGGACAAGACAATTCGGGACAGTTCCATTCTCAAGGAAACCCCGAACGACACCAACGGCCCGAATTATGGCTGCGCGACGCCTGTGGTCCCGTTGACCGAGGACCTCGCCAAGATTGGCGGCGATCCGGTCAAGAAGACCAAGGGCGAGCTCGACAACATGAACTTCTGGTACGGTTCGGGGACCAACGTGTCCGAGGGCCTCGCCTGGGGGTATCGCGTGCTTTCGCCGGGCGCGCCGTTCACCGAGGGCGATGCCTTCAAGGCGCCCGATACCACCAAGGTTGTCGTCGTCTTCACCGACGGCGAAAACAACGTCTTCGGCGCGTCTTCGGAAGCCATCAACAAGTCGGACTACGGCGCCTACAGTTACCTCGACACGGGGCGCATGGGCTCGACCAGTCGTAGCGGTGCGCTCAGCAAGGTCAACGAGGCGACGAAGACCGTTTGTGCCGATTTGAAGAAGCAGGATGTCGTCGTCTACACGGTGGTGCTGGGTGCCGACACCCCGGCCAATCGCGATCTCTACAGCACCTGCGCGACGGGTCCGGGCTACTACTTCCCGACCAAGAACATCGCCGAGCTGAAGGCGGCGTTCCAGACCATCGCGAACTCGATCTCGCCGCTGCTGATCACCCATTGAGACTGCTCGATCATGCGATGGGACAAGCCGTCGGGCGTTAAGTCGGCCCAATGGCGTGGCCGATCAGGCTTGTGCGGCTGGCCGATGTCGCGCTGGAGGTAACTCGGGAGAGAAGACGGGCGACCATGGCGGCGAAAGCGCCGCAACACGCGCCTGACTGTATCAGAGATTTTCTTCATAGAAACGACCGGCAGCTGTTTCATAGCTCTCCACGATTTGCATGCCGCCATGCGTCGGGTACAATGAAGTACCGTCACTCTTGGCATGAAGGAATTTCATGAAACAGGGCTCCCGCCTGCCGCCGCTGCAGACGCTCCGCGCCATGGCAGCGGTGGCGCGCACACGCAGCTTCACCAAAGCGGGCGAGGAGCTCGGGCTGACCCAGACGGCCATCAGCCATCAGATCGCGCAGCTCGAAGCCTGGCTGGGCACGCCGCTGTTCGTGCGCAGCAGGAAGGGTGTCGAGCTGACAGTCCTGGCCGACAAGGCGATACCTGATATCGTCGCGGCGCTGTCGGCGCTGGAGGCGGTGCTGGAGACGCGCGCCCGAGCCTCCGGAGCGAACAGCTCTGCATCTCGACGACACCGGAATTCGCCAGCCAGTGGTTGCAGCCGCGGCTCGGCGGCTTCTGCGTCGCCCACCCAGAGATCGACGTCAGCGTGACCATCGAATACCGGCGCGCCCGCTTCGACATCGACAAAATCGGCGTTGCGATCTGGCTGGCGGGGACACTGCCGGGCACCGAAGCCTTCCGCCTTACCGAGGACTACGAATTCGCCGTCTCGTCACCGGCCGTTGCCAGGGCTCTGCCCAGTCGCCAGGCACTGCGCGCGGCACCCTTGCTGCGCTATGAAGGCGCCCGGCACACGGTGCTGGATTGGGAGCGCTGGCATGGGCAGATCTACGACGGGAAGGGGCAGTTTCCTGCTGTCGACGGCGTGGAGGGACCGTTCGATTTTCAGGCCGGGCCGAGCTTCCCGACATTCTCCGACATGATCGCGGCGTGCCGGCAGGATGCTGGGCTGGCGTTGGTACGGTCCTCGCTTGTCGCCGACGACCTCGCCGCGGGGCGGCTGGTCAAATGCTTCGACGAGATCATCCCGTCGGACCTGCAGTACCACCTGGTGACGTCGCCGGCACAAAGGCGAAGCCCAGGCGTGATCGCCTTCAGGAAATGGATCATCCAGCAGATGACGGGCTAGCAGGAAGGTCTGCTTCGCCGGCCGCATGCCGTCTCAAAGTGAGGAACCGGTAGCGGAAGTTGGATACGCGCATCCGTAAGTCCAAGCAAAAAGGGCCTGGCGAGAGGGGGCCGGGGCCGGCCTCACAGAGGCACAAGTCAAGCCAATGGCTTGGGCTCAATGGCTTCGTCGTTCTCACCTGTCAGGCGGGCATCAGCATCGGTCGCTCGGCAACGATGTCGGACGCGGCGTCCAGCGAAACTTCAGGGCTCTTTTCGCCGCTCAACCGGCGGCCGCTGCGGTGGTCGAACAGCTGGAGATGCTGCGGCACGACCCGGAACGACAGCGGCTCTCCCGCCTTGCGCCGGCTGCTGCCGACGATGTGGGCGATGACGATCGACTTCGCCACCGTACCGTGGACCAGTTGGGCGGCGCCGAGTTCTTCCGAGAATTCGTAGGTTCCCGACAGTCCGCCCGAGCCGAGTTCCACTGCCTCGGCGCGGAAGCCGGCGGTGATCGGCCCAGGAACCGCCGCGGGCCAGCGGCCACGGTCATAGGCCAGTTCCTGCCCGTCCTCGAGCGTGATGATGCCCTTGGCCGGATCGATGGTGCCGGGCAGCAGGTTGAGACCGGGCGTGCCGATGAAGCCGGCGACATAGGTTGTCGCCGGGCGCTGGTAGATTTCCACAGGCGCGCCGACCTGCTCGATGACGCCCTTGTTCATGACAACGATGCGGTCGGCCAAGGTCATCGCCTCGATCTGGTCGTGGGTGACGAACAGGGTGGTTGCGCCCAGGCGCTGGTGCAGCTTGCGGATCTCGACGCGCATCGCCACGCGCAGCCGCGCGTCAAGGTTCGACAGCGGTTCGTCGTAGAGGAACACCTTGGGTTCGCGGATCATCGCCCGGCCCATGGCCACGCGCTGGCGCTGGCCACCGGACAGCTGGCCCGGCTTGCGGTCAAGGAACTCGCCAAGGCCGAGCGATGTCGCCACCGCCTTCACACGCTCGCGGCGGTCGGTCTTCGAGATACCGGCGATCTTGAGCGCGTAGCCGATGTTGTCAGCGACCGTCATGTGCGGATAGAGCGCGTAGTTCTGGAACACCATGGCGCAGCCGCGTTCGCGCGGCTCGAGCTTGTTGACGATCTTGCCCGCGATCGAGATGTCCCCGTCGGAGATCGCTTCAAGTCCGGCGACCATACGCAGCAGCGTGGACTTGCCGCAACCGGACGGGCCGAGGATGACGACCAGCTCTCCGCTGGAGATGTCTAGGTCGATGCCGTGCACGACCTCGTTCTTGCCGTAGGTCTTGCGCACGCCGCGAATGGCGATCTGGGCCATGGTCTGGTCTCCTTACTTGTCGGTCTGGATGAGGCCGCGCACGAACCAGCGCTGCAGAAGAATGGTCACCAGCACCGGCGGGGCCAGGACGATCAGGTTGGCCGCCATGGCGATGTTCCAGACCGGCGGCTCGCCAAACAACGGACCGGGCACGACCTTCTGCAACTGCATGGTGGCGGTGGCGTAGTTCTGGTGGTCGGTGACGACGAGCAGCGGCCAGAGATATTGGTTCCAAGACCACACGAACATGATGGTGGCGAGCGCTGCCATGTTGGTTCGCGACAGTGGCAACAGCACCTCGAAGAAGAAGCGTACCGGGCCTGCGCCGTCCATCTTGGCGGCTTCGGTCAACTCGTCGGGCACGGTGAGGAAGAACTGGCGGTAGAGGAACGTGCCGGTGGCGGTGGCAATCAGCGGCAGGATCAGACCCGAATAGGAGTTGAGCAGGTTCCACTCCGGCAGATTGACGCTGATGCCGACGAAATCGAGCATCGACTGGAACGGCCTCAGCGCATCGGCTGCAACCGCGTAGGTCGGCACGATGCGCACCTCCAGCGGCAGCATCAGTGTGATGAAGATCAGCCAGAAGAAAACCATGCGCAGGCGGTAGTTGAAGTAGACGATCGAGAAGGCCGAGATCGCCGAGATGGAGATCTTGCCGATGGTGACGCCGCCTGCGACGATCAGCGAATTCAGCATCACCCGGTCGAAGTTACCCCGCTCCCAGGCGGCGGACAGATTCTCGAACAGGTGGCCGCCGGGCCAGAGCGGCATCGGCACCTGGTTGACGGTGTGAAAGTCGTGGCTCGCCGCCACGAACACGATCCACAGCGGGATCAGCAGTGCGACCAGGCTGAAGATCAGCAGCGCGTGGGTGGCGAAGTCGAGGATGGGAGTACGTTCGATCACGGTTGGCGCTCCGGTCAGCTGTAGTGGATGCGCCGCTCGACGTAGCGGAACTGGATGACTGTGAGGGCGATGACCAGCAGCATCAGCACGATCGACTGGGCGGCAGCGAGCGAGTAGTCCTTGCCCTGAAAGCCGTCGGCATAGATCTTGTAGACCATCAGGTCGGTCGCGCGGGCCGGGCCGCCGCCGGTGGTGATGTCGACGATGCCGAAGCTGTCGACGAAGCTGTCGGTGATGTTGATGACGATCAGGAAGAACAGCGTCGGCGCGATCAGCGGCAATTGCACGTCGCGCATACGGCGCATCACGCCGGCGCCGTCCATGGCGCAAGCCTCGATCACCGAGCGCGGTATCGACTGGAGTGCGGCCAGGAAGAAAATGAAGTTGTAGCCGACCATCTTCCAGCTCTGGGCAAAGACAATCAGGGCAAAGGCGTCATAGCCATCGAGCGCCGGATTCCAGATGTCGGGAAAGACCCGGTTGATGGCCGAGACGAAGCCCGCATCCGGCGAGAAGATGAAGCGGAAGGCAAGGCCGACGGCGGGTGCTGCCAGCGCGTAGGGCAGGAAGAAGGTGAACTTGTAGACCTGGTGTCCGGGCAACCGTCTGTCGACGAACAGCGCGAGGATAACGGCGATGACCAACGACAGCGCGGTGGCTATGCCGGCAAAGGCGAGCGATATCCGCACCGAGCTCCAATATTTGGGATCGGCGAAGACGGTCTGGAAATTGAGCAGGCCGACCCAGTCGTTGCTGCCGCCGAATGGCGGCTCGAGTGTGACCGCCCAGTAGAGCGCCTCGCCCGAAGGCCAGTAGAAGAAGACGAAGATGAGCAGCATCTGCGGCGCGATGAAGGCTGCCGCCAGCCACAGGTTGGAGAAAGTGGCGCGCTTTTCCAAGCAACGTCTCCCGGTCCGCTATGCTGAAAAATGGGCGCCGCGGAGAGCGGCGCCCGACTGGTCCCGAGCCTGAGGATCAGGGCAGGGCAGCGCCCTTGTAGGTCTGCTCGTAGCGGCGCAGGATCTGGTTGCCGCGTTCGACGGCCGCGTCGATGGCCGTCTGCATGTCCTTCTGGCCGGTGAAGGCGGCCTCGAGTTCGGCGCGGACTTCGGCGCGGATCGAGGTGAAGTTGCCGAGGCGAATGCCGCGCGACAGCGGGCCGACGTCGGAAGCGGTCAGCGAGGCGATGGCGACCTCACGGCCGGTATGCTTGGGGTCGCTGTAGAAGCCTTCCTGCTTGAGCAGGTCGAATCCCTTGGTGGTAACAGGGATGTAGCCGGTGTTCTCGGCGATGTACTTCTCGCCGGTGTCGGCAGCCGTCACATATTTCAGGAATGCGGCGGCAGCTTCGTATTCCTTATCCGTCTTGCCCTGCATCAGCCACAGCGAGGCGCCGCCGACCAGCGAGTTGGTGCGCTTGGTGGTGTCGATCACCGGCAGCATCGCCACGTCCCAGTTGAGACCGGCGACCTGGGTGTTCTTGACCGTGCCGTGGTTGGCGATCGAGGTGATTGTCGAGGCGCAGCTGCCGTCGGCGAAGGATTGCACAAGGTTCTTGCCCACCTGGGTGGTCTGGATCTTGGCGTAGCCGGCGTCGAGCCAGATCTTGAAGTCCTTCATGTGGTCGACGAAGGCGGTCTTGTTGAAGACCAGCTCGGCGCCGAGGCCGCCGTAACCGTTGTCCATCGAGGCAACGGGGAGGTTGTTGGTGGCGGAGAACTGCTCGAGGTTCATCCAGGTGTCGAAGTCGAAGGCGAAGCCACACTCGACACCGGCGGCCTTCATGGCCTTGAGGTCCTCGCCGAGCTCGGCCCAGGTCTGGGGGGCGCTGGTCTTGTTGATCTTCGCCCAGGCATCCTTGTTCCAGTAGAACACGGCCGTCGACGAATTGTAGGGGAACGACCACATGTCGCCGCCGGAGGTGGCATAATAGTTGGCGATGCCGGGGAAATAGCCCTTCCAGTCGATGTCGAGCTTGTGCTCCTCGGTAAACTTATTGGCCGGATAGATGGCGCCCGACAGCATGAAGTTGACGGTACCGGCGTCATAGATCTGGACGATCGTCGGCTGCTGCTTGGCGCGATAAGCGGCGATCGTGTTCTGCTCGGCCTTGTCGTAGCCGCCCTGACCGGTGCAGACCGCCTCGTACTTGTCCTGCGATTCATTGAACAGCTGGCAGTGCTTGGCTACGACCTCACCGAGGTCGCCGGTCAGGCCGTACCAGAAATCGAATTTGGTGCGCTCGGCCGCACCGGCGGCCGTCGCAATGGCGCTTGCCGCAGTTGCAAGCAGGAACAGTCGTTTCATCCGTCGTCTCCCTCAGGAAGCTGGTGCGAGCACAATGCTCGCTGCAGCCCGTACCCTGACGGGATGACAGGCACGTCTTGATCCGGTGACAGAATGACGACAATCAACGACAGCGTGGAATGGCGGCCGCGCAGCTGCTCTCATCCAAGAACGCAGTCTGTCAGACGCCGGCTTCCCTGACTTCGAAGACGTTGCCGCCGCTGGTCTCGAAGCGGCCGGCCGCGCCGCGCTGGAGCGAGTAGCATTTCTCCTGGCCGGAGCGGAAATCGCCCCAGACGGTACAGAGCTGGTCGCCGCGCACCATCCAGCGGCCGCTATCGCCGGCCCGCTTCGGCGCATCGATGCTGATCTCGGCGCGGCCGTCGGGCAAAAGCATCATCTGTCCACTGAACCAGCCGCCCTGTTCCCACCACGAGATCGAACGGCCGACGAGTTCGCTGCGGATTTCGCCCGAACTGAGCTCGCCCGCGAGAGCGGCCGACATCGGCGGAAACGCGGCCGACAGCATCAACAGCACCTGCAGGAAGCGTCGTATCGCGGTACCCGTTCATGACGTTGCGATGACGATTCAATGACATTTGCCGGCCAATGTCCATGGCCGATGGCGCCCGTGCACTGTCAGCAAAGCGTCACGCTCACGCAAAACGGCTGACACGTAGCCGGGCCAGTCTGCCCACGGTTTTCACCCGAGGGGCGATGCCCCGCCATTCTCCAAGACGAGGAACAGACCATGCTTGCCAATGGCACCGCCGGCACCGGCATTTCAGCGCACAAGCGCGCCGACGACCTTTCCGACTTCAGCGACGAGCTCGACATGATTGAAGCCTTGGGCGTCGAGTCGATCGAGCTGCCCACATATGACATGGACCTCGTGGTCGGTGGCAGGATCCGCAGGCCGCAGCTCGAGGCGCTGAAGCGCGCCACTGCCGGCCGCGACGTCGGCTTCTCGGTACATGGCCCGCTGGCGATCAACTTCATGGACGAGGCATTTCGCTTGCCGCGCCACCTCGAGGTGCTCGAGGCCTCGCTTGAAATAGCGGCTGAGGTCGGCGCCGAAAACTATGTCATGCACTCCGGCCTGACACCGCTGCAGCAGGGCCATGGCATCGAGGCCGCCTATGGCCGCCAGCGCGAATGGCTGGCCAAGGCTGGCGAGATAGCCCGCCAGCACGGCCTTTTTCTCTGCGTCGAGACGCTGTTTGCAGGCTATGACGGCAAGATCCATGCTTCGTCGCCGTCGCGCCTCGCCCGCGAACTGGAGGCCATCGCCCACCCCAATGTCGTCGCGACCCTCGACTTCAGCCACGCCTATCTCAAGCTCGACTTCGACGGCCGCCGCGATGATTTCGTCGGGGAGATCAAGGCGCTGGCGCCGTATGCCCGCCATCTCCACATGCATGACAGCTTCGGCCGCCAGGACGACATCTGGATGTTTACCGAGGGTGAGCGCCTCGCCTACGGCCATGGCGACCTGCACCTGCCGGTCGGTTGGGGCGACATCCCCTGGGAAACGCTGATGGCCGAATGCAGCTTCCCGGAGGGCGTGCTGTTCAATATCGAGCTCAAGCAACGCTACTGGTACGCCGCTCAGGAAACCGTCGATGCGACCAAGGCGCTGGCCGACAAGGCCCAGGTCATCGGTCAGGCCCGCGCCGCCTGATCGAGCGTCCAACATCCATCTCTGCGGCGCCGAGCTTCCCGGCGCCGCGCGTCAATGAGGCGCGTCTGGCAGGCAGCAAAATGCCTCAACAACGACGAGCGCTCGTGGGGACGAACCCCGAAAGCGGCATCTGCTACGCCGGCTGCATGCTGTCTTGAGGTGAGGAAGTGGTAGCGGGAAGTGGATTCGAACCACCGACCCCAGGATTATGATTCCCGTGCTCTAACCAACTGAGCTATCCCGCCAGGGTTGGAGAAGGCCCGAAATCACTGTCTCTGTGAGAGGCAGGCGTCGATGCGTTCGCCAAGGTTGGGCGGATATAATGTCTCGATGGCGAGCCTGTCAAGCAGTGAGATCGGGCGTTTCAGGATAAATGTCTGACGCATCGGCTGACCCTTGGGCAGCTCGCGGAAAGCGCCATTCCACCGCCTTCGCGGACGCGCCGGGCGCTTATGGCGCAACACGCGGGGTTGAGTTGGCGAGGTGCCGGGACTATGTCTGCCGGCGTAATTCTCCTTGGAAAGAGCCTGATGAAACCGCGTATTGCAGTCCTTGGATGCGGCTATTGGGGCGGTAACCACATCCGCACCCTGAAGTCGCTTGGCGCCCTCCATGCCGTTTCCGACGTCGATTCGGCGCGGGCCGAACGCTTTGCCGGCGAACATGGCTGCATCGCGCTGACCCCAGACGAATTGTTCGCCCGCGACGATGTTGATGCGATCGTCATGGCGTTGCCGCCGCAGTTCCACGCCGACTTTGCCGTGCGTGCCGTCTCGGCCGGCAAGGACGTGCTGGTCGAAAAGCCGATCGCGCTAACCGTGCCTGATGCCGAGCGCGCCGTGAAGGCCGCGCGCGACAATGGCCGCGTCTTCATGACTGGCCACGTGCTGCGTTTTCACCCGGCCTTCGAAGGGCTCAAGGCGCTTGTCGACAAGGGCGAGCTCGGCGATGTCGGCTACATCCATTCGCACCGCCTCGGCCTTGGCAAATTCCACGCCGAGAACGACGCGTTGTGGGATCTGGCCCCTCACGACCTGTCGATGATCCTGGCGATCACCGGCACGGCGCCGATCGAGGTGCGCGGCGAGGGGGCTGCCGTGCTCAACCACCTCAGCGATTTCGCCCATCTGCACATGCGCTTCCCCAACGGCCTGCGCGGGCACCTGTTCGCCTCGCGGCTCAACCCTTACCGCGAGCGGCGGCTGACCGTCGTCGGCACCAAGGGCATGGCGGTGTTCGACGACGTCGAGCCGCAGGAGCGCAAACTGGCGCTCTATCGCCACGCCGTTTGGCAGGACGAGGGGCAGTGGACGTCGACGATGAACGAGCCGACCTACATTCCGATCGAGAACGCCATGCCGCTGACGCGCGAGCTCGAGCACTTCATCCACTGCATCCAGACGCGCCAAGAGCCGCGCACCGGTGCCGAGGAAGCGCTCGGCGTGCTCAGGATTCTCACGGCAGGTACTGTCACGCACGACTGAGGATAGGGGAATAAGGGAGTAAGGGAGTAGGGGAAAAAGGGCTTGCCCGCCGTTGGCGACGTCTGCTCCGTCCCTTACTCCCTTACTCCCTTACTCCCTTACTCCCTTACTCCCTTACTCCCTTACTCCCTTACTCCCTTCGCAGCACCCACCATCCCGCGAGAGCCAGGACGGCCAGCCACACAGCAATGATGAACACCAGACCAGCCATGCTGCGCGGCTTGGCTGTGATTTCGGCCGCCTGGGCGCGGAAGCCTGCCATCAGCTCGGCCGGGATCATGCGGATCACCACCCAGATGCCCAGGGGCACGATCAGCAGGTCATCGAGATAACCGAGCACCGGTACAAAATCGGGAATGAGGTCGATGGGGCTCAGCGCGTAGGCTGCGACGCAGGCAGCAGCCACGCGGGCAAGCCACGGCGTCAGCGGGCTGCGCGCTGCCAGGTACAGCGCCACGACGTCGCGCTTCAGAAGTCGGGCCCAGCGCTTGGCCGCTTCCAGCATCGAAGTGGCGGTTATTCTGCCGCGATCGACCCCGGCGTTGCCGCCAGCCGCGACAGCATCGCCTCGGCGTCGGCGTGGCGCTCGGAACGCTCGATGAAGCCGCCGCCGAAGACGCGGGCTTCGTTGCCTTCATCGGAATAGAGCACGCAGGCCTGACCCGGTGCTATGCCCGACTCGCCATCGACGAGTTCGACCCAGGTGGTGCCGTCCTTGTGATGCAGCACGACGGGGCGGGGCGGACGCGACGAACGCACCTTGGCATAAAGCTCGAGGCCGCTGGCCGGCACCGCCGACAGGGCGTCATCGCCGAGCCAATTCATGCCGCGCAGGAAGATCTTGTGCGTCTCCAGCGCCTCGCGCGGGCCGACGACGACACGCGCGCGCTCGGCGTCGATATGGACGACGTAGAGCGGCTCGCCCGAGGCGATGCCGATGCCGCGGCGCTGGCCGATGGTATAGCGCAGGATGCCTTCATGGCGGCCAAGCACACGGCCGTCGATATGGACGATGTCGCCGGGATTGGCGGCCGAAGGTCTGAGCTTGGCGATGATGTCGGAATATTTGCCCTGCGGCACAAAGCAGATGTCCTGGCTGTCCTGCTTGGCGGCAACCGTCAGGCCCATGCGCTCGGCAGCGGCGCGCACGTCTGGCTTGGACATGCCGCCAAGGGGAAAACGCAGATAGTCGATCTGCTCCTGGGTGGTGGCGAACAGGAAATAGCTCTGGTCGCGATCGGCGTCGACGGGGCGGTACAGGGAGCGGTGGGCACCGTTCTGCTTGGAGCGGATGTAGTGGCCGGTGGCGAGCGCATCGGCGCCGAGCTCGCGCGCGGTGGCGAGCAGGTCGGCGAACTTGACCGTCTGGTTGCACGAAACGCAGGGGATCGGCGTCTCGCCCGCGACATAGCTTTCGGCGAAGGGGTCGATGACGGCCTTGCGGAAGCGCTCTTCATAGTCGAGCACGTAATGTGGAATGCCGAGCGTCTCGGAGACGCGGCGAGCGTCGGCGATGTCCTGACCGGCGCAGCAGGAGCCAGCGCGGTGGGTTGCGGCACCATGGTCGTAGAGCTGCAGCGTGACGCCGACGACGTCATAGCCTTCCTGTTTCAGCAGGCCGGCCACGACTGAAGAATCGACACCGCCCGACATGGCAACAACCACGCGGGTGTCTTCGGGGCGTCCGGGCAGGTCCAGGCTGTTCATCGGGATTGCGTTCCGCTGTCTATAGGTCGGCTGCATGCCAATGGCTGCAATATAGGTCAAGCCTCATCGCAGTGCCACCCGGAGCGCGCTGGCCCACCTTTTTCGGCGAGAAACCAGCCAACTGGGCAGGTGGTTAAATTGCGGATTGAGAGTCTAACGTTCTGTTCACGTTCGTTACTTAGCTCTTAGTGTACGCTTAGGCAATTTTTAAAGCTGTGGCGCTAGTGTGACAGGTGATTGGGTCTTTGAGTTTTTAGTAGAGAGTACGATGACCGATCTGGTTAGACCGCGTGTCAAATATGTTATCGGGCCGGACGGCAGCCCGCTTACGATTGCCGATCTGCCCCCGACCAACACGCGCCGGTGGGTTATCCGCCGCAAGGCGGAAGTGGTCGCCGCGGTCAGGGGAGGACTGCTCAGTCTTGACGAAGCGTGCCAACGCTACAAGTTGACGACCGAGGAGTTCCTGTCCTGGCAGGCTTCCATTGACGAATACGGCCTTGCCGGCCTGCGCACCACGCGCATCCAGCAATACCGCCACTGACACCGGCCGTTGCGGCCAACCAACAGAAAAGGGTGCGGCTTGCCGCACCCTTTTTGCTTTCGGGCTGAGCTTTCCCCGAATTGCTACCTGAAACGCATTGCCTCAATGAGCTGCCTGTGCGCTGTCCCGTGGCTTCCTCTTTATGACGGCTGAAGCGGTTGCAGTCAGCATCACCGATGCCGCGAAGAACCACAGACCAGGTTTGGTGAAGGCCGTGGCGAGGCCTGATGTCTTGGCGGCGAAGACCACCAGCGCGACGAGGATGACGTCGAGCATCGACCAGTTGGACAGGGCCCGAAACCAGCCGGGAATGCTGACGGCGCCGGCTGCCTGGCCATAGGCCGCATTGTGCAGCAGGCCGAGCTTCATCGCGGGAAAGACCACCGAAAACATGGCGACGACAATCGCCAGCAGCCAATCGCCACCACGCCACAATGCTGCGATCATGCCGATCAACGAAGGTTCATCGGCGAAGAAATACAGTCGATCGACATGAATCAGCGGCAACACGATGCCGAGCGCGAAGCAGATCGAAGCTGCAAACAGGATCAATGGCAAAAGCGTGCGCATCGGCAAGCTATAGCGAAAGTCCGGATGATGGAGAAGCCGGGCAGCATGTGCGCCGCCCGGCCCGTTGCTGCAGAATTTCGAGCGTGGCTCTCAGAGCGCCAGCACGACTTTGCCCTTGGGTCTGGTCGCCAGGAAGGCATGCGCGGCACCGGCCTGGTCGAGCGGGAAGCTCCTGGCGACATGGACCTTGAGTTTGCCGGTTTCCGTCAGTTTCGCCAGTTCCTTCAGGCCATCGCCATCCGGCCGGACCGAGATGCGTTCGACCCTGATGCCACGTGATGCAGCCTCTGCTGCGGCCTTGTCGCTGAGGCCGAGCAGCACGACGAGCGTGCCGCCGTCCTTCAGCGCTTTCAGCGACTTCTCAGGATGATCGCCGCCGAGCGCCTCAAAGACGAGATCGACCGGGCCGGCTTTGGCGACGAAATCGTCCGAGGTGTAGTCGATCACCTCGTCGGCACCGAGGGAGCGGACGAAATCGACCTTGCCGGGGCTCGCGGTGGCAATGACATAAGCGCCCCGCGCCTTGGCGATCTGTACGGCCAGGTGGCCGACGCCGCCGGCGGCCGCCTGGATCAGGACACGGTCGTTGGTCTTGAGCTTGCCTGCTGTCACCAGGCCTTGCCAGGCCGTCAGGCCGGCGAGGGGGAGG
Source organism: Aminobacter sp. MDW-2 (assembly GCF_014250155.1). Lineage (NCBI taxonomy): Bacteria > Pseudomonadati > Pseudomonadota > Alphaproteobacteria > Hyphomicrobiales > Phyllobacteriaceae > Aminobacter > Aminobacter sp. MDW-2. Next base: position 2,445,625 of record NZ_CP060197.1, read on the forward strand.
GCGGCTGCCGTGACATGGTCGAGCGCCTCGGGCTTGTGCACGATCTCGCTTGCCGGTGCTGCCGCCAGTTCGGCATAGGTGCCGGCCTGTGCCGGGAAGCGCGGCATGCCGAAGACCTCGTCGCCTGCTGCAAAGCCGTTGGCGCCGGCGCCAACGGCTTCGACAGTGCCTGACAGGTCCCAGCCGAGCACGAAGGGCGGCTCGCCAAGAAGGGGGTAGAACCCGCCGCGCACGGCGGCATCGACCGGATTGACGCCGGCAGCCTTGATGCGGATCAGCACTTCGCCGGGCCTGGGCTGTGGTGTCGGCTGTTCGGCGAGTTCGAGCACTTCAGGTCCGCCGACAGTGTTCTGGGTAATGGCACGCATGAGAATGTCCTCCTTGGGTGGATGCATGTGCCACTATCATCTGGATAGTATCACTCGCTTGTCTAGAATGTACCTCAATGATACATAGGTACCCCATGGATAGTGATTGCGCCCCCGACACGCCGTTCGGCTATGACGCCTTCCGACGCGAATGCATGTCGCACACCGTGCTCGAGATGCTGGCGAGTAAATGGGTCTATCTGGTCGTCGGTGCCTTGAAGCCGGGCCGGCGGCGCTATGGCGAGCTGCAGCGCAAGGTAGAGGGCATCACGCCCAAGATGCTGACGCAGACACTGCGTATTCTGGAGCGCGACGGGCTGGTGCGGCGCGAGATCTTCCCGGTCATACCGCCGCGCGTCGAGTACGAGCTGACCGATCTCGGCCGTAACCTCGCCGATCTGCTCAACCAGATCCGTGTCTGGGCGGAGCGCCATGCGCCCGAAATTCGTGATTCGCGTGCCCAATCATTGGCTGCCGAAGGAGAGCCGGCCGAACTCAGGACCTAGCGGGGGCCTTGGGCCGAGCGGATGGCTCGAGGCGCCAAACGGCTCGCTGCCGCGCGAGCAGCGGCAAAGTGCGGGAGAAATTGACTTTTTAGCCGATCATCGCGCTGCGACCGGTGCCGTCGACGTCGCGGGTGTTGCGATCGCGCGACTCCAGAGCCTCCGCCTTGGACAGCTCCGCTTCAGCTTCGGCGAGTAAGGATTCGGCAGCGGCGCGCTGTTGCGCCAGGTCATGCTGGGAGTTTTTCAGGTTGTCACGTCGTTGCCGCGCGGCCTTGGCGAAGGTCGGATAGGCGAAATGATTGAGATCGGTGATCCCCGCCTTCTTTTCCTCGGCGACGATCTGCAGTTCGAGCTCGCTGGCCATGCGGTCGAACTCGGCGATCATCGAATCAAGCTGCATCAGCTGGCGGCGCTTTTCGTTCACCTGAAACTGCTTGAGCCTGACCAGGTTCTCACGTGACTTCATGACCCGATACTCCCGAACACCGAAAAACGCACTTCTACTCGCCTACTTCGGCCCAAATGGACCGTGCCGCGCCGGAACCGGTTCTGAACTCCCGACTATGGAAAACAAACTTTTAAAGTTTTTGTCCGTCGGTAACCATTCGTTTACGGGCATCGTTAATCATACCCATCGAGACTTAAAGCCCGGTAAAGATTCTGGTTTTCGCCGTGAATGTGATCGGGTCGTGTCCGGAGTCGCTTAGGCAACCTTGTTAATGCAGCGCGTTAAGATGTTGACCGTGTGATTCATGATTGGATTCAAGAGGGTGTATGCGCCGGTTAAAATTTCTGATATGGTCTTCCATACGAAATTAGGTTTTGTTAACCATTCGATGGCAGCCTCCGATTCAGTAGCACTGGGCCGGTATGGATTAGACCGAGAAGACGTTCCGGCAGCAGAAAAGGGGATTTGAATGCGCGTTCTGCTGATAGAAGACGACAGTGCAACCGCACAGAGCATCGAACTGATGCTCAAATCGGAAAGCTTCAACGTCTACACGACCGATCTCGGCGAAGAAGGCGTCGATCTCGGCAAGCTTTATGACTACGACATCATCCTTCTCGACCTGAACCTGCCCGACATGTCGGGTTACGAGGTTCTGCGTACTTTGCGCCTGTCCAAGGTCAAGACGCCGATCCTGATCCTCTCCGGCATGGCCGGTATCGAGGACAAGGTGCGCGGCCTGGGCTTCGGCGCCGATGACTACATGACCAAGCCGTTCCACAAGGACGAGCTGGTGGCACGCATTCACGCCATCGTCCGCCGTTCGAAGGGTCACGCCCAGTCGGTCATCATCACCGGCGACCTGATCGTCAATCTCGACGCCAAGACGGTCGAAGTCGGTGGCCAGCGCGTGCACTTGACCGGCAAGGAATACCAGATGCTGGAGCTGCTCTCGCTGCGCAAGGGCACCACGCTGACCAAGGAAATGTTCCTCAATCACCTTTATGGTGGCATGGACGAGCCCGAACTGAAGATCATCGACGTCTTCATTTGCAAGCTACGCAAGAAGCTCGACGCTGCATCCGGTGGCCAGAACTTCATCGAAACTGTCTGGGGCCGCGGCTATGTGCTGCGTGAGCCGGAAGAACTTCGCGAAATTGCCTGATTTATTCTGGATACTTCAGTCAAAACCCGGCCTTCGTGCCGGGTTTTCTTTTTTCTGGGCACAGTTTCTCGCTAGGTGTCTGTCGTGCCAGGAGCGAAATCAGGCTGCGACGTCGAAGGCGCGAAAGCGATCGAGCAGTTGCGGCCTGGTGAACGGCTTCAGAAGATAGCCCTGCGCGCCGGCACGCTTGGCGCGCATGATGGCGCCGATGTCGACCTCAGTCAGGCAGATGGCGATCTGCGGCTTGACACGGCCTTCGATGGCGCGGACACGGCGGATGAAGTCTGTGGTGCTCATGTCCTCGAGCCCGCCGTCGACGACGATGATGTCGGGCATGTCGTAGGCGCACATATCCAGCCCCTCGGCGCCGGATGCCGCCTCGACGACGACCATCTCGGAGCTGTTGAGGATGCGTTTGGCGACTTTGCGGATGACGCTCGAATCATCGACGAACAGGCAACGCTTCATATCCCGGTCCTTTTTGCGGGAGCCGGACGCGTCAGTCGCGCCGGATGCAACGTGACCTTAGCTGGGCGGCGTAAAGAAGCCGAAAACCCGAATGGTAAAATTCTTGGAAACTTCGGCGCGTGCGGTCGCGCCCAAGCGCGCGCACGCTGTCACGAGACCGTTGCCACCAGGCGATGACGACAATACTGAAACGTCGTGCCGATTACTCGGCAGTGAGCAGGATCTCTTCCGGCGTGGCGTGGATCGAGATCGTCATGCCGGCTTCGCGCGCCAGCAGCAGCGTGTAGTAGGGCTGCACCGAATGGGCGTCGATCGGCTCGTCAGGCTTGTGGCCGGAGTGCAGCTCGAGGAATTTTGGCGGCACACGCAACATCGGGCCGCTGGCCGACAGGATGAATTTCGGCGCCGTCTCGACGGCTTCCAGCGTCACGCTGAGCTTGCCGCCGCGCGGTATCGCCGCATGGGCGACGAGCAAAAGGTTGAGCAGCAGCTTGACCTTGTTCTTGGGCAGCAGTGCGCGCCCGCCACTCCAGGTCAGTTCCGGCTTCTCGTTCTTGAGGAAGGCGGTCGCAACCGATTCCGCGTCGCCGGTGTCGATCAGCATGCCGGCCGAGCCAGCAGCACCAAAGGCGATGCGGGCGAACTGCAGCCGCGCCGACGCGTTGCGGGCGCTGGTACGGATGAGGCGCATCGCGTCCTCGTCGGCGCCGCCCTCGTCGAGCAGTTCGAGGCCATTGTTGATGGCGCCGACCGGCGAGATGATGTCGTGGCAGACGCGGCTGCACAGCAGCGCTGCGAGGTCAGGGGCGGAAAGCGTCAACAACTCGGCCATGAACGGCATCCCTCGGGCAAAAAATGACTTGAACCACGATCTGGCGGCCACGAAGCCCGACAGTACGAATCAGGGCTGGCCTTACAGTACTCTTGGTTACACAGCGCCGCCTCATGCGGCAAGAAACAGCCGATAACGCTTGCGCGAAATGGTGGCTTTTCTGCGCAACTCCGGGCTTTTTAACGCCCGGTCGTGCCTTCGATCCGCCATCTTCGTAGGTCAGTTTAATGGTTGAAAAAGGATTACGGCATAGTTTGCCGAAGTTGGACCAGCCAGCCGCCATCAAGAGTAGCAGCGGGTCCGGGGCGTCGAGAAAGTGTGCTCCCTGACGGAGATTTGGAAGCATGATTTCCCGATTCTATGGCCGGACTTTTGCCCGGCTTGTTGCCGCGATGTTCGTCCTTGTCGGCGTTCTGGCATTTTCGACATCTGCGTCTCGCGCGCAGCAATATACCTCGCAGGAGATCCTTGATTCCGGCCATCGCTTCTTTGGCTCGACGTCTGGCGGTCTCGCCAGCGTGGTCGAGAAGGTTTTCGCGTCCTATGGCCTGCCGAACGGCTACGTGCTTGGCGAAGAGGGATCGGGTGCCTTTGTCGGCGGCCTGACCTATGGCGAGGGCACGCTCTACACCAAGAATGCCGGCGACCATAAGGTGTTCTGGCAGGGGCCGTCGCTGGGCTGGGATTTCGGCGGGCAGGGCTCGCGCACGATGATCCTGGTCTACAACCTGGACGACGTGAACAACCTCTATGACCGTTATGGCGGCGTCGCGGGTTCGGCCTATGTCGTTGCCGGCGTTGGCTTCAACGTCCTCAAGCGCGGCAACATTTTGCTCGTGCCCGTGCGTACCGGTGTCGGCGCGCGACTGGGCGTCAATCTTGGCTACCTGAAGTTGACCCAGCAGCCGACCTGGAATCCGTTCTGATTGTGTGAAGAACGGGTCGATTGGGCGCCATTTTGTTGCGGCGGTGCTGGATTCCTGCCATGGGAACATGGCAAACTCGCGCGTATCCGTAACGGGTAAAGTGCCTTGGTCCAGTCGATCCTCTTTTTCGTTCTTGGCTTCCTGACCGCCGGCTTTGTGGTGCTGCTGATTGCGCCGTCGGTCTGGCGGCGTGCCGTTTCGGTCACCCGCCAGCGGGTCGAAGCCAAGCTTCCGATGACCCTCGATGAAATCCGCGCCGACAAGGACAGTCTGCGCGCCGAGCACGCCATGGCGCTGCGCAAAGTCGAGGTTCAGCTCAAATCGTCGCAGGAAAAGCTCCTGACGCAGGCCGTCGAGCTTAGCCGGAGCCGTGAGGCGCAAAAGGCCCACGTCACCGACCATGCCGACAAGGATCGCACCGTCGGCGAACTGGAAGCCGCGCGCGGCAGCCTGAGAGAGGACATCGCCAAGCGCGACGAACAGATCAAGGCTCTTGCCGCCCAGCTCGTCGAAGCCGAAAGCATGCTGGAGAAGCGGGCACAGGAGATCGAGGAGATTGGCAGGCTGTATGACGAGGCCAGCCTGTCCTCGAGCAACCGCCAGATCGAGCTGGTCAGCCGCGAAAGCGAGATTGGCAAGCTCTCCGACGACATGTCGGCGCTGCGCAGCCAGCGCAAGGACGCCGACAAGCGTGTCGTCGAACTCGAAGCTGACAACAAGGCCGTGCGCGAGGCGCTCCTGGCGGAAACCAAGCGCGCTGTCGAACTGGACAAGAGGTTGCAGCAGATGGTGTCTTCACTCAGTGACCGCGACGACAAGCTGGAGCGGCGCGAGGCGGAGCTCGGCCGGTTGCGCGAAACTGAACTCGCCCGCGTGCGCGAGCAGCTGAAGGGCCCGCAGGCCGCGCCGGAAACGGCAGCGGTCAATGGCACGGCGCAGGCGATGGAGCGGGAGCGTCTGGAAGGGCGGCTGACCACGCTGACGCGCGAGAACAAGCGACTGAAGGGTGAGTTGTCGAAAGCCGGACGCACCAAGTCGTCGCCAAGCGAGGATTCGCAGCTGCGCGAGCAGATGCACGAACTGGCCGCCGAAGTCGTGGCGCTTACCGCTCGGCTTGAGGGCGCTGACTCGCCGATTGCCAAGGCGCTTGCCGAATCCGGTGAGGCCCGTACGCCCGTCGATGCGCCAGCCGTGATCAGCCTTGCCGATCGCGTCCGGGCGCTGCAGAAACCTGTCCCCGCCGAATAGGCCTATTCTGATGCTTCGGTGAAGTGATGCAGCGCGATCGCCGATGCGGCCGCGACATTCAGGCTGTCGAAACCAGGCGCCATCCGGATCTTTGCCGTCGTCAGTCTTCTCAGCAGCGGCTCGGGCAAACCTTCGCCTTCGGTGCCGAGGTACAGCGCCAGCCGGGCGGGGCGCCTGATGTCCCTGATGTCGGCCTCGCCCGCGGGCGACAGCGCCAGCTGTTCGAAGCTGTGGCGGGTAAGTGCGTCGGCAAGCTCGCCGGCCGTGCCGCCTATGGCGAACGGCACCTTGAGCGCTGCACCGACTGAGACCCTGATTGCCTTGCGGTAGAGCGGGTCGCAGCAGGTCTGGTCGAGCAGCACCGCGTCGGCACCAAAGGCTGCCGCGTTGCGGAAGATCGAGCCGATATTGTCGTGGTTGGAGATCCCCACCGGCACCGCCACCAGCGCGCGTTCGGGCAGGGCGGCAAGCACGTCGTCGACTGAAGCCGTCGCTCCCTTGCGGCCGATGGCCAGGATGCCGCGATGCATGTGGAAGCCTGCAATGGCGTCCATGACGGCGCCCGAGGCGACGTAGACCGGCATGGCTTCGGGAGCAAGGGCGAGGGTCTGGCTCATGCCGGCAAGGCGGTTTTCGAGCACCAGCACCGAATCCGCGTCGAAGCGCCGCGCTGCAAACAGCACGTTGAGAACGACCTTGCCCTCGGCGATGAAGCGCCCTTCGCGACCGACCAGATCGCGCTCGCGGATGTCGAGATAGGGGGCCACGCGCGGGTCGGCCGGGTTGTCGATGCGGATGATGTTCATGGTAGCTTCATAGCGGAGGGCAGTCCGCTATGGGAGCCTGGAAAGGCTTAGTCAGCTGAAGATCAGGCGTCCTCGAAGATGCCTTCCAGCGTGCCGAGCAGCTTGCGCACGGCTTCGGACTTGCAGGTGTAGTAGATCATCTGCCGGTCGCGACGTGTCTCGACCAATTCCTCGTTGCGCAAGCGGGCCAGGTGCTGCGACAGCGCCGATTGGCTCAATGACACCTTTTCGGCAATCGCGCCGACCGACATTTCCGTGTCGAGCAGATGGCTCATGATCATCAGCCGCTTTTCATTGCCCATAAGTGTGAGCAAGGAAGCAGCAGCTTCCGCATTGGCCGTCAGTTTTTTCGGTTTCATGGGTACCCCGTGTATCAGTCATGCTTTCCGGCGTCATGGGGGCAACAACGACGGATTACCAAACCAGATGATCAATGGAATCAGCGATCAATCTGGCTAAAATAGGACAAATCAGCTTTCGCTGAAAAAATCAAGACTTCGCTGCGCGACCTTCTTTTGCCATTTCCACAAGGCTTCGCCTGAGATCGGCGGCCTCGGCAAGTAACGCAGGGAAAAGCACGCGTGCGGTCTCGTCGCCGGCGGCCAGATCCATGCCTTCAGGATCGAAGCCGCTGAGCACCCAGCCCTTGTCGTCGAGCCGGCCATAATGGGTGGCATAGATCGTGGTCGCTTCGGTGTGATCCGAATTCATGTGGTCGAGAGCCGACTGTTCGGCTGCCGCGATCGCGTCCACCGCGGGGCCGGCGAGCAGCAGGTCGTCGCGGCTCAACAGATAGGCCTTGCCGAAGCCGCCATTGAGGTTGGCGCGCTCGAGTTCCAGCCGAAAGACGGTAAAGTCGGTGAGGCCGATGTAGAGCTTGGCCTTGGGATTGCGGTTGACGTAGCGACGTTCGGCGCGGGCGTACTCCGGCGTGCCGCGTTCCAGCTTGCGCGCCCGGCAGAACAGCGTGATGCGCGGATGGGCGAGGGGATCACCCTTGCCGACCTCTCCGACCAAAAGCGAACAGACGGGATTGGCGACGATGCCCTTGGTGTGAGCGGATAAGCCTGAGATCAGGATCAGCGGCGTGCCGTCGACGTCGGTTGCGGTGCCGACCCGGCTGGCGAGTGGCGAGCCGGTTTCCGGCTCGATGACGGCAAGCGCACCATGGCGGGCCTTGCGCATCAGCGAACGCGCGAGCGCTGTCGCTTCCGCGGTGGTCTCCAGAAACACGTCCTTCTTGCGCTCTTCCACTGCTTCACCATCAAATATGACTAATTCAATCTACTTATCCAAGGCGGACAGGCTTTGGCAAGGGGGTCGTTTCGCCACAAGCAAAACAGCCCCGGAAGCTTGCGCTGCCGGGGCTGCAGGATAGCCGATCCTGGGACGGCTGGCGCCTATTTCGGCGCCATGCGAATGGCACCGTCGAGGCGAATGGTCTCGCCATTGATCATTTGGTTCTCGACGATGTGCAATGCCAGCGCACCATATTCCGACGGTTCGCCCAGACGTGGCGGGAACGGAACGGCGGCACCCAACGAGTCTTGCACCTCCTGCGGCATCGCCGCCATCATCGGCGTCTTGAAGATGCCGGGCGCAATGGTGGCGACACGGATGCCCGAACGCGAGAGATCGCGGGCGATCGGCAGCGTCATGCCGACGACGCCGCCCTTGGAGGCGGAGTAGGCGGCCTGGCCGATCTGGCCGTCATAGGCGGCGACCGAGGCGGTGTTGATGATGACGCCGCGCTCGCCGCCGGCCAGCGGTTCGAGCTTGGAGGCTGCGTCGGCAAACAGCCGGATCATGTTGAAGGAGCCGATCAGGTTGACCTCGATCACCTGGCGGAAGACGCTGAGCGGATGCGGACCGTCCTTGCCGACAGTCTTCACGCCGACGGCGATGCCGGCGCAGTTGACCAAAATACGGGCCGTGCCGAGCTTGGCTTCCACTTCGGCAAATGCCGTGACAGCGCTTTCTTCATTGCTGACATCGCAGCGCACGGCGACACCGCCGATGTCGGCGGCGACCTTCTCGGCGCGTTCGAGGCTGAGATCGAAGATCGCGACCTTGGCGCCCTTGGCAGCGAGTGCGCGCGCGGTGGCTTCGCCAAGGCCGGAGCCGGCGCCGGTGACCACTGCAATCTGCCCGTTTGGATTCATGTCAGCCTGTCCTCTTCTGCTGTTACTGAATTAGCAAGATGGGCGGCACGGGCAAGTCATCGGCGGCTAGGCCGGCTCGGTCGTGCGTTGCGGTGTCTTGGCCAGGTTGGCGTGGCAGACCTCGCCCGTCAATTCGGCAACCGCGCCCGGCACGATCTCATGCGCCAAGAGGCGGTTAAGGTCGACCGGCCGCGGCATCTCGATCTGACCGCGCGGAATGCGCACGAAACCGAGCGGGCCGTAATAAGGCTCGTCGCCGACGAGTATGACGGCGGGTTCGCTGGATTTTTCCGCTGCTGCGAGCGCCATGGCGACCAGCTTGCGGCCGATGCCCATGTTCTTGAAGTCGGGGCGCACGGCAAGCGGGCCCAACATCTGTGCCCGGCCGGCGCCGGCGGCGATTGGCGTCATCCTGACCGAGGCGATGACCTGGCCACCATGCATGGCGACGAAGGACAGCGAGCGGTCGTGCGGACCGCCTTCGCGGATCTTGTAGGCCGCGCGTGTGAACCGACCCGGGCCAAAGGCCTCGGCGTTGATTTCATCGATTTCGAGATCGTGCGCCGGAGCTTCCGGCATGTAGGTGACGTCGGCGAGGGTCATGTTTTTTGCAATCCGGTACCGTGGGATGAGGTGCCGCGGGGCATGCCGCAGCAGTCGCAAGTCAGCGCTTCAAGCGCGTGCGCTCATTCGTCGTCGGTCGACCCGGATATTTGCAAAGCAATGTGACATCGAAATGCCCGCTACCATCATTTTCGGCGCCCGTCCATCGTGCATTTGGCCGATGTGCGTCCTGCGTTGACAATCCGTTCAGCGAGTTGCGCTTCGGCTTCGGTCGCCGGGCACCTACATCGTGGCAAACGAAAGGATTTCACGATGGGATTGCTGGTTGAAGGCAAATGGCAGGATCGCTGGTACGACACCAAGTCGACAGGCGGCAAATTCGTGCGCTCGCATTCGCAATGGCGCGATTTCGTCACCGTCGACGGCATGCCGGCGGCAGGCCGGACACGTGGCTTCAAGGCCGAACCGGGGCGCTACCACCTCTATGTTTCGCTCGCCTGTCCCTGGGCGCACCGGACGCTGATTTTCCGCGCGCTGAAGAAGCTAGAAGACATCATCTCGGTGTCGGTCGTCCATCACTACATGGGCGAGAATGGCTGGACGTTCCGCAGCGATGACGGCGCCACTGGCGACACCCTCTACGGCCTCGACTACCTGCACCAGATCTACACCATGGCCGATCCGACCTATTCGGGCCGCGTCACCGTGCCGGTGCTGTGGGATAAGAAGGAAAAGACGATCGTTTCCAACGAGTCGTCCGAGATCATCCGGATGCTGAACCAGGCTTTCGACGCATGGGGCGACGCCGCGGTTGACTTTTACCCCGAGCCGCTGCGCGGCGAGATCGATGCGGTCAACGAGCTGGTCTATCCCTCGATCAACAACGGCGTCTACCGCGCCGGTTTCGCCACCAGCCAGACCGCCTATGAGGAGGCATTCAACGAACTGTTCGCCGCGCTCGACACGCTGGAAGACCGCCTCTCACGCCAGCGCTATCTCGTCGGCAACACCCTGACCGAGGCCGACTGGCGGCTGTTCACGACGCTGGTGCGCTTCGACCCGGTCTATGTCGGACACTTCAAGACCAATCTGCGCCGGATCGCCGACTACCCGAACCTGTCGAACTACCTGCGCGACCTCTACCAGGTGCAAGGCGTCGCCGAGACGGTGAACATGCTGCACATCAAGGCGCATTATTACGGCAGCCACACCGGCATCAACCCGACCGGTATCATCCCGCTTGGGCCGGAGATCGACCTCGACGCGCCGCACAACCGGGGGAAGTTGCTGAAGGCGGCTTGAGCTGCCTGCGCCGAGTGCCAAGCCTTCATGGTGCGCCTGTCGAACCATGAGGGCGTGGAGCGTCAGGGTAGTCGGGGTCGAATGCTCAGGTGCAGACCTTTCGATTCATGCTCGGATGCCAACACCATCGACCGCTTGTCGTCTGGAGAGCGGAAGCTGGCCGGAACTCGACGCAACTGCCGGGAAGGCGACCAATCGGGTGGAGGTTTCATGGTTGGCAACGACCAGAATTCACATTGCCGTCTCTCCACCCAGTGCTTGCGCAAAGAACAGCATCCCTCTCTCACCAATAGGGCGATGCTTCCTTGCCCTCGAACACCTCGGCAATCCGCCGCCGCGTCGCCGGCGTCGTGCCCTCCGGCAACGCGTCGAGCGGGAAAAATCCTGCCTCGGCGATCTCGTGGTCGGGTTGCTTCGGCCTGTCCTGCCGGAAGGCCTCGATCAGGTAGAAACCGACATGATCCCGCTTTGTCGCCTGCTTGTTGAGGTGGATCGACCGGAGGATGGGCGGCGCGGTGAGGACGATGTTGCCTTCCTCCTCCAGTTCACGCGCCAGCGACTCGACAAAGGTCTCGCCGATCTCGATGCCGCCACCCGGCAGCTGCCAGCCGGGCACGTAGGTGTGGCGGATCAGGAAGACCGAGTTGGTGGCGGTGTCGTGGACGAGGCCGCGCACGCCGAGCGTCATCGGCCGCCGCAGCAGGAAATAGAAGTGGAACAGCCTTCCGCGCAGCCGCGTCCATGAACCCTGGCGAGGGGAAGTGGCGACATTGCTCATCAGGCATGCCGCCATGGGTGGAAAGCTTGGAACGCGTGACCTAAAAGGAAACGATGTTCAGGCTTGCGCATATTTCCGACGTCCATCTTGGTCCGCTTCCGGATGTAACCTATCGCGACCTCGCCTCCAAGCGCATGGTCGGCTACGTCAATTGGCAGCGGAACCGCCGTCGGCATCACCATGACGGCATTGTCGATGCCATCGTCGCCGACCTCAAGGTGCAGGCGCCCAACCACCTCGCGGTAACAGGCGATCTGGTCAATCTGGCGCTCGATGGCGAAATCGCGCTGGCGCGGCTGTGGCTCGAAACGCTGGGCGAACCAGCCGATGTCTCGGTCGTGCCGGGCAATCATGATGCCTATGTGCCCGGGGCCTTCGACAAGGCCTGCCATGCCTGGGCGCCGTGGATGCATGGCGACGGCGTGCATGGCGCGATCAGTTCGACGAGCTTTCCCTATCTGCGCGTGCGGCAGGGTGTTGCGCTGATTGGCGTGTCGACGGCGCGCGCGACGGCTCCCTTCATGGCCAGCGGCTTCTTTCGCGAAGGGCAGGCAGAGCGGCTGGGCAGGGTCCTCGACGAAACAGGCAGGCGCGGCCTTTTCCGGGCGATCATGATCCACCATCCGCCCGTTCGCGGCGCTGTGGGCCAGCACAAGCGCCTGTTCGGCATCGGCAAGTTCCAAAAGCTGGTCAGACGACATGGCGCCGAGCTGGTGCTTCATGGCCATTCGCATCTGCCGACGCTGCACTGGATCGACGGGCGCGACGGGGCCGTGCCTGTTGTCGGCGTTGCCGCGGCAGGCCAAGCGCCGGGAGGACACAAGCCGGCGGCGCAGTTCAACCTGCTCGACATCTCCGGCCAGTCCGGGGACTGGAATGTCAGGCTTACCCGTCGTGGTCTGTCCGGACCGGCTATGCCATCGGCCGAGATCGGAACCTTTGATCTGAGCGCAGCGGTTCCGCGCTCGGCTGCATTGGTCAGGGAATGATGCCGGTGGCAGCGAGGCGCAGCCAGTAAAGCACCGCCATGACGGCGATGCCGATGGCAGCACCGGCAACAAGCAGGCCAAAACCCGCCATGATGCCCGGCAGGGCTGGCCTCTGCCGCAGCGGTGGCTCGGCATCAGCCACTGGCCCCCTGGCGAAGCCAGCAAGCGCCGGTTCCGCACCACCCTCCATCATCTGCTGGCGCTCGACGATTCGTTCGGCGATATAGCGCGTCACCTGGTCGGCGATGCGCTTGGCGTCGGTGGATTCGGCCAATACGACACGGCCGACACGGGTGTCGCGGACGAAGCGGAAGGTGCGGCGGTCGCGGCCGAGGCCGACATGGCTCACTGCGTCGATCCACAGCCTGGGCTGCAGCCCCGAAGAGATAACGAAATCGAAGTTGTCGATGTCTTTGGGCACGTCGGCGAAAACCGGCTCAAGCTCGGCGGCAAGCAGCTCAAGCCGCATGCGGTGGGCATCGCGCAGGTCGACGACCACGTCGCTGCGGTCGGCATTGGCGTTCTTGACGTCGCGGATGGCGTCCGCCAGCGGCTGCGCCTGCTTCAGTGCGGTCGCCCTGTCGTCGCTCATCGCCTGTTGCCCCGGATCATGTTTAAGCAACCGTTAACATAGCTACGATCGCGGCGGAATTGTAACCTGCGTGAACTCATTTTCGCTGGCCGCCGAGGAGCTGAAAACGGTTGCCCTGCAGGTGCTTAGAAGCGGCAACGCATCACCTGGCAGATCAGCTGTCGCAGGCGGCAACGTCTGGCCGACGACGCTGGCGTCGGCGGACCATGCGGCTGACGATGTCGGCTACGAGCGCCGGCGTCTCCTCCGGCAGCATGTGACCAATTTCCAGCACATGGTGGATGAGGAAGCCCGAAGGCAGCGCGTCGGCATGGCTGTAGGGCAGCACGGCATCGTCCGTGCCCCATACCACCATCACCGGCATCGCCAGCGTCGCCAGGTTTTCGCGTGGGATCACGCCTTGTTTGTCTTCGGCGGTCATCGCCGCGGCAAAGGCGATGAGCTTTTCCGTCTGGCCGGGTCGGTTGCGCATCTCGGCAAGATCGCGGACCGTAGTTTCCGGAACGGTGCTGTCGGGGCTCGACATTTCGGCGAGGCAGGCGCGGATTTCTTCGGCGCAGGCGGCAGCCGCATAGCGCCTGAGCAGCGGGCCGTTGATCTCAGGGCCGTAGCCGCCCGGTGCAAGCAATGTCAGCGAGGCGACCCGTTCGGGATCGAACAGTGCTGCCAGCGTCGCCACTGCACCGCCCATCGAATGGCCGACGAAATGGGCGCGGTCTATGCCACGCGCCGCCAGATCGGCCAGAACGGCAGTTGCCGCCACCTTGGCCGAGCCGGCCTTGGGATAGTCGAGCGACAGCCCGTGTCCCGGCAGGTCATAGGCGATTGTGATGCATGCGCCATCTAGGTGGGCAACGACGTCGTCCCAGACACCGCCAATTCCGCCGAAACCGTGCAGCAGGACGACTACATTCTTGCCGCTTCCCCGAACGGCGGCATGGATGGGGTAATTCATTTTTGCTCAAAAGGTCGGATAGAAATTCACGAAAAGTTGTAGACTGAAAGTAGCAGGTTGTAAAACAACGTATGAGCGCCGAACGCGCAAATTTAGTTATGCAAGAAATGAGCAGAAAACGCCAGTGAGGCTCAGGTCTGGTGGCCGAGCCCGGCGGCGCGCAGCGCCTTGGTCAACGCCTTTGTCAATTCCGCCGGGTATTTGCCCTTGGTGAAGGTGGCTGCCGGGTCGTTCGCGAAAACCGGGTAGCGCGTCGCAATCTCCTTTGACAGTTCGGACGCCTGCTTGGTGTCGCCGACGAAGTTGGCGGCGATCAGGCGCGCTGCCACGTAATGCGGTTTCTTGTTCGTCGCCAGCGCGCTTGCCGCGCGGGCCGCGGCGTAGCGGTTGCCGAGCATGAATTCGCCCAGAAACAGGCCGTAGTCCCACCAGCCCGGATGCGCGCTGGCGCTTTCGACGGCGCGCTTCATGATCGGCACGCCGTCGCTGTAGCTGCCGCCGAGAATGAGCGCATAGCCATAGGATGCCGCCATGGTCAGGTCGTAAGTGTTGAGCTCATAGGCCTTGCGCATCCACCTGATGGACTCGGTGCGATCGCCGGTCCGCGTCTGCAGATAGCCATAGGCGCGATGGGCGTAGGGGCTGGTCGAGCCCATCTGAACGGCGCTGTGGGCCAGCGCGTAGGCGCCCTCGGTCGTCGCATTGGGCGGGTAGGGATAATTGTCGGTGACCGCTTCCAACTGCAGCGAGGCCAACTCGGCGTAGACGACAGGCGACTTGGCGCTGCGCTTGGAGAGGTCGTCCATGCACTGATAGGCGGCGCGGTGCTTGGTGGCGTTCTGGTCCATGTAATAGGCACCGCTAAGCAGCAGGCAGGCCGTCAGTCCGCGCTGCAGTCCGTTCTGCTCGATGAAACTGTAGATCATGCCGGAAGCCGGGATGGCCGAAGAGACGACGTCGGCGATGCGATCGTCGATGACATCAGGGCTGATCTCCTGCGGCGAGAGTACGCGCGACAAGAGGATACGGCCGCTGGCCATGTGCTGCAGCTCGACCAGCACCGATCCGGCGCTTGGGCCGGTATCGACGGTGAAGTCGAAATCGGTGGCATCGGCGCGCCTGACCGTATCGGACCGTTCGCGGGCTATCAGGTCGATGGTGTCGAAGCCGGACAGTGCCGTGCGCAGCACCGTTGCCACGCGCGCCGTCTGTCCGCCCTCGGAGCTCGAATGGATGTGCACGGCCGGCAGCTGGTCGACAGTGTCGTTGATGCTCGAAGTGGCACCGCGGAAGTTGTTCAGCCCGGCAACCTCGAAGCCGATCGGGCCGCCGATGTTGCGGAAGACAAGGATGCCGAGCATGACGATGACCAGCGCCATAGCCGCCCAGAAGTAGCGCAACTGCCGCTTGACGCTGGTGCCGGAGTAGGCCGGGCCGGCCTGAGCCTCCTCGGCATGATGCGGCTCGTTCTCGGCAAGGCCTGATTCGACCCGGGCCAGCACCGCAGTCGAACCGTTGTGCTGTGCTTCGGCGGGGCGAGGGGACGCTGGAGGAAACTCGGCGAGCGCCTCATAGGTCGGGACATAGCTGCCGCGCGGTATGCCGATGCGGATCGGATCGTTGCTGCCCTCAGCGGCATAATAATGTGCCAGAAGCTCGCGCAGGCGTCCTGCCTGAACACGGACGACGGCATCGGTCGCCGAATCGAACTCGGCGTCCTTGCCGAAGACGTCGACCGCGATGGCAAATCCCTTCAATCGCTCGGCTTCGCCGGCGAGCTCACGTTCGACAATATAGCGCAGCAGCTTGCGTGCCCGGTCGGACCGGCCAAAGGTCTCGCTGGCAACAAGCCGCTCAAGCGCTTCGCGCACTGCGGGGGCAGCAGGCGTGGAGGCAACCAAGTGTCGACCCTTTTCCAACCGGTACGAACGGCCTGATCATAGTCGGCTGGCGTCAGTGTACAAGCGCGCTCAGCAACGATGCACAAATGCCCCGCCCGTTATCCACGGGCGAGGCTTCTGCGGACTGCAGTTAGACTTATCTCGACACGATCCGGTTGGCTGCGGAAACCACAGCCTCAAGTGAAGCGGCGACGATATTCGTGTTGATGCCGGCGCCGAAGAGGCGTCCGGCCGGATGTTCGACTTCCATGTAGCAGATGGCGGAGGCGTTCGATCCGCGCTGGATCGAGTGCTCGGAATAGTCGAGCACCGACAGATCTATGCCGATGTGGCGGGAAAGCGCGTCGACGAAGCCGTCGATCGGGCCGTTGCCGGTGCCCTTGATGACGATTTCCTTGCCATTGTCGAGGATGGTCGCCTCGACGACCCGGCGGCCTTTCACCTCGGTGTCGGGGAAGGTCTGGTGATCGACGAACTTTATCCGGGCGCCCGGCTGGTCGACATAGCGCTCGAGGAACCGCTCGTGGATGCGCTTCGGCGACACTTCCTTGCCTTCGCTGTCAGTGATCTGCTGGATGTCCTGGCTGAATTCGACCTGCAGCGAGCGCGGCAGGTTGAGGCCGTAGTCGGCCTGCAGCACATAGGCTATGCCGCCCTTGCCGGACTGCGAGTTGATGCGGATGATCGCCTCGTAGCTGCGGCCGACGTCCTGAGGGTCGATCGGCAGGTAGGGCACTTCCCACAGTGGCTTGTTGGCGACCTTGATCGCCTTCATGCCCTTGTTGATGGCGTCCTGGTGCGAGCCGGAAAAGGCGGTGTAGACCAGTTCGCCGACATAAGGGTGGCGCTCCGGAATGACCATCTGGTTCGAATATTCGTAGACCTGCTTGATCCGCTCGATATCCGAGCAGTCGAGCATCGGGTCGACGCCTTGCGTG
This sequence comes from Aminobacter sp. MDW-2, assembly GCF_014250155.1. Lineage (NCBI taxonomy): Bacteria > Pseudomonadati > Pseudomonadota > Alphaproteobacteria > Hyphomicrobiales > Phyllobacteriaceae > Aminobacter > Aminobacter sp. MDW-2. Next base: position 2,462,573 of record NZ_CP060197.1, read on the forward strand.
AACATGTTGAGCGCCAGTGTCACGACGTCGACGTTGCCGGTGCGCTCACCATTGCCGAACAGCGTGCCTTCGACACGGTCGGCGCCAGCCATCAGGCCGAGTTCGGTGGCGGCGATGCCGGTGCCACGGTCGTTGTGCGGGTGCAGCGAGATGATCAGGTTTTCGCGATTGTCGAGGTTGCGGCACATCCATTCGATCTGGTCGGCATAGATGTTGGGTGTCGCCATCTCGACGGTCGAGGGCAGGTTGATGATCAGCTTGTTGTCGGGCGTCGGCTTGACGATCTCGGCGACTGCATTGCAGATCTCCAGTGCGACTTCGAGTTCGGTGCCGGTGAAGCTTTCCGGCGAGTACTGGAAGCGATAGCCGCCGCCGGCCTTGGCGGCCATGTCGGTGATCATCTTGGCAGCGTCGGTGGCGATCTGCTTGATGCCCTGGACATCCTTGGCGAACACCACGCGGCGCTGCAACTCACTGGTCGAGTTGTAGAAATGCACAATCGGCTTGTGTGCACCTTCGAGCGCCTCGAAGGTGCGGGTGATCAGTTCCGGGCGGCATTGGACGAGAACCTGCAGCGACACGTCGTCGGCGACATTGCCTTCCTCGATGCACCAGCGGGCAAAATCGAAGTCGGTCTGCGACGCCGAGGGGAAGCCGATCTCGATTTCCTTGAAACCCATGTCGAGCAGCAGCTGGAACATGCGCGCCTTGCGGTCGTGGCCCATCGGATCGACGAGCGACTGGTTGCCGTCGCGCAGGTCGACCGAGCACCAGATCGGCGCCTTGTCGATGGTTCTGGACGGCCAGGTCCGGTCGGGCAGGTCGATCTTGTGGTAGGGCTGGTACTTAATGGCGGCGGACGGCATGCCAGCACTTCGGCCGGAAGCGGGAGTGGTCTTGCTCATTGTCGGTCTCGTTCTCTTGGCCGCCATGCACGACAACGCGCGCATGCTTCAGCGGTCTTAAATCAGAAATTCGGTTCTGTTGTGAAGAGCAAAGGAGCATATGCCTCGGCGGCAATTCGACCGCCGGACGCTCCCTTAACGAGCCCGGCGATCGCCGATAAGGCCGAGAAGAAGAAGAGCCGAGGAAAGGGCGCGCAGTGTCTCGCCCGCAAAAGCGGCCGGACGGGAGATTTCGTTGATCTTGCGCGACGACATGGCGCTCTCTTACAGGAGGCGCATGGACCGCGCAAGCCCGCCCGGCACGATGCGCGGTGCTGTATCCGGCCTTTCTGACGCAGTAGCTTCCGGATCAGGCCTTGTGCAGGCGCAGCGGGCTGACCTTCTCGCGCGTGATGATGCCCTTCGCCTCGAGATCGAGCTGCACCGCCTTGGTCCACCAGCCCGACTTGGCGCCGTCGGGATAGAGCTGCTCGGGCAGGCGGCCGCGCACGCATTCCTGCATTTCGGCGACGGTCATTCCAGGTGATTTCGCCGGCAGTACCTCAAGGATCGCCTGCTTCATCGCCTGGTACATGGCAGCATCTGCCGGCTTGGCCTGTCCGGGATGGTTGACGTTCTCGATGATGATTTTCGCTGGGGTATGAGATTCCATGTCTGCTCTCCTTCCTCGTCTGACGATCAAAGGACGAAAGCAGACGGCCCGATCCTACAGGGGCGAGGCCTTTTTCGGCCGCTCAGTCCTTGATCGCGCGAGCCACCAGCCGCGCCAGCGCCGGGCCAAACACCAGCACGATCAGAAAGCGCAGCATCTGCAGCGTCAAGACGAAGGACAGGTCGACGTCCTTGGAGGCGGCGGCGATGATGGCGATGGAATCCATGCCGCCGGGGCTGGTCGCGAGGTAGGCGGTCAGCGGGTCGACACCGAGGATGAGGTGCAGGCCAAAGGCCAGCGCGCCGCAAAAGGCCATCAGGGCGGCGATGGAGCCGACCACCTGAGGCAAGGCGCGTGCGGCGTGGCGCAGGATAGGCCGGGTGAAGTTGAGCCCGATCGACCAGCCGATCAGCGTGTAGCCGATGGCCAGCAGCCATTCCGGCAGTTGCAGCTCGACGCCGAAGCCGAGATGGACGACCGCACCAACCAGCATCGCGCCGACGAAGTAGGGCGAGGGGATGCGCAGAAGATGGCCAAGCGTGCCGCCGACAATGGCGACGCCGATCATCGCGCCGAATGCCGGCCAGGCGATATCAGGGAACCACTCGATGCCTGGCGCTTCGACGCCTGACGTGTCGACCCAGAGCCGTGCGATGACCGCGGCGGCGATCGAAACCATGATGACGCGCAGATACTGCATGAAGGCGACGAGCCGCGCGTCGGCGCCGAACGCGTCGGCCATCAGCACCATGGCGGTCGCGGCGCCCGGCGCCGACCCCCAGACGGCCGTCGTGCCGGGCAGCACCTTCAGCCGCGAGATGAACCAGCCGAGGAAGCTGCTCGCGGCGACGGTGGCGATGGCCGCACTCAGGAACAGCGGCCATTCGGCGGCGAAGGTGACGAAGATGTCTGCAGAAATCGAACTGGCGACGAGGCAGCCGATGAGTGCCTGCGCCGAAACGAAAAGCGGCCGCGGCACCCGCACCGTGGCGCCGCTGCTGCCGAGTACGATGGCGACCAGCATCGGCCCAACAAGCAGGGCGGCCGGCAGGTGCACGAGCTCGAACAGTCCGGCAAGCAGAACCGAACAGATGAGCAGCAGGGCCCATTGCACCAAAGGCTTCGTATCGGTGAGCGGAGCGGCAGGCTGCGGGTCAGGCTTCATGCCGTCGTCTTAGACCTATTCGGGATGATGTGTCAGCCCGTGTTGTCCGCAGATGCAGCGCCAGGCAACCCTCGTTCCTCTGCCGAACGTCCAACGTCGCATTGACAGCGTAGGCAAAGTTCATACGCTCGCCGCTCCACACAGTCGGCAACGAGGTGCCACCGCCAAAAGGGAGGTGCGTACCGATGACGAAATTCACCCGCCGCATGACATTGGCCCTCGGGCTTTCTGCTGCTTCGCTGCTGGCCTTGGCGCCGCAGGCCATAGCCCAGAAATTCCCGGACCGGACGGTGACCCTGGTGGTGCCCTTGCCGCCGGCGGCTCGACCGATGTCGTCGCCCGCATCATCGAGCAGAAGATGTCCGATGATCTCGGCCAGCAGGTCATCGTCGAGAATGTCGAGGGTGCCGGCGGCAACATCGGCGCCGACCGTGTCGCCCGCGCCGAACCGGATGGCTACACCATCCTGATGGGCACGGTTGCCACGCACGCGCTCAACCCCGCTCATCCTCAAGACCAAGCCCTACGATCCGGAAAAAGGATTTTACCCCTGTCTCGCTGCTTGTCGTCGTGCCCAATGTGCTCGTCGTCAACCCGCAGCTGTCGGTCAACAACGTGCAGGAGCTGATCGCGCTGTTGAAGGCCGAGCCCGACAAATATGCCTATGCCTCGTCAGGCAACGGCACGCCGCTGCATCTGTCAGGCGAACTGTTCAAGGCAATGGCCGGCGTCAGCATCCAGCACATTCCCGACAAGGGTGCTGGTCCGGCGCTGAACGACGTCGTCGGCAACCAAGTGCCGATCATGTTCGACAATCTGCCGTCCTCGTCCTCGCACATCAAGGGCGGCACGCTGAAGGCGCTGGGCGTCACCACGGCCGAGCGGGCGCCGTCCTTCCCCGACGTACCGACAATCGCCGAAGCCGGCGTGCCGGGCTATGAGACCTATACCTGGAACGCGCTGTTTGCGCCCGCCGGCACGCCGAAGGAGGTTGTCGATCGCCTGAATGCCTCGGCCAACGAGGCGATGACCGACCCGGCCGTCATCGTAGACGGAGCGGGCCGCCGTGCAGTTGTGACAACCGAAGTGCTTCAGTCGGGTATCGACGTCATCGGCATCGAGGCACAGCGCTGTCGTCCGCGAGCACTCCGAAGCGGATGCCGGGGCTCAGAACAGATAATCCGTTCAGCGGCTTGCCCGGAATTTCTACGATCCTGATTCACTGCCACTCTTCATATGACGGCGCGTGTCGCGGACGTATCGCACACATCGCCCCTCTGTACAGCTGTGCTTCTCAACCGGTTGCGCCGCAAGGCTCGGGCATTTCTCTCTCGCATGCTCATCGCCCGCAACTCGCCTCGCCACCGGATTATTGAGTCATCGCGTCAGTTTAGGTCCATCGGCTATCAATCAGATTCAGCTTGTACGCGGCCATTTGCAAGAGCATGATGCAAATCATTCGCATTTGCAAATGGCTCTGGATGGTTGAAATGCCGACATGGTTTGGGGAGCGGCTCAGCCGCAGGCTGGTGCTGGCAGGCGGTATCTGCACTGCGGGGGCAACGGCTGCAGGCGTCACAGCAGCGGTAGGGCAGGCGTCCCATGATGGCCATGCGGCCGGTGCCGCTCGGCCGCCTGCGAGCACTGACGCCTATCCGGCTCCGGCAGGTGACCATAGCGGCGCCCATGGCGCGATGGTTACCGTCGGCGAGGTCGACAGTGCCCGCAACGGCTTCGATCCGGCCAAGATGCTGACCGATTGGGATGTCGGCACGACATCAACCTTACCTGACGGGCGCACGCTCAGGACCTTCGAGATCGTTGCCGAAGACAAGGAAATCGAGATCGCGCCAGGCGTGATGTTCCCGGCCTGGACCTACAATGGCCGCGTTCCCGGCCCGGCCCTGCGCGCCACCGAAGGCGAGCGCCTGCGCATCGTGTTCAAGAACTACGGCTCGCATCCGCATTCGATGCACTTCCACGGCATCCACGCCGCGCGCATGGACGGCGTGCCGGGTGCCGGCCTGATCAATCCCGGCGATGAGTTCATCTACGAGTTCGACGCCAAGCCGTTCGGCTGCCATCTCTATCATTGTCACGCGCTGCCGCTGAAGCGGCACATCCACAAGGGCATGTACGGCGCCTTCGTCATCGATCCCGATCCGGCGCGCCACCCTGAGCAGGCCGATGTCGCCCGTTCGCGGCTCTACGGCTCGCCGGAGAATGCCGGCTGGCAGGAATTCGTCATGGTGATGAATGCCTTCGACACCAACTTTGACGGCGAGAACGAGTTTTATGCCGTCAACACGGTGGCGCACACCTACATGAACACGCCGATCCGAATTTCGAAAAACAAGCCGGTGCGGATCTACCTGATCAACGTCGTCGAATTCGATCCGATCAACTCGTTTCACCTGCATGCCAATTTCTTCGACTACTTCGACCAGGGCACGACATTGACGCCGACGCTGAAGACCGTCGACCTGATCACCCAGTGCCAGGCCCAGCGCGGCATCATCGAGTTCACTTTCGCCGAGCATGAGGCCGGCCTTTACATGTTCCATCCGCACCAGTCGGAGTTTACCGAACTGGGCTGGGTCGGCATGTTCGACGTCGTGGAGGACGTGGCATGAGGGACGCGCCCGTTTCCGAGACCGAAGCCGAACTGCCCGGCACGGCCGCGCCGCGCCGCGCGCTCTGGTGGATCATCCTGCCGCTGCTTGCCTTTGCCGCCGCGATCGCGGTTCTGGTTTCGACGAATCCGCTGGCGCGCTTCAGCAACGGCACGCCGCCGGTCGAAGACATCGCCTTCGAACGCGTCATCCTTGGCAGCGACGGCATTCGCGTCCTGGTCCGCGCCGGCGGCTCGGAGCCGATGACGATCGCCCAGGTCCAGGTCGACGATGCCTATTGGCAATTCACCCAGGATCCGCCGGGCCCATTGGCACGAGGCGCCTCCGCCTGGATCCAGGTGCCGTTCCCATGGGTGCTCGGCGAGGCGCATGCCATCAACTTGGTGACCAATACCGGCGCCACATTCGCCCATGACATTCCGGTCGCGGTGGCGACGCCCGTCGCCACCAGCTCCAGCCTGCTGTCGCAGGCGATCCTCGGCATCTTCGTCGGCATCGTACCGGTGGCGATCGGCCTGATGTTCTATCCCGCCCTGCGCGGCGTCGGCCGCAACGGCATGAATTTTCTTCTCGCCGTGACCGTCGGCCTGCTTGCCTTCCTGATGGTAGACGCCATTGGCGACGCCTTCGAACTTGCGGCGGAATCGGCTGCAGTTTTCCAGGGCAACGCCATGGTGGTTCTGGCCGCCGCGGCGAGCTTCCTGATCCTGATGGGAATCGGCCGGCGCAATGGCGCACCCAAGGGGCTGGCGCTCGCCACCTATATCGCCATCGGTATCGGCCTGCACAATTTCGGCGAAGGCCTGGCCATCGGCGCGGCGTTTGCGGCAGGCGCGGCCGGACTTGGCACCTTCCTGGTGATCGGCTTCACCTTGCACAACGTTACCGAGGGCATCGGCATCGCGGCACCTATCCTGCGCGAACGCATCGCGCTCTGGACCTTCGCCTGGCTGATGCTGCTGGCCGGCGGGCCGGCGGTGCTGGGCCTGTGGATCGGCAGCCTGGCCTTTGCGCCGCAATGGTCGGCGCTGGCGCTTGCCATCGGCGCCGGCGCGATCCTTCAGGTCATTGTCGAGGTGACAGCCATGATGCGACGCCGAGAAGGGCCCGAGGGCAACGGCCTGTTCAGCCCGGCCATCATGTCGGGCCTCGCTGCCGGTGCCGGTTTCATGTACCTCACTGCGATGCTGGTGAAGATCTAGCGCCCCAGTCCGAAGCCGCCGACCGGCTCGGTCTCGATGCTGGTGTCGAAGCCGGCAATGATCGGCATTGCCCGGCTGATCGCCGACTTGACCTCGGGCAGCTGCAGCGAGGCCTTGTGGCTTGCGCTGCTGTCCCAGACCTCGGATATCCAGATCGCGTCGGCGTCGGCAGGATCCCGGGCGACGACATAGCTCAGGCATCCCGGCATGGCACTGGTGCTTTCCAGCAGGATGCCGAGCAACTCGTCGCGTTTGCCTGTCTGCGCCCGCATCTTTCCGATCAATCCGTACATCTCAGGACCTCGCATCGCCTCGTTGCCTTGATAGAGCTTGCGTGGCCATGCTTGTCCAGCGGCGACAGTGATGCCGGCTGTTCAAGCCGACATCATCCTGACAAGCGGGTCGAAGTTCAGGCGAAGGGAACCGCCACCGTACCCTTGGGCAGCTTGGCTTCGTCATCCGGCTCGACATGGATGATGACGCGCACGGAGGGAATTTCCTCCCTCAGCGCGTCCTCGATGCGGTCGCAGATGACGTGGCTTTCGCCGACGCTCATGTCTGCGTCGACGACGAGATGAAACTCGATGAAGGTGGCGCGGCCGGCAATGCGGGTCTTGAGGTCGTGGACTTCGATAGCGCCCTTGGAGTTGGCCGAGATGATGTCGCGGATGCGCATGTGCTCTTCCAGCTCGACGGCGCGGTCCATCAGGCCGTTCATCGACGAACTCATCACGTGCCAGCCCTGCCACAGGATGTTGAGCGCGACGATGACGGCGAGCACCGGGTCGAGGATCGTCCAGCCGGTGGCGATGGCGCCGACGAGGCCAAGCAGCACGCCGGCCGACGTCACCACGTCGGTCATGATGTGATGGCCGTCGGCGACCATGGCTGGCGAGCGCTCGGCGCGGCCGACGCGGATCAGCATGGTGGCCCAGAAGGCGTTGATAACAGCGGCAACACCGTTGATGCCGAGGCCGAGCCATGGCTCGTCCGCATTCATCGGTACGCCCCAGCTGCGCCAGACCTCGAACAGGATCAGAAGTGCCGCGACGATGATCAGCACGCCTTCGAGCACGGCAGAGAAATACTCGGCCTTGTGGTGGCCATGCTGGTGGTCGAGATCGGCCGGCTTGTGGCTGACCTTGATCGCCCAGAAGGCAGCCATGGCGGCGACCACGTTGACGATCGATTCCAGCGCGTCGGAATAGAGCGCCACCGAACCCGTCAGCCACCAGGCCACGAATTTCAGCCCCATCACGGCGGCGCCGATGATGATCGACCAGAAGGCCAGTCTCGCGACGCGCTTCTTGGCCGATATCGGTTGGCTGCCGCTGGCTGACAATCCCTTCGTTTCGGTCTGGACCATGATCTCGCTTGATGAATGGTGCCCTCTCGCGGCTTGACGGCAGCGAGAGGGGAAGTTTGTCGATGTTGGCTAGGCCGCCTTGTCCTTGGCCTTGCGCGGCATGTGGGCAACCACGTTCTCTATCATGCGCATGCCGGCGTCATGGCCGAGCGTCATGATCGATTCGGGGTGGAACTGCACCGCCGCGATCGGTTCTTTCTTGTGTTCGAACGCCATGATGACGCCGTCCTCGGTCTCCGCCGTGACGACGAAATCGGAGGGCAGCCGCACCGGGTCGGCAAAAATCGAGTGGTAGCGGCCGACGGTCACTTCCTTGGGCAGGCCGGAGAAGACGATGCCCGGCTTAGAGATCCGGATGCGCGACGGCTTGCCGTGCATCGGCACAGCCAGCTGGCGCAACTCGCCGCCATAAGCTTCGGCCAGTGCCTGCAAGCCCAGGCAGACGCCGAAGATCGGCAGGTCGCGGTCTCGGGATTTCTTGATCGTCGCCGCCGTGTCGAAGTCCTTCGGCGTGCCGGGGCCGGGAGAGAGCACAACGAGGTCGGGCTTGATCCGGTCGAAGATCTCTTCCGGCACAGGCGAGCGTACGGTCGAGACGTCGGCGCCGGTCTGGCGGAAGTAGTTGGCCAGTGTGTGGACGAAGGAATCCTCGTGGTCGACGAGCAGGATCTTGACCCCTTCGCCGACGCGCGCGGTGGCGCGCTCGGTGCCGGGAGCGTTGCCGGTCTTGGCGTCGCGGATGGCGGAGAGCATGGCTGAGGCCTTCAGTTCGGTTTCGGCTTCTTCTTCCTCGGGAACGGAATCGTAGAGCAATGTGGCGCCCGCGCGCACCTCGCCGATGCCGTCCTGGATGCGGATGGTGCGCAGCGTCATGCCGGTGTTCAGGTCACCGTTGAAATGCACCATGCCGATCGCCCCGCCATACCAGGCGCGGGGGCTCTTCTCGTTCTGCTCGATGAAACGCATGGCCCACAGCTTGGGCGCGCCGGTGACCGTCACCGCCCAGGCGTGGCTGAGGAAGGCGTCGAAGGCATCCATGCCCTCGCGCAGGCGGCCCTCGATGTGGTCGACAGTGTGGATCAGCCGCGAATACATCTCGATCTGGCGGCGGCCGATGACGCGTACCGTGCCTGGCTCGCAAACCCTGGACTTGTCGTTGCGGTCGACATCAGAGCACATGGTAAGCTCGGATTCGTCCTTCTTCGAATTGAGCAGCTTCAGGATCTGCTCAGAGTCGGAGATGGCGTCGTCGCCACGCTTGATGGTGCCCGAGATCGGGCAGGTCTCGACGCGGCGGCCGTTGACGCGGACGAACATCTCCGGCGAGGCGCCGATCAGATACTCGCCTTCGCCGAGATTGATGAAGAACGAATAGGGTGAAGGGTTGATCGCCTTCAGCCGGCGCGAAATCTCCGACGGCACCGTCTCGCAGCGCTCGTAGAACATCTGGCCCGGCACGACCTCGAACAGGTCGCCGCGCTTGAAACTGTCCATCGCCCGGCGCACCAGTTGGGCATATTCGCCCGGCTCATGGTCGGCGCGTGGCGGAATGCGGTCGGACGCCTTGAACGGCTCGACGACGCTGTCCCGCGCGAGGCCCTCGGTCGAGAAACCCGCGCCGGAATAGTCGTAGCGGTCGTGCCAGGCCTTGGCCGAGTAGTGGTCGACGACAAGGATCTCGTCGGGCAAAAACAGCACCAGGTCGCGCTGGCTGTCCTTGCGCACCAGTGTGTGCTCGACCGGGTCGAACTGGAAGGCGAGGTCGTAGCCGAAGGCACCGTAGAGGCCAAGATTGCTGTCCTCCTCCGACTTGAACAAGGCAGTGATGGCGCGCAGCACGGTGAACACCGAAGGCACGCGCGACCGTTCTTCCTCGGTAAAGACGCGGCCGGGTGTCGCCACTTCCAGCGCGATCAGGCGCTTGCTCGTCTCGGTGATCGTCAGCTCTTCGAGCGGTGCGAGCACGGCGCGGATCACCGGCAGCAGCACCTCGCCGCGGCCGTTAAGTGCCTCGATCTTCATTGCGCGTCCGCGTGCCGAGATTACCACCGGCGGGTCGATGATGGCGGTGTCCCAGCGGGTGTAACGGCCGGGATATTCGTAGTTGGAGGAGAACACCGCGCCGCGCCGGCTGTTGAGCCCGTCGAGATAGGTCTCGATCGCGCCGTGATAGGCGGTTTCGTGGCGCTGCCGGGTGATCGACACCCCGCCTGACGTCACGTAGCGCTCGGCGCCGTTTTCAAGCAATTCCAACGTCATTCCCGTCTCCATCTCTTGCAGTGGGAGCGTCCGGAGCCTGGTTCGAAAAAAGCAAATGGCCGCCCGGAAATCCCGTTGCGGCCATCACAATCTTCACGCGCACGCGCTTCAAGAGGCCGCTGTCAGCTGGCCCGCCACCAAATGTTCTGGAGCGAAGTCGTGTTCATGGCGGAATGCATAGCGGCGAATTCGGGGCCACGCAACCGGATTTGCGTCGTCTTGCATTGCATTACCAACTGACCCTCACTTTGTTGTCCGTCGCCGCATCAGGATGACGAAAGCAATGCCGCCGATCAGCCCGGTGACGATGCCGAGCGGCATGTCCTGCGGCGGCACGACCGTGCGTGCGGCCATGTCGGCGGCGATCAGGAAGATGGCGCCGACCAGCGCCGACAGCGGCAAAACCCGGCGATAGTCGCCACCGACGAAGAAGCGCACGATGTGCGGGATCATCAGGCCGACAAAGGCGATGACGCCGGAATAGGCAACCGCACAGCCGGTCAGCAGCGCGCAGGCGACGAAGGCCTTGAGCCGGAAGCGCTGCGCCGGGATGCCGAGTGCGGTTGCGCTTTCGTCGCCCAACGTCATGGCGTTGAGGTTGCGGGTCTGCGTCATCAGCCAGACGCCGCACAGGACAAGGGCTGCCAGCGGATAGGGCAGATGGCTCCATTGCGCCAGCCCGAGCCCGCCAAGCATCCAGAAGATCGCGACATGGGCAGCCTTGGGGTCGCCGATGAAGATCAAGAGGTTGCCTGCGGCCGAGATGATGAAGCTCACCGCCACGCCGGCAAGGATCAGCTGGCCGGCCGACTGCGCTCGCGCCAGGTTGGCGATGGCAAGCACCAGTGCGGTTGCCGCCAGCGCGCCGGCAAAGGCGAAGACCGGTACGGTGACGGTGCCGAGCACCATGCCGGCATGGATCAGCGCCATGATCGCGCCGAAGGCCGCGCCCGACGAAATGCCGAGCAGATGCGGATCGGCGAGCGGATTGCGTGTCACCGACTGCAGGGCTCCCCCCACCAGCGCCAGCGATGCGCCGACTATGGCGCCCAGGATGACGCGCGGCGCGCGCACGTCCCAGACGATATTCTCGCGTCCGCTCGACCAGACCGCCTCGACGCTTCCAGGTATCAGCTTGTTGGCGACGACGCCCCATACCGTCTCGAGCGGGATCGCCACCGGCCCGACGCCGACGGCGATGACCATGCTAATGACAAGCACTACGGCCAGCCCCGGTATCAGGGCCGGCATGGCGTGGATCAGGACGTGTCTTGGCCCTGTGACGAGGTGGCGATGCGACACGGCTCAGTCGGCCCGCATCGCGGCGGCCAGCCGCTTGATCGCCGCAATGTTGCGCGGTCCCGGCGTCGCCTCGTTGTATTCGAGCACGAAGAAGCGGTTGTTCTTCACTGCCTCGATGTCCTTGAAGGCCGGGTTGGTGCGCATGTAGTCGATCTTCTGCTCGGCAGTTACCTCACCGTAATTGACGATCACCACCATGTCGGGATTGCGCTCGATGACCGGCTCCCAGCCGATCTCGACCCAGCTCGACTCGACGTCGTCGACGATGTTCTTGCCGCCGGCTGCCTCGATAATGGCGGTCGGCATGGCGTAGCGTCCGGCGGTAAACGGCTTCTGCTCGCCGGAATCGTAGATGAACACGTTGACCGGCTTGTCGAGCTTGGGCAGCTCGGCCTGGAAGTCGGCGAGTTCCTTCTCATAGCCTGCCACCAGGACCTCCGCCTTCTCGCGCACGCCGAAGATGGCGCCGAGATTGAGCAGGTCGGCATACATGTCCTGAAGCGACGACTTGTCCTTCTTCATGATGTGGATGCAGCTTTCGGTCAGCTCGTAGACAGCGATCTTGAAGGGCGCGAGCGTATCCGGGGTGACGTCGCCGCCGACCTTCATGCCGTAATTCCAGCCGGCGAAGAACAGGTCGGTGTCGGCGCCGAGCAGCACTTCCTTGCTGACGTATTGTGGGGCGAGTTCGGGCAGTTCGCCGACGCCCTTGCGCAAATCCTCGCTCAGCGTCTTCCAGCCGGAGATGCCGGAATAGCCGGCCATGTGGTCGGCGAGGCCGAGCGCCAGCATCATCTCGGTCAGGTTGACGTCGTGCGAGACGGCGCGCTTGGGCGCGGTCTCGAAGGTGACGTCGCGGTTGCAGCTCTTGACGGTGACGGGGAAGCCGCTGGCCATAGCTGTTGCGCAGGTGGCGAGCAGGGCGGCGGCGATGATGGGCAGGCGCATGGAGGCTCCTTGATGTTCAGCGTTCGAGGTGGAAGGAAAAGCGTGGACGACCGGTGACGGGATGGTCGTCGAGGGTCGCTCCGACGGAAAAGCTGTCACGTATGCGATCGGGCGTCAGGATGTCGGCGGGCGCGCCGCAGGCAATGGCGCGGCCGCCGTCCATGACAAGCACGCGGTCGGCATGGGCCGAGGCGAGCGCCAAATCGTGCAGGGAAACGATGACGGTGCAGCCGAGATTGCCGAGCAGTTCCAGCACTTCGAGCTGGTGGCGGATGTCGAGGTGGTTGGTCGGTTCGTCGAGGATCAGAAGGTCGGGTCGCTGCACCAATGCCCGGGCGATCATCACGCGCTGCTTTTCGCCGCCCGACAGCGAGCAGAGGTCGCGCGCAGCGAGTGCGGTCAGGCCGAGCAGGGCAAGGGCTGCCTCGACTTGGTCGTAGTCGCGGTCGCTGGTGCCGAAACTCGTGACATGCGGGGTCAGGCCCAACTCGATGATTTCTGCGACGGTCAGGCCGAAGTCCGAGGCGCTTTCCTGAAGCACGGTCGCGATACGGCGGGCGCAGTCGCGCGGCTTCATCTTCCAGATGTCGGTGCCGTCGAGGCGGACAGTGCCCGAAGTCGGCTTGTGGTAGCGGTAGAGGCAGCGCAGCAGGCTCGACTTGCCGGCGCCGTTGGGGCCGACGATGGCGAGCAACTCGCCCGGCGCAACCGCAAGGCTGATCGGCTCGAGGATCGGCTGCGAAGCACGAGGGCCCCAGCTGACGCCATCGAGTTCGAGCAGTGCCGGGGTGGTGCCTACAAGGCGGCTAGCGGCGTGGACGCGATCGAGCATGCCCTGTCTCCGCGGTCGGGCGGAGGCAGCAGAACGATCCGGAAAGCGCGCCGGTACCGAAGAAGGCAGTCGCAACCATCATCATCTCCGCGGCACACCCCGGCCGGTTGAGTTAATCGGATGATGGCAGGTCTCCTGGCTTGCGGGTGATCGCGCCTCGGAGCCTTCCCGGCCTTTCGGCCAGTGGCATGTTTCCGAATTGCTATCCGCTCACAGTTGCGGGGGCAGCCACGGTTTCGCGTCGGGGACGTCTCACCGTGTTCCCATTTAACCTGCTGCCCGAACCGGATAGCAGGAACCATCGCTGTCGTGGCTACAGCAGCGACGGGTTGCTGACAATCGCTAAAGCGTCATGCCGCCTGCTGAATTGCGTCACGGCGGTCGAGCGCGAAGGAAATGAGCGCCACGCCGAAGGCAGACAGTGCGATGGCCGCGCCGACGAAGGGCAGGTCGGCATAGCTCACGCCCATCGAAATCGCAGCACCACCGGCCCAGGCGCCGGCGGCGTTGCCGGCGTTGAAGGCGCCCTGGTTGAGGGTGGCCGCGAGGTTCGGTGCCTCCGAAGCGGTTTCGACGACGCGCATCTGCATCGGCGGCACGATGACGAAGGTGATGACGCCCCACATGAAGACGAGCAGGATCGCCGCTGGCGCCGAAGAGCTGAGTTCGGCGAAGGCGACGTGGATCGCCGCCATCACCACCAGCGCGCCGATGGCTGTGGGCATCAGCTTCCAGTCGGCCAGCTTGCCGCCGATGATGTTGCCGATGGTCATGCCGCCGCCGAACAGCAGCAGCACCCAGGTGACCGATTCAACCGAGAGGCCGCTGACGTCGGTCAGGATCGGCTTGATGTAGGTGAAGACGGCAAACAGGCTGCCCGAGGCGAGCGCCGAGATGATCATGGCGAGCCAGACCTGGAGCTTGCCCAGCACCTTGACCTCGCCTGATACCCCGCCCTTGCCGGGAGGGGCGACGCCCGCAGGGACCAGCCAGGCTATGGCCGCCACCGAGAGCAGGCCGATGACGACGACGGCAAAGAAGGTGGCGCGCCAGCCATAGGCTTCGCCGAGTGCCGTGCCGCCGGGAACGCCGAGGATGTTCGCCAATGTCAGGCCGGCAAACATCAACGCAATTGCGCTGGCGCGCTTGTTGGTTGGGACCAGGCTTGCCGCCACCACCGAGCCGATGCCGAAGAAGGCGCCGTGACCAAAGGCGGTGATGACGCGGGCGATCATCAGCGTCCAGTAAGTGGGGGCGATGGCGCAGAGCAGGTTGCCGAAGACGAACATCATGGCGAGCCCGATCAGCACCGGTTTGCGCGGCAGTTTCGCTGTGCCCACCGCGATGATCGGGGCGCCGCCGACGACGCCGAGCGCGTAGCCGGTGACCAGAAGACCGGCGGCCGGGATCGACACGCCGAGGTCTGCGGCGACCTCCGGCAACAGGCCCATGATCACGAATTCGGTGGTGCCGATGCAAAAGGATGCAACGGCCAGAGCGAGGATCGGCAAGGGCATGGGCGGACTCAGGGGAGCTGAAACGATTTAGACGCACAATTTCCTCATGTCCGGCGCGGCACAAGCGACGTTGCCGCATTGCAGCAATGCACCTGGCGCATAGGAGAAGTGCGCAAGGCGCTAGCTGAGACGATCAGGATTGCTGGGTGAGGTCGCGTCGGAGAAATTCGTAGAGCCGGTCGACTGCCGAATTGGCGGCCTGCGGGTTGCGCAATATGCCGATTTCCATCTCGGGCAGCGGCGGCAGGCCCTCGGCTTCGCCGATGACGCGCAGGCCGGGGGGCACGCTGCGCTGGGCGAGCACGGCTACTGGCGGGTACCCGTTCGTCGCACGGGTACCGCCCTTGCCGGCCAGAAATGAAAAGGGCGCCCGAGGCGCCCCTTCCGATGTCGATGCGCCCAGACTCAGTTCTGCCTGGGCAGCCTGTAGGCGACGATGTAGTCGCCGCGGTCAGGCGACTGGCGCGCCCCGCCGGCCGAGATGACCACATATTGCGTTCCGCTCTCATGCGAGACGAAGGTCATTGGCGTAGACTGGGCGCCGACAGGCAGCCGGCCCTTCCACAACTCATTGCCCGTCTCCACGTCGAGTGCACGCAGATAATAGTCCTGCGTGCCGGCGTAGAAGACGAGGCCGCCTGACGTCGCGATCGGACCGCCCAGCGTCGGCATGCCGATCGGGATCTGCAGGCCGGTTTTCATGCCAAGCGGACCGGTATCCTGCAGCGTGCCCGCCGGAACCTGCCAGGCGATCTGGCGGGTCTTGAGGTCGATGCCGGTGAAGGTGCCATAAGGCGGCTGGTGACAGGGAACGCCGAGCGGCGACATGAAGCCGTTCTTCAGCGCGCCATAGGGCGTGCCCTTCTGCTGCGACAGGCCGTCATGGGCTGCCGAGCCGCCATAATTGTCGGTCTCCTCGCGCGGCATCAGCTGGGCGAACTGCGGCATGCGGATGTCGTTGACGATCAGCAACCCCCGGGCCTCGTCGATCGCCGCACTGCCCCAGTTCATGCCGCCATAGTAGCCTGGAAAGATGATCGAACGCGTCAGGCCGGGAGGCGTGAATTCGCCCTCGTAGCGCATCTTCTTGAACTCGATGCGGCAGTAGAGCTGGTCGTAAGGCGTCGCACCCCACATCTTGGCCTCGGCGAACGGCTCCGCACCGATCGCCGGCATGCCGACCGAATAGGGCTGAGTCGGCGACAGGAAGTCCTCCGGCACGCCGCCGGTCTGCGGAACGGCGCGCTCCTCGACCTCGGCGATCGGCTTGCCGTCGCGGCGGTCGAGCATGAAGATCTGCCCGCGCTTGGTGATCTGGATCAGCGCCGGAACCGTGCCGCCCTTGCCATCCGGCACGTCGTAGAGCGCCGGCTGGGCGGGAACGTCGTAGTCCCAGATGTCGTGATGCACGGTCTGGAACTTCCAGCGTTCGCGGCCGGTTGCAATGTCGAGGGCGACGACCGAGGCGGTATAGTCCTCGGCGGCCTTCGAGCGATGTGCGCCAAAGAAGTCGGGCGTGGCGTTGCCGGTCGGCAGGTAGACAAGGCCAAGGGCCTCGTCATAGGCCGGTGTCGACCAGACATTGGGCGTGCCGCGGGTGTAGCTTTCGCCTTCCGGCGGCAGCTTGGTGATGGCGGGGTTGCCGAGATCCCAGGCCCAGACCAGTTCGCCGGTGAGGGCGTTGAAGGCGCGTACGGCGCCGGAGGGTTCACCTGTCTCGACATTGTCCCACACCCAGCCGCCGACCATGATCAGGTCACGCGCCACGGTGGGGGCGGAGGTCTGGAAGTAGAAACCGTCCTTGATCTCGCCCATGCCGCTTTTGAGGTCGACGATGCCGCCATTGCCGAAATCCTGGCACAGCTCGCCGGTCTTGGCATCGAGCTGGATCAGGCGGGCGTCGATGGTGGTCATGACGATGCGGGCGGCGCAGGATGCCGCCGCAGCGGGCATGTCGGGCGTCGACGCTACGACGCTTGCGGGTGCCAGCGGGTCGGCGGAGGCTGCATTGGCCTCGCTCGGTGCCGAAGCCGGCTCGTAATAGCTGACGCCACGGCAACGCTGCCACAGCGGCGACTTGGCTTTCGGGTCGAATTTCCACTTCACTTCGCCCGTATCCGGGTTCAGCGCATGGACGATGTTGTTGGGCGAGCAGGTGTAGAGCGTGTCGTTGACGAAGAGCGGCGTGTTCTGGTCCTGCGCGGTCCCTGAGGGGATATCGCCCGATTGGAACGTCCAGGCAACCTCGAGCTTGTCGACATTGTCGCGGTTGATCTGGTCGATCGGGGCATAGCGTGTACCTGCCGGGGTTCGGCCATAATGGCGCCAGTCGGTGGCGCTGGCGGCTGCCGGAGGAACGCTCGGCTTGGGCTCGGCAGAGGCGAGCGTATTGCTGATGATGCCATGTGGGGTGAAGCCGTAGAAGGCGGTAGCGACAAGTGCCGCGACCAGCAGGCCGGCAAGCGCGAACGGAGCCCGTTTGCCGGTGCGCGTCGGGAAGAGCGGGGCGAGCAACAGCGCCGGGATGGCGATGACGGCAGGTGCTACGAGGCGCGGAATCAAAGGCCAGAATTCGAGGCCGGATTCCCAGAGCGCCCAGGCAATCGTTGCCAAAAACACCAGGCCGTAGAGCCAGAGACCCGCCCTGCGGCGCATGACGTAGAGAATGCCGGAGGCGATGACGCCGAGACCGGCAAGCGCGTAATACCAGGATCCGCCCAGGCCGATCAACTGGACGCCGCCGTAGACGAGCGGTGCCCCGATGACGACCAAGAGCAGGCCGAATAGAACCAGAAGCCAGCCGCCGCTGCCTCTGGGTGTCTGTTGTGCTGCCATGTCGATGTCTCGCGAAGATTGAACCGAAAATCAGCCGCCCGGGCGGGCGGTTTCGGACGCGACCGTCATGCCGGCGCTCTGCGGAGAACTCCTCGCCTCTACCTCCGCACAGACGTCGCGACCGTGTTCCGGCCGAGAATCTCATCGCATCCTAATAGATAATATGTTATCTTTCTCGAATGTCCAATGACGCATCCGACCGCGCCGGTTTCGGCAGGAGCCTGCTCTCCGTCGCCCGGCTTTGGCGCCACGCGGCGGACAGCGCGCTCGACGACTGCGGCCTGTCGCATGCCACCGCCATGCCGTTGCTGACGCTGTCGCGGCTGGGCGACAATATCCGCCAGGGCGTGATCGCCGACCATCTCGGTTTCGAAGGTCCGTCTCTGGTGCGCATCGTTGATCTGCTTGCAGCCGACGGCCTGATCACCCGCAGTGGCGATCCCGGTGACCGCCGTGCCAAGATTCTGTCCCTGACCGATGCCGGCCGCAGCCGCGTCGAGGAGATCGAGTTGATCCTCGAACGCCTGCGCACCGAGCTTCTGGCCGACGAGGACGCCGCGGAACTTAAGGTCGCGCTCGGTGTGCTTGTGCGTCTTGAACAGCGGCTGCTGGCAGCGGATCCGGACAGCTGAGGGTAGGGGCGGAAAGGTTCATCTATCTGGGCCGCAACCGTTGTTCGCCGGTCATGGCATGGCATCGCCGCGACGGTCCGACCCACGCAACGGTGATTACCCCTGTCGCTGGCAACTCACTTACCGCATTCTGCGCTATGGCCAAGCAGCGTCACGCTGCTAGGTTCCAGACCTTCAGTCACCCCAAGAGGCAGAATTCCATGACCAGCCAGATCGACAAGGCCAAGGCCTTCCATGCCCTGCATGTGAAGGGCGACCCGGTGGTGCTCTATAACATCTGGGATCCCGGCAGCGCGGCCATCGTCGCCAAGGCCGGTGCCAAGGCGATCGCGACGGGCAGCTGGCCGGTTGCCGCTGCCTTCGGTTTCGCCGATGGCGAAAAGATTCCGCTCGACCTGGTACTCTACAACATCCGCCGCATCGTCGCCGCCACGGACCTGCCGGTCACGATGGACCTCGAGGGCGGCTATGGCGTCGAGCCCGAGGCTGTCGCAGCGACAGTGACGCGGGCGCTGGCGGAAGGGGTCATCGGCTTCAACTTCGAGGACCAGATCGTCGGCGGCAGCGGCCTGCACGACATCGCTGTCCAGGTGAAGCGCATCGCCGCGGCGGCCGATGCCGTCAAGGCGTCAGGCATTCCCGCCTTCATCAACGCCCGCACCGACATCTTCCTGAAAGCCAAGCCTGACGAACACAGCGACGCGCTTGTCGATGCCGCGATCGAACGCGCAGAAGCCTACGCCAAGGCGGGCGCGCATGGCTTCTTCGCGCCGGGCCTCGGCAATGAGGCGCTGATCGGCAAGCTCTGCAAGGCGGTCTCGCTGCCGGTCAACATCATCGCGCTCGCTCATGTGCCGCCAAAGGCGAAGCTGGCCGAGCTTGGCGTCGGCCGCATCAGCTATGGCCCGGTGCCGTACCGACAGATGGCGGAATGGCTGGAGGCCAAGGCGCGCGCGGCCTTCGAGTAAGCCAACCGGAACAGGCCCATCCCGTTGCTGGGATGGGCCGACCCTATGCCAGCGGCTTCAGCTCGATGGCAATCGTCGGCAGAAGCTCCGACACCGTCGGATGAATGTGTACCGCGCGCTGCAGCGTCTCGATCGGCGCCCTGGCATACATCAGGTCGAGTACGGCATGGATCGTCTCGTCGCCGCCAGTGCCCAGCACCGAGGCGCCGAGGATCTGCCTGGTGTCGGCATCGACAAGGATCTTCATGAAGCCTTGCGTCTCGCCCTTTTCGACGGCGCGGCCGACGCGCGTCATCGGCCTTTGGCCTGCCAGCACCTTGCGGCCGCTCTTGCGCGCTGCCGTCTCCGTCATGCCGGCGCGGCCGAGCGGCGGGTCGACATAGAGCGCATAGGCCTCGATGCGGTCCGAAACCTTGCGCGGGTCGTTGTCGAGCAGGTTGGCGGCGACGATCTCGAAATCATTGTAGGCGGTGTGGGTGAAGGCGCCCTTGCCGTTGCAGTCGCCCATCGCCCAGATGTGCGGGACGTTGGTCCTGAGCTGGTCGTCGACCTCGATGTAGCCGCGCTTGTCGGTGGCCACGCCCGCTCTGTCGAGGCCGAGATCGTCGGTGTTGGGCTTGCGGCCGATGGCAAGCAGCACGTGGCTGCCCGTTACGGCACGGTCGCCTGAGGTGCAGTCGACGCCGACGGTCACGCCGTCGGGATGCCGGGCAAAGCTGATGCATTCGGCGTTCAGCCTGAGGGCGATGCCTTCATGTTCGAGTATGCCCCTCACTGACTCCGAGACATCCTCGTCCTCGCGCGAGATCAGCCGCGGGCCCTTTTCCACCACGGTCACTTGCGCGCCGAAGCGGCGGAACATCTGGGCGAATTCCAGCCCGATATAGCTGCCGCCGACGACCACGAGATGACGGGGCAGGAAATCCACCTCCATCATCGATGTGTTGGTCAAATATTCGATGTCGTTGACGCCGGGCATGTCCGGAATGTTGGCGCGGCCGCCGACATTGATGAAGATGCGCTCGCCATGGAGCAGTTCGTTGCCGACACGCACCTCATGCGGCCCTTCGAAATGGGCATGGCCGCGAAACAGCGTGCAGTCCTTCATGCCGGCGATCCAGCTTTCGAGGCCGGCGCGGGAATCGACGGTTACCTTGTCCTTGCGCGCCTTCACGGCCTGCATATCGACCGAGACTTCGCTGGTCGACACGCCATATTCGGCGCCGGTGCGGGCGAGATGGGCGGCATAGGCGCTGGCGACCATCGTCTTGGTTGGCTTGCAGCCGGTGTTGACACAGGTGCCGCCGACAAGCTTGCGTTCGATCAGCGCCACAGTCTGACCCGCTGCCGTCAGCCGTCCGGCCAGCGGCGGCCCGGCCTGGCCGCAGCCGATGATGATGGCGTCGAATTTCTGCGCCACGCTCATACGACCATGCTCACGACCAGCAGGGCGCCGAGTATCGCCACGGCATCCTCGATCAATGCCGCCGGCAAGTCGTTGCCGAAGGAAGCCGCGAGACGGCCTCTGATCTCCGCGCCGCCGAGCGTGCCGAGGATTGCGCCGATGATGCCGGCAGCCAGCCCGCCAACAACGATGCCGCCAGCGGTGCCGATGACGGCGCCGGTCAGCGCGCCCATGACGATGCGGGTGCCAAATTGCACCGGCACCTTGCGGCTAGGTGTCGACGGCAACTGATCGGTGACCAATTCGACAATGGTCAGCACGGTGAATATGGCGACCGCTATCCAGTGGCCCATGAAGCCAGCCCAGGTGCCGGCCAGCGGCAGCCAGCCGAGCCAGGCGCCCCAGGCGACTGCCGCCGGCGCGGTCATGGCCCTGAGGCCGGCAACAATGCCGATGAGAAGCGCGAGCAGGTAGATCATCCTTCGTCCCCCGTGGATGTGTCTGGTCCAGAAGTGCACTTTGTCAGCAGGCTAGCACAGCCATCTGGTTTCGCCAGAGCCGCGAGGCTTCGACCTTTGCAGCATGGCCGGTTCTGTGGTTTGGCTGGACAAGCAGGAAGGACATTTGAAATGGCTCAGAGCGAACGCGAAAAGATGGCGGCCGGCGCCTGGTACAACTGCGTCGATGCCGAACTCGACGCACTCCGCGCAGTGGCGGCCGACGCCGTCTTCGAGCACCGCTCGCTACGGCCCGTGGAGCGCGGCGATATCGCGCCCCGGCTACGAACGTTGCTCGGCTCGGCGGGTGAGGGCGCTCGCATCGAAGCGCCGTTCCACTGCGCCTACGGTTTCAACATTCATCTGGGCGAGGGCGTGTTCCTCAATGCCGGCTGCACCATCCTCGACACGGCAACCGTCAGCATCGGCGCGGGCACGATGTTCGGCCCCGGCGTACAGATCTATTGCCCCGAGCACCACAAGGACCCGGTCCAGCGTCGCGCCGGCCTGGAGATTGGCCGGCCGGTCACCATCGGCCGCAATGTCTGGATCGGCGGTAGCGCCATCTTGCTGGGGGGCATTGAGATTGGCGACGACGCTATCGTCGGTGCCGGCTCGGTGGTGACGAAAAGAGTTGCGGCCGGCGCGACCGTCGTCGGCAATCCGGCACGGCTGATTTCTGGATAGAGAAACTATTATTCCTGTCATTGACAGCGCCCCTGCGCGCCGCCATATCGTGAGGCGTTAATGTTCTCAGGGCGGGGTGAAAGTCCCCACCGGCGGTAAGGGTTTTCGAACCCAAGCCCGCGAGCGCTTCCCGGTAACGGGAGGGTCAGCAGATCCGGTGCAACTCCGGAGCCGACGGTCATAGTCCGGATGGAAGAGAACGAACGGGAAAGCGGAGGCGCAAGCCGCCGGGATTCCGTCTCGTGCGTCCTGATTCTGGTTCGAAACGGAAGGATGGACCCATGAATCAGCAATCCCCGAAAGACTTCGATACAACCCGCGTCGCCGTGATCCGTGCGCGCTGGCATGCCGACATCGTCGACGAATGCGTGAAAGCCTTCAGCTCCGAGATCGAGACGCTGTCGGACGGCCGCTTCGCAGTCGATGTCTATGACGTGCCCGGCGCCTACGAGATCCCGCTGTTTGCCAAGACGTTGGCCGAGACCGGCCGCTACCAGGCGATCCTCGGCACCGCCTTTGTCGTCAATGGCGGCATCTACCGCCACGACTTCGTGGCGCATGCCGTGCTCGACGGCATGATGAATGTGCAGCTTCAGACAGGCGTTCCGGTGCTGTCGGCGGTGCTCACCCCGCACAATTACCACGACAGCGCCGAGCATCACCGCTTCTTCTTCGACCACTTCAAGGTCAAGGGCAAGGAAGCCGCCAACGCCTGCGTCGAACTGCTCAAGGCACGCGCCCTGGTCGCCGCCTGAAGTGATCGCACCGACCCGGCCCTCCTCTCAGGGGAGGGCCGACGGCCCCTGCGATGGCACGTCACACCGGAAGCCAGAAGCTGGCCCTATGCTTCGGAACGCTGCGGTTGCAGGATGCGCAAAGCATCATGCAAGGGGGCTGACATGTCGTCCATACCACTGCCACTCAAGGGGGCGTGCCGCTGCGGCCGCGTCGAGATCGAGGTGTCAAAAGCGCCGATCTGCACCGCGGCCTGCCATTGTCCCGGCTGCCAGAAGATGTCGTCTTCGGCCTATTCGCTGACGGCAATGGTGCCGGCAGACGGCTTTGCCGTCACCCAGGGCGAAACCGTTGTCGGGGGAGCGCATGGGGAGCAGTTGCACCACCAGTTCTGCGACCATTGCAAGACGTGGATGTTCACCCGTGTCGTCGGTGTCGACTGGTTCGTCAATGTGCGTCCGACCATGCTGGAGGATGCCACGTGGTTCCGGCCCTTCATGGAAACCTATACCAGGACGAAGATGCCCTTCGCCGCGACGGGGGCTGTCAGGAGCTTCGACGAATTCCCCGAAATGGAGGACCTTGAGCCGTTGTTGCACGAGTATCTCGCCTGGGCGGAAGCGGGCGAGACCTAAGGTGCCCGGCGCGCCAGCGGCGCAAAGCTACTCAGGCCGAGCCAGGCCTGCATGGCGTGGGCGATCTTGTCGTCGCCATCGAGCTCCAACCGACCGGAATCGAGTTCCTGGTTGAGTTTGGACAGGCCCATCCAAACCGATGTCATGCTGCGCAGGGATCCCCTGACCTCGAGGTCGATGTCGAAGCCGGGGTCGGAATTGCAAAGGTCGACTGTCCCGTCGGCGACCACCAGCCACCAATTTTGCTGCGCTTTCGCCACTTCGGGGTACAGAAAGTGAATCGTGCAGCGTTTTGGCGGCAGGGGCTGCGGGTTGAGGTTGCGGCGCATGTCCCACATCAGGAGCGAAGGGTCGAGATTCCTGAGGGTTAGCTGGGATTCCACCCAGCGATGGCCCCAGTCGCCAAGGCCGAGAATGATCGGCCGCAAATCCTCTCCGGCCTCGGTCAGCCGGTATTCGACGCTGCCCGCGCCGCCACGCTCGGTCTGGATCACGCCAGCGCGCTCAAGTTCCTTCAGCCGCTTGGACAGCAGAGCCGGTGACATGCGTGGCACGCCGCGGCGCAGATCGTTGAAACGGCTCGATCCCATCAGCATTTCGCGCACGACCAGCGTTGTCCAGCGGGTGCACAGCACTTCCGACGCCATCGAAACCGGGCAAAACTGGCCGTAACCGCCGCGATCGCTCATCTCGCACCATTCGCAGGAGACCCGGCCTTATAGCGCAAAAGCAGCATGCTCGCACCTAGCCCATAGGGACGATCGGCTCGGCCGGCGATTCACTTCCTGAACTGGACCGGGGCGGCCCTTGGCGCGATCCTTGGCTCTGACCTGCCGGTCAACAGGAGACGACTTGATGAGAAGTCTTGATAACGCTGCGCTGGCACGAGCCGGCGTGACTGGTGCAATGCCGATCGATGTGGTCGCTGCGGCTAACGACCTGGTTCCAGCCCTGTCCGAGCGGGCGCGGCAGTTTGACGAGGGCGACATCTTCGTCGCCGACAATTATGCGCTCTTAAAGAAGGCCGGCCTCACCAGCGCTGGCGTGCCGCTCGAACTGGGCGGCGGCGGTGCCGACATCGCCGAGCTTGCGGAAATGCTGCGTATCATGGCGCGGGCTTGCGGCTCGACAGCGCTCGCCTTTGCCATGCACACGCATCAGGTGGCCATCCCCGCCTGGCGCTGGCGCCACCAGAAGGTCGCTGCTGTCGAACCGCTGCTCAAGCGCGTCGCTGCCGAAAACCTGATCCTGCTGTCGTCAGGCGGGTCCGACTGGATCGGTGGTTCAGGCAAGGCCGAGAAGGTCGAGGGCGGCTACCGCATCACGGCGCGCAAGGTCTTCACCTCAGGTGCTGCCGCCGGCGACATGTTGATGACCGGGGCGATCACCTGTGCCGACGACGGCAGCGAAAAGGTGATCCATTTCGGCGTGCCGATGCGGGCGCCCGAGGTTCGCGTGATGGACAACTGGCGCACGCTCGGCATGCGCGGCACCGGCTCGAACGACGTCGTCATCGACGGGCTGTTCGTGCCCGATGCGTCGGTCGCCTTTTCGCGCGCAGCGGGCCACTGGCATCCGGTGTTCCAGATCATCGCCACAATTGCCTTCCCGCTGATCTACGCCGTCTATCTTGGCATAGCCGAGAGCGCCCGCGACATTGCTGTCGAGATCGCGAGGAAGAAGCCGGCCAGCGAGACCGTACTCAACCTTGCCGGCCGCATGGACACCGCCCTGCGCGCCGCCCAGATGGCGCATCGTTCGATGATCGAGGAGGTCGGGCGCAACCGCCCGTCGGCGGAAAGCGTCAATGAGGTGATGATCGGCCGTACGCTGGTCGCCAGCCATGGGCTCGAAGTCGTTGAACTGGCAATGGAACTTGCCGGCGGCTCGTCCTTCTACCGCGACAAGGGCCTTGAACGCCGCTTCCGCGACATGCAGGCCGCGCGCTTCCACCCGCTTCAATCCGGCCCGCAGGCGCGATATGCCGGGGCTGTGGCGCTTGGGCTTCCGGTCGACACGATCTTCTGAACATAACTCCCAAGGCAATCAGCCGTCGCGACCAGTCGCGGCGGCTGATATGTAGTGTTCGAGCCTTTCGCAATGCGGTACATCTGCACACGTGCATGTTCCCGCGAAGTCGGTTCCGGCTATGGTTAGGCTTCGATCCGCACCCGCTGATCCAGTGTCAGACCCATGTCCGGGCCAACGGTCCTTGCCTCGCGAATGAGTGCCACGACCTCGTTGCGGTAGACCATGCCGGTGTGATCGAACGGCAAGCCCCTGAGGTCCATGCTTGGGATCTGGCCGGGCACTTCGCCGCCGATCGGCTTGCCGTTCCAGGTTTCGCCAAAACCGCCCAGCGCGACGTAGGTGTTGAACGCAACCTTGAACTGCCGATCGAGGACGTCCTCGATCGGCTTGCCCGCGATCGTGATGGCCGTCGCCGTGGCCTCGATGGCAGATGCGTTCAGCTTGATCGTGTAGCGCAGGGCGGAAGAGAAATGCAGGAAGCCGCGCGAAACGAAGGCTGAAGTGTCGACCTTGCTCACTTCTTCCGGCCGCAGCACACGCTTGGCGTTGCTCTGGAGCATGTCGCGGATCTGGGCGCCGGTCATCGTGGCCACGTGCACGCCGTCGGCATAAGGCATGACATCATACCACTGGCGGAAGCTGAGCGGTCCCTGTGGCAGACCCGAGGTGATGCCCGAAGCGTTGAACAACGCCACGTCGATGCGGCCGCCGGGGAAATCCTCCGAACGCCTGACCAGCGCGTCGTTCATGAAATTGGCAAGCGCGGTCTCGCCAACATAACGATCGGCGAAGGTGCGTTCGTTCGAAACGAGCGTGTCGTCCGGAACCTGGCCGATGACTTCGTTCAGTCTCGTGTCGAGCGCCTTGATCAGCGGTGCCACATGCGTCTGTTCGAAATCGACGTCGTAGTCCGCTTCCTGTTCGAAGGTCTCGTAGCCGGCCTCGCCAGCCTTGATGCGCTGGTCGCGCGCCTTGGTGGGACGCAGGCCGACCGAAGTGAACCAGCCCTTGCGGCCGTTGTCGCTGCGGATCGATATGGCGATCTCGCCGAGATAGGCGCCATGGGCCTGCGCCTGCGTGATCAGCACGCCTTCGACGACATTGTCGGTGTCGATACCCTCGGCGTTGAGCTTGGTGTGGGTATGGGCGCCGATGATAACGATCGGCTTGTCCGTCAGAGGGGCGATGGCCTGGGCGATGGCGAAGTCGCCTTCGCCGACGGTGCGGGCGGTGCCCGCCTTGCCGCTCTTGTGCTGGTCGCCGCCATAACCGCAGTGCGACAGCACTACCACGATGTCGGCGACCGACGCCACCGCCGGCAGCACGTTGCGCACAGCTTCGAGGGGGCTGGCGACCGCAAGCTTCGGGTCGGCGGGCTGGCCGACGCGCGTGTCGACGGAAGTGGTCAGGCCGACGAAACCGATTCGCAGTCCCTTCGCCTCGCCGATCACGGCGGCGAAGTAGTCTTCGTCACGCTTCAAGTCCGAGGAACCATGCACGTTTGCCGACAGCAACGGGAAGCTGGCATCGGTCTCGATGCCCTTCTTCAACACGGCAGCGCCACGGTCGAATTCATGATTGCCGAGCACGGCGACATCCACGCCGCCGGCGGAATAGACGCGGTATCCGGCGTCGGCGATGAACTCGTCCGGCGACCATCCAAGCAGTTCGTCGAAGATCGATCCGGTGTGATCGTCGCCACCGGAAACAAACAGCACCACCTCGTCGGCGACGGCGTTGGCGCGTGCGTCCTTCACCTGCTTGACCATCTGCGAGAAGACGTGGGTGTCGCCCTTCTTCGCGTGCATTTCGGTGATGTGGTTGTGCAAGTCGTTGAAATGCATCAGCCGCAGCAGGCGGCGTTCGCCCATTTCCAGCCCTGACATGGGGACGGCCGCGCCCGTTTCGGTCACGATCGCCTTGATCGGCCCGGCCAGCGGGTCGCCCTTGAGCAGGTAGAGCTTTTCAAAGGCGCCGTTCGAATTCGGCGTCGCGGCGATCATGGCAAGTTCACCAGCCGCAGGCGCTGCTTGCGCGCGGAAAACGATGTAGGGAGATATGGCTGCAGTAGCAGCCAGCGCTGCGCCGCCTTTCAGCATCGAACGTCGCGAAAGGCTGCCTTTATGCGTAGTCATGTAGTCTTCCTTGCTGGTCCCACGCGACATGCGTGGACTCATGGCGGGCAGGCCTAGAGTGACCACATGACAGTGCGATGAAGCTCTTGGGAACTAACAAGTTTCCTGCACAGCGTGCCGCAACGACAAGATCGGGGATGGTGCAGCCAGGTTCCGTCTGCGGTGGCTGCTTCTTTCTCTCGCTTGACCCTCACGCGGCGTGAGGGACTACTCATCCGGTCCTGCGGAGACATGGTCGGATGACGGCATATGCTGTGAGTGAACTGGCGCGGCTTGCCGGCCTGACGGTCCGGACGTTGCACCACTATCACGACATCGGTCTGCTCAACCCCGTTCTTGTCGGCGCGAACGGCTATCGAAGCTATGGCGAAGAACAACTGCTGCGGCTGCAGCAGGTGCTCATCCACCGCGAACTCGGCATCCGCTCGGCGAGATCGCTGCCATCCTCGATGCGCCCGGTTTCGACCGGCTCGCGTCGATCTGGCAGCAGCGCCGGCGGCTGGAGGCCGAGGCAAGCCGCCACCGCCAGCTTGTCAGGACGATCGATCGCACGATCGCCAAACTCGAAGGAGATCGCGCGATGAAGAATGCCGAACTGTACAAAGGCTTTTCCGAAAAGCAGGCGGAGCATGAAGGCTGGCTGGTCGAGCGTTACGGCGGGCCGATGCGCAAGGCAGTTAGCCATGCGCCGAAGCTCAGCTATGAGCAGAGCAACGCGATGTCCGAGCTGCGCGACATCGAACAGTCACTGGCGTCAGCCATGGAAAAGGGCATCGAGCCCGAGGCGCGCGAACTCGACATGCTGGTCGAGCGCCACCACCGCTGGGTCAGCCGCATGTGGCCGCAGCCTTGTACGATGGATGCCTATGCAGGCCTCGCCGACACCTACGACCACCCTGACTTTGCCCGGCGCTACGAGACGCTGGCGCCGGGCCTTGCCAGCTGGCTGCCCACGGCGATGAAGGCCTGGGCACGACGCAAGGCCGCCTGAAGTCGTAGAGCACGCGCCTGTTGGGACTTGCGCCAATGACGGCGATGGGCGTTTCGAGGAAAGCGATGCGCCCGAAAAAGAAAAGGGGCGGGGCCTTGCGGCCTCGCCCCTCCGTCTGGGTATGGCGCCCGAACTCAGAACAGTCCTTCGATCTGGCCCTGTTCGTTGAGGAAGATCTTCTCGGATGACGGTGCCTTGGGCAGGCCGGGCATGGTCATGATCTCACCGCAGATGGCGACGATGAAGCCGGCACCTGCTGCCAGGCGCACTTCACGCACCGGCACGACGTGGTCGACAGGGGCACCCCTGAGGTTCGGGTCGGTCGAGAACGAATACTGCGTCTTGGCCATGCACACCGGCAGGTGGCCGTAGCCGGCCGCTTCCCAGGCATGCAGCTGGTCGCGCACCGACTTGTCGGCGATGGCTTCGGAGCCACGGTAGATGCGCTTGACGATGGTGTCGATCTTGTCGAACAGCTTCATGTCGTCGGGATAGAGCGGCGAGAACTGCGAGGCGCCGCTTTCGGCCAGCTGCACCACCTTGTGGGCGAGCTCCTCGATGCCGGCCGACCCCTTGGCCCAGTGCTTGCACAGGATCGCTTCCGCACCCATCGAGGCGACATACTCCTTCATCGCTGCGATTTCGGCGTCGGTGTCGGAGACGAAGTGGTTCATCGCCACCACCACAGGCACGCCGAACTGCTTGACGTTCTCGATGTGGCGGCCAAGGTTGGCGCAGCCCTTCTTCACCGCCTCGACATTCTCCTTGCCGAGCTCTTCCTTCTTGACGCCGCCATTCATCTTCATCGCGCGCACGGTGGCGACGATGACGGCGGCTGCCGGCTTGAGACCCGCCTTGCGGCACTTGATGTCGAAGAACTTCTCGGCACCGAGGTCAGCGCCGAAGCCGGCTTCGGTGACGACATAGTCGGCGAGCTTGAGGGCGGTGGTGGTGGCGACCACCGAGTTGCAGCCATGGGCGATGTTGGCGAAGGGGCCACCATGGACGAAGGCCGGGTTGTTCTCCAGCGTCTGCACCAGGTTCGGCTGCACCGCATCCTTCAGCAGCACCGCCATGGCGCCATCGGCCTTGAGGTCGCGGGCATAGACGGCGGTCTTGTCGCGGCGATAGGCGACGATGATGTCGCCGAGGCGCTTCTCGAGATCTTTCAGATCGGTTGCCAGGCACAGGATCGCCATGACTTCGGAAGCGACGGTGATGTCGAAGCCGGCTTCACGCGGAAAGCCGTTGGCGACGCCGCCGAGCGAGCAGTTGATCTGGCGCAGCGCCCGGTCGTTCATGTCCATCACCCGGCGCCAGACGACGCGGCGGGTGTCGATGCCGAGCTCGTTGCCCCAGTAGATGTGGTTGTCGATCAGCGCCGACAAAAGGTTGTGGGCGGTGGTGATGGCGTGGAAGTCGCCGGTGAAGTGGAGGTTCATGTCCTCCATCGGCACGACCTGGGCATAACCGCCGCCGGCAGCACCGCCCTTGACGCCGAAGTTCGGCCCGAGCGAGGCTTCACGGATGCAGACGATGGCCTTCTTGCCGATGCGGTTCAAACCGTCGCCGAGGCCGACCGTCGTCGTGGTCTTGCCTTCGCCGGCCGGCGTCGGGTTGATCGCGGTGACCAGGATCAGCTTGCCGTCCTTGTTCTTGCGCGCATTGGCAATGAACTCGGCCGAGATCTTCGCCTTGTCGTGGCCATAAGGCAGCAGATGCTCGGTCGGAATGCCGATCTTGGCACCGACCTCCTGGATCTGCTTCTTCTTCGCCGCACGCGCGATCTCGATGTCGGTCTTGAATTCGGCCATGACGGCTCCTCCACAATGTTTGTTCCAATGGCGCGACGGCCATCGCAGTCGCCGCCATAGAAGCGCGACATCGCCATCGCCTGCCGTCTCAAAACAGCCGCCCAATGCACGGATTGCGACAGGGCAGGTGAGTGAATAGGGAGCAGCGAATAGCGAGTGGAGAGGAGCCGCGACGCTAGGAGCGCGCCTCTCACCACCACTCCCTATTCGCTATTCGCCATCCCCTTACCTGCTCAGCACGTTGCTGATCTCGACCAGATTCGAACGGACGCGCAGGATGTAGAAGCCCATGGTGATCAGGTGCGAGGGCATGAACCAGCCGTTTTCAGCACCATTGGAGATGATGAAGGGCTGGATGTTGAGGGCGGCACGAGTCTGCTGCTCCATCGTATCCCAAAGATTGTCGAGGTTGCGTGTCTTAAGCACGTCCTCAAAATCGGCATGGGTCGCCTTGAGCAGGCCGTAATAGCCGTAGAGCTGGCCATAGGCGAACCAGAAGCGGTCGTCGGCGCGCGGGTCGAACCAGCCATTGTTGTAGTTCTCGGCGCGGTCCTTGAGGATCGCCGACGTCGCGCCGATGTCGTTGGAAATGCGGTCGATGAACTGGATCAGATTGTCGGCGCGGGCGTCGAACACCGCCTGGCACTTCTCGAGGCGGCCGTTGAAATTGTTCAGGCTCTTGATCGCCGAGCGGTAGTAGCTTGGGGTCGGCGTCTTGGGGCCGAACGGGGTCAGGCCGAAATACCAGGTGTATTCGTCGAACTGCATGTTGCCACGGGCGTCCTGCAGATCGGAATCGACCTGGCTGGTGCCACGCACGCGGCCGAGATTGTCGGCCAGTTCGGTGGTCGTGCGGCGGATCGCCTGGTTGATGCCGCGCTGGAACGAAGCCTTGTTGTCGAGGAAAGGCGTGTGATCCCAGGACAGGCCGAACAGGCCGGTCTTGTACAGGACCATAGACGAGATCCAGGCATTCTGGTTGACGTTGAGGTCGATCAGTTCAGCGGAGATGTCGGCGATCGCCGAACGGCCGCAGGTCTTGGCGGTGTCGGTGCCGCCGCCGGCGACAACCTGCTCGCCGGCCGAGACATTGCGGTTCTCGAAATTATGCGTCGCTACATAGTCGGGGTTGAAGTTGGTCCACACCTGGGTGTTCCAGCCAAAGTAGCCATACAGCGCCACAAGCCCGACGACAGCGCCGCCAACCAGCGTCTTCAGCACCCATCCGCGCTGGACGAACCAGCGCCAGGCCCAGATGAACGGCAGCAACAATATGCCGATGACGAAGCCAAGGCCCCTACCGATCAGCTGAAACATCCGGGTGAAGAAACTCACGATCGGATCAAGCATTTGGAATCCCCTCAGTCGGTCAGGCCGTAGAGCTGTGCGCGGAACGCCGCCTTGTCTTTCAGATATGTGGTTTTCAATGTGTCGACAACATTGGATCGCCAGGTCTCGTTGAGCTCTTCATAATCCTTGTAGAAGCCTTGCTTGTTGAAGACATAACGCGAGACGAAATCCGACGGCACAAATTCGGAGATCAGACGGTTGGTCAGCCAGGCGTCGGGATGGTCGGTCTTGGCGCGCACCACCAGGAAGCGGTGCAGCGGAAATACCTCTTCCAGCCGCAACTGGCCGAGCTGGGCGATCTCGCGCTTGGCGGCATTGAGAAAGGGGAAGGTGCCGTCACGGTTGATCGCGTCGGCATGGCTGTGGATCCAGGTCTGCAGCCAGACCTTGTCGACCTTGCCGATGTCGCGCTTCGGCTCGGCCTCGCGGATCAGGGCGCGCACAGCCATTTCAGCGCGGTGCTCGAGATAGCCCGAGCTTTCGATCCACGAGGCGCGGGGCAGGTCGAGCCGGCCGGTCGACGCCAGGAACTTGAACACCTTGTCGGCGTCCTTGATCGAGAGATAGCTCACCTGCCATGGCCGCGAGCGGCGGAAACCAGGCGCCGACGGATCTGATATGACCGTTGTCACATCAGGGTCGACGAAGACGTAGAGCCCGCCGAAATGGCTGGTCCAGAAGGCGTTGTGGCGGAAGATCACCTGGTCGGGCACCAGCGCGTTCTCACGGATATCGCCGCAGACCTTGGCAAGTTCGACCATGCGCTGGAGCATGGCATCGTCGCGCCAGGCCTCGGGCTCCTGCTTGAGCTTGTCGACAAGCTTGCCGAGCTCGGCCGCCTTGCCGAGCACATCCTCGGCCGACAGCACGCGGAACTCGACCTGGTTGATCGACAACAGGTCTTCGATGTCCTCGACCTTGGACACCGAATCCTCGATCTCGCCGTAGATCACGTCCTTGATCGTCAGCGCATCGATGGCGCGCTGGTTCTTCGACATGAATTCGAAAAGCAACTGCGAGGTGTTGGAGAATGCCGTGTGCACGACCGGCAAGTCGATCTGCGACGGCGTCAGGATGATGAAGCGGCGGTTGACCTCGTTGGGGTCAAGATACTGGTAGTCGCCGAGCTCCTCGGCAATCTCTGGCGAGAAGCCGGTGCGGTCGATCTCGAAACTCTTGAGCTTCGTCGCGGGCAGGCCGAAAGCGGTCAGCGCCTTGTTATAGCGCCCGATCAAATGCGGTTCGTCGACCGGAAGGAGACGACCGTAGATGAGTTCATTGTCGCGGAGGAGGTCCATCTATTCCTTCTCCCCGCTTACGGGGAGAAGGTGCCCGAAGGGCGGATGAGGGGCAGCACCAAGCTTCACAGGTGATCCTCGTTCGAATGCGCAGGAAGAAACATCAGATCCAGGGCAATTGTCTTGTTGTCGAGCCGACCGTCAAGCACGGCAACAATCGTGCCCAGCAGCTGCTTGCGTCGCTGGAGCACATCGATGTGCCAAACTCTGATCACTGACCGTCCGTTTCGATTCATAGTCTCGTCACGATGCACATCCCGTATGTCGTGCGCGTGTTGGCTGCCATCAACTTCGACCACGAGATTGGCTTCTCGGCAGGCGAAGTCAGCGAAATAGGGGCCGGCATCTGGCGAATGAACTTATAGCCGTTCAAGCGTCTTGACCGAAGTTCGAACCAGAGCTTGTCCTCGGCATCATTATCCACTTGCCTAAGCTGCCGTGCCCGTGAAGTCTTGAGTTCATTTCCGCCACGCACTGCGCTGCCCCTCATCCGCCCTTTGGGCACCTTCTCCCCGTGAACGGGGAGAAGGAAACTCAAGCATTCCACAGCCCCTTCGCTTTCAGCTCCTCCATCTCCTTCGCCGCGCGCTCGCGCAGCCTTGCGTCGCGCAACAGCTTGGACACGGCGGCATCGTCTGATTTGTCGGAGTAGCGGAATTCGCTGTCGGCGTAGCGGTTGATCTCCTGCATCACCATGTCCATCGAGAACGGTCCGCGCAGCTCCTCGATCATCGCCTTCTTCTCGTCGTAGCCCTTGTGCATGAAAGCCTCGGGTTTTTCGAACCATTCGTCAGGCAGCTCGATGTCCATGGCGCGCATCTTGATCGCGTCGGTGACGTTCTTGATGGCGCGACCGGTGAAGCGTGGCTCGGCTTCTTTGATCATGTGCAAATAGGTGCCGACGTCGGCCAGCGTCTTGGGCGCGCCATTGTCCTTCATGAAGCGGTCGTAGACCTTTTCCAGGCCGTCTTCCTGCGGCTTGGCGTGCTCCTCATAGGCCTCGGTCACGGCGCGCTGGATCTCCTGCGCGGCATAAAGCTCATGCTCGCCGAGCGGGATCTTATGGTTCTTGCCGGCAAGCAGGACAAAGATGTCGATGTAGTCGTCGCGGGTCTGCGGGCCGTCGACCAGCCAGCGGGCGCCGGCGCGCTGGCGCAGCGCATCGTCGACATTCTCGGGATAGTTGGAGAACATGCCGAAGGAGCAGTTGCCGCGCACGACCGTGCCGGCACCGGCGAATGCATCCATCAGTACGCCGGTGATTTCCTGCTGGCCGGCCGACGCCCGGTCGTCGGAGCGCTTGGCGGCCACCTGGTCGATGTCGTCGATGGTGCCAAAGCCGATGGCGCGCGGGTTGAGCACGTTGTTGATGAACTGGCGGCAGTTCTGGCCAGACTTGCCCTGGTAGGACGAGATCTGGTCGACGCCGAAATTCTCGTAGGCGAAGGGATAGCCGGCGACCTGGCAGTAATTGTTGACCAGGCCTGCGATCATCTGGATCAGCGTGGTCTTGCCGGTGCCCGGTGCGCCGTCGCCGATGAAGGTGAACAGGAAGCCGCCGAGCTCGACAAACGGGTTCAGCTCGCGGTCGAAATCATAGGCCATCAGCATCTTGGCTAGCCGGACCGACTGGAATTTTGCGATGTGGTTGCCGACGACCTCCTGCGGCTTCTTGAAGGTCATCACCAGCGGCTTCGACTTCTTGCCCGGCGCGACGTCGAAGCCGTCGAGGGTGAAGTCGTCGGCGTCGATGCGGATATGGGCGTTCTCGAAGGCGCCGATGCCGTCGAAGCGGCTCTTGCGCTGCAACAGGCCCTCGATGGCTGTGCGGGCAAAGGCGCGACCGCGCGTCAGAAGGTCGGCATCGTCCTTGGCGCCCGACAGCGCTCGGTCGAGGCCGGAGACGATCGACTTCACCGCGTCCTGGGGCGTGTCGAACAGGAAGTCTGGTTCGCTGACGTCATTGGGCGCTTCGCCGTCGCTGTCGATCAGCTGGGCAAGGTAGGAGGCGAGCGTGAAGCCGGCGACATAGGCCGACGCCGACAGCAGCTTCTTGAAATGGCTGGCCTCGTCGCCCTCGAGCGGGCTGCGCGCATTCTTGGCCTGCAGCGCCTCCAAATCGGTCGAACGCGAGAACACGTCCGAAACGGCAAGCGCCACCGCAATGCCGCGGCGGGCGCGAAACAGCAGCGTGTGCTGTGGGATCGACATCAGTTGGTCGTCGGGGCGGATCGCCGTGACGGTCTTCTGCAACTCGACCTCGCGCGTCTTGCGGATCGAGCCGGTCGAAACCGTCGAGACGAAACGCCTGTTGGTGCCGGCAAGCGCCGTACCAGATTGGCCGGAGGAATCCTCCAGCACGACGATGCGGGTGATGAAGCTCTGCGCCGTGGCGCGGTGCTTCTCGATGTCGGCTTCGGAAATCGTGGTCAGGCCGGTGTCCATCAGATTTCTCCCGCTATCAGTGTTTTAGTCCTGCCAGGGTTTCCCCCACTCCGCCTCGCTGCGCTCGGCACCTCTCCCCTCTCCGGAGGGAGAGGAACGGCGCGAGGCCCGATGGCGGTCTTTCCTCTCCCCCGTCGAACGGGGGAGAGGTGTCGAGGCGAAGCCGAGACGGAGTGGGGGCGACCGCCTTGCTCTCAGACATCCGAGATCACCTGTCCCTTCGACAGGATGTGCACCTTGTAGCCGCCGAAGATCTTCTCGGCTTCGCCCGCGGCGTAGAGCGCCTGGTAAGCCTCGTGCGGGATCAGTGCGTGTTTCTCGTAGCTCGAGACGCCCTGGCGCGCGGCCTCGAGGTCGTCGGTGTTGATGAAGAACTCCTCGCTCGACGGCTCGCTCGACCACAGGCCCTTGCGGCCGGGTTTCTCGGCCTTGGAGTAGACCTCCTGGATAGTCCAGGTCAAAAGCCAGGCGTTTTCGGCCTTGCGCACTTTCGCCAGCACTTCGCTGACCGTCGAATTGTGCTCCGTGATGCCGGCCGAATAGAACGGGCCCAGCACCATCCGCCTGAGCTGCTTGGGGTGCAGGACGGGAAAATCCTTGTCGAGATTGGTGGCGACTGTCAGCGGTGACAGCGAATAGGCCGAGTTCTTCTCGGTGAAGTCGTCGAAGCGGTGGGCGAGATCGGGGTTGAGCAAGCCGTCGACCGGCAACGGAATCTCGATCCTCTCGTTGAGCCTGCCGCTGTCGGTGTCGACGAGCTGCTCGACCATCGCCTCCGACGAATCCTCGACGGTCGCCATATAGATCAGCGGCAGGTTGGCAGTGCCGTCGAAGCTGCCCCAGTGGACGAGATAATAGGGCCGCATCGACTTTGGATTGACAGACACCTTGGCCGTCTGCGCCAGGATGAAGGGCGAGAAGGTCGAGCCGTCCTTGACGTCCTCGAGATAGAGCCGCTCGGCCATCGAGCGCTGCAGCGCCTCGGGAAATTCCTTGTGGCGCAGGATGAAGTCGGCCATCTCCTCGCGCAGTTCGCCCGGTGATGGGATGCTGGCCAACCGCTGCGCCGCCGTCTTGCGGTCGTTTTCCAGTTCGAGCACGTTCTGGAACACCGGGAAGCCGCTCTCGGCGCGCGAAATCTTGAAGGTCTCCATGAAGCCGAGCCGGTTGCGCCAACAGGCGAAGGACCGTTCCAGTCGCGAGATATAGGCCGCCGCCACCTTCGCCACGATGCCGTGCCGGTAGAGCGGCGAGCGGTCGTCGCGCATGAAGATTTCAAGCCCGCTGAGCGCCGCCGCAATCGCGTCGAAGTACCGGACGGCTGGGTCGTCTGTGGGGGTCATGGGCAAATTCTCGAATGCATGGGCTCGACGTTGCCCCCCTCTGGCCTGCCGGCCATCTCCCCCACAAGGGGGGAGATCGGCTGTCGCGTTTCCTGTCGCCCGAACTTCATCGCCGAATACTGGCGAAGCGCCAACCACCGCCTAATCTCCCCCCTTGTGGGGGAGATGGCCGGCAGGCCAGAGGGGGGCGCGACATTGCGGATGCTTGCTAGGTTACGGCTGCACGTAGTCCGAAGCGTTGTGCTTCTTCAGCACCTCGTCGAAGCGGCGGGCAAACGCGTCGTCGGCCAGCTTCTTGCGGCGCTGGATGTCGGCCGTCGCCACCATGTTTTTCTCGTGCAGTTCGAGCAGGTCGCCGATGTGCTTCTGGGCGGCGGCGCCGATGCCGGCCATGGTCTCTTCGGCGGTGTTGTCGACCTTCGAGCCCAGCGTATTGATCTTGTGGGCAACGTCCTGCTGCGCTGCCGTCTTCAGCGAGTCTTCCAGCGCCTTGTACAAGACGATGCGCTGCTCGGTGTCGATGGTCAGCTTGTTGATCAGCGTCGCCTGCGCTGCGATCTGGTTGTTCAGCGAATCGACGAAGGTCTGGAACATCGAGGTATAGCGTTCGAGCGTCTGGCTCTCGGCCAGGATTTCCTGCTCCTTGGCCTGCTTCTCGTTGTATTCGGTGGCGAGCTTGGAACGCTCGGATTCGAGCTCGGTGCGCTCCTTCTGGCTGGTCGAGGCCGCGATCTTGTTTTCGATGTCGAGCAGAAGCGGGTTCAGCTCCTCGATGCGCTTCTGGGTCGCTTCGAGGTTTGACATCGTCACCTTGCGGCGCTCGATCACCTGGGAAAGGCTGGCCTCCGAGGTCTTGTAGCGCTCGTCGAGGACCTGCTTCTGCGCCTTCAGGATGCCGACGATGGTGTCGGACTTGACCAGCAGTTCCTGCAGATTGCCGGCCAGCGACATGTTGCGCACGCGGTCGGTGCGCATGCGCTGCTTGCTGGAATCGGAGAAGATGCCGACGAAGGTTTCCCAGCCGGTGAAGCTCTTCATGCTCTCGAATTCCGAACCGAAGACGTTGGTGGCGTCCTCAAGTCCGATGATCAGGTCGGCGATGTTGCCTTCCATCACCTTCTGCTGCTTCAGCACGTCCTGGATGCGCGCGTTCTCGATGTCGAAGTCGGAGGCGCCGATCTTGGCGTCCGTCGTGGCAATCTTGTCGAGCACTGTGCCCGACTGCTCGATCTTGCTCCGCATGTCCTCCACGACCTGCTTGGTCTTGGCGATTTCGGCATCGAAATTCTGCAGCGTTGCCATACGTTCCTCCGGTGTCGAATGCGGGACAGTGGCGCCGAATATATGTGGCGCATCTTGCGATTGAAAGACACACAGCCGCGGGCGAAAGCAATTATGCCGGGGCTACTTAGCTTGGTGTGGCAAATCCGATGAAGTCGTCGGGCTGGGCGCGGCCCATTTCCTCTTCCCAGTGGCGCCGACACAAGGAGACGTAGACGTCCTTGCCGATCGCCACCTGCTCGCCCTGGCGGGCGACCTTGCCGTCCGGGCCGAGCCGCACGACCATCGTCGCCTTGCGGCCGCAGCGGCAGATCGTGCGCACCTCGCGCAGGTCGTCGGCGATGGCGAGCAGCGCCCGCGAGCCCGAGAACAGATTGCCCTGGAAGTCGGTGCGCAGCCCGTAGCACATGACGGGAATGCCCAGCCTGTCGGCGACGCGCGCAAGCTGCCAGACCTGCTCTTCCTCGAGGAACTGCGCCTCGTCGACAAAGATACAGTGGACGGTCGTGTGCTGATGATGCTCGGCGATGCGGGCATAGAGGTCGTCGCCGCCGCGGAACATCTCGGCGCCTGCTTCAAGCCCGATGCGCGAGGAGATGTAGCCGGTGTCGCCCTTGCGGTAGTGGCCGGCGACAAACAGCATCGTCGTCATGCCGCGCTCGCGGTAGTTGTAGGACGCCTGCAGCAGCATGGTCGTCTTGCCGGCATTCATCGTGGCGTAATGGAAATAGAGCTTGGCCATGGTTCTTCTAATCAGAAGCCGTCGGGCGCGGGGAGGGGGCCGCCCTGCCATCCACCGCAAAAAACCTTTGTGATGTCGCTGATGGATAAGCCGGCGGCGTCTGTCGTTGCGTCATGTCACTTGAATCCAAAGGAAAATGGTGTTTGGCTCGCGACAAAGACGAACAACAACAATACCGCGTTGCCGTCATAAATACGAATGGGAGATTCCATATGTCGCGCTTGAAACTACTCGCCGCCGCTGTCGGCGTGTCGGCGGTCATGACTGCCGGTGCCGCCTTTGCGGGCGATGCCGAAAGCTGCAAGAAGGTGCGCCTGTCCGATGTCGGCTGGACCGACATCCAGGCCACGACAGGCGTCGCTTCGGTGCTTTTGACAGCACTCGGCTACGAGCCGGAGGTTATCCAACTGTCGGTGCCGGTCACCTACGCCTCGCTGAAGAACAAGGATCTCGACGTCTTCCTCGGCAACTGGATGCCGTCGATGACCGCCGACATCAAGGAATATGTCGCCGACGGCTCGGTCGAGACCATCGGCGAAAACCTGTCCGGCGCCGGCTACGGCATCGTCGTGCCGAGCTACGTCGCCGAAGGCGGGGTCAAGACGCTGACCGATCTCGGCAAGTTCAAGGACAAGTTCGGCGGCAAGATCTACGGCATCGAAGCCGGCAATGACGGCAACCGCATCATCCTCGACATGATCTCCAAGCCGGAGAACAATCTCACCGGCTTCGAACTGGTCGAATCATCGGAAGCCGGCATGCTGACCCAGGCCGAGCAGTCGATGAAGTCGAACGAATGGATCGCCTTCCTCGGCTGGACGCCGCATCCGGTCATGGGTGCGATGAAGATCGCCTATCTCGATGGCATGGGTGACTCGGGCTTTGGCGCTGCCACCGTCAGCACAAACGTGCGCAAGGGCTATGTCGCCGAGTGCCCGAATGTCGGCAAGTTTCTCGGCAATCTGAAGTTCAACCTGGAGATGGAAGGCACCATGATGGATGCCATCCTCAAGGGTGGTAACGCCAATGACGTTGCCAAGGACTGGCTCAAGGCCAATCCGGATGCAGCAACGCCCTGGCTCAACGGCGTCACCACCTTCGACGGCGGCGACGCAACGGCTGCGGTGAAGGCTGCGCTGGCGAGCTAAAGCCGGCGTCCTGCCTGCAAATGACATGATGAAGGGCAGCGAAGCGAGACAGCTGCCCTTTTTCGTATCAAGTTAAGCGAGAAGCGCCGGCGCGACCGGCGCCTGCGAAAGCAATAGAGAGGGGACAGATGGATCCGGTATCGAACTTGCTGGCTGCCTACAAGATTCCGATCGGCCTGTGGGGCAAGGCGTTCTTCACCTTCCTGACCGACAATTTCAACGCCATCTTCCGCGGCTTTTCCAACGGGCTCAACTTGTTGCTCGACGGGCTCGTCGACGGGCTGCTGCTGCTGCCTCCGGTGGTGGTCGTGGCGCTGGTCGCGGCTCTCGCTTGGTACCTGCAGCGTTCGCGGGCGCTGGCTATAGGGGTTGCGCTCGGTCTGCTGTTCATCATCAATCAGGGCCTTTGGAAGCAGACCGTCGAGACGCTGGTGCTGGTCGTTGCTGCCGCTGCCGCCTCGATGGCCATCGGCGTTCCGCTTGGCATCTGGGCGGCGCACAAGCCCAAGGTCTACCGCTTCATGTTGCCGGTACTCGACCTGATGCAGACGCTGCCGACCTTCGTCTACCTGATCCCGGTGCTCACCTTGTTCGGTCTTGGCAACGCGCCCGGCCTGATCGTCACCATCATCTTCGTCATTCCGACGGCGGTGCGCCTGACCCATCTCGGCGTCACGTCGGTGCCGACCGCGATCATCGAGGCCGGCCAGGCCTTTGGTGCCACCAAGCGCCAGCTGCTGTGGAAGGTCGAGCTACCGGCGGCCCTACCCACCATCATGGCGGGACTCACCCAGTGCATCATGCTGTCGCTGTCGATGGTCGTGTTCGCCGCCCTCATCGGCGCCGGTGGCCTCGGCACCGAAATCAACCGCGCGCTCGGCTCGCGCAAGATCGACCTCGGACTTGAAGCAGGGCTGGCGATCGTCGTGCTCGCCATCGTTCTCGACCGCATGACGCGCATCGGCGTGGGAGGCAAGAAATGAACGTCGCCGTCGATTTCAAGAATGTCGACATCGTCTTTGGTGCCGACACCTCCGCTTCGCTCGCCATGCTCGACAATGGTGCCACTCGCGCCGAGATCCTCGAAAAGACCGGCAATGTGCTGGGTTGCGCCGGCGCCAACCTGACCATCAACGAGGGCGAAATATCTGTCCTGATGGGCCTTTCCGGCTCCGGCAAGTCGACGCTGCTGCGTGCCGTCAATCGCCTCAACATCGTTTCGCGTGGCCAGGTCATGGTCAAGGACGGCGACAGGATGGTCGACGTCGTCTCCTGCGACGAGCCGACCTTGCGCCGCCTGCGCCAGCACCAGGTCGCCATGGTGTTCCAGCAGTTCGGCCTTTTGCCCTGGCGTACGGTCGAGGAAAATGTCGGCCTCGGTCTCGAACTTGCCGGCATGCCCGACGCCGAGCGCAAGGCCAAGGTCGGCAAGCAGCTCGACCTGGTCAACCTGACGCCCTGGGCCAAGAAATACGCGCATGAGCTGTCGGGCGGCATGCAGCAGCGTGTCGGCCTGGCCCGCGCCTTCGCCACCGAAGCGCCGATCCTGTTGATGGACGAGCCATTCTCGGCGCTCGACCCGCTGATCCGTACCAAACTGCAGGACGAGCTGCTGCAGCTGCAGAAGACGCTGAAGAAGACGATCATCTTCGTCAGTCACGACCTCGAGGAAGCGCTCAAGATCGGCAACACCATCACCATCATGGAAGGGGGCCGCATCGTTCAGTCCGGGCCGCCAGAAGATATCGTGCTGCGTCCGGCCAATGACTATGTCCGCGACTTCATCGCCAACGTGAATCCGCTGTCGGTGCTCACCGCATGGAATGTCATGCGTGACCGCCGCGACCTTGAGGATGCGGGCGAAGGCTGGCTCTGGCTCGACCGGCGCAAGACCACGCGCTTCAAGATCGACGCGCAGGGCCTGGTTGCCGCTGCCGAGCGCAACGGCCAGCCCGCCGTATGGGTTTCGGTCGACGAGATCGACAAGTCGGCCGACGAGGCTTCGCACGTCTTCTGGGCGAAACCAGGCACATCGCTCAAGCTGGTGATGCTTGCCATGCATCGCTCGCAGACATCGCCCGTGGCGCTGTTCGACGACCAGTCCCGCTTCGTCGGCGCCATCGGCATCCGCGACGTGCTAAGTGCTGTGCTGAGGCGATGACAGCTTTTCTTCTCCCGGTAAACGGGGAGAAGAAAAGCCGCTCGGATCACTCTTCCTCATCACCCAAAAGCTCGTCCAGCCTGGCCGCATAAGGCTGCACGGCGTCGATATATTGCGCGCCTTCGGCGCGCAGGGCCCGCGTCTCGGCGATCTTTTCCTCGACGAAGCTGCGCATTTCGGTTTTCTGCTCGGCATTCAGGTCGCTGGCATCGACCTTTTCCGTAAGGCCAGAGAACGTCGCTTCGAAGCGTTCGGCGGCGATCGTCGCGAGATAGCCGCGGAAGGTGGCGCCGAGCGCTTCCTTCCAGCTTTCCCTGTCGAAGCCGGCCTTGGCGATGCGGCCGTCGAGCCCGGCATCGTTGTCGAACCAACGGTCGGCCTCCTCCTCGTCATAGGCGAGGCGACCAAGCTCTGGCTCAAGTTCGCCCAATAGCTGCACCACCTTGCCGGCCTCTTCGAGCGTCAACGCGCGGGCCGGCAGCACCAGCGCTCCGAGCGCCAGGCTCGCCGCCAGCAAGCCGCCAGCGACGCGGCGTCTGAAGACGGCGCTCATCCCATGCACTCCGCCTCGAGAGCCTTGTCGGCGTCGTTCTGCGCCTTGGCCTGAACCAGCGAACCGCCGACCGAGGCGACCGAGCCGGCGATCGCGCCGCCGCGGCCAAGTCCGCCGAAGCCGCCGACCATCGACAGTGCGCCGCCGAGCATGGCGGCATTCGTCTGCGCCTGGGTCGCCTTGCGCATCGCTTCCTCGCAGCGCTGGGCTGCCGTCTGCTTCTTGCCCTTGGGAGCCAACTGTGCTGCCGCCTTGGGTGCGCCTGCCGACGTCGTGGTGCTGGTCGTCGACGTCGTCTGGCTGCAGGCGGCGAGCATGCCGCACATCATCAATGCAATCGCTCTTTTCATGGATCTCTCGATTTCGCTGGAGAAGGCGCGAACTCTCTGGATGCGGCCATGCGCGGACCGTCGACTCTGCCCAGTCGACGGTCCGGCGATGGCCGGCCTCGCATGCGTCGATGAGCGCCCCCGCCCTTCGGATGCATCGGTCCGCCACGGCGCCGATTTACGACGACATCAGGGCCTCAGTCTTGGCGTGGGGCGAACAGGTGCGGTCTGGGACGAACCGGGCGGTGTGCTACTGACAGCGGCGCAGGGCTGCGGCCTTTACTTCCGACGGTGTCGCGCCGAAGCGCTGCCTGAAGGCGCGGTTGAAGTGGGACAGGTCGTTGAAGCCGGCATCGAAGGCGATCGCCGACACCGTGCTGGCGCCGGCAAGGTCGAGCGCGTTGTAGGCGAGGTCGAGCCGAGCATCGCGCAGGAACTCGGAGAAGGTGATTCCTTCCTGCTCGAACAGTCGCTGGATGTAGCGCGGGGTCACGCCCTGGCGCCGCGCAATCGCGGTGACTGTAAGCTCTGGATCGGTCAGCTGGCGCAACATCTCGGCCTTGATCAGTTCCAGCCGCGCGGCGCCAAGGCTGGCGCGCACCGGTTCGGCGTTGGCTGAGGTCGCGCCTTGCACGACGAGGGCCGCGAGGTCGTAGATGTGGTTGCCGGCAAGCCGGCGGCCGGCCTCGCCCTCGGGTGCCTGCGACCGCAACAGGTCGGCATAACCCGTCAGCAGCCCGGCGCCGGCAGCGTCGACACGGATATGATGAAACGCCTTTTGGCGGATGCGCGGCGCAAGCGCTGCCAGCCTCGCCTCGTTCAAGGACACGACCTTCAGCAGTGTGTTGGGCAAGGCGAAGGCCATGGACGTGGCCTCGTTGAGCAGCGTGATGTCGCCGGCTTTGATCGACAAGGGCGGCTTGCCTGCGACCGCCACCTCGTAGTCGGTGGTGTGGATGGTCATCAAATAGTCCTGGCGGCCGTCGGCCGCCATCAGGTCTTTTGGGCGCTCGCCGAGCACGGCCGAATAGCAGGCAGTACCGACCGTGGTGCCGGCGTCGAGAAAGTAGGCGGAAACGTCGAAGGCAAAGTTGTCGGCATCTTGCGGCCGAAAGCGCAGGCCGGCGACATGGCGGGCGACAAAGTCGTGCAGGTAGGCGAGGCGGTCGCGCGCGGGAACATCAAAGGTCGAAAGGCGCTGCATCGAACGGTTCCGTTTCAGAATGCACCCGACAGCTACCTAGGCGGGAAGGTTTTTCTGTTTCAATCTATGCGGGGTTGCATCCTTATTCACGGAACGGCTGTTGCGGTCAAGATGGCGGTTTGCCGGTAGCTGCCAGTAACCGCCATCAATTGGCCAGAGGGATCAGGCTTCTACAAACGGCTTGAAGCCGCCATAGATCATACGCTTGCCGTCGAACGGCCATGACGCCGGATCGCCCTCCAAGCGTGGGTCGGC
Organism: Aminobacter sp. MDW-2; assembly: GCF_014250155.1. Taxonomy (NCBI): domain Bacteria; kingdom Pseudomonadati; phylum Pseudomonadota; class Alphaproteobacteria; order Hyphomicrobiales; family Phyllobacteriaceae; genus Aminobacter; species Aminobacter sp. MDW-2. Next base: position 2,506,828 of record NZ_CP060197.1, read on the forward strand.
CATTACCTTCTTCATGATCTCGTCGCGGTCCTCGCGCGAGCGGTAGACGATCCAAGAGAAGACGACGATCTCGTCGTCCGTGGCCTGCACCGCGCGGGGAAAGGAGGTGACTTCGCCATAAGGCACGTCGTCGGCCAGGCACTCGACATAGGCGATTGCGCCGTGGTCCTTCCAGACCTCGCTCCCGAGGCGCGCCATCTCCTTGTAGGCATCGATCTTGCCCTTCGGCACGGCGAGCAAGAACCCATCGACATAAGACATGCGTTTTCTCCTCGTGTTGTGACGTTGCAAGGACGAATGGCTGCCGGCCGATCCTACAATGCCGGCCAAAATTTCTTGCAGGCGTCCTCCAACGCATAAAGGTCGGATAGAGGGCCGGGTTCCGAAACCGTTGCGGCGCGCTGCGATCAACCCCATACTATGGCGAGGTGAGCACGAGGCGCGATTGCCATGCCCGAAACCACCACGGCTCCACGCACCAAACTCCGTCCCAAGACCGAGCGGCCGAAGCTGCACAAGGTCATTCTCGTCAATGACGACTTCACGCCGCGCGACTTCGTCGTCACGGTGCTGAAGGGCGAATTTCACATGTCGGAAGACCAAGCCTACCGGGTGATGATCACCGCACACCAGCGTGGTGTCTGCGTCGTTGCGGTGTTTACCCGGGATGTCGCCGAGACCAAGGCGACGCGGGCGACGGAAGCCGGCAAGGCCAAGGGCTATCCGCTGCAGTTCACGACAGAACCGGAGGAGTGAGGAGCGTCCGCGCAGCAGAAGGCAAGATGCCCGCAGGCAGGCTGCCGCCAATCCGCTACAATGCTGCCGGTCCCGTACCCGAGGCCGGGCCGACATAGAGTTCGCGTCCGCCCCAGTCGCAGATGCGGACATGGTCAGGCACCTGCGGCATTGTGAGCGTATGGAAAAGCGAGCTGGCGACATCGACGGCCGCGTCGATATCCGGCGCCTCGAGGGAAATGCGGTCGAGCGTCGCGTGCGCGCCGTCTTCCTTGCGCAGGCGATAGAATTCGATGACGAAATTCACATCTGCCTCCAGCCGCGTTCGCGAACAGGTCAGCCTTTCGGCTTGCCTTTGTAGGATGTTGTCTCTGCCTGCTTGACCTGCGAACCGAAGGTGGACGCGGCTTTGACTTCGACCTTCTCCTTCTTGGGCTTTCTGGTTTCGCGGTTGCTGCGTTGTTGGCCCTTGGCCATGGTCGTGCCCTTCCTGTTGCGAAGCGAACCTATTCGGCTACCGCTTCGACGCCCTCGAGATTGTCTTCCGTGGTGACCCGCTCGTGGTTTTCGCCGTCACTGCGGATGCGGTATTGCGGCGAGCCGTCCTTGGCCGGCAGCGTCGCCTTGACGTGGAAGGTCTCTGCGTCCTTCACCGCGATGCCGATCCGACTCTTGATCCGCACCATCTGGCCGACGGTGAAGCGATGCGACGGCTTTTCCACACGCGGGGCTGAAGCCGGTCCTTTTGTGAACCTGATCATGCGGCCTTTTCCTGATCCTGCCGCAGCGCGGCTTCGAGTTCGGCATAGTCGATGGCGAGAACCTGGCTGGTCAGCAGATTGGATGATCGCGCGGGCAGGTGAATGTAGGTGGCGACGCGGCGGTAAGCGATCCACGAGATGCCGTCGATCAGCTCTTCGTCCTGGTCGATGTCGTAGTCGCCTGCCGGCTGGATCTCCTCGATCCCGCGCAAGGCGAACGGCCTGTCGAAATGGACGGTTGAACGTTTGGTGCGCCCGGTCATCGATGTCTCCCGAAATGAACGAAAAGCGGAGCAATGCCCCGCTTTCGCCGCCTCAAGCGTGCCTGGGTCGGACCGGATGGGTGCTGCCAGTACATCCGTGGTCAGCGTCCATCGATCCGGGCCAAATGAAATCAGAGCAGCTGAAGATTGGTGGCCGACTCGCGGCCCTTGTTGTCGCGCTCCAGCTCGAAATTCAGCTTCTGGCCTTCGGCCAGGCCGGAAAAGCCGGCGCGCTCGAGCGCGCTGACATGGACAAAAACGTCCTTGCCGCCGCCGGCCTGCTCGATGAAGCCAAAGCCCTTCTGGCCATTGTAGAACTTCACGGTCCCAGTGTTCATGTGAGTATCTTTCGAATGAGAAAAGTCGTCGCGCGGCAAGTATTGCCGCACATCAATAGATCGACGATTTGGAAAGAGTTTGGCGGGTCGAGAACCTCTGACGCCGCGATAGCCAAGCTGGCCCAAAAAACGATTGGTTACTTCTAAACCTTAATTGCGGTTTATGTAAGGTGTTTTTTGCATGCTGGGTTCTATTTCAAAATTTATTTCGGATCGTGTCCGTCTAGCCGCGGTCGTGGAATGCTGATACCGTCTCAGCACTAGCAGACAATTGGCAGTTGCTTTCCCGCAGGACCGTCTGGTCCTTCGCGGCGGACTGCATTTCCCCCATGCGAGGACAAAGCCATGATGTTCACGAGAAGGCCGAAAACCTCAGTCGTCAACGTTTCCGCGCCGCCGGCCAAGCTGGTCAAGCTGACCGCGCGCAAGGACGAAATCGCGCGTCTGCGGCTCGCCGACAGCGACGGCTCGCGACGTCGCGAGCTGCAAATGATGGAAGACAATCGCCTGCGCTGATTTATTTCGAGGGGCTACCGGCCCTCGCGGTACCACATCCCGCCAAGCGCCAGCAGCAGCAAGCCAAGGCCGAGGAAACCGCCGAACAGCGGCACACGCGACACTGACTTCAGCACGCTGTCGTCGGTGGTGCGGAAGCCGAGCCAGTCGCGGCCGGAGGCTTCGGCATTGCCGCGCACCGGCACGACGCTTGGCAGCGATATGCCGTTGGACAGCGCCGAGATGCCGGTCGCGGCGAGGCGGCGCACGTCGCCGCCCGTTGCCTCGGCGGCCGGCCGCAGCACGTTTTCGGTCGAGACCACGTCGGCGAATTCGGGCGCGTTGACCGGCCCGACATGGGCAAGCGCGGTCAGGTCGCCATTGCCGACCTGGTAGAGGCCGATCTCGCCGACCTCGACGCTGCCGGTGAAGATGCCGGGGTCGCTCTTGGCGAGCTGGACGTCGAGCGTCTTGCCGGACGGCGTGATGACGCGGGCAGGACCAGCTTCGTCGCGCATCGTCTGGCGGCGGATATCGAGCACCATGCCACGACCGTCTGCGGTCAGGCGCTCTTCCTCGAGCTCGGGCTCCTTCATCAGCCAGTGCGCGATGCGGCGGTAGAGCGAGACATGCGGGCCGCCACCCTCGAAGCCGCGTGCCCACAGCCAGCCCTGGTCGGACAGGAACATGCCGACCCGGCCTTCGCCCTTGCGGTCGAGCAAGAGCAGGGGCCTGTCATCGGCACCCTTCATCACCACTTCGCCCTCCGGCTGTTCAATGCCGATCTGGCGGAACCAGCGGCTCCAGCGCGGCGGCTCCTGCGCCGAACCCTCGAGGCCGCGCGTCACCGGGTGGCGCTGACCGAGTTCGGTCAAGCGTGGATAGAAGGCTTTCTCGACAACGTCGCCATTGGGCATGGCGGGCAGGGCAGAGATCAGCGGTGTGTTGGCGATCGACTGTTCGCCGGCATATTCGGGGCCGGCGGCGATCAGCAGCGCGCCGCCCTTTTCGACATATTCGGCAATGTAGTCGTAATAGAGGATCGGCAGCACGTCGCGGTGCTGGTAGCGGTCGAAGATGATCAGGTCGAAGTCGTTGATGCGCTCGACGAACAGCTCGCGCGTCGGAAAGGCGATCAGCGACAGCTCGTTTATCGGCGTGCCGTCCTGCTTTTCAGGCGGCCGCAGAATGGTGAAATGCACGAGGTCGACCGAGGCGTCGGACTTCAAGAGGTTGCGCCAGGTACGCTCGCCGGCATGCGGTTCGCCCGAGACCAGAAGTACGCGCAGGTTCTCGCGGATGCCGTCGACGAGGGCTATGGCGCGATTGTTGGTGTCGGTCAGCTCGCCCGGAACCCGGTCGATCGACAGTTCGACGATGTTGCGCCCGGCCGACGGCACGGTGATCTGCAGCGGCATTTCCTGGCCGACAAAGGCGCGCTGCACCGACACCTGGTTACCGTTGATCGACACGCGCACGTCGACCGACCCGGCCTCGCCTCCGGTGTCGATCACGCGATATGTCATGTCGAGCGGCTTGCCGACGATGCCAAAGCGGGGAGCGTTCTCGAAGCGGATGCGGCGGTCGCGCTCATTCTCCTCGCCGGTGATGAGCGCGTGCAGCGGTGCGCTGATCGCTGGGGCGCCGGGCACGTCATGCACCTGGCCGTCGGTGACCATCACGGCGCCGCCGATACGCGACGGCGGAACATCGCGGAATGCACCTTCGAGTGCCGCAAACAGCCGCGTTTCGGTGCGGTCGTCGGCGGCCTCGGAACGGCCGGCCTCGACGACACGCACCTCGAACTGCCTGAAGCGCGCCAGCCGTTCCTTGAGGCCTTCGACCGCTGCATTGGTCTGGGCGGTACGGTCGCCGATGTCCTGGCTCTGGCTGCGGTCGACGATGATCGCGACCACGCTCTTCAGCGGCTCGCGCTCTTCGTCGAGGATCACAGGGTTTGCCAGTGCCAACCCGAGCGCGCCGAGCGCAACCAGTCGCAGCCAGGCGCCGCGCTGGCGGAACCAAAGGCCGACAAAAGCGAGCAGGGCGAGCGGCACGAGCAGCGCCGCCAGAAGAGGCCACGACAGCAGGGGCTCGAAGGCGACGGACCAGTTCATGCTATTGCCCCAGCCGTTCGAGCAGGACAGGTACGTGCACCTGGTCGGATTTGTAGTTGCCGGTCAGCATGTACATCATGATGTTGACCCCGGCGCGTAGCGCATAGACCCGCTGCATCGGGTCCGAAGGCACCGTCGGCAGCATCGGGTCGTCGTTTTCGTCGATGGCCCAGGCCCCGGCGAAATCGTTGGCGGTGATCATGATCGGGGTCACGCCGTCACCGGTGCGCACCGGCCGGCCCTCCGCGTTCGATGCCTCAAGCGACGCCTCGACCCACAGCGGGCTGCCGTTGAAGCGGCCGGGGAACTCCGGAAGGATGAAAAACGCCTTGGTCAGCACATGATCGGCCGGCACCGGCTCCAGTGGGGGCACGTTGAGGCTGGAAAGGATATCGCGCAGCCGCTCGGTCGCCGGGCTCGCTGCATCGGCGCCAATGCCATTGGCGAACTGGTCGCGGGTATCGAAAAGCACGGTGCCGCCCTGCTTCATGTAGGCGTCAACGCGGGCGATCGCCGCTTCGCTCGGCATCGCGGCGGCCGGGTCGATCGGCCAGTAGATCAACGGGTAGAAGGCAAGTTCGTCCTTGGCGATGTCGACGCCGGCCGGCTCGCCCGGTTCGAGCGCGGTCTTCTCGATCAGGAATTTTGTCAGCCCGGCGATGCCGGCACGGCTTATGGCATCGACCGCGGATTCGCCGGTCAGAACATAGGCGACGCGGGTCTTCGAGATGGCCTCGAGCGCCTCGACGTCGCCTGGCTTGGCGTCGTCGGCATGCGCCAGATCCGGCTGCGCCATCAGTGCGCCGAGGCAAAGCAATACTGCCGCGGCCGTGCCGGCCGTTCGCCCGCGTCTCGCGCCACGGCGCGAGAACGTGCCGCCCATCCAAAGCACAGCGAGCGTGTCGAGCGCCATCAATGCCAGAGCTGCTGCCACAAGCGAGCCTTTCAGGTCGCGCGATTCGTCGAAAGCGTAACGTATTTCGGTCACCGGCGCAGAAAGCTGCGGTCGCACCAGCGGCGACAGCGTGCTGTCGGTTTTCAGCAGATTGTGGGCGAGCACACCTTCTTCGCTGCCATAGAGGCCGGGTGGGTTTTCGAGCGTGACGGGCAGGGCGCCGGCACCTGCCAGCAGCGGCCGGGCATCCGGCGTCGGCGGCACAATGCGGCCGTCCGCCGAAATCATCCGGTACGGTGCCAGCGATGCCGGCTTGCCCTCGATGCCTGTGGTTGCCGTGCCCTGGTTACGCGACAGCTGCACGATCCGGCGCAGCATCTCGACGAAGCTGCCCGAGATCGGCAGGTTCGACCATGTCGCCTGCGGCGCGATGTGGAACAGCACCAGCGTGCCCTTGCCGCGCCGGGCGCCCGTCACCAGCGGCGTGCCGTCGGCGAGATTGGCCCAGGTGCTGGCAGCAAGGTCAGGCGTCGGCTCGGCCAACACCTGCTTGCTCACAGTCACCTCGTTGGGCGGCGACAGGTCGGCAAACGGGCCGGCGTTGGGGAAGTCGCTGACCGGTTGCGGTGCCGTCCATGACAGGGCGCCGCCGAGCGAACGTTCGCCGAGCCTGAGCCGCACCGGCAGCAATTCCTCGTCATTGCCGGCCGCGGCGAGGCGGGAGCCGGCGAAACGCACCAGCGTGCCGCCCTCCTTGAGCCAGGTCAGCAATTTTTCGCGCGCCTGCGGCGGGATGGTGCCGACGTCGGCCATGACAATCATTGCCGGCTTCTGCTCCAGCATTTGCGGGATCGCCTCGGCGAGATCCGAGCTCGTCGGCTCGCTCAGGTCAGCAAAGGGTTCGAGCGCGCGGCGAATGTAATAGAGCGGCGCCAGCAGCGGCTGCGAGTCGTCGGCGTCCGACTGCGACAGCAGGCCGACACGGCGGCGTTTGGAGCTGTCGTCGAGCACCCGCACGGCGCCTGCCTGGCCCTGGCCGTCGAGCGCGATCGAGGCAAAATCGTTGCGCAGTTCGAAAGGCACGGTCATCGTGCCGCTTGCCACCGTCTCGCCCGGCGCGAAGGCCAGCGTGGCGTCGGCGATGCGGCGGCCCTTGTCGTCGAAGGCACCTGCCGTCACGGCCCCCGGAGCGGGGTCGCCCGGCGCGCGGATGGCGGTCAGCGCAAAGCCGTCCATTTCGTTTTCGGCTGATGTCAGGCCCTTGGCGTCGAGCCGTTCGGGCGAGGCCCACAGCACATTGGCTGGGTTCTGGCCCAGCAGCGTCGAAAACGCTTGCTTGTCGCCTGCACCCGCCAGCCCGTCGTCGAGAATGGCTATGCTCGTGCCGGGCAAAGTTGCCAGAACGGTGGCGACGCGTGCGTAAACGGGGCCTCTGTCGGTCGGCACCGGCCGCGGTTCGGCGGCGCGCAGGCGATCGAGCGCTGCCTGCGCATCGAACGGACCGATCTCGGCATTGGGCTTTTCGGCGGTGAAGGCCAGCACGACCGGCTGTCCTGATGCACCGGCATCGGCGATAAGCCGTTCGGCCGTGGCAACGCGGCGTTTCCAGTCCGGTGCGCTCGCCCAGCCATTGTCGACCACAAGTGCCAGCGCAGCTCCGCCCGTCGGCAGTTTCTCGCGCGGATTGAACACCGGCTCGGCCAACGCCAGCACCACCAGTGCCGCCATCAGCAAGCGTAGCAGGGTGAGCCACCACGGGCTTTGATGTGGGGTCTCTTCCTTCTTGAACACCCGCGCCAAAATCTTCAGCGGCGGGAAGATTTCGGCCTGCGGCTTGGGCGGCGTCAGCCTGAGCAGCCACCAGATGACGGGCAGGGCGAGCAGCCCCCACAGCACGGCTGGAAATCCGAACGACAGCGGCAGCCAGCTCATCGGCGCCCTCCCGGTCCGTGGCCTTCCGAGGTCAACGCCATATGAACGCGCACCAGCGCCTCGGAGGCGAGGCGGTCTGTATGGTTGACCGTGTAGCTCCAGCCGAGCCGCTTGCACCAGGCGGCCAGTTCCTCGCGGCGCGCGCCGTAGAGATTGCGATAGGCGTCCGACAATTGCTCGGCGCGGCCGGCGGTCAGCTTTTGGCCCGTCTCGGGGTCGGTGAATTCGGTGCGGCCGGCATAGGGGAAACTCTCTTCTGCAGGATCGGCGACCTCGATCAGATGGGCGCGGGCGCCATGGTGGGCCAACGTATCGAGCCAGGCCATCGTCTCTTCGACCGGATCGAGGAAGTCACCGATGATGACGATGTCGGAGAAGCGACGGATGCTGGACAGATCAGGTTTCGCCGGCAGTGAAACGGCTTGCGCCAGATGCGAGGCCAGCCGCTCGGCGCCGTTGCGGGCGCTGAACGGGTCGGTCAGTCCCGGCCATGCTATGCGCTCGCCGCTGCGTGACAGAAGCTCGGCCAGCGCAAAGACCAGCACCAGTGCGCGTGATTCCTTCGACACGGTCGCCGTCTTCGACTTGTACAGCATCGACGGCGACAGGTCTGCCCACAGCCAGACCGTGTGGGCCGCTTCCCATTCGCGGTCGCGCACATAGGTGTGGTCGTCGCGGGCCGAGCGCCGCCAGTCGATGCGCGCCATCGCCTCGCCCTGCACATAGGGTCGGAACTGCCAGAAATTCTCGCCTATGCCGCGCTTCTTGCGGCCATGCCAACCGGCGATGACAGTGTTGACGATGCGGCGGGCCTCGACCAGCAGGTCAGGCACCAGCGAGGCGCGCAACCTGCCACGGGCAAGCGCATCGCTGGTCGCAACCGGTGCCGATGCCTCGCCGATGCGCGCCATCAGATGTCCTTGACCAGCCGCGCCACCACGTCGCGGACCGTCATGCCTTCGGCGCGGGCGGCGAAGGTCAGCGCCATGCGGTGCTGCAGCACCGGCTCCGCCAGCGCGCGGATGTCGTCGATCGACGGCGCAAGCCGCCCGTCATAGAGGGCACGCGCCCTGGCACACAGTGTCAGCGCCTGGCTGGCGCGCGGACCGGGCCCCCAGGAGACGTGTTTGTCAGTCTCGGCATGGCCCTGGCTGGGGCGCGCCGAACGCACCAGCTTGAGGATCGCCTCGACCACGGTTTCGGGCACCGGCATGCGCCGGATCAGCAATTGGATGTCCTTCAGGCGTTCGGGATCGAGCACATTCTGCGCCCTGGCGTCTTCGATGCCGGTGGTTTCCAGCAGGATGCGTCGCTCGGCTTCGAGCTCGGGATAAAGGATGTCGACCTGCATCAGGAACCGGTCGAGCTGGGCTTCCGGCAGCGGATAGGTGCCTTCCTGCTCGAGCGGATTCTGGGTTGCCAGCACATGGAAAGGGGCGGGTAGGTCGTGGCGCTCGCCGGCGACCGTCACGTGGTACTCCTGCATCGCCTGCAGCAGTGCTGACTGGGTGCGTGGGCTGGCGCGGTTGATCTCGTCGGCCATCAGCAATTGCGCGAAGATCGGCCCTGATATGAAGCGGAAGGAGCGTTTGCCCTGGTCGTCCTGCTCCATCACCTCGGAGCCGAGGATGTCAGATGGCATCAGGTCGGGCGTGAACTGGATGCGGCGCGAGTCGAGGCCGAGCACGATGCCGAGCGTCTCGACCAACTTGGTCTTGGCAAGGCCGGGCACGCCGACAAGCAGCGCATGGCCGCCTGCCAAAAGCGCCACCAGAGTGCGTTCAACGACGCTTTCCTGGCCGAAGATGACGCGGCCGACGCCAGCGCGGATCTTGGCGATGTCGGCAAGCGCACGTTCGGCTGCGGCGATCATCTCGCTCTCGCTCATCGCCGTTTCCTTGATCATCACGCTCATGCGGGCCGGATCCTTCTTCTGGCGCGGCGCCTGAAATCAAAACCGATTCCCGGACTGCCGATGCGCTCACTCAAAATGCTACAGCGTGCCTCTCTCGTCCATCAGAACAGGGGGCCGCTTCGTCAATCTACAAGGATTATTTGCCTCTTGGTCCGGTGCGTCGTCCGTGTGGACGTCGTGCCTGCCGCCCAATCCCCAGAGGTCAAACGATCCCGGGCGTCGCGATCTCCATGCCCGCACCTTTGCGAGGTCATGGCATTGAACTTAAATCACTTGCCTATGCTGACAAGCGCAACAACAGTGACTATTTCGTGACCATGACTGGCGACCTTGACCATAGCCGCGAGGCGGCAACTGACCTTGGCCTGACCCGCGCCGGCGACACCGCCGGCCTCGAGGCGCTGATTTCGCGTGCCGCCCGCGCCGGCAAGGGCCTGCCGCCGGTCGAGCGCTGGAATCCTGATTTTTGCGGCGATCTCGACATGGAAATCAAGCCCGACGGGACCTGGTTCTATTTGGGCACGCCGATCGGCCGCATGCCGCTGGTACAGCTGTTTTCGACCGTCCTGCGTAAGGACGAGGACGGCAAGACCTACCTGGTCACCCCGGTGGAACGGGTCGGAATCCGCGTCGTCGACGCGCATTTCGTTGCTGTCGAGATGAATGTGACAGGCGAGGGCGCTGACCAGATCCTGACCTTTCGCACCAATGTCGGCGATGTCGTCGAAGTTGGCCCGGAGCATCCGCTGCGCTTTGTCGACGAGCCGGAGACAGGCGGCCTCAAGCCATACCTGCTGGTCCGCGGGCGCCTCGAGGCGCTGGTGGCGCGTCCGGTGATGTACGAGCTCGCCGAAGTTGGCGAGCGCATCGACATATCAGGTAAGCACATGTTTGCCGTGCGTTCGAAGGGTGAGGTCTACCCCATAATGCCCTGGGACAAGCTGGAGCGGCTGAGCGCGTGATGGTTCATGCCCTGAGAGCGCATTATTCGGCGCAGGATTTCCGCCAGCGCGCCGCACAGGAGCACCTCAACGATGCGGTTGCCGACTATGGCGACCACGTGCTGAACCCGGACATGCGCGAACTGTTCGTGCACGACCGGCTGCGCGATGCCGCTGTGCTGATCCCCGTGGTGGATCACGGCGATGCCTCGACGGTCATCCTCACGAAGCGTGCCGAAAAGCTGAAGAGCCATTCCGGCCAGATCGCCTTTCCCGGCGGACGCATCGACCCGACTGACGTCTCGCCCGAGGCGGCGGCGCTGCGGGAAACAGTCGAGGAGATCGGCATAACCTCCGACTACATAGAAATCATCGGGCGCTTGCCGGATTATGTCACCGGCAGCGGTTACCGCATCGCGCCGGTGCTTGGCATCGTGCGTCCCGGCTTCCGCCTGACAGTCAACGAGGGTGAAGTGGACGACGTCTTCGAGGTGCCGCTCGGCTTTTTGATGGATCCGGCCAATCATGGCCGCGCCAGCCGCACCTGGCAGGACCAGGAACGCTTCTTCTATGCCATGCCCTATGAAGAGCGTTACATCTGGGGCGTCACCGCCGGCATCATCCGCGCTCTCTATGAAAGGCTCTACACATGAGCGCAACTATCGCCGGCGCCTCCTGGCTGAGCGACCCGCAGCTGCAGAAACTGCTCGCAGTGCTGAACGCCGACGGCGGCGAGGCGCGCATCGCCGGCGGTGCCGTGCGCAATGCGCTGCTCGGCGAGCCCGTCGCAGATGTCGACATCGCCACGTCAAATCTGCCTGACGAGACCGTCCGCCGCGCCGAAGCGGCCGGCTTCAGGACCGCACCCACCGGCGCCGAGCATGGCACCATCACCGTTATTGCTGGCGGCAAGCCATTCGAGGTCACCACCTTGCGCGCCGACGTCGAGACCGACGGTCGCCGCGCCAAGGTCGTCTTCGGCAGCAACTGGACGGCTGACGCCGAACGACGCGATTTCACCATCAACGCGCTCTATGCCAGTGCCGACGGCAGCGTGATCGACCTCGTTGGCGGGCTGACCGATCTCGACAGCCGGACGTTGCGCTTCATCGGCGACGCCGAGACCCGCATTCGCGAGGACTATCTGCGCATCCTGCGCTTTTTCCGCTTCTTCGCCTGGTACGGCAAAGGCCGTCCCGATGCCGAAGGGCTGAGGGCCTGCGCCCGGCTCAAGGACGGCATCGCGCGGCTGTCCGCCGAACGCGTCTGGTCGGAGCTCAAGCGGCTGCTCGGCGCGCCCGATCCGTCGCGTGCCATGTTGTGGATGCGCCAGGCCGGCGTGCTGACCGCCGCTCTGCCCGAGAGCGAAAAATGGGGCATCGATGCCATCCACGCGCTGGTCCGCGCAGAGAACGATCTCGGCTGGAAAGCCGACCCGCTGCTGCGGCTCGAATCGATCGTGCCACCGGATGCGGCGCGCATGAAAACCCTTGGCGACCGGCTGAGGCTTGCCAATGTCGAAACCGACAGGCTGGTCCAGTGGGCGGCAACCGCCAAGGTTGAGCCAACCGTTACCGAGGGCGAACTGGCCAAGCGGCTCTATCGCGGCAATGTCGACGCCATCGCCGATCGCCTGCGCCTCGATCTCGCCTCAGCGCGCGGTCGCGCCGAGCAGGACGACAAGGCGCTGATCGAAGCCGGCGGCTATTTCCGCCTGCTGTCCTTCATCGGCACATGGCAAAAGCCCGACGTTCCCTTGCGCGGCGGCGATCTTGCTGCGCTTGGCGTCGAGGGCGCGGCACTCGGCTCGTTGCTCAAGGCATTGGAAGGAGAGTGGGTCGACAGCGGCTTTGTGCTGGACCGCGACGCGCTGCTCGAGCGCGCCGCCAAGAGGCTGAAAGTCTAGAGCATAGGCCCGAAAATTGGTGTCGATTTTCGGAAGGCACTATGCGTGAGATTCAGAGGTCAGGCCGCGTTGCGGACCTTCTCGATGCGCGAGCGAATGGCTTCTATCATCGTCTCGCGGATGATGGTTTCGCCATGGGTCTCGCGCATATGCTCGGCCACGCGGCGAATGATTTCAGCTTCGTCCTCGTGGCGGGTGTGCCACTGGCAGCCGGGGACAAGCGACCCGCACTGAAATTCCTTCATCGGATGTCTCCTTCCTCGTCCGTTTCGGGGGTGCACTATAACACGCAATCGGGCGATTGGTTGCGCTTGGTGGTGGGCCAGTCGACAGTTTGAGTTGGTCCGTCCGAGCATTCGTGGAAAAATCCCGCTTTGTCAGTGCGTTGACGCTGCAGGTTGAAAAAATGATTCCGCCGGCTCGCGTTCCGGATCAATGAAAAGGGCGGAACCTCGTGTTCCGCCCTTTTTTGCAGCGCGCGGCTTGGGCGCTACTTCACGATCTTGACGGACTCAGCCACCTTGTTTGTGCCGCTCATGTCCCAAGTGATCGAAACCGTTTCGCCTGCCTTCACGCCGGGATCCTCGAACTTCTTCGACAGCAAGAAGGATGTGCCGTCGGCGAGCGTCAGGCTCATCGCCTTGGCGTCGAAGGTCTTGATCGTCCCATCCGTATGCTGGGCGGCGGCGAAGGATACGGCAGAGGTTGCAAAAATGGCAGCTGCGGCTGCCGGAACAAGAAGCTTGCGCATGGCATGCTCTCCGACGAATGCGGGCGCCCGAATGGACCGACCCGCCTTATGAAGGGCCGTCCAGTCACGTCGCGTCGCGGCCCAAGAGATCGAGCCGCCGGCGTTTCCCGGCCCCGGCGATAGAATAGCCGTGCTTTGCCAGGGGCATATTAGACGAAAAGCATATTTTCAAACGGTGACTTAGCCACATTCGGCGCCCAAATCTCTGTTTGTGGCGCCGAATGTGGCAACTGCGAACCTTACGAAAAAGTAAGACCCGGTGAGAGCTTGGCGATTACTCGCCGAACCTCTTCTTTGGCTTGTACTTCTTGGCCGCGCCAGCACCCGCCGGCTTGTCGTAGGCCGGCTTGTCACCCGCACGCTTTTCGAACAGCTTCTTCTCGTAAGGCTTCTTTTCAAAAGCCTTCTTCTTGAAGGGTGGCTTGTCGGCGGGATCGTATTGGCCCTTGCGGTGCTGCTTCTTCGGCTTGGCGCCGTGATCGGATGCAGGCGCGGCACCAGTACGGGTGATGGTCACGCCCTTTTCGCCGGTGCCCTGTTCCTCGACGGCCGCAGCAAAGGCGTCGGCACGCTCGGAGATGATCTCGAAATGCGAATCGTTCTCGAAGATGCGGATCGAGCCGATCTCGCGCTTGGTGACGCGGCCTGCCTTGCAGATCAGCGGCAACAGCCAGCGTGGTTCGGCGCGGTGCTTGCGGCCGACCGAGACGGCGAACCAGACGCCGCTTTCGAAGCGGTTGTCGGGACGTTCCGCCTTTGCGGCGTCGAACACCGGCACAGGGCGGTCCGAGAGCTCTTCGGCGGCGGGACGCGAGGCCATCTGCTGTCGCAGCCAGGCCAGCGCGATCGTCTCGGGCGAGTGGGCGGCGAGGATTTCGGCGACCTGCGTTGCCTCGTCCTCGACGGCAGCCTCGATGTCAGTGAGTTCCGCCAGCATGCGCTCGCGGTTGCGGGCATCGATCTCTGCCGGGCCGGGTGCTGCCTGCGTCGTTGCCTCGAGCTTTGCCAGCTTGAGCAGGCGGGCAGCGCTGCCACGACGGTGGAACGGCACGATCAGCACGCACACGCCCTTGCGACCGGCACGGCCGGTACGGCCCGAGCGGTGCAACAACGTATCAGGGTTGGTCGGCAGGTCGGCGTGGATGACGAGGTCGAGGTTCGGCAGGTCGATGCCGCGGGCGGCGACGTCGGTCGCCACGCAGACACGGGCGCGGCCGTCTCGCATTGCCTGCAGCGCGTTGTTGCGTTCGGCCTGGCTCAGCTCGCCCGACAGCGCCACAACGGCGAAGCCGCGATTGGCAAGGCGCGCCGAGAAGTGCTTGACCGCTTCGCGCGTCGCGCAGAACACCATTGTGCTCTGGGCATCGAAGTAAAGCAGCGTGTTGATGATGGCGTTCTCGCGCTCGGACGGAGCGACCAGCACGGAGCGGTATTCGATGTCGTCGTGCTGGCGGCTTTCGCCTGCTGCGGTGATGCGCAGCGCGTTGCGCTGGAAGCGCTTGGCCATCTGGGCGATCTGCGGCGGCACTGTTGCCGAGAACAGAAGCGTGCGGCGTTCCTGCGGTGCTGCCGCCAGGATGAACTCCAAGTCTTCGCGGAAGCCGAGGTCGAGCATCTCGTCGGCTTCGTCCAGCACCACGGCGCGCAGGCCGGAAATGTCCAGGGAACCGCGGGTGATGTGGTCGCGCAGGCGGCCCGGCGTGCCGACGACGATGTCGGCGCCTTCGTCGAGCGCGCGGCGTTCCTTGCGCATGTCCATGCCGCCGACGCAGGAGGCGATGCGGGCGCCGGTCGCGGCATAGAGCCATTCGAACTCGCGGCGCACCTGGATGGCGAGCTCGCGCGTCGGCGCGATGATCACTGCCGAAGGTGCTGCGCCCGGCGTGAAGCGCTCGCGGCCGTCAAGCAGGGTCGGCGCGATGGCGATGCCGAAGGCCACCGTCTTGCCCGAGCCGGTCTGGGCCGAGACCAGGAGGTCGACGCCGCAGGCCTCGGGAGCCAGCACCGAGGTTTGCACCGGGGTCAGCGTTTCGTAGCCACGCGCGGCGAGCGCTCCGGCCAGCGCCGGAACCATGTTGTCGAAAATCGTCACGAAAATCTTCCAATGAGAGCAAGGCCCGTCACCAAAGGACGAGGGCCAAGGAAAGCGCGCTCTCTAAAGCTTTGCTGCCCGCACGTCAATGCGACGGCGGGCAGGGCAGCCATGCGTCCGGCTCAGGGCCACCTGACCTCAGGTGGCATGCTCGACAGGATCGAGGCGATGTTGCCGCCGGTCTTCAGGCCGAAGATCGTGCCGCGGTCATACAGCAGGTTGAACTCGACATAGCGGCCGCGGCGCACCAGCTGTTCGTCGCGGTCGCCGTCGGTCCAGTTGGTGTTGAAGTTCTGCCGCACCAAATGCTGGTAGGTGACGAGGAAGGCGCGGCCGACGTCCTGGACGAAGCGGAAGTCTGCGTCCCAGCCGCCCTTCTCCTCAGGCGAATGCTGCCAGTCGAAGAAGATTCCGCCGGTGCCGCGCGGCTCGTTGCGATGCGGCAGGAAGAAGTATTCGTCGCACCAATCCTTGTATTTCTGGTGGTCGGCGACACCGGCGTGCTTGGAGCAGGCAAACTGCATCGCCTTGTGGAAGGCGACGGTATCGGCGTCGTCCTGCGTGCGGCGGCGGTCGAGCACCGGCGTGAGATCGGCACCGCCGCCGAACCACCAGCGCGAGGTCGCCACCATGCGTGTGTTCATGTGCACGGCGGGTACGTTCGGGTTCTGCGGGTGGGCAATCAGCGAGATGCCCGAGGCCCAGAAGCGCGGGTCTTCTTCGGCGCCCGGCATCTGCTTGCGGAATTCCGGCGAGAACTCGCCATGCACGGTCGAGGTGTGCACGCCGACCTTCTCGAAGACGCGGCCATGCATCATCGACATGATGCCGCCGCCGCCCTTGCCGTCGTCGCGCTGCCAGGGCGTGCGCTCGAAACGGCCCGGTGCCCATGACGCCAGCGGTCCCTCGACCTCATCCTCCAGCGCCTCGAAGGCGAGGCATATGCGGTCGCGCAGCTCCTCGAACCAGGCGCGCGCGCGCGCCTTCCTGTCTTCGATGTCGGCCGGCAGTCCCGCCGGGATTTCAGGACGCTGCAATTTAGGCTCCGCACAAATGACTCGTAATTGTCCGGCGCGATCCCTAATCTCCTTCTCGCAAGGGTCAAGGAGTTCTTTATGGGCACACCGACCAGACCGCCGCTGGAGGATCTCGCCAAGAGGCTCCAGCGCAGCCGGGCCGAACGTGAGCGCAGGCCGCGCGACGGGTTCCTGCGCGAGACCTTCGTGTTGCCGCGCCACGACGCACGGCTCAAGGCGCAGGAGTGGTTCTCGCGCTGGCCGAAGCAGGCTTACTGGACCGAGATCGAAAGCTGGTTCGAGCGCCCCGGCGACGTCATCGAGTTCACCATCCGCCGCCTGCCGACATCGGACTGATCTTCTCTAAACCGAGACTGAGTCGGGCTGCCGCGCAACCGCAGCTGGCGGCTGCAAGCCATTGGTGCGAGATTCCAAACTGCCCTTCGGTGCCCTGGCTAACCAGCCGGCCGTTTCGCAAATCCCTTGACCAGGATCGGTCCCGTCGGCTTGCCGGTCGGCGAGCCCGGGCGCGGTTCGAGCGTGATCTCGTAGAGCTGGTCGGCCGCGGGCACAGGCAGCTTCTGGCCCTTGAGCGTGGTCACCTCGGCGCTGGACAGCGTGCCCAGCGAAACCGGGCCGACCGAGGCGTCGTAGAGCGTCCACACCTGCATGATCTTGTCCTGCGGCACCTCGAAATCGGCAAGCGGGATGATCTTGACGCTGTTGTCGGCAAAGGCCTCGAACACCGCTCCCGTGGTGTTGTCGGGCGTCTGCAGCACCACGAGCACAACCGGCTCCGGCACCGTCTTCATGACGAAGCCGCCGGCATAGCCGAGGCCGAACGCGGCCGCGAGCGACGCTGCCAGGGCGAGTTTGCGCCAGGGGGGCGTATGCGTCGCGCTGTTCTGATTGGCAGCGCTTTGTGCCGGCGGTGAGGTGCCGTGGTCCTGCGGCAGGGTTGCAATCTTGCCCAGGATTTCGTCCCACATGCCGGCAGGCACCTCGGCGGGCTTCGCCGTGTGGTCGAGGCTGGACATGCGTTCGGCGAGCCGTCGCACTGTCTCGGCAAATTCCGGGTCGCGCTCCATATCGCGCTCCGCTTCGGCGCGGGCGTCATCATCCAGCAGACCGAGCACATAGTCGCCGGCGTGGGCAAAGCGTTCGTTGTCGCGGCTCATGACAGGCACTCCTGCAAGGCGATGACGCCGCGGCGAATCCAGGCTTTGACGGTGCCCAGCGGCGCGTTCAGCTTCGCTGCGATCTCGCCATGTGTGTAGCCCAGCACATAGGCCAGCAGGATCGACCTGCGCCGCGCCTCATCCAACTGGCTCAGGCAGTGCTTGAGCGCGTCGGCCTCGTCGAGAGCCTCGAAGGCCGCGTCGGCGCTGCTGTCGCTTTCGCCGTGCCTGGCCATGTCGTCACCTGTCAGACGGAGGCGCTGGCCGTCACGCAGCATGTTGAGCGCGCGGTTGCGGACGATGGTGGTCAGCCAGGCGCGGGCACTGCCGCGTGCCGGGTCGAAGCGCGGCGCATGCTTCCAGGCGGCGATGAAGCCTTCCTGTACTGCTTCCTCGGCGAGATCCTTGCGGCGCAGGATGCGGCGGGCGATGGCGATCAGCCTGCCGGCCTCGCTGGCGAAAAGGTCGCCGAGCGCCTCGCGGTCGCCGCTTGCGACCCGAAGCATCAGGCCGTCACAGAATTGGTCGCTTCGTTCGACAGCCGACATGCGGTCCCTTCTCGCCCGTTTGCAATGATACACGCCGGATGCATCTGGGGATGCAAGCCCTTCTGAGAAATTTGCGGCGTCCTGCATCCAGAACCCGATCCCGTGGGTAAGGCCGGCGAGCGACGCAAAATCACCAGCGCTCACCGACCAATGAGAAGGAGATCGACATGAACCGCATCGCACTGCATATCGCCCTTGCCGGCACAATGCTCGCCGGCTTTTCCGCAGCGGCAGTGGCTGCTCCGGCGCTTGGCCTTTCCGGCGACAAGACCTTGATCTGGTTCGACACCGACAAGCCGGGCGAGGCCAGGAAGATGGAGGTGACCGGGGTCGACAAGCTCCATGGAATCGACCTGCGATCGTCCGATAACATGGTCTATGGCTTGGCCGGCGACGGCTCGCTGGTCACCATCAACCTCGACACCGGTGCGGCTGCGGCGGTGTCGAAGCT
Organism: Aminobacter sp. MDW-2; assembly: GCF_014250155.1. NCBI lineage: Bacteria > Pseudomonadati > Pseudomonadota > Alphaproteobacteria > Hyphomicrobiales > Phyllobacteriaceae > Aminobacter > Aminobacter sp. MDW-2. The sequence goes on from NZ_CP060197.1 coordinate 2,525,162, forward strand.
GTCCAAGCTGCCGCCCGAGGGCGCCAAGGTCAGCGTCGACTTCAACCCGGCAGCCGACAAGCTGCGCGTTATTGCGTCCGACGGCACCAATCTGCGTGTCGATCCCGCGACCGGCGCGGTAACCGAAGACGGCAAGCTCGCCTTCGAGGCTGGCGATGCGAGCGCCGAGATGCCGACTGAGATCATTGCCACCGCCTATACCAATTCCTTCGGCAAGCCCGAAAAAACGGCGATGTACGACATCCATGCCGGCGGGCTGTTCCTGCAGCAGACCAAACCGAATGACGGTACACTGAAGACGATCGGCAAGCTCGGCATCGAGCCCGGCGACGCCGTCGGCTTCGATATCCAGACGTCGGAAGATGGCGCCAACACCGCGTGGCTGGCCACAGGCGGCATGCTCTACAAGGTCAACATGGAGAGCGGTGCTGCCGAAAAGGCGGGCGAGGGCCTCGATGCCGGCTTGCGCGACCTGGCTATCCTGCGCTGACGCATCGAACACCACTGATCCGGGGAGGCAACGCCCCGGGTCGGCCGTTTTCACTCCACCAGCAGCCGCCGCGGCCCTGGGCCCTGGCGCGCCAGCCGGTCCTCGCGGTTGCGCAGCGGGCACTTGTCGATCGACATGCAGCCGCAGCCGATGCAGTCGGTCAGGCCGTCGCGCAGCTTCTTCAACTGTTCGATGCGGTGGTCGAGGTCGTGGCGCCAACCCGTTGAAAGTAGACTCCAATCCTCACGCGTAGGCGTGCGCCCGTCAGGCAGGGCGGCGAAGGCGGCGGCAATGTCGGCGAGCGAGATGCCGACATCCTGGGCGATCCGGATCACGGCCACACGGCGCAGCACGTCCCTGGAGTAACGCCGCTGGTTGCCCGCCGTGCGGTGACTGTGGATCAGCCCGCGCGTCTCGTAGAAATGCAGCGCCGAAACCGCAACGCCGCTGCGCTTTGCCACCTCGCCGACAGTCAGTTCGCTTGCCATCGAAAATTCCCGCTTGACCTCAATATTAGTTGAGGTTGTACGAGGATATCCTTCACCGTGCAACGAAGGATGACGACATGGCGAGATCCGCTGCAGACGACTGGAACGACGGTTTGCCAGGAGGCTGTTTCGCCGCGGCCGCACTGCGACTCGCGGCAGCCATTTCAGCCGAGCTGGCGCATCGCCTCGCCGGAAACCATCGCAGCAGCCAGCGCGACGTTGAGGCTGCGACCGCCGCCGGGCATCGGGATGAGCAGCCGCTCGAAGGCGAGATCGTGGATGTGATCCGGCACACCGGCCGATTCGCGGCCGACCATGACGACGTCGCCTGGTTCGAAGCGGAAATCCGTGTAGGGCAGGGTGGCTTTCGTCGACAGCAGCACCAGGCGTCGGCCTTCGCCTCGGCGCCAGTTCTCGAAGCGGTCGAAGTCGACGTGCCGGGTCAGCGCCGCCATTTCGAGATAGTCCATGCCGGCGCGTTTCAGCGAACGGTCGGAGATGTCGAAGCCGGCGGGTTCGATCAGGTCGACGGCGACGCCAAGGCAGGCGGCCATGCGCAGGATGGTGCCGGTGTTGCCGGCGATGTCGGGCTGGTAGAGCGCGATGCGGAATGGGCCGTTCATGTTGATATCCTAATCTGTGGCAGCAAGGCCACAGCAAGTCGTGCCCAAGCAAAAAGTGAAGATGATGCTGTGGCGTTCTGCCGCGAAGGGGAGTATACGGCCTGCATTGTCAACCCGAACCGATGGAGGGGTACATGATGCTGCTTGACACACACCGCCCCGACTGTGGGCGACGTACTGCCTGAGGGCGGACCGGTTCGACGACTTTTCCTGACAATTCCAGGCATATTCGCATCGCGGTCCGCAGAAGCCCTTATCCGGTTTTCGAAGGACAATTCCGATGTTTGTCAACATCCCCACCGGGCACAACGCCCGTAACGAACACGACTCTGCATTTTTCGCCCACCGCAACGAGTTAGCTGAAGCAAGGCACCATGCCATGATGCTGGCGCTCGGCGCGCATCAGCCCAAGGCGCACCCTCCGGTACGCCGGCGGCCGCATCGCGGCATGCTGCCAGACGTCGACCTGTCGAATGTCGTCGTTGATCCCAGCTACAGGCCGCTGTTCGGCCGCATCGCTGCCCTGATCGGCCGGCTTGCCGGCCGGTCGGGTGCTACCCGGCCTGCTGCCGGAACGATGTCAGGAGGTAATAGCTGAGGATTCGCCGAATCCTCAGCGGCCCCCTACATTTCGAAAGCCCCCGCCGGCTCTTAACTCCGAGAATCCGGCGCAATATGGCCGTGCCAGTGACCTTCCAAGATATGTCCCACGCGGAATTCGCCGCGTGCAGCATACCGAACTGAGAGACTGAAATGTTCCGCTGGTTTGAAAACAGACTGAATCCGTTCCCGGTGGAGGAACCGGTCGAGCCGCCGAAGACGCTGGTCGCCTTCTGCCTGCACTACACCAAGGGTGCCTGGCTCTACATCATTATCGCCGCCGTGCTGACGTCGCTGATCGCGCTTGCGGAAGTGTGGATGTTCGGCTTTCTCGGCAACATCGTCGACTGGCTGTCGGCGCAGAACCGCGAGACCTTCCTTCAGAACGAAGGCTGGAAGCTCGCCGGCATGGCCTTCATCGTCATGGTCGTGCTGCCGGGCATGGTGGTGCTGCAGTCGCTGGTCAACCAGCAGACGTTGATGGGCAACTATCCCATGCGCATCCGCTGGCAGGTGCACCGCTACCTGCTCAAGCAATCGATGAGCTTCTACCAGGACGAATTCGCCGGCCGCATCGCCACCAAGCTGATGCAGACCGCACTCGCCGTGCGCGAATGCGTGGTCAAGCTGATCGACGTGCTCAACTACGTCATTGTCTATTTCATCGGCGTGCTGATCATCGTCGGCTCGGCCGACCTGCGCCTTGCCGCCCCCCTGATCGTGTGGCTCGTCTGCTACGTGCTGTTGCTGCGCTACTTCGTGCCGCGTCTCGGCAAGCTGGCTGAAGAGCAGGCCGACGCGCGCTCGACAATGACCGGCCGCGTCGTCGACAGCTACACCAACATCCAGACCGTCAAGCTGTTCTCGCATTCACGCCGCGAGGCGACCTTCGCCAGGGAAGGCATGTCGCTGTTCATGGATACGGTCTACCGTTCGATGCGGCTGGTGACCTCGCTCTACGGTGTGCTCTATTTGCTCAACTCGACGCTGCTTCTGTCGGTTGGCATCCTGTCGATCTCGCTGTGGCTCAACGGCGCCGTTTCCATCGGCGCGGTCGCGGTCGTACTTGGCCTGGTGCTGCGCCTTTGGGGCATGTCGCAATGGATCATGTGGGAGGTCTCCGGCCTGTTCGAGAGCATCGGCACCGTCCAGGATGGCATCACTTCGATCGCCATGCCGCGCCTGGTCGAAGACAAGTCCGAGGCAAAGGAGATCGTCGTCGACAAGGGCGGCATTGCCTTCGACAATGTGCGTTTTCACTACGGCAAGAAGAAGGGTGTCATCGAGGATCTCACGCTCAACGTTCGTCCTGGCGAGAAGATCGGCATCGTCGGCCGCTCGGGTGCCGGCAAGTCGACGCTGGTTAACCTGCTGCTGCGCTTCTACGACATCGAAGGCGGCCGCATCCTGATCGATGGGCAGGACATCTCGGCCGTCCAGCAGGACAGCCTGCGCGCCCGCATCGGCATGGTGACGCAGGACACCTCGCTGCTGCACCGCTCGGTCGCCGACAACATACTCTACGGCCGTCCCGACGCCACCGAAGAGATGATGATCGAGGCGGCGTGGCGCGCCGAAGCACTCGACTTCGTCGCCACTCTTGCCGATCCCAAGGGCCGCAAGGGTTTCGCGGCGCATGTCGGCGAGCGCGGCGTCAAGCTGTCGGGTGGCCAGCGTCAGCGCATCGCAATCGCCCGTGTCATGCTCAAGGACGCGCCGATCCTGATCCTCGACGAGGCGACGTCGGCGCTCGACTCCGAGGTCGAGGCGGCGATCCAGGAAAACCTCTATCGACTGATGGAAGGCAAGACCGTCATCGCCATCGCCCATCGGCTGTCCACCATCGCCGCGATGGACCGCCTGGTGGTCATGGACAAAGGCCGCATCGTCGAACAGGGCAGCCATGACGAACTGGTCGCCAAGGGCGGCATCTACGCCGCCCTCTGGCAACGCCAATCCGGCGGCTTCCTGCTCGACGACGTTGTGGATGCGGCGGCTAACGACGGCGAGGCCAAGAGCCAGGCAGCAGAGTAGTGTGGATCGATATCGAGGCCTTCCGCCGGTGCGGAAGGCCTCTTTCATTTCGGATGGCGGGGCCAGCCCTCCTCATTTTGTGAACATGCCGCCCAAGATTCGCCTGGCTTGGCGGCACGTTTCTCCTGCCAAGTCACGGTTGCCTCAATGGTCGGTTTGGGCCGAAAATAGTGAGTCGTTGCAGCCGGATAGCCCAGAGAGCTGATGAACAGAATCTACAAATGGTTCGAAAGCTGGGTCTATCCCTTCCGGGAACCTAGGAATCTCAGGCCGCCGGCGACAGTCTGGGGCTTCCTCTGGCATTATGTCGGTCAGGCGAAATTTGCCTTCTTCGCCATGCTGGTCATCGGCGGCATCGCCCCCCTTGTCGAGGCCGGGCTGTTCTATTTCGTCGGCCGCCTCGTCGATATCCTCGACGGCTTGCCCGCCGATCGTAGCTGGGCGGCACTGTGGGATGTCGCGGGGCCCGAAGTGCTGTTCATGGCGCTCGTCGTGCTGGTCATCCGCACGTTCGTCGTCGGCTTGTCTGCGCTCGTCGACGAACAGACGATCACGCCTGGCTTCTACAACCTCGTACGCTGGCAGGCGCATCGCCATGTTTCGCGCCAGTCCTATTCCTTCTTCCAGAACGACTTTGCCGGCCGCATCGCGACAAAGGTCTGGCAGGCTGGGCAGGCGACCGGCGACCTGATGGAAAGCTTCATAGAGGTTGTCTGGTTCATGCTGGTCTACACCGTCACCACGCTTGCGGTGGTCGCCGGCCTCGACTGGCGGCTTGCGGCACTTGTCGTCGTGTGGATCGTCGCCTTCGGCTTCCTCGCCAACCATTACCTGCCGTCGATCCGCAAGCATGCAGAGGCGACCGCCGAGGCCGGCTCGATGATCAACGGCCGTATCGTCGACAGCTATTCCAACGTGCAGACGCTGAAGCTGTTCGCTGCCGACGGCGACGACCGCTACATCCGCTCCGGCTTCGACATCTATCTCGATGCGCTGCGGCCGTTCACCCGCAGGCTCACCGGTGTGCGCCTGGCGCTGACGGCACTGTCGGGCGTCATGATTACGGCCATCGCCTGGTATTCGATCCATCTCTGGATCGAGGGCGCGATCACTGTCGGCGCCGTCGCCTTCACGCTCAGCCTCGTGTTGCGCCTTAACATGCTGCTCGGCCGACTGATGATGCAGCTCAACGGAATCCTCAGGAATCTCGGTGTGCTTGAAAACTCCAAGGCGCTGATCAGCCAGCCGCTTGGCCTTGTCGACAGGCCCGATGCCGGAGAGCTGGCGGTCAAGGGCGGCGAAATCCGCGCCGACAAGGTGGTCTTCCACTATGGCAAGGGCGGCGGCGTGCTCGACGGCATCGAGCTTGTCGTCAAGCCGGGCGAGAAGGTCGGCATCGTCGGCCCGTCGGGCGCCGGCAAGACCACGCTCGCCAATCTCATCCTGCGCCTCTACGATCTTGAGGGCGGGCGCATCCTCATCGACGGCCAGGACATTTCAACCGTCACGCAGAATTCGCTGCGCGGCCAGATCGGCGTCGTCAGCCAGGACACGGCGCTGTTCCACCGTTCACTGCGCGACAACATCAAGCTCGGCAAACCCGATGCATCGGACGACGAGGTCGTTGCCGCCGCACGCAAGGCCGAGGCGCACGACTTCATCCAGACGCTCGCCGACAATCGTGGCCGCCAAGGCTACGATGCCTTCGTCGGCGAACGCGGTGTCAAGCTGTCGGGCGGCCAGCGCCAGCGCGTGGCGATCGCCCGCGTCTTCCTCAAGGATGCGCCGATCCTCATCCTCGACGAGGCGACCTCGGCGCTCGACAGCGACATCGAGGCGGCGATCCAGGAAAACCTGCATGCGCTGATGCAGAACAAGACGGTGCTCGCCATCGCTCACCGCCTGTCGACAATCGCAGCCCTCGACCGGCTGGTCGTGCTCGACAAGGGCGGCATCGCCGAGCAGGGCACCCATGACGAACTGCTCGCGCTCGACGGCCTCTACGCTCGCCTGTGGAAACGCCAGTCCGGCGGCTTCCTGTTCAACGAGGATGGCGTGCTCGACGAATCGAGGCCGGCGTGATGTTTACTGTCGTGCAAGGCACCCCCCTTTGGCCTGCCGGCGATCTCCCGCGCAAGGGGGAAGATCGTGCCTTCATCCGCGCGACGGCGACGTGCCTGATCTCCACCGGTGCCTCGCGCCAATATTTGCGACAGGCCTCGCACCGACCTCGGCATAGTGCCTCATGCCAACCTCGGCTGAGCATCTGGTGCCAATCTGCGCGAAGCGTCTCGCGCCACCCCGTGCTGGGCACTTCCCGCCGGCCCGCGCGGAGCACGCCATGACCCCCGACCCCCTCCGCGAAAAACTCTGGCGCCGCCTCGAAGGCGCGATCGACCCATTCCAGGACACCGACCGCGAAGTCCTGCCGGAGAGCGCCTGGGCCTTCATCCTCTACTTCGCCCGCCAGGCGAAGGGTCCGTTCACGCTGCTCCTGGTCAGCGGCTTTTTGGCCGGCGCCATCGACGCCGCCCTCTACTGGTCGGTCGGCTGGCTCATCGACCTGCTCGACGCCACCACCCCGCAGCGCCTGTTCGCCGACCACTGGCCCGAGCTTGCCGGATTGCTCGTTCTGATCCTTGTGGTCCGCGCCGTCATCATCATCGGCTCGGCGATCGTCGAACAGCAGGTCGTCGTCCCCGGCTTCTTCTCCATGGTGCGCTGGCAGGCGTTCCGGCGTGTCATCGAACAGCCCTATGACTTCTACCAGAACGATTTCGCCGGCCGCATCGCCACCAAGATCCTGCAGGGCGGCGAGGCCGTCGGCGACTTCATCGTCAACGTGCTGCAGACGATGTGGGCCTTCCTCACCTTCGTGTTGTTGTCCTTGACCATCCTTGTCTCGCTCGACCCGCTGATGGGGGCGGTGGTGCTTGCCTGGTTCCTCGGCTACGCCGCGATCGTCTATTTCCTTCTGCCCGAGATGCGCCGGGCCGGCCGTGCCACCGCCGACCAGCGCTCGATCTTCAATGGCCGCCTTGTCGATGCCTTCACCAACATCATGGCGGTCAAGCTGTTCGACAGCGGCCGGCGCGAGCATGTCTATGTCCGCGACGGGCTCGAAAGCTATCTCGGCGCAGTATTCAGGCTGACCCGCTCGATCACGACCGTGCGTTCGGCGGTGGCGCTGATCAACGGCGTGATGATGACGGCGGTGGCTGCCATCTGCATAGTCAGCTGGTCGCGTGGCGACATCTCCACCGGCGCCATCGCCGCAGCCCTCGGCCTCGTTTTCCGGCTCAACCAGATGTCGGGCTGGATGATGTTCAACATCAACGGGCTCGTCCGCAACTACGCCACCATCCAGGACGCCACCCGCACCATCTCAGTGCGGCCGGCGATCCGCGATGCTGAAAATGCCGCTGTCCTGCCCCGCGCTTCCGGCGACATCCTGTTCGACAACGTCTCCTTCCACTACGGCAAGGGCAGTGGCGTGATCGAAAACCTCAATCTGCACATCCGGCCGGGCGAGCGCGTGGCGCTCGTCGGTCCTTCAGGTGCCGGCAAGACCACCATCGTCAACCTCGCGCTGCGCCTGTTCGACGTCGAGCAGGGCCGCATCATGGTCGATGGTCGCGACATTCGCGACATCACCCAGGCCTCGCTGCGCGCCCAGTTCGGCGTCGTCAGCCAGGATGCGATGCTGATGCACCGCTCGATCTCTGACAACATCGGTTATGGCAGGGCAGGGGCGTCGCAGGCCGAGATCGTCGATGCCGCCCGTCGCGCCGCAGCCCACGACTTCATCGTCGACGTCGCCGATCCACGCGGCCGCCGCGGCTACGATGCCCATGTCGGCGAGCGCGGCGTCAAGCTGTCGGGCGGCCAGCGCCAGCGTGTGGCGATCGCCCGTATGATGCTCAAGGACGCGCCGATCCTTATCCTCGACGAGGCGACCTCGGCGCTCGACTCCGAGGTCGAGGCGGCGATCCAGGACAATCTTGACCGGCTGATGGAAGGCAAGACCGTCATCGCCATCGCCCACCGGTTGTCGACGATTGCCGCCCTCGACCGGCTGATCGTGCTCGACGAGGGCCGCATCGTCGAGGAGGGCAGCCACGACGCGCTGATCGCCAAGGGCGGGCTTTACGCGCAATTGTGGAAGCGCCAGTCCGGCGGTTTTCTGGCCGACCGGCTTGCCGCGGAGTAGGATCGCGCCATGTCCTCCGTCCGCCCGCCCTCCATTCTGTCCAACCGTTCCGAACAGACGCTCAACGTTCTCGAATACGAGTTCCTCGCCGAAAAGGCGGCAGCCCTTGGCCGCGCCGGAGAGCGGGTCGGCGAAGCCCTGGCCAAGCTCTATGCGCATGAGGGCGACGCCGAGCAGCGCCGTGTGCTCGTCAAGGCTGCGGCGGACGCGGTCTATGCCTATTTCATCCAGCGCGAGCTGTGCGGCCTGCGCAAGCATGACGATGCCATCCGCGACTATGCGATCCCGCGCGAGGTGCTGGTGCGACTCGGCGCGAGTTGAGCTTTGGCGATGCTTTGCAAGTGCAGGCGCAGCCAGTCGTCGCCGACCTCAAACCGCGCGCATGTCAGGGACTGCGGAACAACCCGCAAACCCGCTGCGGCGAGCGCTTTGGCAGGGGTTTTCCACTGCTTTGCATCGCCCCCGCGACAATCTGCCCATGTGCCGTATGCCGTCTGGACAAAAAGGGCCTTCACGCATAAACCGAAGTCCAAATGCCGGAGGAATTCGCTAGCCTGGTTGCCATGCGCTGTCGGGCTTGCATCGTTGAGCGGGGACAATTGCTCAGCCTCTGGTTGGAATTGAGGCAAAAGGATCAGTCCCGTGAGCGCAACCGATACGAGCGAGCCAAATCGCCGCGATTTTCTCTATGTCGCTACCGGCATGGCCGGTGCAGTCGGCGCTGCCGCCGTGGCTTGGCCCTTCATCGACCAGATGCGCCCGGACGCTTCGACGCTCGCCGCTTCGTCGGTCGAGGTTGACGTTTCGTCGCTCACGCCAGGCATGTCGCTGACCGTCAAGTGGCGCGGCAAACCTGTCTTCATCCGCAACCGCACCCCCGAAGAGATCAAGGCGGCGCAGGAAGTGCCGATGGCCGACCTCAAGGATCCGGTCGCGCGCAACGCCAACATTTCGAGCGACGCCCAGGCGACCGACATCGATCGCACCGCCGGCGAAGGCAAGGAAAACTGGCTGGTCATGGTCGGCGTCTGCACCCATCTGGGCTGCGTGCCGCTCGGCCAGCAGGGCGATTTCGGTGGCTGGTTCTGCCCGTGCCACGGCTCCCACTACGACACGGCGGGCCGCATCCGCAAAGGACCGGCGCCGGAAAACCTTCACATACCGAATTTCCAGTTTCTTTCCGACACGACGATCCGGATAGGCTGAGGCAGGGGGACATAATTCCATGAGCGGTGGACACTCGACCTATTCGCCCAAAACCGGCATCGGCCGCTGGATCGACGCACGCATGCCGCTGCCGCGGCTGGTGCACGACTCGTTCGTTTCCTACCCGGTTCCGCGCAACCTGAACTACGCCTATACCTTCGGCGGCATCCTCTCGATCATGCTGGTGGCGCAGATCCTTACCGGCGTCGTGCTGGCCATGCATTATGCCAACGACACGACGCTCGCCTTCCAGTCGGTCGAAAAGATCATGCGCGACGTCAACTCCGGTTGGCTGCTGCGCTATATGCACTCGAACGGTGCGTCGTTCTTCTTCATCGCCGTCTACATCCACATCATGCGCGGTCTCTACTACGGCTCCTACAAGGCGCCGCGTGAGCTGCTGTGGATTCTCGGCTGCATCATCTACCTCCTGATGATGGCGACCGGCTTCATGGGCTACGTTCTGCCCTGGGGTCAGATGTCCTTCTGGGGCGCCACCGTCATCACCGGCTTCTTCACCGCCATTCCTTTGGTCGGCGAGTGGGTCCAGCAGCTGCTGCTCGGCGGCTTCGCCGTCGACAATCCGACGCTGAACCGCTTCTTTGCCCTGCACTACCTGCTGCCGTTCATGATCGCCGGCGTTGTCGTGCTGCACGTCTGGGCCCTGCATGTTACCGGCCAGACCAATCCGACCGGCATTGAAGTGAAATCGAAGACCGACACCGTCGCCTTCACGCCCTATGCGACCATCAAGGATGGTTTCGCCATGGTCGTGTTCCTGGCCGTGTTCGCCTACTTCATCTTCTACATCCCGAACTTCCTCGGTCACCCCGACAACTACATCCAGGCCGACTCGCTGAAGACGCCTGCGCACATCGTTCCGGAATGGTACTATCTGCCGTTCTACGCGATCCTGCGCGCCGTCACCTTCAACATCGGGCCGATCGACTCCAAGCTTGGTGGCGTGCTCGCCATGTTCGGTTCGATCGCCGTGCTGTTCGTCGTGCCGTGGCTCGACACCTCGAAGGTCCGTTCGGCCGTCTACCGTCCGTGGTACAAGCTGTTCTTCTGGCTCTTCGTCATCAACGCGATCTTCCTCGGCTGGCTCGGTTCGCGCCCCGCTGAAGGTGCCTATGTGATCATGTCGCAGCTGGCCACGCTCTACTACTTCGCATTCTTCCTGGTCATCATGCCGGTTCTTGGCCTGATCGAGACCCCGCGCCGCTTGCCCAACTCGATCACCGAAGCGGTGCTCGAGAAGAACAAGGGCGGCTCGGCTCATCCGGCCGGTGCAAACGCTGCGCCCGAAACCCGCGGCTGAACCAACGAGAATCTGAAAGGGATTTTGGAATGAAAATGATTCTCAACGGTCTGGCGGCCATCGGCTTCCTTCTCGCCGGCACCGCAGGCGCGGCGGTCGCTGCCGAGGAAGCGAACCACGCTGCCGAGCCGACGCACTTCCCGATCCACAAGCCGAAGGAAATGGACTGGACCTTCGCCGGACCGTTCGGCACCTTCGACAAAGGCCAGCTGCAGCGCGGCCTCAAGATCTACAAGGAAGTGTGCTCGGCCTGTCACTCGATGAACCTGGTGGCGTTCCGCACGCTCGAGGACCTCGGCTACTCCGAAGCGCAGGTCAAGGCATTCGCCGCCGAGTATGAAGTGCAGGACGGTCCGAACGGCGAAGGCGAGATGTTCACCCGCAAGGCGCTGCCCGGCGATCACTTCCCGTCGCCCTTCCCGAACACGGCCGCCGCTGCCGCCGCCAATGGTGGTGCTGCTCCGCCCGACTTCTCGCTGATCGCCAAGGCGCGCGGCGTCGAACGCGGCTTCCCGACCTTCGTCTTCGACATCTTCACGATGTACGCGTCGAACGGCCCCGACTACATCCACGCGCTGCTTACCGGCTATGACGAACAGCCGCCGGCCGGAATGGAAATCGCCGAGGGTACGCACTACAATCCGTTCTTCATCGCCGGCAAGTCGCTGGCTATGGCCAAGCCGCTTTCGGACGGCCAGGTGACTTACGAGGATGGTTCGCCCGAGACCGTCGAGCAGTATTCGCGCGACGTCGCTGCCTTCCTGATGTGGGCTGCCGAGCCGCATCTCGAGGCACGCAAGCAGACCGGCTTCGCGGTCATGATCTTTCTGGTGCTGTTCGCTGGCCTGGTCTACGCCACCAAGCGCAGGGTCTGGGCCAACGTCGCCCACTAAGCCGCACCGCAGACTGATAGTGAAGGGCGCTCACAAGGCGCCCTTTTCTTTTGCCTTCCAAACCGTCACAACTTCCGCTGCATCTCCGGTGCCGAACCGGGACGATGCGCGAACCATAGCGCCAGGGCGTTGATTGCGGGGAGGCCCCCGCGGCGCGCCGGCAACGGAGCCCCCGCCGATGAATACCTCGCTCGAACAGACGCTGCTCGGCGCCATCAGGACGATCCCCGACTATCCGCGCCCCGGTGTGATGTTCCGCGACATCACCACGCTGCTCGGCAATGCACGCGCCTTCCGCCGTACCATCGACGAGCTCGTTCATCCCTATGCCGGCGCCAAGATCGACCAGGTCGCTGGCATCGAAGCACGCGGCTTCATCCTCGGCGGCGCCATCGCCCACCAGATGTCTGCCGGCTTCGTGCCGATCCGCAAGAAGGGCAAGCTGCCGCACGAGACCGTGCGCATCGCCTACAGCCTCGAATACGGTCTCGACGAGATGGAGATGCACAAGGACGCGGTCAAGGCAGGCGAGAAGGTCATCCTCGTCGACGACCTCATTGCCACCGGCGGCACTGCAGAAGCGGCCGTCAAGCTGTTGCGCCAGATCGGCGCCGACATCGTCGCCGCCTGCTTCATCGTCGACCTGCCCGAGCTCGGCGGCCGCAAGAGGCTCGAAGCACTCGGCGTCGACGTCCGTACGCTGATTTCGTTCGACGGGCATTGAGCGCCACTGCTCCTTGAGGCGTTGTATCGACGCCTCTGCACTTTTCCAATTTAGTTGCTGCACATTTTGCCTCGCCGCGAACCCTGAGGCCGCTTGCGCCGGCTCTGCCGCATATCGTCTTGACCGCATGCGGAGCCTGACGCTTTCGTTGCAGTTCATAGCGGTGCCGTCTAGGCCGCCAGCGGCTGAAACAATCGAAACACTCCCGCGCCGGTTCAGAAAAACAGCTGAAATCGACGCGGCGTAGGACTGGACGTGCCGCGAGTGCGGCAGGTTCAACCGGCCAAGCGCGCCCTCCATTGCCCGAGCCCAAGATCGCGGCAGAGGCGCGAGCGCGTCTTGTTCCCCAACACGAGTGTTCAACAATGCTGAAGTCAACTGCTTCGCACGAGTTTCCCGAGCGGCTGCGCGCGCCTCATCGGCCAGGATGATCCCGGCTATGAGGCGGCGCGCAGCCTCTACAACGCCATGATCGACAAAAGGCCGCGCTGGATCGTGCCCTGCGCCGACGTCGGCGACGTGGTTGCGGCGGTCAATCATGCCCGCGACCGGCAACTGCTCGTCGCCATTCGCGGCGGCGGCCACAATGGCCCGGGTCTGGGCAGCTGCGACGGCGGCATGGTCATCGACATGTCGCCGATGAAGCGCATCGATATCGATCCGATCAGCCGCATCGTCCGTGTCGAGGCCGGCTGCACCCAAGGCGATGTCGACCGGGCGACCAGCGTGCACGGGCTGGCGGTGCCGGCCGGCATCGTCTCCAGCACCGGCATCGCCGGGCTGACGCTTGGCGGCGGCACCGGCTATCTCACTCGCAAGCATGGCCTGACCATCGACAACCTGCTCGCGGCCGAGGTCGTTCTGGCCGATGGCAGCGTCGTCACCGCAAATGCCCAAGAGCATCCAGAGCTGTTCTGGGCGCTACGCGGCGGCGGCGGCAATTTCGGTGTCGTCACCCGCTTCACCTTCCAGGCCCATCCGGCCAAGGACGTCTATGCCGGGCCGATCTTCTACGACATCGCCCATGCTGCCGAGATCATGCGATGGTACCGCGACTTCCTTCCGGGGGCGCCACGCGAGCTCGGCATGTTCTTCGGCATGAAGACCGTACCTTCTTGCGATCCGTTCCCGCGCGAGATCTGGGGGCGGCGCATCTGCGCGCTGATCAGCTGCTACAACGGAACCGAGGCGGATGGCATCAGGGCGATGCAGCCGATGCGCGAAGCACTCCCCGAGCCGCTGATGGATGGCATGATGACGATAGGCTTCGCCGACCTGCAGGGGCTGTTCGACCCGCTGCTGCCCAAGGGGCTGCACTGGTACTGGAAGGGCGACTATGTCGACGAGCTGTCCGACGCAGCCATCGCCGCCCATGTCGCGCATGGCTCGAAAAGCCCGAGCGAGCTGTCGCTGATGCATCTCTACCCCATCGACGGGGCCGTCCACGACGTCGCTGCCGACGCCACGGCCTGGGGCGCGCGGCGTGCCCGCTGGTCGATGGTCATCGCCGGCATCGACCCCGACCCGGCGAAAGGGGCCGAGCTGAAGCACTGGGCCAGCGCCTACTGGGCCGCGGTGCACAAGCACAACCCACATGGCGGCGCCTACATCAACTTCATGATGGATGACGAGGGCGAAGAACGCGTCCGCGCCGCCTATGGCGGCAACTACCAGCGCCTCGTCGCCGTCAAGCGCCGCTACGATCCGGCAAACCTGTTCCGGGTCAACCACAACATCCGGCCGTAGGGGTGGAGGTCTCGAGACCAACTTGCTGCCACCCGTGGAGAAGTTCTCCACGGGTGGCAGACCTTGTTGCCGCGCGGGCCCGCTTCTATTGGCCAACGTCGTGATCCTTCGCACCCCCCTCTGGCCTGCCGGCCATCTCCCCCTCAAGGGGGGAGATTAGTCTCGTCGTCGCTACGGCTAGTCGCCAACGAAGCAGGGCTTATCCTGTCTGACGTCGCAGGACAGGCGCGTCGGCGACGCGATTAATCTCCCCCCTTGAGGGGGAGATGGCCGGCAGGCCAGAGGGGGGTGCGAAGGATCACGAGATGGCAGATTGGCTTCGTGGTACACCGCCGAGGCAGGTGGACGACGAACGCGGCCTGCCGTCTCACAAGCGGAAGTCTGGCCGCTCTACTCCACCTTCACCAGCACGGCGCTGTCGAACTCGATGACCTTGTCGCCGGTCGAGTCGAAGCCTTCGGAGTGCAGCGTCATCATGCGCCAGCCGGGGCGGGTGGCGAGCGGGCGATGGTCGATGCCGCGGCGGGTGAAGGTGATCGTTTCGCCAGCGAAGACCGGCTTCAGCCATTTCAGATTCTTGAAGCCGGGCGAGGGGCCGAATTCGGGCTTTGGGCCGGGGCCGTCCCAGGCACGGCCGCGATGGGCGAGGTTGAGCTTCATCCACGCCGCCGTGGTGTGCCAGCCGGAGGCGCAGAGGTTGCCGAAGACGCTTGCCTTGGCCGCCTCCTCGTCGGTGTGAAACGGCTGGGGATCGTATTTGCGGGCAAAGTCCTTGATCGCCTCGGCGCTGAAATGATGACTGCCAAGCGTGATGGTGACGCCGATGCCGAGATACTCGTCGAGGGTCATTGTGCTGCCTCGCGGGTCAGGAACATGCAGGTGTTGACGAGTTCGAAGACGGGCTCGCCTTTCTGGTTGACCAGTTCGGCACGCCAGGTGACGAAGCCGAGCCCGGGCTTCGACTTCGACAGGCGGCTCGACAGGATGGTCAATTTGCCGGCAAGCGTGTCGCCTGCAAGCACCGGCTTCTTCCATTTGGCGTAGTCGATGCCGGGCGCGCCCTGCGAGGTCGAGTTCAGCAGCAGCGCGTCGCACAGCATGCGCATGAACATCGAGCAGGTGTGCCAGCCCGAGGCCGCCAACCCGCCGAGAATGCTCGCCTTGCCGGCTTCCTCGTCGAGGTGGAAGAGCTGGGCGTCGAACTCCGAGGCAAACTCGATGATCTCCTCGGCGACGACGGTCTTGCTGCCGAGGTCGATGATCACGCCCTCCGCGAGGTCCTCATAGGCCCATGTCTTGCTGCTGCGCATCGGCAATCCTGTTCAAGCTTGTACGATAACCTTGGACCGGCCTCGCGGGGCGCGCAAGGCCGGCTGCAGGGCAATCATTGGCTCAGAGCCAGCCGCGGCGGCGGAACCACCAGAACGGCAGCACGGCCGAAATGACCATCAGGCCGATTGCCATGGGATAGCCGAGCATCCAGCGCAGCTCCGGCATCAGGTCGAAGTTCATGCCGTAGATCGAGGCGACAAGCGTCGGAGGCAGGAACACCACGGCCGCCACCGAGACGATCTTGATGATGCCGTTCTGCTCGATGTTTATCATGCCGAGCGTGGCATCAAGCAGGAAGGTGATCTTTTGCGACAGGAACGAGGCGTGGTCGGTCAGCGACAGCACGTCGCGCGACAGCGTCTTGACCCGTGCCTTGGCGTCCTTGCCGTTCTTGCCCTGGGCCAGCGCGTTGGCGAGGAAGCCGGACAGGCGTTGCAGCGAGGTCAGGCTGTCGCGGATGTTCGACGTAAGAGACTCTTTGCGGCCGAGGGTCTTGAGGACCTGCTGAAAGTCGCGGTCCCGCTTCGAGGCCTTGGTCGCCGTCGGGTTGAAGATGTCTTTCGACAGCAGCTCGATGTCGCGCGACACCCGTTCCAGCACGTCGGCGAGGCGATCGACGATCGCCTCCAGCAGCCCGACGAGGATGGTCTCGCCCGACGTGCAGCCGATTGCCGCCTTCTCGGCGCGCACAGGGAATGACAGGAACGCCTTCGGCTCGTGATAGCGGATGGTGACCAGCAGGTTGCGGCGCAGGACGAAGGTGACCGGCGACATCACCGGGTCGTCGCTGTCGGCCTGCGACGGCAGCGTCGCCGTCATGAAGTAGGCGCCGTCCTCGACATAGAGCCGGGACGAGATCTCGATCTCCTCCATCTCCTCGCGCGTCGGAACGCCGACGCCAAGCCACTGCTCGACTTCGGCCTCTTCTTCTCGGGTCGGGTTGAGCAGGTCGGCCCAGACAATGCTGTCTTTCGCGGCCGCAATGGAGTCTGCAAGGCGCAGACGATCGTTTTCCACGACGAATGCCTTGATCATCGCCGGTCTCCCACATTTGGAGCTGATATCATGCCCGGTCGCGGGCGGGGTTAAAGGATTGTGCCGGCGGGGGCACGAAAGGGCCGGGCCAGCGCCTAGGCGCGATAGACCCGCGCGGCTGCGACGTCAAGTTGCAAGTCGGTAAGGTGCGGCGGGCATGCGGGCGCCGCGACCGAGGTGGCTGGGGGCGCAGTCCTCCATGGCAATCGAGGAGATCGTCGCCGCCCCGCCAAGCTCAGAAGAACTCGTCGAGCAGTTGGTAGTATGCGAGCCGCGCCGGTTCGGCGTCCGGCAGGCCGTAGCGTTCCAGAAACGGCGCCACCCATTGCTGGCCGAGATTGAAGTGGATGCTCCAGCAGAGAATGCCGAGATCCTGGCAGCGGTCGGCGACGCCGAGCCGACTGCAGTCGATGAAGCCGGAGAAGCGGCCGCCATCGGCGATGAAATTGGGCATCGACGCGTCGCCATGGGTGACGACAAGGTCTTCCTTGCCGGCGGGCCGGCGCGCCAGCAGTTGCTCGAACACGACTTCGGCGGGCTGGCCCAGCCATTCGTCGTCGAAGTCCTCGACGTCGACCACGCCCGCTACCATGCGCGTCCGGGCAACCTCGATGCGTGCCGAAAGCCTGTGATCGAAGGGGCAGGAGGCGATGTCGAGTGCATGCAGCCGGCGCAGGGCGTTGGCCATGATGGCGACAGCCTGCTCGGGGGGAACCTCGTGCGAAACGAGGTCTTGTCCGGCGACGGCTGTCATCAGCAGCCAGTGCGTTCCGGCGTGAGTCTCGAAAGCCAGGACCTCAGGGCAGGGGATGTCCTGGCCGTCCAACCAGCGCAGGCGCGCCACCTCGTCGGGCAGTTCGGCGAAGTCGCCTGTCGCCTCGGCCTTGAGGAACAGTGTCGGCTTGCCGGCAGCCGCAAGCTTGAACACGCCGGCATTCGAATGGCCGATGGTCTGCCGGTCCCAGCTGTAACTCGCCAGTGCCTCGCGCAGCAACGCGGGAAGATCCATCTCGACATGTGCGTGCTGTGTCATCCGGCGCCTCAAGAGACAATTGCTGCGCGGGCAGCATCGCCGCCGTGTCGCTTGGGCGCAGATAGGTATTCGCAGCTGAGCCGTCGAGAACAATCCAGTTGATCGTGTCCAACGCTGGTGATGAGGCTGCCTGAAGAGGAGAGAGCCTCGAGCCGGTCCAAGTGCTGGATTTGGCCGAATGACGTCGCCATCCTGGACAAACAAAAAAGGCCGGGATGCCCCCGACCTTTCTCTAGCGTCTCAACATCCAGTGCCAGTACATCCGTGGTCAAAGGTGGAGACGATCTGCAAATCTCCAGGCGACCCTAGTCAGGCTTGGTTAGCAAAAGGTTAACGCTGCAAGGGCGCAGACTGAAAAGCGGGCTTGCAAAGGCCGGGTGATCGGACGGTCTCATTGCCAAAAGAAAAGCCCCGCAATGCGGGCCCGCAATGCGGGGCTTTTCGAAGGCGCATGCGGTGGAGCCAGGCGATCAGGTGTTGAACTTGAACAGCATTACGTCGCCGTCCTGGACGACATATTCCTTGCCTTCGTCGCGTGCCTTGCCGGCTTCCTTGGCAGGGACTTCGCCGCCGAGGGTGACGAAGTCGTTGAAGGCGATGGTCTGGGCGCGGATGAAACCGCGTTCGAAGTCGGTGTGGATGACGCCGGCGGCCTGGGGTGCCTTGGCACCCTTGTGCACGGTCCAGGCGCGCGTCTCCTTCGGACCCACGGTGAAGTAGGTGATGAGGTGCAACAGCTCGTAGCCGGCGCGGATGAGCTTATCGAGGCCCGGCTCGTCGAGCCCCATGTCGGCCAGGAATTCCTGAGCTTCCTCGTCGGGCAGCTGCGCCACCTCGGCCTCGATGGCCGCCGAGATGATGACGACGCCGGCGCCCTGCGCCTCGGCCATCTTCTGGACGGCTGCGGTGTGTTCGTTGCCGGTCGCGGCATCGCTTTCGGCGACGTTGCAGACATAGAGCACCGGGTGCGAAGTCAGAAGGTTCAGGCCCTGCAGGATGGCCAGGTCTTCGGCTGATATGCCCTTGAGCAGCAGGCGCGCCGGCTTGCCGTCCTGGAGCAGCGCCAGCGCCTGCTCCATCATCGGCAGCACGGTTGTCGCTTCCTTGTCCTTGCTGGCGCCGCGCTTGCGGAACTGCACGATGCGGCGCTCGAGGCTTTCGAGGTCGGCGAGCATCAGCTCGGTCTCGACCGTCTCGGCGTCGGCGACAGGGTCGATGCGGCCCTCGACATGGGTGATGTCGTCGTCCTCGAAGCAGCGCAGCACATGCACGATGGCGTCGACCTCGCGGATGTTGGCCAGGAACTGGTTGCCCAGGCCTTCACCCTTGGAGGCGCCGCGCACCAGGCCGGCGATGTCGACGAAGGAGATGCGGGTCGGAATGATCTCCTTCGACTTGGCGATGTTGGCCAGCTGCTTGAGGCGCGGGTCCGGCACCGCGACCTCGCCGGTGTTCGGCTCGATGGTGCAGAAGGGGTAATTCGCCGCCTGGGCGGCAGCCGTGCGCGTCAGCGCGTTGAAAAGCGTCGATTTGCCAACGTTGGGCAGGCCGACGATGCCGCATTTGAAACCCATGGTCTTTTGGTCCTATCGGGAAATCGGAATTTGCTCAGGGCTATGGGCGATAGGGCCTAAGATCGTCAAGTCTTTCAGCGTCGCACGCGGTATTGCGCATGCACTGCGCCGTTGGCCAAGGGCTTCGCAAAGGCGAGATCAAGCCAGCGATCTGCCTGTCTGCCGCCGAAAGCCCGTAAGCCTGATCCGAGGATTATGGGGATGGTGCCGATCTCGATTGTGTCGAGCAGGCCGGCATCCATGAACTGGCGGGCCAAATCGCCTCCGCCGAGCAGCCAGATGCGGCCCGTGGCGCCCCGCGCGCGAAGATTGGCAAGCATTTCGGCTGGCGCGCCGACCATGGCTGCTGCGTTCTCGGGCAGATTGTCGAGCGGGCGCGAGGTAGCCACCAGGCAAGGGTATTTGGCGTAGGTCCACTCCGGTTCACGGCGGACGATATCATAGGTGGCGCGGCCCATGACGATGCCGCTCAGTGACGCCATGAAGCCGGAAATGTCGTAATCGTCATCAGGTGGAAAGTTGTCGAGCCAGTCGAACGTGCCGTCCTCGCGGGCAATGAAGCCATCAAGCGACATCGCGAACATGTAGATGACGTCGTCAATGCCTGTTGTCGCCATGATCTGCTCCCTGTTGTCAGGGATGGGTTCTATCATTGCGGCTGGTCGTCTTGTGTCAGGGGACTTTCACTGGCCGGGCGAATCCGATGGCCCCTCAGTCCTTGCCGAGCAGCTTCTTCAGCATCACAGCCATGGGGCCGGTCTCTGGAAGCTTGACCACAGGCTGGTTCGGTCGGGCTCGGCTGCAGCTTATCGCGCAGGCACGATGGCGGCGACCATCAAGTCTAACGCTCGCTGGAGGTGCAGTCTATTCCTTGCCGAGCAGCTTCTTCAGCATGGCTGCCATCGGCCCGGTCTCGGGAACCTTGACGGCAGGCTGGTTCGGTCGGGCCTGGCGAATGTGGCTCTGGGCCTTCGGCGCCTGCGGTTTGGCGGCCTTCGGCGGTGGCGCGTCGTTCGTACCAGTCGGCTGAAGCTTGTCGCGTAGCCCGATGGTAACCTTGTTCATGAAGCCGTTGTCATCGCCCTTGGTCAAAAGATCGGCGCTGTCGGCCAGAAGGTCGAGGAGAACATCTAGCCACTCCTTGTCGGCCTTGGCGAAGTCGCCGAGCACGTGGCCGTGGACCATCTCCTTGACGCCAGGATGGCCTATGCCGATGCGGACGCGGCGATAATCCCTGGCGATGTGCTGGTCGATGGAGCGGATGCCGTTGTGGCCGCCGGCGCCGCCGCCAACCTTGACCCTCACCTTGCCGGCAACGAGGTCGAGTTCGTCATAGAAGACGGTGAGATCGGCAGGGGCGAGCTTGTAGAAGCGCATGGCCTCGCCGACCGACTGGCCGGACAGGTTCATGAAGGTCTGAGGCTTGATCAGGACGATCTTCTCGCCGGCGATGTTGCCCTCAGCGACCATGCCCTTGAACTTCTTCGTCCAGGGCGAAAACGAATGGCGGCGGGCAATTGCGTCCGCCGCCATGAAGCCGACATTGTGCCGGTTGTTCTGGTATTGCGTACCCGGATTGCCGAGACCTGCAAAGAGCAGCATGTGTCGGGATCTCCGGGTATGCGCCGATTATGCCTCGGAGGCAGCCTCGGTTGCGCCTTCTTCCGACTTCGATGCCGAGGTGCCGGCGATCGTTGCGATGGTGAAGTCGCGGTCGGAGATGACGGGCTTCACGCCCTTCGGCAGTTTGACGGCCGAGATGTGGATCGAATCGCCGATGTCGACGCCGTCGAGATCGACGGTGATGAACTCGGGGATCGCGTTGGCCGGGCAGTGGAACTCGACCTCGTGACGGACGATGTTCAGCGCACCACCGCGCTTGAGGCCTGGCGACTTCTCTTCATTGATGAAGTGAACCGGAACCTGGACGTTGACTTCGGTGTTTGCGCCAACGCGCAGGAAGTCGACATGCATCGGGAAGTCGCGGACCGGATCAAGCTGGTAGTCCTTCGGCAGGACCTTGATCTTCTTGCCGTCGACGTCGATCGTCGCCACGGTCGTCAGGAAGCCGCCGCCATGGATCTTGTAGAAGATGTCCTTGTAGGACAGGGCGATGGCCAGGGGAGGCTGCTTGTCGCCGTAAATGACTGCAGGCACTTTGCCGTTGCGACGAACTTCACGGGCGGACCCCTTACCGACCAGTTCGCGTGCTTCGGCCTTGAGCTCGTATGTTTCGCTCATGGCATTTCCTTTCGGTTGTATGGAGCGCCTACGGCGGGCATGAAGCCTGATCCGTAAACGTCGAAAGCCGCCGGGTGAGGCGGCCTTCCGCCGCGTTGCCTCCAAGGGTGTCTACGCGGGTGGCGGCTCTATATCGGAAGGCGGCAAAAAGTGCAACCGCCGCACCGGTTTTGGGGCTGGCTCGCTGTTGGCGCCGCTGTGGCTGCTCGCACTTATGCTGCCAAGCCTGTATCAGGCCGAGCTCAAGTAACTAAGCCGACAAGTTCATCATGTACGAAATTCTCCCGCTCCAGCTTTCGACTGGTACCATCGTGGTGCTGGTCATTGCCGCCTTCGTTGCCGGTTGCGCGCGCGGCTTCTCGGGTTTTGGCGGAGCGCTGATCTTCGTGCCGGTGGCAAGCGCGCTGATTGGCGCCAAGCTTGCCGTGCCGTTGCTCTTGATCGTCGACCTGGTGCTGACGCCGGGGCTGATCCCCAAGGCGTGGCGCAGCGCTGACCGCGGCAATGTCGGGGTTATGGCGCTGGGGGCGATGATTGGCGTGCCCAGCGGCACTTACCTGCTCACCCATGTCGACGGCGTCATGATCCGCTGGGCGATCGTCGCCATCGTTGCCGGGCTGCTGGCGCTCCTGATGTCGGGCTGGCGCTATCACGGCCGCCCGCATGCCAGCCTGACGGCGGCGGTCGGCATGACCTCGGGGGTGTTTTCGGGCGCTGCCCAGGTCGGCGGGCCACCCGTCGTCGCCTACTGGCTCGGCGGCGCCATCCCGCCGCTGACGGTGCGGGCCAACATCGTGCTCTATTTCGCCATATCGAGTGTGCTGTCGATCACCAGCTACCTCATTGCCGGCCTGCTGACCTGGGAGACGGTTGGGCTGTCGCTGACCATCGGGCCGACCTTCGCAATCGGCCTCTATATCGGCTCGCGCCTGTTCAGTCGCGCCAACGAGGCAACCTTCCGGCGCATCTGCTACGGCCTGATCGCCACCGCCGCGATCATCGGCCTGCCGGCACTCGACGGCGTGCTGAGATGATTGAACCTGTCGACGCTTTCAAATAGACTTCACATATCGGGGGCATGGTGGACTCCCCGTGAGGCCGAAGGGCCCAAGCTCCGCCTTCGCGATGTTGTGCGGAGGAAAGACCATGCCCGGAATGATCTCAGCAATAAAACTGATCCATCTCATCGGTACGGAGAAGTGTCCTTTGATCGTCGACGTGCGTCGCCGCGCCGCGTTTGCTGCCGCGCCGACGCGGATCGCCGGTGCGTTGTGGCGCGACCACATGAAGGTAGGGGAGTGGCTGCCACAGTTTCCGGCGGGGAGGAGCATCGTCGTCTATTGTGCGCATGGCCATAATGTCAGCGAGATCGGGCTGACCAAGCTGCTCGCCGCCGGTGCGGATGCGCTGATGCTGGAAGGTGGCATCGACGCCTGGCTTGCGGCTGGCGGGCCTGTCGTGGCGCGCGAGGCACCAGGCCTCGAGCCGGGGCTGCCATGGCCCAGCGAATGGGTGACGCGGGCCCGGCCGAAGATCGACCGCATCACCTGTCCATGGCTGATCAGGCGCTTCATCGACCCGCTGGCCATTTTCCACTTCGTCTCGGCCGAATGGGTCAAGGACGTCGCCGACGAGACCGGCGCCATCCCCTTCGACATCAAGGACGTGCATTATTCGCACCGTGGCGACGACTGCAGCTTCGACACACTCATAGCGGAATTCGGCCTGTCGGATCCACCGCTGCTGCATCTCGCCCGCATCGTCAGGGCTGCGGATACGGCGCGGCTTGACATGGAGCCCGAGGCTGCAGGACTTCTCGCCATGTCGCTCGGACTGTCAGCCATCGAAGGCGACGATCATGCCCAGCTCGAAAGAGGCATGACGCTCTATGATGCGCTCTATGGCTGGTGCCGTTACGCCACCCAGGAAACCCACAACTGGCCAGCGAAGGCGGTTTGACATGGATGCCACGCTGCCAGGCCCCAACCCTTCCTTCGGAGAGGCGACGAGGACCTTCGCCAGGATCGGGCTTTTGTCGTTCGGTGGGCCGGCCGGCCAGATCGCGCTGATGCACAGGATCCTCGTCGACGAGAAACGCTGGCTCGACGAGCCGCGTTTCCTGCATGCGCTCAACTATTGCATGCTGCTGCCCGGACCCGAGGCGATGCAGCTTGCGACCTACTGCGGCTGGCTGCTGCACGGCATCAGGGGCGGTCTGGTGGCCGGACTATTGTTCGTGCTGCCCGGTGCCTTGGTCATCACCGCATTGTCGGCGATCTACCTCACCGTCGGCCATGTCGCGCTGGTGCAAGGGCTGCTGTTCGGGCTCAAGGCGGCAGTGCTTGCCGTCGTGCTCGAGGCGTTGATCAAGGTGTCAAGGCGGGCGCTGAAGGGTGGCGCGATGGTCGCACTGGCGATTGTGGCCTTCATTGCCATTGCCTTCCTCAAGCTGCCATTTCCGCTGATCGTCGTCGCGGCGGCGGCAATCGGCGCGGTGCTGCACCTCGCCGGGCTGCAACAGAGCGGCGCCGAGGCGGCTGACGAAGATGACGTCGCCTACGCCATGCCGGAATGGACAAGGCCCAGCGCGCGGCGGCTCTTCTCCACGCTCGCCGTCTGGCTGGCAATCTGGTTCGTGCCGCTGATCATCCTGTGGCAGGCGCTCGGTCCGGCCCATGTCTACACGGCGGAAGCGACCTTCTTCTCCAAGATGGCAGCGGTGACCTTTGGCGGTGCCTATGCCGTGCTTGCCTATGTCGCCCAGCAGGCGGTCGAGGTGCATGGCTGGCTGAAGCCCGACGAGATGCTGACCGGCCTCGGCCTTGCCGAGACGACGCCGGGGCCGTTGATCCTGGTGCTGGTCTTCGTCGGCTTCCTCGGCGGCGCTCGGCTTGCGGCACTGGCGCCCTTGGCCGGTGGCATTGGCGGGGCGTTGGTGACGCTGTGGTTCACCTTCGTGCCGTGTTTCCTGTGGGTCTTCGTCGGCGCGCCCTATGTCGAGACGGTGCGCCATGTGCGCTGGTTGGCGAGCGCGCTGTCGGCGGTGACGGCGGCAGTGGTCGGCATCATCGCCAATCTCGCCGTGTGGTTTGGGCTCCACGTCCTGTTCGGTAACGTCGACGAGGTGGGTTGGGGGCCGTTCGTGCTGCCGGCACCTGAAATCGGCAGCTTCGACGCGGTTGCAGCGGTCATTGCGGTCGCCGCCGGCGTGGCGCTGATCCGCTTCAAGGCCAACATGATCGCCGTACTCGCCGTCGCGGCGCTCGCCGGCATGGCCTGGCGGATGTTCTGAAAAAGTGCTGCCGGGACGAAAAAGCCCCGCCTCGGCATGCCGGGCGGGGCTTTGAAATGTCTGCTTGCGGCAAAGAATCAGTCGAAAAGGCTCGACACCGATTCTTCGGTTGCCGTGCGCGAAATCGCTTCGCCGATCAGGTCGCCGATCGAGACGACGCGAATGTTGTGTGCGTCCATGACAGCCTGGGTCGGCTGGATCGAGTCGGTAATAACCAGTTCCTGCAACTGCGAGCCGGCGATGCGGGCAGCGGCACCGCCCGAGAGCACGCCGTGGGTGATGTAGGCGGTGACCGAGGTGGCGCCCTTGGCGAGCAGCGCGTCGGCCGCGTTGCACAGCGTGCCGCCGGAATCGACGATGTCGTCGATCAGCAGGCAATCCTTGCCGTGCACTTCGCCGATGACGTTCATCACTTCGGATTCACCGGGGCGCTCACGGCGTTTGTCGACGATGGCAAGCTGGGCGTCGATGCGCTTGGCCAGCGCACGTGCACGCACCACGCCGCCGACATCAGGCGAAACCACCGTGACGTTGCCCAGTTGCTTGTACTTGGCCTTGACGTCGCGGGCCATCACCGGAACCGAGAACAAATTGTCGGTCGGGATGTCGAAGAAGCCCTGGATCTGGCCGGCATGCAGGTCGAGCGTCAGCACGCGGTTGGCGCCGGCACGCGCAATCATGTTGGCGACGAGCTTGGCCGAGATCGGCGTGCGGCCGGAGGCGCGGCGATCCTGCCGTGCATAGCCGAAATAGGGGATGACGGCCGTGATGCGCCGTGCCGACGAGCGCATGAAGGCATCGATCATGATGAGCAGTTCCATCAGGTGATCGTTGGTCGGGAAGGCGGTCGACTGCAGGATGAAGACATCCTCGCCGCGCACGTTCTCTTGAATTTCGACGAAGATTTCCTGGTCGGCGAAGCGCCTGACGCTGGCCTTGCCCAGGGGAATGTTGAGATAGCGAGCGACAGCTTCTGCTAGCACCCGGTTGGAATTGCCCGCGAAGAGTTTCATACGCCGATCCTGGAAGTGAATATGAGCGGGCTTTTAGCGGCCTTGGCTCGTATTGCAAGCGGAGTCGCCATTGATTCCCAAAAAAGCGACATACCGGAACGGAATGCCGCAGCTTAGCCGGGTTTTGCCGCCAGCCACTGGGCCAACTGGTCGATGGTGTTGTCGGCGATGGTCTGCATGGTCGCGGGCGCTACCGTTGGCCATCCTTCACCGCTGCCGGTCGACGGCGCGGTCTGCTGGCCGTTGATGCGGTGCAGCCGGGTGCCGGCGGGGTCGTAGACGTCCCAGACATAGACGACCGTCGTGTCCTTGCCCTCGGTCATTGCCGAGAAATAGCCGCGCATGATGATGCCGGGCGGCGTGGTGTCGGTGCTGCCGGCGAGCGTGATGCCGCGTTCGCGGGCCCTGATGCCGAGGCGCTGGGTCAAAGGCGTCGCCGCTTCGACCGTCGCGCCGACGATCGGGGCGAACTGCACGCGCGCTTTGCCGACGATGGCGGCGGTCTGTGCCGGAGCGGCCGCTTCAGCCGTCGGTGCAGGACCCGCTGCTGCGGCGGCGGTTGCCGCGCCCGTCACGGCGGGTGCTGCGACATCGGTGCCTTCAGTCCTGGCAAGTGCCGTCGACTGCTCGGTGGGGGCCACGGCAGACGGTTCAAGGACGTCCTTGGCGCTGTTGCACGCGGACAGGGCGGCAGAGGCGGACAGGCAGGCTGCCGCAAAAATCCAACGTCTCATTTGCCCGAACTCCCTGGCAAACGCCCCTCAGCGCTCTGCGCAATCATCGTACGATCAAGTCGAGATCATGGCGGGACAGCGGCTTGGGTGCGGATTCAGTGGTCAGATAGGTACGACCCAACGTCATTGCGGTCTCGGTTTCCGAATCCATGATGATCATGTGGGCGAACAAAGTCATGTTGGGGGCAATCGGTTCGGGATTGCCCTGGTAGAACATCGGCATGTCCATCCAGGACGGGGTAAAGCGGGCGCCGACCGAGTAACCGCAAGCATTGAGCCGATGCTTGGTCAGGTCATGTGCTTCCAGCGTGCGAGCATGCGCGTCGAAGACGTCGCCGAAGGTGTTGCCCGGCGTCATCGCCTTTTCAACCGCCAGCAGGGCGGCCAGCGAGGCGTCGTAGAGCTCCTGGTGGCGCCTGGAGGCCTTGCCGGTCAGCACCGTGCGCATCATCGGCGCATGGTAGTGGTTGAACACGCCCGCCCATTCCAGCGTCAGCTGGTCGTTCTTGTTGAGCTTGCGGCGGCCGGAATTGTAGCGGCAGAGCAGGGCATCCGCGCCGGAGCCGATGATGAACTCGTTGGCGGGATAGTCGCCGCCACCGGTGAAGATCGCGCCCTGCATGGCGGCCAGGATCCTGGCTTCGTCACCGCCCTGCTTGATCAGCGGCAGGGCCGCGTCGAGCGCATCGTCGGCGAGGCTCGCCGCTTTTTCCGCCTTTTCGATTTCAGCCGGGCTCTTGAACAGGCGCAAACGCCCGACGATGCCGGACGCATCGACGATCTGGCCGAAGGTCTGCAACTGCTCGTCGAGGCGGCGGCCGTTGAACGCGGTCAGGCCATGGGTGTCGTATTCGACGCCGACACGCGCTCCGAGCAGGCCGAGATCGTTAAGCAGGTTGCGCAGGTCGAGCGTCGGATTCGCATTGTCGCGGTCGGTCCACAGCACGATGTTTTCAATGATCGAGGTGTGGCGTGCCTGGCGCAGGTCGGCCGAACGGGTCAACAGCGTCATCGAGCCGTCGGCCATCACCACCAGCGACTGGAAGAAGCAGAAGCCGAACGTGTCGTAGCCGGTCAGCCAATACATGCTTTCCTGCGCGAACAGGACAACGGCATCGAGCTTCTTTTCGGCCATCTCGATCATCAGCCGGTCGCGCCGGGCGTCGAATTCGGTTCGTTCGAAATGCAGCGCCATGCTGTCAGTCCTCCAATGCAATTGCCGAAATCTGCCGCCCGTAATCAGCTTCCTTGCGGTGCGTGGTGCGCCGGTAGGAGTAAAACAGCTCTTCTTCCGCATAGGTGCAGCGGTTCAGAGCTTCCGCCTGAACGCCGGCCTTGCGCAGCCGGTCGACCGTGTAGAGGTTGAGGTCGAACATGTGGTGGCCGGCATTCGCCGACGGTGTGAAGTACTTGGCATTGTCGGCGTCGCCTTCGACGAAGCGGGCGACGAATTCGGGGCCGACCTCGTAATTGGCGGCGCTGATCGACGGGCCGAGCACGGCGAGGATGCGCTCGCGCCTGGCGCCGAGGCCCTCCATCGCGGCAACGGTGTTTTCGAGCACGCCCGTAAAGGCGCCTTTCCAGCCGGCATGGGCAGCACCGATGATGCGCGCTTGCGGGTCGGCAAACAGGACTGGGCCGCAATCGGCCGAAGAGGCACCGAGCGCGATGCCGGGCCTGTCGGTCACCAGCGCGTCGGCCTTGGGGCGGCCGTCGGCAAAGGGGCCGGTGGCGACGACGACGTCGGGCGAATGGACCTGGTAGAGGCTGAGCAGGCGGTTGGCCGGCACACCCATCCAACTGGCGACGCGGCGGCGATTCTCGGCCACGCGCGTCTGGTCGTCGTCGGAGCCGACGCCGATGTTGAGGCCCTGATAGATGCCTTCGGAGACCCCGCCGGTGCGGGTGAAGTAACCGTGGCGGATGCCATTGGCCTCCGCGCTGGCGAGCAAGTTGGACCGGATCGGATCCGGTTTCGAGTCGTTCAGCATTGCCGCCTTGTCATCCTCGTTAGCGATTTCGTCAAGGCCGGGCCAGCCGCCACAGGTCGCCTCGCCATCTCGAGGCCGGACAGTGGGGCAGGCGCAAGCGTGCTGTCAACTGACGTCGGGGAAGGGAATTCTTGTGCCACGCGGAGCAACCGCAAGCACCTTGAACAGTGTTCCCATGGCATCGGGGCCGGCAAGCCGCTCGACCTCGCCGCGGATCTTTTCACGCCCGGCGGCGTCCGCATCGGCACCAAACTTGCCGGCGCGTTCGAGCAGCCCCATGGCGAGCAGGAACGCGCCCTGGGTTGCCAGATGCGCATGAAGCCCATGTGCCCGGGCTGCCAAAGCAAGGGCCGCGAAGTCGACATGCGAGGTGAGGTCAGCCTCGCCGGGATTTGCGAGCACGTCGTCATAGTGGTGCTTGCGCAGCGCCTGCAGCGTGTCGCCGATGCCTGGTTCGACATGGCCGTAGTCGAAGAACAGGCCGGCGCCGCCAAAGGTGGCGAGATGGGTGGCGATCTGCTCCATCGTGCCGGTGCGCGCCGGGGCGAATTCGAAGATCGCACCCTCTGGCGCGGTCGCGGCGGCAACCGGCAGCAGCGCCGTCTCGATCGTTGCCGGGCCGGCAACGAAGCCAAGCTCGCCTGTTTCATTGAGGCCAACGGCGCGCTCGTGCCAAGCGGCACCGATCCTGACGAACTGGCGGGTCGGGATGGCGTCGAACAGTTCGTTGCCGACGATGAACAGTGGCGCAGTTGGCAGCGTCGACACCGTGTCGTGCCAGTCGATCCGGATGCCGCTGCTGGCGAGCGTCTGTTTCTGCACCCCTCGCAGCTTCGGGCTCGTCTCAACCAGGGCGATGGAGGCGCCGGCGACGAAAGCGCCGTCGAGTTTTTGCAGAACCCTGAGCACGTCCTTCATCAGCGTGCCGCGCCCAGGGCCGATCTCGGCCAACGTCGCGCCGGTTGGAGACCCTGCCGCCTGCCAGGCGGCATAAAGCCAGACGGCGACGAGTTCGCCGAACATCTGGCTGACCTCGGGCGCCGTAGTGAAATCGCCCTCGACACCGAACGGCTCGCGCGTCGTGTAATAGCCGTCAGTTGGATCGAACAGGCACAGCGCCATGTAGTCGGCGACGCTGATCGGGCCCGATGCCGCGATCAGGCCTGCGATGCGCGTCCTGAGCGCAGTCATGCCGGCCTGGCGATCTGCGTGACCGGCTTGGCCGACAGCATCGCCCACAGGCCGATCAGCACCATCGGCACCGACAGCACCATGCCCATGGTCAGCCAGCCGCCGAGGAGATAGCCGATCTGCTGGTCGGGCTCACGGAAGAACTCGACGAAGATGCGCGACAGGCCATAGCCGCAGACGAAGGCGCCGGCGATGAAACGCGGCGTCTTCAGTTTGAGCCTGGAATGAGTCAGGAAACGCAGCACGAGGAACAGGACCAGGCCTTCGAGCAGGGCCTCGTAGATCTGGCTCGGGTGACGCAGAAAAGGTCCGCCGGTGGGAAACTCGATCGCCCATGGCACGTCGGTCACCCGGCCCCATAGCTCCGAATTGATGAAGTTGGCGAGGCGCACCAGGCCGAGGCCGACCGGCACGCCGGCGGCAACGACGTCGATCAGCGACCAGACGAGGATGCCGTGCTTGCGGGCGAACAGCACCATGGCAAGGGTGACGCCGAGCAGGCCGCCATGAAACGACATGCCGCCCTGCCAGACCGCGAAGATGTCGAGCGGATTGGAGATGTAGCGGGCGAGGTCGTAAAACAGGATGTAGCCGATGCGGCCACCAAGCACGACGCCAGCCGCTGCCCAGACCAGGAAATCGTCGAGGGCCTCGGGCTTCATCGGCAGCACGCCGTTCGGCCACAGACGGGTGTTGGTCACCAGCCGCTTGCCGTACCACCAGGCAAACAGGATGCCGACGATGTAGCCCAGCCCGTACCAGTGAATGGCCAGCGGTCCGAGTTGCACGATGACGGGATCGATGTTCGGAAAGGGCAGGGCAGCCAGCGGCAAGGCAAGGTATTCGCTCAAGTCAGTCTCCAGGGCAGGCAATCGCGGCGGACCATGCGGCAGGCTTTTGGCACGGTCAAGGCAGGCAACCCCGCAGTAACCGAGAAGTCATTGCGAGCAGGCGGGCATCTTTGCCGCAGCATTTGGCACCCTGTCGGGGCCACGATATCCTTGCATTCCGGGGCTTGCGCCACTACGTCGAATGGACAACGCGAGGGTTAGCCATGACGACCGGACCGAACCGCATTCTGGATGAATTCGCCAAGCTGATGACCGATGCCGCGGGTGCCGCCCAGGGCGTCAGGCGCGAGGTCGAAACCGCGTTCCGTTCGCAGGCCGAGCGGGCGATGAATTCGCTCGAACTGGTCCAGCGCGAGGAGTTCGAGGCGGTTCGCGACATGGCGATCAAGGCACGTGCCGAAAACAAGGCGCTGGTTGCCCGCATAGAGGCACT
Source organism: Aminobacter sp. MDW-2 (assembly GCF_014250155.1). Taxonomy (NCBI): domain Bacteria; kingdom Pseudomonadati; phylum Pseudomonadota; class Alphaproteobacteria; order Hyphomicrobiales; family Phyllobacteriaceae; genus Aminobacter; species Aminobacter sp. MDW-2. Next base: position 2,556,217 of record NZ_CP060197.1, read on the forward strand.
CGAGGCTCAACTCGCCGGCCGCGCCGGTGAAGATGCCGACACGGCCTCACCGGCGGCCTCGCCAAAGCCCCGTACAAAGAAATAATTCGTTAACTTTTCCACAAAGCGCCATCCGAAAAAGTGCTTTGTCGTGAATCGCTTACCGGGGCTTTGTGAATCTGCGCCGCAGCCTGTTTCCACATCCGAATGGGACGTTGCGAAAAATTGGGCTGTTCACGAGAGTCACGATCAATACACTGAATTTACTGCACGATTCGAAACACCGTCGTGCACCGGATGGCGCGGTCCGGCTGGGGGGTATTGAGTCCGGCAGCGCTGGTCGTCCGAGTTCAAGAATAAGTTCGTCGTGTGTGTCCCCCGCGCGGAGCGCGATGACGCGCCCGGAACGACAGGAAGCATTTATGGAACTTCTCGAACTCGAGTTCTCCCGCGAAATCCATCCGGTGGATGTCATCGAGCAGGTGGCTCATAACAACGACTGGGCGTTCGAACGTGCCGGCGACGACGAGATCTCGATTTCAGTCGTCGGCAACTGGACCGAGTACCAGGTGTCGTTTTCCTGGATGGAAGACTTCGAGGCCCTGCATCTGGCATGCGCCTTCGATGTCAAGGTGCCTGAAAGCCGTACGCTTGAGATTCTCAGGCTCTTGTCGCTGATCAACGAGCAGATGCTGTTCGGGCATTTCGATCTTTGGGAAACCGAAGGCGCGATCATGTTCCGCCAGTCGCTGCTGCTCGCCGGCGGCGTCGAGCCGACCAGCCAGCAGGTCGAAGTGCTGCTGTCATCGGCGCTTGAAGCCTGCGAATGCTATTTCCAGGCTTTCCAGTTCGTCGTCTGGTCGGGCACCTCGGCCAAGGACGCACTGGCCAGCGTGCTGTTCGAGACGCACGGCAACGCCTGAGACTGTCGGATGAGTTCGCACAAGGCGCCGAAAGCGGAGATCAGCTTTGCCGATTTCGACAAGGTCGACATACGCACCGGCACGATCGTCGAGGTCGAGCCGTTCCCGGAAGCGCGCAAGCCGGCGTTCAAGCTGAAGATCGATTTTGGCACCGATATCGGCGTCAAGAAATCGTCGGCGCAGATCACCAAATATTATACGCCCGAGACGCTGCTGGGTCGGCAGGTGTTCGCCGTCGTCAACTTCCCGCCGCGCCAGATCGGCCCGTTCATGTCGGAAGTGCTCACCCTTGGCTTCCCCGACGAGGACGGCGACGTCGTGCTCGGCGCCATAGAGCGCAAGGTGCCGGACGGCGGCCGCCTGTTCTAGGATTCAGGTGAGGCCGGCCTGCAAATGGCGGCTCCCTGCGTTTCCGGTACTCACGTACCCAAATGTAGGGTCCGTTCCGGTTCTCGGAACCCACCATTTTCGACTCGGCCTGACCTGAATCGCGGATGCGCTGGGCATCACGCGGCGTAAGCCGCCTTCACATTGTCCAGGAACATTTCGGCGCAGGCATTCCAGGTGTAGCGCATGGCCCGTTCGCGGGCCTCGGTGCGGTCGACCTTGAGTGCGCCCAGTGCTGCCTCGCGCAGGTCTTCCGAAACAACGCCTCCGATGCCGTCGCCGACGATGTCGATCGGCCCAGTCACCGGATAGGCGGCAACAGGCGTGCCGCTGGCCAGCGCCTCGATGATGACATTGCCGAAGGTGTCGGTGCGGCTCGGGAAGACGAAAACGTCTGATGAGGCGTAGATCTCGGCCAGTTCGTCGCTCGGGCGGCGCCCGAGGAAATGCGCCTCAGGATATTTTGCCTTCAGCCTTTCGAGTTCTGGCCCGTCGCCGACAAGCACCTTGGTACCGGGCAGGTCGAGGTCGAGGAAGGCTGGCAGGTTCTTCTCCACCGCGATGCGGCCGACGCACAGGAAGATCGGCCGCGGCAGGTCCATCTCGACCTTCTTGTCGGGATGGAAGTGGTTGATGTCGACGCCGCGCGTCCATGGTCGGAGTTTTTCGAAGCCCCGCGACGCCAGGTCGTCGGCGAGCGACTGCGTTGCGACCATGCAGCCCTGGCCGGAGTTGTGGAAATTGCGCAGCAGGCCGTAGGTCCAGCTCTCCGGCAGCGGCAGACGGGCGCTTACATATTCGGGAAAGCGGGTGTGGTAGCTTGTGGTGAAGGGGCGCTTGTTGGCGAGGCAATAGCGCCGCGCCATCATGCCGAGCGGGCCTTCGGTCACCAGATGGATGTGGTCGGGTCGCCGTTGCTCGATGATCCGCGCCACGTTGCCGGGCGTGGTCAGCGCCAGCCTTATGTCGGGATAGGTCGGCATCGGCAAGGTGCGGAAGATGTTGGGTGTCAGGAAGTCGGCCTCGGCACCGAAGGCGGTCAGGGTTTCGGCCAGTCGTTCGAGCGTGTGGACGACGCCATTGATCTGCGGACGCCATGCGTCGGTGACCATCAGGATGCGCAAGGGCGTCTTCCCCGTTGTCCGCGTCCCGGCCTGCCGGGAATCAGCGGTCCTCCATTCGTTGCGAGGCGCCTTTGAGCAGCATTGCATGACGCTGGAATGACGACGGCTTTGTTCGCAACGGCTGCAGCGCCGCGCGTCCACTCGGATGCCCGCAGGACGCTGTACCGATTTGAAGTGATGCATGACCCGAAAATCGACTCGGATTTTCGGGTCATGCGCGGGCGAGGTCGGTTCTGCCCGAACCGGTATTTTCTTTGTGACGATTTTTCCCGGGGCGGGGCTCGGCGTGAAATCCGATCCTTTGCCTGGAGAGGGGCGTTTGCCGAGGATATGGCCAAGCTTCGCATTGAGCGGGGCGAGCCATCCTCCCAACGGCTCTCAGTGAGAATTCGAAATGACCGAGATCACCAAGTCCCTTTCCAACCGCAACACGATCAGCCGCCGCACGGCATTTGCCGCGCTGCTCGCCTCCGTCGTCACCGTCATCAGCTTCACCGTTCCGCAACAGGCGCTCGCCGAGGATAAGACCGCGATCAAGGTCGGCATCATCTCAGGCGAGGACGAGGATGTCTGGCGCGTGGTGAAGGCCGAGGCCGCCAAGCAGGGCCTCGCCATCGAAACCGTCGTGTTCAACGACTACACCCAACCAAACGAGGCGCTGGAGCGCGGCGAGATCGACGCCAACGCCTTCCAGCACCAGCCTTATCTCGACAACCAGATCAAGACGCAGGGCTACCATATTACCCCAGTCGGCTACACCGGCCTGTGGCCGATCGGACTCTATTCGAAGAAGCACGCCAAGGTCGAGGCGCTGCCGGAAGCCGCCGTCATCGGTGTGCCCAACGATCCCTCCAACGAAGGCCGTGCCCTGCGTGTGCTCGCCGACGCCGGCCTGATCAAGCTCAAGGACGGCATCGGCATCCTGGCAACCGTCGCCGACGTCGTCGATAATCCGAAGAAGTTCGAGATCAAGGAACTCGACGCCGGCATCGTCGGCCGTTCGGTCGAGGATCTCGACGCCGCGGTGGTCAACACCGACTGGGCGCTGAAGAGCGGGCTGACGCCCGAGCACCGGATCGCCCAGGAGCCGGTAGCCGAAAATCCGTACCGCAACTTCATCGCCGTCAAGACCGGCAGCGAGAACGAAGCCTGGGTCAAGAAGCTTGTCGCCGCCTATCAGAACCCGACCGTCAAGGCCGAGTTCGACCGCGTCTACAAGGGCACCGGCGTCGCCGCCTACTGAGCTTGACGACTGATTACAATGGAGGCGGCCTGCCATGAATGGCGGGCCGCCTTCCGCATTGCCGAGGGAATTTCATGACCCAGCATTTTGCACCCATCGAAGGGGCGTCCCCTGTCGATACTGCGCTGTCGGAGACGGTGGTGCGCATCGTCGACCTCAGGCGGCGCTTCGGCCAGACACCGGCCGTCGACGGCGTTTCGCTCACCGTGCGCAAGGGCGAGGTACTTGGTATCATCGGCCGCAGCGGCGCCGGCAAGTCGACGCTGATCCGCTGCCTGAACGGACTGGAGCGACCCGACAGTGGCCAGATCTTCGTCGAGGGCCGTGAAATCACTGGCCTCAGCGAGCGCGATCTGCAGCCGCTGCGCCGACGTATCGGCATGATCTTCCAGCACTTCAACCTATTGTCGGCCAAGACTGTCGAGGAGAATGTCGCGCTGCCGCTCAAGATCGAAGGCCAGTCCAGGGACGAGCGGCTCAGGCGTGCCGCCGAACTGCTCGAACTCGTCGGTCTCGCCGACAAGGCCAAGGCCTACCCAGCGGCACTTTCGGGCGGGCAGAAGCAGCGCGTCGGCATCGCGCGCGCGCTCGCCGCGCGGCCGGCGGTCCTGCTCTCCGACGAGGCGACCTCGGCGCTCGATCCAGAGACGACGCGCTCGATCCTGGCATTGCTGAAGGACATCAACCAAAAGCTCGGCCTGACTATCCTGCTGATCACCCACGAGATGGAGGTGGTCCGCAGCATTGCCGACCGCGTCGCCGTCATCGATGCCGGGCGAATCGTCGAGGAAGGGCCGGTGTGGTCGATCTTCGCCGACCCGCGCACCGAAGTGACGCGCAGCCTGCTCGCCGGCATCCGGCCGCAGCTGCCGCAGGCGATCGCCACACGGCTAACCGGCGTTGGACGCGAGGCCATCCTGCGCGTCGACATCGCAGGCGAAGCGGCGCGCCGGCCGCTGCTCCAGGAACTGGCAACGTCGGTTCCCGGCCGGTTCCGGCTGGTCCATGGCGGCATCGACACCATACAGGGGGAGCCTGTCGGCACGCTGTTCCTCGGCATCGACACTGCATCGCGCGGTATCGCCGAAACAATCGAATTCCTGAATGCCCGGAAAGCGCGGGTCGAGGTGCTTGGTTATGTCACAGACAATGCTTGAACTTCTTCTGCGCTCGTTGTGGGAGACCGTGCTGATGACGGCGGCATCGGGCTTGATCTCTCTCGTCTTCGGCTTGCCGCTCGGCCTAGCGCTCGTTGCCACCGACCGCGGCGGTATCGCCTGCAATCGCTGGGTCAACGGAATCCTTGGCGCACTCGTCAACGGCTTCCGCTCGGTGCCGTTCATCATCCTCCTGGTGGCGCTGATCCCAGTGACGCGGTTGATCGTCGGCACGTCGATCGGCACCTGGGCGGCGATCGTACCGCTGGCGATTGCCGCCACGCCCTATTATGCGCGCATCGCCGAAGTGTCGCTGCGCGAGGTCGATCGCGGCCTGATCGAGGCTGTGCGCGCCATGGGCGGCGGGCGCTGGGCGATCATCCGTGAGGTGCTGGTACCCGAGGCACTGCCAGGCATCGTTGCCGGCTTCACCGTTACGCTGGTGACGCTGGTCGGCGCCTCGGCCATGGCGGGTGCCATCGGTGCGGGCGGGCTCGGCGACCTCGCCATTCGCTACGGTTACCAGCGTTTCGAGACGGCTGTCATGGTTGCGGTCGTGGCTGTGCTGATCGTGCTCGTCTGTGGCATCCAGTGGATCGGCGACAGGCTGGTGACGCGGCTCGATCGCCGCGGCTGATCAGGCCGGCACGCGTATCATGGCGCGCAGGCCGCCCAGCGGGCTGTCGCTCAGCTTGATGTCGCCACCATGGCTGCGGGCGATGTCGCGGGCGACGGCCAGGCCGAGGCCGGTGCCGGTCGAATCAAGATTGCGCGCCTCGTCGAGGCGGTAGAACGGCTTGAACACCTCTTCGCGCTTCTCTTCCGGAATGCCGGGGCCGTTGTCGTCGACCATCACCACCAGCATGCCGCGATCGTGGACCGCCTTGACCTCGACCTCCTTGGCATAGCGGAAGGCGTTGCCGACGACGTTCTGCAGCAGGCGGTTGAACGCATTGGGGCGAACATGCACCTCGGGCTCGCCGACGAGCGTGATCTTGAGCTTGCGCTTGCGCAGCTTGGCTTCGTCACCCAGCCTGTCGAGATAGGTGGCAAGATCGAAGCGGCCGGGATCCTCCGAAGCCTCGCCGCGGGCGAAAGCCAGATAGGCCTCGAGCATCGACTGCATGTCGTCGACGTCCTGGCTGAGTGCTTCGGTGTCGACCTTGCTGCCTGACAGAGCCAGCTGCAGCTTGAAGCGCGTCAGGATGGTGCGCAGGTCGTGGCTGACGCCGGTCAGCATCGCCGTGCGCTGCTCGATCTGGCGTTCGATGCGTTCGCGCATCTGGATGAAGGCGAAACCGGCGCGTCGCACTTCTTCGGCGCCGCGTGGCCGGAAGTTGACCGGCATCGGCCGGCCCTTGCCAAAACTTTCGGCAGCCTCGGTGAGTTGCAAGATCGGGCGGATCTGGTTGCGCAGGAACGGAATGGCGATCATCAGCAGGACCAGTGACGTGCCGACCATCCACAGCAGGAAGATGTGGGTGTTCGAGGCATAGGCCTGGCTGCGGCGCACGAACACGCGCAATACCTTGTCGTCGAGCTGGACGCGCACTTCGACGATGTTGGAGTTGCCGACGGTATCGAGCCAGAACGGCCGGTTGATCTGCTTGCGGATTTCCGACGACAGCGCCTGGTCGAGGATCGAGAAGAACGGTTTCGGGCCAGGCGGGGGCAGGGGTTCGGCCGGCAACAGGTCGATCTTCAGCGACATGCGCTCCTGGGCGATGCGGATGATCTGGGCATAACTTTCGGGCTGCGGAAAGGTGTCGAGCAGGTCGATGATGCCGGCGATGTCACGCGTCACCGCCTGTGACAGGCGCACAGTCACCGTCTGCCAGTGCCGCTCCATGAAGACGAAGGCGACGACCGACTGCAGCAGGATCATCGGCGTGATGACGATGAGCAGCGAGCGCGCGTAGAGCCGCTTCGGCATATAGATGGAGACACGTCGCCAGAAGCGGTTCCAGCTGCGCGGCACAGCCGTCAGCGCACGCCACATGCGTGTGCCGAGCCTGCCTCCGCCGGGCCGTTCCATGTCGGTGGTTGCCATCCGCCCTTCCACTTGCCGCCAACCGGTCAGGTTCCGGCCGGCTCGCCTCGATCCTAGCCCACGCCGGATCGTTCTGAAACTGTCTTTGAAGTTCAACAGCTTACGTTGTCAAACTCCGTCTCGCCCGATGCTGAAAACATAGGGCTTTTTCCTACAGCGCCAAATGGCTCTGGATTTACCGATGCCTGGAGAAGATCACCCGGAACTGTGCCGAGACTGTGTCGCCAGTGCGTCGATGATCTCGGGCGCGGACAGACAGAGCGTCCGACCCACGTGTTGCGGCACAACAAAATTTGCCCGCCGTTGCGACCAGGTTGATGAACGGGGGATGACGAGGTTCGGGCCGCTGACACGGCCCGAAGTCGTCTGGCGGTCAGATGCCGAGCAGTTTCTTGGCTTCGTTGAGGGCTGTTTCCGATCCGGCGTGGTCGCCGGATGCGTGCAACTGTTCGCCCTTGGCGCGCAGTTCCTTGACCTTCGTCATGTCCGCCTCGGCGAGCGTGGAGGCGGGCAGAGCAGCGTCGATCGCCGCCATGATGCTCGGGCAGGAATGGGCGAATGCGGTGGCAGGCAAGACAGACAGGGCAAATGCAAGCGTGATAGCACGTAACATGGCCGTTTCTCCCGCGCCGGCCCGCTTGATGCGGAAGAGTTGTTGCCGGCGGGCCATGTTACCTCGGAGTGACCGGCTTCAACAACCGGCCCTCCGGAACTGCTCCGGCTACTCCACGCTGAGCCGGTAGCCGATGCCGCGTACCGTCTGCAGCCAGACGGGATTGGCCGGATCGCGCTCGATCTTGCGCCGCAGACGGTTGATCTGGACGTCGATGGTGCGCTCGCCGACTTCCGAGTCGCCGGTCACCAGTTCATGGCGCGGGATGGTCTCGCCGGCACGCGCGGCGAAGATGGCGAGGATTTCCTGCTCCCGGTCGGTCAGCTTGAGGGCTTCGCCGCCACGCTTCAGTTCGCGGCGGGCGATCTGGAAGGTGTAGGGGCCGAACACCAACTGCTCGACCTTCGGTGTTGCCGCCGGGCCGCCGCGGCGCAGGATGTTGTTGATCCTGAGGATCAGTTCGCGCGGGTCGAACGGCTTGGGCAGATAGTCGTCGGCGCCGGCCTCGAGGCCGGTGATGCGGCTGTCGGTCTCCGACAGTGCCGTCAGCATCAGGATCGGCACGTCCTTCTGGTCACGCAGCGACTTGGTCAATTCGATGCCGTTTTCGCCCGGCATCATCACGTCGAGGATGAGAAGGTCGAAGTCGAGGCCGGCAAGCTTGCGCCGCGCTTCGTCTGCATTGCCCGCGACAGTAACGCGAAAGCCGTTTTCGGTCAGATACTGCTTGAGCAGGTTGCGGATGCGCGTGTCGTCGTCGACGACGAGCAGATGCGGAGCATCGTCGCCCAACGTGGCCTGGCTGGCCGTCTTGTCGTTATTCTCCATGGTCTTTCCCCGGCGTGTTTCCGGGCAGATGATCAATCTGCGCCCTTAATTCGGGATTGACCATCGCCTTGAGGAATCTTTCGATCCAGGCGCGCTCGGTCTCTCCCGCGCCCTCCAGTGCCGCATGGATGCGGCGTGACTGTGGCCGCGCCAGCGCCAGTGTCAATGTACGGCCCTTGGGCGTCGGGTAGAGTTCGCGCTGGCGCCGGTCGCGCGGCCCCTGCACCTGAACGATGTAGCCGGCGTCGATGAGCTGCTTGAGCACCCGCGCGAGGCTCTGCTTGGTAATCTTGAGCACGTCGAGCAGCTCGGCGACCGTCAGTCCGGGCAGGCGGTTGACGAAGTGCAGCACGCGGTGATGGGCGCGGCCGAAACCGTACTCGGCGAGGATCTGGTCGGGGTCGGAAGTGAAGTCGCGATAGGCGAAATACATCAGCTCGATGATCGAGAAATCGATGCCTTCGTCTGCCGTCACGGCGGTACGGATCGGTTGGGCGGTTGCGCCGCTGCGTTGTGCCATAGAATTCCTGTTCGTCAATTTATGTCAGCACTATTGACATAAATTAGGTGCGATGGTAATTTTTGCCAAGCTTTTCGGCGGATTGCGAACGAAAAGGCAAGGTGCGGTGGTTTTTTCCGAAACATCGTGAGTTTGCTTTGGTATTCTGCCCCGCCTACGCTTTATCCATCAGGCCCCTTCGGGCCATCAAGAACGATACGAAACGATAGGCAGGCTCCCGCCTGCGGGAAGGTTTACCATGGCATCCGTTCCTTTCGACAAGCTCGATGGATTCATCTGGATGAACGGCGAGTTCGTCCAATGGGCCGACGCCAAGATTCACGTACTAACCCATGGTCTGCACTATGCAAGCGCGGTGTTCGAGGGTGAGCGCGCCTATGGCGGCGAGATTTTCAAGCTGACCGAGCACACCGAGCGCCTGCACGAGTCCGCCCGCATCCTGGGCTTCACCATTCCCTATTCGGTCGAGGTGATCGACGATGCCTGCCGCGAGCTCTTGAAGAAGCAGGGCTTCAAGGACGCCTATGTGCGCCCGATCGCCTGGCGTGGCAGCGAGGAAATGGGCGTCGCCGCCCATAAGAACCGCATCAATGTCGCCGTCGCGATCTGGCAGTGGCCGAGCTATTTCGACCCGGCGCAGAAGCTGAAAGGCATCCGCCTCGACATCGCCGAATGGCGCCGCCCCGACCCGCGTACGGCACCGTCGAAGTCCAAGGCTGCCGGCCTCTACATGATCTGCACGCTGTCCAAGCATGCGGCCGAGGCCAAGGGTTATGCCGATGCGATGATGCTTGACTGGCGCGGCCAGGTCGCCGAGGCCACGGGCGCCAACATCTTCTTCGTCAAGGACGGCAAGGTGCATACACCAAAGCCGGACTGCTTCCTCGATGGCATCACGCGCCGCACTGTCATTGGCCTTGCCAAGGATCGCGGCCTCGAAGTCGTCGAGCGGGTGATCATGCCGGACGAACTGGAAGGCTTCGAGCAATGCTTCCTGACCGGCACGGCGGCTGAAGTGACGCCGGTTTCGGAGATCGGGCAGTACCGATTCGAGGTCGGCGAAATCGCCAAGACGCTGATGAACGACTATTCTGCGGCGGTTCAGCCCAAGCACGCGATTGCTGCTGAATAACAAGCAGAATCAATTAATTGACCTTGCAGAAGGGCGGTTTTCGGACCGCCCTTTCTGCGTCTTCCCAGCCCAATTTGACATTCCCCGATTTCAGGGTCTGATGTTGCTGTCGGCATACTGAGGGCCGGCATGCAATTTGGAGGGAATTGTTATGGAATCGCTTCTTCCTATCATCATACAAATTGTAACCGGCGTTATCGGTGGACAGGCCGTCGGCGCGGCGATCAAGACGGCGGCGATGGGGCAGGTGACGAAATTGCTCGCCGGTGGCGTCGGCGGTCTCGCGGGCGGACAGATCCTCGGCAGCCTTCTCGGCGGCGCGGCTGATCCGGCAACGGCAGGTGCACTCAGCGGCATTCTCGGCGATGTGGTTGGTGGTGCCGGCGGCGGCGCCATCGTGACGGCCATCGTCGGCGCGATCATGGGTGCCATGAAGAAATAATCCCGCTACAGATTGGAATTCGGATTGGGCGGCTGCGGCCGCCCCTTTCATTTCTGGATCAGAGGCGCTGCCTGCCACCCACCAGAATGGGCATGGACGAAGCGCGCGTCAGTCCTTATGTCGGGGCGAACTTGGCGCATCGGCCCGAAAATCGGTGTCGATTTTCGGAAAGCACGATGCGCAGATTCACACAGTTGGAGCGTCCTTTGTGCGTCCATTCGGACGCACGGCGCTCCAAGGAAAGGACCCGCCATGGGACAGCTCAATGCCGGGATCGTGCCGGTTACGCCCTTCCAGCAGAACTGCACGATCCTGTTCGATACCGACGACAAGACCGGCGTCGTGGTCGATCCGGGCGGCGATGTCGACACCATCCTGTCGGTGCTCAAGCAAAACGGCATCACGATCACGGCGATCTGGCTGACCCACGGCCATATCGACCATGCCGGTGGCGCGATGGAGCTGAAGGATGCGCTCGGCGTCGACATCATCGGCCCGCACGAGGCCGACAAGCCGCTGCTCGACAATCTGGTGACCCAGGCCCAGAAATTCGGCATGGACGGTTCGGTGCGCAATTGCGTGCCTGACCGGTTCCTCACCGAGGGCGAAACCGTGTCCTTCGGAACTCATGTTTTCGAGGTGCTGCATTGCCCCGGCCACGCGCCCGGCCACGTTGTCTTCTACAACCGTGACGCGAAATTCGCTCATGTCGGCGACGTGCTGTTCCAAGGCTCTGTCGGCCGCACCGACCTCTATGGCGGCGACCACGCCACCTTGATCCGGTCGATCAAGGAGAAACTCCTGCCGCTCGGCGACGAGATCGGCTTCATCTGTGGCCACGGCCCGGGCAGCCGCTTCGGCGACGAACGCCGCAGCAATCCCTATCTGGTTTGATTGGATCGATCAGGCCGTCTGCCTGATCTGAGGCGGCCGCTGTCGGTCTGCTCCGCAGCAGCCTTTCGCCCAACGGACTACCTCACATAAAGAACGGCGCCAACCGCAAGGCTGGCGCCGTTTTGTCATTTTGGCTGCCGCGGCCGGGCAGGGAGGGCCGCCACAGTCCATGCCCGTGGCTTCGGTCAGTTGGCTTCGCAGAAGCGCTCGACGCCGTCATAGCCGGTGAAGGTGCCGCTGCGCGGCTTGAAGCTGCGGTAGCGGTCCGAACAGTAGCTGTACCATTCGGGCGTCCACGGCTCGATCGCGTAGCTCTCGCGATAGACCACACGGCGCTGCACCGGGGCGGGGCGATAGTAGTCCTGGCCATAATCCTGGCGGTAGACGCGGCGCGGCTGCGGCTCGTAGTCGTAATAGTCGTCATAGACCGGCTGCGAACGGTTGGCGTTGCCAGCAATCACGGCGCCCGCGATGAGGCCGAGCGCACCCGCAGCGACGATCGCGCCGGTGTTGTCGTGGCGGTTGTGACGGCGCCAGCGCTCGCCGGCCTCGGCCGCGGGCAGGGCGGTCAACGTGGTAGCGGCAACTGCCGCCGAAAGGACGAGGGTCTTGAAAATACGGTTCATGTCGGTCTCCTTCGCCGTCCGGCCCGTATCAAGGCCAGAATTTAGCGTCGACACTATGTCTAGGGGAGCCCGCCTGAACGCAGCCTGAACGGATCTTCAGGTGCAATGGGTCAAAGAGACTACCGCCGACAAACGCCAATATGCGTTGCGGCGAATACAGCAGCATGCTTGGCCGGAGCACGAACTCCGGCCTCCTTGAAGGTTCTCAGCCGACGGTCAGATTGACGGCCTTCGGACCCTTGCCGCGCTTGTCCGGCTCGGTGTCGAAAGAAACCTTCTGCCCATCCTCAAGACCGGGAAGACCCGACGCCTGCACGGCCGAAATATGAACGAAGACATCCTTCGCTCCGTCGTCCGGCGTGATGAAGCCGAAGCCTTTGGCATGATTGAAGAACTTGACGGTGCCGGTCTGCGGCATGGGAAACTCCTCTGATCCCATCAATTCCAGTCTTCGGGCCGGCAAATGCCCGAAGTGGAAATTTGTCGTTCATTTTTGGGTCATCGGCAAGCAAAAGTTTTGCCTGCCGATACCTGTCCTAAGGCTGCTCAGGCCCGGCAATTACCGGGCCCAAGTGGCCAAATGCAACGCGTTTCGCGGCTTAGTATTCGCAGTAGCGGATCGGGCCGATCTGGATGCAGGAGGGTGGCCGCGGACGCAGCGGATCGAACCTCGAATAGACACGCACGCGGCAATTGGGGCCGACATGGCGGTGGGGCACGTTGCCGTAACGCGGCAGGAAGTGGCGGCGAACCTCACGATGGCAGTCGCGCACCTGGACCGGCGGGCGGACCCGGAGCGGCCGGCAGTCGGGGCGGCGGTGGACATGCCACTCGGTACGGCCGAACTGAGGAACAAAATGGCGCTGCGGGTCGCCGTGGCAACCACGGACCTGGATCACCAACCCGCCATCGGCCTGCGGCGCATTGCCCGCCGGCATCGCCTCGACCGGCCCGCCATATCCTAGCCCTGCGGCCAGGAGCATTGCGCCCAGAGACTTCAGCAACTTCATGGTCTGCCTCCTCTGCGTGGGAAGCAGATACTGCCTCCGCGGCAAGACTATGTCACGGTTGGCTGTGGCTCGCCAGAGTGGCGCCGGCTGGACGCAGACTATCTCGTTGATTTGGCGACGGATAATTGCGGAGCCACCCACCAAAGAAGAAGGGCGCGATGGTGATCCACCGCGCCCCTCTTCAAAGCAAAAAACCTTACGCGGCTTAGCCGGCGCGGAGGTTGACCGCCTTAGGACCCTTGCCCATACGGTCGGGCTCGACGTCGAAGCTGACCTTCTGGCCGTCGACGAGCGTGCGCAGGCCCGAAGCCTCGATAGCGGAGATATGGACGAACACGTCCTTCGCGCCGCCATCCGGCGTGATGAAGCCGAAGCCTTTGGTTGCGTTGAAGAACTTTACGGTACCGGTCTGGGTCATTGGGAGAACTCCTTCACCCGTTCAGTGGTCTGGACATGCCGACCGCCTGGCGTCGGCGGCACGTCGGTGGTTTGCTTGGCGGTCATGCATTTGCGCACGATTAAACCCCCCGCCGAGTCACGGGGTCGTCAGAGATTCACAGTATCGGGGAAAGGGTCGTGCAAAACGTTCCAGTCTCCGGGTCAGCAAACGCCCGAACTGAAACTGATATTGCATGGAAACGCGTAGGTTGCAAGATGTCGCGGCAAGGGCGGTAGGCACTTCGCAGCGTCGCATAAATATACGACATTTCTAAAGGCGCCATTGGCCAGATTGCCGCGCCTGTTGGCGCCAGTTTCGCCGATCCCGATTGCATTCGTTGACAGAATCGCCAGGATCGGGGCAGGGGCTGGAACATTTCCCGCACGGGCGGGGATGAGAGGGAGCTGTTTCATGGTTTTTTCGGCAAAGACCTTTGCGCGAAAAGCAACTGTCGCCTCGTTGCTGTCGCTGATGCTGGCCTCCTGCGTGGTCGTCGAGGACGGCCCGGGTCCCGGCCCGCGCCCGCCGCGCCCCGATCCGGGCCCGCAATTCTGCACCCGCGAGTATGACCCGGTCTGCGCGCGCCGTGGCGGCGACCGTCAGACCTTCGCCAATTCCTGCATGGCGGAGGCCGCCGGCTACCGCATTATCCGTGGCGGCGAATGCCGTGGTGGCGGTGACGATGGCTGGGGCGGTGGTGGCGGCGGTGGCCGGGGAGACCAGTTCTGTACCAGGGAGTATCGCCCTGTTTGCGGCCGCCGCGGTGACACGCTCCGGACCTTCCCGAACGCCTGTGAAGCCGATTCCTCGGGCTATCGCGTCATCGACGACCAGGGCCCCTGCTGAGCGTATCGAGCTGGTGTCTCCCGGCAGCCCATGCCGGGAGTTATCTTCGCGGGGCATCAGTCGCCAACCGACGAACACATAACCTTGCGGATGCGGCAATCGTCGCCGACATGGCGATGCTTGACGCTTCATGTCATCGCCTTGCGCGCGAACATCGCCCACGCGGCTGTTCGGCAATGCTGTGTAGGAGCCCAGACCGGCTCATGAGGCCGGTTGCCCGCACAGCCTGGTTCAGCGCTGCCGGACGATCGCGGCGATCGCATTGACGATCAGGCGAGACGCGGTCTCGGCCGTCAGGCCGTCGATGTCTGCGGGCGGATAAAACTCGACAAGGTCGAAGCCTGCGATCCGCGCACGCTTGCCGAGGCCTGATATCAGATCGATCGCCTGCGTGTAGGTGAGGCCGCCGGGCGTTCGTGCGGCGACCCCCGGCATGATGCTTGGATCGAGACCGTCGCAATCGAGGGTGACGACGACTCGCGCGCCTTCAGGTATGTGTCGGAGTGCTGCCTCGACGCCATGGGCATGAAGCTCGCGGGCGGTGACGAAGCGGCTGCCGTAGCGCCGAGCCGCCTCGATCTCGGCGAGCCGGGCGCTGCCGACGCTGCGCATGCCGACCTGGACCATGCCTGCGACATGCGGCATCTCGCTGGCCCGGCGCATCGGGTTCGAATAGCCGTTGCGTTCGCCGAGCACCTCGTCGCGCCAGTCGATATGGGCATCGATCTGCAGAACCCAGACCGGGCCGTGATCGGCAAAGCCGGCCAGGAAGGGGATCGGCACGGAATCGTCACCGCCGAGCAATATCGGCACAGCGCCAAGTGCCAGGATCTCGCGTGTCCTGGCTTCGATGCGGGCGCGGTTGGCCGCATTGTCGTGCATGATGGTCGCGATGTCGCCGGCGTCGATGCAGCAGACAGGCTTGCCGTCGAACAGCGGGCCGCCGAGGTCAAAATCCCAGTGTTCGACGAGCGTGGCGTCGTCCTGGCTGGCAGCGCGGATGGCGTCGGCGGCCAAGGCATATCCGCTGCTGTCCTTGCCGGGATAGGTGGTGCCATGACCGGCGGAGAAGATCACCGCACGGGGCGTGCCGCCATCAGCGAGGCGATCGGGAAGGCCGAGGAAGCGGAGCGATGCGGTCATGTCGATCTGGTCTCAATGGCGTGGGTGCGGTTGCGGTGAAGTCTAGGCTGCGCCCGCAAACGCTGGAGGTGTGGCGCGACAGATTCGACTGGTTTACTCCCGGGTGCGTCGCAGCGTGCCGAGACCGTTGCCGTCGAGCGCCTCGATGGTGATTGTCGACGCCGTGCCGTCGGAGCCGATCACGAAGCTGACCGCCGACGGCATGTCGGGGAGTTCGGGCGAGGGAAAGCTCAGGAACATGTCGCGGTCGAAATGGCTGAGCGGATAGGATCTGGCACCGTCCGGGCCAAGCTTGAGAACGAGACCGTCTCCGGCTGCCGCGACGACGGCCTCGCCGACGAAATCGTTGGCGTAGCGGCCGGCATAGGCGGTGGCTGGAAGTGCCGGCGTGGCAGGCGAGGGTGAGGTGGCGTAGGTCGCCTGGGCGGCCGCGACGGCGGGGCCAAACATGCCGGCATAGATCGCATTCCAGTCCTTCAGCCAATCCTTGCCGACTTTGCCGTCGAAGACGAGGTCGGCGAAGCTGTCCGACAGGCCCTCGGGCACGCCGGTCGGGAAAGCGTTGGCGAGAATGACGATGCCGAGCTGCCGTTCAGGGAACAAGGTGACGAGGCTGCGAGCGCCGACGCTGAAGGCGCCGGCGTGGCCCCAGCTCAGGCCATGGCGGCCGAACTCGACATTCCAGCCGAGGCCGTAGAAGGACTGGCCGCCGCTGACCGGGTTTTTGCCGCGCGTCATCAGCGGGATATGTGTCTGGTCGAGTGCTGCGGCTGCGATGAGCTGCTTGCCGTCATGGCTGCCGTTGGCCAGTTCGAGCCGAAGCCACTGGGCGAGGTCGCGCACCGTGGAGCTGACGCCGCCGGCCGGCGCCTGTGCGTCCGGCTGCCGCTCGACCCTGGCGGCCCAGCCACCGTCGGCCTTGACGTGGAGCGCGGCGCGGTTGGCGCGACCGACGAAATCGGCATGGCGGGAGCTTGTCGAAGTCATGCCGAGTGGACGGTAGAGCTTTTCCTCGGCGATGTCCTCCCAGGCCTTGCCCGTCGGGATGACTGCGGCGACCGCGCCCTCGGTCAGGCCGAAATTGCTGTAGGAATAGCCGGCGCGGAAGCTCGACGAAGGCGATACGAACCGGAGCCGTCTCAGGATTTCGGCGCGCTCGTAGCCGATTTCCTCGAGATCGTCGCCGGCGGTGCCGGGAAGTCCGCTGCGATGGGAAAACAGGTCGCGAACGGTGAGCTGGCTTGTCGGGTAAGGGTCATTGAGGCGGAAGGCGGGGTCGAGATCAGATATCTTCGCATCCCAGGAAACGGTGCCATCGCCGACCAGTGCTGCCACGACCGTCGCCGAGATCGGCTTGGACATCGACGCGATCTGGAACACCGTGTCGGCGTCGACCTTTTCCGGCTTGCCGGCCTCGCGCAGCCCAAAACCCTTGAGGAAGACAACCTTGTCGTCGTGGACGACGCCGATGGCGAGCGCCGGCACGCTGCCGTCTGAAATGGCTGCTTCGGCCAACTGCTCCAGCTGCGCCAGCGCGGCGGTAACTTGCTCGGTCGTCGCGGTCTGAGCGGATGAGGGCGTCGGTGCAAGGGCAAGGGCGGGGAGGAGCCACGCCAGACGGCGGACGAACGACCTTGCGGACAGCAGCATGCGCCGGCACCCCCCTGCTTTATGGCCTGCCTTCGAGGCTACAGCCTGCCATTGAGGAAGCCAAGAGCTGGAACGGCTACCTGATCGTGCCGGCCGGGTCGCGGCCGTCGCGAAAGCCTAGGTCCCTGCCAAGGTGGAGCGACAGCTCGCGCGGATCGAACCCGGCGCGGCGACGGCCATGGCGGCTGCTCGTTGCGAGCTGCGTCAGCCATGTCTGGAGCGGGCCTAGGGTGGCGGCCAGGGTGAGGTGGGTCATGGACTTGGCTTTCAATAGTTAAATTCTTTTGAGGAAGTGCCTCCTCTTTCCTCCTGTTTTTGCTATGAATCCAACTGAACGTAAGGATGAGTGCATAAGGAAAACTTATGGCGATTGTTCAGCTGCCGCCGCTGACGGCGATCCGTGCCTTCGAAGCGGCGGCGCGGCTCGGCAACTTCACCCGGGCTGCGGAAGAGCTTGGTACGACGCAAGCGGCGGTGAGCTACCAGATCAAGCTCCTGGAGGAGCGTGCCGGCACGCCGCTGTTTTTGAGACGGCCCAAGCAGACCGAACTGACCGAAGCAGGTCGGGCGCTGGCGCCGAAAGTCAGTGCCGCTTTCGAGATGCTGGGCGAGGCGTGGGGCGAAACCCGCGGCGGGGCGCGCGGTGTGCTGGTCGTCTCGACGCTGCCGACATTCGCCGCGAGCTGGCTGGCGCGGCACCTCGGCGCGTTCCAGATGGTGCAGCCGGATCTTGCGGTGCGGCTCGAGACGACGACCCGCAACACCGACTTCAGGACCGAGCAGGTCGATGTCGTCATCCGCAGGGACGACGGGAATTTGCCGCCCGGGCTGGCTGGGCATCTGATCGTGCCGACCGACTTCGCGCCGATGCTGAGCCCGAAGCTCGCCGCGACGATCGGCGGGGTCAAGGAGCCGGCCGACCTGCTCAGGCTGCCGCAGATCGACCCCGGCGACCTGTGGTGGGGCGAGTGGTTCGTGGGTGCCGGCCTGCCCGCCGACATGCTGCCGCAGCGCCCGGCACCGAAGATGGGCTCGCAGGCCTATGAGGCGATCGCCGCCATCGCCGGCCATGGCGTGGCGATGCTGACGCCGACCTTCTACCGCGAAGAACTTGCCAATGGCACGCTGATCCAGCCCTTCGAGCATGTCGGCTCCGACGGCTCCGGCTTCTGGCTGGTCTATCCCGAGGAGCGCCGCAACGTGCCCAAGATCAAGGTCTTTCGCGAGTGGATCCTGGCCGAGGTCGGACGGACACTGGGCAGAGGCGGGCAGTGTTAGGGAGAGACGCTGCGGACATCAAACTCCTGGCTACCATTTCTTGCGCCGTTTCGAGGCGCCGGCAAAAATCCGCGAACGTCAATGTGTGAGGCTACTGTGAACATCGGCGATATTCGAAAACGGGCGCAAGGGGTGAAAGCGGGCACCGTCAGCCCGCTTGAGCTGGATTATGCGCGCGGCATCCTTCGAGCGCATCGGGGTGACATCAATTCAGCCTTGTATGTCGTCGGACTTTGAGGAGCCGCCGACGATGCCTTGTTGATCGAGCCCTATCTTCGCGGTCCGGAATGTGACGTCCATGGCGAAACAGCACTCAAGGCATTGGTCCGCTACCTGGGTCTCGTAGATCGTTACCGTCCGCTTCTACGGAAGCTGATCATGTCTCCGACCGATCTGGGTTGGATGAACAGCCGTATGTCGGCGATCCATCTCGCCAAGGACTACTTCAAAGACTTCCGCGACGATGAGTTGGGCTGCGAGCTCGTTGCAATATTCTGCAACCCGTCTGATCAGGATCAGCTGTCAGCGCGTGGCACACTCGTCGACATTCTGGGCAACAGAGATGAGCTCGGAGATCCTTTCGGCCTTGAGCTGGAAGCTGGCGATACCGATGCCGGCTACATCGTGAAGATGGCCCGGCAACGCTTCAATTGCCACGGCGGATTGCACTGACGCATGATCATCCCGGTAGTCGTCCCGGCGCGCTTGTCCCCTACGGCGATGGCGCGATAGACCGGCCGGGTTGGAAATTGCGGTCGAGCGAGCAGAGGCAGGGGCGAAATGGCTCAGAAGGTCATTGGTCTGATCGGCGGATTTGAGCTGGGAGAGCTCGGCGGAATATTACCGCATCATCAATGAGCGGGTGCGCACACTACGTGGCGGGCTGCATTCGGCTCGCATGCTGATGTGGTCGTTCGATTTCGCCGAGATCGAGGCGCTGCAGGGCAGCGGACGCTGGGCCCGGAAACGAGGTTGTAGAATCTGCGCGTTGCCTCCGAAAATCGATGCCGGACTTTGGGCTCTGCGTTTAGGCGCGCGGGACGAGGGCTTCGATGGCCTTCATCGCCATATCGAGGCCATGCTCGGCGCCGATCGCCTGGCCCATTGCAGTCGCCGTCTGGCGCATACCAGGTGCATCTGTGGCGGTGAATGCTGCTGCGAGCGCCGCAACGGTCAGCGATTCCCGGTCCAGTGGGGCGGGCCCCGCGCCGAGGTCAGCGACGCGGCGGCTCCAGAATGGCTGGTCGCCGAAAAACGGGCAGATGATCGTTGGCAATCCGGCGCGTAGCGAAGCAGCGGTTGTGCCGGCACCACCGTGGTGCAAGGCTGCGCTCATCTGAGGCAGCAGCCGGTCATGCGGCGCCGCGGTCATGACATGGACATGCGCCGGGGGTGAGGGCACCTCGAGAGCGCCGCCGCCGAGCGCCAGAACGCCGCGCTTGCCGGTGCGGGCCAACGCCTCGATGACATCGGCCGCCAGCTTGCCGGGGGCGAGACCGGGCATGCTGCCGAAGCCGACATAGATGGGCTTGTCGCCAGCGGCAAGGAATGCCCTGAGATCGGTCGGCAACCGCCAGTCGTCCTCGTCGAGAAACCAGTATCCGGTGACAAGGACATCGCCGCCCCAATCGGTCGGCCTGGGGACGACGGCCGGACTGTAAGCGTAGAGCGTGACAGTCGGCGCGCCGGGCCGATGGCCGGACGGCATGCCGAGCGACTGCGCGCGCCAACGCGCGAGTTCCTTCCGAAACAGCAGACCCGGGCCGCGCGTTGCCAGCAGATGGCTGAGGCGGTTGAGCGGGCCCAGGTTGGCGAAAGGCAGGAGCGGGCTTGGAAACGCGGCCGTCGGCGTGAAGCCGGGCAGTGGCGAGGCGAGAACCGCCGGTCGGCCTAGTCGCGCGGCAATGTCTGGAGAGGCGATCGACTTGGGGTGATGAATGATGACATCGGGACCGAAACGGCCGATTGCCGCCCATTCGGCATCGAGCAGGCGGCGCATCAGTGGGCGGACATGCTTGAGCAGCTTCAGCCCGGCGCCGAATCCCCGACTTCCAGCAATCGCCGCCTTGCCCTCAGGCGTGTCCAGCAACGCCAGGAACTCCCCCGGCAAAGGCCAGAAGTCGATGCCGTGGCGGGTGACCATCGATTCGAACTGCTCGGGCGCCGCGAGTTGGACCTCGTGGCCACGCCGCAAGAGGCCGCGAGCCAATGCAACATAGGGCTGGACGTCACCCCGCGTGCCAAGCGTCTGGATGGCGATGCGCATGGCGGCTCCCCTGTGCGGACTGACCAGTAGTCAGTTATACTGACTGGCGGTCACTAGCAAGAGGCGATAAGGTGGGAGCATGCGGCATAGGCGGTGAGTGGAGGTGAGATGCCCCGGATTGTCAGGCATCCTGAAGTAAGACGGGCGGAACTGCTTGCGGCGGCGGCTCGGCTGTTCGGCGCGCGCGGCTATGAGGCGGCATCGGTCGACGACATCATTGGCGACGTCGGGCTGTCGAAGGGTGCGTTCTATTACTACTTCCCTTCGAAGGACGCGTTGCTGGAGGCGTTGGCACGTCAGGCCGCTGAGCGCGCCCGGGCCGAACTCGAGGCCATTCTGGCAACGCCTGCCATGAGCGCAGTCGAGCAACTCAACGCGTTCTTGCGCCGCGGCCGCGACACCGACAGGGCGGCCGAGGCGATTGCCACCTTCGCCAGCATCTTCTTGCCTGAAAATATCGTGCTCTACCACCGCATGCACCGAACGGTGATGGCCGTGATGGCGCCCGCGCTGGCGCGCATCATCGAAAAGGGCCGGCGCGAAGGCAGCATGGCAAGCAACGATCCTCTGATCTCGGCCGAACTGGTGCTGCTGCTCGGCGCGGTCACTCATGGCGCCGTGGCCGACCTGCTCGCGGCCGAAGGCGCCGATGCCTTGAGCCAGGCGATCGCCGCCTTCGAGCGCCGGCTGGCCGAGCAGGGATTGGCCGTCGACCGCATTCTCGGCCTGCCGGACGGCACGGCACGGTTCGTGGAGCCGGGGTTCGTCGCGGCGATGGCGGCAGCGAGGCCGAACCGGAACCCGCTTGGCGTGACCGTTGCCGCAGGCTAGTGCTTGGGGTTGGGATTCGTCACCCAGGAGCCTGGGATATGCCACAGAAGGTTATTGGTCTTATCGGCGGGTTGAGCTGGGAAAGCTCGGCCGAATACTACCGGATCATCAACGAGCAGGTACGCGCACGGCTGGGCGGGCTGCATTCGGCTCGCATGCTGATGTGGTCGTTCGACTTCGCCGAGATCGAGGCGTTGCAGAGCAGCGACCGTTGGCAGGAGGCGACGCTGGAGATGATCGGCGCCGCGCGACGGCTGGAGCGCGGCGGGGCCGACTTTGTCGTCATCTGCTCCAACACCATGCATCGCATGGCGTCAGAGGTGCAGGCGGCAATCGGCATTCCGCTGTTGCACATCGCCGACCCGACCGCCGAACGCATCCGCGCCGCAGGACTTGGCCGCGTTGGTCTCCTAGGCACTGCCTTCACCATGGAGCAGGACTTCTACAAGGGCAGGCTTGCCGAGCTACATGGACTCGAGGTGCTGGTGCCTGAGGCCGAGGACCGGGCGGTGGTGCATCGCATCATCTATGACGAGCTGGTGCAGGGTCGCGTCGAGGCACGCTCGCGCCAGGCCTATCGCGAGGTGATCGCGCGGCTCGTCGCGCGCGGGGCAGAGGCCGTGATCCTCGGCTGCACCGAGATCATGCTGCTGGTCGGGTCGGAAGACAGCGCCGTGCCTTTGTTCGACACCACTGGCATCCACGCCGAAGCGATGGTGGAGCGGGCGCTGGGCTGAAGTCTGGTCGAGTAACGGCCGGCGCGCTTCTTCTCGCCCGAAGCGACGGGTGAGGCTGCGCGCCGAGGCCCGTCCTGCATGGCAATTGACAAAGGCGCGCCAGCCGGGGCAGGATTTCAGGGCTGCGTAGGGCGCATCGGCGAAGGCCGAAAGGGCAATGCCCGCCTACTGTCAGACCAAGTCCAACAGTTGCGCCCATGCCGAACCTCGAAAACCTCAAGAAGCAGGCCAAGCAATATCTGCGCTGGTATCGCGAAGGCTATCATCCCGTCGCCGCCGAGATCAGGGCGGCGTTGCCGCGCTTCCAGCATCTCGACGACAGCGAGGTGATGCAGGCTGCCTTCAAGCTCGCCGATGCGCAGGAGCTTGTCGCACGACAGCAAGGTTTTGAAAGCTGGCAGGCGCTCAAATCAGAAGCCCCTGTGATGAATGACCAAAAAACGCGGACCACACGTCCAAGCCTGACCGCGACCGCAGCGCAGCTGTTCGTCGCCGATATCACGGCATCATGCGATTTCTTTACCGGCAAACTCGGCTTTTCGGTCGACTTCGTCTATGGCGAGCCGCCTTTCTACGGGCAGGTTGTCAGGGACAGGGCGCAACTGGCGCTCAGGCTGGTGTGTGAGCCGGTGTTTGCAGGTGACATCCGCCAACGCGAGCACCTGCTATCCGCCTCGATCACCGTCGATACGGCCAGCGAGATCAAGCAGTTGTTCCTCGACTTCCAGGCGGCGGGCGTGGTCTTTCACCAGACGCTGCGCAAGGAACCGTGGGGCGCCAGGAACTTCATCGTGCTCGATCCCGACGGCAATCTGATCCTGTTTGCCGGCCCCGCGGATTAGGCGGGCCAACCGGGCCGATCGCCCCAAATCACGGCAATCTGAACGGCGGATATGCACAAATGCCGCCGCGACATGTATCGTATGGGACCAGCCTCTTAGAGTTCTTTGCCGCAAAACTTTTGTTGGTGTCCGTGCGGACGCCAGAACAGGGAGGAACAGGATATGGCTTCAGTTTCGATACATCCGGTGCTCGACGGCGGGGTCAAACCCGGCAGTGCCGCCTTTACCGGCGGCACGCTCGTCTGCGCCTGCGCCGACAAACCGGTCAAGGTGGCGATCAAAGGGCAGATTGCCCACAACCATGCCTGCGGCTGCACCAAGTGCTGGAAGCCGGAAGGGGCTAGGTTCTCGGTCGTGGCGGTTACTGCGCATGAGAATGTGACAGTGCTGGAGAATGGCGACAAGCTCGCCGTCGTCGATCCGTCGGCACTGATCCAGCGCCACGCCTGCAAGGGCTGCGGTGTGCACATGTATGGCCCGGTGGAGCGCGACCATGCCTTCAAGGGCCTCGCCTTCATCCATCCCGAGCGCTTCCAGGAAGCGGGCTGGGCCGAACCGGGCTTCGCCGCCTTCGTGTCGTCGATCATCGAGGCGGGGGTCGACCCCTCCGAAATGGACGGCGTGCGCGGCCGGCTGAGGGAACTCGGGCTCGAGCCCTATGACTGCCTGTCGCCTGGTCTGATGGACTACATCGCCACCTGGACGGCGAAGAAGTCCGGTGTGCTCAAGGCCTGAGCCGTTGCGCCAGGGCGGCACGGATCCGTGCCGCACTTCTCGCCAATGCTGTCTTTAGCTCGGCAAGTAGAGCTCCCGAACCAGTTCGTGATTGCAGAGCGCTTGCGGACGGTATGGCTTCATCTCGTCGTACTGAAGCACCTGGGGCAATGCAAAGCGTTCGAGAACCATTGGGTGAAGTGGAGCGCCGGGATTGATGTCTCGGCAGAAAGCGGATGCGTATCTGAACACGCCTGCGCGTCATTTCTCATGTTGCCGGCCAGCCGGATCCGGAAACAGATGCAGTGAGTCAAGACACAGACGCTCAAGGCGTTCGATGCCGCGGACATGAACAAGATCCTGGCAAAGATGGCCTGATTTTCATTCCCGTCGCGGGGCGGGAGCCTTCGATTTCCAGCCTCTTCCGGCTTCTGCCCGGCGCGGGAGCGTTTCCGCTTTTCGTCGAACCGCGGAAATCTCCCCGTCTTCCTGTTCTTGCGCAATTCCGGACGGAGAAGCGCTGCACAGTTTTCCTGTGATTGCGCTAGTTCAACGGGTCGTAATCGGGGATGTGCCCGAAGCTGTAGCCGCGCTGCCTGAGCCCCTGGATGAGGGCGGTGAGATTGGCGGTGCCGTTGAAGGTGTCCTGGATCTCGTCATGCATCAACAGGATCAGCCTGTTCGGCCTGACGAAGCGGACCTTGCCTGTGAACATGTGGTCGATCTCGCTGACGAGCCTGGTGACGCTTTGCACCGGCTTGCCGGTGCCGTCATGGACCCATTCGTGATCCCAACCATAGAGCCAGAAGCCGGTGGCGGCGACGAACTCGTAGTCCGGTTCCTCGATGCCGATCTCGATGCGGTCGATCGAAAGGTCGTTGGTCGAGATGTTGGGCAGGCGAAAGACGTTGCGGCCGGGGAGCCGGGCATGGGTCGGCACGTCCAACCCGAGGGCCGCATTGGCCCGCACCATGTCGGCGACGACACCTTCGGTGTCGGCATAGAACTTGCGGTACCGGTTGAAGGCGTGGCTGTAGCTGTGGTTGCCCAAGGTGACCAGGGGCATGCTTTTGGCGCGGGCGACAAGCGCCTTGCTCTCCGGACTGGACTTGGCGTGCAAGCCGACCATGAACATGGTGGCGGGCACGTTTTCCGCCTGCAGCACATCGAGGATGTTGCCGGTGCCGTCGAGCGGGCCGTCGTCGAAGGTGAGATAGATGGTGCGGTCCGCCGCCTGTACCGGCGAGCAGGCCAGGACAAGGGCGGCCAACAACCAGAGGATGGTCATGCCCGGAGCGCCATGCCTTTTGCCTGCTGCTTTCAGCATCGTTCTGCCTGTGACTCGCAACCTCTCACCGGCGCCATCGGTACCCTGTGATTACAGGGCGTGCAAAGGTGGGGTCTGGACCTACTGAATTCAGCGGTGCGGTGGCCGGCTGCGTGCTAGATGTCGCGGCAAGTTTGCCGGGGCCGGACATTGAACCATCAGGGCATGACGCAGCAGCCTGACATCGCCGATTTCATCGTCGCGAACATGCATGTCGTGGCGGTGCCTTCGGTTCCCGAAATCAGGCTCTATTCCGCGCATCCGGGCAGCGGGCTGTGGCGGCTCGCGTCCGATGACGCCGGCGACGATGCGCCGCCGCCCTACTGGGCCTATCAATGGGCCGGCGGGCTGGTTCTGGCGCGACATTTTCTGGAGCGACCCGAGACAGTGAGGGGGCGGCGCGTGCTCGACCTTGGCGCCGGTTCGGGGTTGGTCGGCATCGCCGCTGGTATGGCGGGGGCAAGTTCCGTGCTCGCGGCCGAGGTGGACCGCAATGGCGTGGCCGCGATCGGGCTCAATGCGGCGCTGAACGGTGTCGACATCATTGCCATCAGCGGTGATGTGACCGGCGGCCGGGTGCCCGAGGTGGATATCGTTGCGGTCGGCGACCTGTTCTACGACGCCGAACTGGGTGCGCGGGTGACCGCCTTTCTCGACCGCTGCGTCGACGCAGGCATCGAGGCGCTCGTCGGTGACCCCGGCCGGGCCCACCTTCCGCATGCACGGCTTCGACTGGTTGCCGAACATGCGGTGGCTGATGTCGGCACCGGCCAAGCGGCCACGACTAAGCCGAGTGCGGTGTTTTCGTTCGGCTGAGGTCGCAGCCGATTCGACAGTCAGGATGCAGGGTCATTTGCCGAAGCTCCTGAGCATGCGGATCGTCAGGACCGTGGTCAGCACCGAGAGCGGAAATTGGGCGAGACCTGAAATCTCGAAGAACAGGTCCTTGGGCATTTCGTAGGGCGGGGTCGGGAAGATGGCGTGGAAGGCCGCTTTGCCGAAGCCGAAATAGACGATGTTCTTGAAGACATGATTGTAGCCGCCCTCGACATAACCGACCAGCACGATGGGGACGACGAAAACGACGGCTGCCGCCGCCCAGGTGAGCAGGCGTGCAGAGCGCTCCGTGTTGGCAAACCAACCAGCATACAGCAGGGCAGCGATGATGATTGCCGCAGGCGCGACGAAAAGCAGGACATGCAGGCGCCAGGGCGTGCCAAAGATTACGGCGCCATAAGCGTGGTGCAGCGAGGTCAGCGCGAGCAGCAGCAAGGCGCTCGCGGCGACGCGCAGATGGGTGTTGACCGAGATGGCGGGCGTCGAAGCGGCTGTCATGGAATTGTCTCCTGTTGACGAAAGGCGCATCGGCTATCACGATACCGGACACGGTGTTCGGAAATTGCCGGACAGTGGGTGGGCCAAAGTCCGGAAACGGACCGCTGGCTGGGAACGTCCGGAAAATCGGAGACTAAAATGGCCATCGACCGGCGGGTGGTCCGCACGCGCACGGCACTCTATGACGCGCTGGTGGCGCTGATCCGCGCCAAGGATTATGAAGCGATCACCGTCGATGACATTCTCGACGAAGCCAATGTCGGGCGCTCGACCTTCTATGCCCATTTCACCTCGAAGGACGACCTGTTGCAGCGCAGCCTGGAGAGGCTGCGTGACCTGCTCGTCGGGGTCCGTCAGGGGGCACTGGACGGCGTCGAGGGCGGCTGGGATCCAGCGCGGGCGCTGTTCGAGCATGTCGGCGAATATGCCGACGTCCAGGCCGCTCTGGCCGGCGGCCATGGCGGGGCCGTGCTGCGCGAGGCGGTGGACAAGGTGCTGGCCGATGTGCTGCGCCAGACGATGGGTGCCGGCCCCGCCGGCGGGCTGCCGCGCGAACTGGTGATCCAGCACATGGTGGCGACCTTCAACACGACCTTGCGCTGGTGGCGGGAACACCGACCTGCCATGGCACCCGCCGAGGCCGACGCGCTATTCCGGCAGTTGCTCTTGCGCGGACTGCCAGCCGATGTCGCCACGCCGTTCATCGGTGCGGACGAACGGGTGGTAAAGTCGCTTTCCGGTGCTTGACTCCTTCTCTATTATGGGAATATTTCTCATATATGGAATGTTCTCTCGCTGATGAGACTGGCATTGACCGGCGCATTGCCCAGCGGCTGCGCTCGCTCCGGGCCGGGCGCGGTTGGCCGCTGGATGAGCTGGCGCGGCGCAGCACTGTCAGCCGGGCAACCCTGTCGCGGCTGGAAAACGCCGAGGTCAGCCCGACGGCGAGCGTGCTCGGCAAGCTCTGCGCTGCTTACGGGCTGACAATGTCGCGGCTGATGCACATGGTGGAAGGCGAGTTCGCGCCGCTCGTGCGGCGTGAGGCGCAAACGGTTTGGTCGGACCCGGAGGTCGGTTTTCGCCGCCGCTCGATCTCGCCGCCGGCGCAGATGCTGGCCGGCGAGGCGCTGGAATGCACTCTCGATGCGGCCGTCACGATCACCTATGACGCGCCGCCGCGGCCGGGGCTCGAGCATCATCTGGTGCTGGTCGAGGGGCAGCTCACGGTGACTGTCGACGGCCGGGCGCATGAGCTCAGGCCCGGCGACTGCCTGAGATACCAGCTGTTCGGTCCGAGCGCCTTCGCCACACCGGCGGAGACGGGCGCCAGGTATTTTCTGTTTGTCGTGTGAGGTTTCATGAGCGTGGCCATTTCGACATTTTCGGCCGAGGACATTTCGCATCATCTCGGCGAGCTCGGCGCGCTGCTGCATGCCTGTGTGCATGACGGGGCAAGCATCGGCTTCGTTTTGCCATACGCCCAGAGCGAGGCCGAGGCGTTCTGGCGCGACAAGGTGCTGCCGGGCGTGGGCGCCGGGATGCGCATCATGCTGGTGGCGCACAAGGACGGGCGCATCGCCGGCACCGTGCAACTGGGCTGCGATACCATGCCCAACCAGCCGCACCGCGCCGACGTCAACAAGCTGATGGTGCATCCCGACCTCCGCCGCCAGGGCATCGCGCGGTTGCTGATGCGGGAAGTGGAGGGGCGGGCGCGGGAATTGGGGCGCAGCCTGCTGACGCTCGACACGCGCACCGGCGACAGTGCGGAGCCGCTCTACACGGCCCTGGGCTACCAGATGGTGGGAACAATCCCTGCCTATGCCCGCGATCCCTTCGGTAGCGACCGGCTTGATGCGACGACTGTGATGTACAAGCTGCTGTAGCAAGGAATCCGGAGGGCCTGATGCTGCCGGAATAGGCAGGCTTCTGACGGCGCGGGTCGAAAGGTCCGGTAGGCGCGGGCTCGGAAACCGATTCCGGAAATACGGCTAAATCCCTGGCTGCCATATTCTTTCTTCGCATCCCTCGTTCCCGAGGGCATAAATGATCGGCGAGACTGACGTTGAGTCGGTCTCGGCACGCAAGCCGATCCGCCGGGGACGCATATGGGCGAGGACCTTCACAACATCTGGCTCAATGATGCGCTGGTGTTCCTGTTTGCGGCGGGTGTGCTGGTGCCGCTGATGCGGGTGGCGTGCATTCCGAGCGTGCTCGGCTTCCTGCTTGCCGGCCTGGCGCTTGGGCCGTTCGGCATGGGCGCGCTGGCCGAAAGCTGGCCGGTGCTCAGCCATTTCACCTTTGCCGATCCCGAGGCGGCGAAGCCGTTTGCCGAACTCGGCGTGCTGTTCCTGCTGTTTTTGCTCGGGCTCGAACTGTCCTTCGAGAAGCTGTGGTCGCTCCGGCGCCTGGTGGTCGGCGCGGGCGGGCTGCAGGCGCTTGCGAGCGTTGCCGGCATCACCGCCATTGCTGCGTGGTTCGGAGCCGAAAGCCGCGTCGCACTGGCGATCGGTCTTGCCCTGGCGCTGTCGTCGACGGCTATCGTCATGCAGACGCTGACCGAGCAGAAGCGCGTCGCCGGTCCCGTGGGGCGGGCGGCGCTCGCGGTGCTGCTGTTCCAGGACATGCTGGTGGCGCCGATCCTGATCCTCATCGGCTTTCTCGGGCAGGGGCCTGACGCCAACCTGCTGCCGGCGCTGCTGGAGGCGCTGATCCAGGGCGGCATCGCCGTCGTCATCATCCTGCTGTTCGGGCGCTTCGTGCTCAAGGACGCGTTCCGACTGGCGGCGCGCGCCGGCGGCCGCGATTTCCTGATGGGGCTGACGCTGCTGGTCATCGTCGGCGGCGCGGTGTTCACGGCGGCTGCCGGCCTGTCCTTGGCTCTCGGCGCTTTCATGGCCGGGCTGCTGCTCGGCGAAACCGAGTTCAAGCACCAGGCCGAGGTCGACCTCGAACCCTTCAAGGGGCTGCTGCTCGGCCTGTTCTTCATGACTGTCGGCATCGGTCTCGACCTTGCGATGGTGTGGAGCGAGTTGCCGATCGTGCTGGCCGGGCTGGTGGCGCTGCTGGTGGTCAAGGCGGCCATCGTTACCTTTGCCTGCCGCGCCTTCGGGCTGGAGCGGGGACGGGCTGTGGAGACCGGCTTCCTGCTCGCGCCGGCAAGCGAGTTCGCTTTCGTGGTTGTTACGACGGCGGCGGCAGCCAATGTGCTGGACGCGCCAACGGCGACGCTGGTGACGGGCATTGCCGGTCTGTCGATGCTGGTGACGCCGCTGGTGGCGATGATCGGCCGGCGGATCGCCGCGCGGATCGATGCGAGGCAGCCGGTGGAGGTTTCGACCGAGACCTATCCTGACCTCCGGGGGCATGTCGTCATCGCCGGTTTCGGGCGGGTCGGGCGCACCATCGCCCGCATCCTCGATGCCGAGGACACCGACATCGTCGCGCTCGAGCGCAATCCCGAGATCGTGGCGCGCGAGCGCAAGGCGGGCCGTAAGATCTATCTCGGTGACGCCGCGCGCCCCGAAATCCTGGCCCATGCCGGTGCCGCGGGCGCGAGCCTGTTCATCGTCACCGTCGACGACGCCAGGGACGCGGCGGCGATGGTCAATGCTGTCCGGCAGATGCGCGGCGATGCGCCCGTGCTCGCCCGGGCCCAGGATGCCGCCCATGCGCGCCAGCTCTACGAGGCGGGCGCGGAATTCGTTATTCCCGACGCCGTCGAGGCGGGTTTGCAGCTGGCGGGACGGGCGCTTCTGGAGTTCGGCTACTCCAATGAAGTGCTGAAGGACCGCATCGCGACCGAGCGCAGCGTCGAATACCAGCGCGCCGGGGCGGAGTAGTCATCTGCTCGAAGATTGATTCAGTTGGGCGGCGTAAGTGACGAAGTCAGAACGTTTTTCGCTCCCGCTGGCCGTCGCTCGCGGCGAAGGGGCAGCCGCGAGGCCGTGTCAGTAGGCTGCATTTTTTGCGGTGCAGTGGATTGACGCGAGATGAATTACGTTTTACGACTGACGAAATTCGAAAATCGTCAGTCGTAAAATCGAGCGACCCGAAATGAACGATGTAGCCGAAAGCCCCGTGGATCTGGCGCGACAGGAGACTGTCGGGCGCATTCTCGATTCAGCCGAGCGGCTGTTCCGGCACTACGGCTACACCAAGACCAATGTCGCCGACATCGCCCGCGACCTCGGCATGTCGCCGGCGAATATCTATCGTTTCTTCGCCTCAAAGGTGGAAATCCACCAGGCGATCTGCGGCCGCATGCTCGGCGCCGTCTATCAGATGGCCTGCCAGATCCTGCGTGCCGAAGGCAGTGCCACCGAGCGCCTGCGCAGTTTCATCTATGCCCAGCACAACCTGACCGTCGAGACGATGCTCGACCAGGAGAAAGTGCATGAGATGGTGATCGTGGCGTTGGAGCGCGACTGGCACGTCATCGAAAAGCATATCGACCGACTGCATGATCTGATGGCTGAAGTCATCGCCCAGGGCATCGCCGCCGGCGAATTTGCCGAGCAGGATCCGCGGATCGCCGCGCGCTGCTTCGGTGCCGCAACAGCTACTTTGTGCCATCCGCAGATGGTCTCGCAGTGCGTCAACAAGCCCAATCGGGCGACGTTCGAGGAACTTACTGATTACGCTCTCAGGGCGCTGAAGAAATAGCCGGGGCCCTCGGGCCGACATCCAGATCAATAGACAACCAGGAGTGCGAACGATGATTTCGTTCAAGACCTTCAATGCGAACCTGCGTCCTCTTGCCAGCCTGGCTCTGGTGTCGCTGCTTGGCGTTGGCCTTTCCGCCTGTTCCGAAGCCAAGACCGAGACGGTCGAAGCGATCCGCCCGGTCAAGGTGGTCGAGATCGCCAGCATGGGCACGACCCGTGAGCTCGACTATTCCGGCTCGGTGAAGGCGCGCACCGAGATGAATCTCGGCTTCCGCGTCGCCGGCAAGATCACCGAACGGGTGGTCAATATCGGCGACAAGGTGAAGACGGGAGACCTGCTCGCTCGCATCGACGCGACCGACTACCAACTGGGTGTCAGCACGGCGGAAGCCAATCTGCACGCGGCGGAAAAGCAGGTCGAGACGGCCCGCCTGGCCGACGAACGCGCGACCCAGCTTTATGCCAAGAAGTTCGCCTCCGAAGCGCAGCGCGAGCAGGCGGCACTTGCCTACAGGCAGGCGTCGTCGCAGCGCGACGCTGCTGCCTCGTCGCTGAAGCAGGCGAGAAACCAGGTCGGTTATGCTGAGCTGCGCGCCGACCAGAACGGCATCGTCACCTCGGTCAGCGCCGATACCGGTCAGGTGGTCGGGGCCGGAACGCCTGTCGTCGCGGTCGCCGTCGATGGCGACAAGGAAGTGCAGATCGCCGTGCCCGAGCTGGAGATTGCCCAGTTCCAGCAGGGCAAGCCGGTCAAGGTGAGCTTCTGGTCCGACGCCGGGCTGGTGCTCGACGGCAAGGTGCGCGAGGTCGCTGGCAGCGCCGACCCGCAATCCAGGACGTTTTCGGTGCGCGTCAGCCTGCCCGACGACAACAGGGTGCTTTTGGGCATGAGCGCGACGATCGAGGCGTCGGTCGAGAACGGCAAGGCGTTCGTCGCGATCCCGCTCAGCGCGCTCGCCAAGCAGGGCGACAAGGACATCGTCTGGGTGGTCAACGGCGAACAGGTACATGCCCGCGACATCAAAGTGGCGGGCTTCGCCGACGCCGGCGTCCAGGTTGCCGACGGCCTGAAGCCGGGTGACTTGGTGGTGGCGGCCGGTACGCAGTTCATGGCCGAGAATCTGAGGGTCAAGGTGCCGACAGCAGAGCAGCGTGCGGCATCGAACGAAGCCACTGCGGCCGTCCGCTAAGACAGCATGAGGCGGCGGCCGAGGGCCGCCGCGAACGCCATTCACATTTGAACCTGCGCATCTGCTGTGCCGGATACCGGCCGCGTGCGCCTTATCGGAACCACGGCCATGGACAATTCCAGCCAGGACAAGCAGCCCTTCAACCTGTCACGTTGGGCGATCGGACATCCGAGCATCGCACGCTTCCTGTTCGGGCTGATCATCATCACCGGTGCGCTCGGCCTGATGCGCATGGGCCAGAGTGAGGATCCGGAATTCACCTTCCGCGTCATGGTGGTGCAGGCAGTGTGGCCGGGCGCCTCGATCGAGGAGATGCAGGACCAGGTCGTCAACAAGATCGAGCGCAAGCTGCAGGAAACGCCGCATCTCGACTGGGTCAAGTCCTACACGCGCGCCGGCAGCGCCATCATCACCGTGCAGGTCAAGGGCGACACCGACACCGCCGAGGTGAAGGACGCCTTCTATCAGGTGCGCAAGAAGGTCGGCGACATCTCGAGCGAGCTGCCGCAAGGCCTGCTCGGACCCTATTTCAACGACGAGTTTGGCGATACCTTCATCACGCTGCACTCGATCGCGGGCGAGGGCTACAGCTATCCCGAACTGAAGACGCTGGCGATCAAGGCACGCGACATGCTGCTGACGACGCCCGGCGTCGAAAAGGCCGTCATCCTCGGCGACCAGCCGCAGCGCATCTATATCGACGTCTCGTCCAAGGCATTGGCCGAACGCGGCCTGACGCTGAACGACGTGCGCAACACCATCGCCGGGCAGAACAACATCGACCCGGCGGGTGCTGTCGACACCGGCACGCATTCGGTGCGCATCTCGGTCGAGGGCGACCTGTCCAAGACGGCCGATATCCGCGAGCTGCGACTGCGCGCCGGCAACCAGGTCACCCGCCTCGGCGACATCGCCACGGTGACATCGGGTCTTGAGGATCCCTACCAGCGCAAGTTCCGCTACAACGGCCAGGACAGCGTCCAGGTCGGCGTGGTGATGGCCAAGGGCTTCAAGGTCACCGACGTCGGCAAGGCTGTCGAAGAGACCTACAAGCGTTTCGAGGAATCGCTACCTTACGGCGTGTCGGTCGACCAGATCTCCAATCAGCCGGAAGTGGTCAAGGAAGCCATCGGCGAGTTCATGAAGGCGCTGATCGAGGCGCTGCTGATCGTGCTGGTGGTGTCGTTCCTGTCGATTGGCTGGCGCTCGGGCCTGGTCATCGCGATCACCATTCCGCTGGTGCTCGCCGCCACCTTCGCTGTCATGTACCAGCTGGGCATCGACCTGCAGCGCATCTCGCTCGGCGCACTGATCATTGCGCTTGGCCTGCTCGTCGACGATGCGATGATCGTCGTCGAGATGATGGAGCGAAAGCTCGAGGAGGGGCTGGTCAAGGTCGAGGCGGCGTCATTTGCCTATTCCTCGACGGCGTTCCCGATGCTGACGGGCACGCTGATCACCACGGCAGGCTTCATTCCCGTCGGCTTCGCCGAATCCACGGCGGGTGAATATGTGCGCTCGCTGTTCTATGTCGTCGGTATCGCCCTCGTCATCTCGTGGTTCGTGGCCGTCTATTTCACGCCATGGCTCGGCAACATGATCCTGAAGCAGCGCAAGCATGCCGGCAGTCATCACGATGCCTTCGATACCAACTTCTACCGCCGCCTGCGCGCGACGGTGAGCTGGGCCGTGCGCCACCGCATCATCGTGCTTGTCATGACGCTGGTGACCTTCTTCGGCTCGCTGTTTGCCTTCCAGTTCATCCCGCAGAACTTCTTCCCGCAGTCGTCGCGGCCGGAAATTCTCGTCGACCTGTGGCTGCCCGAGGGCACCAGCATCAAGGAGGTCGAAAAGCAGGCCCAGGCGCTGGAAAAGCGCATGATGGACGACCCCGACAAGAAGTTCATCGCCACCTATGTCGGCGAGGGCGCGCCGCGCTTCTTCCTGCCGCTGGACCAGCAGCTGCGCAACCCGAACTATGCCCAGCTTCTGATCATGGCCAATGACGAGCCGGCGCGCGAACGACTGATCACCAAGCTGCGCACCATCCTGGCCGAGGATTTCCCCTCGATCCGCGGCAAGGTCGATCGCCTGTTCCTCGGACCGCCGACAGGCTGGCCGGTGCAGCTGCGCGTCATGGGGCCAGACCGGGCCGAAGTGCGCCGCATCGCCGACGAGGTGAAGGCCAAGTTCGCGGCGACGCCGGAACTCGGCGCCATCCATGACGACTGGCTGGAACAGGTGCCGGCGATGAAGCTGGTGGTCGATCAGGACAGGGCGCGGGCGCTTGGCGTATCGTCGCAACGCATCCGCCAGATGCTGCAGGCAACGATGCAGGGCGCGCCGCTCGACAATTTCCGCGACGGCGAGGAGACGGTATCGATCGTCGCCCGCGAGCCGGAGGCCAACCGTCACCTTCTGACGGCGGTCAACTCGGTCTATATTCCGACCGACTTTGGTGGGTTCGTGCCGCTGTCGCAGGTGGCCAAGGTGGTGCCTGTCATGGAGCAGGGCATCGAATGGCGCCGCGACCGCCTGCCGACGATCACGGTCAGGGCGACGCTGCCCGACCACATCCAGCCCAACGACGTGGCGATGAAGCTCTATGCCGATCTCAAGCCGCTGCGCGACGGCCTGGCTCCCGGCTACAAGGTCGAGATCCAGGGCGGTGCCGAGGACGCGGCCGAAAGCCAGGCCTCGATCGCCGCCAAGGCGCCGGTGATGTTGCTCGTCATCGTGCTTTTGTTGATGGTGCAATTGCAGCACTTCGGCAAGGCAATGCTGGTGCTGGCGACAGGTCCGCTCGGCATCATCGGGGCCGCTGCGGCATTGTTGATCTCAGGCGCGCCGTTCGGCTTCGTGGCGATCCTCGGCGTCATCGCGCTGCTCGGCATCATCATCCGCAACTCGATCATCCTCGTCGACCAGATCGACCAGGACATCGCGGCGGGCATGGAGCGCTCAGAGGCGATCATTGGCGCTGCCGTGCGCCGCTTCCGGCCGATCGTTCTGACGGCGATGACGGCGGTGCTGGCGCTGATCCCGATTTCCTGGGGCGTGTTCTGGGGCCCGCTCGCCT
The DNA here is from genome assembly GCF_014250155.1 of Aminobacter sp. MDW-2. Lineage (NCBI taxonomy): Bacteria > Pseudomonadati > Pseudomonadota > Alphaproteobacteria > Hyphomicrobiales > Phyllobacteriaceae > Aminobacter > Aminobacter sp. MDW-2. Next base: position 2,591,489 of record NZ_CP060197.1, read on the forward strand.
ATTCGATGATGGGCGGCATCCTGGTCGCCACCTTGCTGACCATCCTGGTGCTGCCGGCCGGCTATGCGCTGTTCTTTGGCCGTGAGCCGAAGACCAAGTCGGCCGAACCGCTCGCGGCGAAGGGCGAAAACACCGCTGCGGTCGTTCAGCACCCGGCGCTGGCGGCGGAATAGTCGCGCGCCAAGCGCTGAGCTTTCAACCGGCTCCTGCCGCATGCAGGGGCCGGTGTTCGTTTGTGCAGGCCGTCGTGGTTAGGGCGCCACCTTCGGCGCCCGCTGGTCGATACCGTTCTGGTGCAGCGTCATGCCGGTGGTACGGCCGTCGGCGCCGACGTCGAAGCTGAGCTGGGCGTTGACGACCTTGAGAAAGAACTGGCTGTCGTTCTCGGCAAAAATCTCTTGGCGGCCCTGGCCGGTCGCCTGGGCGAAAAGGCTTGAGCCTTCGCGGGTGATGGCGATCTCGAACTCCGGGGCCAGACTGTAGACGCCGACATAACGGTCGTAGATCGCCGGATCGAGCGTGATGGCGACACGTTCTCTTGGCGGTTCGGCGAGCGGGTTCTTGCTGTCGAGCAGGTGTCGGCCGATGTCGTCGACGCCGGCTTCGGTCGAGGTGTTGGAAAGGGCTACAACCCCGACACTCTTGGCCGGCATGAAGCCGAGATAGGAGCGATAGCCGCCGGTGCCGCCATTGTGCCAGATGACCTGGTCGTCGCCACTTCCCGAGATGACCCAGCCGAGCCCGGTCTCGTCGCCTTCGGCGCCGGTCGGGCGACGGATGGCCAAGGTGGTGGCAAGGGCCGCATGAAGCGGCGAAGCGGGCGCATCCACCAGCATCTCGACGAAGTTCAGCATGTCGTCGGCGGTCGACAACAGGGCGCCGGCGCCGGCGAGCGTCGGCAGGTCCCAGTTCAGCACCGGCATCAACTGGGCGTCGTGGCCATTGGCCAGGCGCGACTTCATGTAGACGGCCGGCGTATCGGCGGTGGAGTGCATGTTGAGCGGCGCAAGGATGCGCTCGCGCACCAGCGCCCCATAACTCAGACCGGCCCGGCGTGACAACGCATGGCCGAGCAGGCCCATTCCGAGATTGGAGTATTCGTACTGGCTGCCGATGGCGCGCGGCAGTTCGTAGGCCGACAGGAACGCGTACATCTGATCGACGGAATAGTCGGCATACGGATTGTCGTCGTCGGCCGGTGCCATGTTTTCGGGCAGACGTGGCAGGCCGGAGGTGTGGGTGGCGAGGTCGGTCAGGGTGATCTCGCAGCCGTCGCGCGTCGGCATATGGACGGTGGCTGGCAGATGCATGGCGACCGGGTCGTCGAGCCCGACCTCGCCGCGCCCAGCCATCTCGGCGAGCAGCAGCGTGGTGAAGACCTTGGTGATCGAGCCGATCTCGAAGCCGGTGTCGGCGTCGACCGGGCGGGCGTAGAAGGCGCCGAAATTGCCATGCGAGACGATGACGCGGCCCTCCGGGCCGAAAGTGCCGACGACGATGCCGACGCTCTGGCGCTGCTGGTCGATGCGCTCAACGAGGATGCGCTTGATCTCGGCCGGGGATGGAAAGTGCGGGTTGGAGGAAACTGCCGCGGCAGAAAAGGTCATCTCGGACGTGCCCTCATATCAGATTGGAAATCGCTGATAGGCGGCGGACATTGCACTAGCATGGCGCGATGAAGCGCTGCCGTGCGTCACTTCCCCGCGATGGCAATATCTCCCGGCGTCAGGCCGACGAGCTCGCGGTAGCGGTCGGGGTCGGTGGCACCCTCGGTGATGACGAGCAGGACGCGCGAATGTACGTCGAGGCCGATAGCGGCGCGCATGCCGGCGTCACGCGCGGCGACGAGCAGGCCGGCGAGGCCGGCGCCGCCGCTTTCGCCCGCGACCACCACGGGATCATGGTCGAAGGGGCGGGCAAGCAGGTTCATAACTTCGACGGCTGTCTCGTCCTCGACGGTCATGAAGGCATCGGCGACGCGCGACAGCACGCGCCAGGCGACCTGCGACGGCTCGTAACATTCGAGCATCGCCATGACGGTCGGTTCGCCATGGGCGATCTTGACCGGTTTGCCTTGCCGCGCGGTCTCGAAGATGCAGGCGGCGCGGGCGGGATCGACGACGACGAAGGTCGGGCGCGCCTCGCCATAGCGGTTGGCGAGATAGCCGGCAGCGGCAGCGGCGATGCCGCCGACGCCGGCCTGGATGAAGACATGGGTCGGCGCTTCAGGCAGCTTTTCGAGGGCTTCGCGGAAGATCGCCGTGTAACCCTGCATGACTAGGCCCGGGATGCGCTCGTAGCCGGGCCAGGAGGTGTCGGAGACGACGGTCCAGCCATTGGCCTCGCAGACCCGCGCCGCCTCGGCGACGGAGTCGTCATAGGTGCCGGCGACGCGCTCCATCACAGCGCCGTAGCGGGCGATGGCCGCAACGCGCGCGTCGCTGACCCCGCCATGGACGAAGATCACCGAGCGCGCTCCGACAAGCTGCGCCCCTTGCGCGACCGAGCGGCCGTGGTTGCCGTCGGTGGCGCAGCCGAAAGTCATGGCGGCGGAGATTTTTGCCACTTCGGGGCTGTGCAGTTCGGCGATGGCGACCGGACGGCCGAGCCGCGCTTCCGCCGCCTCCAGCACGAGGCGAATGACGGCATAGGCGCCGCCGAGGGCCTTGAAGCTGCCGAGGCCGAGGCGAAAACCCTCGTCCTTCAGATGGACGGCGCCGATGCCAAGTTCCCGGGCCAGCGCCGGCAGCGAGCGAAGCGGAGTCGGGCGATGGTTGGGCCGGTGCGACAGGAAGCGTTCGACCGTCTCGGCGGCTTCGATACCAAGCGTTTCCGCATCGACCGCTTCGAGCGGCTTGCGATAGTCGGCGTGCTGGTTGCGGATAAGCATGGGCGATATCTCCTCGATCGACGCATTCATATTGCACCGGTCATGAGAAATGCGCTCTTATCTGGCCAGTATTGTGCAAGTTTGTATCGCGGGGACGATGTCTTGAGGAATGTCGGCAAAGCTGTCGAGCTCGACGATTTCGACCTGAGGATCCTCGATATTCTGCAACGCGACAATGCAACGCCGCAGCGCCAGATCGGCGAGGCGGTGCATTTGTCGGCGCCGGCGGTGCAGCGGCGCATCAAGCGTATGGAGGAGGGGGGCGTCATCGCGGCCAACGTCGCTGTCGTCGACCCCGACAAGGTCGGGCGGCCGATCACCATCATCATCGAGATTTCAATCGAGAGCGAGCAGATCGACCTGCTCGATGCCACCAAGGCAAGTTTTGGCGCGGCACCCGAAGTGCAGCAGTGCTACTACGTCACCGGCGAGGCGGATTTCGTGCTGGTGGTGACGGTGGCCAGCATGGCCGAATATGAGGCGCTGACGCGGCGGCTTTTCTTCGCCAACCCCAACATCAAGAAGTTCCGGACGCTGGTGGCGATGGACCGGGTCAAGGCCGGGCTGACGGTACCGCTGGGTGCTTGATATTCCCATGAGGCCGACTTGATCTGAATCCCAACGGCCCGATGGGCGAAAAAAGAGACCCGCCGGAGCGGGTCGGTGAGGTGCTGGGGATCGGCATTGAAAACTGAATGGAGCGATATCGGATCAGTTCGAATTGGTGTTCGAGTTGCTCGAAGAGTTGGTACTCGTCGAGGTGCTTGTCGAGGAACTGGTACCCGTATTGCTCTGGGAGTCGCTGTCGGTGGTGCAACTGCCGTTGGAGCAGCTTTTCGAGCGCGAGCTGGATTTGCTTGTCGACTTCGAGACGGTGACCGACCTGCTGCCGATCAGAATGAGGTCATCGTTGCGGGACAGGCCTGCCGGGTCACCTGGGGCTGATACCATCGGCGCCGCATCGGCGACCGAGAATGCCACTACTGTTCCGAGGATGCCTGCCGCGAAGGCGAATGTGCTGAGACCTGCCATGGCGCCGTGCTCCTTTCCCGCCGGCGGCCCCGGAGGGGGCAGCCATGAGGGTCATTGAACACACTTAGGCGGGAGGCGTGAATTCGCACATTGGAGCTACTGCTCCAGGGCTAGTGGTGGCCGGTGCCGGCTGCGGTTTCGTGAGCCGAGATCGGCTCGATGTTGAGCGTGACCTCGCAAGGCGCGCAGAATACCGCGCCCGGCGTCTGGTCGCTTTCGGCCATGGCGAAGCGGACCGCCGAATCCTTGTCGGCAAAGATGCCGCCGACCATGCCCAGTTCGTCGCTGACGACCCAGCGCCCCTGCGGGTCGCGGCCGACCATGAAGCGGTGGGCGTGAAGCGCCGGATGGATGTCGCTAGCAAGAGTACCCATGATGTCGTGCCTTTCCTGAAGTTCCCGGGAACGGTGCTGCCGTCTCTCGAGAGGTTCGTTGCATTTCACGATGTGATGCCCTCGCCATATGAATTCGATTGGCGGCGCGGGACGAAGAAATTCAGATCTCATAAATGCCTGGGGTTGGAGGCCGCGCGGGCGGCCATCCGGACGGAACGAAGCGCGCGCGAGGGGCGGGCCTGCGCGTCGAGCACCGACAGGTTGTCGCTGATAGCGGATGCAGTATTCGGTTCGACCTCGACCAGGGGCAGCCGGACGTCCGATGCCATCTTGCCCATCAGGTGAAGCGCATGCTTGACCGGCACCGGGTTGACTTCCAGTTCGAGTGCCGCAATGAGCGGGCGCAGGCGGTTGTTGATGACGCGGGCGGCGTGCGGGTCGCCGTTGCGGCAGGCGTTGTGCATGGCAGCGCACAGGCGCGGCGCGATGTTGGAAACCACCGAGATGGTGCCACTGCCGCCCATGGTGTTGAAGCCGAAGGCGGTGGCGTCGTGGCCGGACAGCCAGACGAAGCGCTCGCCGAACCTTTGGGCGAACGCCATTGGGCGCGACAGGTCGCCGGTCGCGTCCTTGAAGCCGACGATGTTGGGGATGTCGGCCAGCCGCTCGATGGTGGCAGGTGTCAGGTCGACGCCGGTGCGGCCCGGCACGTTGTAGACGATGATAGGAGTGTCGACCTTGGCGGCGATGGTCTCGAAATGCCTGACGATGCCGGCCTGGCTCGGCCGGTTGTAATAGGGCGTGACGACCAGCACGGCATCGGCGCCGAAATCGCGCGCCGCGGCGGTGAATGCGATCGTCGATTCGGTGCTGTTGGTACCAGTGCCCGGGATGACCGGAACGCGCCCGTTCGCCACTGTGACCGTCTTGCGGATCACCATGATGCGTTCATGCCAGGACAGCGTCGGGGCTTCGCCCGTGGTGCCGCAGGGAACGAGGCCGTTGATGCCTTCTGATATCTGCCAGTCGACAAAAGCTGCGAGGCTTTTCAGGTCGACTTCACCGTCCCTGAAAGGTGTGGGCAGCGCTGAAATGGCGCCGAAAAGGCGACCGCGAAGCTGGTCATTGTGCGTGGCGTTGGTGTTCATGGCTGGAAGATCCATCATGCTGGTGGGAAGGGGGGCGGTGGCGGTGCGCCACAGTCGGCTGCTGGAGGCTGGCCAGCAGTGACGCAAGAACGGCGGCGGCGAAATCGGCGTGTTCGGCCGTGGCGGTTCGTCTGTTGCCGGCTGCGTCGCAGCGCACGGTACAGACCCAGTGTCCTCTCTGATTCCTGACGTTTCCGACCGATCTCGGCGGGTCGGCGCTCGCGGCAAGCGACAGCACCGCGTCGAGCAGCGCGTCGGCTTCCATCAGCGCCCTGAACTTGCGGCGCATCGTGCTGTCGAGGTCATCGAAGCCGAAAATTTCGGCGGCTGCCCAGACGTGGTGCTCGCGGAGGATCCTGACGTCGGCGACACGGTCGATCAGGGCTGCGATGGTTTCCGGCTTCATGACGGAAGAGATAGTCCTTCGCGCCATGTGAATTCGAGAGAGGGAAGCGGGCTGCTTTATATGAATCGCATAGGGACGAAGCGGCCTGTTGCCATATGCGGAAACGTATCGAAACGGCAGGCAGGCGTGCAATGAAGTTGCGCCAGCGTGCGCCAATGAGAGCGCAATTCTCGCTGCGTGCAGGCTAGAACGGCGTAGCTAACTGGTGCCAACCTGCATGGGAAAACGATGATCCTTTATTACCAGACGCATTCGCCTTTCGCCCGCAAGGCGCTGGTGTTCGCCCAAGAGGCCGGCATCGTCGACTGGCTGGAGGTGATCCACCACGAGACAAGCCCGACCCTGCGCAATGCGCGTGTCTACGCCGAAAACCCGCTCGGGAAGGTGCCGGTGCTTTTGCGCGACGGCGGCGGGCCGATCTTCGATTCCGACGTCATCTGCGCCTATTTCGACACGTTGCATGACGGTGCGAAGCTGATCCCTGAGGCGGGCGAGGCGCGCTGGCGGGCCCTGCGGCTGCAGGCAGTGGCGCAGGGGCTGGCGCAGGCGGGCATCGGCCTGCGCTGGGAGACGGAACGGCGACCCGAGCATCTGCGCTATCAGCCCCTTGCCGAGGGCTACAGCGACAAGATCGAGGCGAGCTACGACTGGCTTGAGGGTGCCATCGATGCCGATGCGCCGCTCAATGTCGGGCACATCGCGGTGGCGACGGCGCTGTCGTGGATGGCGTTTCGCGAGCTTCCGTCGTTTCGCGGGCGGGCGCGGCTGACGGCCTGGTTCGACGCGTTCGAGCAACGTCCGTCGATGCTGGCGACACCCTTGTCGGGCGAGACGCACGACCGGTAGGTCGCTGCGCGCCTTGGCGGCGCGCAGCGTGGTTTAGGACTGTCAGGCCGGCTTGACCGGCGCGTTCATCGCCCAGGCGACGCCGAACGGATCGCGCAGCTGGCCCCAGCGGTCGCCCCAGAACATGATGTCGAGCGGCACGACCACTTCGCAGCCGGCATCGACGGCGCGCTTCCACCAGGCATCGATGTCGTCGCCGAGGATGAGCTGCATGACGTAGCCCTGCGCCTTCTCGTGCGCATGGCCGTGTTCGGGATAAGCATCGTTCAGCATCAGCGACGAGCCATTGATGTAGAGGTGGCAGTGCATGGTCCGGCCCTGCTCATCGGCGGGGTAGGCGAAGACCTGCTCGGCGCCGAAGGCACGCTTGTAGAACTCGGCCGCCTTGAAGGCGCCGTCGACCTGCAAGTAGGCGATCAGGCCACCAAGGACCTTCGGGGCAGGGTATGCTTGAGCTTCCGACATCAGTTGTCTCCGTTCCTCGCTTGAGCCGATTGCCACTTGCGGTGGCGCATTTCAGGACATCCGTAGCCGCCGTCGGCCGATGCCTCACTGCAAGGACGAGCGGCGACCGCCACATCCGACATGGTCGGCGAGATTCTTTTGTATCGGAGCCGAAGTAGGCTGAAAGCGTGCGGCTCCGTTGCAAACAACGACCTGGATCACGCTACCAACTGCGAACGGGTGCCGACCACGTCGCGTATGTGCACTGCCAATTCTGCCGAGAGGCGCGTCGGCCCAGCATGCGGCTGATAGAGATTGATCCAGAAGCTTGGCAAGGACGGCAGCCCATGCCGCTCGCCCAGAACTTCAAAACCCGGCGGTATGGTCGAGGCCAGCAGCGGTGCTACCGCAATATCGGCGTCGAGTGTCGCCAGGATGGGATCGAAATTGCTGTCTTCGCAGACCCAGCGCCAGACGCGCCCATGGTCTGCCAGAGCCTTGAGCGCGAAGGGCCTGAGGAAACAGGTTTCGTCGTCCGTCGATATCGGCAGGGGATCGCGTTCGAAGGCCTGGCCACCCTTGGCACCGACCCAGACCAGTGGGTCAGATAGTAGCGTCTCGCCATTGTGGCCACATTTTTTCTCCACCGCGAAGGTCAAGTCGACTTCGCCGCCGTCGAGCTTTTCAAGCAGGCGCTGGCTTGAGCCGCAGACAAGGGACACCCGCACGCGGGGCCAAGCCTGGTCGAATTGCCTGAGGATCGGTGCGCCGAAGCAGCGGACGAAATCGGAAGGCATGCCGAGACGGATTTCTCCCTCGAATTCGGCTTCGTTCATCGCCGACCAGACCTCGTCATTGTTGCGGACAAGGCGGCGCGCCTGAACGACAAGGCGCTGGCCCGTTGGCGTCAGCTTCAGGCCCTTGCGGTCGCGTTCGAAGAGTGCGCAGCCGAAGCTGTCCTCGAGCCGCTTCACCTGCTGGCTTACGGCTGCCTGGGTGAGGTTGAGCACCTTGGCCGAACTGGTCATGCCGCCGGTATCGACGACGGCCAAGAATGCACGCAGCAAGCTGATGTCGATATTATGGGGCATAAGAACCTCTTATTGAGGCCATAATATGCATTCGTTTCCATTATGCCAATCGCGTCGCTAGCCTGTTCCCAACCCTGGAGAACGGCCATGACGACCATGATCGACAATCAAGGCAAGACCGCACATCGCGGCCGTCAGTCCTTCGCGCTGCTCGCCCGCGCCGTGCTGGCATCAGTCAGATCGGCCGCATCGGCCCTGGGCGAATGGCGCGCCGCGCGCAGCCTGTCGCGGCTGGACGATGCCACCTTGAAGGACCTCTGCATCCCGCGCGGCAACATCGACTGGCTGGTGCGGGAACGGACGGATGGCGGCAGGGCGATGAATGACCGTGCTTCAGATGAAAAGTAAGGGAACTTTTCCTGATCTAATATTTTTGTTCTTTGAAATTACCGAAAGATTGTATTCCAGCTGAGAAATCTTGTATGTAAGGTCCTTTCTAGCGAGGGATGGAACCCACTCGTTCTTAAGTATTTCCTCAAAAAACATGAAGACAATAATTGATATTGTGTATACGCCAGCTATCTCGTCGTCTTCTGCAGTGAGCTGTAATCTTCCTTTTGTTAAGGAATTTATGAGCTTTTGACTCAGGTCCCTGTGAACATAGTAAGATAGGTTCTTGTATATATTATTGTAAAAAATATAATCTTCCGGTTCTCCAGTTTTTTGAGCTAGAGAGGAGTAAGTTAGCGAAACATCAACATGGGAGCCGTCTAGATTTATTACTCTGGAATAGTCGATTTTTCCACTTTTCTTCCTTGCGTATTCAAGGATTCCTTGACTTGCAAGGGATGCGCATAGGATGGCTTCAGGATCTAAGGTGCCAACTCGCAGAGTCTTGCATCTTAGATATTGTTCGAAGATGCCCCTTCCAATCGAAAGGCAATCATCACTGTATCTTTCTTGTATTATATTGCTTATCGTGTATATTGCATGTAATACTGAGTTGTAACTAAGGAGTATTGGTAGATTTTTGTCTTTCTGCGATGTTATATTTATTTTGTTTGTTATCTTGTCTAGAGATAGGTCGGCGACTGATATGATTTCTTTTAATACTGATTTCATTTCCAAAAAAGATTCAAACTCTTCTGAATCAAGGTAAGTGAATATATAAAACGGGTTTACTCCGCTATCCAGTATTTCCTCATATTCAGCGATGGCGTCGCCCCACTCCTCTTTTTCTTCCTTGGTGAATAAGTGTAGAGTTTCCTCTGAGATGATTACTTCGGTCTTGCGCCATGCATAAATAAGAGCCTCGTCTACACCGGCGCTGTTTGCAGCTCTTAAGGCCTTGTCAAAAAAGTGCGTCTCTTCACCGATTCTGAATTTTTCAAATATGATTGGCTCATTGTTCCGTGGCGCGCGCCCAAAGATTTTCTTAAACCGCTTCCTGCTATCGGTCAGGCTCTCCTGCAGTTTTGGGGAATATGGAACTTGAAGGCTATATTTTCCATTCTTGTCAATAAAGTATTTCTTTGAAGTTTTCTTGTGACATTTGACGTAGGTCAAGCCTGAGCCACAGCCGCAAATCTCGTTAGGTTCTAGCTCGCGCAATTCCTGCTGCTCTCTCGCCTGTTGTTGGTACCGTCAGTATTCTCAATACATATGCAACAATTTTACGGCGGCTATTGCCCTGGCCGCCCTGATTTGCCCGGCTTCTTTTTCGCACGCGCGGCTTCGGCCGGATCCTCGTAGGAGCCGGCGCCGATCTTGGCGCGCTTGATCGGCTTGACGCCTTCGACCGGCTTTTCAGTGCGGCGGACGGTCATCTCGTCGAGGTCGTTCTTCCTGAACAGCGACTTGCCGTCGTCAGGGACGCCGTAATCGGAGCCGTGGGCTTCGGCGGCCGACTGCTTCTTGAACAGCGACCGCGAGACCGCGCCGGCGGGCGTGGTCATGTCGGTGCCTGGTCCCATGTCGTCGATGTGAGGCTTGGCAAACAGCGACTTGCCTGCGGGAACCGTACCGTCGGCGCCCATCTCGTCGAGCTTCGGCTTGCGGAACAGGTTCGGGCGGGCAGCCTTGGCCGCTTCCTCGGCGGCGCGGGCCTCGTCCAGCTTGCGGAAACGCTCCTGTTCCTCGACCGTGCGGTGCTTGGCGACGCCCTTGTTGTGCTTGCCTTTCTCGCGGCCGGAAGCGGGGCTTTGGCCCTCGACCTCGCGCGCCAGCGGATCGTCCGAAATGGCGAGCTCCATGTCGCGCAGGCGCTTGATCTCGTCGCGGATGCGGGCGGCCTTCTCGAAATCGAGGTCGGTGGCGGCGTTGCGCATCTGCTTGTCGAGCGCTTCGAGATGGGCCTTCAGATTGTTGCCCATCATGGCACCGGCACCGTCGGTGAACTGCGAGATGTCGGCGCGGACGTGATCCTTCTCGTAGACCGAGTCGAGGATGTCGGAGATGCGCGACTTGACGCTCTCCGGCGTAATGCCGTTGGCTTCGTTCCACACCATCTGCTTTTCGCGGCGGCGCGTGGTCTCGGCCATTGCGCGCTCCATCGAGCCGGTGATCTGGTCGGCGTAGAGGATGACCTTGCCGTCGACGTTACGAGCCGCGCGGCCGATGGTCTGGATCAGCGAGGTTTCCGAGCGGAGGAAACCCTCCTTGTCGGCATCGAGAATGGCGACGAAACCGCATTCGGGAATATCAAGGCCTTCGCGCAAAAGGTTGATGCCGACCAGCACGTCAAAAGCGCCAAGGCGCAGGTCGCGAAGAATCTCGATGCGCTCCAGCGTGTCGATGTCGGAGTGCATGTAACGGACGCGGACGCCGTTCTCGTGCAGGTATTCGGTCAGGTCCTCGGCCATGCGCTTGGTCAGCACAGTGACCAGCGTGCGGTAGCCGGCCTGGGTGGTGGCACGGATCTCGCCGACGACGTCGTCGACCTGATTCTTGGCCGGGCGCACCTCGACCGGCGGGTCGATCAGGCCGGTCGGGCGGATGACCTGCTCGGCAAAGACGCCGCCAGTCTCTTCCATCTCCCAGCTCCCCGGCGTCGCCGACACGGCGACCGAGAGCGGGCGCATGGCGTCCCATTCCTCGAAACGCAGCGGCCGATTGTCCATGCAGGAGGGCAGGCGGAAGCCGTATTCGGCCAGCGTCGCCTTTCGCCTGAAGTCGCCCCGGTACATGCCGCCGATCTGGGGCACGGTGACGTGGCTTTCGTCGATGAAGACGAGCGCATTGTCGGGGATGTACTCGAACAGCGTCGGCGGCGGATCGCCGGGGCGGCGGCCGGTGAGATAGCGTGAATAGTTTTCGATGCCGGCGCAGGAGCCAGTCGCTTCCAGCATCTCCAGGTCGAAGCGGGTGCGCTGTTCCAGGCGCTGGGCTTCAAGCAGGCGGCCAGCCTTTTCAAGCTCTTGCAGGCGATGCTGCAGCTCTTCCTTGATCGACTTGATGGCCTGATTCAAGGTGGGCCGCGGCGTCACATAGTGCGAATTGGCGTAGATCTTGACCGACTTGAGGTCGCCGGTCTTCTGGCCGGTGAGCGGATCGAACTCGGTGATGGCATCGATTTCGTCACCGAACAGCGAGATGCGCCATGCCGAGTCTTCCAGGTGGGCGGGGAAGATCTCGATGGTGTCGCCGCGGACACGGAACGAGCCGCGGACGAAATTGATGTCCTGGCGCTTGTATTGCTGGGCGACGAGGTCGGCGAGCAACTGGCGCTGATCGAGGCGGTCGCCGACCTGCATCTGGAAGGTCATTGCCGTGTAGGTCTCGACCGAGCCGATACCGTAGATGCAGGAGACCGAGGCGACGATGATGACGTCGTCGCGTTCGAGCAGCGAGCGCGTCGCCGAATGGCGCATGCGGTCGATCTGCTCGTTGATGGTCGATTCCTTCTCGATATAGGTGTCGGTGCGCGGGACGTAGGCCTCGGGCTGGTAGTAGTCGTAATAGGAGACGAAATACTCGACCGCGTTGTCGGGGAAGAACTTCTTGAACTCGGCATAGAGCTGGGCTGCCAGCGTCTTGTTGGGCGCGAGAATCAGCGCCGGGCGCTGCGTCTGCTCGATCACCTTGGCCATGGTGAAGGTCTTGCCGGAGCCGGTGACGCCGAGCAGCACCTGGGTGCGGTCGGCATTGCCGACGCCCTCGACGAGGTCCTTGATGGCAGTAGGCTGATCGCCGGCCGGCTCGAATTCCGACTGCATGACGATCTGGATGCCACCTTCGGATTTTTCCGGTCGAGCGGGGCGGTGGGGAACCCAGATCTCGCCGTTCTTGTGCAGCGGGTTGCCGCTCTCGATCAGGGCCGAGAGCGCCGCGACGGTGGCGGTGACGCCGGAGTTGGACAGCGACGCCGCGTCCTCCAACGAAATGTCGAGGCCGGCGACAGGGTTGAGACCGGCGGCGGCACGCTCCTTGGCGGAGGCAGCACCGCCCATCGAGGTGCCACGCGCCGAACGGGTCGGGGCCGAGCTCTTCTCCGGGATTTTCTTGGCCTTGGGCTGGGGCTTCTCAGCCTCGCGGGCAATCTCTTCGGCCCAATCCGAAATCGAACCGGACAGCGGTGCGCCCGAGAACGCGGCCTGCGGCGCTTCGCCGAAACCGGGGCGATGCAACGGCTCGGAAGCGTCGAGGAAGTCGGTTACGCCATTGCCGCCGCGCTTGCGCTGTGCGGCACGGTTGTCGCTTCCCAGAGCGGGCGATTTCTTGTCAGGAGATTTGGCCATGAGCGAAATATGGGCGGTCTCGGCAAAAATGGAAAGGGCGCGGATGCCGGAAAGCCGGCACCCGCATGGAGAGGTAATTCGGCTCCTGACATCAGGCTGTCAGGAGGTTGTCACCTTGGGCAGGGGAAGCCGGGCGCGATCTTGCAGTTGGCGCCGGGCGGGCGTGGCCTCGGCGGCCGTGGCTTGGGCGGGCGGTTCCAGTGAGGAGGGCGGTTCCAGTGCGGCGGACGATAATGCGGTGGCCGCACGATGATGGTGGGCGCGACGACCACGGCCGTCGGACGACCGACATATTCGTCGAGATAGTTGGCCGAGACCCAGCCGCGCAGGCGCGGGCCGTAGACGTTGCACCAGTTGCCGTCGCAGCCGCGCAAGTCGACGCGCGTGCCCTCGTAGAGAATGCCGATCCTGGCATAGCCAATGCCGGGGCCGCTGCGGACGTTGACGTTGCCGGTGGTGTAGGCTTCGGCGGCGATCGCACCGGCAGGCAACGCCATCAACCCGGCCAGCAAGGCCGCAGCGGTGGCAAGTCTTCGAAGCATCATGGGCAGTCCCTCCAGACCCGTTCATTGCGAACTGCTTGAGATTACTGGCAAATGTTGCGCGCGCCAGTGTGCTGAAGGCATCATGCTTTATGCCTGGGTAACAAGGCGGCAAGAGCTGCGGGCGCGGCGAGGTGGCGTCCATAAGCCGTGTTTGCCTGATCGTCGCGGGATGTTAGAGAGCGTGCACTCAGTTCCTGACCCGGACGCCAGATGACCTTTCCGATCCACTTTCCGCAGCAGACATCGGCGCTATGAAGATCGCGCATCTTGTCGGCCATGGCGCGCTCAATGGCGTCGCCACCAGTTCCAGGATCCTGATCCAGGCCCAGCTCGACGCCGAGCACGAGGTGATGCTGGTGCATTCGCTGGGTTCGTGGATCGAGCATCAGCATTTCGACGGCCCGGTCCGGATGATGGGATCGAACTTCGCCACGACGCCAAGGGAAATCCGCCGCGTCGGCTATGCCATCCGCGATTGGGGCGAGGACGTGGTGCACTGCCATGGCAGCCGCGGCAACAAGTTCGGGCTGGTGTTCCGCTGCGCGGCCGGCACGCCGATCGTGATGACGGCGCATGCGCGCCAGTACCAGCTGCCATGGCTGTTTGCCCATGAGGTCATCGGGCTGAGCCAGTGGACGGTGGACTATTACGTCAAGCACTGGCTGGTTTCGCGCCGGCACATCCACCTGCTGCCCAACATGTTCGACGTCGGCCGGATCGAGCCGGTGTCGGTCGCCTCGCGGGCGCGGGCTCGCGCTGCCCTCGGTATTCGCGACGAGGCGTTTCTGATCGGCTCGGTCGGCCAACTCGGCGGGCGCAAGAACCAGATCGACATGGTGCGCGTGCTGCGCAAGCTGCTGGACGAGGATGTCGACGCCGAACTGCTGGTCATCGGCTCGACAAATCAGGGCAACGACATCATGGCCGAGTGGGACGCGGCGATCGCGGCGCCTGAGCTCACGGGCCGAATCCATTTGCCGGGACTGCGCAACGACGCGCTCGAGCTGCTGCCGGCCTTCGACCTGTTTCTGATGACCTCGCGCGACGAGCAGGCGCCGATCGCGCCGCTGGAGGCGATGGCGGCCGGGCTACCGGTTCTGTCGACGCGGGTCGGCAACATGGTCGACCTCTTGCCGAGGGAGCAGAGCTTTGCCGTCGGCGACGTCGATGGCATGGCGGCGGCAGCACTCGACCTGCGCGACGCGACGCAGCGTCGAGCCGTCGGGCAGGCGGGGCGACAGGAGATCGCACGGCAGCTCGACCCCAAGCGGATCGTCGGCGAGATCGACAGAATCTATCGCCTGGCCATCGGCCGCTCGAGCAAGAAGCTGCGGCAAAAGTAACGGCCGGCCGAAAGCGCCAGCTGTACGCAATGAAAAGCTGCTAGGGTGGCCGCAGTCAATTTCAGGCGTGGCGTGTCCAACTATCCTTTCTCCTACAAGATCTCCTGGCCGGCGCGGTTCATCAGGCCGTCGCTGCGGCGTGCCGGTCCGGGCTATCTGCCTGATCAGGTGCGTTTCCTGCCCAAGCCGGGGCAGAGCGTGCGCCTGGCATTCGTCGGCGACATTTCCGCCGTCGCCAACAAACAGCCGCCTGTTTTCGACCGCGATCTGACGGCGCTCCTGGCCGCGGCCGATCTGGTGGTCGGCAATTGCGAGAGCCCTGTCGTGGAGCGGCCGAGCGCGCGGCTGGGAACGCGGCTCGGAACGCATCATGCGATGACCGAAGAATTTCTCACCGGAACGCTGGCGGCGGCTGCCATCGCGCCGGAGCGGCTGGTGCTGTCGCTGGCCAACAACCATGTGCTCGACCAGGGGGCAGACGGTTATCATGCGACGCTTGCGGCATTGGGCAGGCTTGGCATTGCGACTATCGGGACGACCACCGAGGTGAGCAAGGTGGCAGCCGGCCCGTTGACGCTGGGGCTCGCCGCATTCACGCAGTGGCGCAATGCGCCCGCGGAGGCCTTCGCTGGGCGCGTTGCCATGGCCGACGATTTCTTTGCCGCGGCCGGCAACGGGTTGGCGGGCGCAGAAGGGGCCGATCTCGTTTGCGCTGTGCCGCACTGGGACTGGGAGTTCCGGCATTTTCCGTGCGCCGTCACGCGTGGCTGGGCGCGGAGACTGGCTGAGCTGGGTGTCGGGCTCGTTGTCGGGCATCACGCCCATGTCGTGCAGCCGATGGCGCGCGCCGACGACACACTGGTGGCCTACGGCCTGGGCGATTTTCTCGGCACGGCGCTGGCGCGGCAGCCCTGGCCAGGACGGATCGGCGCGATCCTCGTCGTCGATGTCAGCGCCGACGCTGCCACGCGCGGCGAGATTGCAAGCTACCGGCTGGTGCCGTTCATGCGCCAGCGCGACGGCGCGCACGAGAGCATGGTGCCGCTCGACAAGGTCGACGGCGAGCTTGGAACGAAAGTGCGGGCGCGCTGGCAGGCGGTTTACGGAGCCGCTGCCGCCAGCCTCACCAGCTGAGTCCGGATACCGTTGCATCTCCTTGTTTACGCCGCGACATTTGGCGAAAAGCCGCTATCATCCGGTAAGTGGGCGGCACGATCTCGGCGCGCCATGGGGGCACATATGAGCGCAGCTGGTTTCATGCCCGACGAGGAGACGACCGCGGGCATCAAGAAGGACCTCGAAGCCTATCAGGCCGAGCGCAATGCGATCAGGCTTTCGACGGTGTGGCGGGTGCCCCTCTATCTCGGCGGCGTGATCGTTGCAGTTCTGGTTCTGGCGCTGATCTTCAACTTCATAGCCGACCTCAATGAGCAGTGGCTGTCGACGCCGCATGTCTATCTTTATGTCGTGGGCTTCATCGCTGCGTTCTTCGCCTATTTCCGTGCGATGCGGCCGCTCGAAGCCGCCAACGCATCGTTTCGAAACAAGCTGCTGCCGATCGTCTTCGGCTTCATCAAAAATATGCGCCATGAACGGGGCGCGACGCCACCGTCCTTTGTCAACTTACCGGAATCTACGGTTGGCAAGTACAACAACCTCGAGATCGATGATTTCATTTCCGGCAATTACGATGGTTTCGATTTCGAGCTGTACGAAACACTGCTCACGCAACGGGCGGAAAAGCACGACTCCACGACCTTTCAGGGCGTGATCGTGGCGTTTGGACTGAAGAAGCCGTTTGAGGGTACGCTGGTCGCAACGATCCGGACCAATGCGGTCCTGAGCTTTTTCGGCGAACTCTTTGGCAGTGGCCTGAAGGAACTCCGGTCGGGGGTCCAGGACCTTGATATGGCCTACGAGTTCCGCAGCGACAATGTCGAGGCTGCGCAGCCGCTGGTGTCGGGGCAGATGGCGCAGGCGCTGACCTGGCTCAAGGAGGCATGGCCGGGCGAGCCGGCGCGGATCGCGCTGTCGGGCACGAGCGGATTTCTGCTGTTGCCACACCAGAAGGATTTTTTCGAGCTGCCGGCGTCGGATGTGGCTCTCGACTACAAGGTGCATGTCGAGCCGATGATCGCCGACATGGCGACGATCCTGGCGACGGCCTCGCTGGTGCGCAAAATCGGGTCGTAGGGCGCGGTTGGAGCGGCGCGCGTCCGTACGGACGCGCAAAAGAATGCTCCAATACCTTGAAGCGCTGTATCGTGCTTTCCGAAATCCGAATCCGGTATTCGGGCCGATCCGCTAGCCGAAGCGGAGCTTGAGCCCGACGATGGCGAGGATGAAAACCAGCGTGACGATGTTGGACACGATGACCGGCAGCGAGCCGAGTGCGATGCCGTAGACGATCCACAGCGAGATGCCGGTGGCGAGTGCGGCGTTGGTGCCGAGCGAGATGTCGCTTGTCTTGCGCTCGCGCAGGATCTTCATGATCTGCGGCAACCAGCACAAAGTGGTCAGGATGGCGGCGACGGCGCCGACGATTTCAAACAGGGGGTTCAAGACGGGAGCTTCCCAAAAGCACAGATCGTGCGGCGCGAGCTATGCCAGAATCACCGGCTGCTGTGAAGGCAACCGGGCGAGCTGGACCAACGAAACGACGGCGCAAAACGTCGCGGGAGGGTGGCGGCCCGCGCGGAAAAAATCTGTCCACGCCGATGTCGAACGGCGTTTCGTGATCGGCCATTCCGGAATCGGACCTTGGGGTGGCGGCGCGATGACGGCGGTGTGACGCCGGTCAGCGTATGGCTGGCAAGGGCTAGGGCGAGATCGGGGTGATGGCGAAGCATCCAGACATGTGCCGGTTGCGGTCAAATGCGGCGGAAATAAGCCTATGATTACGTTCGATAATTTCACGCTTCGTGATTTGCGTCGGACCATTCCGCAGGTCAGTCTCCATCTCGTTCGGCGGGCCTTGCTACGAGGGCAGGACCAGCCGGGACAGACCTGAACGGGAGTACCAGACATGAACAAGATCCTTGCAACGACCGTCGCTTCGCTCGCCTTCATCGGTGCCGCCTATGCCGCCGAGGTCCAGGGCACGGTCCAGTCGGTCGATCCGGCGACACGCTCGATCACGCTCGACGACGGCAAGACCTATGTCATCCCCGAAACCCTCAAGGTCGACGGCCTGGCCGCCGGCGCCAAGGTCAAGGTAACAGTGGACGACACGACAGGTGCTGTGACCGCGATCGAAGCGGCCTCGTAACGGCCGTCTGCACAACCGCCCTGCCGGCACTGCCATGCGCCAGGCGGGGTGGGTGACGTTCTTGAGACCTTCCAAGACGCAGAACCAAACTATGGCCGGCCTCTTCCCGAGGTCGGCTATTTTTCATGCCGCCGGACGGTCGGCTCAGAAGCCGATATTGGCCGCCAGCCAGCTCGACGAGCGTTTTGCTGCGGCAACCGTGCCGGCGGCGGCATCGCTGAGGCCGCTGCGCGCCAGCGCATAGCCATTGGCGGTGCGATAGAGGACCGAGCGTCCGCCTTCGACGATGCCGGCAACGGTGGTCCGCTCGGCTGGCTCGGCTTCCTTGATTTCGGCCGGGGCCGATGCCAACTGCGGCTCGGCAAATACCGTGGTGCGGCAGATGCCGGTCACCAACGGATAGGCGTGGTTGCCTTCTCGCAGGATGCGGCTCTTCATCGCCGCCTCGCAGTCGGCGACTGACGTCCACTGTGCCGGCGTCTCGCCGATATATTCGCAAAGCTTGGCGTCGCAGTCGCAACCGACGATGGTCATGGCGACAAGGGCAGACTTGATCACGGTCCGAATCCTCAAGGATTGTTGACGCCGCGATTTCTCCGCTCCGATCGCGGCGCCAGTTGGCCGCAATCATGGCATGACGGTGGCGTTATGCATGCGCGGCAGCGTTGTAGCCATCCGGCGACATGTTCTTCCGCCAAGGCGGCCGACAGGATGTGAACTTCGCAACCTTTCCCTTGCGCATTTGCCTCTGCGGCTAACAATAAGGCGGAGGCGGCGGCGCGTTGGCTGCCGGGGAGGGTGCGTTCGTGAAAGTCGGCGTCGTCAGGAATCCGGTGGCCGGCGGCGGCAGACTGGACACGCATTGGACCGAGGTTGCGGCAGCGCTGACGCAGCGCTTCGGCGAAGTCGAGTTTCGCGAGACGACCGAGCCGGGCGACGGCGCGGTTCTTGCCCGCGACCTGGTGGCGCTTGGCTGCGAACTGGTCGTCGCCGCGGGCGGCGACGGCACGATCAGCGAGGTCGCCGACGGGCTTTTGCAGATGCAGGCCGAAACCGGCGATGCGGCCATTCTCGGCGTGCTGCCCTGCGGCACCGGCTCCGACTTTGCTCGCGGTATGGGCATTCCCGTCGAAATATCTTCGGCGATCGCGCGCATTGCCGAGGGCAGCGACCGTCTGATCGACGCTGGCCGTATCTCCTTCGTCGAGGACCATGGCCGGCTGGCGAGCCGACATTTTGTCAACATCGCCAGTCTCGGCATGTCGGGGGCGACGGTGCGGGCGGTCAACAACGACCGGCGCAAGCGCTGGGTGCCGGCCAAGGCGCTGTTCTTCTGGCGCACGGTGATCGAGTTCGTGCGCTACCGCTTCCAGGACGTACGCATCACCGTCGACGATGGCGAACCGGTCGAGGCCAGGGTGGCGCTCGTGGCGGTGGCCAACGAGCGGTTCTTCGGTGGCGGCATGATGATCGCCCCCGATGCCGTTCCAGATGACGGGCTGTTCGACATCGTCATCCTGCGCGCGGCGAGCAAGCTCAAGCTGATTCTCGACCTGCGCCTGCTTTATGGCGGACGCCACCGCAACCATCCCGCCATCACCATTCTGCGCGGACGCAAGGTGACGGTCGAACCGCTGGGCGATCCGCTCGCCAATGCCGCACTCGTCGATATCGACGGCGAGTCGCCCGGGCATATTCCGGCGACCTACGAGATGGTGGCGAAGGCTTTGAAGGTGAGGTGTTGATTCAAGGGGCTCGGATTCTGAGTCCGGGGATTGGCGTAAGTCGCTGAAATTGAAGGGGTGGAAGTTAGGCGTCCATCGCCCTGACCATCGCCTCGATCTTGGCGGCCTTTTCGAAGTGGTCGAGCTTCTGGGTCCTGATCCACCATTCGGCGGCCTCCATCAGAAGCTCTGGGTCGTCGTTCCTGTTGGCGAAGAAGGCGTAGAAGGACAGACCGACATCAGGGCCCTTGGCGGCGATCTTGCGCGCGCAGACGTCGAGTATTTTCGCGCGCAGGCTAGGCCGCATCGGAGAATCCTTCCCGGGTGGTGGTGGCGAGAGGTAAGTCGAGCCGAGGGCGGGTGTCAAACCGGGGCGAGAAGGGGTGGTGCCAGACGCGTTTGCCCGCCCCTGTGGGAGGCCGATCCGCGAGGCGGAAGGGAGGCTGGCTGGGCTCAGAGCTTTCGACTACCCCACCCCGGCGCTACGCGCCGACCCTGCCCACAAGGGGAAGGGTTTAGAGACGTCAGCCTCACAGCTTCGCCGGAAAGCCGGGCGCGCGCAGGTCGGTGGCAGTCGCGTCCTCCAGGAGTTTGACGATCATCGTCGACCAGGCGTCGCCGCCATAAGCCACCTTGCCCTGCTGGAAGATGGTGTTGACGCGGGCGGCGAGGTCGAGCGGGACGCCGCCCTCCTGCGCCATGGCGAGCGCAAAGCCTAAGTCCTTGAGGGCAAGGTCCATGGTGAAGCCAATGTCATAGGAGCCGTTGAGCACCAACTGGCTCTCGGTCTCGTGGACGAAGCTGTTGCCCGAGGAGGCCACGATGGCGTGGTAGGCTTGGGCGAGGTCGAGGCCGCCCTTCCTGGCCAGCATCAGCGCCTCGCCGGCGGCGACGAGATGGATGAAGGCGAGCATGTTGGTGATGACCTTGATCACTGCCGCCGAGCCGATCGGCCCCATCAGGAAGGCGCGGGCGCACATCGCCTCAATTGCAGCTCGGTGGCGCTCGTAGAGCGCCGCGTCGCCGCCGACAAGTGCAGTGATCTTGCCCTCGGCGGCGAGATGCACGCCGCCAGTGACGGGGCATTCCAGCGTATAGACGCCGGCCTCAGTTGCGAGGTCGGCAAGGCGCAGGATCTCGTCGCGGCCGTTTGTCGACATCTCGATCCAGGTGCCGCCCTTGGGCAGGCCTGACAGCAGCCCGTCGGGGCCGACCAGCACCGCCTCGCTAACCCTGGGCGAGGGCAGGCAGGTGATGGCATTGCCGGCGCGGGCGGCCGCGTCCGCAGGGCTTTTTGCAGCGGCGGCGCCCTGCGCAACGAGGTGCTCGACGGTTTCGGGGTTGCGGTCGTAGACGACGACCTCGAAGCCGCCGCGCACAAGGCATGCCGCGAGATTGGCGCCGAGATGGCCAAGGCCGATGAAGGCGTAGGCGAGGGACTGGGTCACGCGCGCCTCACGGCATCAGCGGGGTCTGCACCATCTGCAGGTGCAGGTGGGGACCGTCATAAGGATTGGCCTCGCACACCGCCTCGTCGAGCTCGACGCCGAGGCCGGGCTCTTTCGACGGGATGACATGGCCGTCCTGCCATTCGATCTTCTTTTTCAGCAGCTTGGCGTGGAAGCCGTCCCATTGCTTGAGCGATTCGAGGATGAGGAAATTGGGTAGAGTGACGGCGAGCTGGATGTTGGCTGCACCGACGATCGGGCCGCAATAGCAGTGGGGTGCGATCTGGATGTGGTAGGCCTCGGCCATGGCGGCGATCTTCTTGGTCTCGAGAATGCCGCCGGAGCGGCCGAGATCGGGCTGCAGGATGGTGGCGGCGCGGTTTTCGATGACGCGGGCGAACTCGAATTTTGTTGTCAGCCGCTCGCCTGTCGCGATCGGGATCGATGTGCCGCGCGCGACCTGGGCCATCACTTCCGGCATGTCGGGCGGCACCGGCTCTTCGAACCACAAGGGATCGTAGGGCTCGATGGCGCGAGCCATGCGCAGGGCGCCTGAGGCGGTGAACTGGCCATGCGTGCCGAACAATATGTCGGCACGGGTGCCGACGGCCTCGCGGATGGCCTTCAGCATGCGCACCGACAGGTCGATGTCGATGAGGCGGGGCTGGTGGCCGTCATAAGCGGTCCAAGGACCGGCCGGATCGAGCTTCACGGCGTCGAAGCCCTGGTCGACATAGAGAGCTGCGCATTCGGCTGCCATGTCGGGGTCGTTGTAGACGTTCTTGGGAGCAACGTCCTCGGTATGGACGCTGCCGGTGTGTGGATAGAGATAGGTATAGGAGCGCAGCGTCTCGTGCACCTGACCGCCGAGCAGCTTGTAGACGGGCTTGCCGGCCTCCTTGCCGACGATGTCCCAGCAGGCCATTTCCAGCGCCGAAAAGCAGCCCATGGCCGAGACGTCGGGGCGCTGGGTGAAGCCGGAGGAATAGCAGCGGCGGAACAGGTTTTCGATGTCGTGCGGGTCCTGTCCCACGAGGTAGCGCTCGGCCATGTCCTCGATCATTCGCGCGGTGACATGGGCGGAGAAGGTGGCGTTGTAGGCCTCGCCATAACCAACGACGCCGCCGTCGGTGGTGAGCTTGACGAAGATGAAATACTTGCCGCCGATGCCGGGCGGCGGGTTGTTGACCACGAAGGTCTTGACGTCGGTGATCTTCATCGATGGTCCTCCCGGTCGCGTGAAATCGTCGATTTTTGGCGTAGCCCTCAGGGTAAGGATGAGCGGCTGCGCCAACATCGGAAACTGCTCACCCCGCATCCTCCAGCACCAGCTGCGCGCCCTTCCAGCCAGTCATGATCGAGGCGGCGTTGGTGTTGCCGGTGATGTTGTCGGGGAAGATCGAGGCGTCGATGACGCGAAGCCCGGTGAGGCCGTGGACGCGCAGCCGGGGATCGACAACCGAGCTCGTCGGATCCGGGCCCATGCGGCAGGTCGACACCGGGTGATAGACGGTGCCCGAGCGCTTGCGGAAATCCTGAATCAGGTCGGCGTCGGAAGTGATTGACGGGCCTGGCAAAACCTCTTCTGCGATGACGTCCGCGATGGGCGATTGCGCAGCGATGCGGCGCAGGAATTTGACCGCGTCGAGCATCTCGGCGACGTCGCTGTTGGTCGAATAGGCGTTGACGGTGATGCGCGGCTGCACGGTCGGATCGGCTGAGCGGATCATGATCTCGCCGCGGCTCGACGGGCGGCAATTGGACAGGCCGATGGAAAAGCCGGGGAAGGGGTCGGGCGTCAGGATCGGGCGCTCGCCGGCCTTGGGCAGCACGGTGGAAAAGACCTGGAAATAGAGTTGCATGTTGGGGCGGGCGCGGCTCAAGTCGGTGCGGAAGAAGCCGCCGCCCTGGTTCATGCTCATCGACAGCGGGCCCGAGCGCAGCAGAAGATACTGCAAGCCCGCCAGTGCCTTGCCCCACCACGGGCGTAACAGCTGGTTGAGGGTCGGCACCTTGGCCTTCCAGGTGTAGTTGATGCCCTGGTGGTCCTGCAGGTTTCGACCGACATGTTCGTTTGCGTGCAGCACATCGATGCCGAGATCGGTGAGCAGGGCTGCTGGGCCGATGCCGGAGAGCTGCAGCAACTGCGGCGTGTTGACAGAACCACCCGACAGGATCACTTCGCGCCCGGCGCGGGCCGTCTGCTTGGCACCGTTCTGCAGATATTCGACGCCGCAGGCGCGCTTGCCCTCGAACAGCACCTTAGTGACCAGTGCATCTGTCTCGACGGTGACGTTGGCGCGCTTCATCGCCGGGCGCAGGAAGCCGCGCGCCGCCGACATGCGGCGGCCGCCTTTGGTGGTGATTTGATAAACACCGACGCCCTCTTGGGCCGCGCCGTTGAAGTCCTGATTCAAGGGCAGGCCGGCCGCTTGCGCGGCAGACAGGAAGCGATGGGTCAGCGGATGGACGTTCTTCCTGTTGTCGGTGACGTGGATCGGACCGCCAATGCCCCGCAGGTCGGTGCCGCCTGCCTGGTTGTCTTCGATCGCCCTGAAGGCTGGCAGGAGGTCGTCAAAACCCCAGCCCGGATTGCCGGCCTCGCGCCAGGCGTCGAAGTCTTCGGCAGCACCGCGGATCCAGACCATGGCGTTGATCGAGCTCGACCCGCCGAGGATTTTTCCACGTGGCCAGTGATCCCGGTTGCCGGCAAGGCCGGGGTCGGCTTCGGCGGCGTAATTCCAGTTCACCTTGGGGTCGAAGAAGGTTTTGCCGTAGCCTAGCGGCATCTGGACGAAGAAACGGCGGTCGGTGCCGCCAGCCTCGAGCACCAGCACCGAGAAGCGCCCGCTCGCCGACAGCCGCTCGGCCACCACTGAACCGGCGGAGCCCGAGCCCACTACAATGAAATCGAACGTCTGCATGCTGTCGGCGGCCCGTCGATATTCCACGATGCGGTCAGACTATCGCCTCAGTCGCAGGCTTCGGCGTCGCTTACGGCATGGCCTGTGAAAAATACGACCGGGCGATGCAAGAGATGCGTCGTTGACGCGGCTGCTGCCACGACGATACGGGTGGTCAGAGGAAATTCTGAGGGAAAAGACGATGGTTCAGTATGCCGATGGCCAGCCGACGGGCGAGCTCACGCTGCGGACGCTGGCGATGCCAGCCGACGCGAATGCAGCCGGCGACATCTTCGGCGGCTGGGTCATGGCGCAGATGGACCTTGCCTGCGGAATTCGCGCCGCCGAGCGCGCGCGCGGTCGCGTGGTGACAGCGGCGGTCAAGGAAATGGCCTTCGCCAAGCCGATGAAGATCGGCGACACATTGTGCATCTACACCCATGTCGAGCGTGTCGGCCGCACCTCGATGACGCTCAAGGTCGAGGCCTGGGCGCAGCGTTATCTCTCCGACCTGATGGAAAAGGTGACCGACGCCGATTTCATCATGGTAGCGCTGGACGGGCAGGGCAAGCCGAAGCCGGTGCCGGCGGAGTAGGCGCGCGTCCCTCAAGGCTTGAGTGCGTCGGCGGTGTCAGCACTTCACCTGCCCATAGATGCAATGCGCTGGCTCTAATGTCCGGCGCTGCCACGGTTCTCATCCTGAGGTGTGAGCCGGCAGGGCTTATGTGATTTTGGCGCGGCGTGCGCGGCGAGCTCTCAAAGGGCGCAGCGAAGATGCCGCCGCGCGCGTCACTCCACCGTCGTATCGAACTTCATCCGTGCCTCGGCGACACGGGCCTGGTTGAGCCTCGCCCACTCGCCGAGCGCGAACACCGGCACCAGCAGTTCGCGGCCAAGGTCGGTGAGCTCGTAGTCGACGCGCGGCGGGATTGTCGGGAAGACGGTGCGGGTGACGAAGCCGTCGCGCTCCAGGCCGCGCAGGGTGGTGGTCAGCATCTTCTGCGAAATACCACCGACAGCGTGGCGCAACTCGTTGAAGCGCATCGGACCGTCGCCGAGCTTGCCGACGACGAGCACCGTCCATTTGTCGCCGACGCGCTGCAGGATATCGCTGACGGCGCGGCAATCCTCGGTGCGGTGCGGGTGCCTTGGTATCAAAAAAGTGCCTCCTTGTGCGGTTGATTTTCAGTCACCTATATAGCGTAGGTATCCATTTGTTACCAGTGTCGTCCAGATACTCACGCCCGAAAGGTTCCTACCATGTCCAAACCCAAGATCGCCATCGTCGTCGGCTCGACGCGCGCCGCACGCTTCGCCGACACGCCGGTGGAGTGGATTGCCAGGATCGCAAAATCCCACGCCGATATCGAGGTCGAAATCGTTGACCTCCGGGATTTCCCGCTGCCCTTTTTCGACGAGGTCGCCTCGTCCGCCTGGGTGCCGTCGCAGAACGAGGTTGCCCAGCGCTGGCAGAAGAAGGTGGCCGAGTTCGATGGCTATATCTTCACCGCCGCCGAATACAATCACGGTCCCACCGCGGTGCTGAAGAACGCGCTCGATTATGCGGCCACCGAATGGAACAAGAAGCCGGCCGGTTTCGTCGGTTATGGCGGTGTCGGCGGGGCGCGGGCCGTCGAGCAGCTGCGCATGCATGCGGTGGAACTGCAGATGGCGCCGACGAAGGCCGCCGTGCACATCGTCTGGGCGGACTTCCTTGCTGTGCGCCAGGGCGAGAAGCAACTCTCCGACTTCGAGCACCTCAACCAGTCGGCGAACGGGCTGGTCTCCGAGATCGCCTGGTGGGCCAAGGCGCTGAAGGTCGCGCGCGAGGCCGACGTTCTTGCTGAAGAAGCCAAGGCTGCCTGAGCAGCTTCGGACCTTTTCCTCCCAAGGGAGTCTGGGGCGGCCTTGTGCCGCCCTTTTTCGTTGTGCCTTTGGGGCACCTGCCATGCCGTGACAGCCAAGAGTCAGACACGGTCCAAAACCATGACGGCAAAACGTCGGCCCAAGACCATCACCAAGCCTCGCAACGCGAGCTGCAGTGGCTCAGCGGCCCGGTGTATCCGGGCCAGCACCAACCCGGTCGCTGTGTCAGCCGGGCAGCTTCGACGCCAGCACCTTGTCGATGCGGCGGCCGTCGAGGTCGACGACCTCGAAGCGCCAGCCCTGCGCGTCGACGCATTCGCCGGTCGCGGGCAGGTGATGCATATGCGACAGGACGTAGCCGGCGACGGTTTCGTAGTCGCGGTTCTCCGGCAGGTCGATGCCGAGCTGGTCGGCCATCTCGTCGGCCTGCATGTAGCCGGCGAGCAGCCAGGAGCCGTCCTCGCGCTGGACGGCATTGTCGACGTCGTCCTCGTCGAGGTCGGAGCGGAACACGCCGGTGATGGCCTCGAGAATGTCGGCGGGCGAGACGACGCCTTCGAAATGGCCGTATTCGTCGTGGACCAGCGCCATCGGCACTTCGGACTGCTTGAGGGTGGCGAGCACGTCGAGCGCGTCGGCCTGATCGTGGACGATCGGGGCGGTGCGGACATGCTTACGTGGGTCGAAGCTGCGGCCGGCAAGCAGCGCGGCGAGCAGTTCGCGGGTCTGGATTACGCCGACCATGGCGTCGACCGAGCCTTCGCCGGCGGGCAGGCGCGAGTGCTGCGTTTCCATCAAAAGTTTGCGGGTGGCGGCCTCGTCGGCCTGCAGATTGATCCAGTCGACTTCGGTGCGCGGGGTCATGACGGCGCGCACGGCGCGGTCGCCCAAGCGCATGACGCCGGCGATCATGCGCCGTTCGTCGGATTCGATGGTGCCGTGGTGCTCGGCCTCGGCGACCAGCATCTTGATCTCTTCGTCGGTGACTTTTTCCTCACTCTCACCGCGCTGGCCGAGCAGCCAGAGCACCGAGCGGCCGGAAATGTCGAGCAGCCAGACTAGCGGCAGCGCGACCTTGGCGAGCGTCGACATGGCTGGGGCGACGCGGGAGGCGACGCCCTCGGGATCGCGCAGGGCGATCTGCTTGGGCACGAGTTCACCGATGATCAGCGAGGCATAGGTGATGATGGCAACGACGATGCCGACCCCAAGTGCGTTGGAGGCGCCGGCGCTCATGCCGTTGGCGGCGAGAAATCCGCTCAGGCGTTCGCCGAGCGTGGCGCCCGAGAAGGCGCCGGAGAGAACGCCGACGAGAGTAATGCCGATCTGCACCGACGACAGGAACTTGCCGGGGTTGGCACCGAGTTCGAGCGCGCGGCCGGCGCCCTTGACGTTGCGGTCGATCATCGCCTTGAGGCGGGCTGGACGGGAAGAAACGATGGCAAGTTCGGACATTGCCAGAAGGCCGTTCACACAGATGAGGACGACCACGATAGCGATTTCAGCGTATAACATGATGCTCGCTGCATAGCATTGCTTAAGGCCTTTCGAAAAGACGGCAGCAAAAATACTCTTCCCCAGCGGCACAAGAGCGGGTCGAGGCTGGGGCTATCTGTCAGGCACCAGAACTGCCATCAGCATCTTTCCGTCGGTGTAATAGGGGTCACCCTCGCCATTGCGGCCGGCCTTGGTCAGGCCGATGCCTGACATCGTCTTGACCTCGATGATGCGTCCGGCCGATGTCAGATCGCCGATCAGCGAATCGCGCTCGGCATCGATGTCGGGTCCGATGTGATGGGTGACGGCGCCGGTGTCGTGGCTGACGCCTATGCCGCGATCGAAGCTCGCCGCACCGTACCAGGTCGGGCGCCCGTCGGCACCGGGCGTGAAGGTCAGCCACAGCCGAACATGGTGGCGGACGTCGGCGCTTTTGCCGACAGGCTTTTCGAATGCGAGATCCTGGCGCCGGCCGTTGAACAAGAGCGTGCTGACGGGCGCGTCGACATAAGGCCGGTCGAGCAGCACGCTTTCGCCGATTTCCAGCGCTGATTTCACCGACAGTTTGTCGGCGCGGTCCCAGCCGGCGGCGGCAAACGCGGCGGTCACGTCCAGCTCGCTGCCGACGAGGCCGATATTGATCGGGTCACCCGGGATGCCTTGTTCCGTCGTGGTGAGCAGCGATTCAGGCCGGGGGCCGTCGCGCAGGAAACGGAGCGACCAGAATTCAGGAGCCGCGAAATAGGCGAGCGCGAGATAGCTCACGCAGAGCGCAATGAACCAAAGGGTCGCCTGTCGGTGCAGTTTTCCCCGTAGCATCAAACCCCGCTGCCGATGGGTCGAGCCAAAGCAGTGGCGCGACATTGAACTCGGGACAAATCATGGGTTGCATCGGCAGATTAAGTATTAGAGATGTCTTTTGTAAAGCGCATCTTGCCTGGCTTCATGACACGTGGCGCGCAAACGCTAGCGGCAGGCGCGGTACCCGTTGCGGCGCTGCTTGATGTCGAAGTGGAAATGGTTGCGGTGGTCGTAATTGTAGCCGGGGCCAAGCACGGTGTTGAAATAGCTGCAGCCGTCGGCGCGAATGGTGTTGAGGAAGCCGCGGGTGCGGAAGGCGAACAGGCCGGGCTTTTCGACGTCGATGTCTCGGCCGCTGTTCAGCTCGATGCGCATGATGTCCAACGCATTGCCCTTGCCATGTTCTGACAGGGTGCGGGTGCCGGCGATCTTGCGGCAGGAATAGCTCGAGCCCTGGTGGATGGTCTTGACGCCGGAGAAATAGCGCAGCCGGGCGGAGGGGACGAGGTCGCGCTTGGTCCAGGCGGCGAAACTGGCCGCCATCTGGCAGGTGACGACGGCTGCCGGCTTCATCTGCACCGAGCCGATGGCCGACACCTTGACCGGGTAGTCGATACCGCAGGCGGCGCCGTCGCGGATCGGCGGAAGGTCGCGGTAGGTGACGTCGAGTTTCTTCAGGTCGCTGCGGCAGTCAACCTCGTCGGCCGGCATGACGGCAGGCCGTATCGGCGCACTTTGTGGCTCGTTGGAGGGATCGTCGAGCTTGGGATAGGCGACCATATAGGGGTTGGACGGCACCAGCGTCTGCATGCCGCGCCCCTGGGCAGGCGCGAGCGCGGCGGTCTGCACAGGCTGTGGCGCTTCAGGCTGGATCTGCTCGAACTGCGCGGCCTGTGCGTCGAGCGTCGGCTCGATCATGGGCGCCGCCTGCGCGACAAGCGCCGGATCGGACTGCGGCTCGACAATGACAGGAGCGGCCTGTACGGGGCCGAGCGACGCTGTCTGGGAGCCGACATCGACGGCGGGCTGGAGCGCGAACACATCGCCCGATGTGCATGAGCTGAGGGCGAGGCCGACGGCGACAAGGGTCGTGGCGAGCAGCAGCGCGCGCTGGCGCGCGGCTCGCGGCGATCCGACCGGGATGGTGGCGCGCGAATCTGCGGCCATGCGAAGGCTCCTGTCCCCTTGAGGGAATAAGCCTAGCCGCCAAGGGTAAAAGAAAGATCAGCGGCAGCGTTTACGGCTGGGGCAGAATTGCGGCGTGGGTGGCGGGGCAGGCCTACTGGCAGAATGTGCCGCCATTCTTGCGCGGGGCGAGGTCGATATGCAGGTGCCGGGCGTGGTCGGCGTCGCTGCCTGGACCGAGCACCGTCTTGAACGGCCCGCAGGCCGCCTTGCGTATAGCATCAAGGAACTTGGCATTCTTCTCCGGCGGCGCCGGCTCGACCTCGACCGACGTGCCACCGGTCAGGGTAAAACGGGCAATGTCGAGGGCGTTGCCGAAGGCATGCTCGGACAGTTTGCGGGTGCCGTTGCGCGGCCGACAGACATAGGCCGAAGCCTGCCCGACGACGGTCAGTTCCTCGCCGAGCTCGGTTCTCGCGGCAGGGGCGATGACTTCCGTGGCGAAGCGGGCGGAGGTCTCGGCGGTGGCACAGTTGATGATCGCGTCGGGCTCGATGTCGATGGACCGCGAGAGACGCTTCAGCTTGAGCGGAAAGGGCAGGACGCAACCGTCGGCGTCGCTTTGCGGCGCCTGTTCCTCGAACTCGGCGCCGAGCACCTTCAGGCGCGTGCGGCAGGCGGTCTCCTCGATCGGCATCGTTGCCGGCCGCGCGACGTAGGAACGCTTGTCGGGCAGCATCTTTGGCGCCGGCGGACCAAACGTCTCTCGCCCACGTGGTGCTTCGGGGCGATCCGGGCGCGAGGACGGAATGGGGACGGTTGTTGGTATTGCTTCAGCCTTCGACATCGCTTCAGGAATTGGCGGGCCGAACATTTCTCGGGCTCGCCGCTGGTCGGGAACGTCGGGACGCGGCTCGGGTGTGGGAACCAAAGCCTGCCCGGCTTGTGTCGACGCAGCCGGGGGCGGTTTGGGCATGGCCTGCACGGGTGCGGCCTGTGGCACCGGAGCTCGATTGGGTAGTGACGTCTTGCTTGCTTCGACCTTGCTGGCTTCGGCAAAGCCGTGCGGGGGCGCTGCGAAGGCCGCCAGCGGCAGGACAAGGATCAGGGAAAGCAGGCGGGATTTGGCTGTGTGCATCGCCGCTCAACGTTGTCGATCGTTCGCGGTTGCCGAGGGGACGCTGCCGCGCGATCAAATTCGGTGACGGCGTTGTCATCTGGCGGAAGTGTCGAGCGATGCTTCAGGCGCCCAGGGCCTCGAGGCCTTCCTCGAGCCAGTCGCCCAGCATCGGCATGCCGAGCAGGTATTTGGCGGTACGACGATTGCCGCGCTGCCGTGCCTCGGCGACCGCGTCCGCCCATTCGGCGGCGTCGTAGTCGCCGCGCCCGACCCAGGCGAGCGCCACCAGTTCGGCAGCCTGGTCGACATTGAGGTCGGCGATCAGCCCGCATAGCTCTTTTTCGGTGAGGTTTTCCGCCTCTTCCTCGGCGAGGCCATCATGGCGATGGTTGTCGTGGGTGTCGCCGTCATATTCGACCTCGTGCTCGGCGCCGTCTTCATAGTCTTCGTTGACGCCGGCGCTGATCGCCTTGGCTTTGAGGATGAACAGCCGGACGGTGTCCGGGCCAATGGTCAGGTCCCACTCTTTTTCGCGCCGCTGCTGCACGAGCGTGCTCCTGTTGCCTTCCCCCCGGCTGATGATAGCGCATTTGGCGGCGACGTCACTGCCTCGATATTCGCGGCGGGGTTGCCGTGGTTGACATGACTTTAGGAGAGGCGGATATAGCGCGCCTTCCTCCCCCCTCCAGGCGGTATTCCCCATGGCTTTTCTGCTTTCGCCCAAGGTTCTTCCTGTGCTGATGCTGATTGCGTCCAACGTGTTCATGACCTTCGCCTGGTACGGGCACCTGAAGTTCAAGGCGGCCCCGCTCTATGCGGCGGTGATTTTCTCCTGGCTGATCGCCTTCTTCGAATACTGGCTGGCGGTGCCGGCCAACCGCATCGGCCACGAGGTCTATACGGCGGCGGAACTGAAGACGATGCAGGAGGTGATTACACTCAGCGTCTTCGTCATCTTCTCGGTCTTCTACCTCAAGGAAGGCCTCACCTGGAACCACGCCATGGGTTTCGCGCTGATCGCCGGCGGGGCAGCACTAATTTTCCGCGGCTGAGGACGAAAGAGCTCAGCCGATGCGTTTGCCTCGACGGGGGACGCATCGGTGGAGGTGGCCATGCATAGCCAATATCTGAAGCTTCTGGCCGGCGCGCTGGTGGCGCTGCCGCTGTTTGCCGTTCCCGTGATCTCCGCCGACGGAGGCGGGGGTGGAGGAGGCGGTGGTGGCGGCGGAACGGGTGGCGGCAGCGGCAGTGGCGGCGGCAGCGACCCGGTGAAATGCCGCACCGGCCTCGTCTACAACAAGAAAACCAAGAAATGCGAGCCACCCAAGGCCGGCATGATCGATGACGACAGCCTCTATCTGGCTGGGCGGGCGCTGGCCATGGACGGCCGGTACGACGACGCGATCAAGGTGCTGACGCTGGCGCACGACAAGACCGACGCCCGCATCCTCAACTATCTCGGCTATTCGCACCGCAAGGCCGGGCGCATCCTCGTCGGCATCGGCTATTACCAGGAGGCGATCCTCGACGATCCCGACTACATGCCGGTACGCGAATATATGGGCGAGGCGCATCTGACGCTCGGCGACGTTGCCGGTGCCAGGCAGCAGCTGTCGGAGATCGAGAAGCGCTGCGGCATCGACTGCCGCGAGTACGGGCTGCTGCGGGAGCAGATCGACGGTTATCTGAAGGGCTGACAGGCGTGGCCTGCCGGAGGTCGTCGCAGGCGCCGCTGCGGCGGTCAACTGTTGAACAGGCCCCCGACGCGTTCGCGAAAAGCGTCAGCGGTGTTGCGGGTGCCGAAGTCGCGGGTGTCGAAGCGTGGCGTCGCGGGCGGTCATGGTGACGCGCCAGTTGCTGGCGCCTTCCATGGCAGGGCATTTCCGGGTTTCGAACCGTTCGATCTGGTCGGGCCCGAAGAGGTGATGCCTGGCCTGACTGAACGCTTCGACAATTTCGATGCGGCCGGAGCCGACTGTCCAATGGATCGCCGGCCCCGTCAGGCCGCCCCAGATCGCCGGCACGCCGACGGACCAGGCGCCGAGAATGAGGCACAGGAAGAACGGGCTCGTGGCATTGAGCGGCCAGACGCCACGGTAAAGCTCCCAGGTGGCGATGCTGACGACGAAGGCACCGATGGCGACCAGGCCGACGCGAAGGGCAGGTGCTGGTATGTCGTGCTGCAGCAGCCCGTCGCCGTCAATCTCGTCCATGCCGCAAGCCTCCGCGCGTCCACGCTAGCAGCTGGGCATGAACGGTTCGCTACGCGATTTCAGCGCGGGATGAAAAGCAGCTCGATCTGCGTTAGTCTGTCGATGGGCGCATGTTAGGAGGTAGCGATGCAGACCCGATTTGTGAAAGTGCTTGCAGGTGCAATGGTGTCGCTGCCCTTGCTGGCAGTGCCGGTGTTTTCGGCCGACAGTGGCGGAAGCAGCAGCGGTGACGAGCCGAAATGCGACAATGGCCTAGTCTACAACAAGAAGACCAAGAAATGCGAACCGCCCAAGGCCGGCATGATCGACGACGACAGCCTCTATTCGGCCGGACGTGCGCTTGCCATGGACGGCAAGTATGACGAGGCGATCAAGGTTCTGACGCTGGCCCAGGACAAGACCGACCCGCGCATCCTCAATTATCTTGGCTATTCCCACCGCAAGGCCGGCCGCGTGCTCGTCGGCCTCGGCTACTACCAGGAAGCACTGCGCAACAACCCCGACTACACGCTGGTGCGCGAATATATGGGCGAGGCGCATCTGATGCTCGGCGACGTCGCGGCCGCCCGCCTGCAGCTGTCGGAAATCGAAAAGCGCTGTGGCAAGGGTTGCCGTGAATACGGCATGCTGGAAGAGCAGATCGACGCCTATCTGCGCGCCGGCTGATTTGTGCCGATGACATGATCCAAAGGACCGGGCTTGGCCCGGTCCTTTTCCTTGACACGAATGCGGTGACGGCAGTGCAGGTCGCGCGGCCTTCATTCTGCGCAACTCCTGACTGAAAGCCGCTGCACATTTTTCCCGGAATTGCTTAGGGTTGGGCCATGAACCTCGCCCAGATCCGCTACTTCCTGACCCTTGCCGAAACATTGAACTTCACCGACGCGGCGCGATTGTGCGGTGTCGCGCAGCCGACACTGACGCGCGCGATCCAGAAGCTCGAGCATGAGCTTGGCGGCACGCTGGTCTACCGGGACGGCAAGGACACACGGCTGACTTCGCTCGGCAGCGATGTCCGTGAGGAGTTCGCGGCCATCGTCGGCGCCGAAGACAGGATCCGTGCTTCGGTCAACAGTCGCATCTCGGGCCGGCGCGAGCGCCTCAATCTGGGGATTGCGCATTCGGTGGCGCCGGCGCCAATCAGCCGGTTCATCACGCACGCGCTCGGCGAGATGCCGATGCTGGAGATCCTGCTTCATCCAATCGACGGGAAGATGGGGTCGGGACTGCTGCTGGCCGGCACGCTGGACGGCGTCTTCCTCGCCGACAAACCCGCCGACAACCCGAAGCTGTCGGTGATCGAGCTGTTCAGCGAGAGGCTGATGCTGGCTTGCGCGAGCAGCCATCGGCTGGCGAAGTTCGACATGGTTCCGCCGGAGGAAATTGGTGTCGAAAGCTATCTCGACCGGCTCGGCTGCGATTTTCGCAGCCAGGCAATCGACTATTTCATGAACGCCGAGCTGGTGATGCAGCCTCGGCTTCAGTCCGAACGCGAGGACTGGATGCAGCAGGCCGTCGCCGATGGCGCCGGCATTTGCCTGTTGCCCGAATTCTCCGCCATCGTGCCGGGGCTGGCCCTGCGCCCGGTATCGGGGCTGAATCTCGAGCGCCAGGTGTCCTTCGTTTCGGTCAGCGGATCGGGCAATGCGCCGGCACTGCGCCATCTGCGCATGATGGTCGGCTCGCATCGCTGGCCGCATTCAGCCGGTGCATCGAAACAATAGCCAACATGCATTGGCGCAGGCACCCCTCCGATACCCATCTCTGCCTCATCACCGAAATGGAGGGCAGATGATGAGGGCCTACAACAAGAATCCCGACGCCGTCTCGGCACTGTCGCTGGAGCAGTATCGCGTCACCCAGAAGGATGGGACCGAGCGTCCCTTCACCGGTGAGTACTGGGACAAAAAGGAGCCGGGCCTTTATGTCGACGTGGTTTCCGGCGAGCCGTTGTTCGCCTCCGTCGACAAGTTCGACAGCGGCAGTGGCTGGCCGAGCTTCACCAAGCCGGTCGATGCCGAAAATGTCGTCGAGATCAGCGACCGCAGTTATGGCATGGTGCGCACCGAAGTGCGCTCGACGCATGGCGACAGCCATCTCGGCCATGTCTTTCCAGATGGCCCGCGCGACGCTGGCGGCTTGCGCTATTGTATCAACTCGGCGTCGTTGCGCTTCGTGCCGGTCGACGAGCTCGAAAGCGAAGGCCTCGGGCACTATGTGAAGCTATTCGTGAACAAGGGAGACGTTGCATGACAACCGAAACTGCAATTCTGGCCGGTGGCTGCTTCTGGGGCATGCAGGACCTGATCCGTCGGCTTCCCGGCGTCGTCTCCACCCGTGTCGGCTATTCGGGCGGCGACGTCCAGAACGCGACCTATCGCAATCATGGCAGCCACGCCGAGGCGATCGAGATCGTGTTCGATACGTCGAAGACGGATTTCCGCAGCATGCTGGAGTTCTTCTTCCAGATCCATGACCCGTCGACGAAGGACCGGCAGGGCAACGACCGCGGTACGAGCTATCGCTCGGCGATCTTCTACACCTCCGAGGCGCAGAAGGAGATTGCCGAGGAGACGATCAAGGACGTCGATGCCTCCGGACTGTGGCCGGGCAAGGTGGTGACCGAGTTGGCGCCGGCCGGCGACTTCTGGCAGGCCGAGCCCGAGCACCAGGACTATCTGGAGCGCTATCCCAACGGCTACACCTGCCACTTCGTCCGCCCGGGCTGGAAGCTGCCGCGCCGGTCGAGCGCCGCCTGATCTGACGACGTCACCGCAAAGAACTGCAACCGGACGCCTTGCTGACGCGGGCGTCCGGAACGGTTTAGCGTGTCTAGGAGGATGCCATGGAACTCGGACTCCTGGGGCGTCGCGCCCCTGAGCTCAGGGGCGGAAACTGGATCGACGCCGGCAGCCGCTGCTGCTTTCCGACCTGGGCGACGGCTGCAAGATACTCTACTGCTTCCAGCACTGGTGTCCCGGATGCCATGCCCGTGGATTTCCGACGCTGAAGCGGCTGGTCGAGGCATTGCCGGCCGACAAGTTCGGTTTTGCCGCCATCCAGACGGTGTTCGAGGGTGCAAGCATCAACACCGACGACAAGCCGAAGCTCGAACAGGCGCGCTACAGGCTGATGATCCCGTTCGGGCACGACGTCCCGCCGGAGGGCGAACACTATCCGACTGTCATGCAGGACTATCGTACCGGCGGCACGCCGTGGTTCATTATCATCGATCCGGCCGGCAAGGTCGTCTTCAACGACTTTCACATTGATGCCGACCTGCTGATCTCGGCGATGAGCAGCCCGACCACCGCCTGACGCATTGAAACCACGCGGGCGCTAGAGAGATTTCGCTTTTCTTCGAATCGCGGAATCTCTCTATCGCTTTGTTTTCCGCAATTCCGGACGGAAAACCGCTGCACACTTTTCCTTGAATTGCTTTAGTCGCCGCGCGACAGCCTGACGACCATTCCGTCGCCTTCGTCGGTCAGAAGCCAGATCGAGCCGTCGGGCGCAACGTTGACGTCGCGGATGCGACCGAAGGCGCCGTCGAGAATGCGCTCCTCGTCCAGGATGTTGCCCTTTGCGTCGCGGTCGAGGCGGCTCAAAAGCTCGAACTTCAGCGAGCCGATCAGCAGGTCGCCCTTCCATTCCGGGAACATGTCGCCCTGGTAGCTGGCGAGGCCTGAAGGCGCGATCGACGGATCCCAGTAATAGAGCGGCTGCTCGTAGCCCTTGGCCGAGGTGCCGACGCCGATCTTGGCGCCGGAATAGTCGCGGCCATAGGTGATGACTGGCCAGCCATAGTTCTTGCCGGCCTGAGGGCGGTTCAACTCGTCGCCGCCCTTGGCGCCATGCTCGACAGTGATGAGGCTGCCCAGAACGGGATCGAAGGTCGCTCCCTGCAGGTTGCGGTGGCCCTTCGACCAGATTTCGGCTGCCATGGCCTTGCCGTCGGGCGAGGGATTATCCTTGGGGATGGAGCCGTCGGTGTTGATGCGGATGACCGCGCCAGCATGGTCCTGCATGTCCTGGGCGCGATCGCCCTGGCCGCGGTCGCCGGTCGTGACGAACAATGTGTCGTCGTCATTGACGACGATGCGCGAGCCGAAATGGTGACTGGTGCCGCTCTTGCGGTTCATCGAGAATATGACCTTGACATCTTCGAGCCGCGCCTTGGCTCCGTCCCGGACCAGCTTGGCCCGGGCAAGCGCTGTGCCGGCGCCGCCGCGTCCCGGCTCGGAGAAGCTGACGAAGATCGTGCCAGACGTTGCGAAATCGCGGGCGACGGCAATGTCGAGCAGGCCGCCCTGGCCGCTTGCGGCAACCTCGGGCACACCCGACACGGGTTCGGACAAGCCGTTCTGCGACAGGATGCGGATCTGGCCCGAGCGCTCGGTGACGATTGCCTCGTTGCCGGCCAGAAAATCGAGGCCCCAAGGATGATCGAGCCCTCCGGCAATGACGTCGGCGCGCACGGTGACGGCTTCGGTGTTGAAGCTCTGGGTCTGGGCGAAGGCCGGCGAGGCGGCCAATGCGAAGATGAAAACGAAATGCGGTGTGTTGATGCTCATCTATCCGACATAGGTGCGTTGGCTGCTGCGGCAACCGCTACAGAGCATCAAAGCGCGACAGCTTCAATCACAAGCGGGTGAGGGGGCGCAGCGTCAGGTTGCGCTGCTGCAACGTCAGTGGTGGCCAACGCATTTTTTGACGTGAATTCTGCGACAGGGTTGCTATATTCAATGGAGATAGAGGTGAGACGGTTCCGTTAGCCGAGGCTGCCGGACCGTTTTCTTTTTTTGTGCCTCGCGGCAGCATAAGGCCGCGCGGCAAAGGCCAGGAGAGGTCGATTATGAACAAGGTTCCGATGACTGCGGGTGGTTTCGCTGCGCTGAAGGAAGAACTGCGCTGGCGCCAGCAGGAAGAGCGTCCGCGCATCATCGAAGCCATTGCCGAGGCACGTTCGCACGGCGACCTTTCGGAAAACGCCGAGTATCACTCGGCCAAGGAAGCGCAGAGCCTCAACGAAGGTCGCATCAACGAACTCGAGGACCT
Organism: Aminobacter sp. MDW-2; assembly: GCF_014250155.1. Taxonomy (NCBI): domain Bacteria; kingdom Pseudomonadati; phylum Pseudomonadota; class Alphaproteobacteria; order Hyphomicrobiales; family Phyllobacteriaceae; genus Aminobacter; species Aminobacter sp. MDW-2. Next base: position 2,629,268 of record NZ_CP060197.1, read on the forward strand.
GATCGCGCGTGCCGAGGTGATCGACGTCAGCAAGCTCAATGGCGACAAGATCAAGTTCGGCGCCACCGTCGTGCTGCTCGACGAGGATACCGAAGAGGAAAAGACCTACCAGATCGTCGGCGACCAGGAAGCCGATGTGAAGTCGGGCCGCATCTCGATCTCTTCGCCCATAGCGCGCGCGCTGATCGGCAAGGAAGTGGGCGACGCCATCGAGGTCAACGCCCCGGGCGGCGCACGCGGCTATGAGATCGTCCAGGTCCAGTTCATCTGAGGCAACAGGTGGCATTGGCTGTGGCGATGCCGGATCAGACACGATGAACAAGGCAGGCAACCGCGCCGAAAACGCCGGCGCGGTCGACATGGCGCGCACCGAAGTGATCGCGCCCAATCTCAAGCACCGGCTTTCCGGCGTCACCAGCACCATCGTGCAACTGGTGCCGGTGCAGGCGCGCAACCTCGGCATTGCCGTGTTCGGGCCTGGTCTGCCCGACAGCCTGCCCAAGATGCGCTGGTGGCAACTGCCTTGGCTGCTCAGGCGGCCTGAGACCGGGCGGCCGCGCATCTGGCACGCCAGGCGCAACACAGAGATGGTGGCAGGGCTTGTCCTGCGCCACTTCTTTCGGGCGCAGATCAGGCTGGTGTTCACCTCGGCGGCACAGCGCGACCACAGGCCCTTCACCAAATGGCTGATCCGCCAGATGGATGGCGTGATCGCGACCAGCCTGATGTCAGGGCGTTTCCTCGAGGTGCCGCACAAGGTGGTGATGCACGGGGTCGACCTCGAAAAGTTCCACCCGCCGCGCGGGCCCGACGACGCCTTTGCAGCCGCGGGGTTGCCCGGCAAATATGCCATCGGCTGCTTCGGCAGGGTCAGGCATTCGAAGGGCACCGACCTGTTCGTCGATGCGATGATTGCGTTGCTGCCGCACTATCCCGAGTGGACGGCTGTCATCACCGGGCGCATCACGGCGGAGCACAAGGGTTTCGGCGACGAGCTAAGGCAGCGGATCGCGGCAGCCGGCTTGTCGGAACGGATCCTGCTGCTCGGCGAGGTGCCCGACGTTGCCGTGTGGTACCGGCGCGTCACACTCTATGTCGCGCCGTCGCGCAATGAAGGCTTCGGGCTGACGCCGCTCGAGGCGATGGCATCGCGCACGGCTGTCGTTGCCAGCGACGCCGGCTCCTATTCGGAGATCGTGACGCGAGGCGTGACCGGCGATTTTGTTGCCGCCAATGACGGAAATGCCTTGCGCGAGGCGATCAGGCCATATCTCGCCGATCCGGCTCTTGCCGAGGCTCATGGCGCTGCCGGGCATGAAGACGTCTCCACACGCTTCCGGCTCGAAAACGAGGCGGCCGGGTTGCGCGAGATCTATGACCAGGTGTGGGCGAAGGGCTGACAGGGGCCTGGAGCCGGCTTGCCGCATTGGCCCGAGTTTCTCCGCCGATTCTAATGTAACGCCCGCTTAAATGCTTTGAATTTCTCGTATTAAGTCAGTTTTGCTTTCCGGTTCTCCACCGGAAGCTGCAACAAGGCGATTAATGCGGAAAAACACTTGGGCGCCTGAAATAATGCTGAATTCTTGATCAAGGATGCTCTATATTGCACCGCAATGCGCCCCCGGCTTGCTGCCCGCCCTCGCTTGCCTTATGGCAACCGCGGGTCGGGGGCACGACTATGGTAGAGATCGTGCTTTGAAAATCTATTTCATCAATCTCGACCGGTCGCCAGGCCGGCTCGATTGGTTCATGGCGCAGGTCGCCGGCATGGACGTTGCAACAGTCCGTGTGCCGGCGGTCGACGCCAAACAGCTGCCCGAACGGGAGTTCGAGCGGCTGCGGTGCCTGTCCTCCGGCGTCAACTCGATGTCGCCCGCCGAGGTGGCCTGCCTGCTCAGCCACCGCAAGGCGTGGGCGCTGGTGGCCGAAGGCGATGACGACTGGGCTTTCGTCGCCGAAGACGACATCCATTTCTCCGCCGATGCCGCGAGCTTCCTGAAGTCCGACCGCTGGATTCCGGCGGGGGTGGATCTGGTCAGGGCTGAAACGGATCTGGCCCGGGCCGAATTGTCCCACAAGACCTGGGGCGAGCCTGCCGGACACGAACTGCGCAGGCTGAAATCGGCGCAACTGGGGTCGGCAGGCTACTTCGTGTCGAGGACTGCCGCGCGCCGCCTGCTCGGCTATACCGAGCGCCACTGCGAACCAGCCGACGTCATTCTTTATTCTCCGGAGCGTGGCATCCTTGATGAACTCGTGGTGCTGCAGCTGATGCCGGCGGCCTGCATTCAAGACATGTGGGCGCCGAACGCTACCGTCGGCGGCTCGCTGACGAGCCAGATTGCCCAGGACCGGCGCCAGTTTCACCGCAGCGATTCTCGTTCCGCAAGACGGCGAGGGATCGCGAAGCTCACGCATGAATTTTGGCGGGTCGGGCGCCAGCTGGCGAGTCCCTTCCGCATGGCGCTGCTGGCGACTGCCAGGCAGTCGGTGTTCAAGAAGGTGTCCATCGAATTGACGGTGCGATCTGACACGCAGCGCGCAGGGTAAGCGTACGCGGGAATGAAGATTTTTGTCATCAATCTGGACCGCGCACCGCAGCGCCTCGAGCGCATGGCGTCGCTGTTTGGCGAGCTGGGGCTCGACTTCACCAGGGTGTCGGCCGTCGACGGCCGGGACCTGGCTGGCCGACAGGCTCGCAAGGGCATGTATTACGACCTGGGCAGTGGCGAGATCGGCTGCTTTCTCAGCCATATCAAGTGCTGGGACGCTGCGACGAAGGCAGACGGCGAGTACACCGCGATCTTCGAGGATGACGTCCACTTCGGAGCCGGTGCACGAGAACTGCTTGTCGACACCAGTTGGATTCCAGCCGATGCCGACGTGGTGAAGCTTGAAACCACCTTGGTGCGGACGCTGGTCGACCGCGACAGTGCTGCCCGTGCCGGCGACCGCTCGGTACGGCGCTTGCGCGATACGCATCCGGGGACGGGCGCCTACATCGTGTCGCGCGAGGGGGCGCGCAAGCTGCTCGAACTGAGCGCGGATTTCGCCGATCCGGTCGACCAGTTCATGTTCAATCCGGTCTCCGTCGCCTGGAATGCGCTGACGATATATCAGGTCGACCCGGCGATCTGTGTCCAGGAGGTGGTCGTCGGCAAGGATGGTGCCGCCGATGCCTTGGCCAGCGGGCTGAAACACGAACGGCCGGTGCAGGAAAAAGCGCGCGGCACGGAAAAGCTGATGCGGGAGATTGCCAGACCGCTTGGGCGCCTTGCCGCGTCCGTCGGCGCAGGTCTTCGGGGGCAGCGATGGGGCAAGGTGCGGTTCCGCTGACCGGCGCCGGCCACTTGTTGAGGCAGGAATTGAACGACCATCCAATGAACATCTACCTGATCAATCTGGATCGCTCGCCCGATCGCCTGCAGCGTATGGCCACGATCTTCAGCGATCTCGGCCTCGACTTCACAAGGATGCCGGCTGTCGACGGAGCGAAGCTGATTGCCGAGGGCAAACTGCACCGACCTGAGCGGGCAGGGCTGATCTACCAGCTCGGACCTGGGGAAACAGGCTGCTTTCTCAGCCACCGGGCGTGCTGGGAGGCGATCGCCAACGCCGAGCAGAACCATGGGGCGGTCTTCGAGGACGACGTCCATTTCGGATCCGGCCTCGCCGAATTGCTGAGCAACGATGCCTGGATTCCTGGCGATGCCGACGTGGTGAAGCTGGAGACCACCAGGGTGCATGCCCTCCTCGACAGAACGGGCAACAAGCTTGCCCTGGGACGTTCTCTCAAGAGGCTTCGGTCAACACATACTGGTGCAAGCGGCTACATCTTGTCGAAGTCGGCCGCTCGGAAGCTCATTGCTTTGAGTGAGGATTTTGTCGATCCGGTCGATCAATTCATGTTCAATCCGGCTTGTACGGCTTGGGCTGATCTTACGATCTACCAGTTGACGCCAGCAATCTGCATTCAGGATATGCTGGTTGGAGCAGGTAGCCAGGTTGTCGGTTTCCAAAGTACTCTCGAAGATGAGCGGCCCGAACTCAAGAGCCAAAAAGAGCGGCTGAGCAAGCCGCTAAGAGAAATCATGAGACCCTTACGGCAGGCGTGGATGTTCTTGAACTCGCGCTTGCGCGGCCTTGAGAGGATCAGGGTTCCTTTTTCCTGAGTTTTGTTTACCCCTGTGGCCGGCTACAGGCCATTTTTGCAGATACTGTATTTGGACGTTGGAAAATACGGGACTGAAACAGACGTTTTGGATTGAGGGATTGTGAAGATCGCCGCTTTAAAGGGAATAGAAAACGCCCTGAGAAATTGGAAGGTTGCGTTCATCCGGAAACTGGTTTCCGGCAAGCATGGCCGACGCGTTTCATCCGAGGTGCTTTTGACGAACGTCACCTCGGTCACTATGAAATTCGATGACCACTTCATGTCTTTTTCGCCACATGAGTACATCGGGAGAAGTATTTTTCTCTCGGGAGATTTTGATCGGCATCTCTCTGACGCATTGGTCGCCTTCCTATCTCGTCGAGGCTATTTGCCGAGCGGTGGGGCGACCGTGCTGGAGATAGGCGCGAACATCGGCACTCAGACGGTGTATTTTTGCCGGTCTGGCAAAGTGGCGAGGGTTATCGCCGTCGAGCCGGATCCGAGAAACTTGTCTTTGCTTCGGCGCAATGTTGCGGACAACGATCTTGAGCAACGTGTCACCATCATCCCCTGTGCGGTCGGAAACGATATCGCGACAGGCAATTTGCATCGCGCTGAAGGCAATTTCGGCGGCAGCAGTCTGTTTCCGCTGCCAAATTCTGAAGGCGAGGTGGCGGTCGCGATCAAGCCCATGGCGCAGGTGCTTGCAGAGGCTGATGTTCTTGCCGCCGACATCGATTTCGTGTGGATGGACATCGAAGGGGCGGAGCCCCTTGCCAGCCAATCGATGCACGAACTTTTCGAGCGTCGTGTGCCGGTCATGTTCGAGTACTCGCCTGGCGTCTATCCACCGGGAACCGCTCGTGAGTTCATAGCGCTTCTGTCGCGCTACTACGAAAAGTGCATGATCTTCGATGGACATAACCAAGCGGAGATGAAGGTCGTCGACCTTCCGATCAGCATCGCCCAAACAAACATCCTGCTGCTGCCATAACGCTTGGCAGGCAGGGCGAGGGTTGTGCCTAGATCGCCACTAGGCCGTCGTCCTTGACCTGCCTGATGGTCAGCGCCGTGCGCACCGTGTCGACGTTGGGGGAGGAGGTCAGTTCCTCGATGACGAAGCCCTGGAAGGTGCCGAGGTCGGGAGCGAGGCAGTGCAGCATGAAGTCGGATTCGCCCGAGACCATCCAGGCGCTGCGGACGATCGGCCAGTTGCGGGTGCGGTCGGCGAACGCCTTGAGGTCGACTTCCGACTGGCGGTTGAGGCCGACGAGGCAGAAGGCGACGACGTCCATGCCGAGCGCGGGCGCGTTGAGCAGGGCGCGGTAGCGCTGGATGATGCCTTCGTCTTCCAGCCGCTTGACGCGGCGCAGGCAGGGCGGCGCCGAGATACCGACGCGGCGCGACAATTCGACATTGGTCATGCGGCCGTCGTCCTGAAGCTCACGCAGAATCTTCCAGTCGATGGCGTCGAGGTCGGCCTTGATCGGCATATGTGCTCCGCGTTTGCGCAAGAATCTTGCGCAATGACGTAATAAAACTACTCGAAGCCCTTGGGAAGCCCATGGCCGGTGAAACGCCGCAGACGGAACAATTGCACCGTTAGTTGCGCAGCTTTCGGGGGAGTAACATCTTGCCGCCTTGCGCGGGGTGTGGGTGAACACCTAGATTAGGGACGATCCGCAGCCCGTTTTGACGGCTGCTGCATTTTCCATCGACCACGAAGGCCCTTCGATGACCGCCAAACATGCGCCAGTTCTCATCATCGGTTCCGGACCTGCCGGATACACGGCCGCGATCTATGCGGCGCGTGCCATGCTGAAACCGGTGCTCGTCGCCGGCATCCAGCAGGGCGGCCAGCTGATGATCACCACCGAGGTCGAAAACTATCCCGGCTTCGCCGAGCCGATCCAGGGCCCGTGGCTGATGGAGCAGATGCGCCTGCAGGCCGAGCATGTCGGCACCGAGATGATCAACGACATCATCACCGAGGTCGATCTCGACGTTAGGCCGTTCCGCGCCAAGGGCGATTCCGGAACCATCTACACCGCCGACGCGCTGATCATCGCCACCGGTGCTCAGGCCAAGTGGCTGGGCCTGCCTTCCGAGCAGGTGTTCCAGGGTTTTGGCGTTTCGGCTTGCGCCACTTGCGACGGCTTCTTCTATCGCGGCAAGGACGTGGTGGTCGTCGGCGGCGGCAATTCGGCGGTCGAAGAGGCGCTCTATCTCTCCAATCTGGCCAAGACGGTGACCGTCGTTCATCGCCGCGACCATTTCCGCGCCGAGCGCATCCTGCAGGAACGGCTGTTTGCCAAGGCCAACATCAAGGTGATCTGGGACTCGGCAGTCGAGGAGATTGTCGGTGCGCCGGCGCAGAAGCCGCTGCCGCCGTCGGTCAACGGCGTGAGGCTGAAGAATGTGCATACCGGCGCCATCACCGAAATGACTACGGACGGCGTGTTCGTGGCGATCGGCCATGCACCGGCGGTCGAGCTGTTCGTCGGCAAGCTCAAGCAGAAGCCGAACGGCTATCTCTGGACCGAGCCGAATTCGACGCGGACCAACGTTGCGGGCGTGTTCGCCGCCGGCGACGTGACCGACGACATCTATCGCCAGGCGGTGACGGCGGCAGGTCTTGGCTGCATGGCAGCGCTTGAAGCCGAGAAGTATCTGGCGGGAGTTGAAGTGCATCGCGAAGCGGCCGAATAGGCCGACCAAACGCCTTATAAACGAGGGGAAAAATGGCGTTGGATTGGGATAAGTTGCGCGTGTTCCACGCAGCGGCGGAGGCTGGCTCTTTCACGCACGCGGCGGAGACGCTGAGGCTGTCGCAGTCGGCGATTTCGCGTCAGGTGAGCGCGCTCGAACACGACATCGGCGTGCCCCTGTTTCACCGGCATGCGCGCGGTCTGGTGCTGACCGAGCAGGGCGAGATGCTGTTCCGCACGGCGCATGACGTCTTGATGAAGCTCGAGACGATCAAGACGCGGCTGACCGAAACCAAGGACCGGCCGTCTGGTGTGCTCAAGGTGACGACGACCGTCGGCCTCGGCGCCGGCTGGCTGACCGAGCGCATCCAGGAGTTTCTCGAGCTCTATCCCGATATCCAGATCCAGCTGATCCTCGCCAATGAGGAGCTGGACCTGACCATGCGCCAGGCCGATTGCGCAATCCGCCTGCGTCAGCCGCAGCAGCCGGACCTGATACAGCGCCGGCTATTCACGGTGCATTTCCACCTTTATGCGTCGCCGGCCTACGTCAACAAATACGGCAAGCCGACATCCATCGCCGACCTCAAGAACCACCGTATCGTTACCTTCGGCGTGCCGGTGCCGACGCATCTGAGCGAGCTCAACTGGCTGGAAACCGTCGGCGACTTCGAGGGCGGCCAGCGTGTGCCGACGCTGCAGATCAATGACATCCTGTCGATCAAGAAGGCGGTGCAGACGGGTGCCGGCATCGCCATGCTGCCCGACTATGTCATCGGCAAGGATGCCGGACTGGTGCAACTCCTGCCCGAAACCGAGGTGCCGTCCTTCGACACCTATTTCGCCTATCCCGACGCCATGCGCGAGCAGGCCAAGCTGCACGTCTTCCGCGACTTCGTCATCGCCAAGGCCAGGAGCTGGGCCTACTAGGCTCCCACTCCGATCACGCCCGCTGCGAAAAGCCCTCGTTTCGGCGAGGGCAGGCTTTCCCACGCGTGGACGCAGGCGCGCCCCGACAATCGGTTTCCGTTCCAAGCGACAATGCGGCTGCGTTGATCGGCCTGTTCCCGGCTACCTGGCGCCTGTGCGTGGACCGGGCAGGCTGTACCGCTCGACAACCCGAGCGGACGAAGGTGTTCACATTAATATGCAGGTAAATACCTGCATGACTTGACATGCAGGTATTTGCCTGCATATCTATAGCGGTCAGTGAGTGAGGACGATGGACGCCGACGACATATTCAAGGCCTTGAGCGACCCGACCCGCAGGAAGCTGCTCGATCTTCTCTTCGAAAAGAACGGACAGTCGCTGGGTGAGTTGTGTGCAAACCTCGATATGGCTCGGCAATCGGCCACCCAGCATCTCGGAATACTGGAGGCGGCCAACCTGGTCACATCGGTTCGGCGCGGCCGCGAGAAGCTGCATTTCATCAACCCCGTTCCGATCCACGAGGTTTACGAGCGGTGGGTGCGCAAGTTCGAGGTCCAGCGGCTCAGCCTGCTGCATGACCTGAAGAAAGAACTCGAAGGAGAATAACAATGACCAGCCAGGAAAAGACGAGCTTCGTCTACGTGACCTACATCGTCTCGACACCGGACAAGGTGTTCGAGGCAATCACCAAGCCGGATGTCGCAAGGCGCTACTGGGGCCACGAAAACATTTCCGACTGGAATCCGGGTTCGACGTGGGAGCACGTCCAGGCCCATGGCGAGCGGGCCGTCAAGGTTGTCGGCAAGGTCGTCGAGACCGTTCCGTCGAGCCGCCTCGTCATGACCTGGGCAGACCCGTCCGAGGCTGCAAATCCTGCAAGCTACAGTCGGGTGACGTTCGACATCGATGAATACGACACCATGGTTCGGCTGACCGTTACCCATGACGAACTCGAAGCCGGTAGTGGCATGGCGAAAGGAATCAGCAAGGGCTGGCCGATCGTTCTGTCCAGCCTGAAATCCTTCCTCGAAACGGGACGTCCCCTCGACGTTTTCGCCAAGCCAAAAACGGCATGATCGGCTGCCCGCATCCCGGAGAACCCCAATGACGACCAAGCTTTATGCCGGCGGCTGCGCCTGTGGTGCTGTCCGCTACGAGACGAAAAACGAGCCGATCTTCCAGAACCACTGCCAGTGCCTGGATTGCCAGAAGCGTAGCGGCACCGGGCATGGCTCGTACCTGACCTTTGCCCGGCGCGCCGAGATGGCGATGACGGGCGAAGCAAAGCATTGGCGGGTCGTGGCCGACAGCGGCAAGGACAAGATTCATGGCTTCTGCCCTGAGTGCGGAACGCCTGTGTTCGTGACCTTCGCCGCAGCGCCGGAAGCGATCGCGATCCATGCCGGCAGCCTGGATGATCCGGGCCAGTTCCAGCCTCAGGTGCTGACCTACAGTGCCCGAGGCCACGCCTGGGACAGGATCGATCCCGATCTCGTGGCCTTCGCGGGCATGCCGAGCGGCTGAACCTTCGCCTGCCGACATCGTTCCCGGCTGGCCGATCTTGTTCCGGCCTAGGCTCCACGCCAGGGCGTGAGCCGGGGCATCCAGCCGGGAACGTTTTGGCGGTAAGCTTCGTAGTCGGCACCGTATTGCCGCAGCAGAACCGGCTCTTCATAGATCCGGACGAAGGTCGCCATCACAGCGCCCATGATGACGGCATAGGCGGCAAGCTGCCAGGATGCAAAGATCAGCGCCTGGCCGAGGATGATCGACAGCACCGCGACATACATCGGGTTGCGCACGTGGCGGTAGACGCCGCCGACCACCAGCCTGTCCGTCGGCGCGATCGGGGCAGGGGTGCCGAGCCCTTCCAGCGCGAAACGGGCGAAGGCGTGCAGCAGCACGCCGAGGCCGACAGCGACCAGCGCGGCGCCCAGGATGGCGAGTGGCCACGACGCCACCGGCAGGCCATAGCGCCCGCTCGCGAGCCACGGCACGAGGCCGGCGACGACACCAGGTGCCGTGATGAAGAAGATGGCGCTGCCGAGGATGGCGGACGGTTTGCGCGAGGCCTGCACTCCTCTTGATCTCTCAGGTCGAAAATTCCGCATGTTGCCTATTGGCTTGGCTTTCGCCGCAACAATGAGCGTGCCGTGCCCGATTTGCCAGCATCTCCCGGCACGGGGCATTTCAGGTCATCCTTGGCGTCGCCACGGCTGTTTGTTGTGCGTTGCAGCATGCTCAGGCTGCGATTTTCGGGGCGAAAACTGGTCCTATCGGGCTTCTAACGTCGTTAGACCACAGCCTGTATGTTTTTGCATGCGTGCATTGCAAAATAGATGCTTGTTTGTTGGGCAAGGAGAGCACATATATTGTTCATCTCCAGGGCGCGTTCCTCCTCCCATTAGCGCCCTTGAGTGTTCCCCTCTGGAGGTTAGCCTTAATCGGCACTTCCAAACAAACTCAGCCGGATCTTCTTGGATCCGGCTTTTTTGTTGCCTGAAACAGGCCAAACCTCCCGCGTAACAGTGACATGTAACCCCCGGTAACATTCCCCGTACCCCGGGACGCGCCTAGTTTTTACATGGACGCGGTGATGGTGCGTCGGGAGATGGGGGCATCACCCGTGCGCGCCAGGTTCAGGCAACGCGCCGCGTCCAGCAGATTGCCGACGACCCAAGACGTTGGCCACGTAGCGGCGGACCTGCCGTCCCGCCTCCCGCGGAACGGTCCGCAAAAAGCGGTGTCCGAGGATATCCTCGGGCGCCGCTTTTGTTTTGTCGGCGGCCGGTCAAGGCTGGGCGACATTGCTGCGAATCCATATTTTGCCAGGCGCGGCCAGATGGATCATTTGGGGGGACATTCATGAGCATGACAGATGCGGCCAAGGGCGCGAGCAAGGCGGGTGTGGCCAAGGCCAAGGTCTTTTGTGGCGGCTGCCTGTGCGGCGCAGTCCGCTTCGAGGCGACCGGACCGGCCGGGAAGCCGCATACATGCTCGTGCCGCATGTGGCAGCGCCACACAGGTTCGCTGACCGCTTCATGGGTCGAATTTCCAAGCGACCGCGTGACGTGGACCGGGCCGGGCGGCGCGCCATCGGTCTATCGCTCGTCCGACTATTCCAGTCGCGCCTTCTGCCCGGCCTGCGGCAGCTCATTCGGCGCTATCGACGACGCGCCCGTGGTCGCACTGCTGCTCGGCGTGTTCGACAAGCCCGGCGCGATTGAGCTCATGCCGAAGAGCCACTCGTTCAAGGGTGGTCGGCTAAAATGGTGGCATGTCGAGGCGAAAGCGGAATAGGGCACCGCGCGCACAAACTGGCGCGCGGACACCTCCCAAGTTCACTGCATGATCCCTCTCGACAATCGCTTCGATTTTTCGAGGGCATGCAGGTGGGATCACATGTAAAGCTTGGCGGGATCCTTGCCTGCGTAGAGCTGACCTATTTCGGCGGCATAGCCGTTGAACAGCTGTGTCGGCACCTGTTCGCCGGTGCCGAGCACGCGCTCCTTGGCCTGGCTCCAGCGCGGGTGCGGGACCTCGGGATTCACGTTCGCCCAGAAACCGTATTCGCTCGGCTGGATCGCTTCCCACAGGCCCACCGGTTGTTCGGCGACGAAGTCGATCTTGCGGATCGACTTGATCGACTTGAAGCCGTATTTCCACGGCAGGACGAGCCGTATCGGCGCGCCAAACTGCTTGGCCAGCGGCTTGTCATAGGCGCCGGTGACGAGGAAAGGCAGGTCGAGCGCCGCTTCCTCGATGGTGACGCCTTCGACATAGGGCCAGGGATAGACGAAGTCGTTCTGGCCGGGCGCCATGGACGGATCGAGGAAGGTCTCGAAGCGGATGAATTTTGCATCCGTCTTGGGGCTCGCCATGGCGACAAGCGCCTTCAGCGGGAAGCCGCTCCACGGGATGGTCATCGACCAGGCCTCGACGCAGCGGTGGCGGTAGAGCCGCGTCTCGAGCGGGAATTTGCGGATCAGGTCGTCGATGGCAAGCGTCATCGGCTTGTCGACAAGGCCGCCGATCTGGATGTCCCACGGCCGCGTCTTGAGCTGCTGGGCGTTGGCCGCGATTTCCTTGTAGGTGCCGTATTCGTAGAAGTTGTTGTAGTTGGCGTTGATCGCTTCGGGCGTCAGCGCACGGTCGAGCTTGTAGGTGGCATTCGGCTTGGCCGGATAGAGATCGGCGGTCGGATCGGCCTCCTCGGCGCGCGCCTTGCGGGGCAGGGCTGCGGCCGCGAGCCCAAGCCCCATGCCGGCCAGAATGCTGCGGCGGTTGAGGAAGATGTGCTCGGGTGTCGCCAGCGCTTCCGGAATTGCCCAGGACGGTCGGCGGTGAATGAATGCCATGCTTGCTCTCCAATAGGCTGGCCGCAAGGTCGCCCCTGCGGACGGCGAAATCAACGCTGTCACGTTCACATACGCGTGGAAACGTCGTCGCGTTACAGCGCCGTCCCGGATGGGAGATCAACAGAGCGTGAGGAGAGCTGCCGGACGACCCGCGTGGACCGCCCGGCTGCTGATCTCACGCGGCCTTGCCGCCCGACTGCATCGCTTCGTCGGCGAGGCGGCCGGTGAGTTCGGCCATGTGGTCGAATTCGGCGCGGTAGGTGGCGGCACCGGCGGTGGCTGAGCGCAGCTCGATGATCAGGTCGCCGATCTCCGATTGCGGCATCGTCGCCTCGACGACATCCCAGCCGGGCCAATCGGTGCGGGCGTCGTAGCCGAGGATCTGGCCGCGGCGCTGCGGCACCAGTGCGATGATGCGCGCCGTGGCATCGGAGGGGGTGAAGATCTCGACCTTCATGACCGGTTCGAGCAGCACCGGCGAGCAACTCGGCATACCCTCCTTCATCGCGATCTTCGCCGCCATCTGGAACGCCATGTCGGAGGAATCGACCGAGTGAAACGAACCGTCAGACAGGTTGATGGCGATGTCGACGACGGGGAAGCCGAGCGGGCCGGTCTTGAGGAAGTCGCGCGCGCCTGCTTCGACCGACTGGATGTATTGCTTGGGCACGACGCCGCCTGTGATGGTGTCGGTGAACTCGAAACCCGAGCCGCGCGGCAGCGGCTTGATCTCGATGACGACATCACCGAACTGGCCGTGACCGCCCGATTGCTTCTTGTGGCGGCCGCGCTGCTGGACCGATTTGCGAATGGTCTCGCGATAGGGCACCGCTGGCGCGTGACCCTCGACGGCGATCTGATTGCGGCCTTCGAGCCGCTCGCGCACCACCCTCAGATGCATCTCGCCATGGCCGGATAGAACAGTTTCCGCCGAGTCCTGGTTGTGGTGCAAGGTGAGCGAGGGATCTTCCTCGGCCAGGCGCTGGATCGCCGCCGACATCTTGACCTCGTCCTTGCGCTCCTTGGGGCGCAGCGCAAAGGCATAGACCGGCTTGGGCGGCTCCAGTTTGACCAGCGGCTTGATGCCTCCCTTGGCCGTGGTCAGCGTCTGGCCGGTCGCGGCATGTTCGAGCTTGCCGAGCGCGACGGTGTCGCCGGCGCCGGCGCCCGACTGCTTGGACTGGTCCTTGCCGAGCAAGCGGTAAATGCCCGAGACCTTCGAGGTGTCGGTGGCGTTGAGCCAGAGCTCCGTACCATCGGCGACCTGGCCGGACAGGATGCGCGACACCGACAGCTTGCCGGCGTGGGAGGTGTGGATGGTCTTCATGACCTGGACGACCGCAGCGCTGCCGTCGGATATGCCGAGGCGCTTGCGCGTTGCCTCGATGTCGGGGGCGTCGTGGCGGATCGCTTTGAGCAGGCGCAGCGCGCCATTGCCCTTTTCGGCCGAGCCGATCAGCACCGGCGTGACCGCGCCGTCGCGCAGGTCGGCGGCAAGGTCATCGAAGATTTCATCTTTGGGCGGCTCGATCTCCTCGAGCAACTGCTCCATCAACTGGTCGTCATGGTCGGCGAGGGTTTCCAGCATGGCGAAGCGGGCTTCGAGTTCGCGCGCCTTGTCGTCGCTTGGGATGTCGGCGATCTCGCTCTCGGCATATTCGCGGTAGATGTAGGCGCGCTCCAACGCGAGGTCGATCGAACCGACGACGACGCCGTCCTTGCGCAGCGGGATCTGACGCAGGAGCAGCGGCGTGCGGCTGACCGGCTGCAGCAGCTTCAGCGTGTCGCGGACGCCGGCGGCTGCCTTGTCGATCTTATTGAGGAACAGGATACGCGGCACGCCGAGATCGTCGAGCTTGCGCATGATCAACTGCAAGGCTGGGATCTTCTTCTCGTCGGGCTCGGCGACGACGACGGCGAGGTCGCAGGCGGCAAGGATGGGCTCGGCCTCGAAGGCGAACTCGACCGAGCCGGGGCAGTCGACGAAGGTGATGGCCTCGCCCATGAACTGGGTGGTGGCGAAGACCGCCTCGACGCTCATGGCATGCGCCTTGGCCTCGGCCGAGTGGTCGGAGACCGTGTTGCCGGAGGCGACCGGGTGCTGCTTGGAAATGGCGCCCGAGCGGGCGAGAAGGGCTTCGAGAAGTGTGGTTTTACCGCTGGCGAAGGGACCGACGATGGCGATGCACTTCGGTCCCGTGCGTCTTCCTCCGGCGCGACTACCCATGAGAGCTGACCTCCACTCAGGCATTTTTCCCTGAATGCGGCGGCCGGCCTGTGCGGCCGTCGCGGGCAAATTCGTCTGAGAACTTCCTCCCCGTTGGCGACATCGTCACACGGCTTTGAAGGCAGGGCAAGAGCCTTGCAAGGCAAGGGTTGATGCGGCGGCAGCAGAAAAGCCAGCTATTCCAAAAGCGCCATCAGATGTCGCGTCCGGCGGGCAGCGTGAAGCGGCCCGCCACTCAATATTACGTTGGGGAACCATGACGACATCAAGTCGCGCCCATCTGGAGGAACGCAGTCCAATGTCTCGTGAACTCGACCATCTCAGCCGTCTCGTCGTCAGTGGACGGATGTCGCGCCGCGACTTTCTCGGCCGTGCCGCAGCCCTTGGAGTCATGGGCCTTTCGGCCAACACGCTGCTGGCCGGTGCCGCACAAGCGCAAGCGCCGGTCAAGGGCGGCGTGCTCAAGGCCGGCATGGTCGGCGGTGCCGCCACCGACAGCCTCGACCCGGCGACATGGGCGAGCCAGGTGCCCTACACGCTTGGCCGCAGCTGGGGCGAGCAGATGCTGGAAGTGTCGCCGGCGGGCGAGATCGAGCCGCGCCTGGCCGAAAGCTACGAAGCCTCCGACGACGCCAAGACCTGGCATTTCAAGATCCGCAAGGGCGTGACCTTCCACAATGGCAAGGAGCTTACGCCTGATGACGTGATGGCGACGCTGGAGCGCCATGCCGACGCCAATTCGAAATCGGCGGCACTTGCCTTCGTCAGCCAGTTCGAAAGCATGAAGGTCGACGGCGACTATGTCGTCATCCAGCTCAAGGAGGCCAATGCCGACCTGCCTTACGTGGTCAGCGACTATCACCTCATGATTCAGCCAAATGGCGGCAAGGACAATCCGACCGAAGGCATCGGCACCGGCCCCTACAAGGTGATGGTCAACGAGCCGGGCGTGCGCCATGTCGGCGAGTTGAGCAAGAACTACTGGGGTTCCGACAAGCGCGGCCATGCCGACCAGATCGAGATCGTTGTGATCAACGACGCGACAGCGCGCACTGCCGCACTTCAGGGCGGCCAGGTCGATCTGATCAACCGGGTCGAACCGAAGATCGTCGACCTGATCAAGCGCGTGCCGGGCGTAGAGATCCGCAACGTGCCGGGCAAGGGCCACTACGTCTTCATCGCTCATTGCAACACCGCACCCTTCGACAACAACGATCTGAGGCTGGCGCTGAAATATGCCGTCGACCGCGAGGAGATGGTCAAGAAGGTGCTGAGCGGCTACGGCTTGATCGGCAACGACATGCCGGTGACCAAGGCCTATGCGATGTTCTCCGACGACATCGAGCAGCGCGCCTACGATCCTGACAAGGCGGCGTTCCACTACAAGAGGTCGGGTCATAGCGGCCCGGTGCTGCTGCGGACCTCCGACGTCGCCTTCCCAGGTGCTGTCGATGCCGCCCAGCTCTACCAGCAGAGTGCGGCCAAGGCCGGCATAACGCTCGAGGTCAAGCGCGAGCCGGGCGACGGCTACTGGTCGGAAGTGTGGAACAAGCAGCCCTTCTCGATGTCCTACTGGACCGGCAGGCCGACGCAGGACCAGGTCTATTCCATCGCCTATCTGTCCAAGGCCGAGTGGAATGACACCCGCTTCTTCCGCGACGATTTCGACAAGCTGATCCTGTCGGCGCGCGGCGAGCTCGACCAGGCCAGGCGCAAGGACCTCTACCGTCAGGCAGCCGTGATCCTGCGCGACGAGGGCGGCGTCATCGTGCCGATGTTCAACAACTACATCGACGCGACCGGCACCAAGGTCGGCGGCTGGGTCGACGATCCCAATGGCGAGCTGATGGGCGGCCATGCGCTGACCAAATGCTGGGTGAATGCATAGGCGAGGGCGCTTCGCCTGCTCCGGTAACGCTGGAGCAGGCGTTGTCTGCTGTTTGGACTGCGCAGTTTCTCTGGACGACGCGCCCAACCTGCTTGCGGTTGGGTGGGCGCACGCTTCGAACGTTGCTTCGATCACCGGCAAGGCTTGGCTTTTGCCAGGGCGCATGAGTTGTGCCAGGGCCTCACGCCGCTTGACCTGATGCGGCGGACATCGGAAGGAGGCGGCAGCAAAGACCGAGAACGAGCCGATTTCCCGATGACCGCCGTGCGTTCGCCGATTGCCGCCGTCATCGCGCTCGGCATCACCCAGATCGTCGGATACGGCACGCTCTACTACAGCTTTTCCATTCTTGCCCACGACATGGCCAAGGACTTGTCGTGGCCGGTCGAGTGGCTATTCGGCGCGCTGTCGGCGGCACTGCTCGTCGGCGGACTGACCGCGCCCTGGCTTGGCAACTGGATTGACCGCTATGGCGCCGGCCGCATCATGACGGCCGGTTCGGCTGTCGCGGCCGCAGCACTGGTCGCCTGTGCGGCAGCTCCTGAAGCGATCAGTTTCGTCATCGCGCTGGTGGCGATCCAGGTCGCCTCGAACCTCGTCCAGTATGGCGCGGCCTTTGCGCTGCTCGTCCAGATATCGCCTCGCGACGCCCAGCGCAACATCACCTATCTGACGCTCATCGCCGGCTTCGCCTCGACTGCCTTCTGGCCAATCACCACGGCACTGCACGCGCAGATGTCTTGGCAGGCGGTCTATCTCGTCTTCGCCGTCCTCAACCTGGTCGTTTGCCTGCCGCTGCATGCCTGGCTGTCGTTTCGGCGGACGGGGCAAGGCCAGATTGCCACCGAGCCGCACCAACATGTCGAGGGTTCGCTTGCCGCTGCCGTGCGTCCGCTCGGTTTCGCCCTGATGGTGATTGCGCTCTCGGTACAGAACCTGGTGAGCGCGGCAATTTTGGTCCACATGGTGCCGCTGCTCTCAGGCCTTGGGCTCGGCGCCACGGCTGCTGTCGTCAGCACGCTGTTCGGACCCGCCCAGGTGCTCAGCCGCTTCATCAACATGGTGGCCGGCATCAACCTCGCGCCACTGACACTCGCGATCATCTCGGCTGTGCTGATGACCGCTGGCGTGGGCGTGTTGCTGGCAACCGCTCCGTCGATAGCGGGTGCAATGACCTTCGCCGTCATCTTCGGCATGGGCAATGGTCTGTTCAGCATCGTCACCGGCGCGCTGCCGCTGGCGCTGTTCGGCAGCGACGGCTACGGCCGGCTGCAGGGCCGCGCCATGTCGGCCCGGCTGATCGTCTCTGCCGTCG
Source organism: Aminobacter sp. MDW-2 (assembly GCF_014250155.1). Classification (NCBI taxonomy): domain Bacteria; kingdom Pseudomonadati; phylum Pseudomonadota; class Alphaproteobacteria; order Hyphomicrobiales; family Phyllobacteriaceae; genus Aminobacter; species Aminobacter sp. MDW-2. Next base: position 2,646,848 of record NZ_CP060197.1, read on the forward strand.
CCCCCTTCGCGCTGGCCTTCGCCATGGCCACCATCGGCATTTCCTGGGCGCTGTCCTTTACCATCCTGCTCGGCTTGGTCGCGCTGGCGATCTTCGTCGCCATCGGCCGCCTGGCCGCGCGCTCGCCCTGGTAGCTCGTCGCGCACCAAGGCCGATGCCGAAGGATCAGGCAGTGTGCCACGCCTGCAACTGGGCCAACGACGCGGTGGCGCCGCCGCAGGCGATCATCAGTACGCGGTTGTAGCGCGAGAGCGCATCCATATGGCTGTAGGCGAGAGCAAGCGTTGCGCCGCAGGCCGGTTCGACCAGTACCCGGTGATCGTCGAGGAAGCGCAGGCAGGCCTCGACGGCAGCATGGTCGCTGACCACGACGCTGTCGACGGACTGGGTCTGCGTCACTTCGAAGGCGCGCTCGCTGACAATGCGGGCGCCGAGTGAGGTGGCGATGCTGGTAATGGCCGGCAACTGCACCCGCTGGCCGGCCTCCATGGCGACAGCAAGCGAGGCAGCGCCCTCTGTTTCGACCGCGATGATCGGGATATGCGCGAGGCTGTTGCGGGCCAGGCCCTCGACAATGCCCGACATCAACCCGCCGCCGCCGACCGACAGGGCAACCGCGTCGAAGGACAAACCTTCCGCGACGACCTCGTCGATCATCGTCGCGTGGCCGGTCCAGAGCAGCGGGTCGTCGAAGGGGTGGATGAAGGCCGTGTCGGCATCGAGCGCCGACATGGCGCGTTCGTTGGCCTCTTGCCATGACGCGCCATGGACGATGACCTCCGCGCCCTCCTGGCGGATCAGCGCCTTGGCCAATTCCGTTGCCGTTTCCGGGACAAAGACCGACACCGGCATGCCAAGCCGGCGGCCGGCGTAAGCGACCGCGATGCCGGCATTGCCGCCGGAGGACGAGACGAAGCGGCGCTTGCCCGCCTTGGCATGATGTTCGCAGGCAGCACCTATGCCGCGAATCTTGAACGAGCCCGGTGGCTGCAGCGCATCCATCTTCAGCCAGATCGAGCGCCCGGCGGCGAGGCTCAGCGGCCGGGATTCGAGCAGCGGCGTGTTGATGTGCAGGGGCATGGAGTGGCGACCTCGGGGAAAGATGTCTGGTGCTTATGAGCCAAGTCCAGGACCTGCGCCAGAAAGCAGGTGCGGGAAATGACCAAGCCAGTGCCCTCAGCGCGCCGGCACGCCGCTAGGGCGCCAGGCCGGTCGCTGCCGGCGGCATCGGGAATGCCCGCAGCAGCTTGGCCATGGCCGACATGTCCCCGGTGATCCTGGCATCGCCCGCCTTCAGCGCCGCCTCGACGGAGACGCCGCCGAACAGAATGCTGTCGAGAACGCTTGAGGTGCCGGAGAACATGGCTTGCGCTGACTTCAAGGCCTCGTCGCCGAACTGGATGTCGAAGCCTTCAGCTGTGCCGGAGACGACAGCCGTGCCGTCGGGCATGTCGAGGCTAATGCAGAAGCCGCCGTCGTCTTGTGGTCTGTACATCGCCCGCATGGCCAGCAGCAACCCGGCCCGGCTGATCGGCAGGCCCTGTTCCAGGAACGGCGAACGGGCGGCCCATTTGCCCAGAGTGACGATGGTGTCCTCGAGCTCGCTGCCCCACTCGGTCAGTTCATAGATCCAGGACGCGGCAGGCGGCGGCAGCTTGCGCCGGCGCACGATGCCTGTTGCCTCCAGCGCTTCCAGGCGCTGGGTCAGCACGTTGGGGCTGATGGTGCGCAGGTCGGTGCGCAGGTCGGTGAAACGCTTGGGCCCGAAGAGCAACTCGCGGACGACAAGCAGCGCCCAGCGCTCACCGATCAGGTCAAGCGCATGCGCCGTCGCACAGCCGTCGTCGTAGCTTCTGCTCTTTTCAGTTCTCATTAAAAACCAAGTAGTTGCTTTTTAGGAGTAGTTAGTTCACACATATCCACATTGTCACGCGCGTACCTGTCGATCAAGCGCTCCAGGAGAGGCGAAGATGGAAGAGCATGGCGATTTGCCCCGGGCGGGGCGCCGTGAATGGTTGGCGATGGCGATCCTCGCCTTGCCGTGCCTGCTGTACTCGATGGATCTGACGGTGCTGAACCTTGCACTGCCGGAGTTGGCGGCCGATCTCGACCCGACGCCAGCTCAGCTGTTGTGGATGGTGGACATCTATGGCTTCATCCTGGCCGCCGCGCTGATCCCGATGGGCGTCGTCGGCGACCGCATCGGCCGCCGGCGCCTGTTGCTGTGGGGCGCATTCGCCTTCGGCGTGGCGTCTCTGATCGCTGCCTTCGCGAGCTCGGCGCCGATGATGATCGCGGCGCGCGCGCTGATGGGCATTGCCGCAGCGACGCTTGCGCCGTCGACGCTGTCGATGGTGCGCAACCTGTTTCCGCACCCCGAGGATCGCAGCAAGGCGATCGGCGTCTGGATCGCCAGCTTCTCCGCCGGTGGTGCCGTCGGTCCACTGGTTGGCGGCGTGCTGCTCGAATATTTCTGGTGGGGATCCGTGTTCCTGATCAACCTGCCCGTCATGGCCCTGCTTCTGGTTCTTGGCCCGAAGATGCTGCCGGAAGCGCGCGACGGCGCGGCGCCACGCCCCGACGTCGCAAGCGCGCTCAGCTTGCTGGTGGCGGTACTTGGCCTGGTCTATGCCATCAAGAAGGTGGCGATGGACGGCTGGAGCGGCGAGGCCGGTCTCGCGCTGGCAGTGAGCATTGTTGCCACGACATTGTTCCTGCACCGGCAGCGGCGGCTCGCGGTTCCGTTCCTCGACCTCGATATGTTTGCCTCGCCGCGCTTTTCGGCAGCGCTGACGATCAACATTCTCGGTTTTTTCGTTGCCTTCGGCATGTTCCTGCTGATGGCGCTGTATTTCCAGCTCGGCCTCGGCCTGACGGAGTTGCAGGCCGGAGTGGCCTCGGCGCCGTCGGGCGTGGCGTTCATCGCCGGTGCAATTGCGGCGCCGGCGATTGCATCACGCCTCGGCACGGTTGCGTTGATGGCGCTCGGTTTCCTCGTCGCAGCCGGTGGCTTCGCGCTGGCGGGAGCCGCAGCCGCCAGCGGCGATCTCACGCTGATGATTGCGGCCTACTGCCTGTTCTCGCTTGGGCTGGCGCCAGTCTTCACCATGACGACCGACGTCATTGTCGGCTCGGTGGCGGCATCACATGCCGGTGCCGCCGCCGGCTTGTCCGAGGCCAGCACCGAACTGGGCGGTGCATTTGGCATCGCCGTACTCGGCAGCCTGCTGACGATGCTCTACCAACTGGCGCTTGTGGACCATCCGCAGCTTGCGGCGTTGCCGATGAACGCAGCACTTGGGCCGGACAATGCCGGTGTGCAGATCGAGGCGGCGCGCGATGCCTTGGGACAAGCGCTCAAGGTCGCCGCATTGCTGTGCAGCGCCATCGCCATCTGCGGCGCCGTGCTGAGCTTGCTGCTGCGTGGCCGCGGCGGGCTGCAGACCGACACGCAAGGCGGCTGAGGGGGCGGATGCACAAGGGTTGCTGCCCGACGACAGTCGGTTCGGCAGCGCTACTTTCGCCAGTCGTATACTCGATCTGACAATCCGGATTCTTGAAGTGAGATCAGTGCTCCCAAGCTTCAGCGAAGGTTGGTCTGACGTTGCTATTCTCAATGAACCAGGTGACCAGCTGAGGCTCATCTATCTTCTCGAACCATTCGGAGGTTCGCTTGAGGTAGATTCCATGCAGTGAGTTGAAGGTTTAATCGTGGAGATCGTCCAGGCTCCTCCAGAGCGAGACAGTTGCGGACATGCGATTGTCGAAGCCGCAGGCCTTCGTTTCCGCAGCTATTGCGTCATCCGCCACAGGAACCCAGGGTGAGCTTCTGCCAAGCGGTAGACGTCTCCAAGGCCGTCCATAGATTCTTTCAATCGCGGATCGTTGGCCGGGCACTTCAGTCGCCCCCAATTCATCTGCGCTATTGTCATTGATGGCTCCTCCCAAGACCCCGGATTCTATCGACGTAGAACCCGTTGTTGCTGGAGAGAGAATTCCATCGTCGGTTTTGTGAAAGCTCGTTAACCGTCAGCCTGCGGATGATCGTCGCCTGCAGTGAGATCGCGAAGAAAGACCCTAAAGGTGCTCCATCGTCAGCCTGCCGTTTGCGACCTTCGCCGCGCCCTCGGCCAGCTCCGCCAGCGTGACCTTGCCGAATTTGGCCAAAAGGATCGCCTCGGCCGCGTCCATCGCTTCGGCGAGCGAGGTGTTGACCGCCTGCTCGATGGTGCAACTCGGGTTGTCGCCGGCGAGGCCGATGGCGAAGAGCTGTGGGGTGCCTAGCGCCTTGTGGATGTCGAGCAGCGTGATCTCCTCCAGCGACCGCGCCAGCAGCCAGCCGCCGCCATGGCCCTTCTCCGAGCGGACATAACCCTGATCGCGCAGGCCAGCCATGGTCCGGCGTACGACCACTGGGTTGGTGCCGAGCATCATGGCGATTGCGTCCGAGGTCGCGGTTCCCTCGTGGTGCTGCATGTGGATCAGCACATGCAGCATGCGGGAGAGGCGGGTGTCGGATCTCATCGTGCTGTTCTTTCGGCTTTTTGGAGCGGTTCAGCTCGCTGCCGGCGTCTGGTCAGGCCTAACAGATAGTCGGTCACGCAACAACAGGAGTTGCGTGAAGCTTGACGACCACAGTCATGTAACATATGAAGTGTCGTGAAAATGAGAAAGCTCTTCGACCCGCTGGGGAAGCACAGCGCGACCACAGGGCCGCTTCAAAGGATTTTTGGCCATGGACTACGACGTCATCATCGTCGGCGGCAGTTATGCGGGGATGTCGGCGGGCCTGCAGCTTGCCCGCGCCAGGCGCAAGGTTCTGGTCATTGACGTGGGCGAGCGGCGCAACCGCTTTGCCGCGCATTCCCATGGCTTCCTCGGCCAAGATGGCCGCGAGCCGGGCGCGATTGCCGCCGAGGCGCGTGAGCAGCTCGAGCGTTATCCCGGCGTGACGTGGCTGGAGGGCAGGGCAGAAGGTGCGCGGCGGATCGAAGGTGGTTTCGCCGTCGATCTCGGCACTGGCCGTGTGGCGAGCGCCAGGCGATTGGTGCTGGCGGCCGGGGTCTCCGACAGCCTGCCCGAAATCCCCGGCCTGCGCCAGCGCTGGGGCAGATCCGTCTTTCATTGTCCTTATTGCCATGGCTATGAGCTGAACCAGGGCCGGATCGGCGTGCTCGCCGTTTCGGAGCACTCCATGCATCACGCCCTGATGCTGCCCGACTGGGGCACGACGACGCTGTTCACCAATGGCGTGTTCACGCCCGACGCCGAGCAGCTTCGGCAGCTTGCTGCGCGCGGCGCGACGGTCGAGGCCGCACTCGTCCGCGAGGTCAGGGGCGAGGGCGCCGACCTCGTGCTCGACGATGGTCGGATGTTTGAACTGGACGGGCTGTTTACCATGCCCAGGACATCGCTTCAGATCCCGTGGGTCGAACAGCTGGGCTGCGAACTGGAGGCTGGGCCGATGGGCAATTTCGTCAGGACCGACGCGATGAAGCAGACGACGGTGAAGGGCGTGTTCGCATGTGGCGACATTGCGCGGGCGGCAGGCTCGGTGGCGCTGTCGGTGGGCGACGGGGCCATGGCAGGGGCTGCCACGCACCGCTCGCTGATGTTCGAGGCTGACTGAAGGGTCGGACCAGGAAAAGAAAAAGCCCGGCAGGTTTGCACCTGCCGGGCTCTTCTTACTGGTGCCGCGGATCAGTCCTTGGCGTTGAGGTTGGTGCCCAGCGTGTCCTTGACGAAGATCACACCGATGATCAGCGTCATTGCGGCAATCGCGATGGGGTACCACAGGCCGTAGTAGATATCGCCGGCCGCGGCACTCATGGCGAAGGCGGTCGCAGGCAGCAGGCCGCCGAACCAGCCGTTGCCGATGTGGTAGGGCAGTGACATGCCGGTGTAGCGGATGCGGGTCGGGAACATTTCGACCAGGATTGCGGCGATCGGGCCATAGACCATCGTCACGTACACGACCAGGATGAACAGGATGCCGATCACCATGGGCTTGTTGACGGCAGCCGGATCGGCGACCATCGAGAACGAGCCGCCGCCGGGGATGTTGAAGAAGCCGACTTCAGGTGCACCGGCTGCTTCTTCCGCGGTCACAAGCTTGTCCTTGATCGCCTGTTCGGTTGGCATGGTTGCCTTTTCGCCACCGCGGATCGCGGCTGCGTCGAGCTTCAGCTCGGGGTTGGCAGCGACGAAGGCGTCCAGCTTCTGGTCGGCAACCTTTGCGGCACCACGGACCAGCGGATAGCCGCCGTCGTGGAGAGCGATGTTGACCGCCTTGACGAAGGCGGCGTCGTTCGCCTTGGCGGCATCGCCGGCGGCGACGGCGTCATAGGAGGTGACGGTTGCTTCGCCGATCTTGACCGTGGCAGGAGTGCCGGCGGCGGCCGTGGTGACGACGTCATAAGGAACCGAATTGCGGGTCAGGAACGACGTCGCGATATCGCAGGAGGTGGTGAACTTGGCTGTGCCCACCGGGTTGAACTGGAACTTGCAGTCGCCAGGAGCGGCAGTGACGGTGGCACGAACGTTCTGCTGGGCAGTGGCCAGTGCCGGGTTTGCGGCCCAGGTCAGCGCCTTGAACAGCGGGAAGTAGGTGACGATGGCAAGCGCCAGGCCGGCCATGATGATCGGCTTGCGGCCGATCTTGTCCGACAGCCAGCCGAAGAAGACGAAGAAACCGGTACCGAGCAGCAGCGAAACGGCGATCATGATGTTGACCGACTGTGCATCGACCTTGAGCACGTTTGTCAGGAAGAACAGCGCGTAGAACTGGCCCGAGTACCACACCACGGCCTGGCCGGCGGTGAGGCCGAACAGTGCGAGCAGCGCGATCTTGGCGTTCTTCCACTGGCCGAAGGCTTCCGACAGCGGCGCCTTGGAACCCTTGCCCTCTTCCTTCATGCGCTGGAAGGTCGGCGATTCCGACAGCGACAGACGGATCCACACCGAGATGCCAAGCAGGATGAACGAAAGCAGGAACGGAACGCGCCATCCCCAGGCGGCGAAGTCTTCCTTGCCGAGCCAAGTCTGGACGACCAGGATGACGACCAGCGACAGGAACAGGCCGAGCGTCGCCGTCGTCTGGATCCACGAAGTGTAGTAGCCGCGACGGTCGTCGGGCGCGTGCTCGGCGACATAGGTCGCAGCACCGCCATATTCACCGCCGAGTGCCAAGCCCTGCAGCATGCGCAGCGCAATCAGGATGATCGGCGCGGCGATGCCGATGGTGGCCGAGCCGGGCAGCAGGCCGACAAAGAAGGTCGACAGGCCCATGATCAGGATGGTGACGAGGAAAGTGTATTTACGGCCGACGAGATCGCCGATGCGGCCGAAGACCAGCGCGCCGAACGGGCGAACCAGGAAGCCTGCCGCGAAGGCGAGCAGCGCGAAGATGTTGCGGGTGGCCTCGGGATACGAGGCAAAGAAGGTCGCACCGATGAAGGCAGCGAGTGAACCGTAAAGATAGAAATCGTACCATTCGAAGACGGTACCGAGCGACGAAGCGAAGATGACTTTCTTCTCTTCTCGCGACATGCCGCGCGCACGGGCGCCGGCGGTTGCCGAAATTGCCATAAAAATCTCCTCCCAGAGTGCCGGCGGCAAGGGCCTGGAGAGCAATCTCCGCACGAATCCGCCTGACCAAACGACGTCGAATTGATAACGCCGCGATACGGCCGTTATCCATCGCTGCTTTGGGATTATGACTTTGGTCGTAGAGGCAAGCGCGAAGTCGTCGCGGGCTTTTATGCTGCATTGCAAACGATGATGCAGGGCTTGGCGAGAAAACGCGGACGGCTGAACTTGTGCGTTTGCCAGTGAAGAAGACCTGGTATGCCGGGCAAGTCCGGCGGATGCTGCCCGGCGCCAAGTTGCGCGCCGGGCAGGGGCGCGGGGAAGCGGGCTCAGGCGGCCCGTTCTTCCTTCTCGACGAGGTAGCCGCGATCGCGCAGCCACCTTGCAATGATGATCTCAACCATCGATGACACCGAGCGGTGGTCATCCTTGGCTGCCTTGACGAGCGCCTCCTTGAGGTCGCGTTCGATACGGAATCCGAGTGGATGAGTCTTAGACATGATGATTCCTGAGACTGTTTCGGGAATGTCCCGGAGGGGCAGATGTGACCAGCCCTGACGGCGAGCTTGATGCAGTAGCCGCTGCCGACCGATCATGCGGCGCAGGTGGGGCGCGTTGCGCCGTTCAGGCGCGAGCCGGAGGCGCGCGCGGCTCGCTGGTTCGGTAGCGCAGGAAGCTGAAAAGCGGGTCGATGGCCAGCGAACCGCTGGTCAGATCGACGGCCGAAAGGGTGTTGGCGATACGCAGCAGGGCGCTGTCGTCGCTGCCGTCCCCGTTCAGTTCGGCAAGGGCAAGGCATGTGTCGCTGCAGGCGGGAAGCGTACCGGGGTCATCGGTGACCCGATCGGTGCCTTCGTCGAGCGAGAGATTTGCTTCAGGATGATAGCCGGCCGCGTGCGCGTGGGTCGATGCAACCGAGACGCTGAGTGCAGCAAAGAGCGATAGCAACAACAACAACAGGCATGAGAGCAGACTTCTGCTCCTTCGCCCCTGCTGCTGCTGTCTGCGCTGATACAATTGCTGCCTCTGACTGCCTCTGCACGATTCCGCCAATGGGGGCGGATATAGTTACTTTAGAGTAACAGATTGTACCGGCACGGCAATATGCAAATGTATGATAGCGTATGAGATTCAGAAGGTTTCTGTTGGCATCTGCATACAAGTAAAAGTTGCCTTATGCAACCGGCAAAGGAAGCCCGGCCGAAGCCGGGCTCCCTTTTTCGCCTTAGGGCTTTGCTCAGACGAGCGATGCCGTGAAGCGCTGGATGCGCGTGCAGGCTTCCTCGAGCAGCTTCTCCGACGTCGCGTAGGAGATGCGGAAGTTCGGGCCGAGGCCGAAGGCCGAACCGAACACCACCGCCACGCCTTCGGCTTCAAGCAGCTCTGAGCAGAAGGTTTCGTCGCCGTCGATGATCTTGCCGCCTTGCGTCTTCTTGCCGATCAGGCCGGCGCAGGACGGGTAGACGTAGAAGGCGCCTTCCGGCGAGGGGCAAGTGATGCCGCGCGCCTGGTTGAGCATCGACACGACGAGGTCGCGGCGGGCCTGGAAGATCGCCTTGTTCTTGGCGATGAAGTCCTGTGGGCCATTGAGTGCTTCGACCGACGCCCACTGAGCGATGGTGCAGGCGCCCGAGGTCTGCTGCCCCTGGATCATGTCCATCGCCTTGATCAGCGCGATCGGACCGGCGGCATAGCCGATGCGCCAGCCGGTCATGGCATAGGCTTTTGACACGCCGTTCATCGTCAGCGTCCGGTCATAGAGCGCGGGCTCGACTTCGGCGATGGTCTTGAAGACGAAGTCGCCATAGGTCAGGTGCTCGTACATGTCGTCGGTCAGCGTCCAGACATGCGGATGCTTGAGCAGGACGTCGGCGATGGCGCGCAGCTCGGCTTCGGTGTAGGCGGCACCTGACGGGTTCGACGGCGAGTTCATCAAGAGCCACTTGGTCTTCGGCGTGATCCTGCGCTCAAGTTCCGCTGCCGTCAGCTTGAAGCCGTTGTCGATCGACGTTTCGGCGAACACCGAGCTGCCGCCGCAGATCGCCACCATCTCGGGATAGCTGACCCAGTAGGGACGGGGGATGATGACTTCGTCGCCGGGGTTTAGCGTCGCCATGAAGGCGTTGAACAGGATCTGCTTGCCGCCTGTGCCGACGATTGTCTGCTCCGGCTTGTAGTCGAGATTGTTTTCGCGCTTGAACTTGGCGGCAATGGCTTCGCGCAGCGGTGCGATGCCGGAGACCGGCGGGTACTTGGTCTCGCCGCGGCGGATCGCTTCGATCGCTGCATTCTTGATATTGTCCGGGGTGTCGAAGTCCGGCTCGCCTGCGCCGAGGCCGATGACGTCGCGACCGGCGTTTTTCAGCTCGCGCGCTTTCTGCGTGACCGCGATGGTCGCGGAAGGCTTAACGCGGGAAAGGGCATCGGCAAGAAAGGCCATGACTTCAGGTCTCCGGTTCGGAAAGGGCGCGGTCGCTCGACCGCCTTTGCGCATCCAACGGAATGCGCGGCGCTGTAATGTCGCATGACGCAGGGAATCGCAAGCGGATTGACGTTTCGGGAGGCCTGGATGTGATGGTCCAGAAGCCGGTGGAAGCTGTGCATAAACAGTCGGCTGGGCGGCGTTCGTTCAAGTTTGAGCCATCGCGTTAACCGCCGATCAAATCTTCGATGAGATTTTGGCGGGGCAATTTCGCAGCTTTCCGGAAATAGGACGGACCGTGTCGAAGAGCATCGGGCTCGCCCAAATCATCCGGCACGACGACGGATCTGCGTCCGGCGTCTGGGGTGTGCATGCCCTGCGCAGCGCGTTTCAGCCGATTTACGCCTTTCAGTCGGGCCGCTTGCTGGTCACCGCCTTCGAAGGGCTGATCAGGCCGTTTCGCGGGACTGAGGCCGTGCCGCCAGGCATCTTCTTCGCTGCCGTGGAAGGCATCGAGCGGCTGCATGTCGAAACGCTGACCCGGACGCTGCACCTCCTGAACGCCGCCGTGTTCCTGCCCAAGGAAGCGTCGATCTTCATCAATTTCGATCCATCGGTATTTCTCGACAGCTCGATCTCGGAGCATGCGCTGCGCGACATGCGCCAGGTGCTCAACGAAACCGGCATCGATCCGCGCCGCATCGTCTGCGAGGTCACCGAGAAGAAGCCGGCCTCCGAAGAGGCGCTGTTCGAATTTGTCAGGGCGCTGAAAGGGAGCGGCCTGCGCATCGCAGTCGACGATTTCGGCTCGGACGACTCCGACATCAAGCGCATCCGCGACATCAAGCCCGACATCGTCAAGTTCGATGCCCACTGGATCAGCCGGCTGATGGAATCGGGCGCGGGTTTCGCGCTGCTCAAGGAGATGGTGGCGAATTTCGAGGACAAGGGCATCCGCACAGTTTTCGAGGGGCTCGAGGAAAGCTGGCAGTTGCAACTGGCCGAGCGTTCCGGCGCCTCGATGGTGCAGGGCTTCGTTCTGGCCCTGCCGGAAATCGTGCCGGCGAATTTTTCCCACTTCGAACCGGTGGCGCCCGAAGCCGCCGGAGATCACCGGACGGAGCTTTTGCCCGCCGGAGTTGCCGATGCGGTTGCCGTTCGCGCGCCGCGATCAAGCCGAAGCTTCGGCAAGAGGACAGTGCATGAGTGACGTGGTTTTCGGGTTTGGCGCGTTGCCTCGGGACCTGGTGGCAAGGATCGCCGCCGACGAAATTGGCCTGGAGTTCGGCGTTCACGGTGAGTTTCGCCTGCGTTGCGCGATCCAGCCGATCTTCCGGCATGAAGACGGCCGCCTGACGCCGGTCGCCGCCGACGCCCAGGTGGTGCCGTATCGCGAGGGACGGCCGGTCGCGGTTGGCGAATTCCTCGCCGAGATAGTCGATGAGGAACGCGCGATCGTCGCACGTGTCTGGGCGGTGTTGCCGCTTGCCAACGCCCACAATATGGGCGTCAAGGGCATCGCGCTGCTGTTCAGGCAGGACATCAATGGTGATGCACCCGATCTCGACGATCTGGGTTTCATGGTCCGGCGCCTCAAGGGCGAAGGTTTCGAGGCGTCGCAACTGATCTGCGAGATCGGCGGCGACGAAAAGCTGGCCTGTGAACTGCGGGCGCTTGGAATGCGTGTCGCTCTGGGGCAGCCAGGCTCGGCGCAGCATGACGTCGACGCCGTCAAGCGTGTGCTGCCCGATATCGTCAGGCTCGATCGCGCCTCGTTCGAACGCTTCTGCGCCGACGCCGCGACCGGGCGGCTGCTGCGTCCGGTGGTGTCGGAACTCAAGACGCTTGGTGTCGACGTGCTCGTTGAGGGCATCGACAATGAGAGCCGCCTGGAAATTGCGCTTGGCGCCGGTGTCGACCTGTTCCAGGGCGATCTGCTCGAGCCTGCAAAGCTGGTTGGCAGTGTGTTTGCCGAAGGGGCGCGCGAAACGTCGCAATATCGTCGCGGCGAATGCGTGGTGGTGCCGCTGTTCGGCTGACGCGGTACGAAAGATCACCAAAGCTGATGCCTCGCACCAGAACAATTCGCTGGATCGACTCACCTCAGGGACGATAATCGCTGACCAAACGGGGTGAATGCGATGATCACGATCTATGGAATGAGCGACAGCGGCAACAGCTACAAGCCGCGGCTTTTGATGGCCAAGCTCGGCCGGCCGTTCCGCCATGTCGAGACCAGCTCGCGCGACGGCTCCACACGTACGCCCGCTTACCTCGCCAAGAACGCCAACGGAAAGGTGCCGCTGCTCGAGCTCGACGATGGCCGCTTCCTTGCCGAGTCCAACGCGATCCTGCTCCACATGGCCGAAGGGACACGGCTTTTGCCGGCAGACGCCTACCAGCGGGCGCTGGTCTTTCAATGGCTGTTTTTCGAACAGTACAGCCACGAACCCTTCGTTGCTGTCAGGCGGACGATGTTCCTCTACCCCGAGCGCGCCGCCCAGGCGACGCCGGAGCGCATGCAGGCTTTGCTCGACGGCGGCAACAAGGCGCTTGGGGTGATGCAGGTGCAGCTCGAGAAGACGCCGTTCCTGGCCGGAGATGCGATGAGCGTCGCCGATATTGCACTCTATGCCTACACCCATGACGCGACCATCGGCGGCTATGACCTGGATGCGTTCCCTGCGGTGAAGGCCTGGCTTGCCCGCGTGGCAGCGGACGAGGGCCATGTGCCGCTGACCTGGCTGCCGTGAACGCCTGATCCTGAAATGCAAGAAGGCCCGAAGATGCGATCTTCGGGCCCCTTTCTATAACGTCGAGGCGAGTTTCGAGCCGCGACCCTGTCTGCGCAAAAAGAAAAAGGCGGGGTGTGACCCCGCCTTCCGCTGTCAGCAGCTGATCCTGGATCACCTGACCCGGGCTCACGGCAATCTGCCGCATCGTCCTTCGGGTCAGAGATTCCGGCGCGCTTGTCGCGCAGCCGCCAGTACATCCGTGACTTGCATCGCGATTGGAGCTTTCGCTCCCGCGCGCCTTAAATCAGACTGCCTTGAGCTGGCCAGCCGACGAACGGCCCGTGCGACGGTCCTGCTCGATTTCGAAGCTGACCTTCTGGCCGTCGGCCAGCGAGCCCATGCCCGAACGCTCGACAGCCGAGATGTGGACGAAAACGTCCGCGCCACCTGCGTCGGGCTGAATGAAGCCGAAGCCCTTGGTTGCGTTGAACCACTTAACGGTGCCAGTAGCCATATTGAATATCCTTGTCGTTTGCAGTTTTTCTTGACCAAGCGAGCATGCCCAGTCGTGGTATCGAGATTTTGGGGAGAGACGTCTGCAAACGCGAGAGTGTCGCGGGGCACGGATCTGTCGGCCGAAATATCAACGTGCCGGATATAAGGGCAAATGGCCGCAAGTGCAAGCCCTTGCAAATAGTGGCGCTTGAAACCTGCCTCAATTGCCATGCAACCATGGCGGGCGCAGGGTGTTATATTGCCTGGCGCCCATGGCATTGCGAGCGATGCAAGATGAGGCGCTGTAACGTTCGGCCGGCGCCAGCCGTTGCGCGAAGTCCGGGAGGTTCTCATGAAAGCCATTTTGCTTGCCGCGTGCCTGACACTGATGGCAGCCGAAGCGCAGGCCGCGTCGCGCTACGTATCGACGAAAATGAGCTGCGCCCAGACGCAGAGCGTCGTGCGCAACCAGGGCGCGGTGATCCTGCGCTGGACGTCGCCGACGTCGGGCGTGCCGCGTTATGATCGTTATGTCGCCAACGACCATTTCTGCTCGGCCGGCGAAGAGGCGCGCCGGGCATATGTACCGACGGCCGATGCGCGGTCCTGCCCGGTCTACAATTGCAAGCGAATCGAGCGCAATTTCTTCAAGCGCCGGCTGTTTCCGCTGAGCGACTGAACGCAAGCGGACAATTGATCTCGCTCTGAAACGCTTTCTGCGCGCCGGAGCGCGCCGTCAGGCGCAGCTCCCGCAGTTGTGTGCTCTTCTTTTCATCCCCTGTCAGAACCCGAACGATGCCTGGGTGGATGGCGGCGGGCCAACGCGCACGCCCTCGAGCACCAGCATCTTTTCCTTCATGTTCGAGCCGCCGGTTGCCGAAAAGCCGCCGATCTTGCCGCCGGCGGCGAGGATGCGGTGACACGGAATGACGAGGGGAATAGGGTTCGCCCCCAGTGCCGAGCCAGTTTCGCGGAACAGACCCTTCCGGCCGGCCTTCTCGGCCAGCCCGCCATAGGTGGTGGTCTCGCCATAGTGAAGGTTTCGGGCGGCGGCATAGATGTCGCGGCGGAAATCGTCGATGCCGGCGAGATCGACCGGGACATCGGAGAAATCGACGTCCTCGCCGTCGGCATAGCGCCTGATGTCGGCGATCAGCGCGGTGATCCATGGTGGCGGCGTATGGTCGCCCGCGGCCGTGGCCTGACCGGCCAGTCGCAGCAGTCGGCGCTCGGCGGCGTCGCGGGTTTTTTCCGGCAGGCAAAGCCTGACAAGCCCGGTCTTGCTCCATGCCAGCGCCATGAAGCCGAGGGCCGTCTCGAAGACGGCGCGGCCGGGCAGGGGATGGAAAATGCTGGGGTCCACGACCGTTCCTTTCGTCCTGGCAGCTGGCGTGAATTCGGTACAAATCAGGAACAATGTGCCATGATCTGTGTGCGCATGCCACCCGAAAACCGTATCCACCTGTGGATTGCCGGGGCTCATACGTTGTTGTAGAGAGGGTCGGGCGGGACGAAATCATTAACAGAGTGTGCATTTGCCGGCGATAAAGACTCACCTGCTGATCTCGGTGGCATTGGCGACGGCATTGCTGTCGGGCTGCCAGACCAACACAGCGGCTCTCAACACCGATCTTTCGACGGCCGCCGACGTGGCCTTGAACGCCGAGATTGCGCCCGCTTCGACGGAGGTCGCCGATCTCGCGCTGCCGGAAACCGTGGCAGTGCTGCCGACCGCATCATATGCCTCCACCGAAGCTTCGCCGGCCACTGCCGTGCTCGCTGCCGCAGCGCCCGCTGCCGATGCTTCGGATGTCGCGGGTGCCGCTGACGCCGCGACGCCGGCCACAAGCGAGGCCGCTGCCGTGACCGTTGCTGCCGCGCCGCCGGTGCCTGCTGCTGGTGCCGAAAAGGCGACTGGCGCTGCTGGTGGCGAAAAGGCAGTTGCCGCTGCGCCGATCGCGCCTGCTGCTGATGCCGCAAAAGCTGTTGCCGTTGCCGCCACCGCGCCCAAGGCTCCTGCCTTGGCCAAGGGCCCGGTCGACCCGATGTCGGTGCCGATGGCCGGCGGCGAAATCGTTGCCACAGCCGACAAGCTTGTCGGAGAGTTTCCGTCCGCGCCGACGATCGCCGACGATGCCCTGCCGGCCAGCGCGCCGGTGCCGCGCAGCTACCAGGTCGCGTCGCTGGGCAATGTCGCGCCCGAAAGCTTCGCCACCTCGTCCTATGCCGCGCCCGATAGCCCGGCACTTGCCTCTCGCGGCAAGATCGACGAGCTGATCTCGAAATACGCGGCTCTCTATGAGGTGCCCGAGCGGCTTGTGCGGCGCGTGGTCAACCGCGAGAGCACCTTCAACCCGATGGCCTTCAACAACGGCCATTGGGGGCTGATGCAGATCAAGCACGCCACCGCGCGCGGCATGGGTTATGACGGCCCGGCGCGCGGCCTGTTCGATGCCGAGACCAATCTGAAATACGCGGTCAAATATCTGCGCGGCGCTTTCATGGTCGCCGATGGCGACGAGGACAAGGCCGACAAGCTTTACCAGAGCGGCTATTATTACCACGCCAAGCGCAAAGGCCTGCTCGACGAGACCGGGCTCGGCCGCGACCGCGCCCGTCACCGCGGCTAGACTTGCCGATGCCATCGCCGCAGGGGGAAAACGACGTCCGCCTGCGCAGGGTGCTGCCCGGCGAACTGCGACCCCCGCGCTGGCCCGCTGGCTTTTCGATGCGGACGTTTCAGGCCTCCGACGCGGTTGCACTTTACGATCTGCTTGAGCTCGTCTTCGACGACGGCATGAACGGCCCGTTCGACCAGTGGTGGCCACGACTCGAGGCCGACTCGGAATTTGACCCTGAACTTTGTTTCCTGGTCTTCGATAACGAGGGCCGGTTGGCGGGCGCTGCCTTGAGCTGGACCAGCGGCTTCCTGAAAGACCTTGCCGTTCGTCCCGACAGTCGCGGCAAGGGCATCGCCGAGGCCTTGCTGTGGCATGTCTTTGCCATATTTGCTGCGCGGGGCGCGAGCCATATCGACCTCAAGACCAACCTGGTCGACAACTCGGCTGCTGTTCGGCTCTATCTCAGGCTCGGCATGACCGAGGTGGACTGGGGTGGCTAAATTCTGCAGCCGAAAATAGCAGCCATCATGGATGTTTTCGATTTTGGGCTATTCAGATAATCGAACAGCATTACGCCTGATCAGCGATAGCGCGTTTCATCTCCAGAGCCCAAGCGCGCCCTTCATCCCCTCCCCAGAGCAGCCAGGCGATGTAGCCGGCTGACGGGTTCTGCTCGTTGCCAAAATTCTTGCCGCGCTTGTCGACCTCGTGGCGGGCGAAGTAGCTGACCATGCGCTTGATGGTATGGGGCGTAAGCTCGGTACGGGCGACAAGCTCCTCGGCGCGGCCGACGCCGATCTCTGTGCCGCCGCGGCCGAACTGCCTTCTCAATACGAGTCCCCTGGCGGCGTTGTCGGCGACCACCTGTGGCGGGATCAGGCTGACACCGGATGCCTCGCGGCGGATCTCGTCGAACGGGTCGTAGGCGTATGGCATGCGGCGATTCCTGGCTGGCGGGGCAGGGTAGCCGGATGGGGGTGGGATGACGAGGGGGTGAGGTGACGGGCTTCCGAGGGTGGTTTCGCCGAACGGCTGTTCAGACAGCAGGCGAGGTCTGGCGCGGTGCCAGTCTGTGGGCGGCGTGCGCTTCTTCGACCACCCCCACCCCGATCCGCGTCGCGGATCGACCCCTCCCCACAAGGGGGAGGGTAAGTCCGGCCTCTCACTTCGAAGCGTAGATGGCGCAGTTGCCGGTGGTTTTCATCTTGTACTTCTTGCCGACCGAATTGCAGCGCTCTAACGCTTGCTTTTCGGCTGCTGCCTGGGACGGCGCGTTAAGGGAAGCGCCGCAGTAAAAGGCTTCGACGGCACCAAGATGCGTCTGGGCATAGGCCGAGTGGCCGGGGGCGGCGACATACTTCTTATAACCGTCCTTGCATGGACCAGTCGTGTTCCCGAACTGCGCCGCGTACCGCTTCTTGCCTTCGTTGCCGGCCAGCGAGCCCTTGTCCTTGGCCATTGCCGCGACCGGTACGGCCGCAACCAGAAGTCCCGCCAGCACCGGTGCCAGTGCCAGCCGCATAGTTTTCAGTTTCATTCGCAAATACCCCCCACCTGATGGTGAAGAGTTAGCTGCAATCTATGCGGGTGGGAAGGTGGGGCGAGGCAATTCATGCAGTTTCGTTAAGACGACGCCTGCGTATTTCAGTTCTGCCGTAGTGCTTTGCCGGCAGGAAGCCGCAGGACGCCCCGGGCTGGTTATGCGCCGGTGAAGCTCTTCTTCTGCCCTGCAGATGAATGCGCCACATGGCAAGTGTGCCAGCGTTTGCGCTGCCCCTCATCTGCCTGCCGGCTTCTTCTCCCCGTAAACGGGGAGAAGAGAAGCTGTGGCGACGTCCTGGCTTTTACTTGAAGTAATCCTGCAGTGGACGCACTTCGAGCGAGCCGGCCTTCAGCGCGGCGATGGCCTCGGCGACGGCGGCAGCACCCGACAGGGTGGTGTAGTAAGGCACCTTCTGCATCAGTGTGGCGCGGCGGATCGACTTCGAGTCCGAGACTGCCTTCTGGCCATCGGTGGTGTTGAAGACGATCTGGATCTGGCGGTTGCGGATGGCGTCCTCGATGTGAGGGCGGCCTTCGAGCACCTTGTTGATCTTCTCGGCCGGCACGCCGTTTTCATTGAGGAAGCGCGCGGTGCCCGAGGTTGCCAGCACCTTGAAGCCGAGGCCGGACAGGCGCTGGACGGCGCCGAGGATGCCGGCCTTGTCCTCGTCGCGGACCGAGACGAACAGCGTGCCCGAGCGCGGCAGGTCGACTCCGGCACCGAGCTGAGCCTTGGCGAAGGCGAGCGCGTAGTCGCGGTCGAGGCCCATGACCTCGCCGGTCGACTTCATCTCAGGCCCGAGCAGGATGTCGACGCCGGGGAAGCGGGCAAACGGGAACACCGCTTCCTTGACCGCGATGTGGCCGGGATTGCGGGCATCGGGCTTTTCGCCATAGTGGGCAAAGGCCTCGTCGAGGCTCTCGCCCGACATGATGCGGGCGGCGATCTTGGCGATCGGCTTGCCGACGGTTTTGGCCACGAAGGGCACGGTGCGCGACGCTCGCGGGTTCACTTCCAGCACATAGATGGTGCCGTCCTTGATGGCATATTGCACGTTCATCAGGCCGCCGACATTGAGCGCGCGCGCCATGGCCGAAGTCTGGCGCTCGAGCTCGTCGACGAGGTCGGACGGCAGCGAGTGGACCGGCAGTGAGCAGGCCGAGTCGCCCGAGTGGATGCCGGCTTCCTCGATATGCTCCATGATCCCCGAGACATAGGTCGTCTTGCCGTCGCAGAGGCAGTCGACGTCGACCTCGATGGCGCCAGAGAGATAGGTGTCGAACAGCAACGGGTTCTTGCCGAGCAGTGTGTTGATCTGGCCGGTCTTGTCGTTGGGGTACTTCTGCTTGATGTCCTCGGGCACCAGGCCCGGCACGGTGTCGAGCAAATAGGACTGCAGCATGCCCTCATTGTGGATGATCTGCATGGCGCGGCCGCCGAGCACGTAGGACGGGCGCACGACCAGGGGGAAACCGAGCTCGCCGGCAACGGTGCGGGCCTGCTCGACGGAATAGGCGATGCCGTTCTTGGGCTGCTTCAGGTCGAGCTTGTGCAAGAGCTTCTGAAAGCGGTCACGGTCCTCGGCGAGGTCGATGGCGTCGGGCGAGGTGCCGAGGATCGGGATGCCGGCTTTTTCAAGCGCATCCGCGAGCTTGAGCGGCGTCTGGCCGCCAAACTGGACGATGACGCCATGCAGGGTGCCGGCGGCCTGTTCGGCGCGCAGGATCTCGAGCACGTCTTCCGCCGTCAGCGGCTCGAAATACAGGCGATCTGAGGTGTCGTAGTCGGTCGAGACGGTCTCTGGATTGCAGTTGACCATGATCGACTCGTAGCCTGCCTCGCGCAGTGCATAGGCGGCATGGACGCAGCAATAGTCGAACTCGATGCCCTGGCCGATACGGTTGGGGCCGCCGCCCAATATGACCACCTTCTTGCGATCCGAAACCTGGGCCTCGTCGGCCACAGCGCCAGCGAAGGGCAGCTCATAGGACGAGTACATGTAGGCCGTCGGCGAGGCGAATTCGGCAGCGCAGGTGTCGATGCGCTTGTAGACCGGGTGGACGCCGAGCTTCTGGCGTTGCTTTTGAACGGCTTCGGCCTCGGTCTTGGTGAGCGAGGCGAGGCGGGCGTCCGAAAAACCCATCGACTTCAGCATGCGCAGGTTTTCGGCATCCTGCGGCAGGCCGTGCTCGCGGACGCGTGCTTCCATCGCAATGATGCCGGCGATCTGCTCGAGGAACCACGGGTCGATCTTGCACATGGCGTGCACGTCTTCGAGCGAGGTGCCCATGCGGATCGCCTGGGCAACCATGCGCAGGCGGTCGGGCGTCGGCGTGCCCAAGGCAGCACGGATGGCGTTGCGGTCGTCGCCGCTGTCGCCGTCGGTGCCGATGCCGGGGATCTCGATCTCGTCGAGGCCGGTAAGGCCGGTTTCGAGGCCACGCAAAGCCTTCTGCAGCGATTCCTGGAAAGTGCGGCCAATCGCCATGACCTCGCCGACCGACTTCATGGCGGTGGTCAGCACGGGCGAGGCGCCGGGGAACTTCTCGAAGGCGAAGCGCGGGATCTTGGTGACGACGTAGTCGATCGACGGCTCGAACGACGCGGGCGTGGCGCCGCCGGTGATGTCGTTTTCAAGCTCATCGAGCGTGTAGCCGACGGCGAGCTTGGCCGCGATCTTGGCGATCGGGAAGCCGGTGGCTTTCGAGGCGAGCGCCGAGGAGCGCGAGACGCGCGGGTTCATCTCGATGACGACGAGGCGGCCGTCGGCCGGGTTGACGGCGAACTGGACGTTGGAGCCGCCCGTCTCGACGCCGATCTCGCGCAGCACCGCGATCGAGGCGTTGCGCATGATCTGGTATTCCTTGTCGGTCAAGGTCAGCGCCGGGGCCACCGTGATCGAGTCGCCGGTGTGCACGCCCATCGGGTCGATGTTCTCGATCGAGCAGATGATGATGCAGTTGTCGGCGCGGTCGCGCACGACCTCCATCTCGTATTCCTTCCAGCCGAGCACCGATTCCTCGATCAGGACTTCGGTGGTGGGGGAGGCATCGAGACCGCTCTGGACGATGTCGAAGAATTCCTGGCGGTTGAAGGCGATGCCGCCGCCGGTGCCGCCCATGGTGAAGGACGGGCGAATGATGGCGGGCAGTCCGACATGGTCGAGCGCCTGGGCGCCGATCGCCATGCCGTGATTGATGTAGCGCTGCTTGCGGTCGCCTTCGCCGAGGTTCCACTGGGTTTCGAGCGCGTCGAGGGCTGCGTCGAGATTGGCCGGGTTCTCGGCCTTCAGCGCGGCGCGCTCGGCCTCATGCTTCTTGCGGTCGGCGTCCTTGACGTCGGAGGCGTTGGCCAGCATCGAGCGCGGGGTTTCCAGGCCGATCTTGGCCATGGCCTCGCGGAACAGCGAGCGGTCCTCGGCCTTGTCGATGGCGTGCGCGTCGGCACCGATCATCTCGACATTGTAGCGCTCGAGCACGCCCATGCGGCGCAGCGAAAGCGCGGTGTTGAGCGCGGTCTGGCCGCCCATCGTCGGCAGCAGTGCGTCGGGGCGCTCCTTGGCGATGATCTTGGCGACGACCTCAGGCGTGATCGGCTCGATGTAGGTGGCATCCGCCAGTTCCGGATCGGTCATGATCGTCGCCGGGTTGGAGTTGACCAGGATGACCCGGTAACCCTCTTCCTTCAGCGCCTTGCAGGCCTGGGTGCCGGAATAGTCGAACTCGCAGGCCTGGCCGATGACAATGGGACCGGCGCCGATGATCAGGATGGACTTGATGTCGGTGCGTTTTGCCATTGTGTACGGTCCGTAAGATATGCCTGCGCGAAGAACCGGGACGGGAGAATCCCGGCCGGTGCGCAAGAGAGAGTCAACTAGAGGCTAGGCGCGCCTTATAGGGGAAGGTTGGGGAGGGGGGAACCCCAAAAAATGCTTTTCCTGTGCCGGGATGCGGCTTTGATGCGCGTCGGTTGCCCACAGTGCGTGTCCGGATATCGGAAGGGCAGCCGCTGAGGTCCGCGACTGCCCATCTGGAGCGGGTTTTGGCCTATGCTGCCTGCTTGATGCTGGCGCCGAATTCCTTGAAACGCTTGATCGCATGGTCCGCTTCCACGAGCATTTCGGCGAAGTAGAGGCCCGGCGCGGGCGCTGCCTTGCCGTCGAGGCCTACCAGCCGCTCGACCGCTAGTGCGACGGCGAGCGCTGTGACCGGCGCCTGTCCTTCGGGATGGACGAATTCGTAGCGGCTACGGCCCTCTGTGCCGTCTTTTCTCTTGCCCGAGATGGCGATGGTGATCTCGGTGGAGAAATGCTCGCCGCGATGGCGGCTTGCGGTTTCGCCGAGCGCAAAATCGAACAGCACCGTCTCGGCGCCGGTGGTGACCGGCAGGCTAAAGACGTCGAATGGTGCATAGGACAGACCTGGCACCTGCCTGCCGTCGACACTCGTCACGCTGCGGCCTTGTTCGCCCGAGGGTTTCCAATGCCATTTGCCGCTTTCGAGGCCCAGGGTGCTGGACATCATTGTGAGGCGGGTGAAGTCGGCTTCGGCGGCGGGGCCGCCCATGTCGTGTTCGTCGAGAAGGGCGGTGATTTCGATCGAATCCACGGTCTCGAACTGCCTGGCGAAATGCACGACGGCGAGGCTCGCGGCACCGCCGAGCCAGCTGCTGCCCATCAGGAACGGCGCGTTCGCCTTGTGGGCATAAAGCGCTATCTCCGGTCCGATCTCCTGGATGCCGGTCGAAACGCTGAGATAGGGCACGGCGTTGGTCTGGGCGTAGTGGAGGGCGTTGAGCGTGTCGTCATAGACGAACATGGCAATGGCGCTGAAGCCTTTGTTTGCCGCTACGCCGAGGTCCTTGCGGTTGAGGTCGATGACGACAGCCTCGGCATTGCCGATCTCCTTGGCGACGGCTTCGGCTTTCTCAAGATTGCGGCCGCCGATGGCGATGGGGAGTTTGGGGTGCAGCTTGCGCAGGGTGCGGGCGGCGAGCGCGCCGACGAAACCGGCACCGCCGATGATCAGGACGGGCTTGTGCGTGGTCATTTGGGCAGTACTCCTCCGTGGCCGCGCGAAGGCGGCGCTCTAACGTCTGGATTGGAATGAGGTGAAGGCGGCGAGCGAACCAGCCGCCGGATGTCAGTCGAGCTTGACCAGCATCTTGCCGAGGTTGTCGCCGGAGAAGAGCCCGATGAAGGCCTGGGGCGCGTTTTCGAGACCCGAGACGACCGTGTCGCGATAGGTCACGCGGCCATCGGCCAGCCAGCCGGCCATGTCGGCGATGAATTCTGGCAGGATGTCGAAGTGATCCAGCACGAGAAAGCCGCGCATGCTGATGCTCTTGATGACCATTGCGGCGAGATTGTCGGGACCGGGAACGGGCTTTTCGTCATTGTAGCCGGAGATCATGCCGCAGATGGCGAAGCGGGCGCGGGGCTTGGCTGCTTCGAGCGCTGCCCTGAGGTGGTCGCCGCCGACATTGTCGAAATAGACGTCGATGCCTTCGGGCGCTGCTTTTTTCAGTGCCTCGGTCAGGTCGCCTGCCGTGCGGTAGTTGATGATGGCGTCGGCGCCGAGTTCCTTGACCCAGCGAGCCTTTTCCTCCGAGCCTACGGAAGCGACGACACGGGCTCCCTTGAGCTTGGCGATCTGCACCGCCATCGAACCAACGGCGCCGGCGGCGGCCGAGACGAAGACGGTTTCACCGGCCTTGAGCCCGGCTATGCGGAGCAGGCCGACATAGGCGGTGTGACCAGGGATGCCCAACGGGCCGAGCCAGGCTTCGGCCGGCGCCTTCGAGGTGTCGATCTTGTTTGCGGTGGCAGCGTCGACGAGCACGTGATCGCGCCAGCCGGAGAAGTGGCTGACCATGTCGCCGGCCTTGAACTCGGGATGGGCGGACTGCTCGACGATACCGACGGCGGAGCCTTCAAGCGGCTGGCCGATCTCGAAGGGGGCGATGTAGCTCGGCCTGTCGGTCATGCGGCCACGCATGTAGGGGTCGACCGACATGAACAGCGTTTTGACCAGCAATTGGCCTGCGGCAGGAGCCGGCAAGCTGCGTTCGACAAGTTGGAAGTTGTCGGCGCCCGGCAGGCCGGCCGGGCGACTCTTCAGGTGGATTTCACGGGCTGCAATGGACATTGAATTCCCCTATATGTGTAGTCATCTACCATGTGTAGCTTACTCTTTGTAAGTTACTAATGGTAACATATGTAGCGTGTGGCGATGTTCAAGCCACGGGCCGAAAAATTTCTGACCGGATGCGAAGGCGATGACGACTGCAAGTTCGATGAAAAAACTGCCGAAGGCCGAACGCCGCGCGCAGCTGCTGGAAGCAGCCCAGGAGATTGTGCGCGAGGAAGGCACCGACGCGCTGACGCTCGCCCGGGTCGCTGAACGGGCAGGGGTAAGCAAGCCGATCGCCTATGAGCATTTCGGCACAAGGGCGGGGCTGCTGATGGCGCTGTTCTCCTCCTACAACGAGCTGCAGCTGGCGACGCAGCGCGAGGCCCTTGCCAGCTGCGGCAAGACGTTGCGTGATGTGGCCGGCATTCTGGGCGAGGCCTATGTGCGTTGCGCCAGCCGCGCCGGCCCCGAGGCCGGAGCAGTGTTTTCGGCACTCTCGGGCACGGAGGAGATGGACGAGTTTCGCCAGACGCTGCGCAACGGCTATCTCAAGGAATATCGCGATGCGGTTTCGCGCTTCGTCGATCTGCCCGCCGATATCGGCGAACCCGTCTTGTCGGGACTTCTCGGGGCGGCCGAGGCCGTGTCGCGTGATACGGCGGCCGGGCGTATCTCATATGACGATGCCGTTGCAGCGTTGACCGAGCTGTTCACGGCGACGCTGGAGCGGTTTCGCCGCTGATTTCAGGCATATTGCCCGTAAAGGCTGTCAACAAAACGTCGCTACCTCCGCGTAGGCTCTCAAGTTATACTTGGGGTCTTCAACAAAGGGGGCGGGCATGGTTGATATCCAGACCTTCGGTGAAGTTGAACGTGTCGTTCGTGAACGGTTGAAGAAAACCAGACCTGAAATAGACACGTCGCTGGCGCGCATCGCCGAGGGCAATCCGCTGGCGGCTGAGCCGGAGCGCCGTCGCCGCGTCGAGCGGTTGCAGGTCAAGGCCGACCTGACCCGCGAACAAGCCGAGATGATCTCCACGGCGATCGAGACTGTCGGCGAACCGGCAAAGGCCGGACGCAAGCCTGCGATGGCCGCCGCCAAGCCGATGGGGCCGGAGGCGATCCAGGGGTCGACGCTGGATTTTGTCGGTGTTGCCTTCCTCGAGCGCGGCCGCCGTGCGGCGGATGCCGTCGGCCGGGTCGCCTTTCTCAACGAGATGCCGCAGGGCTCGGGCTTCCTTGTTGGGCCGAACCTTTTCCTGACCAATCATCACGTCATACAGACGGCCGCCGACGCCGCACGGTTCCAGGTGCAGTTCGACTATGAGCGCGACAAGTTCAACGAACTCAGGCAGCCGACGTCGTTCTTCCTCGACCCGGATCTGTGCTTTGTCACCGACGACATAGACGGGCTCGACTACACGCTGATCGGCATCGGCCAGCGCCGGCGCGGCCCGCGCGCGCTCGACGAATTCGGCTTTCTGGTGCTGTCCAGTGCCGGCGACAAGCACATGCTGGGCGAGATCGCCAATGTCGTCCAGCATCCCGACGGCCGGCACAAGGAGCTGGTGCTGCGCGAGAACCACCTGGTGGCGCGGGACGAGACGCTGCATGTGCTGCACTATGTCGCCGACACCGAACAGGGCTCGTCGGGCTCGCCGGTGTTCAACAACGAATGGGAGCCGATCGCCCTGCATCACTGGGGCGGGCCATGGCACGAGGTGATGGGCACCGACGGCAAGCCGCTGGCCAAGGAGATCAACGAAGGCATCCGTATCAGCGCCATCGTCAACGATCTGGAGACGCGGCTCGCCGGCATGGACGCGCGCAGCCGGGCTGCGGTGACGCAATTGCTCGACATCTGGGAGGAGGCGGGGCGACTGAAGCTGCAGCCTGTGCCGGAGGGGGGCGGTGAGCCGGACCGGGTGGTGGCAAAGGCCGGCAAGGGTGGCGATGGCGAGGCCAAGGCCCGCCTGGGCGACGACGGCTCGGTGATATGGACATTCCCGATCGAGATCAGCGTGCGGGCGCCGTTGATGGCACAGGCATCGACTGGTGCCGCGCCGAAATCCGGGGAGGTCAGGACGGGCGGCCCCGGGGCCGAGGCTGCGAGCTGGAAGACCGAGAATTTCGACGACCGTGGCGGCTATGAACCGGGCTTCGTGCCGGGCTTCGTGCTGCCGCTGCCCAGGCACGGCGGCGCGCCTGGGCGGCCGGCCAAGAATCTTCTGGCCAAGCCGGGCGACGACCCGTTCGAACTGCCTTACCACCATTTTTCCGTCGTCATGAACGCCGAGCGGCGGCTTGCCTACTACACCGCCTGCAACATCGACGGCTCGCGCATCAAGGCGGTCAACCGCGACGACAAGACGGTCACCGAGGATCCGAGCCTGAGCGAGCTCGGCATCGAGTCGATCGGCGGGGCGGAAGCCAGCGACGATTTCAGACCGGACCGCCGCGTGGCTCTCGAAGAGCAAATGAACAAGCCCTTCTATGACGCACAGAAAGTGGCTGGCTTTCCGATTGCCACATCGAACGAACGCAAGGCGCGGATTTTCCAGAAGGGCCACATCACGCTGCGCGGCGACCCGGCCTGGGGCACCGATGCGGAGGCGGTGGCAGCCGAGCGGGACACGTTCTTCTACACCAATGCGGCACCGCAGCTCGGCTTCTTCAACCAGGGCAGTGCGCTCAACCGGCCGGGCTCGAAGGGCAAGCTTCGCTGGCGGGCGGTCGAGACCTATGTGCTGCGCAACGCGGTGACAATGCGCCAAAGGGTGACAGTGTTTGCCGGGCCAGTGTTCGCCGACAGCGACCCGCCCTATCGTTTCGAAAGCAAGGTGCCGCTGAAATTCTGGAAAATCGCGGCGTGGAACGACGGCAACGACCTGCGCGCGATAGCACTGCTCGCCGACCAGGGGCCGCTGATCGAAGTGATGCCCGAAGGCATGGCGGAGGCGTTTGGCGATGCCGAGGAACTGGCGCGGGTGTCGGAGTTCCTGACGACCGTCGCTCATGTCGAGAGCCTTACCGGGCTTGATTTCGGCGACACGCTACGCGCTGCCGACGTCCGCGCCGGGCAAGAGGCGATCGGCAGGCCGGCGCTGACACTGGAGCCGAAGGATTTGGCAAGGGATGGCACGCTCAAACCGGCGACGAAGCCGGCGCGCTCGGGTGGCGGCAAGAAGACGTCGAAGCCGGGCCGGCGTAGGAAATTGGCCAGTTAGCCGGGAGCCAGAGCCGATAGTGGGGGCGAACTGCCGGATCAGTCCGGCATGAAGCCGGTGCGCAAGGCATGAGCCCATTCCGGGCGGCCGCCCTCGACGGCGCGGTGGGCTGCGGCTTCATAGTCATAGGTCACTGCAAGCGCATCGACACTGGTGACAATGCCGGCAGCGTCGAGTTCGACGAGGCCATAGCGCGCCAGCGGCGAGCCCTGCTCGGAGACATGGGCAGGCGCAGTGTCGTCGTCATAGGCTGGGGCGCCGACGCTGCCGGGATTGAACAGAAGACGCCCGCCGGAGAGCTGGACGAGATCGGCACGGTGGCTGTGGCCGGCGAGCAGCAGCCGATATTTGGGGTCGACCTGCCGGAGGCGGCTTTCGATGACTCTCAGCGGCGCGCGGATGAGCTGGCCTTCATCGATGACCTCGGAGAGATAGCGCTCGTCGTGATCGGGGCGGGCGTGGAAGGCGAGCACCGACGGGGCGATCTCCAAGGTCAGCGGCATTGCCTCCATCCAGTCACGCTGGGCTGGCGTCAGGCGATCATAGGCGAAGCGGTCGGACGGGCCCATGTCGGAGAGCGGGTCGGTGGCGACGCGGCGGTCATGGTTGCCACGCACCGTCGGCCAGCCAAGGGCCTGCAGCGTCGCTGCCGTTTCGCTGGGCCAGAGCGGACCGGAAACCAGATCGCCGAGATTGACGACGACATCGGCGCCGCCGCGCCGGGCGAGGTCGGCGACGACAGCCTCCAGTGCAAGGATGTTGCCATGGATGTCGGCGATGACGGCAATGCGCATGCTCAGGCCTCGTCGCGGAGGCGCTCGAGTGCGGGGAGTTCCTGGGCCGCGGTGATGATCGAATCGAGCAGGCCGGGGAAGCGGCTGTCGAGATCGGCGCGGCGCAACGAGATCAGCCGGCTGGTACCTGCCACCTCTGTGTGGGTGATGCCGGCCTCGCGCAGCTTGGCCAGATGGTAGGACAGGTTCGTCTTGGAGCCGAACTCGGAAAACTGGCCGCAGCTCACCGCCAGACCCTCGTTGCAGGCGAGATAACCGACAATGGCGAGGCGGGTCTGGTCGCCAAGCACTGACAGCACGTTGGCAAGGCTGATCTGGTCGAGATTTGGATGGGGCAAGGACATGGTCGGAAGGTAGCGGCGCTTGTTGGTCGGTTCAAGGTTTTGGACTGGCTGCTGACATGAGGATGGCAGCAGAGGTCGAATACACAGATTGACATGACGGGGGGATAAGTTCAATAGTTCAACATATTTTGAACTAAGGACACTGTCATGGACAAGCGCCTTATCTGGCTGGCGGTCGGTTCGTTCGCCATGAGCACCGTCGGCTTCGTGTTTTCCAGCCTGTTGCCGGCAATCGCCGGCGACGCGCATGTGTCGATACCGTTCGCGGGTTACCTGATCATGGCGTTCTCGCTTGCCTATGCGATCGGCGCGCCAGTCTTGTCGGCGCTGGCCGGCGAGATCGACCGTCGCCGGGTGCTTGCCGCGACCATGCTGGTGTTCGTCGCCGGCAACATCATTGCAGCGATGAGCAGCTCCTTTGCCGGGCTTCTGATCGCGCAGATCGTGATGGGCATGTCGGCCGGACTTTATGCTGCGACTGCCCAGGCAACCGCCGTGTCACTTGCCGGCCCCGAGCACCGAGCACGGGCGATCGCGGTCGTCGTCGGCGGCACGACCTTTGCAGTGGCACTCGGCGCGCCGGTCGGATCGTTGATTGCCACCATGTGGGGCTGGCGCGGCACCTTCGTTGCCATTGCACTGCTTGGCATCTCCTGCGCGGCGATATTGTGGGTGCGGCTGCCCCGGGACTCGCACGGTATCAAGTTGACGCTCAGTGAGCGCTTCACCGCCATTGCCCGGCCCGGCATCCTGCCCTCGCTCCTGGTGACGCTGCTCTATCTCGCCGGCGGATTCACCGTGATTTCGTACATCGCACCGCTGGCGCTCGAAGGAGCGGGGCTGCCTGAAATAGCACTTCCAGGCATGCTTTTGGCCTTCGGCGTCGGGGCCGTCATCGGCAACCTGTCGAGCGGCTATCTCACGGACCGCATCGGCGCGACGCGCATGGTGGTGATCTCGCTCTTGATGTCGTCGGGCTTCTGCATCGCCATTGCACTGACCCTGAAGCTGCTGCCGCACCATGTCGCCGGCCCGGTGCTGATCGCGCTGATGGTGCCGTGGGGCATAATCGGATGGGCCTTCCCACCCGCACAGGCAAGCCGTATCGTCGGCTTCGGTCCGGAGATCGCGCACCTGACCCTGTCGCTCAACGCCTCGGCACTCTATTTCGGCATTGCCTTCGGTACCGTCATCGGCGGCCGCGTGCTGGAATTCGCCCGGCCGTCCGACCTCGGCCTCGTCGCCGCCGCTTTTCCGCTGGTGGCGCTGGCGGTACTTGGGGCGAGCAACAGGTCGATCCGGCTCGCCGCCGCGCGCTGAGGCTGGTCCAACACATCCCGGCTTTTCCGGCCGGTCGAACTGTCCTAGATGCGACATCTGGCTGGCCGGGGTGGGTGAGATGAAGGGCGACAAAGAGCACTGGACGCGTGTTGCCGACCGATGGATCGCCTGGGCGCGCTCGCCCGCGCATGATGCGTTCTGGGTCTATCGCGAAGGGCTGACACGGTTCATCGGCGAGGGCTCCGGCCGCGCGCTCGAGGTGGGCTGCGGCGAGGGTCGCGTGGCGCGCGAACTGAAGGCGCTGGGTTACCGTGACTGACGTGGTGGCGGAGATGGTGGAAGCTGCACGGCAAGCCAACTCTGCCTATGCCGTTGCCGGTGTCGACGATCTGCCATTTGACGGCGGCAGCTTCGACCTTGTCATGGCCTACAACGTGCTGATGGACGTCGACGACGTGCCTGCGGCGATCGGGGAAATCCGACGCGTGATGAAGCCCGGCGGCACGCTGTTGATTTCGCTGGTCCATCCGTTCAGGGATCGCGGACGTTTCGCCGGGGAAGCGGCCGACGCGCCATTCGTGCTCGATGGTAGCTATTACGGCCGCGAGCGTTTCGATGGCGAAGAAGACCGTGACGGTCTGACGATGCATTTTGCCGGTTGGTCGCAGCCGCTCGAGGACTATGTAGCGGTGCTGGAGGGCGCGGGGCTGGCAATCACGGCATTGCGCGAGCCGATCCCGGATCGGGTCGATTCGGAACTGCTGCGCAAGGGCCCGCGTGCCGCTGTTCCTCTGGCTCAAGGCGCGCATCCTGGCTTGAAATGCCTCGCCGGCCGTCGGGTCAGCTCCGCCCAGCCGGCTTACATTAGCTGTCGCGAATTTTCTTGATGCAAACTGTCAGGAATAACGCTATCGGCTCGCGCGTTCATGTGGCTGCAAACGAAGCAGCGGGGCGGGCGAAGAATGGATTTCCTGCAGAGACTGGCCAGCTATGGCGAACGGACGGCACTGGTGTTTCCAGGCCGCCCCACCATCAGCTATGCAGAACTGGCGCGCCGTGTCACAGTCACCGCAGCCGGGTTCGGCGCGGGCCGCAAGCTCGTGGCGCTGGAAGCGTCCAATTCCGAACATGCGATAATCGCCTATCTCGCCGCGCGGGCCGGCGGGCATGTGGTGGCGCTCATCGCCCCCGGGGATGCGCAGGCGTTCGATGCGTTCGAGGAGGATTTTCGCCCTGATGTGTGCGTGAGGCAGGTCGACGGGCGCTGGCGTCTTGTCGAGGGCGAGGGCGCCGGGGAGACGCTGCATGTGGACCTTGCCGTGCTGCTGGCGACGTCGGGAAGCACCGGCAGAAGCCGCTTCGTCCGGCTGTCGTGGACCAATGTCGAGAGCAACGCCGAGACTATCGCCTGTTATCTCGGCCTGGCGCCGGCCGATCGCGCGGCGTTGATCCTGCCGTTCCATTATTCCTACGGCCTTTCGGTGCTCAACTCGCATCTGGCAGTCGGTGCCAGCGTGTTCGTCTCAGCCAAGGGCGTGGCCGACAAAGGCTTCATTGACGATCTGCGCGCGGCCGGTGTCAGCAACATCAGCGGCGTGCCCTATTCCTACGAACTGATGGACAAGACTGGCTTCAGCGCCGAGGAATTGCCGTCACTGCGTTTCATGA
The DNA here is from genome assembly GCF_014250155.1 of Aminobacter sp. MDW-2. Taxonomy (NCBI): domain Bacteria; kingdom Pseudomonadati; phylum Pseudomonadota; class Alphaproteobacteria; order Hyphomicrobiales; family Phyllobacteriaceae; genus Aminobacter; species Aminobacter sp. MDW-2. Next base: position 2,677,696 of record NZ_CP060197.1, read on the forward strand.
CGGTGGCGGGCGGGCGGATGCCCGCCGGGCTCGCCGAGACCGTCCGGCGCAGGCTCGAAGCCAAGGGGCAGCAGCTGTTCCTGATGTATGGCCAGACCGAGGCCACGGCGCGCATCGCCTATGTGCCGCCGGCAGCGCTGGCCGATAACCTCGATAGCATCGGCATTGCCATTCCGGGCGGCGAACTGGCGCTTGTCTATGAGGACGGAGGCCGGATCGACGGCTGCGGCGAGGCGGGTGAACTCGTCTATCGCGGGCCGAACGTGATGATGGGTTACGCGCTCGACCGCAACGACCTGGCACGCGGCGCCGAGATCGGCGAGCTCAGCACCGGCGACCTGGCCGAGCGTTGCGAGTACGGCTTCTTCCGCGTCGTCGGCCGCCTCAAGCGCATGTCGAAGATCGCGGGCTTGCGGATCAGCCACGAGGCGGTGGAGCACGCGCTTGCCAGCCGGGGCGTCGTGGCGGCGGTCACCGGCGACGACCGGCGACTGGTCGCGGCGTTTTCGTCGGGCGAGGCGCCTGAGGATGTTTGCAAGCTGATGATCGAAGCGAGTGGACTGACGGCGCTGCATGTCGAGGCGGCGGCGGTCGACACCTTGCCGCGGCTGGCTTCGGGCAAGGTCGACCACCAGGCGGTGGCGCAGCTTGCGCGGCGAAACCAGAAGGCCGATGCCGGGCTCATCGAGGCGTTTGGTCGGGCCTTCTATCCCCGGCGGGTGACGCCGGCTGACAGTTTCGAGGAACTCGGCGGAGATTCGCTGCTCTATGTCCAACTGTCGCTGACCTTGGAGCGCAAGCTCGGCCGCATCCCCGAGGGCTGGGAGAAGATGCCGGTCGGCGCGCTGGCCCGGTTGAGCAGCCAGAAGGGAAACCGTCGCATCGTCGACACCGACATGCTGATGCGGGCGCTGGCGATCCTTCTCGTCGTCCTGCATCACGCCACACTCTGCCCCATTCCGGGCGGGGCGGCGGCGCTGGTGATGCTTGTCGGCTACGGGCTGGCGCGGTTTCATGGTGCGGCGCTGATGCGCGGCGAGACGTCGAGGCTGTTGCGCGCGGTGGCGGCAAATCTCGCCGTCTATGCGCCGCTGGTCGTCGGCTTTTCGATCGCGCGCGGCGAGGTGCTGTGGCCCTCGGTGTTCCTGGTCGGCAATCTCGGCATTTTCGATCCCAAACACATGCTGCCCTACCTCTACTGGTTCGTCGAAGCCTATGCGCAGGTGATGCTGATCGTCGCGGTATTGTTCTCGTTGCCGGCAGTACGCAAGCAGGTAGCGGCCAGGCCGTTCGCAACGGGAATCACAGCGCTTGTCGTCACCATCGCGATCAAGATCCTGGCGCCAAAGGTCTGGGCCGTCGGCGCGGTGCAGATCTTCACCGTGTCGGATGTATTTTATCTCGCCGTTTTCGGCTGGTGCGTCTTCCATGCGCAGACGGCGTGCCAGCGCCTTCTGGTGATTGGCGTTGCGGCCGTCGCCTTCCCGTTTATGGCTTATTGGGGCGGCAACTGGACCGGCTCCTGGGTCAAGTTCATGCTGCAACTTGCCTGCGTCGCCATGCTGCTCTACGTCCCGCGTATCACAGTGCCGCGGCCGGTCGCGGCACTGGCTTTGCCGGTGGCGGCGGCCGGATATCACATCTACCTGTTCCACCGCCTGGTGCCGGAGCTCGTGCTGCCGCAACTCCAGCTGCCGTGGCCTGTGCTGACCACGCTGAGCGTCGTGACCGGCGTCGCTGCGTTCCACTCCCAGAAGGCGCTGACGGCATGGCTTGCCAGCCGGCGCGGCCATGGTGCTGTGCTCGAGGCGCAGGCCGCGCCGGCGGAATAGTGAGTCGATCGCGGCGGGGCCGAGCTTTTGCAGGCAGGGAACGAGTGCCCGCCTGTTCGCGTTTGCCTGAGCGCCGCAGTTGTGCGGCACCTTCGGGAGGAAACGAACATGGCGATCACACCGGCGCCCACCGCCAAGGAAAAAGAGGCCGCAAGAGGCTTGCGCAAGGCAGCAGCGAGGGAAGAAAGCAAGGTCGAGGCCAAGACCGGCCGCGACTTCAAGAAGGGCGAACAGCGCTTCGAGGAGAGGGCGAAAAGCTCCGACGGCAAGAGCGCCGGCAGCAAGCAGAAAAGCTGAAATTGTGGTATCCGGACGAGGGGTGGCCCAAGCAAAAACCCTGTGACTTGCCGCAGGGGTTAAGCTAATTGTCTCAAGTGAGCGGCCGAGGCTGCGACAACATCAAGGGATACGCCTATGCGCTGGAGAGGCCGCCGCCAGAGTGACAACGTCCAGGATACGCGCGGTCAAGGCGGCGGTGGCGGGTTTGGCGGAGGCCTCGGTGGCGGACGCCTGCCGATGGGCCCGCGCATGTCGACGGGCGGCGGCGGACTGTCCGGCATCATCATCCTTGTCATTCTGTTCTTTGCGCTGCGCGCCTGCGGCATCGATCCGATGCAGATCCTGGCCGGCGGTGACGGCGGGCCGGTTTCGGGCGGCGGCCAGGTGAGCGAGGGCGGTGCGCCCGCCAATGACGAGATGACCCAGTTCGTCTCGACCGTGTTGGCCGAAACCGAAGACACCTGGAACGGCATCTTCCAGGCCGAGGGGCTGAAATACCAGGAACCGAAGCTTGTGCTGTTCTCCGGGCAGGTGCGCTCGGCCTGCGGCTTCGCCTCCTCGGCATCCGGCCCGTTCTATTGCCCTGGAGACCAGAAGGTCTATCTTGACACCGCCTTCTTCGGCCAGCTGGCCAAGCAGTTTGGCGCTGCCGGCGATTTCGCCCAGGCTTATGTCATTGCCCACGAGGTCGGCCATCACGTCCAGAACCTGACCGGCATTCTGCCCAAGTTCAACCAGATGCGGCAGCAGATGAGCGAGGCCGACGCCAACCAGATGTCGATGCGCGTCGAGCTGCAGGCCGACTGCTTCGCCGGCGTCTGGGGCCACTACACCGACCAGAAGGGTCTGCTCGAACAGGGCGATATCGAAGAGGCGCTGAACGCTGCCCAGCAGATCGGCGATGACACGCTGCAGAAGCGCATGCAGGGCTATGTCGTGCCGGAAAGCTTTAACCACGGCACCTCGCAGCAGCGCCAGCGCTGGTTTGCCGCCGGCTTCAACAGCGGCAAGCTGTCGGACTGCGATACCTTCAACAATCCGATCTGACGATGGCCGATCGGATGACTGTCTCTCCACGCATCGAACTGGTGCCGGGAGGCCTGTCGCTATCGCGGCTGGTGTTCGGCGCCTGGCGGCTGCTCGACGGCCAGAACCCTGGCGCCGAGGAGGTTGCACGGCTGATCGATACATCAGTCGATCTCGGCCTGACCAGCTTCGACCATGCCGACATCTATGGCGGCTACGCGGTCGAGGAGGCGTTCGGCGCGGGGCTGGCGCGCTGGAAAGGCCGGCGCGCCGGCATCGAACTGATCTCCAAATGCGGCATCATGCTGGCCTCGTCCAACCGGCCGCAGAACCGACTGAAGCATTATGACACCGGTGCCGCCCATATCGAGGCCTCGGTCGAACGTTCGCTGAACAACCTTGGCACCGACTATCTCGACCTCTTGCTGATCCACCGGCCCGATCCGCTGATGGACGCCGACGACACGGCGCGCGCCTTCGAGCGGCTGGTGGCGGCAGGTAAGGTGCGGGCCGTCGGCGTGTCCAACTTCACGCCGGACCAGTTCGACCTGCTCGCCTCGCGGCTGCCGTTCCCGCTCGTCACCAACCAGATCGAGCATTCGGTGCTGGAGACCTCGGCCCTGACCGACGGGCGACTCGACCATGCGCAAAGGCTGCGCTACGCGCCGATGATCTGGTCGCCGCTGGGCGGCGGTTCGCTGTTCACCGGCGAGGGTGCACGCGAGCAAAGGGTGCGGGCAGCGCTGAGGGCGGTCGCCGAGGAGATCGGTGTCGCCGACATCTCGACAATTGCCATTGCCTGGCTGCTCAGGCATCCGGCACGGCTGGTGCCGGTGCTGGGCACGATGAAGGCGGCGCGGCTGGCCGGGCTGGTCAAGGCGCTGGACATTAGGCTCGACCGCCAGCACTGGTTCGCCATTCTCGAGGCAAGCGAGGGCCGCGCGGTCCCGTAATGTTCCGCCGGATGGCGTTCTGGCATGAAGATAATTGATATGTTCACGTATTGTTCTTGATGAGTGCTTGATCTATAAGCAAGGTTTCCGCACGCCCCCGGCGGATCGATGCCGGCATTTGAGCGCCTTTCGCGGGTGAAAAATGCCGGCGCAGCTCGACTGATCTTCGCGGCCTCGAAGCGGCGCCTGTGGGTTCGACATGGTTGATGAGAAGACCGCCAGACGAGGCCTTGCGCTCGTTTTCGTCACATTGCTGCTCGACATCATTGGCTTCGGCATCATCATGCCGGTATTGCCGGCCTTCCTGCAGGAGCTGACCGGCGTCGGCGTCGGCGAGGCGGCGATCGAGGGCGGCTGGCTCTTCTTCGTTTATGCGGCGATGCAGTTCCTGTTTGCGCCGCTGATGGGCAATCTCAGCGATCGTTTCGGGCGCCGGCCGATCCTGCTCGCCTCTGTACTGACATTCGCCATCGACAACGTCATCTGCGCGCTCGCCTGGTCCTATCCGATGCTGTTCGTCGGCCGCGTTCTCGCCGGAATCAGCGGCGCGAGCTACTCCACGGCCGCAGCCTTCATCGCCGACGTCTCGAACGACGACAACCGGGCCAAGAATTTCGGACTGCTCGGCATCGCCTTCGGTGTCGGCTTCATCATCGGGCCGGTGCTCGGCGGCTTCCTCGGCGAGTTCGGCCCGCGCGTACCGTTCTGGGGTGCGGCAGCACTTGCCTTCGTCAATTTCCTGGTGGCCCTGTTCTTCCTGCCCGAGACGCTGGCGCGCCACAACCGGCGCGCCTTCGAATGGCGCCGCGCCAATCCGCTCGGCGCGCTGAAGCAGATGCGCAAATACAAGGGCATCGGCTGGATCGGGCTGGTGTTCTTCCTGATGGCGCTCGGCCACATGATGTATCCGGCGGTCTGGTCCTTCGTCAGCAGCTACCGCTATGGCTGGAGCGAACGGCAGATCGGCTTCTCGCTCGGCGTGTTCGGCCTCGGCGGCGCGCTTGTCATGGCACTGGTGCTTCCCAGAGTCATCCCCAGGCTGGGCGAGTGGCGTACGGCAGCCATCGGTCTCGGTTTCACGGCCGTCGCTGCCTTCGGTTATGCCGCAGCATGGCAGGGTTGGATGATCTATGCGGTGATCGTGGCGACTTGCCTCGAAGCACTCGCTGACCCGCCGCTGAGGAGCCTGGCCGCCGCCAAGGTGCCGCCGGATGCGCAGGGCGAGTTGCAGGGCGCGATGACCAGCCTGTTTTCGATCACCAGCATCATCACGCCGCTGCTCTACACCGGCATCTTTGCCTGGTTCACCGGGCCGAGCGCGCCGGTGACATTTGCCGGCGCACCCTATGCCGTCGGCGGGGTCTTCATCGGCCTGGCGCTGATGGTGTTCCTTTTCAAGGTCGAACGGCCGGCAGCCAGGAAAGCTACAGCCGTAGAAGCGGAGCAGGTCAACTGATGACACCAGTCTATGTCGATCCCGCCAAGGTTCACGAATTCGCCGATGCCGCGAGCTTTTATGCCTGGCTCAGCAGGAACCACGACAGCCAGGACGAGGTCTGGATCAAGGTCCACAAGGTCGGATCGGGGCTGACCTCGATTACGCCGAAGGAGGCGATCGAAGTCGTCTTATGCTGGGGCTGGATAGACGGCCTGCGCAAGGGGTTCGACGGCAGGAGTTTCCTGCAACGCTATTCGCCGCGCGGCAAGAAGGGCACCTGGAGCCAGATCAATGTCGACAGCGTGGCGCGCCTGGTCGCCGAGGGGCGGATGACCGAGCATGGCATGAAGCAGGTCGAGGCGGCCAAGGCTGACGGCCGCTGGGACCGGGCTTACAAGAGTGGCAAGGACATGCTGATCCCTCACGACCTGCAGGCGGCGATCGATGCCGAGCCGGAGGCGAAAGCAATGCTCGGCAAGCTCAGCGAGCAGAACCGCTTTGCGCTCGCCTTCCGCACCCACAACATGAAGACCGAGGCCGGGCGCAAGAAGAAGATCGAGACCTTCGTCGCCATGCTGAAGCGTGGCGAAACGATCTATCCGCAAGGCAAGAAGTGAACGGAACGCTCGACGCCCTCGGCCTCGTTCAATGCAGGCCGAACTCGTGCAGCAGTTCCTCTCGGTATCGGACGAAGCGAGGTTCGCTGCGGTCGCGCGGGCGGGGCAGCTCGATGTCGATCAGGCGGGCGGCGGCACCCTTCTCCTTGGGCAGCACCAGCACCCGGTCGGCGAGATAGACCGCTTCTTCGAGATCGTGGGTGACCATGACCATGGTCACGTTCTCCTCGCTCCAGATGCGGGCGAGCTCTTCCTGCATGGTGATCTTGGTCATGGCGTCGAGCGCGCCGAGCGGTTCGTCGAGCAGAAGGATTTCGGGCTGTACGGTCAGCGCGCGGGCGATGCCGACGCGCTGGGCCATGCCGCCCGAGAGTTGTTTGGGATAGGCATCGGTGAAGTCGCCGAGGCCGACGAGCCCGATATGGTCGCGCGCCCGCTCCTCGGCGCGGGCGCGGTTTTCGCCACGCACCTCGAGGCCGAAGGCGACGTTGCCGAGCACCGTCAGCCAGGGCAGCAGCCGCGGCTCCTGGAAGATCACGGCGCGGTCGGAGCCGACGCCATGCACCGGTTCGCCGTCGATCGCCACCCGGCCGCCATCGGCCACTTCGAGACCGGCCAGCACGCGCAGCAGCGTGGTCTTGCCCGATCCCGACGCGCCGACGATGACAAGGCATTCGCCGGCGCGGATGTCGAGGTTCAGGCCCTTCAGCACCGCCAGCGGTCGGCCGTTGATGGCGAAGGATTTCGAGAGGTCGCGGATCGAAACCTCGCCGCGGTGGCCGCTGTCGATGCTGGTCATGCTTGTTCTCCGATGTCTTTGGCCAGGCCTTTTCAGGCACAGTTCGATTTGGCTTCGGCGTTGGGCTGGACAGCAGGTCGGCGGCCTTGAGCTTGCCCTTGGGTAGCGATCCCTCGCGTTCGAGCACGGCGATCCAGAAGTCGAGGTCGCGGGGAACCGCCTGCGCGCCTTCGCGGAGGCCGAAGCCGGTCCAGTATTTGGCCAGCTCGGCGTTCTCTCCGCGCTTCGACAGGATGGATGCCAGCACCTTGCGTGCTTCATCGGGGTACTGGCGCGATCATTCGGCGGCGCGGGTCGACTGCTCGACGAAGGTGCGGCGCACGCGCAGCGCTGGCTTGGGCGAACGGCGTAGGGGGCGGAAGAACCGGCCTTTGGCGGGTCGAAAGAAGTGGCCATGAGTGCGCCAGAGCGCTCGCGTCTGGCTGGTGTCGCGGGCTGGACAGCTCATTTCGCGCATGCCCGGGTGGTGCAGAATTTTTGCGACGGGCAGGGCGCGCCACCCGTCTTTTCACGTCGGTGAGATTTGCCGGATGTTCTTAACCAACTGGTTGACAACCGCTTGAGCGAATTGTATTCAACCAATAAGTTAAAAACTAGTTGGTTGAATAGTGACATGACTGATCCTCTTTCCCTTACCTTTTCCGCGCTGGCAGATCCGACGCGTCGCGCCATCCTGGCCCGGCTTGCCCAGGGGCAGGCGAGCGTCGGCGAACTGGCTGCACCCTACGACATGAGCCTGGCGGCGGTGTCGAAGCACATCAAGGTGCTCGAAAACGCCGGCCTGATCTCCCGCGAGAAGGACGCGCAGTATCGCTACTGCAAGCTCCAGGCCGGCCCGCTTCAGGACATCGACGGCTGGGTTGGCGCCTATCGCGACCTGTGGCGCGACAATCTCGATCAGCTCGACGCCTATCTCGCCGACATGCAGCGCGGCGACGACACCAACAAGCAGTGATTTCACGAGATACGAAAGGGAATGACATGAACAAGATGCTTGTCGAGACGCCGGAGGGCGAACCCATCATCCGCATGAGCCGCAGCTTCGATGCGCCGCGCACGTTGGTTTGGCGGGCCTGGACCCGGCCCGAACATGTGGCGCGCTGGTGGGGTTCGCGTGCCATGGGCGCGACCAAGGTGGTCAAGCTCGACGTCCGCCCCGGCGGCGAGTGGCGCTTCGAGCAGACCACGCCTGATGGTACCGTCTTTGCCTTCATCGGCAGGTACATCGAGGTCGACGAGCCGGAGAAGCTGGTCAATACCTTCGCGCTGGAGGGCATGTTCGAAGACAAGACTGTTATCGAGACCCATCGCTTTGAGGAGAGGGGCGGCAAGACCCATTACAGCGGCGTCACCCGCTTCGACAGCATCGAGGATCGCGACGGCATGGTCGCCTCGGGCATGGAAGCCGGCGCGCAGGACAGCATGAACCAGCTCGAAGAGCTGCTCGGCGAACTGATCTCCGCCTGATCTTAGACCGGCTCCGGCCGGCAATTTCTCCACCGCAATCGTGACCCAAGCGGCCGCATCGGCGGCCGGGTGGGATCGCTCATCCCAAGACAGGAAACGACAATGAAAACGCTGGCAATCGCGGGCACGGCTCTGCTCGCCCTTATTTCCACCATCGCACCGTCAGCCGTCTCGGCCGGGGAGGCAGTGCCGCTGGAACTGCATCACCAGGTCCACGGAGAGGGCGCGCCGCTCGTCCTGCTCCACGGCGCCTTCATGACCATCGAGACCAACTGGGCGACCAGCCTCGGCGAACTCGCCAGGTCGAACAAGGTCATTGCCGTCGAGCTGCAGGGCCACGGCCGTACCGCCGACCGCGACGAAGGGCTGAGCTACGAGACCATGGCTGACGATGTCGCCGGGCTGCTCGACAAACTCGGCGTCGCGAAGGCCAATGTCGTGGGCTACTCGATGGGCGGTAACGTCGCCCTGCAACTGGCCCTGCGCCATCCCGCGCGGGTCGACCGCATCGTTGCGGTGTCGGCGGCGGCGAGCGACAAGGGATTGGCGCCTGGCCACAAGGAGATGGTGCAGCACCTGACCGCCGACATGTTCGCCGGCGCGCCGATGGTGGCCGAGTACCAGAAGCTGTCGCCCAAGCCGGACTTCCCGGCGTTGGTCGAGAAGGTCAAGCAGCTTGAGCTGACGCCGTTCGACTGGACCGCGGACCTGGCCAGGATCGCGCAGCCGGTGCTTGTTGTCGCCGGTGACGGCGACGTTGTGACGCTCGGCCATCTCGCCGAAATGCATGCCGCGCTCGGCGGCCACGCCAATGGCGACGTCAACGGTCCGTCGCGCAGCCAGCTCATGGTGCTGTCTGATACAACCCACATGGGCATCCTCGCCGACCCGGCAAAAGCACAACAGGTGGCAGTGGCGGCCAACGCTTTTCTCGGTACTCCGGCGCCGAAGTGAGGCTGGGCTGTCGCCACGCAACTTGACGTAAAACGCAAACAGGCCCCGCGGTGCGGGGCCTGTTTCTCATTGTTCGATGACGTCGAACCTCAGCGCTCGGCGAGTGCCGGTTCGCCCTGCCGTGCGCGGATCAGGTTGGCGAAGCGACGGAAGAGATAGTGCGAGTCCTGCGGGCCGGGCGAGGCCTCGGGATGGTGCTGGACCGAAAACACCGGGCGGCCGGTGAGCGCGATGCCGCAATTGGTGCCGTCGAACAGCGAGACGTGCGTCTCCTCGACACCCTCGGGCAGCGACTCGGCATCGACCGCGAAGCCGTGGTTCATCGACACGATCTCGACCTTGCCGGTGGTGTGGTCCTTGACCGGATGGTTGGCGCCATGGTGGCCCTGGTGCATCTTGGCGGTCTTGCCGCCAAGCGCCAGCGCCAGCATCTGGTGGCCGAGGCAGATGCCGAACACCGGCAGCTCGGTCTTGAGCAGGTCCTTGATGACGGGCACCGAATACTCGCCCGTCGCTGCGGGGTCGCCGGGGCCATTGGACAGGAAGATGCCATCCGGCTTCATCGCAAGGATGTCTTCGGCCGAGGTCTTGGCCGGAACGACGGTCACCTTGGCGCCGAGGCCGGCGAGCAGGCGCAGGATATTGCGCTTGACGCCGTAGTCGATGGCAACGACGTGCATAGTTTCGTCAGCGCGCTCGCCATAACCCTCGTTCCAGACCCAGGGCGTCTCGGTCCAACTGGAGGACTGGCCCGAGGTGACGTCCTTGGCGAGGTCGAGGCCGACGAGGCCGGACCAGGCGCGGGCCTGAGCCTTGAGGTTCTCGACGTCGAACTTGCCGTCGGGGGCATATGCGATAACGGCGTTGGGCATGCCCTTCTCGCGGATCAGCGCGGTCAGCGCCCGGGTGTCGACACCTGACATGGCGACGATGCCACGGCGCTTCAGCCATTGGTCGAGGTGACCGGCGGCGCGATAGCTCGACGGGTTGGTGACGTCGGCCTTGAACACCGCACCCACGGCACCCGAGCGCGTCGCCGGGTTCAGGTCCTCAATGTCTTCATCGTTGGTGCCTATGTTGCCGATGTGCGGGAAGGTGAAGGTGACGATCTGGCTGGCATAGGAGGGGTCGGTGAGGACCTCCTGGTAGCCGGTGAGCGCCGTATTGAAGCAGACTTCGGCGACGGCACTGCCTGTGGCGCCGAGGCCTCGGCCGGTGATGACCGTTCCGTCGGCCAGAACCAGAACGGCGGTCGGCACTTCGGTTGCCCAGGGGGCGGTCTCTGAGGCCATGGCGATGCTCCTGCGTAACGGGCGCCGCGACTTGAAAAATGGCTCGCAAGGGGCCATATCGCGCAGCGAAAAGCACGGACGACCACCGTCAGGCGGGCCCCGTGCACAAAACAAACAAGTCCTTGCAAGGCGCGGACAATAGGCGAAGGCCGGCACATGGTCAATGACCGTTCCGGGATTCGTGGCTAATTATTTTTCCTAGCAAAAACAGGAAGTTGGCCATTGTCATTCGGTTTGCCACTGTGGCAGGTCGGCGCTATTGTTTGCGACACGTTCAGGAGTAACGGCCATGCGCGAGACACTCGCCGAGGCACTGAAGACTGCATTGAAGACCGGCGACAAGCGCCGCACCTCGACGCTGAGGCTGATCCAGGCAGCCATCCAGGACCGCGACATCGCCCATCGCGGTGCCGGCAAGGACCCTGTCACCGACGAGGAAATCCTGCAGATCCTGACCAAGATGGTCAAGCAACGCCAGGAATCGGCCAAGGCCTTCGAGGAAGGTTCGCGGCTGGAACTGGCCGCCCAGGAGCGCGACGAAATCGCCATCATCTCCGACTTCCTGCCCAAGCAGATGGAGGAGGGGGCGGTGCGCAGCGCGGCACAGCAGGTGATTTCGGAAGTCGGCGCCGATGGCTTGCGCGACATGGGCCGCTGCATGAACGCGCTCAAGGAGCGCTATCCCGGCCAGATGGATTTCGGCAAGGCCAGCGGCATCGTCAAGGAGCTGCTGCAGTAGGCAGCCATGGCCTTGTGCCATGTGAACAGAAACGTCCCGCCTGCGATGCAGCGCGGGGCGTTTTTCGTTTGGGGCGCGAGGGTAGCCGCGCCTTTCCTTCTGCCCTTGCGGGAGGAGGAAAGGTCATCACGCGGCGTGGCGGAGCTTGACCGGGGCCTTGTCACGCAGGCCCCAGATGTGGCCGAACGGATCGAATACGGTTGCGCCGCGGCGGCCGTCGGTTGCCGCAGCCAGGTTTCCACGAATGGTTGCTCCGACCCCGATCGCTCGTTGCAGCGCGGCTTGCACGTTGGCGACATCGAGGATGAAGACGGCGCTGACCGCACCATGGGCCTTGGGGAAGAACGGCCCGCCGCGCCGCGGTTCCTGTTCTCGGCGGGGATTGGCGCCGCCAACCTGCAGGGCGACACCGCCAATCCGCAGGTCGATCGAGATCGGAACGCCCTCGAACAGGTAGGATCCGCCGCGAATGGCACCGAACGCCCTCTGGTAGAAACTGGCTGCCTCTTCCTCACGGCCATGCTCGACGACGACCGAAACGGCAAGCTCGGCCTTGGCGTCGGACGTCGCCTTGAGGGTGTTCCAGTTGTCGTAGCCGAACTGGCGGGCGACGATCTCGAGACAGGCGCTGTGGGCAAGGTGGATGTCTTGCGCGGCCAGGCCTGCACGCAGCTCCTTGGCCATGGATTTCACGCGATCAAGCGATGGCATGGGATGTTCCCTTGAAGAGGGTGACATACAGCGTCAGTGCTCGCATTGCCGACGGTCACCCAAGGGTCAACCATGTTCTCCGGTGCATTCGCCAATCCCTGGGGAGCGAGCGGCAGGCTGCACGGCCCAAGGAGAGTGTCGCCAAGGACGGCGATTCGGGCAAGTTCAAATGGGCTGCGATGGCGGCGGCTTTTCCTTTTCAAAAATCACGTCACCGGCAGGCGCTGGCGGGCGATGGCCGCGTGGAAGCGGGTGCCGTGGATCAGGGCGTCGTCGTTGAAATCAAAGGACGGGTTGTGCAGCGGCGCCGAGGCCTCGCCATTGCCGATATAGGCGAAGCAGCCGGGGACATGGTCGAGGAAACGGGCGAAATCCTCGGATGCGGTGACGATCTCGCCCTTGCCGTTGACTGCACCGGCGGCAAACACGGAGCTGGCGGCTTCGAGCGCGGCTGCGGTGGCCTCGGCATCGTTGACCAGCGGCACGAACTCCCTGCTGTAGGTCACCTCGGCCGTGCAGTTGTAGGTCAGTGCGGTGCCTTCGGCGATGATGCGCATCTGCCGTTCGATCTCGGCGCTCACTTCAGGGCGGAAGCTCCTGGCATCGCCGAGGATGCGGGCGAAGCCGGGCAGGGCGTTGCGGGTGCCGTCGGTGATGAGTTCGGTGACCGAGACCACGGAGATGTCAGCCGGGCTCAGCCGGCGTGACACGATGGTCTGCAGGTTGGTGACGACGGCGCAGGCAGCAACCAGCACCTCGCGGCCGAGATGCGGGCGGGCAGCGTGGCCGCCGAGGCCGCGCAGCACGATCTCGAAATTGTCCTCCGCCGACATGATCGGGCCGGGCCGGGTCTCGAAATGGCCCAATGGCAGGCCGGGCATGTTGTGCAGGCCATAGATCTCGTCGAAGGGAAAACGCGCCATAAGCCCGTCGTCGAGCATGGCGAGCGCGCCCTTGCCCCATTCCTCCGCCGGCTGGAAGATGAAGCGCACCGTGCCGTCGAAGCCGCCTTCGTTGGCAAGCAGCTTCGCCGCGCCCAGGAGCATCGCGGTGTGGCCGTCATGGCCGCAGGCATGCATGACACCGGGATTTTGCGAAACGTGACCGTGGCTGGCCTGCTCGGAGATGCGCAATGCGTCCATGTCGGCGCGGAGCGCGATGGCCCGGTTGCCCGATCCACGGCGCAGGGTGCCGACGACGCCGGTGCCGCCGACGCCTTCGACGACCTCGTCGAGGCCGAAAGCCCGGAGTTGGGCTGCAACGAAGGCTGAGGTGCGCTTTTCCTCGAAGCCGAACTCGGGATGGGCATGCAGGCCGCGCCGCCAGGTTGTCATCTCGGCGACGAGGGTGTTCTGGTCGAGCGCGGCCATTGTGCTGATCCCTAGGATTGGAGGAAACAGCGTCGCCCGGATTAGCTGTGGCAGGCAAGAGCGGTTGGTGGGGCCAGCCTTTTTGCCGTGCGGGAAAAGCGCGCCGGTTGCGCCTTACGAGGCAAATCGTCAACGTTGCGATCCTTCGCACCCCCCTCTGGCCTGCCGGCCATCTCCCCCACAAGGAGGGAGATCACGCCGTCATCGGTGCTACGCCCAATCACTGACGTTAGCGGGGGCCTGGCAATCTTGCAGGATGGGCGCCGCCGGCGACGCGACTAATCTCCCTCCTTGTGGGGGAGATGGCCGGCAGGCCAGAGGGGGGTGCGGAGGATCGCAACGCACGATGGAAAGAGGCGCGGCGTGCGCATGCGGAAAAGCGTTACTGTGCGCTGCTCAGCTCGCCTTCAGACGCGAGCCGCGGAGCAGGCCCTGCTCTTCGAGCACGGGATAGGCCATCGAGGCGAGCAGGGAGTTGATCTGCTTGAGATCGCGGATGGTGTCGAGGTGGATCGAACTGGTCTCGACGCTCTTGATGGTGCCGTCGCGCAGGCGCAGGAAATGGCTCTGGCTGGTCTGCTTCTCGACGTCGCGCAGCCGGTCCTTTTCGAGCACGAGCTGGCGCGCGGTGTTGGCGTCGCGCGACACCAGAACGTTGAAGGCCAGGCGCGCATTGGCCATCACCGAGGCGTGGAAGGAAGTCAGCTCGCGCCAGCCTTCGGGCGTGAATTCCAGGCCGCGGTCGAGCTTCTTCTGCACATGAGCCAGCATGTTGCGGACGATGATGTCGCCGACCTGCTCAAGCTTGACGCAGGCGCCGAGCAACTCCTGGCAGCGCAGCGCCTCGTCCTCGGTCATCGGCCGGATGGTGGCCTTGGCGAGGTAGAGCTTGATCGCCTGGTGCTTGCGGTCGACGCGGTCGTCGAGCGAGGCGAGTGCCTTGATCTTGTCGGCGTCGGGGCTCTCATAGAGCTCGATGATGCGCTGGAGCATGATCTCGACGGTCTCGCAGACGCGGACCGTCTCTCGGGTGGCGTTGGCAAGGGCCTGCGAGGGGGTGTCGAGGGCGGCTTCGTTGAGCGCGCTGAGCTCGGCGACCGCCATCTCCTTGGCCGGATCGGTCCTGGTGCCAAGCGCCACGATCCTTTCCGAGGCGCTGTAGACGAGTTTGGCGAGCGGAATGCCGGCGACCAGGATGATGCAGTTGAACAGGATGTGGGCGTTGATGATCTGGTCGGGGCCGGTCGAGCCGAGGAACGCGGTCGACGGCTTGATCCATAGAAACGCCACCAGCATGACCAGCGAGCCGGCGCCGCGCATCAGCAGGTTGCCGATCGGCACGACGCGCACGCCCGGCTCGGCGTTGCGGGTGAGCAGGGGGGCGATGATCGAACTGCCGAGATTGACGCCGAGCACCAGCACGATGCCGAGCTCGGGCGGCACGAAGCCGCGGCCGGCAAGGGTGACGATCAGCAGCACGGCGGCGATCGAGGAATGGAACAGCCAGGTGACTATGGCCGCGAGCAAATAGGCGGTGACGGGGTCGCCGGCGAAATAGTCGATGATGACGGGCAGCAGCTTGCTTTCGCGCAGCGGCTCGGAGGCCTGGCCGACCATTTCGAGCGACAGCACGAGAAGGCCGATGCCGACGAGGATGCGGCCTGTCTGCTGCCAGCTGCGCCGGTCGGTGGCGAGGAACATTGTCGTCCCGGCGACGAGGCACAGCGGCACCAGCAGCGACAGGTCGAAGGTCAGGATCTTGATGACCAGCGCCGAGCCGATCTCGGCGCCGCGCACGGCGAGCTGGCCGGCGAGGCCGCTGACGATGCCGGCACCGGCGAAGGAGCCGACAAGCAGGGTGACGGCCGTCGAGCTCTGGAAAGCAATGGCCAGGGCCGTTCCGGCAAGCACCGCCAGGATCGGGTTGCGCATGGTGTTGCGCAGCTTGTGGCGCAGCACGTCGCCATAGGCACGCTCGACGCCGGTGCGCACCATTCGGGTGGCAAACAGGAGCAGGGCGACGGCGCCGGCGAGGTGCAGCAGGACGACGGAGCCACTCATCGGGAGCACCTGATGGACGTGCTGCCGGGGACTGTCTGGGAGGCTGCCACGGTGCTCTTGGCGCGGATGCGAATCACTGTCATGAACATGCCATTTAGATTAGCCGGATAATATTTTTCGTCCATAGTGCACACGTGTGCACGCAATCGCAAGATGCGATCATCCATATTGTGACAGGTAGGGCGGCAATTCCGGTTCGACAGCGACCGGCCGACGGCGCAATCGAGATGTCTGGCCGGATGTTTGCGCTGCTGAGGCCCTGTGAACAGCGGGCATGTCCGCGGGCAGGCAACGAATAGGAGTCGTGTCCGGCGAGGCGAACGCCTATATCAGTTTGAAACAAGCAGGACCCGATGCGCTTTTCCGACGGATTTTTGAGCGAGATACGTGACCGCGTGCCGATTTCGGCCGTGATCGGCCAGCGCGTGACCTGGGATCGCAAGAAGACCAACACCCAGAAGGGCGATTTCTGGGCCTGCTGTCCGTTCCATGGCGAGAAGTCGCCGTCGTTCCACTGCGAGGACCGCAAGGGCCGCTATCACTGCTTCGGCTGCGGCGTGACGGGCGATCATTTCCGCTTCCTGACCGAAATGGATGGGCTCAGCTTCCCCGAGGCGGTCGAGCGCATCGCCGAGATGGCCGGCGTGCCGATGCCGGCGCGCGATGCGCAGGAAGAGCGGCGCGAGCGCGAGCGCGCCTCGCTGCATGACGTCATGGAACTGGCGACCAAATTCTTCGAGGACCGGCTGCAGACGTCCGACGGAGCCCGTGCCCGTGCCTATCTGCGCGACCGCGGGTTATCGCAGGTGACGCAGCAGCAGTTCCGGCTCGGCTTCGCGCCCGACAGCCGCAATGCGCTCAAGGAGTTCCTCGCCTCCAAGGGCATCGAGAAGGCGCAGATGGAGGCCTGCGGGTTGACCGTCTTCGAGGACGTGCCGGTTTCCTATGACCGCTTCCGCGACCGCATCATGTTTCCGATCCCGGATTCCCGCGGGCGCATCATCGCCTTCGGCGGCCGTGCGATGTCGGCGGAGATTTCGGCCAAGTACCTGAATTCGCCCGAGACCGAGCTCTTTCACAAGGGCAACGTGCTCTACAATTTCGCCCGCGCCCGCAAGGCGCTGCAGAAGGGCGGCACGGTGATCGCCGTCGAAGGCTACATGGACGTGATCGCGCTCGCTCAGGCCGGTATTGAAAATGTCGTGGCGCCGCTCGGCACGGCGCTGACCGAAAACCAGCTCGGACTGTTGTGGCGCATGTCGGGCGAGCCGGTGTTGTGCTTCGACGGCGACAAGGCCGGCTTGAAGGCTGCCTACCGCGCCGCCGACCTGGCGCTGCCGCTGGTAGCCCCTGGGAACACGGCCCGCTTCGCATTGCTGCCAGAGGGAAAGGACCCTGACGACCTGGTCAAGGCGGAAGGGCCGGAAGCGTTCCGCACCGTGCTCAACGCGGCGCGACCGCTGTCCGACATGATCTGGATGCGTGAGACGTCGGGCGGGGTGTTCGACACGCCGGAACGGCGCGCCGAGCTTGAAAAGACGCTGCGCGAGCTGACCGGCAGGATCAAGGACGAGAGCGTCCGCTACCATTACCAGCAGGAAATGCGCGAGCGGGTGCTGAATTTCTTCGGCAGCCAGCGCGGCCGCCAGCAAGGGCAAGGCGGCAGGGGCTCGTTCAGCAAGGGTAGCGGCGAGCGCGGCCAGTGGAAAAAGGGTGGTGCCGGTGCCGCCGCGGGTCGGCTTGCCGTGTCCGAAAGCCTGGCGCGTTCGGCGCTGGTCAAACGCACGGCCGGCATCATGCCTCTGCGCGAGGCGGCACTCGTCGTCGCTCTGGTCAACCACCCCGCGCTGATCGACGAGAATTTCGAGCATGTCGAACGGCTCGACCTCAGCCATGGCGAGCTCAAGCAGCTGCATTCGGTGCTGATCGATGCGATGGCGCATGGCGAGGCCAACACCCGTGAAGCAGTTGTGGCGGCGATCGAGCGCGCCTCCTGTGCCGAGATGTGGGGGCGGGCGGTGATGCTGGCGCGGCGCGCCCGGCAGTGGACGGCGCTGGAAGACGCGGCGATCGAGGACGCCCGCGACGCCTTCGCGCAGGCGTTGCACTTGCACCGCAGCGCCCGCACCTTACATAAGGAGCTGAAACAGGCCGAAGCTGCGCTGGCTACAGATCCTACCGACGAAAACTACCGACATCTGGTGGAAGTTCAGGCGCAGTTTCACGACGTGCAGGCCACCGAAGCGCTTATCGAAGGCTTCGGGGTGTCTTCGGGCCGGGGCGGTCGTAACTGACGCTGCGGACCGATTATCCCGCAATTGATTCGCTTTTTTGGCGCGAATCATGCGAGAGGCGCTTGACCTTCCGACGGAATGACGGAATCAGGTCGATTCGAAAAAGTTAACCGGCGGCCAGGTCGCCAGTCGTGTCGATGGCCTGAAAATGCGGATTGGGGCACTTGTCACTGGACAGGAAGATATTCCGCCACAGATATCACGGTTAATCTGGACTTAACACAGGTACAGCTACTGGCAGTTCAGGCGCAGGTTCGATGAGCGCATCTGATTTGCACTGTCCAAGAGTTTAAGCGGCTGACGGGCCGCCTGGAGAAAGCGAAGAATGGCGACAAAAGAAAAGGAAGAGGTCGAGACTGAACGCGAAGGCGCCCCAGACGGACCTTTGCTCGACCTTTCCGATGACGCTGTCAAAAAGATGATCAAGGTCGCGAAGAAGCGCGGCTATGTCACCATGGACGAGCTGAATTCGGTGCTGCCCTCGGAGGAGGTGACCTCCGAGCAGATCGAGGACACCATGGCGATGCTCTCCGACATGGGCATCAACGTGGTCGAGGACGACGAGCAGGGCGAAGAGGCCGAGGCTTCCGAAGGCGACGCCGAAGAAGATGCCAATGAGCTTGCCGAGCAGACCGGCACCGCCGTTGCCGCGACCACGACCAAGAAAGAGCCGACCGACCGTACCGACGACCCGGTGCGCATGTACTTGCGCGAAATGGGCTCGGTGGAGCTTCTGTCGCGAGAAGGCGAAATCGCCATCGCCAAGCGCATCGAGGCTGGCCGCGAGACGATGATCGCCGGCCTGTGCGAAAGCCCGCTGACCTTCCAGGCCATCATCATCTGGCGCGACGAACTCAACGAAGCCAAGATCCTGCTGCGCGAGATCATCGATCTCGAGGCGACCTATGCCGGTCCCGAGGCCAAGCAGGCGCCGATCGTCGAGCGCCTCGAGGAAGACGCAAAGCCCAAGGACGAGCCGAAGGCGGGCCGCCGCCGCGGTGGCGACGAGGAAGACGACATCACCAATGTGGGTGGCGACACCCGTGGCGAGGACGACGAGGAAGACGAGGACGAGGCCAGCCTGTCGCTGGCGGCCATGGAAGCGGAACTGCGTCCGCAGGTCATGGAAACCCTCGACGTCATCGCCGACACCTACAAGAAGCTGCGCAAGCTGCAGGACCAGCAGGTCGAGAACCGTCTCGCCGCCGCCGGCACCCTGTCGCCGAGCCAGGACCGCCGCCTGAAGGAGCTGAAGGATCAGCTCGTCAAGGCCGTGAAATCGCTGTCGCTCAACAACGCCCGCATCGAAGCGCTGGTCGAGCAGCTCTACGACATCAACAAGCGCCTGGTGCAGAACGAAGGCAAGCTTTTGCGTCTCGCCGAAAGCTATGGCGTGCGCCGCGACGAGTTCCTGAAGGAATATCAGGGCTCCGAGCTCGACCCGAACTGGATCCGCTCGATCTCGAACCTGTCCAGCCGCGGCTGGAAGGAGTTCACCAAGAACGAGAAGGACACGATCCGCGACCTGCGCGCCGAGATTCAGAACCTCGCCACCGAGACGGCGATTTCGATCCTGGAATTCCGCAAGATCGTCAATCAGGTGCAGAAGGGCGAGCGCGAGGCAGCGATCGCCAAGAAGGAAATGGTCGAGGCCAACCTGCGTCTCGTCATCTCGATCGCCAAGAAGTACACCAACCGCGGCCTGCAGTTCCTGGATCTGATCCAGGAAGGCAACATCGGCCTGATGAAGGCCGTCGACAAGTTCGAGTACCGCCGCGGCTACAAGTTCTCGACCTATGCCACATGGTGGATCAGGCAGGCGATCACCCGTTCGATCGCCGACCAGGCCCGCACCATCCGCATCCCGGTGCACATGATCGAGACGATCAACAAGATCGTCCGTACCTCGCGCCAGATGCTGCATGAGATCGGCCGCGAGCCGACGCCGGAAGAACTGGCCGAAAAGCTCGCCATGCCGCTCGAGAAGGTGCGCAAGGTGCTGAAGATCGCCAAGGAGCCGATCTCGCTCGAAACGCCCGTCGGCGACGAGGAAGATTCGCATCTCGGCGACTTCATCGAGGACAAGATGGCGATCCTGCCGATCGACGCGGCGATCCAGGCGAACCTGCGCGAGACCACCACGCGCGTGCTCGCCTCGCTCACCCCGCGTGAAGAACGCGTGCTGCGCATGCGCTTCGGCATCGGCATGAACACCGACCACACGCTTGAAGAGGTCGGACAGCAGTTTTCGGTCACCCGCGAGCGTATCCGCCAGATCGAAGCCAAGGCACTGCGCAAGCTCAAGCATCCGAGCCGCTCCAGGAAGCTGCGCTCGTTCCTCGACAGCTGATCGCAGCGATCTCGTTCAAAAAGCCCGGCTCTGGCCGGGCTTTTTCGTTTGGGGGGCCCATATTCCTGCGCAATTCCAACCGGAGAACCGCCAGGCCCTTTTCCTGCAAATCCTCTAGTCCTCCGGGTTTCCAGCAACGAGATTGTATTCGGCCCATCTGGCCTCGGGAATTGCCTCGCCGACGCTGAACTCGAAGGCCGCGACAGCGCCTGCGGTCACATCGCAAGAGAAGACTACGCCGTACCAGCGGCCCCCGGCCCGGAAGGCTCCGCCTTGCGCATGAAACGAGCCGCCAGCGATCCTGAGATCGCCGGTCGCATAGGGGACGACAAGATCGGGACGGAGCTCCGCCTTCCAGCGGTGGATCTGCTCCATGGCCTCGATGTTGCACAGCTGGATGGCACGTTCGTCGGGAGCAAAGGTCGCCAGCGCCTGCCTGGCATGGCGGCTGCGCGGGTCGGCGAGCAGCTTTGCCGCGTAGAAACTGTGCGCCTTGACCATAGAGGGGGGCTGAGCGGTGGGCGCCTCGGGCTTGGAGGTGGTGGCAGGCGCAAGGGTACGTCCAAGCGGTGCGGCGGAGGCTGCCTGTTGTCGCGGCAACTGGACTGGTGCGGGCGCCGGTGCCACCAGTTCGACCGGCACTGCATCCTCGGCCGGAACCCTGAATGGCTGTGGCCTCGGCAACAGCAAGAGGGCGGCCAGCAAAAGGGCATGCAATGCCAGCGAGACGGGCCAGCTGGGATCCAGTTTCACGACAGGCGACATGCGACCCGGGTTTTTGTGCAGCCAACTGGTTCGCCCGTCACTGTGGCGCGATTGCGGCGCCGGATATCGGTGCTGCGCAAGCCTGCCTAATTGCGCCTGCGCCGGTAGACGTAGACGACCGCCGGCGGCAGGTTGCGCCAGACGCGGGGCGAACGGGTGAATTCCAGGCCGAGGCTTTCGGCAATGTTGCTGCGCACCGGCGAGAACAGCCCATAGGTGAACTGGATATAGACGCCATCGGGCCCGAGCCGCGAGAAGGCGGCGGACAGGATCGCCTCCTGCTGGCTTGATGTCATCGACAGCAGCGGCAGGCCAGAGACGACGGCGTCGACGTGCTGCGGTCCTACGGACGCCAGTTTTTCCGCAGGTTCGTCAAAAACGGTCACTTCTGGGTGGCGGTCGCGCAGCATGCGGCAGAAGACCGGGTTGAGCTCGTAGAGGAAGAGGTCGGCGGGCGCGATGCCGAGCTTCAGGATTTCACGGGTGATGTTGCAGGTGCCGGGGCCGAACTCGGCGACCCACCGGGCCCAGCGCGGCAGCTGGCTGGCCATGAGCTGGCACAAACTCGGCGACGAAGGGGCAAGGGCCGACACCTGACGGGGCCGGCGTAGCAGCTGGGCAGCGAACGCATTGAATTCGGTCATTCTTGCGGGTCCTGGCTTTTGGCGTAGGTGGTTAGCGGTCGCGCATGATGCAATAGGCAAGCTCGGGCGAAATCCGATGCACGATGCGCAAGAGCTTGGTCTTTTCGATCCAGATCTCGTCGAGGCCGCGTTCGATGCCGGCTATGAGGTCGGCGGCGGCCAGCGCCGGCGGATATTTCCGGAGCGGACCGGCGCGCGACAGGGTGGTGTCGACAAGCGTCATGACGGCTTCGGTGAGCTGGATCGGAAGCTTGGCCGCGCGGCACTGGTCGCGCAGCGAACGGGTGAAGCTGCGCAGGGCAGCCTTGCTGGCGCAGTAGACGGCGGCCTCGCGCTTAGGCGCGATGGCAAGCCGGAGGTGACGTTGACGACGGCCGAGGAGGGATGAGCCGACAGCACCGGCAGCGTCCACCGACAGTTGCAGCGGCGCGGTCAGGTTGACCGCAATTTCGGCCGACATGGCGTCGAGCCGGGCCTGGCTGTCCACTGTCAGATCGGTGTGATGCATGATTGCTGCGTTGTTGATCAGCGCGCTGCACTGCGGGCGCGTTTCGGCCACCCATTGAGACAGGGCCTCGGCACTGGCTGATGTGCCGGGATCGACTTGCTGGATGGTGACCGAGCCATGGAGTTGCTTCGCCAGCGCATCCAGCGAGGCAGCGTCGCGTCCGACCGCGATGACATGCGCGCCCTTGGCGGCCAGCTGGCGGGAGAGCTCCAGGCCGATGCCGCGTGCGCCGCCGGTGACGAGCACGGTCCTGTCGTTGAAGTCGAAACTGTCGTGCATTCCCTGACCTGGTGGGCTTGGCTGTTGACCCGTACTTGGGTGCGGGAAATATTGCGAATAATCGTGTCACCCACTACTCGCATCCCATGAACGCATCAAAGTCCCGGCTGACCCCCCGCAAGACACCGCGGCAAGAGCGCAGCGCTGCCACCTGCGCTGCGATCCTGGAGGCGGCTGCTCGCATTTTGGAGACGTCGGGCAGCGCCGGACTCACCACCAATCATGTCGCGATGTTGGCAGGCGTTTCTGTCGGTACGCTCTACCAGTACTTCCCCGCGAAGGAGGCGATACTGGCCGAGCTGGTCCGCCAGATGCGACAGGACATGCTGGCCGATTTCGTCGGTGCCGTGCGCGAGGCCGAGGGCAAGGGGCTTACCCGTGCCGTCGATGCGATGGTGTCTGCGAGCCTGCGCCATCATCTCAGGCGGCCGGCGCTGGCGCAGGCGCTGGAGCACGAGGAACTCGAGCTCAAGCTCGACAAGGAGACGGTGCAGCTGAAGGCCGACATGCGCGACCTGATCGTCGGCGTGCTGCGCGACCACGGCGTCGACCAGCCGGAGCGCACGGCCTTCGATCTGATGTCGCTGTCCAGGGGCATCGTCGACGCCGCCGTCCGGGCCGGCGAGAGCGATTTCGACGATCTGCAGGCGCGCTTGCGCCGGGCGGTTGCCGGCTATCTCGGAATTCTTGCCTAGCTGCTCTTCGTCGGGTCGCCGACTTCGGCGTTCAGCCGCACCGCCTCCCGGACGAGTTTTTCGGCAAGCGCTGCATCCACCGTGTCACCCTCGCGATATTCCATGGTGGCGAGCTCGTATTTGCCGCCGGCCTTCAGCCTTGGCTCGATGCCGCGCAGCCGCTTGCCGCGCCAGAAGCCGAACAGTACGCGGGCTTCCTCCGCCCGGATGAGCAGGACCGGGCCATTGGAGAAGCAGACGATGTGGCCCCATTTGATGCGCGCCTCGGGATCGCCCGCGGCACGAGTGGCTGCGCGCAACGCCTCGACGATGTCGAAGCGCCAGTCGCTCAAGGCCTTGATATAGGCCTCCGGGCTCTCCGCTGGCACTTCCTTGCGCATCATCTCGCTGTTCTCCCCCTGCAGGCACGCTATCCCGATCGCATTGGCCGCGCCATATCGTGTGCAGTTCAGCCCCTAGCTGCCGCCACGCCCCAGCGCGGGTCCGACATAGCGGGCGCGCGGGCGGATCAGTACACCTGACGTCAGCTGCTCGATGGCGTGCGCGACCCAGCCGATGGAGCGGGCGATGGCGAAGAACGCTGTCTCATGGCCGATCGGCAGCCCGAAGGTGCGCACCATCACCGCCAGCGCATAGTCGATGTTGGGGTGCAGGCCGGTGGCTTCGGTGATCAGCGTCGGTGCCTCGACGGCGAGGCGCCTGTCGGCGCCCGCCTCGGCCAGGGCTGTCAGCAGGCTGTCGGCGCGAGGGTCGCCGTCGCGATAGACGGTGTGGCCGAAGCCGGGGATGCGGTCGCCTATGGCGACACGTTCGCGGATGTTGGCGGCGACGTCGGTGGCGGCGAAATCGGCCACCATATGCGCTGCCAGCGGGCCGGCGCCGCCATGACGAGGGCCCTTGAGCGCCACCAGGCCTGATATCAGCGCATCGTAGAGGTTGATGCCGGTGGAGGCGGCGCAGCGCACCGTCCATGTCGAGGGGTTGAACTCGTGGTCGGCAAGCAGCACCAGCGCGCGGCGGAAAATTGCCTCGGCACTGGGATGGCCAGGCGCCCAGGCGTTGGCCACCTGCAGATGGATCGGCGCAGGCGAGGGCGTGGTGCCAAGGATGCCTGAGGTGAGCAAACGGACGGCACGGGCACCAACCTCGACGCGGCCCTGGCGTGAGCGATTGAAGGCGCGTGAATCGTTGCCGCCGGCCAGCGCGAGCATGGCGATGGCACGTGGGATTGGCGCTTCGCCCGTGGTGACCGAGGCCACGGCGCGCATGGTGTCGCTGATGACAGGCATGTTGGCGGCGGCGAAAGGGTCGGCGTCGTTCATGTCCCACAGCAGCGTCGCTGCCTGTTCCAGCGTCGCGTGCTCGGCCAGTGCCACCGCCTGAACGCCGCGATAGACCGACCCTTCGCTGGTGATGGTCGAAATCGCTGAATCGAGAACCGGCGCCTCGGTCTCTCCGGCGCTGGCGAGGCCGGCCGGGGCACGCCGCGCCAGAAGGGCTCGGACGTCGTCGGCACGGTAGCGCCGGGCACGGGCGTCCTCGGACGGTTCCGAGCGGATCAGGCCGCGGCTGACATAGGCATAAAGCGTAGCCGGCGAAACGGCGAGCTCGCCCGCGGCCTCGCGGGCCGAGAGATAGAGCGGTTCGGAGGCTTTTTTCATATTGATCAAGCTAATCAAGATTGATCAATATGAAAAGAGCTTCATCTTTCTGCAGCGCAGCAAGGAGCAAGCCCATGACACTTCATCAGACCACCGCCGGACTGGACGGCGTGACCGCGGCCATGACCGCACTTTCCCATGTCGACGGCGAGGGTGGCGAACTGATCATCGCTGGCAGCCGCGTCGCCCAGCTGGCCGCCGAGACGGATTTCGAGGGGGCTGCCGCCCGCCTGCTTTCGGCCGCCGGCAAGGAAACCGCAGCCGGCGAATTGAGGGCGGAGCTTGGCGAAGCACGTGTCCGTGCCTTTGCGCGGCTCGAAAAGATCCTGCCCGCGACCGAAAGCCTGGCGCTCGGCGCCGGCTTCCGCGCGGCGATCGCCGCGATCGATCGGGAGGACGGTCTCGACGACGAGGTGGCGCTTCTCGGTGCCATGCCGGTTCTGGCGGCAGCACTGGCGCGCAGCGCCGAGGGACTCGCCCCCGTTGCGCCCGATGCCAGCCTCGGCCAGGCGGCCGACATGCTGCGCATGATGCGCGGCACGGCTGCGAGCGACGCAGAAGCGGCGGCGCTGGACGCCTATCTGGTGACCGTCAGCGACCACGGCATGAACGCCTCGACCTTCGCCGCGCGTGTTGTCGCCTCGACCCAGGCGGACCTGTTCATGGCGGTGACGGCAGGCTACTGCGCGCTGTCGGGCCCGCTGCATGGCGGCGCACCGGCACCTGTCCTCGACATGCTGGAAGCCATCGGCAAGGCCGACAACATCGCACCATGGATCGACGCGGCATTGGCGCGCGGCGAGCGCCTGATGGGTTTTGGTCACCGCATCTACAAGGTGCGCGACCCGCGCGCCGACGTGCTGAAGCGGTCGGTGGGCACGTTGGGCTCGGAGGGTATGGATCTCGGCCTTGCCGCCGAGGTCGAGGGATATGCCCGCGAGGCGCTCGCCCGCGCCAAGCCGGGCCGTCGTCTCGACACCAATGTCGAGTTCTACACCGCCATCCTGCTCGGTGCGCTGAAGATCCCGCGCGAGGCGTTCACCCCGGTCTTCGCTGTCGGCCGCACGGCGGGCTGGGTCGCGCATGCGCTGGAACAGCAGCGCACCGGCCGGCTGCTGCGCCCGGCCTCAGTCTATACCGGGCCGATGCCGGCCTGAGAGCATGCTGACGGATTGCGCAAAGCCCGGGGCATGACCCCGGGCTTTTTCATTTGGCAATTGCCTTTGGACGGTACGACGCTAGATGCAGCGGTGGAAGCTTGAAGGGAGAGGGCCCGATGCGGCTGGTGGCGAGTTCTGTGGGATTGGCGGCCATTTCGCTTGCCGTGATGGGCGCTGCGGCGGCACCGCCGCAAAATCCGATCGGCATGGCGAACCCTGCCTCGGTGCATTGCGGCAACATCGGCGGCAAGCTCGAGATCCGCAAGGACGCCGGCGGCAACGAGACCGGCTATTGCCGCATGCCCGACGGCAGCCTCTGCGAGGAGTGGGCGCTGTTCCGCGACCAGAAATGCGTGGCACCGAAGGATTAGGCACTCAATACAGACCCGGCACCAGCCGCCATGTGCGGCGGGCGTAGTCGTCATATTCCGCGCCGAAATGGGTGCGCAGCAGGCGCTCCTCGGACCGGATGCGGGCGACCAGCGGCACTAGGGTGAGGCCGACGAGGATGACGCCCACGCCCGAGCGGAAGACAAGAGCCCAGCCAAGGGCGTTGACCAGCAGGCCGAGATAGCTGGGATGGCGGATGAGCGCATAGATGCCCGAGGTGACCAGCCTGTGCCCGGGCTGGATGGCAACCAGCCCGCTGAAGCGGCTGCCGAGGACGAAGAACGGCCACAGCCGGAGCATGCCGCCGGCGGCAAACAGCGCGACGCCGATCCACCGGATCGTTTCGCCGCCGATGGTCCAGAAGTCGATACGGTCGTCATAGGCCGGCAGGAAGGCACTGAGCAGGCCGATGACGCCGAGCGCCGGCAGCACCCAGCGATTGGCGCGGTCCTCCTGCTCGCCCGGGCTGAGATTGGCGCCGCTGAGCAGGGCGACGACCATCAGGACGACGGTGAGGATTGCGGCAGCGGTGCGGGACGGGTTTGAGAAGAATACCATGAAGCCGCCCGCGCCGAGAATCGCAAGCCCGAGGCTGACAAGCGTGCCGGCCACGCCAAGGATGAGTATTTTGAGAGAGGGCATTGTTTTCCACGTCCCCGATGCAAGCGTTCCCACCTTAGCCGAAAGCAGTGCCTAGAATGCAAGGGCGGCCTGTGCGGTGTGTAACCGTGGGCCGTACCTTGAAGAATCAAGATTCCGACCCGCGCGATCTTCGCCGCGCGGGTCGGGCTACTTGCTTACTCCTTGCCGACATACTCGCTGAGCAGTTTTTCGTTGCGGGCCTTTTCGATCTTGGCGGTCAGTTCGGCGGCGAGACGATCGTCCATACGATACTTGACCAGATTGACGAGGGCGCCGGTGAGCAGAAGCACGCCCATGCCCCAGTAGCCCTTGGTCGAGAGGTCGACCGGCGCCAGCCACAGCGACAGGGCGAGCATGAAGTAGGCGACGGCGACGGACGCGGCGTTGAACAGGATGTAGGTCTGGTTCGGGCTCATGATTTTCCTCCTTGAGTGACGACATTGCGGGGTGGCGAGATCTAGGGATCAGTTGGGTGACGAGATTTCGGTGGCGGCTGCAAGACGTTGAAGGACCTGGGTCGCATCGACCCTGACGGGCAGGCCGTGGCCGGCGTTTGCCAGTCTCATACGAACCGCATCGCCGCTCAGCTCGTCGTCAATGGCATCGATGACGAAGGCTTCCTCGAGCGGATCGCTGCGGTCATGGATGCGGGCGATGAGAGCCTCTGCCTCCTTGAAGCCGGCGGAGCCGCCCAGCGAGCGATTCAGGCCGCGCTGGGCACGATGCTCGGCGTCGAGCGCCCTGGCCGAGATCAGGCCCTGGTTGAGGTCGACAATCTTGGCATGGGCCTTCTCGATCGAGAGCCGCATGCGGGTGATCCGCTGCTCCAGCGCTGCCAGCGTCGCCTGGCGAACCGCGCGTTCGTTCTCCAGTTCGGCGATGACGGTTGCGCCGTCATGCGCCAGTTCATTGGCGCCGGCATGAAGCGCGCTGGCGGTCCGCTGTTCGAGGTCACTGAGGCGCTGGGCAAGGCGCGAGAGCGCCGACTGTTCACCGCGGTGGCGGATGACGATCGTCGCCAGGGTCTGCTTGGCGGCGCTCAGGCCGGATTGTGCGTTCCTGATGTGTTGTTCGATCAGGTCGTTGGCACAGCGGTTTTCAAGGCCGGTTTCAGCCTGGGCTCCCGCAACCGCCAGCAACGACTTGAAGACATTCCTTATCATGCTTCCCTCCCTTGAACATTGTTCATATTTGAAGGCTACCACAAAATGAACATTGTTCAAGAGGTATTTTGAACGATGTTCATTTTGGCGGCGTTGTGCTATCTGGATGGCAATGGCGGGCCTTCAACATTGGCAGGAAACAAGATGGCGCTGGATCGCAACGAGACGAAGGAGCGGGTGCTCGGCATCGCCGAAAGGCTGCTCAACGAAGGGGGGGCTGCCAAGCTGCAGGCGCGCACGATCGCCAGCGAGGCCGGGATCGCGGTCGGCTCGATCTACAATCTGTTCGGGGACCTGACCGGTATCTTGCGGGCGGTCAACACGAGGTTGCTCGAACGACTTGATACCGTCGGCAATCAGGTGCTTGGCGACCTGGAGCGTCAGGGCGTGACCGATCCGGTCCGGCTGCTTCTGGCACTGGCCGGGGTCTATCAGCGTTTCGTCGTTGAGAACCCGGGAAGCTGGCAGTCACTTCTGGCCACTGGCCTTGCGGGTGAGCCCTCGGACGAAACCAGGGCATATGAGGAGCGGCTTTCGAGCAGCTTCTTGCTGATTGCCGACATCCTGGAAAAGAGCGGGCTGATTACCGATCCGCGTCTGAGGGGAACGGCCGCGCATGCCTTGTGGTCAAGCGTCCACGGCATCGTGACGGTCGGCTACGCGACCGATGCCATCGAGGGCCGGCGAGGGGACGTGTCGGAGCAGATCACGCTTCTGGTGACGACCTTCGTCGCCGGCCTCAGGCAGAGGGTATGACGGGAGGGGACCCACGCGACGGATGCCGCGCGGATCGCGTTCGTCACTTGCAGGTGGTCTTCAGCTTGTTCGCTTCGATCGCCGTGCCGTTGAGCTTCAGCACCGAGCCGTCGGTCTGGGTCAGCGAAGTGCCCGACCAGGCGCCCTGATCGGCGAGGCAGTTGAGCGGCGTGTCGACGACGGTGATATCGCCGCGGATGTTTTCGGCAGGACCGGAGAAGTAGAGGCCTGCCTTGCTGGCGCCATCGACGCGCATGTTGCCGAAGTCGATGTTCTTGACCGGGCCACCGAGGAAGTCCCACTCGCTGCCGTAGATGTAGGCACCATAGGTGCCGGCATTGGTGATGGTGACGTCCTTGAAGCTGATGCCGGAGACGGGGTTGAGGAAGATGCCGGCGTTGCGGGTGCCGTCGATGGTGAGGCCGCGGACATTGACGTTGGTCGTCACCGCATTCTCAGGCAGGGTCGAGGCGGTGACGAGCATCAGCCCGTTGATGCCGCCCTTGAGCGTCATGTCGGTGATGGAGACATTGGAGGTGCCCTGGAGCACCACCAAGTCCATATCCAGGCCCTGTTCGGAATTGTCGACGGTGACCTTGTTCATCGTCACGTCGTTGGCGGCGACGAGCAGGATGCCTTCGCGGCGCGACTTGCTGATCTTGACGTTGTCGATGACGATGTCGCTGGCGGCGTGGGTGATCACCTCCGGCCAGTCGCTCTGGTCGATGCGGCTGCCGGCGAAGATGCCATAGGTGACGCTGTCGATCACCGTATCGCGGACGGTCAGCCCGCTGGTGCCGAGCGCGGCGACCGCGGCGTGCGGCGCGCGATTCGGCCGGCCGACCGCGAACTCGCAATTGGTGTTGCTGTTGCAGATGTAGAGGTCGTGGATGTTGGCGCCTGATATCGTGGCGCCGGTGACGTTGTCGAGGCGGATGCCGTCGCCCGCGGTCTTCGAGATGTCGACGTCGCGGATCGAGATGTTGGAGGTACCGCTGCTGGCGATGCCGGCGAGGCCGCCGGTGATGGTCAGTCCGGCGATCTCGCTGCCCGAGGCCATGCTGACGACGTTGGCGGCGGCGTTGGTGCCAGTCAGCTTAGCTGCGTCGCCGCCATTGCGGAACGCCACCTCTATGCGACTGTTGGCGCCGCGTACGGCGATCGATCCGCCGCCGCCGACCATGTGCTGGCCGGCGCCGAGCTGCAGCGCCTGGCCGAGCGTGATGCCGCCATTGGCGAGCACCAGCGCGTTGGTGCCGGCGGTGGTGAGTGCTGCATTGATGGCTGTCGCATCACCCATTGCCTGCGAGATCGAGACGACCTTGCCGACGGCCTGACCGCCGTGGACAAACTCAGCGGCCTCGGTCACGCCGTCGCTGTCGGCATACGTACGGATGAAATCGGCACGTTCGACGCGCTGGAACATCGGATCGAAGGCGGCCTTGCCGGTGCGGCTCGATCCGCCGAGTGGTACACGCAGCCGCGCGGTGAGGCCGAATTCGGTCTGGTCCTCATTGTCGTAGGAAATCGAGGCGCCGAGCGCCAGCGTCGAACCGGAGACACCGGGCAGGCCGGAGAAGCTGACCTCCGTGCGCGCCTTGACGCCAAGCGTGTCGTCGAGGCCGCGCGCGCCATCATACCAGTAGGCGCCGCCGAAAACCTTCATCTCGGCGTTCATGCTTTCGGGGAAGATGGGCAAGCGCAGGCCGACTTCCGTGTCGGCGCCGGCGCGGGCGAATTCGCGGCCGGCCTGGAACTTGAGTTCGCTGCCGGAGACGAAGGCGTGGCTCAGGCTTGCTGCGACCTTGTCGTCGCCGAGGGGGAGATAGACGTTGGCGCGCGCTTCGTAGACCGGGCCCAGCGCTTCGACGCCGAATGACAGCTGGTTGAAGCTGTTGCCGTGTTCGCTGTTGAAGACGTCGAGATAGCCATAGCCGCCGAGCAGCCAGCCACCTTCGACACGGTGGCGGTAGCCCATGCCGAACGAGGCCTGCCGTGCCGAACCTTCGACGAAGCGGCCGCTGGCGTCGAAGAAGACGCCATTGCCGTTGTCGAGCAGGAACGGCATGAAGATACCGATGCCGCCATTGCCGACGCCATAGGCAAGGTTGCCTTCGAGTTCGAGGATCGGCTGCTGGGCTTGCGCAAAGGCGCAGGTCGAAAGGGCGGTGCCGGAGGCCAGCGCCACTGCAAACAGGCTTGGGAATTTCATGGCAGGTACTTCAAATTTCCGATTGAACGTCGGTGAGCTAAAATACCTGAATTGAAGAGTCCAGATTAAATCGGAGACTGTACGGGCGTCGCCTGTGGACGACGTTTTTCCTGTTGTTTCAATGCGTTGATGCTAATTTAGGCCGTTGCCGGGTTCGTTTGTTAGAAACCGCTGCGGACGCTGGGGCAGATGGCGACCACGCGCCGGACCGCAGCGGTCGTTGCCGACTGCTGCGGCAAATTGGCTTTCCATTGGGCCAGACCGCGCGCCGGGGCAGCCGCTCATGCCGCCCGGCGCGTTTCGCTTCTAGCTTGCCTTAGGTGCCGCGACGACAAGTGCCACGATGCGCCTGACCAGCGGCAGGACCAGAAGCAGCGTCGGGAACGCCACCAGCCAGGACAGAGCCCAGGCGGCGGGCCAGGTCGACAGGAAGGCCGGCGTCGGCCCAAGGCTCTTCAGCGTCGAGATGGCCGAGACGACAGACGACATCAGCACCGAGAGCACCAGTGGCATGATGATGGCGGCATAACGCGCGGGCAGCTTCCCGCATGTGTGGGGATGGGAACGTAAGCTCATGGGATTACTCATTGGAAGCGGTCGATCACGAGAGTGCAAGTCATGGCATTCCTCCCGGTCGCGACCGGTTGAATGCGTTGCTTGACGTGAGACGCTTACGGCATGCGTGGAACGCAGCGCGGCCTAGATAGCTTTGACCGTTGCGGAATGCAACGGTGCCGGGCAAAGCTTTTCGGGTGGCTTTTGCCGGTGAAGGTCTTGCTTTATGGTCGCCGCACCTTGAGGGAGGACACCAGTGTCGATCGAATTCCTGCTGACCACACTGATCATCGTCGCATCGCCTGGCACGGGTGTCGTCTACACACTGGCGGCGGGGCTGTCGCGCGGCGGCAAGGCGAGCATGCTTGCGGCATTCGCCTGCACGCTCGGCATCGTGCCGCATCTGATCGCCGCGCTGACCGGCCTTGCCGCGCTGCTGCACACCAGCGCGCTGTTGTTCGAGGTCGTCAAATATGCCGGCGTTGCCTATCTGCTCTACATGGCCTGGCAAAGCCTGCGTGAGCAGGGCGCGCTGAAGGTCGAGGCCGATGCCGATCCGCGCAGCGCATGGCAGGTGCTGGTCGACGGCATCCTGATCAACGTGTTGAACCCGAAGCTGTCGATCTTCTTCGTTGCCTTCCTGCCGCAGTTCATTGCGCCCAACGAAGCCAACGTGCTGGGACGCATGCTCGAACTGTCCAGTGTATTCATGCTGGCGACCTTCGTCATTTTCGCCATCTACGGCCTGTGTGCAGCGGCCGTGCGCGACAAGGTGACGGGTAGCCCGCGCGTCCTGACCTGGATGCGGCGGACGTTCGCCGCCGCCTTTGTCATGCTCGGCGCCAAGCTGGCCCTGACGGAACGCTGAAAGTGGTCCTGTGGGCCGGGTTGCCCGGCCGTCGTGGCTGCGCTTTAGTCGGGTTCGATGCCATTGTGAGCCGAGCCTGACGAAATGCAGTTCCAAATTGCCCTGGAAGATCCAGCCAAGCCTGACGTGATCGCGCTTTTGGATGCGGGCGACGCCTATGGCGCTTCGCTCTATCCTGCCGAAAGCAACCACTTCCTGCCGCTGGAGGCGTTGCGGGCGCCCAATGTGCGCTTCGTCGTTGCCCGCGACGGGCAGGGCACGGCACTCGCCACCGGGGCCGTCGCGCTGTCGGACGATTTTGCCGAGCTCAAGCGCATGTGGGTGGTACCTGGAGCCAGGGGCAAGGGCATTTCCAAGGCCGTTCTCGCAGACCTCGAGGCGCGGGTGATCGAGGCTGGCCAGTCGTTGTTGCGCCTGGAAACCGGCATCGACAATCATGAGGCCCTGGCGCTCTATGAGCGCCAGGGCTTTGCCCGCCGCGGGCCCTTCGGCGACTACCGCGAGGACCCGCTCAGCGTGTTCATGGAAAAGCAGCTCGGCGCGGCCGCCGCCTGATCAGCGCCGCCCCGGAGTTTCCGCTTACTTCGCGCTCGCCGGGAATGCGGGCAGCTTGGCGATGTCGTTGGCATCATGCTGGACGACGAGCGTCGCATCAAGCGCCTTCGCCATGTCCTGAAGCCTGCCCATCGAGGCCAGCGACTGTGCCCTGTCGACGTTGAAGGGCGGCACGCCGTTGTTCGTGAACTGCTCTTCGAAATGTACGGTGTCGCCGCTCAACAGCACGGCTCCCTTGCCGGCGAGCCGGACAAGCAGCGAGTAGCTTCCATGGGTGTGGCCGGGCGTCGACAGCATGACGACGGAGCCGTCGCCGAACACATCCTTGTCGCCTTCGACTGTATTGACCGGCGCCTTGCCGTCGAGCCATGGCTTGACCAGCGACGGGTCGACGGCGAAGGCCGGCGGTTCGGCGCGGAAGCCGTCGAGGTCGGCCTTGCCGATCAGCAACCTGGCCTGCGGGAAGTCGGTGGCTTGGCCGACATGGTCGAAATGGTTGTGGCTGATGCCGACGGTTTCGATCTTGTCAGGCGCCACGCCGATCTCGGACAACTGGTCCTTGATCGTCTTTGACAGGCTCGGCTTCATGCCGTTGCCCTCCTGCGATGCGCCGAGCAGTGCGGCCGGCAGGCCGGTGTCCCACAGCATGTAGGATGCGTCGTGGCGGATCAGGTAGCAGCTGTCGGTCAGCGTGCGTTGTTCGCCCTGATAGCGCAACGTGTCGGAGAAGGCGGAGAGATCGCTGATCTTGATCGATCCACAATCGAGGCGCCAGAGTTCGATCTCGGCGGCCTGAGCGGTGTCCATGGCCGGCAGGGCCAGCATGGCGGCCACCAGAAATTGTGCAGTTTTCACTTGGGATCTCCTTGAATGCGGCTGCGGCGATTGCCGACGCCGCGCAAAATGGCCTGCTGGCGCAGGGCGAGCGTGCCCGGAATGGCGGCGATATGTGCCCGAAACGCTCAATGTGACGTCGACAGCGCCATTGCAGGCGCTACTGTTGGGCATGCTCAAACCAGTCGAAGACGCCCAAAGCACATTGTCGCGACGCCTGCTGCAACTCCTGCGGCCGCTGGCGATGTCGAGCCGTACGGCGCGCGGGCCGGGGCTGCACACATTCGCCCGCCAACTGTTCAGCTATTGCTGCATCGAGCGCGAGCGACTGGTGAGCGTTGTTTCGGAAATGCCGAGAATCGGCATCGTGCTTAGCGGCGAAAAGGAGTTCTGGCTTGGCGACGCCGGCCAGCGTTTCGTGGCGGGTGATGTGTTCGTGCTGCCGGCGGGTACGCCGTTCGACGCGGTCAACATTCCCTCTGAAGCCAACGGCCTCTACGAGTCGCTGCTGCTCGAGGTCACCCAGGTGCCGAAATGGGTGCAGGAAATGCCGGGCGCTGCCCGCCCAGTCGTCGGCTTCGACCTGCGCGTGCCACTGTCTCAGGAACTCGTCGATGCGCTCGGCCATGCCGCCATATCGCTCGGCGGGTCCGATCATGCCGCGGTGCTGGCCGAACATCGCCTCGCCGAAGTGCTCATCCTGCTCAGGAAGTTGCCGGTGGCACAGCCGCTGTTTGCGCAGTCGCTGGCCGAGCGCGCAGCATGGCTGGTGGCGCGCGCGCCGGCCAGGCGCTGGACGGCCGAGGAGATCGGGCGAGAGCTCGGTGTCGGCGCCTCGACGCTGCGGCGCAAGCTGGTCGAAGCGGGCACCTCGTTGCGCGGCGTCCAGGCGTCGGTCAGGATGCAGCTGGCGCATGAGATGCTGGCGCGCGGCGAGAGCAACATCACCGATGCGGCCGATGCCGCCGGATACGCTTCGAGGTCGCATTTCGCCCGCCGCTTCCAGGCGGTCTATGGCGCGTCTCCGGCTGAAGTCCGGTTGCGCCAGCCAACGCAGCAGGGTTGATCCGCGCAAAACCTTGCCGGAAGGCCGGCGGGGGAGGATACTGCCTCTCCGTGGATGCATTTTAGGGCGATGACCCGGATGCCCGCCCCGGCCTTCATGCCGTGCTCCGTGGCACCGGAGGGAGGTGTGCAGTGACGACATACATCATGCTGATCAACTGGACCGACCAGGGCGTGCGCGACGTTCGTTCGTCGCCCAAGCGGCTCGACGCGGCCAAGAAGCTGCTCGGTGAAATGGGCGGCTCATTCAAGCAGTTCTATCTGACCATGGGCGAGTACGACATGGTGGCGGTCGCGGAGGCGCCCGACGATGCGGTGGTGGCGCGTTTCGCGCTGATCCTGGGACAGGCCGGCAACATCAGGACACGCACGCTGAAAGCCTTCCCCGAACTTGCCTATCGCGAGATTATCGCTTCGATGGGCTAGGCGGATCGCCACGGCGCAAGCCCGCTGCCTGCGCCGTGGCTCGAAACGCCTCGACTGAATCAAGATGACCGTCTAAGCTTCGGAAAAACAACGGGAAGAACCAGATGTCGTTTCTGAAGAGACTTTTTGGCGGGGGCGGGAGCTCTGTCGAGACCCAGACGGCAGCGGTGGCCAAGGAGATCGAATACAAGGGCTTTGCCATCAAGGCGATGCCGTACAAGGAAGGCGGCCAGTTCCAGACCTGCGGCATCGTTTCCAAGGATGTCGAGGGCGTGGTCAAGGAACACAAGTTCATCCGCGCCGACCGTTTCGCAGCGCTCGACGACGCGGTCGAGGTGTCGCTGACCAAGGGCCGTCAGCTCGTCGACGAGCAGGGCGAACGCATGTTCGGCTGACGGAGCGCGCGCCTCGTGCCGCTTCATCATGTTGCCCTAATGCAACTTTTTGTCGCAATGAGAGCTTTCTGTTCGATCCTGCCTTGCGTGGCGGATTCATGAAACCCTAGGGTTGTCGCATCCGAATCTGGGAATGCTCATGAAAGCCGTTCTTCTCGCCTCGTCGATCCTCTTCGCCGCAACCGGCGCCGGCGTGGCTGCCGATGCGGTCGCAGCTGACCCGGTGGCAGCACCTTACAACTGGACCGGCTTCTATGCCGGCGTTCATGGCGGCTACTCTTGGGGCAGTGGTGACGGTGCTTATCCGCACCCTGTCATCGGACGCTTCGAGACAGCGTATCCCGAGGCCCGCGGCGGCCTGCTGGGTGCCCAGGTCGGCTACAACCATCAGTGGGGTTCATGGGTTCTCGGCCTGGAGGGCGATCTGTCCTACTCCTGGGCGGATGGGAGCTCCAGGATCAACGAATTTCCCGCCGAGACGGACAATGGTGCGCGCAACGACAACGAGTATTCGTTCCTTGCCAGCATCACCGGCCGTGCCGGCTACGCGGTCGACCGCACCTTGTTCTATGGCAAGGCGGGCATTGGCTTTACGCGGCTCGAAATGAGCGACTTCACGGACCCGAACACCTTCAACTCACGTGGATCCAAGACGCTGACCGGCTGGACGATTGGCGGCGGCGTGGAGCATGCGCTGAACGACAAGTGGTCGGTGAAGGGCGAGTACCAGTTCTATCACTTCTCGGGCGACGTGGCGCTGGACGATCCCATTCCGTTTCGCTCCTATGAGGGCGATTTCAACGTCCACGCCGTCAAGATCGGCCTGAACTACAAGTTCTGAGGCGCGCCATATCAACCCTGGCCTCGCGCCGGGGTTTTTTTGTTTCCGAGGGCTGTGGCCAAGCCTAGCCGAGCGACCTGACATAACCGATGTAGCCGCGCACGTCGTTGGCTGGTTCGGTGTAGGCGTCGCCCAGCGATTTCTCCATGGCCGCAACATAGGCCTTTGCCCAGGCCGGCAGCGGATAGTCGATGACGGCGAGGAATTCCAGGGTCGCGGCGAGCCGGATGTCGGCGATTGACGGGCTGTCGCCGCCGATGAAGGGCTTGTCCTTGATGTAGAAGGAGCGAAACACGTCGAGCGGCTCGGCGAGGGCTTCGACGGCGGCCTGGCGCGCCTTTTCCTTTGTCGGCGCGTCAGCGTCGCTGTAGCCGACTTCGCCGGGATATTGCGGGAAGTTGAGTGCCGGGTAGGTGGCGCGCGCGAGATAGGGATAGAATGTGCCGATGAGGTAGAACATCGCGCTGTCGATCATCGCGCGCCGCTCGGCATCCCTGGGGTAGAGGTTGTCCAGTCCGTGCTTGTTGGAGAGGTACTGCATGATGGCGCAGCTCTCCCACAACACGCCGTTTGGTAATTCGGCGCTTTCGATCATCGGTGTGAGATGGGCCGGGCATGCAGCGAGATATTCCGGCGTGCGGGTCTGGCCGTAGACGTCCTTTTCGGTGAAGCCGAGTCCCGAGGCACGCAGGAACACCCGCGCGCTCAAGTTGTTGACGCTTGGCTTGATGACGTTGAGCGTGATGTCGGCCATGTCAGCTTCTCCCGGGTTCAGCTCTTGCGATAGGGATCCTTGGGTTCCCGCCCGGCCGACAGGGTCGACCGGCTGCGCTCGGTGAGCGCCTCGATGGCGTCGGCAAGGTGGATTTCGGCGATGTTGTAGTCACCGCGGGCGACCCTGACCTTGTGCGCCTCCATCAAAACGTCGGCATGGGTATGCCCCGCCGGCGGCTCGAACCGGTAGGAGGCGAGCTCGATCAGGAGGCCGAGGGGATCCTCGAAATAGATCGAATCCATGAAGCCGCGATCCTTGACGCCGCTGTGCTTGATGGCGCGCTCGTCGAGGCGCTCGACGGCCTGCAGGAACGTCACCCGCGAGACAGAGAAGGCGATGTGGTGCACGCAGCCGACGTCGGTCGGCGTCCGCTTCGGGTCAGGCTTGCGGTTCTCGTCGGTGAAGATGGTGATCAGGCGGCCGTCGCCGGGATCGAAATAGAGGTGGCTCTCGCTTGCCTTGTCGAGATTGGGTTGCTCGAAGATGAAAGGCATGCCCAAAATGCCTTCCCAGAAGTCGATCGAGGTGTTCCGGTCAGCGCCGACAAGGGTGATGTGGTGTACGCCTTGCGCCTGGAGCTTTCGCATGTGCAATCCTCCGTCGGCAGCAGTGTCGCACAAGCCCCATCACAAGCAATAGACCGAAGGAGTGGCGCTGTCTGGCCTTGCTGACACTTGGACGTGCACGCAGCAATCGAATTTCAAACAAAAAACCCCGGCATTGGGCCGGGGTCTGTGTGTGCCGCGTACGAACGAAGCCTTGGCGCCAGAGCGTCAGCTCCTGAGGCCGGGGGCTTCCTGGCCGGTGCGCTCGACATATTCAGTGTAGCCGCCGCCATAGGTGTGGATGCCGTCAGGGGTGAGCTCGAGCACGCGATTGGACAAGGCGGCGAGGAAATGGCGGTCGTGCGAGACGAACAGCATGGTGCCCTCATATTGCGAGAGCGCAGTAATCAGCATTTCCTTGGTGGCGATATCCAGATGGTTGGTGGGCTCGTCGAGCACCAGCAGGTTGGGCGGATCAAACAGCATGATCGCCATCACAAGGCGGGCCTTTTCACCGCCTGACAGCACGCGGCACTTCTTTTCGATCTCGTCGCCGGAGAAGCCGAAGCAGCCGGCGAGCGCGCGCAACGGTGCCTGGCCGGCCTGCGGGAAGGTGTCCTCGAGTTGCTGGAATACGGTACGATCGCCGTCGAGCAGATCCATGGCGTGCTGGGCGAAATAGCCCATCTTGACGCTGGGGCCGCGCGCGACCGTGCCGTTGTCGGGATTGGAGGCGCCAGCGACAAGCTTCAGCAGCGTCGACTTGCCGGCGCCGTTGATGCCCATGATACACCAGCGTTCCCTGCGGCGAACCTGGAAGTCGAGGCCTTCATAGATGGTTTTCGAGCCATAGCTCTTGTGCACGTTCTTGAGCGTGACCACGTCCTCGCCCGAGCGCGGTGCCGGCTGGAATTCGAACGACACTGTCTGGCGGCGCTTCGGCGGTTCGACCTTGTCGATCTTGTCGAGCTTCTTGACCCGGCTCTGCACCTGGGCGGCGTGCGAGGCGCGCGCCTTGAAGCGTTCGATGAAGGCGATTTCCTTGGCCAGCATCGCCTGCTGGCGTTCGAACTGGGCCTGCTGCTGCTTGTCGGCCAGCGCTCGCTGCTGCTGGTAGAACTCGTAGTTGCCGGTGTAGGCGGTCAGCGAGCCGCCGTCGATTTCGACGACCTTGTTGACGATGCGGTTCATGAACTCGCGGTCGTGCGAGGTCATCAAAAGCGCGCCGTCATAGTTCTTGAGGAAGGCTTCGAGCCAGATCAGGCTTTCCAAGTCGAGATGGTTGCTCGGCTCGTCGAGCAAAAGCGCGTCGGGGCGCATCAACAGGATCTTGGCGAGTGCAACGCGCATCTTCCAGCCGCCGGAGAGCGCGCCGACGTCGCCGTCCATCATTTCCTGGGAGAAGCCGAGACCGTCGAGCACCTCGCGGGCGCGGCCGTCGAGTGAATAGCCGTCGAGCTCCTCGAAACGGCCCTGGACCTCGCCATAGCGCTCGATGATCTGGTCCATCTCATCGGCGCGGTCGGGATCGACCATCGCCGCTTCCAGCTCGCGCATCTCGGCGATCAGCTCGCTGATCGGACCGGCGCCGTCCATCACCTCGGTGACCGGGCTGCGGCCTGCCATGTCGCCGACATCCTGGCTGAAATAGCCGATGGTGACGC
This sequence comes from Aminobacter sp. MDW-2, assembly GCF_014250155.1. Taxonomy (NCBI): domain Bacteria; kingdom Pseudomonadati; phylum Pseudomonadota; class Alphaproteobacteria; order Hyphomicrobiales; family Phyllobacteriaceae; genus Aminobacter; species Aminobacter sp. MDW-2. The sequence goes on from NZ_CP060197.1 coordinate 2,717,276, forward strand.
CGCGGTCGACCGAGACCTGGCCTTCGTCGGGCTGCTCCTGGCCGGTGATCATGCGGAACAGTGTCGTCTTGCCGGCGCCGTTCGGGCCGACGAGGCCGACCTTCTCGCCCTTCTGCAGGGCCGCCGAGGCCTCGATGAAGACGAGTTGCTTGCCGTTCTGCTTGCCGATGTTTTCGAGACGAATCATGATTTGTAGGACCCAGAGGATTGGTCGGGTCACCACGCCATCGGTTGCGCCCGCAAAAGAGATCGCCCGTAAAGCACTCCGCACCTTGGCGCGCAAGGGCCGCCGATGTCACAGGCACCGGCGGCGCGGAGACAAAAGCATCTTGCTAACCGAGCAAGTGGCGCAGGACGCCGGCCGACGCGATGCCGACGATGACGGTCGGCAGCATCGACAGCCGCGTCGCCGCAAGCACGGTGATGGCGAGCGCCAGAAGATCGGCCGGATTGTCGGAGACAAAATCAGGCGCGATGACCGAGATCAGCACGCAGCCCGGTGCTGCTTCCATGACAGCAGTGGCGCGCGGGCTCAGCGTCCGGTTGCGCAGCATGACGTAGCCGCCGATGCGGGTGAGGTATGTGACGCTGGCCATCAAGACGATGGCGAGAAGGTTGATCTGGTCGATCATGCTTCACCTGCCAGGACATAGGCCGCAACGAGGCCGGACAATGCGCCGGCGGCGACATACCAGGCGCCGGGAACCAGGAGATAGACGATGGCGGCAACGACGAGGCTGACCAGCCATGGCCGTGCGGCGGCGACGCCTTTCCACATGCCGGCGAGCAGCACAAGGAACACCGCCGGGAAAGCCATGTCGAAGCCATAGGCCTCGACGTCGCCGAGCACCGGGCCAAGTGCGCCGCCAAGCCCGGTGAAGACGACCCAGGCGAGGTAGAAGGGGATCGATGCGCCGGCATAATAGGGCAGGCTGAAGGCCGGGCCTGAGCCCGCCGCAGCACGTTTCCTGGCGTCGGCAAGCCCGAGCGCCCAGCTCTCGTCGCACATCAGGAAAAGTGCCGGAAATACCTTGCGCCTGGGCAGGTGGCGCAGGAACGGCGCAAGGGCCGCTCCCATCAAGAGGTGGCGGCTGTTGACCAGGAAGGTGATGGCGACGATGAGCAGCACATGCGGCGGCGAGGTCCACAGCTGGATCGCGGCGAATTCGGAGCCGCCGGCGAAGTTCAGGCCGGTCATCAACGGCACCTCGACAGGGCTCAGCCCCTTCTGCGCCGCCTGGGCGCCAAGCACCAGCGCATAAGGCACGATGCCGAGCAGCACCGGCGTGCAAGAGCGCATGCCGCGCCAGAACTCGGAACCGCTGCCGCCTTCTGCCCGGTCGGACAATGTGGCCTGTGAAACACTCATGCAATCATCCCGCGCGCCTTGCGGGGCGCGCCTTCCCAAAAGGTTCGAGGTGATGGTGTCGAACGGCAATCTAGTCCAAGGCGGGCGCAATTTGGTTGCGAAGATTGTTGAGTTTGGTGCCGATATGGCATCTGATGCGGCAGATGGCTAAAAAATTGGAATTCTGAGCCAATGAAGCTGGATGACATCGACAAGCGCATCCTGCGTGCCTTGCAGCGCGACGGCCGGATGGCCAACAATGATCTGGCGCGCGAGGTCGGACTGTCGCCGTCGCCCTGCCTGCGGCGCGTCAAGCTGCTGGAGGAGGCGGGGGTCATCGACCGCTACGTCGCCATGCTCAATCCGGCCAAGATCGGCAAGGGGCAGACTTTTTTCACCCGGATATGGCTGAAAGCGCAGGACGAGGACACGATCGAGCACTTCGCCGCCGAGGTGGCGAAGCTGCCCGAAGTGCTGGAATGCTACCTGATGCTCGGCGACTGCGATGCCATGGTGCGCGTCGTGGCCGCCAACATCGACGCCTACCGGCGCTTCCAGTCCGAGCATCTCAGCCGCATCAAGGGCGTGCAGAACGTCAAGACCGACGTGCCGAGCCAGACGATCAAACAGACGTCGGAGATGCCACTCTAGGCGGCATTGGGGGAGAAAAGGGCCCCGGCGGTTGCCGGGGCCATTCGTTTTCGTCAGGCGGGCTGGACCAGGTTGGCCAGCAGGCGGAAGGCGCCGGGCACCAGCTTGTCGAGCTGGTGGTGCAGCACGAGCGAGGTGTGGGTGTGGCGGCCCTTGCCGATCTCGGCCGACAGCAGCGAGCCTTGCAGCTTGTCCTCGCCCTTGTCGCTCATCGCCAGCAGCGGCTTATAGGCCTTGTCCCACTCGGAGGCGAAGTAAAGGCCGCGCTCCTTGTCCCAGTTTGCCCAATCCTCCGGCCCGATCTTGTTGGGCTTGTTGAGCAGCGGGTGCTCGGGCTCCAGGATATCGACCTCGGAACTAGCGTCGGTGACGCGGTAGCGGATCGAGGGCGAGCCGATCTTGAGGAACAGCGGTGGCACTTTCTCGGCATCCCAGCCGTCGCTGGGGCGGTGGTAGAGCGTGACCAGATGGCCGCCATCCTGCACCCACTTGTGCAGTTCGGGCACGGCTTTGGCGAGGTCCTTGCGCTTGCCGAAAGCGAAGATGCCGACGACGATGGTCTTGAGGTCGCGATATGCACCCTGTCCGACTTCGGCCGGGCTGAGCTCGACGACATCGATGCCGAGGCGCTTCATCCACAGGCCGACCTTGTCGCTGCCGCCGCCGATGTAGCCGACCTTCAGGCCGGTCAGCTCGGCGCCCACCGTCTGTACCGGAACCGACACCCTGGTCGGCACGACGGAGCGGCCGATATGTGGGTAGGTGAAGGTGTTGATGGCATAGGCGTCCTTGCCGAGCAGCTGGGGTTCGATGGCAAAGCGGGTTTCGCCGGGTTTCGCCGGCGGCTGCAGGTCGAAGGTGCCTGAGTTGCCAGACGCCTCACCCGACGGGTTGAGTGCCCAGCCTTCCGGCAGATCGATCTTGAGGTCGCCGACCTTGGCGTTGGTGACGGTGGCGGTCATGGCGACGGGTGCCAAGTCGGCAGCGGTATTGAACACCACCGCGTCCGGCTTCAGCTCGAGCGATGCCGCGGGCACCACCCGGAGCGCGTCCTCGAGGTCGACGTCGAGCACCGCCGAATGGCCGCCGATGTTGGCAGTCAGGCGCACGAAGGCATCGCCGTTGCCGCCGAGCGGGTCGAACTGCTCGGTAAGCGGATTGGTGAGCTCGGCGTCGGCTGCGACGGAAAGCTGGTCATTGCTCGCCGTCAGGCCCTTGCGGGCGATGATCTCGGCCGATTCAACGACAACGTTTTCAGGGGCTTCGACCAAGGTCTTGATGGTGATACTGTCGCCCGGCTTGAGGTCTTCGCCTGAGGTGAACGCTCTGACATGCATGCCTGCGGCGGTTGCCAGAACCAGGTCGATTTCGCGCGCCTTGCGGTCGAGGCGATGGGCAACCTCGGCGCGCAGCTCCTGCGGCAGCTGCTTGCGGGCCTCTGATATGGCCTTGGCAATCTCGACGGCCTTGGCGGTCACCACGACGGGGTCGCCATAGTCGGCGATGGCCTCGTCGATCAGGCCCTGGGCGTTGCGCAGGGCGTCCGCCGAGGAGGCCGGCATGCCGTCGAGCTTGGCGATGTCGCCGACGGTGGCGATCAGGCCCTCGCGGATGTCACCTTCGGTCTTTGCCGGCTCACCCTTGGCGACGCGGGCGAGATGCAGCTGCCACTCGGTCTGCGGCTCTTCCCGCCATTTGCCCATGCCCTGGGTCAGGTGGCAGGAGCGCGACCACTCGCCCATCTGCGGGAAGGTGGCTCCCGAGATCTTGTCGCGCTCGGGCGCAGTGACGGTCAGAGTGGTCGGGGGCGGGGGCGTTTCATCGTCATAGACGCCGCCACCACCGCCATAGGCCGGTGAATAGATCTTGGGCACGTTCCATGGGTCGAGGCCGGCGGCGAGCTGTTCGGGATACTCCTTGGCGTCGCCCGAAATGTCGGCGGAGATGAAGGTAGCAACGACGGCGGCGCGGTGCTGGCCGTGCTGGCCAGGCACGTCGAGGAAGCAGTTCATGACGATGTCGGGCTTGTACTGGCGGAACGCCCAGGTCATTCGCTCGACGACACGGTCGCGGCCCCAGCGGTCGATGGTGGCGTTGGGATCCTTGGAGAAGCCGAAATCGTGCACCGAATCGGAGTGGCCGCGGCCGCCGAAGGCGAGCGAAGCGTCAAGTGAGCGCGAGGCTTACTGCATTTCGCGTGTGCGAAGCACGCCAAGCACCGAACCGCGCTCGGCGCCGATGCTGTTCTGGCCGCCTTCGCCGCGCGTGATGCAGTAGAGCACCGGGCGGATGCCGTAGACGTGGCGCAGGGCGGCGAGCAGGCCGCTTGGCTCATCATCGGGATGGGCGCCTGTGGTCATGAATGTGAGCGTCGAGGTGAGGCGCTCCAGGCGGCGGTGCAGGGTCACGATTGCCGGCTCAAGCTTCTGCCTGGCGATCAGTTCGAGGTCGGTGGCGGGCGTGGAGTGCGCAGCGGTGCGCATGGCCAGAAGGGCAGGCGGCAACGAGGCGATGAACAATCGCCGGGTCATCGTGGACATGGAAATCTCCTCTCGTAATCAGGCGGCGCCGTGAGGTGGCAGCTCCCCTCCCGTGGGCGCCTGCGCTGGCCAATGGAGCCAGCAAGCAGACTATGGCCAGCAAGATAAAATAACTCAAGTAAGTTTATGTAATTGAGAAGGTGCTTACCTATGGTGAGGCGCCGACGGCGGGAGTATGGGAAAGTGATGCCCTCTGCGCCTGCAGCGGCGGTGTTTTTCGCCTGTCGTCGCTTGCTTCGTCCTGTGCCTGCGACATTGGAGGCGGATGCTGGTCCGGCATCGAAAGACAACTGGATCAACGAGGGTGGGCAAGCACGGTGCCGGCACGCACCGACAATAAGAATCGGGCGAGCGCTGACTGCGTCCGCCCGATGGCAATCGTGGCGATCGTAAGGGTGCTATGCGGCAATGGCCGTATGGACTGAGGATGCAACCAGCGCATCGACCTTGGCCGTTGCCTTGGCGAGGGCTGCCGTGACTGCGTCCGGGCCCATGCCGACGCCCTCGATACGGACGACCTCGACGTCGGTCATGCCGATGAAGCCGAGCACGCTGCGCAGATAGGGGATGGCGTGGTCCATCTGGACGGCAGCACCTTCCGAATAGATGCCGCCTGAGGCCAGCACGATATAGACCTTCTTGCCGGTGACCAGGCCTTTGGGGCCGTTTTCGCCATAAGCGAAGGTCTTGCCCGAGCGGGCGACGTGGTCGACCCACGATTTCAGCGTCGACGAGATGTTGAAGTTGATGAAGCCGGTGGCGAGGATGACGGTGTCGGCGGCAAACAACTCGTCGAGCACGGCGTCGGACACGCCGACGACCTCGGCCTGGCGCTTGGTCCGGGCTTCAGCCGGCGTGTAGATACCCGTGGCGTAGTCGGTATCGATATGCGGCAGCGGGTTGGCGACGAGGTCGCGGACGACGAGAGTGGCCGCGGGATAGGCGGCCACCAGCTTGTGGGCAAATTCGGTAGCGATGCGGGTCGAATGCGAGGCGGCACCGCGGGGGCTGGACGTGACAAGCAGGACGGACATGGCGGTTTCTCCTGGGGTTGGATTGTTCGATGCGTTGAATATGGTCGAGCCAACCCATTTGAAAAACTGGCATATTTTATATATTATCCATCGATAATCTGGATGGATAGATGCAGCCCAATCCCACCCTCGACCAGCTACAGGTCTTTGTCGTCGTGGCGGAAACCGGAAGTTTTTCCGCCGCCGGCCGCAAGCTCAACCGTGCGCAGTCGGTCATCAGCTATGCCATTGCCAATCTCGAGGCGCAGTTGGGTCTCAGGCTGTTCGAGCGCGAAGGCACGCGCGAGCCGCAGCTGACCGACGTCGGCAAGACGATGCTGGAAGATGCGCGCCGCATGATCGGCGTGCTGCAGCGGATCCGCTCGCGGGCCAGCGGCCATCAGCAGGGACTCGAGGCGGAGGTCGCGATGTCGGTCGAGGTCGCCTTGCCGTCGCCGGTGCTGGTCCCGGTGCTGAAGGCGTTCGAGGAGCGATTCCCGACCGTGGCGCTGCGCCTGCATGTCGGCTCGCTCGGGCTGATCGTCGATCAGGTCATGACCGGGCAGGCCGATCTCGGAGTGGGCGGCATAACTGGCGAGGCCGAGGTGCAACTTGTTCGCCTTGGCTTCATGTCCATGGTGCCGGCAGCTGCTCCCGATCACCCGCTGGCGCAGATTTTAGGACCGGTGCCGCTGGAGGAAATGCGCGAGCACATCCAGCTTGTCGTGTCGGACCAGTCGGACCGGACGCGCGGACGCGATTTCGGCGTGTTCGCCTATCGCACCTGGCGGCTGACCGACATGCGCACCAAACATGCGCTCATGCGCGAGGGGCTCGGCTGGGGCGGTCTGCCGCGCTGGCTGATCGCCGACGATCTGGCCAATGGCCGCCTGGTCGAGCTCAATCTCGAGCCTTACAGCGAGCAGCGCTCGCCGCTGTTTGCCATGCACCGCGCCGACAGCACGCCAAAGCCGGCGGCGGCCTGGCTGATCGAGCAGTTCAAGCGCGAGCTTGGCTGTTTCAACGAGTTCGAGCCGCAGCGCCAGACAGCGACCGGCATGGCGTGAGCGTCAGGCCGGCTGCGCGGCCGTCATCAACCCGTCGATCAGCGCCGAGATGACCGCCATCTGGTCGGCGAAGGGCGCGCCCGTATCGATCGCCAGCGCGGCGCGATCGAAGGTGGCTGCGAGCAGGCTGGTAAGGGTGGTCAGCGGTAGCTTGCGCATTGCGCCGGCACGCATGGCCGCTGCGAGGCCTTCGCGCAGCGTGCGGTTGCCATGGCGGTCGTCGATGGCGTCCATGCCTGGACGGCCGAGCACCGCGGGTCCGTCGAGCAGCAAAAGCCGCGTCCGTCCCGGCATCTGCATCGCCCGGAGATAGGCTTCGGTACCGACAAGAAGCGCTTCGCGGGCGCCAAGGGAGACGAGTGCCGCGCGTTCGATCTCTTCGGCAACCGCATGCGCCTCCTGCTCGACGACTGCCGCAAACAGCGCCTGCTTGTCGCTGAAGTGGTGATAGAGCGCGCCGCGCGTGACGCCGGCCGCAGCCACGATCTCCGGCGTGCCGGTTTCGGCATAGGATTTTTCGGTGAACAGCCTGCGCGCGGCAGCGATCAGGTCGCCGCGCGTCGCCTCGGTGCGGTCACGGTTGGAACGGCGCTCGGTTTTCACTTGCATACATTCAGCCTGTATGTTAATTCGAATTTACATGCAGACTGTATGTTGATTGAGGAGAGAAGGAAAGCCATGAAAACGACCAGCTACTATCCCGTGATCATGACCGGCGACGTCGCCGGCACCGCCGCTTTCTACGTCAAGCACTTCCGCTTCGAGTCACAGTTTGATGCCGGCTGGTATGTCCACCTGCGGTCGGCGGAAGACAGGGACGTCAATCTCGCCATCGTCCAGGGCGACCACGAGACGATCCCCGAGGAGGGGCGCGGGCGGGTTGCCGGCCTGCTGATCAATTTCGAGGTCAAGGATGTCGATGCCGTGCATGCGCGGGTCGTCGCGGAAGGGCTGCCGATCCTGCGGTCGCTGCGCGACGAAGACTTCGGGCAGCGCCACTTCATCACCAGGGACCCCAATGGCGTGTTGATCGACGTCATCACGCCGATCCCGCCGAGCCCCGAGTTTCTGGCGCTGTATGCGCCGGGTACGGTTGACGCCTGAACGCAAACGAAAACGGAGGCGCCGCGAGGCGCCTCCGTCACTTTATCACTATGGCTTCAACCTGGCCGGCAGGCTCAGTCCTGGATGTAGCAACGCTTGCGCATGCCGGGCGCCGGATCGCCGAAGGTCTCGTTGTCGCAATCGACGCCGTCGCGGAAGACGCCTTCCTCGAACTGGCTCATCGTGCCGTAGCGCACTCGCTTGCGGCCGTAGAAATCGCAATAGTCGTTCTCGCTGGCGCAGGCCACCCAGCGCTTGCGGCGCGGTTCGCCATAGCCGCCATCGCCATAGTCGCGGCTGCGCCGGCCGCGCTCGACGATGTAGCATTCCTTGCGCAGGCCCGGTGCCGGATCGCCGAAGCTGCGGTTCGAGCAGCGGACCGCGGGCGCGTCGATGAAGCGCGAGGTGGTCCTGCCTTGCGCGCCATAGACGACTTCTGCCGGATAGGGCAGGCGGCAGGTGCCGCCTTCCGATGCGCAGCGGATCAGCCGTTGAGCCTCTGCAGGGGTGGGGGTGACGGCGGAGACGGTTGCCGCCAGTCCGGCGACGCAGATCGATGCGAAGGCCGTTCGCATCGTAAGGGTTTGGGCGATTGACACGATAGAAGTCCTCGAAACGTTGGAGGCCTCGACCTTAGCGAGCATGGCTTGAACGTAAGATGAATGCGGCGTTTTGAAGAAAGGTTCGGCGCCCGGCCAGACAAGATGCCCACGCAAAAGCTGCCAGCAGAAAACCGGCTATCACCCTTGCCTTGTCCACTTGCGGGGCTCTGGTGAGCAGCGGACGCTACCTCGCTCGACAACGGCCAAAATCATCCCAATACCTCCACCAGCGCCGTGCGCCGCGTACCTTCGTACATTTCAAACTGCCGTCCGGCGCGAAGGCGCTGGTGTGGCGCCAAAACTGACAGGAAATAGGCGCTCACATTACCCCTGTCGAACGCGAGCACGACGCTCCAGATCTCTCCGGATGGCCAGTCCACGTCTTCTTCAAACCTTGCAGTGGTTGAATAGACCCCATCTGTCGGTTCAGGGTCGCCACCAAACCAGGTGAGGCGAACGCGTGCGGCAGGGATTCCAATCTGCTCGAGCATGCTGTTTCCAGTTTCGCGAGGCCAGAACCATTGGCAGCGCCTGATCTAGGCCTTGGCCGGGCGCTCCTGCACCGGATAGACCCGGTCGTAGGCTAGGTTGAAGACGAATGCGTAGGCCATGTAGAAACCCGCAAAGGACGCATCCATCAGCAGCGCCTGAAGAAGGCTCACGCCGAGATACCAGGCAATGAACGGCATCAGGACGGCGAGAAGCCCGACCTCGAACAGGACAGAGTGAGCGACACGCACAGGCAGCGATTTCCGGACGCTGCCTTTGATCGCCAGAAGCAGGTGGTCGAAGCCGAGATTGAACAGGTAGTTCCAGATCGTTGCGATCGTCGCGCTGACGATGGCGACGGCGCCGATGTCGCCCATCGGCATATGGAAAGCCCAGGCGCCAAGCGGCGTGACCAGCGCCAGCCCGATCAGTTCGAAGCTGATGGCGTGGCGAACACGATCAAGAGTGGTGCGCATATTAGCCCCCGTGGGATTTCGGCCCGTTCCGAAAAAGCGTCCCAGATGGGGGAGATGGTCCTCGCTTCGGAAGCAAGATTAAGAACCGTGCCAGATGTTCAGTACTGCCATGGTCGGTTGTTCGATGGTGCCAGGGACGATCGCAGGCCTGTAACTGCCGTCCCGCGCGGCGCCGGTATTGTCCGGCTACTTCCTGCGATGGGAAAGGATCGTGCCGGCGCCGGCCAGCGTCAGCACGGCGCCGGCAATGAAGGGCGGGATGAATACGGCGAGCGCCTCGGTGTCTTCCCAGCGCAGGCGGAAATCGTTGCAGCCGGTGCCGCAGCCATGGGCGTTCAGCCAGATCCAGCCGCCGAAGGTCGCCGAACAGACCAGGACGCCCAGGACGAGCAGTGCATATCCCAACAGCCGCAGCAGAGCCTCCTGCGCAAACAAAAACGGAGGCGCCTGTGCAGCACCTCCGTCCATTGATGTCAATCGGCGCCCTAACGGCCGAAGGTGAGTCAATCCAGTGGCTTGGCCGGTGCGGTTGAGAAAATGAATCCGGCCGACGTTCCCTCCTAGAGGCTCGGGCCGTCCTCGCCGGCGGCCTTCTTGTCGCCTTTGGAGAGGCCGGTCAGGCGGTCGATATAGGCAAGCAGCAGCGCCGACAGCACGAAGGCCAGGTGAATGATGGTCAGCCACATCAGCTGGTCGGAGGTATATTGCTGGGCGTTGAGGAAGACCTGCAGCAGGTGGATCGACGAGATTGCGACGATTGTCGAGGCAACCTTGATCTTGAGCGAGCTGATGTCGATCGTGCCGAGCCAATGGACCTCGCCGTCATGATTGTCGAAGCGGCTGACAAAGTTCTCGTAGCCCGAGATGATGACCATCACCACCAGCGAGGCGACAAGGGCCGCGTCGATCAGGCCGAGCACCTTGAGGATGGTGTCGGTGTCGTCGAGCACCATCACCTTCATGACGAACTCGTAGAGCTTCTTGACGAAGGACAGCGCGTAGATGCCGAGCGCCACGGCGAGGCCGAGGTAGAACACCACGAGCAGCCAGCGCGAGGCGAGAATGATGGATTCGACGGCGTGTTCGAGGCGTTTCATGAGACGTCCGAAAATGGCGATTGGAAAATGAGGCGGTGCCGACGAATGCAACAGCTTGGCGGATAAAACAAGGCCCGGCCGCTGGAGGGGGATTCGGCCGGGCCTGATCTCCTTGAACGCCGGAGATGGGACGGGGCAGGGAACCACGTCATCCACAAGGTGGCATCAAAATCCAGCGATTCAATGGCCAAAGCCGGGTGATCGCGTGATTGTTACCGGCGATTTCATGTCCGAAAAGGATGCTTTGGCGGCAAAAACCCGCCCTGCAGTGCGCGGGGCGGGTTTCGTTTCAGTGTCTTCAGCCGCTAGTTGGCGCTGGCGATCGGTGCCACCAGCGGGGTGATGCGGCGGATTGCGACGCGGCGGTTCTCACGCTCCGGCTTCTGTGACTTCACCTTGAGGTAGCGCTCGCCGTAACCCTGCGTCGACAGGTTCTCCGGCTGGATGCCGAAGACGTTTGTAAGCGCGTCCGCCACGGCCTCGGCGCGGCGATCCGACAGCGCCAGATTGGCGACATCGGAACCGACGGCGTCGGTGTGGCCCTCGATGAGGAAGGTTTCGGCCGGGTTCTTCTTGAGCAGCTTCTCCATCGCGTTGGCGACGCCCTCGAGCTTGGCGATCTCGCTCTCGGGGATCGAGGCCGAGCCGAACTCGAAGCTCAGCGTGTCGAGATCGACGCGCCGGGCGATGTCGCGGACACGGGCCGAACGCTTGACCTCGTCGACCGAATAGAGCCGCTTGACGCGTTCCACAGGAGGACGTTCGAGGAAGTCGTAATAGGCGTCGTCATCCTCGACATATTGCGCGTCGAGAATGTACTCGTTGCGCGGAATATTGAGCTGTAGGGGCGGCAGGTCGAGACCCGGATCGCGCCACTCGTCCATACCCTCGTAATACTGGTCGTCGACATAGCTCAGCACATATTCGCGGCCATCGGGGGTGATGCGCGAGCGCTGCACGATGTCGCCATATCGGTTGCGGATGGTGATGATCTGGTTGCCATTGTCGCGAACGATGACTTCGCGAGTACGGCCGCGCGGCAGTTCCTCGTAATAGACGTCCTGCGCATCACGCGTGATACGCGGCCGGTCGTTGCTCTCGACGATGATCTCATTGTTGATCTGGATGATCACCCGATCGCCGATCTCGCGCAGGAACTCGCTGCCTTCAGGTCGCGGCCTGCGGCGCAGGTCTACCTCGGGCATCTTTTCGATGCGGGTGCCCTTTTCGGCAGTGACGGCCTGGATCTCGACAGGCTGGGCTGCCTCGGTGGCCGTCTTGTCGTCAACCGGCGGCGGCCCCGGATCGACGGGCACCGGTACCGGCTGCGCCGCCTGCTCGCCAGTCTGGCCCTCGGGCGCGGGCTGAGCGGGCTGGCCTTCGGCAGCCGGCTGCCGGCCACCAGCCTCGGCGGGTGGCGCTTCCTTCTGGCTGTCAAGCATCGGCGCCTCGTTGGGGTTCACCGGTGGCTGGTTTGCAGGTGCTTCGCCCTGCTGGGCAGGCTGTTGTGGCTGTTCACCAGTTGCCGGTTGCTCGCCGGTCGCCGGCTGCTCGCCAGTCGCGGGCTGCTCGGTCGAAGGCTGCTGCGCGGCAGGCTGTTCGCCCTGCGCTGGCGCTTCACCTGCGGGTGCGGTGGTTTCGGGCGCCGGAGCAGGGGTGGGAACCTGTTCCGGGGTCGCTTCTGCAGGCTTCTCCGCCGGTTGCTCGGCAGGCTGTTCGGCCTGGGGCTTCTGCTCGGGCTGGGCCTCGGGCTGCGGTGCCACCTCAGGCGTCTGGGCCGGCTCTTCGGCCTGTGGTTCCGGTTGAGGCGCTGCCTCCGGCTCGGCGGCAGGCTGTTCTGCCTGGGGCTGCTGCTGTTCGGCGGCGGGCTCGCGCTTCTTACGCTTGGGGGCGGGTTCTTCCGCCTGCGGCTGAGGCTCTGCCTGCGGCTCGGGTTCAGCCTGCGGTGCGACATCTTGCTGAGGTGCTGGTTCTTCCGCCGGCGCCTCGCGCTTCTTGCGGCGTGGCTCGGGCGCTGGTTCTTCGGCCTGCGGTGCCGGCTGCTCTGCCTGCGGCTGCGGCGCGGGTTCCGGCTGTGGCTGCGGTTCGGGCTGAGGCTCAGGCTGCGGGGACGGTTCCGGTTGCGCCTCCGGGGCAGGGGCCTGCTGGCCACCACCCTGGCGTGCTGCACAAGCTTCCGCCGATTCGCCTTCCTGGCAGTCCGACTGAACGCGGATCAGCGGCAGCGCAGCCCCCGCTTCGTTCAGCGCGCCGTTCGGCAACGGCATGGCGCCCAACGGCGCGGATGCCATGAACAGGCCGATTGCCGTGCCTGCGAGAATCCGTGGTTGGCGTTTCATCGTTGGAAATCTCCTCGAAGTGAAGTTTGGTCCCGTCCCGGCCCAAACAGATGGAACCGTTAATGGTTCCGCTTGTCGTGGCAGTCGCATCGCATCGGGGCGATTGCCCGACGGCAACATGGCAATATCGTGGTTTCGCTGAACTGGCGATGAATGAGAAGGGCGGCTTGACGCGCCCCCCTTTCGGGGCCAAATGCCAGCCATGGACGATGCCTATTGGAAAACGACGCCGCTGGAGGCAATGAGTCCGAGCCAGTGGGAACAACTCTGCGACGGCTGCGGCAAATGCTGCCTGTCCAAGCTCGAGGACGAGGATACCGGCGAGATCTATTGGACCAGCGTTGGCTGCCGGCTGTTCGACGGCGCGACCTGCCGCTGCGCCGACTATGCCAATCGCCTTGCGCGCGTGCCGGACTGTGTCGGGCTGACGCCTGAGAACGTGCGCACGATTTCCTGGCTTCCCAGCACATGCGCCTATCGCCTCGTCGGTGAGGGCCATGATCTCTATTGGTGGCACCATCTTGTTTCGGGCAGCCGCGAGACGGTGCACGAGGCCGGCGTATCGGTGCGCGGCAAGCTGACCGCCTCCGAGGATGATATGGCCGAGCCGGAAGACTATTTCGACCACATGCTGGACGAAGAGCCGTAAGCGCCAAACTCGCCCGACACAATACGGTCAAGGCCCTTCGGGTGGACGGCCAAGGCCCTTCTGGTGGCTGTCTTCCATCTGCGCGACGGCTCACGCATTGTTGCAGTGCGTAAAAAATACTTAGCAGAATCAAATATTTGATACATGAACCGAAAATGAATGCGTGGTTCGAAAACGGTTCAGCTTGGGTGGCGCATTGTCTGGTCATCGCTCAGGCAGAGATGGCCTGACGCCTCGGGTTCAAGGAGAAGACACAATGTTCGACAAGATCAAGATCGCGGCCCTTTCTGCCGTCATCGGCTTCAGCACGCTGGCCGCCATTCCTGCGACCGCACAGGCCGACGGCCTTTATCTCAATCTTGGCCAGGGCTCGCCGAATGTCGGCGTCTACATCCAGGACCGCGACGGCCGCCGCGACAACCGCTGGGACAACCGCCACGACAATCGCTGGGGTCGCCCCGGTGGCCGCTGGGACCGCGCCTGCTCGCCTGACCGTGCTGTCGACAAGGCCGAGCGCATGGGCCTGCGCCGCGCCCGCATCGTCGATGTCAACCGTCGCTCGATCACGGTGAGCGGCCGCAAATATGGCGAGCGCGTCGCGATCACCTTCGCCCGCGCCCCGAACTGCCCGGTCGTCCGCTGGTAAGTCGAAACGCGACCTGAACAGCGTCGGGTAAGCCCGATCGCAGTAGCGGGAGCCCCTTTCCTCTCGGGGAAGGGTGGTGGCTCCAAACAAAACCCCGGAGGCCTTGCCTCCGGGGTTTTTCATATTCTTTCCAGCTGTTGGGGTGTCGGACTGCCTGGATGCGATCCGTTTGCCCGATCCTGCCGCGCTTCCGAACGCGCGGCAGGGCGCCCGATGTCAGATCGTCAGTTCTTCAGTTCGAAGGTGACGTTGACCTGGACGCGGTAGGCGTTTTCGCCGGCCTCGACCGGTGCTGCGCCGGCTGCGCGGTCGAACGACTTGGCCTGCATCGGCATTGGCGGCGGGGCATAGGACTGGTCCGTGATCTCGAGCACCTTGCCGACTTTGACGCCGGCGGCCTCGGCCAGCACCTTCGCCTTGGCGATGGCGTCGGCCACCGCAAGCTTGCGCGCCTCGGTGATAACGCCTTCCGGCTTCTCGTTGGTAAAGGTGATGCCGCCGCCCTGGTTGACGCCGAGGGAGACGGCCTTGTCGAGAACCTCGCCTGTCTTGGCGATGTCGCGGACGCGCACCGACAAGGTGTTGATCACTTGGTAGGCGACGAGCTCGGCATCCTGCGAGCCATCGGGCTTGTTGGTGTAGTTGTAGCGCGGCTGGATCTGGATGCCGGCGGTCTGCAGGTCGCGCTCGGCGACACCCGCTGCCTTCATCGCGGCGATCACGGCAGCCATTGCTTCGTTGTTGGCGTCCAGCGCCTCGCGGGCGGTCTTGGCCTCGCGCATCACTGACAGCGACAACAGAGCCAGATCGGGTGCCACCGAGGCTTCGCCTTCCCCCGTCACGACGATGCGTGGCGACGGTTCGTTATCGGCGCGGGCGGCAGCGGCGGGAAGTGTCAGTGCCGCTGCAAGTGCAAGCGCCATGTATTTGCGATTCATAATATAATCTCCGTTGTCCTGAGCCCTTCGGGAGTGTCAGATAGGGGCGGATTATGGGTGGATTGCGGCAGCGCGCAACAGATGCGCGAAGATGGCTTGTGCCAGCGCGCAAAACTGACTATCCAGCCCGCATGTGGGGCCTGTAGCTCAATGGTCAGAGCCGGCGGCTCATAACCGCTTGGTTGGGGGTTCGAGTCCCTCCGGGCCCACCAAATATTTAATGAAATCAATCGCTTATTTGGCGGTTAGCCACAAGGGTTAGCCAGCCGGTTCGCCAAGGCTATTTCTTGCGCACCATCCGGGCGACTCTGTCCATGCCCTGGACTGCAAGCCGAACTTGCGAAGCTTCGCGCGAATACAGCTCTGCATGCTCGATATTGTCGTGGCCAAGCACCTCCATCAACTGACGGGTGGAAGCCTCTGCTTCGGCGAGATAAACGCCCAGCGACTTCCGTAGCCCGTGCAGCGTGAGGCCCGCCGGCAAACCTGCCAGTTTCGTCCAATGGGCCATAGCGCCAGTCAGAGACTTGGCCGAAAACGGTTTGCCATAGGCGGTCACCAAGATCGTCTCGCCGTCGTGGTCGAGCGCATCGAGGATCTCGGCCAGCATTGGCGTGATCGGGACGAATATACGCTTGCCACCCGTCTTCTTGGCGCTCTTGCCTTGAACAATATCGAAGCCGTCGACGATGCGTTCTTCGCCGTCAATGATGATCCTCTTTTGAACCCGCTGGTCCTTGCGCAGGCCGGCGACATCGCCCCGCCGGTTGCCGAGCCACAAGGCGAGCCCATAGCAGGTGCGCGCGGCCGACCCGAGAGGCCAACGCTCTTCGTACTTCGTCATGGCTTCCTGCGGCCATGCCTTCCAGCCTGTATAGGCCGGGCGCCATTCAACCAGATGTGTTGGGTCTGCTTCGATCCAGTCCTCTCGGGCTGCGACCCTGATCAGTTTACGAATGGCTACCAGTAGGTGCTTGGCCTTGTGCGGCGTCGCTACGTAGGTGCCAAGGATTTCTTCGACGTGGCCGCGGCGCAAATCCTTCACCTGAACATCGCGCCAGGAGAGCGGGTTGTCATCGACGATGCGCGTCGCCAGAAATTCCTCGATCAGCCGACCATTCATCGATCGCGTAGCTTCGTCGAAGGCAATCCATTTTGCGGTCAACTTCAGCAGCCGGTAAGCCGCGCCAAAGGTGGCAGGCAATGCAGCACCCGGCATCTGCACGACAGCAGCCTTCTTGGGCGCTCGCCCTTCAACGGCGGCTTGGTATGCCTCCTCGAATGCAGGATCGCTGGGTGAGGGCATGACGACATTCCGGCCCTTGTGACGATACCGCCAGCGGGTTTTCCCGTGGCGGTCCTCGTAGCTCGAAAGGCCTGGATAGTCGCTGATGTTCATGGCCCGGACGCTAAGCTTTCCGGTGCCTGCCCTGCAAGAGGAAGTCGACGATGTTTTCTTCGTCATCACCCGGAAGATCGGTGAACGCGGCATCAAGCTTGATGCGGTCCCACACGACGCGGCCATCGATCCGCTTCGGCTTTGGCATGCGCTTTTCGGCCACAAGCTGATCGAACTTGGTCGCGCCGACACCCACGTAGCGAGCGGCCTCCTCGCGACAGAGGCCCCGCGGCCAATATGGTGCAAGGTCTCCCCGCGTCAGGGCTCGGAGCGAGGTCGTTGGGCGTCCTTCGGGGCGCTCGGTCATACGCCGCCCTCCTCGCAGCAGGCGCGTTGATGGCCGGCTACTTGCCGGTGACAGAAATCAGCCGCAAATTGCAGAACAGGCCCGGGGGGATCATCATGATGGGTTGGTTGCGTTCGAATGCCATGTGGGTCGGTTTGAGCGCGCTGGCGGTAGTTGCCGCGATCATCATTGGCGGGGTCGACTACTTCGACCTGACAGAAACTATCGATGAAAACTGCGACTCCGTTGTCGAGCGATTGCATCCTATTCGGTGGTTGCTTCAATTGGCAGTCAGGTCTGGGTGCGCGCTGCAATCGCTGTCCGCAACTATTGCCATGCTTGGGACTGCGTTGACTGCCGTATTTACGGGCACGCTTTGGTGGTCGACCAACAGGCTTTGGCAGGCAAGCAGGGACCAACTCACCGCCGCCAGAGATGCAATAAGTGTTTCCGAACGACTGGGTGAGATTCAGGCGCGCGCATACGTCCAATTTCAGCATATGGACATCTCGACTGCTTACGACGGCGCAGGAAAGCAGATCTTTGTGTTTAAGCCGACGTTTGTGAATTCCGGGCAAACACCCGCTCTGGTTCGTAAGACGATTGTTCAAACCAGGATCGTAGAGGACGGCCGACCCGAAACGCTCGATTGGGGCCACAGCCTTGTTGGCGAGGATGCCCAGATCGCGCTCGGAAGCGGAATCGATGTGGCTGTGGCAACGCTCACTGTGCCGCTCAATGATGCTAAACGCTTGGGCCCCGGCTACCGGCTGTTCTACCGTTTCACGGTTGACTACAGTACTGTCTTTTCCGCAGACAAGACCTTTCGGACAGAGCACGCAATCGAGGTGGTTGCTGAAGGCAATCCCTCGCAGGCATTTGCCGGCGCGAGACCGTCTAGTGTATTTAGCTTCGCTGCCCAAGCGAAGGGCACATCTATGACCTAAGCGCGTCATACAAATATCCTCTTATGCAAGGGCACAGGACCAGCAGGACTGCGCCTGCAAGCGCCGTCTGGTGATGTCGCCCAGCTTGGGAACGTCCGGATAATGGTGAGCGAGGACGGCTGACCGGAAGGCCTCGATCTCGGCAAAGGCAGCGGCCTCCCAGCCGAGCGGAGCAAATGCGACCGATGCCGCCTCGATGCCGCTGCAAAGGCTGAGGAACCTCATGGCAGCTCACCCCCTTGCGCGCTGGCACTAGGGGCGACGAGAGCGGCACAGCGGCGTCTGGTTTCATCGGCCTCCTTGTTGTCGCCGTAGTCGCAGTCTCCGCAAACGTGGCATTGGAGGACGGGGACGGAACAGCCGCAATCGGGACTGCAGCCGGCGTTGCAACCACCTATCGAAACCCATGTGTGCCGACCGAGCTCCCGGCAGGTTGCACGTGCGGCTTCTCGCTCTAAGCGGGCGACCACTGCACGTGCCTCGTCCAATCGATTGGCAAGAGTGCTCATCGGTCGCTCTCCCCCACAGCCGGGGAGCGGCGCGAGGCGAGAACGATGCGCTTGCCAGCCTCAATGTCTCCGCTGATTTCATAGAGCTTGATTGCCAATTCGAACGGGTCGATCCCGTGCGAGCGCCAGAACAGCAGTTCGTTTTCCGAATGCTGTTGCTTGTGCTCTGCCGTCGTCAGGGGGAGCGTCCAACTGTCGTCGGGCTTCTGCTGCATGCCGGTGTGCTTCTTTCGATGCACGGCGCTGCCGATGCGGATGTGGCAGGCTTCGCAGCCGAACAGTCCAGAGAGGACACTCGGCAACTTCCTGATGAACGCCAGATGCGCAAGGTCTTCCATGCGCTTGGTGGCCTTGGACGATTTGTCCAGCGAGAAGGCCGTCGAAGGGCGGGCGATCTGGAACATCACGCCACCTCGACCAGTTCGCAGGGAACGATGCCGGCGGTGACCAGTTTGGCTATGAACCAACGAGGAGCACGCGCGATGCCTGACCCGAGAAGACCCATGCCCGGCGAAGAGCCGCCGAACCAGCAGCCGGGACGCGACCCGCAACCGATCGACGAGCCGGACCCGGATCGCCTGCCGGACGAGGAACCGCTTCCGAACCCCGACGAAAATCCAATGCCGCCTTTGCATGCGGGGACGCCGCCAAAGCCGTTCCCCGACCCAATTCCGCCGACGCCGCCAGGGCCGGACCCAACGCCAGACCCACAGCCAGTACCAACGAGATAGAAGCCGCGCATTAGACGAAATCCTCCATGTCGAGTTGCGGGGATTTCGAACGCCGGGTGCGCGCCGCGTTCACCTTGCGGTGCGGGGCATCCCATTTATTGTGACAGCGCTGGCAGAGTGCCCGGCACCGGTCAGGGTCAGCGTGGCTCTCGTCATGATCCATGTGCGCGATCGTCAAAACGACCTTGCCGCCAGTCTCAGGGTGAGCCTGCCCATTCTCGGCGCGGCAATGCGGATGCTGCGGCGTGCCTTCACAACGGTTCTCGGCGCGCTCGATGATGCTGGCGCGGAAGCCAAGCCATTCCTTCGACTTGATCGAGCCGCCCGGGTAGAGCTTCATGCGTTCGGCAGAGATCGGCATCACGCAATCTCCCGCGGCTCGATACCGGCAATGCCGGCGATCAGTTCGAGGGTGTCGGCCATGTCCTGGGTGCCGTCGCAGACTGCCGAGCAGTTCCGCAGGATCGACATGCCCTTATCTCGAGCAGCCTTTGTAACCGTCGCCGGGGTGAGGTTGTCACGGATGCCGGCGAACTGGTTCGTCAGCACCTCGGCCTCGCCGGGCCCGGTCGCCGCCCAAAGCATCTTTGCGGTCTGCTTGAGCCAGTCGCGATCCTCCTGAGTGAGATCGGAGGCCGGCGACGCGTCAGGACGATCCTGCGCTTCACTCTCGCCAGCCTCCGCTTCGCCGTCACCGGCGGTCTGGTCGACAGCGGAGCCGTCGAGGGGGATAGCGGCTCCGCTGCCAGCGCCCGACGACGGGGGGGAAGCGTCGGACGGTTCTTGATCGATTGCAGCCTCGCTGGACAGCGCGGCCGTCTCGCGGGTCACGAAGTCCACGTCGAAGCCTTCGCGCGGCTGTGTGGCGTCCTGTGGCTGCAGCTGCGCTTGAAGGCGCTGCATGACTGATGGCTGGTCGACATCGCGAGATCGTGAAGCGCGCGCGTTCTCGGCAAGATCCAGCATTTCATCGGGAGTGTAGACGCCGAGCAGGACGGCAGGCTCGTAGAAGCGAGCCCAGTCACGCGCGCCGCGATACACAAGCATGCGACGGTAGTTCTTGGAATGAGCCCATGGGCTCTTGTCACCAGTCGACCATTGGGCAACCGAGCCGTCGACGATCCGGGCGCCGGGATACGTCATCCCAGGCTTCACCCGAGCAATCATGTCCTCGGTCCAAGGCTGGTCCGAGACGTAAATCCGATAGTCGGTCTTCGACGGTTCGCCAGTGAAATGGTGGTGCAGCCGCACCCCGAGTTTGGCATCCAGAACCGCGGCGACAAGCTTGCCTTCATAGCAGAGCTTGCCGCGGACAACGGCGACGCTCTGGGCAACCGCGAAGGGGTCCAACCCCCAACGGACGGACTGGTTCACCACCAAGAAGCAGTTCGAAATGATCTGCGAGAGCGGAAGCTCGCGCTTATCGGTGCCAGTGCCTTCCTTGTACAGCGACTCCGGTATCAGTGTGCTCTGCGCCATCACGCTCGCAATGCGCTGCATGTGCTCGAAGCGGCTGGTGTCGAGCACCGGGATCGGGTCGACGACCTCGATCAATTGGCGCTTGGGCTTATCGTCGACAGGAGTGATCGCGTTCATCATGCAGCCTCGGCGTTGAGAGCCGCATCGATCCGGGTCCGAGCCCAGGGCGGCATTTCGATGTAGGAGATTTCACGGTCGAAGCCGTCGTAGCCGGGCCAAGCCTTCTGCTTCAGGCAGTCGCTCAGAATCTTGAGCCCATAGCGCGCCTGGCGCTCGCCGAGGTCGATGTCGCTGTCCTTCAGCTGCATGACCCGGACGTCGTAGGGCGGAGCCTTCTCGACGAAGACGAAGGTGAACGATGCGAATGCGTCGGCACCGAGGACTTCCCGCACGATCATGCGGAGCATGCCGGCCTGGACGTGGTAGCCGTTGGCGTAGATCGCCCGTGACAGGCTTTCGTCATCGACCGACGCGGCGGTCTTCAGATCCACATAGTCGCCGCTGGCGTTCGGCATGACGTCGGGACGCGCCTTCGTCCAGATGTTGTTGTTCAGGAGGAAGATCGACCGTTCGATCCGGCCCTTCAGGATGCCGAGCCGAACCGGCTCTTTGACCTGCAGCGCCTCCGCCATGTGGCGGATGTGGCCGATCTCGGTTTCGGTGATGACAGTCTTGCCGGCGGTGGCCTGCTTCTGCAGCCATTCCTTGCAGGCGTTGGCGTTGGCATTCCAAGCCTTCCACGCGCCCTTGTCGTCCTCGTACTTCTCCGGGCGGAGGGCGTACTGTTCAGCGAAGCCGTGTTCGCCTAGCAGCAACATGTGCGCTGCCTTGCCGAAGTCCAGGGCCTGCTTGGCTTCCGGTTCCTCAGCTTTGGGATTGTACGGCGAGGTCCACCAGTATTCAGCCGGACGCCGGAGCAGGGTGCGAAGCCCGCTCGACGAGATGGAGAATTTGCCGCCGAACAGCGCCGGGTCACGGTGATAGGTATCGATCGGCACGCCGGCATAGACGCCGTTGGCGATGATCGGCTTGCCGTCCCAGTGACGTTCGCCGAGGAGGCCGGTCAGGACGCTCTTTGCAGCGTCGCCCAGGGTTTCGAAGTTGTTCATGGCAGCACCTCTGCGATGTGACCCATGAGGATCGAGAAGGCCAAAGCGAGCCAGACGAGGTCCGATGGGTGGGTGTGGTTGATGAAGCGGCGCATTACGCGGCCTCAGTGATCTGGCGGCGCTCGGCCATCTGAACGAGTGCGACTGCGATTGCCTCGTCGAACGTATTGCCGTTGCCGCTGGCGCAGTTCCCGGCGCCCGGCTCGTCCCAGTGGATGTAGACGGTGATCGGGCTGGACTTGTGCTGGGTGAACAGCATGACCGAAACCGACCTCAGATCATGCTCGGCGCAGACGCGATGGAAGGTCGCTTCCATTACGCAGCCCTCCGCATGTCACGCTCGCGGCGCTGTTCGAGCTCGTCCGCCTCGCGCCAGATGCCGAGCGCGTCATAGGCTTTCACCAGTGCGTTCGCGGCCTTGATGTTTAGCGGGACCAGAGTGTCCAGCGCCGACGGGCGGTACTTGGTGCAATGCGCCGGATAGTTGGCGGCCAATGCGATGCCGAACTCGCAGCCGCGGTTCAGGTCATCCATCAGGCCAATTGCCCGCTGCGAATGATAGTCCGCCGTCGTCCAGTAGGCCGGCTTGTCCTCGAAGTAGGCTTCGAAGGCATGGTCGACGCTGACGCTGTCGCTGAACCCATACAGGGCAATCGCAGCGTACAGCCGGCGCTGGCCTTCGCGGGGCGACTTTTCCGAGCCGGTCAGGGCCGAAGCGAAGTCTGCGTAGGTGCGGGTAAGGGCGTTCATCTCGGTTTCCTCTGCCAGCAGATCGGCCCGGCGGGCTTCTTCGTGCTGGCTTGATGGACCCAACATGGATTACAACACGAAACATGTCAACACGGATAATGTTGATTGACACGATTTATGTTCACGCCATACAACACCGGTCAGCGGCGACCGGGTGCAATTCCCGTGCAGGTGAAGCCGCAGGCGCGGGAAGCGAAAGTCCTACCGTGCTGCCTGAAAGTGAGGACGGATTGCTGAGAGGCGTCCTGGCGCGTGTCCCATCCCGGCTCCGGCCTTCAGGACTTGGCCATAGCTCTCCCGCTCCTTGGGCTCAGCTCATGGGGTAGGGGGAAGCTGTGGCCGAAACCCTCCCTCTCGCAACCTTCAAAACCAAAGATTTCTGGAGATGTTCAACAGTCTGAGGATTTAGCGAATGCCTATCTCAGCAGAGAAGATGAAGCTCTACCCGGGCGGCTCAATCAAATCGCCAGAATGGCAAGAAATCCGCGAGCGCATTCGCGGCCGCGCCGGGAACCGCTGCGAGAAATGCGGCGTCGACAATCACGCCTTGGGCGGGCGCCTTCGAAGCAGCGGCAAATTCTTGCCGGCCCAGCCAAAAGGCGACAATGGCCTGCGCCTTGTTTGGCCGAAGCCAGGCGAGGAATGGTGGTGCGGGGAGGGCGAACCGATCTTTCTCCGGATCATCAAGATCGTTTGCACGGTTGCGCACGTCGACAACCATCTCACTGATCACTCGGACGAAAACCTGCAGTTCTGGTGCCAGCAGTGCCACCTACGCCACGACGCAAAGCAGCACGCTGCAAGCGCCAGGGTCACAAGGCGACGGAAGGCGCCGCAGATCGATCTCGAGGATTGGTTGGGTGTTGGCTGAAACGAATACCCCGGCGCTAGGCCGGGGTCGGAAGGGATCGTCAAACGACAAGACGGTCGCCTGCTCGTGGTTTTGTCACGTTACTCGGGAGATTGAGCGCTGGCTTTTTGGCATCCAACCAATCGCGCTCAATGAGCGTCCGATAGGCGAGCTTAATCTGCTCGGGGGAGAACTGACGCTTTCGATCATTCCATGCGTAGACAGTGTCGACAACCTCGCCAAAATCGCGAGCTCCGTCCTGTTGCGCCGCCCAATAGACAGTGGATAGAAGCTCCATGCCATAGGGCGTCTCGAAGCCGTCGATCAGTTTCGCGACGCGATCGAACCTCTCCCGTGTTGCCATATCCTCGGCCACAACCCTATTGGCATCCTCATATGCGCCTGGAATGATACTCAACGCCTTCGTCGGGTCGTCGCCACCATCGCCGTAGCCTGCGATGAGATGGCCTTCGATGTTATTCAGGACGTGACGTAAGTTCACCGCATAGGGGCCGTAGTTCGCTTTGCAAAACTGCAGCTTAAGTGGCTGACCGGCCTCTTGCATGAAGAAGAGCAACTTGTGAGCTTCGAGCAAGGACACGAACGGATCCATCAGCCCGTTGAGGTATCGTTGAAGAAGCACAACGAGTGCAGCCCGCCCCGCGGTCATCGTTGGGATAGGCCGATTTCTTGCCAATGCTGCAGCGTCTGGCGCCCCAGCTGGTTCATATATGAGGGTTCTCACCTCAGGAAGATTCGAGACTGCCTGTTCAATCATCGGGCGGACTTCGGACCAAGCAAGGCCACCTAGCCCAGCCCCGAGAGGGGGGATAGCAACCGACTTAATACCTCTGTCCTTGATCACCTTGACGAAGTCGACGAGTCCCGAGGCAATATCCTCGATCCTGCTCTTCCCCTTCCAGTGCCGCTTGGTAGGGAAGTTTATGATGAACCGAGGGGAGAGCCGACCAGTCTCGAAAACGAACATACTGCCAGGCTGAACAAGCTTGACCTTGCATGCCGCTTCGTAGGCTTTGAAGTTGTCGGGATAGGCGTGTTTGAACTGCAAGGCGATGCCACGTCCCATGATGCCAACACAGTTTACGGTGTTAACGAGAGCGTCGACATCTGCGTCGAGGATATTGCCGGTACGGAATTCGACCATTCTCCCCTCCTCAGTAATACCAGTTAGATTCAATAGCGACGGTTGGCTTGTGCGTAGCTTTCGCGAGCGCATTGGTCACGAGGTTGAAGGTGGCCAGATTCTTCACGCCAATTCGATCCACCAACTCCCATGGGAAATTGTTATACACCAGGAATTCAGCCTGTTTTGCGTGTTTCACGGCATGTTCCTGCCAATACTTGGCACCAATGTGAGTCCAGTCGAGCTGGTCGAGCTTCGCCGCCTCACGCCAGAAGTCTGTGTAAACTGCGCCAGCGTTCGATCCGCTGAATGCCCAACTCTGCTGTCGTCTATCTAGTTCCGCAATAACTTTGTTCAAATCGCATTGCAGGTGGATGATGGGGTCTTGCCCGCCCTTGTACGTCAATTCGGGGCTCTCAGCTCTATGGATTACGTACAGCATCACCGAACGAGGGCAGAAGTAGAACGGAACGAACTCTCCGACCGTAGCTCCTGCGTAGCACGTCACGGGGAGGGTCAGACGTCGAGCCTTGATAGTTCCCATGCCAATCGTGGTCCCTGGGAGCTTGAGTTTCACGATCTCAGCGTCGCTCAGAAGACAGCCTGTGTTGATGATCGACGGCAAGCGATCAACATTCACAATGTGATAGATTTTTGGGTTAGCAGGTGGCTTGCCCATTGCCTCACTCAATCGCCCTTGTGGCTACTAGCCAACAACACCAAACTTCCTGAGCACTCGACCGATGATGTTGGTCTCTCCCAGCGATTGAGACTTCGGCGGATGTCGCGGATTGTCTGAGATAACGTGAATTCGCATGTCGTCTTCGTCCGGGCCGCCAGCCACTTCCAGCCGCTTCACCACGATCCCGCCGAACGCATCCGAAAGGGCATAAATCCCGTCAGGTGAGGGGACGCGGTGCCGAGTGTCGACGAATACGAAGTCACCCTCGTTAAGGGTCGGGTGCATCGAGTCGCCCTGAACCATGACAACAGTTACATCGTGCGCTCGCAGGCCCAGTGCCCCGAGCAACACAGGAGGCAAGCGCCAATAGTCGCGGATGACGTCAGCTGAGAAAGTAAGGCCGTGCCGGCCAGGCACACCCTCGGCAGTCATGGTCAGCCCGCCGGCGCCAAGACCCGCCGTGACATCGACTTGGGCTGATGCGTCTGCGGGGATGCCCCGCGCACCAGTCTCGCGACCGATTGTCGGAGTGTCTTCGCTGTCATCGCCGTCTGTGTCGGGATCAAAGCTATTCACGAGCCTTGGCTTCGGGGGCGTCCCGTCACCGGTCAGTAGGTAGGCGGCAGTCACGCCGAACTTGCGGCCGTACCGTTCTGCTTCCTCTGGGTTGAACTCGTTCTGTCCGTTTTCGTGGGCGCGATATGTGCTTGCGTGGATGCCCAAGGCAACTGCTGCCTTCGCTGCAGAAGGGTACTTGGCCTCTCTGGCGGCCCTGAGTCGTTCGCCCATTGTTTTCATGGCGGCGACATTCGCAGAACGATCAACACTAATCATGTTGACATGTCGACATGAATTGTGTTGTACATGTCGCCCATGAACACGGTGCACGACATCTTCGACACTTTCGGCGGGACTGGCGCTGTCGCCAGGATCATCAACGTGAAGCACTCGGCGGCGTCTGAAATGCGCCGCCGCCAGTCCATCCCAGTCAAATACTGGCCCAGCCTTATCGAGCACGCGAAGGCAACCGGCGCTGCGTTGGACAGCGACGCGCTCGTCCGCGTCCATCTTCCTGCCTCGGAGCATGCGGCATGATCCACGTAGAGCAAGCCGAGCCACGCCGCGAATATTGCCCGCCGGTAGGCGTTCGTTGGCACGAATACGCGGACATCTTCCCTTGGATCGAAGGCGATGCCTATCGCGCGCTGGTCGACGACATTCGCAAGAACGGTGTCCTCGAACCGATCGTTATGCTCGACGGTGCGATCCTCGACGGACGCAACCGCTACATGGCAGCCCGCGAACTCGGCATTGAGTATCCGGTGGTCGAGTATCAGGGCACCGACCCGCTCGGCTTCGTCATCAGCCACAACCTGACACGTCGGCATCTCACCGAAAGCCAGCGCGGCATGGTCACGGCGAAATTGGCCAAACTTCCGAAGGGGGCCAATCAGCATAGCGAAATTTCGCCATCCTCCATCACGCAGGCACAGGCAGCAGAGATGCTTAATGTCAGCATCGACACCGCAAAATTCGCGCGAAGGGTCGAAGAAAGGGGAACCCCGGAACTCGCCAAAGCTGTCGAGCAAGGCAAGGTCAGTGTTTCCGCCGCAGCCGCGATTGTTGACCAGCCTCCCGAAGTTCAGCGCGAAGTCGTCGCCCAGCCGAACGTAAAGAAGGCGGTGTCCGAGCTTCGCAAGTCCGTCCTGGAAGCAGCGAAGCAGGGCGCGTCCGGTGTGTCGGAGCAACCCAGCAAAAACCCTCACTACCGCGCACCAACCAAAGCAGGCGAGGCGTGGACGAAACTCTACGGTTCCTGCCGGGCGCTGTCGGAGTGGGCAACGGCAGAGACAATGCTGCTCGCTCAGCACGGACATGCGGAACGTACCGACGATCAGTCCGCGAACGTCGCTGCCGTCCAAAAGGCGCGCGACACCCTCAATGAGTTTCTCGGAGGTCTCAATGCTCAGTGACAAGCTCCGCCTCTTTTACCAGAAGGTGAATGACGCCGTTGCCGTCCACGGCCTGAATGCCAAGGCGGTTGCCGACGAGGTGATCGCAGAAGCGTTCCCAGACACGATGGCAGCTGCCACCCACGAGGGCGCGGACACCATGCTCCGCAACGGCGTGATTGCCTTCCTCTCGGCCTATTTCAAGCGAGCGCCGAAGATGGATGCGGATCAATTCGAGATGGATATCCCGTCGGCCCTGACGCCCATCGTTTCGCGGCTGAAGAAGGATGCTCACTACGTCGAGATGTTGGGGCAATACGTGCCTGTCCCGCTTCTGATCGCCAACCCAGAGTGGCTGGACGATGCTCGCAAGTACAAGCGGCGCAAGGGCGAGGAAACGCTCTCGGAGGCCGCTGTTCTCGATGAACTCTATGTCGCTGTGACCGGAGCCTAGCTCGTGGTCTGGCTTGCTTCAGCCCTTTATGCGCTCGGCATCATTGGTGCCGCCTCGGCCGTAAGCCGGGGCCCCGATGGGCGGTATGTACCCTCGGGCCTGCGCGAAAACACCGTCGTCATTTGCTGGCCTTTGGCGGTTGCAGCCGCGATTGGCCTGGGACTTTACACCTTCGTTCGCAAGGCTTGCAGGCCATGAGAACGAAAACTGCAACTGCACACTCTGACGGGCTCGGCGGTTCTGATGAGCGTGCATGGTTCGATCCTTTCATGGATCTGACGTTGGACTACTCCGACGGGACGCCCCGCCTTGTGGGCTACCCGGCGGTTAATCCCGGTCGCCAACGGTTCGAAAATAGCCGTGGGGCACCGCAATGGAACGAAAAAGCTTTTCCAAATCCGACAACAGTTTTGTCGAGGGCAGCATGACTACCGAAGCGTTGAGTGAAGCGCGCACCTTCCTGGAAGTTCTGCACGACGCGGAATTTCAGGGGCGGAAGGATACCGATGGAGCGGCACGTTATCGCCTCGCCACCCGGCTTGGCATCAAGGAAAACTACCTCTTCCGTCTCCAATACCGCGCTGAAGAAATGAAGGACGTAGCTGGCGAAGTCTATCGCCGGCTCAAGCTCGCTCACGACCAGTTCTGTGAGCGCAACGAGGCTGCCGCCGAGCGGCACAGGGCCGAGCGGCTGGAACTAAAGGCAATCCGACATGCGGTTACTGACAAGCCTGCGCAAGCGGGTCGCAGAGCGAACGATGCTCGAAATTGAAAAGGCGAGGCACCAGCCAGTGCGGGGCTTCGTCTTCGTAGCGGCAGGTGCAGCAGCGGCGATCCTGGTGACGATCTGGGCCATGGACGCCAACGGAATGGCGATCACGCAACGACCAACAACCCAGCGCGCCACTGTGTGGTGAGGAGGAGACAAACATGGCTAGGACCAAGACCCGCGTAAACGAGAGCGACACCTACGACCCGTACACCTCGCGCGGCCCGGCGGCGGCGCCGGCAAAGTCGACGCATCCAGCGAACGAGATCAGCGACAAGGACCGGAAGGTACTCTTCTTCATCAACCGCAAGAACTATCTCGAGGCGCAGGCAGCACAGAAAGCCGCCAACGCTCGCATGAAGCAGGTCGGCAAGGTCATCAAAGCCGACCTCGGCGAGTACGGCCTCGACCAGATCAAGACCTACGAGAAGGCGCAGACGCCCGAAGGCCAAGCGAAGCTCAAGGCCAAGCAGGAGGCCGAGCGCCAGGCCATGGCGTTCGCCGGCGTTCCGATCAATACCCAA
Source organism: Aminobacter sp. MDW-2 (assembly GCF_014250155.1). NCBI lineage: Bacteria > Pseudomonadati > Pseudomonadota > Alphaproteobacteria > Hyphomicrobiales > Phyllobacteriaceae > Aminobacter > Aminobacter sp. MDW-2. The sequence goes on from NZ_CP060197.1 coordinate 2,745,820, forward strand.
CTCGACATCTTCACCGACCGCGCACCACTGGATGAGCGCGCCTATCGCGACGGTGAGGAAGCTGGTCTTCGCGGTGACAGCCTGTCCAATCCCTACAACGAGGCGTCAGCCGAAGGGCAGGAATATGCCCGCGGCTGGCACGACGGGCAGGGCGCTCTCTTCGCCGGCATCAAGAAGAAGGAAGAGGAGGCCAGCGGCGACGAGCTGATCCAGGGTGGCGACGAGGACGGCGACCCGTTCGAAGAAACGAAGGCGGCGTAGAAATGACGGTCGTCGCCTCCAACTACGCCCGCGCGGCAAACGACCTCTATCAGACGGAGCCATGGGCGACGGAGGCGTTCATTCGCCAATTCCCGGTTCGCGGCATGACCGTGTGGGAGCCGGCGGCTGGCAACCACCTCATGGCCGATGTTCTCCGAGAACACGGTGCTTCAGTTTGCACGTCGGACATCACTGTCTATGACCGGCCGCACAATGCCCTCTTCGATTTCCTCCTCGATCGCCCGCATAGTGAACCGTCGATCCAAGCCATCATCACGAACCCGCCCTACGGCAAGAGCAACCGGGACGCAGTGAAGTTTGCCCGGTTGGCGCTGGAACGGTGCGACGGCCTCGTTGCCCTGCTTCTCACGGCCAAGTTCGATTTCGGCAAAACCCGCGCTGATCTGTTCCGCAACAATCCCAGGTTCTGGGCGAAGATTGCGCTCGTTGACAGGATCCAGTGGTTCCCCGGCGATACGAGCGGGACCGAAGACCACGCTTGGTACGTCTGGGGCCCCAAAGGTGCCGTGTATACGCCGCGGATGCTCTGGGAAGGGCGCGAGCCGGCGAGGGTGGCAGCATGATCATCCTTGGCCTCGACATCGCAACGACCACCGGATTCGCTTGGTACGAGCCCGGCTCGCCTCTCGCATCCATCAAGACCGGCCTCATCAAGGCCGTGGGCGACAACGCCGAAGAGAAGGCGGCATCACTCGCTCAGCAACTCGTTGCGATGTTCAAGGCCGGTCGGCCCGACTTCGTGTCGATCGAGCAGCCTATGCGCAACGTCGTCTCATTCAAGAAGACCAAGCAGACGCTGACCGGTCCAGTCGACGAGCAGACCATCAACCCGAACGCGCTGCAGCTCGAAGGGCTGGTGTGTGCGGCTGTGGCCATCATCGCGGCCTATCGCATCCCTTGGGAGACAGTGCCGTCTGCGACGTGGCGCAAGCACTTCCTCGGCATGGGGCGCTCGCCTGGGTTTGACCGGGCAGCGTGGAAGCGTGCCGCAGTCGACCGGTGCCGAGCATTCAAGATCGAGGTGAAGAACGCGGACGCGGCCGAGGCCGTCGGCATCGCCATGGCTGGTGAGGCTTGCCAGCGGTTCAGGATGCTTCGGGAAAGGGCAGCAGCATGAATGTTTGGCCGGGGCCGCTTTTCTATCCGCCGGTCGGCAAGATTGCCGTGATGCAATCGGGCGCTCGGATAGAGGTATGGGACAACGATTCCGACAGCGCTGGTTGCTTCACGGGCTTGCTGCTCAAAGGCGGCGATCTATCGTGCATGTGGGATCGCACCAAAGTTGATCACATTGAAGAGCCTACCGACGATGACCTTCATCTCGGCATGTTACCTCGCGCGGTGGCGTCATGAACGCGCTCGTCTCCCGCGCCAGCATTTCCGATATCGCCCAGCGTCGCGATGCCTGTCTCGCAGCTTTCCAGCGGGCACGGGAGATTGAAGCCCGCGCAGCCGAGGAGTTATCCGCAGCGCACCAGCTGCTGAAGTCAGCGGCGCCGTTTTCCCAAGGCTTCTACATGTCGAAGGAAGACGAGGCGAAAATCCAGGATCGGCAGTTTATCGACGCCCGTGTCTGGGACTCGCTGGTCCGCTCGACCGAACTCAACCACCTGATGGACAAGAAGGCCAAGGACGAGTTGCGGCAGCAGCTTATGACCGATCCGCCGGAGTTCACCGAAGACAGCGCTTATTCCACCATCGAGAAATTTGCCTCCGAGGCCGGCATGATCTTCCGGCGTGGAATCGCCGAAGCATTCTCTACCCTCGACCGCCGGTTTCGTTCGCACTCGGGTTGGAAGATCGGGAACCGGGTAATCCTGTCGAGCGCCTTCGATGTCTGGGGTCACTGGAATTACAATCGCGACCATCGGTCCACGCTCCAGGATATCGAACGGACGTTCCTCATTCTCGACGGGCGCAAGCCAGTCGCTGACTACGCCGGTATCGTCGGCGAGATCGACGAACACAGACGAGGAGACGGTCGGGGCGCGCGCCAGTCAGAAATCGAAAGCGAGTTTTACAAGGTCCGCATCTTCCAGAACGGCAACGCGCATCTATGGTTCAAGCGCGATGATCTGGTGCAGACCGCAAACCGGATGATCGGCGAGTACTACGGCGAGGTCATTCCGGAAGAGCGGAAGTACGATGACGACGGCGGCCTTCATGAGCCGAAGCGGACGCCAGCCAAGAATTACGGGTTCTTCCCAACTCCGGACGCTCTGGCCGAGCGCGTCGTCGATCGCGCCAACCTCCACAATCGCGACGGCAAGTATCGTGTGCTCGAACCGTCGGCCGGCACCGGGCAGCTTGCCCGCGCCGCTGCGAAGCTGTCCACGGTGGATTGCATCGAAATCCAACCTGACCTGGCCGAACGTCTTCGGGGCCAAAACCTTTTCCGCAAGGTCTTCTGCGTCGACTTCCTGTCACTGAAGCCCGAAACGACCGGGCTTTATGACCGGGTCATCATGAACCCACCGTTCGACCGCGAGCGGGACATAGACCACGTCATGCACGCGCTGAAGTTCTTGGAGCCGAAAGGCTTCCTCATCGCGATCATGTCGGCACACACCGAGTTTGCCGAGACCCGCAAGGCCGCGGCATTTCGCGACCTCATGGCGAAGATGAATGCGCAGTGGGACGACAACCCGCGCAATTCGTTCTCCAGCGTCGGGACCAACGTCAACACGATCACGTTGCGTGTATTCAAAGATGGAAGGACGTTCTGGTGAACGCGCACCCTGGCGACTTCAACATCGATCTCCCGAACAACATCGAGGCCGAGCAGCAGATCATTGGCTCGATCTTCGTTTCCAATGACGCCTTCCATGCCGTGTCGGCCTTCCTGACCTCGGCCCACTTCTTCGAGCCTATTCACCGGGAGATATTCGACCTCATCGCCAAGATGATCGGGGCAGGCAAGGCCGCGACCCCGATCACAATCAAGCCGTTCCTGCCGGCAGATCGGACCATCGAGGGAATGTCCTTGATGCAGTACATGGCCGCGCTGATGTCGGACACCGTCGGCGCCTACCACGCCAAGGCACACGGGCTGGCGATCGTCGAGGCATACGAACGCCGGCAACTGGTCTCCATTGCTCACGAAATGATCGACACCGCGTTCCAGGCTGGGCCCGAACAGACAGGCGTTGCCATTGCTGGCGATTTCGAGGGCAGGCTCGCTGAACTCCGGGCCGAGAGCCCCAAGGAGGAAGGGCCTGGCACCGCAAAGGCTGTGGCCATGCGGCTCAAGGAGCGCTCAACCAAGAACGAGAAGATTCCGTCGATCCCGTTGCCGCTCGAGCAAGTCCGAGAGGTGCTTGGCGGAGATCTGGAAGTCGGCAACCTCTACGGGCTGCTGTCGTCGTCCGGTGAAGGTAAAACCAGCCTTGCTCTACAGATCGTCCACTATGCGGCGATGCGTGGCCACCCGGTGCTGTTTCTTTCCTACGACCAGTCGCCGGAACAGTGCATCGACCAGATCGCCGGCCAGATGACTGGTATCGAAGGTGTGAGGATCAAGCGTCGAGCCCTGACCGAAAAGGAATGGGACCGCTACTACAATGCGCTCGACCTGCTGTCCGAGCTGCCGATCGTCATCCAGAAGTGCCATCGCGAAGGCATCAGCCAGATCGGCAACCATGCTCGACGGTTCGCCAAGCGATACGCCCGCGACGGGGGTGTCCCCCTGGTTCTTCTCGACCACGTCCGAAAGGTCGCCCCGCGCGACCCCAAGGCCCACGAAGGCCGCATTGCTTCCGAGATCAATGGCGCCTGCAAGGCCTACGCCGGCGAGCTTGAGTGTGTCTGGCTCAACCTCAACCAGCGCAACAGCGCCGGCATGAAGCGAGAGAACCCGCGGCCGATCTCGTCCGACATGTTCGGCGGCGAGCAGGCCAAGGAGGACTACGACGCGATCCTCTACCTGTACCGGCCCGACAAATACAAAGAGGATCAGATCCGCATCGCTAAGGACACCAAGGACGCGGCCAACATCGAAGAGCGATTCGTCGGCTGGGAAGGGAAGGCCGAGATCGGCGCGCTGAAGGTGCGCTTCGGAGATCCGACGCAGCGCCGCAAACTCGGCTTCGAAAAGGAGTTCACGCGCTACGCGTCCCTTCGGGAGGAAGCACCGCCGCAACTGTTTGATGAGGGCTTCTGATGGCGAAGCTCCCCACCGGGCTTCACTGCCCATCATGCGGAAAGCGCAAGCTCGCTACTGTCGACAGCCGGCCCACGCGCGGCGGTATCCGTCGGCGGAAGGTCTGCAACGTGTGTGCCTACCGCTTCACCACCATTGAGACGATTGCGAAGATCAGGAACGGGACCAAGGCATGAGCGGCGAATTCCTCCCCGACTATTCTCAGATGCCCTGGAACGGGCGCTATCGGCCGCTGTTCAGGCTCTTTGCCTCAGAGCGTTGGCGCTATGTCCGCAAGGATGGTGCTCCGGTGGAGTGCGAAACCGCCAGCCAGGCAATCGAGGCGGCCAAGGCGTGTGTTCGGCGCATCCTGAACCCGACGATCTATGCCGAGCGGGCCGAACTCACCAAAGACGTCCTCGGTGTGGCCGCGTGGCATGAGCAACGCGCAGCCCGAGCCGCCGAGGATCAGGAAGCCACATTGGGCGCTATCATCGTCAAGGGGCGGCAGGTCAAGGTCGAGAGAAGGAGCCCGAAGATATGAGCGCCTGGTTCCGATACGAGCGTCATTTCGGGCGTTGGTGCCCGGTCGTCTACCACGAGGAAAAGCCCGGCGTCCCAAAGGGCGAGGAAGACCTCTTCACCGCAGCGGTAGAGGTTCCCGCCGACTGTCTCAGCACCAGCGGCGAGCCGATGTTCGGCAGGCTGCAGGCCAAGTTCCCGGCGCCGGTGGCAACTGAATGAAGCATCCGTGCGACATCTGGAAGGTAGCCCGCGAATGCGGGGTGATCCTGCGGGAAGGGCATGAGCACAGCCCGACCAGCCGGAAGCCGCGGGAATGCTTTTGCAAGCCGACCCTGCGCGAGATCGGCCAGGATCACGGCGAAGACCACTTGCGTCTCGTCTTGATGCTGATGACCGGGACCAAGGTCAATTCCGCCGAGCTCTATGCGGACATGATCAAGGCGGTGTCGTCGGTGCTGGTGCGCAAGCCCGACCTGATGCGACGGCCATCGCTGGTCGACGACTTCAACGCGATCGATCTGGGCGACCTCAGGCGTAAGGCCAAGGCCATGAACGCCCCGGTTGCGACAACTGACGTGTTGCGTGTTCTAGTATCGCTGCGGTTCTTTGAGCCGCTGCAGGGGGACCTACTCGAGTGGATGGGGAAAGCCGCATGAGCACCTACAATTTCGTGGTGAAGAAGGCCCAAGCGGACGACGCTGGGCGAGGGCGAGTTCGAATTCACTACAAGCGCCGCGGAGGAGCTCCGCGATACTCGGTGATGCGGCTCACATCTGCGAACCGAGTTCAAACTCTTGTTTCGGCGCTCGGTCACGATGAAGGCGAGGAAGAAATCTGGATGGACTTTGACCTCCGTAATCGATTTGGCGTGAAGGCAGATGACAAGATTGAGATCACGGTTTCCTCTGCGGGGCCGTTGGATAAGCTATGGTGGTACCTCAGCGCTGCCGATCCCGCCGTAAGGATACCTGCCTGGCTTGCGCTGTGGTCTGTTTTTCTCGGTGCCGCTGGTGTTGTTCTTGGGGTCATTTCGCTATGCAAATGACCTATCAGGCATGGACGGCAAAGGCGGTCGAGGAAAGCGTGCTCGAGGCGGCCGAGACGTTGATGCGGATGCCAAACGACTATCGCGTCGGCGGCGGTGGCAGCGTTTGGGGCCAGTACAAGGATGAGTATGGGCCAACCAGGACGAAGGTGATCGTGCGTCCAACAGGTGCCGCTATCGACCGCATGGAGAAGGTCTGGGACTGGATAAACCGACTTCCCGACCAGGCAGATCGTGTGCTTCTGTATGCGTGGGCGTGGGTGAAGGCCCGTCGGGGCCGCTCCATCAACGATTTTGCCAGCCGCGAAGGCATGAATGTCAGAACACTTCGCCGCGCTGTAACCCGTATCTGTCAACTGATTGCGAACGACCTCAACCGAATTCAGCTTGTTCGGTTGAACAGTGCCGTTGACCCGGTGTCCGAAAATCAGTCAGAACTACACCCAGAACAGATATCTTCGGTGAGCTACGCCAACCACTGGCGCGCTGCCGATGCCAAGCCCCAGCACCTCCCTGAACTTCTGGATCAAAGGCCACCCGTTAAGCGGGCGGGGTGATATTGCTGACGCTCGCGAAGGTGCCTAGTCTTCCCTCCATGATCGACAGCCGTAAGTTCATTGCCAGATCTCTTGGCGCCATCGTAGCAGTAGCCGTCGCGGTTCTAATCGCCGGCTGGCTTTTCGGCCCGATAGGCTGGTTTCTAGGTGCGGGCGTTGCGTGCACGACCGCAGTCATAATCAAGGCGTTTGTGGATGACCGGTATCGGCGACGTCTGGCAGAGCGAGGCCTGCTGAAAAGCTCGCTTGGCTCATAACCAAGAGGACGCAGGTTCGAATCCTGCCCCTGCAACCAAATCAGGACGGGGGCCAACGAACTGGGTCATCGAGCCTGTCGGCAATACGGCGCATCGTTTCGTTCGCTTCGGCTATTTGTCTGCTGATCTGGCCAATATGGTAGGCCGCATACTCAGCGGCGGCAGCGATCCGCATAGTGCTGTCTGCCGTCTGAGCCGGGGCAAAGTCTTTCTCGAAGTGCGCCTTAGCGCGGGCAGCTGCAGTTTCTGGGTCAACCATGTGGTTCCCTTTCCCTCTGTCAGACGCGCATCCTCCCATCACTCTCGGCACCTGTCGAGCGGTGGCTGCAAATGTCAATTGCTGCGGGATTTAAGCATGGTGTTCACCGCCAGGCGTAGCGTCTCGATGGTAATTCGGCACTCTACGATGAGTTCGCGATTTCTTGCGCCTGACCTCATCAGATTGTTGAGTCGCTCCGAACTAACCGACAATTCAGCTAGAACGGAATTGCCTAAGATGGCGGCCGCGTTGGGGAGCTTTCCAATGACATGGTTTGACCAGAGCGAAAGAGCCGAAACCTTCGCGAATGTTTCAGCAAGTTGAGTCGAGAAGGCGTCATGGCGGGAGCTTTCCAGCTTCAGTGACGCCTTGCCAATCCCGAACTCAACGTTGAAAAATTCCCCATCCGAATCTTTCGACCCGCGCTCGATAGTCCGCACTAGTAGTTCGAAATGGCGCTCCACCTCTTCGAGGCTACTCTCCAATTTCTCAAGCGGAGTAATCGATCCGGCTGCCTGCGCGATCGCTGGTGGTTGCTCATCTAGGTTGCGCACAAAATCGACGAACTGCAAAGCAAAGGACGCCGCCGCAATCCAGCAAGCCACAACTGTGTACGGGTCCGGGTCGATAAACTCATCGGGCAAATTGTCGGCAGCGCATCCAATAGTCATTTAAGTCCCCATTCTGAAAGTAGCCGAGGTAAACCAGAAATGCCGCTGACCGACAAGCAGCAGCGCTATCTGAGTCTATCGAGGGGGACCTCAGTATTGACCTGATGATACTCGTTAGGGTTTGAGGTCGGTGGCCACGCAATACCGCGAGCGTCTTTTGTTACCTGGAAGCGCACAATTGCCCGAACCTCTCCATCGTTTGCCTCAATGGGCTCGCGCCTGATCTCGATGATCTGGCCACCTAGATACGATAGCTCAGACTTGGCGGCATGCATGCAGAAGGTTTTGCCGATCAGTCCGGCGATTTGCTCGTCCTTGACGCGCCAGGAATAGGAATCGTGGGCGCCAGTGTCCCGATCAACCAGCACGAGACCCTTTGGGCGAGAGCCCTCCTGACGGCAAATCACGTGCAGAGAAACAGCTTCGGACATTGTCCGCCCCCTTTGAAAAACAATCAAACCCCGATGCAGGAAATCAAACATGTCTCGCGGCGGCAATAGGCCGGGTGCCGGGCGCAAGCGTGGTGCACCGAATAAAGCGTCAGTAGAGCGTCAGAAGAAGGTCGCAGCGACTGGCGATACACCTCTCGACTACATGCTGAAGGTGATGCGCAACCCGAAAGCCGATGCCTCGCGGCGCGATGACATGGCTAAGGCCGCGGCGCCGTATGTGCACCCCAAGCTCGCATCCATGCAGCACAGTGGGCCACGTGGCGGCCCAATCCCTGTAGTCGACCTGACGAAACTGAGTGGTGATGAACTCGATCAGCTCGAAAGCATCTTCGGCCCGCTTGCCGGACCCGGTGACGATGATGCGCCAGATCAGGCAGGAGAGGGCGCGTAGGGCGGCAGAGGCCGAGCGGGAGCGGGTTGCTCGAGATGCCGAGCGCATCAGGGCACGGTGCCAGACCCTTGAAGGCTTCATCACCGAGTTCTGGGATGTCCTGGAGCCAAAGAAAGAGCTGAAGTTCGGCTGGGCTCTCCGGGCGATGTGCCACCACCTGGAGGCTGTCACCGAGGGGCGCATCCAGTTCCTGATGATGACCGTGCCGCCAGGCATGATGAAGTCGCTGGTGCTGGTCTTCTGGACCGCGTGGGAATGGGGGCCAATCGAGCGGCCCGACATGCAGGTGCTGGCAACATCGTACAGCCAGCCCAATGTGTTGCGCGACAACGTCAAACTCCGGCGCCTGGTCGAAAGCGAGAAGTTCCAGACGCTCTGGCCTCTCAAGCTTCGAGACGACCAGAACGCCAAGGGCAAATTCGAGAACACCGGCAGCGGCTTCAGCGAGGCGCGTCCATTCAGTTCGATGACCGGTGGCCGCGGCGATCGGGTGAAGATCGACGATCCGCATTCGACCGAAACCGCCGAGAGCGACACTGAGCGCGCCAACGCGGTTCGCATCTTCCGAGAGGGTATCTCGGACCGTCTCAACGATGTGACCAAGTCGGCCATCGTCATCATCATGCAGCGACTGCACGAGCAGGATGTCGCCGCTGTCGCATTGGAACTCGACATCGGGTTCATCCATCTCAACCTGCCGATGGAGTTCGATCCGGATCGAGCCTGCCGGACATATGTCGACGGCGAGCTGTTCTTCGAAGATCCGCGGACGGTCGACGGGGAACTGCTCTTCCCAGAGCGATTCCCGCCAACGGAGATTGAGCGCCTCAAGCGGGCGAAGGGTTCCTACGCCTATTCCGGGCAGTATCAGCAGCGGCCGGCGCCCCGCTCTGGCGGTATGTTCCAGCGCGGCGACTTCGAGGTTGTTGACGCAGTTCCTGCCGGCGCCGTTCGATGCAGAGCATGGGACTTCGCGGCAACCCAGCAGGCGCCGGGAAAGCAGCCAGACTGGACCGTGGGCCTAAAGATGGCCTACGCCGCAGGCATCTTCTATGTCGAGGACGTTCGGCGCGATCGGTGGTCACCAAACGACGTCGAGAAGAACTTGAAGTCGACTGCCAGCCAAGACGGCTTGGACGTGCGGATTAGGATGCCAGAAGACCCGGGCGCTGCCGGCAAGGCCGATGCAGCAACCAAGGTCAAACTGCTGGCTGGTTACAACGTGGGTGTGGTCAGGCCGACCGGTGAGAAGGCGGTACGCGCCAAGCCAGCATCAGCCCAGGCTGAGGCCGGCAACGTGAAGCTTATTCGCGGACTGTGGAACGACACCTTCCTCGACGAGGTTTGCTCGTTCCCCAACGCACAATTCGATGACCAGGTGGACGCCTTTGCCGATGCTCTGAATGAGCTGGCGTTGGGCTCAACCTTCACGCTCGACAATATTTAAGGGAGGGGGCTCAGCCACAGCTAAGCCCCATGCGTTCAATCGACATGCTCGGGCATGTCTTTGAGCTGATCTTCCGTCCAGGTCGTGACGGCATGAACTACGCCTTCCTCGTCACGCATGAATTGGAGTTGGCTGACAGGAACCGCCACCTGCTTGGCGCCGATGCCAAGGAAACCGCCAACATCAATGACTACCTGAGCGGTGCTTCCAGAGCCGTGAAGATGTGACACAAATCCGATGTCTTCGTCGTCGGGCCCGAAGACACTGGCGCCTTCCAGCATTTCGGCCGTGAGCTCAGCTTCGGTGAGGCGAACGTGAGTGCTGTGATCCATTGCTGGTCTCCTCTGGGGTTGGACATCCCCAACACCTGAAACATCTGTCCGTTCCGAAGGAAGCCAGGCCGATGACAAATGTGATCGCGATGTTTCGCGACAGCCTGACCAATCTTGTGTCGCGCCTCGGTACGGACCGGGACAAGGCGGCAAGCTCTTTCTACTCGTTGCCTGTCCTGTCGGACTCTGAGCTGCTGAACGCCTATCGTGGGGCTTGGCTGCCCCGGAAGATTGTCGACATTCCCGCCTTTGACAGTGTCCGGGCATGGCGTGACTGGCAGGCTGATGGGACCAAGATCGAGGACATCGAGGCGGAGGAAAAGCGCCTCAATGTTCGTGGCAAGGTGCTCGAGGCGAGGACCAAGGCTCGTCTATGGGGCGGTGCTGCCATCCATATCGGCACGGGTGATCTGGAACTCGCCAAGCCCCTCGATGTCGAGCGCATCGGCAAGGGCGGCATCAAGCATCTAACCGTGCTGACCCGCCGTCAGCTTTCCGCCGGAGAGATCGAGCGCGATCCAGGCTCGGAATGGTACGGCAAGCCGAAGGACTACAAGCTCACGGCCGGCGACAAGGTGCAGGTGGACATCCATCCTTCGCGCCTGGTCATCTTCAGCGGCAGCCCGCAGCCTGACGTCGAATTGGTCGGAAGCAGTGAATTGGTCTGGGGCGACAGCGTGCTGCTCGCTGTCATGGAGGCGATCAAGCAGGCCGATGGCACCGCGGCGAACATCGCCAGCCTGATCTTCGAAGCCAAGATCGACATTATCCGCATTCCGAACTTCATGGCCTCGCTCGGAGACGAGGGCTACAAGCGCAAGATCATCGAGCGCTACACCTTGGCCAACACCTCCAAGGGCATCAACGGTACGCTGATGCTCGACAAGGAGGAGGAATACGAGAGCAAGTCTGCCTCGTTTGCCACACTTCCCGACGTGCTGGACCGGTTCTTGCAGATCGTGTCCGGTGCGGCCGATATTCCGGCTACCCGACTTCTCGGCCAGGCGCCGGCAGGCATGAATGCCACGGGCGAATCTGACCTGCGCAACTACTATGACCGCCTCCAGGCCATGCAGTCGCTGGAGATGACGCCCGCCATGTATCGCATGGACGAAGCGCTAATCCGCTCGGCGCTCGGTTCACGCCCCGCCGATGTCTATTACGAGTGGGCACCGCTCTGGGGCATGTCGGAAAAGGAAAAGGCCGACGTCTTCAAGACCAAGGCCGACGCTGCTCGAGCAATTGCCGGCAGCAGTGGCCAGCAGTCGCTTATGCCGATCGATGCGCTGTCTGATGCGTTGGTGAACACCTTCGTTGAGGATGGCTCTCTGCCAGGGCTTGAGGCGGCGATCGAGGAATATGGTACGCTCGCCGAGCAGGAACCGGACGAAGACGAGCAGGCAGCGGCGGCAACGCCTCCGAAGCCGACCGAGAGGCAGGCTGCGAACGATGCCGAGCCTCGGACGCTGTATGTTCGCCGCGATGTGGTGAACGCCGCAGAGATCAAGGCGTGGGCCGAAGGGCAGGGCATCACGGACATTGTGCCCGACCTGCACGTCACGATTGTCTACTCGCGCACGCCCATCGACTGGATCAAGGCGGGCAACGCCTTTGAGTGGGGCCCAGAGCGTGATGGGTCAATGCTGATCCCCAAGGGTGGCCCGCGCGTGGTGGAGCCACTCGGCAACATGACCGCTGTGCTGATGTTCGCTTCGTCGCAACTGTGCTGGCGCCACGAGGAAATCGTGCGGGCTGGTGCGTCACACGACTTCGAGGACTACCAGCCGCACATCAGCCTGACAAAGGCACCGGTCGACCTGAACACGATCGAGCCATATCGGGGCAGGATCGTGCTGGGGCCGGAAGTGTTCGAGGAACTCAAGGAGGGGTGATCCTTATCGGCTTGTCTGGGAATGCCTTCTTGAACATGTTGATCACATCGAGCGCAGCGTTTTCGTGTGAATGATAAATCGGCTTGGTGACTGCCGAGGGGCTTGTTGCGTTCTTGGGGTAGTACAACTCGGCGTAGATCAAGCCTGTTCCCGAGTCATAGTCGGTTTCAATCCTAAAAGTAGCCATCCCGTTCCTCCCGTTTGATTCTGAGGAAGCCTACCATGCAATTCACAGACGCTGTAACCGTCGCGGGAACGCGCCGGACCGGAGACGGCTACCTTATCGCTGAGGCGAGGGCGGTGCGTACTGGCATCCAGCTTTACGCTGGCCACGAGGTCGGCAAGCCGGATCTGGCGACCGTGCGTGTCTACCGCGCAGCCGATCAGGTCTTCGCCCAGGACAGCCTGCAGTCGTTCAGCCACGCGCCGATCACTATCGATCACCCTGACCAGGAAGTGACGGCCGACAACTGGAAGGAACTGTCGGTCGGCGAGGTCAGCACCGCGGCCAAGCAGGACGGCCAGTGGGTCATGCTCCCGCTGATCCTCAAGGATGCCGCGGCCATCACAGCCATGGTGAGCGGCAAGCGCGAGCTGTCCGCCGGCTACAACTGCGAATTGGACTGGACGCCCGGCATTACGGCCGATGGCGAGGCCTACGACGCGCAGCAGCGCTCCATCAAGATCAACCATCTCGCGCTTGTCGATCGTGCGCGGGCCGGTTCACAAGCTCGCATCGGTGATGCGGGGAACTGGGGCGCCGCCCCGATTTCAACCACTGACAAGGAGATTGTCACCATGAGTGACGCACTTCGTACTGTGGTCGTGGACGGACTGTCGGTGCAAACCACCGATCAGGGCGCCCAGGCCATCACCAAGCTGCAGGCCGATCTTGCATCGTCCGCAGCGAAGTTCACCGACGCCCAGACCGACCATGCCAAGGCTCTTGCAGCCAAGGATGCCGATCTGGCCAAGAAAGACGCCGAGATCGATGGCCTCAAGGCCAAGATCCTCTCCGATGCTGACCTCGACAAGAAGGTGGCGGCCCGTTCTGACCTGATCAGCAAAGCCAAGGCGATCGCCAAGGACGTCAAGACCGACGGCCTCTCGGATGCAGCGATCCGTCGCGCTGCCGTTGTCGCCAAGCTCGGTGACGCTGCCGTGGCCGACAAAGCCGACGCCTACATCGACGCCCGCTTCGACATCCTGGTCGAGGACGCAGCCAAGAACCCGCCTGATCCCTTCCGGCAGGTCGTTCAGTCGGGCGTCCAGACTGTCAGCGACGCCGCCAACGTCAACGATGCCTACAACCTGATGCTGGAGCGTGATCGCAACGCTTGGCAGGGCAAGAAGGAGACCGCGTAATGGCTATCCCTCCCGTGTCTTACAGCCGCGACACGCCTCGCGGTTATCCGGGCATGATCGCGACGACCGAGCCTCACCACATCATCTCGATGATCGTGGCAGTCGGGTCCGCTGATATCCCGTTCGGCCGCGGCGTGCTGTTCGGCACTCTGGAGGACACCGTTGCCCTCCCGGCCGCCGTCGGCAAGTTCGCCGGCATCGCAGTGGTCGATCGCACGATCCCTGCTGAACAGGGTGAGGTCTACAAGCCTTACGACCAGATCAGCGTCATCAAGAACGGCTCGATCTGGGTCACGGCGCTTGTTGCCGTCGCCCAGGGTGATCCGGTCTACATGACGCCGACCGGCACCTTCACCAACGTGTCCAACTCCAGCGCCAATCAGCTCATCGAGAATGCTGAGTGGGCGACGGTCACGTCCACCACCAACCAGATCGCCAAGATCCGCCTCGGCGTGACTAAGTAAGGGGAACACCAAGATGTTCACGACTGACGCGCCAGCCTTGGCGCTTAACTTCCTGCGAACTGCGCAGAACTACATCGAGCCGGGCATCTATGCTCGCCAGTATCCGGACTTCCAGTATCGGGAGCTGGTTCCTGTCGATAACTCCGCTCCCGACTGGACCACGGCGATCGACTTCTTCTCCATGGGGGATGACGTCGGCGAGGCCCGTGAGTTCGCCCCTGACGGCGACGACATCAACTTTGTCGACTTCAAGCTCGACAAGGGCTCGAGCCGCGTCTTCATGGTTGGTATCGGATATCGCTACAACCTTCAGGAGCTTGCCCATGCTCAGGCATATGGCATTCGACTGACGGACGAGCGCGCCGACGCTGCCCGCCGCAAGTATGAGCAGTTCGTCGACAATCTCGCCTTCATCGGTCGTGCCAAGCTCGGCATGTCGGGTCTGATCAACACGGCCAGTGTTACCGCACTGACGGCGGCGAACGGTGCTGGCGGTACGGCAACGTGGCCAACCAAAACTCCGGATGAGGTCGTTGCAGACTTCAACCGTGTTCTCGGCGTCATCTTCACCGAGTCCAACGGCATCGAGACGGCGGATACGATCCTGATCAGTCAGGACCGGTACAACTTCCTGATCGGCAAGCGCCTCGATGCGACGTCGGAGGTGAACCTGCTGGACTATGTCCTGCGGGCGAATGTCTACACGGCGCGTACAGGGCGTCCGCTGACCATCCGGGCGGTCTTCGGTCTGGAAACGGCCGGCGCCGGCGGCACTCAGCGTATGGTGGCCTACCGCCGTACGCCGGATGTCGTGAAGATGCACGTACCGATGCCGCTGCGTTGGCTCCAAGCTGAACAGCGTCTCCTGAAATTCGAGGTTCCGGGCATCTTCCGGACCGGCGGCGTTGAAGTGCGCCGTCCGGGCGCGATGCGCTACCTCGATGGCATCTGAGGAGATCGCTATGACGAAGCAAGTCACTCTGGAAAACACCCGTGCGGGAGGCTTTGGCCTCCCAACTGGTCAGGTCGTGCCCGGCAACGGTTCCATCGTCGTGGAGCCTGAAATCTGGGAGGCAGCCAAGGACCATCCGGTAGTCAAGGCCATGGTCGACGGCGGTCACCTCATCGTTGATGGCAAGGGCAAGAAGAAGTACTCAGCCGGTGATGAGCGCGACGAGAACGGCGACACCGCCGAGATGGCAGAAATGCGCAGGCGTTTCGATGCCTCGTTTGCGGCCGTGACAACCGAACTTCAGGCGGAAAAGGCGAAGGTCGCCGATCTGGAAGCGCAGTTGGCCAAGGTAAACCAGGGCAACGGCGAACCCAAGTCGGCGGCTGATGTTCTAGCGCTGGCCGACGGCAACTTCATGGCCTTCAAATCGGCAGCATCCAAGTTGCTCGGCGACAAGACCCCGTCGAAGAAGGACGAGATTGTCGCCGCGCTTGAGGAGTTGGCAACTTCGTAAAAGCTAAATGGCCCGGCACCCTGGAGCCGGGCCTGTTCCTTGAGCGTCCGCTAAAAGCTAGCGCTCCGAGTCCACGTTTCGAGTTTGCTTCCATTCGTCCTCCCCCTGTTGAGATAGGCGCGGGCGACTGCTTTCAGCACTGGTGAAGCTCTTCAGGCACCACGGGCAGCGGGGCGCTGCGCGTGGAATGGGTCCTGCACAAAACTGACAGAACCGACGGGCATGCATCTTACAATTCCTCCTTGAGGCGCCGTTGTCGGCGCTGCGCCCAAGGTGCTTAAGATTGCAACCGAAAGATGGCGGCTAGGCCTTTGACCACAAAGGCAAATTGCCTCATGCGACATTCAAGCGAGAAGGTAATCTCAGATGGCCGGCTACGGAACAAATGAGGGGTTCACCGCCTACGCTGCCGCTGCCGGCTATGCTGTACCCGCTGGTGATATTGCAGCAGCCCGCCAGCGTGGGAGCACCTACATTGACGGCACCTATGGGGCTCGTTTCTCAGGCCTTCCGACCGGGGGCATTGAGCAGGAACGGGCATGGCCTCGCACCGGCGCCACGGCTTATGGCAATGCGCTGGCAGACGGCATAATTCCGCTTCGCGTGGTCAATGCCTCCTACGAGGCTGCGCTTCTTGAATTGCAGTCTCCCGGCTCGCTTTCCGCTGTCGTGTCCGGTTCATCGCTGGTCAAGCGCGAGCGGGTCGAGGGCGCGGTAGAGGTGGAGTATGCGGTCTCGGACAAAACCGACCTTGCAACCGCCGCACGCCCAGTTGTGACCGTGATCGACGGCCTGCTCGCCCCGCTGCTGACAGCGGCGCTGCCCGGCATTCTGGTGGTGTGATGAGCGGCTTTGACTACGGCCGCATGCAGGGCACCGCAACCCGGCTCATGGTGCGGTTCAAGCAGGGTGCGGTTCGGCTGAAGCGCGTGACGCTAGGCACGCCGCCCAACGAATGGACGCCTGCGCCCGAGACGGTTGAGACCTGGCCCCTGGCTGCCACCGTCAAACGGCTGCACCAGCGTTACGAGAACGGCGTCTTGATCGTCGAGACAGGCGACATGGTGACGTTCGCGGTGCCAGAGGTGGAGCCGCAGATCACTGACAAGCTCGTCATCGACGGCGCCGAGCGCGTCATCACCAACCTGACGCCAATACCGCCGGCAGGCACTGTTGTTGCCTACAAGGCTTGGTGCGCGGCCTAGTCGGCTTTCAGGAATACCGTCAACTCCTTGGGTGACGGTTGGGTGGCAAGGTCGTAAATGGCCAGCTCTACGGCTACGATTGTTCCTGTAAACGCGAGCTTGCTGCTGAAAGTCCGGTGCCTGGAAATTCTGATCCGGTCGCCGACTACTATCTCAGATCTCGCAACATCTTCCGCGCTGTGAATGAGCTTCCCAGTGGCCTGGTCGACAAATTGAGCCCGCATGTTCCCTCAAATCCGAGACGCTGCCTGTGCTCAAACGCCTATCACCTCGCGAGCGGCTCGAACAGCTTGGCTCCGACCTCACGCCGACGTTGCGAGCCGCCTTCATGGAGGCGATCGACGACATCCGCTCGAACATCGTGCTGCGCAGGATCGTGGAGCGCCTGGAGCGCGGTGACATCAATGGCGCTATCGCCGCCATGCATCTCGACCAGGCAGCATTCCGGCCGCTGGACGAGGCGATCCGGCAGGCGTTCAACGGAGGCGGTGTCGCGACCGTCGAGCAGATGCCCACGCTGCGCGACCCGAACGGCCACCAGATCGTCATCCGGTGGGATGCGAGGAACCTGGCCGCCGAGGAATGGCTGCGCGAGCACAGCGGCACGCTGGTCAGCAACATCATCACCGATCAGCAGGCCGCGATCCGCGCCGCGCTGTCTGAAGGGCTTGCCCGAGGCGACAATCCAACCCGGAGCGCGCTGGACATAGTGGGGCGGGTCAATCGGGTCACAGGCCAGCGAGAAGGGGGCATCCTTGGGCTCACGGCTCAGCAGGCCGCCTATGTCGACACTGCGCGCCAGGAACTGCTCTCTGGCGATCCTGTGGCGATGCGGAACTATCTGGAGCGCACCCGGCGGGACAAGCGGTTCGACAGGACCATTCTCAAGGCGTTGAATGAAGGCAAGCCCCTGCCGGCTGATGCCGTGGCCAGGATCGTTGGCAGGTACTCGGACGGGCTGCTGAAGCTCAGGGCCGACACAATCGCGCTGCATGAGACGTTTTCGGCGCTGGGTGCGTCACGGGACATCGCATTCCGCCAGCAGATCGAGGCGGGCAGGGTTCAGGCTCAGCACATCACCAAGACATGGCGCCACACCCCACAGGAACATCCCAGGGCGCAGCACGTTGTGATGCATGGGCAGGTGGTGCCATTCGATCAGCCGTTTATCGCTCCAGACGGGACGTCAATTCGCTACCCACATGCCCCCGGGACGCCCTCGCGCCATACGATCGGTTGCAAGTGCTTCGCCGAATACAAGATCGACTTTGTCGCTCAGTTGGTGCGCTAATGGCCAGCTTCGCCGCAACTGTCGGTCAGTGGGCCCAGAAGGTCGAAGGTGCGCTTGAGGCGGTGTTCAAAGAAGCCGCCCAGGAGTTGGTGTCGCAACTGAACCAACTCGTACCTGTCGGCGAGACGGGGTTTCTTCGGTCCTCGCTGATGGCGTCAACCACGGCTATGCCGACGCTGACCCGGGCCAACCCAGGCATGACAGTGCCGGCCGATCTCGGTGACATCCTGCTGGTCATCAACAGCGCCGATCTCGGGGACACCATCTTTCTCGGCTACACCGCCAACTATGCCGCTTTCGTGCACTTCGGAGCTCAGGGCAGGACGCCGCGACCGTGGGTGACGATGGTTGCTCAACGGTGGGAAATGATCGTCGCCGAGAAGGCGCGTGAAGTGAAAACAAGGTTAGGGCTGTAGACTGTCCCCTTGAGTACGCATCGATGCTGGTCATATGCTGCTTTTATGGCTGAAAGTGACATCTACCTTTGTCGCGTGTGTGGTTTTGATAACTATCCGGACGCCCCTTGGGGTGCTGATGGCCACATGCCTTCGAATGAAATCTGCCCCTGCTGTGGGGTAGAGTTTGGATATGACGATGATGGTGGTCCAGATTTTCTGAGCCGCCGCCGGAAACATTGGGTTGTCGCTAACGAGTGCCGCTGGGCAATGCCAAAGCTTAAGCCGGCGCAATGGAGCGCCAAAAACCAGCTGCTTTCTGTTCCAGTCCGGTTTCTCCACGAGCGGGATAAACAATTGATAGCGGGTTTGCCCTGATCGGGAACCCGCGCCGGGACCATATCTCATGCCATCCATCGAAACATCGATCTGGCTCGCTCTGAAGGCGAGGGCGCAGGCGCTTGTCCTGTCGCCAGTGCTCCCGGTTGCATGGCCGAACGAGAGCTTCACCAAGCCTACCGGCGGCTATCTCAGGGTCACGCACGTACCGAATGTGAACCGCCGGTTGTTTCTCAGTTCGACCGATCCACATCAACGCCTCGGGCTTCTGCAGATCGACGTCTTCGGCAAGAAGAACGAGAATGCTGCGGTTGCAGTCGAGATTGCCGGTAAGGTGGCCGAGCACTTTGCGTGCGGCACCGACATGTGGCGCGACGGCCTCCGGGTGAGCGTCGCCAAGGCTCCCGACATGGGCCAGTCGATCGACAATGACACTCATCAGCAGGTGCCAGTCACCATCGCCTACGAGTGCTTTGCATAACCATTCCCGGCCATCCGGGTTCATCAGGCGGCTTTCGGGCCGCCTTTTTCATGCCAGCCATTGAAAAGGAGAAACCCGATGGCGCGGACCAACAAGGACCGTAAGGTCTATATCTGCACGACGCCTCAGCCTACCGACCTCAATCAGGCTGCATATGAAGCCCTGACGTGGGTCGAGGTCAGCAATGTCGGTGCCGTCGGTGAGGCCGGCACAAACACCAACATCGTCAGCTATGACGAGCTTTCGACCGACGTCACCCAGAAGGGCAAGGGCATCTCGAATGCCGGCGATCCCACGATCGAATGCGCCCGCAACCCGACCGATCCGGGCCAGATCGCCCTGCGTGCAGCGGCGAAGACCAACTTCACCTATGCGTTCAAGTTCGAGGACAAGGACGCACCTGACGCCAGCCACACCAACTCGGTTTATTACAACCGCGGCCTGGTGACCGGCCCCACGCGCCCGAACGGCCGCAACGAAGACTTTATCCTGGAAGTGTTCACGCTGGCCCTGAACCAGCGCGAGATCGTCGTCGATCCGGTGTCGCTCGTCGTCGGAACCAACTCGGCGCTGCCCTCGATCACCGGTGCCAGTCTGGCACAGGGCGCGACCCTTACCGCGCTCGAAGGAACGTGGACCGGCAACCCGACCAGCTACACCTATCAGTGGCAGGCTGACACTTCGGGCAACGGCACCTTCACCAACATCAGCGGCGCCACGGGCAAGACCCACATCCTTGCAGCGGGCCAGTCCGGGGACGCCGTGCGCGTGGGTGTCATCGCCGTGAACCCCGCTGGCGCCTCCACGGTGGCCTACTCGCTGCCCGTTGGCCTCGTCGCCGCCTAACCCCGTTTCTGCGCAGAACGGGCCGCTCTTGCTGTCGGGGCAGAGCGGCCCCCCCCCCCCGACATCCCGACTTCCGACAAGGTGAAACATGGACATTCTGGCTATTCAGCCGTCGACCATCTCGGTCGACATCAAACACCCAGCCACCGGTGCGCCGATCGGTCTCAAGGTCGAGTGCGTCAGCCTGGAAGATGACCGGGTCAAGCAGGTCGAGCGCTCCATCAAGAACCGGGCTCTCCGCGGCGGCCGCAACACCGTCACCGCCGAGAAGATCGAGGACAACACGGTCGAGATTCTGTCGGCGGCTGTCGTCGGCTGGGAATGGGCTGACGGTCTTACCTTGGGCGACCTCAAGAACCCGACGCTGTCGAAGATCAATGTCGGCAAGCTCTTTGCCGTCGCGTGGATCGCCAAACAGATCGATCAGGCGCTCGGAGACGAAGCCGCTTTTTTCTCGAGCTCGGCCCGGTCCTCGCCGAGCACATAGCCCAGCACGTTAGGCTCAACACCCCAGACGAGAATGGAGAGACGCGCCGGCAGCGGAACGAACGGTTCGGACTGCCGGCGGTTGACGTAGATCCCATCAACCCCGACTTCGAGTATCTGCTCGAATGGTTCTGGGACATCAGCGCCGGCCGATCGCATGGTTTCAGCGGGCCGAACCCACTCTCCATGACCGAGATCGCCAACTGGTCGGCGCTGTCTGGCACGGTCATCCGGCGTGAGGAGATTGCGATCCTCCGCGCCATGGATGCCGCATACCTCTCTTCTGCCGCCAACGAACAGGCGGAAGCGTCCGAACGAGCCAAGCACAAGGAGTGACCCATGGCTGACGTCGCCTCTTTGGGCCTGGCTGTCGATTCCAGTCAGGTCGACAAGGGCAAGCTTTCGCTAGATCAACTGTCGAATGCGGCCAAACGTGCCCAGGCGGCAAACGACGGTCTTGCCACCTCCACAAAGAATGCCAGCGCCGCAGCGGTCGCCGCAGCGCGCTCGGCCTACCAAGAGTCGGTAGCAAAGACGGCCGCTGCCCGTGCTGCGGAAAACGCCTCAAAGGTCGACATCCAGGCCGCGATGGCAGCGCAGCGGAAGGCCAAGCAGGCACTGGAAGTAGCCAAGGCGGATCATGCTCGCGTTGCTGCCGCAAATGCCGCTGCGACGGCATCTGCCCGTGATGCAGCAGCGGCACTCAAGGCCGCGGCTGCCTATGACGTGGAAGCGGCGGCGGCGCAGAAGGCTGCCACCGCGACGAGTGTCCGGGTGACGGCGGTGAATGACAACCTCCGGCGCATGGGTGGCGGCATGTCCGGCCTTGCTGCACAGTTTCAAGACATCGGCGTGACTGCTGCGATGGACATGAACCCGATGCTCATCGCGCTGCAGCAGGGAACGCAGATCGCGGGGCAGTTGGAGGCCGCGATGCAGGGCGGAGGATCTGCGGTCGGGGTTCTGGGTGAGGCGTTCAAGTCGCTTTTCTCCCCCCTGACATTCGTGACGATTGCGCTGACAGCACTGGCCGCCTCCGGGCTACAGATGATCGATTGGGCTGGAGTGGCTTCGATGCTTCTCAAGGGCCTAGCGGGCGTCCTTGAGCCCGTTGCTCCCTATGCCGCAATGGCGGCTGCTGGCCTGGCGCTGCTCTACGCGCCCGCGATTATCGGTGGCGTTGTCTCGCTCATCGCATTGATGGGGCGCCTTGCAGTTTCGGCAGGCATTGCGGCTGCTGCAATGGCGGCAGCCAACCCGGCCGCGGCTTTCGTTCTCGGCGTCACCGCGGCCGTCGCTGCTGCGAACATTTTTCGCGACGAACTCACCCAGATTTTCGGCGTCGACATCGTGGGCGCGGCCAAGACGGGGGCGAACTACGTCATCGGGTCGTTCGTTGCCGCCTTTGAGGATCTGAAGTTTGTCTGGAACCAGTTCCCGAACATCGTTGGGGCGGCTGCGGTAGGGGCGGCGAATGCGGCAATCTCCGGGATCGAAAGCATGCTCAATGCTGCCGCGGGACTGCTCGACCAGTTCATCGACAAGGTGAACGGAGCGCTTTCGATGCTGCCTGGCGGGTTCAGCATCGGCAAGATTGGTGCGTTTGAGATTGGCAAGATCGCCAATCCCTATGCCGACGCACTCTCTGGTGCGGTTGCGGATAGAAACGCTGCGGTACAGGGCGCCTTGAGCCGAGATTATCTCGGAGAGTTCGGCACTGCCATTTCGAATGGCGCGTCGGCCGCCTCAGGGAAGCTGAAGGAACTCGCCGGCAGTTTCACGAACGTCGAAGGCGCCGCGGGCAAGGCCGGACGGGCAGCAAAGGATGCCGCCGAGGGCGCGAAAGATCCTTGGAACGGGTTGCGCAATGCAGTCGACCGCACCAAGGAAGCGATGAGCTTTGCCCGCGACCTGGCGGGTGGGTTCCTCTCTGATCTCCGAAGTGGCCTTAAGCAGGGCGAGGGGTTCTGGGCGAGCTTCAAGAACGCCGCACTGAACGCACTCGACAAGATCGTAGACAAGCTTTTGAACAACGTCCTCGACGCCCTGTTCCAGGTCAACACAGCCGGGTCAGGAATAGGGGGCGGTGGCGGCGGCATCGGTGGTCTGCTCGGGGGCATCTTCTCCATCTTCGGCTTCGCCAGGGGGGGATATACCGGTAGAGGCGGGGCATCCGAGGTCGCGGGAGTGGTCCATGGTGGGGAATACGTCTTCTCCAAGCGTGCAACCGATCGAATAGGCGTAGGAGCGCTTGAACAGCTTCATCGCACTGCCAAAGGCTATGCCAATGGTGGCCATGTCCAGCCTTCTATGCCTCGTATCCAGGTTCCGGCGCACGGTAATGGCTCGCCACGAGAGGTCATCGTGCGCGTGGTCGGTGAGGCTGGTCCCATGTTCATCCCCACGATCCAGGCCGAAAGCAAGGACGTCGCTGTCCAGGTCACGCAGGCCGGAATCGGCCAGTACGACAAGCAATTGAACCGGACCCTGGGTGGCAAGATAGCCAACGCACAATCGAGGCAGCTGTAATGGCGATCATCTGGCCATGCTCACGGCTGGTGCCCCGCAACATCTCGGTCGACCCCGCTTCGCGTACTATGGCGGGGCCGGCTTCGGTCAGTGGGTTTGCTCAGGTGGTCGCTTCGGATGCCGGTCTTTGGAAAGCGACCTACGGGGAAATCCCTGTAAGAGACACCCAAGGTCTGAACCTGGTCCAGCTGTGGCGGGCGATTTCGGTGCAAGCGGAAGGCCGGCTTAATCCGTTGCTGATCTGCGTGCACGACATCGAGCGCAAGCCGTATCCGGCCGGAACGTCGGATGCTGACCTCGAAGGGCAGGTGCCGCATTCCGACAATGCGTTCTTCGACGACGACACCGGCTATGTCTCGTCGGTGATCGACGTGTCGCTGTCCGCCGATGCGGCCGTGCGGGCCACGACGCTGTACGTGACGAAAGCGCTGTCGGGTGACCTGGAGCCGGGGCATCGCTTCTCTATTGGCGAACGGCTCTATCAGATCCGCAGCGTCACCGCCCAGGATGCCGCCTCGGCCACGATCAAGATATGGCCGCCCCTGCGCGAGGCGTGGAGTTCCGGCGCCCGGCTCGAGTTCGATCGGCCGGTGCTGCGCGTCAGGCTGGCGAGCGACAAGGAAATGGACCTGCCGCTCGAGCTCGGCCGCTGGTCGTTCCCGAGCGTGAACTTCATCGAGGATCTCTGATAGCCGCACTGAGTGGTTTTCGGCCCAAAAGCCTCATTCATCGAGATGCGGCGACTATCTTGCAAGCCACTGCAAATGTTGGGGGTCAACCGATGACGCCACTCAGTGCGACCGGCGCGCATCTAATCGATCTCATTTAGGGGTTTCAACTGGATGGTTGACTTCTTCACGCCTGATCAGATCGCGATGCTGTCGGCCTCGACGGTGCGCTGCGACTTCCTGGTGAAGTTCGAGTTCGCGTCGTCGACCATGCGGGCATGGAACGGCAACACCGAGCTGGTGGTGGCTGGCGACACCTATCTGCCGATGTTCGGTTTCGGCCAGATCGACGGGCTCGGCATGAGCGGCGGCACGGTGTCGGAGAATGTGACCTTGTCGCTGAGCGGCTTGCCGGGGCAGGCGCTGGACCTTTTGTCGGTTGCGCTCGACGACACACCCGAGGTCGACCAGCAGATGCTGACGATCTTCCTGCAGCTGTTCACCGACGAGTGGCAGCCGGCGGGGACGCCGATCCCGATCTTCCGCGGCTTCATGCAGCCGCCCAGCGTTTCTCGGTCGGCGATGCAGGGCACGGAAGGGGCGACACAGTCGATTTCATTGACGGCCGAGAACATCTTCTACAGCCGCTCTCGCCCTGCCTATGGCCGCAACACCGACCGCGACCAGCAAGCCAGGTCGCCGGGAGACAAGTTCTTCGGCTTCGTCGCCTCGCTGATCTCCAAGACGATCACTTATCCTGACTACTAGGGGCCGCTCCATTGCAGCAAGCCATTGATGCCGTGCGCGAGTTCATCGCGTCCGAGATCGCGAAGCCGTTCGAATGGGGCAAGACCGACTGTGCCTCGACGGCAGACCGCTGGGTGACGGGGGTGCTCGGCGCTTCGCCACTGCGCATCTTCGGGAGGGTGCACCATGACGAGGATGAAGCCCGTGAGTGGCTGTCGCAACCCGGCGGCATTGCTGTCGCGGTCAACCGTGTGATGCGCAATGCCGGCATGAGCAAGACGGCCGCGCCGGTCATCGGTGACATTGGCTTGATCATTCACCGCGAAAAGCTCTGCGTGGCCATTCATGCCGGCGAGCTTTGGTTTTCCCGCGATGCCGACGGGCTGATCGGCGCGCCGCTCTGTTCCGTCTGGAAAGCCTGGAAGGTCGTCTGAATGCCCGGACTGATCGAAAGCTTCGTGCTGCTGGCGTTGACGTCGGCGGGTGTGACGGGCGCTGCGCTGACCATCGGCGTGTCGCTTATTGCCGGCGCAATCGGCATCGGCCTGAGCGTCGGCCTGTCTTACCTCGCTTCGTCGCTGTTCCGGCCCGAACCGCCGAAGCCTGAGGACGTGCAGGTGACCGTGAAAAGCCCAGTGGCGCCGCGTCAAAGGCACTATGGCCGGGTGAAGACATCGGGCTCATGGGTGTTTGCCGAGAGCAAGAACGGAGGGCTGCACAAGGTTCTGGCGCTTGGCACGGGCGAACTGGATGCCATTGAGGAGCTTTGGGTCGACGACAACCTGGTCGTGAACAGCGGATCAGGAGGTCTTGTTCCTACCGCGCCCTACAACAACCGGCTTCGCCTGCAAACGCGGCTGGGGCTGGCAACCGAAACGCACTATTCGCATCTGACGGGCAACTTCCCGGAATGGACCTCCGCGCATCGAGGCGACGGTGTGTCGTCCATTTACGCAATTCAGCATGCCGTGGCGCAGGATCAGATTTCCTCGCTGTTTCCGAACCTGTCGAACACGCTCTATCGCGTGGTGACGCGGGGTTCCAAGGTTCTCAATCCGTCAACCGGGCTGACCGCCTGGAGCGACAACGCCGCGGCGATCATTCGCGACTACATCACCCATTCGGATGGCATGCGGTTGCCCGTCTCTCTGGTCTCGACACCCCAGGCTGCAGCGGGGTGGCTCGCCGCCTACAACAGGGCGGCAGAAGCTGTCGAGCGCAAGGCCGGCGGCACTGAGCCGCGATATCGGCTCTGGGGCACTTATCGTTTTGATGAACGGCCGGCCGATGTTCTGGGGCGGTTTCAGGAGTGCTGCGACGGGCGGATCGTACCGACACCGGATGGTGGGGTGACGCTCGACATCGGCACATGGGAAGAGCCGACCGTCATCCTCGACGAGGATGCAATCGTCGGGTTCTCCGAGCTCGCACGCGGTCGCGATATCCTGACGACGGCCA
Organism: Aminobacter sp. MDW-2; assembly: GCF_014250155.1. Lineage (NCBI taxonomy): Bacteria > Pseudomonadati > Pseudomonadota > Alphaproteobacteria > Hyphomicrobiales > Phyllobacteriaceae > Aminobacter > Aminobacter sp. MDW-2. The sequence continues at coordinate 2,771,808 of NZ_CP060197.1, forward strand.
ACACCATTCGCGCCACCTATCTGTCGCCGACACACGACTATCAGTCGACCGATGCCGATCAGTGGATCGACGACGCTGACGCGGCACTGCGCGGCGAGATCGCCACCGACAAGCAGTTCCTGCTGGCGCCCAGCCACGGCCAGGCGCGCCGGCTGATGAAGCTCGCGGCCTATCGCGCGAACCCTTCTTGGGTTGGCGGCTTCCAGTGCAACCTCAAGGCGCTTGCAGCCTTCGGCAAAAGGTTCGTGCGCATCCGCTATCCGTTGTTCGGTATCGACGAGGTGTTCGAGGTGCAGGACTTCCGCTTCAACATCGGCGAGGGCGGCATTCTCACCGGTGTGTCGCTGCAGGTGATCTCGATGCCGGCGGCGGCCTATGCCTGGGATGCGGCCACCGAAGAAGGCACGGCGCCGATCAGCGAGGATGTCGTTGTCGACCGAACCATTCCGGTCCCGACCGGGCTGTCCTTCGGCGTCAACCGCATCACCATCGGCGGGCAGCAGGTGCCGGTCGGCGTGATCCAGTTCGACGCGCCGCCCTCCGACGCCCTGATTGTCGAAGGCCGGTACAAGCGCACCGCTGTCAGCGAATGGCAGGTGATCCCGATCGGCGACAAGGCGACCGAGGCGCAGACCGGCGCTCTTTCCGATGGTGATCAGTATGAAGCGCAGGTTCGCCACATCACCATTACCGGCCGTCAAGGCGCATGGTCGGCGAGTCAGACCGTAACCGTGGTCGCCGACACAACGGCGCCAGGTGTCGTGACCAATGTCACCAAGTCCGGTGGTGCTGGCACTGTCGATCTCGGTTGGAAGAGCCCGAACAGCGCCAACTACTCGGCGGCGAACATCCGCCGAAACACGGTCAACACCGAGGGGACTGCGACACTGGTTCGCACCGAGTATGGCGGCCCATCGGCCAACGACACCTGGCAGGATACCGGCCTTGCCGCCGGCAATTACTATTACTGGATCAAGGCTCGCAATGCTTCCGGCGTCGAAAGCGCCAGCGTTGCCACCGGTTCTGTGACCGTCACCTAAGACGCCTCTCCCAAGGAAAATCATCGATGAAAAATCCCAACACCGCCCCGAGCGGCGACCGACAGCGCGCGCCTGAAACAGTGCCGTTCGACGACGACGCGACATTCGACGACGGCTCCGAATTTGCCGGCGAGACCACTGGGGAAACCGCACCATGAAGGCCAATGACGTCTATCGCGACTTCGTAACGGACGGTGTTGCGGCCAGTGGCAAGCACCAGCCGAAGAAGGCTGAAATCAGGGAGCTTCTTACTGGCTACGAGGCGACGATCACTGCCTTTACCTCCAATGGCGGCCTGATCTACGACACGCGCGCCAACCTGTTCGCCGACCTTGCGCACGCCGCCAATACCTCGGCATGGGTCATCACGGATCCGACGGTGGGTTACAATGGCATCTACCGCAAGGTCGGGGCTTCCGGTGCTGGCTCGTGGAGCCGTGTCGCCGATCTGCCCTACAGCTTCATCCGGCTGAACGATGCCGGCGCGGGCACGGCTAACGCTATCGTTGCGACGTCGAGCATCCCCCTGCCGGCCTCGTCGTCGGCGGCGCTGCTGGTGATGAACGTGTTTGAGGCCAACACCGGCCCGGTGACCATCGCCGCGAATGGCGCGGCAGCCAAGCCGCTGAAGACGAACTCGGGCAACGACCTGGCCGCCAACTACCTGACCGCCGGCATGATGGTCAGTTTCATCGACGACGGGACTAGCTTCCGTCTGCTGTCTGATGTTGCAAGCGCGGCGATCGTCGCTGCGGCCGATGCGGCGCGGGTGGCGGCTGAGGCGGCCGCGGCGAGCATCGATTATCTGGCAGTTGCGGACAGGGCGGCCCTTAAGGCGGTGGATACATCAGCGCACACCGCTGTCTTTTTGAAGGAACTCGGCCGCGAAGGGGTATTTGTCTGGCGCTCCGGCAACTTCACCTCGCTGGTCTCTGCGGACGTCTACGAGGGAATTTACGTCAAAGCTGACGCTGTCGCGTCGTCTGCCGGCGCATGGGTGCGACAGCGCTCGGACCTAGATGTCTGGGGGACCTGGTTTGGAGCTGTCGCCGATGGTGGAACGATTGACAACCAGCCCATGATCCAATCGGCTCTGAATTTGATCGCTGGTACCTGTGTTCGGTTGGGCGCCGGCACCTGGGGGTCTAATGCACCAATGAACGTACCGAACAACGGCGCAATCAAGGGCGCCGGGATCGGCTCGACCACCATCCGGGCGAAGAGCACCGGCGTCAATCTCGTCATCCTGAACAGCCGAAGCACAGTCAGCGACGTGACGCTGGACGGTGTCACCGTCGATGATGTTGCCGGTGGTGGAGGCGTGCTCTTCCAGGGCAGCTATTCCACGGCGGAAAACATTCTCTCCGAAAACCATGGGTTCCATGGGTTCGCCTACAACGGTGGCGCTTCCAACCGCAATTTCCAGATCAACACGCATTCTCGAAATTGCGGTCACCGTGGCACCAACATGAGCGAAGGCTCATATGGGAACATCGTCGACAACTACACGGCCGAGGACTGCAAGCGTGCAGGGCTAATTGTCGGCTACCGAAGCCATGACAATGTCTTCACCAACATCTGGATCAAGAACTGCGACAATGTCGGTCTGTGGATCCACATGGACTGTTGGAACAATGTGTTCACGAACGTCGTTCTCGACACGCCTTCGGCCGCCGGCAAGGCATCACCGCAGCTTTATGTCGGTGCTCACACCTACGACAATCAGTTCGTCAATTTCGTCATCAGGGGCTCTTCGTCACGCGGCATTTACCTGTTCAACAGCGCTACTGATCATCCTGAACTCGGAACTACCGACGGGCCGACCGAACGAAACATCTTCCGGGGCTTCAAGATTTACGGCGACGGAACGGCGAATTCGGATGGCATCAGGCTGACCACGACGGATTCACAGTTGGTTCGCAACAACGTGTTCGATGAGTTCTTCATCGACAACCACGCCGATGGTGTCGATCAGTCCGACAGTGGCGTGTCCGGTCAGGAGTATCGAAACTTCAAGTTTGGCACGATCACCAACAAGCGCTTCCGGGGTGGCGACAATTCCGACCGCTACAAGACGGCTAAGTTGGTCAATTTCGAGGGCGTGACAGGCATAGGCGTGCTGACGGCCGCCTCGAACAGCCTTGACGCTCAGCCAACGCTGCCTGCGACCGGGGTATCCGTCAACAATCCGTATCCCTTCCCGGTCGTCATCTACATCGGTGGCCTTGCGGGAACTGCCAATGTCTCGATCAACGGTGCGAATGTGGCGTCGGCCCCGAACGATCTCGGTAACGGCACCCATATCCTTCCGGTCGGGGCATCAATAACCCTGAGCTACACCAGCGGATCCCCCAACTGGCGCTGGTGGGCGATGCTCTAACGGGTCGGTAAACCGAGCTCGCAACTTGTCGGCCGGGCGCTCGACTGCGAAATGGAGGAGGGCGCCCAACGCTATCGCGATCCCAAGGAATACGGGGGCCATCATGGGGTCGCCGCGGCCCTCGATGATCATCCAGTTCGTCACGATCGGCATGTGGATCACGTAGACCGGATAGCTCAGTTCTCCGATTGCCCGGTCTCTGCGCCAGTTGCGAGTGAGGCCGAAGATGGGGATAAGCGCCATGGCGAATAGCAGGTAGGTGACGTCCTGCATCAAGCCCCAATGCCCTGCGTAGGCCCCGACGAATTCGGCCAGGATCATGAATGCCGGCCCTGCGGTGAAGCAGATCACACCTGCGTAGGCTGCGTTTCGGGACGGGATGGTTTCAAACCACGGCTTCACCGCCGCGTATACGTGGTAGGCGATCATGCCTGCGAAGAACAGGTAGAAGAAATTGAATGCCGATCGGCCGCGCAGCGGATGAAGCGGGCCGACATTCGACGAGATCCAGACGTGGATGGCGTAGGCTCCGGCGAATGCGAGAATGAGACGGCGCGGTCTGCGGGCCAGAAATGGGGCCGCGACGTAAAACCAGATCTCAATGCCGAGCGTCCACATCTGCCGCATCATCGGCAACGCATCGAGCGGATGCACCGTCGCGGTTCTACGGATGTCGTTGGTGGCGATGATCGTGCCCGACACCGTGTCCAACGCGAACCAAGTCAGGGTGTCGTACCCGACCAAGGCGACCGCGACGAACTTGACGTAGAGATCCGTGATCGGCGCCTTGTCGGCGATGCTGTTCATTTCGTGCACGAACAAAAGGACGGCGGCAAACGCTACGATATAGGTCGGCCACAGTCGGAGAAATCGAGCGATGTAGAAGCGGAATGCGCTCCCTTCTGGGTACTTCGTATTCAGCACGAGGGCCATGTAGAAGCCCGAGATCATGAAGAAAAACATCACTGCGAAGTGGCCATCGACACCTAGCCATTTCGAGTAAGCGGCATGATCAAGCACCACGACTAGCGCGAGAAATAGTCTCGTGAACCCCAAGGCGTCACCCCTCACTTTCGGTGACGGTCTAGCATTCTAGGCGTTTGGCGCACAACCGGCGCTGCCCACTATCCCCATACTGAGGACATTCCCATGGACCGCAACTTCGCGCGGGCGCTTTCGCTCGTTCTGAAACATGAAGGTGGTTGGTCGGATCATCCGGCAGATCCGGGCGGCGCTACCATGAAGGGAGTGACGCTGGCGAACTTCCGCCGCTACGTGAAACCGGGCGCAACCAAGGACGACCTGCGCCGGATCACTGACGCGCAGTTGGCCACGGTTTACCGGCGCTTCTACTGGGATGCGGTGCACGGCGCCGAGCTTCCCGATGGGATCGATTACGCCGTCTTCGACTTTGCTGTGAACAGCGGGACGGGCAGGGCGGCGAAGTACCTGCAAGGCGTCGTCGGCGTCGTCCAGGACGGCAGGATCGGCCCGGCCACACTTGCCGCCACCAGCGCCATGATGCGCGCCACGGTCATCAACGACCTGTGCGACAAGCGCATGAAATTTCTGCGTGTCTTGAAGACCTGGCCGACGTTCGGCAAGGGCTGGACCGCCCGCGTCTCCCGGGTTCGCGCGGCGGCGCTGAAGATGTCCGAACCGAAACCCGCTTCGCCTCCGGTCACCGCGCCTCCGGTCACCTCCGAGCCCGTCGTTATCGAAAAGTCCGTGGTCGCGGATCCTGGCGAGCTCGAGCAGCATCCGCTGAAGAGCAAGACCGTCTGGCAGTGGGTGATTACGAGCGTGATCGTGCCGATGCTGGCGGTGTTTCAGGACTGGCGCGTTCAACTCGCGATTGTCCTGATCATCGCGGCATTTGCGGTATACGCGATCAAGCGCCGGGTGGACCTTTTCAAGGCCGTCAAAGGGCTCAAAGCGGAGTTGGGCGGATGAGAGCCTATCTGCTCGCTGGTGCCGCGGCGGCGATCGCCTTGGCGCTGACCTGGAGCCACACAGCGGCCTATCGCTACGGCCGTTCGACCGAACAGGCGAGGTTCGCCGCTGAGATCACCAAGGAGAACGACAATGCGGGCACCGCTGCTGAGAACTGGCGCGCTGAGCTTCGCCGCTGCACTGGCACTGGCGGGCTGTTCGACTTCGAAACCGGCGCCTGTCAGCACTGACGGGCTGCGCGCCGTCGTTGGCACGTCCCTGGTCGGCGTGAGGGGCAGGGCGCCGGCAGACCAGGCAGGCATCGACGATATGGCCGCAGGCCTTTGCGCCGCTGGCGTGTGGACCAGGAGCGAATGCGCTCGGCATGGAAAGGAAAGCCGGCTGTGACACGCGAAACGATCGGCGAGCGGCAGGTACGCGTGGAAGAGCAGTTGAAGGCGGTTGAAAAGGCGTTGGTCGTTCTGGCCCAGCAGGGGGTCGAGGCGGCCGAAGGTCGAAGGCGGGGCTATGAGGCCGCTGAGGCGACGCGTCTCGATGTCCATGATCTCAAGCGCCGGTTGGACAGCCTGGAAAAGGCGGTCGACGCCATCAAGCCGACCACGACCGAATATGCCCAGGTTCGTGATCGCGTGGCGTTCGCCGGCACACTCGGTAAAGCGCTGTGGGCCGTCGGCAAACAGGTCCTCGCGGCTGCGGCCGGCGCTGCGGCAGCCTGGTATGCTATTACGGGGCGCCCGCCGCCGTGACTGCGTAGGGGATTACCCGTCCTCGGTCCATTCGAGTCGTTCGCCAAAAACGCGCTATTTCTCGGCGTATTCTCTGTTCAACTGTTGCGCGGGGCCTCCACCGTTGGCGCGTCGGCGCAACCGCCTGGCGCCCGCCCTCCAAACTACTGGGGAGCAACTTGGCGCTTCCTGGCAGGAACATGTCCTGAATGCACAAGGCAGGGCTGATCTGCCAGTAGGAACCTTGGTCAAACAGGAAGTTGTCGACGGGGCGGTCAATTTTCACCGACGAGACGAGCTTAGCGGCGAGCTTTTTCGATATGACGTATCCAGCCGAGCCGTTGTGAAAACTCTTGAGGGAAACCAGCTTATGGCTTCCCAGCCTGACCACATCCCTACCGGTGCGTACCGGGTTTAACGTTGTTTCGAGCTTGATCAGGTCGAGTCCTTGAGGGATCCAGTTGGAATCCTTCAGATACCGGGTCGCGTCAGGGGCGAGATGAACGTCATCCTCAAATATGCACCCGAATTCATCGGTGCCGCTGGCAATTATCTTCCACGCCTCGATGTGACTTAGGAAGCACCCGACTTCCCCGCCCGTCCATCCCGTTCCAACGACATGGGATGTGTCTTCGTCACGCAAGTTGTTCTTGTCGATGGCTGCAATGCGTTCAAAATCTAACCCCAATGACGCGAACGAATCCGACATCCATTGAAGTCTATCGGTTGCGGCATCAAGGTTGATCACGAATAGGCGCATGGTCCAGTCTTATCGCTACTGGTATGCGTCTGCTAGCCCCCTTTCGAAGGCACGACAGCGCGGCCACTGGCGCGACATCAACCCCAGTCCAAACAGACGTGAGATAGCTGCTCTACTGTGATCCGGTTTCGAATTCGATCCAGGCGCGGTGTCAGTTGCGGGAAAAGGCGGTCATGGGTCTCGACCAACATCGCACCAATGCTGCGATAGATGCCCGACTCAAACAGCGCTTCCAAACATTCGACCTCAGCACCTTCGATGTCCATCTTGATCACCGAAACGGGCTCGCGCAGATCCCGTAGGAATTGCACTAGGTCGATAACCTCCACCTCGATCTGGCTGCCGCTTGCATGTTCGTGGGTCTCAAGCAGCGACGACGACTGTGTCTTGCCAACATTCGCGATATCGGGCCGCTGATAAAAAACAGCGGTACGCGCCGAAGCGCCGACCGCCTTCGGGATGATTGTGACCCGGTCATTGCGTCCAAATCGCTCGACGAGAACCTTCCTGGCGACCGGATCAGGTTCGAATGCGATCACCCGCATCCCGTACGCAAGCGCACGGTTGGTCACATCCCCGACATTGGCGCCGAGATCAACGAACAGTCCCCCCCGAGGCGCAGACTTCATTAGCTTGTAGAAGGTGTATTCCGCCTTGCGCGTCGGGTTCGGCGGTCTCTTCCAACGCCGATACAAATGCCACCGCACCATGAATTCCGGATAGCTCTCGCTAAACATCCCGCCAACCCCCAATATTAGCCCGTAAGGTTGGTATCGGCATCGGTGTAGATTGGCAATTGGAGCGCCTAACTCTGCCTGACTAAATCTGGTGCCGGCTGATCGGTCACTTCAACCGTCTTCGAATTTCGCTTGGATCGTCCGCTAATCATCGGCGGAATCATCCTGGCGATCGTAGTCTTCATGATGGGCGGAGGCCTCAAGCTGCCCTGATCAAAATGTACATTTTGTATATGCCCCGCTGACTTCGGCTGGCGAGGGCTTTTTGTTGTGACGTGATCCCCCGGAATCGCCGATCAATGGTTGTGGTCGGGGCAACCTGAGGGAAGGTCCTTCAGCGTCGACTAGGGGGAAGAGAGAATGCGTAGACTTTTTGTCATGGCCGCCGCGTTGTCGGTGGTCGCTTCTAGCTCGTTTGCTGCCGGCATGGGCGTTTCCTTTGAATGGGGCCCAACCAAGAAGTGCTTCGATTCAAAGTCCCCACCGATCGTGCTGTCGAATGTGCCAGCTGGAACGGTGAAGCTCGAGATCAAGATGATTGATCAGAATGCGAGCTACAATCATGGCGGCGGCAACGTAGCCTTCAGCGGCCAGAGCCAATTGCCCTACGGCGCCTTCAAGTACAAAGGGCCTTGCCCACCTTCTGGTACACATTTCTATAAGATTACGGTGAAGGCGCTTGATGCGAGCGGCAAGGCTCTGGCAAGTGGCTCAGCGACCCAGCCATTCTCAAAGAAATGAATCTCTAGCGCCGTAGGACGCAATGCCCCGCTGCCGAAAGGTGGCGGGGCTTTTTGCGTTTCAGAAGTCGATTTTCTCAATCCAAACAGCCCATCGGGGAACAAAGCAGGAGGCAGTTGAAAAGCCCCTCACGAAACAATCGCCCGTCATCAAATAGCCATGCGACTTCATGCAGGCCCGGCGGTACTCGCTAGACTGATCCTCGCCGATCTTGTTTTCCATGATGCGCATTGCACAGCTGCCATGCGCCCTAGCCACGTTGTTATGCGACCAGGCAAACACTCCGATAATCGCGAAGCCTAGCGCAAGTATCACCCCGGCACCGACGAGCACGAGCTTGAACAACGCCGCAACAAAGCGCATTTCCCCCTCCCGCGTTTGGACGGAGTGTGAGCGAATGCCATCGGAAATCAAGCCGCAAGCCTCATTGTGTCATGGGGTGAGGATTTCCACCACTGTTGCGTGCCGAAGCTTTTCCTCGCCGCGAAGATGCTTCGCCATGACCTTGAGGATCGGCTGGACTGGAACAGCAGCCTTGTTGCCGGCGCCGATGGGTGTCGCGAAGTGGCTTGTGTGCAGATACTCCAGTGCCTGCCATAGTTCGTCACGTTGCGCGCCAGGTACCGCGGGGATCGCCCGGCCGACATAGTGCAGCCGAGCATCTGTCTCCTCGGCCAGAAGCAGCGACGGCGCAGCCCCGCGCTTGCGCTCATAGCCGATCACCACGAATTCCCCCGTGATGTAGGCTTTCGTCTTCAGCCAGTCCTTGCTGTCGCCGCTTCGGTAGATGCTGGCCTTGCGTTTTGAGACGATACCCTCGAGGTCCATTTTCTCGACGGCAGCGAAGAACTCGGCACCCGAGCCTTCGAACGACTGGCTGAACTGGATCGGAGAGATGGGTCGCGGATCGCCCACGACCTCGTGCAGCCGCTCCCGTCGATCCTCGCAACGTTGCTTGCGCAGATCGTTGCCGTCCAGGCTCAGCAGGTCGAAGGCATAGAAGACCAGACTGGCGCCCTCCCATCGAATGGCAGTCGCAAGCTTCTTGAAGTCGGATCGGCCAGTTTCGTCCTGCACCACCATCTCGCCGTCGAGAATTGCGTCGTGGTGGATCAGCTCACGCGCTGCCGCTAGTACTGGGATGTATTTCTTGGACCAATCGTGCCCGTTGCGGGTGAACCCTCGCGCCTGGCTGCCGGCCAGGTGGATTTGCGTCCGGTAGCCGTCGTATTTGATTTCGTGGGCCCATCGTTCGCCTTCTGGCGGACTGTCGACCAGCGTCGGGATACAGGGCGGGATGAATGCAGTCTGACGCAGGGTCTTCATCGGTTAGACGCAGCAAAAGCGGCCCGCCTGGACTTTGCCAAGTCGGGCCGCCTGCATTGCGTGGTGGGTGTGGGCATGGCAGCCGACGCAATACTCAACTCTCGGATTTAGGCCCTGCATCGACGCCGCACCTCACCGTGCAAAGCTTAGTGTTGCTCTCGCCACGGTTGCAGGCAATAGCCCATTAGATAAGGGTGACCTAGCCAATTTGTTGCTTTGGGCATGGAGTGTTGCCTGATCCGGCCTTGTAGATCCGGAGCGTTCCGCTTGCGCCCATGTTACGCGCGCGACCGTTACTCCATGTCGGGCACTTCGCCGGCCCGATAGAGGATTGTGGGCTCGCCATATTCGCCAATGGCTGGGCTCGCTTCGCGGCTCCAGGCAATGACGCCGGCATGCTCACTCTCGATCATCTTCGCCAAGCGCTTGGCTGCATCCTCGCTCTGCATCTGACGAGGATCGAATGCGGGTTTCAGGTCGCCTTCGTCGTCGCGATTGAAAGCGGCAACCACGATCAGCTTCGGCATTTTCTGTTGCGGGACGATGTGACCGGTGTTCGACATCGAGGAATCTCCTAGATCAACGACGCCAGGGATTGAGGTGAAACGATCTGCGTCTCCGGAAGATCCACGACGGTCAGCATGTCGTCAGGCAGCGGACGCTGCAGCTTGCTCGCCTCTGACCAGGGCGCGGTCAGCCACGTTTCAATCTCTTCTGACGTCGTCAGGATGACGGGCATTGCCTTTTCGTGGATCGGGGCAACGACACCGTTCGGGCTGGTCGTCAGGAAGGCATAGACTTCCCAGTCGAGCACGCCGTCACGAATAGTGCGCGCGCCGCGCCATGGCGTCCACAGCCCCGCGAAGACCGCCAGCGACCGAACTTCATTGAGCGCAAACCAGAAATTGCGATGCCGGCCGGTGAGGGGGTCTTTGTCCCCTTCGGTCGGGCTCGGCTCGGCGAAGCTGGTGAAAGGCACCACGCACCTGTTCTCGACGCCAAGATAAGGCGCCCAGTGCTTGCTGTCCGTCCTTCGGATGTTGGTGACGCCCTTGTCGGGTTCCTTCTCCAGCAGAGCCTTGAAATCGACGGTCTGACCCTTCGCCTCGAGCTTTGCCGCGCGGGCCTTGGTCGCCTGGAATTGCACGTTCGAAGCTGTGGGCATGCCCCAGTTGAGCATGGCCAACTGCCGGCGCCCTTCGAAGTTGCGCACCACCGGCCCATTGCGGCCTGGATAGACGTCGATCGACGGCTCAAGGTTGCCGGCGATGTCGTCGAGCACCTTGGTCAGGGCGCGCAGTTCATCTTGCGAGGAAGAGAAATTGTAGAGGTTGCACATGGTCAAAACCTGCCTTGAGCGGTGCGTGCCGTCAATCAGTGAGGCAGGCTCTCGCCGTCTCGATAGTACTCAAGCGACGACATGCCGGGCTTCTTGTCCTCGGGCCAGCCAACGCAACAGGCATCTATGGCGGCTGCTTCCGCATCAAGCCAAACGCGAGCCGCTTTCGAGTCCTCGTCGCTCAACTCTCCCTGGAAACCATCGTCATCCCAGCATTCGAGCGCCCACATCCCCGCGCAGGCGCGATCAGCTGTCATGCCGGCGGCATGCAACACGGCTTCCGCGGCGGCGATGCCTCGCTGTTTGTCCTCCGGGGAAACTCCCTCGATCTTCAGGTGCAATCCCATGACCGGGCCTCCATCACATGCCCATAGGTTAGCGTGATGTGAATTGACTCCGCAAGGAGTTTGTTCCTATTTCGTTCTCATGCCGCAGCCGAACCGAGCCACGCCCTTTCCACTGTCGAAGCTGAACGATGCCCGCGATCTGGTCGAGGTTCGGTGCGCCTATTGCAAGCGAGCTCACGTGTATTACCCGACGGACCTGATCCAGTTGTTCGGCGACGTCGACGTCGATTCACTTTCGGGCCGGATGAAGTGCGAGAGCGTCCCCGGCGGCCATGGGTTCCTCAAGGTCGAGCGCGTTTTCTCCGGCTCCAGGGAGATGGTAGGAAAGAAGATCCGCCGGCTTGTTGCCATCAGGGTTCAACGCATTCCGGTATGGCGGGAAGAATGACAGCCGCCAAGAAACGCGAGAATGCCTAGCGCGCCCATATCGGCCGTCATTCGAGGCGGTGGGTACGGTCAACGACACTTCCACGGGCATCCGTGTTATTTTCGATTCAGCCTGATCGACAGACTGAGTGATAGATGATCTGTTGGGCGGCGAAGTAAGGGGGGAGATATGAAATCAGTGTTTCTGGCCGCTTTGGCGGTTCTTGCTCTAACCATGTCTGCTTATGCTCATGGCGGTGGATGCCGGAAAAGTTCACCGCCTGGTCAATGCTGCCATATGGATAATAGCGCCGGTTCGGTCCACTGCCACTAAATCGATGCGAAGGTCAGATTTCTTTGCAGCGGCTGGTCGTTGATCACCCGCACCAAGGCCGTTTGACCTTTGGGCGCCAAATGATCGCATAGCCCTCTGCCAGCAGCACGTTCTCTGCCAGCCGCCCATCAGATAGCCTGATGCGCACCAGCGGCCGGCGGTCTGAGGTCTTGTCCCGCTGGCCAGTGTCCTCGATCCGCAAGCCGGGGTCTTGGATAAGCTCCGCCAGGCGCTTCTTGGCCTCGCGACCGAGCATGCGTTCCCGCTCGCATTTGGCCCGGCCGATCTCGGGTGTGTCGATCCCTGTCTTGAACGGAACACCGTCACCGATCAGGCGCATGTTCTGACCGTTGCAACGGATGGTGTCGCCATCAACTGCGGTCAGGGTGGAGCAGGAGAGGATGGTGGCGGCTAGGAGGGTGATCATGGGGCGGATATTAGTTAGCCAGACCGGGCGAGAACAAACGCAAAACTCGATTTGGCGAACCACCGGTTAACCAGTTGATTTCATGTAGTTCGCGCCTGCCCTCCGGGCCCACCAAAAACTAAGTTTTTGATTTTATTTATATTTTCTCCGTTTTAGTCCGGGCGTACACCACGGCGTACACTGGAACACGCGTGTATCTTTGGTCAGGCCATGAGTGCTCAAGAAGTATTCTTGGATGCCAATCGGAATAAGTTGAGGTTAGTCATCTCAGGGGCGAAATCTTCCCATCGCAATCTTGAACGTTTCGGTAGGAATGTGGCGCGCGGCTACCTCCTCGCTTGACATGGCTGGGACGTCGGCAGCACGACTGCGGATGCCGCCCTTCGGCGCCAGCGCCCAAGGCAATGCCGGTGCCTGTCGTGGTAAGAAGACAGATCCATCTCGAACATGCCGCGCGCACCGAAGCCATCCGCATCGTGACGCTGCGCGCCAAGGCGTCAGGCTATCTGCAGGCACACGGACTATCAGGCCGCGCTCGATCAGGCCAAGGCGCAGATCGAGCGTGACCAGGCATCGCTCGAATAGCTCAAGTCGAGCCTCACCCGCGGCAACAAGCTCGCCGACAACGGCTATCTGGCCAAGGACGGGTTCGACCAGCGCTGCAGCGCGGTGCGACAGGCGGAAGCAGCCCGTGCCATATCACGTTCGGCCTTGCGGACTGCCGACTCAGTTCAACGCCGCGGCCGGCATGCGCAATATCGGGACGCGACTTGGTCGATCGAACCAGCCTCTCGAACTGGCATGCAACGACGTGCCAGTTCATTCGCTCCGCGCGTAACCGTCGGCCAGTCAGTCCTTGATGATGACGTCGGCCTTGTCGAATTTGGTGACGTCGATCAGCCCCTTGTCCGAGATGAGCAGTTCCCGGATCACGACAAGCGCCAGCAGCGAGTGCTGCATATAGGCGTCGCTTCGACCAACATGCCGGCCTTCACGGCGACCACCTCGGCCCGCTCGTCCGACATCGGGCCGGCGACCAGAAGCTCGACCAGCGCAAGCTCCTTGCCCTCGCTGATCATCACGATGCCGCCGCTGACCTCTGCAGCCTGTTGGCTGCCTGGGCCATGTCGGCCTTGTTGGTGCCGGCGACGATGATGTGATGGCTGTCATGCGCGATGGTCGAGGCCATGGCGCAATCCTTGGAGTAGCCGAAGCCCGAGACGAAGGCATTGACCACTTCACCGGTGGCCCCGGTGGACTAGCGGCCCTCATGTCGACTGTGACGATGCCTAGCGGGCGTGTTGCTTCCAAGGTCGATGACCAGGCCTCGTCAACACTCGGGCAAGTTCACCGCAAGCCCGCCCAGCGATGTTTCCTTATATTTCGTCGCCATGTCCTGGCCGGTCTGGCGCATGGTCTCGATGCAGTTGTCGAGGGGCATGAAGTGCTGACCATCGCCGCGGAGCGCCAGGCTGGCCGCCGAGACCGCCTTGATCGCGCCAAGACCGTTGCGTTCGATGCAGGGCACCTGGACAAGGCCGCCGGCCGGGTCGCAGGTCATGCCGAGATGATGCTCGAGCGCGATTTCGGCCGCGTTCTCGATCTGCTCGTTGGTTCCGCCCAGCGCTGCGCAAAGCCCCGCCGCGGCCATGGCGGACGCCGAGCCGATCTCGGCCTGGCAACCGCATTCCGCGCCGGAGATCGAGGCGCGGTGCTTGATCAGCCCGCCAATGGCGGCCGCAGTCAGGAGAAACTGCCGTTCGCCATCCGCATTGGCACCGACGCAGTGATCGCTGTAGTAGCGCAGCACGGCAGGTACGACGCCGGCAGCACCATTGGTCGGCGCTGTCACGACGCGCCCTCCCGCCGCATTCTCCTCGTTGACGGCCATGGCATAGACGAGCAGCCAGTCGGTCGCCGCGTGCGGCTGTGCCCGGTTGCTGCCGCGCTCGCCGAGCAATTGCTGGTGCAGGCCCTTAGCGCGGCGTCGCACCGACAGTCCTCCCGGAAGAATACCTTCCTGGCTGAGGCCGCGATCGATGCAGCCGTTCATTGCCGCCTGGAGTCGTTCAAGTCCCGGCTCCAGATCGCGGCCATGGCGCACCCGTTCGTTCGCTTCCTTCATCGCTGCGATCGGCAGTCCCGATTCACGCCCCATCCGCAGCATCTCGACGGCGGAGGTGAAGGGATAAGGCACGTCGCCTGCGGCTGTGTCCCGCGAAGGGGACACACTGGAAAGCTGGTCTTCACTGACGACGAAACCGCCGCCGATCGAGTACCAGACCTCACGCAGAACGACATTGCCGGAAAGCCCGTGCGCGGTGAAGACCATGCCGTTGGCATGGCCCGGCAGCGGCGGTCCGTAGTCGAAGACGAGGTCGTGATCCGGATCGAAGGCGATGGCGCCGATCCCGGGCGCCGTGATGTTACGCGTGACCTTGAGGCCTGCGACCAAGGCTTCTGCCTGGTCGGGGTCGAGTGTATCAGGCAGAAATCCCATGAGCCCCAGAAACACTGCCCGGTCGGTTGCGTGGCCTT
Source organism: Aminobacter sp. MDW-2 (assembly GCF_014250155.1). Classification (NCBI taxonomy): domain Bacteria; kingdom Pseudomonadati; phylum Pseudomonadota; class Alphaproteobacteria; order Hyphomicrobiales; family Phyllobacteriaceae; genus Aminobacter; species Aminobacter sp. MDW-2. Next base: position 2,786,821 of record NZ_CP060197.1, read on the forward strand.
TGCCGGTGTAGGCGAGGGATCCATGCAGGGAGACCGTCAGCCGCCGGCATTCGGTCCGCCCGGGCAGGGCGGCGAGGGCCTTGAGGAAGCGCGAAGCGGCGACCATCGGGCCCATCGTGTGCGACGAGGACGGGCCGATGCCGATCTTGAAGATATCGAAGACGGACAGGAACATGGATCGATCCTTGAAGGGGTGTGCCCCCGGCGCGCGACCGGGGGCGACAGGCTCACTCGGCGGCTTCCGCGTAGCTTTCGAGCGGCGGGCAGGTGCAGACGAGGTTGCGGTCGCCATGCACATTGTCGATCCGGTTGACCGGCGGCCAATATTTGTCGGCCCGGAACGAGCCCGCCGGGAAGCAGGCGGCCTCGCGGCTGTAGGGGCGGTCCCAGTCGCCGACGAGATCCTCGACGGTATGGGGCGCGCGCTTCAGCGGATTGTCCTCGGCATCGAGCGTGCCGGCGACGATGGCCTCCGCTTCGGCGGCAATGCCCAGCATGGCGGCGATGAAGCGGTCGAGTTCGGCCTTGGGCTCGCTCTCCGTCGGCTCCACCATCAGCGTGCCGGCCACCGGCCAGCTCATCGTCGGCGCGTGGAAACCGCAGTCGACAAGGCGCTTGGCGATGTCGTCGACGGTCACCCCGGCGCGTTCCTTCAGCACTCTCGTATCCAGGATGCACTCATGCGCGACATGGCCGGCGGCCGAGCTGTAGAGGATCGGATAGGCGGACGCCAATCGCCGCGCAATGTAGTTGGCGCTGAGAATCGCAGTCTTGGTCGCCTGGGTCAGGCCCTCGCCACCCATCAACAGGCAATAGGCCCAGGAGATGAGCAGGATCGACGCGGAGCCGAATGGTGCGGATGATATGGCGAATGCGCCGGCAGCCGGATTGCCCGGCAGATGCGGCACGAGATGCGCCTTGACCCCGATCGGCCCCATGCCCGGCCCGCCGCCGCCATGCGGGATGGCAAAGGTCTTGTGCAGGTTGAGGTGGCTGACGTCGCCGCCGATATCGCCAGGGCGCGCGAGACCAACCATGGCGTTCATGTTGGCGCCGTCGATATAGACCTGTCCGCCATTGTCATGGGTGAGTGAGCAGATCTCGCGCACGGTCGTCTCGAACACGCCGTGGGTCGAGGGGTAGGTGATCATGCAAGCGGCCAGGTTTTCGGCATGGGCTTCCGCCTTGGCGCGGAAGTCGGCGACATCGATGTTGCCGTCGGCGGCCACGCCGACCACCACCACCTTCATGCCAGCCATCTGTGCGGATGCCGGATTGGTGCCATGCGCCGAGGTCGGGATCAGGCAGACGTTGCGATGGCCGTTGCCGCGCGCCTCGTGATAGCGGCGGATCGTCAGCAGGCCGGCATATTCACCCTGGGCACCCGAATTGGGCTGCATCGAAAATGCGTCATAACCGGTGATCTGGCACAATTTTGCCTCGAGGTCGCTCAGCATCTCGGCATAACCCTGCGCCTGGTCGGCGGGGGCATAGGGGTGAAGGTTGGCGAATTCCGGCCAGCTCAGCGCCATCATTTCGGCGGTGGCATTGAGCTTCATCGTGCAACTGCCGAGCGGAATCATGGCCCGGTCAAGCGCAAGGTCGCGATCGGCAAGGCGGCGCATGTAGCGCGTCATCTCGGCTTCGGCGCGGTTCATGTGGAAGACGGGGTGGGTCATGAACACAGAGGTCCGCAGCAGCGCGTCGGGCAGGCGATACTCAGGCGTCAGGTCGTCATCCGCCATGCCGCCGCCAAAGGCGCGCCAGATCGCCTCGGTGTGGCTGCGTCGGACAGTCTCGTCGAAGGTTATGCCAATGCGCGTCTCGCCGATCGGGCGAAGGTTGATCCCTTCACGCAGGGCCGATGCCAGGATGGCGTCGCGGCGGGGGCCGCATTCCACTGTTACCGTGTCGAAGAAGCTTGCCGGCTGGATAGGAAAGCCAAGGGTCTCCAGTCCCTTGACCAGCCGAACCAGCTTGCGGTGGATGCGCTCGGCGATCGCCCGCAATCCGTCCGGGCCGTGGAAAACGCCATACATCGAGGCCATGACGGCCAGCAGCGCCTGTGCGGTGCAGACATTCGACGTCGCCTTTTCGCGGCGGATATGCTGCTCGCGCGTCTGCAGCGACAGCCGATAGGCGCGGTTGCCGCGGGCGTCGATGGAGACGCCGACGATCCGGCCCGGCATCGACCGCGCGAGGTTGGCGCGCACGGCCATGTAGGCGGCGTGCGGACCGCCATAGCCCAGGGGCACGCCGAAACGCTGGCTGGAGCCGATAGCGATGTCGGCGCCCATCTCGCCCGGCGGCTTCAGCAGGGTCAGGGCCAGCGGATCGGCGGCCACGACGGCCAGCGCGCCCGCGTCCTTGAGCGCTGCGATCGGGGCGGTGAAGTCCTGCACATGGCCATAGGTGCCGGGATACTGGAACAGCGCGCCGAAAACGCGCGACGGATCGAGATCGGTGAAAGGATCGCCGATGATCACGTCCCAGCCGAGCGGTTCCGCCCGGGTCGCGACCACGGCAATTGTCTGCGGATGGCAATGATGGTCGACAAAGAAGGCGCGGGCCTTCGAGCGTGACGCACGCTCGCACAGGGCCATGGCTTCGGCCGCGGCGGTGCCTTCGTCAAGCAGCGACGCATTGGCGATGTCGAGCCCGGTCAGGTCGCACATCATGGTCTGATAGTTGAGCAGCGCCTCGAGCCGGCCCTGGCTGATCTCAGGCTGATAAGGCGTGTAGGCGGTGTACCAGGCCGGGTTCTCGAAGATGTTGCGCTGGATCGCCGGCGGGGTGAAGGTGCCGTGGTAACCCTGTCCGATGAAGCTGGCATTGGCCGTGTTCTTCATCGCCACGTTGCGCAGCCGTTCCAGTACGCCGCGCTCGGACAGCGCCTTGCCCCAGGCAAGAGGGCGTGTCTGCCGGATGTCTGCCGGGACGATTGCGTCGATGAAGGCATCGAGGCTTTCGGCGCCGACTGTTTCCAGCATCTCCGCCATTTCGCGCGGGGAGGGGCCGATGTGGCGGCGATTTGCAAAGTCGTATGGCGCGTAGCCGGTCGGGGTGTAGCTCATCTCAGTCTCCTCATCCCACCAGTGCCAGATAGGCGGCTTCATCCATCAACGCTGTGGCATCATCCACGTTTGCGAGGCGCAGCCTGAAGAACCAGCCTTCGCCTTCGGGCGACCTGTTGATCATGGCAGGGTCGCTGTGGAGGAATTCATTGACCGCAATGATCTCGCCCGCCAGCGGGCAATAGACGTCGGAGGCGGCCTTGACGGACTCAACGGTGGCTGCCGTCTCGCCCTTTTCGAGCACGGTGCCGACCGCCGGCAGGTCGACGAAGACCAGATCCCCCAGCAGTTCGCTGGCGTAGCGGGTGATGCCGACCGTGGCTATGCCACCCTTGATGGACAGCCATTCGTGATCTTCGGTGAATTTCAGCATATCGGGGCTCCTCAGTACCGTTTGTAGCGTTGCTTGATAAAGGGCAGCGGGGAGACGAAGACGCGAAGGCGTTTGCCCCTGACTTCGGCGAACAGGGGCGTGTCCGTGCTGCTCAGTTCGGTCGGAACATGGGCCAGGGCGACCGGCGCATTGACGGAGGGGCCGAAGCCGCCTGAGGTCACCTGTCCGACCGGTTCGCCGCCGACTTCGGCGGCAAACAGCTCCGTGCCCTCTCGGATCGGCGCACGGCCCTCGATCCGCAGTCCGACACGGCGGCGCGAAGCCCCCGTTGCCAGTTCTTCGAGGATAATCTCTGCCCCGGGGAAGCCGCCGGCGCGTGCTCCGCCTCGCCGCCGCACCTTCTGGATCGCCCATTCCAGCGCGCCCTGGGCAGGGGTGGTGGTGGCATCGATGTCATGGCCATAGAGGCACAGGCCCGATTCCAGCCGCAGGCTGTCCCGCGCGCCCAAGCCGACAGGGCGAACCCTGGAATCGGACAGCAGCGCTTCGGCGAGTGCTGCGGCGCGGTCGGCGGGAACCGAAATTTCATAGCCGTCTTCGCCAGTATAGCCCGCCCGCGCCACGATGCAGGGCGTTCCCAGCAGATTGATGTCGGCGACCTCCATGAAATGCATCTCTGCCACCTCAGGAGCGAGTGCCGCGAGCGCGGCCTCGGCATCAGGGCCCTGCAACGCGATCAAGGCACGATCCGTGAGCTCCTCGATCTCGCAGTCTTTGCCGAGGTGAGCCCGAAGATGGGCGACATCCTGCGCCTTGCAGGCGGCGTTGACCACCAGGAAGAGGTGATCGCCGCGGTTGGCGATCATCAGGTCGTCGAGGATGCCACCATCGTCCGCGGTGAAGAGCCCGTAGCGCTGGCGCCCCGGCTTCAGGCCGAGGACATCAACCGGAACCAGCCGTTCGAGCGCCAGCGCCGCATCCTCGCTCCTGCCCGTCCTCGGGCGAAGAATGACCTGTCCCATATGGCTGACGTCAAAAAGCCCGGCGGCGACGCGGCAGTGCAGGTGTTCCTTCAGGACGCCGTCGGCAAACTGGACGGGCATCTCATAACCGGCGAACGGCACCATCCTGCCGCCGCGTGAAACGTTGAATGCCGTCAGCGGGGTTTGCCGCAACTGGAATGGCAAGGTCATGAAGAGCCTCCAAGGCTGGAAAACAGAGCGCTGTCGAACTTGTTCGGGCATGGAACAGGCGGCCATCCCGTCAGGGCGGGAAAGGGCCGCCTGACATCTCAGGTCGCTGCGCTGGAAAGGGCCGCCACGCATGCCTCCTTCACAGCCTCACCCATGCCCGGATGCGGATGGGAGGTGCCGGCAATTTCGGCTAGCGTCGTGCCGAGCCGAAGCCCGAGGACCAGTTCCTGCAACAGTTCCCCCGCGCCATGTCCGAGGATATGGGCGCCGAGAAGCCGGCCTGTCTCGGCGCAGGCGATGACCTTGGCGAAGCCGTCGGTGGCGCCGATCGCACGGGCGCGGCCGTTGGCCAGGAAGCTGGCCTTGCCGACCAGAAACGCGCGCCCGGAGGTGCCGGCATCGTCCTCCGTGAGGCCGACGCCGGCGATTTCGGGCGCCGTGTAGACCACCCCCGGCACGAGGCGATAGTCGGGTGCGCCATGCGCCTTGCCCGCCAGAGCATCGATGCAGGCAGCGGCGTCTTCTTCGGCCTTGTGGGCGAGCATCGGCCCGGGCACCACGTCGCCGATGGCCAGGACGCCGGGCACGCTGGTGCGGAACTGTGCATCGACTTCGACAAAGCCCCTGGCGTCCTGCCTGACCCCCAGCGCCTCAAGCCCAAGGCCTGCGGTGTGGGGCCGCCTGCCGATAGCGACGAGCACGGCATCTGCTGCCAGCGTTTCCAGTTCGCCCGATCCGCGGGTTTCGATCTCGACGCTGGCCGCCTCGCCGTCGCGGGCGATTGTCTTGACGGCCGCGTTCAGGGTGAAGCCGATGCCTTGGCGGGCGAGGATCCGCTGCGCGTTCCTGGCCAGCTCGCCGTCGATGCCGGGCAGGATGCGGTCGAGATACTCGACGACAGTCACCTTGGCGCCGAGGCGCGACCAGATCTGGCCGATCTCCAAGCCGATGACACCGGCGCCGACCACCACCAGCCGGTCCGGCACCTTGCCGAGCGACAAGGCACCTGTCGACGACAGGACGAGCTTTTCGTCAAAGGGGACATTGGGCAGGGCAGCAGGCGCGGACCCGGTGGCGATCAGAATGTGCCGTGCGGAGATCTCGCGCTCACCAACCGTAACCCGCCCCGGAGCGGCGATGCTCGCACGCCCCTGGATGAATTCCACGCCGGCCTTCTTGAACAGGAAAGCGATGCCTTTGGTCAGGTCGGAAACCACCTTGTCCTTGCGCGCCATCATGCGCGAAAGGTCGAAGCGGGCGGCTTCGGTCTCGATGCCTTGGTCGGCGAGGGATTTCAGCCCTGCCCAGTGTTCGGTCGATGACAGCAGCGCCTTCGAGGGAATGCAGCCGACATTCAGGCAGGTGCCGCCCGCCGTGGACCGCTCATCGATGCAGGCCACCCGCATGCCGGCCTGTGCGGCCCTGAGTGCGGCGACATAGCCTCCCGGTCCGGCGCCGATGACGGCGAGGTCGAAATCAGGCATCGGCCTTGCTCCCGTAGATCGGGAAGGCGAAGCAGAGCGCGGTTACTCTCCGGTGGACTGTGTCTTCGACGGCAGCGTTCGGGCCGCTGCGCAGGCTGTCCAGCACGTCCCCGATCAGATGGCCGATCTGCCGGAACTCCTCGGGGCCGAAGCCGCGCGAACAACCGGCTGCGGTGCCCAGGCGGATGCCCGAGGTCACCGTGGGCTTCTCGGGGTCGCCTGGCACGCCGTTCTTGTTGCAGGTGATGCCGGCGCGCTCCAGCGCCTCGGCCGCTTCGTTGCCCTTGAGGCCAAGGGGACGCAAATCAACCAGCATCAGATGGTTGTCGGTGCCGCCGGAGACGATCGCAGCACCTCGCTCGACCAGAACCGCGGCGAGCGCCTTGGCGCTGGCCACGACCCGTCCGGCATATTCCGTGAAATCCGGTTCCAGCGCCTCGGCGAAGGCGACGGCCTTGGCGGCGATCACATGCATCAGCGGTCCGCCCTGCAGGCCGGGAAAAACCGCCGCATTGATCTTTTTGGCGATGGCCTCGTCATTGCTCAGGATGATGCCGCCGCGCGGGCCACGCAGGGTCTTGTGTGTGGTCGAGGTGACGACATGGGCATGGAGCATCGGGCTCGGGTGATGGCCGGTGGCGACCAGCCCCGCAATATGGGCCATGTCGACCATCAGCATGGCGCCGACGCTGTCGGCGATGGCGCGGAAGCGGGCAAAGTCGATCACCCTGGAATAGGCCGAGGCGCCGGCGATGATCAGCTTCGGGCGCTCGGCCTCAGCCAGGGCAGCTACCTGATCGTAGTCGATCAGCCCTTCCGGGGTCAGCCCATAGGTGATGGCGCGGAACCACTTGCCTGAAAGCGCCGGACGCGCACCGTGGGTGAGATGGCCGCCGGCATCCAGCGACATGCCGAGGATGGTGTCGCCCGGCTGCAGCAAGGCCAGCATGACAGCGCCGTTGGCCTGGGCGCCGGAGTGGGGCTGCACATTGGCGAATTGCGCGCCGAACAGCTGTCTTACGCGATCGATCGCCAGTTGCTCGACCACGTCAACCTCGCCGCAGCCGCCATAGTAGCGCTTGCCGGGATAGCCTTCGGCGTATTTGTTGGTCAGCACCGAGCCCTGCGCCGCCATCACCCTTGGGCTGGCGTGGTTTTCCGACGCGATCAGCTCGATTTCGCCCTCCTGGCGCCGTCCCTCGGCCTCGATGGCCGCCCACAGGTCCGGGTCGAAAGTGGCAAGCGCTGATGTGCCGTCGGTCATGTCTTCTCCTCCTGTGACGATGGCCAGCGCAGGCTGCCCGATCTCGTCCAAGGATATCGAACGGCCATCATTGTTGAACTTCATAGTTCTCATGCTAGGATGAGGGATACTCATGATAGGATCGGCCATGCGCAACATCCCGACAGACCTGATGCGCAGCTTCGTCAAGGCGATCGACGGCGGCAGTTTCACCCGCGCGGCCGAAATGGTGGGGCGCACGCAGTCGGCGGTCAGCCTGCAGATCAAACGGCTGGAAGAGGTGGTCGGCGTGCGGCTGTTCCAGCGCGACGCCCACAATCTGCAGCTCACCGCGCAAGGGCGCAGCTTCGCGCAATATGCGCGTCGCATCCTGGCCCTGAACGACGAAGTCCTGGCACTGATGCAAAGCCCTGACGTGTCGGGCAGGGTGCGGCTTGGCGCCCCGAGCGAGTACACCGACTCCCTGCTGCCGCATCTGTTGGGGCGCTTCGCCCAGGCCCATCCCAACGTCATGCTGGAAGTGACCAGCGACCTCAGCAAGAACCTTCTGGCCCGGCAGGAGAACGGCGAGTTCGATCTCGTCGTCGCGCTGCACGATGACAGCGAGAGCCGGGGTGGCAGGCCCATCCACACCGAGCCGCTGGTCTGGTTCAGCAGCGCCGACCACTTCGGCCATACGCAGAGCCCATTGCCATTGGTGCTGGCACCGCCCCCATGCGTCTATCGGCACCGGATCCTGCAGCAACTGAAGCGGGAGGCAAAAGCCTGCCGGATCGCCTATCTCAGCTCGAGCCATAGCGCGATCCTGGCGGCGGTCAGGGCAGGGCTTGGCGTGACCGCCATGGCGCAAAGCACCGTTCCTGACGACGTCCGGCGTCTCGGCCCGGACAATGGGCTCGCGCCGCTTGGGCATCTTGCGCTGCGCCTGCACCGGCTTGCCGCAGCGCATTCCGAAGAAGCGATAGACTATCTGGAAACCTATATCACCGAGCAGATCGGCCAGACGGCGGGACGGCTGGCGATCTCCGCCTGATCCGCAGCCGATGCGGCGCCAGCGCAATTCCAGGAAAGGTGTGCAGCGGTTTTCCGTCCGGAATTGCGCAAGACAAAGGCATAGAGAGATTCCCCGCTTCGAAGAAAAGCGGAAACTGTCTAGGCGGAAAAGACTGCCTTCAGCGACTCGAGATCACGGCGCAGCCGGCGGTCGATGTCCTCGTCATCGCGGTTGTCGTCGGCAATGAACTGGAAGAACCTTATGTTCTGCAGCGAAAACAGGCAGTCGGCGAGGGCTGCACTGTCGACGGATGCCGGTATCAGCTCGCGCTCCTGAAACTCGACGATCATGGCGTGCATCAGCTCGATCAGCACGTTGTCGAGCTCGAGATAGGTGCGCCCGAAGTCGCTACTGCCTTCGTTGATGCTGGCTGACAGGACCTCGCGCCACGTCGATTTCGTCAGGTAGCTCATGGCGTGGCGACGGAGGATCTGGCCGAAGGACGCCACCGCATCGACCAGGTTTGCAGGCTTGCGGGCGATCATCGTTTTCAGCTGCCGGATCAGCAGCTGGTCGCTCTCGCTGACGAGGGCGAGGAGCAAGCCGGCCTTGCTGTCGAAGTAGTTGTAGACGGTGACAGCGGAAATATCCGCGTCCTTGGCGATCAGTTCGATCGTCGTCGCGGTGTAGCCATCTGTCTGGAAGCGGGTCTTGGCGATTTCCAGGATGCGCTCGCGGCGGCTTGCCTTCTGTCGCTCTCTCAGTCCCATCGACGCCATGCTTCAGTCTGCCCCCTTCAACGGCTTTTGCCTCCAATTTCCTTTAGGTGCAACAAAAAACACGTTGACACGAAAATTTTAGAGACTAAAACTTTTGATGCTCTAAAGGGAGGAGACCTTACGATGGGCATTATCCGACGTTCTTTCTGCATTCTGGCCGCAGCCGCGGTCGTGACGGGCTTTGGCCTGTCGGCACCGGCACTCGCCGAAAATCTCAAGGTCGCGATCGTCCTGCCGGGCGTGAAGACCGACAAGTCGTTCAATCAGGCCGGTTACGAAGGCGTCGAGCATGCCGCCAAGGAGCTGGGGCTGGAATTCGCCTACAGTGAAAAGGTAGCCCAGCCCGACCAGCCAGAGGCGCTGGCCGACTATGCCAGGCGTGGATATTCCGTGGTGATCGGCCACGGCGGCGAGTTCCAGGATTCGGTGGCCAAGGTTGCCAATCGCTTTCCCGATACCAGGTTCGTCGTCGTCAACGGGACCGAGCCGGGTGGCAATGTCGCCATCATGAGCTTCGACTTCCGGGCCCTCGGCTATGTCATGGGTTATGTTGCCGGCAAGGTGTCGGAGACCGGCAAGGGCGGCTACATCGGCGCGCAGAAGCTCAAATTCTACGTCGATCTGGGCAACGGCTATGCCAAGGGTTTCAAGGCCGCCCGTCCGGATGGCGAGGTGCTGACTGCCTGGACGAATGACTGGGACGACGTCGCCAAGGGCAAGGAAGCCGCGCTCAACGAGATCAGCCAGGGCGCCGACGTCATCTTCCCGTCGATGGACAATGCCGTCGTCGGCAGCCTCCAGGGCGTGAAGGAAAAGGGCAAGAAGGCGATCGGCATCTATTACGATGCGATTTCCAACTGGCCCGACACTGTCATCCAGTCGGCGATCTTCGACATGCGCGGCGCGCTTCTGACGCTGCTCGGCGAGGCCAAGCAAGGCAAGCTCGAGGGCAAGGCCTACATATACGGACTGGAAACGCCGACGGCGGCCCGCATCGGCACCTATTCCGCCGCCGTGCCCGCCGCCGTGCAAAGCGATGCCGCGGCCATCATCGAGAAGATAAAGGCCGGCGAAATCGACGTCCACTGAGGCCATGCCGGCCTCTCGCGCGAGGATGGTCTGGCGCCTGCCTCGCGCACCCACTTGCCACTCGTTTGAATGCTGGATTGTGCCATGACCGCGCAAGGACTTCGGCTGGAGAAAATCTCCAAAACCTTCGGCGACTTCAAGGCGCTGGACGGTGTCGACATGACCGTTCCCCGGGGAACCGTACACGCCATTCTCGGCGAGAACGGTGCCGGCAAGACGACACTGATGAACATACTTTACGGTCTCTACCAGCCCGATGGCGGCCGCATCCTCATCGATGGCGCCCCGCAAAGGATCACGTCTCCGCGCCGGGCGATGGAACTCGGCATCGGCATGATCCACCAGCATCTGATGCTCGTCGAAACGCTGACGGTCGTCGAAAACGTGGTGCTCGGCCTGCAGGGGCAGGGAATGCGGCTTTCGCTCGCCGAACATGCCCGCAAGCTCGAGGCACTCGCCAAAAGTTTCGGCTTCGACATCGACCCACATCAGGAGGTGTGGAAACTGCCGATGGGTATGCGCCAGCGGGTTGAGATCCTGAAGGTCCTCTACCGCGACGCCAACCTCATCATCCTCGACGAGCCGACAAGCGTGCTGGCGCCGAGCGAGGTCGAGGGGTTCCTCGAAGGCTTGCGGCGGCTTCGGGCCGCGGGAAAGACAATCATCTTCATCAGTCACAAGCTGGACGAGGTGGCAGCCGTTGCCGACCAGGTCACGGTGCTGCGCCGCGGCGTGGTTTCGGCCGATCTTGCCGTCGCAGGAACGCCGCCGAGCGAAATGGCGCGCATGATGGTCGGCCGCGACGTCGTGCTGACCACGCTCGAAAAGACCTCGCCTACGTCGGATGAGGTTCTGGTGCGCATCCGCGACCTCAAGGCGCGCGACAACCGTGGCAACCAGGCCCTGAAGGGCGTGTCGTTCGACATCCGGGCGGGTGAAATCCTCGGTGTCGCCGGTGTCGACGGCAATGGCCAGGCAGAACTTGCCGAGGCCTTGACCGGACTGCGCCAGGCAGAGGGCGGCACCGTCGAGCTGTCAGGCGAGGATGTGTCTGCTGCCGGCGTCTACGAGCGTCGCCATCGGCTCGGCATCTCGTTCGTGCCGGAAGACCGCCATGGCACCGGCCTGGTCCTCGACCTGCCGGTCTATCAGAACGCCATGATCCGCGACTTCCGGGAAAGCCCGTTCTCCTCAGGTCCGATGCTGCGCGCGGCAAGCGCCCGGAAGGTCGCGGAAGACTGGGTCAAGCGTTACGACGTGCGCCTGCAGTCGGTGGACCAGGCGATCCGCTTCCTGTCGGGCGGCAACCAGCAGAAGCTCATTTTTGCCCGCGAGGTCGAATGCCGGCCGCGGCTGCTGGTCATCATGCAGCCCTGCAAGGGTCTCGATGTCGGGGCGATCGAAGCCGTGCACAGGACTGTTCTCGCCGAGCGCGAGCGCGGTACGGCGATCCTCTACATCTCCACCGAACTGGAACACATCCTGAGCGTCTGCGACCGCGTCGCCGTCATGTGCGCCGGGCGGATCACCGGAATCATTGCTCCCGAGGAGGCGACGCCAGAGCGTATCGGCGCCCTCATCGGCGGGCTCGAAGAGGAAAAGGTGGCGTGATGCTACGAGCCATCCAAGGTATCTACATGCTGCGGCCGGTCTGGGCCGTCCTGCTCTCGCTCCTTGCCGGAGCTGGTCTCATCGCCATCGCCGGGGTCAATCCCGGCGAGGCTTACGCGGCGCTCTTCGGCGGCGCGTTCCTCGACTATTACGGCCTTTCCAGCACGCTGGCGAAGATGTCGCCGATCCTTCTGGCCGGCCTCGCAGTCATCATCCCACTCCGGGTCGGCCTGCTGAACATCGGCGCCGAGGGCCAGATCTACATGGGCGGCCTGTTTTCGTCGATGGCAGCACTGCTGCTGCCGGAAATGTCGCCCGTCGTTCAGGTGCCGCTGTGCGTTCTCGCCGGAGCTCTGGGCGGTGGTCTGTGGGGTTTGATCCCCGGCTATCTGAAGGCTTATCGCGGCATCAACGAAGTCATCATCACCATCCTTTTGAACTTCATCGCCATCAACCTGGTGAGCTATGTCGCCGGCGGACCGATGATGCAGGAGGGCGCGCCTTATCCCTATTCGGAGGAAATCCGCGAGGGGCTCTGGCTCCCCTACATCATGCCCCAGACCGACGCTCATCTCGGCGTGGTCGTCGGCATCGTGCTTTGCGTCGTGGCATGGTTCGTGTTCCGCTTCACCACTGTCGGCTTCGGCCTCGGCATGATCGGCAAGAACCCTGTCGCCGCGACCTATTCGGGAATCCGTGTCCGGCGCAACGTCGTGGCGGTGATGTTCGTCGCTGGCGCCATCGGCGGGCTGGCGGGTACCTTCGAGGTGCTGGGCCTCAAGCACCGTCTCTACCATCTGTTTTCGCCGGGCTACGGCTTCGACGGCATCGTCGTCGCCTTCCTGGCCCAGCTGTCGCCGCTGATGGCGCCGGTTGCAGCCTTCTTCCTGAGCGGCCTCAAGGTCGGCGGCCTCATCATGCAGCGCGCCGTCGGGCTTGAAAGCACGGTCGTCGAGGCAATCCAGGGCCTGGTCATCATCTTCGTCGCGGCAAGTCTCGCCTTCCGGTTCGATCGGGGCAACTGGCGACGGTTCCTCGAACGGCGCCGGCTGCTGGATGCCGGCATCGCCGGGGGCATCACGAACAATTCCGGAGGCAGGTCATGAGCTGGGCAGGCGATGTTTCGAGCTTGGTGGATTTCTTCTCGACCGTTCTCAGGCTGTCGACGCCGATTGTCTTCGCAGCGCTCGGCGGCGTGCTGGCAGAGCGGGCAGGGGTGTTCAACGTCTCGCTAGAGGGCTGCATTCTCGGTGGTGCCTTCGGCGCCGCCACAGGCGCCTATCTGCTCGGCACGCCGGTCGGCGGGCTCGTCTTCGGCATCCTCTTTGCGGCCGCCATTGGTTGTGTCCTTGCCGGCCTGGCCGTTGGGCTCGGCATCAACCAGCTCGTCACCGGCATCGCGATCAACATCCTGGTGCTTGGCCTCACCTCCTATCTCGCGCGGCTCATACTGGGAGCTGACGCCACCTCGACCTTGCCCGGCTTTGCGCCCGTGGCGATACCGCTCTTGTCCTCCATTCCGCTCATCGGGCCGGTCCTGTTCAACCAGGATCCGCTCGCCTACCTGATGTATCTGGTGGTGCCGCTGTCCTACTGGTTCCTGTACCGGACGCCCTGGGGGCTGAACGTGCGCGCCATCGGCGACTATCCGGTCGCGGCCGACACCGTCGGCGTCAGCGTTCCCGGTGTGCGGGCGATCTGCGTGATCACCAGCTGCGTGCTCGGTGGCCTCGGCGGCTGCTATCTGGTGCTCTGCCAGGTTTTCGTCTTCACCGAGAACATGAGCGCCGGCAAGGGCTGGATCGCGCTTGCGGCGGTGATCCTGGGGCGGTGGAACCCGGCCCTGGTCTTCGTCGCCTGTATCTTCTTCGCCTTCTCCGAGGCCCTGCAGCTGCGCCTGCAGTTCAACAACCCCGATGTGCCCTACCAGCTGTTCTCGATGGTGCCATTCCTCGCTTCCTTCGTGGCGCTGGTTGCCTTCGCCGGCCGGGTGCGTCCGCCGGCGGCCATCGGCACGAAATATGTCAGGGGCGGAAAGTAGCAGCCCCTTCCTTCCCCACTGTCCTGAAAGGGTCGACAATGACCAGCAATTCGTATGAATCCGGACGTCTGAACCTGCCGTTCGTCGGCATCTGCACCTTCGGCAAGTATCCCTACCAGCCCGACTGGGACGCCATCGACGCCGATGTCGCCATCCTCGGCGCGCCCTTCGACTGCGGCACGCAGTGGCGGGCCGGCACCCGCTTCGGCCCTCGTTCCATCCGCGAGGCTTCGACGCTGTTCTCCTTCGGCCATGGCGGCGCCTATGACCACGAGGACGATGTCACTTACCTGCCCAGCGGCGAGGTCTCCATCGTCGACATCGGCGACGCCGACATCGTCCATACCGACACGATGAAGAGCCACGCCAACATCGAGTTCGGCGTGCGCAAGATCCTCGCCGCCGGCGCATTGCCGGTGGTGCTGGGCGGCGACCATTCGGTCAATATTCCCTGCATCAACGCCTTCTCCGACGATTGCGCCGAGAACGGCCCGATCCACATCGTCCAGATCGACGCTCATCTCGACTTCGTCGACGAGCGCCACGGCGTGCGCTACGGCCACGGCAACCCGATGCGCCGCGCCGCCGAAAAGCCCTATGTCAGCGGCCTGTCGCAGCTCGGCATCCGCAACGTCTCGTCCACCGCCAAGGAAGGCTACGAGGACGCGCGCAAGATGGGCTCCGACATCCTGTCGGTGCGCCAGATCCGCGCCCTGGGAAGTGCCGCCGTCGCGGAGCGTGTTCCCGCCGGCGCGCGCTATTACGTCACCATCGACATTGACGGTTTCGACCCGTCGATCGCGCCGGGCACCGGCACGCCCTCGCATGGCGGCTTCATCTATTACGAGGTGCTGGAGATCCTGGCCGCACTCGCCAAGCGCGGCACCATCGTCGGCATCGACCTGGTCGAGGTGGCCCCCGACTACGACCAAACAGGCGGTACCGCAATCCTGGCGGCACAGGTGCTGATGAACCTCATCGGCCGCGTCATGCATGCCAGGAAGGGATAAGGACAGGATCATGATCCGCAATCAAATCCCCTGGCCGAACGGCGCGAAATGCGCTGCCTGCATCACCTTCGACATGGATGCCGACAGCCTCGTCCACATCGCCCATCCGAAGGACGGCCACTCACGTGTGGCGGCGATCTCGATGCTGCAATACGGCCCCAAGGTCGCCGTTCCGCGCATCGTCGAAAGCTACCGGCAACTCGGCATCAAACAGACCTTCTTCGTGCCCGCCTGGTGCATCGAACGATATCCCGAGGCCATCGAGGCGATGCTCGAGGGCGGGCACGAACTCGCCCATCACGGCTTCCTGCACGAGCATCCGCGCGAACTGTCGGAAGAGGAGGAGGCCCACTGGCTCGACCGCGGCATCGAAGTGATCAAGCGGGTGAGCGGCAGGCATCCCAGGGGCTGGCGCGCGCCGCTCTACAATTTCTCGCATCGCTCTGCCGATCTGCTGGTGTCGCGCGGCTTCAGCTATGACGCCTCGCTGATGGGTGACGACATCCCCTATCTGCTCGACTGCGAGGCGGGACGGCTGGTCGAGCTGCCGTCGCACTGGGGACTCGACGACTGGCCGCAATATGTCCAGTCGATGGACCTCGACTACATGATGCCGATCCGCGCGCCCGAGCAGGGTTTTGCGATCTTCGCGCAGGAGTTCGAGGCGGCGTACCGCAATGGCGGCCTGTGGATCCCGGTCGTTCATCCCTTTGCCACCGGTCGCCTGGCGCGCTGGGAAGTCGTCCACCGCTTCCTCGAAGGCGTGCTCGATCGCGGCGACGTCTGGTTCGCGCCGATGGAGGAGATCGCGGCACACGTCCTGAAGGTGACGGCCGACGGGGCGTGGACGCCACGCGTCGACCGGCTGCCCTATTACGCCGAGCCGGTGCAGGTTCGGTAACGGGCTGGAGCTCCGAGGAGACGGAGGTAAGCATGCAGGAGCGCGGTGTGGGCTACGTGGTTGCGGGCCGGAACAAGGGCGGCGCGGCGGCCCCCGCCGGCGACCCTTGCGATGAACCGGTCGCCCAGCCTGCGGGGCGGCCGCTCGTTCGTTGCATGGTGGCATGCCTGCCTCGGTTCGTCAGGCGATTGCTGCGCTTGCCTCCGCCTTCTCAGGACCTGTGACGACCGGGCTTGGCGCCGGGCAGTGCAGCGACCCAGGCGTCGGCGTTCGACGCTCCCCGGGGGGCGGATTTCACCACGAGGGCCCTGATACCGACACCGGGCAAGGGTGTTGGCAGGCGCGTATCGCGTCGTCGTAGATCCCTTCGATGGCCAATCTTCCTGCCGGTAGAAAAAAACGTCGGCGAATTCCGCATCGTGGAATCCTCATCTTGAGAGACATTGGGCGTCACGCAATCCTGCCTGCCACTGACAGTCTGGTTTCTGGGAGGAAAAGATGTCGACAGGCTTGGATACGCCGCTCGAAGGCGGCACACGGGGGGCGGCGACGCTCGCGGATGGTTCAAAGACCCACGAGTTTCGAAAATCGCTCGGCGTGTGGCATGTCGTCGGACTGGCGATGGCCGACGTGTCGCCGACAATGGCAGTGCTGCTGCTGACCGGCGGCGTCGTCTCCATCAGCGGAACGTTCACGATCGGCGCCTGCCTCATCCTGAGTGCAGTGGTCGTGCTGATCGCGCTGTGCCTCGGGGAACTCGCGGCGCGCAACCCCTCCGCCGGCGGCATGTATTCGATCGTCAAGGACGTGCTGCCGGCACCGATCGCCTGGATCACGCTTCTGAACTACCTGTTGCAGGGTGTCTTCATTCCCGCCGCCCTGGTCCTCGGCATCGCCGTCTTCCTGAAAGACCTCGTTCCCGGACTTTCCGTTTCCAGTGAACTGGTCGCCTTCATTGCCTTGATGGCGGCGGGGCTGATCGCCCTGACCCGCGTCGAAGTCGGCGCCTGGACGACAGCTATAATGGTCGTCGTCGAGGTGGCCGTGCTGGGCATCATAACGGTGGCGGCAGTGCTCAACTGGAACCAGGACATCGTTGCGGTGACGATGGCGCCCGTGCATGTCGTTGACGGCCATCTCGTGCCGGTGACCTTCGCCATTGCCATCACGGCATTGGCGCCCGCTTTCAACATCATCAACGGTTACGACGCGACATTGGGTTTCGCCGAAGAAATGCATGACGGGCGACGCCAGATCGCCAAGGCGGTCGTCATCACGGCGATCCTCGCCAGCTTTCTGATCACCGTGCCGTTCACGGCTGCGGTCGTGGCCGCTCCCGACCTGCTGGCCTTCCTGACAAGCCCCGCTCCGGTGGTCTACTCGGTCGAGCAGGCGCTCGGGCCTTCCGCAAAAGCCATTGTCGACGTCGGCGTGATCATTGCTTTGTTCAACGGCGCGCTTTCGCTGATCATGTATTTCGCCCGCGGCGTGTTCGCCACCGGTCGCGATCGTCTGTGGCCGGCCGCAGTCAGCGACAAGCTCGGCTCGCTCAACAAACACGGCGTGCCGGGCTGGGGTGTGGTGGTGCTGGTGGTTCCCGCCATTCCGCTGCTCTTCGTCAGCCAACTCGACTGGCTCATCATCTTCGCCGGCACGATGATTGCGGCTGTCTATTTCTGCATCGGCCTGGCCGCATTGTGGAGCCGGATCAAGGACAAGGACGGTGTCCGTCCATTTCGCATGCCGCTCTGGCCACTGCCGGCGCTGGCCGTCACCCTGTTCACCGCCTTTGCGCTGGCGCAGCAGGAATCACAATTCCTGATCGGCGAACTGGTGCTGGCGATTGCCGGGCTCGGCCTCTTCGTCCTGTCGAGGATGTGGTCGCAAACCAAAGCATGAGGACGGGCGGGCAGCACAGCCCGCCACCCTCCAGCAGATCAAAAAAGGGACCACAACATGAAGAGAGTGATCATCGTAACCGGTGCCGGCCGTGGTATCGGGCTCGCCGTGGCAAGAAGGTTCGCGGCGACGGGCGACCTTCTGGTTCTCAACGACCGCCAGTTTGGTGACGAGGCTGCCGAGATCGTCGAGCAGGCAAAGTCGTGCGGCGGCGACGTCGCCTTCGTCACCGGCGACGTGTCGCGGGTCGAAGACGTTGCCGCCCTGGTTACCACGGCGATGGACCGTCATGGCCGCATCGATGTCCTGGTCAACAATGCCGGCGTGCTTCTGTCCAAGGCGACCGTCGACACAAGTGCCGAGGATTGGGCACGGGTGATCGGCATCAACCTGACCGGGACCTGGAACTGCCTGCATGCCGTTCTGCCCGGAATGATCGCGCGCCGCTCCGGTCGCATCATCAACGTCTCGTCCGAGCTCGGGCTGATCGGCTTCGCAACCTATGCCGCCTATTGCGCCTCCAAAGGCGGCGTGATCGCGCTGACCAAGGCGGTGGCCAAGGAGGTGGCGCCGCATGGCGTGCTGGTCAACTCGGTCGCACCGGGTCCGATCGAGACCGACATGCTCAAATACGACACCGTTGAATACAACGACGAGACGCGCGAGCAGATTCCGCTGCGGCGTTTCGGGCAGCCGGACGAGATCGCGGCGATGGTCGAGTTCCTGGCAGGCCCCGGCGGCAGCTACATGGTCGGCCAGATCGTGAGCCCCAATGGCGGCACGGCCATCTAGGGAAACGCCGATGACCAGCGAAGTTCAATCGCTCCTGCGCGGTCTCTCGTTGCTGGAGGCCCTGGCCGAATTCGACACACGCGGCGCGTCGCTGCAGGAACTGTCGGAGAAGACCAGCCTGTCGCCCAGCACTGCACATCGGCTGCTGACGACGTTCGTGGAGGCCGACTATGTGACGCGCGGCAGGGAACGGAGTTCCTACGTGCTTGGTCACCGCATCATCGGGATTGCGGGTTCGGTGCAACTGCGTACGGCGCATCTCAGGGTGATCGTCCGGCCATATCTCGAGGCCATAGCCGAGGAAAGCGGTGAGACGGCGAACCTGGTGGCGCTGGACGGCCGCAGTTCGGTCTATATCGACCAGGCGGAAGGCAAGCGCGTCCTGCACATGTCGATCCGCGTGGGCAGCACCTTTCCCGCCAACACCTCCGCTTCCGCCAAGGCGATCCTGGCGTTTCAGAACCCGGAACAGGCCTTGAGGCTGATCTTCGGCGACGGCAGGGCCAAGCGCTACACCAGGCGCACGATCGTGCAGGCCGATGCATTCCGGGCCGATCTGCAAAGCACCAGGGAGCGCGGCTTTGCGATCGAACGCGAGGAGGTCGACGAGGGGGTGAGCTGCATCGCGGCTCCCATCCTCGATCGCAAGGGCGTGGCGATCGCAGCGGTCAGCGTACCCGGCCCAACCACGCGCATTCTCAACCCGACCCCGGACCGCCTGGGCAATCTTATCCTCGCCCACACGGCCAAGATCTCGCAGGCGCTCGGCGCCAGATACCTCGCGCGACGGCCGATCTGACCCGTCACAATCCCCGTTACAACCAAGGAACAGAGCATGACTTCGATTCTGGTTACCGGTGGCCTCGGCTACACCGGCCGCATCATTGTTCGCCAGCTCGCCGAGCAAGGCGTCAAGGTCGTCAACTACAACCGCGACTACTCCGAGTGGGCAACCGACCTGATCACGCCCGTCCAGGGGGAGCTCTATGACATTCCGCGCCTTGTCAGGACGATCGAACGCCATGAGGTCGACCGTGTCATCCACACCGCGGCAATGTCGCATCCCGACTTGTCGATCGAACTGCCTGTCACCACCGTCGTGGCCAACATAGACGGCACCGTCAACCTGATGGAGGCGATGCGGCTGGCCGGCATCAGGCGACTGGTCAACTTCTCGTCGGAAACCGTCTACGGCAATCACGTCGAGCCGATCGACGAACGCTCCGCCACCGTGCCGACCACTCCGTACGGTGTCACCAAGGTGGCGGTTGAGCACTTCAGCCGCATCTACAACGAGCTCTATGGGCTCGAGGCGCTGTGCCTGCGCTTCAGCGAGGTCTATGGACCCGGCAACAGGATGCCGCAGATCTTGCGTGACATCATCAAGCCGGTGCTGCGCGGCCAGGCCTTCCGGATGGAGAACGGCGCCGACCATCTGTTTCACTTCATCCATGCAGAGGACGTCGGCCGTGCGGCCATCCTCGCCGCTTTTGCCGACAAGCCGGACGGCTCGGTGTTCAACGTCTTCGGCGATCGTTGCTGGACGCTTTCCGAAGCAGTCGGCCTTATCCGCAAGCTCTTGCCCCAAGCAGATATCGCAATCGGCCCCGGATATTGCCACCTCGACCGCCAGGGACCCTGGGACCAGTCAGCCGCCAGGCGCGCGCTTGGCTATGCCCCGGGCTACACGCTGGAGCAGGGGCTTGCGGCCTATGTCGAATGGCTGCGGTCGAACGAGTACTGAGATGGCCCGCTGCTTCATCCCCGTGCAGCCACTCTCCCGGGATGGGTTCGCACCCTATGGCGACGTGATTGACGCCGGCGGCCCGGAGTCTTTCCCCACAAATGGCGGCGCTGCCCATCGCTTTCACCGTCTTGGTGTCGCTGACTGCGGTGCGGAAGGTGGTGCGGCATTGCTCAGCATCTTTCGCGTGCTGCACGCCGGATTGCCGCCGCGTGTCAAAATGATGGAACGTCATCCTCTGTCGAGCCAGGCTTTCATACCGCTCGCCGGCCAGCGCTTCGTCGTCATTGTCGCGCCTGCCCAGTGCCGTCCCGATCCTGAAATGCTTCGGGCCTTCGTCACCGACGGGCGCCAGGGGGTGAACTACCATCGCGCCACCTGGCATCACCCGCTGGTGGCCCTGGATGGCGGCGATTTTCTCGTCGTCGACCGCGACGGCCCAGGTCCCGATTTCAACCAGGACTACGAGGAAGTGTTCCTGAGCAGGGACGTCCTCATCGACATGCGGGCGGTCGAGGCCGCCCTTTCCACGCTGTCGCCAACATCTTCGCAGGAGCAGAACCGATGATTTCCAATCAGATTGCCTGGCCCAACGGTGCCAAATGTGCCTGCTGCCTGACGTTCGACATGGACGCTGACAGTCTGATTCACGTCGACTATCCCAACGACGGCGACCGCAGGGTCTCGGCGATCTCGATGCTGCGCTACGGACCCCAGGTGGCGGTGCCGCGCATCGTCGAAACCTATCGCCAGCTCGGCATCCGGCAGACCTTCTTCATTCCCGCCTGGTGCATCGAGCAGTATCCGCAGGCCGTCGAGACGATCCTGGCCGGTGGGCACGAAATCGCCCACCACAGCTACATCCACGAGAATCCACTGGAACAGACGGCAGAGGACGAAGCCCATTGGCTCGACTCCGGTATCGAGGTGATCAGGCGCGCGACGGGACAGTCGCCGCGTGGCTGGCGCGCTCCGCTCTACAACTTCTCCAACCAGTCGCTGGATCTGCTTTTGGAGCGCGGCTTCAGCTACGACGCCTCGCTTATGGGCGCCGACATTCCCTACATCCTGAAGAGCCGGAAGACGGGCCGTGAGCTCATCGAATTGCCGAGCCATTGGGGGCTCGACGACTGGCCGCAATATGTCCAGTCGTTCGACCTGAATTACATGATGCCGGTGCGCAGCGCGCGCAACGGCTTCGACCTCTATCTGCGCGAGTTTGAGGCGGCCTACGCATATGGTGCGCTATGGGTGCCTGTCCTGCATCCGTTCGTGACCGGGCGGCTGTCGCGCTGGCACGTCTTCCGGGAGTTCCTGGAGCAGGTCGTCACAAAGGGTGACGTCTGGTTTGCACCGATGGAGGAGATTGCCGCGCATGTGCGCGCGGAGACCGAAGCCGGCCGCCACGAGCCGATGGTGGAGCTTCTGCCCCAATACCAGCGGCCGATCGGCCGTGTCCTGCCGCGGCGTTGATGTCACGGCGGAGGTCTGGCTTGTCCATTCTCAAATTCCAGACGCCGGCGGGGAACGCGCTTTCGATTGCTGCCGAGCAATTGTTGCTTGCCGGCTATGCCGGCCGAAACCGAGCCGATGTCGAGGCTCATATCTTGGAGATGCGCCGCCTGGGCGTTCCGGTGCCGGCCGAGCTGCCGGTATTCTATCGCGCGATGCCCTGCCTTCTGACACAGGCGGGGAGTGTCGATGTCGTCGGCTTGGACACGCGGCCGGAAGTCGAGTTCGTGCTGCTTTCCTGGAACGGGCGCCGCTATGTCACGGTTGGCAACGACCAGTTCGACCTGGCGGTCGAACGGCACGGATGGGGCGAGAAATCCAAGAACCTGTGCCAGAAGATCGTCGCCGGCACGGCGTGGCCGGTGGACGACGTGATCCTCCATTGGGACAGGCTGGTGCTGGAGCTCTGGAGCAATGACGAGTTGCTGCAACAGGGTTGCCTTGACATGCTGCTGGAGCCGGACAGATTGCTCGAACGCGCCCGCTGCCAGGCCAGTTTCGACACCGGCGGCATCCTGCTTTTTTCAGGAACCATACCGGCACTGCGCCCCCCTGGCGCCGACATGCGAAATTTCTGCATGAAACTTCGCGACCCGGTGCTGGGTCGCGAGATCGTCTCGCAATTCGTTCTGTGCGACATCTCCGGTTCGTGCTCTCGACGTGACGTGGTGGTGCCGGCCTAGGTGAGAGGTGCGGCCGGGCAAAGTCGCTGCCGCGCGAGGGGCGCGAGACAGGCCGGACCGACAGAACGGGATCATCGCGATGGTCACCGGCCTGCAACAGAAATGAGGAGGAGTGCCGAGGCGCCACGGATCACGGGCGGCGAAGAACCATGCTGCGCCTGAGATCCCGGCCTTTCATCCAACCAGCGAGGTCCGCTCGGTGAGGTGGAGGTTTTTCTGCCAGGCGGTCTGGATCCGGGCTTCGATGACCTGGAGTGCCATGCGGTGGGCACGGGCGACGTCGAATTCGCCCTGGCGATGGGCGAATTGCAGCCAAAACCCGTAGGACAGGCAAACAATGGTCTCGGCAATGTCGTCGGCTTCTTCTTTCGAAACCAGGTCCTTCAGCGATCTGGCGAGATACTTGCGCAATTGATAGTCGCAAAGGCGCTGCATGCGATTCAAAGCCGGGTCGTAGGGGACGCGGCTCCAGAAATAAAGCCAGGCCGACACGGCCATGGGAGACACCTGAGAGGGCGCGAAGTTGCCGTCGACGATCGCCACGATTTCGTCGATCGTGCTTTTGGCTTGCTTGCGCCTGTCGCGGACTTCGCGGAGCAAGCTGCCGACCAGGTCCGACATGGTTTCGGCGATCAGTGCTTCCTTGGTGCCGAAATAGTGGGTGATGATGCTGGTGGCGACACCCGCTTCCGTCGCGATCTTCTTCAACGTCAGATCATCGATGCCATCGCGATGCAGAACCAGAAAGGTGGCATCGATCAGCTGTTTTCGGCGAATGGGCGCCATGCCCAATTTCGGCATTTCAATAAATCCTCATGCGCAGTCACGTTACACTAGTATCCCGCTTCGCCAAAAACCACAGCGAGATCTCGGATGACAGTGCTGACAACGTTCGCATCAGGCAATAATCGGCTTTTGAGCTTCGCTCCAGTCGTGCCCGCAGCCCGATGCTTGTGTTGCCGACAACCTTTTGTCGGCGCGCCCCTAAAGTGTCGGCGATGAGATCGATTGCCATGTCGGGATTTGAACTGCCCGAACAAACACGAGGACCGCGAACAGCCGTGGCCGTCCGCGGTCCGATGCGAGGTAGGCCCGGTATCGCCAGGCGACGAGTGGCTACTCCGCGGCGTGCTGGACCGGAATGCTCGGTTCGAGCCCGCGCGGGATCTTCTTTTCCTTGTCGTACAGCGGCATGTCATCGAGGATCGCGACATGGCTGTTGCCGTCTCGGCAGAGCACCTCGACCGCCGTCCCGGCAGCCATGGCGTTGTCGAGGCGGACGATCGCCACACCCTGCTTGAGATAGGGCGACCAGGCGCCGGCGGTGACGAAGCCGACTTTCTTGCCATTCGCCGAGACCGCGCCAAGACGAAGCGGTTCGCCGCCGGGGCACTTGAGGCCGACGACACGGTTCGAGCTCGTCACCTTGGCAAGTGCTGCCTTGCCGACGAAGTCATCCTTGCCGAGATCAACGAAAGCGCCAAGACCGGCTTCGAACGGGGTCATGGTCTCGTCCATGTCGGAACCATTGTTGAGGATGCCTCCTTCGATACGGCGGATGTCCATGCTGTCGAGCGCGCAGATTTCCATGCCGTGCGGCCTGCCGGCGGCAAGGAAACGTTCCCACATGGCGGCGCCGTCGAACTTGCCGCCGTTCGGCAAGGTGTAGACTTCGAAGCCCATCTCATTGGTCCAGCCGGTGCGTGACAGGATCACCGGCTGTCCGCCGATGGTCGTCCTGGCCACGGCGAAGTACTTGAACTCGGCCGGCACTCCCGTGTCACTGAGCTTGGCCAGGATGTCGAGCGAGGCAGGGCCCTGGATCTGGGTGGCCCAGGAATCGGGATCGGAGATCTCAACATCAAGGTCCTGCGAGTGGGCAATGAACCACGAGAAGACAGGGCCGTCTGCCTGGACGTACCAGTAGGTGTCTTCTTCGAGGCGCATCAATACGCCGTCACACAGGATGCCGCCATTGGGGTAGCAAAGCAGCCCGTAGCCGGCACGGCCCGGCTTCAGCTTGGCGCAGTCGCGGGTGAAGACGCGGTTGCAGAAGCTGGCGGCGTCCGGTCCCTTGATCTGGATCGGCCGTTCGCCAGTGTCGAACAGCCCGGCCTTGGTGCGCAGGGCCCAGTAACCGTCAAGGCGGTCGATCTTCTGCGACACCGGCATCAGCCGGTTGTTGTAGACCGTGTATTTTGCGCCATTGGCGACATGGAAGCGAGAATAGGGGCTGCGGATGGTGCCGTAGTCCCAGCCGGGCTCTTCATGGGCCGAGACAACGAGACGGGTAAGGTTGGCTGTCATGATGGTTCCTCCTTTGATGACAACGACTTTTCTGGCGAATGGATGGTGAAGAGAGGTGTTCAGAGCGCCTCGGCGAGGTGCTTCTTGCTGCGCGTCGGTCCTTGCGACTGCAGACCGCGTAGCCATTCGGCGGTGCGCTCGAAGCTGCCGAACGGA
This sequence comes from Aminobacter sp. MDW-2, assembly GCF_014250155.1. NCBI lineage: Bacteria > Pseudomonadati > Pseudomonadota > Alphaproteobacteria > Hyphomicrobiales > Phyllobacteriaceae > Aminobacter > Aminobacter sp. MDW-2. The sequence continues at coordinate 2,811,667 of NZ_CP060197.1, forward strand.
TAGAAGTGTACTGACCGGAAGAGCGGTCGCCCCGCCGCGCGGACACCACCCGCGAGGTCGACGAGCGTGGCCTCGGGTGAGAAGGATGTGGCCAGCTTGAAAGCGCGGCCGGCGTGGCGCGTGAGCATGCCGAGCGAAGCGCCAACGCCGCAGTCCTTGGCGAAACGCATGAGGGTTGTCATCTTGGCGAGGCCGGGCAGGCCGACGTCCACGGGGATCCCCGGCGCGGTCTGCTCGACAAAATCGGCGTGCCAGGCAAATAGCTTGTCCGTGTCGAAGAGGAACTGCGTGACCAGCGACACCTCCAGGCCAGCCTTTGTCGCATAATCGCACTTGTCGATCAGGGCGCCGCGCAACGCGTCACGGCTAACCGAAGGGTGGCCTTCGGGATGTCCGGCCAAGCCGACCGCCTCAATGCCATGGCCTTCGAGCATGCCTGTCTTCAGCACATCCAGCGAGGCGGCGTAGGGGCCTTCGGGCCGCGTTGTGTCGCCGCCCACCAACAGGACCTGCTTGACCGCGGCGCGCGCGGCGAGCTTGCCGAGGAAGTCCCTGAGTTCGTCGTGGCTCGAGAAACGACGCGCGGGGATATGCGGCACAGGCTCCATGCCGTGATGCCGGAGTTTTTCGGCCGCCTCGACGATCTCCGAGGTGGAGCCCGACGTGTAGGCGACATAGACACGCGTGCCCGCCGGAAGATGATTGCGAAGATCATCCAGCTTCTGCGTGTCTTTCGGTAGAGCTTCTATGGAGAAGTTGCCGACGAGCCCGCCAATGGTCTCGTCGAGATCACTTCTCGTGACCGACAATTTCATTCGTTCCTCCCGTTAATCCCATGACGTCGAGCTGCGCAACTTTCGCCTTCGATCGATCATGTGTCGCCGTAAATAGTATGGCTATACGATAATAGCAAGACTGCATTTTGGGCGGAGGTGCGTGGAGCTTGGGTGGGGCCGTGTCCGGTTCGGTGGTGGCTTCTGCTGGGCATGGCGCCGCTCGCGCATAATTAATGTAGCAATATCAGAAGTATAGACGATATTTTCGCTGAGTGACTGTCGCTGCCGAGGTGTTCCATCGCCATGCGCAAAAAAATCTTGAGGCGCGTCACCTGCGTAAATCGGAGGGCGTTGTAGTGCCTGGGTGTCGAGTCTGGCTTGCTTTAATCGTATTGTGGTACTAATAAAATGCTGCCGACGCCTGAGGGAGGGGCGTTTCCACCTGCAGGCCAAAACGTCGGCGTAGCTCTGGGAGGAGAAAAGCAATGACAGACATACCTATGTCGGTCCCCTTGAACCGGGACCACAGGCTCATACGATCCCTGACCTGGGTCGACGCCTTCTGGGTCACCAGTGGCGTGCCGGCGCTGGTCTTGTTCACGATCGGCCCGATTGCTGCGACCGCCGGCAATATCTCGGTGGCGATCTGGACCGCCTCGATCGTGATGGGCTTCATCCAGGCTTTCACCTATGGCGAAATTGCCAGCCTATTCCCGCACAAGTCAGGCGGGGCGTCCGTCTACGGTGCCATCGCCTGGGTGCGCTACAGCAAGCTGCTCGCCCCCATATCGGTATGGTGCAACTGGTTTGCCTGGTCGCCCGTCCTGGCGATCGGTGTCAGCCTCGGCGCCGGATACATCCTCGGTTTGGTGTTTCCAGCCGACTCGGTGGTCAACACCTGGCAGATAACCCTGCTCGATCTGGGCTGGCTGCGCAGCGGCCTGACCCTGCGCATCAACTCGACCTTCCTCCTTGGCCTCGTGCTGATGCTGCTCGTCTTCGCGATCCAGCACCGCGGCATCCTGTCGACGGCCAAGCTGCAGAAGATCTTTGCGGTATCGTCGTTGTTGCCGCTGGTGCTGATCGGCGTCGTTCCGCTCTTTACCGGCGACGTGGTGTCGTCAAACTTCACCCCGTTCGTCCCGCTGACCCATGATGCTGCAGGCAATGCCGTCAACGGCGCCTGGAACTGGCAAGGCGTGGTCGTCGTTGCCGGCAGCATGCTGATGGCGGCGTGGTCGACCTACGGTTTCGAGACGGCGGTCTGCTACACCCGCGAGTTCAAGAACCCCGCTGCCGACACTTTCAAGGCGCTGCTCTATTCAGGCCTTTTTTGCCTCGCCATCTTCATCCTCGTGCCGCTTGCCTTCCAGGGAGCACTCGGCCTCGCCGGCATGCTTGCGCCCGACATCTACAGCGGCATGGGCGTGGCCAAGGCGATGGCCGCGATGGTACATGCCGGCGGCGTCATGACCAACGGCATCGTTGCGATGCTCGTCTGCACCCTGTTGCTGTCGATCATGACCGCCATGGCGGGCTCCTCGCGCACCCTCTATCAGGGCGCTGCCGACGGGTGGCTGCCGCGCTACCTCGATCACGTCAACGAGCACGGTGCGCCGACCCGTGCCATGTGGACAGATCTCGGCTTCAACCTGATACTGCTCTTGCTGTCGGACATCGTTTTCATCCTGGCGGCCTCCAACGTCGGCTACATCATTTTCATCTTCATGAACCTGAATGCCGGGTGGATCCATCGCATCGACCGCAAGAGCTGGGCACGCCCGTTCCGGGCGCCGAACTGGCTGCTCGCGGCAGGCACCTTCCTGGGTTATGTCAACCTCGTCTTCCTCGGCATGGGCGCCGACATCTGGGGCGAGGGAACGCTGGTGACCGGCCTGTTCTTCGCCTCGCTCATCCTGCCCGTCTTCGTTTTCCGCCATTACGTACAGGACAAGGGGCATTTCCCCGCTGCAATGAAGGAAGACATGCATCTCGGGCACGAGGAAGGGGGCGACACCAAGGCGGGGATGCTGCCGTATCTGGCGCTCGCCGGTGGTGTTGCCGTCGTCGCAATCTCCCACTGGCTGGCCACCCTCTAGCCGTTTCCTCTGGCCGAAGGCGTCTGTATCGCTTTCGCCCGCGAGTTGGCGCGGCCGGACATGACCGCGCCGATCGGCGCTGGCCCCAGCCGTGCGCCGGGAGGGCGGGCCGGAATGGGCAAAGCGTCCGATCAAACATCAGGAGAGATGCATGAATGCGCCGAACTGGCAGGCGGCCTTTTCCGCGGTGGTGTCGCTGCCGGACGCCGATGGCACGGCCCTCCTGCCTGGTCCGAGCTCTGTGACGGAGTTCCTTGTGCTGGTGTTGCCAGGCTTCTCCCAGCTCTGCCTTGCGGCGCTGATCGAGCCCCTTCGATTGGCCAATTCACTGACGCGTTCCACCATGTTCGCTTGGAAGCTTATAAGCTTGGACGGCAACCCCGTTGGCTGCGCCAGCGGCCTGACGGTGGGGGTAAGCGGAAGTCTGGACGCGGCAAAGGGCATCCTTCCGAATGTTAGCCTGGTCCTGTGTGCGGGCGAGAATGTCGAGAGGCATGGCGGTGCCGAATTGCGCCGCAGCCTGCGCCGGATGGTGCGGGCCAAGGTGCCGATCTACGCGCTCGGCACGGCGACCTGGCTGCTTGCCGAGGCAGCTGTGTTGCGCGATGCGCGTTGCACCATCCACTGGGGACGAATGGCCGCTCTTGCCGAGAGGTTCGAGGAGTTGGCCGTCGAGGATGCGCTGTTTGTTCGCGACGGACAGATCGTCACCTGTGCAGGCGAGTTTGCCGCTTTCGATCTGGCAATGGATCTGGTCCACAAGCGGGACGGGGGCAGCCTCGCCGCCCGGATTTGCCAGCATGTTGCGGCTGATCGCTGGCGCGATGGTGCCAGTTGCCAGGCAGTGCCGCCGGGCCTGCGCTACAACGCTGCCGGAAAGCGGCTATTGCCGATCATCAAGCTCATGGAGGCCACTCTGGAGGATCCGCTGTCGCTCGAGGAAATCTCGCGCAGTGTCGCGATCTCGCGGCGGCAGATCGAAAGGCTGTTCGAGCGCCATCTGGCGCGTACGCCCTTTCAGCACTATGTCGCGCTGCGGCTGACCAAGGCGCGCCAGCTCATCGAGCTGACCGATATGCAGATCATGGACGTGGCGGTGGCCTGCGGCTTCGTCTCGTCCTCGCATTTCTCCAAAACATTTCGCGATCATTTCGGCATGCTTCCGAGCGAATTGCGAATGCTGGACCGCGCCTGACGTTCGTTGCTCTCCCTTTGAAGGCTACAGGTCGTCGTCAAACGGCATCTGTCACGGTCGGTCGCCGCAATCCGGACAACAGCAAGCGGCCCCGAAAGCGTCACACCATGGAGGCGTCTTTTGCGTTCGCATTGCTAGGGCCGACGGTTTTCCGCGCGCCATGTCTGCACAGCGACCGCGTCGGCCTTGCCGCCGCGCGGGCCGTGGATGGTGACCGAGCGGGAGGCGGCGGCGATGGAGAAATCCAGGGCATCGGCGAAGGGCCGGCCCTGCGTCAGGCACCAGGTCAGCGCGCCGCCAAACGTATCGCCGGCGCCGGTCACATCGACCACTTGGACAGGGTAGCCGGCTGCCTGCAGGCGCGTTTGGCCGTCAGATGCTTCGGCGCCGTCAGCGGCCAGCGTGCGCACAACCCAGCCGATCTGGTGATCGTGCATCCAGTCGACGATGCGGGAGATGTCGTCATGGCCGAAGGCGGCGCGGAAGCCGACCTGGTTGAAGATGACGACCGCTGCCCCTGCAAGGTAGGGCATGTCTTCAGGCGTGCAGCCGCCGACGTCGAGGTCGAAGATGGCGCGGCGACCGTGGCGCTGCAGATCAGCGACGAGGTCTGCCTGACTGAGCCGTCCCTGTTCCGTCTGGGCGTGAAGCCGGCGGACGCGATAGAGCGTCGTGTAGAGCAATCCCGGTTGGCGCAAGGCTGCCAATGTCTCAGGCGCCAGCCACATCGGCTGCTCGCCCATCTCAACTGTAAGCACGACATGCTCGCCGTCGATCAGGAAGATCAGGTTGCGCGACTCCGCAATGGCCGGATCGATCAGCATATGGTCGACGCCGACGCCATTTTGCCTGAGGTCGTCGATCAGCCGGCGCGACAGCGCACTGTCATTGAGCAGTGAAATGAACTGGGTGTCGCCGCCGAGCGCGGCGTGCATGACCGCGGCGTTGGCGATGGAGCCGCCGATCTCGGCCGGCAGTTCCGTGACCATGCCCTTGTCGGCTCGTCCCGGCCAGCGATCTGCGGTGTAATATTCGTCGAGTGCGACGTCGCCGACAAAGAAAGTGGTCATCCGCGCTGTCCTTGCGCAGCCTGTATCTGGCGCGGCCCGCCTTCGACCGGCACCCATGGGCTTTCGCCGAGGCCGCAGACCGCCATCCAGTAATAGGGCGCCGGGCCAGAAAGACCCCGGCAGGCGTCGTGCCAGACATTGCGGTGCATCACCACTGCCTGGCCCGGGGCGATCACGAAGGCCTTGATGTCGTCGCGGTGCGGTGCGCTCGCCTCTGACGCCGGGGCCACGGCGAGAATGACCGGCTCGGCGGCGCAGAAGATCGCTTCCTCCGTTCCGGGATGCCGTTCCATCGCCGCACATGACCATGGCGCTCCGCCGCCGCGGGTGATGCCGAGATGACCGGCACCCGCGATCAACGGCGTGCGGGTGAACCCGTCGTTCCAGCCGTCGCCGGCGGTCCAGATCACGGCGGCATCTGCGTCGCCCATGAGATCATAGACCCTGCCGTAGGGGGCAAAATTTTCCGGCGTCACCGGCTGGGCGACGATTGCGTCCGGCACGCTCATGCAGCGCTCCTGAGCGAACGGACGGCGCGCATCAGGCGGGCGACATGCGGTGCCTCGACGCGGCCGGTGTCCTTGTGGTCATGTTTGAACCAGCTGCCGACCACTGCGCCATCGGCCGAGGCGAGCTGCTCGGCAGCATTCGCCTCGGTCAGGCCGGCGCCGATCAGAAGCGGTACGGTGCCGCCTGTGGCGGCGCGGAAACGCGCCACCTTGTCCATGTCGGTCGGCTGACCGGTTGCATCGGATGTTACGACCAGACCGTCGCAGCGAGATGCGCCGATGCGCACGTCGACTTCCTCCGGACGGCCGGAAAGGACGGGCTGGTATTTGAAGCGCACGCCGCCGAGCAGCAGCGCGGGAACGCTTGCCCGTCTTTCTGCGAGGCCCGTGGCGAAGTGGCCGTCGGCTTCCGGCGGCAAGTGGCCGGCGACGGAGTCGACCTGGATGAACGCGACCGGGTAGCGCCTGGCCAGCGCAAAGGCACGCGCATCGTCGCGCAGCACATTGACGCCGATCTTCGCGCCAAGGTCGAGGCCGCACAGGCGATCGAGCACACGCTCGACGTCATCGGCTTCGCCGAAATAGTTCTCCACCACCAGCCCGTCGACGCCTTCGCCCGCCATGATGCGCGCTTCTTCCTCGGCCTGGACAAGTTTTGCAGCAGCGCCGTCACCGGCAAGGTGCAGCATGCCGAGGATCGGCTTTACGGTGGTGAATGTCTGACTGAGGCGGCTCATGCTTCTTCTCCTGCGCGCCGCCCTCAGGCAGGCGCGGTATCGCGTCCCCAGCGGGTAGCGAACTTCATCTGGACAGCCGGCGAGTAGACGATCGACGTGCGCTCGACCAATCGGTCGTCGGCATCGAGCACGTCTCCGCTGGCGCAAAGGTAGCCAGGCACCGCAGGTGCCGGGCCGAAAACCGTCCGCAGCTGATCGGACGGCGGCACGACGGTGAGCAGCAGTTCCGAGCGCAATGGATGGCGGTCATAGTCGCGGCGCAAAACCTCGTAGAGCGATTGCGCCGCGAAATCGTAGGCCTCGATGCCGGGATAAAGCGCCAGGTCGAGCTGGGACGTGTCGACGTTCAGCCAGTTGATCGTCTCGCCATTGGCAAGGCCGCGGGCGCGCACCAGACGGAGCTCGCCGTTGTCCACCCGATGCTCCAGCATCTTCGTCACCGGTCGCAGGCCTTGCCGGCGTGCCAGTTCCGTGAAGCTGCCGAAATTCCAGATGTTGTGGCTGATCGGGCGGTGCGAGACGATCGTGCCCCGGCCTCGCACCTGTTGCACCAGTCCTTCCGACACCAGAAGCGCCATCGCATTGCGCACTGTCGTCCGGGCGATGCCGAACTGGTCGCGCATCTGGTTCTCCGAAGGAATGGCTTCTCCTTCGGAGAAATCGCCGCTCAATATGGCGGCGCGCAACGCCCTGTAGAGCTGCCGGTAGAGCTGTTCGCTCGAATAGGGATCGAGGCGAAAGCGCGACAGCCTGTCATCGGGGCGCTCCCCAGTCACGGAGGCATCTGGTGCGGAAGGTTGGGTCAAGGGCGGCTCCGGTGCGGTCCCGTTACTTGGTGGATCCGTTTATCTTGAACGCTTCCACGCCGGCCTCTTTCAAGCCGTGACGGTCGAGGATCTGTGCATAAGTTCCGTCGGCCTTGAGCGCGTCGAGCGTGGCCAGGACGGCATCGCGCAATTGCCCGTTCGCCTTGGCAAAGGCGATGCCGTAGTGGTTGACGTCGCCGACCTGGCCGATTTGGTAGAACTTGCCCGGCTCCTGCTTCATCAGGTCGAGCAGGCCCTCAAGACCGATGACCGATGCCTGGGCGCGACCCTGGCGGATCTGCATGATGTGCTCGGCCTGGGTTGGGATCTGGATGACGGTGATCAGCTTGTCGGCCGGGCAGATCGACTTGCCGAGCTCTTCGGCCCAGGTGACCCAGCTCGTGCCTGTTGCTACGGCGACCGTCTTGCCGCAAAGGTCGGTCTCGGTCTTGATCTCACCCTGATGATCGGCGCTCGAATAGAAGACGTTGCCAGTCTTGAAGTAGTCGATGAAGTCGAGCTGGGTCTGGCGTTCGACCTTGTCGGAAAACGCCGTCATGATCAGGTCCGAACGGCCGGTGACGATCTGCGGGATGAGCTGCGGAAACTCGACGTTCTGGAATTCCGCCGTCAGGCCGAGACGTTCGGCAATCGCCTTGGCGAGATCGATGTCGAAGCCCTTCAGTTCGGTCGAGCCGGCATCGCTGTATTCCATCGGGGGATAGGCAAGGCTGATCGTGACGTTGAGCTTGCCGGCCGAGCGCACGGCCTCGGGCAGGGCGGCTGCCAGCTTTTCGTCGCCGGCGGCGTATGCCGCGCCGGCCAGGCTGATAAACGTGGCCGAGGCGAGCCCCAGAACCATCGGTAGCATTTTCTTCACTGTCCGTACTCCCATGTGTTGGACTGAAAGGGTCAGGCGAGCACGCGGCTCAGGAACGAGCGCACGCGTGGATCGGCAGGGTTGCTGAGCACGTCGCCCGGCACCCCCATTTCGCGGATTTCGCCGTCGATCATCACCACGACGCGGTCGGCGACCTCGCGGGCAAAGCCGATCTCGTGGGTGACGACGATCATGGTGGTGCCGCCGCGGGCCAGGGTGCGCATCACCTCCAGCACTTCACCGACCAGTTCCGGGTCGAGCGCGCTGGTCGGCTCGTCGAACAGCATGACGCGCGGCTCCATGGCGAGCGCCCTGGCTATTGCCACGCGCTGCTTCTGGCCGCCGGAAAGCTGGGAAGGATAGGCCGAGGCCTTGCCGGCCATGCCGACCTGCTCCAAAAGCTCCATCGCGCGGCTTTCCGCCTCGGCGCGCTTGAGGCCGCGCACCACCATCGGCCCTTCGATGACATTGCCGAGCACCGTGCGGTGGGCGAACAGGTTGAAATGCTGGAACACCATGCCGAGCTGGCTTTGCTGGGCGCGCAGGTGCTTGACCGGCAGTTCCTGCAGCGCGCCATTGGCGTAACGGTAGCCCATGATGGCGCCGTCGACCCAGACATAGCCGCCATTGGGTGTCTCGAGATGATTGATGCAGCGCAGGAACGTGCTCTTGCCGCTGCCGGAAGGGCCGAGGATGCAGAGCACTTCGCCATAGGCGACTTCCAGGTCGAGGCCCTTGAGGACCTCGTGTTCGCCGAAACTCTTGCGGATTCCGACCGCCTTGACCGCGAGACTCATGCTTGCCCCCTGGCGACGGCCCGGCGCGTCCAGCCTTTGAACCAGCTGCGCTGGCCGGCAGCTGCCGTGGCATCGCGGCCAAAGTGGCGTTCAAGGTAATACTGGCCGATGGAGAGGACTGTGGTTCCGGCCAGGTACCAGGCGGCGCAGACGAACAGCAGCTCGATGACGGCCCCATTGATGAAGTAGATACGCTGTGCAGCGTTCAGCATCTCGCCCATGGCGATTGTGGCGGCGAGCGAGGAGAACTTCAGCATGCCGATGGCGCTGTTGCCAAGGACCGGCAGGATCAGCCGCAGCGTCTGCGGCAGGATGATGCGACGCATGGTCTGGCCAGGCGTCATGCCGAGCGTATGGGCGGCTTCGGTCTGGCCACGGTCCACCGAAGCGATGCCGCCGCGCACCACTTCGGTTAGGTAGGAACCTTCGTTGACGCCGAGGCCGAGCACGGCAGCGACGAAGGGCGTGACGACGTCGACCATGCGCGCGTCGACCAGGCCGGGAATGTAGAGGCGCGGGAAGACCAGCGCGATGTTGAACCAGATGAGCAGCTGCAGCAGCACCGGCGTGCCGCGGAACACCCAGACATAGAGCCAGGCGGCGAAACGCAGGATCGGATTTGCCGACAGCCGCATGATGCCGAAGGCGAAGCCGAGCGCTACGCCGAGCGCCAATGCGACGGCGGAGATCAGCAGAGTCCAGCCGAAGCCGGTCACGATGACGCCTGCCGTCAGGAACTCTCCGACCACCGGCCATTGGATCTGCCCGACGGCAAAGGCACGGCCGATGACGGCGAGCAGCAGAAGCACGACGCCACCGCTTATCCAGCGGCCGGGATGATGGAGGTGGCGAACGGCGACGTCGCGCGCCGGCAGATCGGCCAGCGGCAATGCAGCGGTTGAAGGTGGAAGCGACTGGGACATGGCATCCAATGGTAGAGTTGAGCACCCAATTGTAGGGTTAGGCCTACAACTTAATATGAGGCGCTTCGAATGGAGTCAAGCCGCGTTCAGTTAGGGCCATCAGAGCGACGAAGGCGCAGTCGTCGAAGGGCAGGGCGGTATGCCGACAGGTGGGACCCGGATTGATGTCAATGCGGCTTGCGCACCGATTCCGTGATGGTCTGCGCCAGGGTTTCGGCCGCGCGCGAAGGTTTGTTGCGGGGATAGGCTATGTGGAACATATCCTCGAAAACCATGCGCTCGGGTGCCAGCACCCGGAGGCGGCCCGTGCGAACCCATTCGTCGGCATAGTGGTCGGGCAGGAAGCCGATATAGGCACCAGAGAGCAGCAGCAGCAGGGTGCCTTCCATATGAGGCGTCGCTGCTGCCCAGGTGAAGCTCACCCCGCAGATCGTCTCGTTGAGCATGTAGGTGCGGCCGGCGAAGGGTTGGGCGGCGAGGCGGTCGTCGGTGAGGTCGGCGTCGGGGACGGCAAAGAGCGCGTGGCCCTCGGCACAGTAGAGCTTCTGGACCTCGGAGAAGGCTGCCTGGGTGCGGAAATGCGGCGTGACACTACCGACCGACGGCATCAGGACGATCTGATAGGCGCCGTTCAACAGGCCCTGGTGCAGCACCTGGGGTGCGGCGACGTCGATTTCCAGATGAACGCGCGGCGCGGCGCGGTGAAAGGCGGCCAATGCTCCGTGCAGGTCGAGGTCGCGGTTGGTGATCATGGCATCGACGGTGCCGAAGCTGAGATTGCCCGTCAGCTCCCCCTGCGCCTCGCCGATGCGGCTCTGGAACTTTTCGAGCGACCCAAAGAGCTCGAGCGCTGCGTCATAAACGAGCCGCCCCTCGTCGGTGAGCTCGAAGCCGCCGCGCCCGCGGCTGCACAGGCGCAAGCCCAGCCGTTCCTCGAGGTGGCGCATGTGGGTGGAGATCGTCGCCTGGGTCATGCCTAGCGCCGATTGCGCTGCGGAAAAGCCGCCGTGCTGCACGACGGAGGCGAAGACGCGCAGCAGCCTGAGTTCCGCATCGCCAAGCGAGAGGTTGAGGACGCGATGGCGGACCTTGTTGATCATTCATTGATTAATGCACAAGTAAACATCCAATCATAGATACTTTTAAACGTATCGGCATTGGGCACACTCCTCCGACCTTTGGAGGAGGGCATATGGCCAGCAATTCCTATGAAACCGGACGTCTGAACCTGCCGTTCGTCGGCATCTGCACCTTCGGCAAATATCCCTACCAGCCGAACTGGGATGCCATCGACGCCGATGTCGCCATCCTCGGCGCGCCGTTCGACTGCGGTACCCAGTGGCGGGCCGGAACGCGCTTCGGGCCGCGCTCGATCCGCGAAGCCTCGACGCTGTTCTCCTTCGGCCATGGCGGCGCCTATGACCACGAGGACGATGTCACTTACCTGCCCAGCGGCGAGGTCTCCATCGTCGACATCGGCGACGCCGACATCGTCCATACCGACACGATGAAGAGCCACGCCAACATCGAGTTCGGCGTGCGCAAGATCCTCGCCGCCGGCGCATTGCCGGTGGTGCTGGGCGGCGACCATTCGGTCAATATTCCCTGCATCAACGCCTTCTCCGACGATTGCGCCGAGAACGGCCCGATCCACATCGTCCAGATCGACGCTCATCTCGACTTCGTCGACGAGCGCCACGGCGTGCGCTACGGCCACGGCAACCCGATGCGCCGCGCCGCCGAAAAGCCCTATGTCAGCGGCCTGTCGCAGCTCGGCATCCGCAACGTCTCGTCCACCGCCAAGGAAGGCTACGAGGACGCGCGCAAGATGGGCTCCGACATCCTGTCGGTGCGCCAGATCCGCGCCCTGGGAAGTGCCGCCGTCGCGGAGCGTGTTCCCGCCGGCGCGCGCTATTACGTCACCATCGACATTGACGGTTTCGACCCGTCGATCGCGCCGGGCACCGGCACGCCCTCGCATGGCGGCTTCATCTATTACGAGGTGCTGGAGATCCTGGCCGCACTCGCCAAGCGCGGCACCATCGTCGGCATCGACCTGGTCGAGGTGGCCCCCGACTACGACCAAACAGGCGGTACCGCAATCCTGGCGGCACAGGTGCTGATGAACCTCATCGGCCGCGTCATGCATGCCAGGCAAACCAACGCCGAACGAGGAACTGAGGAGAGCCGGCCGCTCGCGGTTTTCGGCTGAGAAGGAGGAACACATGGACGACAACGTCCGCAATTATCTCGACCACTATGGTGTCAGCGACGCGACCCGGCGGTTTCTGGCGAAGCCGCAAAAGATGTTCATCGACGGCGCCTGGGTGGATGCCAGCAACGGCGCGACCTTCGATATTTTCGAGCCTTCGACCGGCGGTCTGGTCGGCCGCGCGCCTTCCGGCACGACCGAGGATCTCGACCGGGCCGTCCATGCCGCCCGCCGCCAGTTCGATGGCGGTGCCTGGCGCCGCCTCAAGCCGCTTGAGCGCGAGCGCCTGCTGCACCGCCTTGCCGACCTGATCGAGCTCCATGCCGACGAGTTGGCGGAGATCGAGGCGATCGACATGGGCAAGTCGGTGACCTTTGCCCGCGAGATCGACATCCAGGGCACGGTCGATACGTTCCGCTACTTTGCCGGCTGGCCTTCCAAGCTGCATGGGCGCACCGTCGAGCCGTCCATTCCCGGCAACTATCTCGCCTACACCCGCAAGGAACCGCTGGGTGTGGTCGCGGCCATCGTGCCGTGGAACTTTCCACTCCAGACCATGGCCTGGAAGCTTGCGGCAGCGCTGGCAGTCGGCTGTACCGTTATCGTCAAACCCGCCGAACTGACCTCGCTCTCCACATTGCGCTTTGCCGAACTGGTGCAGGAGGCAGGCATCCCTGATGGCGTCGTCAACATCGTGACGGGCCGCGGCAGTGTGATCGGCGCGGCTATGTCGACGCATCCCGGCATCGACAAGGTGACGTTTACCGGTTCGACACCGGTCGGCCAGGAGGTCGGCCGCACCGCCGTCGGCAATCTCAAGCATGTCACGCTGGAACTCGGCGGCAAGTCGCCGGTGCTCGTTCTGGACGATGCCGACATCGCGAGTGCCGCCAAGGCGGTGGTGAACGGCGTGTTCTTCAACTCCGGGCAGGTTTGCGACGCCGGCACGCGCGTCTATGTCCAGCGCTCGGTGCATGACGCCTTCCTCGACGAACTGGTCGCCGTCACCAAGACGCTCAAGATCGCGCCTGGCCTCGACCGCGACTGCTACATCGGCCCGCTGGTCTCGGCGCAACAGAAGAAAGTCGTCTCGTCCTATATCGCGGCCGGCCGCCGCGAAGGCGCCGAACTGATCCATGGCGGCGTGAGCCTCGACCGGCCGGGCCACTTCATCGAACCGGCGATCTTCGCGCGCTGCAAGCCCGACATGACGATCGTCCGCGAGGAGATCTTTGGCCCCGTTCTGGTGACCGACGCATTCGACGATCTCGATGATGCGGTTACCCTGGCCAACGACACGCCGTTCGGCCTGGCGGCTGCGATCTACTCGAATGACCTGTCGCGGGTGCACGGGCTGATCCCGCGCCTGCATGCGGGTTCGATCTACGTCAATGCCCACAGCACGATCGATCCTTCCATGCCCTTCGGCGGGTTCAAGGCCTCGGGTTTTGGCAAGGACCTGGGTCCCGAGCAGCTCGACTACCTGATGGAGACCAAGGCCGTGTGGATCACGCTGCCATGAGGTGCTCGGCCTGATGAGCAATTCTCCGGCCGTCGCCCATGGGCGGCCGGTTGGCAAGATCGGCGGCTGATGGAGCCGCATGCATCGCGGATAGACGCCGAAGGCGCGACGCGAAAGGGGAACGACAATGGAAACAGATATCGCCTGGCAGAAAGAACTCGAGCGGCGGGCCCGCATCTATGAGGACATCGAGGCTGGCGGCCGCTTCGAAGGGGTGATGACCACGCTAGACTACGCCGGCATGGCCGCCCTGACGCTCGTTCTGGTCGTCGGATTCTGGATCTGGGGGGCGTGAAATGACCGACCATGTCAGCCGCGGCGGCTTTGCCGCCATCGAAACTGAGCAGGAAGAGGCCGCCCGCAATCGCGCTGCCGCCGAACGAGGCGATGCGCCTTTGCTTCCTTCCGAACGCCTCTGGGGCTTCTGGGAGTTCACTTACGCCAATTCGGCGCTTGCCATTGCCACCTGGGCATTCCTGATCGGCGGTGCCATCGGCCTCTTCGTCGGGCCGAAGGAAGGCATCGCGGCCATCGTCATCGGCAACATCGTCGGTGTCGTGCTGACGGCGCTCGCCACAACACCGCTCTCCGGTCGCTATGGCATCGAGCAGTTCGTCGCGCTGCGCAGCCAGTTCGGCTACAACGGCAGCCGCATCGTCTATGTGCTCGCTGTCGTCGTGCTCACCATGGGCTGGCTCGCGGTGCTCGCCATGATGTTCGGCCGCTCGATCGATGGGCTGGCGGCGCTCAGCGCAGGCGAGGCGGCCAATCCGACCGGCATCAAGATGGTCATCGCCGCGGTCGGCGCGATCCTCGTCACCTGGTTCATCGTCGCCAAGGGGCCGACTTCGATCAAGTTCTTCAACATGGTCGTCTCGCCAGCGCTGGTGATCCTGATGATCGTAATGCTCTACCTCATCCTCCAGCAACGATCCTTTGCTGAGCTGCTTGAGATGCCGGCGCTTGCTCCGCCCTTCGAAGACAACACGCTCAACTTCATCATCGCCGTTGAAGTCAACCTTGCTGCCGGCTTCTCCTGGTGGCCCTATATCGGCAACCTGGCACGTCTCACCAAGAACGAGCGCACCGCCTTCTGGCCGAACATTCTGGGTATCTTCGGCGCCGCGGCTCTTGGCGAAATCGTCGGCCTGCTCGCCGCCGTTGCCCTGGGTGAAAGCGACCCGACGATCTGGATGACCAAGATCGCAGGTCCAATCATCGGCATCATCGCTCTGCTCTTTGTTGCCTTCGCCAACATGACCTCGATGGCCAATATTCTCTACACCTCCATCGTCGGTCTCAGGCAGGTGGGAACGGCGTCGGTGCGCGCCATTTCCTGGAGCACGATCCTGTTCCTGTTCTGCCTCATCCCGCTCGGCCTCGTGATCTTCTACCCGCAGATGTATGACGGTTTCTTCATCTTCCTCGTCTGGACGTCGGCGCTCAATTCCGCGCTCGCCGGCATCGGCATCGCCGACTACTTCTTCCTGCGCGGCCAGAAGCTGGACATGCGTAGCCTGCATGGTCCGCAGGAAAGCGGTCCGTACCGTTTCTGGGCAGGATTCAACCCGATCGGGCTCGCGGCACTTGCCATGGGCTTCATCGTCTACGTTGCGATCTTCAACCCGCAGACGCTCGCGAGCATTCCGGCCTTCAAGTACCTGACCGCCTCAGTGCCGTCCTGCCTGGCGGCCGGCGTGGTCCACTACGTGCTCACCAGGCTGTTCGCCCGCGGCGCCGGCTGGGGCAACTACCCCCGACGCTGAGCCCCTACATCGAGGTGGGCCACGCGCCGCCTCGAACCCCGTACCCAATAGTGATCCGAAACCCATCGGGATGACCGCCATGGATGCCACCTTCGACTACATCATCATCGGCGCCGGTTCGGCCGGCTGCGTCCTGGCCAACCGGCTGACGGAGGACCCGTCCTGCAAGGTACTGGTGCTGGAATATGGCGGCAGCGACAACTCGATCTTCATCCAGATGCCGACGGCACTGTCGATCCCGATGAACGGCACGAAGTACAACTGGAAATACATGACCCTGCCGGAGCCCGGCCTCGACGGCAGGCAGGTGCACTGCCCGCGCGGCAAGGTCATCGGTGGCTCGTCCTCGATCAACGGACTGGTCTATATGCGTGGCCACGCACGCGACTTCGACGAATGGGCCGAGCTCGGCGCGCGCGGCTGGGGTTATGCCAATTGCTTGCCCTATTTCCAGCGCGCCGAAAGCTGGCAAGAGGGCGGTGATTCCTATCGCGGCGACAGTGGTCCGCTCGCCACCAATGCCGGCAACAAGATGCAGAACCCGCTCTACAAGGCCTTTGTCGATGCCGGCCACGAGGCTGGTTACATCACGACGGCGGATCCGAACGGGCAGATGCAGGAGGGCTTCGGCGCCATGCACATGACCGTCAAGGACGGTGTACGCTGGTCGACGGCCAATGCCTATCTCAAGCCGGCGATGAGCCGCCCGAACCTCACTGTCGTCACCCATGCCATGACGCGTCGCGTGTTGCTCGAGGGCAAGCGCGCCATCGGTGTCGAGTATGAACTCGGCGGCGAACGCGTCGTGGCCAAGGCGAGCCGAGAGGTGCTCATTTCCTCCGGCCCGATCGGCTCGCCGCATCTCCTTCAGCGCTCCGGCATCGGGCCTGCGGCGGTGCTGCAAAAGGCCGGCGTGCCGGTGCTGCATGACCTGCCCGGCGTCGGTGAAAATCTTCAGGACCATTCCGAGGTTTACATACAGTATGCCTGCAAGGAGCCGATTACGCTCAACGGCAAGATGGGGTTGTTGAGCAAGGCGCTGATCGGGGCCGAATGGATCCTGTTCAAGAAGGGGTTGTCGGTCTCCAACCATTTCGAGAGCGGCGGCTTCATCCGTTCCGATGCATCGCTCGAATGGCCCGACATCCAGTTCCACTTTCTGCCGGCAGCGATGCGCTATGACGGCAAGAAGCCGCTCAAGGGGCACGGTTTCATGGTGCTGACCGGCCCCAACAAGCCCAAGAGCCGTGGCTATGTCCGATTGCGGTCACCCGAAGCGCATGAGCAGCCCGACATCTTGTTCAACTATCTCGATCGCGAGGAGGACAGGGAAGGTTTCCGTCGTTGTCTGAGGTTGACGCGCGAGATCATCGCACAGCCGGCCTTCGACAGGTTCCGTGGTGAGGAGATGGCTCCGGGCAAGGACGTTCGTAGCAATGACGAGATCGACGCCTGGGTGCGCGAGACGATGGAGAGCACCTACCACCCTTGCGGCTCCTGCCGCATGGGGGAGGACGCGATGGCCGTCGTCGACAGCAACCTCAAGGTACGTGGCGTCGAAGGGCTCAGGGTGATCGACAGCTCGGTCTTCCCGTCCGAGCCGAACGCCAACCTCAACGCGCCGACCATCATGCTCGCCGAACGGGCTTCCGACATCGTGCGTGGAAAACCGCTGCTCGCAGCGTCCAATGCGCAGGTGGGCATCGCCCCCGGTGTCGGGGTCAGCCAGCGCAGCCGCAATCCGGTACGTGCCGTCCAACACTGAGCCGTTTTTGGAGGCCAGCATGGTCGAACGTGGAATTGGCTATGTGCTTTGCCGACGGGATCATGGCGGACCGGAGGAGTTCGATCAGGCGGCCTTCGTGGAGGCGTTCTTTCGCCGGTGGCGAGCCTGCTTCACCGGCGTGTTCGTGACAGCTCTATCGCGGCGGCCTCACATCCGGACGAGTGCCTCGGCGAGGCGGCCGAGATAGGGCTTCATGCGCTCTGCCGGAACACCGGCATAGCCGAGAATGAGCGCGTCGGCCCGGGCTACCGGGCCGATCGCATAGTCGGACAGCGGATAACTTTGGAGCCCGGCCTCGATCACCGCGCGGTGGGCTAGCCGGTCTTCTCGCCCGCCGTCCAACCAGGCGAGCGCATTGAGCCCGCTCTCGGAACAGTCCATGCGGGCGAGGCCGGCGAGGGCCACTTGGCCCGCTTCCTTAAAGGCGTCGCGACGCTCGGCATAGAGCCCGCGCATCCGGCGCAGGTGGCTGGCGAAATGCCCGCCGCCGATGAACTCGGCCAGCACGAGCTGGGTTTCCACCGGCGCACTGCGATGAATGAGGCCGGCCAGGTTGCGGAAGGCGCCGACGAGTGCCGGAGGCAGCACGAGATAACCGATGCGGATGCCGGGATAGAGCGCCTTGCTGAAACTGCCGGCATAGATCACCCGGCCGTGGCTATCGATGGAGCGCATCGAGGGCAGCGGCGCGCCGTCATAGCGGAACTCGCTGTCATAGTCGTCCTCGATGATCCAGGCATCGTTTGTCCGCGCCCATTCCAGCAGTGCAAGCCGGCGCGGCAGCGAAAGCGTCACCCCAAGCGGATGGTGTCGTGAGGGCATGACGAAGGCGAGGCGCACATGGGGGTGGCGCGCCATGGCACCTGTGACATCCATGCCATCCGCATCGACATCCACGGGGCAGAGTTCCAGGCCAAGCGTACGGAACAGGTTGCTGGTGGTAACGGGCCCTGGGTCCTCGAACCAGATGCCGTCGCCGGGATCGGCGAGCGCCAGCGCCGCAAGCGTAAAGGCTGCGTGTCCTCCCGGTGTGATGATGATCTGCTCAGGGTCGCAGGGATCGCGCCGGTGCAGGGCCAGGTACTCGGCGATCCGCTGTCGCAGTACCAGTTCCCCCGCGACATCGCCATAGCCCATGGCGGCCTTGCCGCCGCGCGTCACCGCGTTCCAGCATTTCCGCCACTGGGCGAAGGGAAAACGGTCGAGCGCCGGCTGGTTGGGCAGGAAGGGCCGATGCTCCATCTTATCGATCTCGGCCGACACGCCGCCCGCCAGCGTGCCGATCCGCGACAGTCGCGGCGGTGTGTCGCCAAGCGGCTGCGCGGCGCGCGGCTGCGATGGCTGGCGGGGCAGGGCGATGGAAACGAATGTGCCGGCGCCTTGCCGCGCCTCCAGATAGCCCTCCGCCTTCAGGTTTTCCAGGACGCGAACCAGTGTCTGGCGCGACAGGCCCAATTCTTGGGCCAGGATGCGGCTCGCCGGCAGACGCGTGCCCGCCCGCAAATGCCCGCGCAGGATCGCCGTGCGCAACTGGTCCTGCACCTGCCGGAACTTTGGCAGGGAGGCGGACCCTTCGAGGCGAAGGAAGGGCAGGATCGGGCCTTCGAACTGCTTGGCCAAGCTTATGTCCCTCCAAATTGGTCTAGTCGAATGCATGATAATGGACGTTTGATTGTTGTCCAATTGTTACATGCTCTGCCTACACGAGAACACACCGATGCAGCCCCAGAGGACGCAGACGGGTGCCAGGGGAACCGGTGCGCACGGCAGGGCCGACGACCGGACGCATGGATCAACGCATCGCCCACGAACCGTCGCAGACGGTCAACAGGAGGACTTCATGAACCGCTTCATCTCGCGCGCATTCGTGTCCGCGCTCGCCCTCGCGGCGGCTTTGCCGACAGTTGTTCGGGCAGAGCCGATGCAGGACCTCGTCGACGCCGCCACCAAGGAGGGCATGCTGACGGTCATCGCCCTGCCGCATGACTGGTGCAACTACGGTGAGGTCATCGCCAGCTTCAAGGCGAAATATCCTGGTATCACGGTCAACGAACTGAACCCCGATGCCGGTACGGCCGATGAATTGGAAGCGATCCGCGCCAACAAGGGCAACACCGGCTCGCAGGCCCCCGACGTCGTCGATCTCGGCCTCGCCTTTGCGCCGGCCGCTGCCAAGGAGGGCTTGCTCCAGCCCCACAAGGTGGCCACCTGGGACGAGATCCCCGACAACATCAAGGATGCGGACGGCTACTGGTATGGCGACTATTACGGCGTCATGGCCTTTGGCGTGAACAAGGACCTGCTGGCGACGGCGCCGGCTGACTGGTCGGATCTTTCCAAGCCTGAATATTCCGGTGCCGTGGCGCTCACCGGCGATCCGCGTTCCTCGGCGCAGGCGATCCTGGCACTGATGTCAGCCGGCATCTCGCGTGGTGCCAAGCCCGGCGCCGAATCCGGCGCCAAGGGACTGGAGCTCTTTGCCGAGCTGAACAAGGCCGGCAACTTCGTTCCGGTGCTCGGCAAGGCCGGCACGATCGCGCAGGGCCAGACGCCGATCGTCGCTGCCTGGGACTACAACCTGCTTGCCTGGCGCGACGCGCTGAACGGCAATCCGCCGATGGACGTCGTCGTGCCCAAGAGCGGCGTTGTGGCCGGCGTCTATGTCCAGGCGATTTCCGCCTATGCGCCCCATCCGAACGCGGCAAAACTCTGGATGGAATATCTCTACTCCGACGAAGGCCAGACCGGCTGGCTGAAAGGTTACTGCCACCCGGCGCGCTTCGCCGCCATGCTGAAGGCCGGAAAGTTTCCGCAAGAACTGCTCGACAAGCTGCCGCCGGCCGAAGCCTACGAAAAGGCGATCTTTCCGGCTGTCGAAGAGCTGGACGCCAACAAGACCGCCATCACCGGCGGATGGGACAAGGTCGTCGGCGCCAACATCAAGTAAGCCGCGCACACGGTGGGAAGGCCTGCTCACGGCAGGCCTTCGGCCATCGCGCCCGTTGGGAGCAATCGGATGACGACAATAACCCTATCCCTGCCATCGGTGCGGCAGCCGAGGCAGGTGCTCAGCTGGTTCGGGGTTGCCCCATTCTTCCTCTTCGCCCTGCTGTTCCTGATCTTGCCGACACTCAATATCGTGGTCGGCGCCTTCCGCAACCCGCAGGGGCAGGTCACGCTGGAGAACCTCGGAAAGCTGCTCTCGCCCTCCATCCTGTCGGCTTTCTGGATCTCGATCGAGCTCAGCCTGCTGACGGCGGTGCTTGGCTGTCTGTTCGGCTTCCTCATCGCAGCGGCTATCACCCTCGGCGGCCTGCCGCGCCCGTTGCGCAATGCCATCCTCACCTTTTCCGGCGTCGCCTCCAATTTCGCTGGTGTACCGCTTGCCTTCGCCTTCATCGCGACGCTCGGACGCCTTGGCTTCGTCACCATGCTGCTGCGCCACTGGTTCGGCATCAATCTCTATGGCAGCGGCTTCAACGTCGTCTCCTTCCTCGGCCTCGCGCTCACCTATCTCTATTTCCAGATCCCGTTGATGGTGCTGATCATCACGCCGGCGCTGGAAGGGCTAAGGCGTGAGTGGCGGGAGGCGGCGGAGAGCCTCGGGGCTTCCGGTGCGCAATATTGGCGGATGGTGGCGCTGCCGGTGCTGTGGCCCTCGCTGCTCGGCACGCTGGCGCTGCTCTTCGCCAATGCTTTTGGAGCAGTCGCCACCGCCATTGCGCTGACAGGTTCCTCGCTATCGATCGCGCCCATCGTGCTCTTCGCGCAGATCCGCGGCGACGTGCTCAACGATCCCCACCTCGGCTACGCCATCGCCTTTGCAATGATCGTGCTGACGGCCATCGCCAACTGCATCTACATCCTCCTGCGCATGCGTGCCGAAAGGTGGCTCAAATGACGGGAAGACAGCTGTGGTCCTGGCTCGCCGTCGCGTTAGGCGGGCTCTATTTCCTGCTTCCGCTCGTCGGCATGTTCGACTTCTCCATGCGCATGCAGCGTGGCGTCTATTCGTTCCAAGCGTATCGCGTCGTGCTCGCCGATCCCCAGTTCCAGCAGACTTTCGGCTACTCGGTCGCGCTGGCCTTGCTGACCATCATCCTCGGCATCCTGCTCGTCGTGCCCACCGCCTATTTCGTGCGTCTCCGCTTTCCTGGTCTTCGGCCGGCCATCGAATTCATCACGCTGCTGCCGCTGGTCATCCCGCCCATCGTCATCGTCTTCGGCTACATCCGCATCTACAACACCTCGTCCGTGCTGCCACTGACGGGGAGTTGGTGGGGCACGAACATCCTGCTGCTCTGTGGCTATGCGGTGCTGTCGCTGCCCTACATGTACCGCTCGGTGGACACGGGCCTGCGCACCATCGACATCGCCAGTCTCACCGAGGCCGCGCAGTCGCTCGGTGCCGGCTGGGCGCGCATCCTTGCGGTCGTCATCCTGCCGAACGTCTTCGTCTCGGTTCTGTCAGGGGCCTTCTTGACCTTCGCCATCGTCATCGGCGAGTACGTCTTCGCTGCCTTGCTCAACGTCAATTCCTTCGGCCCCTACATGGTCTGGATGGGCGGCAACCGGGCCTATGAGCCCTCGGCGCTCGCCGTCGTCGCCTTCGCGATCACCTGGGCCTGCATGGGGCTGATCCAGCTTTTCACCCGCTTTTCCAAATTCTCGACAGCGAGGCGCTGACCGTGTCCTTTCTCGACATTCGCCATCTGCAAAAGTCCTTCGGCGCGCATCGCGTCGTGAAGGATTTCACCCTCGGCATCGACAAGGGCGAGTTCGTGTCCTTCTTGGGGCCCTCCGGCTGTGGCAAGACCACCGTGCTGCGCATGGTCGGCGGCTTCGAGGCGCCGACGTCGGGCGCCGTCAGCATCGACGGACGCGACGTCACCGCTCTGCCCGCAAACCGGCGCAAGATCGGCATGGTGTTTCAGTCCTATGCACTCTTCCCGAACCTGACGGTGGCGGAGAACGTCGGCTTCGGCCTCAAGGTGGCCGGCCAAGGCAAAGCGGAGATCGCACGGCGGGTTGCCGAAATGCTGGAGCTGATCGGCCTGCCACAACTCGGCAGCCGCTATCCTTTCCAGCTCTCCGGCGGCCAGCAGCAGCGCGTGGCGCTCGCCCGCGCGCTCGCGCCGCGGCCTGAGGTGCTGTTGCTCGACGAGCCGCTGTCGGCGCTCGATGCGAAGATTCGCGTCAGCCTGCGCGACGAAATCCGCCGTATCCAGCGCGACCTCGGCATCACCACGATCTTCGTGACCCATGACCAGGAGGAGGCGCTGTCGATGTCGGACCGCGTCGTTGTCATGCATCAGGGCGTTGCGGACCAGATCGGTACGCCGTTCGAGATCTACAACCGGCCGGCGACGCGCTTTGTTGCCGAATTCGTCGGCACGCTGAACCTCATCGATGCCGATCTGGTCGACGCCGCGGCTGGCCACATCCGCTTGGCCGGTGTGCCCATGACACTGGACAGAGCATCGCCGGGCAGAGCCGGGGAGCGCATCAGCCTGGCGCTGCGGCCTGAGACGGTGACGCTCGGGCGCGGGGGAGGCGACATCGTCCTGCCGGGGCGGATCGCCGAAGTGCATTTCCTTGGGCCCGTGATCCGTGTCCGCGTCTCGGTGGAAGGCGGCGGTTCCATCGCGCTCGACACGTTCAATCAGGCCGACAGGCTGCCACCTTTGATCGGTGCGCCGGTCGATATCAGCATGTCGCATCGCGACCTTCTGGTACTCGCCGCCTGATGGGGCTCGAAGCTTTGAAATCACCAGCGGAGGAGCTGGCATATTGATCGACATGCCTTGGGACACGGCGCCGTCCGCCGACTGGCGCGCGCGCATCGCGCAACTTCCGGCGCACAGCCGGACCCGGCTCGCCGCACGAGCAAGGAGCGCGCCGCTCTTCGCCCATGCCTATGCCTTTCATCTTAACATGCGCTTCGGCGGCATGACGCCGCTGCATCTTGCCGAATTCGCTAGGAAGCAGCGGCTTTTCGGCGTGAAGGTCCATGTTGAGGATGGCGAAGGCGCAAGTCTTGCCCGAATGGCCGACGCGGCGCTGCGTGCCTACGGAACGGCGGTGAGCGATCTTGGGCTGGAGCTGCATGTCGAGACCAGCACGACAGATGCGGCCGGGCTGGCGGATGCGGTGCGGATCGCTCTTGCCACCGGTGCCACCTCGTTGCGCTGCTATCCGCGCTATGAGGGCCGCGTTTCCGACATCGTCGCCTGGACGATCGCAGACCTTCGCCGGTTGACCGCCCTCGACCCCGAAGGGAAGCTGCGTTTTACGCTCGAGCAGCATGAAGACCTCAAGTCGGATGAGCTGATCGACATCCTGGAGGCCGTGGCCAATCCTCGCCTCAGCCTGCTGTTCGATTTCGGCAACATGATCAATGCCTATGAAATGCCGCTGCCGGCGCTCGACGCACAGTCGCCCCATGTCACCGAGGTTCACGTCAAGGATTGTCTCGTCATGCCTGATCGTGGCGGCTGGGCGCATCTCGCCTGTCAGTCGGGCGGCGGGCACCTGCCGATGCAGGCGATGTTCGTCGACTTGCTTCTACTTGGCGATGACCGTCCGCAGGTCCTGGCCTTCGGGCTGGAGGAAGAAGAGGGCTATTTCGCTCCCGCCCTGCGTTTCGCCGCTGAGGAGGCCGATCCTTTCATCCCCGCTCGTTCAGCCAGCTTCACCGACATTGGGACCAGCCAGCTTGCAGAGCGGTTGCAACGGGAGGTCCACGCTGCCCACCGGCAGGTCGAAACCGTCAGGGCGATGCTGGATGAGATCGCCACCGAAGCTGAAAGGATGCCACAATGAACCAGGGCCCTGCCTGCCCCCCGGCGTACCTGGCGCTCGCCCATACGATGGCGGATGCCGCTGCCCAAGTGATCCGACCGCATTTCCGCCAACCCATCGCCATCGACGCCAAGGCCGATGCCAGCCCCGTCACCATTGCCGACCGGGACGCCGAAGCCGCGATGCGGCGAATGATCGAAAGAGAGTTCCCAGATCACGGCATCAGGGGCGAGGAGCTCGGCGCCTGCCGCACCGATGCCGAGTGGGTCTGGGTGCTTGATCCGATCGACGGCACGAAATCCTTCGTCTCCGGTTCGCTCGCCTTCGGCACGCAGATCGCACTGCTCCATCACGGCGAGCCGGTGCTCGGCATCATCAACCAGCCGATCACGGGAGAACGCTGGGTCGGGGCGGCAGGTGTCGCGACCCTCGGCGGAAAACCGATCCGCACCAGCGAAAGAACCGCACTCGATCAGGCGATCCTCTACACCTCGGCGCTCGAACAGTTCGACCGGCCACGCCATGATCGGTTCTCGGCGCTTGCCGCCAGCGTCCGCTTCACCCGGCTGTCGCACGACTGCTATGCTGCCGGACTACTGGCGCTCGGCGGCATCGATCTCCTCGTCGAAAGCGATGTTTTCGACTACGACATCCTCCCGCAAATGCCCATCGTGCAGGCCGCTGGCGGCCTCGTCACCGACTGGCAAGGGCAGCCGCTCCGGAATGCCCGAAACTACGCCACGGTGCTGATGGCGGCGAACGCCGAGCTCCACCGGGCCGCTTTGCAGATCCTTTGTCGCGATTGATTTTTCAGTCGAGCGGGTCGGCGCAAAAGGGTTGGTTGGCGACTGCTGGACGTCGCGGCCAATGGTCGTCTCATGCCGATGGGGACGAGTGCGCAAATATCCGCACGGCAAGGCGAGCCAACCGTCATGCGACTGGCTGACATCAGAGATGGCGTGTATTCGCGGACCGCGTCAAGCAGCTGATGGCCAAGCCGGCAATCCCATCGAGACAGATCTGCCAACGCGACTGCAACGAATGGTCCCCGCGTCAAGCACTTTCTTACCCGGGGAGTCCAGCCATTATTTTGCGTGATGCCGACGATCATGCTTGATGCCGCCAATATTTCACTGCACATCGCTCGGCATGTCGGATGAGGCAAGAAACCTGCGTCGGGATTTGCTGTGGGCCTGGCCCGCATCGCTGATTCTGCATGGGTTTCTGATCGCGGTGATGCTGGCCTACAGTCAGCCGAGGCTTCCTGAACAGCAGCAGGAGGAGGCGGTAAACGTCACTCTCGTGCCGCCGCCAGCACAGCCGAAGCCGAAACCGGCTCCTCCGCCTCCCGCGAAGGCCGAAGCCGAAAAGCCTGCGGAGCCGAAGCGGTCGCCGGCGCCGGAGACATCGCCGACCAAGCCGGCGCAAATCGAGGTGCTGAAGCCTGTCTTCAGGTTCGGAGACAAGGATGCCGGTTCCGGCAAGTCTCCGGAGAGCGGCAGCGTGCAGGACACCGCGCCGTCCCCGGCAAAGGACGAGACTGTGAAGGCGCCTTCCGAGGAACGGCCCGATGCAGCCGATGACGCCGCAAAGCAGGCGGCGGCTGCAAAGGATTTCGGGGCGGTTCAGGACGCGGAGAGCGAGCCAGCTCCAAACCAGGACAATGGCAAGCAGGAAGCAGACAAGCAGGAGGGACTGACGGAGGGTGCCGACACGCAGGCAGCGTCGGAGCCAGCGCCGTTGGGCGCCATCGGCGCTGACGGCGAGATCGCGCTGCCCGCCATGGCCACGGCGCCTGAGCCCAGGCCCGCCAATACGTCGAAACCCAGTCTTGCGCAGATCCATAAACCTGGAAGCGGCAAGGCCAGGGCCCCAGCCTCCGGCAATGCGAACGCTGCCGCCTCGCAGCCCTTTTCGGGATTGCCGGGGGTTCGAAGGCCGCAATCGCAAGGCGCTACCGGTGCTGCACTGAGCACGACGGCGATGGCCGGCTTGCCTCGCGACAAGCGGGCCGCCCAACTCTGCGCCAGCGCGCTGCAACGGCGACTGGTCGACGCTTCCTATTCTCCCGACCTTGTGCCTCTCGTCCCGCTCAGGCGCGGCAATGTGCTCGACGTTCCGGAGGCGGCCTTCCGCACGCGCACGGCATGGCACGCCTTGAGCTTCCGATGCGAGGTCGATGCCGAGGCGACAACGATCCGGTCCTTGTCCTTCCGCGTCGGAGCGACGATCCCGCCCGGTGAGTGGGCGCGGCTGGGGCTCCCGGCAAACGACTAGGCCTTGCCGGAAAACGGTTCCCGATACTGGCCTTGAGTAACGGCGGTTCGAAATGAAGACTCTGGAAATGACGATTACGGCCATAGTGGCAGGCGACCTAAGCGGAATCCCTGTTCTCAAGGCAGCCAGCCACGCTGATCTGCTCGATGCGGCTGCTAGGCTGCCTCAACTAACCATCGCGCGACCAGCCTTGGCAAAGGTGCTGAAGTCATGGCGCAGCGGTCATTGCAGTGCCGATGTTGTCCAGCAGTGGGCTTCATTTGCCCGGCGTGGCTACATCGCCGGTGGTGTCCGTGGCGCAGTGCGCCCAATCGATATCGAGTACGATGCACTCGACGAAAATTTGATCGTGGAAGTCATCGGGCGGCTCGATGAGATCGGCGACATCATTGATGGGGAGGTTGATGACAATGAACGCGAGGCAATGCTGAGAATTCTTGAGGCGTAGCCAGCCGTTTGGAACTCTTCTCCCGCAGAACTGGCTGAGTTTGGCGACCAGCCGCGAAGCCACTCTTCCACTCTGGTGCGGTCGCGTGGTATCAACTTCGCAGAGGGATAACCGAAGCTCAGCCTCGAAACCCGACAAGCACGTGCTGTGTCGGGACAGTTGTTTCCTTCCCGGCATGGTGCGGCCATGTCTCGGAAGGCAGAATATGGACCCTCGCATCTTTCTCCTGGCTTTGGCGACGTTCGCCACCGGCACGGCCGAAAACATCGTCATCGGCATTCTTCCCGATGTTGCCTTGGGCCTTGGCGTTTCGCTTGGGCTTGCCGGTCAGCTGACGGCCGTCTTTTCGTTGACCTTTGCGCTCGCCGCGCCGGCAGCGCTTGTGCTGACCCGGTGCATGGAGCGCAGGACGATCCTCGTTTTCGCCTTGGCGGCGTTCGTTCTGAGCAATCTGGCTGCAGCCTTGAGTCCTGGCATCGCGGTGCTGTTTGCAGCACGCATCGCCATGGCAGCGGCAAGCGCCACCGCCTGTCTCGTGGCCACCATCCTGGCGACCGAGCTCGCCGGGCCCGACAGGCGCGGACGGGCAATCGGCCTGATCTTCATGGGGATCAGCGGCTCGATGGTGCTGGGCGTGCCCGCCGGAATGCTGATCAGCAGCCTGTTCGGCTGGCGCAGCGTGTTCGTGGCGCTGGCATTGCTGGCCTTGTTGATTCTTGCGCTCTGCCAGCTGTTGCTGCCTGTTTCAAGCAGAGGGCCGCGCGACATGGCGGGCTATCGTCGCCATGTCGGGTCGCTGCGCCTTTTGTCCGGGCAGCTCGTGTCGATCCTGATGATAGGTGGTCACTTCGTCCTGTTTGCCTATCTCGCACCTTATGCAGTCGATGCGGTCGGCTTCGACGACGACACGCTCGTACCCATTTTCGTGGCCTTTGGCGTGGCCGGCGTCAGCGGCGGCTATCTCGGCGGCTGGCTGACGGACGTCGTCACGCCGCGTGCCGCGATCCTTGTCGTCCCGCTTGCCTATCTGGCGGTCCTGCTTGCCATTCCGGCCGTCTCTTCCATGCCGATGGCGTTCCTCGGCCTGATGATGGTCTGGGCCTGCATCAGCTGGATGATCTCGCCCGTGGTGCAGAGCTTCCTGATCAGCGCGGGGCCTGAGACCGCGGAAGCCGGCGTCAGCCTCAACCTGTCGGCGATGCATGTCGGCGTGGCTCTTGGCACCGCGATCGGCGGGCTGGCGCTCGATCGAGGTTCCGCAGCGGCCTTGCCGTGGACAGGCGCCATCCTCGCGGCCATTGCCGTAGCGGCGAGCCTGATTGCTTCCTGGCGCGCCGGAAGCAAGCAGGGGAGACCAGCCATCGGAGTTTGAAAAGTCGGAATTTTCGGTCGACTATGCCGGCATGAAGCGCTTCGCATTCGTCCTCGCCCGCGACTTTACGCTGTCGCCGCTGTCGTTGTTCGTCGACACGCTCCGACTGGCCGGGGATGAGGGTGACCGCAGCCGACGTGCGGCCTTCGACTGGCAGATCATCGGCGAGCTGGGGCTGCCCATCCGGGCGAGTTCCGGCATCGAGCTGATGCCGACCGCACCGGCCCTCCGGCCTGAGGATTACGACAACATCCTTGTGGTCGGCGGGCTGCTCGGGCGGAAAAATTCGCTGCCGGCATCGGCCGAGCGGTTCGTCGAAGGCGCGGCAAGAAAGGGCGTTCCCGTTGGTGCCCTGTGCACCGGCAGCTTCGTACTTGCCGAGATGGGCTTGCTCGACGGCCACAGGGCTTCGGTGAGCTGGTTCCACATCGAGGATTTCCGCTCCCGTTTCCCCGACGTCGACGCTTCCTGCGACCGGCTTTTCATCGTCGATGGCAACAGGGCGACATGCTCGGGCGGGGCAGGCGCCGCAGACCTCGCGGCCCATCTGGTCTCAGGGGTCATCGGCGAGCAGTCGGCCGCCAAGGCGTCGCGCATCTTGCTGCTCGACAGGGTCAGGGATGCCGATGCCGTGCAGCCCAATCTCGAGCTTTTCCCCGAGGCGAAGACGCTTTCGGTACGCAGGGCCTTGCTGGTGATGGAAAGCAACCTCCAGGAACCGCTTGCGATCGTCGACGTAGCCCGGTCGGTCGGCGTGTCCACCCGGCAGCTCGACCGCGATTTCGCCAGTCAGCTCGGAACCAGCCCCGCGCGCGCCTATCTGAAGCTGCGCATTAGCCTGGCCACCCGCCTGTTGAGCTCCGGCAAGAATCCGGTCGGCGAGGTGGCGTTCCAGTCCGGCTTCGCCAATGCCGGGCACTTCAGCCGGGTGTTCCGTAAGATGACCGGCCTGTCGCCGACGGAAGCCTCCCGTCGATCGCCGGCGCTGTGAAGCTGTAACATCGGTATATTTCGATTGGGTGCCTATTGGAGCCCACGGGCCACCGCTGGCGTGTATTGGCCGGGCGTAGTCAGGCCGAACCGTCGGCATTTCTTTCGAACTGCGGATATTCCGTGATCACTCAGGCAGTCTCCGGCACCTTCACCTCCGGCATAGCGCCGATCAGCATGCGGGCGTACTCGCTTTTCGGGGCGTCGAAAATCTCGGCGCAGTCGCCCTGTTCGACGAGCTCGCCACGGTTGATCAGCGCCACCCGGTCGCAGAGATAACGCACGACGGCGAGATCGTGGCTGATGAAGAAATAGGTCAGGCCGAGGCGGTCCTGCAGCTCGCACAGCAGGTTGAGAACCTGCGCCTGAACCGAGACGTCGAGCGCCGACGTCGGCTCGTCGAGCAGCAGCAGTTCAGGACCCGAGGCGAGGGCGCGTGCGATGCAGATGCGCTGGCGCTGGCCGCCGGAGAATTCGTGCGGATAGCGGTGCAGGTGCTGCGGGCCCATGCCGACGAGCGAAAGCAGTTCTGCGGCGCGGTCGCTGCGCTGCCTGTTGGTCAGGCCGAGCGTCTCGTGGTGGATGACAAGTGGTTCCGTGACGATGTCGTAGACCGACATGCGCGGGTTGAGCGAGGCGTAAGGATCCTGGAAGACGATCTGGACGCGCGAGCGCAGGCGACGCAGTTCGGCGTCGGAGAGTTTGCCCAGGTCCTGGCCCTGCACGCGGATGCTGCCCGATGTCGGCGTTTCCAGATGCAGGATCGAACGGGTCAGCGTCGTCTTGCCCGAGCCGCTTTCGCCGACAAGGCCAAAGCTCTCGCCTTTGCGAACGCTGAGCGAGACGTTTTTCAGCGCATGGACCTCGGCTGAGGTGCCGAATATGCCGCGCCGTCCCGGGTAGATCTTCGAGACGTTGTCGATCTCAAGCATGATCTCAGTCATCGACGAGCGCCTCCATTTCGTTGACGCGGATGCAGGCGGCGGCATGGCTGTCGCCCACCGACACTAGGGGCGGCATGGCCGCCGTGCAGGCGGGTTGGGCAAACTGGCAACGCGGCGCGAAGCGGCAGCCCGGCGGCGGCGTGATCAGGTTCGGTACCGAACCTGCAAGGCCGCGAAGCTCGCCGCGCTTGGTTTCACGGGTCGGGATCGCCGACATCAGGGCGCGTGTGTAGGGATGGACCGGGTTGCCGATGACGGCTCCGACCGGCCCGCTTTCGACGATGTTTCCGGCATACATGACAGCGACATGGCTGCAGGTCTGGGCGACGACACCGAGATTGTGGGTGATGAGCACGACGCCCATGTCGAAGTCGTTGACGCTGTTCTTGATCAGCTTGAGGATCTGCGCCTGGACCGAGACGTCAAGCGCCGTCGTCGGCTCGTCGGCGATCAGAAGGTCGGGGCGGCCGATCAGGGCCATGGCGATCAGAACGCGCTGGCGCATGCCGCCGGAGAACTGGTGCGGATAGTCGTCGAGCCGGGCCAATGCGTTGGGGATGCCGACGCGGGTGAGCATCTCGCCGGCCAGCTTGCGCGCGGCCTGGCGGCGTTCGCGCTGGCCGGCATCGGGCGAACAGCCGATGACATCAGGATCGCGGTCGGCCGCGGCCAGCGCCACGTCGACGAGCTGCTCGCCGATGCGGAAGGCTGGATTGAGATTGGTCGTCGGATCCTGGAAGATCATGCCGATGCGCTTGCCGCGCAGGCGCTGCATCTCAGTCTGGCTGAGCTTGAGCAGGTCCTTGCCTTCGAGCAGGATTTCGCCGGCGGTGTAGTGCGCCGGCGGCGTCGGCTGCAGGCGCGAGACCGAAAGGCCGGTGAGCGACTTGCCGCAGCCGCTTTCGCCGACGAGACCCCAGATCTCGCCTCGGTTGACTGTGAGGTTGATGCCGTTCAGCACATGCGCCCGGCCGTCGAAGCTGGACATCCTGAGGTGCAGGTCGCGGATCGAAAGGAGAGGCTGGGTCATCAGCGCCTCGCCTTCGGATCGAGGACGTCGCGCAGGCCATCGCCGAGCAGGTTGAAGCCGAACACGGCCAGGAACATCGCCAAGCCGGGCGCCATCGCCGTCCACCAGTAATCGGGCATGTAGGAGCGCGAAACAGACAGCAGCGTGCCCCATTCGGGTGTCGGCGGACGAACGCCGATGCCGATGAAGCCGAGGCCGGCGACGGTCAGGATGGCGAAACCCATGTCGAGCGACATCTTGACGATGATCGGCGAGACGACATTGGGCAGGATATGGCGGAAGAGGATGCGCTTGGGCGTTGCGCCGAGGGCGCGGGCGGCGGTGACATAGACCTCCTCGCGCGCTGCCAGCACCTCGCCACGCACCAGCCGCGCATAGCCGGGCCACCATGACAGGGCAATGGCGATGACCATATTGCCGAAACCCGAGCCGAGGGCCGCAGCAATCGCCATGGCAAGGATCAGGCCGGGAATGGTCAAGGTGAGGTCGGTCAGCCGCATCAGCACCTCGTCGATCCAGCCGCGGGCAAAGCCGGCGACCGCACCGACCAGCGTGCCGATCACCGAGCCGATGAGCACGACGCCGAAGCCGGCGAGCACCGACACGGTGGTGCCGGCCATGACCAGCGACAGCACGTCCTGGCCGAGTTCATTGGTGCCGAAGGGATGGGCGACCGATGGCGGCATGAAGCGCGAAGCGGTGTCGACGCCGCCGGCGACATGTTCGGGATAGGGGGCGAGCACGGTGCCAAAGACGGTGAAGAAGATCACCGCCGCGACCATGACGGCGCCGAGCATCGACAGCTTGCTCTGTGAAAAGCGGAAGAAGGCGCGGCGCAGCCTGTCGCGGCGCGGCGTGGCGAAATCGTCCGCAATGTTGTGTTCGGTGGTGCTCATGAGTAGCGGACCTTGGGGTTGATGACGCCGTAGAGCAGGTCGATGACGAGATTGGCGAAGACGAACAGCAGGCCGATGACCAGGGCGACGCCGATCACCGGCATCATGTCCTGCGAGACGATGGCCTTGGTGGCGTAGAGGCCGAGGCCGGGCCAGTCGAACACTGTCTCGACCAGCACGGTGCCGCCGAGCAGCCAGCCAAAATAGAGGCCGATCACGGTCAGCGTCGCCGAGACGGCGTTGCGCGCGACGTATTTGGTGATGATCTTGCGCTGCGGCAGGCCGAGCGCACGGGCGGTCATCACATAATCCTGCTGCATCACCTCGATCGTCGAGGCCCGCATCATGCGCATGATCGTGGCAAGCGGCGACAGCGACATGGCGATGGCCGGCAACGCCAGGTGGCGCAGCGACATGAAGAAGGCATTCCAGTTGCCTGCGATCAGGGAATCGATGGTCAGGAAGCCGGTGACGAAACGGGGCGGGATGACGACGATCGGCAGGCGGCCGCCGAGCGGCAGCCACATCAGCCACATGGCAAAGCAAAGCTGCAGAAGCAAGCCGAGGAAGAAGCGCGGCATCGAGATCGCGCCGATGGCGCCGACCTGGGCCAGGTAGTCGGGCCAGCGATTGCGCCAGACGGCGGTGATGAGGCCGAGCGGGATGCCAACGGCAACCGCGATGAACATCGCTGCGAAAACGAGTTCAAGGGTCGCGGGCAGGTAGGCCTTGATATCGGCAGCGACGGGTCGGCGCGTCAGCAGCGAGGTGCCGAGGTCGCCATGCATCAGGCCGGAGACATAGGTGCCGTACTGCACCCAGACCGGCTTATCCAGGCCATACTCTACGGCAAGCGCTGCGATTTCGGCCTGCGTTGCGTTCGGACCTGCGGCGAGTGCCACCGGATCGCCCGGGAGGAGGCGAGCGATGGCGAACATGATGATCGTCAGTCCGACGATGACCGGTATGAGCAGCAGAAGCCGCCGCAGGATGAAATGCAGCATTGCCGATGTCCTTTGGTTGGAGCTTTGGCGGGCCCGAAGGCCCGCCAAATGTTCGACTTAGCCGAGCGACAGGCCCCAGGCCTCGATGGCATTGGAGGCGACCGGGGTGAAGTGATAGTCCTTCACGGTGTCGCGCATGGCGAGCTTGCGGCGCTCCAGCACGCCGAAGACGTCGGGGGCGTCCTCGACGACCTTCTTCTGGAATTCGCCATAGATCGCGACGCGCTTTGCCTGGTCGATTTCCTTGCGGCCGGCCTCGATGAGAGCGTCGACTTCGGGGTTCTTGTACACCGCGTTCTGCCATGCGCCGTTGCGCGACGAGTGGTAGGCCGCATAGGCGATGTTGTCGGGGTCGCCGTAGTTTGCCGTCTGGTAGACCGGGAACAGGTCGGGGAAGGTTTCCGGCGACTTGCAGGCGGTGACCATGTCGGGCCAGTTCATCGGCACGATCTCGAGGTCGATGTTCAGCTGCTTGAGGCTGTCGAGCATGATCAGCGCCCAGCGGCGCTGCTGCTCGAGACCCGAGACGTGGTACATCTTGAGCTTGAAGCCGCCTTCCGGCTTGGCCGACTTGGCCATGAACTCCTTGGCCTTGGCCATGTCGGTGCCATAGGCGGCAAGGTTGGCGTCGAAGCCGAGGATGCCCATCGGCAGCGGGCCTTTCATCAGGTCGGCATAACCCGCGGCGTCGAGGATCGCCTGGTAGTTGGTGGCGTAGGAGATCGCCTTGCGCAGGTTGATGTCGGCGCAGGGGCCGTGCTGGGTGTTCATCTTGATCGAGAAGGTGCGGTATTCCGGCTCGATGACGCTGACGACGCCCGAGGCGTCCTTCAGCGCGTCCATATCCTCGCTGGTGAGGTCGGTGGCGATGTGGGCTTCGCCGCGCTGGATCATCAGGCGCTGGGTAGCGGTTTCGCGGACGATCTGCCAGATCACGCCTTCGAGGTTGCCGCCGCCGGCCTGCCAGGCCTCAGGCGCGCGGGCCAGTTGATAGAGTGTGCCGACCTCGAAGCGGGCAACCGAGAATGGGCCGGAGCCGGCAGTATTGGTCATAAGATAGGTTTCGCCTGAATCACTGCCGAGATTGGCTTCGACCACCGCCTTCTCGACGATGAAGATCCAGGGCAGAACCTGCAGGAACGGCGCGAAGGGGGCGGTGAGCTTGAACTTGACCGTGCCGGCGTCGACGGCCGTCACGCCCTCGGCGGTGACGATATCACGGATCATCCAGGAGTTGCCCTTGGCGAGCTTCAGCGCACGGGCGAACGAGTAGACGACGTCGTCTGCCGTAACGGCATTGCCGGAGTGGAACTTGGCGGCCTTGTTCAGGACGAAGGTGAATTCCGTGCCGTCGGGGCTGACCGTCCAGCTCTCGGCGATGCCGGGGGCGGGCACCGGCGGGTTGCCCGAGATGCGCACCAGCGGGTCATAGACGTTGCGCATGAAGAACGAGGCGGAATAGCCGGTCGCGGTGTGCGGGTCGAAATTGGGGATGTCCTGGCCGGCGGCGATGATCAGGACGCCGCCCGACTGGGCGAAGAGCTGACGCGGGAACACCGTGGTGGCGAGGCCGACGCCGGCGAGGGCCAGAAGGCCGCGCCGCGAGATGTTGAACTGGTCAGAGGTCATTGCATTGCTCCTGTCGAATGTCTGGTCGTCATTGCAAATGGGCGGCGCCAGTTGGCCGGGCGCCGCCGGATCTCGATGGGGCAGTCAGGCCCAGGCCACATTTTCCTGCGGTGCCACGGTGCCGGACGTTCCCGGTTCGTGGCGGTAGTTGAGCGCGACGTGGTCGGGCGTGACGAAGCCAAGCGCGAGGTCGCGGGAGATCGCTGCCGGGGAACGCTCGGCGGAGTTGCCGTAGCCGGAGCCGCCGGCGAGCACGAGCTCGACCACCTGGTCGGTCCGATGCAGCGACACCAACTCGCCGGTGCCGCAGTCGCGCAGCACGCGGCCGTCGGTGGAGAGCACCCGGCCGCGGGCACCACCGCCGGCCTGGCCGCCGAACAGGCCGTCGATCGGGTTGTCGACACCTTCTGGGTAGACGGAGACGAGCATCTCCAGTCCGTCCTCTTCGCGCTTGCGGAAGCGAACGACCTGGCCGAGGCCTCCGCGCATCTTGCCGGCACCGCCGCTGTCGGCGCGGAATGCCTTCTCCAGCACCAGCACTGGAACGCGGCTTTCCATCAACTCGATGGAGGTGTTGGCAGCCGAGGTCGGCCACAACAGCGAGGAGTGGCCGTCGCCGCGCTCGGAGCCGCCCTGGCCGCCGCCGCAGAAGAGCATGTCCGAATAGAACTGCCCGTCCTTGGTCTGGCCGTAGACGTTCGCCGCAACCGCAAGCCCGGTGAAGGATTGGACCATTTCGGGTGAGGCCGACGACAGGGCCGCGAAGATGTTCGGCGCGAGATACCAGCCGGTGCGGGTGCGCAGGTTCACGGCCGCCGGATATGTCGGATTCAGGATCGAACCTTCTGGTGCCGTCACCGTGAACGGGCGATAGCAACCGGCATTGCCGCGCACCGCAGGCGTCAGCATGCACTTCAGCGGGTAGGTCGCATGGGCTGCGGTATAGTTCAGCGTCGAGTTGAGACCACCCTGTGGCAACTGCGGCGGGGCGCCGTCGAAATCGACAGTGATGCTGTCGCCTTCGACCTTGACCAGGACGGGGTAAGTGATGGTCTCGCCGAGCGGATTGTTGGTGATGACCGAGCGGTACTCGCCATCGGGCAGTGCGCGGATTGCGTCGCGCATCGCCTTTTCCGACAGGCCCTGCACCACTTCGGCGAGGGCACCGAGGCCATGCATGCCATAGTCATGCATGAAGGCATCGAGACGTTCCGCGCCGAGCTTGTTGGCTGCGACGAAGGAGAAGATGTCGCCCAGCACCTGTTCGCCGTTGCGGACGTTCTGGCGGATGAGCTGGATCAGGGTCTCGTTGGGCCGTCCCTCCTCGAAGATCTTCATCGGGGGGATCTGCAGGCCTTCTTCATAGATCTCGCGGGCATGCAGCGAGTCCTTGGTGCCGCCGATGTCGGAGACGTGGCCGACTGTGCCCATCAGGCCGACGAGCTTGCCATTGCGGAAGGCCGGCGTGACGATGGCGATGTCGAACAGGTGACCGGCGCAGAGCCACGGATCGTTGGTGATCAGCACGTCGCCGGGCTTCAGCGTCTCGGCCGGATAGCGCTCCAGGAGGGCTTTGACCGCGCGCGGCAGCGTCAGGTTGAACACCGGCATGGCGCGCGGGCTGTGGGCCAGCGTCTCGCCGTCCTTGTCGAGCAGCTCGCAGGCAAAATCCTGCGCCTCGGCGATGACGAGCGAGAAGGCGGTGCGGCAGACGGTAAGCCACATCTCCTCAACGACGTTGACGAGACGCGACCACATGATCTCGAGGCCGATCGGATCGCCCTTGATGCGGGCGACAGCCTCGGCGCGGGTCATGTCGTCGGTGACGAACGCATCGGCGGCCTTGAGCGCGCCGACCTGGACGCAGAGGTTCTGGCCGGCGTCGATCATGACGCTGTCGGATGGGCCGACAACGGTTGTGGATTCACGCTCTTCGATGATTGCCGGACCCACAATGGTGTCGCCGCTGCGCAGCGCGTAGCGATCGTAGACGGCCGTCTCGAACTTGCCTTCGTCGAACCAGCAGACGCGATGGCCCTTGATCCGAGCTGCAGTATCGCCGCCGCCGGTGGCGCCGGTGAGCGACAACTGCGGCGTCGGGCCGGCGACGCGGACGCGGAAGTTGACGGATTCGAAACGCGCGCCCTCGAAAGGCTCGGCGTAGCGGGCCGAGTAGGCGCGGACGAAGGCTTCGCGAATGGCCGGCAGATCGGCTTCGCCAAGAGTCGTCGTGGGCAGCGCCACGCTGATGTCGTGCATCTGCCCGACGAGGCGCATGTCGGCGCTGCGCTCGACAACGATGTCGCCTGCCGCGATGCCGGAGCGGGTGAGCTGGTGCCGTCCTTCGTCTTCGAGGGTGGTCAGCACGCCATTGACGGCGTCCGTGTCAAAGCCAGTCTTCAGCTCGACACGCAGCGACCGCACACCCTCGAAGGACAGTGGGGCTGCAAGGAAGCCGAGGGCAGATGCCGCACCTGATGCCGGTGGGATCAGCACGGAGCTGATGCCCATGGCACGTGCCACGTCGACCGCATGGGCCGGACCGGCGCCGCCGAAGCCGACCATGGAGTATTCGCGCGGATCCTTGCCGCGTTCGACAAGGTGTACGCGGGCAGCCGAGGCCATGCTTTCGACCACCACCTTGTGGATGCCAAGCGCGGCTTCTTCGATGGTCAGGTTCAACGGTTCAGCCACCCGCGCAATCGCTGCACGTGCGGCCTCGAGGTCGAGCTTCATGCGACCGCCGAGGAAGAAGTTGGGGTCGTAATAGCCGAGCGTGAGGTTGGCGTCGGTGACCGTCGGCTGCTTGCCGCCCATGCCGTAGCAGGCCGGGCCCGGATCGGAGCTGGCGGAATGCGGGCCGACCTTCAGCAGGCCGACGTCGTCGATGGCGGCGATCGAACCGCCGCCGGCGCCGATCTCGATCATCTCGATGACGGGGGCCTTGATCGGCAGGCCGGAACCCTTGACGAAGCGGTGGACGCGCGCGGCCTCCATCATCGGCGAAATTTCGGCGCGGCCGTCTTCGATCATGCAGGCCTTGGCGGTGGTGCCGCCCATGTCGAAGGAAATGACGTCGGACAGGCCGGCAGCCTTGCCGAACAGGGCGGTAGCGAGACCGCCACCGGCGGGGCCGCTTTCGAGCAGCCGGATCGGGAAGTCGCGTGCGGTTTCCAGAGACATCAGGCCGCCGGCCGAATGCATCAGCCTGAGCGCGCCGGCAAAGCCAGCACCGCGCAGCGATTTCTCGAGCTTGGTCAGATAGCGGTGCATCAAGGGCTGCACGAAGGCGTTGGCGCAGGTGGTGACAATGCGCTGGTACTCGCCCATTTCGGCGACGACTTCGCTCGAGATCGAGACCGACAGCTCGGGGAAGGCGGCGCGGATGATGTCGGCGGCGCGGCGCTCATGCACCGAATTGGCATAAGAGTGCATGAAGGCGATGGCGACCGCCTCGCAGCCCTGCGCGACGAGCGCCTTGGCCGCCTGCAGGACCTGGGCTTCGTCGAGCGCGGTCTCCACCTCGCCCGAGGCATTCATGCGCTCGTCGACCTCGAGGCGCAGGTCGCGGCTGACCATTGGATCGGGGAAGGAGACGAACAGGTCATAGATGTCGTAGCGCTGCTCGGTGCCCATTTCGAGCAGGTCGCGGAAGCCGCGCGTCGTGATGAGACCGACCGGTGCGCCCTTGCGTTCGATGACGGCGTTGGTGACCAGCGTCGTGCCATGGACGATCTCGCCGACGTCGCTATGCTTGATGCTCTTGAGATCCAGCAGTTCCTGCAGGCCGAGCAGAGCCGCCTGGGACGGATCGTGTGGCGTGGTCAGGCGCTTGTGCAACGTGACTGAATGGTTCTGGCTGTCATAGAGCACGAAGTCGGTGAAGGTTCCACCAATGTCGAACCCCACGCGCCAGCGGTTGGGCAGATCACTCATTACTGATGTCCTTTTCTTCAGATCCGGGGGGCGACGAAGGCGCTGTCGCCCAGGTCCTCGGCTATGCGGGCGGCCCCCTTGGCGAGGGCGGCAATCATCTCGTCACGGCCTTTGGTGTCGACGAGTGCGTGGGGGTAGACGATGCAGAGGCTGACGGCTTCGTCGGTGCGCGGATCGGCGACCGATATCGCGATGGCGTCGACGCCGGGCGTGGCTTCCTGGCTCGAATAGGCGAAGCCCTGGTGCCGCACTTTCGAAAGCTGCTCGCTCAGTTCATGCAAAGCGCTGTGCCCGGCATAGAGCGCATGCACTGCCTCCTCGCCAAGCCGCGCCAGCAGCGACCGACCGGTCGCACTGAGATGGGCAGGCAGGCGGCGGCCGATGTTACTGACGACGCGGAGCGCGTTGGTGCCCTGGAAGTCGGCGACGGCAGTCACTTCCTTGCCGTCGCGCACCGAGATGTATCCGGTATGGCCAAAGGTGTTGCTGGCTTCGGCGACGACTTCGCTGGCGCGGCCGATCAGCAGCGAGGAACGGCGGTAGGCGGCGGCGAGATCGAGCATCAGCCGGCCCGGGCGATGCCGGTGACTGTCGCCGATCGTCTCCAGCATGTTCGCCTCCCGCATCGCCTTCAGCAGGCGCGACGCATTGGCTTTCGGCATGCCGAGCAGCCGCACGACGTCCGAAACCGTCAGGTCGGGACAGTCGTTTCCGAAGCACCTCAGCACGTCTGCGGCATTGTTCAGGACCGACATTGCTCCTCCGAGTCGTTCCATTAAATGGAACTCAAGTTCCACTTTATGCAACTAATGCTCTCGTCCTTGCATTCGGTCAAGCTAAAAAATGAGCCGACTTCGCGATGCCGCCAGGCAGGCGGCATCTCGGACCGAACAGGCAAAGCTCCGCCCGTCCCGACAGCCATGCCGGGATCGAGCGAAGTCCTCAGATCAA
Source organism: Aminobacter sp. MDW-2 (assembly GCF_014250155.1). Classification (NCBI taxonomy): domain Bacteria; kingdom Pseudomonadati; phylum Pseudomonadota; class Alphaproteobacteria; order Hyphomicrobiales; family Phyllobacteriaceae; genus Aminobacter; species Aminobacter sp. MDW-2. Next base: position 2,851,023 of record NZ_CP060197.1, read on the forward strand.
GAAATTGATTTTATTGGCGCGGCCGCGCTCAGGCGGCGCCGCGCACCTCGACGAGCCGGGCCAGCAGGCTGGCGCCGACGGGAAGAATCGTGTCGTCGAAAATGAACCCGGAATTGTGCAGCGGAACGGTTCCGCCATGCCCCAGATTGAAGAAAGCACCCGGGACGACGCGCAGCAGATCGGCCATGTCCTCCGATCCCATCGTCAGTTCCGCATTCGGCTGCGCCTTGTCGCCGACGATCTCATGGGCCACCTCGATCAGGTTGCCGACCCGCTCCGGATCGTTCGACAGCACGTCGAAGATGTTGCGGATGTCGGCCACGATCTCGATTTCGTGGGCGAGCGCAAGGCCGGCGCAGAGTTTGCGGATGCGGTTTTCGATCATTACCCCGTCGGCCTCGTCGAAATAGCGGAAGGTGCCGCGCAGCACGGCGGTTTCCGGAATGACATTGTAGGCCGAGCCGGCATGGAACTGGGTCACGGAAACGACGGCCGGACGCGTCGGGTCCATGTTGCGCGAGACGATTTCCTGCATCTCCTTGATCAGGCCCGAGCCGATGGTGATCGGATCGCGGCTGGCCTGGGGCATGGCGCCGTGGCTGCCGCGGCCGTGGATCGTGATGTCGAAGAAGCTGGCGCCGGCCTGCGCCTTGCCCGGCCGGATCGTCAGCTGGGAATGGCCCTGGTAGGGCGAATTGTGCATGCCATAGAGCTCGTCGCAGGGGAAGCGATCGAACAGGCCGTCGCGCAGCATGGCGCGCGCACCGCCGAGACCTTCCTCCGCCGGCTGGAAGATCAGCACGGCGCGGCCGGCGAAATCGCGGTTGCCGGCGAGGTAGCGCGCAGCGCCAAGCAGCATGGTGGTGTGCCCGTCATGGCCGCAGCCATGGAACACGCCGGGGTTCTTCGAGGCGTAGGGCAGGTTGGTCAGTTCGTCCATCGGCAGCGCGTCCATGTCGGCTCGCAGGCCGATGCTCCGCCCCGGCCTGTTGCCGTCGATGACGCCGACGAGGCCGGTGCCGCCGATGCCGCGCTCGACTGAAACACCCCAGCTTGCAAGCAGATCCGCCACGCGCTGCGAGGTGCGATGCTCCTCGAAACCGAGTTCGGGATGCTGGTGGAAATCCTGGCGTATCGCGGTGAGATCTTGGGCAAACTGGGCAATCTGTTCAATCACAGGCATGGCGGACCGTCTTTCGTGGCTTTGGCCCGTCAGTGGCACTGGCGTCTTGTGAAGGCAAGCGTTTCGTCCTAGGCCTCGAAGATGTGAGCGGAGGCGCGGGTTGACAGGCCCATTGGCGCCGACACTCCAGATTGAACTGCCTGAAAGAGGAAATGATGTCAGTACAGACGATCGAGACGATTGCGGAAGAAGCCGGGCAGTGGCGCCGCCACCTGCACCAGAATCCCGAGTTGCTGTTCGATCTGCCCGCGACGTCGGCCTTCGTCGCCGACAAGCTGAAGTCGTTCGGCTGCGACGAGGTCGTCACCGGCATTGCCAAGACGGGTGTCGTCGCGGTGGTGAAGGGAAAGCTGGGCGCCGGCCGCACCATCGGGCTGCGGGCCGACATGGATGCTCTGCCGATCGCCGAGCAGACCAACCTTGCCCATGCGTCGAAGAACCCCGGCAAGATGCATGCCTGCGGCCATGACGGCCACACGGCGATGCTGCTCGGCGCTGCGCGTCACCTTGCCTCGACACGGGACTTCGCCGGTAGCGCCGTGCTCATCTTCCAGCCGGCCGAGGAGGGCGGCGCTGGTGGGCGCGTCATGATCGAGGAGGGGCTACTGGAGCGCTTCGGCATCGAGGAGGTGTTCGGCATGCACAACGAGCCGGGCCTGCCTGTCGGTTCCTTTGCCATCCGGCCGGGCCCGATGCTGGCCGCCGCCGATCGCTTCGTCGTCAAGCTGAACGGCAAGGGTTCGCATGCTGCTTCGCCGCATGAATCGCGTGATCCCGTGCTGGTCGCTGCGCATCTGGTGACGGCGCTGCAATCGATCGCCTCGCGCAACGTCGACCCCTTCGATCCCGTCGTCGTCTCGGTCACCTATCTTGCCGGCGGCAGCGAGGCCGCACTCAACGTCATCCCTGAGCAGGCCGTCGTCGGAGGCACGATCCGAACGATCAATCCGCAGACGCGCAAGGCCGTCGAGCAGCGCTTCAAGGACATCGTCGCCAACACTGCCCGGCTGTTCGAGGCCCAGGCCGAGATCGACTGGCGCCCCGGCTACCCGGTGACCGTCAACGATCCCGAGATGACGAAGGCTGCGATCTCAGTTGCCTCCGACGTCGCCGGCGCCGACAAGGTCAACGGCAACTGCCAGTGCACGATGGGCGCGGAGGATTTCTCCTACATGCTCGAAAAGCGGCCCGGCGCCATGATCTGGCTGGGCAACGGCGACTCCGCCGGCCTCCACAACCCCGCCTACGACTTCAACGACGGCGCGATCGTCCACGGTATCAGCTACTGGACGACACTGGTCGGCGAAAGGCTGGCGAACCGCGGGTAGCCGATCGAGGGCGCTCGCAATTCTCCCCTTTAGTCTCCCCTTTAGGAGCAGCTGATGCCGACGAGCAACGCCGACCCAACTTCAGGAAGAAGGCCGGCGCCGACCCGCCGCTGAATGACGTTCCATGCAGTTGGTGTGCGCTTCGTAGGTTCGTTGAAGCTGGCCTGACTGGCATCAGACGAGATGCGCGATCTGGGCCCCGGCTTCATACCAGGCCTCGCGGCTTCGGCGGAACGTGGCGGGCGTGACGTCGGAGACCGGGAGGGGTAGGTCGGCGTAGGTCTTCTCGCCCTTGATCAGCAGGGCGAGTTCGCGGCCGAACACGGTGCCGGGGGCGATGCCGCGTCCGTTGTAGCCGGAGAAACCGACGGCATTGGGGCCGAAGGTGTGGAACCTCGGCAAGGCATCGCCGGTCATGCCGATCTGCCCGTACCATTCGTGCTCGAAGGTGATGTCGCCGAGCTCGGGGTACAGTTTTGACAGGGCGCGGCGGGCCCAGGCCTTGTGGATGGCCGTGCCGGAGTAACGCAGCGCGCCGACGCTGCCGAACACCAGCCGCCCGGCGCGATCCATCCGGAAGGAGGAGAGGACGGTCTTGGTGTCCCACACGCCTTCGCGCCCGGGCAGGATCTTGCGCAGCAGCTCCGGCGAGAGCGGCTTAGTGGCCAGGTTGAAATAGGGCAGGTGGACCTGCTCGGTGCGCACCATCTGCCACGGGCCGGTGCTGTAGGCATCGGTCGCGACGACGACCCAATTGGCGTCGACGCTGCCGCCTGAAGTGGTCAGGTGCCAGCGATTGTCCTTGCGCTCGGCTTTTGTGACGGGGCTGGACGTATGCAGCGTCACGCCCGCCTTGACCACGGCCGTGGCCAGCCCGCGGGCATAGGCCAGCGGCTGCAGCGTTCCGGCGCGTGCGTCATGCAAAGCGCCGAGATAGGCCGACGTGCCGAGCCGTGCTGCGGTTTCGGCCGCGTCGAGCAGCTTGACCGGCGCGCCGCGCTTTTGCCACTGCGCCTCGCGCTCCCTGATCTCGGCGAGGCCCGAAGCGCCGACGGCGCAATGCAGCGTGCCGTTGCGCTCCAGCTCGCAGTCGATGCCGTGCCCGTCGATCAGCGCCATGACCTGTGCCGGCGCGTCGCCGAGCAGCTTGAGCAGCCGTTCGCCATGGTCGGGGCCGAGAGCCGAAGAGACGTCGTCAGGCGCGAGCCACAGGCCGGCATTGATCAGGCCGACATTGCGCCCGGCGCCGCCGAAGCCGATTTCCCTGGCTTCCAGCAGCACCACCCGGCGGCCGACCTCCGCAAGATGCAGCGCGCAGGACATGCCGGTATAGCCACCGCCGACGATGACGACCTCGGCCGAAACATGCCCGTCGAGCGCTGTCGTTGCCGGTGCCGCCGGCGCCGTCGCTTCCCAAAGCCCATGCGAGCGCGGTCCATGGGAATGCGGCTTGTGAGGGGTGCTGAGCATCGGCAGACGTCCGTGGCTGCAGGTTGGCGGGGAAGGATTGGCCCGGGCATGACATCAAGCCGGGGCCATTCACGCCGCCCGCTTCTGCGGACGGCGCCTGAAGTCATGCGGCGGCTGCGGCGTGGCCGATGCCAGCGCCGCAACCGGTGTCGGCTGCTCAGTCGATGTCGAAGCTGACGCCCTGGGCCAGCGGCAGCGCCTTGGAGTAGTTCACCGTGTTGGTGGCGCGGCGCATATAGGCCTTCCAGGCGTCCGAGCCGCTTTCGCGGCCGCCGCCGGTCTCCTTCTCGCCGCCGAACGCGCCGCCGATCTCCGCACCCGAGGTGCCGATGTTGACATTGGCGATGCCGCAGTCCGAACCCTCGACCGACAGGAAGCGCTCGGCTTCCTGCAGGTCGAGCGTGAAGATCGACGACGACAGGCCGGCGCCGACCGCATTGTGCAGGTCGAGCACAGCATCGAAGTCGGAATATTTCATCACATAGAGGATCGGTGCGAAGGTCTCTTCCAGCACCGGACCTGTCTGATCAGGCATCTCGACCAGCGCCGGCTTGACGTAATAGGCGCCGTCATGGCCCTGGTCGACGCGCATGCCGCCGGTGATCTCGCCGCCGGCCTCGGCCGCGTGCTTCAGCGCCTTCTGCATGCCGTCGAAGGCGGCCTTGTCGATCAGCGGGCCGACGAGGGCCGAGCTTTCCAGCGGGCTGCCGACCGAGACGCTCTGATAGGCCTTCTTCAGCCGCGGCACGAGCTGGTCGTAGACGCTGTCATGGACGAACAGGCGGCGCATGGTGGTGCAGCGCTGGCCGGCGGTGCCCATGGCGCCGAAGGCGATGGCGCGTAGCGCCATGTCGAGATTGGCCGAAGGGCAGACGATGCCGGCATTGTTGCCGCCGAGTTCGAGGATGGCGCGGGCGAAACGTTTGGCCAGACGCGGGCCGACGTCGCGGCCCATGCGGGTCGAGCCGGTGGCCGAGACCAGCGGCACCTTGGGGTGGTCGACAAGCACCTCGCCGATGGCGCGGTCGCCGATCAAAAGCTGCGACAGGCCTGCGGGCGCATCAGCGCCAAAACGTTTTGCCGCACGTTCGAAGATCGCCTGGCAGGCAAGGGCGGTCAGCGGCGTCTTTTCCGACGGCTTCCAGACCACCGAATTGCCGCAGACAAAGGCCAGGGCTGCATTCCACGACCACACCGCAACGGGGAAGTTGAAGGCCGAGATGACGCCTGTGACGCCGAGCGGATGCCAGGTTTCCATCATGCGATGGCCGGGACGCTCGGTGGCAATGGTCAGGCCATAAAGCTGGCGCGACAGGCCGACGGCGAAGTCGCAGATGTCGATCATCTCCTGGACTTCGCCGAGGCCCTCGGAGGCGATCTTTCCGACCTCGATCGAGACCAGGCGACCGAGATCGGCCTTTGAAGCGCGCAGCTCCTCGCCGAGCAGGCGGACAAGCTCGCCGCGCTTCGGCGCCGGCACGTTGCGCCAGGCTTTGAAGGCGGCATCGGCGCGGGCAATTACGGCTTCCGCCTCGGCTGATGAGATCGACTTGAGCGCGCCGATCTGGTCGCCCGTCACCGGGCTGCGCACGATCAGGTCGCCGCCGGTGAAGGCAGCTGACGCAACGCCAAGCCGCTCCAGAAGAGCGGCGGTTTCTTTTGCTATGGTCATTTTCTTGTCCTTTTGTTTGTCGGGTTCATTGTGGCGCTGTACGCCATGATCAGCCCAGCCGTGCGGTGCCGATCGGAGCGGGGGCGACCGCCTGTTTCAGCTGCGCGGCCATCGATTTCAGTTTTTCCGTCGTGTAGCGGTCGTAGAAACGCTGGTTGCGGCGTCCAAGTCCGTGTTCGGCGCTGAAGCTTGCGCCATGCTCCTCGACGGCAACCGAGATCACCCGCTCGCGCAACGCCTCGGCGGTTGCCATGTCGTTCGTCCCGTCCGCCAGCTTCGGCACGACTAGATTGAAATGCACGCCGCCGTCGCCGACATGGCCGAAATCGCAGATGGCGACAGCGGGGAATTCCAGGGCCAGCAGGTCGCTCATGTGCTGGCGGAAGCGCATCAGCTCGCCGCGGCGGAATGACAGGTCGAGGCCGACGACATAGCCCGACGACTTCACACCTTCGGACAGAGCGTGGCGCAGCGCCCACATTTCGTGCACGGGACCGACGAAGGCGTCGCCCAGCGGCTCCTCCGGCAGGCTCCATATGTCTGCCAGCACCTCTTCGAGCACGGCGTCGAGCTGCTGCTCGGCCGCGCGTGGCAGCCATGACCTGGAAACCTCGGCGAGGATGACGAAATCGGGCACGGCCCCGCCGGGGAATGGATTGCGCAGCGCTTCGACATGGGCGAGCGTGCGGGTGATCGCTGCGCCCGACATGCCTTCGAAGGCGCTGAGATAGGTGCCTAGGCGCACTTCCATGGCGTTGAGCAGGACCGTCACATGCTCGGGTGAACGCGGTACCAGATAGGCGGTCGCCACCTGCTGCGGCAGCCTTTCCAGGTTGAAGATGCATTCGGTGACGACGCCGAACGCGCCCGCCGTGCCGATGAAATGCTGCTTCCAGTCGACGCCGGTGTTGTCCTTGCGCAGGCCTGCGCCGAAATCGACAACGGTGCCGGCGTGGTCGCCGAGCACCACCTTCATGCCCAGCGTGTTGCGGCGGACGTCGCCGAAGCGCAGGAAACGCGCCCCGCCGGTGTTGCTCGCCACCATGCCGCCTGCCATCGGGTCGGCGCCAAGATCGATCGGGAAGAACAGGCCGTGCGGTTCGAGCCGAGCGTTGATTTCGGACAAGCGGAAGCCGGCGTCGACGCGCAGGCTGCGGTTGTCGAAGTCGAGCTCGAAGGTGGAGCGCAGGCGGTCGAGGCTCAGCACGCCCTGGGTGCCGGTGGCGTCGGGCGTCGAACCGGCGACCAGCCCGGTATTGCCTGACTGCGGCACCAGCGCGATGGCATGGCGGGCGCAATAAGCGACGACGGCCGAGACGGCCTCGGTCGAGGCCGGGCGTGCCACGAAGGCTGCGCGGCCGCTATCATAACGCGCGCCCCTTTCGTAGCCGGCCATGTCGGCTTCTGCGGTCAGTAACCCGCCTGCGCCGAGCAGAGCGCCGAGAGTGTCGATGTGTTCGCGCGCCAGCATCAAGCCGCGTCCGAAAACGCCTTCAGCGCGGCTAGGCAGCGCTCGATCGATGCCCGTTCGATGCCGGCATAATGCTCGAACTCGTTGAGGACGGCGGCCCCCAGGGCTTTTTCGAACAGGCGCTGGTTGGGGCTGGCGGTGAACTCCTGCACAGCGTCGTCACCCAGGTTGGACTGGAAGATGCCGGCGGCAGAGACCGGCAGGAAGTCCTCGTAGACAATTGCGTCGAAACGCACCGCACCGGCGGCGATCAGGCTTTCGATGTCGCTGCCGCGCGCACCGGCGACTGCGTCGTCGACGGTGTAGAGGAAATAGCCGAGGCCGGCCCTGCGGATGGCGTTCCAGTCGTCAGGGAATTCGGCAAAGCTCCGAGTGAGTGCTACGCGATAGGCGTCTGCATTCGAACCGTCCGGGGCAGGGCGTACCGCGGCGCGAGCCTGGTTCAAAAGCTTGTCGTAAAGGGTTCGACCCTTGGGCGTGAGCGCTATGCCGCGCTGCTCGATCTCGCCGAAGCGCGCGGTGTGCGAGCCTGTCTGGAGCTTGCCGTTTTCGTCGGGAAACGACACGCGCTCCTCGACGGCCTTGAACGACGTCTGGCGCAGCAGGATGGGGCAAGCGCGGCTGGGCGGCCCCTCGACGACGGCCTTGGGAACGATGCCGCGCGATGGCATCTGGTCCTGCACGGCGTCGATATCAAGCGTGCGCGGCGTCAGATGGTTGATGTGCGGACCCTTGAACGAGACCACGTCGGCGATCAGCCGGTGTGCATCGTGCAGCCTGGCATAGAGCGTCTGGTCGACGCTTGCCTCGCTGTGCCAGCGGAACGTGTCGAGCACTTCAGTGACGAACAGTCCGGCGTCCTCCTGCGACAGGCCACCGTCACGTTCAGCCTTGTCGACGAGTGCCACGGCCGCGTCGGAAAAGATCTGCCGGCGGGCCAAGGTCTGTTCGGCGGTGGCGCGCAGGCCTTCGTCGGCGATCAGGTCGAGCCGCAGCAGCGAGGTGAACACCCGGAACGGGTTGAAGTTGAGCGCGGTCTCGCCGACCGGCCGGAAGGCGGTGGAGTGCACCGGCACGCCGGCTTCGCTGAGATCGTAATAGCCGACCGGGAGCATGCCCATGACGGCGAAGACACGCCGCATCATGGCGAGCTCGGCTTCGGTTCCGAGGCGGATGGCGCCGTGGCGCTCCTCGCTGATGCGGGCGAGCGTCTCTGTCGCTTCCAGGCTGGCGCGCAGCGCCGGCTGGCTGGCGAGGGTGGCTTCGTTGACGTCGGCGACCAGGGCCATCAGCGTGCCATAGGCGGGCACTTCATCGCGGTACATCGCCGACATGGCGGCCGAGAAGGCGGCGCGGATGGCATCGGGCGACAAGAAGGGAGACGGAGACATTCGAACCCTCTGTTTCACGTTCGGCATGGGCGACTTCATGCTTGAACAATGCTATATACGGTTCTGTCGGCGCTGAATTGCGCTGAATCCATCTAGGTTGATGCGGAAACCGAATGACTGCTGCGCGCACGCTCCTTCCCGACCTGGGCAAGCTGCAGGCCTTCGAGGCCGCTGCCCGCCATGGCAACGTCACGCTGGCAGGGCGCGAGCTCAACCTCTCGCAAAGCGCTGTCAGCCGGCAAATCCGCGATCTCGAGGCCCAACTCGGCCTGCTGCTGTTCGAGCGGGTGCGCCAGCGCGTGGTGCTGTCGGCGGCCGGTCAGAAATTCCTGCCCGACGCGCGCAAGCTGCTTGAGCAGGGCGAGGCGGCGATGCTGAGGGCGATGGCCAGTTCGGGCGTATCGCTGCTCAGCCTCGCCACCTTGCCGACCTTCGGCAGCCGCTGGCTGGTGCCGCGGCTGCCGGGCTTCCTGAAAACCCATCCCGGCATCGCGCTCAACGTGGTGTCGCGCGCCGAGCAGTTCGACTTGGAGGAACAGGGGTTTGACGCGGCGATCCATTACGGCCAGCCGGTCTGGGCCAATGCCGTGTGCCGCTATATCTGCCGCGAAGTGATCGTGCCGGCGGCCAGTCCAGAGTTTCTCGCAGGCCGCGACATCGGCTCGCCCGAAGCGCTGGCGCATGCGCCGCTGCTCAACATGGCGACGCGACCAAAGGCCTGGGCCAACTGGTTCCAGGCCGCCGGCGTCGAGGCGCAAGGCGCCTATCAGGGCCATCGCTTCGACCAGTTCACCATGTTGATCGAGGCGGCGGTTGCCGGCCTGGGGGTGGCTCTGCTGCCGCGCTATCTCGTCGAAAGCGAGCTGCGCGACGGCAAGCTGCAGGTCGTTCTCGATATGCCGCTGCAGACCGAAAAGAGCTACTACTTCGTGGTTCCCGAACGAAAGGCGGCGGGCCAGCTGACCAATCAGCTGTTCGACTGGATCCTGAGGCAGGTGACGCCAGAGGATTGAAGCAACAAGGCTTGGGCACTTCGGCTAGTCGCCGACATAGCCGGTGATCTTGCCGTGCAGTTCCGAGACCTTGTTCATGCGACCTTCGATCGCGACGCCGAGTTCGTTGAAGATGCCGTTGATCAAGAGGTTGCCGAGGCTGGCCATCTGCGCTGTCGATTCCCAGAACATGCCGAATTCGGTGGGCACGACGAACATTTCGTCGGCAAGGTCGCGGCCCCAGTCGCAGAAGGCGTCGGTGACCAGCGTGATCGGGATCTTCGCCTTTTTGGCTTCCTGCGCCAGCAGGAGGTTCAGGCGCGAGTAGCGGCGGGCCTCGAAAATCACCAGGCATGTCGATTTGGATGGGCTCAGCAAGATCTCCGAAAAGTTGCCGCCGGCAATGTCGGCGAGCTGGACGCCTGGGCGGAGATACTGCAGCTGATTGGCGAAGTACTGGGCGATGCCGCGCTCCGTCTGGAAGCCGGCGACGAAAAGCTGCGGCGAGGTGGCCAGGCGCTTGACGGCGCGGGCCCATTCCTTGGTGTTGGCGAGCTCGTAGATCCTCAGCAACGCCGCGATCTCCAGCTCCAGACTGCGGGCGAGGGCATCGCCGTTCTGGCTGCGGTCGCGGAACTCCTTCAGGCGGTCGCCGGCCAGCCAGGGCTGGGCGCCAATGTTGTCGCGGAGATCCTCCTTGAGGTCCTTGAAGCGGGCGTAACCCAGCGTCCGGCAGAAGCGCCCGACAGTCGGCTCGCTGACGCCGACCTTGGCGGCCAAGGTTGCCGAGGTCTCGAACGGCACGCCGTTGAGGTTTGCCAACATGTAGTTGGCAAGCGCCTTCTCGGCATTGGTGGCGGTAGCCAGGCTTTCGACCAGCCTGCGGCGAACCGATTCCGTCATTTTGCTCTCCCTGTGCGGGGCGGGATTTCTTGTAAGAATTCTATCACAGAATCGATTGACGTTTGTTTTTTTTCAAAATAGCTTGAACGCACCCTCGTTGAGGAGCGGGGAAGAAAATGTTGCTGAGCCGCTGGATATTGCCAGTAACGCCCAGCAACCGGGAGGAAACGACGCGCATCTGGCTCAGGTCATATGACCATGCCACATCGCGAATTCTTGTCTGTTGTCGAGAAAATGCTGCTTCCGCGGCATGGCTGGCTTTTGCCGATTTTCCAAGGGGAGGTTGAACATGAATCGACGTGGGTTTCTTGCTTCGGTATCGGTGGTCACGCTGGCCGCGGGCCTCGGCCTGGCTGGGGGATATTCGGCGCGAGCATCAGAACCGGAGGCCGTGTTTGCTCTCGGCAGTGCCGAAATCGGCGCCCCTCATCACGATCCAATTCGCGCCACCTTGCTCAGCACCGTCGCGACCCTGATCTACGACCGGCTGATCGAGCAGGATGTCGACCAGAGCTATCATCCCCACCTCGCCGAATCCTGGGAGAACAGTCCCGACGGTATGAACTGGACCTTCAAGTTGCGGCAAGGCGTTCGCTTTCATGATGGTGAACCGTTCAATGCCGCGACCATAGCGTGGTGGATCCCCAAGTTCAAAGGCAGCCCGAACGAGTACCTTGTCGACGCCGTCGACCGTGTCGAGGTCGTCGACGACTATACTGTTCGCTTCGTCATGAAGCGGGCGGAGCCAAATCTGATCTACAATCTGGCATCGTCCTTCATGGGCATCCCGTCTCCTAAGGCCTACGACGCGGCCGGCGACAATTTTGGCGTGACCGAGGCCGTCGGAACCGGACCCTTCATGTTCGAGAGCTTTGCCGTCGGACAGGAAACCGTGCTGGTCGCCAACGAGGACTACAGCTGGGGCAGCGACCTCTCGAACAACAAGGGAGCCCCGCACGTCAAGCGGCTGACCCTGCGCGAAATTCCCGACGCCTCGACGGCCTTCCTCGAACTGAAGACAGGCGGCGTCGGCTTGCTGCTCGGCGTGCCGGACCAGTTCCTGCCGCAACTTCAGGCAGAAGAGATGTTGGACTTCCGGAGCCTGCCTGGCTTCGGGATCACGTATCTCGCGTTCAACACCCGAGCCGAGCCGTTCGGCGACGCCGCCGTGCGCCAGGCAACCGCATTGGCGGTCGATCAGGGCGCGATCCTCAAGAGCGTCTTCAACGGCATAGGCCTCGAAGCGCATCAGTTCCTCATCAGCACGCTGGTGGAATCGAAGATCGATCCCAAGCTGGAAATCCACCACGACCTGGCCAAGGCCAACGAACTTCTGGACAAGGCCGGCTGGCAGCGAGGTGATGACGGCATCCGGGTCAAGGACGGCAAGCCGCTGAAGATCAAGCTGACGGCGCAGTCGGAGACGGCGATCAAACGTACTGCCGAGATCGTCCAGGCGCAGCTCAAGGCAATCGGCATGGTTGTCGAGATCGACATCTTCGACAGCACGACGGTCGTCGACCAGCTCAAGAAGGGCCAGCATCAGCTCGCGGTGCGTCAGTATGGCTGGAACAACGCCGACATTCTCGATTGGTTCTTCAGCACCACCAACATTCCCTATCCGAACTCCTCCGGGTGGCAGGACGAGAAATCGCAGGAGCTTCGCAACGTCGCCATGCAGCAGTCGAAGACGCAGGACGAGCGGGTGGCCAATTTCAGGAAGTATCAGGAGAACCTGATCGGCAACTTCCTGTTTGTACCTGTCCACGAGCCGGTTCAGAACTACGCGTTCAACAAGACCATGCTCGATGTGCCGGCAAAGCTGCGTGGCACGCAGCTGGTGCAGGCAACGGCCGTCGACATCAAGGTCATTGGCTGAGCGGGTCGGCAGAACGTCATGATCGGCTTCACCTTGAGGCGGCTCGTCCTGCTGCTGCCTGTCTTCTTTGTCGTCTCACTGGTGGTGTTCTTCATCATCCATCTGGTGCCGGGTGACCCCATCGACAATCTCATGCGCGCCGGTTCGACGCCGGAGCAGCGCCTGCAGATTGCGGCGAAGTACGGTCTCGACCGCAGCCTGGTCGAGCAATATGTCACCTGGATGGGGCGGCTGCTGACCGGCGACCTGGGCACCTCGATCATCCAGGGGCGCCCGGTCAGCGCCCTGATCGCCCGGAACCTGCCCTACAGCCTCGAGCTGGGCATCGCAGCACTGCTGTTTTCGACGCTGACTGGCATCGCCGCCGGCGTGATCGCGGCGAGCTATCAGGGCACCCGCGTCGACGACTCGATCACCGGCTTTATTCTGCTCGGCTCGACGGTGCCAAGCTTCTGGCTCGGCCTGCTGCTGATCCTTGTCTTCGCGGTCTGGCTCGGCTGGGTCCCGGTGTCGGGCGCGCGCGGCTGGAGTTCGCTCATCCTGCCGACCATCGCCGCCGGCCTCGGCGGTATCGCACTCGTGGCCCGCGTTACGCGGATCGCCATGATCGAGACCTCCAGGCAGGATTTCGTGACACTGCTGCACGCCAAGGGGCTGCCGCCCTTCATCATCCAACTGCGGCATGTGCTGCGCCACGCCATGGTTCCGGTCGTCACCATCCTCAGCCTGCGCATCGGCTGGGTTTTGGGAGGCGCCGTGACGATCGAATATGTCTTCGCCCGTCCCGGCCTCGGCTCGCTGCTGATCCGGGCGCTCAATCAGCGAGACTACCCGCTGGTTCAGGGCTGTCTTCTCATGCTGGCCATGGCCGTCATCATCGGCGCCCTGATCGGCGACATCGTCCAGGCGGCGATGGATCCACGCCAGCGCGAGGCACGGGCATGATCAGACATCGTGCATTGGCAATGCTCAAGGCCGTCTCGACCTTCAAGGGCGGCATATCGGGAGCGTTTCTGCTGCTTCTGGTCATCGGCGCGCTGTTTGCGCCGTGGCTGTCGCCATATCCCTACGACCAGCAGGACCTGGGCATCATGAACCAGGCGCCGTCGCTGACGCATCTGTTCGGCACCGACGAGTTCGGACGCGATGTGCTGTCGCGGATGATCACCGGGGCCCGCACCTCGCTCTCGGTCAGCATCACAGCGATCGGCATCTCCGTGGCGCTCGGCCTCGTCCTCGGCGCCACCTGCGGCTATTTCGGCGGCACCTTCGACCGCATCGTCATGACGGTGATCGACCTGACATGGTCGTTCCCAGAAATCCTGATCGCGCTGATGCTGGTGGCGATCATCGGGCCCGGGCTGGAAGGCGTGGTGATCGCCATCGCCATCGCCTACCTCGCGCAGTTCACCCGACTGACGCGAACCCAGATCATGTCGCTGAAGAGCGAAACCTACGTCGAGGCGACAATCAGTCTGGGCGCCGGCCACGCCCACGTCCTGTTCTCGCATCTCCTGCCCAACGCGCTGGCGCCGGTGCTGGTGGCGGCGATGCTGGCAACCGGCGATGCGATCATTCTCGAGGCAACTCTCGGCTTCTTCGGTCTGGGCGCCCAGCCGCCGACACCGAGTTGGGGCGCAATGATGAGTTCCGGCACGGCCCAGCTGTTCATTGCGCCCTGGGTGATTCTGCTTCCCGGTCTCGCCGTGGCGCTGACGGTCGTCTTCATCAACCTGTTCGGCGACGCGGTGATCGCTGCGCTCGATGTCCGCGCCAAGTTCAGGGAGGCGTAACGATGCTGCTGGATCTGGAAATGCTGCGCATCAGCTTTGGTGCCTTCGCGCCGGTCGACCAAGTCACGCTCAGCGTCGACCGTGGCGAAATCCTCGGCATCGTCGGTGAATCCGGTTCGGGCAAGTCGCTGACGGCAACCGCGATCATGGGATTGTTGCCGCGCATCGGCGGCCAGGTCGCTGCCGGCACCATCCGCTTTGACGGCACCAATCTCGTCGGGCTGCCGGAGCGGCAGATGCGGAGGCTGCGCGGCGGGCGCATCGCGCTGATTACGCAGAACCCGATGACTTCGCTCGATTCGATGATGCGGATCGGGCCGCAGATCGATCAGGCCGCACGCCTGCATCTCGGCCTTGGCCGGAGTGCGGCGCGGGCAAAAAGCCTGAAATTGATGGCCGACCTGCGCATTCCCGATCCCGCCTCGGTCTACGACCTGTTTCCGCACCAGCTCTCCGGCGGCATGAAACAGCGTATCGTCATTGCCATGGCGCTTGCCGGCGACCCGGAGCTTCTGATCGCCGACGAGCCGACCACCGCCCTCGACGTCACGGTGCAGGCGCAGATCGTTCAGATCCTCGTCGACCTGGTGCGGCAGCGCGGCCTCGGCCTGATCCTGATCACCCACGACATGGGCGTCGTCGCCCAGGCCTGCGACCGGGTGGCCGTGATGTATTGCGGCCGCGTGGTCGAGCTGGCCGAGGTCGACGCACTCTTCGCGCAACCGCGTCATCCCTACACACAGGCGCTGATCCGCTGCATCCCCAGGCACGATATGGCGCGCGGCACGATGAGCGCCATCCCAGGCGTGGTCCCGAGTGCCGCAGCACAGCCGCCGGGCTGCAGGTTCAATCCGCGCTGCGCCCGTGTCGCCGACCGCTGCCGCATCGAGATCCCCGAGCTGCGCATAGGCGTCAGCGGCAATGGCGTGGCCTGCCACGTGGCGGAGGCAGCATGAGCGATCTTCTCACCGTCAACGGGCTCAGCCGCCGTTTCAGTGATGGCGGGCTGTTGCGCAAGCGCAAGACGTTCCATGCCGTCAGCAACGTTTCTTTCGCGTTGAAGAAAGGTCAGATCCTCGGAGTCGTCGGCGAGTCCGGCTGCGGCAAGTCAACGCTGGCGCGGCTGGTGCTGCGCCTGATCACGCCCAGCGAGGGGCAGGTCACGTTCGACGGTGTCGACATGGCATCGCTGTCGCGGCAAGACATGCGTCGCCTGCGCCAGCGCATGCAACTGGTGTTCCAGGATCCCTATTCGGCGATCGATCCGCGCTACTCGATCCGGGACGCGCTGCTCGAACCGTTCCGCGTCCAGGGCGCAATGCCAAGATCCGCCGATGAGACCGTCGCATCGCTGCTCGACATGGTCGGTCTGAACAGCGCGCTGGCGGCAAGCTATCCACATCAGTTGTCGGGCGGCCAGAAGCAGCGTATCGGCATCGCACGTGCCCTGGCGCTCAACCCGTCGCTGGTGGTGCTCGACGAGCCGACGGCTTCACTTGACGTTTCGGTGCAGGCGCAGATCGTGTCGCTCTTGGAGCGGCTGCGCCAGGATCTCGGGCTGACCTATCTGTTCATCTCCCACGATCTCGGACTGGTGCGCTATTTCTGCGACCAGATCCTGGTCATGTATCTCGGCCGCATCGTCGAAGTGCTGCCGAGCACCGCGGCGCCCAAGCATCCCTACACAAGAGCGCTGCTCGACAGCACCTTCGAACCCGATCCGAAGCGGCGCCGTACGGTGACGCGGCTCGCCGGTGAGATCCCCAGCGGCTACGACCTGCCGACCGGCTGCGCCTTCGCCAACCGTTGCCCGCGCGTCACCGATCTCTGCCGCCGCGAGCTGCCGACGCTTTGGTCACAAGGCGGTGCGCATCAGGTCGCCTGTCACCATCCGCTCACCGCCGCGCCCGACGCGATTATCGACGAGAGGTCGGTCGCATGAACGCCAATCACCGAGACGCTTCAGGCGCTTCGCATCGTTTGCAGATGACTTTGAAGACCAGGAAATCAGCATGAGCTACACCGGAGAACTCGACCGCTACCTGCAGTCGGAAATCGACAACAGCCAGGTTCCCGGACTCGGCGTCGCCATCGTCCATGATGGCGAGATCGTGCATCTCGGAGGTTATGGCCTTGCCAATGTCGAGAACCAGGTGCCGGTGACGCCCGATACCGTTTTCCATTCCGGCTCGACCGGCAAGATGTTCACCGCGGCGGCGGTGATGTTTTTGCTTCAGGACGACCACATCAAGCTCGACGACCCGTTGATCCGCTATATTCCGGAAGGGCCCGAAAGCTGGTCCGGCATTACCATCCGCAACCTGCTGTCGATGATGGCCGGCTTCGGCAATTTCGACATCGCCTTCTCGGCGGGCGAAGGCGGGGAGGGTGGCGCCGTGCCGCTCAACCTGTGGCAGGACCATAGCGACGAGCAACTGATCGACCTCGCCCGACGTTCGCCGTTCATGTACCGACCGGGCGAGGGCTATCAGTACAGCAATACCGGCTACATCCTGGCCGGGCTGGTTGTCGCCCGTGTTTCGAACAAGCCTTATTACGAGCTCCTGCGCGAACGGCTGTTCGAGCCGATCGGCATGGCGACGGCGCGCGAGGCCTCGTGGTTCGACATCGTGCCGAACCGCGCCGCCGGCCACTGTATCCGCGACGGCAAGTTGGAAAACCGCTACTGGGCGGCGCCGACACTGCAGCGCACCGGCGATGGCGGGCTCTATTTTTCGCCGCGCGACATCGCCCATTGGCTGCTTGAGCTCGACAATCCCACGGTGCTGAGCCCTGAAAGCATCGCACTGGTGTCCGAGCCGGTGCTGATGAAGAACGGCCAGCCGTCGTTCAACAATTATGCGCTGGGCTGGCAGAATTCCACGATACGCGGTCATCGCAAGATCCGGCATGGCGGCACCTGGGACGGGTTCCGCGCCGAGATCGCTCGCTTCCC
The DNA here is from genome assembly GCF_014250155.1 of Aminobacter sp. MDW-2. NCBI lineage: Bacteria > Pseudomonadati > Pseudomonadota > Alphaproteobacteria > Hyphomicrobiales > Phyllobacteriaceae > Aminobacter > Aminobacter sp. MDW-2. The sequence continues at coordinate 2,868,061 of NZ_CP060197.1, forward strand.
GGCGCGCAAGCTGTCGGTCTGCGTGCTCGGCAACACTGACGAGGCCCAGGTCGCCCGGATAGGCCAGAAGATCGCCGGCATCGTCGATCCGGCGCTCGCACCCTACGAACCGATCGCCGACGGCAACGAAGCTCTGACCAGGCGCGACCACGAGCTGCTGCAGGCCATCGTCGAGCGCCGTGCGCCGCGCGAGAGCTTTGGCGAAGAGGCCTGGCGCCTGTGGAGCAACGGCTGGTTCGAGCAGATCGCGGCAAGCGGCGTTGCGGTGGCTGGAGTGCCGCTCGAGCTCACCCATCAGGAAGGCGACGGCGGCCGACGCTACCGGCTGGAGATGGGCGGCTATCACCTGCACTGGACGATCAGCCGCGACAGCGAGGACCGGGTGAGCGAAATGCGCTTCCACATGGAGTAGCCGCAACGGTGGCCGCGGCCCAGCCGGCGAGGCCACCGTTGCTGACACGTCAAACCAACTGCTGAGCCTGATCAGGCGCTGCGTATCCCTCGGCGAGGGACGCAACGGACAAGTGCGCCTGTTCGATTCGAAATGCCTGAACGACCAGATGGAGACCGATAATGAGCTTTCGTGTTCTGACCGCAGAATTCGCCCATGAGACCAACACGTTCAGCGTCCGCAAGACCGGCTATGACGCGTTTACCGTCGAAGGCGTGTTGTTCGGCGACGACGCCATTCGTGCCAGGGGCGACGCGAACACCGAGATTGCAGGCTTCCTCGATATCGGCCGCAAATATGGCTGGGCCGTCGAGCATGTTCTGAGCACCGCGGCCGAACCGGCAGGACCGGTGACGCGCGATGCCTTCGACCGGATCGGCGGCGCCATCGTCAAGGCGGCTGCCGACAACAAGGGCAAGATCGACGGCATCCTGCTTGGCCTGCACGGAGCAATGGTCACCGACTTCTCGCCTGATGGCGAAGGTGAACTGCTGGAGCGGCTGCGCGCCGTCGTCGGGCCGGACCTGCCGATCGCTGTCACGCTCGACCCGCATGCCAATGTCACGGCCAAAATGTGCGAGCTCGCCGACATACTGATCTCGTTCAAGACCTATCCGCACATCGACATGCGGGCGATCGCTCACCACGCTGGCGAGCTGCTGCAGCGCACGATGGCCGGCGAGATCCGTCCGAAGACGCTGTTGGTCCGCCGGCCAATGCTGGAGGAGGCCAATGCCGGTCGTACAGATATCGGGCCGATGGTCGAGTGGATCGCCAGAGCCCGCGCCTATGAAGAGACGCCTGGTGCGCTGGCCGTCAGCATCAATGGCGCATTTCCCAACGCCGACATTCCCGAGGTTGGGCCGACCGTGCTTGTCACCTATGACGGCGACCCGGCGCGGCACCGCACCTTCGCCGAAGGCATCGCCGACGAGATCTGGGACAACCGCTTCAATGTGCTGAACACCTTCTACACGGTGATGCAGGCTGCCGAGATCGCGCATGACTATCGCGGCGACCGTCCGCTGATCATTGCCGACTATGCCGACAATCCCGGCGCCGGCGGCTATGGCGATGCCACCGCTTTGCTTGGAGCGCTGCTCCATGTCGGCGTAGATGATGCGTGCTTCGGCCCGATCGTCGATCCGGAGACGGCCAACCAACTGCACCGCGCCACGGTCGGCGACACCGTCAAGCTCAGGCTCGGCGGCAAGACCGATCCGCGCTTCGGAGGCGATCCGCTCGAAGTGACCGGCAAGCTGCTCGTCATCAGCGACGGCAAGCTGATCGGCGACGGAGAACAGCTGGGTGGGCTGGAGTTCTCGTTTGGCCCGACGGCCGTGGTGCAGATCGACGGCATCGCCGTGCTGGTCGTTACCGAGCCGTCGCAGATGCGCGACCTCCAGCAGTTCCGGGCCTTCGGCATCGATCCGGCGCGGCATCGCGTGGTCGGGCTCAAGTCGATGCAGCATTTCCGCGCTGCCTTCGAACCTATCGCCGGCAAGGTCATCGTCTGCGACAGCGGCGCACTCTGCACAATGGACTATTCCAGGATGCCCTATCGCAATGTCGCACGACCGATCTTCCCGCTCGACCGCGACATGACCCTTTGAGTGTATGGCAATGACAGCAAGGAAACCGATGGCGCAGTCACATATCCAGCAGGCCGACGTCATCGTGCTCGGTGCCGGGATCATCGGCGTTTCGGTCGCACTGCAGCTGCAGCGGCGCGGCCGTTCCGTCATCCTCGTCGACCGCCGCGACGCCGGCGAGGAAACGAGCTACGGCAATGCCGGGCTGATCGAACGCTCCAGCGTCGTGCCTTATGGTGCGCCGCGCGAGCTTTCGAAGCTGATGCGCTATGCGTTCAATCTGTCGACTGAGGTGCGTTTCGACTGGCGGCAGATGCCGCGCATCGCACCGTGGCTGTGGCAGTTCTGGCGCGAGTCGGCGCCCAAGCCGTTGGCTCGCGCCGCAGCCGACATGCAGCCGCTGATCGAGCGCTCGGTGAGCGAGCACGAGGCGCTGATGTCGGAGGCCGGCGCATTGCCACAACTGCGCCGGGCCGGCTGGCTCGAGGTCTATCGAAATGAAAAGACCTTCGTGCAGGCGCGGGGAGCCGCCACCGCCCTTCACCCATTCGGGCTGAACTACGAAGTCCTCGACCGTAAGGCGCTGCAACAGCGCGAACCGCATCTCACCAATGCCGTGGTTGGCGCCGTGCACTGGCTCGATCCGGCCACCGTTGCCGATCCGGGCGCACTGGTGAAGGCCTATGCCCGTCATTTTGTCGAACGGGGTGGGGTGTTCCTGCGCGGCGATGCGCTTCATCTGCAACGGGAGGAAACAGGGTGGAGCATAGCTGCCGGCAGCGCTCGGCTCAAGGCGCCGGAAGCGGTCGTGGCACTTGGGCCCTGGACGGACAAGATCTCGCGTTCGCTTGGCTACAAGGTCCCGCTGGTGATGAAGCGCGGTTACCACGTGCATTTCGAAGCCGAGGGCGACGCCTTGCTCAATCATCCCGTCGTCGATGCCGATGGCGGATTCGTGCTGGCGCCGATGGCCCAGGGCGTCAGGCTGACCACCGGCGTCGAATTCGCCTCGCGCGGCAGCAGGCCCAGCCCGGTCCAACTCGACAGGACAGAACCTCTGGCGCGCCAGATCTTCCCGCTCAGGCAGCGTATCGAGCCAAAACCCTGGATGGGATCGCGCCCGTGCTTGCCCGACATGAGGCCGGTGATCGGCCGGGGCTTCAGGCACAAGGGGCTGTGGTTCGCCTTCGGCCACAACCACCACGGCCTGACGCTCGGCCCGATCACCGGACGCCTGCTCGCCGAAATGATGACGGGCGAAAAGGCATTCACCGATCCTGCGCCTTACGCAATGGAGCGCTTTGGCTGACACGTATCTCTGCCGTGTCGCCTACCCGAAGGCCCAGCGAAACAAACAATTAACAAAGCCAGTCAGGCTGGTCTTTACCAATTGCTGCTAATCCCAAGCCGCAACAGGGAGGGCGGCCAGGGAATGGTTGGGGCAAGTCGCATCGCTGAACGGTTCAACGGCCTGTCGGTGCTGGGGCAGTCCTGCGTGATCGTGGCCACCGCGACGCTCGGTGCCGACCTTCTGACGCTGATCTTCTACTCGATCTTCTTCTCGGACCGGCTGCTGCTCGACCTCGTGCTGACTAGCCTGATCGTTGTCGCCGTGGCGGGGCCGTTGTCCTATTTCTTCATGGGCCGCAGCGCCAGGCTGGTCGAGCTTGCGGCCGAGCTCGACCGGGCCAATCGCCTCGATGACCTGACCGGCCTGCTGAACAGGCGAACCTTCCTGCTTCAATCCAGGCAGATCGTCAGTGACCACGCAGATGGCAAGGGCGCCGGAATGCTGCTCTTTATCGATGCCGATCATTTCAAGGCGATCAACGACCGCGAGGGTCACGCCATGGGCGATGCCGTGCTGCAGGAAATCGGCGCGGCGCTGGCTTCGAGCATTGGCGCTGGGGATATTGCCGGGCGGCTGGGCGGTGAAGAATTCGTCGTACTGCTGGTGGGTGCCGGCGAGGACACGGCAACGCTGGTGTGCGAACGCCTGCGGCGCAAGGTCAAGGCGATATCAGCCATCGTCGGCATGAGCGGCCGCGAGGTCACTGTCAGCATCGGCGTATCGAAACACCAGCGGGGCCAAAGCCTCGATGCGCTTCTCCTGGCCGCCGACAGGAACCTCTATCTCGCCAAAGCCAATGGTCGCGACCGTATCGTCAAAGCCGATGGCAAGCTGGCTGCCGCCTGAACAGCCTTGTCGTTCCGATTGCTCTGCAACTCGATCCTAGCTGCCGGCATGCGCCATATGCTGGAAGCGGCGAACCATGCGCCAGCCAGAAGCCACCAGCCGGTCGGCCGGCGGCGCCACCGGCAGCACCGGCTGGGTTAGCATACGGCGCAATTCGGCTGGCCCGATCTCGCTGGTCATGACGATGCGCGACAAGGTGTACGGGTCTTCCGTCGTCGTCGTCATCGCATGCCTGACCCGGCACGCCGAGGTGAAGCCGGCGCCGCGCACCAGCGCGCGCGTGGTGCGACTCGAATAACCATGCGGGTAGGCGAAGCTGTGCACCGGCCGCTTCAGGCCGTGTTCGAGGGCGAGCTTGCTGTCATGTATCTCGCGTGCGGCATCGCTGGCCGACAGGATGTCCAACTGCGGATGGCTGACTGTATGGGCGCCGATTTCGATGCCTTCGCAGGCCAGCGCGCGCAGATCACCCCACCCGAGCATCGGCCGGTCGCCTTCGCCAGATGAAGCAAGCCACTGGCTGGTCTTGCCGACCAAGCCAGAGACGACATAGAGCGTCGCGGCAAAACCGTGGCGTTCCAGAATGGGCATGGCGCCGATGAGAAAATCCTGCAGCCCGTCGTCGAAGGTGATGCAGACGGTGCGCGGCGGCAAAGGCCGCTTTTCCCTGAAGATCGTCGCCAGCGCCGAGATCGTCACCGGGCGGAAGCCGCCTTCGGCCAGCACCTGCATGTGGCGCTCGAACTCGTCGGGCAGCATCATCCAGCGCCGGTAGGGCGCAGCACAGCTGGTGTCGATGCTGTGATAAACCAGGATAGGCACGGATGGGCGCATAGCTGTCGATCCTCCCTTGAAGGCGACCTCGTGCCCGTTTGCCGAGGGAGCGATGCCGGATGACGGGCTGCGTGCTGCGGCATAGCGGCTGCGCAGATAGCCCGGCACGCCAGCAGCGATGCCGAGCCTCTCGCGCCAGACCAGATTGCTCGGATAATCGCCCGGCAGGCGCAGGTTCTTGGGCGATGTCGGGCCGGCCATGTGGGCGATGCCGGCAGGCATGGCGCGCGCCAGCCGCAAGGCTGCCGCCGGTTCGTCGATGACGACCTTGGTGAGATAGGCGCCGAGGCCCATTCCATAGCCGAAGGCCTGGCGGCGCATGCCGTCCTCGCCGCGGCGATGATGGTGCCAAAGCAGCGCACGCGGGTCGTAAACAAGCTGGAAGCCGGCCTGGACCACGGCGTAGAAGGAGGCGAGATCGTCGCCGCCGCGCGCCAGCGTGCCGGCGCCCAGCGCTGAATCGAAGCCGCCAATCTGACGCAGCGCCTCGGTCCTGAACGCCATGTTGGCGCCCGAACCGAACTGTCCGGCGGTGAAGGGAAAAAGCGACCCCGCCGGCCTGTTGCCGGCGAGATCGAAGACCTTACGCGCAAAGCCCTTGCCGAAGCCGCCATGGCGCTCGGTCCAGAATTGCGCGCGTGTGTCGAGCTCTGCCGGCAGGATCAGGCCGGTGACGCAGCCGACCCGGCCGTCGCGGTCGAAATTTGCGGCCATCGCCGCCACCCAGTTGGGGTCGACGACGACATCGTCGTCGGTGAACAGCGCCAGCTCGGACGACAGGTTGGCAAGCCCGGCATTGTGGGCGCGGCCAAGGCCCGGCACGTCTTCCCTGACATAACGCACCGCGCGCGCACCGCCGTAACGCCGGGCGATCAGATCAGCAGTCTGCGAGGAGGACGGCGCATTGTCGACGACGACGATCTCGAAGGGCTGATAGGTCTGGAGCAGCAGTGAATCGAGGCATCGCGCCAGGCTTTCGGCGCGATCGCGCGTGGCGATGACGACGCTGGCGAACGGCCCGTCCTTCCTGGGCAGCGGCGCGTCGTGCTGGAACGTGCTGTCCTGCACCGCCTGGTTCTCGCTGATGCGGCGGCGCAGCTCGAACGTCGTCAGCACGTCCTCGTCGAAATCGAACTCCATGATCGTCACCGGACGGCCTTGACGGCGAATGAGACAGAAGACGCCGCCGTAGCGCTGGTCGGTTGCCGCGTCGAACATCGGCACATCGTTCATCGGCCGGCAGACGTCGACGTCGAGGATCTTGATCGGGTGAAACTCGGGCACGCTCATGCTTGCCTCCGTGGGCGGCTCAAGCGGGCGCCGACATAACCCATCGTCGTGTAGCCAAGGCCGAAGAAGATGCCGGCCGCGCGGGCAAGCCCCCACATGTCGAACTTCAGCATCGCATCGCCAAGCCCACGCAGAACGCCTGCCGGCAGGACGCGCATGACATAGCGCTGTTCGCTGGACAATCCGTCCAGCGCGCCCACGGCGTTGACGACCTGCGTCTTGGAACGACCTTCGGCGAGGCAGCGCTTGCGGAAGTAGCCCCAGGCGGCACGCTCGGCGGTGACCTGATGGTGCACGCTCACATCAGGATCGTAGAGGATGAGCGAGCCGGGAATGGCCTGGAGCGCGCGGATGCAGAGCTCCGTCTCCTCGCAGCCGGCAGCATCGGCCGCGGTGCGGCCGATGCCTTCGCGGAACCCCCCCGTCAACTCGACGATGCTGCGGCGGAACGACATGTTGCAGCCGATGGGATTGCGCACCGGCTCGACCTTTTCGGGCTGGCCGCGATAGCTGCAGCCGACAACCCACTGGAACTCTTCCGGGAACCAGCGCGGACGATCGACCTGCCACATCGGCAGCACCTGGCCGCCAAGGCCGATGACCGAGGGGTTGCGATAATGCGGCAGCATCTTTTCCAGCCAATCGGGGGCGGCGACCGCGTCGTCGTCGAGGAAGGCCAGGATTTCGCTGCTCGCCCGCCTGACGCCGGTGTTGCGGGCACCCGAAAGGCCGCGCGCGCCTTCGTTCACGATGACGGTTATGGCCGGATAGGTGGCGAAGAAAAAAGCCCACAGCGGCATGTTGTGGTCGATGACCACGATGATCTCGGTCGCCTTGGTGCGTTGCGCGAGCACGGAGGCGATGGCGCGATGAAGCTGTTCGCGACGGTTGTCGGCGTAGGCGCAGATGATGACTGATACCGAAGTCGCCGACGCCGTCATGATCGCTGGCCTAGACGCTGGGTTGGTGTTGTCCGGTCGAGCTGCGGGGCGGGACGGCCGGTCGTGCCGGGCGGGAGACGCCAAGGCGAACGATCGTCTTCAGCACCCGCCAACCATCGGGAATGGTGCGCAGGTTGCTGACGCCATGGATGCGCGGGAACTCCTTGCTCGCAACCTCGAACACATTGAGGTTGGCGCGCAGTGCCTGGACGTTCATTTCGGTCTCGATTTCGAAACCCGTCGCGTCCTCGATGTTGAGATAAGGCAGCACGTCGCGCCAGAAGGCATTGTAGCCGTAGCAGAGATCGGTGAATTTGCCGCCGAAGCGCATGCGCACGAGCGTCAAAAGTCCCCAGTTGCCGAGCCGGCGATACCACTCCATGTCAGTGGTATCGCCGCCCTGCATGAAGCGCGAGCCCTTGACGAAGTCGGCGCCCGCGAGCAGCGCGCCGACGAAGGCCGGGATCTCGCCGGGATCGGCAGAGCCGTCGGCGTCGAGCGTGACGATAATGTCACCCTTGGCGGCGTTGAAGCCGGTGCGCAGGGCAGCACCCTTGCCGCGTCGATCCTGCTGCAGCACGACGATGTCGGGCAGAAGCGACCTTGCGACCTCTATCGTGTCGTCGGTCGAGTTGCCATCGACGAGGATGACCTCATCCACCCATACAGGGATGTGCGGCAGGACGTGAGGAAGGTTCTTGGCCTCGTTCTTCGCCGGCACCACCACACTGATGCGCGGTGTGCCGCTGGTCGCCAAGCCTGCCAGCTTGAAGACCTCCATTGCAGGCCGATGCGGAAATGCTGCCGCCGTCATACTGGTTACTCCAACCCAAAGTTGGTGCGGCATATCCAATGACGACGCGAACCAAATGTTACAGACGCAGCACAGCACAGCCTGACGAGCACAACTTCGCAGGGAGGTCGTTACCGATCAAAAAATCTGGACGCAAGTGTCTTGTTAGCCCCACTCGCCGATATGAAATTTACCATATATTGTGTTTTTGTAAACCATATGTAGTATTCGTGTGAAGTTTCCGCGCTATTGGTTCTGCTGGTAGATGTGGATTTGTATGAACTTTCCACATCAATGTTTATTATTAGAAAAACAGATGTTAATCTGAATTAAACTGCTGCGAACGCGTTGGCATGCGCTCTGCGACAGGCATACGTCAATTCATGCGCGGCGTATTAGGTGGTGCTTTAATATTAAATCCTTTCACTCGAAGTCTCGGCAAATTCGGGTATTCCTGGTCGAGATGCACGCTGCAGTCCCGTGATGGTTGCACGCAGCCATGCCGTGCACGAACCGTTCGCAATATTGTGATCAGCATGAAAAGCGTGATCTTGCCGCCGCCTGGCGCCGGTGCGGCGAAATCGCAACATTCATACATATGTCTGTTAGCAACTGCTGAGATAATGCCTGTGGTTGAATGACGGGCCGGGGCGTTCATGTTAGGTTGGGAGGAAATCAGGAGGCGGGGGCCACCAGCACGATCAGCGGCGTTCGGACACAGCGCCTGTGACATGTTCCGTGCGCCCGATTGTTCGAGGACCAAACTTGCCTAGCCCACAGCGACCCGAAACTCCTCCTGCCCCCGATGCTTTCGACGACTGGGTTCTCCTGACCCGCAAGTGGGACGAGGCCTACAAGGACTACCTGACCGTACGCGAAGCGCGGGCCACGGCTGAGGCCGCGTCGGGCACGCCTGATCCTGAGTTGAAGCGCTGGGAGGACGAAGCGCTGGCTACGTTGGCTGAAATCAAGGCCGAGATGGACAAGGTCGTGGCCGAGACGCGGCTACGACGCCAGCCCATCGGCGGCTCCCTCGTCGTCGGCAGGATCGGTCGTGACGAGGGCGAAACGTCTCCCAGTTCCGAGCACGATCCCGACAAGAAGTAGGCGCGAGCTGCACCGTGCCGGGCGATCCGCTCGCGTGGTGGCCGCGCACGCAACCTCCATGGGCCTGGGCATCTAAGGGCTATTTCCAGCGTGCGCGGTTGCGGTGTATTTAGGATGAGTGAGAACGCGAGACGCCCAGCGAAGCGCATTTTTCTTGCCGGCCATCGCGGCGACGCTGGCTTGGCTGGCGATGCTGTCGCTGTTTGCCGGTGCGACCGTCACCGCAGAGTTTCCCTCGATCGAACTCGAGACGACGTCCAGTGACACGCTTGACGGTGTGTTGCGCGCCGCGTTGAACGCTCCCGAGCTCGATCGCGCAGCAGAGGGAGGGGACGCAAAAGGCTGGCAACCCTTCGTCGAAGCCGAACGCCACCGGCTGGAAGAGCTGATCCGCGGCCAGGGCTATCTCCACGCGCGGGTCGAGATGCCGGATGCTGCCGATGACGCGGGCTCTTCCGACAAGGTCACGCTCAAGCCGGTCACCGGCCCGATTTTCCGTGTCGGCATGGTCGAGGTCGACGGTCTCCAAGACGTTGCCACCGATACAGTGCGCGACGACGTTTCCCGACAGATGATGGAGGCGGTCGGCAAGCCAGCACGCGGCGATCTTCTGGCGACCCTCGAAGACGAAGTTTTGTGGCGGCTTCGCACTGCATCCTATCCGTTTGTCCGCGTCACCGAACGCGAGTTGCTGCCGATCCCGGGGCGGGCGCTGGCGACAGCCCGTATCGTCGTCGAGCCGGGGGCGTCGGCGCGGTTTGGCGCCGTCGCCTACAGTGGCCTTGTCGGTCTCAGGCAAGACGAGCTGGGCCGCCTGCAGCCCTTCAAGCAGGGCGATCCGTACAATCCCGATGTGCTCGAGCGTTTCCGCGAGGCGCTGCTCGGACATCCGTCGGTCAAGGCCGTCAGGCTGCGGCTGCCGGAGGCGGTGGACGCCGACGGCCAGTTGCAGCTTCGCGCCGAAATCGAGGAAGATCAGCTCCGCGCCGAAGACGTGGCCGGCAATTATCGGACCGGGCTCGTTGCGGCCGTTTCGGCGATTGCCGCGCTGGCGATCCGGCAGGTTTCAGTCGCCAGCCTGCGTCCTGGCCGCTCGCGTTGGCCGCTCTGGTTCGAGGTGGTGCCGGTGCTGCTGCTCGCCGCTGCATTCTACGTGATCGCGCAAAGGATGCTGCTGTTGGCGTTCCCTGGCTGAGGGGCGGGACACGGCAATTCCAGGAAAACTGCGTAGCGTTTTCCGTCCGGACAGAACTCTAGGTATCCTTGAAGCCGATCGTCCATTTCGCCGCGTGCCGCACGCGGGCGTCGACGGCGGTGATCGGCAGCTTTTCCAGGAAGTATTCGGCGTGCGCGTGTGGGGTCGCGCCAAATCGCTGCTTGTAGTGCGCAAGCGAGGCCGAGGCGCCGGTCTCGCCAAAATGGTAGTAGCGGCAGCCGCTGTGGCAGGCCTCTTCGATGGCGAGTTTCTGGATCAGGTCGTTGGCGCCTGAGCTGCCCAGCGCATGGCGGTCGATCGCGCCGCGGGCGTCGTTGACGTTGCCATATTGCAGCACGAAGGCGGCCGCCGCCGGCTTGCCGTCGACCCAGGCGACCCAGATGCGGCAGGCCTCGCCGAAATGCCGGGCGATCGAGCTGAATTTTGCCATCGGATCGCGCTTGCGCCCACGCAGATGTGCCAGCATGCGCGGTTCGTGCTGCTTGTCGGCCCAGCGGTCGAAGGATGTGCGCAGCAGCTGGTGGAAGGCGGGCACCAGCTTGCCGGTGGTGTCGCGCTCGACGACGATGCCACCGCGTTCGGCCTTGCGCACCCGCGTCCGCGTCGTCTTCTTGAAGCGCGTCGACCAGACCGCGTCGAAGCCGCCGTCGAGGTCGAGGATGTGGGCAAGGCCAGGCACCGAGGTGACATGGGCAGGTGCCGCGGCGGCCCACAGATGGGCATGGCGCGGATTGGGTCTTACCGAGATCCTGAGGTAGGGCAGACGGCCCAGGTCTTCGAAAATCGCGCGCAGATGTTCAACCTTCGGTACTAGCGATGAGAGCACGCCGCCGCGACCCCAGGCATAAGGCATCGACTCGGCGACCGACAGCCGGGCCGGCAGGTGCCTGTTGCGCACCATCGGCAGCACGTAGTGATGTCCGCCTGCAAAACGGTAGGCGCGGCTGGCGTCCTGGTATTTGCCGAGGGCGCACAGGCTGTCGAGCCAGGCCGGCGACTGGTAGGGCAGGGCTTCGGGATCGGCGAGCATCAGGCGATGCCAGAGGTCGCGCGGCGCCGGGCTCTGCACGTCGAAAACCGCCGTCGTGCTCGCCGCGGCGTGCACGTCCTGTGCGCTCCCAAAATTTGTCGGATCGGTATCCGTCCGAAGCCTCCCACTTTCCACCCAATGTCGCAGATTTTGTGAGATATCACTACCTTTGCAGCCCCGGCGTTGCTTTCCAGATTCGCCTTTGTTCAGAAACGGTTACCGCACTGCCATAAAGATATTGTTTATCACAATTTTGTTATTTCTTCGTGATGGAAAACAATCTCCGAAACGCCAATCAAAGTCAAAGTCACTTAAATAAAGCATTCCGGACAGATAGCCGCTATTTTGACAAGCAAGTCGATGCGTGGAAAATCCCAGAACATGATCTTGGATATGAGTTGGAATGGGTCATGTCATTTACCTGGCGCGGTGAAACAGCTTGACGCGGCGTCTGGCAACCGTCCTAGTTAACAGATCGTAAGCGACAGATTTCCGGGTAACCGGCAATGCGCGCGAACCGCCTTTCGCGGAACCACGCAGGCAACGGCCGGCACCCCCTATCGCGACGAGCCAGTGTGTTCAGGCCTATCGGGTTGGTGCATGGGTAAGGAATTGTGGGGCGTGGCGCTGGCGGGCGCCTGGTGGTTCGGGCATGCGAGCGCCTTGGCGCAAGGCGTCGAGCCGCCACTGATCAAGGGGCAATGGGAGCGGATCTTCACCGAAGAGTTCGACCAGCCAAAGCTCGATCGCGACAAGTGGACCCGCTGCTACTGGTGGGACAAGGACGGCTGTACCAATCTCGCCAACAACGAACTGCAGTGGTACATGCCCGACAATGTCAGCGTCGCCGATGGCGTGCTGCGCCTGACGGCGCGGCCGGAGACGGTGACCGGCCATGAAGGGCGCACCTTCGACTACACGTCGGGCATGGTGACCACGGGGCGTGATTATCTCGAGCGCGCCAAGCCAGACCGTTTCGCCACCACATACGGCTATTTCGAGATCCGCGCCAAGATTCCCAGGGGCAAAGGGCTGTGGCCGGCGATCTGGCTTCTGCCATCGACGCAGGAGCCGCGTCCGGAAATCGACATCCTCGAAGTCCTGGGTCATGCGCCCGACGTCTACGAGATGCACCTGCATTATCTCGACAAGAAGAAGGACTGGAAGAGCGAGGGCAAGAACGCCAAGGTGGTCGACCTTTCGGCCGACTGGCATGCCTATGGCCTGGAATGGCGCAAGGATGCCGTCGTCTGGTATCTCGATGGCAAGGAGATGTGGCGCTACACCAAGCCAGACGGCATCTCGCAGGAACCGATGTACCTGCTCATCAACCTGGCCGTCGGCGGCAACTGGCCGGGGTCGCCTGACGCCAGGACCAAATTCCCGGCCGATTTCCTGATCGACTATGTTCGTGTCTGGCGGCGTGCCGGGTCATGACCGCGCACCCGCCCACCCTGCGGCACCGAGAGCCCACGGCACAGGCGGGCGGCAGTGGTTGGCGATCACTCATCCCGCAGGCGCTGATGGGCTCGTCGCTGATGCGCAACGGCTACGCGCTGATCGCCAACAGCGGCCTGAGTGCGGTGCTGGGGCTGGCGTTCTGGTTCCTGGCGGCGCGTTACTGTTCGCAGGAGGCGATCGGTCTCGGCGGCGCCATCACCGCCACCATCGTCAACCTGTCCAACGCTGCCCAGCTCAATTTTGGCAACCTGCTGGTTCGTTTCGTGCCGACTGTCGGCGGCCGCGCCGGCCGGTTGATCCTGTTCGCCTACGCCACGTCCTTCATCGCCTCGGTCGTCGTCGCTATCGTCTTCCTGCTGGTCGTCGGCGCCTTCATGCCCAAGCTCGACGTGCTGACCGAGAGCGCGGGCGTCATCCTGTGGTTCGTGGCGACCGTCGCCGTCTGGTCGGTGTTCGCGCTGCAGGACAGTGCGCTGTCGGGCCTGCGCCAGTCGATCTGGGTGCCGGTCTCGAAGACAATCTACCAGGTCGTCAAGATCGCCATGCTCATCCCGCTGGCGCTCGCCGGGCTCGGATGGGAGGCCATCGCACTGTCGTGGACCGCACCGGTTCTGGTCTTCGTTCTCGCCGTCAACATGCTGATTTTCAAGCGCCTCGTGCCCAAGGCGCAAGCCGGAACCGGCCATGCCAATCTGATTGACCGCCGCGCCATGGCGCGCTTCTTCGGCTGGGACTACATCGGTTCGGTGTCGATGATGGTGGCCTGGACGGCGACACCGCTGGTCGTGCTCAATTTTGTCGGCGCGGCCGAAAGCGCCAGCTTCTTCGTCGCCTGGACGATCTTCACCTCGCTTTATTATGTCGGCAGCTCGATGGGGCTGTCGCTGCTCGCCGAGGGCGCCAGCGACACCGGCCGGCTGCGCGCGCTGGCGGCGGATGCGGCTGTGATGTCGGTGCTGCCGCTGCTCGGCCTCGTCGCGCTGATGCTGGTGTTCGCCCATCCCATCATGTCGGTGTTCGGTTCTGCCTACGCCACCGAAGGTGCGTCGATCCTCAGGGTGTTCACGCTGGCGAGCGTCGTATCCGCCGTGCTCTCCATCTATCTGTCGATTGCCCGCACCAAGGGCTGGATGCGTTCGGTGGCGGCGGCTGAATTCGCCACGCTGGTCATCGCACTCGGCGCCGGCGCCCTTCTGGTGCGTCGCGAAGGGCCGATCGGCATGGCGCATGCCTGGCTGCTGGCCATGCTGGTGGTCACTGTTGGCGTGGGCGCGCTCGCCCTTTTCACCAGCCGCCGCCACAGCCTTCACGACTGGGGACTTGCGGTCGCCGCCTCGCTGAAGTCGCTCTCGGCCCAGTTCCTGCCCTTCGGCCGCAACAAGGGCATCGCCGTTCCTGGCGACGCCGAGCTTCGGCCGCTCTTGGCAAAGACAGGAAGTGCCGGCGCTTCGGGCTGGCATGCGCTGAAATCCGAGCACGGGCCCGAAGGAACTGACATCGTTTATCTCGGCGACCGGGTGCTGGACGGGGAGGGACGGCACGAGCCGGTTCGGTCGCAAGGCACTTATGCGGTGCTTCGCAGCGCGCACGAGCCGATCGCCGCCGCCTATCTCGAACGCCTGGTCGATAATCTCGACCTGCTGCGGTCAGACAGGCGCGTCGAAGCGCTGTGGCCGCTGCTGCCGACGAGGCTGACCGTCACCCGCGTCGATGGCGCCGTCGATTGCATCGAGGCGATAGCACCGGGCACGGATGGGCGGATGCAGTTGCGCGGCACCTCCGAGCGGCAGGCGGGCCTCGAAACCGTCGCGAAAGCCATGGCTACCCTGCACGGTCAGACAGCCGCCATGCGCACCATAGACGACGTCTGGTTCCACGAATGGGTCGAGCGCCCGGCGGCAAAACTCGCCCAGCTCGGTGGGGCGACAATGACTGCAGCGGCACGTCGGCGGGCGGTTCAACGTTTCGTCGCCTATCAGCGCCGCTACTGGCTCGGCCGCCAGGTGCGTCTCGGCTGGTGCCATGGCGACCTCTGGCCGCAAAACCTCAATTTCGCCGCTGGGGAGGGCAAGTCGGCCCAGCTTGCCAGCTTGCTGGAATGGGGCAATGCGCGATCCAACGCGCCGCGCGGCTATGACGGCTGCGTGCTGGCGGTTGCCATGCGCATGATGACCAGCAGCGAGCCGCTGGGCGCGGCCGTTGCCGATCTGTTGTGGACGCCGGAGTGGCGCGGCGACGAGCTGAAGTGGCTGGGCATCGGCTCGGAGGGGGACGATGACTGGAGCGGCGATAGCGCGGCCATCCGTGCGATGGTCGGCCTCGTCTGGCTGCATCAGGTCAGCGAAAGGGCGCGGCGCCCGGCGCATTCGGGCGTCGGCCGGCTTTGGATTGCGTCAAATGTCGACCGTGTTCTTAGGATCGTCTCCACCGATGGAGGCGCAATATGAATGTGATGACGCGGGAATCCAGTCTTGCCATGTCGCCGGCGCTGAAGGCGCCGCCCTTGGCGGATGCTGGCCGTGTCTCGACAGCGCCGTTCAACCTCGCGTCGATCTGTCTTTGCCTGGCCTTTGCTTTGTGGCTGGCCGTCCTATTCGTCACGGATACTGCCGGTGTCGACGACTACGGCCTGATATCGGTCCTGCCTGGTATCATCTGGGTGGCCTATGCCGCCGTCGGCCTCGGCTTTGCCTTCAGCCTGAAGCGCGGTGTCTGCGAGACCCGCATGCCGCTGTTGATGATCGTCATGCTGGTGCTGCTGCTTCATGGCACCCCGGCCATCGTCTATGACGAGTTGCGTTACGCCTGGGCCTGGAAACATGTCGGTGTCGTCGACTATGCCCAGCGGCACGGCCAGATCGATCCGAAGGCGCCATTCCTTGCCACCTACGCCAATTGGCCCGGCCTGTTTGTCTTCTGCGCCGCGATCGCCAACCTGTTCGACATCAAACCGATCCAACTGGCTGACATCGCCCGCTTTTCGCCGCCGGCGCTTAACCTGCTCTATGTGTTGGTGCTGCCGCAGATCTATCGCCGCTTCACCGCCGACCCACGGTTGGTGTGGGGCGGGGTCTGGCTGTTCGTCATCGGCAACTGGATCGGCCAGGACTATTTCTCGCCGCAGGGCGTCGCCTTTCTGTTCTATCTCTTGCTGGTCGCGCTTTGTGTCGGCCCGCTGCGGATCGTGCCCGGCTGGGCCGACCCGAACGGGCGTGGCTTTTCCAAGTTTTGCGGCCGTTATTTCGCCTTCGTCTCGCGTGGCCAGCCGCCGGTGACGCTGGCCGTCCCGCCAAAACTGCGTGCCGTAGCCTCACTGGCGGCCATGGCGCTGATCGTGATGATCACGGCGACCCACCCGCTCACGCCGATAGTCGTGCTCATGGCCCTTGGCGGCCTCTGGGTCATCGGACAATTGAGCCTTGGCTACCTCGTCTTTGCCGGCCTCGTCGAAGTCGCGTGGCTGCTGTTCTACGCCGACGGCTACATGGCCTCGGTCCTGCCCGAGCTGGTCCAGCGTTTCGGCGACACCTCGAACGAGATCAGCGAGCGCCTGGTAGATACCTCGATCGTCAGTGAAGGACAGGTGGTGGTGTCCTTGGCGTCGCGAGCGCTGACCGGTGCGATCGCGTTGGCGGCGGTCCTCGGCGGTCTGCGCCGGCTCGTGGCGGGGTTCCGCGACGGTCCGGCCATCGTGCTGACGCTGGCTCCAGCCTTCATGATCGTTGCCACCTCCTATGGCGGCGAGATCGTGTTCCGCGTCTATCTCTTTGCACTGCCTTTCCTGACCTTCTTTGCCGCGGCACTGTTTTTCCCATGGTCCGGCTCCCAGCGCGACGCCATCGCGCGCTACGCCATCGGCACGTTCGGCGCCGTGCTCACGGTCGCTTTCGTCCTCGCCAACAACGGCAAGGACCGCCAGTACACCTTCTCACGGGCCGAAGTGGAGGCGTCGGAATGGCTCTACAGCAACGCGCCGGCCGGCTCGGTGCTTGTCGAGGGCGCACCCAATTATCCCGAGCAGTTCATGAATTACGAGAATTTCACCTATGTGCCGATCTCCAACGAGAGCAAGCAATCTATCTCAGCGGTTCTCGCCGATCCGGTGGTCGAACTCGGGGACTGGCTGCGGGCGGTGCCGCCAGGCTCGGCCTTCATCATCATCACGCGCAGCCAGAAGGCCTATATCGACGATCTCGGCGTGATGCCGAAAGGTTCGCTCGATGCGATCGAAAAGGCGTTGCGCAACTCAGCACGTTTCAAGCTGGTGCGTGCCACAGCCGACGCGAGCGTCTTTGCGCCTGATAACCATGGGATCGGGATGGGTGAGTGGATCAAGTAATGAACGCGGCGAAGCATGAACATGAAGAAGCGGCCGGACACATCGGAGGATACGGCTTCGTGAACGGCGCTGCTCAAGAATGCTCTTGCCGGAAAAATGCAATGACTGTTTCATATTAGCTGCGGCGCATCCAGGATGCGCCCGCGCTGTTGGGAGCTTGGGCCCATGCGTATCGGCTGGTTGTTGGTTGCCAGCGTTGTTGTGTCGGGAAGTGCTGAAGCCAGTCCCGCCGGACAGGCTCCAACATCGCCGGCGCTGGGCTTCGCGTCCCCTGATGTACCCCGCGCAATCCAGGCCACCAAGCCGAGCGAAGACAGCCGGGATGGCTTTGTCCTGGCACTTGCGGCGTCCTATATCGCTTTGGGCGACCTCTACCGCGACGGCAAGACCACCGCTGCTGCGGCGGAGGCCGCACTTGCATATTATCGCGGCCTCGACAATCCGGGCCGTCCCGCAGCGATCTATGCGGTCATCTCACCGTCCGACCTGATCGGCGTCGTCAAGGACGCGCCAGCCGATCCGTTCGCGGCATCGAAGCTTTATCTGCAGGCGGCGAATATGGGCAGCTCGGAAGCCCTGATGCGGCTCGGCGACCTTTATCGCGAGGGCAGGGTGGTCGCGGCCGACGCCAGGCGCGCCTATCTGTTCTACGACCAGGCCGCCAAGGCCGGCAACGCTGACGGCAAGCTGCGTGTCGGCGAGATGCTGGCGCGCGGGCAAGGTGTTGCGCGCGACACTGGCAAGGGGCTGGCGATGATCGCAGCACTCGCCGATGCCGGCAATTCCGAGGCGTTGGTGCTGCTTGGCGACCTCTATCGCCCCGGCGCCCAGGGCATGGTCGCGATGGAGCCGGACAAGGCGCTGGACTATTACCGCAAGGCCGCCAGCCTTGGCTACGACGTCGGCAAGCTGCGCGTCGGCGAGATGACAGCTACCGGCCAGGGCACGACGCAGGACGTCCAGGCCGGGCTCGCGATGATCGAAGAGGTGGTGGCGCGCACGCGCAACCCGGCAGGGCTCGTCCTGCTCGGCTCACTCTACAGCCGCACCGATGGCGGTGTCATTGCCATCGATCTCGGCAAGGCCTTCGGCTATTTCCGCCGCGCCGCCGACAGCGGCGACGAGACCGGCATCCTGCGCACCGGCGAGATGCTGGCGCGGGGACGCGGCACTGCTCAGTCCTATCAGGCTGGGCGGGCGATGCTGACCGGTCTTGCCGATCATGGCGATACCTTTGCGCTGATCGCGCTCGGCGATTTGCTCAGCGATGCGGCGGTCGCCCCCGTCGACCTTGCCGCTGCCGTCACATCCTATGAAAAGGCGGCGTCGCTCGGCCACAGCGACGCACTTGTCAGGCTCGGTGATCTCTACAGCCGCAACGGCGCGATCGCCTCCGACCCACCCAAGGCATTCGCCTATTATGTCAGGGCGTCGCGGGCCGGCAATCTGGCCGGTAAGCTGCGCGTCGGCGAAATGACGGTTCTCGGACAGGGCACCGACCGCAATGTCGCCGCCGGCCTGGCGCAGATGAACTCGCTCGCCGACGAAGGCGATGCCAATGCGATGAACCTGCTCGGCGGGCTTTACCAGCGCGGCATAGGCGGACTGCTGCCGGCCAATCCGGTGACGGCGTTCGACTATTTCAGCAAGTCTGCCGAGGCCGGCAGCGTGATGGGCGCCGTCCGTGCCGGCGAAATGAAGGTGCGCGGACAAGGGACGTCAAAGGACGTCGTGGGCGGCCTGCAGATGGTCAAGGCGGTGGCGGATGCCGGCAATGGCGAGGCGCTGATGTCGCTGGCCACCCTTCTGGCCGACGGCTCGACCGGCAAGGTCGACGCGACGGAAGCCGTGCTGGCCTATGAGAAGGCAGCGGCGCTGGGGCGTCCTGATGCGCTGGTGCGCATCGGCGACATCTATCGGTTAGGCGGGACGATACCAGCCGATCCCGCCAAGGCGTTCGACTATTACCGCCGCGCCGGCATGGCCGGCGACGAGACCGGCAGGCTGCGTCAGGGCGAGATGACCGCACGCGGCGAAGGCACGCGCCAGGACATTCCGGCCGGTCTCGATCTGGTCAGGCAGGTCGGCGTCGCAGGCGATCCCTACGCCTATGTGGTGCTTGGCGACCTGCATCTGTCTGGCGCGGTCGGGCCGGTCGATGGTGCTGCCGCTGTCGCGGCCTATGAGAATGCGGCCCGGAAGGGACGCGCCGATGCCTTGCTCAGGCTCGGTGACCTCTACCGTGACGGCAAAGGCGTTCCGGCCGACGGTGGCAAGGCGGCCGAATATTATCTGAAGGCAGTCGACGCGGAGAATCCGGCGGCTTCAGCGGGAGATGTGCAGAACTGAGTTTTGCTGGCCCCGCTTGCCAGGCGCCAGTCAGGGAGTTGGCATTGTCGCGTATCTGCCATGTGGCTCTGATGACGGTGTTCGCCGCACTTTCGGCGAGCACCGCCTTGTCGGCGGAAACCGCGCCCGACGCGGGCGCGCCGGCCACGCCAGGCGCTGTTACCCGGGAGCGTGCGGTCAACGCCGACGCCTTGTTGCGGCTCGGCGATCTCTACAGCAATGCCGACAACGCCAACCGCGATCCGGCCAAGGCGTTCGACTATTACCGCCAGGCGGCGGATGCCGGCAGTGCTGCGGCGCGGCTCCGCGTCGGTGAAATGCGCGTGCTGGGCGAAGGCACCGAACGCGACATCAGCGCTGGGCTTTTGGCCATCGAGGAGGTGGCATCGGCCGGCGACGGCGCAGCACTCGCCTCGCTTGGCGGCCTCTACAGCCATGCCGACAACAGGGCGATCCCGCTCGACCTGCCGCGCGCCTATGACTACTACCGCCGTGCCGCCGCTGCCGGCAACGAAACCGGCATCCTGCGCAGCGGCGAGATGCTGGCGCGCGGCCAAGGTATCGCCAGGGACAGCGCAGCTGGGCTGGCGCTGGTGCGGTCGCTTGCCGATCGCGGCAACATCTATGCGCTGGTCTCCCAGGGCGACCTGATGAGCGATGTCGATGCCGGCGTGCCCGACATGCCAGGGGCGGAGGCAGCCTATGCCAAGGCAGCCGCACTCGGGCATCCCGACGCCTTGCTGCGCCTCGGCGATCTCTTCGGCAGTGGCCGCGCCGGCAAGCCCGACTATGCCAAGGCGTTCGGGTATTACGAAAAGGCTGCCGAGGCCGGTCAGCAGGTCGGCAGGCTGCGCGTCGCCGAACTGACATTCCGTGGTCAGGGCACGCGGCAGGACGTCGAGGGCGGACTGGCGTCGATCAAGGAACTGGCCGATGGCGGCGACGCCGAAGCACTGAGCTTCCTTGGCGATGTCTACAGCGGAGCCACGCCAGCGCCGGTCGCAAAGGATCCTCTTGCGGCGTTCGCCTACTACCAGCGTGCTGCCGACGCCGGCAACACGCGGGCGGCCCTGAGGGTCGGCGAGATGACGGCGCATGGCTTGGGTACGTTGCGCGACGTCTCGGGTGGGCGCGACATGGTTCGCCGGCTCGCCGATGCGGGCAATCCGCTGGCACTGATCAGCCTTGGCGACCTGCTGCGTGAGCCGCAGTCGGGCGCGGTCGACGCAGACGGCGCCGTTGCAGCCTATGAACGTGCAGCCGGCCTGAGCGAACCGGAGGCGCTGGTGCGCCTGGGCGACTTCTACAGCGACGGCATGACCGTTGCCGTGGATCTGCCCAAGGCGCTCGACTATTACAGCAAGGCCGCCGGGCTCGGCGATGTCATTGGGGCCGTCCGCGCCGGCGCCATGTTGGCGCGCGGACAAGGCATAGCCCAGGATGTCACTGCCGGCCGGGCTATGGTGAAGGCTGCGACCGAGAGCGGCGAAGCCGAGGCGCATATCGTGATGGGCGACCTTTTGAGCCGGGGCGATGGCGGCCCGCCCGATGTCCAGGCGGCAATGCGCTGGTATGCCGAGGCGGCGGCGCTCGGGCGGACGCAAGGGCTGATCAGGCTCGGAGATCTCTATCGCGAAGGCAAGCTGCTGCAGAGCAACGGCAAGAAGGCCGCCGGCTATTATCGCCAGGCGGCCGAGGCAGGCGATGCTTACGGGCTGCTCATCCTCGGCTCGGCGCTGTCGGAAAGCCTGTTGCGCAATGCGGGCAAGCCGGCCGACGGAGTTGCCGCCTTGCGTGAGGCCGAAGCAACGGGTCTGGACGATGCTGCGACCGCGCTCGCCGACGCCATGCTTTACGGCATGGGCACCAAGCGTGACGCCAAGGCAGCCGTAGCCCTGCTTGAACAGGCAGCCGGCACCGGCAACGTCGCGGCGGCGCGTCATCTGATCAGCTACTATCGTGACGGCCGCCGTTATGGCCGCACCACCTTCATCAAGGCCGATGCCAAACGCGCCGAGCAGCTGATGACAGGCGTGTCGCCATGGCTGTCGCGCGGCGATCGCCTCGTCGAGGAGATGCTGTTTGCCGCCGCCGCAAATGACACCAAGGGCTACCAGTCGATCGTGGCGCGCATGCACGAACTTTCTGCCGAGCAGCGCCAGTCGCTGGTCCGCATGATGCGGACGACCCATCCGAACGGCTACATCTATCTGGCACAGCAGCAACTCAAGCAGGCCGGCTATTACAACGGGCCTGTCAACGGCGTGCTCAGCGGCTCCACGACGCGCGCGGTCAGCCGCTTTTGCGCGGCCAGGTCGCTGCCCAATGCCTGCCGCTTTGGCCCGATGAGCAGCCAGGCCGGGGACGTCCTGTCCTACGCGTTCTAGATTACGTCAGTCGAAATGATCGCCGAAGATGCGGCTCCAATGCTCGCCCACCAGCCCGTTGAAAAAGCCGTTACCAGTCTGGAACTGCCGGACGAGCTCGGGATCACGCGAATGCACCACCGTCGAGTTGACGTTGATGAAGATGATGCGCCGGCCGAGCATCGCTTCCAGCAGGGCTGGCTGGGTCCTGCCTCTGAGACCGGCGAGGCCGACGCCGGCGGCATGGTTGATCAGGCAGTCGATCACGGCACCAGCCTGGCCGGGCAAGGCCAGAACCTGGAGCACATGGCCGATGCCACCGGGCCGGCCGAAATAGACAAAGGCACCGATCACGGCACCTGTGCGCGCCGCAACCGTAGAGCGGCAGATGTCGCCGAAATCCGTCTTGGCCGAGGCATCCGACATGATGCGCGACAGTGCGTTTTCGTTCCAGTCCGGATGAATGGCGAAGCGCGAGGTGAATTTGCCGAGCAGTGCGGCGAAGCCGTCGGCATCGATGCTTGCCACTGTGTAGCGGCCTTGCGAGGCCGCCGCGTCGCCGGCGCCGAACCAGCGCGAAAACTCGCCGCTGCGGCGAAGGCCGAGACAGGCATCGACGGCGCGGGCCAGCGGCGCGCCGAGGCGTGCGATGGGCAGGCGCTGTCTGGCACCGGCAACGGCGAAGGCTGCCGGTCTGAATACCTTGATCCAGTCGAGGCTGTAGTCAGGCAGGATCGAGCCGCGCAGCGTCGTCCACATATTGGCGGTAACGTCGCTTGCCGTCTCGCTGAACGACAGGTCCTGCGGACCGGCGAGAAATGCCTTGAGCAGCCTTGCGCCGGACAGGTCGTTGCGCTGGTCCTCGTCGACCATCAGCGAACCGCAGATCGAAGCGTTCAGCTTCCTGTCACCAAACCGCATGGGCAGTGACGTCACGCCGATGAAGCCCGAAATGCTGCCGTCGTCGGCGACATTGACCAGGGATGGCGACCCCGCCGTAGCGTCGGTGGAATTGAGATAGAGGCGCTGGAGATAGCCGGGCAGCGAGGCGGGCGTCGGCGTGCGCCGCTTGCGCAGCACGCGCTGGAACATGTCTGCGACGACCGCCATATCAGCGGCCTGCAATGGACGAATTTCAGGCATCGGGCGAAGCCTCGGTCATGTCACGGCAGCAATGGCTTAGGCGGGAAACATCTAGGAAGGGTGAAGGTCGGGCTCCCGGTCACGCGGGATCGAGCTTGCGGACGATCGCCGCGCGCGGTGTCTTGGCGGCGTCGGAGACGAATTCCACCGGTGCATAGACGCGCGCCCGGGCAAGCAGGGCTGCCACCTGGCGGTCCTGGCCGACGCCGAATTCGAAGGCGAGCCAGCCGCCGGGCTTGAGGAAGGTCACCGCATCGCGGATCAACCGCTGGTGGATCGACAGACCGTAGGGGCCGCCGTCGAAGGCTTCCCTCGGTTCGGAGGCCAGCAATTCGCTGCGATCGCCTTCGAGGCGTGCAGACGAGATGTAGGGCGGATTGCAGACGACAAGGTCGATGGACCCGGCTAGGTCCATCCCGTCGAAGGCGCTGAACAGGTCGCCCTGGGCAATGGTCACCCGGTCGGCCAGACCGAGACGGTCGGCATTTCGACGGGCGGTGGCGACGGTGCTGTCGGTCAGGTCGGCGCTCCAGACGCGCGCGCCCGGCATCTTGGCGGCGATCGCCAGGCCGAGATTGCCGGAGCCGCAGCACATGTCGATTACCCTGGCGTCGGCGCCGCGGCCGTAGAGCAGGCCGAGCGCTGCACGGCCGAGGATTTCGGTTTCCTCGCGCGGCACGAGCACGTCGCTCCCGAGCTCGAGCTCGATGTCCATGAATTTGTGCAGCCTGATGCCAGACTTGTCGCCGTTGTTCTCAACGATATGCATGGTTGCCCTCGCCAAGTCCTTTGCCCGCTCCATGACAACCCCAGCGCCCCGGATCGTCAACCGATCAATGCTTCTCCCGGGTGCGATTGTCATCAACATGACTTGTTCATACAATTCGTTACACAAAGAACCTTCTATCAATATCTACTATCGTATCGACGGTTGCGAAACCGAGACTATCGGCTTTGTGATGTGTTTTGATATCGGAAGTGTGCTTTCCTGCCATTGGTTAACTTGCGCTAAACACGTGCGCTTGTCGCACTAGCGAAACAGAGTCCGGCGTATGTGTGGATTTGTCGGGTATCTCGGGAATGTCGAGCCAGCAACGGCTGACGGGCTGCTGCGGCGCATGACCGGCAGCATCGCCCATCGGGGTCCCGACGAGCAGGGCGTGTTCGTCTGTCCTTCGGCCGGCCTTGGCCATGCCCGCCTGTCGGTCGTCGGCCTTGGCGACGGCCAGCAGCCGATGGCCAGCGCTTCGGGCGACCTCCACATCGCCTTCAACGGCGAGATCTTCAACTATGTCGAACTGCGCGACGAGCTGAAGGCGCGCGGCCGCCGATTTCGCACAGGCAGTGACACCGAAGTGATCCTGCATCTCTATGAGGAGATGGGCCCCGACTGCGTCGACCTGATGAATGGCGACTTCGCCTTCGCCGTCTGGGACGCGCCGCGGCAGCGCATGTTCTTCGCCCGGGACCGGATGGGGGTGCGACCGCTGTTCTACACCGAAGTCGGCGGCACTTTGTATTTCGCTTCAGAGGTCAAGGCCTTTGCCAGGGTGCCCGATTTCACCGCCGAACTCGACGAAATCGCGCTCGACCAGATCTTCACCTTGTGGGCGCCGATCGCGCCGCGCACCGCCTTCAAGAATGTCTACGAGCTCGAACCCGGGCACATCATGATCGCCGACAAGGGCGGGCTGGTGACGCGTCCCTATTGGCAGCTTGATTTCCCCGATGCCGAAGCATCCCGGGCGCCGCGCGACGAGAGGCAGGCGGCGGAGGAACTCCGTGAGCTTCTGACCGACGCGACACGTATCCGCATGCGTGCCGACGTGACCGTCGGCTCCTACCTCTCGGGCGGCCTCGATTCCTCCATCGTCTCGGCGCTGGCGGCACCTATGGCAACCGGGGGATTGCGCACCTTTTCGGTCACCTTCGACAGTGCCGAGCATGACGAAAGCGAGTTTCAGGAAGAGATGGCGCTGGCCATCGGCTCGCACCACAGCGCGGTCAATGTCGGCCCCGGCGACATTGCTTCGATCTTCCCTGAAGTGATCAATGCCACCGAGCGGCCGGTCATCCGCACGGCCCCGGCGCCGCTCTATCAGCTCTCCGGCCTGGTGCGCGCCAAGGGCATCAAGGTCGTGCTGACGGGCGAGGGCGCCGACGAGGTCTTCGCCGGCTACGACATCTTCAAGGAGACGCTGGTGCGGCGCTTCTGCGACCGTCAGCCCGGCTCGGCCAGCCGGCCGCATTTGTTCCGCAAGCTTTATCCCTATCTGCCGGGGCTGCAGAAGCAGTCGGCGTCCTATCTCGCCGCCTTCTTCGGCGCCGGCAAGGACAGCCTCGACGACCCGCTCTATTCGCACCGCCCGCGCATGCGAAACACGGCTGCGGCAAAGCTGTTCTTTTCCGGTGACCTGCGTGCCAGGCTCGCTTCCTACGACGCGGCGGCCGAGCTCGTCTCGCAATTGCCGGAGCGTTTCGGCCGCTGGCATCCACTGCACCAGGCGCAATATCTCGAAAGCCGCTACCTGTTGCCGGGCTACATCCTGTCGAGCCAGGGCGACCGCATGTCGATGGCGCACGGCATCGAGGGCCGCTTCCCGTTCCTCGATCATCGCCTTGTCGAGTTCGCCAGCCGGCTGCCACCCGGCATGAAGCTCAAGGGGCTGGTCGAAAAGCACATCTTGCGCGAGGCGACCAAGGACCTGTTGCCGCCGTCGATCGGCCAACGCACGAAGCAACCCTACCGCGCCCCGGATTCGCAATCCTTCGTCGGTGCTGGCGAGCAGCCGTGGCTGCGTGAGGCGATGAGTTCCGAGGCGATCACCGATTCAGGATTTTTCGACGTTTCGACGGTAAGGAAGCTGACTGAAAAGTGCCGGCAGCAGGCAGTGTCGGGCTTCCGGGACAATGCTGCCTTCGTCGGCATCCTGTCGACGCAGCTGTGGCACCGGTCGTTTGCCGGATCGAGGTCCGACGTTACCGAGGCCGCCTGAGGATTGATCAAAAGGAGAGAGCATGACGCAGCAGATCAAGGACACGGTCAAAGCCTTCATCATCGACAACTTTTTGTTCGGCGACACCACCTACGCGCTCGCCGATGACGTTTCGCTGATCGAAAGCGGCGTGATCGACTCCACCGGGGTGCTGGAACTGGTGACCTATATCGAGGACCAGTTCGGGCTCGAAATGGCCGATTCCGACATCGTTCCGGCCAATCTCGACTCGCTGGTGCGGATCGCCGCCTTCATCGAGGCCAAGCAGGCTGCTGCGCAGCCGGTCAAGCAGGCAGCTGGCGCCGCCTGAGGCGTCCGGGAGGGGGCAATGCGACTGGAGCAGTTCTTACGCGACAGTGCACGGTTGCGGGGCGACAAGACCGCGCTGATTGCCCGCGACATGCGCCTGACCTATGCCGATCTCGACAGCATGTCGGACCGGCTGGCGGCAAGGCTTGGTGACCTCGGCGTCGGCCGCGGCGACCGCGTGCTGGTCTTCATGGACAATTGCTGGGAAGCCGCGGTGTCGGTGTTCGCCATCGCCAAGGCCGGCGCTGTTTTCAGCCCGATCAACCCGTCGACCAAGGCCGACAAGCTCGATTTCATCATCGGCAACTGCCGCGCGCGCGCCGTGCTGACCCAGGCCCGGCTGCTGCCGGTCGTCACCGAGGCGAATGATGGCGGCGAGCTGATCGTCGTCTCGACGGCCGCCGGCGGCAAGGCGCCCGAAGGGGCCGTCTCGTTCGAAGAATGCCTGCAAGGCAGCGCGGTTCCGCCCACTCACGGCGGCATCGATGTCGACCTTGCCATGCTGATCTACACTTCGGGCTCGACCGGCCGGCCCAAGGGCGTGATGATGACCCATCGCAACATCGAGGCGGCGGCGGGCTCGATCACCACCTATCTTGAAAACACGCCCGACGACATCATCCTCAACGTCCTGCCGCTGGCCTTCGATTACGGGCTCTACCAGCTGATCATGTCGGTCAAGATGGGCGCGACGCTGGTGCTGGAGAAGTCGTTCTCCTTCCCGCAGGCGATCTTCGACGTTATCCGTGCCGAAAACGTCACCGGTTTCCCGCTGGTGCCGACGATGGCAGCACTGATCCTGCAGATGCGCGACATCAAGCCGGGCTTCCTGCCCAGCCTGCGCTACGTCACCAACACCGCCGCCGCCCTGCCGCCGGCCCATATCGCACGGCTGCGCGAGCTGTTCCCCGGCGCCCGGCTCTATTCCATGTATGGCCTGACCGAGTGCAAGCGTTGCACCTACCTGCCGCCGGCGGAGCTCGACCGGCGCCCCGGATCGGTCGGCATCGCCATTCCCAACACCGAAGCCTTCGTCGTCGACGATCTCGGCCAGCCGGTGCCGCCTGAGACACCGGGCGAGTTGGTCATCCGCGGGCCGCATGTCATGCAGGGCTACTGGGAGAATTCGGAAGCGACCAACCGCATGCTGCGCCCGGGCTTCAACCCGTGGGAAAAGCTGCTCTACACCGGCGACCTGTTCCGCCGCGACGCCGAAGGTTTCCTCTATTTCGTCGGGCGCAAGGACGACATCATCAAGACGCGTGGTGAAAAGGTGGCGCCCAAGGAGGTCGAGGCCGTTCTTCACGCCTGTCCCGGTGTCGCCGAGGCGGTGGTGATCGGCATACCCGACCCTATCCTCGGTCACGCCATCGGCGCGCTGATCGTGCTTTCCGATCCCAACCTGACCCAGCGTGAAATCCTGCGCCACTGCCAAGCCAATCTCGAGGATTTCATGGTGCCCAAGATCATCGAGTTCCGATCCGAATTGCCCCGGACCGACACCGGCAAGGTCAGCCGGCGTCTCGCCGCCGAATCCATGGAGCCGACGCAATGAACATGCCATTGGCGCAAACCGTTAGTTTCGGCGCGGCGACGCTGACCATCGATCCCGAAGCCGAAGCGACGAGAATATCAGCCGCCTTGCGCAGCCAACTGACCGGCACGCTCCGCCGGCGCGGGCTTGTGCTCGGCCTGTCGGGCGGCGTCGATTCGAGCGTCAGTGCTGCCCTCGCGGTGCGCGCCGTCGGCGCCAAGAACGTCTTTGCTCTGTTCATGCCGGAGGACGATTCCGATCCCGAAAGCCTGCGTCTCGGACGCCTCGTCGCCGAAACCTTCGGGATATCCGCGGTCGTCGAGAACATCGGCCCGACGCTCAAGGCGATGGGCTGCTACGAGCGCCGCGACGCCTTCATCCGTGAACTGGTGCCCGAATACGGCGCCGGCTGGGCGTGCAAGATCGTCATCGCCAATGCGCTGACCAACGAAGGCTACAACATTTCGTCGCTGGTGGTGCAGGATCCCGAGGGCAAGCAGACCAAGCTGCGCATGCCGCCGCATGTCTATCTCGGCATCGTCGCCTCGACCAACATGAAGCAGCGGACGCGCAAGCAGGTCGAATATTTCCACGCCGACCGACTCAACTACGCCGTCATCGGCACACCGAACCGGCTGGAATACGACCAAGGCTTCTTCGTCAAGAACGGCGACGGTGCCGCTGACGTCAAGCCGATCGCCCATCTCTACAAGTCGCAGGTCTACCAGTTGGCCGCCCATCTCGGCGTGCCGGAGGAAATCCGCCGGCGGCCGCCGACCACCGACACCTATTCGCTGCAGCAGACGCAGGAGGAGTTCTATTTCTCCTTGCCATATGATCGCATGGACCTGTGCCTCTACGGGCTCAACAACGGCATTGCGGCGGAAGAAGTCGGCCTTGCTGCCGGGCTGACCGCCGAGCAGGTTGGCCGCGTCTGGACCGACATCGCCTCCAAGCGCAAGACGACGCGTTACCTGCACAGCGGCCCGCTTCTCGTCGATCCCGTGCCGGAGATCTGAGGCGCCTGATGGAGGCCACCGTTTCGCCGGTGGCCCTTTCCGCGACTGATCTTATTCCGGGCGCAGGAAGCGGCCGTTAACCCAGCCTTCCTGGCCGCGATAGCGCACCTTGCACCAGCTCTGGCGATCCTGGCAGCCGAGATTGCGCAGGCCGCTGGCATCAAACGGGATTTCGGCGATCAAGAAACCGCGCGGCGAAGGCGTCGAGCGCATGTTGAGCACGTCGTTGGGCGTCACGCCGACGACACGCCAGGAGCGCGGATCGGGCCCGGGGCCAGGACCCGGGTTCGGGCCCGGGCCGGGCTCGCCACCGCGGCCGAAGATCGAGACGCTGAGCGAGAAGGGGGCGGGCCGATTGCGCCGCGCTTCGGCACGCACCAAATAGATCTGGATGGTGTAGAGGCCGGAGGCGGGCAGGCGTCCGTCCCACCGCGTCTGCTCACGCGCTATGGCGCGGCCGCGCGGGTCGAGCACGTTGAAATAGAGGAAGGTGTTGCGCGAATTGAGGTCGAGGCTCATGCGCTGGCCGGCTCGCGCCTCGAGCCGGTAGGAGGCGCTGATCGGGCCGAAGACAATGCCGCGCACCGTCGTCTGCGTAGCACCAGGGCGCATGCGCAGCGTTTCCATGCGCTCCTGGGCTGCCACGACCTGCGGCACGGCAGGCGCAAAGGTCAGCATCGCTGCAAAGAGAAGACCGAGTTTCCGCATCTGGTATCCCCGCTTGATCAATAGCTTGGGGATGTTAGCCGATGTGCCGGCACAGAGGAATCCAATTTCGACGGAGGGCCTAACCGCCGCTGATCGCCGTCAATACGAAGACTTCGACACCGGGCTTGAGCCTGGTTGTCAGCGTGGCGCGTTCGCCTTCGACAAAGACGTTCATATGCTTGCGGATCGCCGGGCGGCTGTCGCAGATGCGGTCGCGCATACCGGGCCAGCGGCTGTCGAGCTCGTCGACCATGTCGCGGACGGTTTCAGCCGGAACTTCGACGCGCCTCGAAGCACCCGGAAACAGATCGACCAGCACCCCGGGCAGGCGCACCACGACGGTGGCGAGCGCTGCTTTTCGGCTTTCCGGGGCAGGGCTGTTGTCCACGGCCGCCGCTCAGTCTACGACCAGCGTTTCGACCGACAGGATTGCCGGCAGGTGCTGGGTGACATTGACCCAACTCTCGCCTTCGTCGGCACTGGCAAACAGCGCGCCCGAACTGGTGCCGAAATAGACGCCTGATGGGTCGAGCCTGTCGGTTGCCATCGCCTGGCGCAGCACGCCGATATAGGCGTTTTCCTGCGGCAGGCCGTTGCGCATCGCCTGCCACTCTCGGCCGCCGTTGCGGGTCCGCCAGACGGCGGCCTTGGCATCGGGCACGTAGCGGCCGGCGCTGTCGCCGTTGAGCGGCACGAGATAGAGCGTTTCGGGGTCGCGTGGATGCGCTGCCGCCGGGAAGCCGAAGGTCGAGGGCAGGCCCTTTTCGATGCTCACCCAGCGCTTGCCGCCATCGTCTGACCGGTACATGCCGCAATGGTTCTGCTGGTAGAGCCGGTCGGGCATGCCCGGCGCCATCACCAGATTGTGCACGCACTGGCCGAATTCTGGGTAGTTTTCGCCCTCGGGCATGAAATCGGCGCGGGTGCCGAGATTGCGCGGCTCCCAGGTTGCGCCGCCATCGCCAGTGTAGAACACGCCGGCCGCCGAAATGCCGATCCAGATGCGGTCCTGGTCGTCGGGATCGAGTACCAGCGAATGCAGGATGAGGCCAGCACCGCCGGGGTTCCAGTGCGGCCGGGACGGATGCTGCTGCAGGCCGTCGATGTGCTGCCAACTCTGGCCGGAATCGTCGCTGCGGAACAGGCCGGCGGGCTGGACGCCGGCATAGAGGCTGCCATTGCCCTTGGCGAGGCTCCACACCGCCTTGATCGGTTCCTCGCCCTCGGCATAAGCGAGCCCCTCCGACGAATGCGTCCAGGTCTCACCGAGATCTGTCGATTTCCACACCGCAGGGCCGAACCATTCATTGCCGCCGGCGCCCCAGATAGTGCCGGTCTTCGGGTCGGCGACGACATGGTTCATCGGCCAGGTCTCGCAGAATGGGCCGCGCAGTTGCCACGAACGCCTGTCGGCGTCGCTTTCGGCGATGAAGGCGCCTTTCTTGGTGCCGAGCAGGACAAGCACTTTCTCTGCCATGGTCTCCTCCCGCAGTGCCGATCTTCAGGGATCGATTCCGGATCGGCTGCTATCGCATTTCAAACACTGGCTTTTCCCGGCAATGCCGGCTCGGGATCCCGGCTCCTCCCGGGGATGATCCAGATGCTGACAAAGACAGCCGACCATAGCGGCAAAGCGGCAGGCGGGCCAGATTGAGCTGCCATGCTCCTGACAAACGACAGCCCAGACTGTGCCGGCGACATTCGAGTTGACAGGGCGCCATAATTCAATACCCGTCGCGCTTTAGGTTGGACATATCAGCGTGCTCGGGAGGACCCATCGGATGACCATCAACGTAGCCCCTGTCGGCTTGGCGCGGGATCTTGCCGAGCGAGGCAAGTCGGGTAAGCCGATCCGCATCGGCCTGATCGGTTCGGGTGAGATGGGCACCGACATCGTGGCGCGAGTGGCGCATATGCCCGGCATCGAGGTCGGCGCGATCTCCGAGCTCAACCTGCCCAACGCGCATCGCGCCGTGGATATCGCCTATCAGGAGAAGGGCCATGCCCGCGAAGTCGCCTCCGGCTCGGCGATGAGCGAAGCGATCGAGGCCGGCAAGGTCGCGGTGACCAACGATGCCGACCTGATCCTCAACAGCGGCCTGATCGACGTCGTCATCGATGCGACGGGCGTTCCCGCCGTCGGTGCCGAGATCGGCCTGCGCGCCATGGAGCATGGCAAGCATCTTGTGATGATGAATGTCGAGGCCGACGTCACCATCGGCGCTTACCTCAAGTCAGAGGCCGACCGGCTCGGCGTCACCTATTCGCTCGGTGCCGGCGACGAGCCGTCGTCCTGCATGGAGCTGATCGAATTCGTTTCGGCGATGGGCCACACCATCGTTGCCGCCGGCAAGGGCAAGAACAACCCGCTCAACATCGATGCGGTGCCCCACGACTATGCCGAGGAAGCTCAGCGCCGCAACATGAACGTGCGCATGCTTGTCGAGTTCGTCGACGGCTCGAAGACCATGGTCGAGATGGCGGCGATCGCCAACGCCACCGGCCTGGTGCCCGACAAGGCCGGCATGCATGGCCCGGCCGCGACCTTGCCCGAGCTCAACAAGGTGCTGGTCCCGGAGAAGGACGGCGGTGTTCTCTCAAAGGTCGGCGTCGTCGACTATTCGATCGGCAAGGGTGTGGCCCCCGGCGTCTTCGTCATCGCCGACATGTCGCATCCGCGCATCCGCGAGCGCATGGAAGATTTGAAGATGGGCCATGGCCCGTATTTCACCTTCCACAGGCCCTACCACCTGACCTCGCTCGAGGTGCCGCTGACCTGTGCGCGTGTCGTGCTCTACGGCAAGGCCGACATGGTGCCGCTGGCCAAGCCGGTGGCCGATGTCTGTGCGGTTGCCAAGAAGGATCTTGCGCCCGGCGACGCGCTCGATGCCATCGGCGAATACACCTACCGCGCCTGGATCATGACGGCGGGCGAGGCCCGTGCGGCAAAAGCGATCCCCTGCGGCCTGCTGCAGGGCGGCACGGTGACGGCCCCGATCAAAAAGGGCGAACTGATCACCACGGCCAACGCCGCCGTTGCGCCAGGTTCGAAGATCGCTGAGCTGCGCGCAAGGCAGGACAGGCTGGTTTACGGGGCATAAGGCAACGAGCTGGCCGGCAGGCGAGCGAAGCTTGCGATCTGGGCGTTGGCGGACGCCCAGATCGTGGACGACGATCATGGAAATGAGGAGATGACCATGGACAGCAACTCGGGCGCGACGCCCTCGCAACTGATCGATGCACGGATCAAGGACCTGGGCGACTGGCGCGGCGAGACGCTTGCCCACGTCCGCGCCTTGATCAAACAGGCCGCCCCCGAAGTGGTCGAGGAGTGGAAGTGGCGGGGCGTTCCCGTCTGGGAGCACGCCGGCATCATCTGCACCGGCGAGACCTACAAGAGCGTGGTCAAGCTGACCTTTGCCAAGGGCGCGTCGCTCGAGGACCCGTCCGGCCTGTTCAACTCCAGCCTCGATGGCAACACCCGCCGCGCCATCGACATCCATGAGGGCGACACGCTCGATGAAACGGCGCTGAAGGCGCTGGTTCAGGCGGCGGTGGCGCTGAACATGTCGGTCAAGGCTGCCCGCGCGCCGAAGAAGGCAAAGAGCGGCTGAGGCGTAAGGCCCGCTTCGGCGGGCAGGGCTCCTTGGTCCGCTGCCTGCTTGCATTTCGGCTCGCCAGCTTAGGTTACGCCTCCAGCGCGCCTGTTCGCGCATCGCTGCTGGGGGCCACGCCGACCAGTTTGACGAGGTCGTCGCCGGCGCGCGTGGCGCGGTGCGAGCGGCGGGTGAGGATGAATCCATCCTGCGGTGCCAGCACCTCGACCCTGCCGCCGTCCTCGCCGGCCGCGCGCACGATCGTCGCGATATGGGCTCCCGCCTTGACGGTGTCGCCCGGATTGACGTGGTAGAGGATGGCGCCCGCGCAAGGGGCGGGCACCATCTCGATATGGTCGATCGGCGCTACCACGCCGGCGAACGTCTTCTGAGTTTCGATCCACGTGTCCTCGATCACGCCACGCGCCACAAGCAGGCGATAAAGGCCCTGAGCGTCGGCTTCGGCAACGGTGGCATAGACATCGGAGACGCCGCGATACTCGACTGTCGTGACGACGCGGCTTTCGAGCCTTGCTTCCTTGCGCGGCATCTTGAGATAGGGATGCA
Source organism: Aminobacter sp. MDW-2 (assembly GCF_014250155.1). Lineage (NCBI taxonomy): Bacteria > Pseudomonadati > Pseudomonadota > Alphaproteobacteria > Hyphomicrobiales > Phyllobacteriaceae > Aminobacter > Aminobacter sp. MDW-2. Next base: position 2,901,899 of record NZ_CP060197.1, read on the forward strand.
GCGAGGCTTCATCGAAGGATGAGCCCGACTGGCCGCTCCACAGGATGACGGCGTCCACGCCCATGTTGGCGGCACAGTCGGCCATCGCCGGCCACAGCTCGTCGGGCACGTAGAGATAGGCGACACCCTCGTCGTCGCAATGCAGGTCGAGCACGATGTCGTGGCCAAGCGACAGCTTGAGCAGGCGCGCCTTCAGCCGCCGGTCCGACGACATCGGTACCTCGTCACCCGGCAACAGCGCGGTGTCGGGCCTGTCGAGCAACGGGAAATCGCGATTGTAGTTGACGCGTGTGCCGAGGTCGAAGCGGCCTTGCGACGCCCCGAACAGCAACTGATTGGCGCCGATCGGGTTGGCGCGCGGCACGATTGTGACGTTGCCACGCACGCGGCCTTCGTTTTCCGCCTTGCGCAGTATTGGCATCAGCGCGTCGATGGCGACGACGCCGGGGAGTTCGTCGCCATGCAGGGCCGCCTGGATGTAGGCCGAGGGCGCTTCGGACGAGGTGCCCGAAATGCGGTAGAGCGCAAATTCGTAGGCGATGCCCTCGCTGTCGCCCCTGATCGTCTCGACCGATTTTTCCATGCCATGTCCCTCGATGCTTCGACTGCTGCCTAACCGCTCGGCTGGTGATTCACCAGAGCCGAGGTGGTGTGTCATGGTCCAGCGCGCCGCAGCCGCAGCTCCAGACGTGTCGCCACTCCTCAGGCCGCCGAGCCCCATTGCTTCATCAGCGCCGCCGAGCGGGCCAACTGCGGGGCAGGATGGAACTCGTGGCCGAGCCTGGCTGCGGCACGCCACGGCCAGCGCGGATCGGCGAGCAATGCGCGGCCCAGCGCCACCATGTCGGCCTGGCCCTCGCGGATTATGGCATCGGCCTGCTCAGGCTGGTCGATCATGCCGACGGCGCGGACCGGGATGCCCGTCGCCTTCTTCACCGCCTCGGCGAGGTGGACCTGGTAGCCGGGGCCGGTACGCAGGCTCTGGTGTGGGGAATTACCGCCGCTCGAACAGCATAGGTAAGCGACGCCCGCCTCACGATAGGCCTTGGCGACTTCGATCGCCTCCTCGAGGGTGAAGCCGCCATCGACCCAGTCGGTCAAAGACATGCGGGCGCCGAGCATCAGGCTTGGCACCGCTTCCTTGACGCGGCGGGCGATCGTCATGGCAAAGCGCATGCGGTTTTCGAGCGAACCGCCCCAGCGGTCGCTGCGGTGGTTGGACAGCGGCGACAGGAACTGGTGCAGCAGATAGCCATGCGCCGAATGCAGCTCGATGAAGTCGAAGCCGGCGCGTTCGGCCCGCTGCGCCGCCTGGACGAAATGGCCGATGGTCTGCTCGATCTCGTCTTCATCAAGCGCATGCGGCACCTGCCAGCCATCGGCATAGGCAAGCGCCGAGCATGACACCACAGGCCATGCATCCTCTTCCGGCTTGAGCGGGCCCGAGCCGTCCCATGGCCTGTGATTGGAGGCCTTGCGGCCGGCGTGCGCAAGCTGCACGCCGAACTTCGCACCTGGCGTCGCCACCCGCCGCGCTGCGTCGAGGGCGCGTTTCGCAGCCGCTTCGTTGGCATCGGAATAGAGCCCCATGCAGCCATGGCTGATGCGGCCGCGCCGTTCGACATCAGTCATCTCGACGGTGACCATGCCTGCGCCGGACATGGCGAGGTTCATCCAGTGCTGCAGGTGCCAGTCGGTCGCGGAGCCGTCGTCGGCGGAATACTGGCACATCGGCGCAACCGCGATGCGGTTGGGGAAATCGAGCGTGCCGAGCTTGATCGGCGAAAACAGATGGGCGGTCATGACGGCTCCTGGGCTTGGTAAGGCGACTGTAAGATGTTTGACGGGGCGGGCAACCGTGTTGCATGGGGCCAGACCGTGCTAACAGTCGCGACCCTGCCGCGGCCCAACGGCGGCAATGGCGAATCGGAGGGGTGGATGACCACGACCAGGGACCGGCTGGAGGCGATCCTTTCGCGGCTTGCTGCGCGCGCTGGTGAAGAACGAGTCTTCATGAAGCTCTATGCCGATGTGTCGCGCGCCGCCGCCGATGCCGCTGATGCGCGCCGCCGGGCAGGGCTGATGCTCGGGCCACTGGATGGCACAATCGTCTCGATCAAGGACCTGTTCGACGTCACTGGTGAGCCGACGCTGGCCGGCTCGGTGCTGCGGCGCGATGCCGAATCGGCACGGGACGACGCGCTGGTGGTCAAGCGCTTGCGCCGCGCCGGTGCTGTCATCATCGGCAAGACCCATATGACCGAGTTCGCCTTCACCGCGCTCGGCATCAACCCGCATTACGGCACGCCGGGCAACGCCGCCGATTCCAGGCTGATCCCGGGCGGCTCGTCCTCGGGCGCCGCAGTCTCGGTCGCCGAAGGCAGCTCCGACATTTCGATCGGCTCGGACACCGGCGGCTCGGTCAGGGTGCCCGCCGCCCTCAACGGTGTCGTCGGCTTCAAGCCGACGGCACGGCGCATTCCGCTTGATGGCGCGTTCCCGCTGTCGCCGTCGCTCGATTCCATCGGCCCGCTCGCCAACACAGTGGCGCAATGCATCGCCACCGATGCGGTCATGTCAGGCAAGGAGCATTTTTCGCTGCCACCGCTGTCGCTCGCTGGCCTGCGCCTCGCCATCCCGCGTGGCCGCCTGCTCGACGAGATGGCGCCCGGCCTGGCGGCCAGCTTCGAGCGCGCGCTGCACCTGCTTTCGGCTGCCGGTGCGGTGATCGGCGACTGCCAGATCGACGACCTGTTGGCCGATTTCCGCGCCGCGACGCGGACAGGCACCATCGCTGCGATCGAGGGGGCCTCGATCCACGCCGATTGGCTGGCCAATGGTGCGTCTGTGCCCATCGACCCCAATGTCAGCGGCGCGCTTGGCCGCGCCATGCAGGTTCCGGCGGTCAGCTACATCAGGACGATGAACCGCCGCGTCGAGCTTGCCGCCGCCATGGACGCGCGGCTGTCTGCGCATGATCTCGTCGTGCTGCCGACGACGCCCGTGCCGGCACAGCCGATGTCAGACATGCTGGCCGACCTTGCGCACGCCAACCGCATCGAGGGGCTGTTGTTGCGCAATACCCAGGTCGCCAACCAGTTCGACCTCTGCGCCCTGTCGCTGCCGATGGCCGGTACGGCGCTGCCGTCCGGCCTGATGCTGATGGCCCGCCATGGCCACGACCGCCGACTGCTTTCCGCTGGCCTTGCCGTCGAGGCACTGCTTAGGGATAGGCCATGACCGGTTTGATCACCGACGACGGCGTCGTCACGCGCTGGCTGGCCAAGGCCGCCGACCGGCTGGTGGTGCTCGATTTCCTCGTCGCAAAATTCGAGACCGGACGCGACTACAGCGAGCGCGAGGTCAACGACGTCCTCAAGCGCTACCACAGCTTCGGCGACTGGGCCCTTTTGAGGCGCGAATTGTTCGAGAGCGGGCGCTTTTCGCGCAACCCTGTCACCGCCATCTATCGCCGTGCCGATGCCCGTTAAGTCGGAGGTTTGCTGGCCTCTTGCGGAGCTGGCCTGAATAATGGTCATCTGGCCGCTACAACGTTGCAGGCCGGAATCGGACGAGGAGTTTGCCATGCCATCGACAATGAAGGGTCCCGCGATCTTCCTCGCCCAGTTCGCCGGCGACGCTGCGCCGTTCAATTCATTGAAATCGATTACATCGTGGGCAGGTGGTCTCGGCTACAAGGGGGTGCAGATCCCGACGCCCGACGCGCGCCTGTTCGATCTTCAGAAGGCTGCGACGTCGAAAACCTATTGCGACGAGATCAAGGGCATCTGCGCCGATGCGGGTGTCGAGATCACCGAATTGTCGACCCATCTGCAGGGGCAACTGGTGGCGGTGCACCCGGCCTATGACGCGCAGTTCGACGGCTTTGCGCCCGATGCGGTCCGCGGCAATGCCAAGGCGCGCCAGCAATGGGCGGGCGAGCAGATGAAGCTCGCAGCCAAAGCATCGCAGAATCTCGGGCTCACGGCCTGCGTCTCCTTCACCGGCGCGCTGGCGTTTCCCTATCTCTACCCTTGGCCGCAGCGGCCCGCCGGCCTGATCGAAGAGGCCTTCGCCGAGCTCGGCAAGCGCTGGACGCCCATTCTCGACGCCTATGACGAGGCTGGCGTCGACCTCTGCTTCGAGCTGCATCCGGGCGAGGACGCCTTCGATGGCGCCACCTTCGAGATGTTCCTCGACGCCGTCGGCGGCCACAAGCGTTGCAACATCAACTACGACCCGTCGCATTTCCTGTTGCAGCAGCTGGACTATCTCGCCTTCATCGACATCTACCACGAGCGCATCAAGGCGTTTCACGTCAAGGACGCCGAGTTCAATCCCGACGGCCGCCAGGGCGTTTACTCCGGCTACCAGGGCTGGCTCGGCCGCGCCGGGCGCTTCCGCTCGCTGGGCGACGGCCAGGTCGATTTCACCGGCATTTTCTCCAGGCTCGCGCAGTATGGCTACGACAGCTGGGCGGTGCTCGAATGGGAATGCTGCCTCAAGCATCCGGAAGACGGCGCTGCCGAAGGGGCGCCATTCATCGAAAGCCACATCATCCGCGTCACCGACAAGGCGTTCGACGATTTCGCCGGCGGGACGAGCGACCCGGCGACGCTGCGGAAGATGATGGGGATCGAGTAAGCGGACACCGGAGGTGCCGAGGGACAGCACCTCCTCTGTCCGGCCGGACAGAGAGGGCGTGGAGCGCAGTCGGGGAACAACCAGGAGGAAAGCATGACAATCGAAGGACGCGGTGACAAGTCGGCCGGCCCGATCCGCTACGGCATGGTCGGTGGCGGGCAGGGCGCCTTCATCGGTGCAGTCCACCGCATCGCCGCCCGCATGGACGGCGATTTCCAGCTTGTCGCAGGCGCGCTGTCGTCCAATCCGGAGCGCGCCAAGGCCTCCGCCGCCGAGATCGGCCTCGATCCCGAGCGCAGCTACACCTCCTATGCCGAGATGGCCAAGGCCGAGGCGAAACGGCCCGACGGCATCGAGGCGGTGGCCATCGTCACGCCGAACAACGTACACTATCCCGCCGCCAAAGCCTTCCTCGAAGCCGGCATCCACGTCATCTGCGACAAGCCGCTGACGGCGACGCTTGCCGAGGCGAAGAAGCTCGCGGCACTCGTCGAGAAGACCGGCAAGGTCTTCGTTCTTACCCACAACTACACCGGCTATCCGATGATCCGGCAGGCGCGCGAGATGGTCGCCAAGGGCCAGCTCGGCGACATCAGGGTCGTCCAGGCCGAATACCCACAGGACTGGCTGACCGAAGATCTCGCCGCGACCGGCCAGAAGCAGGCCTCCTGGCGCGCCGATCCGAAACAGTCGGGCGTCGGCGGCGCCACCGGCGACATCGGCACCCATGCCTACAATCTCGCCCGCTTCGTCTCCGGCCTGGAGCTCGACAGCCTGTCGGCCGATCTCGACGCCTTCGTGTCGGGCCGGCTGCTTGACGACAACGTCAACGTCATGCTGCGCTTCAAGGGCGGCGCCAAGGGCATGATCTGGGCAAGCCAGGTGGCGCCGGGCCACGAGAACGGGCTCAAGCTGCGTGTCTATGGCTCCAAGGGCGGCATCGAATGGGTGCAGGCCGATCCGAACTACCTCTGGTACACGCCCTTCGGTCAGCCCAAGCAGCTGATCACCCGCGGCGGCGTTGGCGCTGGCCTCGCCGCAGCCCGCGTCACCCGCGTGCCGTCCGGCCACCCGGAAGGCTATCTCGAAGGTTTCGCCAACATCTACCAGGAAGCCGCCCGTGCCATCCGCGCCGCGCGCAAGAAACGCGGCAAGCCGGCCAAGGACGTCATCTACCCGACGGTGCAGGATGGGGTTGAGGGCGTGGCATTCGTCGAAGCCTGCGTGCGCTCGTCGAAGAAGAACGCCGCGTGGACGAAGCTTTAGGGACAGGCTCTGGTCAATCTGGGGACATTGCCGACCCAACCGGCTGGCAATGCTCCCGAACCAACTTTGGTACCATCTTTCCAACCGGCTAGCCGCGCTCTGCGGCGCGTGGCAACCAGCAGTTCCTTGCATCTGCTGGACAGCCATTCATGCATTCGAGATGGGCCCTTTCCGCGTCCCTGTTGGCGATCTGCGCCGTTTCATCAGCTCACGCGGAAGACCTCCTGGCCAAGCGCTGGGGCCCGTGGGTCGAAACCGGCGGGCAGTTCGGCAAGGGCCGTTCACTCGGTGAGATGAACCTGTTCGTTCCGCTGCTCCAGAACAGCGACACGCTTGTCTTCACCGATCTGCGCGGCAAGTTCGACAACAACGATTCCGTCGAGGGCAACTTCGGCCTCGGCATCAGGCACATGCTGCCGTCCGGCTGGAACCTGGGAGCCTATGGCTATTACGACATCCGCCGCTCGCCCTATGGCAACAATTTCCATCAGCTGACGCTCGGCGCTGAGGCCCTGGGCGAGGTCTTCGATCTGCGCGCCAACGCCTACCTGCCGGTCGGCGAGACCGAGCGGCGAATGGACCTCGGCGCGACCGCGACAGTTGGTCCCTGGAGCAGCCAGGCCGTGCTGACCGGCACGTCGCTGGCGATCCAACACCAGGCGGTGCAGACGACAACCACCAGCTACAGGGTCGAGAAGGCGCTGGCCGGCGCCGACGCCGAGATCGGCATCAGGCTGCCGGTGTTCGAGCCGGATTCGGGCTTCGACATGCGCGCCTTCGTCGGCGGCTATTATTTCGGCGGCTCCGACGTGGAGGCGATTGCCGGCCCACGCGCGCGGCTCGAATTCACCGCCGCAGACTTCATCGATCTTCCCGGCGTGAAGCTGACCGCCGGGCTGACCTTCCAGCATGACGATGTCCGCGGCGAGCAGTGGATCACCCAGGCGCGGCTGCGCATTCCCCTGCAGGCAGCCTCATCCGCCGGGCGCGAGCCGCTTTCCTACATGGAACGGCGCATGACCGACACGGTGGTGCGCGACGTCGATATCGTCTCGACCACCCGCAACGGAACCAGGTCGAAGTACGATACGCTCACCTCGTCCGAAGATGCGGTCAACACGTGGAACGGCAAGACCATAACCTCGGTCGTGCGGATCGACGGCACGACCCAGGATCAGGCGGCCCTCCAGGCCGCGCTCGACAGCGTCGGGGCCCAGGGCATCGTGCTCTTGAACGGCAACCTCGCAGCTGCGGGCGCCATATCCCTCAACGACAAGCAGTTGCTCGTCGGCGGCGGCACAGTGCTCAAGCTCAAGGGCGCGACCAGCGGCGTTGCCGTCGACTATGCTGCAGCGGGCAGTGCGGGCCGCATTTCCGGTGCGGCCACCGACACCCTGGTCAGGATGGCCACGGACAGCGCCATGCGCGGGATCTCCGTCGAGAACACCTCGTCGAATGCCAACTCCTGGGCCATATCAGGTGCCAGCGGCGCCAGCCTGCGCGACGTGTCGGTCATTTCGGCTGCCAACGGGGGTAGGGTCGACGGCACAGCGAACTTCACCCTTCAGGGCGGCAGCATCACTGCCGCCAAAGGCAGCGCCATCGCCATCACCGACAGTACCGGGGTCAGCATCGGCGGCGCCACCATCGTCCAGAATGGCACCAGCGGCATCGGCATCGTCGCCGACAATGTCGCGGGCCGTATCGAGGGCAACACCATCACCACCAATGGCAATGGCAGCGGCTACAACGACGCCCATTCGTTGGCGCGCCCGGCCCATGGCCTGTCGGTCAGCAACAGCGGCGGCCTGACGATTGCCAACAACACCATTACCATCAATGGCGAACTGGCCAACGGCATCAACGTCACTGGCAGCGCCGGCATCGCAATTGCCGGCAACAAGGTGACCACCAACAACTACATGAGCCGCGGGATACGCCTTATCGACAGCGACGGCGCCACCATTTCCGGCAACACCGTGGCCACCAACACAACGAACGATACCTACCTGTCGCTCAACACGGCGGCCTTCGGCATCATGACCGAAGGAAGCGATAACCTGACGGTGAGCGGCAATTCTGTGACGACGCGCGCGAGCGGCGCTACCGGCATCCTTCTGCGCTTTAGCGCCAACAGCACCATATCCGGAAACACAGTGACGACCAACGGCGAGAACGCAACGGCCGTCGCCGTGGTGGGGTCAGCCTCCAACACTGTCAGCGGCAACACCCTGACGACCACGAACCCGAACAATTCGCATGGCGTCTCCCTAGGCTTCAACAGCCACAACGGGGTGGTGGAAAACAACACCGTGACTTCAGCTGGTCCGTTTGGCGTTTACGTCTGGTCCTCCGGCGTGGCCGTACGCGACAATCGCCTCGTCGGGCGAGGCAACAGCGGTGTTCTGACAACGGCAGGCGATACCATCGTCACTGGAAACACGCCGTAAGGAGGCCGTCGTCGAAGGCTGCACGCGCTCGCCGCGGAATGAGCGCGGCCGGAGCAGACCGGACACGACCTGCACCGCTATTTGACCTATGTCAAAACCGAAACGGCGCTGAGTGCTACACCTTGCCTCGAAGGCATCGAGAAAGGGGAATTGCATGTACAGCCACATTCTTGTTGCGACCGATGGATCGATCATCTCACAAAAGGGTGTCGAGCACGGCCTCAAGCTGGCCAAGAGCGTCGGAAGCAAGGCCACTATCGTCATCGTGACAAAGCCATTTCCGCTGCTGGGCACGACGGTGACGGGCTGGGTTGCGGGGGACAACGACATTCGCCGCTACGACGCCAGCCAGAAGGAATTTGCCGAGACAATCCTGGGGTCGGCCAGACAAGTCGCCGACGAAATCGGCATCGCCCCCGACCTTGTTCAGGTTACGGCGGATTCTGCCGCGGAAGCGATCGTAGAGAAAGCTCAGACGCTTGGATGCGACCTGATCGTCATGGCCTCTCACGGTCGTCGCGGGGTGGGCCGCCTGCTGCTGGGCAGCCAGACGGCCAAAGTTGTCCAATACGCCCATACGCCGGTGCTTGTCGTTCGCTAGGCGACATTCGTTGCCGCGCTCCGCTGGTCTGGCGGAGCGCAATCCACATACATGAATAATTGTATACATATTGGCCAACATTAATCTTCCAAATCGTACACAACCTATGCATACATAGCCCCGCGACCGACCGGGGCGGCGCCCATGCCGGGGGAGACGCGGCATGGCGGCCTGCGGTCACATCAAGGGAGGGAAAGCATGAAACGTAAATTCCTGGCGCTCTGCGCTGCAACGGCTGCACTCATGGTGGGCGCGACCGCGGCGCAGTCCGCCACCACGCTCGAAACCGTCAAGGCGCGCGGCAAGCTGATCTGCGGCGTCTCGCTCAGCACGCCGGGCTTTGCAGCTGCCGACGACAAGGGCCGCATGCAGGGTTTTGACGCCGACATCTGCCGCTCGATCGCGGCTGCCGTGTTCGGCGACGCCGACAAGGTCGACTTCGTCCTGACCAACATCAACACGCGCTTCCAGGCGCTGCAGTCGGGCGAGATCGACGTGCTGTCGCGCCAGACGACGGCGACCTTCTCGCGCGAAGCCTCGCTCGGCATCGATTTCGGCCCGACCGTGTTTTATGACGGCCAGGGCCTCCTGGTGCCCAAGTCGCTCGGCGTCGCCTCTGCCAAGGAGCTGACCGACGCTGCGATCTGCACGCTGCCCGGCACCACCACCTCGCAGAACCTGACCGACTTCTTCCGCACTGTAGGCGGCAAGTTCGAGCTGGTGGTGTTCGAGAGCCCCGACGAGAATCGCGCCGCGTTCTATTCCGGCCGCTGCGAGGCAATCTCGTCCGACCGTTCCGACCTCGCTTCGATCCGCGCCGTCGCCAACAATCCCGACGACTACGTGCTGCTGCCCGAAACCATCTCCAAGGAGCCGCTGGCGCCCGCCGTGCGCCAGAACGATTCCAACTGGCGCGACATCGTTTCGTGGTCGGTCTACATGCTGATGGCCGCCGAGGAGAAGGGCATCACCCAGGCCAATGTCGACGAGATGGCGAAACGCGAGGATCCCGAGATCCAGCGCATGCTGGGCGGCGCCGACGAACTCGGCAAGATGCTCGGCCTCGACAACAAGTGGGGCTACAACATCATCAAGGGCGTCGGCAACTATGCCGAGGTGTTTGACCGCAATCTCGGTGAAAAGACCAAGCTCGGCATGACGCGTGGTCCCAACACGCAGTGGAATGCCGGGGGCCTGCTCTACGCACCGCCGGTCCGCTAAGAAGTGCAAGGTCCGCGCCTTCAGCCGGCGCGGACCTTGTTCTTGTTCCCCTGGCTCCAGCAATCTGACATCGGCTTTCGGACATCGGCGCGCCCATGCTGTTTTTGAACGACGCGCGGTTTCGTGCGGTCTTCTACCAATTTCTGGCCATTTCGCTGGTGCTGCTCGCCGCCTCGGCGATGTACGCGACCGCGAGCGCGAACCTGGCCAAGCAGGACATCGCCACCGGCTTCGACTTCCTCTCCAGACAGGCCGGCATCGCCATCAGCGAAAGTTCGATCGCCTACGGGCCGACCGATACAGTGGCCCGCGCCATCCTCGTCGGGCTGATCAACACCATCAAGGTATCGCTCCTCGCGGCATTGTTCGGCACCTTCATCGGCGTGCTCGTCGGCATCGGACGCATGTCGACGAACCCGCTGCTCAGCCGGCTGATGCTTGCCTATGTCGAACTGCTGCGCAACGTGCCGCTGCTGCTCTATTTGTTCCTGTGGTATTTCCTGATCATCCTGGTGTTCCCGCCGGTACGCCAGGCGATCCAGCTGTTTCCCGGCTTCTTCCTCTCCAACAGCGGCCTCGCCATGCCTGCGGTCGAATGGCAGAGCGGTTTCGGGCTGACCTTCGCGGCGCTGGCGTTCGGCGTCGTTGCGGCACTCGTCGTGCGCGCTGTCAGCCAGCGCCGGCGCATCCAAAGCGGCAAGGCCAATGCCGGCTGGATTTTTGCGCTCGTCCTGCTCGTGCTGCCGGTGCTCGCCGTCTGGGCCAGCGGTGCGATCTCGCTGAGCTGGAGCGCACCCGAAGCCGGGCGCTTCCGCCTCACCGGTGGGCTGCAGATCCGTCCGGAGTTCGTGGCGCTGCTCATTGGCCTGATGCTCAACCTTTCTGCCAGCGTCGCCGAGATCGTGCGTGCGGGCATCCAGGCGGTCAGCAAGGGCCAGTGGGAAGCCGCCCAGGCGCTCGGCCTGCCGCGCTCGCGCACGCTCCGCCTCGTCGTGCTGCCGCAGGCGCTCAGGGTCATCATCCCGCCTTTGACCAACACCTATCTCACCGTTTTCAAGAACAGCTCGCTGGCGATCGCCATCGGCTATCCCGACCTCGTCATGGTCTCCAACACCATCATGAACCAGACCGGCCAGGCGATGGAGACGATCGCCATCTTCATGGGCATCTATCTCGGCCTGTCGGTGGCGATCTCGCTGTTCATGAACTGGTACAATGCGCGTGTCGCGCTGAAGGCGCGCTGAGATGAGCGACACCCAGGTCCTTCCGACGGCCGTCAATCCGGTTGCCCGCCCGGCGCGGCGCTCCGTGTGGCGCACAGCCTATTTCGGCACGCCGGGCAATGCGCTCGTAACGCTGATCTGCGGCGCCGTCATCCTGCTCGTTGCCAAGCTCGCCTTTGGCTGGCTGTTCCTCGATGCCGTGTTCGACGGCGGCGCCGACGCCTGCAGGCAAAGCTCCGGCGCCTGCTGGCCGTTCCTTGCCGACAAGCTGCGCTACATGCTGTTCGGCTTCTATCCGTTCGAGGAGCAATGGCGGCCCTTGGTTGCCCTTTGCCTGTTCCTCGGCGCGTGCAGCGTGTCGATGGTGCCGCGCGTCTGGGGCAGGGGCCTTTTGCTCGCCTGGGCGCTCGTCATCCTGCCCGGGCTCTATGTGCTGATGGCCGGCGGCATCTTCGGCCTGACGGCGGTACCGACGTCGAAATGGGGCGGCCTGCCGCTGTCCTTCATGCTGTCTTTCGTCGGTCTTGCCTTCGCGCTTCCGCTCGGCATCGGCCTGGCATTGGCGCGAGCCTCGCATCTGCCGGCGATCCGCGTGCTCGGTGTCGGCTTCATCGAGCTGGTGCGCGGCGTGCCGCTGATCAGCATCCTGTTCATGGCCGCCGTCATGCTGCCGCTGTTCATGCCTGACGGCGTCACCATCGACAAGCTGCTGCGCGCGCAGGTGGCGATCATCCTGTTTGCCGCCGCCTATATTGCCGAGATCGTCCGCGGCGGCCTGCAGGACGTGCCGACGGGCCAGTTCGAAGCCGGCCGCGCGCTTGGGCTGCATTACTGGCAGGTCATGCTCAAGATCATCCTGCCGCAGGCGCTGAAGAAGGTCATCCCGGCGCTGGTCAGCCTGTTCATCGCGTTCTTCCAGGACACCACGCTGGTCACGATCATCGGCCTGCTCGATTTTCTCGACACTGTCCGCACCGCCCTGCGCGACCCCGACTGGCAAGGCATCGCCGTGCTCGAAGGCTACGTCTTCGCCGCCGCCGTGTATTTCCTGTTCAGTGCCTTGATGGGCGGTTACAGCCGTTTTCTCGAGCGGCACTTCAACACGTCATATCGATAGTCATCTGGGCTGGAGAAGTTGACGAGAGGGGCGCGGGACTTCTCCAATCACCCGCGTCGAGGGAACCGTTTCGACCCGCACCTGTTGTTACCCCAGTAACAGAGGAGGCTATCGAGATGATTTTCCGAAGCACACTTGCCGCATCCGTCCTGCTCGCCGGCACAGCATTCGCGGTCGCCCAGACGGTGGTCGTCACCCCCGAGCAGGAAGTCGTTGTCCGGGAATATGTCAAAACCAACCCGGTCATCGTTGAACGTCCATCCAACTTCGAACTCGTGGTCGGGGCGATCATTCCCGACATTCTCAAGCCGGGCGCATTGGCAGAGAACACGCTGCCAAGTCAGTATCAGTATGTCGTGATGGACGGCCGTACCGTTCTCATCGACCCGCAGACCCGCAAGGTCGTCTACATCATGGACTGATCGTCGGAGCGCCCTGATCACGAAATTCGTCGGGCGCCTTCGGTTCCCCATCCCGCGATCATCGAGGTGTCGCCGCTTGACGGCGACACCTCGTACTTCAATACCCGGCGGGCGAGAACCATCGAGGCAAGGCGAGGGTCCGCGGCCCCAATATTCAGCCTTCGACGGCCTTGGGAAACACCTTCCAGCGCTTCGGCCTGAACGCCACGCGGCTCTTCTGTGCCGCAGGGTGCCCGACCGGCAGCTCGATCTCGATGCGCTCGCGGCTGCCGCCGATTTCGAGTTCGACTCGTCGGGTGCCGGCGACGCGGCGGCTGGCTGCCACCGTGCCGGCGATGCAGCCATTGCACTCGTCCAGCAGCTCGATGTCGTGCGGGCGGAAATAGAGGATGGCCTCGCCATCGGCGAGCTCGGGCGTCGCCAGCCCGATCGGGCGGTCCGAAATCCACACCTGGCCGTCCTCGACCTTGACCGGCAGCGAACTCGACTCGCCGATGAAGCCGTAGACGAAGGGCGAGTTCGGCGTGTCGTAGACCTCGTCGGCGGTGCCGATCTGCTCGATGCGGCCCTGGCTCATCACCACAACGCGGTCGGCGAGTTCGAGCGCCTCTTCCTGGTCGTGGGTGACGAAGATGGTGGTGTGGCCGGTGGCGTCGTGGATCTCGCGCAGCCAGCGCCGAAGTTCGCGCCGGACCTGGGCGTCGAGCGCGCCGAACGGCTCGTCGAGCAACAGCACCTTGGGCTCGATCGCCATGGCGCGGGCAAGGGCGACGCGCTGGCGCTGGCCGCCCGAAAGCTGAGCCGGGTAGCGCTTTTCCAACCCGCCGAGCTGCACCAGATCGAGCAGTTCCGAGGCGCGGCGGCGGATCTCCGCTCTGGTCGGGCGTTTGGCCGAGGGTCTGACCTTAAGGCCGAAGCCGATATTGTCGGCCACCGTCATGTGGCGGAACAGGGCGTAGTGCTGGAACACGAAGCCGACATTGCGCTCCTGGATCGTTCGGTTCGAGGCGTCCTCGTCGCCGAAGAAGATTGTGCCGCGCGTCGGCCGCTCGAGGCCGGCGATGAGGCGCAGAAGCGTGGTCTTGCCCGAACCGGAGGGGCCAAGCAGCGCAATCAGCTCACCCGACCTGATGTCGAGCGAAACGTCGCGCAACGCCGGAAACCGGTCGAATTCCTTGCGCACATTTGAAACGCGAACTTCCATCGATCGACCTCTGTCAGTGTCCGCGCGTGGCGGCGATCTCGGCGCCATAGCGGAGCTCGAGAAGGGTTTTGAGCACAAGCGTTACAAGCGCGAGGCCGGCGAGCACGGACGCCACGGCAAAGGCGCCGACGGCATTGTATTCGTTGTAAAGGATCTCGACATGCAGCGGCATGGTGTTGGTCAGGCCCCTGATGTGGCCCGAGACCACCGACACAGCGCCGAACTCGCCCATGGCGCGGGCGTTGCACAGCAAGACACCATAGAGCAGGCCCCATTTGATGTTGGGCAGCGTCACATGCCAGAAGGTCTGCCAGCCATTGGCGCCGAGCGAGAGGGCTGCCTCCTCGTCGCCGGTGCCTTGTTCCTGCATCAGCGGGATCAATTCGCGGGCAACGAAGGGGAAGGTGACAAAGACAGTCGCCAGCACGATGCCCGGCACGGCAAACAGGATGACGATGCCGTGCAGCTTGAGCCAGGGCCCGAGCAGGCTCGATGCGCCGAACAACAGCACATAGACCAGGCCCGAAATGACAGGCGAGACCGAGAAGGGCAGGTCGATCAGCGTGATCAGGAAAGCCTTGCCCTTGAACTCGAACTTGGCGATCGCCCAGGCGGCGGCGACGCCAAACACCAGGTTGAGCGGCACCGAAATGACGGCAACCAGAAGTGTCAGCTTGATCGCGGCAATCGTGTCATGCTCGTTGATGGCGCCGAGGAAGGCGCCGATGCCGCGTGAAAACGCCTGCTCGAACACCACCACCAGCGGCAGAAGCAGGAAGATGGCGAGGAAGCCGAAGGCGAGCAGCATCAAGGCCGCGCGCGCCAGCGGGCGTTCGGTGACGGCAAGCGAGGCGTGCTCGTGATGGATGTCGGCGGGGTAAAGCTCTGGATCAGCCATAACGCTTGCGGGTCCACGACTGGATGAGGTTGATGACGAGCAGCATCGCAAACGACAGCGCCAGCATGATCGTGGCGATCGCTGTGGCAGCCGCGTAGTCGTATTCCTCGAGCCGGATGACGATCAGAAGCGGCGCGATTTCCGAGATATAGGGCAGGTTGCCGGCGATGAAGATGACCGAGCCATATTCGCCGACGCCGCGCGCGAAGGCGAGCGCGAAGCCTGTCACGACAGCGGGCGCCAGCCCCGGAAACAGCACCAGGAAGATGGTCTGGAAGCGGTTGGCACCCAGGGTGGCGGCGGCTTCCTCAACCTCCTTGTCGATCTCCTCGATGATCGGCTGCACCGTGCGCACGACGAAGGGCAAGCCAATGAAGACGAGTGCGATGACGATGCCGAGTGGGGTGTAGGCGACCTTGATGCCGAGCGGCGCCAACAGCGCGCCCATCCAGCCCTTGGGTGAATACAGCGTCGTCAGCGCGATACCCGCCACTGCGGTCGGCAGCGCAAAGGGCAGGTCGACCATCGCGTCGATGACGCGGCGGCCGGGAAAGCGATAGCGCACCAGCACCCACGCGACGATGGTGCCGAACACCACGTTGATGCTTGCTGCAATGAAGGCCGTGCCGAAGCTGATCTCCAGCGCCTTGACGGTGCGGCGGTCAGTGGCGATGGCCCAGAAATCGCTCCAGCCCAGCGATGCCGAACGCCAGACGAGTCCCGAGAGCGGGATGAGGATGATGAGCGTGAGGTAGGCAAGCGAGAAGCCGAGCGTCAATCCGAAACCCGGAATGACGCTCGGCTGTCTGAACCGCCACCCCGCCTTGGCGGGTGCTGTGGTCATATCGTCCTGGTCTTACCTTGGCTTACTGGGCCGGCTTGTAGATCTGGTCGAATATACCACCATCTCCGAAGTGATAGGGCTGTGCTTTCTGCCATCCGCCGAAAATCGGGTCATCGATAGAAACCAGTTTCAGCTCGTGCTGCTTCTGCAGATCGGCCGCAGGCACCAGCTCGGGCTTGGACGGACGGTAGTGATGCTTGGCGGCGATGATCTGGCCTTCTGCCGAATAGAGGTAATTGAGATAAGCCTCAGTGACCTTTCGGGTCCCCTTGGCGTCGACATTGGCGTCGACCACGGCGACCGGCGGCTCGGCCAGGATCGACTGCGGCGGGAAGACGATGTCGAACTTGTCGGCGCCGAATTCGTCTAGGGCGAGATAGGCCTCGTTTTCCCAGGCGAGCAGCACGTCGCCCTGCTCACGCTCGGCAAAAGTCACCGTCGAGCCACGGGCACCGGTGTCGAGGATCGGCACATGGGCGTAGAGGTTGCCGACGAATTCCTTGATCTTGGCTTCGTCGCCATCAAACTGGCCGTTGGCCCAGGCCCAGGCTGCGAGATAGTTCCAGCGTGCGCCACCCGATGTCTTCGGGTTCGGGGTGATCACCTGGACGCCGTCCTTGATCAGGTCGCCCCAGTCGTTGATGCCCTTGGGATTGCCCTTGCGCACCAGGAAGATGATGGTCGAGGTGTAAGGCGAGGCATTGTTGGGCAGCTTCGAGCGCCAGTCGGGGTTGATCTTCTTTGACTTCTCGACGATGGCGTTGATGTCGCTTTCGAGCGCCAGCGTCACCACATCGGCGTCGAGGCCGTCGATCACAGCGCGGGCCTGTTTGCCTGAGCCGCCATGCGACTGCTGGATCGTCACCGTCTCGCCGCTCTCCGCCTTCCAATGCTTGGCGAAGGCCTCGTTGTACTCCTTGTAGAGCTCGCGGGTCGGGTCGTAGGAGACGTTGAGGAGCGTTGTGTCGGCATGGGCAAGGCCCAGGCCGCCGAGTTGAACTGCGCCGGCCAGCATGGCCGAGAGCAGAATGGTTCTGCGTGAAGTCGTCATTTCCGCCTCCGTTCGAATATGGTTCTATTCTATCGAACTGGTAGAAATTAGCTGCGGCGAATGTTCCGAATTTCACGCCGCATGGGCAAATTTTCGTGCGACCTGCCGACGTGTCGGATATTTTTTTGCTCGCTTAAGAAGTCCTGCGTCGCCGGGGCGATCGGAACGTTCGACACGAACGATCAGAGGTAGGGGAGTTCAGGAGGGAGGCAAGGGCGGTCAGGCCCTGGTGATTTGCCGCGACCAATACCGTTCAACCTCGATCCATTGCGTCGCGGCGAGCGGGCCCAGACACTGCTTCAGTTGATCCGGAGATGTGGTCTTGTGAAGGGAGGGGTTTTGCAGGTCTTCCAGAAGCCCGATCGTCGTGGCTTCCCATACCAGCTCGTCGCCATCGGCGAGCCAACGCTCGACGACTGCGAACATTTGCTGAAGTTCGATGACCTTGCCGTCCTCCAGCTTGCCGATCACATGTCGGGCAAGGTCTCCCAAGGCCAGGTAAAGCGGCAGTTCGATCTGGTCGCGCCATTTGTCTGTAAACGCGTCCCAGACCGGCTGGAATGTCGGATCGACTTCCAGAAGCACGTCGAACATGTCCTGCCGCGAGATCATTTCATCTGCTCCACGAAGACCCTGACGCTCGCCGCCCGGCCTGCGGCGCGCCGATGACAGCCATGGAAGCCGGTGCGGCAGGGCTCCGGCCTTCCTACTCCGCGATCTTCGCATAAGCGAGGCTGAAGCCTGCGAGCGAGGCCGGAATCTCTCGCCTCTTGCCGTCCGAGAAAGTTGCTGTGACGAAAAGCTTTGAGCCCCGCTTCATCGTGGCGATCAGGTCGCTGCCGAGTGGCTGCGTCGTGTAGACGCCGTCGGCGTCGCTGACCTGGAACGGCACGCGGAAGCTCTGGCCGCCATCGACGCGAATTTCAGCACCCGGTTGGAGCAGGGTCCCATGCGGCAGGCTGAGCTTGATCAGCGCGTTGTCGTTGCCGATCGTCTTCGGCGGCACGATCTCGACCCGCAGCAGGCGGCGGCTGGTGTCGGCGAGGGTCAGCGCCTGCGACATGACGCAAGCCATCCTGACGCCCGCGGCGTCCGGCTTGCACGAAACGTCCCATGCTGCCTTGGGCTCGGTCACGATCTCGGCCTTCGGCTTGACGTCCTCGGCCTTGCCGGCCGGAGCCGAGGCCGACGGCGCAGGTGCCGCTGTCGCTGGCGTCTCCGCAACCGACCCCGCCTTTTCCTGTGCTGCCGCCGGCAGCATGGCGCACAGGCCGAGCGAAGCCAAGGTGAGTGTGCGCCAGTGCATGCGAGACAAAGCTACCAGCCGACGCGCACGCCGAGACGTCCGCCGACGGACTGGTTGCCGAAGCCGTAGCCGATGCCGCCGTTCAGCGACCAGCGGTCGTCGAGGCGGGCGCTGCCGAACATGGCGGCGGCGCTGGCGCCGTCGAAATTGCCGTAGTTGAAGTTCAGCGCGTAGTTCTCGTCGGAAGCCAGCCCACCGCCGCCCATGGCAAGTGCCATGGCAACGCCTTCCTTGTTGGTCTGGTTTTCTTCCTGCAGGTTGCCGATGGTCTGTTCCAGCGAGCCGATGCGGGCCGTGTTTGAGGCGATGTTGGCGGTGTTGGTGGCGATGTCGGCGGTGTTGATCGCGGTCTGCGGGTCCAGACCCGCACCGGGCAGGATCGGCGTGCAATCGGTGTCGGCCACCGCGCAGAGGCGAAGCAAGGTCTGGCCCGCGGTTCGGTCAACGATCGAAAAATGCGACCTGCCGCCCGACGCCGAATCGTTGATCTCGATCGCCCAGTCATTCGCCGGAAAGCCGGCCGAGGTGCTGGTGTCGTTGAAGAAGATACGGGTGTTGTTTTCCTTCAGGATGATGGTGTCGAAACCGAAGTTCTCGTTGTTGACGCAATCGAACCCGACGCAGGTGCTGCCCTGGACGATGAGATCGTCCGCAATCACCTGATCCGCATTTGCGTGGATCTGCGACGCCATAAACGCCGCGGCCGCGCCGAATGCGACCTTCAGCACTTTTGCCCTACCCATGGTTCCCCAACCCTGAAACTTAACAGGTGGTTTATGCTGGCAGGCTAATGGACGAGTCAACAACCGAACGGGTGATCAACTTGCTCGGTTGTGGGTTGTGACAATTTGCACACAAACAAAAAAGTCGGCGCCTACTCCACGAACACCCTGACACTCGCCGCGCGGCCTGCCGCGTCGATGACGGTCAGCGTCGAGTAGCCGGTGCCGTCGGGCTGCCAGGTCGCCTCGCGGCGGCGGGCGAGGGCGGCAAGCGGCTTGCCGTTGGCGAGCCAGCGGAATGGCGCGCGGCCGCCCTGCAACTTGAGCACCAGCGGCGAGGCGGCTGACGTCGCGGCACCCAGTTCGACGCGGGCGCCGTCGGGCGGAAAGACGATCTGCGGCGCCGGTTCGGTAATGACGGCTGCGACGACCGGCAGTTCGGTGGCGGTCGAGAAACGCTCCAGCGTCACCGGCAGGTCGGCGCGTGCGGTGCGCAGGGTGCCGGCCGGCGGACGTGGCAAAGGCATCGATGGCAGGCTGGAACGGGCAAAGCCCTCGAACAGGATGGGGGCGGCCGAGACGTAGCCCGACAGTCCGGGCACCGCACCAGCGTCGGGACGGCCGGCCCAAACGCCGAGAACGTAGCGACCGTCGTAGCCGATCGACCAGGCGTCACGGTAGCCGTAGGAGGTGCCGGTCTTGTAGGCGATTGTGCGTTTCGCGGCGCCCTCGGGCGGCTTGACGCCTGCAAGGATGTCGGCGATCTGCCAGGTGGCCTGCTCCTCCAGGATGGTGCCATTGGCAAGCGGGGCAGGGACGGCCGCCTCCGCTCCGTCGCGCAACATCTTGGCGCGGCCGCCATTGGCGAGCCCGGTGTAGAGCTGGACGAGGTCGCGGAGCGTCACACCGACGCCGCCGAGGCCGATGGCGAGGCCGGGCACCTCATTCGGCGGCAGTTGCGGGGTGACACCGGCCTGGCGGAAGCGCGCCGTCAGCCGCTGTGGCCCGACCGCGTCGAGCAGCCGTATCGCCGGCACATTGAGCGACAGTTGCAGTGCCTGGCGCACCGACACGTCACCCTGGTAGCTCATGTCGAAATTCTTGGGCCGGTAGCCGCCGAAATCGGCCGGCCGGTCCTCGATCATCGTCTCCTGAGCCACCAGCCCCTGTTCGAAAGCAAGGCCGTAGATGAAGGGCTTCAGCGTCGAGCCGGGCGAGCGCACGGTGCGCGTCATGTCGATCCAGCCAGAGCGCGAGGCGTCGAAGAAGTTGGCCGAGCCGACCTCGCCGAGGATTTCGCCCGTCATCGCGTCGGCCAGAACCATGGCGACCGAGATTTTCGGGCCGAGCCGGGTCGCGGCCTCGCGCGCCACGACCTCCAGCCCCTGCTGCACGTCTCTGCGCAAGGTCAGGCGATGACTGATGAGGCCTGGCTGGCTGCGAAGTGCCGTGTCCGAGGCGTGCGGCGCAAGCTGCGGCAAGGCAAGCCGGGTGGCGGCGACTGCCTCCAAGGATGCCCGCGCCGCCTCGGTCTCGCCGAGCACGCCTGCCAACACCATGCGGTCGAGCACGCGATCGCGCGCGGCTCGGGCATTTGCGGGGTTGCGGTCGGGCCGGCGGCGCTCGGGCAATTGTGGCAGGGCGACAAGAAGGGCTGCTTCGGAAACTGTCAGCCGCTTCGGCACCTTGCCGAAATAGGCGAGCGCCGCCGCACGCACGCCTTCGAGATTGCCGCCATAAGGCGCCAGCGTCAGGTAGCGCTCGAGGATTTCTTCCTTGGGCAGCCGCCGCTCGATCTGGACGGCGCGGGCCAGTTGCTTGAGCTTGGAACTGAGGCTGCGGCTTTCGCGCGGCTCGATCAGGCGTGCCAGCTGCATCGACAGCGTCGAACCACCGGAGACAATGCGGCCGTTGCTCAGGAACTGCCACGCGGCGCGCCCGAGCGCTAGCACGTCTATGCCCTCATGGTCCCAGAAGCGCTTGTCCTCATAGGCGACAAGCATCTTCAGCAACTGCGGGTCGACCTGGTCGAGGTCCGTGCCAAGCCTCCAGTGACCCGACGGTGTCGCATAGGCGCGTAGCAGTTGCCCGTCGCGGTCGAGCACTTCGGCCGAGACAGTCAGTTTTTCGGGCAAGGGCGGCGGAAAGGTGCGGTCGAGCGCGAACAGGCCGCCAAAGGCGAGGGCGGCCAGGCTGGCAGCGCCTATTGCCGAGAGAGCGATCCTGCGCGTGGTCCTTGCGGAGAGCATGGCTCTGCCCCTCACCCTTACCCTCTCGCCGTGAACAACGGGGAGAGGGGGGCGTCGACGTCGCGACCGTCTTCCTTCTCCCCGTCATGACGGGGAGCCGGTGTCGGCAGGCGGATGTGGGGCGGTCCCTCCGCAGAAGTCGCTGCTGGGCTGAAAGCAGGCATGCTATTCTGCCTTCACCTCCATCATGCCGGTCGCCGTTCGTGCCGAATATTGCGGCCGGTACATGTCCTCGACATTGGCCGCCGGATGGGCATAGGTGCCGGGCGTCACGGCGCGCACGACATAGGCCAGCGTGAATTCCTGGTCCGAGCCTTCGCCGCTGTTCATGGCGGCGACGAAGCGATCGTTGCGGAATTCGAGATGGGCGGCTTCCGTCTGTTCCAGCCAGGAGAAGTTCGACAGGTTGGCGCTGTTGACCAGCCCCGGATTGTCGATCTCGAAGCCTGCCGGCAGCATGTCGGCCACCACCACGCGCGAGGGCCAGTCGTTGAGCTCGTTGATCTTGAGCACGACGACGAAGCGCTCGTTCTGCTTGACCTCGGTGACGTTGGCCTCGCTGCCGTCGAGCCGGTAGTAGGTGCGCTCGATGGTGAAGCCGTCGCCGCCGGCGGGCAGCGGCTGGGCTGGTGCGGCGACCGTCGTCACCACGGCCTGCAATGCGTCCTTGCCGGTGTTGGCGATGACGATCGGGTTGGTCAGAAGCTCGGCCCCGTCGACGCGCTCGGAATAGGCGCCGTTATGGGCCGTGCCGTTGACGTCGATCGAGATCGCCTCGTTGCCGGCTTTCAGCGCGCGTGCCGCAAGCAGCATCCAGGCATCATCCTGGGTGCTGGTCCAGCGTGCCGCGGCACGATCCGCCGCCACCATCTGGACCAGTGCCGGCACCACCGAAGGCAACGGCTTGCTTTCGGCGGCCAACGCCAGCATGGCGGCGCCGTCGCGCAGGCGTGAGCCATAGTCGGAGCGGTACCAGTCGTGTTCGGTGGTCGTCCTGGCGATCTGCAGCGCAGCGCCAAACAGGCTTTCCGAACGCTGGGCATCGCCGTAGAGCGCGAGGCTCGCGCCGAGCTGGGCCACTGCCATCGCGCTGGAGAAGGCCTCCAGCTTGGTGTCGGCGAAGTAGCGCAAATCGCCGACCGAGGCTTTCTTGTTTCGCGCCAGCACATAGAGCGCATAGGCGATCTCGGAGCCGCGGTCCTCGACGTCGACGTCATAGCCGATCGCGTTCTGCAGGTTGTTGAGCGCCTGCATCATCGCCTGCTGCGGCACGTCGAAATTCTTCTCGCGTGCCCGGGTCAGGAAGTCGGTGACATAGGCGTCGAGCCACAGATCGCCCGAACCCGGCCCCCACAGGCCGAAGCTGCCCGACGAGGACTGGTAGTTGAGCACGCGGTAGACCGCGCCCTGGATGCGCTCGCGCAGCTCGGGGTCTTCGGCCATGCCGTTTTCGGCGCTGAGCTCGCTGACATAGAGCAGGGGCAGCGCCCGGCTCGTCGTCTGCTCGGCGCAACCATAGGGGTAGCGGTCGAGCGTCATCAAAAGCGACGGTACGTCGAAGGCAGAGGCCAGAGACACACCGACGCTGACATGGGCGTCGTCGAGCAGGCTCGCGGCCAGCAGTTCCTTGTCGACGCGCAGTGAGGTGGCGGGCTTGAGGTCGACGACCATACGAGTGGTCACCGGCAGCTGGCCCGGGCGCACCGGCAGCGACAGCTCCTGCTCGACCTCGAGGCCGTCGCCATTGGCAAGCTTGACGGTCAGCCCGGCGGTGCCGGCGGTAACAGGCATCAGCGGGATCCTGATCGTCTGGCGCTTGCCTGGTTCGAGCGTCAGCTTCTCGGGCAGGGCGGCGTCGCCGGTCGCAAGATCACCAGTCGTTGCGACCGACAGGCTGTAATCGCCCGCCGGCGCGTCGGTGTTGGCGATGTCGAGCGTCATTTCGGCGAAGTCGCCCGGTGCCATGAAGCGTGGCATGCCCGCCGTCAGCACGATCGGATCGCGCACGATGACGTCGCCGGTGGCGTGGCCGACAGCAGTTCTGGTCCA
This sequence comes from Aminobacter sp. MDW-2, assembly GCF_014250155.1. Lineage (NCBI taxonomy): Bacteria > Pseudomonadati > Pseudomonadota > Alphaproteobacteria > Hyphomicrobiales > Phyllobacteriaceae > Aminobacter > Aminobacter sp. MDW-2. The sequence continues at coordinate 2,925,166 of NZ_CP060197.1, forward strand.
GGCCACGCTCATCACGCGCACCGTGCCGTTGAACTGCGGAATGTCGAAATCGACCGTCGTCTTGCCGTCGGCGTCGAGCTCGACGATACCTGAGAAGAAGGCGACGAGCTTTTCCTTGGGGGGGCTACCTTGCGAGGTCAGTGCCGCACCGTCGCCGCCGGTGCGCAGCTTGCCCATGGCACCTAGCGAGCCGTCGATCAGGCGGCCATAGAGGTCACGCAGTTCAAGCCCCAGCATGCGCTGGCCGAAGTACCAGCCTTCCGGGTCCGGCGCCTTGTAGTTGGTCAGGTTGAGGATGCCGACATCGACGGCCGCGACCGTGACATAGGCCTTTTCGCCTGCTGCGGCGCCGGTCACCGAAACCGGGATCGACAGCGCCTTGCGCGGTTCGGTCTTCTCGGGCAGCGCAAGTGTAACGTTGAGTTTCTTGTCGGCAGGATCAACCGCCAGCCACTTCAGGCCGATGGCACGGGCCGGCATGCGCGATTCCTGCGCGTCGCCGGGCCGGTAGAGCGTTGCGGTCACATAGGCGCCTGCGCCCCAGTCCTCGCCGACAGGGATGTCGACGGTACCGCCTTCCGCCGGGATCGAGGCGGTCACGGTCTTGAGCAGCTTTTCGGCGCCGATGGTCACCAGGAGCTCGCCGGCAAAGCGTGGCGAAACCTGCAGCTTGGCGACTTCACCAGCCACATACTTTTCTTTGTGGAGTGCGACCTCGAGGCCGTCGGGCGTCTCGGTCGAGGTCGCCGAGACATACCAGCCGGCGTCGAACTCATAGCTTGTCGCCGGGCCGGCCGGATCGGCCGTCTCGACTTCGAGGCGGTAGCGGCCCCAGTCTACGGGCAGCGAAACGGTTGCTTCGGCGCCAGCGGTGAGATCGACCTGGCCTGATGCCACCGACTTGGTGAAGGTCACCGGCTCGTAATTCCACGAATTGCCGGAGCGGTACCACTGGTAGTTCCGCTCGACCTTGACCAGCGACCACTGCGCGCCCTTGAGCTCGGTGCGCTTGCCGCCGGGTTCGGCGGCGATCAGGCTGAACTTGGCGGTGCCACCCTGCGGCACTTCCTCGCCTGAGAAGTCGGGCCGGATGCCGATCATCGTTGCCTGCGGACGGATGCCGATGTCGAGCTTTTCCTCGACGGCGCGTCCGCCCGTCTCGCGCATGCGCACGCTGAGTGCTGCATTGATCAGGCGCGTCGTCGACGGCAGTTGGTCGACGGAGATGGGGAAGGTCGCTTTGCCGTCATCGCCGACGACAGGCAGGTCGGCCAGCGGAATACGTGTAGCTTCGCCTTCCTGCTCGTCGGCGAGGCCGAAATAGTAGCCCTTGAAGCTGTCCCACTGGCGCTTGGTCGACAGTGTCAGCTCGCCTTCGAGTGCCAGGCCCGCAGCGGGCGCGCCATAGAGGAAGCGGCCGTCGACGGTGGCTTCGGCGGTTTCGCCAGCGGCGATCTCGATACGGTCGGAAGTTAGAGTGAACTCGATGCGGTCGGGTACGAAATCCTCGACCAGGAACATCTGGCTCGACACCGCCGGCTGCTTCGGGTCGGTGTAGATGGCAAGCGTCCAGGTGCCGCGCATGGCGGCTGACGACAGCGGCAGGTCGACGCTGTGGCCGCCTGAATTGCCGCCCTGGCTGACGACGCGCCGGTCCTCGACGCCGTCGGGGCGGGTGAAGATGAAGGTCAGCGGCAGGTTGTCGACGCCCTTGGCAGCATCATCGCGGGCAAGGGCTGCCGCGTGAACGGTTTCGCCGACGCGGTAGATTCCGCGCTCGGTCCAGGCGTAGACGTCCAGTGCACCAGGAGCAGCGCGGCCGGTGACGCCACGGTCGGACAGGTCGAAGCCGGCGCGGGTCATGTCGAGGAAGACGAAATCGGCGTCGCCTTGCCTCGCCATCAGCACAGCCGGCGCCAGGCCGCCATTGCCGCGGGTCAGGCCCGGATTGAAGGTGGCGCGGCCCTCGGCGTCGGTCTTGCCGGTGCCGAGGATTTCGTTATTGCGGGCAAGCAGCGTCAGTTCCGCGTCGGCGATAGGCTTGGCCGAGGCGAGCGAGCGGGCGAAGACGTTGAGCCCGTCCTGGCCGGTATAGGTCGAAAGCCCGATGTCGGAGACAACGAACCACTGCGTCGCCTTGGTCGCCCAGGTGTCGCTCTTGTCGTCGACAGGCTGGGCGGTCAGCACATAGACGCCGGGTTTGCGGTTGGGCAGTGCCTCGTCGACTGGGAAGGAGGTCGTCACTTCCTTGTTGAGCTCGTTTGTGATCGCCAGCTGGCCTTCCCACACCGGCTCACCCATCTGGTCGGCGATCGAGGACAGGTCATAGCCGTCGAGCTGGCGCAGGAACTGATAGCCGGAAAGCAACTGCGCCAGCGAGCGGTCGCCGATGCGGTAGAGCTTCATGTCGGCAGCTTCCATGTTGACTGTCACGACGGGGATGCCCCGGCGGGCGGTCGACGGCAAAACGAAGCTGTCGCCGGTGAAGCGGGCAGACTGGCCGCGATCCTGGACATAGACAGAGAGCACGACGGGTGCTTCCAGCACCTCGCCGAGCGCTGCCGGCAGGCCGGAGCGGAAGGTCACGCGGTAGTGCTGGCCGTGCTGCAGACCCTCGACGCAGATCTGCTGGTCCTTGGCCTCGACGCTCTTCGGCGCCTGGTCGTCTATCGTGACGAAGGGGGCGTAGTCGACGCCCGTCTTGACCAGCGCCTCGGAAAACTGAGCGCAGACGCGCGGCGAGGTCGTGTCGGCGTCGATGGTGTGCTCGACGACGCGGAAGCCTTTTCGTGCCTTGAGGTCTTCATATTCGGCGCGGATGGAGGCCGAATTGTCGAGTGCGAGACTCGCTTCATAAGCCTGCAGCGAGGGTCGGAACATGTCGCGCTTGTCGAGGCCGCGCGCCAAAAACGCCAGTGTCTCGGCACGGTTGGTCGCGGAGCGCGACAAAAGATAGGCGTTGTAGGCGGTCGAGGTCGTGTCGCGCTGCAGCGACGCGGTCTCTTCGCCGTTGATCGGCGACACCATCGGCGTGGCGCGGGCGAGGCGCGTCCAGATCGCGGCGTCGTCGGGCAGGATGATCGCTGCAGCGCGGAACTTCTGCATGGCCGTGCGGCCGTCGCCGCCCAGGAGCGCCTGCTCGCCGGCATCGATCAGCGCGGCGAGGCCGAGCGCCGGATCGACGGTCGCATTGGTGGTCAGCGCACTGCGATACTGGCGCGCCTCGTCCACCATCGACGCCGGGAAGAACGTAAGTTCGGCCGGCGCGCCGATGTCAGGCTCGCCACTGACCGGCACGACCTTGCCGGCAACCGCGCCGGTGAACGACTTGATCGTGGCGAAGTCGGATTTCAGGAAGCACCATTTCGCCTTGGTGTTGTAGGTGAAAGCGCGGCAGGACTGGTCGCCCATGCACGAGGTCTGGCACTGGTCGAGGCTGACATTCTGCTCAGAGCGCAGGTCGAAACCGAAATAGTCGGAGTTGTCGGTCGTCACGACGCGCCGGGCTTCGACCGCAGCAGCCTCGAATGTGTTGGCCAGCCCGAATGCCATGGCCAAAACGAGAAGAACGAATACCGGAAAAGCCCGCAGCGCACGCATCGCCAATTCCCTCCACCACCCTGATCGTCGCTCTAGACGACATGTTAAGCTTGCCACAGTCCAGTCAATACTGCAGCCACGCAGGCACCGCCTGCTACGTTAATACTTGTCTTGGACGCCGTGCATGGTATTGCCCGCCCATGCGGTTCGCTCCGATGACAACACCCGAATCCCTGGCCCGGCTGTCGTTCATTTGCCCAATGAATTCTGACATATCGAATGTGGCTGCTTTACGAAATGCCAGAAACTTCATTCCAATTTTAGGATTGGAGGTTACGGTGCCTTGATGTTTGTGCGGCGTTTGCGTGGATTCGACAGACCAACGATCGCCCGTGCGCTTCCGCGCGCGGCGGTTGCAATGCTGTTGTCTTCAGGCATCCTGGCCGTGGAGACCCAGCGCGCCTCAGCTTTTGAAATCTTGGGAATCAAGCTGTGGGGCTCGTCGAAGGAAGACGACGCCGACGTTGTCGACCCGCTCGACTATGCCGTTACCTTCGAAGTCGACACCACTGACGATGACCTGAAGGAAGCGATCGAGAACGCCTCGCTGCTGAAGGGCGAGGAGGATCGGCCGGTCTCCGGCTCGCTCGGCCTGCTCGCCAAGGCGCGCAACGACCGCGAGCGCCTTGTCGCCGCACTGTTCTCCAAGGCGCACTATGATGGCGTCGTCACCATTTCCATTGCCGGCAAGAATCTCGACGACCTCGCTCCTGACGCCGTCTTCGACGGGCCACAGCCCGTCCCGGTCAGCATTACGGTCCAGCCCGGCTCGATGTTCACGCTCGGCGATATTGTGCTCAAGGGCGATGCCGCCAACATCAGGGGCGCCGATTTCGGCCTGATCGCGGGCGGCAATGCCGCCTCCGACGCCATCCTGAAGGCCGAGGCCGGCATCGTGCGCGCGCTGAAGGAAGAGGGCAGGCCGCTCGCCAAGGTGACCAGCCGGACCATCGTCGCGGATCACGCTACCACCACGCTCGACGTCACCCTCGACGTTGCCGCAGGCCCGATCGCCGGTTACGGCGCAACGACGGTCGAAGGCACCGAGGCGGTCGATCGCGACTTCACCGTTTACATGACGGGGCTGGAACCCGGCCGGAAATACTCGCCCAAGGAAATCGAGGAGGCACGCAACCGCCTCCTGGCGCTCGAAGTGTTCAGCTCGGTGTCGATCAATGAGGCGCTGGCGCTCGATCCGACCGGCAACATCCCGATGGACGTCCGCGTCAGCGAGCGCAAGATGCGTTACTTCGGGGCCGGCGCCACCTATTCCAACACCGAAGGTGCGGGGCTCGAAGGCTACTGGGGCCACCGCAACCTGTTCGGCCGTGCCGAAAAGCTGCGCATCAGCGGTTCGATCGGCCGCATCAGCGACACCACCGAACTCGGCAAGCTCAACTACAATGCCGGCATCATGTTCGAGAAGCCTGGCGTCATCGGGCCTGCCTCGAAGTTCTTCGCCAACCTCAAGGCGTCCTATGAGCACCCCGATGCCTATGACATCTTCTCGGTCAAGGGCAATGCTGGCGTCTCCTACGAGCTGACCAGGCAGCAGACCGTCTCGGCCTCGCTCGCTGTCGACTATTCCGACATCGAGGACGCACTCAATCCGGATGGCAAGCGCTACCTGCTGGTCTCGACACCGCTGCAATATGCCTTCGACAATCGCGACGACAAGCTCAACCCGACACGCGGTTTCCGCGCGCTCGCCTATGTCGAGCCGACCTATGACGCGCTGAACGGCAACGCCTTCGTCAAGCTGAAGGGCGAGGGCTCGGCCTATTACGGCCTTGGCGACCAGAACCGGTTCGTTCTCGCCGGCCGCGTCGCCATGGGTTCGATCCTCGGCGCTGGCCTCGACGACGTGCCGGCCGACCGGCGCTTCTATTCCGGCGGCGGCGGCTCGGTGCGCGGCAACGCCTACCAGGGCATCGGCCCGGAGATCAACGGCAAGCCGACGGGCGGCCTGTCCTATGCCGAGACCTCGGTCGAGATCCGCTACAATTACAACGACAAGATCGGCATCGTGCCGTTCATCGACGCCGGCACGGTTTCCGCCAGGCAGTTCCCCGATTTCGGAACCGTCAAGGTCGGCGCCGGCATCGGCGTCCGCTATCTCACGCCATTCGGCCCGCTGCGTGTCGACGTCGCCGTGCCGCTCAATCCGGGGCCGGGCGACCCCAGCTATGGCTTCTACGCCGGCGTCGGCCAGGCGTTCTGACCGCGATGGTTATGCTGAAGAAAATCCTGCGCATCCTCCGCATCGCGGTTCTTGTCGTGCTGGCCTTCGTCATTGGCGCCACCGCCGTCTTCACGCTGACCTCGAAGGGCCGCGAAAACCTCGCTGGGTTGATCTCCAGCGTCGCCTCGACGCCCGACCAAAAGATCAGGCTGAGCGGACTAAACGGCATCTGGTCGGGCAATCTCCGGCTCGACAACGTGGTCATCGAAGACGCCCAGGGCGCATGGCTCGCTCTGCGCGGCGTCTCTGTGGACTGGTCGCCGCTGGCGCTTCTGTCGCGCACCTTCCGCGCCGGCAGGATCGCCGCCGACCGCATCGAGCTTGCCCGCCTGCCGCAGGGCGGCACGAAGAAGGATAGCAGCGGTGGCGGCCTGTCGTTGCCGGTTTCCGTCGACATCAAGGCGATCGAGTTGCCCGAGATCGCGCTCGGCGAAGCGCTGGCTGGAACCGGCATCGCCGAGCTTGCCGCCAAGGGCATGCTGCGCGCCGACCGTTCGCCGCTGGGCATCGAGACCAAGCTCAACGTTTCGCGCAGCGACGGGAAGCAGGGCGTCGTCGACGCCGACATCGCCTTTGCGCCCGCCGACAACCGCATCGCGCTCAACATCCGCGCCTCTGAGCCTGCTGGCGGCATCATCGCCAATATCCTAAAGCTGCCCAACCAGCCGGCGGTCGAACTCGTCGTTGCGGGTGAGGGGCCTGCTGCCAACTGGAGCGGCAACGGCACCTTCGCCGTCGATGGCAAGGTCGTCACCCGGATTTCCGGCACCCATCAGCTGACCGACAACGGCAACGTCATCTCGGCCAAGGGCGACGGCGCCTTCGAGGATTTCCTGCCCGCAGCGCTCAAGCCGCTGCTCGCCGGCAACACCACTTTCGACGTCGCCGGCACGCGCACGACGACGGGCGGCCTCGACATCGAACGCGCCACCGTCGCCAGCAGCGCGCTGACGGCCACAGCAGCCGGTTCGCTCGATCCGGAAGGTGCCGCTGACCTGTCGCTCGACGTCAAGGCCAATGAGGGGCCGATCGTGCTCAGCCTCGGCAGCGATGCCCAGCCGGTCACCGTTGCCATCAACGCCGCCAGCCTGCGCGCCTTCGGCGACGGCAAGGAGCCGGGGGTCGATTTCAGCGCCTCGTTGCTGTCGGTCATCGCCGGCAATACCGAGCTGCGCGACATCGCCGCCGCCGCCCATTCCGAAGGCTTCGACATTGCCAACCGCAGCGGCCCGCTGTCGATCAAGCTCGGCGTCGCCGAACTCAAGACCGATGTCGCCACGCTTGCACCATTGGTCGCCGGCCGTGTCGCGGTCGACATGGCGGGCTCCATCAGCAAGGATCAGGTCGCCGTCGACGAAGGCACGATCCGCAGCGACACGCTCAACGGCGCGCTGAACGCCAAGCTCAACCTGGCTGACCTGTCGCTCGAACTCGGCGTCAGGGCCGACGTAGCTTCCAGCGCGCTGCCGGCAGGCGTCCGTATTGCGCTCGCCGAGCGCACGCAGTTTTCGGCCACCGCGAGCCGCGATGCCGAAGGCAGCTTCGCCGCCAACGCCATCGAATTCACCTCGGGCGCGCTCACCGCCAGCGGCACGGCCCGCATGAAAGGCACCGATGTCGATGCCGACCTCAAGGGTTCCTTCGCCGACATCTCGCTTCTGTCCAAGGATGCCAAGGGTGCGGTGGATTTCGCCCTGACCGCCAAGGGCGCGCGCACCGCCCCCGACATCTCACTGACCGTCACCAGCGACCGCATCGAAGCGGCGGCGCGCGAAATCACCGGGCTCAGCCTGAAGGCAACAGGCAAGGTCGACCCGGCCAACCCGGCCGCCAATGTGGCACTTTCGGGCAACGTCGCCGGTCAACCGCTCCAGGGCAGTGCCGTGCTCGCCACATCAGACGGCAAGCGCGAGATCAAGGGCCTGTCGCTGTCGCTGGGCGAGAACAAGCTGTCGGGCGACCTGGTCCTCGACCAGGATTTCGCGCCGCTCGGCACGGTCACCATCAAAATGCCCGATATCGGCCCACTTGCAGCACTTGCGCTCGAAAAGGCCGAAGGCGATCTGCGCGGCAAGATCGACTTCACGCGTTCAGGCGATGTCCCGCAGGCGCGCCTTGAACTGGGCACCGCTTCGCTCAAGCGTGGCGATCTCGCCGCCAATGGCGTTTCCATCAACGCCGACATCCTCAACTACCTCAAGGCGCCGGCGATCTCTGGTACGATCAAGGCCAAGTCGGTGACCTCGGGCAAGACGGTCATTTCCGGCATCGATGTCGACCTCAAGCGTGATGGCGAATGGACCGGCTTCTCCGGTGGTGCCACCGTTGCCGACATTCCGGCCAAGGCCGCCGGTCGCGTCAAGCTCGCTGGCGGCACCACCACCATCGAGCTCGCCTCGGGCGAAGCCGTCATGCGTGGCATCAAGGCCGCCATCGCGCGGCCGACGACGGTTTCGATATCAGGCGGTACGACGAGCCTCGACAAGCTTGCGCTCAATCTCGGCGGCGGCACGGCGACTGTCTCCGGCACGGCGGGCTCGGCGCTCAACCTCAACGCCACGCTGGCCAATGTGCCGGCTTCGCTTGCCAATTCCTTCGCGCCTGGTCTTGGTGCCGCCGGTTCGATCTCGGGTACGGTCAAGGTCTCGGGCGCTGCCGCCAATCCGACAGTCGGCTACGACCTCAAGGTCGCGGGTGCCGCGACCGCACAGACAACGGGGGCCGGCTTCGGCGCCATGAACATCGGCTCGACCGGCACTTTCGCCGGTGGCAAGCTCACCTTCCAGTCGACGATCAGCGAAGGGTCGGGCCTCGCGATCAAGGGGGGCGGCAGTGTCGTCACCACTGCCAAGCCGGTGGCGCTCGACCTCAATTTCCAGGGGCCCGTGCCATTCCAGTTCCTTGGCCGCACGCTGGCCGCCCAGGGCATGGCGCTGAACGGTTCCGCCGACGTCAACGTCCAGGTGCGCGGCCCCGCCACGTCACCTGTCATCGGCGGCAGCATCCGCGCTTCCGGTGCGCGGCTTCTGATTGCTCAGTCGGGCATCGCCATCAACGACATCAATCTCGACATCGGCATTGCCGCCGGCGTTGCCCGTATCAACCGCCTGACCGGCGCGCTGTCGACGGGCGGCCAGCTCACCGCGAGCGGTACTGTCGGCACCAATGCGGCGCAGGGGTTCCCGGCCGACATCTCCATCAAGCTGACCGACGGTCGCTACACCGACGGCCGCGTCGTCACCGCCAATCTTGGCGGCGACATCGCGATCAAAGGACCGCTGGTTTCGGCGCCGGTGCTGTCGGGCACAATCAATCTGGCACGCACCGTCATCAGCATTCCGGAAAAGTTCCCCGGCGCGCTGACCGCCGTCGACGTCAAGCACAAGAACGCGCCCAAGGCGGTCGTCGCCCAGCAGGACGCGATGCGTCCGCCGGCGAAGGCCAGCGGAGGCAGCGGCGCGCTGATGCTCGACGTCACCGTCAACGCGCCCAACCAGATCTTCGTCCAGGGCCGTGGTCTTGACGCCGAGCTCGGTGGCTCGCTGCGCCTGTCGGGCTCGTCGGCATCGCCGCAGGCGGTGGGTGAGTTCACGCTGCGCCGTGGCCGCCTGTCCATTCTGGGCAAGCGACTCAACTTCACCCAGGGTTCGGTCGGTTTTTCGGGCTCGCTCGTGCCGACGATCAACTTCGCCGCCGAGACGACAGCCGGCGACGCCACCGTCACCATCGGCATCTCGGGCGAGGCCAACAATCCGAAATTCGCCTTCTCCTCGGTTCCGGCTTTGCCGGAGGACGAAGTGCTGGCGCGGCTGATCTTCGGCCGTTCGATGTCCAATCTGTCGCCGCTGCAGATCGCCCAGCTTGCCGACGCCGCTGCCCAAATGGCCGGCATCGGTGGTTCGACGTCGCTGCTGTCGAGCCTGCGTGCGACGCTCGGCGTCGACGACCTCGACATCAAGACCAACGAGCAAGGTGATACTTCGGTTGCCGTCGGCAAGTATCTGAACGACCGTACCTATCTGTCGATCGAGGCCGGCGACCAGCCTGGCTCGGGCAAGGCGACGATCGACCTGAATGTCGGCCGCGGCGTCAAGCTGCGCGGCCAGGCGACGGACTCCGGCGAGGCCAAGGGCGGCATCTTCTACGAGAAGGAATACTGAGCGGGCTGCCGCTCGGGTAACCCCTGCACTGACATATCAGGCGATGTGTCGTGGCACTGCCGGCGATTGTCGGAACCCGGGCATATTAGCTTGGGGCGAAGATTCCGACGAATCCGCAACGCATTACCATTTTTGCGCCAACTCTGTCGCTATCACGCGAACTGCTCTCCGTTCAAAATTGCAGACTTACCTATGGGAACGATGACGTCCGACCGTTTTGACAACGGCAATCGGATGCGAAATGGTAACGTTACAGCTGCAATGGGAGACGGAAATGACATTCTACAAGAGCAACTCTGATCTTGTTCCCGGCCACATCCGTGAGCTGGCAAGTGCTGTCGTCGACGGCAAGATGGACCGTCGCGAGTTCCTCGCGATGGCAACGACCTTTGGCGCATCCGCAGCCATGGCCTATGGCATGATCGGTCTTGCCATGCCTGTCGAAGCCCAGGCGCAGGAAGCCAAGAAAGGCGGCGTCCTGAAGGTCGCACAGTGGATCAAGGACCCCAAGGATCCGCGCAAGGCGGACTGGTCCGAGATCGCCAATGCCGAGCGCCAGGCGATCGAGCCGCTGGTCAAATACACCGACAAATACACCTTCGAGCCTTATCTGCTGGCCAGCTGGGAAGTGAATGACGACGCCACCGAATATGTCCTGCATGTCCGTCCGGGCGTGACCTGGTCGAACGGCGATGTGTTCAACGCCGACGACGTGATTTTCAACTTCACGCGTTGGGCCGACAAGAGCGCAGAAGGCAATTCGATGCCAGGCCGCCTCGGCACGCTGGTCGACGAGAAGACCGGCAAGCTGCGCGAGGGCTCGGTTGAGAAGGTCGACGACATGACGGTCAAGCTCAAGCTGACCACCTCCGACATCTCGATCATCCCGAACCTCTGCGATTATCCCGGCCTCATCGTCCACAAGACCTTCGATGAGAAGGGCGGCGACTTCAAAGCCTGCCCGATCGGCACCGGCCCGTTCGAGCTCGTCTCCTATGACGTCGGCTCGAAGGTGGTCTACAAGCGCCGCGAGGACAACAAGTGGTGGAACGGCGAGGTCTATCTCGACGGCGTCGAGCTGATCGACTACGGCACCGATCCGGCCGCCATGGTCAGCGCCTTCGAGGCCAACGAAGTCCACACCAACTTCGAAACCTCGGCCGACTACGTGTCGATCCTTGACGGCCTCGGCCTGGTCAAGTCGGAAGTCGTGACCGCGGCGACCATCGTCGCCCGCACCAACGTCGCCAACAAGCCCTATGACGACCAGAAGGTGCGCCAGGCGCTGCACAAGGCCGTCGACAACGCGGTCGTGCTGCAGCTCGGCTATGGCAATGCGGGTGCCGTCGCCGAAAATCACCACGTCGCGCCGATCCATCCGGAATATTTCGAGCTGCCCAAGCAGGCCCGCGATCCGGCGGCGGCCAAGGCGATGATGGCGGAAGCCGGCCAGGCCGACTTCGAGCATGAGCTGATCACCGTCGACGAGGACTGGCACAAGAACACCGGCGACGCCATCGCCGCCCAGCTGCGCGAGGCTGGCATCAAGGTCAAGCGCACCGTTCTGCCCGGCTCGACCTTCTGGAACGACTGGACGAAGTACCCGTTCTCGATGACCAACTGGAACATGCGCCCGCTCGGCGTGCAGGTCCTGGCGCTGGCCTACCGCACCGGTGAAGCCTGGAACGAAAGCGCCTGGTCGAACCCTGAGTGGGACAAGAAGCTGAACGCCGCACTTGCCGTCGCCGACGTCGCCAAGCGCAAGGAAATGATGAAGGACATCGAACAGACCCTGCAGGATTCCGGCATCATCATCCAGCCGTTCTGGCGCAAGCTCTACAACCACTCGGTCGCTGCGGTGAAGGGTGGCGGCATGCATCCGACCTTCGAGCACGATTACGGCAAGGTGTGGCTCGACGAGGCCTGAGCCGGGCCGCAATTCAGGGAGGGGTGTCCTGCACCCCTCCCGCCTTCCGCAACCGGGTTGATCGCCACGGACCCCAAACCCACAAAGGCAGGGGACGCCAATGCTATCCTTCATCTCGCGCCGCCTCGGCACCATGGCACTGACCATGCTGTGCCTGACCCTCGTGGTGTTCTTTCTCATCAATCTCGAGCCCAACCTGAAGAAGCTGGCGATCAGCCAGACCGAAATGCGCACGACGGCCGAACAGCTCGAAAGCTGGCTGCAGCGCAACGGCTACCGCCAGAACTTCTTCGTCCGCTACGGCCAGTGGCTCGGCGTCGTCCAGAAACAGCCCAATATCGACCCGGCCACCGGCCAGGCGGTGCCGCGTTTCCGCTTCTGCAACGAGGCGGCGGAGCCGACCTATTCCGGCATCCTGCAGGGCGATTTCGGCTGCTCGACCAAATTCAAGACGCCGGTTGCGACCAAGCTGTTCCCCGCACTCGGCGCCACCGGCATCCTGATGTTCTGGGTGCTCGTCACCATGGTGCCGATATCGCTGTTGATCGGCATCCTCGCCGGCATGCGCGAGGGCTCGCGCACCGACAGGACGCTGTCGGTCGCCTCGATCGCCACGACCGCGACGCCTGAATATGTCTCGGGCGTCATCTTCACCGTCATCTTCGCCTCGTGGCTGGGCTGGCTCAACGGCTCGGCGGCCTCCGCCAGCCAGGGTATCACCTTCTACAACTTCACCTTGCCCGTCATGACGCTCGCCATCTACGGCATCGGCTACATCGCCCGCATGACGCGCGCCTCGATGGTCGAGGTGATGACCCAGCAATATATCCGCACCGCCCGGCTCAAGGGTCTGTCCTTCGGCAATGTCGTGGTCAAGCACGCGCTGCGCAACGCGCTGATCGCGCCGTTCACCGTGATCATGCTGCAGTTCCCCTGGCTGCTCACTGGCGTCGTCATCGTCGAGGTGATGTTCCGCTACCAGGGGTTCGGCTACACGCTGGTCGAAGCCGCCGGCAACAACGACATCGACCTGTTGCTCGGCTGCTCGCTGGTCTCGGTCTTCATCGTGCTGATCACCCAGCTGATCTCGGATGTCGGCTACGCCTACCTCAATCCACGCATCCGCGTTCAGTAGGGAGACAGCCGCATGCAGCTCGAATATATCGGCGCCTTCCAGGTTGTCCTCGGCGTGCTCGCCCGCTTCTGGCCGGTGTGGTTGGCGATGGCCATCGTGCTGGTCGCTAGCTTCAACTTCCGCAAGCATCTCGGCCTCTACGGTCAGCTCTTCGATTCGGGCGTCGGTATCGCCGGCGTCGGCATCTGCTTCTTCTGGCTGTTCACGGCGATCTTTGCCGCCAAGGTTGCGCCCTTCGATCCGCTCAGCCAGATCCCTGTCATGAAGGACGCGCTGCCCGGTGCCATCGAACCCGCGTCGAAGCAGGTCTATCTGTTCGGCGGCGACAAGCTCGCCCGCGACGTGTTCTCGCGCATGGTATTTGGCAGCCAGATCGTGCTGATCATCGCACCTGCCGCGACCGCCTTCGCGCTGATGGTCGGCATCACGCTCGGCCTGCCGGCCGGTTATTATGGTGGACGGATCGACTCGTTCCTGTCCTTCCTCGCCAACCTCGTGCTCGCCTTCCCGGTGATCCTTCTGTTCTACCTGCTGGTCACCCCCGGCATCATGGACACGCCGATTCCCTATGCCATGGCCGGCGTGTTCTTCCTGTTCCCGATCATCTTCTTTTCTGTGCTGTTCTACACCCGCTTCAAGAGCCGGCCCGAACGTATCTACCTGCTGCTCGGGCTCACCCTGCTGCTCGGCGGCTGGGTCTATGTCGGACTGGTCTTCAACGCAGACCCGCTCGGCATCATCTCGATCGATCCCAACCAGCTCAACATCTTCGTGGCCGTCGTCTTCGCTTCCAGCCCGGGCGTGTTTCGCATCGTCCGCGGCCTGACCATGGACATCAAGACGCGCGACTACGTCGCCGCCGCACAGACCCGCGGCGAGACGCCCTGGTACATCATGCTGTGGGAGATCCTGCCCAACGCGCGTGGGCCGCTGATCGTCGATGCCTGCCTGCGCATCGGCTACACCACCATCCTGCTCGGCACGCTCGGCTATTTCGGCCTCGGCTTGGCACCCGAAAGCCCGGACTGGGGTACCGCGATCAAGGACGCCAGCCGCCTGCTGCGCTCCTTCATCCACCCGGCATTGCCGCCGACAATCGCGCTGATGTCCTTCGTGCTCGGCCTCAACCTTCTTGCCGATGCGCTGCGCGAACAATCGATGAAGGACTGAAGGAGAGCGTCATGAACGAGACCGTCAGAAACGCCACCGCCCAGGAACCGATCATCGAGATCGAAAACCTGTCGATCTCGTTCTTCACCCGTCGCGGCGAGATCCCCGCCGTTATGGACTTCTCCTGCACCGTCATGCCGGGCGAGGCGATGGGCATCGTCGGTGAAAGCGGCTGCGGCAAGTCGACAGTGTCGCTCGGCATCATGCGCGACCTCTCCAACATCGGAAAGATCGTCGGCGGCCGCATCAAGTTCCAAGGCAAGGACATGGGCGACATGTCCGAGGACGAGCTGCGCTCCATCCGTGGCAACAAGATCGCCATGATCTACCAGGAGCCGATGGCCAGCCTGAACCCGGCGATGAAGGTCGGCCAGCAGCTGATGGAAGTGCCGATGATCCACGACAAGGTGTCGAAGGAGGAGGCCTACAAACGCGCACTCGAAATGGTCCGCTCCGTCAAGCTGCCCGACCCCGAGCGCATGATGCGCTCTTTCCCGCACCAGCTCTCCGGCGGCCAGCAGCAGCGCATCGTCATTGCCATGGCGCTGCTGTCCAATCCGGCGTTGCTTTTGCTCGATGAGCCGACGACAGCGCTCGACGTCACCGTTGAGGCCGGCATCGTCCAACTGGTCAAGGGGTTGGGCAAGCAGTTCGGCACCTCGATGATCTTCGTGTCGCACAATCTCGGCCTGATCCTCGAGACCTGCGACCGCATAACGGTGATGTATTCGGGCGAGGCGGTGGAAACCGGCTCGATCAAGGACGTCTTCGACCGGATGCGCCACCCCTATACGCAAGGGCTGTTCCGCTCGATCCCGCTGCCCGGCGCCGACAAGAACTCGCGCCCGCTGGTTGCCATTCCCGGCCAGCTGCCCTTGCCGCACCAGCGTCCCAAGGGCTGCAATTTCGGCCCGCGCTGCCACCATTTCGTCGAAGGCGTCTGCAACGCCGCCGAGATCCCGATGATCCCTGTGGCCGGCCATGACGGCCATTTCAGCCGCTGTGTGCGCTTCAACGAGATCGACTGGGCTGCGATGCCGCCGGGCGCCGAAAAGAAGCACGAGCCGGTCAAGCCGGGCGCGCCGGTGCTCAAGATCGATGACCTCAAAAAATATTACCGCGTCGGCGGCAACGAGGTCTTCGGCGGAGCCGAGGGCAGGGTTGTCAAGGCCAACGAGACCATCAGTTTCGAGGCGCGCGAATCCGAAACCGTCGCCATCGTCGGCGAAAGCGGCTGCGGAAAGTCGACGCTCGCCAAGGTGCTGCTCGGCCTTGAGACCGCGAGTTCCGGCAAGGTGCTGCTCGGCAACAAGGAGATCCAGTCTACCGGCATCGAGGACCGCGACGTCGCCACCGTCGCGTCGATCCAGATGGTGTTCCAGAACCCGTTCGACACGCTCAACCCCAGCCATTCGGTGGGCTCGCAGATCGTGCGCACGCTGGAGAAGTTCAAGGTCGGCAAGACCGCTGGCGACCGCAAGCAGCGCATGCTGGAGCTGCTCGACCTCGTCAAGCTTCCACGCGCTTTCGCCGAACGCATGCCGCGCCAGCTGTCGGGCGGGCAGAAGCAGCGTATCGGCGTCGCCCGCGCCTTCGCGGGCCAAGCCAGGGTCGTCGTCGCCGACGAGCCGGTTTCTGCACTCGACGTCTCCGTTCAGGCGGCCGTGACCGAACTTCTGATGGACATCCAGCGCAAGTCGAAGACAACGATGCTGTTCATCAGCCACGATCTCAGCGTCGTGCGCTATATCGCCGACCGCGTCGTGGTCATGTATCTCGGCCACATCGTCGAGCAGGGCACCACCGACCAGATATTTTCCCCGCCCTATCACCCCTACACCGAGGCACTGCTTTCGGCGATCCCGATCGCCGACACGTCGGTGGTAAAGAAGCACATCGTGCTCGAAGGCGACATCCCCTCGGCGATGAACCCGCCGTCCGGCTGCCCGTTCCAGACCCGCTGCCGCTACAAGAGCCAGGTGCCGGGCAATCTCTGCGAAACCCAGGTGCCGCCGGTGCGCGAGTTCGGCGATGGCCACCAGATCAAGTGCCACCTCCCGCCCAGCGCCTTCGACGCCATGGAACCGGTCATCAGCCTCGGCAAGGGCGCGACTTCAGGCGCGCACGACATTACGCCGGAGGCGTGAGGGGCGGGCGGTTGGAGGAACTTGACGGGCAGGTGACACCGTCGGTTTGACCAGGTGAGAGCGTGGCGAGGTTCTCCTCGCTCGCTTTTTTAACACCAATCGCCAAGCGGAACTCCCGCAGAACGCCTAGCCGCGATCCTTCACACCCCCCTCTGCCCTGCCGGGCATCTCCCCCACAAGGGTGGAGATCAGGGCGTCATCTGCCCTGCAACCAATCACCAACATAGCCGACAGCACGGGCAGTCCTTGCAACTTCTCAGGACGAGCGCCGCCGGCGACGTGACTGATCTCCCTCCTTGTGGGGGAGATAGCCGGCAGGTCAGCGGGGGGTGTGACGGATCGCAGCGCCAAAGGTTGGCTTCGTGGGGCACGCTCGACGCTCACCTGTCAGCAACTCTGACGCGCGCAACCTGCCTTCTCCCGCATCGGGTGAAAGTCTCACCAACGCCCCACCTATCCCCACGGAAGCGAACGCCCCAGAATCGTCAAATCATGACCAAAATAATCATCTTATTTTTGTGTAAAAGCAGATACTTACGCAAAAAATTGACCAATTGATAAAAAAACAGAACGTGCTACGCTTCCTCAAAATGAGAATAAATTGGGGAACTGGAATGGCAGAAGGTCACTTCAAGGAAGGCATCGTCGGCGGCCGCCTTGCGCCTGCACAATACGCCGACAATTTCTCCGACCTGCACCCGCCGCTCGACCATCACGAGGCGCTGGTGGAGTCCGACCGGTGCTATTTCTGCTACGATGCGCCCTGCATGCAGGCTTGCCCGACATCGATCGATATCCCGATGTTCATCCGCCAGATTTCGACCGGCAATCCGATCGGATCGGCCAAGACGATCTTCGACCAGAACATCCTCGGCGGCATGTGCGCGCGCGTCTGCCCGACCGAAACGTTGTGCGAGGAGGTCTGCGTCCGCGAGGTCGCTGAAGGCAAGCCGGTGCAGATCGGCCGCCTGCAGCGTTATGCCACCGATGTGGCCATGGCGCAGGGCAAGCAGTTTTACAGCCGCGCCGAGCCGAGCGGCAAGACGGTCGCCATCGTCGGCGCCGGCCCGGCGGGCCTTGCCGCCGCACACCGCTTGGCGCGCCACGGCCACGACGTGACCATCCTCGAGGCGCGGCCGAAGTCGGGTGGTCTCAACGAATACGGCATTGCCGCCTACAAGAGCACCGACGATTTCGCCCAGGCCGAAGTCGACTACGTCACCGCGATCGGCGGCATCAAGACCGAGAACGGCAAGGCGCTCGGCCGCGACTACCATCTCGCCGATCTCACCGCTTCTTATGATGCGGTATTCCTCGGCCTCGGCCTTGCCGGCGTCAACGCGCTGCGCGCCGAAGGCGAGGACGCCTCGGGTGTCTCCAACGCCGTCGACTTCATTTCGACGCTGCGCCAGTCGAGCGATCTCGCGGGCCTGCCGGTCGGGCGCCGCGTAGTCGTCATCGGCGGCGGCATGACAGCGGTTGACGCTGCCGTGCAGTCCAAGCTGCTCGGAGCCGAAGAGGTGACGATCTGCTACCGCCGCGGCCAGGAGCATATGAATGCCTCGGAATTCGAGCAGGATCTGGCGGCAGCCAATGGCGTCGTCATCCGTCACTGGCTGCAGCCGAAGAAGGTCATCTCCGAAGGCGGCAAAGTCGTCGCCATCGAACTCGAATACACTGCGATGAAGGGCGACAAGCTCTCCGGCACCGGCGAGACCGTGCGCCTTGCTGCCGACCAGGTGTTCAAGGCGATCGGCCAGAGTTTCGAGCCTTCGGCGCTCAACGGCAGTGGTCCATCGGTTGCCATGGACGGCGGCCGCATCAAGGTCGACGGCGAAGGCCGCACGTCGCTCGCCAAGGTCTGGGCCGGCGGCGACTGTATTGCGGGAGGCGACGACCTGACCGTCTCGGCTGTGGCGCAAGGGCGCGACGCGGCTGAATCCATCCACCGCGCCCTGGTCGGCTGAGGGAGGACAAGATGGCAGACATCCGCAACAATTTCGTCGGCATCAAGTCGCCCAATCCGTTCTGGCTGGCGTCCGCCCCGCCGACCGACAAGGCCTACAATGTCGTCCGCGCCTTCAAGGCGGGCTGGGGCGGCGTGGTCTGGAAGACCTTGGGCGAAGAAGGCCCGCCCGTCGTCAACGTCAACGGTCCGCGCTATGGCGCGATCTGGGGCGCCGACCGGCGCCTGCTCGGCCTCAACAACATCGAGCTGATCACCGATCGCGACCTGCAGACCAATCTGCGCGAGATCAAGCAGACCAAGATGGAGTGGCCTGACCGGGCGATCGTCGTGTCGCTGATGGTGCCCTGCGTCGAGGAAGCCTGGAAAGCGATCCTGCCTGTCGTCGAGGAGACCGGCGCCGACGGCATCGAGCTTAATTTCGGCTGTCCGCACGGCATGTCGGAGCGTGGCATGGGTGCCGCCGTCGGCCAGGTGCCCGAATACATCGAAATGGTCGTGCGCTGGTGTAAGGCGAACACCCGCATGCCGGTCATCACCAAGCTGACCCCCAACATCACCGATGTGCGCAAGCCGGCACGGGCGGCACTCGCGGGCGGCACCGACGCCGTGTCGCTGATCAACACCATCAATTCGATCACCGGCGTCGACCTGGACAACTTCGCGCCGATGCCGACCATCGACGGCAAGGGCTCGCATGGCGGCTATTGCGGTCCTGCGGTCAAGCCTATCGCCATGAACATGGTGGCCGAGATCGCGCGCGACCCAGAGACCGCGGGCCTGCCGATCTCCGGCATCGGCGGCATCACCACCTGGCGAGATGCTGCCGAATTCATGGCGCTGGGCGCCGGCAACGTGCAGGTCTGCACCGCCGCCATGACCTATGGCTTCAAGATCGTGCAGGAGATGATCGCCGGCCTCGAAAACTGGATGGACGAGAAGGGCCACAAGTCGCTCGACGACATCGTCGGCCGCGCCACGCCCAATGTCACCGACTGGCAGTATCTCAACCTCAATTACGTCGCCAAGGCGCATATCGACCAGGACGCCTGCATCAAGTGCGGCCGCTGCCACATCGCCTGCGAGGACACCTCGCACCAGGCAATTACCAGCATGCTCGACGGCGCGCGCCATTTCGAGGTGATTGAGGAAGAGTGCGTTGGCTGCAATCTCTGCGTCAATGTCTGCCCGGTCGACGGCTGCATCACCATGGAACCGCTGGCCGTGGGCGCCATGGACAAGCGCACCGGAAAGCCGGTGTCGCCGCACTATGCCAACTGGACGACGCACCCCAACAATCCGATGGCCAAGGTGGCGGCGGAGTAGGGGCGGCAAACCATGGACGACAGGAGCGAGATCGTTGAACTCGCTCTTGCCTGGGCGGAGGCGATCGTTGCCAACGATGCTGCCGCCATCGGCCCCTTCATGGCCGACGACTGGGTGATCATCGGCCCCGACGGCGCGACCGCCAGGGCGGATTTTCTTGGCCTTGTCGCCTCGGGCGATCTCACCCACGACATGATGCATACGGTCGGCGATGCCAGGGTCGCGTTTTACGGTGCGACTGCGGTCTACACCGCCCGGGTGATCAACAACGGTCATATTCGCGGACAGCGTTTTGCTGCCGACGAATGGACAAGCGATGTCTTCGTTCGCGACGGAACCGGCTGGAAATGCGTGCTCAGCCACGTGACGCCGGCAGCGCAAGGCCAGGCCGACATCGACTGACACTCGCTCCGGCCAACTCGGCCGAGTGCCCTGCTGCGCTTGTGTCGATATCGTCGCGGCGAGCGAGGGACCAGGCGATGCGTCTGATCGGGGCTGGGGTGATGGTCGCGGCGAGCCTGCTTTCGCGTGGGGCGTGGGCCGACGATCTTCAGTCGCTCGACCTCGATGCGCTCGACAAGGCCGAGGTTGACGGCTTTCTCGGCAGATGGCGGATCCGCAACGAGGCCGGCGACAGGAGCTGCGATGTCGTGCTCGAGCGCGAGATGACCATCGGCGGCTTGCAGATCGATGTCGACCCGGCCTGCGCCAAAGCCTTTCCTGTTATGGACGAGATTGCCGCCTGGCGTGACCTACATCGCGGCACAGGAGATCGATGGCATCTTCACCATCGAGCAGCTGCCGAAGAAGTGAGCCGTGGACGGTTTTTCCCAGATTGTTTGCATGCGCCTATTGCGGATATTGCTTATCCACGATATTACATATCCACGATAAGGAGACCACGATGAAGCTGGGTGATGGCGTGGAGGCGGCGATCCATTGTGCGGCGATGCTGGCCGGCGTCGATGGCGACGGCACGCTGCCCGCCAATGCCATGGCCGAAGCCTTCGGCCTGTCACCGAGCTACCTGCTCAAGCACTTGAAGGCGCTGACGGCGGCGAAGGTGCTGGAATCGCTGCCGGGTCCGAGTGGCGGCTACAGGCTGGCGAAGCCGGCCGAGCAGATCACGCTGCTCGATATCGTGCTGGCGGTCGAGGGCAGGGAGCCGGCGTTCCGCTGCGGCGAGATCAGGCAGAAGGGCAAATATGCCCTCGACCCCTCGGCCTATGTGAAGCCCTGCGGCATAAATGTCGCCATGCTCAAGGCCGAGCGTGCCTATCGCGCCGCACTTGCAGGCACAAAGCTGTCCGATATCGTCTCCGACTTCACCGAGAACACCGACCAGCGCATCGTTGCCGCCAGTTGCGCATTCGTCGCGCTGAACCAGCGGCCGCAAAAGAGAACCATCAACGAAAGGAAGATACCGTGAAACCAAGGATGAATTTCTACACCGCTGCACCCGACCTGACGAAGCTCTTGGTCTCGCTCAACACCGCAATCAATGAATGCGGCCTCGAGCACAGCCTGCTGCACCTGATCAAATTGCGCGCATCGCAGATCAACGGCTGCTCCTATTGCGTCGACATGCACAGCCGCGAGGCCAAGCAGGATGGCGAGACCGAGCAGCGCCTCTGGCTCGTTGCGGCATGGAAGGAATCGCCGCTTTTCAGCGAGCGTGAGCGCATGGCCTTTGCCTGGACAGAGGCGGTCACCAACATTGCGGATGCCGGAGTTCCGGCCGAGCTTTATTCCGAGGGGCAAAAGCACTTCTCCGGTGAGGAACTGGTCAAGCTCACCATGGCGGTCGGTATGATCAATACCTGGAACCGGCTTTGCGTGACGTTCCATGCCGTCCATCCGGTCGCCGACGCCAAGGCCGCCTGAGTTTTCCAGCCTTCCCAAAAAATCAGACGTATTTTCAGCGGTCGCCGATGGCGGCCGCGCAAGGAGCTGTGCATGTTCGAAACTGATATTTCCGTGCTTACCGCAGTCGGCCGTCTTTTGCTCGGCGGCGCCTTCGTCTTTGCCGGCCTGCGCAACATTGCCAACACCCAGCTGCTTAGCGGCATGATGACCGCGCGTGGGGTGCCGCAGGCCAAGCTGGTCCTAAGGGCCGGTATCGTGTTGCAGGTCGTGGCCGGGCTGATGCTGGTCGTCGGTTTTCATGCCGCCTACGCAGCCGCGGCCCTGATCGTGTTCCTGATTGCCGGGACGCTGATGTTCAACAATTTCTGGGATCATCAGGGGCCGGATCGCGCCTCGCGAATCAATGGCGTGGTCAGCAACGTGGCGCTGGCCGGCAGTTTTCTGATGGTGATCGCAACAGGCGGTTAAGCTGCTTTGCAGCGAAGGAACAAATTCAATCTGTGCTGCCAAGTCATGCCAGAAAAAGTGCTTTCCTGATTTGAGAAAGGCCTGTGGTCAGCGGCGTTGCGCTCTTCAAACAAGGTGAAATCACCTTGTCCGGACACGAAAACGCCTGCATCGGGACGCCTCTCATGTTTCAATGAACGCTGCAGCCTGTCCTCATTGGCGGGCCGCCAAGCCGACGGCGAAGACGAGACACGCCATGACCAGAACGCCCAAGAAAAGCGAAACGCTGGAAATCCGGATTCCGCACGAAACCAAGCAGGCCCTGATGGCCCGCAGTCGGGCAGAGGGGAGGCCGGCCAGCGAGGTCGTGCGCGGTTTCATCGACGCCTATCTGTCCGAAGCGGCATGTTCAACCCCCTCAGCATGGGACAGAAACATGACCAGACTTCGCCTCTACGCCCGGCCATCCATGGCCCTTTTTGCCACCCTCGTCGCCGTAGGCGGCGTCGGGCTCGCCGTCTCGCCAGCCACCGCACTGCCGGACCTGCAGGCCGCTTTCAAGGAAGCCGACGCCGATGGCAATGGCGCGCTCAGCGCCGACGAGTTTGGCGGAACATTGTCAAGAACCTTCCGGATCGGGCCAGCGGCCAATACGGCCGAACCGCCGGCACCGCCCAAGGCTGACAAGGCCCAGCCGGGACTGATGTTCGTCATGCGTGCGGCACCCGAGACGGGGGACAAGCCGGTGGTATTGTCAGTGCGCGTGCCCGACAGCGGCGGCACCAAGGATCGCGCCGGCCAGTTCAGGACAATGGATCTCAACGGCGACGGCAAGCTGAACTTCGAGGAGTTCGAGGCGCATCACCGGGCGCTGGTCGACCGGGCCTTCGCTGCCGTCGACGCTGACAAGGACGGCTTCCTGTCGCCGGGAGAGGTCGGTGGTGACGGCGATCGCGCTGTTCTCGTTGCCGCCTTCGACCGCGACGCCGACGGCAGGTTGTCGCCCCAGGAGTTCATGGCGCCGAAGGAGTAGTGGGTGACGGCGCTCCGGCCGCCGTGGCTGGAGTGCCAAACCGTCCCAAGGACGCGCAATCGCGCCTCCGAGAGACGACCCACGGCCTTGTGTTCGAGCAGGATCGCTGGAAACGACACGGAAGTGGCGTGATAGCGCGGTCAGCCAGCCTTCGGCTTGAGCCCTTCGAGGAACAGCTGTTCGAGAAACCGGGCGGCATCCTCGAAGCGGCCGTCGCCGCCACGGTCCGGGCCGAGCACGGCGCGGACCTGGACGTCGAAATCGGCATAATGCTGGGTCGTCGCCCAGATCGAGAAGATCAGGTGCCAGGGGTCTGTCCTGGCGATCTTGCCGGCCCGCATCCAGCCTTTGATGACCTCGGCCTTCTCGTCGACGAGTTCCTTCAGCTCGCCCTCCAGCATCGGCATGATGCGCGGCGCGCCTTGCAGGATTTCATTGGCGAAGAGCCGGCTCTCGCGCGGATAGTCGCGCGCCATTTCGAGCTTGCGCCTGATGTAGCTGCGCAACTCGGTCATCGGGTCGCCGATGTTGTCGAGCTCCTTCAGCGGCGCGAGCCAAGTGTCGAGCAGCCGGTGCATCAGCGTCTCGTGGATGTCTTCCTTGCGCCTGAAGTAATAGAGCAAATTGGGCTTCGACATGCCCGCCGCCTCGGCGATCTGGTCGATGGTCGAGCCACGGAAGCCGTTGGTCGAAAACACCTCCAGGGCGGCTTCGAGGATGACCTCACGCTTCTCTTTCTGGATGCGGGTGCGGCCGCGCGGTGTCGAGCCTTCCATGGTCATGACATCCCGCATTGGAGGGTGGACGGAGATCGCATCTGGACCAATCCGCTGGACCAGTTCTTGCCGACCTGTGGAGCGCGCCTCAGAAGCCGCATTTCCGGTAGTAATCCCTTGACCGCCAGTGCGGCGGTGCTAACGTTTGTCCATTCGGTCAAAAAATTGCGTAGCATGAAAACGCACCGAAGACCAAGCGTTGGCCGTACCTAAACAGGGGAAGAAAGGAAAGCTTGGTCATGTCGGACAGGCTCAAAGTTACGCCCAACGATCTCAGCGCATTCTGGATGCCGTTCACCTCGAACCGGCAGTTCAAGCAGTCGCCGCGCATGATGGTTGCGGCCAAGGACATGCATTACACCTCGAGCGACGGCCGCAAGGTTCTCGACGGCACCGCCGGTCTCTGGTGCGTCAATGCCGGCCACTGCCGGCCCAAGATCACCGAGGCGATCCAGAAGCAGGCGGCAGAGCTCGACTATGCGCCGGCCTTCCAGATGGGTCACCCGATCGTCTTCGAGCTGGCCAACCGCCTCGTCGACATCGCGCCCAAGGGCATGGACCACGTCTTCTTCACCAATTCCGGTTCGGAATCGGTCGAAACCGCGCTCAAGATGGCGCTGGCCTATCACCGGGTGAAGGGCGACGGCGCGCGCACCCGCCTGATCGGCCGCGAACGCGGCTATCATGGCGTCAATTTCGGCGGCATCTCGGTCGGCGGCATCGTCACCAACCGCAAGATGTTCGGCACGCTGCTTGGCGGCGTCGACCACATGCCGCACACCCACCTGCCGGCCAAGAACGCCTTTACCAAGGGCGAGCCGGAATATGGCGCAGAATTGGCCGACGAACTCGAGCGCATCGTCACGCTGCATGACGCCTCGACAATCGCCGCCGTCATCGTCGAGCCGGTCGCCGGCTCCACCGGCGTGCTGATCCCGCCGAAGGGTTATCTGCAGAAGCTGCGCGACATCTGCACCAAACACGGCATCCTGTTGATCTTCGACGAGGTCATCACCGGGTTCGGCCGTCTCGGCACGCCGTTCGCGGCCGACTATTTCGGCGTCATCCCCGACATCATCACCACCGCCAAGGGCGTCTCCAACGGCGTCATCCCGATGGGTGCCGTGTTCGTGAAGAAGGAGATCCACGACGCCTTCATGACCGGCCCCGAGCATATGATCGAGTTCTTCCACGGCTACACCTATTCGGGCAATCCGATTGCCTCGGCCGCGGCACTCGCCACGCTCGACACCTACAAGGAAGAGGGCCTTTTGACCCGCGGCGCGGAGCTTGCATCCTACTGGGAGGAGGCGCTGCATTCGCTCAAGGGCGAGCCGCATGTCATCGACATCCGCAACATCGGCCTGATCGGCGCGATCGAGCTGCAGCCGATGGCTGGCGCGCCGACCAAACGTGCCTTCTCGGCCTTCGTCAAGGCGTTCGAGCGTGGCGCGCTGATCCGCACGACCGGCGACATCATCGCCCTGTCGCCGCCGCTGATCATCACCAAGGGCCAGATCAACGAGCTGATCGACCACGTCCGGGAAGTGCTGAGGATGGTGGATTGACCTACCAGGCGCGGCAGCAGGCGACGAGCGAAGTGCTCGTCGACGACGACAGGGTCCGCGTCACGCGCTGGGATTTCGATCCCGGCGCGGAAACGCGTTGGCACCGCCATGGCATGGACTATGTCGTAACGACGATCACGCCTTGCGCTTTCCTGCTGGAAGAGCCCGGCGGCGGCACGCGACGCGTCGACATGGCTGCCGGCGTCGCCTATAGGCGCGACGAGGGCGTCGAGCACAATGTGGTCAATGCCGGCGACAAGCCAATGTCGTTCGTTGAAGTCGAGTTGAAAGCATAAGGGTCCGAACCATGTCCGCACCAGGCGAAAATCTACGAATCAATTCAGAGCGTTTGTGGGATTCGCTGATGGAAATGGCGAAGATTGGCCCCGGCATTGCCGGCGGCAACAATCGCCAGACCCTGACCGACGAGGACGGCGAGGGCCGCCATCTGTTCAAGAAATGGTGCGACGCGGCCGGGCTTGAAATGGGCGTCGACGAGATGGGCACAATGTTTGCCCGTCGCGAAGGCACCGATCCCGATGCGCTGCCGGTGTATGTCGGCAGCCATCTCGACACCCAGCCGACGGGCGGCAAGTTCGATGGCGTGCTCGGCGTGCTTGGCGGCCTCGAAGTGATGCGCACGCTCAACGACCTCGGCATCAAGACCAGGCATCCGATCGTCGTCGCCAACTGGACCAACGAGGAAGGCACGCGTTTTGCCCCCGCCATGCTGGCATCTGGCGTATTCGCCGGCGTGCTCGACCAGGATTATGCCTACGCACGCACCGACGCCCATGGCGCGCGCTTCGGCGACGAGCTCGAGCGCATCGGCTGGAAGGGCACCGAGAAGGTCGGCGCCCGCAAGATGAAGGCCTTCTTCGAGCTGCATATCGAGCAGGGGCCGATCCTCGAGGACGAGGACATCGACATCGGCGTCGTCACCCACGGCCAGGGCCTGAAGTGGCTGCAGGTGACGCTGACGGGGCGTGAGGCCCATACCGGCTCGACGCCGATGTACAAGCGCCGCAATGCCGGGCTCGGTATGGCGCGGGTGACCGAGCTGGTGCACGAGATCGCCATGGACTACCAGCCCGACGCCGTCGGCGCCGTCGGCCACATGGAGGTCTATCCGAACTCGCGTAACATCATCGCCGGGCGAACCGTCTTCACCATCGACATCCGCTCGCCGGAGAAGGAAGTGCTCGACGCCATGGACGGGCGCATCCGCGAGGGCATCGCCACGATCTGCGAGGCGCTTGATATCTCCTACGAGATCGAGCAGGTCGGCCATTTCGACCCGGTCGCCTTCGATGAGAGCTGCGTCAAGGCCGTGCGCGACGCCGCCGAGCGGCTCGGCTACAGCCACCGCGACATCGTTTCGGGTGCCGGCCACGACGCCTGCTGGATAAACCGCGTCGCGCCGACGGCGATGGTGTTCTGCCCATGTGTCGACGGGCTGAGCCACAACGAAGACGAAGAGATCTATCCGGAATGGGCCGCCGCTGGTTGCGACGTGCTGTTCCACGCCGTGGTCGAGACCGCGGAGATCGTTGAGTGATTCTTTGGGCCGACATCTCCACGCTCGCAGCCCTTTCCCATCACGGGGAAGGGCGGCTTGCGCTTGGCCTGCGTGGAGTGTCTGCCGTTACATGATGTGAAACTTTGCTGAAGCGCTCGCAAAGAAGCGCGGCAACAATAGGGGAACTGAACAATGACCAAAGTCATCCGAAACGGCACCATCGTCACGGCCGACCGGACGTGGAAGGCCGACGTGTTGATCCAGCATGGCAAGATCGTCGCCATCGGCGAGAACCTGCATGCCGACCACGAGTTCGACGCCACTGGCTGCTACGTCATGCCCGGGGGCATCGACCCACACACCCATCTCGAAATGCCGTTCATGGGTACTTATTCGGCCGACGACTTCGAGAGCGGCACACGCGCGGCGCTGTCCGGCGGCACGACCATGGTTGTCGATTTCTGCTTGCCGTCGCCTGGCCAGTCGCTGCTCGAAGCGCTGCAGATGTGGGACAACAAGACCTCCAAGGCCTGCTCCGACTACTCGTTCCACATGGCGATCACCTGGTGGGGCGAGCAGGTGTTCAACGAGATGGCTCAGGTGGTCGACAAGGGCATTACCTCGTTCAAGCACTTCATGGCCTACAAGGGCGCGCTGATGGTCGACGACGACGAGATGTATTCGTCGTTCAAGCGTTGCGCCGAGCTCGGCGCGCTGCCGCTGGTCCATGCCGAAAACGGCGACGTCGTCGCCCAGCTGTCGGCCAAGTTGCTGGCCGAAGGCAATAACGGCCCCGAGGCGCATGCCTATTCGCGGCCGCCCGAGGTCGAGGGCGAGGCGACCAACCGCGCCATCATGATCGCCGATATGGTGGGCTCGCCGCTCTATGTCGTGCACACCTCCTGCGAGCAGGCGCATGAGGCGATCCGCCGGGCCCGCCAGAAGGGCATGCGCGTCTATGGCGAGCCGCTGATCCAGCATCTGGTGCTCGACGAGACCGAATATTTCAACAAGGACTGGGATCACGCCGCACGCCGGGTGATGAGCCCGCCCTTCCGCAACAAGCTGCACCAGGATTCGCTGTGGGCCGGCCTCCAGGCGGGTTCTCTCCAGGTGGTGGCTACCGACCATTGCTCGTTCACGACGGCGCAGAAGCGCACCGGCGTCGGCAATTTCACCAAGATTCCCAATGGCACCGGTGGTCTTGAGGACCGCATGCCGGTTCTGTGGACCAAGGGCGTCAACACCGGCCGGCTGACGATGAACGAGTTCGTGGCAGTGACCTCGACCAACATCGCCAAGATCCTCAACATGTACCCGAAGAAGGGCGCCATCGTCGAAGGCGCTGACGCCGACATCATCGTCTGGGATCCGAGGCGCAAGAAGACCATCGCCGCCAAGACCCAGCAGTCGGTGATCGACTACAACGTCTTCGAGGGCATCGAGCTGACCGGCCTGCCGCGCTTCGTCTTCACCCGCGGTGAACTGGCGATCCAGGAGCACGAGGTCAAGGTTCATCCCGGCCATGGCGAATTCGTCGCCCGCGAACCGCATGCAGCCGTCAACCGGGCGCTGTCGCAGTGGAAGGAGATCACCGCGCCGCGCAAGGTCGAACGCACGGGCATCCCGGCGACCGGAGTGTAGGCCCCTGCGGTTCGCAGGCTATTTCCATGTACCGAACAGGGATGGCGACCGCATGGCGGTCGCAAGGATGGCACCGGGACGACAACCGGGTTCTGCAAGCCAGCAAAAACATCCCGATCAAGTGGACGCCTACCTCAACTTCGGAGAGGATGGCATGATGTGGGGTAAAGTCGGGCAATGCTCATGACAGTCAATCAAGCCACGGCGACGCGTGTCGATCAGAACGCCGTCGTAGAAGCCAGACAACTGGGGCTGACCTTCCAGACCAATGACGGCCCGGTGCGGGCGCTGTCGGACGTCAATCTGACCATCAACAAGGGCGAGTTCGTCTCCTTCATCGGCCCTTCGGGCTGCGGCAAGACGACCTTCCTGCGTGTCATCGCCGATCTCGAGCAGCCGACGGAAGGGAAGATTTCGATCAACGGCATGTCGCCCGAGCAGGCGCGCGAGGCGCGCGCCTATGGCTACGTGTTCCAGGCGGCGGCACTGTTCCCGTGGCGGACGATCGAGAGCAATGTCGGCTTGCCGCTCGAGATTATCGGCCTGCCCAAGGCCGAGCAGCAGGAGCGCATCAAGCGCACGCTCGACCTGGTCAATCTCTCCGGTTTCGAAAAGAAGTACCCTTGGCAGCTTTCCGGCGGCATGCAGCAGCGCGCCTCGATCGCACGCGCGCTGGCCTTCGACGCCGATCTATTGCTGATGGACGAGCCGTTCGGCGCACTCGACGAGATCGTGCGTGACCATCTCAACGAACAGCTGCTCCGGTTGTGGCGGCAGACCAACAAGACGATCTGCTTCGTCACCCACTCGATTCCCGAGGCTGTCTACCTCTCGACCCGCATCGTCGTCATGTCGCCACGCCCGGGCCGGGTCACCGACGTGATCGAGTCGACGCTGCCCAAGGAAAGGCCGCTCGACATCCGCGAGAGCCCGGAATTCCTGGCGATCGCCGCGCGCGTCCGCGACGGGCTGCGCGCCGGCCATTCCTACGAGGATTGAGCCACAATGGATCGTGTTCGAGACCGGGTCGTGCCCGTCATCACCATCCTCGCTGTCATCGTCGTCGCCTGGTATGCCTTCGCCGTCTTCATGAACGCACCGTTCCAGCGCGATCTCGACCGACGGGCGGGCGAGACGCCGACGACAATGGAATTCATCGGCAAGACGCTGTCGCAGCCCAAGCCGACGATGCCCGCACCGCACCAGGTGGCGCAGAACTTCTTTGAAAACACCTTCCTCAGGAAGGTCACCAGTGCGCGCAGTCTCGTCTACCACTCGTGGGTGACGCTGTCATCGACGCTGCTCGGCTTCACCTTCGGCACGGCACTGGGCATCCTGATCGCCGTCGGCATCGTGCATGTGATCGCGCTCGACCGCAGCCTGATGCCGTGGATCATCGCTTCGCAGACGATCCCGATCCTTGCGGTGGCGCCGATGATCATCGTCGTTCTGGCGGCAATCGGCATTACCGGGCTGATCCCCAAGGCGCTGATTTCGACCTATCTGTCGTTCTTCCCTGTCGCCGTGGGCATGGTGAAGGGGCTGCGTTCGCCCGATCTCATGCACCTCGACCTGATGCATACCTACAATGCGAGTGCGTCGCAGACCTTCTGGAAGCTGCGCGTCCCGGCTTCGGTGCCGTTCCTGTTTGCCTCGATGAAAGTGGCGGTGGCGGCAAGCCTGGTCGGCGCCATCGTCGGTGAACTGCCAACGGGAGCGGTTGCGGGCATCGGCGCAAAACTGCTCGCGGGCTCCTACTACAGCCAGACCATCGACATGTGGGCAGCGCTCGTCGCCGGATCGGTGGTGGCGGCAATGCTGGTGGTGCTGGTGGGGATCGTCGGCAAGATTGTCGAACGCTCGATGGGTGGGAGGCCGGCATGATGAACTCCAAGCCGTCCTGGCAGGTCGGGCTGGCGGTGCTGCTTTGCGCCGTAGCCATGGCGACAATGCCGATGCTCGCCACGGAGGCTACGGCACCGATGTCGAGAGGCACGACGTCACTTGTCATCGGGCTGATCGCATTGAGCGGCGTTGCCTCCTTCGCCATGTTTGCCGGCATCGCCAGTGCCGCCCTGCTGTTCGTCGGCGCGCATGGCGCTGCCTGGTTGCTGATCGCGGGTGTTGCTGGCAATGAAGGCATGGCGCGCCTGCCATACTTCCTGCTGCTTGCCGCCGCCTGGCTGCTGGCCTGGCGTTGCGTCGCCGTGCTGTCGGCAGTCCGCCCGGTGTCGAAACAGGCAAGGACGTTGCTCAGGCTGCTTATCCCGGCGATATTCGGGGCGTGGATCCTGATCATATGGGAGGCGGTGACCCGCGGAGCGGGCATCCCCTTCATCCTGTTGCCGCCGCCGAGCGCAATTGCCGCGCGCATCGGCGCATCGCTACCGACCCTTGCCGCCGACGTGCGCCAGACGATCTTCAAGGCGGTTCTGTTCGGCTACGTCGTCGGCTGCGCCTCGGGCTTCGTCGTCGCGATCCTGGCCGATCGCGTGCCGTTCCTGCGCCGCGGGCTCCTGCCGATTGGCAACATGGTATCGGCGCTGCCGATCATCGGCGTGGCGCCCATCATGGTGATCTGGTTCGGCTTCGAGTGGCAGTCGAAGGCCGCCGTGGTCATCATCATGACCTTCTTCCCGATGCTGGTGAACACCGTTGCCGGCCTCGCCGCATCGGGCCACATGGAGCGCGACCTGATGCGCACCTATGCGTCCAACTACTGGCAGACGCTGTTCAAGCTGCGCCTGCCGGCCGCCGCCCCCTTCATCTTCAATGCGTTGAAGATCAACTCCACGCTGGCGCTTATCGGCGCCATCGTCGCCGAATTCTTCGGCACGCCGATCGTCGGCATGGGCTTCCGCATCTCGACCGAGATCGGGCGCATGAATGTCGACATGGTCTGGGCGGAGATCGCTGTTGCGGCTCTGGCCGGTTCCGTCTTCTATGGCGTGGTCGCCCTGATCGAGAGGGCCACCACTTTCTGGCATCCGTCTGTCCGTGGTGGGCGGGCGTGACCTGAGCTCCTTGGGCGGGGCCGCGGTCCAACTTCAGAGGGAAAGAAGAAGATGAAAAGACTGATGGTATCGTTGATGGCGGGAGCGATGTCGCTGGCCGCAGCACAAGCGGCACTCGCCGCCGACAAGGTGACGCTGCAGCTCAAATGGGTGACCCAGTCGCAATTCGCCGGCTACTACGTCGCCAAGGAGAAGGGCTTCTATGGCGAGGAAAACCTCGACGTCGACATCAAGCCGGGCGGTCCCGACATTGCGCCCGAGCAGGTGATCGCCGGCGGCGGTGCCGACGTCATCGTCGACTGGATGGGCGGCGCGCTCGCCGCCCGCGAGAAGGGTGTCGGCCTGGTCAACATCGCCCAGCCCTACAAGAAGGCCGGCATGGAGCTGGTCTGCCCGAAGGACGGCCCGGTCAAGACCGAAGCCGACTTCAAGGGCAAGACGCTGGGAGTCTGGTTCTTCGGCAATGAATATCCGTTCTTCGCCTGGATGAACAAGCTTGGCCTCAAGACCGAGGGCGGCGCCGATGGCGTGACGGTGCTGAAGCAGAGCTTCGACGTGCAGCCGTTGATTCAGAAGCAGGCCGACTGCATCTCGGTCATGACCTACAACGAGTACTGGCAGCTGATCGACGCCGGCTTCAAGCCGGAAGAGCTGACTGTCTTCAACTACACCGCCATGGGCAACGATCTGCTCGAGGATGGCCTCTATGCCATGGAAGACAAGCTCAAGGATCCGGCCTTCGAAGACAAGATGGTTCGCTTCGTGCGCGCCTCGATGAAGGGCTGGAAATATGCCGTCGACAATCCAGACGAGGCTGCCGGTATCGTCGTCGACAATGGCGGCCAGGACGAAAACCACCAGAAGCGCATGATGGGCGAGGTGGCCAAGCTGATCGACAATGCCGACGGCAAGCTGATCGAGGCGGCCTACAAGCGCACCGCCGACGCGCTGCTGGCACAGAAAATCATCACCAAGGAGCCTTCGGGCGCCTGGACTTCGGCAATCACCGACAAGGCGATCAAGTAAGCTTTTGGATGATTTCGGAAATCGGAAAGGGGCGGGCGACCGCCCCTTTTTTGTTTGAGGTTGGCGCTCGAGGTGCCTCCTCTTCTAGGCTCGCCTTTCAGGCGAACACCTCAGGACGAGGGCCGTTGTGGCAGAGGCGCTTCCCGGAAGGGCGTAGCGCCGTCAGGAGAGCGGGGCCAACTCCTGCGTCCTGAGTGCCTTTGAAGCGGGCCTCGAAGGACCCGCGCACGACCAAGGTGCGCCCGTCGGGCAGCCGGACGCTACTTCGCCAGCGTGTAGAAGGTCAGCGTGCGCGGCTCGCCCTTGGAATAGTTCATGCCTTCAATGATACCGCGCTGCCGGAGCGCGTCGGCACCACCGGGAATGGCGGCGAGGAAGGCTTTGCTTTCGGCTTCTGCGACGACGGCGATGGCGCAGGCGGGATCGGCGATGAGTGCCGCAGCCGCACCCTTGCCGTCGGTCAGCTGGGTGTTCGTGCCGGCGAGGAAAACGAGGCTTGGCTCGCCATAGCCGGCCGAGGCCAGCACGGAGGTCGGGCAGGGCTTCAGCTTCTCGAAGCGCTCGGCGATCTCAGGGCTGAGCCAGAGCGGCTTGAGCGGCGGCAGGATCTTCAGCGTCAGCACGCCAAAGACCGCAGCAGCCGCCGCCGCGGCGAAGGCGATGCGCTTGACCGGGTCCATGCCATCAGGCGCGCCGATGCCGTAGCGGGCGGCGATCAGGACGAGCACGGCGGCCAGCAGCCCCCACCAGGAGACATAGCCGAGGAAGTAGGGCGTGATGCCGAAAGCGATTGCCGAAAGGCCGATGCTGATACCGAACATGCCGAAGGCGCAAGCGCGGCGCAGCCAGAGCTGCCAGCGCGACAGCTCGATGCTGGCGGCCGATTTGGAGGTCAGCAGCCAGGCCATCAGCAGGATCATCGCCGGGTAGGCCGGCAGGGCGTAATGCGGCAACTTGGTCGGAATCAGCTCGATCGCCACCCAGTAGGGCAGGTACCAGGCAAGGCAGAACAGCAGGCGCGGGTCCTGCCGGAAGTTGTTGAGCGCCTTGAGCCCGCCTTCGAGTGCCACCAGCGCGAAGGGCCACATGAACAGCGAATAGGTCAGGAAATAATAGCCGGGCGGGAAACCGTGGGATTCCTGGCCGGAGCCGACCTTGCTCAGCAGGTCTTTGCCGACTGACTCCTGCCAGAATTCGGCGCCGGTCTTGAGCGTAATCAGGATCAGCCAAGGGGCCGCAACCAGAAGGGTCAACAGCAGGCCGGTGAATGGTCGAAGCTTGCGCAACCATGCGCGGTCCTTGTCGAAGACGACGAGGGCGGAGATGGTGAGCAGGCTGAGGAAGGGGATCACCGGTCCCTTGATCAGCAGCGCCAGGCCCTGTGCGGCCCAGAACAGCCAGTTGGCGTTGCCCTGCGGCCTGCCGGCCTTGTGGCCGAGATAGATGGTGGCTAGCGCGCCCTGGGCGAGCAGGGCGGTGGCGAGAAGGGTGGCATCGGTCTTGGCGATGCGCGCCTCGACGCCCAACATCAGGATGCCCATCATGCCGAGGCCGGCAATGACCCCGGCGCTGCGTCCGAACATGCGGTCGGCGATGAAGGCCAGCGCCAGCACCGAGAAGGTACCGGCGAGCACCGAGATCAGGCGGTAGACCCAGATCGGGGCGTCGCTGCCCTGGCCGCTCAGAAGCACCGCTGTGGATTGCAGCCAATAGATGCCAGCGGGCTTCTTGTAGCGCGGCACGTCCTGGAAGCGGATGTCGACATAGTCGCCGCTCTCGACCATCTGCTTGGTCGCCTGGACGAAGCGCGACTCGTCGCGGTCGGTCGGCGGCAACGTCGAGGTGCCCGGCGCAAAGGCGAACAACGCGAGCAGGCCCAAGAGGAGATAAGTCAGCGGCGTCAACGTTTTGCGGGACGTTGCGGAGGTTTTGAGTCCGATGGTCGACATGCCCGTGGTCAGTCCGTCTTGGACATAGCCAGGCGCCGCTCATTGGCGATCAGCCAGAGATTGCGGATGTAGATGAACAGGCCAAGCCCCTGGCCGGCAATGAAGACCGGGTCCTGGCGCTTGATGGCGTAGATCAGAAGCAGCGCGCCGCCGCCGAGCGAGAAGAACCAGAAGGCGATCGGTACGACCGAGCGCTTGGCGCGTTCGGAAGCGAGCCACTGCACCACAAAGCGCATGGTGAAGAAGCCCTGGGCAACGAAGCCGAGCAGGATCCAGCCGTCGAACTGGGCGATGAAAACGTCGTGCAGCCAGGTGCCGAGTTCCGAGATCAGGTTCATTGGCCAAGCTCCGTGACTGATGGCACGACCTTGCGGCGGCGGCGCAGCCACCACACGCCGAAGAGGTCGAGAACGCCGCGCAGGCCGCGATCGAGGATGCCGTAGTTGGACTTGCCGTGGATTCGCGAGCGGTCGACGACGTCGACATGGACCACGCCACGGCCTTCGCGCAGCGCAAGTGCCGGCAAATAGCGATGCCAGCCGTCGAAGAACGGCAACTGGCGGAACAGGTCAGTGTGCAGGGCTTTGAGGCCGCAGCCCGAGTCGCGGGTGCCGTCGTGCAGGATCCGCTCGCGCAGGCCGTTGGCAAAGCGCGAAGACAGCTGCTTGAGCTTGGTGTCGGTGCGTTTGAGACGCTGCCCTGCGGCGATGCCGACGGTGGGGCCGGCGGCAACAAGCGCGTCGGCGAGCTTGGGCAGGTAGGCCGGGTCGTTCTGGCCGTCGCCATCCATGGTGACGACGACGTCGCCTTTCGCGGCAAAAACCCCGGAACGGACGGCCGCACTCTGGCCGGCGGAACGGTCGTGCCTGACATGGCGCAGGCGGCCGGCGCTGCGCGCTAGCTCGGCGAGAACGTCTGGCGTGCGGTCGGTGGAGCCGTCGTCGACGACGATGATCTCGTAGTCGCGGCCGGCCATCGCGGCGTGAACCTCGCCGATCAGGATCGGCAGGTTCTCAGCCTCGTTCTTGCACGGAATGACGATTGAAATCATCAGTTTGCCTGGGGAAGGTTACAACAGGATGGCGAAATTCGCGGCCTCAATAGCATAAAGCCGCGTCTTTGCCACGATGGTTGCGCCTTTCCCTGAGCCAAGTTCCCAGTTGACTGCTGGGGCAGGTCTCACTTTTTCGAGATGTCCATTGGG
This sequence comes from Aminobacter sp. MDW-2, assembly GCF_014250155.1. Lineage (NCBI taxonomy): Bacteria > Pseudomonadati > Pseudomonadota > Alphaproteobacteria > Hyphomicrobiales > Phyllobacteriaceae > Aminobacter > Aminobacter sp. MDW-2. The sequence goes on from NZ_CP060197.1 coordinate 2,960,885, forward strand.
GCAAGGTCTCCCTTGCCCCAATGCAATGCTCAGCGCTTGTCCCTGATGTCACTCAGCGTGCGCGTCGGCGTGATCGCTTCGGGATCGAGCTTGATCTCGAGGATCGACGGCTTGCCGCTGGCGCGTGCGCGTTCGAAGGCTGCGGCGAACTCGTCGGTCTCACGCACCGTCTCGCCATGGCCGCCATAGGCGCGGGCAAGGGCTGCGAAGTCAGGGTTCTTGAGGTCGGTTGCCTCGACACGGCCGGGATATTCGCGCTCCTGGTGCATGCGGATGGTGCCGTAGATGCCGTTGTTGACGACGATCACGATGATCGGCAGGCCGTATTGCACGGCGGTGGCGAATTCCTGGCCGTTCATCATGAAGCAGCCGTCGCCGGCAAAGGCGATGACCTCGCGCTCCGGGAACAGACCTTTGGCGGCAACCGCTGCCGGTGTGCCATAGCCCATCGAGCCGGAGGTCGGCGCTGCCTGCGTGCCGTAGCGGCGGAAGCGGTGGAAACGGTGCACCCAGGTGGCGTAGTTGCCGGCGCCATTGGTGAGGATGGCGTCCTCGGGCAGCACCTTTTCCAGCCAGTTCATGATCGGGCCCATCTGCACGGGGCCGGGGCCGGTGAGCGGCGGGGTCGACCAAGCGAGATAGTCGGCATGCGCCTTTTTCGTCTCCTCGGCCCAGCCTGGTACTGCCGGACCCTTGCGCCTGGCGAAAGCTCGCACGAAAGCGGCCGGCGAGGCGTTGATGGCGATCGTTGGCCGGTAGACGCGGCCGAGCTCGTCCGGATCGGCATGGACGTGGACGAGCTGCTGGTCCGGATAGGGGCTCTTGAGCAACGTGTAGTCGGACGACGGCATTTCGCCGAAGCGGCCGCCGATCAGCAGCACGAGGTCGGCTTCCTTGATGCGCGTGGCGAGTTTTGGATTGATGCCGATGCCGACATCGCCGGCATAGTTGGCGTGCAGGTGGTCGAACAGCATCTGGCGCCGGAACGAGACGCCGACCGGCAGCGACCATTTCTCTGATATCGCCTGAATGTCATCGAAAGCCAGGCGCTGGTCCCAGCGCGTGCCGCCGAGGATGACAAACGGGCGCTTGGCTGCGTTGAGCAGCGCCTCGACCCGGTCCAGCTCGGCCTCGCCAGGATGGGTTTCCACTTGTACGGCGGGAAGGGCGACAGGTGCCTCGACTTCGCTGGTCAGCATGTCCTCGGGCAACGAGATGACGACCGGGCCGGGACGGCCCGACGTCGCCACCGAAAAGGCGCGGGTGAGCAGCTCGGGAATGCGCGCGGCGTCGTCGATCTCGACAACCCATTTGGCGATGTCGCCGAAGAAGCGGCGGTAATTGACCTCCTGGAAGGCCTCGCGCTCCTTGGCGTGGCTCGCCACCTGGCCGATGAACAGGATCATTGGGATCGAATCCTGCATGGCGATATGAACACCGGCCGACGCATTGGTGGCGCCGGGACCGCGGGTGACGAAGCAGATTCCTGGCTTGCCGGTGAGGCGGCCGTGGCAGTCGGCCATCATCGCGGCACCGCCTTCCTGGCGGCAGACGATGCTCTGGACCCTGGAATCATGCAGGGCATCGAGCACGGCCAGATAGGATTCGCCCGGCACGCAATAGATGCGGTCGACGCCATTGGCCTCGAGCGCCTCGACGATCAGTTTTCCGCCGGTCTTCATTTCGCAGTCTTCTCCAGTTCGGCAAGGATCTCAGCGGTGTGTTGCCCGAGGCGCGGCGACGGGCGGTCATAGGCAAGCGGCGTCTCCGACATCACCATCGGCGCGCGCACCGACGGCAGCCTGTTGCCGAGGCCGTCGTCGAGGTCCAAGCGCATGCCGCGCGCGATCGCCTGCGGATCGGCGAAAGCCTGGCCGATGGTGTTGATCGGGCTTGCCGGCACCCCCGCAGCCTCGAGCTTTGCCAGCAACTCTTCGCGGCCGAAGCCGGCCAGGGCTGCGACGATCTTTTCGCGCAACGCGACGCGGTTGGCTACGCGGGCCGAGTTGGTGGCGAAGAGCGGGTCGGTGGCGATGGCTTCGAGCCCGACGATGGCGCAGAATTTCTGGAACTGGCCGTCATTGCCGACAGCAAGGATGAAGTGCCCGTCGCGCACCGGCAACACCTCGTAGGGCGAGATGTTGGGGTGGGCATTGCCCATCTGCACCGGCGAGTTGCCCGAGACGAGGTAGTTCAGGTTCTGGTTGGCGAGCACCGACATCTGGGCGTCGAACAGCGCCATGTCGACATGCTGGCCCTGGCCGGTGGCCTCGGCGTGACGCAGTGCCGCCTGGATGGCGATGACGGAGTAGAGCCCGGTGAATATGTCGGTGACGGCGACGCCGACCTTCTGCGGCTCGCCACCGGCGGGGCCGGTGATCGACATCAGTCCGGACATGCCCTGGACGATGAAGTCGTAGCCGGCGCGGGGGGCGTAGGGTCCGTCCTGGCCGAAGCCTGTGATCGAGCAATAGACCAGCTTCGGATTGATCTTCTTCAGGCTGTCATAGTCGAGGCCGTATTTCTTCAGGCCGCCGAGCTTGAAGTTCTCAATCAGCACGTCGGCGCCTGCGACCAGCTTGCGCACGATCTCGGCCCCTTCCGGCGTCGAGAAGTCGAGCGCGATCGAGCGCTTGCCGCGGTTGCAGGAATGATAATAGGCCGCCGAAAGGTTTTCGCCGTCATGCGAGGTGACGAAAGGCGGGCCCCATTTGCGGGTGTCGTCGCCGCCGTCAGGATTTTCGACCTTGATGACATCAGCCCCGAGGTCCGCCAGCAATTGCCCGGCCCAGGGACCGGCAAGGATGCGGGCAAGTTCGATGACGCGGATTCCGTGAAGAGGCGGATTGCTCATGAGGCACCAGATGTCATTTCAACAGATTGTACACAATTGGCTCTAACAGGAGTCCCGATTGGCCGCCACAGCGTTGGACTGGGCCAGCCCTGCCATTCACCGGGGAAGCGTCCGGTCGAGCCAACCGGCGAAATCGGCCATGATGGGTTCGCGGTTGATCTCGTTCAGGCTTTCGTGGCGGGTCTCGGGATAAACCTTTGAAACGAGATTCGAAAAGCCCATCCGGCGCAGCCGCCCGGCGAGCGCCTCGACAGCCTTGCCGCCATCGGTTGCGGGATCGCGTTGACCGCCGACCAGATTGAACGGCAAATCCCTGCGCACGCCGGCGAAGTTGCCGTCGTCGGCACCGGCGAAGACGAGGTCGAAGACGTCGATCCACATCGACACCGACGCATCCCAACCGCAGAGCGGATCGGCGACATAGGCGTCGACCTCTGAGACATCGCGCGACAGCCAGTCGAATTCGGTGCGTCGGTTGGGAATCTTCCTGGCCCAGTCGCCGAAGGTCAGTTTGGGCAGCATGCGGGAGGGCACGTCCGAGCCCAGCCGGAAGCGCTCGAAGGCGAGGATCGCCTGCGCCAGGCGGCCAAGTATGCCGGCGGAGAAATTGGCGTTCCATATCGCGGCAGCAGCAACGCGTTCGGAGTGGCGCAGGACGAAATTGAGCGCGATCAGCCCGCCCATCGAATGACCGAAGACGACCACCGGCAGACCGGGATGCTTTCCGGCGATATGGTCGTGGATCGCCGCGATGTCGGCGACCACGATGTCAAAGCCGTTCTTGCCGGCGAAACGGCCCTTGGGCGCATCGGGGGCAGTTGTCGCGCCATGGCCGCGATGGTCGTGCGCATAGACATGGCAGCAGCGCGCGGCAAGGAAATCGGCGAAACGGGCGTAGCGCGCGCCATGCTCGGCGAGGCCGTGGTTGATCTGGACGACGGCACGGGCAGGTGTGTCGGCGTGCCTGACATAAAGATTGAGTTTTGCCCCGGTCGGGGAGGCAAGCGTGGTGGTGGTGTCGAACGGCATTGCTGTCTCCCCCGGTGCGGACTGTCGGGGATGTCAGGTGCGCCCGTCAAGGCCGGCGAACCGTGGTGCACAGGGACAATGTCAGGAGTTGTCACGACGTCCCTTGTTCGGCGGAAGCCAGCCCATATATTGCGCTAACCTCAGAACCGGCCGCCCCCGCCGGCATTTTTCGCGATTTTCCGTACCATTCCCAGCTGAAGTGATGATCGTCATGCAGCCGATTATTTCCGTTTCCAATCTTTCCAAGACCTATGCGTCGGGCTTTTCGGCGCTGAAGAACATCAATCTGGACATTCGCCGCGGCGAGATTTTTGCGCTGCTCGGGCCCAATGGTGCCGGCAAGACGACGCTGATCAGCGTCATCTGCGGCATCGTCAATCCGACTTCGGGCACCGTACTGGCCGATGGCCACGACATCGTTCGTGACTATCGTGCGGCGCGCACGCTGATCGGCCTGGTGCCGCAGGAGCTGACGACCGACGCCTTCGAGACGGTGTGGGCGACGGTGAGCTTCAGCCGCGGCCTGTTCGGCAAGCCGGCCAATCCGGCCCACATCGAAAAGATCCTCAAGGACCTCTCCCTGTGGGACAAGAAGGACAACAAGATCATCACCTTGTCGGGCGGCATGAAGCGCCGCGTGATGATTGCCAAGGCGCTGTCGCATGAACCGCAGATTCTGTTCCTCGACGAACCCACGGCAGGCGTCGATGTCGAGCTCCGGCGGGACATGTGGGAGGTGGTGCGCCTGCTGCGCGAAACCGGCGTTACGATCATCCTGACCACGCACTATATCGAAGAAGCCGAGCAGATGGCCGACCGCGTCGGCGTGATCAGCCATGGCGAGATCATCCTGGTCGAGGAAAAGGCCGAGCTGATGCGCAAGCTTGGCCGCAAGCAACTGACGCTGCAGCTGCAGCAGCCGCTGGAGCAGGTACCGCCGGCGCTTTCGAGCCACGGGCTCGAACTGTCCGAGGACGGCAACGAGCTCATCTACACCTACGACACCCAAGGCGAGCGGACGGGCATTACGGCCCTGCTCAAGGACCTCAACGACGCCGGAATCCGCTTCCGCGACCTGCAGACCAAGCAGAGCTCGCTGGAAGAGATCTTCGTCAATCTGGTGAGTGAACGGCGATGAATTTTTACGCGATCCGCGCAATCTATCTGTTCGAAATGGCGCGTACGTGGCGCACGCTGCTGCAGAGCATCGTCTCGCCGGTCATCTCGACCTCGCTCTATTTCGTCGTTTTTGGTGCGGCCATCGGCTCGCGCATCAGCGAGATCAACGGCATCAGCTATGGCGCCTTCATCGTGCCCGGCCTGGTCATGCTGTCGCTGTTGACCCAGAGCATTTCCAACGCATCGTTCGGCATCTACTTCCCGAAATTCGTCGGCACTATCTACGAGCTTTTGTCGGCGCCGGTGTCCTATCTGGAGATCGTCATCGCCTATGTCGGGGCGGCGGCGTCCAAGTCGATCATTTTAGGCGTGATCATCCTTGCCACCGCGGCCCTGTTCGTTCCGCTGCAGGTCCAGCATCCGGTCTGGATGCTGCTGTTTTTGGTGCTGACGGCGGTAACCTTCAGCCTGTTCGGCTTCATCATCGGCATCTGGGCGCGCAGCTTCGAGCAATTGCAGCTGGTGCCGCTGCTGATCGTTACCCCGCTGACCTTCCTGGGCGGCAGCTTCTACTCTATCGACATGCTGCCGCCGTTCTGGCGCACGGTGTCGCTGTTCAATCCGGTGGTCTATCTGGTGAGCGGCTTCCGCTGGAGCTTCTTCGGCGTCTCCGACGTCAATGTCGGCATCAGCCTCGGCATGACGCTGGTGTTCCTGGCGGCCTGCCTTGCCGCCGTCTGGTGGATCTTCAGGACTGGCTGGCGCATCAAGGTGTAACAGAAGGGCGGAGGCTTACTCGGCCCATTCCCTGTCGGCGGTGAAGGCGATCGTCAGCCAGCGGTCGGGGCCTTCGTCGCCGAGTTCGTCGCCAATCTCGTTGCGCAGGGCGTCCCATTCCTCGATGGTCCTAGCGGGCAGGCCGGGCGGGACGATGAAATAGAGCTCGACCTGCATCAGGCGGCCGACCTTGGCGACATAGGCGCGGTATGAGACGAAGCCGTGCTTCTTCACCGTTGCCCGTGCGACCTCGTCGACATGTGCCTTGAGCGCCTCGGGCGTGATCAGCAGAATGTCGGAGAAGGCCTGGCGAATTGTGCCGATGGGCATCGGGATGATGACCAGGCAGACAAGCGCGAGCACAGCCGGATCGACATAAGGCGCTGTCCAGGCAAGCTTTGAGCCTTCGACTAGCCAGCCGCCGATGAAGGCGATCAACAGTGCCGCGGTGATGCCGCCCGACATCATCCAGGCGGTGACGTCGAGCGCCACGAAGTCGGACTGGATCGTCCGGTTGGCGCGGCTGCCGATGGTCGCCATCGTCAGGCATGCGGCAAGGGTGACGGCCGCATAGATGATGGCGAAATCGAATTCGAGATGATGTCCGCCGGCCAAAAGGTTGGCGACAGCATTGATCAGCGCGTAGCAGGAGACGCTGATCAGCACGATGCCGTTCAGGCCGAGCACGATGGGCTCGAGATGCCAGAAGCCAAACGAGAAGCGCTTGTGCAGGCGTCGGTTGTGGGTGGCATTGCTGGTGATGAGGCGGGCGACGATCAGCGCCAGGATGGTCATCGTCGCATCGGCGAGCGAATAGGCGCCGTCGAAGGCGATGGAGAAGGAGCCGCTGAGGACGCCGAAGACGATGCCGAACAGCGCGACGACGAACGTCACGGCGATTGACATCCGAAGCAGATTTGTTTCGGTTTTCATGGGTCAGCTATGAAATAGCCGCCTGCGGATGTCCATCGCTGACGGCTTGAGGGCGGTCTTGCCTCAGATCGCCTTGCCGTTCGAGGCCAGGCGGAAGCTCTCGCGGCCGCCGCTCGGCACCACGATCATCTGCTTGACCTTGCCCTGCTTGAAGGCGGTGAGGAAGCGCTTGTAGTCGGCGAAGGCGACGCAGCCATGCGACTCCTCGCGCCCACCGCGCAGCAAATAGCTATGCGTCAGGAAGCCGTCGCGGCCATATTTGTTCTTGCCGTCGACCGGCAGCATGCGGATCGCCTCGACGCCGTGGAAGCGGCTCTCGCGCATCTTGAGATTGTAGGTGTGGGGCGGGGTCGGGCCGTTCATCTTGACGTGGACGTAGCGCGGGTTGTCGGCCATGTTGCCGATGCCCGAATGTGCCTCGAGCACGCTGCCGTCGGGCATGTAGACCTTGGCGGCGCTGATGTCATAGACCGCTACGCCGTTGCCGGCGCGGGTCTTACCGCCGAACAGGCTGCGCAGCGACTGGCCGAGCGTGCTGCCCGGCTTGTCCTCGGGAATTTCCGGGCGCGCATAGGCGAGTTTTTGCGGCTTTCGGGTTTCTGGCTTTTCGACCACCTTCGGTGCACTGACCTCGGGATCGGGGACGTTCGCCTTGCCGACATCTGCAGGCTCGGCGGCAGCGACTTCGGGGCGGAGTTCCGGACGGGGGCCGGCCGACGGGGTTTCGGCATAGTCGGGCAGGGCGGCCGCTTCTGCTTCAGCTTGTGCCGCGGCGAGTTCCTCTTCGGAAGACCCGGTCAGAAGGGTCGACAGTGCAGTGTCGGCAGCGCCGCCAGGCGACGGATCAGCATAAGCGAGGATGGTCGGGCGCTCTGCGACCGAAGCTGGCAAGGATACCGGCTGATCGGCGCTCTCTGCGGCGTCGGCAAGCTGTCTCAGTTCGACGGAACTGGCCGCGAACAGGCTGGCGAGCTTCTTGGAGCTCAGATCAGCCTTGCTGGCTATGGTGTCGAAGCGGGCGGCATTGCTGTTTGCGGGCGCGGCAGCCGCTACGGTTGCATGGCGGGCTGATTTGCCCAGACTGCCGGCTAGGCTGGCCATGGCGGCGGGCTTGGCGCCGTTGGCGGATATCAAGGGCTTGGTCGAGGCGGCGAGCCGCGATGCCTTGTCGGTACTGACATAGGCCGTGAGCCGCGCCTGCTTGACGATCACCGGCTGCGCGTGCGGCTTGGGCGCCAGGTGGGCCGGATCGAAGGCGCTGACATTGCTTAATGCGGCCATGCCGGCCATCGACCACGCTGCCATGCCGGCGAAAGCCGTGCCGACACAAGCGATGACAAACGGGCGCACCAGACGGCGCAAGGATTGTGGACGAACGATTTTACTCAAAACGCGTAGCAGACCAGTTGTCCCGCAACATCGTGCGGCCGGCGAAGCGACCGCAGTGCGTGATTTCCGGAATGTCCCCAACTCGACAGAACGATGGAGAAAGGATGGACAAATGTGGTTAATTTTTGCTTTGCGTCCGAGCGATGTGTCGCGCTCGCGCTCGGCTGCTCCAGCCGTACGCGTATAGCCAAATTGCCAATACCAAAAATCAGCTGTTGTCGGCGCTCGCTGCGGCAGGCGAATTCTGGCTGCGGCGTGCAACGTCGATGCACTCGGTCAGGTGCTCGCGCACCCTTTCAGCAGTTTCCAGGTCGAAGTTGATGTAATTGGTAGGGGAGCCCTGCGCGCCGGCATAGCCGTCAGGTATCATGGCGAGCGATATGTAGAATTTGGCGCCATCTATAGATTTCTTCACGCGCCACTCAAAGAACGAGCTCAGGTTGGTGCCACGTTCTCGCGGCGTTGCAAAAATGACGTCGCCAAGGAGAGCGTTCAGAGATTTTGACCGGGAGAACAGCTTTCTGAATACGGGCCACACCTGCCTGCTGCCTCCCAGCTAACCTTTGTTCAAGCGCAATGCTTACCATCTGTCGCACGGGCCTGATTGGGCTGCAATTGGCACGTTGGTGGGACATTCAGCCAAGTGTGTTCTTGTGGATCGTGCCGTCCTTCATGATCACGACCATGTTCTTTCCTGGCTCGCTGATCAGGTCGATATTTTCGAGCGGATTTCCGTCCAGAAGGAGCATGTCGGCGAGGGCGCCTGGTTCGATCACGCCGAGCTTGCCGGGATAGGGATTGCGCAGATTGGACAGCGCCAGCAGCTGCGCATTCCCCGAAGTTGCCATGCGGAGTGCCTCGGCATTGGAGTAGAAATTGCTGAGATGGGTGAACATGACGCTTTGGCGCGCGGTCATTGCCGGCGAAAACAGCACGTCGGAACCCCACGCGGTCCTGATGCCGTGCTTGCGAACAAACTCGTAGACCTTGGGAGTGCCGGCGAACAGCTGCTGTATGCGTTCCGCGCTTGGACCGGTCTGAGGCTCAGCATCCTCGACGGTGAGGAATGGCTGCATGCTGAGCCATACGTCTTTTTCGGCAAAGAGCTTTGCCGTCGCCTCATCCATCAGGTGCGCATGCTCGACGCAGGCCGCTCCGGCGTTGATCGCCCGCTGAACGGTGTTGGGGGCATAGGCGTGGACGGTGATGTATGTATTCCAGTCTTTTGCCACAGAGACGGCAGCGCGTATCTCGTCTTCGGCAAAGGTCGACATGTCGAGCGGGCTGCGCGGCGACGAAACCCCGCCACCGCCGACAAGCTTGATCTGCGATGCCCCCTGGATCAGCTGCTCGCGGATGCGCATCTTCAAGTCGGGAATGCCATCGACGACCGCGTTGGCTCCCATCAGTTCGCCGACGCTGAGCTGGTTGCCATCTCGCGGGATCTCTGTCGGCATGCGCAAATCGCCGTGGCCTCCTGTCGTCGTGATCATCGCTCCGCAGGGAAAGATGCGTGGGCCCGGAACGATGCCGCTGTCGACAGCCTGTTTGAACGAGAAAACCGGACCACCCAAATCCCGGATCGTGGTGAAGCCGCGCAGCAAGGTACGCTCTGCCTCGGCGGTGGTGGCAGCGAAGATGATGCCCGGATCGCCCGCCAGCAGTACGTTCAACGGCACCGCCGCAAACACCGTATGCCAGTGGGCGTCGATCAGGCCCGGCATGAGCACACGATCGCCGCAGTCGATGACAGTTGCGTCGGAGGGTGCTGCGCTGTTTTTCGTGTCTACCGCTGTGACACGGTTGCCTTCGACCAGGACCTGAACGCCAGTCTTGAGTGTGTCGGAGGTGCCGTCGAACAGCCTGACCTGCCTGAACAGGGTTTTTTGTGACGGGCCGGGTGCCTGGGCCAGGGAAGGCGAGGCAAGAGCGGCAAAGCTTGCTCCCATGCCCGCCATGAAGCCGCGTCGCGTAAGGGCCTCGAGGCGTCGCGATGCCTGCTGAATCTCGGGGCTGAAGCAGCTGCAGCCGGTTCCGTGAACGAGGTGCTGGTACTTCTGACCTAACCGGAGCATTGCATCCCCCATCAGCCTTCGAGCGAAGTTAATGTAGTCCCATGGGAGGCATTGGCAACCTTAGATATTGCCTTGGCAAGAATACCACCAAGGTGATCTGGATGGTCCTCTGCCTGTTGGCGCGGGCACGACCGAGGCGTGGTGTCCGGACAGTGCTCGGACGCGCGTGTCATCGCGATGTTCGCCCCGAAAGCATTTGCCGTTTGGGGTAGGATGGCCTACATAGCGCGCAAATCTCCGTTCACCTGAAGCAGGATACGCGCGCGTGGCACGCCAGTTCATCTATCACATGTCGGGACTGACCAAGTCCTACGGCACCAAGAAGGTGCTGGAAAACCTCAACCTGTCGTTCTACCCGGATGCCAAGATCGGCATCCTCGGCCCCAACGGCGCGGGCAAGTCGACCGTGCTCAAGATCATGGCCGGCCTCGACAAGGAATGGTCGGGCGAAGCCTGGCTGGCTGACGGCGCCACCGTCGGCTACCTGGCGCAGGAGCCGCATCTCGATCCGGCCAAGACCGTGTTCGAGAACGTCATGGACGGTGTCTCCAAGAAGACCGCCATCATCGAGCGCTACAACGAGCTGATGATGAACTACTCCGACGAGACCGCCGACGAGGGCGCCAAGCTGCAGGACGAGATGGATCGTCTCAACCTGTGGGACCTGGAACAGCAGGTCGAGATGGCGATGGACGCCCTGCAGTGCCCGCCCGGCGATTCTGAAGTGACCCAGCTGTCGGGTGGCGAACGCCGCCGCATCGCGCTGTGCCGCTTGCTGCTCGAACAGCCCGACCTTCTGCTGCTCGACGAGCCGACCAACCACCTCGACGCCGAGACCACGGCCTGGCTGGAAAAGCACCTGCGCGACTATCCAGGCTCGGTGCTGATCATCACCCATGATCGCTACTTCCTCGACAACGTCACCGGCTGGATCCTCGAACTCGATCGTGGCCGCGGCATCCCTTATGAGGGCAACTACACCAAATATCTCGACGCCAAGGCCAAGCGCCTGATCCAGGAAGGTCGCGAAGACGATTCGCGCCAGAAGGCGATCTGGCGCGAGCGCGAGTGGATCGCATCCTCGCCCAAGGCACGCCAGACCAAGTCGAAGGCGCGTATCAAGGCCTATGAGGAGTTGGTCGAGCAGTCGCAGAATCGCAAGCCGACCGACACGCAGATCGTCATCCCGGCCGGCGAACGCCTCGGCAATGTGGTGATCGAGGTCGATAGCGTGAACAAGGGTTATGGCGACGAGCTTTTGATCGAAAACCTGAACTTCAAGCTGCCGCCCGGCGGCATCGTCGGCGTCATCGGCCCCAACGGCGCGGGCAAGACCACGCTGTTCAGGATGATCACCGGCCAGGAAACGCCCGATAGCGGCACGATCCGCGTCGGCGAGACCGTCAAGCTCGGTTATGTCGACCAGAGCCGCGATGCGCTCGACCCGACCAAGACGGTCTGGGAAGAGATTTCTGGCGGCGCCGAAGTCATCAAGCTCGGCAAGCATGAAGTAAACAGTCGCGCCTATTGCTCGTCGTTCAACTTCCGCGGTGGCGACCAGCAGCAGCGCGTCGGCAACCTGTCGGGTGGTCAGCGCAACCGCGTCCACCTCGCCAAGATGCTGAAGAACGGCGGCAACGTGCTGCTGCTCGACGAACCGACCAACGATCTCGACACCGAGACGCTGGGCGCGCTCGAAGACGCACTGGAAGCATATGCCGGCTGCGCCGTCATCATCTCCCACGATCGTATGTTCCTCGACCGCATGGCCACCCACATGCTGGCCTATGAAGGCGATGCGCATGTCGAGTGGTTCGAAGGCAACTTCGAAGAGTACGAGAAGGACAAGATCCGTCGTCTCGGCGCCGATGCGGCCACCCCGCACCGGATGAGCCACAAGCGCCTGACGCGCTGACAGACCAAGAAAACGCCCCGCCCAAAATGAACTGACCCCCGAAAGTTGGACACAACCTTCGGGGGTTTTGCATGTCCAAACACAGTGCGCGTTTCAAGCGCTCGGTTGTCGATAGCTATTTGTGCGGGGATGAAAGCTACGCGAGTGCGGCGTCGAAGCGTGGAGTTGACGCGGCGACTGTCCGCAAGTGGGTGGCTTTGTACCAGGCGCATGGCTGGGCGGGACTGTCGGGCAAATACGATCATTACGACGCGACGTTCAAGCTGTCAGTGCTCGAGCGGATGTGGCGAGAAGGTCTGTCGTATCGCCAGACGGCGGCGTTGTTCAATATCCGCAATGCCAGTTGCCTGGCGGGCTGGGAGAAGCGCTATCATGCGGGTGGGATAGAGGCACTCGGCCCACGTCCCGGAGGACGCCCCATGTCGAAGCCGCCGGCCCCCGCAGTGCCTGTTGCACCCAGTGACGAAGCCAAAAGCCGGGAAGAACTGCTGGCCGAGCTGAAGCAACTGCGGATGGAGAACGCCTACCTAAAAAAACTGGAGGCCTTAACGCAGGGACACGCGCCCAAAAAGCACAAGCCGTCCAGGCGTTAAGGCCGTTGCATCCGCTTGAGGGCCTGCTCGATCTGGCGAAGCTGCCGCGCAGCACGTTCTATTACAGGCAAAAGGCAGCCTCGCGCCCGGACCGCCATGTGGCGCTGAAGGAGGCGATCAAGGCCATCTTCGACAGCCACAAGGGCCGCTACGGCTATCGCCGGGTGACTGCGCAACTGCGCCAGTCGGGTCAAGGCGTCAACCACAAGACCGTCCAGAGCCTGATGGCCGGGATGGGTTTGAAGTCGCTGGTCAGGCCGAAGAAGTATCGTTCCTACAGGGGCGAGGTTGGGCGGACCGCTCCCGATCTGTTGCAGCGCAAGTTCAGCGCCGACCGCGCCAACTGCAAATGGGTGACCGACGTGACGGAGTTCAGCGTGGCCGGCGACAAGCTCTACCTGTCTCCCATCATGGACCTCTACAATGGCGAGATCGTCGCCTTCGAGACGGCGCGCCGCTCGCGCTTCAAACTGGTGGACAATATGCTGACAAAAGCCTTCGCCCGGCTCAATGAGGACGAACGGCCGACCCTGCATTCCGATCAGGGATGGCAGTACCAGATGTCGGCATTCCAGCGCAGGCTGGAAACCAGAGGCCTTGCACAAAGCATGTCACGCAAAGGCAATTGCCTCGACAACGCACCGATGGAGAGCTTCTTCGCCACGCTCAAGTCCGAGCTCTTCCACCCGGAAAGGTTCGAAACTGTCCAAAGCCTCGATAAGGCCATCGAGCGCTACATCGACTATTACAACCACCGCCGCATCAAACTGAAACTGAAAGGGCTGGCCCCTGTGCAATACAGGACCCAGCCCTTAAATCTACCAGCTCAATGAACCGTCCAACTTTACGGGGTCAGTTCAAAAAAGCGGGGCGTTTTTTGTTTTCTGCCCGCTGCTTTGCGTAGCGAGACGGAAAACGCCCTCGCACTTCCCGGAATTGCTTCTGGAGTCCCCGACATGAAGGACTGGTCCGCCGCGCAATATCTCAAATTCGAGGACGAGCGGACGCGGCCGTCCCGGGACCTTCTGGCGCAAATCCCGCTGGAGCGGCCGAGAAGAGTGGTCGACATCGGCTGTGGGCCGGGCAATTCGACCGAGCTTCTGGTCGAGCGCTGGCCGGATTCGACGGTGTCCGGCTTCGACACGTCGCCCGACATGATCGAGCAGGCCAGGCGTCGGCTGCCCGATGTAGAGTTCCAGCTCGCCAATGCGCGCGACTGGACGCCCGACGAGCCCGTCGACGTGATCTTCGCCAATGCCGTGTTCCAGTGGCTGCCGGACCATCAGGCCGTTCTGGCACGCCTGATGACGCTGCTCGCCCCGGGCGGGTACCTCGCAGTGCAGATGCCCGACAATATCGGCGAGCCGTCGCATATGGCGATGCGCGAGACCGCAGCCGCAGTGCCCTTCGCCGCAAGGATCGCAGGCGCCGCCCGCGCGCAATTGCCATCGGTCGTTTCATATTATGACCTGCTCGTGCCGCTGTCGGCGCGGGTCGACATCTGGCACACCGTCTACAACCACCCGCTGGCGGACGCCGCGGCGATCGTCGAGTGGGTCAAGGGAACGGGGCTCAAGCCCTTCGTCGATCCGCTCGAACCGGCCGAGCGCGAAGCCTATCTCGCCGCCTACACGGCGCGCATCGCCGCTGCCTATCCGCCCGCCGCCGACGGCAAGGTGCTGTTGCGCTTTCCCAGGATCTTCCTGGTGGCACAGCGAGCATAGGGCGGGATATCGGGGCGAGTGTTGCGTTCAGGGCGTATTCGAACGCCTCCATGTGACGTAATCTGCACTTGGCGAGTCTGCTGGAGACGGGGGCAGGATGCGCCGGGGCCTGATGGCTCCATTTTCGTCGCTGGAGCATGGGTTTTTCCGAAGCGGTAACTGCTATCGGGCATGCTGCGGAAATTCAGGCATGGACGGTCTTATGCATCGCGTCATCATCAGTGGCATCGGCGTCGAAATTCCCCAGGCAACGATCAGCAACGACGAACTTGTCGAGAGCTTCAACGCCTGGGCCGACATCGAGAACATCAAGCGCGAAGCCGCAGGGCAGGAGCCGATCAAGAGATCGGACAGCGACTTCATCGTCTATGCCTCCGGCGTGAAGAATCGGCACGTCCACACGCTCGACGGCATTCTCGACCCTGAGCGGATGACGCCGCGCATCGCGCCGCGCGCCGACGACGTCCTTTCGGTCGAGGCCGAGTTCGGTGTTGCCTCGGCACGCGAGGCGCTCGCCCATGCCGGGCTCACCGGCGCCGACATCGACATGGTGATCTGCGCCGCCTCGCACCAGCAGCGACCTTATCCGGCGATCTCGATCGAGATCCAGAAGGAGCTCGGCATCGAGGGTGCTGCCTTCGACATGAGCCTCGGCTGCTCGTCGGCGGCGGCCGCCCTGCACGTCGCTTTCAATCTCGTCCGCTCGGGCGGACAGAAGCGCGTGCTGATTGTGACGCCCGAGATCATCACCGGGCACCTCAATTTCCGTGACCGCCAGACGCATTTCATCTTCGGCGACGCCTCGGTGGCGATGGTCGTCGAGGCAATTGGACCCAAGGAGACCCGGCCGGGGCGCTTCGAGATGCTCGACACGCGCAACTGGACGCAGTTCTCCAACAATATCCGCACCAATTTCGGCTTCCTGCTGCGTGCCGGACAGGAAAACACCTCCGTCGTCGAGATGGAGGGCAACATGATCAAGCAGGTCGGCAACAAGGTGTTCAAGGAGGTGACCCATGCGGCGCATCGCTTCATCACCGCCTTTCTCGCCGACCACGGCATGACACCGTCCGACATCAGGCGCTACTGGCTGCACCAGGCCAATGCGCGGATGAACGCGATGATCCTGAAGCTGGCGCTCGGCCATGATGCCGACCACGACAAGGCGCCGATGGTGCTGGAGCGGCTGGGCAACACGGCGGCGGCCGGTGCGGTCATCGCGCTCAAGGAAAACCACGAGGACATGAAGGCGGGCGACCACGGGTTGATCTGCGCCTTCGGCGCCGGCTACTCGATCGGCGGCGCGCTGGTCCGCATGATGTGAAGGGGCGACCAGGGGATCGATCAGTTCGGATGATCGCCGGGATCAGGCTTTTTGTCTGGATTTCCCGGGTCATGCCGCTAAACCGAGAAGGCTAAAGATGCTCGACCCGACCATGCACCGCGAGGGCGAACCTGAAATCCTGCCGGGCCGCAAATTCGCGGCGCGCGTTGCCGGTGTCTACACCGCGCCGGAAGACCATTTCGTCACCTGGGCGGTGGAAACGCTGCCGCTGACCTTCGAGGGCATCGTCGGCGATGTCCATGCTGGTCACACCAGGCGCTCCGGCGGGCGCGAGCCGTGGTATCCGCGAGGCACCGAGATGCGCAACGAGCGGCAGCTGTCGATCGTCGCACCCGACGAGATGGCAATCGTCGCCGAGCGCATGGGCCTTGCCGAGATCAAACCGGAGTGGATCGGCGCCAATCTCCTGCTCGAGGGCGTGCCGATGCTGTCGATGCTGCCCTCGGGCACCATGCTGTTCTTCAAGGGTGGCGTGACGATCAAGATCGACGGCCAGAACGCGCCGTGCCGCGTTGCCGGTCGCTCGATCGCCGAGCATGCCGGCATGGTCGACCACGACGCCGGCTCGCTGCTGTTCCCGAAAGTGTCGCGCCGGCTGCGCGGGCTTGTCGGCTGGGTCGAGAAGCCCGGTGTGATTGCGGCCGGCGAAGAGGTCTCGGTGCGGGTGCCCGAGCAGTGGATCTACAGGGCGTGAGCACAGCCCCTACCGGTCAGGGATAGGTGACCGGCATCGACCAGTCGGGGTCGTCGTGTTTCGCCCAATAGGCGTCTTTCAGCCTTGTGGTAACAGGGCCAACCTTGCCATTGGCAACGTCAGTCCCGTCGATCTTGGTCACCGGCATGATTCCGCCGGCGGTCGAGGTGATGAACACCTCGTCGGCGCCAAGCAATGCATCGACGCTGACGATAACGGCTTCGGCGACAAGGCCGGCTTCGGCACAGAGGTCGAAGACGCTGCGCCGGGTGATGCCGGGCAGGACGCCGGTTGCCGGCGTCGCCAGGCGCCCGTTCTTCACGGCAAAGACATTGAAGCCCGGGCCCTCGGCGACATTGCCGTTGAAGTCGAGCAGCAGTGCCGTCTCGGCGTTGTTGTCATAGGCATCATAGAGGCCACACACGAGGTCGAGCCAGTGGTAGTTCTTGATTGCGGGGTCGATCGAGGCCGGCGGGATCCGCACGCGCTGGCTGATCGACACATGCAGGCCGCGCTCTAGCTGCTCAGGATTGGCGACAGAGCCGAACGGCACGGCGAAGGCCATGAAACGGTTGGTGGCGTCGCGCGGGTCGCGGCTGAAGTTCGGCGAGGCGCCGCGGGTGCACAGCATCTCGACATAGGCCGAGCGATGCCCTGACAGCGCCACGCAATTGTGCAGGATCTCGGTGACGCCAGCCCGGTCGAAGGGGATCGACATACGCAGCCGCTCCAGCCCGCTGAAAAAGCGCTCGATATGCAGGTCGAGCCGGAAGAAGGCGCCGTTCCAGACATGGACAGTGTCGTAGGTCGCGTCCGAATGCAGGAAGCCCCAGTCGAGTACCGAGATCTTGGCTTCCGACATCGGCAGATATTGGTCGTCGAGGAAGGCGATGCCTTGGGGATAGGCATGCGGATCCACGTGGCGGGGTTCGATCGCCGGCAATTGCTGTGGCTTGACGTCCATTGTCGCTGGTTCTCCGCGTCCAGGATGATTGACCGGAGTATGCCGCCTCGCGATACGCCATTTCGGTCAAAATGCCGGGCCAGATGACGCAGGCTGATCAAAATCCCGGCCTTGCTGAAACAAGAGCAATGCAGTCGAGCCGTTTGAAGAGCGAATGCAGTTATACGGCGACGCGCGGTTCGAACTTGACGCGGTCCAGCATGATCATCGAGCGGAACTTGCGTATGTTGGGATTGGAGTAGAGCCACTTGCGGGTGAATGCCTCATAAGCGTCGATGTCTTCGACGTTGACGATCACCACGAAATCGGCGCCGCCCGTCACCATGTAGCATTGGGTCACTTCGGGCGCTGCGCGCATCTGCCGCTTGAACGCGTCGACAAGATCGCGCTGCTCGGCCTCGAGGTCGATGTTGATCACCGCTGTCAGCGATTTGCCGACGGCTACAGGATCGAGGATCGAAACGTCGGCGATGATGACACCGGCATCGCGCAGGCGCTTGACCCGTCGCATGCAGGAGGCTGCCGACGAGGCGACCCGCTCGGCAAGTTCGGCGAAGGACAGCCGGTTGTCCTGTTGCAGAGCGGCCAGGATACGGCGGTCGAGCTCGTCGAGCGGCACAGCACTTCGGCTGTTGGGCTGCGTTCCGGTCATTCCAAATCCTCGTCTGCGTCGAGCAGGCGGGTAGCGCGCCAGCGGGTGAGGGTGGCGTTGACCTGGTCGATGACGAAGAAGCGGGCGGAATCGCGGTCGTAACCCTCCGACAGCAGCTTCTCGTAGTCGGTATGGGCATGGCGGACATGGGCGACGGTCGCCAGCCACACGGCGATCGACGGCGGCAGCGTCTTCAGATGCACAGCGAGCGCGTCGGCGCGGATGGCTTCCGTGTCGGCATAAGGCGCGAGTGGCAGGAGCGCGGTCAGCGATTTGGCCACTGCACGTTGGCGGCCAGTGGAGGCTGGCATGGTCAGGCGTCCTTGCTCGGACGCGTCGCGTCGGGAATGGCGTCGACTGAAGCGAAGTAGGGTTTCAGGTCGATGACCGGTGTGCCATCCAACGCATCGATGGCATCGAGCTCGATCACGCCGTTTTCCATGTCGAGCGAGACGATCGCCGCGACGTGAAGGCCGATAGGGTTCGGTCGGGCAGGCGAGCGCAGGGCAAAAACGCC
This sequence comes from Aminobacter sp. MDW-2, assembly GCF_014250155.1. Lineage (NCBI taxonomy): Bacteria > Pseudomonadati > Pseudomonadota > Alphaproteobacteria > Hyphomicrobiales > Phyllobacteriaceae > Aminobacter > Aminobacter sp. MDW-2. The sequence continues at coordinate 2,979,465 of NZ_CP060197.1, forward strand.
TTTCGCGTCAGAGGCATGGCGCGGTTTCTGGACAATCAGATTCCGCGGCGCCTGTTCGAACCAGCTAAGCACGACGACATGGCTGAAGCCGGCAAGGCCGGCGAGCCCGGCACGGTAGGGGACGTCGACGGTGACGGTCGCGCCACCGCCACGCTCGCGGGCGGCGTTCATGTTCTTGGGGCAGTGCTCGCGCTGCTTCCAGGGCGAGGCGATGCGGCCGATATAGGCGAGGCGGGCGTCGTCGGCGTCAGCCGCCGGATCGCCGGCGAGCGGGATTTCGCCCTCGCGCTGTTCGAACATCTTCATGCCGCCTCCCACGGTCGCGCCATTTTCTTGCCCGCATGCGACATTGGGCGTTGCAATCATTCGCTGCGTCACATAAAGATATGTTTATGTCTTTTGGCGAGAACCAAAGCCGATGCATGTGACGCTCGACACCATGGTAGATACCTTGAAGGCGGCGGCCGAATCCAGCCGGCTTCGCATCCTGACGCTGCTTTCACGTGGCGACCTGACGGTTTCCGACCTGACCGAGATCCTCGGCCAGTCGCAGCCGCGCGTTTCGCGTCATCTCAAGCTGTTGCTCGAGGCGGGGCTGATCGATCGCTACCAGGAAGGATCCTGGGCGTTCTTCCGGCTTTCCGACGCCGACCAGGCGCGTGGCTTCGTGCAGGGGCTGGTATCAAGCATCGATACGTCAGATAGCCAGGTGGTGCGCGATTTCGAGCGTCTTGATGACGTCAAGCACAAGCGCCAGGAGCGCGCGGCCCGTTACTTCAGCGCCAATGCCGCGAGCTGGGACGAATTGCGCTCGCTGCATGCACCTGATCGCGCCGTGGAAGCCGCACTCGTCAAGCTGGTCGGCAAGCGGCCGTTCCAGTCGATGCTCGACCTCGGTACCGGCACGGGGCGCCTGCTCGAAATTTTCGCCCCGATCTATCGCCGCGGCGTCGGCATCGATCAGTCGCGCGAAATGCTGGCCGTTGCCCGCGCCAATCTCGACAAGGCAGGAATTGCCAACGCGCAGGTGCGCCAGGGCGACATCTTCTCGCCGCCGGTCGAGCGCGATGCCTTCGACCTCGTGACCATCCACCAGGTGCTGCACTATCTCGACGATCCCGCCCGCGCCATCCAGGAGGCGGCGCGGCTGCTGCGCCCTTCGGGCCGGCTGGTGATCGTCGACTTCGCCCCGCACGGGCTCGACTTCCTGCGCTCCGAGCATGCGCATGCGCGCCTCGGCTTCTCCGATCGGCAGATCGAAGACTGGCTGTCCGAGGCCGGGCTCGAACTCGAGGAGACCCAAGAATTCGAACCACGCGGCTCGGCCAAGGCCAGCCTGACCGTCAAACTCTGGCTGGCGCGCGACAAGCGCCTGCTGATCGCCGATCCCAATCCTGAACTGCAAGTCCAAAGGGAAACTGCCTGATGAACCAATTTCCGCTCTCCAGGCGTTCCGACATCGGCAACAAGATCCGTGTTTCCTTCGAGTTCTTCCCGCCCAAGAACGACGACATGGAGGCGCGTCTCTGGGAGACTGTGACCCGGCTCGAGCCGCTGCGTCCGCAGTTCGTTTCGGTAACTTACGGTGCCGGTGGCTCGACCCGCGAGCGTACCGCCCGCACGGTCAAGCGCATCCTTGAGGAATCGACGCTGACGCCCGCCGCGCACATGACCTGCGTCGACGCGACCCGCGAGGAAGTCGACCAGGTGATCGCAGAGTTCGCCGCCATGGGCGTGAAGCGCTTCGTGGCGCTGCGCGGCGATCCTAAGGAGGGCGTAGGTGCTGCCTACCAGCCGCATCCCGGCGGCTACGCCAACGGCGCCGAGCTGGTCGGCGCGCTGAAGGCGCAGGGCGATTTCGACATCTCGGTTTCGGCCTACCCGGAAAAGCATCCGGAAAGCCCTGATTTCGTCACCGATTTCGACATGCTGAAGCGCAAGGTCGACAATGGCGCGACGCGCGCGGTGACCCAGTTCTTCTTCGACAACGATCTTTACGAGCGTTACGTCGAGCGCGCCCGCAAGGCCGGCATCTACATTCCGATCGTGCCGGGTGTGCTGCCGATCCACAGCTTCACCCAGGTTGCCAACTTTGCCTCGCGCTGCGGCGCCCATGTGCCGGGCTGGCTGGCCGAGCGCTTCGAAGGCCTCGACAAGGATCCGCAGACCCATGCGCTGGTGGCGTCGGCCGTGGCGGTGGAACAGGTGCTCGACCTGGTCGAGCGCGGCGTCAACGACTTCCATTTCTACACCATGAACCGGGCCGACCTGGTGGTGGCGGTGTGCCACATGATCGGCATCCGGCCGCAGCCAGTTGTGCAGGGATCGGCAGCCGCCTGACGGCAATCCGACTGGGCGGAATCAAAAAGGCCGGGAGGGTGATCCCGGCCTTCTCGAAGCTTCCACCTTGGAGGTGCTTTGGTCTTCCGCCGTTGAACGGCCTATGGAAGAACTCCGACAATAAGCGCGCCGATGAAGGCAAAGGCAGCGCAAATCATGACTGCATTGATTGACCTAGTCAGTCCCATGCATAGCCTCCTGTTTGCAAGCCACAGGCCGGAATCTAGGGGCATTTCGGTCACACACAAGCGAAAAATGTGCTGCATTGCGACAAGATTGTGGAAAATGCGACGCGTTTCTCACGCTTAGCCGTTGGATTTGCTTGGTAAACACACCGGCAAGGGTTGTGGAGAAATTGTGGCAAATCGATTAGCCACGACAGTGCCCAATCACCTTTTCGGAAGGCGAAAGACGGCGCTGCAGCAATCCCGAACTGGGCATTGCTCATTCCCAATGACGACCCGATTTCGCTCACGCGCCAGCCGGCTGGCGCCGCTTGAACAGACGTCCGTCGATGGTGACGAGCCCGAGCGCGATCAGCGCCATGCCGCCCAGTTCGAAGGCCTCGAGCCGCTCGCCGAGGAAGCTTACCGACAAGAGCATGGCGCTCGCCGGCACGATCAGCGTCACCAGCGAGGTGTTGGTGGCGCCGGCCGAAGCCACCAGCTTGAAGAACAGGATGTAGGCGAAGGCGGTGGCGACCAGCGCCAAGGCAAACGTTGCCAGCCACGCATTGGTGCTGGCGGCAAACAGGCCAGAGGTGCCGTACAGTATCAAGACCAGCGGGATCATGATGACCGATGAGGCCGTCAGCTGGCCGGTGGCGATGATTGCCGGCGGCACGCCCCTCAGCCGGCGCGCCACCATCAGCGCGAAGGCGTAGGAGAGAGAGGCGCCGACAAGGGCGAACTTGGCCCAGACCGGGCCGCCGAGCCCGGCGACGATGCCCGGGCCGACCATGATGGCGGTGCCGGCGATACCCAGTCCTATGCCGGCCAGCTTGTTCCAGTTCAATTTCTCGTCGTTGGTGACGATGTTGGCGATGACCAGCGTCCAGAATGGCGTCGTGGCGTTGAGCACCGAGGCCAGGCCCGCGCCGATCTCGGTCTGGCCGAGGCAGATCAACGTGAACGGGATGACGTTGTTGAGCACTGCGAGCACGAACAGCGTGCCGAGGTGGGGGAAAGCAAGGCGGAAGGAGGGGCCGCGGAGCAGCAGGAACAGCTGCAGTGCCGCTCCCGCGATGAGCACCCGGAACAGCACCAGTTTCAGCGGCGCGATCTCGGCGACCGCGATGTGCACGCAGAAGAACGACCCGCCCCAGATCGCCCCCAGAAGCAAAAGCCTGGCCCAGTCGCGTGCACTCATGTCCGCTTCCTTCTTCGCTTCGTCACATTCGACAGCTACGCGCGATTCCTGGGTAGGGCCACCCGATTCCTTTGGCTGACGCAACACTCCTGCCAAGCCCTGTCGGGTTGCATCGCGGACCGCTTGGTTTAGATTTTGGCCGGCAAACGAGGAGCTTCCATGCAGCGATTCGAGAATGCACGCGAGGCAGCCCTCGCTCTTCGCCCCGATGCACCGGTCTATTGCTTCCGACCGGAAGTGCTGAAGACCGATGCACGCGCCTTCATGGAGATGTTCCCCGGCAGAACCGCCTATGCGGTGAAGACCAATGGCGAACTGATCGTGCTCAAGGCGCTTGTCGAGGCCGGCGTGACCATGTTCGACGTGGCGTCTCCAGGCGAATTCGCCGCGGTGAGGGAAGTCTCCACTGAGGCCGAGATGATCTACATGCATCCGGTCAAGGCGCAGTCCGACATCCGCCTGGCGCTTGAGACCTATGGCATCAGAGTGATCGCGGTCGACCACGAAGACGAGATCATGAAGCTGAACCGTGTCGTGCGGGCGCTCGACATCGACCCCGGCGCGATCACCGTCTTCGTGCGTGTCCAGACCAAGGGCTCGGCGGCATATGAGCTGTCGAAGAAGTTCGGCGCCGGGCCGGCCAATGCTGTCGAGCTGTGCGAGCGGCTCAACCGCAACGGCTACAAGGTCGGCCTGTGTTTCCATGTCGGCAGCCAGATCGAGGACCCCGACACATATGAGCGGGCGCTCGCCTCGGTCGACTGGGTGCGTAATCGTGTGTCGTTTGACCTCGCCGGACTCGATGTCGGCGGCGGCTTCCCGGCCGAATACGGCCACGATCCGAATTCCAAGAAGCCGGCCATGCCTTCGATCGGGCAGATCATGTCGCGCTTGCGCGGCGACCTCAACGAATACAATTTCGACGAAATGCCGCTCGTTGCCGAGCCGGGTCGGGTGATTGTGGCGCGGTGCCTTTCGCTGATCGTGCGGGTGCTGTTGCGCAAGGGCAGGCGGCTCTACATCAATGACGGCATCTGGGCGTCGCTGTCGGATTCATGGACCGGCAAGATCACGCTGCCGGCGCGCTTCATCCCCGATCCCGCGATACGCGCCCGCAACGGTGACGCCGACAAGATCGTTCCGTTCAAGGTCTGCGGCGCGACCTGCGATTCCGTCGACATCCTGTCACGGCCGTTCTGGCTGCCCGAGACCATCGACACCGGCGACTGGATCGAAATCGGCCATATCGGCGCCTACTCTTTGTCGCTGCGCACCCGTTTCAACGGCTTCTACCCCGACACCTTCGTCGAGGTGACGACGCCGTTCGACGAAGGCGACGCGCCGCAAGGCTTCGCCAGCCTGGAGACGATGGCGGCGGAGTGAGGGAAGGGAAGAGCGAACAGGCAAACAATGATCGTGGCTTGAATAGCCTTGGGCGCGTTCCGATCTACGCATCTCACCACTCGTTGCCCACCATGCGCTAAGTGACTATTCCCATGGATGTTTTCCTTCTCGGCGGCACCGGCTTCATCGGTCGCCATATCCTGCAGCGCCTGGTCGAGGGCGGCCACGATGTGATCGGCCTCGCTCGTTCCCAAGCGTCGGCTGAACGCCTCAACTCTGCGGGTGCCACGCCGCTGCTCGGCGACCTGCGCACTCCGCGCGAATGGGCCGGCAAGCTTCCACCGGTCGATGCCGTGATCCATGCCGCTGCCGACTTCGGCGACGACATGGGCGAGGTCGAGACGACCTTGCTTGACGCGCTGCTGCCGGTGCTCGGTGCGATGCCGAACCGGCCGCGCTTCGTCTATACCGGCGGCTGCTGGCTGTTCGGTGCGACTGGGGAGCGGGCCGCGACTGAAGACAGTCCATTCGATCCGCTGCCGGCCTTCGGCTGGATGATCGAGAACATGAACCGCGTGCTCTTGGCGCCGGAGGTGGAAGGCACCGTGGTTCATCCGGCGATGGTCTATTCCGGCGAGGGCGGGGTGTTCTCGTCCTACATGGATGCTCTGCGCAAGGACGGCACCGTCGACGTCATCGGATCGACAGATGTCGTCTGGCCGCTCGTCCATGCCGAGGACCTTGCCGACCTCTATGTGCGGGTCATGGAGAAAGCGTGGCCTGGCTCCGTCTACAACGGTTCGGCTATTGAAGGCATGAGCGTGGGCGACATCGCCTCAGCCGTGGCGCAGTACCTGGGAATGGGGCAACCGGCAGTCCGCGCTACTGCCGTCGATGAGGCTGCGGAGCGGCTCGGCGAGTGGGCACGCGGCTATGCCATCAGCCAGCGGCTGGGCGGCGACAAGGCGCGAGCCGAGCTTGGCTGGAAACCAAGGCACGGCAGCGTGGCGGAGTTGTTTGGAAGCGAATAGCGAATAGAGAGGTTCCAACGGCAAGGCGTTGGTATCCCTCCCTATTCCCTTACAGATCCGCCAGCAGCTCGTCTGTCGGCCAACCGTCGACGGGCAGCTTGAGGCGCATCTGCTCCTGGCGGATGGCTTCACGGGTGTTGGTGCCCAAAATGCCGTCGATGCCGCCGACGTCGTAGCCTCTGTCGTGAAGCTTCTGCTGTAACGCCTTCATGGCGTCGCCCGTCAGGCCGGCGTCGGGATTGCCGCGGTCGAAGGCCGGCTGGCCGGCGAGGCGGGCGGCGAGGTGGGCTGCCGTCAGCGTGTAGGTCGCCGACTGGTTCCATTCGAGATAGACGTCGTAATTGTCATAGGTCAGGAAGGCTGGGCCCTTGCGGCCCATCGGCAGCACGATGCCTGCCTTGAGGCCGGTGTCCTTGAGCGGCGTGCCGTCGCGCATTGTGACACCCATAGCCGCCCATTTCGACAGCGGCTGTTTGTTGGTGCGGCCGGTTTCTTCCCAGGCCATTTCGGCCGGTACCCGAACCTCTTCGATCCACGGCTCGCCGCGCTTCCAGCCGCGCGACTGAATCTTCTTGCCGGTCGTCAGGATGACGTCGGCGGGGGTGTTGCGCAGGTCGACGATGCCGTCGCCGTCACCGTCGACACCGCGCGCCAGATAGTCGGACGGCAGGATCTGAGTCTGGCCGATTTCGCCGGCCCAGGCGCCCTGGACGTCGGCCGGCAGCACGTTGCGGTCGATCAGCGTGATCAGCGGGATGACCTGCGGCCGGAACAGGTCCGGGCGGCGGCAGTCATGCGCCAGCGTCACCAGCGCGTTGAGCGAGTTGAAGTTGCCCTGCACCGCGCCGAAATCGGTCTCCAGCGCCCAGAAGGCGGCGATGACCGGGCCGGGCACGCCGAATTCCTGTTCGGCCATGGTGAAATACTGGCCGTATTTCTGCAGGTTGGCGGCACCATGCTTCAGCCGGTAGTCGCTGATCATGCGCTCGGAGAACTGGGTGAAGGTCTGAGCGAACACGCCCTGGGCGCGGTCGCGCTCGAGCACCTTGGGGTCGAGGGTGGCATTCGCCAGAGCCGAAAGGCCCTTTTCACCAACGCCTGCGGCCCGGGCTTCGTTGGCAAGGTTCTGTTTCCAGGTGGCGAAGTCGTCGCCGCATTCCAGCGTCGCTGCCGGCGCGGCAGGGGTGACGGCAGCGGTATTCTGCGCGTTTGCCGGCATAACGGCGGTGGCGAAAAGGGCGGCGACCATCGCCTTGCTCAGCAAATTCATGGGCAGCTCTCCTGCTTGACCGGTCAGGCCTTCGCGGAACGGCGAAAGCAGGCAGACGGCCAGCTCAATGTCTTGCCGCGCCTTCTACAGAACCCGGGCGAGGGCCGCACCCCCTCTTCTTGTCGCATCTGCCATGCGAAATGCGCAGCCCGGAGGTGCAGTCCGGACTATCTGGTGTTGGCGGCGAGCCACTTCCTCCAGTGGGCTTCGCTGCCGTTGAAGACGTTGATGTCGGCGTCGCCCCTGATCCCAGGCACGACACCGGTGCCGGTGTACTGCCAGAAGGTGAAGGGGTGACTGCCATAACGCGACGTCGGGTGGCCTGCGACCGAGCGCAGCCAGTATGGATAGCCGCGGAACGTAGCGAGGTTGTTGTCGTCGAAGAAGTCGATCGAGGTGTAGATGATCGGCTTCTTGCCGTAGTGCTGCTCGACCATTTCGAGGAAGATCTTCATCTCGCTGCGCACGGTGGCGGCAGGCGGACGCAGCTTGCAGCTCGGCGACTGCGGGTTCCATTCCATGTCGAGGATCGGCGGCAGCGACGAGCGCTCATTCGGTACGTTCTGGATGAACCAGCGCGCCTGCTCGGCGGCAGGCCTGCAGAAATAATAGAAATGGTAGGCGCCGCGCGGCACGCCGGCGGACTTGGTTTCGCGCCAGTGCTCGGCGAAATAATCGTCGACGCGGTCGCCGCCCTCGGTGGCCTTGATGAAGGCAAACGAAATGCCGCTGCCCTTGGCCTGGTGCCAGTCGATCGAGGTCTGGTACTTGGAGACATCGGTGCCATGGATGGCGTAGGTCCACGGGGCGCCGCTTTCCCACTGGTGCGGATCGCTGTCGCTGAAGCGTGGGTTCTTGACCGAAACGGAGGCCATGTTGCCGGCATTGCCGACGGGGCCAAGCGACAGGGTGTCGGAGGTCGAGCAAGCGCCGAGGAAGGCGAGCAGCACAAGAGCCGAAGCGCGGCGCATTACTTCTCCTTGCGGCCGGCAGGAACCGGCCAGAGCATATCGTTCATGGGGCAGGCCCTGCGGCCCGGATACTATTCCGATGGATCAGCGGTTTCCCCGAGACACCGCACATCCCCCTCTGTGATCGCCGATCATGGTTGATAAACCGTTGATCGCGCTCGACAGCCTCAAAGATTTGGCGGAGGAATGACGGCAATTCCATGGCGGACGCATGACGTAGGGGGCGGGGAAAGCTATGCGCATCATCGGCAAGATCCTGAAATGGCTGGTCGCCCTCATTGTCCTTGTGGTCGCCGGCTTGTCGGCCTGGTTGTACTTTGCGCCCCCGGCGCTGATCCGTGTCGGCTCCGGCTATGCCGCCAAGATCGTCTGTTCCAATGTCTTCCTCGCCGGCCGCGACGCCAATCAGGTGCTGGCCGACGATGTCCAGGCACCGGGTCATCCATTGCTCCGGCTGATGTCGGTGAGCGTCGACCAGAGCGCCGGCACGGTGCGCGCGGGCCTGTTCGGCGTCTTCGGCAGAGAACTTGCCGTTGCCCATGACGGCGCCGGTTGCAGCAACGTGCCGGACGGTGACATTGCCGCCGCTGCGCTGGGTTCCGTACCGGTCGCACCCGCGGCCGATGCCGAGGCGCTGTGGCCGGAGGGCGAGAAGGTCGATGCCTCGCAGAACCCGGCGATCACGGCCGTACTTGACGATGCGGCACTGGCCGGCCCCGGCATGCGCGCCATCGTCGTCGTGCAGAACGGCCGGATCGTCGGCGAACGTTATGGCGAGGGTTTTGCTTCTTCGACCCCGCTGCTCGGCTGGTCGATGACCAAGACTGTGACGGCCGCGATCATCGGCACGCTCGTCGCCGACGGCAAGATGTCGGTCGACAAGACGAAGCTGTTCGAGCCGTGGAAGGCCGATGGCCGCGCCGAAATCAGCCTGGCCGACCTCATGGCAATGTCGAGCGGGCTGGAGTTCAACGAGGATTACGGCGACGTCACCGACGTCACGCGCATGCTCTATCTCGAGCCAGACATGGCAAGCTTCGCCGCGGCCAAGCCTCTGGCCGCCGAAGTCGGCAAGAAATTCTCCTATTCCAGCGGCACGACCTTGCTTTTGTCGCGCCTCTGGCAGGACGCCGTCGGCGATCCGGCCAAGGCCCTGTCCTGGCCACGCGAAAAACTGTTCGGTCCACTCGGCATGACCAGTGCGGTGCTGGAGGCCGATGCGCGCGGCACCTTCGCCGGATCGTCCTATCTCTACGCCACGGCGCATGATTGGGCGCGCTTCGGCCAGTTCCTGCTGCAGGATGGTGTCTGGAACGGCGCGCGCATCCTGCCCGAAGGCTATGTCGCCTGGATGCGCGAGAAGGCTCCTGCAGCCCCGATAGGTGAGTATGGCCGCGGCCAGTTGTGGCTGCAGGGGCCGGAAGGCGGCACGCCGGAAGGCGAGGATCCCGATGTCGGCTTCGATCTGCCCGACGACACCTTCTGGATGCAGGGCCATGACGGCCAGACTGTGGCGATGGTGCCTTCGGCCAATCTGGTGGTCGTCCGGCTCGGCCTGACGCCGTCCAAGCTGCGCTACAAGCCGCAGGCGATGCTGTCGGCTTTGGTGGCAGCACTCAGATAGGCTTGGCGCCGCCGACGACGATGAGCCAGGCATAACCGCGGTAGAGCGAGGTGAAGCGGCAGCTCTTTCCGGCGACGCGGGCCTGCGCGGCGATGTCGGAGGCGAGCGTCTCGCGCGGGGCGACATGAAACTTGGCCAGCCAGCGACGCAGCAGCTTGCGGAACCAGCCGGGCAACCCTTCTTGCTGGCCGAAGTCGACGACATGGACGGAACCCGTGGAAGCGGCGAGGGCCGCGGACACCGAACGTTCCCAGCCGGGGATCATCGACAGCGAGTAGGAAACGAAGACGCGGTCGAAGCCGGCACGACCGAACAGGGCTGCGGCGTCGAACGAGGTCGCATCGGCCTGCGCCAGCGAAATGCGATCCGACAGGCCTGCACGGGCGATCGATGCTCTGGCGGTGACCAGCATCTCGCCCGAAATGTCGAGGCCGTAGAAATGGGCGTCGGGAAACCGCCTCGCTGCAAGGATCAGGTTGCGTCCGGTGCCGCAACCGAGTTCGAGCACGGTGCCACCCTTGGGCGGAGCGAGCTCCGAAATCATGCGGTCGCGTCCGAGCAGGTAATATTTGCGCGTCAGGTCGTAGATGTGGCGCTGATGTCGGTAGACGCTATCCATCAGCCCGGAATGGCCGGCCGAAAGCTCGGGCGTGCTCATCAGGATTTCTTCACATAAAGGTGGAAGCCGCCATAGATCGCCGAGCGGTCGCGGGCGGTGTAATCGCGCGAGGCCCGTTCCTCGTAGGTCCACTGGTCGAGCAATGCCGGCGACAGGCGGCCTGGCAGCAGGCTGGGTTCCGCCGCGGTGCGGAAGATGACGCGGGCGCCCGGCGCGGCCGTGCGCGTAATTTCGGTCCACAGCGCGTTGAGTTGCTCGTCGCTCATCCAGTCCTGGGCGTCGAGCAGGATGTAGCGGTCGACGGAACCGGCATCCTTGTCGGCCAGAAGTTCGGTGAAGTTGGCATGGTGGACGGTGACACGATCGACGCTCGCGCGGATCGTGGCGTAATTGTCCTGCTCGAGATAGGCGGGCAGGGCGGCCTCGCCGGGCTTGGGGTAGCGGCGAGCGAAGGCCTGCCAGGCGAAATAGTTGCTTTCGAGCGGGAAGTCGCAGGCGAGCTTTTCCAACCGCGCCTTGAGCACGCCGGCCATCGAGCCGTCGCCCGAAGTCAGAAGCGAGTCGTATTGCGCCGGCGGGATGCCGAGACCGAACAGCGAGGATTTGCGCGACGTGATGAAGCGCAGCATGCGGCGCTCGAACACCGGCGCGATCTTTTCGTCGAAGAAGCGGCGCTGCTCCTGCTGGCTGCCGGTGGCCATGATGGCGGCCGGGTCGACGCCGTAGAGTTTGGCGACGCGGTGACCGGCAGCGATGAACAGGCCAAGCAGGCCGGTCTTGTAGAAATTACCGTCGAAGGTGGCGATGCGGCGCTTGCCGCGCCAGCTGCGGCGCTCCCAATAGGCGCGGCTCGAAGCATCGAGATGCGGCGCGATGAAGCGGTCATAGGCATGTGAGTTGTGCTCGACATCGGTTTCGCCGAAGAAGCGGAACAGGTCGCCCTGCGTTGGCAGGTGGCGTACCGCGGCCAGCTTCATTCGGTTCAGCGCAATGTGGGCACCGTTGAGATCGACGGCGTCGATCCTGGCCGGCGAGCGAGTAAGATAGGCGAGAATGTTACAGCCGCCCGAGGCGATGGTGACGATCCTGTGGCCCTCGCCAAGCTGCATGGCCTCCATGTCGACGTCGGGATCTTCCCAGATCTGCGGATAGACGAGGCCCGAAAACAGCAGCGCAAACAGCCGCTCGGACAGGCCTTCCTTCGAAAGTACGCGGTTCTGGTAAACCGCCTTTCCAACTTTCTTGCCGCGACGAAAGACAAGTTCTCCGGAAACGTCGGTCATGGAAATGCGATTCCCCGCTTCGTTGTTGGGCGCAGCGGGTAGCCTACCGGCGTGACAATGCGGTGACGGTGCGATGACGGCGGCACGACAGGCGCTTATGTGTCAGGGCGCAACCGAACGTTACGAAACCGTGCGGGACCTCGCGCATTTCATCTCCGACGCCCGTTCAACGGGCCGTTCTCGAAAGGAGATTGTTATGAAGAAGTTCATTCTCGCGTCGGTTTCCGCCATTGCGCTGTTCGGCGTCGCCGCCTGTAGTGACAGCGGCACCGACAGCACGACCACTGAAAGCGTGAAACCGCCTGTGACCGAACAGCCGGCTCCTGTGAACCCGGCACCGGCCACGCCCGAGGCCTCGCCGCCGGCGACCGACAACACCACGACCAAGAGCATTACACCGGCACCGGAGAGCGGCACGAGCGGCGAGATGCAGAACACCGATCCGATGCAGCCCAAGCCCGTCGAGCCGGCTGCACCCGCGCAGTAAAGTTGCCGGAGGAGGCAAGCCCGGAGCATCGCTCCGGGCTTTTCTTTTGTGTCGAGGTTAGCGCGTCACCCGGGCCCGGCGGCCAAGCGCCACGATCGCGATGCGGCGAGCGCGAAGATGAGAGTTCTTGCGCCGACATGTTCGCCAAGCAGGAAGGCGGAGATGGCGAGGGTGACGAAGGTCTGCAGCAGCTGGACCTGGCTGACGCGGGCGATGCCGCCCATGCCGAGACCGACATTCCAGGCGAAGAAGCCGAGGAACATCGAGCCGAAGCAAAGATAGAAGAAGGCAGATGTCTGCGCCGAGGAGGCGGAGGCGAACTCCGGATGCCAGCTCAGCAGGGCTCCTGCTATGGAGATCGGCGCGGTCAGGATCAGCGACCAGCAGATGACCTCCCAGCCCGGCATGCGGCGGGACAGCTTGCCAGACACGACGTAGCCGAGGCTCGCCGAGAGGGCCGCGAGGAACAGGAACAGGTCGCCTGACGACAGCTGCGTGCCGCTGTCGCTGATGGCGAAGGTGACGACGAGAGCGGCGCCTGCGACGCCGCAGGCCCAGAAAAGCGAGGATGGCCGCTCGCCGCCGATGAGGGCGGCAAAGATGCTGGTGGTCAGCGGCAATACGCCGAGAACCACACCGCCATGGGACGCCGGTACCGTCTGCATGGCGATGGAGGAGAAGACCGGGAAGCCGAAGACCAGAAGCAGGCCGGCGAGAAACAATGCTGGCGCATCGTCCTTCGGGACTGCTTGCGCAGGACGAGCAGCAGCGCGGCCGCATCAAGCGAGGCCATTGCCGCGCGTCCGTTGGTGACGAACCAGGGCGAAAGGGTTGCGAGAGCCACGCGCGTCGCCGGCAGGGTGCCGCCGAAGATGACGACGCCGAGCGTGCCCAAGGCAAGGCCAATCGTCTCGCGGGAGACCGTGCGTGCCGGCTGGGTGGTGTTGCGTGCATCCATGACGCAGATCGATAGCGGCGGCTGGCTTTTGCGTCGTGAAAATTCCATTGGGCCAGAATTTTGGTCCAGATGCCGGACTGTTGCCGACAAAGTTATGCGCGCGGCACCAAGGCATCTCGCATTTGCGAATGTTTCATCCTAAGAAGCGGCCATGTCGATTTGGGACCGTCTCGGCGACTTCATCGCGCGTATCTCTGCGTCGGCGGCAAATGGCGTCGCGGACGTCGTCGAGGCCGTGCGCACCGTCTTTTCCGGAGACGCGGAAACCCGCCGCCGCGTGGCGTTTTCAGTGGCGATGATCGCGCTGTCGGCGAAGATGGCCAAGGCCGATGGGGTTGTTTCCCAGGCCGAGGTGCGCGCCTTCTACGAAATATTTGCGGTCCCGCCCGAGCATGCGCGCGACGTCGCGCGACTCTACGACATTGCCCAGCAGGACGTCGCCGGCTTCGAGTTTTACGCCGAACGCATGGCCAAGCTGTGCGGTTCCGGCCATTCCAATTGCGGAATGCTGGAGGACATCCTCGACGGCCTGTTTCACATCGCCAAGGCCGACGGCATGATGCACCAGTGCGAGGGCAGCTTCCTGCATCGGGTCTCCGAGATATTCCGCATCGACGAGATGCACTACCAGACCATCGTGGCGCGCCATCTCGATCTCGGCGACACCGATCCCTATCGTGTGCTCGGCATCGAGCGCGGCAAGCCGTTCGAAGATGTGCGCAAACACTACCGCAAGCTTGTCGCCAGCAATCATCCCGATAAGCTGATCGCGCGCGGCCTGCCGGAAGAGTTCATCAGGATCGCCACCACCCGCATCGCCGCGATCAATGCGGCCTACGAGATGATCGAAAGGGGACTCCGGCACGCATGAGCGGTTTTCAACCCGACCAACCGCATGCCGAGGTACGGCTTTCGCCCAATTTCGGGCAGCGGCGCGACGGGATGAAGCCCGACATGATCGTGCTGCACTACACCGGTATGGAAACCGGCGATGGTGCGGAGTCCTGGCTGTGCAATCCCGAAAGCGAAGTGTCGTCGCACTATCTGGTGCATGAGGACGGACGCATCGTTCAGATGGTGCGCGAAGGCGACCGCGCCTGGCATGCCGGCAAGAGCTCCTGGCGCGGCGAAACCGACATCAACTCCTGCTCGGTCGGCATCGAGATCGTCAATCCGGGCCATGCGCTCGGCTACCGCGCGTTTCCCAGGCGTCAGATGCGGGCGGTGATCGAGCTCTGCCTCGGCATCGCCGAGCGCCACAATGTGGCGCCGGAGCGCGTCCTGGCGCATTCCGACGTCGCCCTGGGACGCAAGGTCGACCCCGGCGAGAAGTTTTCGTGGCGGATGCTGGCCCAGTCCGGCATAGGTCATTGGGTCGCACCTTCGCCGCGCAAAGGGCGCGCGCTGCTGCAACCGGGCGACGGCGGGGCGGCTGTCGAGGAGCTGCAATCGATGCTCGCGCTCTATGGTTACGGCGTCGAGATCACCGGCCGCCTCGACGCGCAAACGGTTGTAACTGTTCAGGCTTTTCAACGTCACTTCCGCACCAGCTGCGTCGACGGCGTGGTCGATTCATCGACCGTGTCGACGCTGCGGCGGCTACTTGCGGCGCTTCCCGGCGGGCTTGACTAGCCCTGGGTTGGTGATTCGCCAGATTACAACCTGTCACGCATTGTGACTTGTCCGGTCATTTTTCCCGCCAGTTCCCCCGTCACATGCATTTCCGTGCAAGGCGCCGGCTAAGTCTGCCATGCCCCGTAAGAGGGCCCTCCGGCGTTTAGGAAGGGATGCTGCGCGACGGCTTTCGGCTGTCGTTCGGCCTGTTCGAGAACAAGGATAATATGAAGAATTTGACCGTTTTAGCGGTGGCATGTGCCGCCGGCCTGACCTCTTTTGCCGCTCACGCCCAGGACGGCGCAGTCAGGGCCTCGAAGGCGATCATCGAAACCAGCAAGAAAGCCAGTGCAGCCAAGGCAAACAAGATCGGCGACGATTGCCCATATCTTTTCGGCTGCAGCGCCAAAAAGGAAACCGCCGTCGACAATTTCACGACCGCCTCGATCGGCGCCAAGGGCGCGAAGTCGCTGAAGGAGCAGGCCGGCAAGTCGGCCAAGGCCGCCAAGGCGAACACACCTTACGGTGAGATCGTCGCGCGCTACGCTTCGTCCTACGGCGTTCCGGTTTCGCTCGCCCATGCCGTGATCAGCGTCGAAAGCAACTACCGCCCCAACGTCCGCGGCAGCGCCGGCGAAATCGGACTGATGCAGATCAAGCCGTCGACTGCCCGCATGATGGGTTACAGCGGTTCGGCCAAGGGCCTGTTCAACCCCGAGACCAATATCAAGTTCGGCATGAAGTACCTTGCCAAGGCTCACGAGCTTTCCGGCGGCACGACTTGCGGCACAATCCTGAAGTACAATGCCGGCCACGGTGCCAAGCGCATGAACCCGGTTTCCGCCGCCTACTGCAAGAAAGTCCAGGCCCGCATCGGCGGATAACCGCTCGGGGATCCCGCCGCATCGGCTCGAAAATCGTTTGCGATTTTCGGAAAGCACGATGCGCAGATGTAGCGAGTTGGAGCGTCCGGGGCGCGTCCATTCGGACGCACAGTGCGCTGAAGGCGAATGTTTTCATTTGCCTTTTGCCGTGTGAACCATTCTATACGCCTTGCCAGCTGGCCGGGCGGCCGCACCCGCAATTGCCGAAAGGCAGCGGGTGAGGAAAGTCCGGGCTCCATGGATACACGGTGCCGGTTAATGGCCGGCGGGGGCGACCCCAGGGAAAGTGCCACAGAAAGCAAACCGCCGCGATTTTCGCGGTAAGGGTGAAAGGGTGGGGTAAGAGCCCACCGCGCGACTGGCAACAGGAGCGGCAAGGTAAACCCCACCGGGAGCAAAACCGAATAGGGGTGGTGCGAGGGGAAACCCTCAGGGCTGTTTCCGGCTCACCGCCCGGGTAGGTTGCGTGAGGCGCATGGCAACATGCGCCCAAGAAGAATGGTCGCCACGTTCCCGTGCTGCAAGGCGCGGGGGCCATACAGAACCCGGCTTACAGGCCAGCTGGCGCTTGCCTCTTTGCCCATGCCTTCAATCGCTTGTGGCCGATCTCGCGTGTCTTGATTCAAGGGCGCGGAGGCCGCGCCCCGGGGCATGTGATTGGCCGAGGTCGATCATGTCATTTTCTGTCGTGTTGGAGGCGGACGCGTAGACATCCTGTGCGTCCTTCATGGCCATAGCGGTATCTCGGTCGACGACGTTTCGTCGTCCTGACTGCCGTCAACCGTCCAGCCTGTCCAGCGATGCCTTCATCGCGGTCCACAGCTCCTCCGCCGGCTCGCAGCCGACCGACAGCCTGACGAAACCCGGCGTAACTGCGTCGCCGCGGCGCAGCCTGCGCTCGGCGACGGTGTGCACGCCACCGAAAGAGGTGGCAGCATGCATCAGTTCGCAGCCATTGATGAAGGCTTCCGCCCGCTCCTCTGAGCCGAGATCGAAGCTGATCAGGAAGCCGAAGCGGTCCATCTGGACACGGGCCAGATTGTGCGACGGGTCGCCTTCCAGTCCAGGGAAGCGCAAGCCGCTGACGGCCGGGTGCGCATTGAGGCGCGGCGCGATGATTTCGGCTGTCGAACACATGCGGTCGAAGCGCAACTCGAGCGTTTCCAGGCCGCGATGCACCAGCCAGGCCTCGAACGGGCCGGGAATGCCGCCGGCATTCTGTCGCCATTCGGTGACGGCGGCGACGATGTCCGGATCGCGGCTGGCGACATGGCCGAACAGCACGTCGGAATGGCCGTTGGGCGCCTTGGTGTCGGCGGCGACGACGATGTCGGCGCCGAGGTCGAGCGGGCGCTGGCCGAAGGGCGTCATCGTGGTGTTGTCGACGATGAGCAGGCCGCCGGCCTTGTGCACGGCACCCGCCACGGCCGCGATGTCGCAGATGTCGAGCGTCGGGTTGGACGGGCTTTCGATGAAGACGAGGCGGTAGCCTTGGAAGCCGCCATCGAGAAAGCTTGCCGTCGGCCGCACGTCGGTCTTGACGCCGAAGGCGCCGAGGAAGCGATCGGCCAGGATGCGCGTCGTGTGATAGCCGTCCGAGGCGACGAGGATACGGTCGCCGGTCTTGAGCAAGGCGAAGAAGGCGGCCGAAATGGCCCCCATGCCTGAGGGAAATGCCACGCAAGGCGCCCCCTCCAGATGGCCGAGCATCTCTTCGGTGGCCGACCAGTTGGCGTTGCTGAAGCGGCCATACTGGTTGAAGCCCGTCGCGTCGCCGGGCGCGTGATAGATCGAGGCCATGGTCAGCGGCACCGGGATCGGGTCGCCGACGCCGAGTTTCGAACGGCGCAGATGGGCGAGGCTGGCAGCGCGGGCTTTCATGGTCTCGGACATGATTTGCTGTCTCTCCCTGGCAATGCAGATGACACCTCAACGCTAGGGGCTAGGTCCTTGCGCGGCAAGACGGAAACCGGGCCGCAGCGTTGGGCCACGTAAGACTTCGTTAGCCTTAAGGGATCATAAAAATCAGGAAGCCGCGAAAGGGCCCGAAAGGGCGCTGGTGACGGCCAAGTGTGCCCAGTTCCCGTTGACGCCCATATCACCCCATGTTATCCCAAATCGGTAACCATGATTTCGTTCCAGTAAAGGGTAAGGCGTTCGCCGATCCGGCAGCCGCGGCGGCTGCAGGTCGAAGTGCGCTGGCCCTGCGACGGAGGCATTTTTTGGGATTGATCCGGGCCATCGGGGCTCGGGTGGCATGACGAAGAGGGGCGCGGCCACGGAAGTGGCCGGATCAGTCGATGGATCGGTTTCTGTCAAACGCGGTGAACAGGATCGATGCGAAGGGGCGGGTCTCCGTTCCGGCGCATTTCCGTGCCGTATTGCAGAAGCGCGGCTACGCCGAGCTCTATGCGCTCAGGGCACTCGACGTGCCGGCGCTGGATGTTGGCGGCCTCGACCTGCTCGACCGTTACGAGCAGCGCATCGCCCAAGAAGATCCGTTCCTGCAGACGGCGGACGACATGTCCTTTTTCATCCATGGCGACAGCACCTTCCTCAAGCTCGATCAGGATGGGCGCATTTCGGTGTCGGATTTCCTGCGCGAGCATACGGGGATCACCACCGACGTGGCCTTTGTCGGGCGGGGGCAGTTTTTTCAGATGTGGGAGCCGGAGCGGCTGCGCAGCCATGGCGCGGACGTGCGTGCCCGGCTCCTGAAGCTTCGGCAGGGGACGAAGCCTGGGGAGCGACCGGAATGACGGCTGGCCACGGCGATGACCATCTTGCTGTCGGCGGACCGGTCCGCCACATTCCGGTCCTCCTCGCCGAAGTTCTGAAGGCGCTTCATCCGCAGCCGGGCGACGTGGTCGTCGACGGCACGTTCGGTGCCGGCGGCTATACCAGGGCTATTCTCGCGGCCGGCGCGTCGGTGGTGGCAATCGACCGCGATCCTGATGCCATTGCAGCCGGGCGCGAGCTCGAAGCGCAGTCGAGCGGCAAGCTCCGTCTCGTC
Source organism: Aminobacter sp. MDW-2 (assembly GCF_014250155.1). Taxonomy (NCBI): domain Bacteria; kingdom Pseudomonadati; phylum Pseudomonadota; class Alphaproteobacteria; order Hyphomicrobiales; family Phyllobacteriaceae; genus Aminobacter; species Aminobacter sp. MDW-2. The sequence goes on from NZ_CP060197.1 coordinate 2,998,271, forward strand.
CAGGCGCCATTCTCCAGCCTCGACGAGCATGTCGAGCTCGTCGACGGTGTCGTGCTCGATATCGGCGTGTCGTCAATGCAGCTCGACCAGGCGCAGCGCGGCTTTTCCTTTCGCGCCGACGGTCCGCTCGACATGCGCATGGCCCAGGCCGGTGCCAGCGCCGCCGACGTCGTCAACCGCTTCAAATCAGGCGATCTTGCCCGCATCTTCGGTTTCCTCGGTGAGGAGCGCCACGCCGGGCGTATCGCCCGTATGATCGAAAGCCGCCGCGAGCGCCGCCCGTTCGAGCGCACGCTCGACCTGGCAGACGCCATCGAGACCCATATCGGTCGCGCGCCGAAGGACAAGATTCATCCGGCGACGCGCGTGTTCCAGGCGCTGCGCATCTATGTCAACGACGAGCTTGGCGAACTGGCGCGGGCGTTGTTCGCAGCCGAGCGTGCACTGAAGCCCGGCGGGCGGCTTGTGGTCGTCACCTTCCATTCGCTCGAAGACCGCATCGTCAAGCGCTTCATCACCGACCGCTCGTCGAGCCCGTCGCGGTCGCGCTACATGCCGGAACTCGAAACCATCGCCACGACCTTCGACAAGGCCGGCGGTGCTGTCGGTCCGAGCGACGCCGAGACGGCAATCAATCCGCGTTCGCGTTCGGCCAAACTCAGGGCTGCCGTTCGCACGACGGCTGCACCGCGCGCCGAAGACTTTTCCATTTTCGGGCTTCCGAAGCTTCCCGACGTCAGCCAGTCGGGAGAAAGGTGAACCATGTTCCGCACCAGTGACATCGTGCTGATCGCCGTTATGGTTGGCGCCGCGGCGTTCACCTACAAGACCAAGGATGAGGCCGAGAACCAGCTCAAGGCCGTCAACAAGATCGAGGCGCAGATCCGCTTCGAGGAAGACACGATCGACCTGTTGAAAGCGGACTGGAGCCTGCTCACCCAGCCCGCGCGCCTGCAGAAGCTGTCACAGGTCTATGAGGCCGAACTCAAGCTGCAGCCGGTGGATGCGCGCCAGATCGTTGGCCTGAACGATTTGCCGGAACGCCAGTTGACCATCGAAGACATCACATCGGAGCGTTTCGGCGGCGTTGCCGAAGCCGCACCCGACCAGACCGTGACCGGAGGGATTGCCCGATGATCGGCTTGCTTGGCAGGAAGCGCGGCAAGGGTGAAGGCAAGCCCTCGATCGTCGTCGACAGCGCGCGCAAGGCGACCGGCGGCCGCACGCGCAACCGCGTCGTCATGACCATGGCGGTGTTCTTCGGCATCTATGCGACGATTGCCGGACGTCTCGTCTATCTCGGCATGCAGGACCCCGAGATGTCTTCGGGACCTGAATCGCGCGTTACGGCGTCGCGTCCCGATATCGTCGATCGCAACGGCGAGGTGCTTGCCACCGACATCAAGACGTCGTCGCTGTTCGCCGAGCCGCGCCGCATCGTCGATGCCGACGAGGCGATCGAGAAGCTCACCACCGTGCTGCCCGACCTTGAGGTCGAGCAGACCTATCTCAAGCTCAAGAGCGGCACCGGCTTTGTCTGGCTCAAGCGCCAGCTCACACCCAAGCAGCAGGCCGAGATCATGGCGCTGGGCATTCCCGGCATCGGCTTCCGAACCGAAAAGCGCCGCTTCTATCCCGGCGGTGAAACGGCTTCGCACATCGTCGGCCTGACCAACATCGACAACAAGGGCATTTCCGGCCTCGAGAAATACATCGACGATCAGGGTCTCGCCGACCTCCAGGCTTCGGGCCTGGCAATCGCCAAGGACCTCAAGCCGGTCAAGCTGTCCATCGACCTGCGCGTCCAGCACATCGTGCGCGACGAACTCGTCAGCGCCCTGGAGAAGTACAAGGCCATCGCTGCCGGCGCCGTCGTGCTCGACGTCAAGACAGGCGAGGTGCTGGCCATGGGCTCGGTGCCCGATTTCGATCCCAACAATCCCTACAACGCCCAGGACAAGGATCGACTGAACCGCATGTCGGCGGGCCTGTTCGAGATGGGTTCGACGATCAAGAGCTTCACCACCGCGATGGCACTCGATTCCGGCAAGGTGACGATGGACAGCACCTTCGACGCGCGCCGGCCGATCACCATCGGACGCCAGACCATCCGCGACTTCCACGGCAAGGGCAGGGTGCTGACCGTGCCTGAGGTGTTCATCTATTCGTCCAACATCGGCTCGGCGCGTGAAGCCGATGTTGTCGGCATCGAAGGCCACCGCGAGTTCCTGAAGCGCATGGGTCTGCTCGACCGCATGCAGACGGAGCTGCCCGAAGTTGCCCGTCCGACCGAGCCGAAGGTGTGGAAGAAGGTGCATTCGATCACGATCTCCTTCGGCCACGGCATGTCGACGACGCCGCTACAGACAGCGGTTGGCGCCGCCGCCTTGATGAATGGCGGCAAGCTGATACCGCCGACTTTCCTGACGCGGACCGAGGCCGAAGCTGACGCGGTTGCGACGCAGGTCATCAAGCCGCAGACCAGCGAGGATATGAGGTATCTCTACAAGCTCAACGCGACCAAGGGGTCGGGCGGTTCAGGCGCGCGAGCGCAGGTCGAGGGCTACCGTGTCGGCGGCAAGACCGGTACCGCCGAGAAGGTCGTCAACGGCCGCTACTCCTCCGACGTCCGTTTCAACGCCTTTCTTGCGGCATTTCCGATGGACAATCCGAAATACGTCGTGTTGACCATCGTCGACGAACCCAAGCGTGAACATCCGGGCGTGGGCGCAACGGCGGGCTTCAACGCGGCACCCATGGTCGCCAACATTATCCGCCGTTCGGCGTCTCTGCTTGGCGTGAAGCCAGAATTCGGCCAAGAAGCTGGGGCAACGCTGGCTTCCTACCCTTGATTCTGGGCGCGCAGAAGCGTCCTGCTTGTTTGTGACGAACGGAACTCGATGAAAATAGAAGACCTTGCTGGTGTCCTGCCCGTCGACGGGGTTCTGCCCCGGGATGTCGAGGTGAGCGGGGTTTCGTCGGATTCGCGGCAGGTAACGCCGGGGATCCTTTTCTTTGCCGTCTCCGGCAGCAAGGCGGACGGCGCGACCTATGCAGGCGATGCGGCCAGGCGCGGTGCAATTGCTGTCGTCGCGGCCAAGGGCGTCGATCTTTCTTCCGCCGGCCTGCCGGTGATCACGGTGGACGATCCGCGGCGGGCATTGGCGCTCGCGGCAGCGAAATTCTACGGCAGCCAGCCCGAAACCATGGTTGCCGTTACCGGCACCAGCGGCAAGACCTCGGTCGCCGCCTTTACTCGCCAGGTCTGGAAACATGCCGGCCTGGCCGCGGCCAGCATAGGTACGACAGGCGTCGTCGCGCCCGGTCGGGTCGAATACGGCCAGCTGACCACGCCCGATCCGGTCGCCTTGCACAAGCTGCTCGCTGAACTCGCCGCTTCAGGCGTGACCCACGCCTCGATGGAGGCTTCCAGCCATGGTCTCGACCAGCGCCGCCTCGATGGCGTGCGCCTCGCCGCCGCCGGCTTCACCAATCTTGGTCGCGACCACATGGATTACCATCCGACGGTCGAGGACTATCACCGCGCCAAGCTGCGCCTGTTCGACACGCTGTTGCCCAAAGGCGCGCCGGCGATCGTCTTCGCCGACGATGCCTGGTCCGCGCCGACGATCGGAGCGGCCCGCGCCGCGGGCCTCGACGTCTTGACCGTCGGCCGTAACGGCCAGTTCCTGGCGCTCAAGCGCGTCGAGCACGAACGCCACCGCCAGCGCGCCGAAATCGAATACGGCGGCACCATCTATGAGATCGACCTGCCGCTGGCCGGCGATTTCCAAGTCTCCAACTCGCTCGTTGCGGCGGGGCTCGCGATCGCTACCGGCACCGACGTTGCCAAGGCGCTGGCAGCCCTCGAACATCTCGAAGGCGCGCCGGGCCGTCTCGACCTCGTCGGCACAACGGCGCAAGGTGCGCCCGTTTATGTCGATTACGCCCACAAGCCCGACGCGCTCGAAAACGTGCTGGCGGCTGTCAGGCCGTTCACCACCGGCCGCGTCATCGTCGTGTTCGGTTGCGGCGGCGACCGCGATCGCGGCAAGCGCCCGATCATGGGCGAGATCGCGACGCGACTGGCCGACGTCACCATCGTCACCGACGACAATCCACGTTCGGAGGTTCCTGAAACCATCCGCGCGGCCATCATGGCTGCGGCTCCCGGCGCCATTGAGATCGGTGACCGCCGCCGGGCGATCCACGAGGCCGTCGGCATGCTGCATGCGGGCGATACGCTGATCGTCGCCGGCAAGGGCCACGAGGAAGGCCAGACCATCGGCGCCGATACACTGCACTTCTCGGATCACGAGGAAGTCCGCAACGCGCTTGCCGGAGTTGCGGCATGAGTCTGTTGTGGACCTCCGAGGCGCTCGTTGAGGCGACAGGCGGCCGCCCGCTCGGCCAGATGCCGGAAGGCATTTCGGGCATTTCCATCGACAGCCGCAGCCTAAAACCCGGCGAGGCCTTTTTCGCCATCAAGGGCGACGCGATGGACGGCCACGACTTCGCTACCGCGGCGATCAAGGCCGGTGCCGGCCTGCTGGTCGTTGCCGAAGGCAAGCTGCCCGCCCTGGGGCGCCTGACGGCGCCCATGATCGTCGTGCCCGACGTGCTCGTTGCACTGGAGAAGGCCGGTATTGCGGCGCGTGCCCGATCGCGGGCACGGATCATCGCGGTGACCGGTTCCGTCGGCAAGACCTCGACCAAGGAAGCCCTGCGCCACGCTTTGTCGTCGGTCGGCAAGGTGCATGCCTCGGCCGCATCCTTCAACAATCACTGGGGTGTGCCGCTGACCCTGGCACGCATGCCCGAGGATTGCGACTACGCGGTCTTCGAAATCGGCATGAACCATCCCGGCGAGATCAGCCCACTGGTGCGCATGGTCCGCCCGCACATCGCCATCGTCACCCTGATCGCGGCGGCCCATCTCGGCTTCTTCCGCAATCTCGACGAGATCGCCAAGGCCAAGGCCGAGATCTTCGAAGGCGTCGAGCCGGGCGGGGCGGTGCTGCTCAACCGCGACGACGGCCGCTTCAAGCTGTTGGAAAAGTTCGCTCGCGCTGCCGGCATCGACAATGTCATGAGCTATGGCGAGAACGCCCGTGCCAATTTCCGCCTGCTGAAATGCACGCTGGAAGCCGATCATTCGATGGTCATGGCGCGCATCGGCGGCCGTGACGTGCCGGCCCGCATCGGTGCGCCAGGACGCCACATCGTCCAGAATGCGCTCGCCGTGCTGGGGGCAGCCCATCTCTGCGGCGCCGACGTTCCGACGGTCGCTACGGCGCTCGCCTCGATGACGGCAGAGAGCGGACGCGGCCAGCGCCACATTTTGCAGCTGCCGAACGGGCCGATCACGCTGATCGACGAGAGCTACAACGCCAATCCGGCCTCGATGAAGGCAGCGATCGAGCTGCTTGACGCGACGCCGATCCATGGCGCCGGCCGCCGCATCGCCGTGCTCGGTGATATGCTGGAGCTCGGCAGCCATTCGGCCAAGCTGCATCAGGCACTTGCCGAACTGATCGGCTCGACCAGGACCGACATGGTGCTGATGGCGGGACCGGAAATGAAGGCGCTTGCCGATACGCTGCCCGAGGGGTTCAGGGCCGAATATCGCAGCGGCGTCGAGGAGCTGAAATCCGTGCTCCTCACCACGCTGCGGCCCGGCGACGCGGTCATGATCAAGTCGTCGAAAGGCATTGGCTTCAATCGCCTGGTTGAAACGCTCATCAAGACATTCCCGGCTGAGGCCGGCAACACCACACCGACCTGACGAGGTCTCGGGGGACCGATACGCATGCTAACTTTGCTTGTCGACTTTGCGGACAAGGTGTCGTTCTTCAACGTCTTCCGCTACATCACCTTTCGCACCGGCGGCGCGTTGATCACGTCGGCGCTGATCGTCTTCATCTTCGGGCCGGCGATCATCAACGCCCTGCGCCTGAGGCAAGGAAAGGGCCAGCCGATCCGCGCCGACGGTCCGCAAACCCATTTCAAGAAGGCCGGCACGCCGACCATGGGCGGCCTGATGATCCTCAGCGGCATCGTCGGGTCGACGCTTTTGTGGGCCAACATCACCTCCGTCTATGTCTGGGTGGTGCTGTTCGTCACCCTCGGCTTCGGCGCCATCGGCTTCTATGACGACTATCTCAAGGTGACCAAGCAGTCGCATCTCGGCCTGTCAGGCAAGGCGCGCCTCGGCATCGAATTCGTCATCGCCGGCATCGCTGCATGGGTCATCATGCACAATGGCCAGGCGCCGTTCTCGTCGTCGCTGACATTCCCGTTCATCAAGGATTTCCTGCTCAATCTCGGCTGGTTCTTCATTCCCTTCGCCTGCTTCGTGGTCGTCGGTGCCGGCAATGCCGTGAACCTGACCGACGGCCTCGACGGTCTTGCCATCGTTCCGATCATGATCGCGGCGGCTTCCTTTGGCGTCATCGCCTATCTCTCGGGCAACGCGGTCTTCGCCGAGTATCTGCAGATTCACTTCGTGCCCGGCACCGGCGAACTCGCCGTCATCCTGGGCGCCGTCATCGGCGCCGGCCTCGGCTTCCTCTGGTTCAACGCGCCGCCCGCCGCCATTTTCATGGGGGACACCGGCTCGCTGGCGCTTGGTGGCCTGATCGGAACGGTTGCTGTCGCCACCAAGCACGAGATCGTCATGGCGATCGTCGGCGGTCTGTTCGTCATGGAGGCGCTTTCGGTCATCATTCAGGTCGGCTTCTTCAAGATGACCGGGAAGAGGGTGTTCCTGATGGCGCCGATCCACCACCATTTCGAAAAACTTGGCTGGACCGAAAGCCAGGTTGTCATCCGCTTCTGGATCATTGCTGTTATCCTGGCGCTGATCGGCCTTTCCACCCTCAAGCTGCGCTGAGGCTCCCATGATCCCCGCGACGTCATTTCAGGGAAAGCGAGTGGCGCTCTTCGGCCTCGGCGGCTCCGGGATCGCGACAGCGCGCGCGCTCGCGGAGGGTGGGGCCGACGTGCTTGCCTGGGACGACAATCCCGAAAGCGTGGCGCGGGCCGCTGCCGAGGGCATTTCGACCGGCGACCTGCGCGGCGCCGACTGGGCCGGCGTCGCGTCCTTCGTGCTGTCGCCGGGCGTGCCGCTGACGCACCCCAAACCGCACTGGACCGTGGAATTGGCGCGTGGCGCCGGCGTCGAGATCATCGGCGACATCGAACTTTTCGCGCGCGAACGCCTGGCGACGGCGCCGACCGCGCCCTTCATCGCCATCACCGGCACCAACGGCAAGTCGACGACGACGGCGCTGACAGCGCACATCCTGCAGTCGGCCGGTCGTGATACGCAGATGGGCGGCAATATCGGTCGCGCCGTGATGACGCTGGATGCGCCGCGGCCTGACCGCCACTACGTCGTCGAGTGCTCGTCCTACCAGATCGACCTCGCGCCATCGATCAACCCGACTGCCGGTGTCCTGCTCAACCTGACGCCCGACCATCTCGACCGCCACGGCACCATGCAGCACTACGCGTCGATCAAGGAGCGCCTGGTCGCCGGCAGCGACACCGCCATCATCGGCGTCGACGACATCTACTGCGCCCAGATCGCCGACAGGCTCGAACGCGCCGGCAAGGAAGTCGTGCGTATTTCGAAGCGTCTTCCTTTGACCGACGGCTATTTCGCCGACGGCAGCGACCTGATGGAAGCAATCGACGGCCGCTACAGCCGCATCGCCTTCCTCGAAGGCATCGGTTCGCTGCGCGGCCAACACAACGCCCAGAATGCGCTCGCAGCTGTAGCTGCCTGTCTCAAGGTCGGGCTCGACCTCGGCGAGATCCAGGCCGGTCTCGAAAGCTTCCCCGGCCTTGCCCACCGCATGGAGCAGGTTGGCCGCAAGGGGCATGTGTTGTTCGTCAACGATTCCAAGGCGACCAACGCTGATGCCGCGGCACCCGCTCTGTCGAGCTTCCCGCGCATCTACTGGATTGCCGGCGGCTTGCCCAAGGAGGGAGGCATCGAGCCGCTGCGCAGCCTGTTCCCGCGCATCGCCAAGGCCTATCTGATTGGCGAAGCGGCTCCGGCGTTTTCCGCGACGCTTGGCGAAGCGGTGCCCTATGAAATCTCGGGCACGTTGGCGGCAGCCGTCGAGCACGCGGCCGAGGATGCCGCCAGGGACGATACGAGCGAGGCCGTGGTGCTGCTGTCGCCAGCCTGCGCCAGCTTCGATCAGTTCAAGAATTTCGAAATTCGCGGCGAAGCCTTCAGGCAAGCTGTGAATGCTATTGATGGCGTCAGCGCTATCGGAGGGGCAAGATAATGGCCAGCCGTCTCGACAGAAGTCCCGTCGCCTTGTGGTGGTGGACGGTCGATCGATGGTTCCTCGCGGCATTCCTGTCGCTGATGGGACTGGGCATCGTGCTTTCATTCGCCGCAAGCCCGGCGGTTGCCGAGCGCATCGGCCTGGACGGGTTCCACTTCGCCACCCGCCAGATCATCTTCACCATCCCCGCCTTGGCGGTGATGATCGCGGTGTCGTTCCTCGACACCAGGCAGATCAGGCGCATGGCGCTGGTGATGCTCTGCATCATGCTGGTGATGATGGTGGCCGTGCTGTTCATCGGCGTCGAGGTCAAGGGCGCCAGGCGCTGGCTGTCGCTGGCCGGTGTCTCGATCCAGCCCTCCGAGTTTCTCAAGCCGGCCTTCGTGGTCATCTGCGCCTGGCTGTTCGCCGAGCACGAGCGCCAGCCCGACATCCCCGGCAACCTGTTTGCCATGATCCTGCTCGGCCTCGTCGTGGCATTGCTTGTGGCGCAGCCAGACCTTGGCCAGACCATGCTGGTGCTGGGCACCTGGGGCGTGATGTTCTTCATGGCCGGCATGTCATGGTTCTGGATCATCGCGCTTGGATGCGTGGGCGCCGGCGGCCTGTTTGCCGCCTATACGATTTTCCCGCACGTCGCCGGACGTATCGACCGCTTCATGACCGGCGAGGGCGACACCTTCCAGGTCGACATGGGCCGCGACGCCATTATCAATGGCGGCTGGTTCGGCGTCGGACCGGGCGAGGGCACCGTCAAGCGGGTCATCCCCGACAGCCACGCCGACTTCGTCTTCTCCGTCGCCGGCGAGGAGTTCGGCATCATCCTGTGCCTGATCATCATGGCGATCTTTGCCTTCATCGTGCTGCGCGGCCTGCGCACCGCGCTCAGGGAGCATGATGACTTCACCCGCTATGCTGTTGCCGGCCTCGTCGTCGTTTTCGGCTTCCAGTCGGTCATCAACATGGGTGTGAACCTGCAACTGATGCCGGCCAAGGGCATGACGCTGCCCTTCATCTCTTATGGCGGCTCGTCGCTGATCGCGATCGCCATGTCGATGGGCATGGTGCTGTCCTTGACCCGCAAGAAGCCGGAAAAACTCAGGCCGGGTGGTTTCTCCGCCATGCCGCGCCATGTGGTTGCGGCCCAATAACATGGCCAAGGGAACTGTCATGCTTGCCGCCGGCGGGACCGGCGGCCATCTCTTTCCGGCCGAGGCGCTGGCACATGAACTGACCGCGCGCGGCTGGCAGGTGCATCTCGCCACCGACGACCGCGCCGAACGTTTCGCCGGCAAGTTTCCGGCTGCGGCCATTCATCCGATTTCATCGTCGACCATCGGCTCGAAGAACCCGATTGCGCTCTTGCGCGCCTTCTGGAGCATCTGGCGCGGCGTGCGCCAGGCCTCGAAGGTCATTGCCCAGATCAAGCCCTCCGTCGTCATCGGCTTCGGCGGTTATCCGACTCTGCCGCCGCTCTATGCCGCGACGCGGCGTTCCGTGCCGTCGATGGTGCATGAGCAGAACGCCGTGATGGGGCGCGCCAATAAGGCGCTTGCAGCCAGGGTCGATGCGGTCGCCGGCGGCTTCCTGCCCGAGAATGCCGGCGCCAATAGCGCCAAGGTCGTCGTGACAGGCAATCCGGTGCGCCCGGCTGTCATCGAGGCGGCGAAGACGCCTTACATTGCGTCGACCGGCGCGGATGCCTTCAATCTGCTGGTCTTCGGCGGCAGCCAGGGCGCGCAGTTCTTTTCCGACGCGGTTCCTGGTGCAATCGCGCTATTGAGCGAAGCGCAGCGCAAGCGCCTGTGTGTTACCCAGCAGGCACGCGTCGAGGATGCCGACAAGGTCAAGGCGGCCTATGCCAAGCTCGGCATCGCCGCCGACGTGTCGCCGTTCTTCGGCGACATGGCGCAGCGCATGGCGGCAGCGCATCTGGTGATCTCGCGCTCGGGTGCCTCGACGGTTTCCGAGATTGCGGTCATCGGCCGCCCGGCATTTCTGGTGCCTTATCCCTACGCGCTCGACCACGACCAGGCGGCGAACGCCGCGCGACTGGCTGCAGCCGGCGGCGGCGAAGTGCACCCGCAGGCAACGCTTTCGCCTGAGCGCATTGCCGAGCTGATCGGGGGTGCGATGGAGGATCCGGCGCGCATGGTGACGATGGCGGCTGCCGCCAAGTCAGTTGGCAAAGCGGACGCCACACGGTTGCTCGCCGACCTCGCAGAGGCTATTGCGTCCAAAACGCCCGTTTCGGAATTCAAGAAGGGAGTGCGGTCATGAAGATGCCGCAGACCATCGGCCTCGTGCATTTCATCGGCATCGGCGGCATCGGCATGAGCGGCATCGCCGAGGTGCTGCACAATCTCGGCTACAAGGTGCAAGGCTCCGACCAGTCCGAGAGCGCCAACGTCCAGCGCCTGCGCGACAAGGGCATCGAGTGCTTCGTCGGTCACAAGGCCGAGAACCTTGGCGACGCCGAGGTGATCGTCGTTTCGACCGCGATCAAGAAGACCAATCCCGAACTGCAGGCGGCACGCGAGAAGCTTCTGCCCGTCGTACGCCGCGCCGAAATGCTGGCCGAGCTGATGCGCTTCCGCAACGCGGTCGCCATCGGCGGCACCCACGGCAAGACCACGACGACCTCGATGGTGGCGACGCTGCTCGATGCAGGCGGGCTCGACCCGACCGTCATCAATGGCGGCATCATCAATGCCTATGGCACCAACGCCCGCATGGGCGAAGGCGAGTGGATGGTGGTCGAGGCCGACGAGAGCGACGGCACCTTCCTCAAGCTTCCGGCCGACGTCGCCGTCGTCACCAACATCGACCCCGAGCATCTCGACCACTACGGCACCTTCGACAAGGTGCGCGAAGCGTTCCGCCAGTTCGTCGAGAATGTGCCGTTCTACGGTTTTGGGGTGATGTGCACCGACCATCCCGAGGTGCAGGCGCTGGTCAGCCACATCGAGGATCGCCGCGTCATCACCTATGGCGAGAATGCCCAGGCCGACGTGCGTTTCACCAATCACCACATGGAAGGTGCCGTTTCGGTCTTCGACGTTGTCATCCGCAACCGCAAGTCGGCGACTTCGACCACCATCGAGGGCCTGCGCCTGCCGATGCCGGGCCGCCACAACGTCTCGAACGCCACAGCTGCCATCGCGGTTGCCACCGAACTCGGCCTTTCTGCCGAAGCGGTGAAGCGCGGGCTGTCGTCGTTCGGCGGCGTCAAGCGCCGCTTTACCCATACCGGCACCTGGAATGGCGTCGAGGTGTTCGACGACTACGGCCACCACCCGGTCGAGATCAAGGCCGTGCTGCGCGCGGCGCGCGAAGCCACCGCCGGCCGCGTCATCGCCATTGCCCAGCCGCACCGCTTCACCCGCCTGCGCGACCTGTTCGACGATTTCTCGGCCTGCTTCAACGACGCCGATACCGTCATGATCGCGCCCGTCTATACGGCCGGCGAGGATCCGATCGACGGCGTCAACTCGGAAGCCCTGACGTCCCGCATCCGTGCCGGCGGCCATCGCGACGCGCGTTACATCGATGGCCCGGCTGCCGTGGCGCCGGTCGTGCGCGAACTGGCCATGCCGGGCGACTTTGTCGTCTATCTCGGCGCCGGCAACATCACACAATGGGCCTACGCCCTGCCGGGCGAGCTCGCCGGGGGCGGATCGTGATCGGAGGCGAGGCGCTCATAGCCAAACTCGGCGACCGGCTAACCGGCCTGCGCGGACGCCTCACGCCCAGCGCCGAGATGGAGAAGATCACCTGGTTCCGTGCCGGAGGCCTTGCCCAGGCGCTGTTCCAGCCGGCGGACGAAGAGGATCTGGCTGCCTTCCTGAAGGCTGTGCCGGAAGAAATCCCTGTCATGGTCGTCGGCATCGGCTCCAACCTACTGGTGCGCGAGGGTGGCATTCCTGGCTTCGTGGTTCGGCTGTCGGCCAAGGGGTTCGGCGAGGCCGAGGCAATTTCGGCGACCGGCATAAAGGCTGGTGCTGCGACGCCCGACAAGCGCGTGGCAGCCCTTGCGCATGACAACGGCATCGGCGGCTTTCATTTCTACCACGGCATTCCCGGCGCCATCGGCGGCGCCTTGCGGATGAATGCGGGCGCCAATGGCGTCGAGACGCGCGAACGCGTCGTCGAGGTCCGCGCGCTCGACCGCAAGGGCGACCTGCATCTGCTGTCGAATGCCGACATGGGCTACAGCTACCGTCAATCGGCTGCCGCAGCCGACCTGATCTTCACCTCGGCGACCTTCGAGGGTTATACGGAGGACAAGGACGCCATCAAAGCGGCGATGGATGCGGTCCAGCACCATCGCGAGACGGTGCAGCCGATCCGCGAGAAGACGGGCGGCTCGACCTTCAAGAATCCCGAGGGAACCTCGGCCTGGAAGGAAATCGACAACGCCGGCTGCCGCGGACTGATGATCGGCGGCGCACAGATGTCGCCGCTGCATTGCAATTTCATGATCAACACCGGCAACGCCAGCGGCTATGATCTCGAGTATCTTGGCGAGACGGTGCGCAGCCGCGTGCTCGAGAATTCGGGCATCCGCCTGCAGTGGGAAATCAAGCGTCTCGGCAACTTCAAGCCCGGCCACGAAGTGCAGGAATTCTTGGGGCAATTGCTCTAGGCGGCGCGCTCCGCCGGAGCAGCAGGAGCCTGTGAAGGCCATCCGAAATGACGATCTTCGAAAGGCCTCGGCGCATCCTCGCCGGGGCCTTTTTGCGACCCGAATTCCGCCTTTTCCTCTGGTCATCCTGCAGGTCAACGGAAGTCGCATTGGTCATGAAATTGCAACGAATTCCAATCGGCTCTTGCCACGGAATCAAGTCTCTGATTCTCTGACCTAAAGCGTTTCCTGATTTGAGTCGCGTGACGCGTAGCCCGCGTTTCCAGCCGGAGGTCCAACTTCCGGGTGCTCTTTTTTGATCTTTGGAAACAAGGCGTTGTGTCTGAGTCGAGAGGGGATCTCAGGGGATGAAGTCAAAGCACGTCGCTGTCCTGATGGGCGGGTTTTCGTCCGAGCGGCCTGTGTCCCTGTCGTCTGGCAATGCCTGTGCCGAAGCGCTCGAGCAGGTCGGTTATCAGGTCACGCGAGTGGACGTCGATCGCGATGTCGGCGCAGTGCTTTCGACGCTCAAGCCGGATGTCGCATTCAACGCCCTGCATGGCCCCTTCGGCGAAGACGGCACCATCCAGGGCATCCTCGAATATCTCGGCATTCCCTACACCCATTCCGGCGTGCTGGCCTCGGCACTGGCGATGAACAAGGAGCAGTCGAAGAAGGTGGCCAAAGCTGCCGGCATTCCGATTGCCGAATCCAGGGTTCTCGACCGTTTTGCCATCGGCAACCAACACCCGATGAAACCGCCTTACGTGGTCAAGCCGGTGTCCGAAGGGTCGAGCTTCGGTGTCGTCATCGTCAAGGAAGACCAGTCGCATCCGCCGCAGGTCATCTCCTCATCCGAGTGGCGCTACGGCGACACGGTGATGGTCGAGCGTTACGTCCATGGTCGTGAGTTGACCTGTGCCGTTATGGGTGATGTTGCGCTTGGCGTCTGCGAGATCGTTCCGACCGGTCACGCCTTCTACGATTATGATTCAAAATATGTCGCCGGCGGATCAAAGCACGAATGCCCCGCGAAAGTTTCACCGAATATTTACCAAAAAATACAAACACTGGCGCTCAAGGCTCACCAAGCGATCGGGTGCCGGGGCGTCTCCCGGTCTGACTTCCGGTACGACGACCGCCATTCCGAAAATGGAGAGGTCGTCTGGCTGGAGGTCAACACTCAACCCGGCATGACGCCGACGTCGCTGGTGCCTGAGATTGCAGCCCAAGCCGGGCATTCGTTTGGTGAGTTGTTGAGTTGGATGGTGGAGGACGCTTCGTGTTTGCGTTGAGGTCGGGACAGAACAGAAGGATGGGTGGCTCGGCGCCGCGCGTCTTCGGGCTGCCCTTGTCCGCGGAGCATTTCGTGCTGCCGCGGCTGCTGCGCAAGCCGGTTCGCATGCTGTCGCGCTTCGGGCGTGGGGAGTTCACTCCTCCGCCCTATGCTGCGTCGATGCTGACGGCTGCGTTCCTTGCCGCAAGCTCGCTTTATGGCGCCTATCTCGGGGGTCACTTCCCGGCGATGGTCCAGGGCGTGACCGCTCGCAGCGGCTTTGCCGTCGACCAGATCAAGGTCTCGGGCAATCGCGAAACCTCCGAAATCGACATTCTCGACAAGCTCGAGCTTGATGGCTGGACTTCGCTCGTCGGCTTCAATCCGGAAGAGGCGCGCGAGCGTATCGTCAGCTTGCCCTGGGTGCGCGATGCCGCTGTTCGCAAGGTCTATCCCGATACGATCGAGGTTCGCATCGACGAGCGCGACGCTTTTGCGATCTGGCAGCACGGAAACCAGCTCAGCGTCGTCGAGAAGGACGGCAAGATCATCGCTCCTTATGCTGGCGGGCGCCAGGCCACGCTGCCGCTGGTCGTCGGCTTTGGTGCCGCCGACCGTGCCGCCGACTTCGTCGCCAGGGTTCAGGCGTTCCCCGCGCTTGGTTCGCGGGTAAAAGGCTACATTCGCGTCGGCGAACGGCGCTGGGATCTGCGTCTCGACAACGGCATCACCGTCAAGCTGCCCGAGAATCAGGTCGATGCAGCGCTTGCCGATCTTGCCGATCTCGACCGCGAGAACGCGCTGCTGACCCGTGACATCGCGGCCGTCGACATGCGTTTCAGTGACCGGCTGGTCGTGCAGTTGACGCCGGAAGCTGTCGAGCGGCGCGCCGATCTGCTGAAAAACAAGCCGAAAGCCCTCAAGGCGAAGGCGGAGAAGAGAATATGAGCTGGCTGGGCGGTCAAAAGGATCCGGTTTCGCGTCGCTCGGGCATCCTTACGGTGCTTGATGTCGGTTCGAACAAGGTCTGTTGCGTGGTCGCCAAGCTGAAGCCGGCCGAAGGCAGTCAGCTGCTCAAGGGACGTACCCACCAGGCCCAGGTCATCGGCATCGGCCACCAGAAGTCGCAGGGCGTGAAGTCGGGCGTGGTCGTCGATCTCGACCGCGCCGAACATGCCATCCGTCTCGCCGTCGACGCCGCCGAGCGCATGGCAGGCCTTACCGCCGACTCACTGATCGTCAATCTGTCCGCCGGCCGCATCAAGAGCGAGGCGTTTTCGGCAACCATCAATCTCGGCGGCCATGAGGTCGACGAAACCGACGTCCAGCGCGTGCTCGCCGCCGGTGCCAAGCAGGCGCTGAAGGCAGAGCGCGACGTCATCCACTCGCTGCCTGTCGCCTTCTCGCTCGACGCCGAGCGCGGCGTGCGCGATCCGCGCCGCATGGTCGGCGACACGCTTGGCGTCGACATGCATGTGCTGACCGGCGATTCGGCGCCGATGCGCAATCTCGAGCTCTGCATCAACCGCTCGCACCTGTCGGTTGAGCATATGGTGGCTACGCCTTACGCCAGTGGCCTTGCGGCACTCGTCGACGACGAACTCGAAATGGGTGCTGCCTGCATCGACATGGGCGGTGGCACGACCACGCTTTCGGTCTTTGCGGAAGGGCGCTTCGTCCATGCCGACGCCATTCCTGTGGGCGGCAATCACGTCACCATGGATATGGCCAAGGGCCTGTCGACGCGTCTCGACGATGCCGAGCGGCTCAAGGTCATGCATGGATCGGCGCTGCCCGGCACCACCGACGACCGCGACATGATCAGCATCCAGCCGATCGGCGTCGACGACAGCGAAGTTCCGCTGCAGATACCGCGTTCTGTCATGACGCGCATCATCCGCGCCCGCATTGACGAGACGCTGGAACTGCTGCGCGACCGGCTCAACAAGTCGGGTTACGGCAATGCCGTCGGTAAACGCGTCGTCCTCACCGGCGGTGCCAGTCAGCTCGTCGGCCTGCCCGAGGCAGCGCGACGCATTCTCGGCCGCAATGTGCGCATCGGCCGCCCACTCGGCGTGGCAGGTCTGCCGGAGGCGGCCAAGGGGCCGGCTTTCGCGACCGCCGTCGGGCTTCTCATCTACCCGCAGATGGCCGGCATCGAGAGCCAGTCTGCGAAAGGGATTTCCCGTTACAGGGCAACGGGAACTGGCGGAAAACTGCATCGCATGAGTCAGTGGTTGAGAGACAGTTTTTAGGAATTGACGGGGGCAGCCCCATTACCGGCCGCACGGCGAAGCGGTTCGAAAGGCAAAAAGGACGAGGACTATGACGATCAATCTGCAGAAGCCGGACATCACCGAGCTCAAGCCCCGCATCACCGTGTTCGGTGTCGGCGGTGGCGGCGGCAACGCTGTCAACAACATGATCACCGCTGGCCTGCGCGGCGTCGAGTTCGTCGTGGCCAACACCGATGCGCAGGCACTCACCATGTCGAAGGCCGAGCGTCTCATCCAGCTCGGCGCGCATGTCACCGAGGGCCTGGGCGCGGGTTCGCAGCCGGAAGTCGGTCGCGCCGCCGCTGAAGAGTGCATCGACGAGATCATCGACCACCTGTCGAACACGCATATGTGCTTCGTCACCGCCGGCATGGGCGGCGGCACCGGCACCGGTGCTGCTCCGGTCGTCGCCCGCGCCGCTCGCGAAAAGGGTATCCTGACCGTCGGCGTCGTCACCAAGCCGTTCCACTTCGAAGGCCAGCGCCGCATGAAGACGGCTGATTACGGCATCGAAGAGCTGCAGAAGTGCGTCGACACGCTGATCGTCATCCCGAACCAGAACCTGTTCCGTCTGGCCAATGACAAGACGACCTTCGCGGACGCCTTCGCCATGGCCGATCAGGTGCTGTATTCGGGCGTTGCCTGCATCACCGACCTGATGGTCAAGGAAGGCCTGATCAACCTCGACTTCGCCGACGTCCGTTCGGTGATGCGCGAAATGGGCAAGGCGATGATGGGCACCGGCGAAGCTTCGGGCGAGGGCCGTGCGATGGCCGCCGCCGAAGCAGCAATCGCCAACCCGCTGCTCGACGAAACCTCGATGAAGGGCGCCAAGGGCCTGCTCATCTCGATCACCGGCGGCCGCGACCTGACCCTGTTCGAAGTCGACGAAGCTGCCACCCGAATCCGTGAGGAAGTGGATCAGGACGCCAACATCATCCTGGGCGCCACTTTCGACGAAGACCTCGAAGGCGTCATCCGCGTGTCGGTCGTCGCCACCGGCATCGACAAGTCGGCTGCCGACATGGCTGCTGCACCGCTGACCATCCGTCAGGCGCCGAAGCCGGCACAGCGTCAGGTCGAGGCACCGCGTCCTGTCGTGCAGGCTGCTCCTGTCGAACAGCCGCGCATGGAAGTGCGCACCAACGATCCGGTTGCCGAGGCCATCCGCCTTGCCGAAGCCAATGCCGCCGCGATGGCGCAGCCGCGGCCAGCCGCTCCGGCTGACGACTTCCGTCCGCAGAGCAAGCTGTTTGCCGCTCCGCCGGCCCAGCCGCAGGTCCAGCAGTATCAGCCGCAGCAGTTCCAGCAGCCCGCACCGCAGCCGGTTGCCCAGCCGCAGATGGCACCGCAGCGCGAGATGATGCAGCCGGCCCAGGTTCAGCCGCGCATGCCGCGCGTCGAGGACTTTCCGCCGATGGTCAAGGCCGAGGTCGAAGCCAAGGCTCAGCCGGCCGAGCAGCATGAGGATCGTGGTCCGATGGGCCTGCTCAAGCGCCTGACCAGCGGCCTGACCCGCCGTGAGGAAGAACCGGCACGCCTGCAGCCCGCGCAGCCGCGCGAGCCCAAGCTGCGCCAGCCGGCGCCCGAGCAGCGCCGCATGACCAGCCAGGAATCGCAGATGTACGCGCCGCGCCGCGGACAGCTCGACGAACATGGCCGCCTGGCACCGCAGGCACGGACTCAGGAGGACGATCAGCTGGAGATTCCAGCGTTCCTTCGCCGGCAAGCCAACTGATCTGTGAACGGCCGGTAACACTGTTTGAAAGGCGGGCGTCTCGACGCCCGCCTTTTGCTCTGAAAAGATAAGTTAAAACATGAGCTTGGCGGGGCGAGTCGAAGCGTCCCCGCAGTTACACAGAGTAAGAAACCGTGATTTGGAGTCTCTCACCCGGAAGACTATCTTCGCGCCGATTAAGGTCGCTGACGGGTATTGTGGGGATGAGGTCCCGTCTGGCGAGCATAAGAGCCGTGCGCCGTGGTGTGGCGAAGCGGACGTGGTGAGTACGGGCATATGGGGATCGACTTGCAGGACTATCAGACAACACTCAAATCGCGTGTCACCCTGTCGGGCGTTGGCGTTCACAGCGGCAAGCCGGTAGCCATCCATTTCGCGCCGGCAGACGCGGATACGGGCGTGGTGTTTCAGGTTGCTGACCGAGAATTTCGCGCAATTGTGTCAGAAGTGGGTGCGACCGATCTTTGCACCTTGCTCGGCGATCCCGCCGGCCAGCACGTTGCCACGATCGAACACCTGATGGCCGCTCTGTTCGGCCTCGGTATCGATAATCTGCTGATCGAAGTCGAAGGCGCTGAAATCCCGATCATGGACGGCAGTGCCGCGCAGTTCGTCGAGGCCATCGACCTGGCCGGCATCGAAGTGCAGTGCGTCAAGCGCCGCTACATCCGCGTTCTCAAGCCGGTACGAATCGAAAGCGGCGCCTCCTGGGCCGAGTTCCGTCCCCATGGCGGCACGCGATTCGAGGTCGAGATCGATTTCGAGAGCCCAGCGATCGGGCGCCAGTCCTTTGCTTCCGATATCAACGACGACATATTCCGCCGCGAGATCTCGCGCGCCCGCACCTTTGGTTTCATGAAGGACGTCGAGCGCCTGTGGGCAGCCGGCTATGCGCTTGGTTCGTCGCTCGAGAATTCAGTGGTCATCGGCGACGACAACCACATCATCAACATGGAAGGCCTGCGCTTCTCCAACGAGTTCGTGCGCCACAAGACGCTTGACGCGATGGGCGACCTGGCACTCGCCGGCGCGCGCTTCATCGGCTGCTTCCGTTCCTATCGCGGTGGCCACCGGCTGAACGCCGCTGCGCTGCGCCGCCTGCTTTCTGACAGGTCGGCTTTCGAAGTCGTCGAGACGTCGCGCCGCGAGCGCGGCCGCTCGGCCGAACTTATCGCTGTCAGTGCCGCAGTCCACGCGCCCTGGACCCTCTGACGGCCGGCAATCGCCTGGAGGTGGTGTGACCTTGTTGCACCACTTGGCCGGCGAAATGGCATGCGTCATTGCGTGCCACAAAATTGCGCGATTGGCGGCTGATAGCGTTGCCCGGCAAAGCCAGTTGTGATCTATGGCCATTGCCTAAAAGCGAAACAGCGCCAAAGGGGCGGAACTCTGTGATGTCATTGATACGAGCCGATCGATCGAAATTGCGCGTGAAGCCTCTGGTTGTGGCGCTTTCGCTCATCGCTCCGACGCTTGCACTGTCCGGCTGCATGTCCGGCGAAGCCGATGTTGATCTCGCGACCTATGTCGAGCAGACCGAACCGGCCGATGTGCTCTACAATCAGGGCCTCGCCAACCTCAATGCCGGCCGCCTCAAGGAGGCCAGCCGCAAGTTCGAGGCTGTCGACCGTCAGCATCCCTATTCGGAGTTTGCCCGTAAATCGATGGTGATGGGCGCTTTCGCCAGCTATCGCCAGGGCTCCTATGAAGAGGCCATCAACTCGGCCAAGCGCTATCTCGCGCTCTATCCCTCGACCGACGACGCGGCCTACGCCCAGTACATCATCGGCCTCAGCTATTTCCGCCAGATTCGCGACGTGACGCAGGATCAGAAGGAAGCTCGCCGCACCATCGAGGCGATGACCGAGGTGGTTCAGCGCTGGCCGGCTTCCGAATATGTCGACGACGCCAACGCCAAGATCCGCTTCGCCCGCGACCAGCTCGCCGGCAAGGAAATGCAGATCGGCCGCTATTATCTCGAGCGTCGCGAATTCATCGCTTCGGCAAAGCGCTTCCGCAATGTTGTCGAGAACTATTCGAACACACGCCACATCGAAGAAGCGCTCGCGCGCCTCGTCGAAACCTACTACGCGATGGGCCTGACCTCGGAAGCCCAGACGGCGGCGGCCGTGCTCGGCCAGAACTATCCTGACAGCCAGTGGTACAAGGATTCGTACAAGCTGCTGCAGACCAATGGCCTCGAGCCTCGGGAAAATGCCGGCTCCTGGATTTCCAAGGCCGGGAAGATGTTCTCCGGCGCCTGACCAGAAATAGATGCTCTCGCGCCTGTCGATCCGCGATATTGTCCTGATCGAACGGCTGGACATCGATTTCACGCCTGGCCTGTCGGTGCTGACCGGTGAGACCGGCGCGGGCAAATCCATCCTTCTCGACGCATTGTCGCTCGCGCTCGGCGCGCGCGGCGATGCATCGCTGGTCCGCCACGGTGCCACGCAAGGGCAGGTGAGTGCGGTCTTCGACGTGCCGCGCAACCATCCGGCGCGTACGCTGCTTGCCGACAATGCCATCGACGACGATGGCGACATCATCCTGAAACGCGTCCAGACCGCCGACGGGCGCACGCGCGTCTTCGTCAACGACCAGCCGTCCAGCGTCACGCTGATGCGCGACATCGGCCGCGCGCTTGTCGAAATCCACGGCCAGCACGACGATCGCGCGCTTGTCGACGCCGGGGCGCATCGCGATGTGCTCGATTCCTTTGGCGGTCATGTCGGCGAAGCCAAGGCCACCGCCGACGCGTGGAAGTTGTGGCGCGGTGCCGAGCAGGAGCTGTCACGCCATCGCGCCCGCGTCGATGCCGCCGCGCGCGAGGCTGAATATCTGCGTGCCTCGGTGACCGAACTCACCAAGCTCGATCCCCAGCCGGGGGAGGAGAGCGAACTCGCCGAGCTGCGTGCCGCAATGATGCGCGTCGAAAAGATCGCCTCCGAAATCCAGGATGCACAGGACGTGCTGTCGGGCTCGTCGTCGCCGCTGCCGCAGCTTGCCAGCCTGTTGCGCCGCCTGCAGCGCAAGGCGGCCGAGGTGCCGGGCCTGCTCGATGAGGTGGTGAAATCGCTCGACGAGGCGATGATCTCGCTTGATGCGGCGCAATCCGGCGTCGATGCCGCCCTTCGCGCCACCGAATATGACCCGCAGCGGCTGGAAAAGGCTGAGGAGCGGCTGTTTGCCCTGCGCGCGGCTGCACGCAAGCACAATGTTGCCGTCGACGACCTAGCCAGGCTGCGCGACACGATGGTTGCCGACCTCGCCGACCTCGATGCCGGCGAGGAGCGGCTGCAGGTGCTGGAAACGCAGGCGAGGACCAGCCGCGATGCCTATGATCGCATCGCTGCCAATCTGTCGGAGCTCCGCAAGACTGTGGCCGAGAGCCTGCGCAAGACCGTCATGGCCGAATTGCCCGAACTCAAGCTCGAACGCGCCGAATTCATCGTCGAGATGTCGAGCGAAGCCGACAATCGCATGCAGGAAGGTATCGATCAGGTCGAGTTCTGGGTGCGCACCAATCCCGGCACCCGACCGGGCCCGATGATGAAGGTCGCCTCGGGTGGCGAGTTGTCGCGTTTTCTCCTCGCGTTGAAGGTGGCGCTTGCCGACCGTGGTTCGGCACCCACACTGGTGTTCGACGAGATCGATACCGGCGTGGGTGGCGCGGTTGCCGACGCCATCGGCCAGCGGCTGGCACGGCTGTCCCGCCGGGTGCAGGTGCTGTCAGTGACGCATGCGCCGCAGGTCGCGGCCCGCGCGGCGACGCATTTCCTGATCTCCAAGAAGGGCAACACCGACAAGGTGGCGACCGGTATCCACGAGATGGACCGTACCGCGCGCCAGGAGGAAATCGCGCGCATGCTGTCTGGCGCCTCGATCACCGAGGAAGCGCGCGCCGCCGCCGAGCGCCTGCTGCGCGAGAACACGGCCGTCCTTTCCTGACCACGCGATTGCGGCTCCCATGTCAGGAGCCTTCGCGATGCTGCTGATTTGACGTGGAATTCGGTCCGGGCGGCTCCCGCTCGACAGCGTCCTGATCTATGGTGGCCGCGTTTTCAGCCGGAGCCGTACCATGTCCGACAAGCCAGTCGATTCGCTGAGCGAGACTGAAGCCGCGGCGGAGCTTGCGCGGCTGGCCGAAGAAATTGCCGGCCACGACCTGCGTTATCATGCCGAGGACGCGCCGACGATTTCGGACGCGGATTACGATGCGCTGCGCCGCCGCAACCTCGCCATCGAGCAGCGTTTTCCGCAACTGGTGCGTGAGGACTCGCCGTCCAAGTCGGTGGGCGCTGCCGTCTCCGAAAAATTCGGCAAGGTCACCCATGTCGTGCCGATGCTGTCGCTGGACAACGCCTTTGCCGACGAGGACGTCAGCGAGTTCGTCGGCCGCATCAGGCGCTTCCTCAGGCTGTCCGCCGACGAGCCGGTGGTAATCACCGCCGAGCCCAAGATCGACGGCCTGTCGCTGTCGATCCGCTACGAGAACGGCCGGCTGGTGACGGCGGCGACGCGCGGCGACGGCCAGGTCGGCGAAAACGTCACGGCGAACGCCCGCACCATCGCCGACATTCCGAACGTGCTGAAGGGCGACTTTCCCGAGGTGCTGGAAGTGCGCGGCGAGGTCTATATGAGCCACGCCGACTTTGCCGAACTCAACCGGCGCAATGCTGAAGCTGGCAAGCAGATTTTCGCCAATCCGCGCAATGCGGCCGCCGGTTCGCTGCGCCAGCTCGACACGTCTATCACTGCCAGCCGTCCGCTGCGCTTTTTCGCCTATGCCTGGGGCGAGGTCAGCGACATGCCGGCCGACACCCAGATGGGCATGGTCGAGGCTTTTAAGACCTACGGCTTCAAGACCAATCCGCTGATGAAGGTGTTCGACAGCGTCGACGGCCTGCTGTCGCAGTACCGGATGATCGAGGCCAATCGCGCCGGGCTCGGCTACGACATCGACGGCGTCGTCTACAAGGTCGACCGGCTCGACCTGCAGCAGCGGCTCGGCTTCGTCTCGCGTTCGCCGCGCTGGGCCATCGCGCACAAGTTCCCGGCTGAAAAGGCGACGACGACACTGCTCGGCATCGACATCCAGGTCGGCCGCACCGGCTCGCTGACGCCGGTGGCGCGGCTGCAGCCGGTGACGGTGGGCGGTGTGGTGGTCACCAACGCCACGCTGCACAATGAGGACTACATCAAGGGCCTCGGCAACAGCGGCGCGGCCATTCGCGACGAGGATCATGACATCCGCGTCGGCGACACCGTCATCGTACAGCGGGCAGGTGACGTCATTCCGCAGATCCTCGACGTCGTCCTGGAGAAGCGCCCGGCAGGAGCGCAGCCCTATCTGTTCCCGACGCGCTGCCCGGCCTGTGACAGCCATGCTGTCCGCGAGGAGGGTGAGGTGGTGCGCCGCTGCACCGGCGGCCTGATCTGTCCGGCACAGGCTGTGGAGCGCCTTCGCCATTTCGTCTCGCGCAATGCCTTTGACATCGAGGGCCTGGGCGAGAAGCAGATCGAGTTCTTCTTCCAGTCGCAGGACCCGGCATTGCATGTCGGCTCGCCGGCGGACATCTTCACGCTGAAGCGGCGACAAGAAGGATCGCTCACCAAGCTCGAGAACATCGATGGCTTCGGCGCGACATCGACTCGCAAGTTGTTTGCGGCCATCGACGACCGCCGCCAGGTCGAGTTCTCGCGCTTCCTGTTTGCGCTCGGCATCCGCCACATCGGCGAAACCAATGCCAAGCGCCTGGCGCGCCACTACATCAATTTCGAGACCTTCCGCGCCGCTGGTGTTGCTGCCGTGATGCCTGAGGGCAAGGGTGACAAGGGCAATGCCGCCTGGCAGGAGCTGACCGGCGTCAACGGCATCGGCGCCATCGTCGCCGAGGCGGTGGTCGAGTTCTTCGCAGAGGAGCACAACAGGCAGGTGCTCGATGCGCTGCTTGCCGAAGTGACGCCGCTTGACGAGGAGCGTATCGGCGACGTGTCGTCACCCGTTTCGGGCAAGACGGTGGTGTTCACCGGCTCGCTCGAAAAGATGTCGCGCGACGAGGCCAAGGCGATGGCCGAGAAGCTTGGCGCCAAGGTGGCGGGCTCGGTGTCCAAGAAGACCGACCTCGTTGTGGCGGGCCCAGGTGCTGGCTCGAAGCTCAAGGCGGCGACCGATCTGGGTATCGAGGTGATCACAGAGGACCAGTGGTTCGAACGCGTCGGGCAGGCGGGCTGACAGACGTCATGCGAGCACTTGCCATCGACTTCGAAACTGCCAATGAGCAGCGGAGCAGCCCGTGCTCCATTGGCCTTGCCTGGATCGAGGACGGCGCGGTCATCCGTATCGAGGAGCGACTGATCCGCCCCCGGGACATGCGGTTCTCGCGCTTCAACATTGCCGTTCACGGCATACGGCCCGAACATGTCGAGGACGCAGCCGAGTTTCCCGAGGTGATGGAGGAGTTCGAGGACGATCTCTCAGACACGCTTGTGATCGCCCACAACGCGTCCTTCGACATGAGTGTGCTCAGGGCGAGCTATCAGCTGTATGGCACTGTCAGTCCTGACATCGACTACATCTGCACGCTCAAGATGGCGAAGAAGGTGTGGCAGGAGCTAACCTCGCACCGGCTCAACGAGGTGTCGCGCCATATCGATTTCTCCTTCAGGCACCATAATGCTGCAGAGGACGCGCATGCCTGCGGCGAGGTGGCGCTGGCAGCCGCGCGCAAGCTGAACGTCTCGGCGCTGCGCGACCTGCCGATCAAGCTCGACATGACGATGGGCCGGCTTCATGCCGGCGGTAATGTGCCGTGCTCGGTGAAGCGGCCGCCGAAGGCCAAGAAGCGCTGATCGTTGGCTCAACCGAATTGATGTGACACGCCAAGCCGGCTGACTTATTCAGACCCCCGCGCAAGCTATGGAGCCTTGGCCGAGCTCGTTCGGCCTGTATCGTGCATTCCAACGCTCAAAATTCGATCTGGGGCCGATGCGCCACGGAGGCCTAATGTCTGATCGTCGCGGTGAATTCTTGCAGGGCATGCGATTGAGCGTGCCGGTGGTGGTCGCGTCGGCGCCCTTTGCCATCCTGTTCGGGGCGTTGGCCGTCGACAACGGCTTCTCCGTCGTCGAGGCGACACTGATGAGCGCCTCGATCTATGGCGGCGCCAGCCAGCTGGTCGGCATCGAGTTGTTCGGCCAGCATGTCGCGCCGTGGCTGGTGGTGCTATCGATCTTCGCCGTCAACTTCCGCCACGTTCTCTATTCGGCTGCCGTTGGCAAGCACATCGACCATTGGCCGTTCCTGAAGCAGGCCATCGGCTATTTCTTCCTGGTCGATCCGCAATATGCCGAGGCCGAGCGCAAGGGCGAGAATGGCGAGCAGGTGACCTTTGCCTGGTACATGGGCATGGCGCTGCCGATCTATGTCTTCTGGGTCGCCGAAAGCGCGCTCGGCGCGCTGTTCGGGCGGCTGATTCCCAACCCCCATGCCATCGGGCTCGACTTCCTGCTGCCGATCTATTTTCTCGGTTTGGTGATGAGCTTCCGCAAGCGCCCGCGCTGGCTGCCGATCGTCGTTGCCAGCGCCGTTGCCTCGATGATCGCCTACAAGACCGTAGGCTCACCCTGGCATGTTTCCATTGGGGCGCTGGCCGGCGTGCTGTTTGCGGCGGCGATGCCGGTCAGGTCCGACGAGAGCCTGACGAGTGAAGAAACGGCGGAGGTGGTGTCATGAGCACGACGCTTTGGATCATCATTGCCGGCGCTGTCGCCACCTATCTGACCCGTATCGGCGGCCATCTCGTCATTTCGCGTTTCGAGCGCATCCATCCGCGCGTCGAGGCGGGCCTGAACGCGGTGCCGGCTGCGGTTCTGACGACGCTCGTGGCACCCGCGGCACTCTCGGCCGGTCCGGCTGAGCTGGCAGCGCTTGCCGTGGCAGCCGTTGTTGGACTGCGTGGTGGCCTGATGACGATGTTTCTGACAGGCGCTGCCGTGTTGATTGCCATGCGGCATTTCATCGGCTGAACGAAAACCGGCCGCATGAAGCGGCCGGTCGTTTTCATTACACGCTGATCAGGCGATCTGCGCCGTCGCCTTTTCCAGCCACGCCAGCGTTTCGCCGTCGAGCATCGGTCCGATCTCGGCCAGCACGCGGGCATGGTAGGCATTGAGCCAATCCAGCTCTTCGCGGGTCAGCAGGTCGGCGCGCAGCAGGCGCTGGTCGAAAGGCGCCAGCGTCAACGTCTCGAAGCCGTGCATGGCGATGTCGCCGCCGGGCAGCTCGGCGGTTGGCGTCACCAGGATCAGATTTTCCAGCCTGATGCCGTAATGGCCTTCCTTGTAGTAGCCGGGCTCGTTGGACAGGATCATGCCGGCGAGCAGCTTTTCCATGCCGGTCTTGGCGATGCGCTGCGGGCCTTCATGAACAGCGAGATAGGACCCGACGCCGTGGCCAGTGCCGTGGGCGTAGTCGAGGCCGTTCTTCCACAGTGCGATGCGGGCGAGCGCGTCGATGTCGGCGCCACGCGTGCCTGAGGGAAACCGCGCCAGCGAGATCGCGATCATGCCCTTGAGCACCAGGGTAAAACGCTCGCGCATCTCCTCGCTCGGCTTGCCGACCGGCATGGTGCGAGTGATGTCGGTGGTGCCGTCCTGATATTGCGCGCCCGAATCGAGCAGGAACAGTTCACCCTCGGCCAGCACCCGGCTCGTCGCTTTCGAGACGCGGTAATGCATGATCGCGCCATTGGCGCCGGCACCCGAGATGGTGTCGAACGAGACGTCGCGGAGCGGCATCTGCGTTTCCTCGCCGGTCTGGCGGCGGCATTCCTCCAGCTTGGTCACGACGGCGATCTCGTCGAGGCTGCCGGGATTCTGCCGGTCGAGCCAGCACAAAAGCTTGGCGACAGCAGCGCCGTCACGGCGGTGGGCAGCGCGCGAACCGGCGATCTCCTGGGCATTCTTGGTGGCGCGGGGCAGGCGGGCCGGGTCGGGCGCTTGCACCACCGTGCCGCCATTGTCCTCGATCAGGGCGCGCAGCCTGTCGGCGGCAAGCACCGGGTCGAGCGCGATCTTCGCGCCAGATTTGGCAAGGGCCGCGACCGCGTCGTCGAGCTTGCTCGGTGCCTTGATGTCGGCAAGCTGGGTGAGATAGGCCTCCTCGGTGCGGCCAAGTTTGCGCTTGTCCATGAACACGGCATGGCTGCCGTCGGCGGAGAGGATGGCGAAGCCAAGGGCAAGCGGCGTGTGGGGTACGTCGCCACCACGGATGTTGAACGCCCAGGCGAGCGACGACGGGTCGGTCAGGATCACATGGGTGGCGCCGTCGTTCTCGATCGCTGCGGCGAGCCGTTTCAACTTGTCCTTGGCCAGTTCGCCGGCAAAGGCCTCCGGATGGATCTCGACCGGGGCCAGCGGTGCGTCGGGCTGATCTTCCCAGATCGCGTCGATGGGGTTGCGGGCGAGGGGGACAAGCACGGCGCCGACCTTTTCGGTTGCCGTTGTCAGCGCCTTGACCTCGCCCATGGTGTGCAGCCACGGGTCGATGCCAAGCCTTGCGCCCTTGGGCAGGCTTTCCTTGATCCACACCGATGGCGGGTTGTCGATCAGGCTTTCGACGGTGAAGATGTCGAGATCGACCTCGTCGCGCACCTGCAGCGTGTAGCGCCCGTCGACGAAGATGTAGGCGCTGCGGGCGAGCACGATCGCCACGCCGGCCGAGCCGCTGAAGCCGGTCAGCCACCGCAGGCGATTCGAACGTGGCGGGACATACTCGCCCTGGTGCTCGTCGGCGCGGGGCACGACGAAGCCGTCGAGCCCGTGTTCCTTGAGCCATTGCCGGAGCAACGCCACGCGCGGCTTGCCGACGGTGGGATCGCCGGCTGAATCAAAGGACTGGAACATGGTGGTTTCCCGAGAGCTGGATGTCGGGCGAACCTATCCGCGCCGGCCGTTGCTGGCAACGCCGCCGGCTTGTGCCAGCGGGCTCAGTTCTTGAGGTGGATTGTCACCCAGCCTTCCCTGTGGAAGGTCTCGATGTGGCGGAAGCCTGCCGCGACATAGGCTTCGAGCACGGCGTCGTGCTGACGGTCGAGGATACCCGACAGCACGAGGGAGCCGTCGACCGCAAGGTTCGTGGCCATTTCGGGCGCCAGCAGCATCAGCGGCTGCGCCAGGATGTTGGCGACGATCAGGTCGAAAGGGCCGCGCGCGGCGAAGATCGGGTCGTCGAAGCCTGCGGCGGTGACCGTCTCGACGTGGTCGGCAGCACCATTGAGGCGGACATTCGCGGCGGCCACGTCGGTTGCGACCGGGTCGATGTCGGTTGCCAGTACCGGGATCGGCGCCAGCTTGGCGACTGCGATCGCCAGCACGGCGCTGCCGGTACCAAGGTCGAGCGCCTTGGCCGGTTTTTCCGCGGCCATCACCTTTTCGATCATCTCGAGGCAGCCTGCCGTGGTGCCGTGATGGCCGGTGCCGAAAGCGAGGCCAGCCTCGATCTCGATGGCGATCTGTCCGGGGCGCACGTCCTCGCGATCATGGCTGCCATGAACGATGAAGCGTCCTGCCTGTACCGGCTTCAGGCCTTCGAGCGACTTCGCCACCCAGTCGACGTCGGGCAGCACCTCACGGCCCAGCGGGCCCTTGTGGCCTGCTTCTGCAACCACCTCGGCCATGCGGCTGGCAACGTCCTCGACATCGCCATCCGTGTAGAGCGAGACCTCATGGATATCGCGGTCCTCGTCGACCTCGATCACGGCGATCGGCCAGCCATCTTCCTCGAAGGCGGTTTCGAGGGCAGCGAAGATGCGGTTGGCGGCTTCGCGGCCGGTGGTAAAGTGCAGCCGTGTCTGGGTCATGTCGGGTCCGGGAGAGGAGGGTCAGCCTTCCTTGGCAAGCCGCTTGAGCTTGGCAAGTGCGGTCTCTGGGTTCTCCTCATAGGCGATCGTGCCGAAGAAATCACCCTTGCTGTCGAGCAGCAGCACCGACGCCGTGTGATCCATGGTGTAGTCGCCGCCTTCGGTCGGCACCTTCTTGGAATAGATACCGAAGGCCTTGGCCATGGCGGCGATCTTGTCGGGCGAGCCGGTGATGCCGGTGATGCGGTCGGAGACGTTGCTGACGTAGCTGTTCATCACTTCGGGCGTGTCGCGCTCGGGATCGACCGAGACGAAATAGGCGCGGAGGTTCTTGCCTTCGTCGCCCATCTGCTTGAGCAGGCCGTCGAGCTCGAACAGCGTGGTCGGGCAGACCTCGGGGCAATGGGTGAAGCCGAAGAAGACAGCACTTGGCTGGCCGCGGAACGCCGCTTCGGTGATCTCGGCGCCCTTCTGATCGACAAGCACGAAGGGCGCACCGAAAGCCTGGGCGCTGGTCTTGCTGCTGTACCAGTCGAAGGTCAGCCAGCCGACGCCGGCGGCCATCAGGATCAGAATGCCGGCAAGGATCGTGCGCATCATCGATTGTGATTCCATGGTGTTATTGATGACCGGTTCAGAAGCACCAGGACATGCCGGCCTCGACCAGCGACATGAAGATGCCGGCGTCCTTGTCCAGCCAGGAGGCGAAGGCGAGGCCCGAAGCTGCCGCAAACGCCATCATGCCGAGCGCGATCCACGCGGTCGCCGAAAGCGATATGGGCAAGGCCTGTTTCATCAACCCTACATAGCGCGGCGCGTGATTTGCCAAAAGGGACATGTTGACGCTCTCATTCGTCCACAAAACACCTTTTCGCGAGCAGGATGCAGCGTCTCTGGCTTGCAAGGTGGGCGCGGGCGACCCAAGTGTGGACGACTTCAGCCAATTCAGGAGGCTTTCATGCGGCTTGCCCTTTCCGTCCTTGCGACCACCCTTGCGCTCGGCGCAGCATTGCCCGCCATGGCCCAGCAGGTGGGCGAGGTCGGCGTCGACTGGCTCGGCAACGACATCATCGTCGAGGCGATCAAGGACCCCAAGGTCGAGGGCGTCACCTGCCACGTCTCCTATTTCGACCGCGGCGTGATCGACCGGCTGCAGAAAGGCAACTGGTTCGAGAACCCGTCGGACACCGCAATCTCGTGCCAGCAGACCGGACCGATCACCATTGGCGAGATCGACCTCGACCAGGAGGGCGAGGAGGTCTTCAAACAGGGCATCAGCCTGATCTGGAAGGAGCAGGTGGTGAACCGCATCTACGACCAGAAAAACGAGACACTGATCTATCTCGCCCATTCGCGCCAAGTGCAGGACGGCTCGGCCAAGATGTCGATGACCACGGTGCCGCTCTATGGCCAGAACGTCGTCTGGGCCAAGGGCAAGCCGCAATAGCTTGCGGGCAGTGTGGCGCGGGCGTACATCCGCGTCATGGACGATCAAGCAGACCTTCGCTTCAAGGATGACGAACCGCGAATCCACCCGACGTCGGAGCTGAAAGGCTGCCGGCTTGGCCGCCATGTGATCGTCGGCGAGCGCGTCGTGTTGCGCGAGGTGGTGGTCGGCGACTACTCCTATTTCGAGCGCCACGCCGAGGCGATCTACACCACGATCGGCAAGTTCTGCTCGATCGCCGCCAATACGCGCATCAACGCGCTAGAGCATCCGATGGAGCGGCTGACCACGCACAAGCTGAGCTACCGGCCGAACGAGTATTTCCGCTATCTCGGCGTCGACAACGATTTCCGCGAGCGTCGCAGGGCTAAGCCAGTGATTATCGGACACGATGTGTGGGTCGGACATGGTGCGGTGATCATGCCCGGTGTGAGCATTGGCAATGGTGCGGTGGTCGGGGCGAATTCCGTGGTGACGCGCGACGTCGCGCCGTTCGAGGTTTTTGCCGGCGTGCCCGCAAAGAGGCTGAAGATGCGGTTCCCCGTCGAGGTTATCGCCCGCATCGAGGCGCTGGCCTGGTGGGATTGGCCGCGCGAAAGACTGTTCGAGGCGATCCCCGACATGCAGAGCCTGCCGATCGAGGCCTTTCTCGACCGCTGGGAAGCGAGGCAGGCCTAAGCGCCGGCTGCGGAACCCGAAGCGGGGCACGGTTGTTTCCTTCGCACCGAAGGGATGTGGCCATGTTCGAGAAGATTTTCACCAAGATCGCCAATAAGGTAGCCTACGCCGCCGGCCTGCCACTGACCTTTCTCGGCTGCTGCGTTGTCGTGTTGGCCTGGGCGGTATCAGGTCCGGTGTTCGGCTTTTCCGACACCTGGCAGTTGGTGATCAACACCGGCACGACCATCATCACCTTCCTGATGGTGTTCCTGATCCAGAACACCCAGAACCGCGACGGTGCTGCGATTCAGGCCAAGCTCGACGAGCTGATCCGGGTCAGCACCGGCCACAACCATTTCATCGGCATCGAGCATCTGACCGAAACCGAGGTCGAGGAAATCCGCAAGAAATGCGAGCAAGCGGCCAAACGGCATGATGTCCGAGCGAAAGCGAAGGGGTGAGTGCTGCGTCTCCTCGCAGACGAAGAAGTCCCTGCGCCTCGCATGCCTGGCGCTGCCTATGCTGCAGCGTCTTCATGCAGGCGCTTGGGATTTGGGAACAAAAACCACCGCGCGCAATTCCTGCTGCAGGCGTGAAAGTACTGTCCTCCGCTGCTCCCGGGCGGTTGACGATTGCCGCGGTCCGGAACAAGATTGTGGCGGGTAGGGTATGGCGTGGCGTGACTGACTGGCTGGATATCCTCAGAGAGCAGGCCGAGACCGGCGCCGAGATGGCGCGCGAGGTTCCGGCGACGCTCGCCAATCCCGACATCAGCCGCGACCAGGTCAAGAAGCTGTTTGCCGCGCTCGAACAGCAGGCCGAATTTGTCGAAAAGCTGAGGCAAGTGCTCGAGGCCAATGACTTCGAGCCGGAGGTGCTGGTTGCCGCCGAGGCTCTGGAGGAACGCTACGCCGAGCTGGCGGCGTCGGCCGCCGAACGGCTGAAGGCAATGCGCAGCGGCGAGCCTGTGCGCCGGCAGTAGGACAGGGCATCACCACTCGCGATGCGTTGCTGAGCCCTGCATCAGCACCGGCAATATGTCACGAGCATCAAATCAGGCCGGCGGCGAGCCTATATGGATGGCTTTCCTGACCTCCGCGCGGAAATCCGGTGTGTCATGCTCGCCATGGACGGCGACAGCATGCTGGACGGCAGCGTTGACCAGTTCGTCCTCGTTGTCGGCTGCGATCGCCACGGTGCACTTCATTTCGCTCGGGAATTCACGGCAATCGATATATCTGCGCATCGTCTTCGCCTCCCTGCGATCCACAATTAGCGCAAACCTGATGTTATTCCTGCGCATGCGGGGCGGCAACCGATAAGTGGCGGCCGCGGCGGTGGCTCTCGCCGACGTGATTGCCGGCAAGAGGCTGATCGTGGCAGTCCTATGCCGTCGGCAGCCTGATCTCGAAGCGGGTGCCCTTGTCGGCGCCGGCAAGCCGGATCGTTCCGTCATGGGCGTTGAGCAAGGCCGAGACGATGCCGAGGCCAAGGCCGGTGCCGCCGGTTTCACGCCGTGTGGTGAAGAACGGCTCGAAGATGCGGGCGCGGTTGTTGGGCGAGATGCCGCAGCCATCGTCGGTGGCAGCTATGGTGACAGTGTCGTCAAAGCTGCTGGCCTCCAGCACGAAACGGCCGGCGCCATGGCGCAGCGCGTTGTCGACGAGATTGGACAGGATGGCCGCGCCATTTTCAGCCGACATGGCAAAGCGGATGTCAGCGCCAGACAAGATCGACAGGTCGACACCTTCGACAGGAGCGAGATAGCCGAGAATCTCAGTGAGCGACGTGCTCTGGCCTGGCAGCGCTGCCTTGTCGGCGCGCGCCAGTTCGATCAGGCGGCGAACCAGGCGGTTCAGCCTGTCGGTGTCAGCGACGATGTTGTCGAGGAAGCGCGTTCTTGTGGCCGGATCCATGTCGTCGCTGGCGTCGCGCAGCAATTCGGCGGCGCCCTGGATCGCGGTCAGCGGCGATTTCAGCTCATGCGAGACGTGGGTGGCAAAGGTGCGGATCGTTTCGTTGCGGATCTGCAGCTTGCGCGCCATGTCGAGGAAGGCTTTGGACAACTCCGCCATCTCGCGCGTGCCGTGATGGGCAAGTGGCTGGAGGGCGTCCGTTTGCCCCTCGGCGATGCGCGCGGTTCTTTCCATCAGATCGTGCATGGGACGGGAGATGGTGCGGATGAAGACGAAGCCGATCAACAGCGTGACGCCTGTTACAAGGGCCGCTGCGGCGACCGCGCCATGCGATAGAACGGCGGGCTCGGTGGCCGGTTCGAAGCGCTGCTGATAGAGTTGGAAGCTGAACAGCCCCAGTAGCGGTAGCGTCATGACGGTGGCAAGGATGGCCAGCACGACGAGGCCGAGGGGCGGGCGCCATTTTTCAGTCACGCGCCGCACCGCCCGAGGCGGAAGCCCATGCCATGGACGGTCTCGATCGCGTTGGAGCAACCCACTGTTGCGAACTTCGCGCGGATGTTGCGGATGTGGCTGTCGACCGTTCGCTCCGAGACGTGGATGTTGGCGGCATGGCTGGCATCGATCAGCTGACTGCGGTTGAGGACATGCATCGGTTTCGTCATCAGCGCCTTGATGATGGTAAATTCGGTCGCGGTGAGGTCGATGTCTCGGTCATCGTAATTCACCGCGCGCCGCAAAGGATCGAGCACAATCAGGCCGTGACTGAGGCTTGCCGAGACGAGTTCTGCCGGAGCCGGCCGTGCACGGCGAAGGATGACGTTGACGCGCGCCACCAGCTCTCGCGGGCTGAACGGCTTGGTGACATAGTCGTCGCCGCCCATCTCAAGCCCGAGGATGCGGTCGATTTCCTCGTCGCGGGCAGACAGGAACAACACGGGCGCGTCGGAGGTTCGCCGAAGCCTGCGGCACAGTTCCAGCCCGTCCATCTCGGGCATGCCGACATCGAGCACGACCAGGTCGGGCATGCGGCGCTCTATGCGCGCCAGCGCTGCCATACCGTCGCCGACCGGCTCGGTCTCCATGCCGGCCTTGTCGAGGGCAAAGCAGATCACGTCGCGTATATGAGGGTCGTCGTCGACGACGAGGATATGGCGCGGCATCGTCGTCACTGCGGCTCTGTGCCGGAAGGCAAAGGCGAAGGCTGGTCGAGATACGCTGCCAGCCGGAAGTTCCGAAAACTCCAGGCACGCCAGTTCTGCAACTGCTCGCGAAACCGATCCGCCTCATAGTGGCGCGAGACGAGGCTTGTGCGCGCGACCGCGCCGGTATCACCCATGCGGTTCAGCACCACGTCGATTGCCGGGATGGCCTGGGGTCCAAGCGAGCGCAGATAATACCAGTCCAATTCCGATCCTCCATCCATCGCGCGGCTGTGGCTGACATTGTAGTGGGCGATGATTGCGGCGAAGTTGATGAAGCAACTGACGTAGAGAACTGCAGAAAGCGTCAGCATGTTGGCACCGAAAAGCCATTCGTTCGACTTGTCGAGAGCGATGCGGGACATGATCAGGACGATGCCGAGAGCGACCAGTCCCATCCAGACAAAGGCGGCAACGCGCCAGTAGGTCAGTGAATATGCGTCGATGTAGAGGTCGAGCCGCAGGATGGACGAGATGACCAGGACAAAGTTCTGCGCCGACCAGAGATAGACCAGGGCGCGGACGCGGCGATCGGCCGAGGTCGTGCTGCCCGGCCTCAGTGCGAGCAGCACGAAAATCGCCGCCAAGAGTGCCGTGACGATGAGGGCGTAGGCACCGCGATGGGCATAGGCGGCATAGGTGAGCCCAGCGGGCAATGCCACCCCGCCCCAGAGATAAGCGCCGTCGAGGACGGTCTGCAGCGCGAAGATAAGGTTGAACACGACAAGCGCGCGCAGGATCGCCGCCTTGCCGAAGAGTGACTGGTGCAGTCTGGCGGGCGGTTCCAAGTTTGCCTGTGCTTCGGCGATCGGCCGCGGTGTGAAGAGGCGCCATTTGGGTAGCCAACGCGGTAATCTTGGCCTGAGGAAGCTCCAGACGCTGCCAGCCACGACGAGCCAGAAGGCAATCCGCCAGACGTCAAGAAGGTTGAATATGGCCCGGACGTCGATCAGCGACATCCAGTAGCCGATGACGGGATTGGCGATGCCGAACAACGCGACGAACACCATGCCCAGAGCGACAGCCAGCGTCCAAGCGGTAAGGCTGCCAAGGCGCCAGATCTTGCGGCGTCCGGCCAGTTTCCGTAGCCGCGCGATGTCGAATGGCAGCCGGCCGGGGATTGTCAGGATAAAGCCGGCGATGCGCTTGAGGCAGTTTACCGGGCCGGATCGCAGGCGGGCCGAGACCGACAGAGCGAAGGCCGCCAGGCAAAGGGTCGCGACCGTCACCGAAAGCGGGCTGACATTTTCGGCGAGCGGGGCGAGAGCGAGCGCGGCGAGCACAATTTTGAGCGCGAGCGGGCGGGGACGGGGTCCCCGAGAATGAAATGCGATCATTGCACCAGCAGCCAGTGCGGCGAAGATGAAAAGCGAAATGTCCAGCGGCTGCCGGAACAGCAGAAAATCGGCTGCAAGGGTCAGCAGCAATGCGGCGCCAACCTTGGCGGAGATGGTGGACGGGGCATGGCGGAAGTTCATGCCCTACGCTCCAGCTTGCGGGG
This sequence comes from Aminobacter sp. MDW-2, assembly GCF_014250155.1. Taxonomy (NCBI): domain Bacteria; kingdom Pseudomonadati; phylum Pseudomonadota; class Alphaproteobacteria; order Hyphomicrobiales; family Phyllobacteriaceae; genus Aminobacter; species Aminobacter sp. MDW-2. The sequence continues at coordinate 3,034,079 of NZ_CP060197.1, forward strand.
GAGTCCTGCCGGGCTGCAATATGTGCCAGGGAAGGGCGTGATCGCCTGAGGTGGCGCTGGATCAACCAGCCACCATGCTTCAGTGAGCAGCCGTTTGGGCAGCTGGCGGGGCGTGCGGTGCGTGGGGCTCGATGTCGTTTGCATATGACATCAATGCCGTTGCAGCGGGTGGGTATGGTGGCTGGAACGAGGAGATATTCAGGAGTTTCGTGCAGATTTCGTGCAGAGGGTTGAAGGTCGACCTGGCAAGTGAATCAGCTGCGGCCGCCTGTTGCGGGAGCGATACCAATGGGTCAAACCCGGCGACTGCCTGCCAAGCCCTGGATCACGGCGTCCGGTGGGAAAGGGCGTGGGCCGGCGGTGCGCGGTGCATTAACGCGTCTTTCGGTGAAATGGCCAGAGCAGTTGGCGCCCGAACTCTTCCGGTATGGGGTCGTTATGGATGCCGACATTTTCGGGCCAGGCATCGGCCGGCAGATAGAATGTACCAAAAAGCCTGTCGATCCAGGGGAAATGCACGGCGAAATTCTTGTCGATCGGCCTGACCGCATGGTGCCAATGGTGAAAACGGGGTGCGACCAGCAGCTGTTCCAGCCAGCCGAGCCGTATGCGCATGTTGACGTGGTTGAAGGTGGCTTGTGCTGCCACGATGGCCAGCCAGATGTAGAGGGCGGCTTCGGAAAAGCCGAACAGGAACACGGGCACCAGAATGAGTGCCCGTGTGACGACGATATCGACCACATGCAGCCTGGAACCCGCCAGCCAGTCCATCGCGCGCGAGGAATGATGGATGGCATGAAACGGCCAGGCGAAACCTATACGGTGAAAGCTGCGATGTACCCAGTACTGCGTCAGGTCGGCAACGAGCATGATCAGCAGGACTTGCGCAATGAGTGGCATGCTCTTGACCTGGGCACTCATGGTATCGGCCTGCCAGGCTTGGGAGACAATCGTCGCAGGTAACAGTGTGAAGAAGGTCAAAAGCTCGACCAGCACGTGACTGACGATGAAATAGAGCCCGTCGGTCGTCCAGCCGGCACGGAACGTTCCATGCTCGGGACGCAGCGGAAACAGGCGCTCCAACGGCACGAAGACGAGTGACAACAACACGACATTGAGGACCAGCCAGTCCAAGCCGACATGAATCGGCGCGTCGCCGTCGTAATCGACATTGACGCCGGTGCCACCCAGAATGATGGCCAGCGTGGCAAAACCGATACCGGCAAGGCCCAGCTTCTTCGACGGCCTGAGCAGGATGTTCAGAGCGGAGAAGAAGAAACCGGCAATGATGGCGAGTACGAGCAGCCCGCGCATGACCTCGACCGGATAGGAGCTGCGCAGTTCGGACGTGGTCAACCATTCCGGAAACCGGAACACCAGGACCGCACAGAAACTTCCGAGGGACAACAAAAGCCCCAGCAGACCGGAAAACCAGCCGGATCCGAAACCTTGTGGTCCATGATCACCGAGCATGCGTTCGAACCAGCGGTCAAGCGCCGTGTGGCGGGACGTTGGCTCTGGCGCCGGGTCTGTCAAATGCCCTCACACTGGGTTCACGAACCCGTCCAGTACCTTCTTCTGGCCGGCCTTGTCGAAGTCGATGGTGAGCTTGTTGCCATCGATGTTGGCGATGTTGCCGTTGCCAAATTTCTGGTGGAAGACGCGGTCGCCGACCTCGAAGCGCGAGGGCTCCGTCGCGACCGACTTGGCGACCAGTTCGCCGTCGATTGTGCGGCCCTTGACCGAGCCGCGGCCGGCGCCGAAGCCGGAATCGGTCTCGCCATAGCCTATGCGTTCGACCGAATGACCGGAGCGGGAACCCCAGTTGCGGTCGGTGGCTTCGGTGCGGTTCTGCTGGGCACGCTGCCAGCCCGGCGTGGCGTAGGTGTTGGAGAAGGACTTTTCACCGACGCTGTCGAAACGCGAGGCACCGTAGGGGTTCTGGCGGCCGCCGCCATAGCCGCCATAGGAATTGCCGGCATCAGCCACTTCGACATGCGCCTCGGGCAGTTCGTCGAGGAAGCGCGACGGAATCGTCGACTGCCACAAGCCATGGATGCGGCGGTTGGAGACGAACCACAGATGCAGGTTCTTCTTGGCGCGGGTCAGGCCGACATAGGCGAGGCGGCGTTCCTCCTCGAGACCCGAGCGGCCGCCTTCGTCGAGGGCACGCTGGTGCGGGAACAGGCCTTCCTCCCAGCCGGGCAGGAAGACGGTCTCGAATTCGAGGCCCTTGGCCGAATGCAGCGTCATGATCGAGACGGCGTCGAGCTGCTCGTCCTGCTCGGCGTCCATGACAAGGGCGACATGTTCAAGGAAGGAACGCAGCGACTCATATTCCTCCATGGAGCGGATCAGCTCCTTGAGGTTTTCAAGTCGGCCCGGCGCTTCGGCCGAGCGGTCGTTCTTCCACATATCGGTATAGCCGCTCTCTTCGAGAATGATCTCGGCGAGCTCAGTATGCGGGGTGTTGTCGAGCGCCTTCTGCCAGCGCTCGAAATTGGCCGCGACTTCGCGCAGGGCGGCGCGAGGCTTGGGCTTGAGTTCGTCGCTCTCGGCGAGCTGGGCGGCTGCCTGCAGCATCGGCACGCCAAGGGCGCGCGCGGTATCGTGGACCTGGCGGATGGCAGCTTCGCCGAGGCCGCGCTTGGGCACGTTGACGATGCGCTCGAAGGCGAGATCGTCGGCACCCTGGGCGACGACGCGGAAATAGGCCATGGCGTCTCGGATTTCCTGGCGCTCGTAGAAGCGCGGGCCGCCGATGACGCGGTAGTTGAGGCCAAGCGTGACGAAGCGGTCTTCGAACTCGCGCATCTGGAACGAGGCGCGCACCAGGATCGCCATGTCGTTGAGATTGTGTTTCTGGCGCTGCAGCTGTTCGATGGTCTCACCGACGGCGCGGGCTTCCTCCTCGGAATCCCAGGCGGCATGGACATTGACCTTGCCGTCTTCGGGATCGTTGCGATCGGTGAACAGCGTCTTGCCGAAACGGCCCTCATTGTGGGCGATGAGGTGGGCGGCGGCACCCAGTATGTGCGCGGTCGAGCGGTAGTTGCGCTCGAGCCGGATGACGACGGCACCGGGGAAATCCTTGTCGAAGCGCAGGATGTTGTCGACCTCGGCGCCGCGCCAGCCATAGATCGACTGGTCGTCGTCGCCGACGCAGCAGACATTCTTCTGCCCCGGACCACCCGTTTCCTGGGCCAGGAGCCGCAGCCACATATATTGCGCGGTGTTGGTGTCCTGGTACTCGTCGACCAGAATGTATTTGAAGCGCTTGTGGTATTCCTTGAGCACGTCAGGGTAGGCGCGGAAGATGCGGATCGGATGACACAACAGGTCGCCGAAGTCGCAGGCGTTCAGCGTCTGCAGCCGGTCCTGATAGGCCTTGTAGAGCTCGCGGCCCTTGCCGTTGGCAAAGGAGCGGGCGTCGCCCTCGGGGATCTCGGCTGGACCGAGGCCCTTGTTCTTCCAGCCGTCGATCATCATGGCGAACTGGCGCGCCGGCCAGCGCTTGTCGTCGAGGCCCTCGGCCTGGATCAACTGCTTAATCAGGCGGATGACGTCGTCGGTGTCGAGGATGGTGAAGTCGGAGCGCAGCCCTGCCAGTTCGGCATGGCGACGCAGCATCTTGACGCCGATCGAATGGAAGGTGCCGAGCCACGGCATGCCCTCGACCGCTTCGCCGACAAGGTGGCCGATGCGCTGCTTCATCTCGCGCGCGGCCTTGTTGGTAAAGGTGACGGCGAGGATCTGGCTGGGGTAGGCGCGGCCCTGGCTGAGGATATGGGCGATGCGGGTGGTGAGCACACGCGTCTTGCCGGTGCCGGCGCCGGCGAGCACCAGAACCGGGCCTTCGGTGGTCTCGACAGCCTGGCGCTGCTCGGGGTTCAGGCCGTTGAGGTAATCGGGCGCTGACGGCGCCTGGCGCGCGGCCATGGCGCGCGCAGCGATACCGCTGGGCGCAGGCGTGCTGGCGGCCCGGGGCGGCATCCCGCCGGGCTCGTCGAAAAAGGGCATGTCGTCCGGAAAGTCTGACATTTGCCCCGAATGTAGTGATTCGGGGCGGAAAGGCCAGAAGTGTCTCTGTTTTGTTCTGGTTTTGCCGGGAAAAGCGAGCGGTGTTGACCCTGCCGCAGGCGCTTTGCTAGCGTGGCTGACGGCTTGATGTGGCCGGCAGTCCGCGCCCTCCGGGGGTATGGCGAACACATCGGACGCTTCCGTCACCTGATCCCATGGGATGGTGAGAGCATCGGCAATGCGGGCACTGATGGGATTTCTCGCCACAACCAGAGGATCGGAAGATCATGCGAACCTATCGTGACGCAAAGGCGATGGCGAAAGCCATGCGCGAGGCGCTTGCCCAGAAGAACCTCGAAGTCAGCCACAGCGAGGCGCTCGAGATCGTCGCCAGACAATTCGGCGTGGAGACCTGGAACATCCTGTCGAGCAAGCTCGAGAAGGCGGAAGAGCCGACAGGCGGTGCGGTGAGTTTCACCCAGCCGGTGCCGATCTTCCGCATATTCGACGAAGACAAGGCGAGGGGCTTTTACGAGCGATTCCTCGACTGCACTTTCGACTGGGAGCACCGCTTCCACCCCGGCGCACCGCTCTATTGCCAGGTGTCGCGCGGCGACCTGAAGCTGCATCTGTCGGAGCATTCGGGCGACGCCAGCCCGGGTGCGACGGCTGTCTGCTACATGAAGGGCGTCGAGGCCTTCCAGAAGGGGCTGATTGCCAAGAACTACAAGTACAACCGCCCAGGCCTGGAGCGGCAGGACTGGGGGCTGGAGTGCCAGGTGATCGACCCGTTCGGCAACCGCATCCGTTTCATGGAAAGCGAAGACTGAGCGCTTGTCGAAGCGCCCGCGCCGACCTCGCGCGGGCGCTTTTTTCGTGGCCGCGGCGATCACGCAACAGTGAAACCAACTACATTTGCATACGTTAAACTCCCGGCCTCGGAACCAGACAGGGAGCGAGAAATGACACGACCTGCCATTACCCAGGCGATGATCGACGCCTATGACGAATACACCCACCTGACACTCGACCGGCGCGGCTTCATGGAGAAGCTGACCAGGCTTGCCGGCTCAGGCGCTGCCGCGGCGGCGATCGTGCCGTTGCTTACGACCAACCAGGCGCGGGCGGCGATCGTCGCCGACGACGACAAGCGGCTGAAGGCCGAGGACATTACCTATCCCGGTGGTGCCGGCGAAATGAAGGGCTATCTGGTCCGGCCGGCCGACGCCACAGGCAAGCTGCCGACTGTCATCGTCATTCATGAGAACCGCGGCCTCAACCCGCATATCCGCGACGTGGCGCGGCGGGTCGCGCTCGAAGGCTTCGTGGCGCTGGCGCCCGATTATCTGTCGCCGCTCGGCGGCACGCCGGCGGATGAAGAAAAGGCACGCGAAATGTTCGGCCAGCTCGATGCGGCGCAGACAGTGGCCAATGGCGTCGCCACGGTGGCGTTCCTGAAGGGCCATGAAAGCGGCAATGGCAAGGTTGGCGCCATGGGCTTCTGCTGGGGCGGTGGAACCGTCAACGCGCTGGCCGTCAACGCGCCCGATCTGGCCGCCGGCGTTGCCTATTATGGCTCCCAGCCGAAGGACGAGGCCGATATCGCCAGGATCAAGGCAGCCCTGATGCTGCATTATGCCGGCAAGGACGACCGCATCAACGCCGGCATAGACGCCTACAAGGCGGCACTGGAGAAGGCCGGCAAGGAATTCCAACTGTTCGTCTATGACGGCGCCCAGCACGCCTTCAACAACGACACCTCGGAAGCCCGCTACGACAAGGCGGCGGCGGAACTGGCCTGGGGGCGAACGGTCAACTTCTTCAAGGAGAAGCTTGCCTGATCAGGCAAGCGGTGAAGGCGCGCGGCTGGCGCGCCTTTCGGCCGGCTCAGGCCACGCCGCGCTTGGAGCGGGCCTGGCGCAGGATGACGCGCCAGCGCAGCATTTCGATCGGGATCGGCCGGTTGTTGTTGGCGATCTCAAAAAGTTCGTTGTTGATGTTGCGAAGCGAACGCCAGAAATCATAGTCGCTGATGCGAGGGTCGCAGGCGAGTTTGTTGGCCGTTGCTTCGATGTCAGTGTGCATGCCTTGCCTCAAAGCCGTCCGGTGCCCGCCGCCGCGACTCAACTTCGCTTGCATGGGATTGTCGGAGGGCAGCGAGGGGCGATCAACGAACCTCAGGCTGTGGCGCAGGTTATAAACAGGTAAGGTTAATCGCCTGTGGCCTTGAAGCCACTATGCGGGCTTGCGTTTGATGCCGATCGAGCGACCGGCACGCTCGGGCGTCGGCAAGGCGGCATGGGCGGCGCGCATAGCGTCGAGGCTCGCCATGATGTCCTGAGGGAAGGGCGCGACCTTCGGGCCGTTCATGTCGACATGCAGCGACAGCGTCTCTGACGTCGCCGACAGCCAGCCGTCGACATGGTGCAGTTCCTGGTAGACGCGGAAGCGCTTTTCGTCGTGGTCGAGCAGGTGGAAGGTGGCGGTGACCTTGTCGCCAAGATGCAACTCCCTGACGTAACAGACATGGATCTCGGCGGTGTAGGTGGTGAGCTTGCGATCGCGGGCATAGGCCGCGCCCAGCCCAAGCAGGTCGAGCGCTTCTTCACCGCCGCGGTCGAACAGCACGTTGTAATAGGCCATGTTCATGTGGCCGTTGTAGTCGAGCCAGGCTTTCTCGACCTCCATGACGCTCGAGACGAACGGTGCAGGCATGGACGATCCTCTTGACCTTAAAGCGCCGCGCGTCCGTCAGGACGCGCAAAGGACGCTGTTAAACTTAGGTTTGTGCATGATCCTTTCCGATAATCCCGATTTTCGGGGTCATGCACGGTGGTGCTGGACAAACTGTCGGGGCTGGCAGATTACCGCAGCATAAGGCGCCGGCAAGGCGCCAGGCTGTTCCAAACGCGGAGGAAAACATGGCTCTGAGCGACCTGAAGGCGATGGCGCGGAACGAGGAGGGGATCGCGGCTGCGCTGGGCATCCTCAAGCAGCAGTTCGGCGAGCGCTTCCAGACCGGCCAGGCGATCCGCGAGCAGCATGGCCACACCACCACCTATCTGCCCAACCAGGCGCCCGATGGCGTGGTGTTCGCCGAAAGCACAGCCGACGTGCAGGACGTCGTGCGGGTCTGTGCCGCGCATCACGTGCCGGTCATCGCCTTTGGCACCGGCACCTCGCTGGAAGGCCATGTCAACGCTCCGGCGGGCGGCATATCGCTCGACATCTCGCGTATGGACAAGGTGGTGTCGGTCAATGCCGACGATCTCGACTGCACCGTCGAAGCGGGTGTGACGCGTGAGGCGCTGAACAATTATCTGCGCGATACTGGCCTGTTTTTCCCGATCGATCCCGGGGCGAACGCCAGCCTCGGCGGCATGGCGGCGACCCGCGCCTCCGGCACCAACGCGGTGCGCTATGGCACGATGCGCGAGAACGTGCTGTCGCTCAGGGCTGTCATGGCCGATGGCAGCGAGGTCGTGACCTCGCATCGGGCGCGCAAGAGTTCGGCGGGCTACGACCTGACGCGGCTTCTCGTCGGTTCGGAAGGCACGCTCGGCATCATCACCGAGGTGACGCTCAGGCTGCAGGGCATTCCGCAGGCGATCTCGGGCGGGGTCTGCCCGTTCCCGACTGTCGAAGCGGCATGCCAGGCCGTCATCACGACGATCCAGATGGGCATTCCGGTGGCGCGGATCGAGCTGGTCAACGCGCTGCAGATGCGGGCGATGAAGAATTACTCCAAGCTCGACTATCCCGAAAGCCCGTGCCTGTTTCTCGAATTTCACGGTTCCGACGCCAGCGTGGCCGAGCAGGCGGAGAGCTTTGGCGAGATTGCGACGGAGTATGGCGGCGGGCCGTTCCTGTGGACCACTGTCGCCGAGGAGCGGGCGAAATTGTGGAAGGCGCGCCATGATGCCTATTGGGCGTCGCAGACGCTCAGGCCGGGCGCACGCGCCCTGTCGACGGACGCCTGCGTTCCGATCTCCCGCCTTGCCGATTGTATCGCCGAGACAGAGGCCGACATAGCGCGGCTGGGCTTGATCGCACCGATCGTCGGCCATGTCGGTGACGGCAATTTCCACACGCTGGTGCTGATGGATCAGAACGACCCCGCCGACATCGGCAGGGCGGAGGAATTCGTCAAGAGGCTGGCCGAGCGGGCGATCTCGATGGACGGCACCTCGACCGGCGAGCATGGCATAGGCCAGGGCAAGATGGGTCTGATGGAGCGCGAGCACGGCCATGGCGTGCAGGTGATGCGGACGATCAAGGCCGCACTCGACCCGCAGAATATTCTCAATCCCGGCAAGGTGTTACCCGCGGCGGAACAATCGACAGGGCATTGACGTGGCGTGGGCGGTGCTGCTACTGCGGCGCCGTCCAACCAGGAATCTTATGCGTAGAGACTTCCATCGCTGAAGCGTCGGCCCCAGTGCCGATGAGGCCGAAAGGCCAATACAGACGCTTATGCGTCTTTCTCTGATACGCAAAATTCCGAGGATATTCCCATGATACACGCCCATGGCGCGACGATCCGCGCCTATTGCGCCGCCGATCGCGATCGGCTGGCTCACGTCTGGCTCGAGGCTTCGCGCATCGGCCATCCCTTCATGTCCGAGGCTGACCTGCTGGAGCAGCAGGGGCGGGTCCGCGACATCTATCTGCCCCAGGCCGAGAACTGGGTGATCGAACTCGACGGTGAGCCGGCCGGCTTCATCGGCCTGATCGAGGGCTTCATCGGCGGCCTGTTCGTCGATCCCGCAGCCCATGGCCATGGGCTCGGCAAGGCGCTTGTGCTGCATGCCGTGGCGCTGAAGGGCGCGCTCGAGCTGGAAGTCTATGCCGAGAACGAGACGGCGGTCGGCTTCTACCGCAAGCTCGGCTTCGTCGAAACGCTGAGGCGCAACGCCGACGATGACGGGCGGTTGCAGGAGGTGATCCGGATGCGCCGCCCGGCATAGCCGGCTTGACCCCGCTTTGGTTCGGGCGGACAGTCCGGGTTGCCCAGGTCTTGTTGCCTAGGTCTTGGGCAACCGGACTGTGACAGGCGAGGACCAGAAGATGGCTGTTTCCAGGAAGCAGGAAGAACGAGCCCTCAGCGAAGACGAGTGGAAGCTGGTGCAGAACTCGCACCACCCGGTGGTGCAGGATCTCTCGGATGCCGAACTGCGCGACCTGCTGAAGGCGGTGCGCGAACGACGCGACCGGGCGCAGGGCGAAGCCAACCGCAAGCGCCGCGAGATGCGCGGCAAGGCAGCCGCCAAAGGCGCGCAGCCGGCGACCAAGGATCACGGCACCAAGGCAAAGCTCGGCGTGCTGGCGATGAGCATGCGCCGGCTCAACGGCGAACATGAGCGGCGGCAGCAATTGGCGGCGCGCATCGATCTCGTCGAGAACGCGCGCCACGCACTGGCGTTGAGCAAGGAAAAGAAGCCGGCCCGCGCCGCCGATTTCAACACCCGACAGGCGCATCTCGGCATGCGGGCGGTGGATAACGCCAAGGCCAAGAGCCTGGTCAGGCCGATGGAACGTGGGCGCCTGCGCAAGGCAGCGGCAGTAGCCCAGGCCAAGCGCGACTCAAAATAGCGGAGATTCAGGTGGGGCCGGCCTGCAAATGCCGGACACCTGCGCTTCCGGTACTCGCGTACCCGAATGTACGCTCCGTTCCGGTTCTCGGTCTCCACCATTTTCGACTCGGCCTGACCTGAATCTCCGCGTCTTCGTTGGTCCGCTTGCAGGGACGGCGACGAATGCCGTGATGACGCGGCGCGACCGTTTTTCACGGGACAGGTTGCCGGGCGGCGTTGACGTGCTGCAGCGCACAGCCCAACATGCCACCAAATGACCACGCTCCTGCGCTTAGTCGCCTGAAAGATTTGCCCAGAGGCAATGCTCGCACGCCTGTTTGTCATATTCGGTGGACTTTTCGTGCTGGCGCTGTGTGCGGCGCTGGTGGGGCCGTATTTCATCGACTGGTCGGGCTACAAGGCCGATTTCGAGCGCGAGGCCAGCGCAATACTTGGCCGCAAGGTTGCGGTGCAGGGAGAGGTGACGGCGCGCATCCTGCCGTTTCCATCGGTGACCTTCTCGGACGTCACCGTCGGTGGCGGGGCCGGCGGCAACGATGCGATGACCGTCGAGACGTTTTCGATGGATGCGGAGCTCGCGCCGCTGCTGAGCGGCGAGTTCCTGATCTACGACATGCGGCTGGTGCGGCCGAAGGCGATCATCGATGTCGCCGCCGACGGCGTCGTCGATTGGGCGATCCGCCCGTCTGCGCCGTTCGACGCCAAGCAGATCTCGATCGAAAAGCTGACCATCACCGAGGGACAGGTGCGGCTGCGCCGCGCCGCCAGCGGGCGCGACCACCTGTTGTCGGAGATCAACACCGAGGTCTCGGCAAAGTCGCTCGCCGGGCCGTGGCGCGTCGACGGTTCGCTGCGCGTCGACGGGCTGAAAACCCAGCTTTCGGTGTCGACCGGCTCCGTCGATCCGGCTGGACAGATGCGGCTCAGGATACGCGCGACGCCCGATCGCTACGGCGTGGTCATCGAAGGCGACGGCAATGCCTCGATGGACAAGGGCAAGGCCCTCTATGCCGGCGGCTTCACCGTGATCGAGGCGCAGCCTGAGCCCGTGGCCACGGCCGAAGGCGAAAAGCCGAAGGCGCCAGTCAAACCAGTTGAACCCGGCTTTCGGGTAAAGGGCAAGTTCGCGCTCGACCATGCCCGACTGGGCGTGGAGGAGTTCCGCTTCGAAAGCGGGCCACTTGAGGATCCCTATACCGCCGAAGGCACGGGCGAGGTCGATCTCGGCGCCAACCCGCATTTCACCATTACGGCCAATGGCGCCCAGGTGCGTTTCGACGAAGCGGTTGGGGGTGATCAGACCGGCACCGGCTTTTCGGTTTCCGAACGGCTGACGGCGCTTGAAAAGGTACTGGTCGACTTGCCGCGGCCGACGATCCCCGGCACCGTCGACGTCGACCTGCCCGCGGTCGTCGCCGGCGACACCACGGTGCGCGACGTCAAGATGTCGGCGCAGCCGGGCGAAGGCGGCTGGGTGCTGAAGTCGCTGGCTGCGACCTTGCCCGGCCGCACGCGACTCGAGGCCGACGGTTTCCTGCGCACCGAAAACACGCTCGGCTTCGACGGCCAGATGCTCTTGGCCGTGGGTCAGCCCTCGGGCTTCGCCGCCTGGGTCGCCAAGGATGTAGATGAGGCGGTGCGCAAGCTGCCGGCGGCGGGCTTCAAGGCCAAGGTGAGGCTGACCCGCGAGCAGCAGACATTCGATGCCGTCGAGCTGATCCTCGGCAAAGCCAAGTTCACCGGCGAGCTGGACAGCATGCTTCCCGACGATGCCAGGGCGTCGATGACGATGAAGCTCGACGGCGGCGAGCTCGATCTCGACGGGTTGCGCGCCTTTGCCTCGCTGTTCGTGACCGACCAGGGCGCCAACCGCTTCAGCGACGCCGACCTCGATCTCGCGGTGAAGGCCGGGCCGGTGCATTTCGCCGGCCTCAGCGCCGAAACCGTCGATACCGCGCTCAGGCTGCGCGAGGGCGTGCTGGAAATCGACAAGCTGTCGGTCGGCGGACTGGCAGGCGCCTCGCTCAGTGCCACCGGGCGGATCAAGGATTTTCCCAAGGCGCCGACCGGCAATCTCGACGCCTCGGTGATATCAGTCGACCTCGCGCCGCTGGTCGCGCTGGCAGCTAAACAGACGCCCGAGAACCGGCTGCTGAACGAGCTGGCAACCCGTGCTGCGGCCTATCCCGGCCTGCTGGCTGACGCGCGCATCGACTTCGTCGCCAGTGCCGTCGACAATGGCGACAAGACGACGAGCATTGCGCTCAGCGGGCAAGGCGAGGCCGGCGGCTCCGATCTTCTGGCGACGCTGTCGGCGCAGGCGATATCGAGCGCGCTTGCCAGCTCGCAGCTGAAGCTCGAATTCTCCGCCCGCAACGAGGATGCGACCAGCCTGCTGGCGCTGGCCGGCCTGCCGGTGCTGCCGCTCGGCGTGACCGGCCCGGGTGAGCTAGCCATTGCCGCGAAAGGTGCCGTGCAGAATGGCCTCGACGTGACCGCAAGCCTCAAAGGTGACGATTCTTCGGCCGGCTTCACCGGCACGGTGGCGGTGCGCGACGGTATGCCCAGCCTGACGGGCCGGGCGACGCTGCAGGCTGCCGACCTGGAGCCGTGGCTGATGACCTCGGGCGTGAGCCTGCCGGGCATGGGCACCGGCACCGAGGTGGAGCTCGCCGCAGATGCCAGCCTTGCCCAAGGCGTTCTTGCGCTCGACAGGCTCGACGGCACCGTCAACCAGGGTGCGGTGGTCGGCAATCTCAAGGCCGAGCTGAACGAGGGGCTGCCGCATCTCAGCGGTTCGCTGACGCTTGACGAACTGAATCTCCGGCCGTTCGCCGAAATGACCCTGGGCGTCGCGGCGCTGGAAAGCGGCAACGGCGGGTGGCCTACGGCGGCATTCGCGCCGAAACCGATTGCGCCCTTCAGCGCCGACCTCGAAATCATCGCCGGCACACTTTTGGCCGAACCGCTGGCGACCGCCAATGATGCGGTGCTGGCGTTGCAGATCGACAGCCAGGCGCTCAGGCTGTCCAACATCAAGGCCAAGCTGTATGGCGGCGACCTTGGCGGACTTGTCGAACTCAAGAACAACGATGGCACGGCCTTCGTGTCGGGCCAGTTGAAGCTCGACGGCGCCGATGTCGCTGCGGTCCCGGTGGCCAGCGATATCGGCGGCAAGGGCAATTTTTCGGCGACGCTTTCAGGCAGCGGCAAATCGGTCGAGGGCCTTGTCGCCTCGCTGGCCGGGTCGGGCACGGCCGATATTGACGGGCTCGTCCTGCCCGGCTTCAACCCCGACGCGTTTGCCGCGCTGATCGCCAAGGCCGACGCGCTTGGCCGAGATATCAATGCGGCGCGCGTCGCAGAATTCGCGCCTGACCTGGCCGGCGAGGGCAGTTTTGCCGCCGGGAAGGCCGACATCGCGTTTACCGTTGCCGGCGGCATCCTGCGGGCGCCGCCACTGACGTTGAAAAACCCGGCTGCGATGCTGAACGCCGATTTGCGCACCGACCTCAACGCCGGTGTGATCTCGGCCAATGGCTCGATCACATACGCGCCCGGCAAGGAGCAGCTGGTCGGCTCGGAGCCGGCGATGAACTTCCAGATCGACGGCGAGCCGGGTGCGACGGTCAAGCTGTTCGACAGCGCGCCGATGGCGCAGTTCCTGACCCAGCGCGCCCTGGAAAAGGAACAGGCCCGCGTCGAGGCGATGCAGGCGGTGTTGCTGGAAAAGCAGCGGCTACGACGCGAGACGCGGTATTTCGCAGCACTCCAGGCCGAGCGCGAGCGTATCGCCGAAGAGGCGCGGCTTGCCGAGGAGGCCCGGATCCGGGCCGAGGAAGAGGCCAAGGCGAAAGCCGAGGCCGAAAGGCTGAAAGCCGAAGAGGAAGCCAAGGCAAAGGCGGAAGCGGAACGCTTGCGCGCCGAAGAAGAAAAACGCGCCGCGGAAGCCGCCGCGAAGGCCAAAGCCGAGGCGGACAGGGAAACGGCGCGCCAGGAAGCTGAGAAGGCACGCCAGGCAGCGGAAGAAAAGTTGCGGCACGAGGCCGAGCAGAAGGCGAGGCGCGAGGCTGAGGCTGCCAAGCCCAAACCAGCGGCTGAGATCGAGCGGGCGCCGTTGCCGGAAGTCCGGCCAATGGATGCGCCAGTCGACGCCGTGCCGGCGCCACCCGCCGATGCGCCGGTGAAGAAAAAGCTCGAACCGCTCAGTCTCGACGATTTCTTCAAGTCGCTGCAGAGCCAATAGGCAGGCGATGCTGGCCCGATGTGGTGGCGCTGTCGCGCCAGCCCGCCCTCTGCCTTTTCAGAACCTCGTTGATGCCTGTGCTCCAGCCTTTGGCAGTGGCCTTTGACTGGGCAATGACATCGGGATCGAGGCGGATGGAGACGACGCGCCTCAGGTCTGTCTCACGCCGCGCTTGGCTTGCTCCAGCACGAACAGCCTGAGCGCGGAGGAAAGGTTTGCCTCGCGCGGGCGCTGGGTGTCGACTTCGGCGACGAGGGCGGCCAGCGTCATGTCGCGCGCCGCCGATATGGCCAAGAGGTCGTCGTAGAACGGCTTTTCGAGCGAATAGCTGGTGCGGTGGCCGCGGATCGTCACCGAGCGCTTTTCGACCAGGCTCACCGGTCGGATTTCTCTGGATCGCGCTCGCGGCGATGGTCGTCGACGAATTTGTCGGCGCGCTCCGAGGTCAGTTGGTCGCGCTGTTTTTCGGCCTTGGTGCGACCGTGCAGGGCGCGGTTGCGGTCGGCAAGCGTCTCGCGCTCGGCCCGCGCCTTCTGTTTCTTGAACTGGCGAAGATTGACGATGTCGGCCATGCGACCTCGTCCTGGCTACTTCTTGCGGAACGCGTCGAGCGATACGACATCCGCGCCCTTGCCGTGAGCGGGCTCTTCGACGGCTTCCTTCTCAGTCGCGTCGGCTTTCTTTTTGGTCGCAGGCTTGCGCTCGGCAGGCTTGACCACCGCGATCGGCTCCGGCTTGGCGGCAACCTCTTCGGGGGCTGCAGCTGCTTCGGCCTTGACCTCGAATTCGAGTTCGAAGTTGACCGAGGGATCGTAGAAGCCGCGCACGGCAGAGAAGGGGATTTCGAGCTTCTCCGGAACATCCGAGAAGGACAGGCCGACCTCGAAGCCGGTGTCGGTGACCTTGAGGTCCCAATACTGGAACTGGATGACGATCGTCATCTGTTCGGGATAACGTTCATGCAGGCGCGAGGAGATGCGCACGCCCGGCGCGCCGGTCATGAAGGTGATGAAGAAATGGTGGTTGCCCGGCAGGCCGGTGCGCGCGACTTCCGCCAGGACCTTGCGCATGACCCCACGCAGTGCCTCCTGGGCGAGAATGTCGTAGCGGATCTGGTCTTCGGCCATATGTAGATGCGGGTCCGATTGAATCGTCTCCCTACCTGTAATCAAGCTTTTGGCCGGCGTAAACCGGATATAATGCGGTATGGAATGTTTGGGATTCGAGCAGGCGCCACGATGCCTGCCGCAGGTCCGGACGGCCGTCCATTCCCTAGGAATCAGACCGGGCGCGGCTTGCCGTAGGCGCGCAGGAAACAGCGCACGGCATTGCTTGCTGCTGTGCGCAGTTGTTCTTCCGAGACGGTGTCGCCGAAGATCAGCGCCATCTGCAGATCGGCATTGACCAGCGCCAGGAACTGGCGCGCTGCGACATCGGGATCGTCAAGATCGAGCCAGCCTGACAAAGCGAGGCGGGCGAATCGCGCGGCAAGGGCCGCCCAGGTCTTGGCCGGGCCATGTTCACGCCAGCCGGCAAACAATTCGGGATAACGCTCGCCTTCGGTCTGCAGCAGCTTGCGCAGGAATTTGCCGTCGCGGTTGCACATGCAGTTCTGGTTGAGCCGCACGGCGAACTCGACGAGCTCGGCCTCGAGGTCGATCGGCTTGTCGGGGAAGGTGGCCAGAGTTTCGAACACACCAGCGTTGATGCGTTCGGTGATTTCCCGGACTACCGCGACGAGCAGGTTCTCCTTGTCGCCATGGTGGTTGTAGACCGTCTGGCGCGACACGCCGGCCTCGGCGGCGATGAGGTCGATGTTGGCGCCGGCGAAGCCCTCGCGGCAGAAGACGCGTGCAGCGGCGTCGAGGATCGAGAGCCGCTTGGCGGTGTGGCTGCGGCTGACCGCAATGTCAGGAGCGATGGCAGGTGTCATGGAATTTTTATATACAGGTGATTGACGTTTTGGACAAGTCTGTCTAAAAAACTGGACGCAATGGCGAGATGCCGGTTCGGGAGGAGTCGGAATCTCATGTTGCCAAACGTCCTTGGATTACACGTCGCCGTGGCTTCACGGCGGAAACCCGATCCGAAAGAACCACATCATGACACCCCAATTTCTCCGCGTAGCGGTCGTGCTCGGCCTTTTGTCGGCCATCGGCCCGTTCGCCATCGACATGTATCTTCCCGCTCTGCCGACGATCGGCGCCGATCTCAACGCCGGCACCGCCGCCGTGCAGATGAGCCTGCTTGTCTTCTTCCTGGCCATGGGTCTGGCGCAGATCGTCGTCGGCCCGATCTCCGACATGATAGGCCGCAAGGCGCCGCTCTATATCGGCCTGGTGCTGTTTGCCATTGGCGGCCTTGGGGCGGCGCTTGCGCCCAATATCGAATGGTTGATCTTCTTCCGCGTCATCCAGGGCCTGGGTGCCTCTGCCGGCATGGTGGTGCCGCGCGCCATCGTGCGTGACCTGCATACCGGCACCGAAGCGGCGCGGCTCATGTCATTGCTGATGCTGGTGTTTTCGGTGTCGCCTATCCTTGCGCCGCTGACCGGTTCGCTTGTCATCGAAGGCTTTGGCTGGCGCGCCGTATTCTGGGTGGTGACTGCTGCTGCAGTACTTGCCATCGTGCTGTTGTCGACGTCGCTCAAGGAAACGCGCCCCGTCGAGCATCGCGCCGAAAGCTCGGTCGGCAGCGCGCTCAGCGGCTACCGCTTCCTGCTCGGCGACCGCAACTTCCTCGGCCTGACCTTCATCGGCGGCTTCGGCATTGCCAGCTTCTTCGTCTATCTCGCCAATTCGTCCTTCATTCTGATCGACCATTACGGCCTGTCGCCGTCGGTCTACAGCGTGTTCTTCTCGATCAACGCGGTAGCCTTCATCGGCATGTCGCAGCTGACCGGCTTGCTGACCGAGCGCTTCGGCCTGCACCGGGTGGTGCGGGTGGCAGTGGTCGGCTACGCCACGATGATGGTCATTCTGCTGGCGGTGTTTTCCGCAGGCGTCGACCGCCTCGACGTACTGGCCGTGCTTCTGTTCATCGGCTACGGCTTCCTCGGTCTCGTGATCCCGACGACCTCGGTGCTGGCGATGGAAGAGCATGGCGAAATCGCCGGAACGGCATCCGCACTGATGGGCACGCTGCACTTTGCCACCGGCGCCGTCGCCATGGCGGTGGCTGGCCTCTTCTTCGACGGAACGCCGCTGCCGATGGTGTTCGGCATCACCATCTCCGCCGTCGTCGCCTTCGCGCTGGCGCAGGTGACGCTCGGCCGCAGGCGCGAAACGGCCGTCGGCGCGCCAGCGGAGTGAGTTTTGTCGAGGCCGGGCATCCACCCGGCCTCGTTTTACATCATCGTGACGCAGGTCAGGCGCTGTCGCCGTCGCCTCACAAAGCCTCGATATCGTTTGTTTACACTCGGCCGGTAAGTCGTTGCGAAGACACCGGAAGCAGAACCGAGACGTCGAGGCGACAAAAGATCTTGAAATTCATCCCTTCCGTCCTGTTGCTGTTGTTTGCGGCAACGTTCCTGTGCATCTGGCTGCTCGATCGCCGAAACAGGCACTTGCTGCTGTTTGCGCTGGCGTTCCTGACGATCAGTGCCGCAACCGTCGTCCAGTTCGCGCTGTGGCCGGCCGACGTCGGCTACAACACCATTGCGTGCGCGGTGCTTTATTCGGCGGCGCCGCTCTTTCTTGTGCAGGGCGTGCTGATGCGCTCGGGCAAATCGATGGCACGGGCCGAGCAAGCGCTGTGGTTCGGCGGCATCGTCGCCATCCTGACCTTCTTCTATTACGTCCACAACGATCTCGCCGTCCGCGTCTATGCCCTCAATTTCGGCATGGGCGGCATTTTGCTGAGCGGGGCGTGGAAGCTCAGGCATCTCGTGCTCGGCAATGTCGTCGACCGGGGCACGCTGTGGCTGCTGCTGGGCCTGGGGGCGACCTTTGTCGGCCGTACCTTGCTGACGGGCGGTACGGTGCCGAGCCGCGATGTCGATGCCTTCTTCCAGTCCGCCTTCTGGGTCTGGGCGCAGTTTGCCATGTCGGTGCTGGGCGTGGCGATGGGGCTTGCGTTGGTGGTCGTCGCCTGTGCCGACGTCATTCTGGCGCTGAAGGCGGAGCGCGACAGCGATGCTATGACCGGGCTGCTCAACCGCCGCGGCTTGCAGGGCAAGACCCAGCGCCTGTTCGCCAAGGGCGTAGGCAAGCCGTTGAGCATCGTCGCCTGCGACATCGACCGATTCAAGTCGATCAACGACAGCTTCGGCCATGCCGGCGGCGATGTCGTGCTGTCGAGCCTTGCCAGGGTCATCAAGTCGAAACTCAGGGCGGGCGACATCGCGGCACGCACCGGCGGCGAGGAATTCGTCATCGTGTTGAAGGATGCACCGGTGGACGATGCCTTCGGCCTGGTCGAGACGCTGCGCCGGGAGATCGCGAATGTGCGATTTGCCGGCATGCCCGGCGATTTCGCGGTGACATGCAGCTTCGGCATCGCCAAGCTGCATGCCGGAGAGGGCCTCTGGGACGCCATCGGCCGCGCCGACAAAGTGCTCTATGCCGCCAAGCGGGCAGGCCGCAACCGCACCTTCGCCGAAGGGCTGCAACTGCCGCACGCGGCGTGATTCGTCACGCCTGACGGACGTTTTCGAGAATGAAAGCGAGACGGTCTTCGACCGGTGCCGTGGGGACCTCGACAAGATCATAGCCGCAGGCAGCGTAGGTCGCGACCATGCTGGCATGGGTGCGCCGCGCCTCGTCCTCGTCCTGCCTGCGCTCGTTGTCCTGGGTGAAGATCTCGGGCCAGTGCGGCAGGACGAACACCTTGCGGTTGTAGCGAAATTCCCGGGCCGCCTGTTCGATATGGATCGGTACCGGCAGGCCGACGAGCCTGAGATAACCAATGACATCAGGGACGCCCCGATCGAAGAACGCCGGGCCGGGCGTAGCCTCGGCGATGGTATGCGAGCGCATTTCCCATGACAGCATGAGCTCGGCGAACAGCGCGCGGTCATGCCAGGGCAGGGCGGTGCCGGATATTGCGGCCTGGTCGCGGATGATGCTGCGACCGGCTTCGACCGAAGTGGCGTGGCCGGCTGCGGCAAGGCGTTCGATCAAGGTCGTCTTGCCCGATCCGGGGCCGCCGGTGAGCACGAAGAAGCGGTTGGAATTGCGAGGCATGTAGGTCTCCGGATGGAACGGGACCGGCCATGGCAGGCCGACGCTGCGCTGCGGGGGGCGGCCGGAGCGCGTCTCGGGCACCCGTCAGGACGCGCGGCGCACCGGCAAAAAAACAGGCAACGGCAAACCGGCATTGGCCGGCGATGACAATGTCTTGGGAGATTTTGATCTTGGAAGATTTTGGGGGAGAGAAGTGGAGGTTTCTGTTGCCAGGTACCTCCGAACCCCGCCTAGAAGTGCGAACCTCTAGGGCTTAATTTGAAGCTATCGCACTGCATTAAGCAGCGAGACGTGCTTCCGCATAGTTGTCGTTTGCAACTACAAGTTTAGCCCGATAACGGTGGTACAATGCCGGGCAAAAGTCCGATCTTTACACCCTCGTCGATCCTATTTCGCCCCCAGCAAAAATCGTCGTTCGACTGTGCGACGACTTTTGGTGGAGGCGCCGGGTACCGCCCCCGGGTCCGAATGGCTTATTTCATCGGCAGTTTATCGCCATAGTCAGTCAAGCTGACGACCCCAATATAGGGAGGCCGGCTGCAAAATGGAAGGTGGGAACGGCAAGTCCTAACAGCCATTCGCAACAGATTCATGAAGCCACGCGAATACGCAGGGTTGACTCGCGTGATGCGCGAACCGAAGCTTCGGCCCGCTGGGGATGCCCGTGAAGTACCTGAACCGGTCTAAGCCGGGCCCCTGCGGGAGATGAGATCAATTCGTCGACGAGGGGAGTTCACATGACCGACTATCTTGCAGACGTGAAGAAGTACGACGCCGGCGCCAAGGAAGAGGTGGTGACC
The DNA here is from genome assembly GCF_014250155.1 of Aminobacter sp. MDW-2. Taxonomy (NCBI): domain Bacteria; kingdom Pseudomonadati; phylum Pseudomonadota; class Alphaproteobacteria; order Hyphomicrobiales; family Phyllobacteriaceae; genus Aminobacter; species Aminobacter sp. MDW-2. The sequence goes on from NZ_CP060197.1 coordinate 3,053,922, forward strand.
AAGATCGTCAAGCACCTGGGCATCGCGCTCCGGAACCGCGACTCTTCGCTTGTCTCGTGCACCGACCCCAAGGAACTCGATCGCATAAAAGCCGGCTGGATTGCCAAGAAGCTCGGCGTCGAGGATGCGAAGAAGGCGGACGGCGCGCTGGAAAAGGTCTGCAAGGCGATGTCGGCCGACAACACCAAGAACCGCGTGACGTTCTATTACCTTGTGGCCAAGGAACTGGGCAAACTCGGTTCGCTCTGAGCTGTCTTTCCGGCAAGTCCATCTGCTGGCCAATCATTAGCCTGACCCTGACCGGATCACCTGATTGTGTAGCGAGGCGCGCGGCAGATGGGGCCGCGGGCTGCTATGATAACGGTGGCTTGTCGAGGGAAACCGGCGATGGACAGACGCCGTCTCATTCTGACCGCAATGTTTCTGCCGCTCGCCGTGAGCGGGGCCCTCGGACCGGGCGTCGCGCGAGCGAAACAGGCTATGGTTTACACCGGTAAACCGCCCGGTGTCGGCGCGAGCGGCTATGACGTGGTCGCTTATTTCACCGCCGGCAAGGCGACCAAGGGGTTGCCTGCGCACGTCGCGGTGCATGACGGCATCACCTATCGCTTCGCCAGTGCCGCCAACCGGGGGACGTTCCTGCGGTCTCCGGCTCGATACCTGCCGCAATATGGCGGCTATTGCGCCTATGCCGTCAGCCAGGGTGCAACCGCTTCCTCAGACCCGAATGCCTGGACAGTGGTGGGCGACAAGCTTTACCTCAACTACTCCAAAAGCGTTCGCTCGTTGTGGCGGCAGGATGTCGAGGGCAACATTGCAAAGGCTGAGAGGAACTGGCCTGGCGTGCTGAAATAGGATCGGACGAGCGACCAGCCGCGTGTCCCGGCGTTTGCCGGGGCAGCGGAATGGGCTACGCTTGCGGCCAGCGAATCTCGCCAATCCGACCGGACGTCCTTCATGCGCCAGTATCTCGACCTTCTCAGCCATGTCCTTGAAAACGGCAGCGACCGTGGCGACCGCACCGGCACCGGCACACGCTCGGTCTTCGGCCATCAGATGCGGTTCGACCTGGGGCATGGCTTTCCTGTTGTCACCACCAAGAAGCTGCATCTGAAGTCGATCATCCACGAGCTTTTGTGGTTCCTCGCCGGCGACACCAACATCAAGTATCTCAAGGACAACGGGGTATCGATCTGGGATGAATGGGCCGACGAGAATGGCGATCTCGGCCCGGTCTATGGCAAGCAGTGGCGGTCGTGGCCGACGCGCGACGGCGACGAGATCGACCAGATCGCACTTTTGCTCAAACAGATCCGCAAGAACCCCAATTCGCGCCGGCTGATCGTCTCGGCCTGGAACCCGGAAGAGGTCGATGCCATGGCGCTGCCGCCGTGCCACTGCCTGTTCCAGTTCTATGTTTCCGACGGCAAACTGTCATGCCAACTCTACCAGCGCTCGGCCGACATCTTCCTCGGCGTGCCGTTCAATATCGCGTCCTATGCGCTGCTGACGATGATGGTGGCGCAGGTGACCGGGCTGAAACCGGGCGACTTCGTCCACACGCTGGGTGACGCACACATCTACCACAACCATTTCGACCAGGCGCGCGAGCAACTGACGCGCAGCCCGAAGACGCTGCCGACGATGTGGATCAATCCCGAGGTGAAGGACCTGTTTGCCTTCCGCTTCGAGGATTTCAGACTCGAGAACTACGTCGCCGACGCCACCATCCGCGCGCCGATCGCGGTGTGAGGGCTACCGGATGGCACGCCGTGACGGACTGATCGCCCTGAGCGTTGCCGGCATGTCGGCGATGTCTGCTCTCGCATCCGCCAACGACACGACGGCGCAGCTTGGCGCCGGCGGGTTGATCATCGGTCGCAGCGACCAGATCGCCATGGAAAGCGAGGATCTGTTCATCTCCCCGGAGAAGGTGACGGTCGACTACGTGTTCCGCAACAATTCGGACAAGGATGTCGAGACGCTGGTGGCGTTTCCGATGCCCGACATCGAGGGCAGTCCCTACGCCAATGTCGACATTCCGGTGGATGCGTCCGACAATTTCCTCGGCTTCTCGGTATCGATCGACGGTCAGGAGGTGAAGCCTGAGTTGCAGCATTCGGCTTTTGCCGTGGGGCTGGATATCGGCAAGGAGCTGGACGCCAACGGCGTACCTTATTTTCCGTTCGGCGACGCGACGTTGAAGGCGTTGGAGAAGCTGTCGTCGGAAGTGGCGGCCGACTGGCAAAACCGCGGGCTGATCACACTCAATGAGTATGACGACGGTTCGGGCATGAAGAGCGTGCGCGAGCCTTTGTGGCAGCTGCGCTCGACTTATTGGTGGAGGGCCAGCTTTCCGGCGGGCAAGCCGGTGAAGGTCGCGCACAGCTACAAGCCGAGTGTTGGCGGCACGGCTGGTGTCAGCTTCTACACGGACGGAAAGTTTCAGGGGCAATACGACGACTACAAGCGCAAATACTGCCTCGACGAAAGTTTTGAACGCGCTGTCGAGAAGGCGACCAAGAATTCCGGTGACGGCTTCCCACCCTATACAGAAACCTGGCTGTCCTATGTGCTCACCACGGGCGGCAACTGGGCATTGGGCACGATAGGCAAGTTCAGGCTGACCATCGACAAGGGCGATCCAGCCAACATTGTCAGCTTCTGTGGCGCTGGCGTGAAGAAAGTGGGGTTGACCACCTTCGAGATGACTGCCACCGATTTTTATCCCGAGCGCGATATCGAAATTCTGATCCTGCAGCCCTACGATAGCCCACGATAAGCGACCGGGCGTAGATTCGCCTGGGTGGGAAGGGCGTCCGATGGAAGTTGCGATCTACGTGGCGATAGCCGAAAACGGTGTCATCGGCCGCGACAGCGGCTTGCCGTGGCGGCTGTCGAGCGATCTCAAGCGCTTCAAAGCAGACACGATGGGCAAGCCGATCATCATGGGGCGCAAGACCTGGGAGAGTTTCCCCAAGCGCCCTCTGCCGGGACGGCTGAACATCATCGTTACCCGTGACAAGGCGTTTCGCGCCGAGGGTGCGGAGGTGGTGCATTCGCTGGAAGACGCCATCACGCTTGGCACTGCCAAGGGTCGCTGCATGCCTGGCGTCACCGAAATCTGCGTCATCGGTGGGGGCGAGATCTACCGCCAGGCGCTGCCGCTCGCCGACCGGCTGCATGTTACCCATGTCATGGCGTCTCCCGACGGCGACACGCGCTTTCCCGATATCGATCCGGAGATCTGGGCGGTTACACACGCCGAAGATTTTGCCGCCGGCGAAAAAGACAGCCATGCGACACGCTATACCGTTTACGAAAAGCGCCACGACGTGCATTGATGGTGTGAATTCATACATTTGTAGTGGAATCCGAGGCACTTCAAGGGCATCGCGTTGAAAGCGCTTGCCCGCATCCCTATAGATGGTGTCAGTAATTGTGCGGCCGTCTCAGGCGTGGCTGCCATGGTTTCGTAGTCGAAAGGACATTCATGCCCTGGAACAATCAAAGTGGAGGCGGCGGCGGTGGCCCTTGGGGTGGCGGCGGCGGCAATAATGGCGGCGGCGGCCCCTGGGGGCAGGGACCACGTCCAAGCGGGCCGCAAGGTTCGCCTCCCGATCTCGAGGACATCATTCGCCGGGGCCAGGACAAGCTGAAGCGCGCGCTGCCCGGTGGCGGTGGCTCGACCGGCGTGCTGTTCGGCCTTATCGGCGCTGGCCTTGTCGCTTTCCTGGCGTTTCAGTCGGTCTACACCGTGCAGCCGGATGAACTGGCGGTTGAACTGCGTTTCGGCAAGCCCAAGCAGGAATTGTCGCAGCCCGGCCTGCATTTCCACTGGTGGCCGATCGAGACTGTCGAGAAGGTCAACACGGCTGAAAAGCTGGTCAATATCGGCGAAGTCCGCGGCAGCACGTCTTCCGGCCTGATGCTTTCGGGCGACCAGAACATCGTCGACGTCAAGTTCTCCGTCGCCTACCAGGTTTCGGATCCCCAGGCCTATCTGTTCAAGGTTTCCGAGCCCGACATCATGGTTCGCCAGATTGCCGAGAGCGCGATGCGCGAAGTCGTCGGCCGCCGTCCGGCGCAGGACATCTTCCGCGACGACCGCCAGGGCATTGCCGCTGGCGTGCGCGACATCATCCAGTCGACCCTCGACCAGTATGGCGCCGGCCTTGCCGTCAACGCGATCTCGATCGAGGACGCGGCACCGCCGCGCGAAGTGGCCGACGCGTTCGACGAGGTGCAGCGCGCCGAGCAGGACGAAGACCGCTTCGTCGAGGAATCCAACCAGTACTCGAACCAGAAGCTCGGCCAGGCGCGAGGCGAGGCGGCGCAGATCCGCGAAGACGCCGCCGCCTACAAGAACCGCGTCGTTCAAGAAGCCCAGGGTGAGGCGCAGCGCTTCATCTCGGTCTATGACGAATATGCCAAGGCGCCCGACGTGACCCGCCAGCGCCTCTATCTCGAAACGATGGAAAAGGTGCTTCAGGGCTCGAGCAAGGTGATCGTCGAGCAAGGCAACGGCCAGGGCGTTGTGCCCTATCTGCCGCTGCCTGAATTGCAGAAGCGCGCTCCGGCGGCGGGAGGCAACTAATGTCCAATCGTCTTCCCATCATCGGCGTTCTCGCCGCTATCATCCTGTTCCTGATCTGGTCGTCGATCTTCGTCGTCAACGAACGCCAGCAGGCCATCGTGCTGCGCTTCGGCGAGATCGTCGACGTCAAGACCGAGCCGGGCATCTACTTCAAGGCGCCGTTCTCGATGTTCGAGGCCGACAACGTGCAGGTCATCGAGGACCGCGTGCTGCGCCTCGACCTCGACGACATCCGCGTCCAGGTTTCTGGCGGCAAGTTCTACGACGTCGATGCTTTCATCGCCTATCGCATCAACGACGCCCGCAAGTTCCGCTCGACGGTGTCGGGCAGCGTGGAACTGGCCGAGCAGCGCCTGCGCACCCGCTTCGACGCGGCCCTGCGCCGGGTCTACGGTGTGCGTGGTTTCGAATCCGCGCTCTCGGAAGAGCGCGCGGCGATGATGCGCGAGGTCCGCGACCAGCTGCAGCCTGACGCCACGTCGCTCGGCCTGGAAATCCAGGACGTCCGCATTCGCCGTACGGATCTCACCCAGGAAGTGTCGCAGCAGACCTTCGACCGCATGAAGGCCGAACGTCTGGCCGAGGCCGAAAGGCTGAGGGCCCGCGGCCGGGAAGCTGCGCAGCGCATCCGCGCCCGCGCCGACCGCGAAGTGGTCGAGATCGTCGCCGAGGCGCAGAAGGAATCGGAAATCCTGCGCGGTGAAGGCGAAGCTGAACGCTCGGCGGTGTTTGCCGACGCCTACAACCGCGATCCCGAGTTCTTCGACTTCTACCGGTCGATGAGCGCCTACGGCACGGCCCTGAATGCCGATGGCACGACCATGGTGCTGTCGCCGGAATCGGAGTTCTTCCGCTACTTCCGCGGCCCCGAGGGCGGTGCCGCAAAGGCTGCGCCGGCGCCTGCCGCCGGTGCTGCCGCTCCCGCCGCCAGCAACTAAGCAGTGCGGGACTTCATCGTCGCCATCGGCCTGGTCCTCGTCATCGAGGGCCTGGTCTATGGCGGCTTTCCAGCCGCGGCCAAGAGGATGGCCGCGCAGGCGGCCGAAATGCCCGAGGCAGTGCTCCGGACAGTCGGCCTTGCCGCCCTTGCCATGGGCGTCGGCATCGTCTGGCTCGTCAGGGGATAACGGACGATTTATCCCGTGCCCGTAGCAATGGTCGCAAACAGGCCTTATTTGTTTCCATCATGACGCTTCGCGTCCGGACGGCCCGGGCGCGATCTATGCCATGACAGCCCCGGGAGGCTTCCCTATGATTTCCACGCCCCTTTTGCGCGCCATGCGAAAGGCCTCTCTGGCCGCCACCACGGCGCTGATGATCGGCGCCTCCGTCGCCCCGTCCTTCGTGACGCCGGCGCTGGCGCAAGGACCGGAGTCGGTCGCCAACCTCGCCGAGGGCCTGCTGGGCGCGGTTGTCAACATCTCGACGTCGCAGACCGTCAAGGGCAGCGAGGGCGGTGAGGACGAGAACGCGGTTCCGATGCCGCAGCTTCCCGAGGGCTCGCCGTTCCAGGATTTCTTCGACGAGTTCTTCAAGAACCGCGAAGGCCAGAACAATGGCGGCTCGCAGAAGGTGCAGTCGCTCGGCTCCGGCTTCGTCATCGATGCCGAAAAGGGCATCGTCGTCACCAACAACCACGTCATCGCCGACGCCGACGAGATCGAGGTCAATTTCTCCGACGGCTCGAAGCTGAAGGCCGAGCTGGTCGGCACCGACACCAAGACCGACATTGCGGTGCTGAAGATCGACCCGAAGGCCAAGAAGCTGACCGCAGTGAAGTTCGGCGATTCCGACAAGATGCGCATCGGCGACTGGGTGATGGCGATCGGCAACCCGTTCGGGCTTGGCGGCACGGTCACCGTCGGCATCATTTCGGCGCGTAACCGCGACATCAATTCCGGCCCCTATGACGACTTCATCCAGACCGACGCTGCGATCAACCGCGGCAATTCGGGCGGGCCGCTGTTCAACATGGATGGCGAGGTCATCGGCATCAACACGGCGATCATCTCGCCCTCGGGCGGTTCGATCGGCATTGGTTTCTCGATCCCGGCCGAGATCGCGGTCGGCGTTGTCAACCAACTCGCCGAGTTCGGCGAAACCCGTCGCGGCTGGCTCGGCGTGCGCATCCAGCCTGTCACCGACGACATTGCCGAGAGCCTGGGCATGGCCACCGCCAAGGGCGCGCTGATTGCCGGCATCATCAAGGGCGGACCGGTCGACAAGGGCCAGATCCTGCCCGGCGACGTGGTGATCAAGTTCGACGGCAGGGACGTCGTCGAAATGCGCGACCTGCCGCGCGTCGTCGCCGAAAGCCCCGTCGGCAAGGCCGTTGACGTGGTGATCGTGCGCAAGGGCGTCGAGCAGACCGTCAAGGTGACGCTCGGTCGGCTCGAGGACGGCGAGAAGCTGGCTGAAGGCGAGGCCGCCAAGCCGGAAGAGGGCGCCGACAAGGGTGCCGAGGTCGCCACGGCAAGCGTGCTCGGCATGACCATCGGCGAACTCGACAGCGACGCGCGTGCCAAGTTCGGCATCGCTGCCGAGGTGTCAGGCGCGGTGGTCACTGCCGTTGCCAAGGATTCAGCTGCCGCAGAGCGCGGAATCGTCGCCGGCGAGGTGATCACCGAGATCGCTCAGGAATCGGTGTCGACGCCGAAGGAAGTGACCGACCGGATCGCCGCGCTCAAGGAGCAGGGTCGCAAGAACGCGCTGCTGATGCTGGCGTCCAAGACGGGTGAACTGCGCTTCGTGACGATCCGGATGGATTGAGTCAGGAGATTCAGGCAAACCCCTGAAAGACAAGGAAAAGGCGGCTAGTTGGCCGCCTTTTTCCGTTCTTGCCACTGGTTCCGCTTGAGGCTGTAGAAGACGTGGCGCTTGAGCTCTGGATGGGCGTCGGGAACGCGCGGGTGGTCGAAATTGCGCGACGGCTCCGCCCGCATTCCGAGGCGCTGCATGACCGCCGTCGAGCGATTATTGTTCCAGACGGCGAACGAGACGACTTCATCGTCGCCGATCGCCTCGAAAGCAAAATCGAGCCAGGCATCCGCCGCCTCGGTGACATAGCCCTTGCCCCAGAACTCTGGTGCAAGACGCCAGCCGATTTCGAGCGTGCCCTTGGGGATGAACGGTTCGAGGTCGGTGCGCAGCAGGCCGACGAAGCCGATGCATTCGCCTGTTCCGGCAATTTCGGCGGCGGCGAAGCCAAAGCCGTCGCTGTCGATGCCGGCGCGCAGCTTGTCCAGCAACCCGTCGCTCTCTGCGCGGCTGCGGCGCATGCCGAAGAACTCCATCACCAAGTCGTCGGAGTTGATGCGGTGGAAGAGGGCACGGTCGCGCTCTTCCCAGTTGCGCAGGATCAAACGCTCAGTACGAATCTCCTTCATCGCGCGAATTCGCGCGCGCTGTAGCCCTGGAGGTAGAGCAGGGCGGTAAGATCGGAATTGTCGATGCGGATCTTGGCTTGGGCGGCCACCGACGGCTTGGCATGAAGAGCAACGCCCGAGCCGGCGAGGCGGATCATGTCGAGATCGTTGGCGCCATCACCGACGGCCATCGCGTCGGTCGGGGTGAGGCTGAGGCGGGTAGAAATCTCGTTGAGCGCAGCGGCCTTGGCGGCGCGGCCGAGGATCGGCTCGGAAACCTTTCCGGTGAGCTTGCCGTCGGCCTCGATCAGGTGGTTGGCGCGGTTTTCGTCGAAGCCGAGCTTGGCGGCGATGCGCGAGGTGAAGACGTCGAAGCCGCCGGAGACGAGGGCGGTATAGGCACCATGCGCCTTCATGGTGGCGACCAGCGTCTTGCCGCCGGAGGTGAGTGTCAGCCTGGTGTCGATGATGCGGTCGATGACTGCGGCGTCGAGACCGGCAAGCAGCGCGACACGCTCGCGCAGCGCCGGCTCGAAGGCGATCTCGCCATTCATCGAGCGCGCGGTGATGTCGGCGACACGATCCTTGACGCCGATCTCGTCGGCGAGCTCGTCGATGCATTCCTGGTCGATCATCGTCGAATCCATGTCGGCGATGAGGATCTTTTTCCTACGTGTCGCGTTATCCTGGATGGCAAAATCGATGGCTTCGCCGGAGAGGGCGGCGGCAAGCGACGCAAGGGCATCGTCGGCCGAAAGTCCCGCTGGCAGGGCGACGTCGCAGGCAACGGCCTCGGCCAGCCACACAATGGCGCTTGCGCCCAGGGCGCGAGAGGCCTTATCGGCAAGGGACGGAGCCAGCAGAGCGCGGTCCGGATGGGAAATCAGCGTGGCGATCAGCGGCATCAAAAATTCCGGGACTAGCGAGGGGCGCATCAAGAACGCGACCCTGATAGCCGGGCCGACCGCCAGCGGCAAGTCGGCGTTGGCGCTCGAACTCGCCGAGCGTGACGGCGGCGTCATCGTCAATGCCGATTCGATGCAGGTCTATGGCGTGCTCGACGTGCTGACGGCGCGCCCGAGCGCCGACGATCTGACACGCGTGCGCCACTTCCTCTACGGCCATGTCTCGCCGGCGACAGCCTATTCGACCGGCAACTGGCTGCGCGACGTCGCCGTGCTGGCCGACAGCGGACTGTTTGCCGAAAAGCCGCCTGTGTTCGTCGGCGGCACCGGGCTTTATTTTCGGGGGCTCGCCGAGGGTATTTCGGAGATGCCCGAAATCCCAGCCGAGATCAGGGATCGCTGGCGCTGGCGTCTCAACGAGGAAGGCGCGCCGCGGCTGCATCGCGTGCTGATGCACGTCGACAGCGAGGTGGCGATGCGGCTGAAAGCCAGCGACGGCCAGCGGATCGTGCGCGCGCTGGAGGTGCTGGAGGCGTCGGGCCGCTCGATCCTGAAATGGCAGGCCGACAAGGGCCATCCGCTGATCGACTTCGCCACGGCGCGCTTCATCGTCATCGCGCCGGAACGGGACCTTCTGATCAAGCGCATCGACCAGCGTTTCGACAGGATGATCGAGGGCGGCGCGCTGGACGAGGTCAAGGAAATCATGGCGATGCGGCTTGCGCCCGAATTGCCGGCGATGAAGGCGATCGGTGTGCGCGAACTGGCGGCGGCCATAGCCGGCGAGATGAGCTTCGACGAGGCGATCGAACGTGCCAAGATCGCCACGCGCCAATATTCGAAGCGGCAATCGACGTGGTTCCGCAACCAGTTCGGGCCGGAGTGGCAACGCATCGGCGGCGAGGCCGGACGGACGTCCGGAGGCGCCGATGCATCGGAAGTGGCGGCAGGGATTAACCGTCCGTAAGGCGCAGCCATGACATAACCCGCGCAGGGGTTCCACTAGGATCATCATGCGCTTTCACCGGGCTGAAACCGCGTTTTTCATCTTCAGTGCGCTGATTTTGTCGGCAGCGCTGGGGATTTTCTACGCCTGGGGCCAGGTGCAGGGGGCCGCGGAGGCGCTTTACACGCCCGGCTGGGTGCAGAGCGTCGAGGCCGTCGAGCGGCTGCTGTTCATGATCGCACTGCTTTTGAGCGGTACGCTTGTCTACGGCGTGTTCTTCATTTTTCCGCAGATCCGCACGCAGGTGAAGGAAGGCGGCGAGCTGCGCCAGATGACGGCGTCGCTGAGCGAGCGGTCGCGCACGCTTGAACAGGCGGCACTCACCGACGGTCTGACAGGCATGCAGAACCGGCGCTATTTCGACGATGCATTGCGGGAATATCTCGGCGAGTTTGGCCGCATCGACAGGCCTGTCGGGCTGATGATCCTTGATCTCGACCACTTCAAGCAGGTCAACGACACCTATGGGCACGACGCCGGCGACGAGGTTCTGCGCTCTGTCGCCAAGTGCCTCAAGAGCATGACGAGATATCACGACGTGGTGGCGCGGCTGGGCGGCGAGGAATTCGCCATCGTCGCGCCCAACATGGACATCGAGCTTCTGCAGCGCTTCGCCGAGCGCATGCGCAAGGCGATCGCCGGCATGGCGATCGAGGCTGGCGGCGCGCACCTCAACGTCACCTCGAGCTTCGGCCTCGCCTTGTGGGACCGCGAGGAAACGGCCGAAGAGTTCTATCGCCGCGCCGACAAACAACTCTACGAAGCCAAGCGGCAGGGCCGCAACCGCGTCTGCGCGTGAATTCCTATCGCTGAATTCGTGATGCCGGCCGCCTGACGCGGTTTTCTCCGCTTCCCGTGCTCACGGACTTGGTGTCCGCTCCGCTCCGGTTCTCGAAACCCACGCCATTCGGCACGACCTGACGAATTCCCCGATAGCAATAGGCACTGCGGAGCCGTTAGAGAAAGTCCTCCAGGCTGGCCAAGAAACGTTTGGGCGCTTCCAGCTGTGGCATGTGGCCAATATAGGGAATCGTTTCGAAACCTGCCTGCGGCATAAGCGCGTGAAGGGCCTTCGCCCGCTCAAGCGGGATCCAGGGATCGTCTTCTCCCCAGATGATCTGCACCGGGCAGCGCACATTTCCAAACAGGGGCTCGACCTCTGCCGTGTAACGCTCGTCGGCCTGGGCAAACTGCCTGTAAAAGCTGGCAGATCCGTCGTCCGTTAGCCATGGCTCGACCAGGCCGCGGATGTCGTCATCTGCGACCGTGCCGACCAGGGCGCCCCTGATGTAGGCCTCCACAAGCGCCCGGTGGATGTGGGTCGGCAGACCCTGGAAGGCCTCGACGTGCTTGCCCATGTGATCGAAGAATGCCGAGCCCCAGGGGCGCATCGCCACAACGTTCATCAGGACGTAGCGGTCGTAGTCGCAGCCAAGCAGAAGGTGCGCTCGCAAGGTGGTGGCACCACCGAAGTCGTGGGCAATGACCGAGGGGCGCACGAGTTGCCAGTGGGCAAGCATCTCGGCGAAAATCTCACCCTGGACATCGAGCGAAGTCCGCTGCGTGGCGACCTTGTCCGATTGCCCGTAGCCTGGCATGTCGTACCAGTGCACCCGGTATCGCCGCGCCAGATCAGGGATGACCCGGTGCCAGGAGAAGGACGACCAAGGCCAGCCATGCGCGAGCACGAGGTCGGGGCCATCGCCGGCGCGGCCGGCGCTGATACGGCCGGCGCTGGTCGAGACCGATTCGGAAAGCGTCCATTCGGCCATGCGCTTTTCTCCACGGTATGCCGGCTCTCATGGTCGCGGCTGCGGCGGCAGATGTCATGGCTCAGCGCCGGATGGCGACTGCGCCAGGGCGACGGAATTCATCTGCCATAGACCTTGGCTCTAACTTGCCGCTGGACGTCCTCGTCGAACGACGCAACACTGATCCTGCCGCCGTCTGAATGGCTGCGGCCGCATCAGGGCAGAGGAGGACGACGAATGGACGATTCAGACCGGTGGCGGAACATGGCGAGCGCGCCAAAGGACGGCAGCCGGATTCTGGTCACCGTGCGGCCTTCCGAACAGGGACCGGCGGAGGTCGACGTGGCCTACTGGGCCCGGCCCGACGCATTCGGCATCGAAGGCTGGCGCGCCGGCGATTCCTACCCGGGCTGCATCATCGGCTATGCTGATCCGGAACTGAAATGCTGGATGCCGCTTCCTACAGCCAATCTGAGCAAGAATTCCCCTGAAATGCCGACGCCCTGGGAAGGCGATGACGAGGAACAGCTGGACGGTTCGGGAATCTGAACTTGAACAGCCATTCTTGAGCCCGTTCAGTCCTGTGGCGGACGGCCGCCGAAGGTCGAGGGGCGCAGGCCGAAGCGGGTATCGAAATCGTCGTCCGGCTGCGGCCTCGGCGCTGCCGGTTTGCGGTAGTCGCTGTCGCCTGCCTGGCGCTGGACGTCGACGACTTCGGCGAAGCCGAGTGCCGTTGCTTGCGGTTTTGGCACGTTGCGCAGGCGCTCGACGACGGCGGCCAGATCGACGTCGTCGCCGCTGCTCGTCGGCGCCTCGGCGGCACGCTTGCCGGTGCCGGGGATAAGTTCGTCCGAAAGCTTTTCGAACTTCAGGCGCATTGTGGTGGCGACGCCTTCGCCAAAGGCGATGGCCTCACGCTGGCCCATCGACGACAGGAAGGAGAGTGTCGAGGCGGAGGAATCGGCGATGGCCGAGCGGATGATCGCCTGGTCCTGTTCGTTGGCGAGGCGCATGGCGAAAACGGTCGAGCATTGCGACAGGATTGTGGGGTCAAGTTCGCCCGGGCGCTGGGTGACGACGCCGAGGTAGCAGCCATATTTGCGGCCCTCCTTGGCGATGCGCGACAGCGCGTGGCGCGTCGGCGCAAAGCCGAGCCTGTGGTCGGCGGGCATGTAGCGATGGGCTTCTTCGCACAGCAGCAGCAGCTTGAGGCGCCCTTCGCTCCACAGCGCAAGGTCGAAAGCGAGGCGGGCGAGCACCGAACAGACCGAATTGACGACTTCCGACGGCATGCCTGCCATTTCGAAGCAGGTGACCGGACGGCCATGCGTCGGCACGCGGAAGATGTTGCCGATGGTCTCGTGGATGGTGTCCTCGATCAGCCTGGAATGGAACATGAAGCGGTAGCGCGGATCGGCCAGCGCCGACTCGATGCGGGTGCGCAGCGACTTCAGGATCGGGCGCTCGTTCTTCGATTCGAGCAGGCCCATGCGTTCGTCGATCTGCTTGATCAGGTCTGCGATGCGGTAGGGCACGGGCGTGTCCGCGGTCAGCGCGTCGACGCCACGGCGCAGGAAGGCGCCGCCTTGGGGACTGCGGTAGAGGTTCTTGGCGACGGGAATGAGGTCGCGCAGCACGTCGATCTCGTCGGCGTCGGTCTCGCGGCCGCGAAACAGCACTTCCGAGAACTCCTCGAGGCGGAACAGCCAGAAGGGCAGGTCGAGCGAATTGGTGTCGACCTTGACGCAGTGCTCCGGCAGCGATGCAGCGAACTCGTTGTGCGGGTCCATGATCAGGACGCGCAAATCGGGCCGTGCCGAAATCGCCTTGCGCAGCAGGAGCGAGACGGCAGTCGATTTGCCGACGCCTGTCGTGCCGACGACGGCGAAATGGCGGGCAAGGGTCTCGTCGATCGCGATACAGGCGTCGATAGCATCGTCCTGGGAAAGCTGACCGATGGTGACGGTGCGGCGTCCGGCAAGGTCGTAGACCGCCTGCAGGTCGCGGCTGCGTATGCGATGGGCGATGGCGCCGATATAGGGATAGGCGGTGATGCCGCGGTCGAACACCGGGTACTTGTCGGTGCCCACGTCACGAACCTCTCCGATCAGCTCGACATTAACCTCGATGGGGTTGTCGCCTTCGCTGCTCCACGAGCGGTCGGACTTGGCGATGGAATAGACCAGGCCGATGGTGCGGGTTTCGCCGAGATTGATGCAGATCATGCGGCCGACGGTCCACAGGCCGACTGCGGCCGAGGCTCCCTCTGCATAGGCGCTGATGACCGCGCGGGCACCATCGCACTGCACGACATGGCCAAGGATGCGGGCGTCGTCCTGTTTCGGGTCGCGCCGCTCTTGCGAGGTGGTTTCTCCGCCCTCGGCCTGACGTTCGAAGTACATCGCAGTAATTCCCCCAAATCTGGCCAAGAGAATAGCGCTGCGCAGTTAAGGTGGGGTGATGGTTGATGGTGTAGCGATCGTTAAACGAAACGGTCGAATTGGAATTTCCGAGGGGGCGGGTGACGCTGCGGAAAAAGTTGTCCCGCCCGGTTGACAGGGCGCGGTGTCGCGCACTAACGTCCGCGCCCATGAACAAGACACTCATTCTCGTAGTAGGAAGGCGCGTGGGCAAGGCGGTGTGACCGCCGGGCGAAATCCCCCCATGCGCAAATGTGAAGGCTCCCTCGGGGGCCTTTTTTATTGCCCGAAACAGGACTAAACGAGCAGCAACCGCCGAAAAACGGCGAAGGAAAGACGGGACGGACCGATGAGCGGACATAGTGACAGCGGACGACGCGAAATGACCGGCGCCGAGATGGTGGTGCAGGCGCTGAAGGACAATGGCGTCAAGCACCTCTTCGGCTATCCCGGCGGCGCCGTCCTTCCGATCTATGACGAGCTGTTCCAGCAGGACGATGTCCAGCATATATTGGTGCGCCACGAGCAAGGCGCGGGCCATGCCGCCGAAGGTTATGCGCGCTCGACCGGCAAGGCCGGGGTGATGCTGGTGACCTCGGGGCCGGGCGCCACCAATGCAGTGACGCCGCTGCAGGACGCGCTGATGGATTCGATCCCGCTGGTCTGCATCACCGGCCAGGTGCCGACCTCGCTGATCGGCTCCGACGCCTTCCAGGAATGCGACACCGTCGGCATTACCCGGCCGTGCACCAAGCACAACTGGCTGGTGAAGGACGTCAACGAACTGGCCCGCATCCTGCACGAGGCCTTCCATGTCGCCACCACCGGCCGTCCCGGCCCGGTCGTCGTCGACATCCCCAAGGACGTGCAGTTTGCCCGGGGCACCTACACACCGCCGCAGACTGCGCCGCGCACCTCCTACCAGCCCAAGGTCCAGGGTGACCTGGAGAAGGTCAAGGAAGCCGTTGCCCTGATGGCCACCGCCAAGCGGCCGATCATCTATTCCGGCGGCGGCGTGGTGAATTCCGGCGCGGAAGCCAGCCATCTGCTGCGCGAGCTGGTCGATCTCACCGGCTTCCCGATCACCTCGACGCTGATGGGCCTGGGCGCCTATCCGGCATCGGGCAAGAACTGGCTCGGCATGCTGGGCATGCACGGCAGCTACGAAGCAAACATGGCGATGCATGACTGCGACGTCATGGTCTGCATCGGTGCGCGTTTCGACGACCGCATCACCGGTCGCCTCAATGCGTTCTCGCCGAACTCGAAGAAGATCCACATCGATATCGACCCGTCGTCGATCAACAAGAACGTGCGTGCCGACGTGCCGATCCTGGGCGATGTCGGCCGCGTGCTGGAAGACATGGTGCGGCTGTGGCGGGCGACCGCCAAGGCGGACAAGAAGACGCTGTATCCGTGGTGGGAGCAGATCGCCAAATGGCGCGCCCGCGACAGCTACGCATACAAGCACAACAGCGACGTGATCATGCCGCAATACGCGATCCAGCGGCTCTACGAGAACACCAAGCACCTCGACACCTACATCACGACAGAGGTCGGCCAGCACCAGATGTGGGCGGCCCAGCATTACGGCTTCGAAAAGCCGAACCGCTGGATGACGTCGGGCGGCCTGGGCACGATGGGCTACGGCCTGCCGGCCGCGCTCGGCGTGCAGATCGCGCATCCTGAATCGCTTGTCATCGACATCGCCGGCGACGCGTCGGTGCAGATGTGCATCCAGGAGATGAGCGCCGCCCTTCAGTACAATGCGCCGATCAAGGTGTTCATCCTCAACAATTCCTACATGGGCATGGTGCGCCAGTGGCAACAGCTGCTGCACGGCAATCGTCTGTCGCACTCCTACACCGAGGCGATGCCCGACTTCGTCAAGCTGGCGGAAGCCTATGGCGGCCACGGCATTCGTTGCGACAAGCCCGACGAGCTCGACGACGCGATCAAGGAGATGATCTCGGTGAAGAAGGCGGTGATCTTCGATTGCCGCGTGGCAACGCTCGCCAACTGCTTCCCGATGATCCCGTCGGGCAAGGCGCATAACGAGATGCTGCTGCCGGACGAGGCGACCGACGAGGCTGTGGCCAACGCCATCGACGCCAAGGGCCGCGAACTGGTGTGACGGACCGCGTGCGGCCTTCGGGGAGGGCCGCACAATCAACGAGTTGGCGCAAACGCCTGAGATCGAGATTCATCTTATGAACGCACAGCTACAGCCCACCGGTTCGGCCTATTTCATCGCCAAGGAAACCGAGAAGCCGGAAACCCACACGCTATCGGTGCTGGTCGACAACGAACCGGGCGTGCTTGCCCGGGTCATCGGCCTGTTTTCCGGCCGCGGCTACAACATCGAAAGCCTCACTGTCTCCGAAACCGAACATGAGAAGCACCTGTCGCGCATCACCATCGTCACGCGCGGCACGCCGCATGTGCTCGAGCAGATCAAGCACCAGCTCGAGCGCATCGTGCCGGTGCACCGCGTCGTCGACCTGACGGTTACGGCGCAGGAACTGGGCACCGGCGGCGCATTGGAACGCGAGCTGGCGCTGGTCAAGGTGTCGGGCACCGGTGACGCCCGCGTCGAGGCGCTGCGCCTGGCCGACGCCTTCCGCGCCAAGGTGATCGACGCCAACACCGAGCATTTCATCTTCGAACTGACCGGCAAGGTATCGAAGATCGAGCAGTTCATCGCCATCATGAAGCCGCTCGGCCTGGTCGAGGTCTGCCGTACCGGCGTGGCGGCAATGAACCGCGGCCCGCAGGGGATGTGAGGGCAGGGCGCGGTTCCGGCCGACGCCCTACCTGCCCTGGCCAAGCGATCGTTGTGGCGGGGCCAGTCGTTGGCAGCCTCCGGTTGCTGAGGGTGATTGCAGCAACGTCCGGGCAGTGTGGGGTCCGGACGTTCAAGCTCAACTTCGCGGCCTCAAGATGAACGACCTGACCGACAACGACCTCTGGAACAAGATAGCCGGCTTCGACTTCGACGATCCGCAAGCCGAAGCTCCGTTTTCGGTGCGGCTGGCACGGGAGAATGGCTGGACGCCCGAGCGGACGAAGGCGGCCATCGATCAGTACCGCCGCTTCATCTATATGGTCTGCATTTCCGATGACATGCTCAGCCCGTCGCCCGACGTCGACAAGGTCTGGCACCTGCATCTGATCTACACCAAGGACTACTGGAAACGCTTCTGCGACGAGACGCTAGGGCAGGAGGTGCATCATTTTCCGAGCAGAGGAGCGGACGAGAGCCAGGGGCCGCTGCGCGAAGCCTATGCCAGGACCCTCGAATTGCTGACCGAGGAGTTTGGCGAGACCCCTGATGCGGCTTTGTGGCTGGAGTGGATGCTGCGCGGCCGCTTGTTGCCGGGGCGCTTGGCCTCGGATCCGCAGTCCTGCCTGCGGCGGAGATTACCTTCGGGATCGCCTTGGCACTGATCGTGATTACGGTTTCACTGCTCTGGAGCACCGGGCTGATCGGCGGTGCGCTGGCCGTGGGGCTCTGCGTGGTCGGCGTGATCGGCTCGATTTCGCTCCTGCCGGAAAAGCGACGCCGGAGACGCTCCAAAGCCGGTGACAGTGGCTGCGGCGGCGGTGCCAGCGCCGGAGATGGCGACGGTGGCGGCTGTGGTGGCGGCGATTGAGCCAGCAGCCATTGAGGCGTTTATGCATCTGGCTTAGCGCTTGAGCGTCGCTGGTTCGTTGTCGAATCTTTCAAATAAGGTCAGTAATACTGACATAAAATTGCCCGACGGGAGGGATCGATGACCTACGACGCATTCCTTGCACTGCTGGTCTATGCGTTCGTGACCTCGATCACGCCGGGACCGAACAATTTCATGCTTTTGGCCTCGGGCGTTAATTTTGGTTTCGTGCGCACGATCCCGCATATGCTGGGCATTGGCTTCGGTTTCCTGTCGCTGCTGCTTGGCGTCGGCTTCGGGCTGGGCGCGGTGCTGACGGCATTTCCGGCGCTGCACCTGGTGCTCAAGATCGCCGGCGGGGCCTATCTGCTCTATCTCGCCTGGCGCATCGCCATGTCGCGCTCGCTCGGCAAGGATGGCGAAAGCAAGGGCCAGCCGATGACCTTTCTCGAAGCGTCCGCCTTCCAGTGGATCAACCCGAAGGCCTGGGTGATGGCCGTCACCGCGATGGCGCTTTACACCAGCACCGAAGCGCCGTTCCTGTCGGTGCTGATCATTTCGGGCGCCTTTGCCGTGGTCAACGTGCCGAGCGTGTCGTGCTGGGCCGGATTCGGCATGGCGCTGCGCGGTTTCCTTGCTGACCCGGTGCGGCTGAAATGGTTCAACATCGCCATGGGCGTGCTGTTGGCAGCCACGCTGTGGCCGATGCTGAAATAGTCAGAACAGCTCGATCGCCGGCCGGGTCAGCATCAGCCAGAAGATGGCGATGACACTGAAGAAGGCCGGGAAACCGCAGGCGAACCAGAGGCGGTAGAGCCTGAAGTAGCTGTCGGGCAGGCGCTTGCCCCTGGCGGCGGCATCGCGCGCGAGGTTGCGCAGCTTGATCTGGATGAACACCACAGGCAACCAGAACAGACCGGTGAGGGCGTAGAGCGCAAGCGACAGGGCTATCCAGCTCTCTGTCAGCGGCCAGCCGACCTCGTGTGCGAGCCAGGCGCCAGTGATCGGCTGCAGGATGACCGCAGTGGCGGTGAACACCGTGTCGGCGACGACCACCGTGCCGGCGACATGGGCGATGGTCGCGGGATCGCGGGTGCGGTGGGCCACGGCCATGAAAAAGGCGATGCCGGCTCCCGTGCCGAACAGCACCGCGGCACCAAGGACGTGGGCGAGACGGAGGATTTCTTCCATGGTTCAACGCTCGTCCAGTATGGCAAGCGCCACAAGCGCCAGCACGATCGATGGCAGCACCTTGACCAGCGGACCGAGTGGATCAGCCCAGAGGCCTGAAACAAGCACCGTGGCTGAGGCGAGATAGGCGACAGATAGTCCGACCATGCCGATCAGGGCCGGTTTGGCGTAACGGCGGATAGCAACGCCCAGGCCGAGCGCGATGTCGGCGAGGCTGGTGACCAGGGTGATGGCATATGCAAATCCCACTGGCGCGCCGGCAGCGGCAAGATGCGCCGCCGAGGTCTCGAAACGCAGCAGGGCGACGAGACCGGAGAGCAGCCAGAACAGGCAAAGCGTGCCGAGCACCAGCGGCTTCAGCAGATAGAGCCGGGCGAACCACAATTCCTGAACGCCGGCGGGATTTGCTGCAAGCGTCTGGTCGAGGGAGTGGAGCTTGCGGCCGGAGCCGGTCGCATGGCCGCTTATGCCGCCGGCCGCGACCTCAAGTGCTGTCGAGCGCAGGGGCGAGCGCCAGCCGAGCCGGCCAAGCAGGTCGGCAGCACCGGAGGCAATGCCGGCGAAGCTGCCGGGAAGGGCAAGCACGCGTGCCGGCGGCAGGCCGAGCCATTGGCGGTGGCGGGCGACGGCTTCAGCGAGCGTCATCGTCTCGGGCGCTGCCAGGTCGAGGTCGGTGCCCGCGGGGATTGAGCCTGACAAGGCATCGACGACGGCACAAGCGACGTCGTCAAGCGCAACGAACTGCATGTGGCTGTCGCCGAAGATCAGCGGCGTGATCAGCGGAGAGGCTGCCAGTGCCCGCAGCAATGCCGAGCCGCCATGGGCCGCACGGCCGATGACGATGGCAGGGCGCAGGATGACGAAGGCCAGGCCGGAGGCGCGGAGGGCAGCATCGGCCCGCCGCTTGGTGGCGAAGAAGGGGGTGTCGGCGGCGACGTCGTCGGTACGCGCCGAAATCTGGACGATGAGGCGCGGCGCCGCGACCTGGTAAAGCGCGTTCATGGCGCGAAACTGGACAGCAGCGACATCGTCGCGCGGACCATCCTGCAGCGCGCCGGCGCAATTGACCACGGCATCAATGCCTTGAAGCAGCGGGCGCCAGTCCGCGGGCTGAGACAGCTGCGCAATGTCGGCCTTGACCCAGTCGAAGTCGGGATAGCGGCGGGCGGCAGTTTCGGTGTCTCGTGCCAGCGCAACGACCGAATGCCCGCGCGCGGCAAGCGACCTTGCCACCGCTGCACCGATGAAGCCGTTGCCGCCGAGAATCAGAACCCGCATGGCGCGACGATAGCGAGCTTCGGGGCGACACGGCAAACGTCGGCTGGCCCAAGGCGAGGATGCTTGCGTGGCGCCGTGCAGGCGCTTAGCCTCCTGCCATGTCACACGATCATGACCACGACCACCATCACGACAACGAGCTTGATCCAATGGCCGCCCGCGTGCGGGCGCTGGAGACCATCCTGACGAGGAAGGGCCTGATCGACCCCGAGGCGATCGACGTCATCGTCGATACCTACGAGACCAAGGTCGGCCCGCGCAACGGTGCGCGCGTCGTGGCCAGGGCGTGGTCCGATCCCGAATTCGCCGACTGGCTGAAGCGCGACGCGACTGCCGCTATCGCCTCGCTCGGCTATAGCGGGCGGCAGGGGGAGCATATGCAGGCGGTGTTCAACACTGCCGAGACGCACAACCTCGTCGTCTGTACTTTGTGCTCCTGTTACCCGTGGTCGGTGCTGGGCCTGCCGCCGGTCTGGTACAAGGCGCCGCCCTATCGCAGCCGGGCGGTGATCGATCCGCGTGGTGTGCTTCAGGAATTCGGGCTCACCTTGGCGGCGAACAAGAAGATTCGCGTCTGGGATTCGACCGCCGAGCTGCGCTATCTCGTCGTACCGCAGCGACCCGCAGATACCGACGGCTGGAGCGAAGACAAGCTCGCTGAGCTGGTGACGCGGGATTCGATGATCGGCACGGCGCTCGCGCGGGAGGCAGCATGAACGGACCGCATGATGTCGGCGGGCAGATGGGTTTCGGGCCTGTCGCGCCGGAAAAGGACGAGCCCTATTTCCACGCCGAATGGGAAAAGCGTGCGCTGGGCGTCACGCTGACGGCGGGCGCCATGGGCGCCTGGAATATCGATGAGAGCCGGCACGCGCGGGAGAGCCTGCACCCGGCCGACTATTATGCGTCGAGCTACTACGAGATCTGGATCAAGGCGCTGGAAACGCTGCTCAAGCGACACAACTTTGTCACTGAGAATGATTTCAAAGCTGGTGATGCGGTCGACCCGGCCGCGACGCCCAAGCGGATGCTGAGAGCAGAAAATGTGCCGGCGACCCTTGCCAAAGGCGGACCCTGCGATCGGCCGGTGGAGGGGCCGGCGCGGTTTTCGCTTGGTCAGCGCGTGCGGACGAAGAATTTTCATCCGACCGGTCACACCCGCCTGCCGCGTTATGCCCGCGGCAAAGAGGGGGTGATCGACGCGGTGCGCGACGGATTTGTCTTCCCCGACAGCAACGCGCCCGGCCAGGGCGAAAACCCGCAACGGGTCTACACCGTGGTGTTTTCCGGCGGCGAATTGTGGGGCGAGGGCGCGGATTCGGCGCTTGAAGTCAGCATTGACGCCTGGGAGAGCTACCTTGAGCCGGCATGAGGCGGGGATTCCGGCAGGAACAGGGGCGCCCGATGTGCCTGTTTTCGCCGAGCCCTGGCAGGCCGAGGCCTTTGCCATGGTGGTGGCGCTGCACGAGCGCGGCCTGTTCAGCTGGGCGGAGTGGGCCGAGCGGCTGTCGGCGGAGGTTAAGCGGCCGCAGGCCGCAGCCGATGGAAGCGACTATTACGAGCGCTGGCTGGCGGCGCTTGAGAGGCTGTTGGCGGAAAAGGGGCTTGCCGGCCATGACGAGGTCGATGCTGTCGCCGCCGCATGGGCGCGGGCCGCGCACGCCACGCCGCACGGCCAGCCGATCGTGCTGGAGAACGATCCGGAAAGCGCACATTCGCTGAGTGCAGCTACGCCTTAGAGTGGCCGCCACATGCGGTGCACGACATGTGTTTTCAGGCCGATCTTGAAGTTCGGGATGCTCTGGACCAGCCGAAAGCCTTCGCGCTCCCAGAAGGCGCGGCCGCTGGTGTTTTCGTCAAGCACGGCAATCAGAAGCCGTGTCCCGTTGCGCGCCTGTGCTGTGGCGGTCAGGTGGTCGAGGAAAGTGCGACCGAGGCCCACACCACGGCAGTTCTGATCGATCAACAGCAGCCCGATATAGGCGTCGTCGGTTTCAGGATAGCCGAAGGCCATGTCGGCTATGGCGACAAGCGTTCCGCCGGGCAAGAACATGCCAAGTTTGCAAGACGCCGCGAGATCGCTGCCGGGCGGATGGTCGGTGAAGAAGTCCGCCACCATCTGATCGGTGGGTTCCGTGCCGGATTCCAGCAAGACGAAGTCGGCGGCGTGATTATAGAGGTCGCGCACGGCGGAAGCGTCGGCTGGGATCAGCGGTCGGATTCCAAGGGGCTCTGGATCTGTCTTCAAGGCAGGCGCTTTCTTCGATCCTGAGCGGCGTAAAGGCAGCCTTATGGAAACTCAATGGCAGAGCCGGGCAAATTGACAGGCCAGCCGATCAGGCTCGGGACAAGTCATCTCGTAGGCGCGAAGAGCTCATTTGGGGAGCTGTCGTTGATGCGCTTGCCGGCCCGAGCCGAGCGTGACAGCGGCTCAATCGCCGTCGAAGAACCTGCGGATCGCCGCTTCCAGCCTTTCGATGAACGGGTGGTCGTGCCCGCTTCCCGCCCAGATCAGGGCGTTCAGCCTGACGTCCTTGTTGAGGAAGTTCAGTTTGCCTGTGGCCAGCAGATACTCCGCGATCGCGTAGTGACGTCCCTTGATGGCGTCGATGAGGGCGTTGTTTCGTCCGCTCTTGTCGGTGGAGTTGACGTCGGCGCCGCGCTCCACAAGCAGCCTGACGACATCAAGATGGCCGTTCTTCGCGGCTTCGATCAGGGCCGTCCTGCCGTAATATTCCGCCTTCGCGTCGATGTCCGTTTGCGGGTGCCCGACGATGGCGAGAATACAGGCGTAGTGGCCCTTGGCTGAGGCCAGGCTAAGCGGCGTACTTTTCCATCTGTTCCTGCAGTTCGCGTCGACTTCCGGATGCCCGACCAAAGCTTCGACTACCGAGGCATGGGCATTGAGAGCTGAGAGGTGAAGCGCCGTCCAGCCGTCGTCGTCCGATTGATTGACGTCGGCGCCGGCGGCAAGCTCCGCGTTGGCGGCGTCCACGTCGCCACGCTCTGCCGCCACCAGCAGGGCAGGCCAAGCGCTGGCCTCATTGATTTGCAGGCTTCTGGTCACGTCAGTCGCCTTCATGGAGATGCACGCGCCACGATATCACAATTTGCCAGGTTTCTCGCGGTTGGCTGATGAGCGAGGGTTCCCTTTCCGAGGAAGACTGCACCTTATTGGGCCAACTTGTCAGCTTATGTGGCGCTTCGGAACGCAAACTCTTGCCCTTGGCCGCCGAATCCTGTCAGTCGAAACGATGGATTTTTCACCTCAGCAAGACGAAGCGCTGCAGGCAGTGGCGCGCTGGCTCAAGTCCGGAAGGCCGCAGATATTCCGGTTGTTCGGTTATGCCGGCACTGGCAAGACGACGCTTGCGCGCTATTTCGCCGAGCATGTTGACGGCCAGGTGCAGTTCGCTGCCTTCACCGGCAAGGCAGCGCAGGTGCTGCGCTCGAAGGGTGCCACCAATGCGCGCACCATCCATTCGCTGATCTACCGGCCGAAGGGCGAGGAGGCGATTGCCGACGAGGCGACCGGCAAGACCTCGATGTCGCCGACATTCTCGCTCAACCGGCAGAGCCCGATCGCCAAGGCCAAGCTCGTCGTCATCGACGAATGCTCTATGGTCGACGAGCAGCTCGGGCGTGACCTTCTGACCTTCGGCACGCCGGTTCTCGTCCTGGGCGACCCGGCACAGTTGCCGCCGATTTCGGGCGGTGGTTTCTTCACCGAACACGAGCCGGATTTCCTGCTGACCGAAATCCATCGCCAGGCGCGCGACAACCCGATTCTGAGGCTGGCGCTTGACGTGCGCGAGGGCCGTGAATTCATGCGCGGCGACTATGGCACGGCGCAGGTGATCGGCAAGGAGGACGTCACCCAGGATCTGGTGCTCGATGCCGACCAGGTGCTTGTCGGTACCAACCGGACACGGCGGCGCTACAACCAGCGGCTGCGCGAGCTCAAGGGTTTTACGGCAGGATACCCACAGGCGGGTGACAAGCTTGTCTGCCTGCGCAACGACCCGGCCAAGGGTCTGCTCAACGGCTCGTTGTGGAAGGTGATGACCTCGTCGCGCGAGACGGTGAAGCCCGGCATTAACCTGCTGGTCGCGCCCGAGGAGGACGATCCCGACCGTGGCGTCGCCAAGATCAAGCTATTGAAACAGACTTTTGAGAGCCCCGACGAGGAGATCCCGTGGGGCACCAAGAAGCGCTACGACGATTTCGACTACGGTTACGCGCTGACGGTGCACAAGGCGCAAGGCTCGCAGTGGAACAATGTCGTGCTGTTCGACGAGAGTTGGGCATTCAAGGACACGCGCCAGCGCTGGCTCTACACGGCGATCACGCGTGCGGCCGAACGGCTGACGATCGTCCGCTAGATGTCGTTTCCAAGAAGGTTGTTCAGTCTTTGGAACGGGCTGATGCCTCCAAGGGCCGAGTGTGGGCGTGCCAGGTTGTAGTTGGCTGCCCATTGGTGAATGGCCTTGGCGCGTTCGTTCGATGAGGCGTATGGCCTGGCATAGGCCCATTCGCGCAGCGAAGTCTGGATGAAGCGCTCGGCCTTGCCGTTGGTGCGCGGGGTGTAGGGCCTTGTGCGGATGTGTCGGGCACCGGCACCTTGGAGTGCCTGGGCGAACAGTTTGGAGCGATACGCCGAGCCGTTGTCGGTCATCACCCGCTCAACCCTGGCGCCTAGCCTGGCGTACCAGGCCAGTGCCCGGTTGAGGAACCCGGTGGCATCATCCCGGCCCAGGCTGGGCAGCAGTTCGACATAGGCGAGGCGCGAGGCATCGTCGATGGCGACATGCAGGTGTTCGTAGCCGATGCCTCGGGCGCGATGATGGCCTTGGTGCTGACCCGTGATCCGATGGCCAACGCCGTCGATACGGCCCAAGGTCTTGATGTCGATATGGATCAGTTCGCCCGGCCGCTGCCGTTCGTAGCGCAACACCGGGGGCCGGGGATCGAGCCAGGCCAGCCGGTTCAGTCCCAGCCGGCGCAGCACCAAGCCTACCGTCGAGCGCGCCAGGCCCAAGGACCGGGCAATTGCCGGCCCGGTCATGCGCTGGCGCCGCAACTGCTCGATCCGCGACACCTGCATGGCTGCCAGCCGATGCCGGCAGCGGTGCGGAGCCGAACTGCGATCGTGCAGAACCCGGTCGCCGGCCCGGTAGCGGTCGAGCCAGCGATAAGCCGTTCGTTCCGAAACCCCGGCCGAACCGGCAGCACGCCGCACGCTCCAGCCCTGTTCAATTCGTTGCACCAAAAGCACTCGACCTGACGGCGTCAGACGCGCATTCTTATGGACGTTCATTCGGGGAGCTCCACTGAAGGTTGGTTGGCTTCGCAACCCCAGCTTCTCAGTCCCTCCTCGAATGAACAACCTTCATAGCTTCGACAGCTAGAGCATTGGGCCGGCTGGCAACCCGCCGATGCGCGCGTTCTCGAGCGCGAGGATGCGCATCGAGACGGTTCTGCAATAATTTGCCGCAGTTGGCTTTACGTGAGCCGAGCCGCCTTGCTTGCCGTCAGGCGACGATCTCGAACAGCACTGCCGTGGCGTCGTCCGAGATCTTGAAGCGCGGGAATTGCTGGCCGTCGGGGTCGTCGACCCGTTCGATATGCCGAAGCTCCTGCAGGAGCGGGGCAAGGCCTGTGCTGGCAGCGGCGCGGACCAGGTCGGAGACGCCATAGCGGCCATACTGGTCGGCAAGGGCGGCGAAGCCGTCGGAGCACAGCAAGCCCCTGGCCGGCAGGGCAACGTCGAGCTGCTCGGAGGCGAGATGATCGGCGGCGGCGGGCTCGATGCCGAGGGTCCAGACCGATCCGCCAGGCTGGTTGTAAGCGGCGCGGCGGCGGCGCAACTCGTCGCGCACAACGGGCTCGTCGGCGAGCGCCTGATGCGTCGCGAATCCACCAGACTGTGCAATCGCCCGCCGGGCGCCGTCGCGCTCATTGGCGTAGGCGGCCTTGATGGCAGAGGTTTCGACGACCTTGCCATCGGCGTCGACCAGGAACAGGCGGCAATCGCCCAGGCCGTGCGTGACCAGCCGGTCGCCTTCGACATGAACCATCTGGAAGCTCGCGATCGGCAGATTCCAGGCCTCGATCGGCAAGGCGTGGGCCGCCTCGTGCACGACATTGGCGGCGCGCTGGTTGAGCTCGCGCACGACCTCGGCGACCTTGCGGCCATTACGGACGAGTTCCTCGAAGGTGCTCTGGGCAAAACGCGCGAGCCAGGCGGCATCCGAACCGTGCAGGCCGACGATGCTGGTGCCGCCGAGGCCGGTGGCGCCGTCGATGACAAAGGCGCAGCTGGCATTGCCACCGGCGCTGTCTTCGTTGGGACGCGAGGCAGAGCCCGGGTCAGTGATCGAATCGATAATGCGGATGTTTGGCATGATGATCGCTGTGTGGCGCGCGCCGATGACCGGAGTGTGACCGCGGCAAGGTGTGTGAAGGTTGCAGTTTGCACAGTCCGTGGCAGATTGTCAGGTCAGGCAACCGAACCTTTGTTGGTCCATGGCAGTCTTTCAACAGATCGTCAGTCTCGGCCCGAATTGCCGCGCAAAGTTCCATATCCGGAAGATTTTCGGCGAGCGCATCTCGAGGCGGGGTGTGTTCGACTGGCAGGTGACGCCTGTTCCAGCCGTTGCCGAATACATCAGGCGCGACTTCAACGGCTTGTTCGAGCGGGACGATCTCCATGTCGTCGATGGCGTCGTCTTCAACAAGCGCTTCGGCACCAGCCACATGCACGAGTTTCCCAAAGACATCGCCGAGAATACGCTCGACGCGCTCTATGCCAAGGCGCGCGAAGGCCATGACATCTGGTGCGCTGTCAGCAGGATGGCGCTGAACAACGATCTCTCGACATTGTTCGTACTGGCCCGTCCGGTGTCGGGGGGCGATATGGCCGAGATTTCCGGTCTCATCGAAAAGGCGCGTCCCGGGCGACGTTTCCTGCTTCTTGCAGCGCCTGAGGGCGATCATGACGACCACTGGAGCGGCGATCACGAGGTCTGGAAAGCGCATCTGTCGTCGTTTCAGATCAGGTGGCCGCTGTCGGCCATCATGGCCGAGCAGATGCGGCGCCTGCGCAAGAATGTCCGCTATCTGAGGCCACGCTCGATGAGAGCCTAGCCGGCGTCGGCCGGCTTTGCGCCGAGCCATTCCCACGCCTTGATTTCGTCGGCATCGGTGAAGTGTTTTGTTTCGATCGAGGTGAGTGGCGCAAACAGGCCGACGACCGGGCCCATCCAGACAGGGCCACCGACGAGCGCATAGCGCCTGATGTGATGCAATGCCTTCCACTTGCCCCTGAAGGTCATGGGATCGAACAAGGCCGACCAGTCGAACCCGTCATATCCGCTCGCGCGCAGCAGGACGTCGATCTTGTCATGGCCTTCATAGGCGGCATCGAGCAGGCCATAGGCGTTTTCGATGTCGGCCTGGGTGAAATGGCCGACGATCTCAAAGGCAAAGACCTCCGCATTGTCGGTGTCGATGCGCCGGAAGGGCGGTGGAGCATCCATGGAGCTCATCGGGTTGTCCTCGTCGATGCGGCTTCAAGCTGTGCATGATCCTTTCCGACAATCGATTCCGATTGTCGGGGTCATGCATCCCGTATCGTCACTGGAACACATAAAAGCGCTCTCTGTTCCCGACCAAGCCGTGATAGGTGGCGTGGGTGTCGCCTTTGCTGAGAGTTGCCGATGCCTGCCAAGCTGTCCGTGAACGTCAATGCCATCGCTATGCTGCGCAACCGCCGCGATCTGCCGTGGCCGAGCGTAACCGGCCTGGGGCGCATCGCACTCGCCGCCGGCGCACACGGACTGACCGTGCATCCGCGCCCCGACCAACGCCATATCCGCTTTTCCGACGTGCCTGAAATCCGGGCGCTGATCGACGACGAGTTTCCCAAGGCCGAATTCAACATCGAGGGCTATCCGACGGAAGATTTCCTCGAACTGGTCGAGAAGCACCAGCCGGAGCAGGTGACGCTGGTGCCGGACGATCCGTCGCAAGCAACCTCCGACCATGGCTGGGATTTCGCTGGACAGGCGAGCCTGCTCAAGCCGGTGGTGGCGCGGCTCAAGAAGGGCGGTTTCCGGGTTTCACTTTTCTCGGATGCGGACCCGGCCGGAATGACGGCCGCCCGCGACACCGGTGCCGACCGGATCGAGCTGTTCACCGGGCCCTATGGCGCTTGCTTCGATGACAAGGCAAAGGCCGCCAGGGAACTGGAAAAGCTGGCAAAAACCGCCGAGGCGGCTCTGGCGGCGGGCCTCGCCGTCAATGCGGGACACGACCTCGTCGTCGACAACCTGCCGCAGTTGATGAAACACATTCCCACTTTGGCTGAAGTTTCGATCGGCCATGGGCTGACAGCCGATGCACTGGAGCATGGCATGGCCGGCACGATCAGGCGCTATCTCAAGGCTTGCGGGTGGTAATATCCAGGCGAGCCATGCGTCGCCCGCATGAGCTCAACATTAGCTGTCGCAAAACAACTGTTGCTTTTGCAACACAGCGAGCGTAGAGCCCCGCGGCTTCACGGAGAGTCGTTCATGACCGATGCCGGCGCTGACAAGGCGGCAAATAGCGGGCAGGCGGTCCAGGCGGACGGCCCTTCCCACGACATCAGACTGCTCGTCATCGGCGCGCTGGGTGTCGTTTTCGGCGACATCGGCACCAGTCCGATCTACGCCTTCCGCGAGGCGCTGGTGGCGTCGGCTGGTGGCCAGGTGGCATCGCGCGAGGACATCCTCGGCGTGCTCTCGCTGATCATCTGGGCGCTGACGATCATCGTCACCGTCAAATATGTCATGTTCGTGCTTCGGGCGCACAACCGGGGCGAGGGCGGTACGCTGTCGCTGATGGCGCTGGCACGGCGCAGCCTGCCCAAGCGCTCCGGCATCATCCTGGCGCTCGGCATGGTCGGTGCTTCGCTGTTTTATGGCGACGCGGTGATCACCCCGGCGATCTCGGTGCTGTCGGCAGTCGAGGGCATGAATGTCGTGACACCGGCGTTCCAGCCTTACGTGGTGCCGCTGACCCTAGTAATCCTGGCAGCGCTGTTTTCGGTGCAGCGCTTCGGCACCAGCGGCGTGGCGATCGTCTTCGGTCCGATCACGCTCGTCTGGTTCATCGCCATCGGCTATTCGGGAGTCGTCCATATCCTCGACGACCCGGAAATCCTCTGGGCGGTCAATCCGATCTACATCGTCAACTTCCTCACCAACCAGCCGGAAGTGTCGTTCGTCACCATCGGCGCCATCTTCCTGGCGGTGACGGGTGCCGAGGCGCTTTATGCCGACCTCGGACATTTCGGCCGCAGGCCGATCGTTCTGGCCTGGCTGTGCATCGTCTTTCCGTGCCTGCTGCTGAACTATGTCGGTCAGGGTGCTTTCGTGCTCAGCCACAACGGTACCGTCGGCCATCCGTTCTTCGAGATGAACGAAGGCTGGATGCTGATCCCGATGGTGGTGCTGGCGACGGCCGCGACCGTCATTGCCAGCCAGGCGGTCATAACAGGCGCCTATTCGCTGACGCGCCAGGCGGTCCAGCTCAACATGCTGCCGCGCCTTGAGATCCAGCACACCTCCGAGACGACACTGGGGCAGATATACATGCCGCGGGTCAACCTGATCCTCGCGCTGGTGGTGATGCTGCTGGTTGTCGGCTTCGGCGAGTCGAGCGCTTTGGCTTCAGCCTATGGCATCTCTGTCACCGGCAATATGCTGGTGACGACGCTGCTGCTTTCGGTGGTGATGCTGCGCATCTGGCGCTGGAAGGCGGCTGTGGCGATTGTTGCGACCGCGATATTCGGCCTGATCGACATCGGCTTCTTCGCCTCCAACATCGTCAAGGTGTTCGAGGGCGGCTGGGCCTCGCTGGCGGTGGCCTTTACCAGCGCCTTGATCATGTGGACCTGGGTACGCGGCAGCCGCTATTTGTTCGACAAGACGCGCAAGAACGAGATTCCGCTCAATTTCCTGGCGGAGAATCTGGGCAAGAAGAAACCGCATCTTGTGCAGGGCACTGCCGTGTTCCTGACCAGCGATCCCGACAGCGCGCCGACTGCGCTGATGCACAGCCTCAAGCACTACAAGGTGCTGCACGAGCAGAACGTCATCTTGTCGGTGGTGACGGCCCAACAGCCGGTGGTGCCCGACAGCGAGCGGGTCAAGATGGAGCAGGTCAACGAGCTGTTCATGCGGGTGAAGCTGAAATTCGGCTACATGGAGCAGCCGAACATCCCCAAGGCGCTGGCCATCTGCCGCAAGCAGGGCTGGAAGTTCGACATCATGACGACGTCGTTCTTCCTGTCGCGGCGCTCGCTGAAGGCGTCGCCCAACTCGGGCATGCCCTTGTGGCAGGACAGGCTGTTCATCGGCCTGGCACGCACGGCGGCGGATGCGACCGAATATTTCCAGATCCCGACCGGCCGCGTGGTCGAGGTTGGCACGCAGGTGTCGATCTGAGACCGGCGCGGGGCAAAAAGTAGCATTGCCAGTACATGTTCCGTCCGTGAACCATGCGTCATGGACGGAAGGCAGATGGGCACTCGAAAACTTCACATCGCAATCGCCGGAGCCGGGCCTGCTGGACTGGCAGCGGCACTCTATCTCAAGCGCGACAGGCACCGGGTCACTGTCCATGATCGCTTCGTCGAGCCGAAGCCGCTGGGCTCCGGGCTGATCCTGCAGCCGACCGGACTTTCGGTGCTGGCCGATCTCGGCCTGTTGGGCGAAATCTCACAACTTGGAAGCCGGATCGACCGGTTGCACGGCACCGATGCCGTGAGCGGGCGCACGGTGCTCGACGTGCGTTACGATGCGCGGCCGGGTGGGCGGTTTGGCCTGGCCGTCCACCGTGCGGCGTTGTTCGGCGTGCTGTACCGGGCAGTGTTGGGCGAAGGCATCGACATCGTCACCGCTGCCGAGCTGGAGGCCGTGGTTCCGGGCGAGCAGACACGGCTTGTCGACGCCGCAGGGCGGGAGCTTGGATCGTTCGACCTCGTTGTCGATGCCACCGGCGCAAGGTCGAAGATCCGGCGTAGCGCCGGCCTCGCGGGCGAGCCGAAACCGCTGGCCTATGGCGCGTTCTGGGCTTCGTTGGACTGGCAGGGCGAAGGCTTCGACAAACACTCGCTAACCCAGCGCTATCGCCGTGCCAGCATCATGATCGGGGTGCTGCCGATCGGCCGCGCCGAGCCAGGCGGGCGCAAGATGGCGGCGTTCTTCTGGAGCCTGAAGCCGGCGCATGCCGAGCGCGTGCAGGCCCTTGGGCTGGACGCCTGGAAGGCCGAGGTGGCAGGGCATTGGCCTGAAAGCCAGTCCTATCTCGACCAGATTGAGGATTTCGACCAGTTGACACTGGCCCGCTATGGCCATCACACGCTACTGCCGCCGGCGGCGCGGGGCCTTGCCGTCATCGGCGATGCCGCGCATTCGACCAGCCCACAACTGGGTCAAGGTGCCAACATGGCCTTGCTGGACGCTGCTGCACTTGCGCACGCCTTGCGGCAGGCAAGCAACACGGAGGCAGCGCTTACGGCCTATGTTCGCACCCGGCGCCGGCACCTTAGGCTGTTCCAGGCGCTGTCGCTGGCTTTTACGCCATTCTACCAGTCCGACTCGGTGCTGCTGCCATTTCTGCGCGACCGGCTGGTGGCGACGGTCGCCAAGCTGCCGCCGGCGCCGCAACTGCTGGCCTCGATTGTCGCCGGCACGCTGATCGATCCGTTCGCGTCGGCCGGACTCAAGGAAGCGGACTGGACGGAGCGCAGCGAAGAAAAGCAAGTTCGCATCCTTGCTTGAGCCATGCTGCGGTTGTGGCTACCTTGCGTCACATTCAACCGGGGGGCGTGCGATGCGGGGACTTATGGTGCGTGGATTTCGAAAGGCAGCGGCAGGCTTGGCATTGCTCGCCGTCAGCTGCATGCCAGCGCTTGCCGATGCGACGGTGCCCTCCGCCGACATCGAAGGTTCCGCCGACAACGCGCTTGCCAAGCGCTACGAAGGCTCGTTCATCGTCTACCACCAGAAGCTCGACTACACTGATTT
This sequence comes from Aminobacter sp. MDW-2, assembly GCF_014250155.1. Taxonomy (NCBI): domain Bacteria; kingdom Pseudomonadati; phylum Pseudomonadota; class Alphaproteobacteria; order Hyphomicrobiales; family Phyllobacteriaceae; genus Aminobacter; species Aminobacter sp. MDW-2. The sequence goes on from NZ_CP060197.1 coordinate 3,086,162, forward strand.
CAGCGTGCCGCTTTCGCCGCTTAAGGCCGATCCCGATCCGGACAAGCGCGACAAGAACAACAACAGGGTGTTCAAGCCGGAGAAGGCTGACGAGATTGAAGGCACGCTCACCCGGCTGTTCTATGTGCTGCCGGACGGCCGTTCGCCGCTCGAAGTGCTGCGCAACTACCAGGACGTGGTGCAGGCGGCCGGCGGCGAGGTCGTGTTCGAATGCAAGAAGGAGGAATGCGGTGGCGACGCTTCGCGCTCGGCCTCGAGCGGCGGCGGCGACATGAGCCTGATGATGAACTTCTTCTACGACAGCGCCCTCGGCGTCGAGGCGTTCTCCAATGCCGCCTGCGTGGCCTCGTCTGGGGTTGCCGACCAGCGCTATCTCAGCGCCAAGGTGCCGCGTGACGGCGGCGACGCCTATGTCACGGTGCAGACCTTCCAACTGCTCGACGACCTCTACTGCAAGGCGCTGAATGCGCGCACCATCGCCATCGTGCACGTGGTGGAGCCCAAGGCGCGCGACAAGAAGATGGTTGTGGTGGAGGCAGCCAAGATGGCTGATACACTGTCGACCAGCGGCGGCATCTCGCTCTACGGCATCTTTTTCGACACCGACAAGGCCGACATCAAGCCGGAGTCAGGACCGACGCTGAAGGAGATCGCCAAGCTTCTGGGTGACAACCCGGCGCTGGCGGTGGCCGTTGTCGGGCATACCGACAGCCAGGGCAAGTTCGACTACAATATCGACCTGTCCAATCGCCGGGCGGCTGCGGTGAAAGCAGCGCTTGTCTCGCAATTCGGCATCGACGGCGGACGGCTGACTGCAGCGGGTGCCGGCATGATGGCGCCGGTCGCCAGCAACGACAATGACGAAGGCCGGGCCAAGAACCGGCGCGTGGCCCTGGTCAAGCTGAACTGATCAGGCATTCTGCAGCATTGCGGCCGACGATGCGGCGGCCGACTGAGGGGGATGAATGGAAGATCTACCGGCGCGCCCGAGGCTGCGCGGCCTGCATCGCGCGTCGGCGCTGTTCATCGGCCTGTTCGTGCTGCTGCACATGGCCAATCATCTTGCCGGCCTGAGCGGGCAGGAGACCCACATCGCCTTCATGGCCGAAGCACGGCAGCTCTATCGACAGCCCTTCGTCGAGGTGGCGCTGGTCTGCCTCATCCTGTGGCAGGTCGGCAGCGGGCTCACCATGCTGGTGCGCGGTTGGGCGAGGCGAACGGGAACCGTCGCCTGGCTACAGTCGGCGTCGGGTGGCTATCTCGCCTTCTTCCTGGTCAACCATATCGGGGCCGTCATCGCCGGACGCACAGTCTTTGGTCTCGACACTGACTTTCGCTTTGCCGCCGCTGGCTTCTTTGCGCCGCCCTGGCACTGGTTCTTCGCGCCCTACTATTTTCTCGGGGTTCTCTCGCTATTCGTCCATGTCGGTTGCGCGGCATACTGGAGCTCCCTGGCCAGCCGTCCCGCGCTGGGGACGGCCTTGCTTGGAGGTGCTGCCGGAGTGGGCGCGCTGCTGGCGGCGCTGATTGTCATGGCGTTGTCCGGCGCCTTGTATCCGGTAGCCATTCCTCCGCACTATCTCGCAACCTACGGACAGTAGGCGGCGGCCCGTCGGATCAGGGGATGATCCGGCGCTGGCGCAACTCACTGAAGGTGCGCATGAACATCTCCTCGGTGTCGACGAAGTCGTGGAAGCCGAAGCGCCGCGCCTTGGTGCCGTCGGCGAAGAAATCGTAGTCCCAACCAAAAACGAAGTCAGCGAAGCGCCATGACGACACATCGGCATAGGGTGTGTCGGCGAGGCCGTGGCGGGCCTTCATCTTGTCCCACAGCGGCTGCTTGTCGGCCATGATGGTGTCGAGCGACATCGGCAAGGGCGGGGCTGTCTCGATGCCGAAGCTCGAGGCGATCTTCGGCCACATCTCGTTCCAGCGGAACAGGTCGCCATTGGTGATGTTGAACGCCTGGTTGGCGCAGCGTTCGTCTGTCGCGGCCCAGACGGTGGCCCGCGCCAGCAGGCCGGCGTCGGTCATCTCGATGATCTTGTCATAGGCGCCTGCCTTGCCGGGAAAGCGCAGCGGCAGGCCAAGCTCCTTCGACATCGAAGCATAGACGGCAATGGCAATGGCGAGATTCATCGGGTTGCCAAGCGCCTGGCCGATGACCACCGAAGGACGCAGCGCCGACCAGCCCCAGCTCTTGCCCATCTGCCGGTCTTCGAGAAGATCCTGCTGGTCAGCGTTGAACTCCGGCGGCATGTGGTTGGCGTCGGTCTCGCGTGCCGGCGTCTTGAACGGCCCAAGATGCGCACCATAGACCTTGTAACCCTGCATCAGGCTGATGTGGCGCAAGTTCCTGGCGATCGGTTCGACCGTGTCGACGACATTGCGCAGCATGGCGACGTTGGGCTCGACGAGCTCGGCCCAGCTCGGCCGATCCTGATAGGCGGCGTAGAAGATGTGAGTGACGTCGTGGAGGCCGCCGAGCGTTTCCCTGGCGTCCCTGATATCGAGCAGATCGACAGCGATGTGACGGACTGAGCCTTGGCTCGAACCGCCGCGCCGAGACAGTCCGACAATGTCCCAGTTGCCGAGTGCTGCCAGGTGGCTGGCGAGATTGCTGCCGATGACGCCATGGGCGCCGACGATCAGTGCAGTGTTCTGTTTCATCGTCCAAGTCTCCGGTGAGAGCCTTGATATGGACGCGGCCAACTAGATGAAGTAGACGTCGCTCTGGCGAAGGATCTGTGACGTGAATTCACAATGATGCGCGTGGACGTCAACCGCTTCGGCGAAATGGAAGTGTTTGTCCGGGCTGTGGAGAGCGGTGGCTTTTCGGCTGGGGCACGCGCGCTTGATATGTCGCCTTCGGCGGTGAGCAAGCTGGTGTCGCGGCTGGAGAACCGGCTCGGCACGCGGCTGGTCAACCGCTCGACGCGGCGGCTGCAACTGACGCCTGAGGGCTGTGCGTTCTATGAGCGCAGCGTCGTCATCCTTGCCGACCTCAAGGAGGCGGAACAATGCGCGGCAGCCGGCGAGGCGCCGCGCGGGCGCCTGCGCGTCAACGCCAACGTGCCGTTCGGCAAACATTTCCTGCTGCCGCTGTTGCCGCAGTTCCTGGCACGATATCCCGAGATCTCCGTCGATATCGCCCTGTCCGACATTGTCGTCGATCTTCTGGAAGCACGCGCCGATGTGGCGATCAGAGCCGGACCGATGAAAAGCTCGAGCCTTGTCGCACGCAAGCTTGGCGCGACGCGGATGATGATCGTCGGAGCGCCCGCCTATTTCGCAATGCGAGGCATGCCGCGTAGCGCCGACGAACTGAAGCGGCACAATCTGCTCGGGCCGTCCTATGCCCGAACCATGCCGGCATGGCCGGTGCTGCAGGGCGGCGCTGTCGTGGACGTCACGCCCACAGGCAACGTCCAGGCCAGCGACGGCGAGGCGTTGCGCGAACTGGCGCTGGCCGGAATCGGACTGGCGCGCATTGCCGCGTTCCAGGTGCGCGACGATCTGGCGGCAGGCAGATTGGCCAACGTTCTCGAAGAGGCCAATCCCGGCGATCTCGAGGATGTGCACGCGGTGTTTCTTGGCAATGGCGGCCCGGTGCCGGCGCGGGTGAGGGCGCTGCTCGATTTCCTGGCCGAGACCGTCGATCTCGGTGGTTCCTGAGGCGGCCAGACGGCAAGTTTCCGCAGGGGCGGCTTCCGTCAAGGCGGTCACCAGATAATTGCAAGCGATGCGAAGAATCCGATTGCAGGGCTGCCTTCAATTGCGCTATCAACCGAACCGTAACGTACGGTACGGCTTGTTCGAAGCGAGCCGGCGTGACGTGGCAGGCTTGGAACGATGTTGCAGACGACAACTGAGATGATGGAAGGCGAGGGACCGACGGCACGTCAGCAGGACGTGCTCGACGCGGTGCTGCGCCTGCTCGTCGAGGAGGGCGACAGGTTGACGATGACGGCCGTTGCGCGCCGCGCCAGCTGCTCCAAGGAAACGCTGTACAAGTGGTTCGGCGACCGTGACGGGCTTTTGACCGCGACCGTGCAGTGGCAGGCTTCGAAGGTGCGTGTGCCGCCGGTCGACCGCAAGGGACTGGACCTGGCGTCGCTGACGTCGAGCCTCGAACGTTTCGCTTCCGACTGGCTGCGGGTGATTTCGAGCGACACTTCGATCGCGCTCAATAGGGTTGGCGTTGTGCATGCCGGATCGGACAAGCGCGACCTTGGCGCCATCGTGCTGGAGCGCGGCCGCTTTGCGCTGGGGCGCAGGCTGAAGCCGGTGCTGGAAGCGGGGCGCGAGGCGGGCCTGCTCGAATTCGATGATGCCGAGACGGCATTCCGGACATTCTTTGGGCTGGTCGCCCGCGACGTGCAGATCCGTCTGCTGCTCGGCGACCGGCTGGAATTGACTGAGGCGGGGATCGACGGCGACGCCGTGCGCGCAACGCAGCAGTTTCTTGCTCTTCATGGAGCGAAAACCGGGCCCAAGGCCCTCTGACTTAAAAACCGGGAAGGAACCCACCAATGCGTGTCTATTACGATCGCGATGCCGATCTCAACCTGATCAAGGGCAAGAAGGTCGCCATCATCGGCTACGGCAGCCAGGGCCGCGCGCATGCGCTGAACCTCAAGGATTCGGGTGCCAAGGAACTGGTTGTTGGTCTGAAGGCTGGCTCTGCGACCGCCAAGAAGGTCGAGGCCGACGGCCTCAAGGTCATGACGGTTGCTGAAGCCGCCAAGTGGGCCGACCTGATGATGATGGCGACGCCTGACGAACTGCAGGCCGACATCTACCGCGACGAGATCGCTCCGAACATTCGTGATGGTGCAGCGATCGCCTTCGCCCACGGCCTCAACGTGCATTTCGGCCTGATCGAGCCGAAGTCGACCGTCGACGTCATTATGGTCGCGCCGAAGGGCCCGGGCCACACCGTGCGCGGCGAATACCAGAAGGGCGGCGGCGTGCCGTGCCTGGTTGCCGTGCATCAGGACGCTTCGGGCAACGCGCTTGATCTCGGCCTGTCCTATGCATGCGGCGTCGGCGGCGGCCGGTCGGGCATCATCGAGACCAACTTCAAGGAAGAGTGTGAAACCGATCTGTTCGGCGAGCAGGTCGTCCTCTGCGGCGGCCTTGTCGAGCTGATCCGCGCCGGCTTCGAGACGCTGGTCGAGGGCGGCTACGCTCCCGAGATGGCCTATTTCGAGTGCCTGCACGAAGTGAAGCTGATCGTCGACCTGATCTATGAAGGCGGCATCGCCAACATGAACTACTCGATCTCGAACACCGCAGAGTGGGGCGAGTACGTGACCGGCCCGCGCATCATCACCGAAGAGACCAAGGCCGAGATGAAGCGCGTCCTCAAGGACATCCAGACCGGCAAGTTCACCTCCGACTGGATGCAGGAATACCGTTCGGGCGCCGCTCGTTTCAAGGGCATCCGCCGCATGAACGACAGCCACCAGATCGAGGAAGTCGGCTCGAAGCTGCGCGCGATGATGCCGTGGATCGCCAAGAACAAGCTGGTCGACAAGGCGAAGAACTGAGACGATCCAGGTCTCCTTCGTTGCGCGTCCTCGGGCTACGCCCTGCTGGCGCGCGGAGATCGCCAAGAACAAGCTGGTCGACAAGGCGAAGAACTGAGACGATCCAGGTCTCCTTCGTTACGCGTCCTCGGGCTACGCCCTGCTGGCGCGCGGAGATCGCCAAGAACAAGCTGGTCGACGAGGCCAAGAACTAGGAAGTCCGCGTCACCCTGCCGGCCCCAGGCTCGGCAGGGCGATTGGCTCGAAAATCAAAAAGAGGCTGGTGGAGCAATCTGCCGGCCTTTTTTATCGACTGGGAATCGGGGGTTCAGCCGTAATGCCAGTGCGGCTTGGGTTCGGTGCCTTCGAACTGGACGCCGAGGCGGTCGGCCTTGCGCCAGCGCACGATGCAGCGATAAGCGATGCCGTCGACGGGGACATAGAGCAGGAACTGGTCGGGGACGCGGCTTTCCGCGGGGATTTTGATCTCGGCGCCGTTCGTATGCATGTTGCGGATGGTGCAGCGGGTTTCCGAATTGGTGATGCCGGTCAGAATCGCAGCGCCCTTGAGGACGCGGTTGCGTCGCTCCCGGCGCAGTTCGTTTTCGGCAATCTCGGCGTTGTCTGCCGTCATGTAATTTCAACCCAGAATAGAAATCCTCCCGGTATTCTTGGTTCTACACATGATACGTAAACAACAGCTTGTAGCTGTTGTTTATTAGCCTGAAGTCATATTTGAAGCAAAACGGCGCCGCAGGTGCGACGCCGTCTCCGTTGTTTCGGCTTCGCCTAGCTATAGGGCGACCAGCACTGCCGGCGCGGACCGTTATAAGGCTGGAAGGTGTTGTCCCAGGCCCGATACGAACGATAGCGGTCGTAGCACCACTGGACGTGCGGCGAGCCGCCGCCACGATAGACGCGGCGCGGCTGGACATAGCGTGGCTGGTAGTAGCGCGGCTCGTAGTAGCGGTAAGCAGGGATGCCGAAGTTCAGATAGATGCCGCTCCTGAAATGGCGGCGGTGCGGGCGGTGGCGCCAGCGCCAGTCGTCACGCCAACGGTCGCCGCTCCAGTTTTTGTGGCGCCAACCGTCGCCACGCCAACCATCGCGCCGGCCATCACGGCGGCCATAGCATCCGCTTCCGGGCGGGCAGAAATGGCTCTGGGCGAGGATGATATTCTGCGGCGCCTGCGGAACAATTGAGGGCATCTGGCCCAGGCTGGCTGGCGAAGCCGACGCAGCCAGCGGCAGGCCGGTGACGAGACCGAGCGCGACGAGCCCGGAACGTGCAAGGGATGAGAGGTTCATGATCGTCTCCTGAGTCCGAATCCCAAAGGCTCCATGCCCCCAAATTTCGATGGAGATCAGGCATATTCCGCCTTTCAGCCTGAACGGGAAATGAACGCCGAGTTCCCGTGGGCTTGTGGGCTGGGCTCTTGTGTTTGGGCCAACATGAAGGCAATGCTCGGCGCATGTCGCTGCGCCTTGCCACCTTCAATGTCGAGAACCTGATGAACAGGTTCGACTATTCCGGCTACCGCAATCAGCTCAACGAGGACCGGACACTTGCCCTGTTCGAAATCCATAGCGAGGCTGAGTATCGGCTGCTTGAGCAGGCGCGCGCGATCGCGCACGCCGACGACATGCGCCAGCTGACGGCCTTGGCCATCGCCGAGACCCGCGCCGACATCATCTGCCTGCAGGAAGTCGACAACATCGAAGCGCTGAAGGCCTTCGAATACGGCTATCTGTTCAAGATGGTGGGGCAAGGCTACCAGCACAAATACACCACCTCTGGGAATGATTCGCGCGGCATCGACGTTGCGGTGATGATGCGGGCTGAGACTGCGCATGGCGAACCGATCGAGTTCGTGCGCATGACCAGCCATGCCCATGTCACCTTCGAGGAGCTCGGGCTGCATACGCCGGAACTCGCCAGTCTCGGCCAGGAGCCGTTCGAGCGCATCTTCCGGCGCGACTGCCTGGAGATCGACGTCAAGATCGGCGGCAAGCCGCTGACCATCTATTCGGTGCACTTCAAGTCGATGGGCTCGCCGCGCAACGGGCTGAACGGCCGTGACGCGACGATGCCGATCCGTGTCGCCGAGGCTAAGGCCGTCCGGCGGATCATCGAGGACCGTTTCGGCAAGGACCATGCAGCCGACAAGCGCTGGGTGATCTGCGGCGACATGAACGACTATCGCGAGCGGCTGGTGATCTCGGGCGATGCCTATCAGGGCTACGGCTTCACGCCGGTTCAGGAGACGGCGTCCTGCCTCGACGTGTTCCTCGCCGATGGTTTTGCCGAAAACGTTGTCGCGCGGCGACAGGAGATGGACCGCTGGACACTCTATCACACGCGTGGACCGCTGGAACGGCATCTGTGCCAGCTCGACTACATCCTGCTTTCGCCGTCGCTGGCACGGACGAACGAGCAGGCGGTGCCCGACATCGTGCGGCGCGGCCAGCCCTGGCGCACCATCTTCCCGCCTGGGCAAGAGGTGGACCGTTATCCGCGCGCCGGCTGGGACCGGCCGAAGGCCTCCGACCACTGCCCGGTTGCGGTGACGTTGAGCATTACCTGAGAGATTTCCTTGGCATTCGACATTCCACGCAACCAGATCCTGCCGGTCGACGTCGTCGACGTGCGCCTCGATGCCGAGCCGCACCCGTTCGAGCGCGACAATGCCGAGGCGATCTTGGCCAACTGGGCGGCTGAAAAGGCACTGACGCCGGCGATGTTCGACGGCACGGTGGTGCTCCTGTCGGAGCTTGCCTATGGCGACAACCGGCTCGTGGGACGCTGCCACGCCGTCCGCTTCTCGACCTTCATGCTGTGGCGAAAGCTGAAACCGCTCACCAGTGCCGAACATTCCTTCGCGCACGCCATGCTGATCTCAAGCGACAATGCGCTGGTGGCGATCCGCATGGGCGCGCATACGGTCAATGCGGGAAAGGTCTATTTCGCCGCCGGCTCGTTCGAGCCGGAAGACTTTTGTGATGGGCTCGTCGACCTCAACTACAACATGGCGCGCGAGGTTCGCGAGGAGACCGGGCTCGAGCTTGGCGAGGCTCGCGGCGAAGAACGCTGTTATGCGCTGTCTGGGGACACCGGCACGGCGATCGTGCGCTGCTACCATCTCACTGAGACCGCCGACGAGGTGGCCGCGCGCATCGAGCGCTTTGTGGCGGCCGATGCGGAGCCCGAGATCGAAGGGCCTGTCATCATCCGCGGCATGGACGATCTGCCCGACAATTTGATTCCGCATATGCCCGCGCTGGTGGAATGGCATTTTTCACGCGGCTGACGCCACCAGCCGTCGCCGACCTGCCGAAGCCCTTGCGGGCCGCATGCCGCTGGGTCACAAGTTGCCGCAGACCTTGTGCGGCATTTCGGGGGGATTCGATGGCCAGCTTTCCAGCACGTGCAAGTTTTTTCGCTGGCGCCATTGCGCTGGCTCTGAGCGCCAGTGCCCATGCTCTCGACAACACGCCTGCTGCCAAGGTTGTCGTGACGCCGCTGGCGTCGACGACGGTGACCGCGAACGGACAGCCGATCGTGCTGCCGCAGAAGAACGTGCAGGTGCTGGTCTCCTCCTTCGAGATCCCGCCCGGGGCGTCGCTGCCGGTGCACATGCACCCGTCGGCGCGCTACGCCTATGTGCTCGAGGGCCAACTGCAGGTGACCAATGCCGAAACCGGCAAGAGCACCAGCTACAAGACGGGCGACTTCATCGTCGAGATGCTCGGCACGTGGCATCAGGGCGCCAATGTCGGTGCCGAGCCGGTCAAGCTGCTTGTCATCGACCAGGTCGAGGAAGGCACGGCAAACACGCTGCTGAAGAAGTAGCTTCGGCTATTCGTGCCTGAGCGCCTCGATCGGATCGAGGCGCGCGCCGCGCAGCGCTGGGAAGAAACCGAACACCATGCCGATCAACGCCGAGAAGCCGACGGCAAGCAGCACGACCGCCAGACTCGGCGCAAACGGGATGGATAGCGCCAGCGAGGCGACGCCCGCCAGCGTCAGGCCGATGGCGATGCCGATCAGCCCGCCGAGCAGTGACAGCACGGTTGCTTCGACCAGGAACTGGATCAGGATGTGCTTTTCATGCGCGCCGATGGCGAGGCGTATGCCGATCTCGCGGGTGCGTTCGGTGACCGACACCAGCATGATGTTCATGATGCCGATGCCGCCGACGAGCAGGCTGACGCCGGCGACAGCGCCGAGCATGCCGGTCATCGTGGCGGTGGCGCTGGCCATCGCATCGGCGATCTGGGTCATGTCGCGGACGGAAAAATCGTCCTCGCGGTCGGCGGTGACGCGCCTGACGTCGCGCATGATGTCCTCGATCCGCGTCTGGACGACCGAGGTCGGCGTCACGTCATCGGCGGCGACATAGATGTTGTCGATGTCGCGGTTGCCGGCGATGCGGTGTTGGAACGCCTGAAGCGGCATCAGCACGACATTGTCCTGGTCCTGGCCGAAGCCGGAATAACCCTTCGGCGCGAGCCGGCCGATGACTTTGCAACTGACGCGGCCGACGCGGATGGCGGCGCCGTCGGGATCGCCGGCGCCAAAGAACTGCTGGCGCAAGGTTTCGCCGATCAGGCAGACATTGACGCCGCCGCGCACCTCGGACTCGCTGAACGGCCGGCCCGAAGCGACCTTCCAGTCGCGGGCGTCGAGATAGGCGTTGTCGGTGCCGGTGATGGACGAGGTCAGGCTTTCGGTGCCGAAGACGACGCGCACCTGCTTCTGCGACGCCGGCGAGACGGCACGTACGCCTTCGAGATGGGCGGTGAGGGCTGCGACCTCCTTGTCGCCGAGCTGGCGGATGGTCTGCTGCGGGCCTGAGCCGGGGGCGGCGGGACGGCCGGCGCGGACGATCAGAAGGTTGCTGCCGAGCTGCGAGATGTCGGTCTTGACCTTCTCGGTGGTGCCGCTGCCGATTGTCAGCATGGCGATGACGGCGGCGACGCCGATGACGATGCCAAGCAGCGTCAGGAACGAGCGCAGCGCGTTGCGGCGGACAGAGCGGAGGGCGAGGCGGACGGTCTCCCAGATCATGACTTATGCTGCCTCCAGCTTTCTGGTGTCGGAGGCGACGTGGCCATCGCGGAAGGCGATGGTGCGTCCGGCATAGGCGGCGATATCGGCCTCGTGGGTGACCATGACGATGGTGAGCCCGGCCTCCTCGTTGAGGCGGGTCAGCAGCTCCATGATCTCGTGGCTGCGGGCAGTGTCGAGATTGCCCGTCGGCTCGTCGGCGACAAGAAGGGTGGGCCGAGTGACAATGGCGCGCGCGATCGCCACGCGCTGCTGCTGACCGCCGGAGAGTTCGGCCGGCGTGTGGTGCTCACGGCCCTCGAGGCCAACCTCGGCAAGGGCCTGCATGGCCAGCGCGCGGCGCTCATGCGCGGCTGCGCCGCGATAGATCAACGGCAGCTCGACGTTCTCCACAGCCGTGGTGCGCGGCAGCAGGTTGTAGCCCTGGAAGACGAAGCCGATGTAGAGATTGCGCAAGACGGCGCGGCGGTTGCGGTCGAGCCGGCCGGCGTCTGTGCCCATGAAGGCGTAGCGCCCTGAGGTGGGCGTATCGAGGCAGCCGATAATGTTCATCGCTGTCGACTTGCCGGAACCGGACGGGCCCATGATGGCGACGAACTCGCCTTGCGCGATGGCGAGATCGATGCCGGCGAGGGCACGCACCTCGGCTTCGCCCTGGCCGTAGGTCTTCCAGACCTTGTCGAAGAGGATGAGCGGCGCGGTGGTTATCACAGGGGTTTCCACGACCAGCTCAATTGGCCCTTGCGGACGACGAGGCGGTGATGACCGCATCACCGACCGCAAGCCCGGAGACGATCTCGGTGCGATCGCCGTCGGTGGAGCCGGTCTTGACCCTGACCGCGACCGGCGCGCCGTTCTTGAGCACATAGAGCGTGCGCAGGCCATCTGTAGGCGTCGAGGCCGGACGGCTGCGGTCGGTCGGGCCGCGATTGGAACGGCCGAGGAACAGGTTCTGCAGGCTGAATCCACTGCTGCGGGCAACAGGTGCCGGGCGGTAACGGAAGGCGGTGGCTGGCACTGTCAGCACATCCTTGGCCTCCCGGGTGACGATCGACACCGTCGCCGTCATGCCCGGGCGCAGCAGCAGCTCGTCATTGGCGACTTCGAGCCAGGCGTTGTAGGTGACCACGCCGTCTGTGGTAACAGCGGCATAGGCTATGTCGCGGATCGTCGCCTTGAAGCTGCGGTCGGGAAAGGCATCGACGGTAAAGCGGGCGTTCTGACCCTTCGCCACCGAACCGATGTCGGCCTCGTCGACTGCCGCCTTGAGCTCCATCTGGGACAGGTCAGCGGCGAGCACGAACAGCACCGGCGCCTGCATGGAGGACGCCACCGTCTGGCCCGGATTGACCGAGCGCGTCAGCACGACGCCGTCGATGGGGGCATAAATCGTGCTCTTGGCGAGGTCGGCCTGCTGCAGCTTGAGATCGGCCTCCGAGATAGCGAGGTTGGCTTCGGCCATGTCGAGCGCGCTCTGCGCCCGATCGCGCTCGGCGGTGGCTGCTTCCAGCGCCTGGGTGGTGGCCATGCCGCGTTTTGCCAGTTCCTGCGCGCGGGTGAGCGCCTGGGCATTCTGCGACAAGGTGGTGCGCGTGTCTTCGACCTTGGCGGCGGCAGCCTTGGCGGACGCCTGGGCACGCTCGATCTGGGCGGAAAGCCGCGTCGTGTCGAGGGAGGCGAGCACGTCGCCTTTCTTGACCTGCTGGTTTTCGACCACCGCGACCGAGCGGACGACACCCGACAATTCGCTCGAAATGTCGACCTGGGTGAGCGGCTGCAGATTGCCCGTCGCCGACACCTCGACGGTCAGATCGCCGATCTCGGCGGCCTGGGTGGTGTAGACAAGCTTCTGGGAAGGCGTTGCGAACCAGGAATAGCCGGCATAGGCGCAAGCCGCAGCGACCAGCGCCACCAGCAGCCACAGCCAGCCACGGCGGCGGCGCGTGGCGCGGCCGTTGCCGTCGAGGCCGAGGGCTGCCTCTATCGATGGCGTGCTCGCCGATTGCGGGCGATTTGTCAGCTGGTCCAAGCCAGACCCTTTCGATGGTCCCAGAAAATCCGCCTAGAGCCTGCTCTAAGCTGGTTCGATCGAGCATGATCTTGTCTGAAACCGGGATGCCAGTTTGACGATCATGCTTTAAAATCACAGATCGGCTGAGTGGTCCCGAAATTCAAATTAAATTTCGCTCATGTTGCCGGCGCAGAAGGAGCAAACATGACGGGCGGACGCAAGTATTTTGTCTACGACGTCTTCACCGAAAACAGGCTTGCCGGCAACCCACTCGCTGTGGTCGTCGATGCCAAGGGGTTGAGCACGGCGCAGATGCAGGCCATCGCCAGGGAGTTCAACCTGTCGGAGACCTCATTCGTGTTGCCGCCCGAAAGCCCGAAGCACAAGGCACGGGTCCGCATATTCACGCCTGACTACGAGATGCCGTTTGCCGGTCACCCGACCGTCGGCACGGCGATCGCGCTGACCGAGATGGCGCAAGGTAATGATCTTGCCGGCATTTTTGTCCTCGAAGAGAATATCGGCCTGGTGCGCTGTGCCGTGAACAAGGTTGGCGACAGCCTGTTTGCCGAATTCGACCTGCCGAAACTGCCCGAGCCGATGCCGCTGGCCGCCAGCACCGATGCGGTTGCCGCAGCCCTTGGACTGGCGCCACACGAGATCGGCTTTGAGAACCATCGTGTATCGCTGTGGTCTGCGGGCGTTCCCTACATCACCGTGCCGGTGGCAGACACCAAGGTTGCGGCGAGAATTCGATTCGACAACGAGGCCTGGTTCACCTTTTCGCCGCGCAAGAACGACTCGGCGGTGGCCAGCGCCTATGTCTATTGTCGCGAGACTGTGGGGCACGAAAACGCATTCCACGCGAGGATGATCGTTCCAGGCAGCCCATCCTACGAAGATCCGGCGACAGGTTCGGCGGCTGCCGCCTTTGCTGGGGCGATCATGGAGTTCGACAGGCCGACCGATGGGGCGCAGCGATTCTGGATCGAACAGGGCATCGAGATGGGGCGACCGTCCAGGATCAGGCTGGAGCTCGAGATCTCGGGCGGCAAGCTGGCTTCCGCGCGCATCGGCGGACACGCGGTGAGGGTGGCCGAGGGCGTTCTGCTGGTTTGACCCAGCTATTTTTGCCGACTGAAAGAAAAAGCGGCTGGTGGGGTGGACAGGCGAAAATGCCTTGGCTATATGCCGGCCACGGTCGGTTCACCGGTCGCGAGTGGGTGCGTAGCTCAGTTGGTAGAGCAGCTGACTCTTAATCAGCGGGTCACAGGTTCGATCCCTGTCGCACCCACCACTTCTTCTCCAAAGATTTCAAACCGCTGTGACTGTTGCTTCAATTGGGTTGAAGTCGCTTGGAGTCCTATTTCTGGTCGGCCCTGCGCTGCCTCAAATTCGGAACGACCAGAACAGGCAGGCAAGCGTTGCCACGCCGAAGAGGGCGAAGAAGAGGCTGCGCAGCAGGACGTTACGGCGCAGTTCGTTCATTGCGAGATGGCAGCCGACAATGATGGCGACGAACAGGTAGCGCCAGTCGAGCAGGGCCCAAGGCGCACTGGCCTGGCCGAATACCCAGCGCGCCGCGAGGCAGCCGACGATGGTGGCGAACAGGGCGATGACGATCCAGTGGATGGTGTCGGCAGCATTGACCAGGACGATACTCGCCGCCTTGAGCGGCAGGATCATCATCAGCATCGCGGCAAGGAAGTAGATCGCCGCCAGCGGAATGAAGCTATCGGCGCTGGCGATGCCGTCGAGGCGCTGCACGCCGATGACGCCGAAGGGATAGCCGTGCCGCGCAACGGCGAGGCTGAGTGCCGTCAGTGCGGCCGCCAGCACGGCAACGAGGGCAAATGAAGCTGCGGCCTTGTTCATGGCGGACCTGTCGGTAGCGAATCGGACTGCATCTTGCCTAGCGTGCCGGATTCAGCATTGCCAATGCGCAAATGTCCGTCGGGCGCGGGGCAGCCAGTTGGCAAGCACGTTTCGCTCCGACCTGAGCATTTGCCCCGGCGATCCGAGCTCCGCCCCTCGCAGGCACTTGCGCCCTTGGCATGAACGTTCCGCTGATGGCCGGCGCTTCTTCTGGCGGCAGACTTGCGGGCCATTGCAAATGCGGCCCATCTGCCGCGACTATGCGGCACGACATGACAGCGTGCTCGTGACGTCTCCTGTCACGAATGGTTGCTCGTCATCAGCGCGAAGCGGTTTCAGGGCCAGGAGGTTGCAGGTGGTGGAGGCAATTCCGAAAACTCGAGGCCTCGGTTCTGGACAGCCACCGTTGCTTCAGCCGCAGTCCAGGACGGCGCTGCCGCCGTTCGCGGCCACAGCAGCTGTCGTTGCGATCCTGTATTTTGCCCGCGATGTGTTCCTGCCGCTTGCGATCGCGGTGCTGTTGACCTTCGCGCTTGCGCCGATCGCCAGCTGGCTCAGGCGGTTCGGTGTTCCCAGGCTGGTTTCGGTGATTGCCTGCGTGCTGGCCGCCTTCGGCGTGGTCGCGGTGTTCAGCTTCGTGGTGGTTTCGCAGATCGGCGAGGTCGCGCAGAACGTACCGACCTATCAGTCGAACATCCTCAACAAGGTGCGCGCGCTCAAGGAAAGCGGCAGCGGAGAGGGGATCATCGACAGGCTGAGCGGGGTCATCGAGCGCGTTGGCCAGGAGATCGATAAGCCGGAAGACAATCTCGCGCCCGCGGCCCATCCATCCCGGCCGGACCCGCTGCTGGTCGAGATCTTCACACCGCAAAAGCCGATCGAAACGCTTATGAACCTGATCACGCCGCTGATCGGACCGCTGGCGACGGCTGGCCTCGTCATCGTCGTCGTCATCTTCATGCTGCTGGAGCGCGAGGATTTGCGCGACCGGTTCATTCGCCTCGTCGGTTATGGCGACCTGCACCGGACGACCGAAGCGCTGCAGGATGCCGGGCGAAGGGTCGGTCAGTACCTTTTGATGCAGTTGGTGGTGAATGTCGCCTATGGCGTTCCGATTGGAATGGGCCTCTGGCTGCTCGGCATTCCGAATGCGATTCTGTGGGGCCTGCTCGCCATCGTGCTGCGCTTCGTGCCCTATATCGGGCCGGCGATCGCAATGATCCTGCCGCTGTTCCTGGCGATTGCGGTTGCCCCCGGTTGGTCGCTCGTGCTGTGGGCCGCGGCACTGTTCATCGCCATGGAACTGGTCATCAACAATGTGCTCGAGCCCTGGCTGTATGGCTCGAGAACCGGCCTTTCGCCGCTCGCCATCATCGTCGCCGCGATCTTCTGGACCTGGTTGTGGGGACCGGTCGGACTGGTCCTGTCGACGCCGCTGACCGTCTGCCTGGTGGTGCTCGGAAAACACGTGCCACAGTTCGAGTTCCTTGAAGTTCTGTTCGGCAACGAACCGGTGCTCGACCCCAAGGAGCGGCTATACCAGCGCCTTCTGGCAGGAGATCCTGATGAGGCGACTGATCACGCCGAAGAGATGCTCGAGACTGAATATCTCGTCGACTTCTACGGCAATGTCGCCATTCCGGCCCTGCTGCTTGGCGAATTCGACCGGGCGCGCGGTGCCCTGACCGACGAGCAGCGGACGCGCGTCGCCGCCAGTGCCGTGGTGCTGGTGGCCAACTTGAACGAAATCGCCGGCGAAGAAGCGGATGAAGAGGACGACGCGCCCGAGGATGTGACGCAGGACGATGGCGAGCCGGCCGACGAACTGCCCGACGGTGCGGGGAAGGCGGTGCTGTGCATTGGCGGGCGCGGCGAGCTCGACAACGCGGCCGCGGCCATGCTGGCGCAGGTGCTGACGGTGCAGGGCGCGACTGTTGCCACGGCGAACCATGCCGATGTCGAACCGTCCAGCATCAGAAGCCTGCCGCTCGAAGGCGTGCATACAGCCGTGATCGGCTTCCTGAATGCCGATTCGCTTCACCATGGCCGCTTTCTGGTGCGGCGTCTGAAACGTGCCAAGCCATCGCTCAGGGTAGGGGTGGTGCTGTGGACCGACGGTGCTGCCGGGGATGCCGACAAGCTTGCCGGCGACCTCAACGCCGACTTTGCGGCGTTCAACATGGCCGGCGCCACCATCGGCGCCCTGACTGACGCGCCCGCGGTACCGCTCAAGGCCGCCAAACGGAAGGTCCGGCGTCCGTCACAGGCGGGGCGGAAGAGCAAGACGGCATAGGTCAGCGTAATTCGACGGGCTGGAAGCGGCTCGTTTCGAAGCCGGTTCATCGCGGCAGTTGCGGATCGGAGCTGCCCGAATGCTGCCCGATTGCCTTGGCATGCCTTGGGTTGAAGGGACTTAGTGGTCCACGCGCTGGAGAGGCGCGATGGATCGTTTTTCGCCGCCGCGCATTGTAGGCGAGGCGGGGACACATTTTCGGGAGTTATTGGTGATGATGAAACTCGTATTGAGTCTTGCACTTCTGGTGCCGCTGGCAGCCTGCTCGCAGACCGAACAGGGTGCAGCCATTGGCGGTCTTGGCGGCGCGGCGATCGGCAGTGCCGTTGCCGCACCCGGAAACCGGGCTGAAGGCGCGCTCGTCGGTGGCGCCGTCGGTGCCGTTGCCGGCGCCCTGATCGGCCGGGCCAACGAGCCGAACCGCTGCCGCTATCGCGACCGCTATGGTCGCACCTATCTGGCAGAATGCCCGCGCGGCTATTACTGAGCCGGCTAGCCGTATTTCGTCCGGTCCCGAAGGCGCCAACAGTGCCTTCGGGACATTTTTTTTTGCCTCCCTCCTGTCGTCGAATTCGGCCCAAAACTGTAATCTTTTGGCGACTGGATTTCGGCTATCCATCTGTTATGTAATGATGTTTTTGAGTTCATGCGTCCTGCCGCAGCGGCGCTTCAGCGCTCAACCGGTAGTCGGCAGATCATTCTCGCAAGAGAAAAATTGCTCCCGCCCAGCTGTGGCAGGGCAAAGCCGTTCCACAATCTCGCCAAAATTAGCGATCGACAAAGTCTATTAATTTTATAGACTAACGGCATGATGGAGATTGCGATGGCACAGACCCAGTATCTCTCGAACAGCCGCGTCGGCGAGACGGCAGCTGCGGCCGGCAGCCCTGCCAGCATTGCGCAGATCGCGTCGTATCTGTTCTTCACGGTGTCGTTCGGCTTTACCGCGGCCGTCGTCGTCGGTCTGGTCCACTAGGGCCACCCCGTGCCCGGAGGCGGGCGCGCTATATCATCTCAACCCAACTGAAGAAGGTTTTCCAGAGTAGCGCGTGAACCGGCGGGCGGCGCCAATAACTGTTCCTGACAAGATGAAGGAGTTTGCGATGCAGATCGACTTCACCCATTGCCCGGGCGGCGTTGCCGACAAGGACGAACTTCACTCTTCCTTCTTTTCAGACACGGCGGTTGCCGTGCAGAGGCTGCGCCAGCTCGAAAGGGCGGGCTTCGACTGCGTTCTCATCGACGACATGGGCGGCCTGCTTGCCAATATGGACCTGGCGTCGCTTGCGCTGCGCAGCACGCAGTCGATCGGTGTGCTCGTCTCGCATTGGCCTGGAATCGTGGCGCCGGTGATGGCTGCCCGGCAGTTTGCGGCCTTCGACCAGATCGGCTCTGGCCGGCTGGCATTGCGGGTGCCGCCAAGCCGCGACCTGCGCGAGATCAATGACGACAGCGGTCTCGTCGCCACGCTGGGGCGCACCGACGAATATCTGATGCTGCTCAAGCGGCTGTGGAGCAATGCGCAGCCCTTCGACCATGAGGGCCTGTTCTACCGCATCCATGGCGGTTTCGTGCCGATGAAGGCAGCCGAAGGCGCAGTGATCCGGCTGCAACTCGGCGGATTGTCTGGCACGGCGCTCAAGATCGCGGGCCGGCACGCCGACAGGTTCGAGCTGCCGGTGGGTGGCTTCGACGACACGTTGCGGCTGATCGAACGCGTGAGGGTTGCTGCCGAACCGTTCGGTCGGGCCCAGCGCATCCGCTTCTCCTTGCCGGTGCATGTCGGGCATGTGCAAGCTGGCGAGGGCGGGCAGCAGGATTGGCAGCTGACGGGTGAACCGGAGCACGTCGTTTCTGTGCTGGCTGGCTTTGTCGAACTCGGAGTGAGCGATTTCATCGTCCACGGGCTCGACGATGCCGATGCGGTTGAGGCCTTCGGGCGTCAGGTCATACCGGCATTGCGCAAGGCATTTCGCCGCCATGATCCCGCGCCGACCCATTTGCGCAAGCGGCCGGTGGTGCTGCGCCGCATTGTCTGACCGGCACGGTCAGGCGTGGTTCAGGGCGTCGCTCAGAATGTCGTCATTGGCAGCGTCGCGCACCTGCGCGAGGCTGCGATTGTCGAGCACGCCGGCAATCGCCTGGCGAACTTCGAGCATCATGTGCCTGATCTGGCAGGTCGCCTCGTCGCAGTCGTCGCAGGGCTGGTACTGGGTCCGGCTGGCGCAAGGGATCGGTGCCAGCGGGCCGTCGAGCACACGCACGACATGGCCGATCTTGATCTCGGCGGCAGGCTTGGCGAGGCGGTAGCCGCCGTCCTTGCCCTTACGACTCTGGACGAAACCGGCGTTGCGGAGTTCGCCTAGGATCGCGTCGAGGAATTTTTTCGGTATCTTGTTGGTGGTCGCGATGTCGCCGACGAAAGCGAGCTGGCCGGCAGGCAGTTGGGATAGGTGAACGAGGGCCTTGAGGCCGTATTTGCCTTTTTTAGTCAGCATGGCGAACGCGTGTCATCGGCTTCCTGCTGCCAGTCGCAGCGTGAGGTTGCTTGCCGAGGATAACGATTCGTCCCCATCGCATTCCGGCCTTCACCAGAGATAAATTCCACAGACTTGATATACAAGCCGAAACGCGTTGATTTTCCGTAAGTTTTGCGGGTTTTGACCCTATTCGCGGCAGAATCAGCCTGCCGCATATACCCTGGCGCGTTCGATGGTGATGATGCCCTGCTCGCGGGCACTGACCTGGGTTTCAGGCGCGACGTCGAGTTCGACGGCTTCGCCCGTTGCCGTCAGCGCCAGAATGCGCCGTCCGGCAGGCCGGTCGATGACGCGGGCGACGGTTGCGGGGATGCCGGCGCCGCTGCTGCTCCAGCCGAGATCGCTCGGGCGCAGGAAGATTTCGACCGGGCCGTCAGCAAAGCCGGGGGCGGGGATCTGTGCCTCGCCAAGGCGGGCTATGCCGCCGGCCACGGCTGCGGAAATGCGGTTGGTGTCACCGAGGAAATTCATGACGAAGGCGGATGCGGGGTTGCGGCAGACCTCTTCGGGCGTGCCCTGCTGGACGATCTGGCCCTTGTCGAGGATGACGACGCGGTCGGCGAGGTCGAGCGCTTCCTCCTGGTCGTGGGTGACGAACAAAGTGGTGATGCCGAGCTCCTGATGGATCTCGCGCAGCCAGCGGCGCAGGTCGCGGCGGACATTGGCGTCAAGCGCACCGAAAGGTTCGTCGAGCAAGAGTACCTTGGGATCGACGGCGAGCGCTCGCGCAAGGGCGACGCGCTGGCGCTGTCCGCCTGAAATCTGGCCGGGGAAACGTTCGGCCAGGCCTTCGAGCTGGACGAGGCGCAGCAGGTCGGCGACGCGAGCATCGATGGCAGTCTTGTCGCGGCGCTGCTTCGAGACCTTCATGCCGAAGGCGATATTCTCGGCAACCGTCATATGCGGGAACAGCGCATAGTGCTGGAAGACGAAACCGACGCCACGGTCGCGCACCGGAATGTCGGTGGCATCCTCGGCGCCGAAATAGATGTGGCCGGCGTCGGCATATTCGAGGCCGGCGACCATGCGCAGGATGGTGGTCTTGCCCGAGCCGGAAGGTCCGAGCAGGGCCACCAGTTCGCCGCTCTCGATTTCAAGCGAGACGCCATGGACGGCGCGGAAGGTCTCGAAGGTCTTCACGACGTTGTCGAGGCGGATTTTCATGACGGAACCTCAGCGGAAGCGGTCTTGGGTGTGGCTACGGGGGCTGCAAGCGCGGGGCGACGACGGGCGCGGCCGGCGCCTTGGCGCTCGAGCAGCACCTTGGCAGCGAGGGTGACGACGGCGAGCAGGGCCAGGATCGAGGCCGCGGCGAAGGCGCCCGCGGTCTGGTAGTCGTGGTAGAGCAGTTCGATATGCAGCGGCAGCGTGTTGGTCTGGCCGCGGATATTGCCTGACACCACCGACACGGCGCCGAACTCACCCATGACGCGCGCATTGCACAGCACCACGCCATAGAGCAGCGCCCAGCGGATGTTGGGCAGGGTGACCGAGAAGAAGGTACGCCAGCCCGACGCGCCGAGCGATGTCGCGGCTTCTTCCAGATCGCGCCCTTGCGCCTGCATCAGCGGGATCAGCTCACGGGCGACGAAGGGAGCGGTGACGAACATCGAGGCGAGCACGATACCGGGCAGGGCGAACAGGATCTTGATGTCAGCCTGCTCCAGCGCCGGGCCGAACAGGCCCTGCAGGCCGTAGACGAAGAGATAGGCGACGCCCGCGACGATGGGCGAGATGGAGAACGGGATTTCGATCACCACCAGCAGGAAGCGGCGTCCCCGGAAATCGAACTTTGTAATTGCCCAGGCGGCGGCAACGCCGAAGGCGGTGTTGATGGGCACGGCGATGAGCGCGGTGACCACAGTCAGGCCGATGGCGTGCAGCGTGTCGGGATGGGCGATCGCGGCGGCATAGACCGCGATACCTTGCGAGAAGGCCTGGTAGCCGATGACGACCAGCGGCGCGACGATGACGATGGCGACCAGCGTCAGCACGATGCCGATGAGCGCGCGGCGGAAGGCCGGCGCGTCGCCGACGCGGGACGGGCGGCCCTTGACGGAATTGCTCATCTCAGCCCCTCGCCGTGTAGCGCAGGGCACGTGCCTGCAGGATGTTGGTGATGGCGAGCATTAGGAAGGCTGTGATGAGCAGCACCGAGGCGATCGCCGCAGCGGCCTGGTAGTCGTATTCCTCGAGCCGGATGAACGCGAGCAACGCCGTGATCTCGGTCGACATCGGCTGGTTGCCGGCGATAAAGATGATGGCGCCGAACTCGCCCAAGCTGCGGGCAAAGGACAAGGACAGGCCGGCCAGCAGCGCGGGCGCCAGCAGCGGCAGTATAACGCGCAGGAAGATCGACCGGTCGCTGCCGCCGAGCGTCTGGGCCGCTTCCTCAAGTGCGGGGTCGAGGTCTTCCAGTACCGGCTGCACGGTGCGCACGATGAAGGGCAGGCTGGTGAAGGCCATGGCGACCATGATGCCGAGCGGGGTGTAAGCAACCTTGATGCCGGCCTGGGCAAGCGCCTGTCCAAACCAGCCGTTTTCGGCGAACAATGTCGTCAAGGCGATGCCGGCGACCGCCGTCGGCAGTGCAAAGGGCAGGTCGACGAGCGCGTCGATGAAGCGGCGGCCGGGAAAACGGTAGCGCACCAGCACCCACGCCAGCGCCATGCCGAAGACGAGGTTGAAGGCAGTGGCAGCGAGCGCCGAAAGGGCCGTGACCCGGTAGCTGGCGACCGCGCGCGGCGACGAGACGATGCGCCAGTAGTCCTCGAAGCCGAGGCTGGCCGCCTTGAACACCAGCGCGCCGAGCGGCAGCACGACGATGATCGAGACGTAGACGAGGGTTATCCCCAGTGCCAGGGGAAACCCCGGCAGAATGCGGCGCGCCACTGAAATGCCTTCCCGGATACAACAATGCGGAAAGCCGGCATGGCCGGCTCTCCAATTCTCCACGATAACGACGACGGTGCCGCGCGTCCTTGTTGGACGCGCAAAGGACCCCGTAGCAGTCTGAGTTGTGCATGATCCTCTTCCGAAAATCGATATTGATTTCCGGGGTCATGCACTGAGGTCAACGCTCGCCGTAAATCTCTTCAAGCAGGCCGCCGGAACCGAAATGTTCCTTCTGGACCTTGTCCCAGCCGCCAAAGACATCTTCCACAGTGACCAGGCGAACATCGGGGAACTGCTCCTTGAATTCGGTGGCGACCGAAGGCTCGTGGACACGGTTGCCGTGTTGGGCGGCAATGCGCTGGCCTTCCGGCGTGTAGAGGAAATCGAGATAGGACTTTGCCAGATCGCGCGAGCCGCGCTTGTCGACGACCTTGTCGACGATGGCGACGGGGAATTCGGCGAGCAGGCTGACCGAGGGGATGACGCTCTCGACCTTGTCGGAACCATATTCCTTGGCGATCGAGCGGGTCTCGGCCTCGAAGGTGATCAGCACGTCGCCGATGTTGCGCTCGACGAAGGTGGTGTGGCGGCGCGGCCGCCGGTGTCGAACACCGGCACGTTGTCGAACAGCTTGGTCACGAACTCCTTGACCTTGGCCTCGTCACCCTTGAATGCTTCCTTGGCGTAGGCGGTTGCCGCCAGATAGGTATAGCGCGCATTGCCCGAGGTCTTCGGATTGGGGAAGACGACCTTCACGTCGTCGCGGACCAGGTCGGACCAGTCCTTGATGCCCTTGGGGTTGCCGGCGCGGACGAGGAAGGACGGCAGCGAATAGAAGGGCGAGGCTTGGTTGGCGAAATCCTTCTTCCAGTCGTCTGATACAAAGCCGTTCTTGACCAGGAATTCGATGTCGGTGACCTGGTTGAAGGTGACGACGTCGGCTTCAAGTCCTTCGACGATGGCGCGTGCCTGCTTGGAGGTGCCGGCATGCGACTGGTCGACCGTGACACCCGGATTCTTGGCGATGAAGGCGGCATTCTCGGCAGCGAACAGTTCGCGGGCGACGTCGTAAGACGCGTTGAGCAGCTTGTCGGCGGCAGACGCCTGCAGTGGGCCGGCGAGCATGGCGGCAAGTGCTACGCCGACAAGAAGGAAACGTTTCATGGGGGCATTCTCCTGAGACAAGCGGCAAATGGCTAAACTTTGCCGCAACATAGCTGCGGGCCTGTTTCAGGTAGAGGCAGAGGTGGATTGCCTCTGCGCTTGTATGAAGAATTTTCTTCTATCCTTTTGTCAAACGAAGAAATCGATTTCTAGGCTTGAGATGTGCGACCGCCTTCCTGCGGAATGCCTAACTATTTTTCGGTGACACCGGCCTCGGCGAAGCTTGCCATTCTGGCGTGGCATTCCAGCGCCGAACGGACGAGATTGACGGCCACGCAGGCGCCCGAACCTTCGCCGAGCCGCATCCCCATGTCGAGCAGCGGCGCGAGCTTCAGGGTTTCGAGCAGCTGGCGATGGCCTGCCTCGGCGGAGACATGGGCCGACAGCGTGTGGGCAAGGCCTTCTGGGTGGAGTTTTGCCAAGGGGGCAGCTGCTGCCGTGACGACGAAGCCGTCGAGCAGGACGGGCACGTTGTGGTGGCGCGCGGCCAGCGTGGCGCCGAGGATGGCGGCGAGTTCGCGGCCGCCGAGATTGGCGGCGACAGCCAGCGGATCGGCGAGCGTGGCGGCATGACGGGCGAGGCCGGCATCGATGGCGGCGAACTTGCGGGCCAGGCCACTATCGTCGACGCCCGTGCCGCGGCCGGCCCACTGGCGGCCGGTGCCGCCGAACAGGCCTGCGGCGATGGCCGCGGCGGGTGTGGTGTTGCCGATGCCCATTTCGCCGAAGCAGACGAGATCGAGATCAGGCGTCACCGCGTCATAGCCGGTCGAGACGGCGGCGAGGAAATCGGCTTCGTCCATGGCCGCCGTCTGGGTGAAGTCACCCGTGGGGCGATCGAGCTCGAGCGGGATGACCGCGAGTTCGGCGCCGGCAAGGCGGGCGAGTTGGTTGATGGCAGCGCCGCCGCCGGCGAAGTTGGCGACCATCTGTACCGTCACCTCCGACGGATAGGCCGACACGCCCTGGGCGGTGACGCCATGGTTGCCGGCGAAGACGATGACCTTGACCTCGTCGAGCCTCGGCATCTCGCGGCCCTGCCAGCGGCCGAGCCAGGCGGCGATCTGTTCGAGCTTGCCGAGGCTGCCGCGCGGCTTGGTCAGCGTGTCCTGGCGGCGGGCGACGGCATCCGCTGCGGCGTCGCTGCCGGCCGGCAGGTCGAGGCAAGCTTGGCGCAATTCATTGAGCGATTTGAAGGCCATGGCAGTGAATACTCCAAAACAGAATCAAGCAAGGATGGCGGATGCGACAAACAGCAGGGCGATTTCGGCCATTTGCTGCAGAGCGCCGATGGTGTCGCCGCTCTGGCCGCCGATCTGGGCGAGGCAGAGCTTTCTGAAGGCGAAGAAGAGGAGGGCGAGGCACAACGCCGCGACGACCGCGCCGCTGAGCCCGAGGAACAGCAGGCCTGCGGCGCCGATGGCGAGGGCGGCGATCACTGCCCCGTCGGCGACTGTGCCGACGCCGGCGGCAAGGCCGTCGGCGCGGGCCTGGGGCAGGTTCTGCATGAAGGCGGGGATCAGTGCGCGCGAGCCGACATGAGCGGCGGCGAGGGCGGCGAAAACAGGGGCGGGGTCTTCGATTTCGACGATCGCGCTCCAGCGCGCCAGGATCGACAGCGCCAGCGCTGCCGCGCCATAGCTGCCGATGCAGCTGTCGCGCATGATCTCGAGCTTGCGCTCGCGTGTACGTCCGCCGCCGAAACCGTCTGATGTGTCGGACAGGCCGTCCTCATGCAGGCAACCGGTGACCAGCATGGCGGCAGCGATGGCCAGTGCGGCAGTCGGGCCTTCGGCGAGGCCGAGGGCTTGTCCGGCAGCGAAGGCGAGCCAGGCCAGGACCGCCACGACGAAGCCGACGAGCGGCGCAGTCCAGATGGCGTCGGCGAGCGAACGATCCCTGACCTCGAAATGCGGCAGCGGCAGGCGCGTGAAGAAGACGAGGCCGAGGCGGATGTCGTCGAAGATCGTCGCCGGCGTCATCGTCTCAGCCTCGCGCGATCGCGTGGAAGAAGGTGCCGGTAACATGGCCGCGCCGGCCGCCGAAGCTGCCGAGCGGCTTGCCCTGGCCATCGGCCAGTTGCCCGAGTGGCGTATCGTCGCCTGCAACAACCGTCTGGGCGTAATGGAACTCGTGCCCCCTGACGACGCTGCCCTCGGAGCCAAGCGGGCAAGGTGCCGAAAGTCTGGCCTGGCGGTAGCCGAGGTTCATCTTGCGCTTGGCGAAGCTGGTGGCATGGCCGAGCAGGCCGAGCATTGCGTGGGTGGCGCCATCGGCGTCCTCGATGGAACCGCCGAGCACCATGAAGCCACCGCACTCGCCATGGACCGGCTTGGTGTCGGCAAAACGGCGGGTGCCCGACAGGAAGGTGCCAGCTGCGGCGAGGCGGCCGGCATGGAGTTCGGGATAGCCGCCCGGCAGCCAGCAGATGTCGCAGGTGGCGTCGGGCGCCTGGTCGGCGAGCGGCGAGAACGGAACCAGCTCCGCGCCCATGGCGCGCCAGTGGGCGGCGAGGTGCGGGTAAAGGAAGGTGAAGGCGGCATCCTGGGCGAGCGCGATGCGCTGTCCGGGCGGCGGCAGGGCGAAGGATTGGTCGCCAGGCATTGGCGCCAGCGGCGTCGCCAGTTCGACGATGGCATCGAGGTCGAGCGAGCGCTCGACCATGTCGGCGAGCTTTTCGATGTGGGCGAAGAGGTCAGCATGCTCTTCGGCCTGGACGAGGCCGAGATGGCGTTCTGGAATGGACAAGGTCGGGTCGCGCAGGATGGCGCCGACGACGGGCAGACCGAGCGCCTCGATGGCGTCGCCGGCAAGCTTGCGGTGACGGTCGCTGCCGAGCCTGTTGAGCACCACGCCCGCGATCCGGACGCCGGGGTCGTAGGTGGCAAAACCCTTGGCGATGGCCGCCGCTGTCTGCGACTGGCCGGAGACGTCGAGCACCAGAAGCACCGGCAGGCCGTAGAGACGGGCGAGATCGGCAGCCGCACCCGAGCGGCCTGTCTCCGCGGGGATGCCGTCGAACAGGCCCATGGCGCTTTCGAGGATCACCATCTCGGCTTCGGCCGATGCATCGGCGGCCAATGCGTTGAGCAGCGACGGCGCCATGGCCCAGCTGTCGAGATTGACGCCGGGCCGGCCGGTTGCGGCAGCGTGGAAGCCGGGATCGATGTAGTCCGGTCCCGATTTCGCGCCACGCACCTTGATGCCGCGGCGCGCGAGCGCGCGCAGCAGGCCAATCGTTACGCTGGTCTTGCCCGAGCCCGAGCGTGGGGCGCCGATGATGAGCCCACGCGCCGTCATTTCCGTCCAATCAGCTCGGCGCGCAGCGAGACAATGCCGCCGACGACGATGAGGGCCGGCGAGACGACCTTTTCGCGCTCGGCGGTGGCAACCAGTGTGCCGAGCGTGGCGGTGACCGTGCGTTCCTCCGGCGTCGAGGCGTTCTCGACAAAGGCTGCAGGCGTGTCGGTCGACAGTCCGCCGCGCAGAAGCTCCGTCACCGTCTCGGCCATGTGTGTCAGGCCCATATAGATGACGATGGGCTGGCCGGTGCGGGCAAGCGCTGCCCAGTCGGGCCGGTCGTCGCTGACGGCGGCAAAGCCGGTGGCGAGGATGATCGCGCCGTTGACGCCGCGCATGGTGGCTGGAATGCCGGCGGAGGAGAGGCCGCCGAAGGCCGAGGTGATGCCCGAGAGCACGCGCCAGGGAATGTTCTCTCGGGTCAGCACCAGCGCTTCTTCGGCACCACGCCCGAAGACGAAGGGATGGCCGCCCTTGAGCCGCACGACCTTGCGGCCTTCGCGCGCCAGCCTGACCAGCAGCGCATTGATGTCGCCCTGCGGGATCGACAGCCGGCCGCCGCGCTTGCCGACGAAGAATTTTTCCGCCTGTTCGGCAACCGCAACGATCTCGGGCGAGACCAGCGCGTCATGCACCAGCGCATCGGCCTGGGCCAGCGCCGACAGGACGTCGAGTGTCAGCAGACCGGGATCGCCGGGGCCGGCGCCGGCCAGCCATACATGGCCCGGTTCGAGCACGTGCTGCTTGTAATTCAAACGCGTGATAGCGTTTTCGAGTGTCATGCGTGTCGCTTTCGCCGATGACGCACAGGCTGTGCCAGCCTATAGATCGCGTCATGAATGAAGAAGATCGTCCGCTCAAGCGCGGCTGGACCACCGGCGCCTGCGCCACTGCCGCCACCAAGGCGGCGTGCGTGGCATTGAAGGCGGGTGCGTTTCCCGATCCGGTGGAGATCGTGCTGCCGGGCGGGCAGAACGTGGCCTTTGCGCTGGCGAGAAACGAACGCGGCGACGGCCTGGCCATGGCCGGTATCGTCAAGGATGCCGGCGACGACCCTGACGTCACGCATGGTGCGCTGGTCATGAGCACGGTGCGGCCGGGCGCTGCCGGCAGCGGTCTTGTCTACAAGGCGGGCAAGGGCGTCGGCACGGTGACGCGGCCGGGCCTGCCGATTCCGCCCGGCGAAGCCTCGATCAACCCGGTGCCGCGCAAGATGATTGCCGGCGTCGTGGCCGAGGTGTTGGGCGAAGGCGCTGATGTCGAGGTCGAGATTTCCGTCGCCGGCGGCGAGGAGATGGCGCTGAAGACGCTCAACCCGCGCCTTGGCATCTTGGGCGGCATCTCGATCTTGGGGACGACGGGCATCGTCATTCCCTACTCCTGCTCGGCCTGGATCCACTCCATCCATCGCGGCGTCGACGTGGCCCGCGCCATGGGCTTCGACCATGTGGCGGGTTCCACCGGCAACACTTCTGAGCTGGCGGTGCAGAAATTCCATGGTCTTCACGAGGTGCAGTTGATCGACATGGGCGACTTCGTCGGCGGCATGCTGAAATATATTCGCGCCCACCCGGTGGCGAAGGTCACCATTGCCGGCGGCGTCGCCAAGATGACCAAGCTGGCGCAAGGCCTGCTCGACCTGCATTCGAGCCGCGGTTCGGCCGATCTCGACGGCCTGGCAGCCATCGCCGTCGGGGCCGGTGCAGACACCGGACTCGAAGCCCGCATCAAGGGCGCGAACACCGTCGCCGAGGCCTTCATCGAGGCCAACAAGGCGGGCATCGGCATAGGTGACGCGGTCGCTGCTGCGGCCTGGCGCACGGCGGCAAGCGTCTTCGACAAGCTCGATATCGCGGTCGAAATCCTGGTCTTCAACCGCGAGGGAGAGCTGATGGGGCATGCGCCCTTCGCGGCCTCTCATAGCCCGTCGCGGCCCCTGAAGCGGCGCTGATAATAAGCGTCGTAGAGCGAGCTTTCGCGGAAATCTTGCGCTGCCAGCGACTGGCCGACGAAGATGATGGCGGTGCGCTCGAAAGGGTCCTTTGCCAACTCGGCTGCTATCGTCGACAGCGTGGCCCTGACGATGCGCTCGTCCGGCCAGGAGGCGCGGAAGACGACCGCCACGGGGCAATCCGGACCGTAATGCGGTGTCAGCTCAGTCACGACGCGGTCGATGGCGTGGATCGACAGGTGGACGGCAAGCGTGGCGCCGGTGCGGCCGAAGCCGGCAAGCGTTTCGCCCGGAGGCATCTTCGAGGCGCGGCCGGAGGTGCGGGTCAGCACCAGGCTCTGGGCGACTTCGGGGATCGTCAGCTCGCGCTTCAGCGCCGCCGCTGCCGCCGCGAAGGATGGTACGCCGGGGGTCAGCGTGTAGGGAATGCCGTGCTTTTCCAGTCGCCGGATCTGTTCGGCGACCGCACTCCACACCGACAGGTCACCCGAATGCAGCCGCGCGACGTCATGCCCGGCCTTGTTGGCGGCGACATATTGCGCCTCGATCTCGTCGAGCGACATCGGTGCCGTGTCGACCAGCCGGGCGTCGGCGCGGCAATAGGTCAGAAGCTCCGGCGCAACGATGGAACCGGCATAGAGGCAGACCGGGCAGGAGCCGAGCAGGCGGCTGCCGCGCACGGTGATGAGGTCTGCCGCGCCCGGGCCGGCGCCGATGAAGTGAACGGTCAAGCTGTGGCTCCAGAGGTGGCTATGGCGCAGGTTGCGGGGCCGACTGATATGCGCGGGCCAAGCAGTGCGGCATCCGCGCCGGCAGCGGCGAGCGCGGCGGCCTCCGATACGGATGGCGTGCCGGCTGCCTCCAATGAGGCTTGCGACTGGCTGGACGTACGGGATGCGGCGGCGGCGAGTGCCGCGTCGTCCATGACGAGCAGCGGCAGGTCGAGCCGGCGTGCGGCTGCAAGAATACCGGGCTCGTCACGTTTCAGGCTGGCGGTGGCCAGCGCCGAAAGTGCTGTGACGACAAGGCCGTGCGCCTCGAGCGCGGTTTCGATTGCCGAGAGGATGTCTTCGCCTGCTGCGCCTTTGCGGCAGCCAATGCCTGCAACCATCATGGCTTCACCCAGCTCCACTGTGTGACCGGCATTGCCGGCCGCCAGCCGGTCATCGAGCCAACAGGGGCGGCGCGGGAGACTTGAAGGCGCAGAAGATCGCCGCCATGCGCGGCATGGTGCGACAGCAGCAATGTTTCCATTTCGAGCGTGACGGCGTTGGCGACGAGGCGACCGCCTGATCGAAGTGCTACGATTGCCGCATCGAAGACGCCGGCGTCCGATCCGCCGCCGCCGATGAAGATGACGTCTGGCGTCGGCAGACCGATCAGCGCGTCAGGCGCTGCGCCCCTGACAACCGTGAGGCCGGGCACGCCGCAGGCGCCGGCATTGCGCTCGATGCGCTCGGCGCGCTCGGCATTGTGCTCGATGGCGATGGCGCGCAGCGAGGTGTGACACAGCATCCATTCGACGGATATCGAGCCGGAGCCGGCGCCGATATCCCACAGCAACTCCCCGCGGCGGGGCGCGAGGGTGGAAAGCGTGACCGCGCGGATCTCGCGCTTGGTGATCTGGCCGTCATGCTCGAACAAGTCGTCGGCGAGACCTGAGGCAAGCGGCAGGATCCGTGCCTGCGATCCGGATTCAAGCTCGAGCGCCAGGACGTTGAGCGGATTGATGTTTTCGAGGTCGAAGCCACTGGCTGTCGTGGCGCGGATGCGCTCGCTTTCTCCACCGAGCGCTTCGAGCACCGTCAAACGCGAAGCGCCGAAACCGTTGCCGGTGACAAGGGCTGCGATCTGGGCCGGCGCTTCGCCATCCGAGGTGAGTGCAATGATGCGCGCGCCCGGCTGCAGCAACGGGCGGATCAGATCGATGGCGTGGCCGTGGAGCGAAACCGTTTCGATGTCCTGCAGCGCCCAGCCCAGCCGCGAGGCGGCCAACGAGAAAGCAGATGGGGCCGGAAGGACCCGCATGTCCGCTGACGGCACGACGCGGGAAAGGGTGGCGCCGACGCCGTGCAGGAACGGGTCGCCCGAAGCCAGCACGCAGACATTTTCGCCGCGCAGGGCGACCACGTCACGCATTTCGCTGTCGAAGGGCGTCGGCCATGGGCGAGCCGCGCCCGTGATGAGCGTTGCTGCCAGCGCCAGATGACGCTTGCCGCCGAAGACGTAGGCAGCGCCTGATATTGCGCGCTTGGCCTCGTCGCCGAGACCCGCTACACCGTCCTCGCCGATGCCGACGACGGTCAGCCATTCTTGCATCGGGGCGTCGAGTTCAGCAGGCATGATGACCCACCGTATTCTGATCCTGGGCGGAACCACCGAAGCGCGGCAGCTGGCGGCCAGGCTCGCCCCCCGTGACGATCTCGACATCTTGCTTTCGCTGGCGGGCCGGACCGAAAACCCTGTCGAGCAGCCGGTGCCGGTACGAACCGGTGGCTTCGGCGGCGCGCAGGGGCTGGCCGATTGGCTGGCCGGGCACAAGACCGATCTTCTGATCGACGCCACGCATCCTTATGCGGCGCGCATCTCGGCCAATGCGGCGGAGGCGGCTCGGATATCGGGTGTGCCGATCTTCGCCCTGCGCCGTCCCGGCTGGGAGCCGGTCGAAGGTGACAGCTGGACGCTGGTGGAAGACGCCGAACAGGCTGTCGCCGCGCTGGGCCAGAGCTCGCGCCGCGTGTTCCTGGCGCTCGGTCGGCAGGAGGTCGCGGCCTTCGAGACAGCCCCCCAGCACGGCTATGTCATTCGCAGCGTCGATCCGATAGAGCCGCCGCTCGGCGTGGCCGACGCGACCTACATTCTGGCGCGCGGGCCGTTTCGCGAAGCGAATGAGCGGGCGTTGCTCGAGGCACACAGGATCGACGTCATCGTCGCCAAGAACAGCGGCGGGCAGGCGACCTACGGCAAGATCGCGGCAGCGCGGCAACTCGGCATCGAGGTGATCCTCTTCCGCCGGCCGCAGCTTCCCGAGGTGCCGTCCGCACCTGATGTCGCTGCCATGGCCGATCTTGTCGATCATTTCGCCGCTCCGGCGGAAAAACGCGGCGTGTAGACCAGCGGGGGCTTGCCGTCGCGTTCGATCAGGCGCGTCTCGGGCGAGCCGATGACGACGCAGGTCGCCATATCGGCCTTCGCCGCATCTGCTTCGCCAAGCGTGAAGATCTCGATGCGCTCGTCGGGCCGGCCGGCGGCGCGGCCGAAGATGACGGGCGTCGTGGCAGGCAGATGCTTGCGCAGGGTTTCCAACGCGCTGCCGAGCTGCCAGGGACGGGCCTTGCTGATGGGGTTGTAGAGTGAGATGACGAAGCCTGCCTGCGCGACGGCGACAAGCCGGCGCTCGATCAAATCCCATGGTTTGAGATTGTCCGACAGATTGATGGCGCAGAAATCGTGGCCGAGCGGTGCGCCGACGCGGGCTGCCACGGCCAGCATGGCGGTGACGCCTGGAACGACCGACAACTCGATGTCGCGCCATGCCCTCGGGCCGGCCTCGATGGCCTCGCAGACGGCGGCTGCCATGGCAAAGACGCCGGGGTCGCCCCCCGAGACAACAGCAACGTGGTGGCCGCTTGCCGCCATATCGAGGGCGGCGTTGGAGCGCGAGATCTCCTCGCGGTTGTCGGAGGCGACGCGGGTCTGGTCAGGGCGCAGCTCAAGCCGGTCGAGATAGGGCTTGTAGCCGAAGAAATGGCTGGCTTCCGCGACCGCGCGGCTGGCTTCCGGCGTGATCTGGTCCGGATTGCCGGGGCCGAGGCCGATGACGACGAGGGAGCCGCTCAATTGTCCGCTCCCGGCTTGCCGGCCCAACCGGGCACCAGCACGATGGCGAAATAGGGCGCGTTGTCGTCTGTCTTGTCCATCAGCTTCATGTGTTGGGTGTTGGGCATGGTGCCGCGCTCGACATACAGCGCGCGGCCGAGCTTGCCGGTCGCGTCCAGCGCCTTGCGGATCTTCGGCAGGTTGCGGCCGACCTTCATGATGACCGCAGCGTCGGTATCGGCGAGGCGGCGGGTCAGCTCGAACTCGCTCATCGTGCCGGGCAGTACCGACAACACGTCGTCGCCCTGGACGATCGGCACGCCCGTCTGCGACCAGCAGCCGGACATGGCAGTGACGCCGGGGATGACCTCGGTCGGGTAGAGATGCGACAGGCGCACATGCAGATGCATGTAGGAGCCGTAGAACAGCGGGTCGCCCTCCGACAGGATCGCAACCATACGGCCCTGATCGAGATGGGCGGCTATCGCTTGCGCCGACGCCTCGTAGAAGCCCGTAATGGCAGCGCGGTAGTCGTCGTGATCCTTGTCGATCTCGATGGTGACCGGATAGATCAGCGGCAGCTCGATCACGTCGTCGCGGAAATGTGCATCGGTGATGGTGCGGGCGTTGCCATTGGCACCGCGCTTGGCGAAATGCGCGATCACGTCAGCCTCGGCCAGCGCGCGCACGGCCTTGAGCGTCAAAAGTTCGGGATCGCCGGGCCCGGTGCCGACGCCGATGAGGCGACCCTTTGCAGCGGGAGCGCTCATACGCCGGGCCTCGCCAGCGAGTTGAGGGCAGCGGCCGTCATGGCGCTGCCGCCGAGGCGGCCGCGGACGATGGCGTAGGGCACGCCATAGGAATTCTCTGCCAGGGCGTCCTTGGATTCGGCCGCGCCGACGAAGCCGACCGGCATGCCGATGATGGCGGCAGGCTTGGGCGCGCCGTCGCGCAGTCTCTCGAGGAGGTAGAACAGGGCTGTCGGCGCGTTGCCGATGGCGACGACCGAGCCTGCGAGCCTGTCGACCCAGAGGTCGATCGCGGCGGCCGATCGGGTGTTGCCGATCTCCCTGGCGATATCTGATGTGCGCGGGTCGCGCAGTGTGCAGATCACTTCGTTGTCGGCGGGCAAACGGGCGCGGGTGACCCCGCGCGCCACCATTTCGGCGTCGCAGAAGATCGGCGCGCCGGCCTTCAGCGCACCGCGCGCAGCGGCGACGACGTTTTCGGAGAAGACGAAATGTTCGGCCGCCTCGACCAGGCCGCAGGCATGGATCATGCGCACGGCAACGTCGGCCTCGTCTTCCGAGAAGCGCTTGAGGTCCGCCTCCGAGCGGATGATGGCGAAGGAGCGTTCGTAGATGGCCATGCCATCATGGATATAGTCGTAGGCGGCCATGTTCATTCCTGTGCCAGAGCTTGCGCGAGGCGCTTTGCGCCCAACCGAGCGAGGCAGGCGGCGGCATTTTCGTCCGGCTTGCGCTCTTGGGCGAGCAATTTCGTGAGGCGGCCCATGCCGCGCGCGGCTTCATATCCTGCGGTGTAGGCGGCCGGAAGGCCCTTCGCCGTTCCGCCGACGACAAATACAGCACCCTTTTCGTCACCAACGATGGTGAGCGTGGCCGGTCCCGGATGGGCGCAGCCCTTGGCGCAGCCGGAGACATGCAGCGACAGCGTCGGGTCGAGGCTTTCGCCGATCTCGTGGGCAATTTCGGCGGCGACGTCGCGCGCGGCGATCATGCCCGAAGCGCAGGCCGGCGCGCCGGGGCAGGCGGCGATGCGGATGCGGGGATCGGCGGGTGAGGTGACAAGGCTGAGGGATTGGGCGGTGGTGGTGAGCGTGGCGGCGGCGGAGCGGTCGAGGCCCATGACGAGCAGGGTCCGGCCGGGCGCCGGGCGAATGCCGGTGGCGCCCGCGGCTGTCGCCGCCTGGCAGAATCTGGCCAGAGTCGAGGCCTCGATGCTGCCGAAGGGCAGGGCGATGCCGAGGGCGATCCGGGCGCCTGTGAGCGGGAGGATTCCGATGGGCGATGAATCGGTTGCGGCGGAGTGCTCAGTTCTTGAGTCAGTTGGGTAGCGATCCTTCCCACCCCCCTCTGTCCTGCCGGACATCTCCCCCGCAAAGGGGGAGATCAGGCTGCCATCGCCGCCTCCGCCCATCGACGACGCTGCATGATCAGCGCTACCGGCGGAGCTGCCAATCTTCCTACCCGTGGCGGAGATGTCAGGCACAACAGAGGGGGGCGTGAAGGAGCGAGACGTTTCATATGCTTCAACGACAGCTCTTGTGACCTCCGGGCCAAGGTCACGCGCGCGGCCTTGCCGGCCGAGTGCCGCAATTGCCTGGAGAATGTCGAGCGTGACCGCGCATGCGGCGTCGGCATCGACTTCACCGACCAAACGCGCCGAACTCTCGTCGCCGGCAACCGACAAGCGCCAGCGCTCGGCATCCTTTGCCACCAGTCGGACGTCGCCGATGATTGCGCCGAGCCCGATCTGGCCACGCCCATCGACGACGACGGACACCTTCGGGCCGAGCCGCGTAGCAAGGTCGACCTCGGCTATGGCTGTCTGGATCGCCGCCACCAGCGATGTCGGATCGGCAGTCTCCTTCGGGTCCATGCCGGCGAGCGGGCTGGTGTCGACCGGCACGCCGGTGCGCACCGCGATGCCGAGCGCATCGACTTCTTCGGCCAGCAGACGCGCGCTCTCCGCCGTCAGCCCCCTGATCTGGATGCTGCCACGCGCAGTCACCTCGACGATGCCGTTGCCATGCCGCGCGGCGGATTCACAGAGTCCGATCAAGACGTTGGGCGCGATTTCTCCAGCAAGCGGGTTGAGCCGCACCAACAGGCCGTCGCCGGTCGACATCGGGGCCGAAAGGGCCGGACAAGCGCCGCGGCGGGAAAAGCCGGTCATGCCGCAACCTCGCGCGCTTCAGCCTCGGCGATGAGGGCAGCGAGATCGTCGTCGACGGAGTTGCGCAGCGGGTGCCACAAGCCGCGCCGACGGGCGGTGGCAAAACGCTCGGCGATGAATTTTGCTGCCGCTGGGTTTTCGCGCAGCATGAAGTCGCGCACGTCCTCGTTGCCGACATAGGCGTCGTGGACGGCCTCGATCAGCGCGGCCGGGATGGCGTTGGTGGTCTCGGCAAAACCGATCAGCCTGTCGACCGTCTCGGCGAATTCGGAAGCGCCGCGCGGGCCATGGCGCATCTGGCCGGCAATGAAGCGGGCATTGGTGGCGCGTGCCCTGACGACGCGGCCGACAGCCTCAGTGACCGAGCGCGGTCGCGGCTTCTGCGGATCCGAGGTGTCGAGCACGATGACGTCCGCGTGCCTGCCGAGGGCTGCGACCGCTGCTGCGAAGCCGCCGATGAAGGCGACGTCGGCGGAGCCTTCGAGAATGTCGCGGCCGGGGTCGTCGCCGGTGTGCACAAGCAGATCGGCCCCGGCGATGCGGTCGGCAAAGGCGCCCGGCGCGGAAACGCCTTCGCCGTCGCTGCCCCCGTAGGCGTGGGAGGCAGCATGGAGATATGCGCGGCCGAGGTCCTCGCGCGCTTGCCAGTCACCGCTGGAAAGCAGGTCCTCGAGGCCCGCCCCATAGGTGCCGGGGGAGGAACCGAAGATGCGTGGCTCGACCTTGCCCGCGGCGCGCGTGCTGGCGGCGAGCGGGTTGTCGTGGTCGTCTTCGTCGCGGGTGGCAACGGCGCGCGCGGCGGCGTCGATGAGTGCGATCTGGGTTGGGAACATGTCGCGAAACAGGCCTGATATACGCCAGGTGACATCGACGCGCGGGCGGCCGATCGCTGCCGGCGGCAGCACCTCGATGCCGGTGACGCGACCGGTGGCGGCGTCCCATTGCGGCCGACAGCCCATCAGCGCCAGGCCCTGGGCGATCTCCTCACCGCCGGTGCGCAAGGAAGCGCTGCCCCACAGGTCGATGACGAGCGCACGCGGCCATTCGCCATGGCTCTGCAGGTAGCTGCGCATGACCTCGTCGCTGGCTGCCTTGCCGAGGTCGAAGGCCGTCGGCGTCGGCATTGTGCGCGGGTCTGACGTGAACAGGTTGCGTCCCGTCGGCAGGACGTCGGTGCGGCCACGTGCCGGAGCGCCTGCTGGGCCGGATTTGATATGGCGGCCGTCGAGCGCGGCGATCAGGTTTTTCCGCTCGGCTTCTGCGCTGGCAAGGCGCGCTGAGTCCGGCTCGTTCTCTTCGGCGCGGCCATAGATATGCAGGCCGTCCTTGATGGCGAAATCCTTGAGGTCGCAGAGCCAGGCGTCGATGCGGCGCAGCGCTTCGTCGGGCGCGTCGGTCCCGGCGACGCCGGCCTCGGCAGCAAGGCCGGTCTGCGACGCCGTTTCGACGATGAGCTTGGCCAGGCGGTCGCGGCGACGACGGTCGAGGCCGTCTGCCTGGGCGTATTCGTCGACCAGGCGCTCGAGCTTCTGCTGGTGTTCGTCCAGGCCGGCAGCGGCGAGCGGCGGCGGCAGGTGGCCAAGCGTGATCGCTGCGATGCGACGCTTGGCCTGGGCCGCCTCGCCGGGATTGGAGACGATGAAGGGATAGACCACCGGCAGCGAGCCGGTGACGATTTCGGGAAAGCAGTTCCGGCTCAGTGCCACCGCCTTGCCGGGCAGCCATTCGAGCGTGCCATGGGCGCCGACATGGACGATGGCGTGGATGCCGAGCGACTTCTGCAGCCAGAGGCCGAAGGCAAGCAGCGCGTGGCGCGGCGGCAGCGTCGGGTTGTGATAGTCGGCGCGGCGATCGGCCGAACGGCCGCGGTCAGGGGCGAGGGCGACGGTGACGTTGCCGAAGGTGGCGGCGCGGAAGGCGAAGTGGGGGAACGTAGAGCGCGCACTTCCGCCTGTAGCCTCCGCTTCGGGATAGCCCCACGCCGCTTCGACAGCTTTCCTCGCCTCCTCAGGCAGATCTTCGGCAAGCGTGAGATAGTCTTCGAGCGCCAGCCCTTGCCCACCAGCCTCGATCAGGTCGAGCAATGCGCGCGGCGATTGCGGAATCGATTCAACTGTGTAGCCGGCCTCCTTGAGGTCGT
Source organism: Aminobacter sp. MDW-2 (assembly GCF_014250155.1). Classification (NCBI taxonomy): domain Bacteria; kingdom Pseudomonadati; phylum Pseudomonadota; class Alphaproteobacteria; order Hyphomicrobiales; family Phyllobacteriaceae; genus Aminobacter; species Aminobacter sp. MDW-2. The sequence continues at coordinate 3,123,668 of NZ_CP060197.1, forward strand.
GCAGCATGGCGAGCACGCTTGATGGCACGTCGAGGCCGACGGCATAGCCGGTGCGACCGGGGGCGCTGGGATAGTCGGGGACGAGAATCGCCAGCTTGCGCTTTTCGGGCGGTGTCTGGCGCAGCCTGAGGTGGGCGGCTATGCGGCGGGCGACCTGCTCGACGCGATCGGACTCGGGCCGGTTGGCGAAGGCGCGGAAACCGAGGGCTGGGTCGACTTCGCTCTCCGCCTTGAACGAGATGGCGCCGGCGAGGATTCGACCGTCGAGCTCGGGCATCACCACATGCATGGCAAGATCGGCGGGCGCAAGGCCGCGCGGGCTGCCTTCCCAGGCTTCGCGGCGGGTGGTGGCGACAATGACCTGGAACACCGGCACGCGGGCGCGGTCGAACAGCGTTTCCGTGCCCGGTTCGGCGCCGGCGGCGAAGGCGGTTGCGGTGATGATTGCCGTGGGCGCGAGCTGGTCCAGGGCTGCTTCGACGAATGCTAGGGAGGCCTTATCCTTGAGGCTTGAGACGAAAATCGGAATGGGGCGGAGGCCCTGTGCGCTCAGTGCCTCGACCAACGCGTCGATAGGGGCGACGTCGGCGGCGAGCAGCATCGAACGGTAGAAGAGGATGGGGATGGCAGGAGAGCTGGAGATGTCGTGATCCTGCGCACCCCCCTCTGTCCTGCCGGACATCTGCGCAGAGGCGCTGGTCCATCCGGCAAAAGAGGCTTCTAAATCACAGACGATGCCCCGCGCCGGATCATAAAAACCCGCCTTCGGCACTGCGACGGGGGCCGCCATGGCATTCTTGCCACCCGCCAGTCCGGCCAGCCGCGCCACCAGCGCCTTCATGTTCTCCGGGCCGCCCTCGCGGAAATAACCGAGCAGGGCGTCGAGTTCGGTGCGCGGCAGGGTCGAGGTCTCGATCAGCCTGAGATCCTCGTCGTGGCTTTCGCCCGGCAAGAGCGCCAGCGCGATGCCTTTTTCGCGCGCCATCGCGGCAAGCTGGTCGCAGCCGTAGCGCCACCAGTCGTGGCCGCCGAGAATGCGGACAAGGATGACCTTGGCGTGGCTGGCGACGCTGTCGATCCAGAGATCGACCGACATCGGATGGCGGAGGTCGCGCAGGCTTGCGAGCCGCATCGATGGCAAGTTGTCCGCATCCGCCTTCCAGGCGCCGGCGAGGCCGGCTAGATCGCTGTCGGTGAAGGACAGCGCCACCACATCCGCAGGCTTCTGCCTGAGGTCGACAGGCTCGATCAGGTCATCGAGCGAGGCGGAGGTGGTGGTGAGGATGTGCATCCCGGCTGTCCGGTTCAGCCGACCAGGATACGCTCGATGGCCGGGCGGTCGAGACCCTTGAGGCCGATCACGACCAGGCGCGAGCGGCGGTCGTCCTCTGCGGTCCAGGCACGGTCATAATAGTGGTTGACGCGCGGTCCGACGGCCTGCACGAGCAGCCGCATCGGCTTGCCGCCGACGTCGACGAAGCCCTTTACACGCAACACGTTCTCTTCTTCGGCGGCGGTGGCGACGCGTTTCGCCAGTTCGTCGGGGTTGGCGATCGACGGGATCTCGATGACGAAGGTATCGAAGTCGTCATGCTCGTGGTCGAACGCCCCGTCGTGATGGGTCTTGCGGTTTTCGATGTCGTCCTCGACGGCGAGGCCGAGGCCGAGCAGAACCGACGGATCGACCTTGCCATGCGCCGAGGGTACGATCTTGACGGCGCGTGCCAGGTGCTCGCGCACGATGGCGGTGGCGCGGGCGTGGCCGGCTTCGTCGAGCAGGTCGCTCTTGGACAGGACGATGAGATCGGCGCAGGCGACCTGATCCTCGAACACTTCCTCGACCGGGTCGTCGTGGTCGAGCGAATCGTCCGCACTGCGCTGGGCGGCGAGCGCTTCCATGTCGGAGGCAACTTTACCTGCGGCCAGCGCAGGGCCGTCGACCACGGCGATGACGCCGTCGACCGTCACGCGGCTCTTGACCGTTGGCCACTGGAAGGCCTGGACCAGCGGCTTGGGCAGCGCCAGGCCCGAGGTCTCGATCAGGATGTGGTCAACCCTCGGTGTAAGCGACAGAATTTGGTCGAGGGCAGGGACAAAGTCGTCGGCGACGGTGCAGCAGATGCAGCCATTGGCCAGTTGGACGATGTTTTCCTCCGGGCAGGCATCGACGCCGCAGCCCTTGAGAATCTCGCCGTCGATGCCGACATCGCCGAACTCGTTGACGATGATGGCGAGGCGCTTGCCCTTGGAGTTCTCGAGGATGTTGCGCAGCAGCGTGGTCTTGCCGGCGCCGAGAAAGCCGGTGACGACGGTGCAGGGAACGCGTTCGAGGGAGGCGGTCATGTGTCTTCCTTGATGAGAGCAAGTGGTGGGATGCGCGCGACGAGGCCGCGCTTGAGGCTATCGGGACGGCCGCGCCAGGGGATCAGGCCGTCGGTCGAGGTGGCGAAGAGTCTTGCGCCGGCGACGAGATCGTCGCCCGACATGGTGTTGAGATCGCCGAAGACGTAGCTCCACGCGCCGTCGCGGATCAGGGCGGCGCTAAGGCGGCGCTTGCAGTTGCCCAGGCACTCGACGCTGCGCACGGCGATCTCGCCATTGGCGGCGAGGCGGGCGTGCTCGGCAAGCTGGGCGCCGGCGCGTGGATGGGCGTCGGAGCCGGTTTCGTCGCGGCAGGATGAGCAGACGAGGATGGTCACGTCGCATGGGCGCGCGTCGACTGCATCGCAGGATGCGTCGGCTGATGCGACCGGAAGGTTGTCGTCGAAGTCCAAATCCAGGCTCCTTGCCCGGGGCACCCGCCAGGCGATCGGATCAATGTCTGCGACGGCAGGTCTCCTGGCTTGCGGATCTTCGCCTTCGCTCGCCTTCCCGGGAAAATCCCAGTGGTCTTCGAGCTTGGCTCTTCGCTCACAGTTGCGGGGACAGCCGCGGATTTGACGCCACCGGCGCGCACCGCATTCCCTCTTAGCCTTCGCCGTTGCGGGCGAAGGACCGTCTGTGGGCGATTTAGGCTTTCGCGAGGGGTGGAGTCAACGAGGCGGAGCGACCCGCAATGTCGCTCAGGCCGGGTCCGAGATCGCCCGCGGGCGTCACCTCGATGCTTTCGAGGCCGAGCCAGTCGCGCATCTGCTGGAGTTCTTCGTAAAGTTCGGCTGCGCTTTCCGGTGGCGCACAGGGCTCTGCATAGGCGGCGTGGACGCGCAGGATACCCGCCGGTCGGTCGGCCTTCAGGTCGATGCGGGCGACGATGCGCTCGCCCAGAAGGAAGGGCAGGACGTAGTAGCCGTACTGGCGCTTCTCAGCCGGGGTGTAGATTTCGATGCGGTAGCGGAAGTCGAACAGTTGCTCGGCACGGGTGCGCTCGAAGACGAGCGGATCGAAGGGCGCAAGCAGGGCGCGTGCCTGGATCTTGCGCGGAATGCGCGCATCGGCGTGGAGATAGGCCTGCCGGTCCCAGCCTTCGACGCGGACGGGAATCAGTTCGCCGGTCTCGACCAGCTCTTCGAGCCGGCCTTTCATGTCGGCTGGCGACAGGCGGAAATAGTCGCGCAGGCAGATGCCGGTGGCGATGCCATGGGCGCGGGCGGAGATTCGCAAGAGATCGCGATGCGCATCCTCGGCCTGGGGAACTGGACGGTCGTATATGCCGGCCGGGAGCACGCGCTCAGGCAGATCGTAGAGGCGTTCGAAGCCACGCCGCGAATGGGTGGTGATGCGACCGGCCCAGAACAGCCATTCGAAGGCATGCTTTTCCTGGCTCCAGCCCCACCAGCCGCCGGAACCCTTGGCGCCCTCGATGTCGGAAGCGGCGATCGGACCGCGGTCGACCACCTGGCGAAAGATCTCTTCTATATAGGGCCTGTTGGCACGGCCGAACTTGGCAAGCCCGCCATACATCCCGTCCTCGGCCCGCGCCATGCGCCAGCGCAACAACGGAAAGGTCTCCAGCGGCAGCAGCGACGCTTCATGCGCCCAGTATTCGAACAGCATGCGCTTCTTCGGAGCCATGGCGTCGTCGAGCAGGGCCATGGGGTAGGAGCCTAGTCGCGAATAGAGCGGCATGTAGTGGGCGCGCACGACGGCGCTGACCGAGTCGATCTGCAGCAGGCCGGTGCGGTCGAGCACGCGCTGCAGGTGACGCCGCGTGATCGCGCCGGTGGGGCGCGGGTCGGCAAATCCCTGGGCCGCCAATGCGATGCGGCGGGCCGTGGCGAGTGAGAGTTTTTCCTTCATTGCGGCAAGCTATCGCAGTCTCTTGAGGAGTGACGCAAGGGCACGAGAATCGACCTTTGCTGCAAATGCTAGCAGAACTGGGGTTCCGGTCTTGTCAGGAGCGTAAACTTGAGTAAAAAACGAAGGAAATCAAAGGGGAGCCACACGCGCAGGATTTTGGGCCAGCAGCGTGCTTTGCCACGTTTTGGCCAAGGTTGGACTTGCTTCGACCGACCGGCTGCGCTAACCGTCGCCGCATTGCAGCACGACCGTTTCGTCCGGCTCGGCGAGAATCTGTCGCGCTTCCGGAAACGGACCCCGTGCTGTAAATCTGGGTGGATAGGCCACCAACGGAATTCGCAGCATGAACGCTCTCCTGAGTTCGTATCTGCCCATCGTCATTTTTATCGGTGTGGCGCTTATTGTCGGCATTGCGCTTATCGTGGCGCCTTTCCTTGTGGCCTACCGCAGTCCGGATCCGGAAAAGCTTTCAGCCTATGAGTGCGGCTTCAACTCGTTTGACGACGCCCGCATGAAGTTCGACATCCGCTTCTATCTGGTCTCCATCCTGTTCATCATCTTCGATCTCGAAGTGGCGTTCCTGTTCCCGTGGGCGGTGTCCTTCGGCGAGATCGGCATGCTCGGCTTCTGGTCGATGATGATCTTCCTTGCCGTGCTGACCATCGGCTTTGTCTATGAGTGGAAAAAGGGAGCGCTGGAATGGGATTGAACGACGCCTCCGGCACCCTGATCGCGCCGAAGCCGAAAGGCATCATCGATCCGAACACCGGCAAGCCCATCGGTTCAGACGACGCATTCTTCGGCGAGCTGAACAACGAATTGTCCGACAAGGGTTTCCTCGTCACCTCGTCCGAAGCGCTGATTACCTGGGCGCGTACCGGTTCGCTGATGTGGATGACCTTTGGTCTGGCCTGCTGCGCCGTCGAGATGATGCACATCTCGATGCCGCGTTATGACGCCGAGCGCTTCGGCATCGCGCCGCGCGCCTCACCGCGCCAGTCGGACGTGATGATCGTCGCCGGCACGCTGACCAACAAGATGGCGCCGGCGCTGCGCAAGGTCTACGACCAGATGCCGGAACCGCGCTACGTCATCTCGATGGGCTCGTGCGCCAATGGCGGCGGCTACTATCACTATTCCTATTCGGTGGTGCGCGGCTGCGATCGCGTCGTGCCCGTCGACATCTATGTGCCCGGCTGTCCTCCGACCGCCGAAGCACTTCTCTACGGCATCCTTCTTCTCCAGAAGAAGATCCGCCGCACCGGCACGATCGAGCGGTGATCCCAGATGAGTGAAGCCCTGAACGACCTTGCCGCGTACATTGCGGAAAAGCTCGATGCGGACATCGAAGAAAGCGTCGTCGCCTATGGCGAGCTGACGCTGACGGTGAAGGCCGCCGACATCGTCGACGTGATGACCTTCCTGCGCAGCGATGTGCAGTGCCAGTTCGTCTCCTTCATCGATGCTGCCGGTGTCGACTACCCGCAGCGTCGCAAGCGTTTCGATGTCGTCTATCATCTGATGTCGCCGCGCCAGAACCTGCGCATCCGCGTCAAGGTCGCCACCGACGAGGACACGCCGGTTCCGTCGATCACCTCGGTCTATCCGGGTGCCGACTGGTTCGAGCGCGAAGCCTATGACATGTACGGCATCCTGTTTTCGGGCCATCCCGACCTGCGCCGACTTTTGACCGACTACGGTTTCGAAGGTCACCCGCTGCGCAAGGACTTTCCGCTCACCGGCTTCGTCGAGGTTCGCTACGACGACGAGCAGAAGCGTGTCGTCTACGAGCCGGTCGAGCTCAAGCAGGAATTCCGCAATTTCGACTTTTTGTCTCCCTGGGAAGGCACCGAATACGTGCTGCCGGGTGACGAAAAAGCCAAGACGAATTGAGGCGCCGAAATGGCTGAAACCTCCGTCCGCAACTTCAACATCAATTTCGGCCCGCAGCATCCGGCGGCACACGGCGTGCTGCGGCTGGTGCTCGAGCTCGACGGCGAAGTCGTCGACCGCGTCGATCCGCATATCGGCCTTTTGCATCGCGGCACCGAAAAGCTGATTGAGCAGAAGACCTATCTGCAGGCCGTGCCCTATTTCGATCGCCTCGACTATGTCGCGCCGATGAACCAGGAGCATGCCTTTGCGCTCGCGGTCGAGCGCCTGCTCGGCCTCGAAGTGCCGAAGCGTGGCCAGATCATCCGCGTGCTCTATTCCGAGATCGGCCGCATCCTGTCGCACCTGCTCAACGTCACCACGCAGGCGATGGACGTCGGCGCGCTGACCCCACCGCTGTGGGGCTTCGAAGAGCGCGAAAAGCTGATGGTGTTTTATGAGCGCGCCTGCGGCGCGCGCATGCACGCGGCCTATTTCCGTCCGGGTGGTGTCCACCAGGACCTGCCGCAGAAGCTGGTCGAAGACATCGGCAAGTGGATCGATCCGTTCCTGCAGACCGTGCAGAATCTCGACGACCTTCTGACGCCGAACCGCATCTTCAAGCAGCGCAACGTCGACATCGGCGTGGTGTCGCTCGACGACGCATGGGCCTGGGGTTTCTCGGGCGTCATGGTGCGCGGTTCGGGCGCTGCCTGGGACCTGCGCAAGAGCCAGCCCTACGAATGCTATTCGGAGATGGAATTCGACATTCCGATCGGCAAGAACGGCGACTGCTACGACCGCTACCTGATCCGCATGGAAGAGATGCGCCAGTCGGCGAAGATCATGCGCCAGTGCGTCGATCTGCTGCTCGGCAAGGAAGCGACCGGTCCCGTGTCAAACGTGGACGGCAAGGTGGTTCCGCCGAAGCGCCAGGCGATGAAGCGTTCGATGGAATCGCTGATCCATCACTTCAAGCTCTACACCGAAGGCTATCGTGTGCCGGCTGGCGAGGTTTATGCAGCCGTCGAGGCGCCTAAGGGCGAATTCGGCGTCTTCCTGGTCTCCGACGGCACCAACAAGCCTTACCGCTGCAAGCTGCGCGCACCGGGCTTCGCCCATCTCCAGGCAATGGATTTCCTGTGCCGCGGCCACATGCTGGCGGATATCTCGGCCGTTCTCGGCTCCCTCGACATCGTGTTTGGTGAGGTCGACCGCTAAATGTCAGTCCGCCGTCTCGCAGAAGCCAGCGTCCAGCCAGCGTCATTCGCCTTCAACAAGGCGTTCACGGCGCAAGCCAAGACCTGGATCAAGAAGTATCCCAAGGGCCGCGAACAGTCGGCCGTCATCCCGCTGCTGATGCTGGCGCAGGAGCAGGACGGCTGGGTGACCAAGGCTGCCATCGAGCATGTCGCCGACATGCTTGCCATGCCTTATATCCGTGCGCTCGAAGTCGCGACCTTCTACACGCAGTTCCAGCTCAAGCCGGTCGGCACGCGCGCCCACATCCAGGTCTGCGGCACCACGCCCTGCATGCTGCGCGGCTCGGAAGAGCTGATGGACGTCTGCCGCTCGAAGATCCATCACGACCAGTTCCACACCAACGAGGCGGGAACGCTGTCGTGGGAGGAAGTCGAGTGCCTTGGCGCCTGCGTCAACGCACCGATGGTCATGATCTTCAAGGACACCTACGAGGACCTGACGCCGGAACGCCTGGGCGAGATCATCGACCAGTTCGAGGCTGGCAAGGGCGCGCAGGTCAAGACCGGACCGCAGACCGGCCGCGTGTTTTCCGCGCCGCTGACAGGCTTGACCTCGCTGGCCGACGAGAAGGGCGTGCTCAAGACGACCCGCGACAAGGCTGCCAAGGCCGCGGCAAAGGCCGCCAAGGCCGCCGCCGTCGGAACGGCCGTTCCGCCGTCGAACGCCGCCAAGCCGAAGACCGACGCGATCGAGACCAGCCCGGCCGTCAAGTCGCCGTCGAAGGTCAAGGCAGCACCCGCAGCCGAGAAGGCAGCAAGTGTTGCAGCGCCCAAGGCAGCAGCTGCGGCCAAGCCGTCGCTCGAAGACAAGAACCGTCCGGCCGGCATCGCCAAGCCGGCTGCCGTCGACGACCTCACGCTGATCTCGGGTGTCGGCCCGAAGATCGAGGGCACGTTGCACGAGCTCGGTATCTTCACCTTCGGCCAGGTCGCTTCCTGGAAGAAGGCCGAGCGCGATTGGGTCGACGGTTACCTGAATTTCAAGGGCCGCATCGAGCGTGACGACTGGGTCAAGCAGGCCAAGGCGCTCGCCAAGGGCGGTGTGGCCGAATACGTCCGCGTCTTCGGCAAGAAGCCGGTCTGAGGAGCAAGAGCATGCTTGAAGACAAGGATCGCATCTTCACCAACATCTATGGCCGCTTCGACCAGTCGCTGGCCGGCGCGATGTCGCGTGGCGCCTGGGATGGCACCGCCGGCATCATCGAGAAGGGCCGTGAGTGGATCATCAACGAGATGAAGGCGTCGGGCCTGCGTGGCCGCGGCGGCGCCGGCTTCCCGACGGGTCTCAAGTGGTCGTTCATGCCCAAGAGCAACCCGGATGGCCGTCCGTCCTACCTCGTCGTCAACGCCGACGAATCCGAGCCGGGCACCTGCAAGGACCGCGACATCCTGCGCCATGACCCGCACACGCTGGTCGAGGGCTGCCTGCTGGCCGGTTTCGCCATGGGTGCGGTTGCGGCCTACATCTATGTGCGCGGCGAGTTCATCCGCGAGCGCGAAGCGCTGCAGCGCGCCATCGACGAGGCCTATGACGCCAAGCTGATCGGCAAGAACAACAAGAACGGCTACGACTTCGAGATCTATGTCCATCACGGTGCCGGCGCCTATATCTGTGGCGAAGAAACCGCGCTGCTGGAAAGCCTCGAGGGCAAGAAGGGCCAGCCGCGCCTGAAGCCGCCGTTCCCGGCAAATGTCGGCCTCTATGGTTGCCCGACGACGGTCAACAACGTCGAGTCGATCGCCGTCGCGCCGACCATCCTGCGCCGTGGTGCGGCCTGGTTCTCCGGCATCGGCCGCCCGAACAATGTCGGCACCAAGCTGTTCATGCTGGTCGGTCACGTCAACACACCCTGCACGGTCGAAGAGGCCATGGGCATCAGCTTCCGCGAGCTGGTCGAAAAGCACGGTGGCGGCATCCGCGGCGGCTGGGACAATTTGCTTGCCGTCATTCCTGGCGGCGCGTCCTGCCCATTGGTCAAGGCCGAGGACATCATCGACTGCCCGATGGATTTCGACGGCCTGCGCGAGCGCAAGTCGTCCTTCGGCACGGCTGCCGTGATCGTCATGGACAAGTCGACCGATGTCGTGAAGGCGATCGCGCGTCTCAGCTACTTCTTCAAGCATGAGAGCTGCGGTCAGTGCACGCCGTGCCGCGAAGGCACGGGCTGGATGTGGCGCGTCATGGAGCGCCTGGTGCGCGGCGAAGCGCACAAGCGCGAGATCGACATGCTGCTCGACGTCACCAAGCAGATTGAAGGTCACACGATCTGTGCGCTGGGTGATGCGGCGGCATGGCCGATCCAGGGCCTGATCCGCAACTTCCGCCCGGAAATCGAGCGGCGCATCGACGAGTTCTCGCGCAATGCGCACCGCAGCGAGCCGGTGTTGGTGGCGGCTGAGTAAGGGTTAAGTCAGAAAGTGCGGGCCAAAGGTCCGAAACAGGAAACGACGAGGCAGAGGCGAACGGCGAAGGCGACAAGGAGCTATCAATGTCGACATTTCCCTTTCCCAAGAATGCAGTGCCTGAAATGGAACGTTTGGAGCAGATGAACAGGGACTTCGTGGCGATGCTGCCCAAGGAGTTTGCCGGATCGGCGAACCTCATGGTGCATCCCGCCGCAGGTTTCGCCGCTGCTTCGGCTCTCGGCGTTGGTCTCGCCAGTCACGCCATGGGCGTCTGGATGGGAGCCGTGTCGGGCGCATCGGAAGTCGCGCAACGCCTGCTGTCGCCCTTTGCCGACTATGCCGGCGACGTGGCGAGCTTCGCGCCCACGGGTACGAAGGTCGTCAGGCGCGGGGACGATGAAACGGCGTCGCTGATCGCCGAGGTCAAGACCCTGGCGCGCAAGCTGGAGCAGGCCGAGGCGAAGCCTGCGGTTGGCGCCACGGTCGAACCGGCGGTCATCGAGACCGCTGTCTTTGAAGAAGCTCCGGTGGGGCTTCAGCCTGAGGATTTCAGGCAGCCTGCATCGATCGAAAGGCCTGAGACGCCTGACGATCTCAAGGCCATTTCGGGCATCGGCCCGAAGCTGGAGCAGGTGCTGAATGGTCTCGGTATCTGGACCTATGGCCAGATCGCCGGCTGGACGGCGGAAGAGGTGGCCTGGGCCGACGACTATCTCGGCTTCAAGGGTCGGATCGGTCGTGATGATTGGATAGGGCAGGCGGCAACGCTTGCCGGCGGCAACTGAGCCGCTTGAATTGTGGATTTCGGGGCGCAGCGCTGGCCGCGCCCCTTGCAGGACGGAATGCGGATCATCCGCGGGATTTGAGGCGCTATGGCAAAGCTTAAGGTCGACGGGAAAGAGATTTCGGTACCCGACCACTATACGCTGCTGCAGGCGGCGGAAGAGGCGGGCGCGGAAGTGCCGCGCTTCTGCTTCCATGAGCGGCTGTCGATCGCCGGCAACTGCCGCATGTGCCTTGTCGAGGTGAAGGGCGGACCGCCCAAGCCGGCGGCATCCTGCGCCATGGGCGTGCGCGACCTGCGTCCCGGGCCGAACGGCGAGACGCCCGAAATCTTCACCAACACGCCGATGGTCAAGAAGGCCCGCGAAGGCGTGATGGAATTCCTGCTGATCAACCATCCGCTCGATTGCCCGATCTGCGACCAGGGCGGCGAATGCGATCTGCAGGACCAGGCGATGGCCTTCGGCCTCGACGGCTCCCGCTACAACGAAAGCAAGCGTGCGGTCGAAGACAAGTACATCGGCCCGCTGGTCAAGACGATCATGACGCGCTGCATCCACTGCACGCGCTGCGTCCGCTTCACCACCGAAGTTGCCGGCATCTCCGAGCTCGGCCTGATCGGCCGTGGCGAGGACGCCGAGATCACCACCTATCTCGAGCAGGCGATGACCTCCGAGCTGCAGGGCAACGTCATCGACCTGTGCCCGGTCGGCGCGCTGACCTCCAAGCCCTACGCCTTCCAGGCACGTCCGTGGGAGCTGACCAAGACTGAATCCATCGACGTGATGGACGCCGTCGGCTCGGCCATCCGCGTCGACACGCGTGGCCGCGAAGTGATGCGCATCATGCCACGCATCAACGAGCAGGTGAACGAGGAGTGGATCTCCGACAAGACCCGCTTCATCTGGGACGGCCTGCGCACGCAGCGCCTCGACCGGCCTTACGTCCGCAAGGGTGGCAAGCTCGCTCCGGCGAGCTGGCCAGAGGCGTTCACGGCGATCAAGGATGCCGTCGCCAAGACCTCGGCCGAGCGCATCGGCGCGATCGCCGGCGATCTGGCGACCGTCGAGGAAATGTATGCACTCAAGCAGCTGATCGCCTCGCTCGGCTCGAAGAACATCGACTGCCGCCAGGATGGTGCAGCGCTCGATCCGTCGCTCGGCCGCGCCAGCTATATCTTCAACCCGACCATCGAAGGCATCGAGCAGGCCGACGCCATCCTGATCATCGGCGCCAACCCGCGCTTCGAGGCTTCGGTACTCAATGCACGTATCCGCAAGCATTGGCGTGCAGCCAATGTGCCGGTCGGCGTCATCGGCGAGATCGGCGACACCCGCTACGACTACGAACAGCTCGGCTCAGGCCCGGATACGCTCAAGGATCTGGCCGAAGGCAATGGCAAGTTCTTCTCGGTGCTGAAGAAGGCCTCGCACCCGCTGATCATCGTTGGCCAGGGCGCAATTGCGCGCTCCGATGGTGCTGCCGTGCTCGGCCAGGCGGCGAAGCTCGCGACTGCTGTCAAGGCGAGCCGCCCGGACTGGAACGGCTTTGCCGTGCTGCATACCGCAGCTGCCCGCGTTGGCGGCCTCGACGTCGGCTTCGTGCCGGGCGAGGGCGGCAAGAACGTCGCCGGCATGCTCAGCGACAGCGACGTGCTGTTCCTGCTCGGCGCCGACGAACTCGAGCTGGCCAAGGCAGCGAACGCATTCGTGGTCTACATCGGCACCCATGGCGATACCGGTGCGCACCGCGCCGACGTCATCCTGCCGGCTGCCGCCTACACCGAAAAGTCGGGCACCTATGTCAACACCGAAGGCCGCGTGCAGCAGACCAGCCGTGCCGGCTTCGCGCCGGGCGAGGCCAAGGAAGACTGGGCGATCCTGCGCGCGCTGTCCGACGTGCTTGGCCACAAGCTGCCCTTCGATTCGCTGCAGCAGCTGCGTGCCAAGCTGTATCAGGAATTCCCGCACCTGCGCCGCATCGACGAGATCGACGCCGGCGACAACGACGACATTGCCAAGGTCGCCAAGCTTGGTGGCCGGCTGAACAAGGGCGCCTTCACCTCGGCGGTGAAGGACTTCTACCTCACCAACCCGATCGCTCGCGCGTCAGCGGTGATGGCCGAATGTTCGGCATTGGCCAAGAACGGCTTCAAGCAGGCGGCGGAGTAAAGGCTGTCATGGATACCTTTTTCTCCTTCTACGTCCTGCCGGCGTTGATCATCCTCTTGAAGTCGGTCGTCCTGATCGTCGTCCTGCTGATCTTCGTCGCCTACATCCTCTATGCCGACCGCAAGATCTGGGCCGCCGTCCAGCTGCGCCGCGGCCCGAACGTCGTCGGCCCCTGGGGCCTGCTGCAGGCCTTCGCCGATCTTTTGAAGTTCGTCTTCAAAGAGCCGATCATCCCGTCGGGCTCCAACAAGGGCGTGTTCCTGCTCGCGCCCGTCGTCTCGGCGGTGCTGGCGATCTCGGCCTGGGCGGTGATCCCGGTCAGCGAAGGCTGGGCGATCGCCAACGTCAATGTCGGCATCCTCTATGTCTTCGCCATCTCCTCGCTCGAGGTCTATGGCGTGATCATGGGCGGCTGGGCCTCGAACTCGAAATATCCGTTCCTCGGCGCGCTGCGTTCGGCGGCGCAGATGGTGTCCTACGAAGTCTCGATCGGCTTCGTCATCGTCTGCGTGCTGCTCACCGTCGGCTCGCTGAATCTCACCGACATCGTCCTGTCGCAGGGCGACGGCATCGGCACGCGCCTTGGCCTGCCGAATACCTTCCTCGACTGGAACTGGCTCGTCCTGTTCCCGATGTTCGTGATCTTCTTCATCTCGGCGCTGGCCGAGACCAACCGTCCGCCCTTCGATCTGGTCGAAGCCGAGTCGGAACTCGTCGCCGGTCACATGATCGAATATTCGTCGACGCCGTTCCTGCTGTTCTTCCTCGGCGAGTATGTCGCAATCGTGCTGATGTGCGCGCTGACGACGATCCTGTTCCTCGGCGGATGGCTGCCGCCGTTCGACTTCGCACCCTTCACCTGGGTTCCCGGCGTGATCTGGTTCGTGCTCAAGGTCTGCATGGTGTTCTTCATGTTCGCCATGGTGAAGTCCTTCGTGCCGCGCTACCGCTACGACCAGCTGATGCGCCTGGGTTGGAAGGTGTTCCTGCCGATCTCGCTGGCGATGGTCGTCATCACCGCCGCCGTCCTCAAGCTTACCGGAGCTGCATGATGTCCGCTCTCGCACAAGCCGCCAAATCGCTGCTGCTGCAGGACTTCGTCGGCGCCTTCTTCCTGTCGATGCGCCAGTTCTTCGCGCCCAAGGCGACGCTGAACTATCCGCATGAAAAGGGCCCGGTCAGCCCGCGCTTCCGTGGCGAGCATGCGCTGCGCCGCTATCCCAACGGCGAAGAGCGCTGCATCGCCTGCAAGCTGTGCGAGGCGATCTGCCCGGCACAGGCGATCACCATCGAAGCCGGCCCGCGCCGCAACGACGGCACCCGCCGCACGGTGCGTTACGACATCGACATGGTGAAGTGCATCTATTGCGGCTTCTGCCAGGAAGCCTGCCCGGTCGACGCCATCGTCGAGGGGCCGAACTTCGAATTCGCGACGGAAACGCGCGAGGAGCTGTACTACGACAAGGACAAGCTGCTTGCGAATGGCGACCGGTGGGAGCGCGAAATCGCGCGCAACATCGCTATGGATTCGCCGTATCGCTGATGCCTGAACAATGGACGGGCCCAATCGGCTCGTCTAAGGAACGCGCGGCCTGCTTCGGAGGCGGAGCGAGGACGTGAACAGGGCAGGGCGCACAAGGCGCGCTGCCCGAAAGGAAACCCGGGGGAACCCATGCTCAACGGACTTGAAGCGGTATTTTTCTACCTCTTCGCCTTCATCGCGGTGGCGTCGGCCTTCATGGTCATTTCGGCGCGCAACCCAGTTCACTCGGTGCTCTACCTGATCCTGACGTTCTTCAACGCGGCGGGCCTGTTCCTTTTGACCGGCGCCGAGTTCCTGGCGATGATCCTGCTCGTCGTTTATGTCGGCGCGGTGGCGGTGCTGTTCCTGTTCGTCGTCATGATGCTCGACGTCGACTTCGCCGAGCTGAAATCGGGCGCGCTGCAATATGCGCCGATCGGCGCGCTTGTCGGCCTGATCCTCGCTGCCGAACTGATCGTTGTCACCGGCGGCTACGCCTTCGCGCCGAAACTGGCGACAGCCGTTGCGCAGCCGACGCCCGATATCGCGACGCGCCACAACACGGCAGCGCTCGGCGACATTCTGTACACAGACTACATCTATTTCTTCCAGATCGCCGGCCTCGTGCTTTTGGTCGCCATGATCGGCGCCATCGTGCTGACGCTGCGCCACAAGCCGAACGTCAAGCGCCAGGACATCTCGGCCCAGGTCGCCCGTACCCCGGCGACCGCGATCGAGGTCAAGAAGGTCGAGACAGGCAAGGGAATCTGACCATGGTTGTCGGCATCGCTCATTATCTGACGCTTTCGGCGGTCCTGTTCACGCTCGGCGTGTTCGGTATCTTCCTGAACCGCAAGAACGTCATCGTCATCCTGATGTCGGTCGAGCTGATCCTGCTCGCGGTCAATATCAACTTCGTGGCGTTCTCGGCCCAGCTCGGCGATCTCGTCGGCCAGGTGTTCGCGCTGTTCGTGCTCACGGTTGCCGCCGCCGAAGCGGCGATCGGACTTGCAATCCTCGTCGTCTTCTTCCGCAACCGCGGCTCCATCGCGGTCGAAGACGTGAACATGATGAAGGGCTGATCGGCCAATGATGTACCACTTCATCGTTTTCCTTCCGCTTCTCGGCTTCCTGATCGCCGGCCTGCTCGGCCGTTCGATCGGCGCGAAAGCGGCCGAATACGTCACCTCGGGCTTCCTGGTGATATCGGCGGTCCTGTCCTGGATCGCCTTCGTGGCCGTGGCCCTGGGCGACGTCGAAGCCTTCACCGTGCCGGTGTTGCGTTTCCTGGACGTCGGCGGACTGCAGGCCGACTGGGCTCTGCGCATCGATACGCTGACCGCCGTCATGCTGGTGGTGGTCAACACGGTGTCGGCGCTGGTCCACATCTACTCGATCGGCTACATGCACCACGATCCGCATCGGCCGCGCTTCTTTGCCTATCTGTCGCTGTTCACCTTCGCCATGCTGATGCTGGTGACGTCTGACAACCTCGTCCAGATGTTTTTTGGCTGGGAAGGGGTGGGCCTCGCGTCCTACTTGCTGATCGGTTTCTGGTACAAGAAGCCGTCGGCGAACGCCGCCGCGATCAAGGCCTTTGTTGTCAACCGCGTCGGCGACTTCGGCTTCCTGCTCGGCATTTTCGGCCTCTACGTCCTGTTCGGCTCGGTCGAATTCAGCACCATCTTTGCCAGCGCTGCTTCCTACCTGCCGGCCGAAGGCGCCGCCGAACACGGTGGCACCGTGCTGAACTTCCTCGGCTACGCACTGGACAAGCACAATGCATTGACCATCGTCTGCCTGCTGCTGTTCATGGGCGCCATGGGCAAGTCGGCGCAGGTGCCGCTGCACACCTGGCTACCCGACGCCATGGAAGGCCCGACGCCTGTGTCGGCACTGATCCACGCGGCGACCATGGTCACCGCCGGTGTGTTCATGCTGGCGCGTCTGTCGCCGGTCTTCGAACTGTCGCACACCGCGCTCACCGTCGTCACCTTCGTCGGCGCGATCACGGCGATCTTCGCGGCAACCGTTGGCCTGGTGCAAAACGACATCAAGCGCGTCATCGCCTATTCGACCTGCTCGCAGCTCGGCTACATGTTCGTTGCGCTCGGCATGGGCTTCTACTCGGCGGCGATCTTCCACCTGTTCACGCATGCCTTCTTCAAGGCGCTGCTGTTCCTGGGATCGGGCTCGGTGATCCATGCCGTCTCCGACGAGCAGGACATGCGCAAGATGGGCGGCCTCCGCAAGCTGATCCCGACCACCTACTGGATGATGGTCATCGGCACGCTGGCGCTGACCGGCGTCGGCATCCCGGCGACGATCATCGGCACGGCAGGCTTCTTCTCCAAGGATGCCATCATCGAAGGCGCATTCGTCGGCCACAATGCGGTCGCGGGCTTCGCTTTCGCCATGCTGGTTATCGCTGCCTGCTTCACCAGCTTCTACTCGTGGCGCCTGATTTTCATGACCTTCCACGGCAAGCCGCGCGCCACCGCCGACGTCATGCACCATGTGCATGAATCGCCGCCGGTCATGTTGGTGCCGCTGTTTGTCCTGGCTGTCGGTGCGCTGTTGGCGGGCGTCGTCTTCCACGACCAGTTTATCGGCGAAGCCTACAACGAGTTCTGGAAGGGCGCGCTGTTCACGCTCGACACCAACCACATCCTGCACGATTTCCACGGCGTGCCGATGTGGGTGAAGCTGGCACCGTTCGCGGCGATGATCGGCGGGTTCGCCATGGCCTACCTGTTCTACATCCGGTCGCCGGAGATGCCGAAGGTCCTGGCCGAACGCCATCGCGGGCTCTACGCCTTCCTGCTCAACAAGTGGTACTTCGACGAGCTGTACGACTTCCTGTTCGTGCGCCCGGCCAAGTGGCTCGGCAGCTTCCTCTGGAAGAAGGGCGACGGCTGGTTGATCGACGGCTTCGGTGCCGACGGCATCTCGGCGCGCGTCGTTGACGTTACCAACCGCGTCGTCAAGCTGCAGACCGGTTACCTCTATCACTACGCATTCGCCATGCTGATCGGCGTGGCGGCCCTCGTTACCTGGATGATGCTCGGGAGCTCCTTCTGATGTCTGGCGTTCCCATTCTATCGCTGGTCACCTTTCTGCCGCTGGTCGGCGCGCTCCTGATCCTGCTGATCAGGGACGATGGTGACGCTGCGCGCCGCAATATCCGCAACGTCGCGCTTCTGACGACGGTGTTCACCTTCGCGGTGTCGTTGCTGATCTGGATCTATTTCGACAATGCGGAAGCTGGTTTCCAGTTCGTCGAGAAGGCCGCCTGGCTCGACTCCGGCATCTCTTACCACATGGGCGTGGACGGCATTTCGATGCTGTTCGTCATCCTGACGACCTTCCTGATGCCACTGTGCATCCTGGCGAGCTGGGAGTCGGTGGAGAAGCGCGTCAAGGAATACATGATTGCGTTCCTGATCCTGGAAACGCTGATGATTGGCGTGTTCTGCGCACTGGATATCGTGCTGTTCTACGTCTTCTTCGAAGCTGGCCTGATCCCGATGTTCATCATCATCGGCGTCTGGGGCGGCAAGCGCCGCGTCTATGCCAGCTTCAAGTTCTTCCTGTTCACGCTGCTCGGCTCGGTGCTGATGCTGCTGGCCGTCATGGCGATGTTCTGGCAGGCCGGTACGACCGACATTCCGACGCTGCTGGCATATGACTTCCCGGCCAATATGCAGACATGGCTGTGGCTGGCGTTCTTTGCCTCGTTCGCGGTGAAGATGCCGATGTGGCCGGTTCATACCTGGCTGCCGGATGCGCACGTCGAGGCGCCGACGGCCGGCTCGGTCATCCTGGCGGGCATCCTCTTGAAGATGGGCGGTTACGGCTTCCTGCGTTTCTCGCTGCCGATGTTCCCGCTGGCTTCCGAATTCTTCGCCCCGCTGGTGTTTGCTATGTCGGCAATCGCCATCGTCTACACCTCGCTGGTGGCGCTGATGCAGGAAGACATCAAGAAGCTGATCGCCTACTCGTCGGTCGCCCACATGGGCTACGTCACCATGGGCATCTTCGCGATGAACGAAGCCGGCGTTCAGGGCGCTATCTTCCAGATGCTCAGCCACGGCCTCGTCTCGGGCGCGCTGTTCCTCTGCGTCGGCGTCGTCTACGACCGCATGCATACCCGCGAGATCGCGGCCTATGGCGGCCTGGTCAACAACATGCCGAAATACGCTGTGGCCTTCCTGATCTTCACCATGGCCAATGTCGGCCTGCCCGGCACTTCCGGCTTCGTCGGCGAGTTTCTGACGCTGTTCGGTGTCTTCCAGGTCAACACCTGGGTGGCGCTGATTGCGGCAACCGGTGTGATCCTGTCGGCAGCCTATGCGCTGTGGCTCTACCGCCGCGTCGTGTTCGGCGCGCTGACCAAGGAAAGCCTGAAGGGTCTGTTCGACCTGTCGGGTCGCGAGAAGGTGGTGCTCTATCCGCTGATCATCCTGGTCATCTTCTACGGCGTCTATCCGGCGCCGGTGTTCGACGCCACGACCGCTTCGGTCAAGGCGCTGATCAACAACGTAACCGTATCGATCGACGCCGCGCAGACCGCGGCGGCGAACTGACAGGGGTTTTGCGAACCATGACGCCCGAACTCCTTTCGAGCCTCTCGCTCTCCGCACCGGAGCTGATCATCGCCCTGGGCGCGCTGGCGCTTCTGATGATCGGCGTGTTCTCCGGCGAGCGCGCCAACTCGACCGTGACCGGCCTTGCCGTCGCCCTGCTGGTGGCGGCCGGCGCCTGGATGCTGGTGTTCGGCCATGACGGCTCGGGCTACGGCACGGCCTTCGTTTCCGATGCCTTCGCACGCTTCATGAAATTCCTGACACTGCTGGGTGCCGCGGTGACGCTGATCATGTCGGTTGGTTTCGCCAAGGCCGAGAAGTTCGACAAGTTCGAGTTCCCGGTGCTGGTGCTGCTGGCGACGCTCGGCATGCTCTTGATGATCTCGGCCAACGACATGCTGGCGCTCTATCTCGGCCTCGAGCTGCAGTCGCTGGCGCTCTACGTCATTGCCGCGATCAACCGCGACAACGTGCGATCGACCGAAGCTGGCCTCAAGTACTTCGTCCTCGGCGCGCTGTCTTCGGGCATGCTGCTCTACGGCATCAGCCTCGTCTACGGCTACACCGGTCACACCTCGTTCGAGGCGATTGCCGCGGCCCTGACCGGTGGCGAGCGCCAGCTCGGCCTGGTCTTCGGCCTGGTCTTCGTGCTTGCCGGCCTGTGCTTCAAGATCTCGGCGGTGCCGTTCCACATGTGGACACCCGACGTCTATGAAGGCGCGCCGACGCCGGTCACGGCATTCTTCGCCGCTGCTCCGAAGATGGCGGCGATGGCGCTGATCGTGCGTGTCACCATGGGCGCGTTCGAGCCGATCGGTACCGACTGGCAGCAGATTATCGTCTTCGTCTCGATCGCCTCGATGGCGCTCGGCGCCTTCGCCGCGATCGGCCAGAAGAACATCAAGCGCCTGATGGCCTATTCGTCGATCGGCCACATGGGCTACGCGCTTGTCGGCCTTGCCGCCAACAGTGAAGCCGGCGTGCGCGGCGTGGTCATCTACATGCTGATCTACCTGGTGATGACGCTCGGCACCTTCGCCTTCATCCTCGCCATGCGACGCAAGGACGGCAATGTCGAGCAGATCTCAGATCTCGCAGGCCTTTCGTCGACCAATCCTGTCATGGCGACGATCCTGACCATCCTGATGTTCTCGCTGGCCGGCATCCCGCCGCTCGCGGGCTTCTGGGGGAAGTGGTACGTCTTCCTCGCCGCGATCAACGCCAATCTCTACGCGCTGGCGGTCATCGGCGTGCTGGCTTCGGTGGTCGGTGCGTTCTACTATCTGCGCATCATCAAGATCATGTGGTTCGATGAGCCGGTTGGCGGTTTCCAGCCGATGGCGGGCGAGCTTCGGCTCGTGCTCGGCCTGTCGGGTGCGTTCGTTCTGTTCTACGTGCTGATCGGCGGCCCGATCGGGCAGATGGCGGAAGCTGCTGCCAAGACCTTCTTCTGACGGTATGGGGTTCCAGCTCGCACCGACAGCAACTGCCGACGGTTTCCGCCTCGAAGCCCATGACGCCGTGGGCTCGACCAACGCACTGGCGCTGGAACGGGCGATGGCCGGCGACCCTGGAAAACTCTGGGTCGTTTCGAAGAAACAGGAAAGCGGGCGTGGCCGACGTGGCCGCGCCTGGGCGACGCCGGAAGGCAATCTCGCAGCGACCCTGCTCAAGGTTCTCGACCACGACCTGCAATATGCGGCGACGCTTGGCTTCGTCGCCGGATTGGCGCTTGCCGATGCACTCGACGCAGTTGCGCCGAATGCGCGCTTTTCGGTCGGCGTCGACGGCGGCAGCGGGCAGGGCGTCAAGCGTTTCGAGCTGAAATGGCCGAACGACGTCTTGGCTTCCGGCGCCAAGCTTGCCGGCATCCTGCTTGAATCGACATTGCTCGGGCAAGGCAGGCTGGCGATCGCCATAGGCATCGGCGTCAATGTCGTGGCGCATCCGACCGAAGTGCCTTATCCCGCGACCTCGCTCGCCAGCCTGGGGGCAGGCGTCGATGCCGAGACCCTGTTCCTGGCGCTTTCCGATGCCTGGAGCGAGAACGAACGCATCTGGGCCGGCGGCAGGGGACTGGCGGCGATCCGCAAGCGCTGGCTTGGGCGCGCGGCCGGCCTCGGCAGCGAAGTCGCCGTGCGGATCGAGGGAAATGTGGTGCGCGGCGTCTTCGAGACCATCGACGAGGATTGCCGCTTCGTGATCCGTGACACTAAAGGTGAGGCGGTAAAGATCGCCGCCGGCGACGTGCATTTCGGCGCGGTTGCTTCGGCCGGCGCGGCCTGACAGGCCTGAAAGGATTTCTGGTATGGCTAAAGCGGAAAAAGCCGAGCTCGTATTCGTGCCGCTGGGCGGTGTCGGCGAGATCGGCATGAACTTCGCTCTCTATGGCTTCGGCCCGGCGAACAAGCGTGAATGGATCATCATCGACGTCGGCGTGACGTTCCCCGATGCGACGCTGCCCGGCGTCGACCTTGTGCTGCCCGACACGCGCTTCATCGAGGAGCAGCTGGAAAACCTCCGCGGCATCATCATCACGCATGCGCATGAAGACCATTATGGTGCGCTGCACGACACCTGGCCGAAGCTGAAGGCACCTGTGTGGATGACGCCGTTCGCCGCCGGCCTGCTGGAAGCCAAGCGCCAGTCGGAGCAGGGTGCGCCGAAGATCCCGGTGACTGTCTACCGTGCCGGCGAAAAATTCACCGTCGGTCCGTTCGAGATCGAGGCGATCGCTGTCAGCCATTCGATCCCGGAGCCCGTGTCGCTGGCGATCACCTCACCGGCCGGCACCGTGATCCATACCGGCGACTGGAAGATCGATCCCGCGCCCGAAATCGGCCCGATGACCGACGAGGCTCGCTTCCGCGCCTATGGCGACAAGGGCGTGCTGGCACTCGTCTGCGATTCGACCAATGCGCTGCGCGAGGGCGACTCGCCGTCCGAGCAGCAGGTCGGGCAGGGGCTGCGCAAGGTCATTGAGGAAGCCAAGGGCCGTGTCGCGGTCACGACCTTCTCGTCCAATGTCGGTCGCATCCGCTCGATCGCGGAAGCCGCGCGCGATGCCGGTCGACAGGTTCTCGTCATGGGCCGTTCGCTCAAGCGCGTCATCGACGTGTCGAGCGAACTCGGCTACATGGATGGGCTGCCCGAGTTCGTATCCGAAGAGGATTACGGCTACATTCCGCGCGAAAATCTCGTCGTCATCTGTACCGGCAGCCAGGGCGAGCCGCGCGCAGCACTCGCCAAGCTGGCGCGTGACGAGATGAAGTCGGTGGCGCTTTCGCCCGGCGACACCGTGGTGTTTTCCTCGCGCACCATTCCTGGTAACGAGAAGGCGATCCTCGAGATCAAGAACCTGCTCATCGACCAAGGCATCAAGATCATCGAGGACGGTGACGCGCTGGTCCACGTCTCCGGCCATCCACGCCGCTCGGAACTCAAGCGCATGTATGAGTGGGTTCGCCCGCGCATCGGCGTGCCGGTGCATGGCGAGGCCGCCCACCTTGTCGGTCAGGGTTCGTTGATGTCGCTGTCGGGCATTCCCGAGGTGGCGCAGATCCGCGACGGCGACATGCTGAGGCTGTGGCCGGGAGCTGCCGAGATCATCGACCAGGTGCCGTTCGGCCGCGTCTACAAGGATGGCAAGCTGATCGGTTCCGACGAGGCAATGGGCATTCGCGACCGGCGCAAGCTGTCGTTTGCCGGCCATGTTGCAGTCAACGTCGTGCTCGACGACAAGTACGAGCTCGCCGGCGACCCGGATCTGGTGGCGATCGGCGTCGCCGAAACCGATGCTGCCGGCGAAGATCTCGAGGAGCTGATGCTCGATGCGGCAATCGGCGCCGTGGACTCGATACCCCGCGCGCGGCGAAAAGACCTCGACCTGGTGCAGGAAGCCGTGCGTCGCGCTGTGCGCGGTGCCGCCAACGAAGCCTGGGGCAAGAAACCGCTGGTGACGGTGTTCGTCACGAGGTGAGCGGACAGGGAGTGGGGAATAGGCAACAGACGGCTGTTGTGGCCGTTTCGTCCTGTTCTGCGCTCACTGGTAGCCATTCGCTGGGATTTGGAACCATGCTTGGACGTCTCAACCACGTCGCGATCGCCGTGCCCGACCTCACAGCGGCAAGTGCTGTCTATCGCGATACGCTCGGCGCCAATGTCGGCGCGCCGCAGGCGCTGCCGGAGCATGGCGTGACCGTGGTCTTCATCGACGTCGGCAACACCAAGATCGAGCTGCTCGAGCCGCTGGGCGAGGGGTCGCCGATTGCGGCGTTCCTGGCCAAAAGCCCGTCGGGCGGCATGCACCATGTCTGCTACGAGGTTGACGACATTCTGGCCGCGCGCGACCGTCTCAAGGCGACGGGCGCTCGGGTGCTCGGCGACGGCAATCCGAAGATTGGGGCGCACGGCAAGCCGGTGCTGTTTCTCCACCCCAAGGATTTCCAGGGCACGCTGGTAGAACTGGAGCAGGTATGACCTGGGTATCACTCGCAGCGATGTATTTTGTCTTCTGGTGGCTGACCTTGTTCGCCATCCTGCCTTTTGGCCTGAAGACCCAGGACGACGACCGTGACGTGACGCTCGGCACGGAGGCAAGTGCGCCGCGTGGACCGCATATGCTGCGCGCTATGCTGTGGACGACGGTGGTGACCGCTGTGGTGATCGGGGCGTTCTATTTCGTCACCAAGGGGCTGGGCTACAGCTTCGACGATTTCCCGCAGTTCATTCCCGAGATCAATTGACGCATTTCATTCCCGAGATCAATTGACGCATTCCTAGGGGAGGGGAACGCAGTTAGTGTTGCTTCTCAGCGAAGCAGCATAAGCTGATGATTGCCCAAAAAAAATGCAAGGCACGAAGCCTTGCAATTTAAACGCGTCCGATCTGCTTTCCGTTGCCGGCGGCAGCGAGTTATCGCGCCTAGATCGCATCCTCCCAAGACTTTGACCGCGTAGGAGAGCGGATTTTTTCTCCGCCCTCTCGGTTATCGGGGCACATTAGACCAAGCCGAAATGAATTGTCACGCGGAATTTTGCTTCCTGGCGGGCAATCCTGTGCTGCGTTGCACAATTGATTGGCAAGTGCCCTCGATCAACCACAAAGCGCATTGTGACGCTGCGTCGAAACGGCATGCGCGGGTTTTCATTCCGCCTTGAAATGGCTATGAAGCCCGTTCAAGCAAGCCTCCTTGTCATGCCGATTCCGGCATCACCGATTTCATGGAACATTCGATGCGTCTGTCGCGCTATTTCCTGCCCATCCTGAAAGAGAATCCCCGCGAGGCGGAGATCGTTTCGCACCGGTTGATGTTGCGCGCGGGCATGATCAGGCAGCAGGGCCAGGGCAGCTTCTCCTGGTTGCCGCTGGGCAAGCGTGTGCTCGACAAGATCTGCCGCATCGTGCGCGAGGAGCAGGACCGGGCAGGGGCGCTGGAAATCCTGATGCCGACCATCCAGTCGGCCGAGCTGTGGCGCGAAAGCGGCCGCTATGACGACTACGGCAAGGAGATGCTGCGCATCAAGGATCGCAACGAACGCGACATGCTGTTCGGCCCGACCAATGAAGAGATGGTCACGGAAATCTTCCGGTCCTACGTCAAGTCCTACAAGGATCTGCCGCTCAACCTGTACCACATACAGTGGAAGTTCCGCGACGAGATGCGTCCGCGCTTCGGCGTCATGCGTTCGCGCGAATTCCTGATGAAGGACGCCTACTCGTTCGACCTCGACTACGAAGGCGCGAAAGCTGCCTACAACCGCATGTTCGTTTCCTACCTGCGCACCTTCACCCGGATGGGCCTGCAGGCGATCCCGATGCGCGCCGACACCGGCCCGATCGGCGGCGATCTCAGCCACGAATTCATCATCCTGGCCGAGACGGGCGAAAGCCAGGTGTTCTGCCACCGCGACTACCTTGCTTTACCTGTGCCGGGCGCTGCGACCGATTTCGCCAATGACGGCGAGATCGACGGCATCGTCAAGCAGTGGACGACGCCTTATGCGGCAACCGAAGAGATGCATGACGAGGCCGCCTGGGCGGCGGTGCCCGAGGCCGACAAGGTATCGGCGCGCGGCATCGAGGTCGGCCACATCTTTCACTTCGGCGAGAAATATTCCAAGCCCATGGGCGCCAAGGTCATGGGCCCCGACGGCAAGGAGCATTTCGTGTCGATGGGCTCCTACGGCATCGGCCCGAGCCGCCTGATCGCAGCGATCATCGAGGCAAGCCACGACGAGAACGGCATCATCTGGCCGGAGGCCGTGGCGCCGTTCGACATCGGCCTGATCAACATGAAGGTCGGCGACGCCGACTGCGACCGCATCTGCGACGAGCTCTACAAGGCGTTCGAAGCGGCCGGCAAGGACGTGCTCTATGACGATACCGACCAGCGCGCGGGCGGCAAGTTCGCGACCGCCGATCTGATCGGCCTGCCCTGGCAGGTCATCGTCGGCCCGCGTGGTGCGGCTGCCGGCGAGGTCGAGATCAAGAACCGCAAGTCCGGCGAGCGCCTGACGCTGCCGGTGGCCGAGGCGCTGGCCAAGCTGGGCGCCAACGCATGAACCAGGCGGTGGCGGCGAAACCGGCAGGGGCTGGGCCTTTCTCGGTGTTCGAACGCATGGTGGCATGGCGCTACCTGCGTTCGAAGCGCAAGGAGACGGTGATTTCCGTCATCGCTTCGATCTCCTTCCTTGGCATCATGCTGGGTGTCGCCACGCTGATCGTGGTGATGGCGGTGATGAACGGTTTTCGCGCCGAGCTGCTGACCCGCATCCTTGGCGTCAACGGCCATCTTGTCGTAACCGCGACCGACACGCCGCTCGAGGATTATGCAGCGGTCGCTGACCGCATCAATGGCGTGGCGGGCGTGAAATACGCGATCCCGCTGGTCGAGGGCCAGGTGCTTGCCCAGGGCAATGTCGGCGCCGGTTCCGGCGCACTGGTGCGTGGCATCAGGGGCGACGACTTGGGCAAGGTGACCTTGGTCGCCAACAACATCAGGCAGGGCTCGATCGTTGGCTTCGACCAGGGCGAGGGCGTGGTGATCGGCAAGCGCATGGCCGAGAACATGGGGCTGGTTCTGGGCGATTCCATCCGGCTGATTTCGCCCGACGGCGACGTGACACCGATGGGAACGACGCCGAGAGCCAAGGCTTATCCGATCACCGGCATCTTCGAAGTCGGCATGTCGGAATATGACAGCTCGATCGTGTTCATGCCGCTCAACGAGGCGCAGCTCTACTTCAACTCCGAAGGCAAGGTCGGCTCGATCGAGATTTATGTCGACAATCCCGACAATGTCGACGCGCTGAAACCCAAGGTCGAGGAAGCGGCGCAACGGCCGATCTTCCTCACCGACTGGCGCGAGCGCAACCAGACCTTCTTTTCGGCGCTGCAGGTCGAGCGCAACGTCATGTTCATGATCCTGACGCTGATCGTGCTGGTGGCGGCGCTCAACATCATTTCCGGCCTGATCATGCTCGTGAAGGACAAGGGCCACGACATCGCCATCCTGCGCACGATGGGGGCGACGCGCGGCGCGGTTATGCGAATCTTCCTGATGACGGGAGCTGCCATCGGCATGACCGGCACGCTCGCCGGCGTGCTGCTCGGCGTCGTCATCTGCCTCAATGTCGAGCGCATCAGGCAGTTCTTCTCCTGGCTGTCGGGCACCGTGCTGTTCAACCCCGAGCTCTATTTCCTCAGCCAGCTGCCGGCCAAGATGGACATGAGCGAGACCATCTCTGTTGTGCTGATGGCACTGGTGCTGTCGTTCCTGGCGACGCTGTTTCCGGCATGGCGGGCGGCAACGCTCGATCCGGTCGAAGCCCTGAGGTACGAATGATGGGCATCGAGCATGTCATCGAGCTCAAGGGCGTCGAGCGCCACTATGAGCAGGGTTCGCGCAAGCTGACGATCCTCAACAATGCCAGCTTCGCGCTGAAGCCCGGCGAGATGGTGGCGCTGGTGGCGCCTTCGGGTGCCGGCAAGTCGACGTTGCTGCACACAGCAGGGCTGCTCGAGCGGCCCGACGCCGGCGACGTCATCCTGAATGGGCGTGCCTGCGGGCGGCTGTCGGACGATGAGCGTACCGCCATCCGTCGCAACGACGTCGGCTTCGTCTATCAGTTCCATCACCTGCTGCCCGAATTCTCCGCGCAGGAGAATGTGATGATGCCGCAACTGGTGAAGGGCCTGTCGCGCAAAGAAGCGGCCGAGCGTGCCGGTATGCTGCTCGACTACATGAAGATCGGCAAGCGGGCGCAGCATAGGCCGTCGGAGCTGTCAGGCGGCGAACAGCAGCGTGTGGCGATTGCACGCGCGGTGGCCAATGCGCCGCTGGTGCTTTTGGCCGACGAGCCGACCGGCAATCTCGATCCGGTGACGGCGGGTTATGTCTTCGACGCGCTTTCAGCACTTGTGCGGCAGTCGGGCTTGGCGGCCCTGATCGCCACCCACAACCACGAGCTTGCAGGACGCATGGATCGTCGCGTTACGCTTTCCGAAGGCAAGATCGTGCCCTTGTAGGGCTGCCTTTCTTCCGTCCACGGTGTCTCCAGAAGCGAGCTGCTGCCCGCTTCGCATCTCGTGCGGTCCGTTACCGCTGGTGGTCCGCGGCCTTCTCACAAGGCAGGCTAACGCGGCCGCATGCTCTGCGGTTGCC
Source organism: Aminobacter sp. MDW-2 (assembly GCF_014250155.1). Classification (NCBI taxonomy): domain Bacteria; kingdom Pseudomonadati; phylum Pseudomonadota; class Alphaproteobacteria; order Hyphomicrobiales; family Phyllobacteriaceae; genus Aminobacter; species Aminobacter sp. MDW-2. The sequence goes on from NZ_CP060197.1 coordinate 3,151,171, forward strand.
TCGCGCCCGCGAGTTTCCATTCCGCCACGAAATGGCTATGAAGCCTGTGCACTGAAGTTGTGCGCCGATTCCGGCGCAACGTTCCTCATTTTGCGGACCAGCCCATGCGTTTGTCGTGCAGTTTCCTGCCCCGGCAGGTCATCGTCGGACCGCGTCGTGTTGCCGCCGGCGAGGTCGAAATCAACCGCAAGAGCGACACGCGCGAAACGGTGCGACTGGCCAGCACCCTCCAGCGCCTGGGCGTTGCCGCATGAGCCAGACAACCGCAGCCAAGCCGGCAGGCGCCGGACCTTTTTCGAGTTTCGAGCGCATGGTGGCGTGGCGCTATCTGCGCTCGCGTCGCAACGAAACGATGGTATCGGTGATCGCCTCGATCTCTTTCCTTGGCATCATGCTGGGTGTCGCCACGCTGATTGTCGTGATGGCGGTGTTGAACGGTTTTCGAGCGGAGCTGCTTTCGCGGATTCTTGGCATCAACGGCCATCTCATCGTCACGCCGGTCGATTTGCCGCTGGAGGACTATGCCGAGCTTGCCAGGCGGATCAATGGCGTCCCAGGCGTCAAATACGCCATTCCACTGGTCGAAGGTCAGGTGCTGGCACGGGGCAATGTCGGCGCCGGTTCCGGCGCGCTGGTGCGCGGCATCCGCGGAGAGGATCTCGGCAAGATCACGCTGGTTGCCAATAACATCAAACAGGGGGCCATCGCCGGTTTCGATACGGCCGGCGGCGTCGCAATCGGCAGCCGCATGGCTAGGAATCACGGCCTGGCGCTGGGCGACATCATTACGGTGATCGCGCCTGACGGCGATGGCAGTCAGCTTGGCACGACGCCACGCCTGCAAGGCTATACGGTCACGGCGATCTTCGAAGTCGGCATGTCGGAATACGACGCCTCGATCGTGTTCATGCCGTTGTCTGAAGCGCAGACGTACTTCAACTCCGAAGGCAAGGCGCAGAGCCTCGAGGTCTATCTCGACGATCCCGACAATATTGACGGGATCAGGTCCAAGGTGGAGGAGGCAGTACAGCGGCCGATCTTCCTGACCGACTGGCGCGAGCGCAACCAGACCTTCTTTTCGGCTCTGCAGGTCCAGCGCAACGTCATGTTCATGATCCTGACGCTGATCGTGCTGGTGGCGGCGCTGAACATCATTTCCGGCCTGATCATGCTGGTGAAGGACAAGGGCCACGACATCGCCATCCTGCGCACGATGGGGGCGACACGCGGTGCGGTGATGCGCATCTTCCTGATGACGGGAGCTGCCATCGGCATGACCGGCACGCTCGCCGGCGTGCTGCTCGGCGTGGTCATCTGCCTCAATGTCGAGCGCATCAGGCAGTTCTTTTCCTGGCTGTCGGGTACCGTGCTGTTCAACCCCGAGCTCTATTTCCTCAGCCAGCTGCCGGCCAAGATGGATGTCGGCGAGACCATCTCGGTGGTGCTGATGGCACTGGTGCTGTCGTTCCTGGCGACGTTGGTTCCGGCATGGCGGGCGGCCGCGCTCGATCCGGTCGAAGCCCTGAGGTATGAATGATGGGCATCGAGCATGTCATCGAACTCAAGGGCGTCGAGCGCCACTGACGCTTGCCGAAGACGCCCGGCGCTTGAGCCGGACGAATCTGTTCTCAACCGCTGTCCCTATCGCCTGATGATGCCGTCGCCTGTTCGTTAACGGGCGAAGGTCTCGGTTCGCCTGGATAAACCCTTCATTTACTGTCGAATCGGTTGCGGCGAGTGGCTGCTGCCGGATGCAATGGCTCGCGTTGACATTTGAACAAAAATAGAACAAATTACGAACATATTAAAAACAGGAGCAACAGATGACCGAGCTGGTACAGGATGTCATTTCGATGGTCTGCATGAGCACCTTCCTTGTCACCATGGCTGTGTGGATCGGCGCACTCTGATTGGAGTGCCTGTTGGGCAGCACTCGCTGGATCCCAACCTGAAACAGGGCACCGGGTTAACTCGATGCCGACACCGTGCGGGCTGAAATCGCCACGACGGAAAAGACTGAGCCAGCGCCGCCTAGCGCAAAATGAGTTGAATCAAGCGCGGATCTCAGCTGCCGCGCGGGAAGGCGGCCTCAGGCCGTCTTCCGGACAACGGTCGCGGTGGTTTCGGCCGGCCCGAATATCTCTTCGAAGGCAGTTTTAAGCGCGACATCCAGGTCATCAATGGTCACCGGTAGGCCAAGGTCGACGAGGCTGGTAACGCCGTGGTCGGTGACGCCGCACGGCACGATGCCGGAGAAATGGCCGAGCTCCGGTTCGACGTTGATGGCGATGCCGTGGAAACTAACCCAGCGGCGAAGACGGATGCCGATGGCTGCGATCTTGTCTTCCGCCGGCGAGCCGTCAGGCAGGGCCGGGCGGTCGGGCCGCACCACCCAGACGCCGACGCGGTCCTCGCGCCGTTCGCCCTTCACGTTGAAGGCGGCAAGCGCCGAAATGATCCAGGCTTCGAGTGCCGCAACGAAGGCGCGGACGTCCTCGCGCCTTCGCTTGAGGTCGAGCATGACATAGGCCACGCGTTGGCCGGGCCCATGATAGGTGTATTCGCCACCTCGCCCGGTCTTGAAGACGGGAAACCGGTCGGGCTCGACAAGGTCCTGTTCCTGGGCGCTGGTGCCGGCGGTGTAAACAGGCGGGTGCTCGACAAGCCAGACCATCTCGCCTGATGTGCCCTGGCGAATCGCATCTGCGCGCTGTTCCATGAAGGCGAGCGCCTGATCGTAGGGCGTCAGGCCTGGTTCGATTCGCCATTCGACCGGTGCTGAACCGGGAAGGGCAAGAAACGACGTGGCGATCAGGCTGCGTTCGGTCATTCTGGGGGTCCGTTCGTCGACCTGATATGGCGGCTTGGGGATAAAACGTCCAGTGGTCAGGCTTAGAAAGCCGGCTATCGCAGCCTCCGTCATGCGGCTTCCCTTGGGGTATGCAAGAATGATGGACGAATATCGCACAGGGCGCTTGTTTCCCCGGAAACGATTTGCTACATGCCGCGAGCCGGTTCGGACCGGCCCTTCGTGACAGTGCGGTCGTGGCGGAATTGGTAGACGCGCAGCGTTGAGGTCGCTGTGGGGCAACCCGTGGAAGTTCGAGTCTTCTCGACCGCACCAGTCACTCCTAAGCGGAAATATCCGCTTCACCGGCCAGACGCGCCGGCAGGCTGAAAAGCCGGAAACTCCTCAATCATCAAACACGTGCAGGATGTTGACGGCCGTTTTTAAGGTTCCGTCTGAACTGCTGCAGCCAGGTCGGCCATCCACAAGCCTCCGTCATCATGATGTGGCGGCGCGTAGGTGCGGCCCTGCGGAATCGTTTCGAAGCGGGCGCCTGTTTCGTCGGCAAGATAGTCGTAGCCGATCGGCTGGTCGCGAAGCTCCGGATCGAGATGATTGTAGAGATCCCGGCGTGCCAACCGTCTGGCCGGGGCGATCATCTTGAGATGATAGAGGTTCAGGTCGCAGTGCCGCTCGAGATAGCGGCCGTCGCGCGGATACCAGCATGCATGCATGCCACGGTCGGGCAGTTCGGCTGCATCAAAGACGGGGAAGAGCCGGTAGCGGACCTTCTGGCCCCAGATGCCGTCGACGCGATAGGCGTCTGCTTCGTAGAGTTCGCGCAGGTTGAAGCCCCAGGCCGTCGGCTTGCGCGGATACAGCAGCCTACGAATGGCGGTCGCAGCGCCGATCTCGAATCGCTCGTCCGGATCCATGGCAAGAATCCAGTCGGCGCCGGCGGTCCGCGCGGCACCAATAAGGGTGCGCTGGCGCTCGAACTCGCTGCTGACAATCCCGGTGGAGGCGCGGTCGTCCAGCGCGACCCAGCCGTCGACGATCGGATCGATGTTGGTCAGCAGGTCGGGCACCAGATGGGCGTCGTAGCGGTAGCTGAAAACGGCAAGTACCGTCTGCCGGCGGCGGAAAAGATCGCGCCAACGGCGTCGGCGCTGTGGCTTGGCCGTAACGGTGATCATGGCCGCACCCCGTGCCGGCTGAGGGGAGCGATGACAGATTTGCCCCTGCTGTCGGCCGCCATCAAAACGCCGGCGGCCTTGGCGAGCAGGCTGAGCCGCAGGATGGGCATGGCCCGCAGCGTCTGGATGAGTTCGTCGCCGGAGAGCCCCGCCATGGCCAGTTGGCGGGCGGGGCGGTGCTGGCGCAGCACATCGCGGGCGATCTTGCGCAAGGATTTGCCGGACAGCCGGTGCATTTCACGGCCGTAGTTGGTACCGCGCTGATACTGGTCGATCAGCAAGCGCAAGATCCTCGTTTCGTTGAGGTGGACCGTTCTTATGTCGCCATCCCAGGCCGGCTTGAGTTCGGCGGGCAGGCGCAACAGGAATTCGCTGTCCTCGCCGGTCGCCATCGTCTCGTCATAGAGGCCATGACGCGCAAACAGGCCGCGCTCGAAGGAGACGCCATAGCGAATCGCCTGTTCCTCCGGCAATCCGGGCAGGCGGCGCATGAACAGGCTGAGATGGGCGGCGCAGGCGACCAGATTTTGCGGCTTGCTGTTTATCACAGCACTGGCGACGACAGGCGCGCCGGCCTTATGGCGTGCAAGGCGGCGCTCGACCCAGCCGGGTGCGGCGCGGCAATCATCGGCGAGGAAGGCGACGTAGGGCGCCCTGGTTCGTTCGATGCCGCGGTTTCTGGCGGCACCGACATAAAGGCGCTCCTCGAATTCGACGAAGGCGACGTCGAGGCCGTGGCGGCGGAGCAGGGCGCCGATGTCACCGCCGCCGGAATTGACGACGAGAATGTCGGTCGCCACCGACTGTTCGCGTAACGAGCGGACGGCGCCGACGATTTCCGCCGGGGCCCGGTAGCCAATGACGATGGTGGCAAGTTCAGGGGCAGGTGCTTGTGACGACATTCAGTGCGCGCATGTTATCCACGGTACACTGCGATCGTCCCTTCGCAATGCAGGGACGATAACACACATTCCGTCGCGCTCAAGTCGTGGTGTCTGTCTTAAGGGCCGACGCCATGCGAACAGGGCGTGGCGTCGGCGGTGACGTGCGCCGCATCGCCGCCGGCCAGGCGGCGATGCCCAGGGATGGTGGAGCCGGGCAAGCTCGCGAGCTGAAGCAGTGTGCCGGGGCGGCTCTGCGCGCTTGAGACCTGGCAGAGCCGGCTTTCGTCAGCGCCCGCGCCAGGCGAGCAGGCGCATTGCGTTTGCGGTGACCAGCACGGTCGCGCCTGTGTCGGCCAGGATCGCCGGCCACAGGCCGGTGATGCCCATGATCGTCGTCACCAGGAAGACCGCCTTGAGGCCGAGCGCGATGGTGATGTTCTGGGCGATGTTGCCCATCACTGTCCTGGACAGTGCGATCATGTCGGGGATGTCGCTGACGCGGCCATGCAGGATCGCGGCGTCGGCCGTTTCGAGCGCGACATCTGTGCCGCCGCCCATGGCGACGCCGAAGTCGGCCGCGGCCAAAGCAGGGGCGTCGTTGATGCCGTCACCGACCTTGGCGACAACCTGGCCCTGCTTCTGCAGTTCGCGCACGATGCGCTGCTTGTCGTCTGGCATCAACCCGGCGCGGACGTTGATGCCGAGTCCCTTGCCGATGGCTTTGGCAGTGGCCTCGTTGTCGCCGGTCAGCATGACTGTGGCGATGCCATCGTCCTTGAGCCGGGCGAGAGCGGCGATGGCATCGGCGCGCGGCTCGTCACGCATGGCGAGAATGCCCGCGACCCTGCCGTCGACGAGCAGCACCGAGACTGTCTTGCCGTCGGCATTGAAGGCGGCGATCCGCGCCTTTTGTTCGGCTGACAGCCCGGCCATTTCTTCGGCAGCACCAGGTGAGGCGAGGAAAACCTCCTCCCCGCCGACCCTGGCTGTCACGCCCTTGCCGGCGATGGCCTTGGCGGCATTGGCCGGTGGTATTGGCACGCCATCGGCCTTGGCGCGCCCGAGGATGGCCAGCGCCAGCGGATGGCTGGAGCCTGTTTCCAATGCGGCGGCGCGCGACAGGACATTGGCCTCAGAGAGGCCGATGCCGATGATGTCGGTGACTTTCGGCTTGCCTTCGGTCAGCGTGCCGGTCTTGTCGAGCGCGACCGTGGTGACGCGGCGCATGCCCTCGAGCACGGCGCCGCCCTTGAGCAGCAGGCCGCGGCGGGCACCGGCGGACAGGCCGGCGGCGATCGCGGCAGGCGTCGAGATGACCAGCGCGCAGGGACAGCCGATCAGCAGGATGGCGAGGCCCTTGTAGATCCACTCCGACCAGTCGCCGCCGGCAACCAAAGGCGGCAGGATGGCGACCAGCGCGCCGACGACGAGGACCGCAGGGGTGTAATAGCGCGAGAAGCTGTCGATGAAGCGCTCGGTCGGCGCCTTGCTTTCCTGCGCTTCCTCGACCAGCTTGATGACGCGGGCAATGGTGTTGTCGGCGGCAGCTGCGGTAACGCGGACCCGGAGCACCGCATCGGTGTTGATCGTGCCGGCAAAGACGTCGTCGCCTGCACTCTTCGACTTGGGCACGCTCTCGCCAGTGACAGGGGCTTCGTCGAGCGTGCTCGATCCTTCGACGATTGTGCCGTCGGCGGCAACGCGGTCGCCCGGCCGGACCAGCATGATCGCGCCGACCTGAAGCGTGTCGGCGGCTACTTCGCGCGTCGTGCCACCTTCCTCGACCAGGGCGGTCTTGGGAACGAGGTCGGCAAGGCCGCGAATGCTGGCGCGTGCGCGGCGGGCGGCGACGCCTTCGAGCAATTCGCCGATGAGGAACAGCAGGACGACCATCGTTGCTTCTTCGGTCGCGCCGATGAACACCGCGCCGACGGCGGCGATGGTCATCAAGGTCTCGATGGAGAACGGCGTGCCCGATATGGCACCGGCATAAGCGCGGCGGGCGACCGGCACCAGGCCGACCGCAAGTGCTGCCAGAAAAGCCCAATGCCCGATCTGCGGCAAGAGCTGGCCGATGGCGTAGGCGGCGACAAGTGCTGCACCGCAGGTGATGGTGAGCTTGGCCTTGCGCGATGTCCACCACGGGCCGTCGTCGAGGTCGAAATGATCGTGGCCGGCCCCGGCAACATTTGCCGCCGCCGCGCCATGGTCGTGTCCGGAATGGTCGCCATGATCGTGGCCGGAATGGTCGTGACCTGCATGGTCATGGCCGGTGTGGTCGTCATGGCTGTGGTCGTGGCCGACGTGGTCGTGGCTGCAGTTCGGGCCGTGCTCATGGACATGAGCCGTCGGTGCCGCGGTCCTGGCTGCGCCCACTTCGGCAACCGAGTAGCCAAGCGCCTTCACCTGTTTCGAGATGGCGGCGGAGGGGGCGGGGCCCTGATAGGTGACGATCATGGTGCCAGCCGACACCGAAATGCCGACCTCGGTGATGCCGGGCAGGCGGCTGACCGCGTTTTCGATCTTGGTTGCGCAAGAGGCGCAATCCATGCCGCCGACGCGGAAGCGTGTCTTGCCGTGGCTGGCGTCGTTCATTTCAGGTCCTTTCAATCCTATATGAAGCGATGCTAGAATCTCTAGCCACTAGAGGATCAAGAGGATTTTTCGATGAATCTGCCGATTGGCGAATTGGCGCGGCGAACCGGTGTCAAAGTGCCGACGATCCGCTTCTACGAACAGATTGGGCTGATCGCCGCGCCGCCGCGCACCGAGGGCAACCAGCGCCGCTATGGCAAGACCGAGATCGACCGGCTGAATTTCATCCGCCACGCCCGCGAACTCGGCTTCGAAGTCGATCACATCCGCGAACTGCTTGCCATGTCACAGGAGCCGCAGGCCTCCTGCCATCAGGCCGACAGCATCGCCCAGTCGCATCTGCTTGAGGTCGACCGTCGCATCGAGAAGCTCAAGCGGCTGCGCGGCGAGCTCGCCCGCATGATCGACGAGTGCGGCCATGGCCGTATCTGCGACTGCCGCATCATCGAGGTTCTGGCCGATCACGGCCACTGCGCCGCCGACCATGTGGCCTGATTGAGACAGGCGCGCGCCGCCTGTTCGAAGTGCTGCGTCCGGGCCGTATTTCATTTGATATTCCGGCCCTTTGCGGGCTAGGGATAACCCACCTCGAATCCCGAAATCCGCAAGCGGGAAGCGCCGATGGAAGCCCGAAACGACCATAGCCACGGCGCCGACGCCGCTGACGCTGTCCGCGCCGAAATCTATGGCGATGACGGGGTGATTCTCGCGCCGTTCCTGGCCCATATCGGGGCGGCGATCGCCGACCGCGATACGCTGACGCTGAAGCGCGACGTCTCCGTCCTGCACCAGTCCGAACTTGGCGACCTGCTGGAGGCGCTGCTGCCGGAGCAGCGGCTGGCGCTTGTCGAGTTGATGGGCTCGGACTTCGACTTCTCGGCGCTGACCGAGGTCGACGAGGCGATCCGCCTCGACATCGTCGACAACCTGCCCAACGAGCAGATCGCCCAGGCCGTCCAGGAACTCGATTCCGACGACGCGGTCTACATTCTCGAGGATCTCGACACCGAGGACCAGGACGAGATCCTGGCGCAGCTGCCGTTCACCGAACGCATCCGGCTGCGCCGTTCGCTCGACTATCCCGAGGAATCGGCCGGCCGGCGCATGCAGACCGAGTTCGTCGCCGTGCCGCCTTTCTGGAGCATAGGCCAGACGATCGACTATCTGCGCGACGACAAGGACCTGCCTGACCGCTTCAGCCAGGTCTTCGTCATCGACCCGACCTTCAAGCTGCTCGGCGCTGTCGACCTCGACCAGATCCTGCGCACCAAGCGCGCAGTCAAGATCGAAGAGGTGATGCACGAGACGCGCCATGCCATTCCTGCAACGATGGACCAGGAAGAGGCGGCGCGCGAATTCGAGCAATACGATCTGCTTTCCGCTGCCGTCGTCGATGAGAACGAGCGTCTTGTCGGCGTGCTGACCATCGACGATGTCGTCGACGTCATCCAGCAGGAGGCCGAGGAAGATTTGCTGCGCATGGGCGGTGTCGGCGACGAAGAGCTGTCCGACACGGTGGCGGCGACGTCGCGTTCGCGCGTGCCCTGGCTGCTGGTCAATCTCGGCACCGCTTTCATCTCGGCATCCGTCATCAGCCAGTTCGGCGCGACGATCGAGGAAATGGTGGCACTGGCGGCACTGATGCCAATCGTCGCCTCGCTCGGCGGCAATGCCGGCACGCAGACGATGACGGTGACGGTGCGCGCACTCGCGACCCGCGACCTCGACATCTACAATGCCGGCCGCGTCATTCGCCGCGAGGTGATGGTCGGTCTGCTCAACGGCGCGGTCATCGCGACCATCCTCGGCCTCGTTGCCGGCCTGTGGTTCCACAACCCGGACCTCGGCTTTGTCATTGCCGCGGCGATGATCCTCAACATGCTGGCGGCGGCACTCGGCGGAATCCTCATTCCGTTGCTGCTCGACAAATTCGGCGCCGATCCGGCGATCTCGTCATCGATCTTCACGACGATGATAACCGACGTCATCGGCTTCCTGGCCTTCCTCAGTCTCGCCACCTGGTGGCTGCATCTCGGAGCCGCTCCGGGATAGTTGTGCTCGATTGACTTTTACGTAAATCGCGTGCCAGACTCCGCAAGGGATCGGTGACGGTTCCTCGGCTTGCGCGGATCAGTCGCGCGGCATGATCGCCTCGGCTAGTGCCCGGCATGAATTTGAGGCGGGGCGATAGCGTCCGCCGGGTGGAGAGACGATGCGGGAATATTACTCGATTACCGAACTGACCCGGGAATTCGACATTTCGACGCGCACGCTGCGCTTCTACGAGGATGAGGGGCTGGTCCAGCCCGTCCGCCGTGGCCGCACCCGCCTGTTCAGACCATCCGATCGGCATCTCATTCGCCAGATCATGCGCGGCAAAAGGCTCGGCTTCTCGATCAACGAGATCCGCGAGATCATCCAGATGTATCGCGAGCCGCCCGGCGAAGTTGGTCAACTCAAGCTGATGATCAAGCGCATCGAGGAGAAGCGCGAGGACCTGCGCCAGAAGCGCCGCGACCTCGAGGAAACGCTGGCCGAGCTCGACCAGGCCGAGGAATCCTGCGTCGAGCGGCTGGTCGAACTCGGCGTCAACACCTGACGCCCGATCCGGTCACGCTCTGCGGGCGGCAGCCCGGACTCGCCTACGGCATTGTGGTATGGTCAACTACCCCTTGGGAGTAGCTCCAATGTCCATGCTCGTCAGGACGGTTCGCGACTGGCCGGTCGTGAGCTTCGTGCTGCTGGCATTCGCGATCACCTGGATAGGTTTCATTCCGTTCTATCGGGCAGGCGGCGAAGACATCGCCTGGTTCACTTTCGGCCCGTTTGTCGCTGCCATCGTCATTTCGGCTGTCCTGGGCGGCTGGCCAAGGGTACGTGCCCTGCTTGCCTCGATTGTTAAGTGGCGTGTGCCTCCGGTGTGGTACCTGGTGGCGATCGGCATGCCGCTGGCGGTGCAACTGCTTGCTATCTGGCTCAATCCGATGTTCGGCTCGGCCCCGCCAAACTGGGCGAATGTGCCGGCCGTCACGGAAATCGCCGTCATGGTCTCGTTGCTCATGGTTTTCAGTGGTCCGCTTGGCGAGGAGCCGGGATGGCGGGGCTTTGCACAGCCCTTGCTTCTCGGCGAGCGCGGCGCGCTGAATGCCAGTCTGGTGCTCGGGCTGATCTGGGCGGCCTGGCACCTGCCGCTGGTGCTGCTGAACGACTACAGCATTTCAAGTGCGCTCAATGTCATGGCGGCAGCGGTGGTGTTCACATGGCTGTACCAGAACTCGGCCGGAAGCGTGCTGCCGGCGATCCTGATGCATGCATCGCATCAGAACAGCGTCCGCTATCTCGGCCGCGTGTTTGAAGGCGGCGATGCGGCCCAGCATCAATGGATCGGCTTGATCTTATGGCTGGTGTTCGCGCTGGCCATCGTCGTCGTCTATGGGACGAGCAGTTTTCTCCGAAGGCAAGCGACCGCCGTCGCCGGTTAGATCCAGCGCCGGACCTTCTTCGCGTAATCGATGTATTTCTTGCCGAAACGTGCCTGCAGGTGCTTTTCCTCCGGTACGATGGCGAGCTTTTGCGTGGCAAAGGCGGCAATGAGGGCCAGCGCCAGGAACCAGACATTTGCGGTGATCAGCCCGATGGCGATCATCAGCAGCGTGTTGGCGAAATAGATCGGGTTGCGGGTGAAGGAGAAGGCGCCCGACGTGACCAGATGCTCGGACGGCCTGTCGGGGCGGATGGTGGTCTTGGCCCGCTTCAGCGTCTGCATGGCCGAATAATAGATCGCAACAACGCCGGCAACCGCCAGCCAGCCGGCGGCAAAAAGCAAGTCCGACAGCGGTTCGGTGATCCACGGCAAGGGATAGAGCAGTCCGAGCACCGCCGCCACCACGATTGCTGCGAGGTAGAGGATCGGCGGCCATGGCACCTTGCTGGGGGCGGCGTTGGGATTGGTCACTGCGCTCCTCCTGGTATCGTCTGATTTTCGGTGCTTGTCGTGCACATGGCGGCGGTCTGCCCGACATGGGCCTTCAACTTCGGGCTCTGGTCGGAGGCATAGAGCCGATCGAACGAATCATCCTTCTGCAACTCGTCGAGCATGCAGACACAGTAGCGCGAGCAGAAATCGGTGTCGCGGCTCTGCTCGCAGGAAAGCTGGCAGGATTTCAGGAAAGTGACCTCGCGGGTTTCGACCGGGGCCGGGAAGAGCTGGGCGAAGAGCCAGACCAGCGAGATCATCACCGGCTGGTGAATGAGGTAAAAGGCAAGGCTGTGGCGACCAAAGAAGGAGAGGGGGCGCGACCAGGCGCCGGGCTGAAGCCGCGCCATCTTTTCGATCAGGCCTGCCCTGAGCGCCAGTCCGGCGACGCCGATGCCAGCCAGCACCGCGCCGAAGAAGGGGAACAGCGGGACGAAATCGTTGGAGCGCGGGTTGGCGGTGGAAAGGCCGATCCAGACCAGGGCCGGGTGATTGAACGCCTCCGAGCGCAGATAGTGGGGTGCTACGATCACCAGAGCAGCGGCGATCAGCGTCAGCACCGGCGGGACGCGCAGGAAGGCAAGGCCAAGCACGCTGGCGAGCGCGATATGATGCAGGATGCCGAAGAAGATGAAGGTGTCTGGCGTGGCGAACCAGGTGGCGACGGTGATCGCTAATGCCGCCGCTGTCACCATGGCGAGCCGCCTGAAATAGCCGGGCCAGCGGATGCCCTTGGCATGTGCCAGCACCAGGCTGGCACCGACGAGGAACAGGAAGCTCGAGGCGATGCAGCGCGCGAACAGCTTCCAGTTGCCATAGGCGGTCATGCCCGGATCGGCATAACCGAAGAATTCGAGGTCCCAGGCGAAGTGGTAGATCGCCATGGCGATCAGGGCTACGCCGCGGGCGATGTCGATGACCGATACGCGCCGAGAAGGTGCTTTGATCTGGTCGGGGTCCGGTTGCATCGTCATGTTGTTCGCTTCTGCGTTTTCGGGTGTTGCAGCGCCCATGCAGCACTATCATGGTTGAAGCGGGGCGGAAGAGAGCAGAACTGTCTGTCGTGCACAGGGTTAAGCAATTGATGGGGCGGGCATGAGCGGACGAAAGATGGCGCTGACCGAGGAGCTGGTGGCGCGTTGCCATCGCGAGGTCGCTGACACGGGCCCCGACCCCGATGCGATGCATCTCGACGACGCCGACTATGAGGTGATGATCGACGAGACGCTTGCCGCGCGTCCCGGCAATGGACCGTTGTGGCTGTTTGCCTATGGATCGCTGATCTGGAAACCCGAGGTGGAGCACACCGACGAAAGGGTGGCGCTGGTGCGCGGCTGGCACCGTTCGTTCTGCATCAACATGACCCGCTGGCGCGCCACAAAGGCTGAGCCTGGACTGATGATGGGCATGGATCGCGGCGGCCAGTGCAAGGGCGTGGCGCTCAGGCTGACGGACGGCGACCGCCGCGAGCAGCTGGACAAGCTGTTTCGCCGCGAGATGACGCTGAAACCCTCCACCTACAAGCCGCGCTGGCTGAAGCTCGCCACCGATGAAGGTCCGTTGACCGCGCTCGCCTTCGTCATCAACCGCAAAGGCCACGCCTATGCCGGCGCGCTGGGCGAGGACGCGGTGGCGGAGCGACTGGCGACGACCTGCGGCCATTGGGGTTCGGCTGCGGACTATCTCTATAATGTGGTCAGCAACCTCGAGCAGCGGGCGATCCACGATCGGCATCTGTGGCGGCTCCAGCATCTGGTGGCCGAGCGAATCGTGGCCCGCGGATGATCGCCGGAACGCCGCTTTCGAGCGCGGCGGCGTCGGAATTTGGTTTGCCGCCCAAGCCATTTGTTTCTATAGTTGCGGCGTCGTCGGTTCCGTTACGGAATCAAGAGGGAATGCGGTAAGGGCCATTTGAAGGTCCAAAGCCGTGGCTGCCCCCGCAACTGTATGCGGTTAGCTCTCCCCAAATGCCACTGAAGCTTGCTTCGGGAAGGCGGGGAAGGGTGCCGATCCGCAAGCCAGGAGACCTGCCGGCGACAGGCACTTATCTCTGTGCCCTCGGGTGGAGGGCGAAAGGACTTGTGATGAACACTGTTTCTGCTCTCGGCACCGACGTCTCTTCGCCGTCGCGTAGCATGCAGCTGGCGCTTGCCGCGCTGCTCGGCCTTTTCGTTGTTGGCTTCCTCGGGTTCTCGCATATGGACGTGGTGCACAACGCTGCCCACGACTATCGCCACTCGATGGCTTTCCCCTGCCACTAACCAAGGCGATCCAACAATGTCCATCTTCAGAAACGTCGTGTTCATCGCGGCGATCAGCGGGCTATTGGCAGGCGTGGTCCTTGCCGCACTCCAGACCTATGCAACCGTCCCGCTGATCCTCAAGGCGGAGACCTATGAGAACGCTGGCGGTGGCCATGAGCACGCCGCGGCACCAGTTGCCGGCACTGAGGCGACCGCCCCTGCGGCCGGCGCCGAAACCACGGCGGCACAGACTGCGGCGCCAGCCGAAGAAGAAGCCTGGGCTCCGGCCGACGGCGCTGAACGTTTTGCCTATTCGGCGCTCGCCAATATCGTCAGCGGCATCGCTTTCGGCCTGATCCTGGTCGCCGTTTCCGAGTTTGCCGGTGGCATCGCCAACTGGCGCCAGGGCGTGTTCTGGGGCTTTGCCGGCTTTGCCGTGTTTACCCTGGCTCCCGGTCTAGGCCTGCCGCCGGAGCTGCCGGCGATGCCGGCCGCCGATCTTGGCGCACGCCAGATCTGGTGGACGCTGACCGTCGTCGCCACCGCGGCGGGTCTCGCGCTGATCGCCTTCAAGCAGTCGCTGCCGCTGGCGATACTCGGTGTGGTGCTGATCGTTGCGCCGCACATCGTCGGTGCACCGCAACCGGAAAGCCACGAGTCGCCGATTCCAGCAGACCTGCACCACAGCTTCGTCGTCGCCGTCACCATCACCAATCTGGTGTTCTGGGTCGTGCTGGGTGCGGTGGCGGGCTACGTGCGCAACCGCTTCATGAGCGAGCCGGCGCCGTCTCTGAACAGCCGCCTTGCCTGAGAAGCTGACCCTCCTGCTCGGCGGCGCGCGCTCCGGCAAGAGCGCGCATGCCGAGCAACTCATCACCCATTTTTCTGCGCCGTGGACCTATGTTGCCACGGCGCAGGCTTATGACGACGAGATGCGTGAGCGCATTTCGATCCATCTGGGACGCCGTGGCGAGGGCTGGCGGACGCTCGACGCGCCGCTGGATCTGGTCGGCGCGCTCGCCAGCCTGCCCGATGGCGCGCCTGTTCTGGTCGACTGCCTGACGCTCTGGCTTACCAATCATCTGCTGGCCGATCATGACGTCGAGGCCGAATGTGCGGCGCTCGTCGAGGCACTGTCGCGTCCGCGCGGGCCGTGGTTCGTGGTCTCCAACGAGGTTGGGCTCGGCATCGTGCCCGACAATGCACTGGCCCGCCGTTTTCGTGACGATGCCGGCAGGCTCAATCAGAAGGTGGCGGCCGTGGCCGAAGAGGTGCTGTTTCTTGTCGCCGGCCTGCCGATGAAGGTGAAATGATGAAGACGATCGACGAGCAAGAAGCCGAACGTCACCGCGCCAAGATGGCCAAGCGCAAGGCGGTTCAGGATGCCGAGGTCGCCGGCAAGACCATCGTCGAGAAGGGGCTGCTGATCGTCAACACGGGTCCCGGCAAGGGCAAGTCGACCGCGGCATTCGGTCTGGCGCTGCGCATGCTGGGTTATGGCCAGCGGGTTGGCGTCGTGCAGTTCATCAAGGGCGCCTGGCATTCGGGCGAGCAGGACGCATTCGCCGCCTTCGGTGACCGCGCCGTCTGGCACACGATGGGCGAGGGCTTTACCTGGGAGACGCAGGACATCAAGCGCGATATCGCCGCCGCCGAAGCAGCCTGGGCAAAGGCGCAGGAACTGCTGGCCGACCCGACAATTTCGCTTGTCGTGCTCGACGAGCTCAATATCGCACTGCGCTATGACTATCTCGATCTGGAGGCGGTGGTCGCGACGCTGCAGAACCGTCGCGAGGGCCTGCATGTCGTGGTCACCGGCCGCAACGCCAAGCCGGCGCTGGTCGAGGCTGCCGACCTTGTCACCGAGATGGGCGCGACCAAGCATCACTTCTCGGCCGGCGTGAAGGCTCAGAAGGGAATCGAGTTCTAGCGCTGCTGTGTCAGAGCCAGATGGCGAAGCCGATCAGGCCGATGGCGCCGACCAGGATGGCGTCGGCGGTCCAGTAGAGGCGGAGTGCTGCGCGGATATCCCGGGCATTGGCGTCCCGGCGGCCGCCCGCGCCCATGAAGGCGTCCTCGACCAAAACGCCGCCATAGGCGCGAGGGCCGGCAAGGGCGAGGCCGAGCGCGCCGGCCATGGCGGCCTCGGGCCAGCCGGCATTGGGTGAACGATGTTTTTGGGCGTCGCGCCAGACGGCCTCCCAGGCGGCCTTCGGGTCGGCGCCGGGCACGAGGGAGGCGGCGAGCACGATGGCAAGCGCGGTCAGGCGCGAGGCCGGCAGGTTGATGAGGTCGTCGAAACGGGCGGCGGCCCAGCCGAAGGCTTCGTGGCGGTTGGTGCGGTGGCCGATCATCGAATCGGCGGTGTTGGCCGCCTTGTAGGCGGCACCTCCAGCGAAACCTGAGATGGCGAGCCAGAAGGCAGGTGCGGTGATGCCGTCGGAGAAGTTTTCAGCCAGGCTCTCGATTGCGGCACGGCTGACGCCTGCTTCGTCGAGACGCTCGGGGTCGCGGCCGACGATCTGCGACACGGCCTTGCGACCGGCAATGATACCGCCGCTGTCGAGCGCGTCGGCGACCGCCTTCACATGGCTGCCGAGGCTGCGCTGGGCGACGAGGCTGGAAGCGGCGATGGCGGTCAAGAGCATGCCGAGGGGCAGCAAACCGAACAGCCGCTCCAGGGCGAAGGCGATTGTGGCGGGCACTGTGACGATGACGACAAGGGCGGCGACGCCCCAGATGCGGCGCTGAGCGTCGGTATCGGTGGCTCGGTTGAGGCTGATGTCGAGAAAGGATATCAGCTTGCCGATCCAGATGACCGGATGACCGATCTTGCGCACAAGCCGGTCCGGATAGCCGAGACCGAGTTCAACCAGAAGCGACAGGAAGGCGAGCGGAAAAGACATGACGCTTCTTGCAGGACGTAGGACAGGGACCGTGGACCACGGCGGCAGCCTGGAACGGGCGAGGGCGCTGTTTCCGGGAGCGCCCGAACCATTCGTCGACCTGTCGACCGGGATCAATCCAAACTCCTATCCGCTTTTCGAACTGCCTGCCACAGCCTTGTCGCGCCTGCCCGAGCCGGGCCGGGCGCGCGACCTCACAGCGGTTGCCGCCACTGCTTACGGTGCGCCCTCGGCCGCCCATGTGTTGCCGGCGCCGGGCACGCAGATTCTATTGCCGCGCATCGCCTCGCTGGTGCGGCCCGGCCGCGCCTTCGTGCTCGGGCCGACCTATCAGGAACACGCCCGCGCCGCTGCGATCGCCGGTCATCAGGTGGCCGAGACGCGCGATTTCGGGCAGCTTTTCGACGCCGACCTCGCCGTCGTGGTCAATCCGAACAACCCTGACGGCCGTGTCGTGCAGCGCAAGGACCTGCTTGAACTGGCCGCCAGCCTGCGCGCCCGCGGTGGGCTTCTGGTCGTCGACGAGGCGTTCATGGACGTCGGCCCGCTGGCGCAGAGCCTTGCCGGCGACGTCGAACAGAGTGGCCACGTGGTGCTGCGCTCCTTCGGCAAGTTCTACGGGCTGGCCGGCATCCGTCTCGGCTTTGCACTGGCCCACCCCGATATCGCCGGTCGACTGGAGGAAGAGCTAGGGCCCTGGTCGGTGGCCGTACCGTCGCTCGAATATGGCATCAAGGCACTGTCGGATGCTGACTGGCAGCGTGAGATGCGCACGACGCTGGCGCATGCCGCGCATCGTCTCGACCAGGCCTTTGCCCGCGCTGGCGTGATCGTCACCGGTGGCACGTCGCTGTTCCGCCATGTTGACATTTCCGACGCCGCCGGACTGTTCAAGGCACTGGGGCGCGAGGGTATCCTGGTGCGCAGTTTCGCTGATCGACCGACCCAGTTGCGCTGCGGCCTGCCGGGCCACGAAGTCGAGTGGCGGCGGCTTGACGTGGCGCTGGGTGACTGGGCGCAGGACCGGGAAATGGCGAAGAGGGAGGCTGCGCGGTGATCTTTGTCTGCCCGCTTTCGAAGGTCGACGAGACAGTCGCGCGGATCGGCGCCGAGCGGCTTGTCTCACTGCTGTCGGCCGGAACGGAAATGACGCGGCCAGTGTCGATCCGCGTCGAGAACCACCTTTTGATGAACATGCACGACATCGTGGTCGAGCAGGACGGCATGACGCTGCCCGGCGAGGCGCATGTGCGACAATTGCTCGATTTCGCCCGCGCCTGGGACCGCTTGCGGCCGCTGGCGATCAATTGCTGGGCCGGTGTAAGCCGCTCGACGGCCTCGGCCTACATTGTCGCTGCGGCGCTCGACCCGTCGCGCGACGAAGCAGAACTTGCTGCGCTGATACGCAAGCTTTCGCCGACGGCGACGCCCAATCCGCGGCTGATCGCGGTGGCAGACCACGTTCTGGGACGCAACGGGCGCATGGTGACGGCGATCGCCGCCATCGGTCGTGGCGCCGATTGTTTCGAGGGCGTGCCGTTCGGGCTGGAGGTCTAGGGCGGCCAGGGTTCAGCTTGGCTGGTCGTGCGTCCTTCAAGGCCCGCCCGCCGATGGGCTGTGCACAACAGCGCGACCGTACGGGCTCACACCTCAGGATGAGGCCGGTCGTGCGACCGCTCACTCCGTTCAGCCGCTATCTTCGATCGGCGAGCCTTGAAGGACGCACCATCTCTACGCCAGCCATTCCGCCAACTTCGCCTTGCGGATGTCCTGCAGCAGGCGAACGAACCCCTTGGCTTGATGCGTGGCCGTCAGCCGCCCCTTCTCGGCGGTGGCGGCGAGCGCATTGCCGACCACGCCATGTGGGTTGAGATCGCTTGATATCCACGAGAAGCCGTGTGGGCCATGTGAGCGCAGCAGGTCGAACTCGGCCTCAGTGCGCTCGAAGCTGGAGGCAAAGTCCTGGGCCCTTGCCATCTCGACCAGCTCGGGGCGGAAATGCAGCATCAGCGAAGTCTCGACATCGCCGCCATGAATGCCGAGCTGGATCTCGCGAGGAAGGTAGAGGCCGTCGGGCGTGCCGAAGCGGCCCCAGCTCGAGCGCACCGACAGGGCGTCGAAGCGCACCCGCAGTTCGCGCGAGACGATGCCCATCGCCTCCTCATTGCCGCCATGCGAGGTGACGAACACGAACTTGCGGATGCCCGCGCGGGCGATCGAGGCGCCGAGTTCGGTCCAGGCGTCGACCAGCATATTGGCGGGCAGGCTGAGCGTGCCGGGTGCCTGCATATGCTCGTCGGACTTGCCGACTGCCTGGATCGGCAGGAAGCGGGCGTCGAGGTCGTCGGGCAGATGGGCGAAGGTCTCGGCCAGCATGCCTTCCATGATCGAAAGGTCGGTCGAGACGGGCAGATGCGGGCCGTGTTGCTCGATGGCCGCGACAGGGATGACGGCGATGGTCATTTCCGGATCGAGACCGGCGAAATCGGCCGCCTTGAAGTCGCCCCACCAGACGCGTCGCTGCTTTTTCGTCACTGCCCGGCCTCGCCGCATGAATTCCCTCCGTCTGAATATGTCAGCGCGGGCGATTTTGTAAGGGGCGGCTACATGCGCACGCGTTCGGCCTTGGGATCGTACATCGGCTTCAGCGAGGCTTCGGCAACAAAACGTTCGCCGGCGATCTCGATCTCGTAGCGCGAACCGAGCACGTCTGCCTCGGGCTCGTTAGCGCAGGGGACATAACCGAGCCCGATGGCGCCGCCGAGATAATGGCCGTAATTGCCCGAGGTGATCGTGCCGACGATCTTGCCGTTGCGTACGATGGCCTCGTTGTGGAACAGCAGCGGCTCGGGGTCGGTCAGCCGGAACTGGACCAACCGGCGGGCAAGACCCGCCTCGCGCTTGCGCAGCACCGCGTCGCGGCCGATGAAGTCGCCCTTGCCGGTCTTGACCGCAAAGCCGAGTCCGGCCTCCAGAACATGATCCTCGTCGGTGATGTCATGGCCGAAATGCCGAAAAGCCTTCTCGATGCGGCAGGAATCGAGCGCGTGGAGGCCGCACAGCTTCAGCCCAAGATCGGCACCGGCTTCCTCGATGACCTCGAATACATGCGCCGCCTGGTCGGTCGGAATATAGAGCTCCCAACCGAGTTCGCCGACATAGGTGACGCGATGGGCGCGGCCAAGGCCCATGCCGATCTCGATCTCCTGCCAGGTTCCGAACGGATTATTGTCGTTGGAGAAATCGTTGGGGCTGACTTTTTCGATCAGCTCCCGCGAATTCGGTCCCGTCAGGCAGAGCACCGATCCTGCCGGAGTTACGTCGGTGATGACGACGAATTCGTCGCGAAGATGCCTCCGAAGCCAGGCGAGGTCGCGGCGAAGCGTGGCGCCGGGCACGACGGCCAGGAAGACCGTCGGTGAAAGCCGTGTGACCGTCAGGTCGCTTTCGATGCCGCCGCGCTGGTTGAGCATCTGGGTGTAGACGATCCGGCCGGGCTCGACATCCATGTCGTTGGCGCAGAGGCGCTGCAGATAGGCCAGCGCATCACGGCCCTCGATCTTGATTTTGCCGAAGGAAGTCATGTCGAACAGGCCGACGCCGTTGCGGACTGCCAGGTGTTCGTCGCGCTGGTTGTCGAACCAGTTCTGCCGCTTCCAGGAATATCTGTACTCGCGCACCTGGCCTTCGCGCGCAAACCAGTTGGCGCGCTCCCAGCCGGCGACTTCGCCGAACACCGCTCCGCGCGCCTTCAGGTGCTCATGCAGGGGCGAGCGCCTGATGTTCCGCGATGTCGCCATCTGGCGATAGGGGAAATGGTCGGCATAAAGCAGGCCCAGCGTCTCCGAGACGCGCTCCTTGAGATAACGCCGGTTCTTCTGGAATGGCTGGGCGCGGCGGATGTCGACCTCCCAGAGGTCGAACGGCGCTTCGCCGTCATGGATCCACTGCGCCAGCGCCATGCCGGCACCGCCAGATGAGACGATGCCGATGGAATTGTAGCCGGCGGCGACCCAGTAGCCGCCCAGCTCCGGCGCTTCGCCGAGATAATAGCGGTCGTCGGGGGTGAAGCTCTCGGGCCCATTGAAGAAGGTGTGGATGCCGGCCGTTTCCAGCATCGGCATGCGGTTGACGCCCATTTCGAGGATCGGGGCGAAATGATCCATGTCCTCGGGCAACTGGTCGAAGCAGAAATCCTCGCGGATGCCGTCCATGCCCCAGGGCTTGGCCACCGGCTCGAACGCGCCGAGCATCATCTTGCCGGCGTCTTCCTTGTAGTAGGCGCATTCGTCGGGCACGCGCAGCACTGGCAGGCGGCCGAGGCCGGGAATGGCTTCGGTGACGAGGTAGAAATGCTCGCAGGCATGCAGCGGGATGCTGACACCGTTCTTGGCGCCCAGCTCGCGCGCCCACATGCCGGCGCAGTTGACGACGATGTCGGTCTCGATGGTTCCCTGTTCGCCGCCTTGCGCCCATGACACGCCGGAAACACGGCCATTCTTCGTCAGGACCTTCGTGACCTTGACGTTCTCGATGATCCTTGCACCACGCTGCCGTGCGCCCTTGGCCAAGGCCATCGCGATGTTGGCCGGGTCGCACTGGCCGTCGAGCGGCAGATGCACGGCACCGACAACGTCGGAGACATTGAGATGCGGATACATCTCCTTGACTTCTCCAGGCGAAATCTCGCGCACGTCGACATTGAAGGCGCGGGCGAGCGAAGCCTGGCGGTAG
Source organism: Aminobacter sp. MDW-2 (assembly GCF_014250155.1). Classification (NCBI taxonomy): domain Bacteria; kingdom Pseudomonadati; phylum Pseudomonadota; class Alphaproteobacteria; order Hyphomicrobiales; family Phyllobacteriaceae; genus Aminobacter; species Aminobacter sp. MDW-2. The sequence goes on from NZ_CP060197.1 coordinate 3,172,493, forward strand.
ATCTCGTGCTTGCGCTCCTCGGTCAGCGCGACGGTGATCGAGCCGACCTGGCGCATGCCGGTGGCGACGCCGGTCTCTTCCTCGAGCCTGACGTAGAGGTCGGCCGAATACTTCGCCAGCCGGGTCATGTTCTGCGACGCGCGCAACTGTCCGATCAACCCCGCCGCGTGCCATGTCGTGCCTGAGGTGAGCTGCTTGCGCTCCAGAAGCACGATATCGGTCCAGCCGAGCTTCGCCAGATGATAGGCGACGGAGCAGCCGGACACACCGCCGCCAATGATGACGGCGCGGGCACGGGTGGGGATTTCGGTCATGCGGCAGACCTCTCGTAGCTGTTGGCGAAGCGCCTCAGGCGGCCAGCGGCCTCCCTCAGCACGTCGTCGGGCTGGCACAGACTGATGCGGATGTGACCTGCGGCGGCGTCGCCGAAGCTCTTGCCAGGCATGACGGCGACCTTCTCGGCCTCGAGCAGATCCCAGGCGAATTTCTCGCAGTCGGGTTCGATGGCGCTGACGTCGAGCATGACATACATGCCGCCTTCGGAGCCGCGTACGGTGACGTTGTTCAGTCCACGCATCTGGTCGACGAACAGGCTGCGGCGGCCAGCATAGGTGGTCGCGATCCATTCAACGCCGAAATCGTTTTCCAGCGCTTCGATCGCTGCGCGGCTGACGAAGTCGGTCAGGCCGTAGGTGGTGACGAGGTTGAGGTTGATGACCAGCGAGACGAGGTCGGCTGGGGCGGTGAGCCAGCCGATGCGCCAGCCGGTCATGCCGTGGCTTTTGGACATCGAGTTGATGATGAGCGTGCGCTCGGCCATGCCGGGAAGGGCCCGGGGCGACACATGCTCGCCGCCGCCGAGCGTCCAATAGACCTCGTCGGAGAGCAGCCAGAGGTCGCGTCGGATGCAAAGCTCGGCGATGTCCTCCAGGCATTTCCTGCTATAGACGGCACCGGTCGGGTTGTTCGGCGTGTTGATGAGGATCGAGCGCGTGTTGGGCTTCAGCGCCGTCTCGATCTCTTGGGCACGCGGCTGGAAGCCATCCGATGCGTGCGCCTCGACGACGGTGTAGCCGGCGCCGGCGGCGCGGAAGGTGCCGGGGTAGGTGGCGTAATAGGGCGCCACGACCACGGCGTGGTCGCTCGGATCATGCGTTGCCTGGACCGCGGCGTAGAGAGCGGCCTGGCCGCCCGGCGTGGCGATGATTTCGGAAAGTGCGGTGTCGACGCCGCTGCAGCGCGTGGAGATCCTGGCCATGGCAGCACGCAGGCGCGGCAGGCCGGGCAGTTGTGTGTAGTGGTGGTAGCCGGCGCGCACGGCGTCGACACAGGCCTCGACCGTCTCCGACGGCGTATCGAAATCGTGGTCGCCGACCGACAGCATGATGATGTCTTCGCCGGCCTGCTTGCGTGTCATGGCGGCGAAATGCACTTCCCAGCCGTCCTTGCCTGATGGGACGATGCCGGAGATGCGGGCGGATGGTTTCGGCATCTCAGGCTCCTGCATCCTGCAAGGCCGCCAGACGGGCGAGTGTCAGCCTGCTCGTGCCGTCGAGCCGGGGCGTCAGCGCGCCATAGCCGGTAACCGAAGGATGCGGGGTGCCGCCGGCATGGTTGTGGGTGGCGGTGATGACCAGCACCTGCGCGCCAGCGGCTTCCGCCGCGCGAATGCCTGCCGGCGCATCCTCGAACACCAGGCAATCTTCCGGCCTGTGGCCGAGCCGCTCAGCACCGAGCAGGAAGCAGTCGGGCGCAGGCTTGCCGTTGGCGACATCCTCGCCGGTGACCATGATCGGCGGGACAGGCAGGCCCGCGGCCTCCAGCCGGCGCAGTGCCAGCCGGCGCGGTGCCGACGTCACGATCGCCCAGCGCTCGACAGGCAGTGCATTGAGGAAGTTCGCTGCACCATGGATCGATGCGATGCCGTCGACGTCGTCGAACTCGGCCTGGGTCAGAGCCTCGACTTCCGCCATGACGTCGACGCCGGGCAGGTTCAGCCTGCGGATGGTCTCATAGGCCCGAACGCCATGGATGGTCGGCAGGAAGCTCTCGACGTCGAGGCCGTGCTTGATTGCCCATGCGCTCCAGACGCGTTCAGTCGAGGCGATCGAGCTCAGGATGGTGCCGTCCATGTCGAACATGAAGGCGCCGAAGGCGCGACCGGAATGGGGAAGGGACATTATGAGCGTAGCCTTTCGTTTTCGGGATCCCACAAGGGCTTGTCCTCTTGGACCGTGGCGCTGAAGCGCTCCCCGAAAATCTCGACTTCGATGGTAACGCCCGGCACGGCCAGATCGGTTCGCAGCATGCCCAGCGCGATCGATTTGTCTACCCTGTGGCCCCATCCTCCTGACGTGGTCTCACCGACAATTGTTCCATTGTGCCAGAGCGTCGACATGTAGGGCGCGTCGCATTCGCCCGGCGTGTCGATGACAAGCGTGACGAAACGTTTCTTTGTGCCCTGCTGCTTCTCGTTGAGCAGCGCCGTCTTGCCGCGAAAGTCGGCCTTGTCCCATTTGACGAAACGCTCGAGCCCGCCCTGCAGGATGGTGTAGTCGGTCGAAAGATCGCCTTTCCAGGCGCGGTAACCCTTTTCCAACCGCAGCGCGTCGAGCGCGAACATGCCGAAGGGTTTTAGCCCGTGCTTCTGGCCGGCGGCCCAGAGAGCGTCGAACACGGTCGCCGTGTCGGCGACCTTTGTGTGGATCTCCCAGCCGAGCTCACCGGCAAATGAAACGCGCACCAGCTTGGCCCAGCGCCCGGCGATCGTCGTCTCCTGATGCGTCAGCCAAGGGGCCGCGAGGTCCGCCTCGCAGACCTCGACCAGGATTTTCCTGGAGTTGGGGCCAGCGAGGATCTGGGCCGAATACTCCTCGGTGCGGTCTATCAGCTTGAAGGTGGCGCCGGCAGGCATGTGCGCTTTCAGCCACTCGAAATCGTGCCACTGGGCAACCGCTGCGGTTATCAGCGTCATCAGGTCGTCGGAATGGCGGACAACCGACATCTCGGTGACGATGCGGCCGTGATCGTCGGCGAAATAGCACAGCCCGATGCGGCCGACCTTGGGCACGGTACCGGTGACCTGCGTCTCGAGCCACGCGGCGGCACCCGGCCCGTCGAGATTGAAGCGGCTGAATCCGGGCAGGTCGAGGATGCCGGCGGCATCGCGGACGGCGAGGCATTCCTCGCGGATGCGTTTCTCCCAGGGGCCGGAACGGGCGAAGGTCTGGGTCGATGCTTCCGAGGTGTCGTCGCCGGGCTGGGCATACCAGGTGGCGCGCTCCCAGCCATTATAGGCGTTGAACTGCGCGCCGAGGGCGGCGATCCGGTCGTGGATCGGCGAGAGCTTGCGGTTACGCGCCGCGGGCCAGGCGTGGCGGGGGAAATGGATGGCGTACTCGTGGCCGTAGACCTCCATCCCCTTGGCAACCGCATAGTCGGTCGCGGAGGCAAACGACGTGAAACGGCGTGGGTCGCAGGACCACATGTCCCATTCGGTCTCGCCCCTGGTAACCCACTCGGCCAACACCTTGCCGGCGCCACCGGCCTGGGCGATGCCGAAGGTGAAGACGCAGGCTTCGAAGGCATTTGGCACGCCGGGCATCGGGCCGATCAGCGGGTTGCCGTCGGGGGCGTAGGGGATCGGGCCGTTGATGATCTTGGACAGGCCGGCGGTGCCGAGGATCGGCACGCGGCGGACTGCGTCATCGAGATACCATTCCAGCCGCTCTAGATCGTCGGGGTAGAGCTGGAAGGAAAAATCCGCGGGCATCTGGTCGTCGGGCGTTGCCCAATGGGCGCGGCAGTTGCGCTCATAGGGGCCGAGATTCATGCCGTTCTTCTCCTGGCGGAGATAATAGGAGGTGTCGACGTCGCGCAGCAGCGGCAGCTTTTGGCCTGCTTCCCGCGACCATGCAGCCAGTTCGGGGATTTCGTCGAACAGGATGTACTGGTGGCTCATCACCATCATCGGCACGTCGCGGCCGAACATTTTTCCCACCTCGGCGGCGCGATAACCGGCCGCATTCACCACCTTTTCGCAGCGGATGTCGCCCTTTTCGGTCGAAACGACCCATTCGTCCTTGTCGCGGCGGACCGAAATGACAGGGCAGAAGCGTATGATCTTTGCGCCCATGTCGCGCGCCCCCTTGGCCAGCGCCTGGGTCAACTGTGCCGGGTCGATGTCGCCGTCACTGGGATCGTAGAGCGCGCCCTTGAGATCATGCGTCTCGATGAAAGGGTAGCGGCGCCTGATTTCGTCTGTGCCAATGACGTCGATATCCATGCCCTGGTAGCGGCCCATGCCCTTGGCGCGCTGGAACTCCTGCATGCGCTCCTTGCTGTGGGCGAGGCGGAGCGAGCCGGTGACGTGGTAGTTCATCGGGTAGTCGACCTCGGTCGCCAGCCTGCGATAAAGCTCGGTCGAATAGCGCTGCATGTTCATCAGCGACCAGGACGACGAGAAGGTGGGCACGTTGCCGGCGGCATGCCAGGTCGAGCCGGAGGTCAGCTCGTTCTTTTCGAGCAAGACGCAGTCGGTCCAGCCTGATTTGGCGAGGTGATAGAGCGACGAGACTCCGACCGCGCCTCCGCCGATGATCACCACGCGGGCCGTGCTCGGCAACTCAGCCATCTTTTCCTCCCAAAAAAGCAATCAGTAAACCGGTGGCGATACGACCCATATGACCACTGCCGGAACCGAACCGGGGTTGCGCCACCGGAATGGCTTGTGGTCGAAGCGGAAGCTGTCGCCTTCGCCCAGGCTGTGCCAGGTGCCGTCGATCTCGATGTCGAAGCCGCCCGAGACGACATAGCCGGCCTCTTCGGTGGGGCGCGTCACAGGCTTTGCCATGCCGGCGCCGGGCGCGAAAATCGAGCGCAGCATTTCGAAGCTACCGCCGAGGTCGGGTGACAGGAGCTCCTCGACCAGCCCGGATTCGTTGCTGCCCAGCGAGCGCCGCCGTCCGGAGCGGACAACGACGCCGCGCTCGATGTCATTGGTGGCCTCATGGCCGAAGAACAGGCTGATCGGCACGCCGAACAGTTCGGCAAAGGCGCGAAGGTCGCCGATCGATGGCGTCGACAATCCGCGCTCGACCTGGCTCACCCAACCGACCGAGCGGCCCAGCTTGATCGCGATCTCGGCGAGCGTCAGCCCGCGCGACTTGCGCAGCGCGCGCAGGTCGTTGGCCAGCACATCGCCGGCGACGTTGCCTTCCTTGCGCAGCGACACGGTGGAACTCAAAATGCGGCCCTCGTGAAATTTCAAGGAAGAATTTCATGAAATGGCATTGCGGTGAAAAATTCAAGCCCGTTTTCATAGTCCAGCAAGTTTCTCTTGCGAGACTCCGGGAGAGAGTGCAAAGGCTCGGTTTCGGACGGGCGGTGAGGGGCGATCCGACAATAGCCATGCCATAGGGACAGCTGATGCTGGCACCGGACCAAAAACCGCAGCACTACGACGAAACCGATATCGTTGATGAGGCCATCGTGTCGCGCCGTTCGGTGCGTGCATTCCTGCCGACGCCGGTCGACGACAGTGTCATCAGGGACATCCTCGACGTTGCCGCACGTGCGCCTTCCGGCACCAACATGCAGCCGTGGAAGGTCTATGTGACCTCGGGCGAGACGTTGCGCGGCATCAGCGAGGCCATCCTGAATTCCGGCGTGCGTGCCGAAAAGGCCGTCTGGGACGAATACAAATATTACCCGGACCAGTTCTTCGAGCCCTATCTCGGCCGCCGCCGCGCCAACGGCTTCGGGCTCTACAGCACGCTCGGCATCGGCCGCCGCGACGTCGACCGCATGCGCGCCCAGCACGACCGCAATTTCGTCTTCTTCGACGCGCCGGTCGGCATGATCTTCACCATCGACCGCAGGCTCAACCAGGGCTCGTGGATCGACTACGGCATGTTCCTGCAGAACATCATGATCGCGGCGCGGGCGCGGGGGCTGCACACCTGCCCGCAGGCAGCATTTGCGCCCTATCACCGCCAGATCCGGCCGGTGCTCAGCATTCCCGAGGAAGAGGTCGTGGTCTGCGGCATGGCGCTGGGCCACGAAGACACGTCGAAGCCGGAAAGCACCTTCCGCACCGACCGCGCGCCCCTCGACGAGTGGGTGCAGTTCCTGAAATAGCCGGGAAATGCCGGCGCCGCACAGCGCCGGCTAATACCCGTCAGGCGGACAGTCCACTCGACCTCAGGTCGAGATTGGTCGGCCGTGGGAGATGTTTCGGGCTCCGTGGCGTCGGGCTCATCTTTGCGTCGACGGCCTCGACCTGGAACGACTGCGCCGAAATGCGACCATATCCCTGCAGCAGCAAGCCGTAGTGGATGCTCGAGGCTTCGGCCGGAACGTCGAGCACGACGTTGCGCTCAAGCCAGCCGGTGGAGCCCCTCAGTGCGCCGTCGACCTCCCGCGTCGTCATGTTGTCGAACTGGAGGACCTTGCCCTCCGATTTGTCGACGCGCATCCAGATGGATCCGGCGTCGGCGTCATCAGCCTTCAACGTTGCCGACAGCCTGATGCGACCACCGCGATAGTCGTCGGCCTGGATGCTCTGCATCAGCACGCCATAATGGTCTTCGCGCAGCACGATGCCGCCCTGGCGGTGGAAGCGGCATTCGATGATGGCCGTTCCGGGCTGAGTAGGGTCGAGGCCGATGCGGTAGTTGGTGCGCTCGGTGTTGCCGGTGATGAACCAGCTCTCGGGAAGCGGGAGCGCGTCGTCACCCGTGGCAGCGGCGATGCGGGCGGCAAGCGTGTTCCAGTCGGCAAGGCCAAACTGCCGGGATACGACTTCGAGACAATCGGTGTGGGACAATTCGACATGACGTTCGGCCATGGCCTTGCGAAGCGCCTTGGCCATCAGTTTGGCGTCGAGAAAGGAATGCATGGTTCGATCCTTGGCCCGGGCGAACTTTTGGAAAGTGCCAGTGCTCGCATTCTGGCGGATCGCCCGTGCAAAAGGTCAAACCGCGTCAATCGTCGTGCATTCACCTTCCCGGAAGGGGCGAGCGGCAGGCTGCACGGGCCACCGACAACATGACGCGATTCCGGTCCGAACTGTCAATCTTGCGGATAAGGCGACCAGGCTCGACCGGCCTTTCGCTCGGCAAGATAGCGGCGCAGACCGGCTTCGCCGCGTGGCGTGGTCCAGCGATGGTTCCAGGCAAAGGCGGGGCGCAGCAGCGGCGACAACAGGCGCAGGATCGGGCGCTCGACGATGACTTGCCAGGTGAGCGTGACATGGGTGCCATGGCCGGAGGGCGCGAGCACTGCACGCCAGTGGCCATCGAAATCGCCTGATGTCTTCACCGCCACGACCTTGCCGGGCTCGAGTTCCACCGCTTCGAGAATGAAGTTGAGCTCATAGGGCAGAAATCCCCGGGCACGCGCGCGGACCTTGGCACCGACCGACGGCTTGTCATGGGAAGTCAGTTTTTCCACGTCCTTGTAGACGTCGCCCCACCACAGTGGCAGCAGCGTCGCGTCAGCGAGTACGGCCCACACCTCTTGCGGGGATGCCTCGGGGATTTCCCAGACCTCATCGAAGCGGAACGCGTTGCTGGCCATGAGTGCCGATACCAATGTGCAACTGCCATTCAAGCGGCGACGATCTTAAAGCATCGGCTCTTTTTCGGCTATGGCAGGCGTTGCAGGCTTTCGAACAGGCCCGCAATCGTCTCGCGCAGCCATTGATGCGCGGCGTCGCCGTCGCGGCGCCTGTGCCAGATCTGCTGGAAGGCGAAGGACGGTATCGCAAATGGCGGCTCGAAGGCAGCGAGGCCGCTTGCTGCCGGCACTGCCGGGTGCAGCCGGCGCGCGATGGTGAGCACCAGATCGGTTCCGGCGATCAGCCCGGGTGCGACGCCCCAATGCGGTAGCACCAATGCGATGCGCCGTTTGTGCCCGGCGGCGGCCAATGCCACGTCGATCTCGCTTTCGACGTCGGCGCGCAGCGCGACGAGCGCATGGGGCCGTTGGAGATAGGCGGCAATGTCCATTCCAGCCGCTTTGCCCAGCAACGCGGCGTCGGAAAGGCAGGCATAGTCCTCCTCGAACAGCCGCTGTCGCCGGACGGCTTTGTCGAGCGCATGGAAAACGCCGATCGCGATGTCGACCTCGCCGTCCATGACCTGTGCCGCCATGGCTTCGCGGCCGGCCTGGCTGACATGGAGATCGATGCCTGGCGCGCGCCGGCGCAAAAGCGGCAGCAGGCGCGGCAAAACGACGATAGCGCCATAGTCGGACATTGCGAGGCGGAAGCTGCGGCGTGCCGTGGCCGGATCGAAGCCGCTCGGGGCGAGCAGATCGTGCATACGTTCCAGCGCTTCAGTGAGCCGCGGCGCAATCTCCAGCGCGCGCATGGTCGGCTGAAGCGCACCGCCATGCCGGACCAGCAGCGGATCGTCGAGCAGATGGCGGAGACGGCCAAGCGCGTGGCTGACTGCCGGCTGGCTCTTGTTCAGGCGGATAGCGGCGCGCGAGACATGGCGCTCGGCCAAAAGCGCGTCGAGCACGACGAGGAGGTTGAGATCGATGCCGGCAAGATTATTCATCCCGTGCATATTGCGGCTACGAAATACGAATTTCCATCAGAATTTCGGATGCCCTAGGTCTTGGAAAACAAGGAGACATGTCATGCCGAACCTAGGTTCATCCCTGCTCGCCGCAGCGCTGGTCGCCGGCGCCGCCATCCCGTTTCAAGCCGGCGCCAACGCCATGCTCGGGCGGCTGCTCGGCCATCCGCTCTGGGCGACTATGGTCTCGCTGGCCGTCAGCGTGGCCCTGGCCGTGCCTGTCATGCTGGCGTTCAGGGTCCCGGTGCCCAGCTTTGCAACCGCCGCAGCCACCGGGCCCTGGTGGATCTGGACCGGCGGCGTCGCGGGCGTGGTCTATGTCACGGCGGCGCTGCTGCTGGCGCCGAAGATGGGGGCGGCGAGCTTCGTCGTCGCCGTCATAGGCGGGCAGATGGTGGCGTCGCTCGTCATCGACCATTTCGGGCTGATGGGGTTCGTGCAGCGCCCTGCCTGTCTCGCCAGGGTTGCCGGCCTGGTGCTGATCGTCATTGGGCTCGTCGTCACCCAGTGGTCAAATGCGAAGGCAGGCTAGGCTCGACCCAGGGAGAGAGATCATGAAAAAGAACGTCGTCCTGCGCGTGGCGCGGCCCACGAACGATCTCGAGGCCACCGTCCGCTTTTATCGCGACGGGCTCGGGCTCGACGAACTCGCCCGCTTCGACAACCATGACGGTTTCGATGGCGTTATGCTCGGCAAGGCTGGCGAAGCGCATCATTTCGAGTTCACCCATGCCCATGGCCATGACGCCGGCAGGGCGCCGACGCAGGACAATCTCGTCGTGTTTTATTTGCCCGACAGCGACGACTGGCAGGCATCGATCGCGCGGATGAAGGCGCATGGCTATCAGCCGGTGCCGTCCTTCAATCCCTACTGGGACAGGCGAGGCGTGACCTTTGAGGATTGTGATGGTTACCGCGTCGTGTTGCAGAATGCGGGCTGGGCACCATGACCGCAGCCTGACTTACCTAACCTCGTAGCCGACTTCGTCCGATGCATGGCACAGCATTTTCCAGAACGAGCGGGCGAAAGAGCGGAAGACGTAGAGGTCGAAGCTGTCGGGGCCGCTGCGCTGGATCTGGGTGAACACGTCGTGGTGGGTGGTCGAGATGCCCGAACCGACTGGAAATGCAGTCAGGGAGAAGTCGACGGCAAAGAGCTTGGCCAGCACCCATTCCGATTTCGGGCCGCCAATTCTGATCGCCGTGCGTCCATGTGACAGGTCGGTGATGGTGCCGATCGCTGCGGTGACCTTGCCGGCAAAGGCTGTGGCGAGTCCTTCCGAAGCGTCTGATACCAGGAACTTTCCGGGAGCGAAGCCGAAGGCGGAACAGCGCTCGGACGAAGCGCCGGCGCCCGCGCCATCGGCCAGCTTGAGGCCGGTGACCGAACCGATCGTTGCCATCAGCTTCTTTTCCTCGCCCGGCCAGGCGGCAAGCTGGACAATCGATCCGGGTGCAATCTCGGACAAGGTTACGCCGACGCCATCGACGAAATTTCCGTACGAGCCGGGCCGGAATACCGGTTCGAGCGGTGAAAGCTGCTCAACCATGCATGCGCTTCCCTTCGGGATCGAAGAAGTGGTGGCTGACGATTTCCACCGGGCCGAAGCGGTTGCGCAACGGGTCGGAGATGTGAGCGCGCTTGCCATGGCGCGCCTTGCCGCCCGAGACCAGCGCAAGTGCTATGTACTTACCGAGCGCGGGCGAGAAGCAGGCGGCGGTGATGTGGCCGAGCGATCCGTGCGGGTTGGCGGCGTCGACCTCCTCGACGATGTGCGCGCCACCGCTGAGCGGCCGGTTGTCGAGTGCGATCAGGCCGACCAGTTCGAGCCTGCCCGAGGCGGCAAGTCCTTCGCGGTCCATCATGGCCGAGCCGATGAAGGGTTTTTTCTTGGACAGCATCCAGCCGAGATGGAGGTCGCGTGCCGAGGTGCGGCCGTCGATCTCGGCACCGGTGACGTGGCCTTTTTCGATGCGCATCGTGCCGAGGGCCTCGAGCCCGTAGGGAACCATGCCGAAAGGCTTGCCCGCCTCGATCAGCGCTTCCCAGACATGGGTGCCGTGACCGGCACCGGAATAGACCTCGAAGGCCATCTCGCCGGAAAAGGAGAGCCGGCAGATCATCACCGGCGCGCCCGAAATCTCGCCATGGACGATGCCCATGAAGGGCAGGGCCTCGTTGTCGACCCTGGTGCCGGTGACGCAGGAAGCGAGGATGTCCCGCGCCTTCGGGCCGCCGATCGCCGCGCCGGCCCACTGGTCGGTGACGGAGGTCAGGTGAACCTTGAGATCCGGCCAGACGACATCGAGGAAATATTCGAGATGCTGCATGACCTTGCCGGCATTGGCCGTGGTCGTGGTCATCAGGAAGTCGTGTTCGCCAAGCCGCCAGGTGGTGCCGTCGTCGAAGACGAGGCCGTCCTCGCGCAGCATCAGGCCGTAACGCGCCTTGCCGACGGGCAAGGTCGAAAAGACGTTGGAATAGACGCGATCGAGGAACTCGGCGGCATCCGGTCCCTGGACGGCGATCTTGCCGAGCGTTGAGACGTCGACGATGCCCGCCGTTTCGCGGGTCGCTGCCGCTTCCCTGACATAGGCCTGCTCGATCGTCTCGCCGGGTCCGCCATAGATCATCGGGCGGAACCACAGGCCGGCCGAATACATCGTCGCGCTGTTTTCCAGATGCCAGTCATGCATCGGGGTCAGTCGGTCAGGCTTGAGGTCGCCGAAACGCTCGGCGGCAAGTGCGCCGACGGAGACAGGTGCGTATGGCGGGCGGAAGCGCGTCGTGCCGACCTCGGGGATCGGCTTGCCCAGGGCTTCGGCCATGATGGCGAGGCCGGGCACATTGGAGCCCTTGCCCTGGTCGGTGGCCATGCCGAGGGTGGTGTAGCGCTTGAGATGCTCGACCGAGACGAAACCTTCGAGGTGGGCGAGGCGGACATCGTCAGCCGTCACGTCGTGCTGGAGGTCGACGAAGGCCTTGCCCTTGGCCCTGATCTCGAAGACCGGTGCCGGGTTGGGGTCGAGCGGCGCGGGTTCGACGTCGGGCAGGGTGGCGGTTTCGAGCGCCGGCTGGCCTGCCGCCTTGCGGCCCGCGGAAAAGCCTTCGGAGATGACTTCGGCCGTCGAGAAGGTGCCGTTGAAGGCGCCGGCGCCGATCCAGCCCTTGCCGGTTTCCGGCGGCAGGAAGGCCTGCAGGTCGTCGCTCCAGACCGGCCGCGCCCCGGCCTGGCTGGCGAGGTGGATGGTTGGCGACCAGCCGCCCGAAACGATCAGGCAGTCGGCGCCGATGTCGCGTGCGTTGCCCTTGGAGACACCCAATGTGGCGGAGAATGGGGCCAGCTTGACCCCGGAGAGATTTTTGCCGCCTTCGGTGCCGATCACCGCATGGCCGGTCAACAGTTCGGCGCCGGCCTCTGATGCAAGAGTGCGGCAGGCCGCGGAGACGTCCGAGCGCAGGTCGGCGATGGCGACGATCCTGGCTCCCGCCTTGGCGAGGGCCGCGGCTGCACGATAGGCGCTGTCGTTGTTGGCTAGAACGGCGATCTTCTCGCCCGCCAGCACGCCGTACTGATTGGCGTAGCGCATCGCGGCGCTGGCCATCATCACGCCCGGCCGGTCGTTGCCGGGGAACACCAGCGGCCGTTCTAAGGCACCGGTGGCGAGCACGACGTTCTTTGCCCGGATGGTCCAGTGGCGATGGCGCGGCGCGCCCTTGGCGGGCGTGTCCTTGTGGTCGCTGACACGTTCGACGGCGGCCAGCGTGTTGCCGTCATAGTAGCCCCAGACGGTGGTGCGCTTGAGCAGGCGGACATTGTCATGGGTCTTGAGTTCGCCGACGACATCGGACGCCCAGGTTGCGGCGGGCTCGCCGTCGATCGTCTCGCCCGACCAGTTGGCCGAGCCGCCGAAGCATGGATCGAGCTCAGTCAGGATGACCTGAGCGCCCGACTGAGCAGCCTCGTGCGCGGCGGCAAGGCCGGCGGGCCCGGAGCCGACGACAAGCACGTCGCAGAAGGCGTTCATGCGCTCATAACGTGACGGATCGGCCGCGTGGCCGGCGCGGCCGAGGCCGGCGGCGCGGCGGATGATCTTTTCGCATAGCATCCAGAAGCGGGTGCCCTTGAGCGGGCCAATCACCGGACCCATGAAGGTCTTGTAGTAGAAGCCGGCGGAGATGAACTTGCCGCCGAGCTGGTTGATGGCACTGACGTCGTAGGCGAGCGAGGGAAAGCGGTTCTGGCTGACCGCGGTGAGGCCGTCATGGATCTCGACCATCGTGGCGGGAATGTTCGGTTCGCGGACCTCGCCGCGCAGCACCGTCACGAGAGCGTTTGGCTCATCGACGCCTGATGTCAGCACGCCGCGCGGACGGTGGTACTTGAACGAGCGGCCGAACAGCGAAACCCCATTGGCAAGCAGCGCCGAGGCCAGCGTATCGCCCTCGTGGCCGGTATAGGCGGTGCCGTCGAAGGTGAAGCGGATGGTCCGCAACCGGTCGATGCGGCCACCCGACGGTGTGCGGCGCGGGCTCATGCCTTGGCTCCGGATGTGCGGCGGCCGTGGGGCGGCGCGCCATGTTCGCGGGCAAAACGCACGCTCTTGATTTCATGGGTGAGCGTGTCGCGGACGACGGCGAGATGCGCGCGGCAGCCGCCGGTATGCTGCCAGATCTCGTTGTGGATGCCGGCCGGGTTCAGGCGGTCATAGACATAGGCGCTCCACGCCTCGGCATCGGTCGAAGCGGGATCGGGACGGGTGCGGTTGCCGTCGCCCTGATAGGCGAATTCGGAGACGTCGCGCGGGCCGCAATAGGGACAGGTGATCAACATGTTCGAACCCCTAGTGCATTCGCGGCGTCGGACCCTGGCCCTTGTCGTCGATGACGGTGCCACGGCTGAAACGGTCGAGCGTGAAGGGCGCGTTGAACTCGTGCGGCGCGTCCTTGGCGATGGTGTGGGCAAAGCAGAAGCCGGAAGCCGGCGTTGCCTTGAAGCCGCCGTAACACCAGCCGCAATTGAGATACATGCCGGGCAACGGGCCGGTGGTGATGATCGGCGAGCCATCCATCGACATGTCGCAGACCCCACCCCATGAGCGCAGCACGCGCACGGGTGCCAGCGAAGGGAACAGCGCCAGCATCTCACTCATTACTTCCTCGACGATGGGCAGGCTGCCGCGCTGGGCATAGGAATTGTAGCCGTCGAGGTCACCGCCATAGACGAGGCCGCCCTTGTCGGACTGGCCGACATAGAAGTGGCCCATGCCGAAGGTCAGCACGGTGTCGAGGAACGGCTTAAGCGATTCCGAGACGAAGGCCTGGAGGACGTGGCTCTCGATCGGCATGCGGTCGATGCCGGCAAGCTGCATCACGCGCCCCGTGCTGCCGGCCACGGCAACGGCGACCTTTTTGGCGCGGATTTCGCCGCGGCTTGTCGAGACGCCGATGACCCGGTCGCCGTCGCGCAGGAAGCCTGTGACTTCGCAATTCTCGATGATCTCGACACCGCGGCGATCGGCGCCACGGGCATAACCCCAGGCCACGGCGTCGTGGCGGGCGGTGCCGGCGCGTTCCTGCATCAGGCCGCCATAGATCGGGAAACGTGCGGATTGCGACATGTCGAGCCCGGGAACACGCCGGCCGATCTCGGCCGGCGTCATCAGCTCGGCGTCGACGCCGAGATGGCGCATGGCGTTGCCCTTGCGGGCGAGGTCGTCGAGCTGGCCGGGCGTGTGCGCCAGGTTGAGCACGCCGCGCTGCGAGAACATCACGTTGTAATTGAGGTCGTGGGAAAGATTCTCCCACATCTTCATCGAATGTTCGTAGAAGCGCGTGTTCTGCGGCAACAGATAGTTGGAACGGACGGCGGTGGTGTTGCGGCCGACATTGCCGGAGCCGAGATAGCCCTTTTCCAGCACGGCGACATTGGTGATGCCGAATTCCTTGGCGAGGTAATAGGCCGTCGACAATCCGTGGCCACCGCCGCCGATGACGATGACGTCATACGAGGCCTTGGGACTCGGCTTGCGCCACGCCGGTTTCCAGTCGCGGTTGCCGCTGAGCGCGTTCTTGAGAAGCGAAAAGGCCGAATATTCCGCCATACTTCATGTCATCCTTCAGGCTGCGCCGGGACACTACAGGCCGCACTGCGGCGATCAAGCCAATATTCCGCCATTGTTTTTCGTCAGGCCGACTTTCCCATGGGCCAGCGCGCATCGGCTTGCCCGCCGAGATGCGCGTCATTATCAATGGCCACGCCTTTTCCTTGGCAAACTGACCACGAGTCGCTGACAAATCATGTTGTTTTCCGCAGTCCGGCGCATAGCTGCCACTCTGTTCATCTTCACAGCCGTGCTTGTGGCAAACGCTGCAGCGCAGGATGCCGATCTCGGCAAGGCGCCGGCCGGCGTGGTGTCCGACCAGCAGGAGGTCATCGCCAGCATCACGGCCAGGACCGATGCGCTGCAGAAGAAGATGGAGCAGAGCGCCGAAGACGATGCCGGTCTCGTCGACATCCGCCTGCAGCTCGAACAGCTGTCGCGCGACCTGTTGCAAAGCGGCGTCGCGTTCCGTCCGCGCCTGGCCGAGATCAACGCCCGGCTGGAGCAGCTCGGCAAGCCGCCGGCAGAGGGCCAGCCGCCCGAACCTGCCGTGGTGACCAGTGAGCGCGAGAAACTGAACGCCGAGAAAACCGAAATCAATGCCGTGCTCGGCGTTGCCGAGAACCTGTCGATCCGCATCGACAGGCTGATCAGCCAGATCACCGAGATCCGCCGCAGCCTGTTCCAGAACCTTTTGACCAAACGCTACCAGATCAATTTCGCTCTGGGGTCGGAGGTGGCCGACGCCTTCAAGACGGAGATGAACGACCTCTACCGAACGGTATCGTCCTGGGTTCGTTTCGTTGTCAGCTTCAAGCTCAAGTCGATGCTGGCGGCAACGTTCTTCGCCCTGGGTGCGGCGGCGGTCATCATCATCGGTGGCCGGCGCATGTTCGGACGGATGTTCGAGCCCGACGGCCGGGTAGAAGAGCCGTCTTATCTCAGCAGGCTTTCGGTCGCCTTCTGGTCGACCTTCATGCAGTCGGCGGCGCTCGTCGTCTTTCTTGGCGTCACCTACTATTTGTTCGCCTATTTCGAGGTGCTGCGTGGCGACATCGGCGCCATGCTGTGGTCGCTGTTCTACGTCATCGCCATCGTGTTCTTCGTTTCGCGCCTCGGCATGGCCGTGCTGTCGCCCAAGCTGCCCAAGTGGCGGCTTATTCCGGTCGAAAGCGGTGCTGCGCGCTGGCTGATGCTCCTGATCACCGCGACCGCCCTGTTTACCGGCCTCGATTACTTCCTGAGCTCGGTCTACCAGGTACTCGGCTCGCCGGTTGCGTTGACTGTCGGCGAGGCGCTGACCTCGACTGTGGTGATCGGCGTGCTGGTCATCCTGATCGGCCTGGTCAAGCCGTTCGTCGATGAGGAAGGACGGCCGAAGCCGTGGCCGCGTCTCTTCCGCTACATCGTGCTTACCCTTGGCGGCGTCACCATCGCCGCAGCGCTGCTGGGCTATATCGGGCTTGCGCGTTTCGTGTCGCAGCAGATCGTCATCACCGGCACGATCCTGGCGACCATGTATATCGGCTTTCTGTCGTCGCAGGCGATCAACGAGGAAGACGCCTTCATCAAGACGACGGTCGGCCGGCGCATCAAGCGAATGTTCACCCTCGACGATGCGACGCTCGACCAACTCGGCCTAGTCACCAGCATGGTCATCAATCTGCTCGTGCTGACCGTCGGCGTGCCGCTGATCCTGTTTACGTGGGGGTTCCAGCCCGGCGACATGATCACCTGGCTCTACCGCATCGGCTCGGGTTTCCAGATCGGCAGCTTCACCTTCTCGCCCGCCGGCCTTCTGTCAGGCGTCATGGTGTTTGCCATCGGCTATTTCCTGACACGCTGGTTCCAGGGCTGGCTCGACGGCTCGGTCATGGCGCGCAGCAAGGTCGACGCCGGCGTGCGCAATTCGATCCGTCTCGCCGTCGGCTATGCCGGCGTGGCGATTGCCGGACTGATCGCCGTTTCGGCAGCAGGCATCGATCTTTCCAACCTCGCGCTCGTTGCCGGTGCGCTTTCCCTCGGTATCGGTTTCGGCTTGCAGAATGTGGTATCGAACTTCGTTTCGGGCCTGATCCTGCTCGCCGAGCGACCGTTCAAGGTCGGCGACTGGATCGTTGCCGGTGCGGTGTCGGGCACGGTCAAGAAGATCAGCGTGCGTGCCACCGAAATCGAAACCTTCCAGCGCCAGTCGGTGATCCTGCCCAATTCCGATCTGATCAACAGCGCAGTCGGCAACTGGACCCACCGCAACAAGCTTGGCCGCGTCGAAGTGCCGATCGGAGTTGCCTACGGTTCGGACGCCAAGCGAGTGCACCAGATTTTGTTGGATATTGCGCGTGGCCACCCGCTGGTGCTCAAGAATCCGGAGCCGTTCGTGCTGTTTTCGGCGTTCGCGGATTCGTCGATGAACTTCGAGATCAGGGTATTTCTCGCCGATATCGGCAATAGCGCATTCGTGCAAAACGACCTGCGCTTCGCCATCCTTGAGGCATTCGAGCGCGAGCACATCGACATTCCATTCCCACAGCGCAGCATCCGTGTGGTTGGCGACAAGCAGGCAACCCCGTGGCCTGCCGATGACGAGCAGGCGGAAGCGGAGTATGCCGCCATGGAGCAGGAGCGGCTCAAGAAGAGCGGGGAGGAAACCGCCAAGCCAAAGTCCCGTCGCCGCAAGCCGGATCCGAGCTGATGGTGGGCCGATGCCAATTATGGCATGAACAAGGCATTCAGTTGCCGTTCAGCTTCGAACTCATATAAGCTCTCATGCAAACGGCGAAAATGCCTTGCTGAGATGAACAGGGGCGGTGGAAACACCGAGTGCTAAATGAAAAGGTTTCTTGTCGCTGCAGGCGCGCTGGTCCTGGCAATGTCGGGCGCTGCGCATGCTGCAAGCGCGGTAAACCTCGATGCCGAACCGCGGACCCTGATCGTCACGGAAGGTGGTTCCAAGACGGAGCTTTCCCTTGCCGCCGGCGAAACGGTCGAGTTCTGCTCGAGCGGCTGCTTCGTGACCTTGCCGAATGGCGACCGCGAAGCGCTGACCGGTGATGAAACAGTAGAGATTTCGGGCGGCGCTGCCCGCATCAAGTAAAGCCTGTCAACACACAGGCTAATGATCGAAAAGGCCGGGCATCAGCCCGGCCTTTTCTGCATTCTGCTAACGTCTGCTTAAGCATGACTGGCGAAATGACTGGTGCTCGTTTAGCATTCGGCCTCGACCTTAACCATCCGGAACCTGGTCGCCCGCTATAGCGGCAAGGGGTCCGGAAGGTTCACGCCGTCCGGCAAGGGGCAGGGCAGGCAGTTTGATGGATGCGCGATCAGACAATAAGATAGTACCACTGGCGGTCGATCTCGACGGCACGCTGATCGCCAGCGATCTTTTGTGGGAAGGACTGTTTGCCCTTCTCAAGAAGAATCCGCTCGCCATCTTCATGGTGCCGTACTGGCTGCTCAAGGGCGGCCCAGCGCGTCTCAAGCAGGCGATTGCCGCGGTGGTCGACATCGACCCGGCGACCTTGCCTTATCGGCCCGAAGTGCTGAAACGCCTGCGCGAAGAGCAGGCCAACGGGCGCCAGATCGTTCTCGCCACCGGCACGCCACGCAAGTTCGCCGAAGCCATCGCACGCCATCTTGGCCTGTTCGACGCGGTGCTTGCCAGCGTTGGCGGTGAAAACCTGACCGCTGAACGCAAGCGCAGGGCTCTGGTGGCAGCCTATGGCGATGGCGGCTTCGATTATGCCGGTAACAGCCGTCACGACATCAAAGTGTTCGATGCCGCGCGCGAGGCAATCGTGGTTGCACCCGACCGGGCCGCCGCACGTTGGCAGGCCAGCCATCAGTCCGAACTGATCGAGACGCCGAAGCCCGACCTGCGCACCATCCGCAAGATGCTGCGTGTCCATCAATGGCTCAAGAACGTGCTGATCGCCGTGCCGCTGGTGCTGGCGCACAAATATTTCAATCCCGAGATGCTGGTGCCGGCGATCCTGGCATTCATCTCGTTCAGCGCTGCCGCCTCGGCTATCTACATCGTCAACGACTTCTTCGACCTGGCGCTTGATCGGGCGCACTCGACCAAGCGTGAGCGGCCTTTCGCCAGCGGCAAGCTGTCGATCCCGTTCGGACTGGCGTCCGTGGGCGTCCTTCTGGTCATCAGCCTGGCGACGGCTACCTTCACGACGATCGAGTTTGCCGGCGTTCTGCTGGTCTATCTCGTGGCCACAACCGCCTATTCTCTGTCGGTCAAGCGGATGCTGCTGCTCGACGTGCTGACCCTTGCCGGGCTCTACACCTTGCGCATCCTGGCGGGTGCCGCCGCGACCGGGGTGGACGTGTCGTTCTGGCTGCTCGCCTTCTCGATCTTTTTCTTCCTCTCGCTGGCGCTGGTGAAGCGTTATGTCGAGCTGCGTTCGTCCAGCCTCAGCGTCGGCGAGCGTATCGCCGGGCGCGGCTACCGCATCGAGGACCAGGAGATCGTCGCCCAGGCCGGCATGGCGTCGGCGTTTTCCTCGGCGCTGGTTCTGGCGCTCTACATCGACAGCAGCGCGGTGCGTGAGCTCTACGAGCATCCCTGGCTGGTCTGGCCGCTGGCGCCAATCGTGCTCTATCTCACGATGCGCATCTGGATCCTGGCGCGGCGCGATGAACTGCATGACGATCCGGTCGTCTTCATCATCCGCGACTGGCGCAGCCAGATCGTCGTTTTCGCCGGCGCGGTGCTGCTTGTGGTGGCGGGCCTGTGAGCGTGGGACTGGCCCGTTACCAGAGCTTTGGCCGCGCCAATCCGGGCGCAAGCCAGGCGATCGACATCGCCGAGGCAACGCGGCTTCTGGCCGGCGGGACGGCACGCGCCGGATCGCTGCTCGCCTATGGCAATGGCCGCAGCTATGGCGACAGCTGCCAGAACAGCGCCGGCGCCGTCGTCGATATGCGGCCGCGCCAGCGCGTCGTTTCCTTCAACGCCGAGACCGGCCTGATCGAAGCCGAGGCCGGCGCGCTGCTGGCCGACATCATCGCCTATGCCGCTCCGCACGGGTTTTTCCCGGCGGTCGTGCCGGGGACACAGTTCGTCACGCTCGGCGGCGCCATTGCCAATGACGTGCATGGCAAGAACCACCACCGTCGCGGCAGTTTTGGCTGCCATGTCGAACGCCTGACATTGCTGCGCTCGGACGGACGCAGCTATGCCTGCTCGGCCGGCGAGAACGCCCGGCTGTTCTGGGCGACAATCGGCGGCATGGGGTTGACCGGCATCATCGTGTCCGCCGCGATCCGCCTGATGCGGGTACCCTCGCTCGATATCGCCGAGACGGTGAAGCCGTTCGGCAGCCTGGGCGAATATTTTGATCTCGCCGAAGCCGCCGACCGCGACAACGAATATGCCGTTGCCTGGATTGACCAGCTGGCCGGCGGCAAGCATGCCGGCCGCGGATTGCTGCTTGCAGGCAACCACGCCGCCTATGGCGCGCGGACGGCCGAATGCGGCACGGCAAGACTGTCGGTGCCGTTCCAGCCGCCCTTGACCTTGCTCAACCGGCCCTTCCTGAAGCTGTTCAATGCCGCCTATGGCTGGCGGCGCGGCCGCCTCAGGGAAAGCCAGGCGAGCTACCAGAAGTTCTTCTTTCCGCTCGACGGCGTTGCCGACTGGAACCGGCTCTACGGTCCGAGCGGGCTTTACCAGCACCAGAGCGTCGTGCCTGAAGCTATGGCGCGCGAAACAATTCCGGCATTGCTGGCGGCGGCGCGACGCGCCGGGCAGGGCTCGTTCTTGACCGTGCTCAAACGTTTTGGCAGCCAGCGTTCGCCGGCTTTGCTGTCCTTCGCGCGTCCGGGCTACACGCTGACGCTCGATTTTCCGAACCATGGCCGGCGCACGCTGGAGCTGCTCGCCGAACTCGACCGGATCACCGTCGGCGCGGGTGGCGCGGTCAATCCCTACAAGGACGCGCGCATGTCGGCTGAGACATTCGCGGCTTCGTTCCCGGACTGGCAGCGGCTCGAGGCAATGCGCGATCCGGCATTCATGTCCGACTTCTGGGCCCGGACCGCCGGCCGGCTGGGCGGGCGCAATGGCGAGACCGCGCAGGCGGCCGAGTAGGCGCTTGTTAGAGAAGTGCGGAAAAAGTTCAAATTGCCAGGAAAGCTTCACAGAATATCAGGGGCTTTCCGATAGGTTGTGCGAAGGACGGACAAAGCAATGAAATATATCCTCTTCATCCTTTTCACAGTGATGACCAATGCCGCGGCCCAGCTGATGCTGAAACAGGGCATGATGTCTCTTGGTCCGCTTTCTTTCGAAGGCAGCAATCCGCTGATCAAGATACTGCAGATCGTCTTCAGCCCATGGGTTTTCGCCGGACTGCTGACTTTCGTCATCTCGATGGCATCGCACCTCTATGTGCTGTCCAAGGTCGAGCTCAGCTTCGCCTATCCCTTCCTCAGCCTGGCCTATGTGGCGGTGGCGGTGTTTGCCTACTTCGTCTTCCATGAAGACCTGAATGCCTGGCGCATCGCCGGCATCGCCTTCATCTGCGTCGGCACCGTGCTGATCGCCCAAAGCGGCCGCGACCATGGCGAAGTTGTCGCCGCGGCCTCTACCGAACCCACCAAGACAAGCGAGCTTTTGCGATGAGACACATCATTTTCGGAGGCGACGGCTTCGTCGGTCGTCATCTTGCGCCCAAACTGATCGCCGACGGCGAAGAGGTTGTCGTTGCCGACATCGTCAAGAGCGACCTTGCGCATTACCGCAACGCGCGTTTTGTCCATTGCGACGTGACCGATCCCGCCGCGATCGCAGCCGTCGGCATCAAGGCAGACGACATGGTCTACAACCTGTCGGCCAAGATGCTGTCGCCGCTGCAGGTGCGGGCCAAGCGCCACGACTTCTTCTTCCCGGTCAACTATTTCGGTACCGAGAACATCATCAAGGCTATGGACCATGCGGCAGCGCCGAGGCTGGTCCACTACACCACCGACATGATCTACGGTCATACCGTGACCCATCCGATGACCGAAGAGCATCCGGTGGCGCCGCTCGGCGAATATGGCTGGTCGAAGCAGAAGACCGAGGAACTGGCGGCCGAGTGGCGGACGCGCGGCATGAACATCTCGCTGTTCCGCCCGCGCCTGATCATCGGGCCCGGCCGTCTCGGCATTCTGGAGAAGCTGTTCAAGCTGATCGACTGGAACCTGCCGGTGCCGATGATCGGTTCGGGCAGGAACCCATACCAGTTCATCTCGGTGTTCGACTGCGCCGAGGCAGCGCGGCTTGCCTGGAAGGCCGGCGTGCCGAACGAGGCCTACAATCTCGGATCGCTCAATCCGCCGCCGGTGCGCAAGCTGCTCGGCGACCTTGTCAAGCATGCCGGTTCGAAGTCGATCCTGCTGCCGACGCCGGGCTGGGCGGTCAAGCGGACGCTCGACCTGCTCGACCTGATGAACATGCCGATCATGGATCCCGAGCAGTATCTGATCGCCGACGAGGAGTGCGTTCTCGACGTCTCCAAGGGCGAGCGCCAACTCGGCTGGGTGCCGCAGTACCGCGACGAGGACATGCTCATCGCAGCCTACAAGGAATATCGCGCCAAAAAGGACGGCCTCGCTGCGTCCACGCAGCACGCCCCGGCTGAATAGAGGATATGAACATGACGCTTGTCACCAAGCCGGATACGGCCCATTCGCATGCCGTCGCGGTTGCTCCGGCAATGACTTCGGCAAAGCTCGCCAAGCCGAACCTGATGTCGGTCGAGCAGGCCAAGGCGCTCGACGTCGCCAGGATGACCGACCTGTTCAAGGCGCATCTCAACCCCGGCCAGCTGCATTTCATGAAGCTGCTCGGCTTCCACAAGATCAAGATCGAGCGTGCCGAGGGCATGCACTACATCGATCAGAATGGCCGCAAGATCCTCGATTTCTTCGGCGGCTTCGGTTCGCTGGCGCTCGGCCACAACCATCCGCGCGTGCTCGAGGCGCGCAAGAAGTTCCAGGACGAGAAGCGCCACGAAATCGGCATCGCCTTCATGTCGCAATACGCCTCGGCGCTGGCCTACAATCTGGCGCAGATCTCGCCCGGCGATCTCGACATGGTGTTTTTCGGCTCGTCTGGTTCGGAAGCCATGGAAGCAGCTGTCAAGCTCGCCGAGCGTGCTGCGGGGCCGGCACGTCCCAAGATCGTCTATGCCGAGAACTCGTTCCACGGAAAGACCAAGGGCGTGCTCTCGGTCACCGACGGCGCGCTCTATCGCGGCGAGTTCAAGCTCACCGAAAACACCGTGCGGGTGCCGTTCGGCGACATCGATGCCATCGAGAAGGCGTTCCGTTCCGATTCGGCCATCGGCGCCATCGTGCTCGAGACGATCCAGGGTGGTGGCGGCATCAACAAGGCACCGGCCGCGTTCTGGCACAAGCTGCGCGTGCTGTGCGACCAGTATGGGGTGATCTGGGTCGCCGACGAGGTGCAGTGCGGCGTCGGCCGTTCCGGCCGTTTCTATGCCTTCGAGCACTATGACGTGGTGCCCGACATCACCGCGGTTGCCAAGTCGCTGGGTGGCGGCAAGGCAGCGATGGCTGCGATGATCGCCCGCCGCGACGTCTACATGAAGGCCTATGGCACGCCGAAGACGGCGATGATCCATGCCATGGCGACCTTCGGCGGTATCGGCGAGGGCTGCATCACGGCCATCGAGACGCTCAACGTGCTCTATGACGAAGGCCTGATCGAGAATTCGGCCGACACCGGCGCCTATCTCCTGGCGCGGCTGGAGGAACTCCAGGCGAAGTACCCCAAGATCATCAAGGAGGTTCGCGGCCAGGGCCTGATGGTCGGGCTCGAGTTCCACGACTTCTCGCAGACGCTGCCGATGGTGCTGCGCCCGGTGGTCAGCGTGCTCGACGACAAGCTCAAGGGGTCGCTGTCAGGCTTCGTCGGGGCGCTGCTGCTGCGGGACTATGACGTGCTGGTGGCCTTCACCGAGTACAACCGTAATGTCGTGCGCCTGCTGCCGCCGCTGACCTGCAGCCGCGCCGATGTCGACGTGCTGATCGCAGCCCTCGACAGCCTGCTCGGCCGCGGCATCGTTTCGATCGTCAAGGACTTCGTCAAAAGCCAGGTCAAGTAGGGGACATCATCCCCGTCGCCTCCAAAGCCGGGTCTCGACCCGGCTTTTTTTGTTAGCTGGTTGCCGGAGGGCGTTGGCGCTGTCGGCGGGAGGCGGTTGTCCGGCTTCCGCAAGCGCGGCATGTTCGGATGGCGCGGCGGAGCAACAATCGGGAGGAGCGAATGGTCAAGCCGATCATCAATCTGGACGAGGTCGAGTTCGACGACATCGAGGAGAATGGCATCTACACGTCGAAGAGGGCGTCGATAAGCCGTCACATCGGCGCGCAAAACCTCGGCTACAACCTCACCGTCCTGCCGCCGGGCAAGGTTCAATGCCCGTTCCACAACCATCGCGGCGAAGAGGAGATGTTCTTCATCATGGAAGGTGAGGGCGAGCTACGCTTCGGCGACAAGCGCTATCCGATCCGTCAGCACGACGTCATCGCCTGTCCGACCGGGGGAGCTGAAGTGGCCCACCAGATCATCAACACCGGCACGACGACGATGCGGTATCTGGCATTGTCGACGCTGGTCGAGGTCGATGCCTGCGAGTACCCGGACTCGGGCAAGGTGATGGTCGTCTCCGGCAAGCGGGGAGTTCCCGGGCTCCGCAAGATGTTCCGGGCCGAGAATACGACCGACTACTACGACCGCGAGAGCAGGTAAGCCGTTCCGTTTGCGGCTCGACGCTACTTGTCCAGCGCTGCGAAAAACCTGGGATGGACGAAGGCGTCGTAGCAGGAATCGAGCTGGATACGGCGGTGCTGGGTCAGTGCGCTCTTGTACATGTCGTAGAGCGCGGCATTGGCCGTGGTCGGCGGGCAGGTGGGCAGGAGGACGAGGTCGGTGTCCGCCACCGCCGCCTCCTCGGTCGAGCCGGGGTCGGGCACGGCGCGCATCGGGTCGGCGCCGATGGCGATGTGCAGCGGTGCCGAGCGGTCGAGCAGCCAAGGGAAGGGGTTGACGAAGTTCAGCGACATCAGCGTGTTGAAGTGGACGCCCTTGTCGGCTTCCAGCTTGCGGATGGAATCGACCGCCGTGTCGACATTGCTGAGATAGGTGACCTGGAAGTCGAAATCGGAATAGAGCAGCGGCGTCGGCAACTCGCCGGCGTTGGTGAGGTCGGCATAGAGCTGCCGATGCTCCGGGTAGAATTTCAGCATATGGTCGACACGGACGGCGACCTCGCTGCGCATGTTGACCGCCCCGAGCGTACCAAGATTGCGCTGCGCGATGGGCCGGTTCTTGAGCGAGCCGATATAGGCGCGGGCCGCGCGCTCGACGACGAACAACGCTGGCGGCAATATGACGGCCGCAGCCAGTCCCAGGACCGAGAGCAGCACCATAGGCTTGGCAAGCAGCCTGGACGCCTTGAGCAGGATGGCGACGATGAGCGGCGCCAGGAAGATGAACGCTTGGCTGCCGGTGTTCTGCGTCTCGAACAGCACGCCGGCGAACAGGACAGCGAGCAGCCAAAGCCCGTTATGGTCGAGAAGCCCCGAAACCGCTGTCGCAAGCGACGTCTTGCGGTCGGCGGAAAAGCGCTCGGACAGCTTGTGCCGGTCGGACCAGAGCAGGACCAGGGCGAGCGCAGACGTCGCCAGCACGACGCCGAAATTGATCGAGGTGGACTGCAGGAAGCGCGGCAAGAGCGTGCCGCCGTTCATCATCACCAGCTTGAGGATGTCGGTGATGTAGTGGCTGACCAGGCCGCTGGACAGTTCGATGGCGGCAAGGACGGCGGCGAAGATGACCAGCGCCTCCAGCGCGTAGCGAAACTTCACGCGGCCGGCGAAGAACGCATAGGCGGCGATGACGCCGCCGGCGACGAAACCGGTGATCTTGAGGAAGAACAGCGCCGTCATTGTGAGCGAAATCAGCGCAACCAGCAGGTAGCGATTGCGCACGAACATCAGCGCGGCCACCAGCACATACAGCGTCTGGCAGACCTGGCGGTTATAGATGCCGAATGCGTCGGAGCCGGGGAACGGATAGAATTCGCGCGTGTTGAAGGGCAGCAGGGCGAACAGCAGGAACGGCACCAGCAGCGCAAATGCGATTCCGCGCGAACGCTGGCCGACATCCCACAGCACCAGCGCCATCAGCGGTGCGGTGACGGCAAGCAGCGACCAGTGCGCCACGAGCGCCGGCTGGGCGTTGGGAAACAGCGTCACCCAGCCTGCAAACAGGTAGTAGCCGAGCGGGCCGACGGGGGTGAAGAAGTCGTTGATCGGCACCTGTCCGTCGAAAATGCGGTTCGCCGCATCGTAATAGATCAGCACGTCCCAATACATCGGGCCGATCGGCACGGCGACCGGCAATGCCAGCAAGGTGCAAACCAGCAGAAACGCGACAGCCAAAAGAAAAAGCGGGCTTGTCGTCTTGGCCTTGAGGCGTGAACCCAGGGATGCAGCAGGCGGCGTGAAAGTGGTGTTCATCTTCGGCACCTGCGGCAATCTCGATCGACATGGAGTTGTTGTATTCAACTACAGGTAAATGGCGACAAAAGCGTTAAGCGGGCCGATTTCGCCATGCTTGCGGCCGTGGCCGCGGACTGTGGGCCGGGGTGACGAAGGCGCGTCGGCGGCAGGAGCAGAACCGGGCGGCGCGGCGGATCGATGCCGGCAATTTTGCCGAGGTCGCGCGGCCTTGTGGCAATGTCGCAAACAGGCTGCAATCGCGCGGCGGCGCTCTATAGTCTGCGCGCAATATCATCTCGGAGTCGTGGGTAATGGCTGAGTTTCCGAAAACGGCAAAGGTCGTCATCGTCGGGTTGGGCGGCATCGTGGGCGCATCGATTGCCCATCACCTGATCGAGCGCGGCTGGACCGACATCGTCGGCATCGACAAGTCGGGCGTGCCGACCGACATCGGCTCGACGGCGCATGCCTCCGACTTCTGCTACACCACCAGCCACGACTTTCTCTCGGTCTGGACCACGCAATATTCGATCGATTTCTACGAGAAGATGGGCCACTACGCCCGCATTGGCGGCCTCGAGGTGGCGCGCGCCGGCGACGACAGCTGGATGGAGGAGATCAAGCGCAAGCTTTCCTCGGCCAAGGCGTTCGGCACCCGCGCACACTACGTTTCGCCCTCCGAAATCAAGGCGATGTTCCCGCTGATCGAGGAAGATCAGGTGATGGGCGGCATGTTCGATCCCGATGCCGGCCTCGTCATCCCGCGCTCGCAGACGGTCGCAGGCAAGCTTGTCGATGCCGCCGAGAAGTCCGGCAAGCTCCAGGTCTTCGGCAACACGCCGGCGACGTCGCTGATCGTCGAGGGTGGCCGCATCAAGGGCGTCGTCACCCATCGCGGCACAATCATGTCCGACCATGTCGTCGTCTGCGCCGGCATCTGGGGCCGCCTGATCGCCGAAATGGTCGGCGAGGACCTGCCTGTCATGCCGGTCGACCACCCGCTGACCTTCTTCGGCCCCTACAACGAGTTCGAGGGCACCGGCAAGGAAATCGGCTTCCCGCTGCTGCGCGACCAGGGCAACTCGGCCTATATGCGCGACACCGGCGACCCCAAGACCACCGAAGGCGGCCAGATCGAGTGGGGCTACTACGAGCAGACCAATCCGCGCCTCTGTCATCCGCGCGAGCTCCTGGAAAAACATGAGGCTCGCCTGTCGCCGTCGCAGCGCGACCTCGACATGGAGCAGATCATGGAGCCGCTCGAGCGCGCCATGGAGCTGACGCCGATCCTTGGCGAGATCGGCTACAACGAGAGCCACTCCTTCAACGGCCTGCTGCAGGTTTCCGCTGCTGGCGGCGCCTCCTGCGGTGAAAGCCAGAAGGTGCGCGGCCTCTGGTACTGCGTCGCCATCTGGGTCAAGGACGGACCCGGTTACGGCAAGCTGATCGCCGACTGGATGACCGACGGCCGCACCGAGATCGACCACAACTCGATCGACTATGCCCGCTTCTACCCGCACCAGCTGGAAGAGAAGTTCATCGAAGGCCGCACCTTCGAGGCGGCGCAGAAGATCTATTTCCCGGCCGTTCATACTCGCGAGCCCTATGCCACCGGCCGCAACGTCAAGCGCTCGCCCTTCTACGAACGCGAAGTCGAGCTCGGCGGCTACTTCATGGAACTTGGCGGCTGGGAGCGTGCGCATGGCTACAAGGCCAATGAGCACCTGCTGGAGAAGTATGGCGACCGCGTGCCGGTGCGCGAGAACGAGTGGGACTCCAGGCACTTCTGGCGCGTTTCGAATGCCGAGCATCTGGCGATGAGCGAGGATTGCGGCATCGTCAACCTCAGCCATTTCCACATGGTCGATATCGAAGGCCCCGACCATGTCGAGCTCTTGGAATGGCTCTGCGCTGCCAAGATCGGCGGCGACGGCAACATCGGCAAGGGCGTCTACACTCACTTCCTCGACGACGAGGGCATGGTGCGCGCCGACTTCACCGTGTTCCGCATGGCCGACCGCTGCCGGCTGGTGAACGGTGCCGATGCCGGTCCGCGCGACTTCCACTACATGAAGCGCGTCGCCGAGGATCGTGGCCTCGACGTCACCATCACCGACACGTCGGAAAAGTTCATCACCATCGGCATCTGGGGGCCGAATGCCCGCGAGAACCTGAAGAAGGTGGTGGCGAACCCTGCTGGCCTCGACCAGGAAAATTTTGCCTTCGCCGCGATCAAGCAGATCGAGATCGCCGGCAAGAGTGTCACAGCGTTCCGCATCTCCTATGTCGGCGAGCAGGGCTGGGAACTGCACATGAAATACGAGGATGGCCTGGCCGTCTGGGATGCGCTGCGCTCGACCGGCGTCATGGCCTTCGGCGTCGAGACCTATGCCAATTCGCGCCGCATGGAAAAGAGCCTGCGCCTGCAGAACGCCGACCTGCTGACCCAATACAACCTCATCGAGGCCGATCTTGCCCGCCCGAAGGTCAAGGACGTCGATTTCCGCGGCAAGGCCAAGCATCTTGAATACAAGGCGCGCGATCACCAGCCCGCGATGCTGTGCACGCTGGTCATGACCGAAAACACCGACAGGAATGGCGTCAAGCGTTACCCGGTCGGCACGCTGCCGGTCATCGACCCGCAGACGGGCGAAGTGCTGGTCGACGAGCTCGGGCGCCGTTCCTACACGACCTCGATCGCCTTCGGCCCGACCATCGGCAAGAATATCGCGCTGGCCTATCTGCCTCACGCCTATTGCCAGGAAGGCCGCAAGCTCGTTGTCGAGTATTTCGCCGAAACCTATCCGGTCGAGGTTGTCGGCATCGGCTACAAGCCGCTCTATGATCCGGAGAACCTGAAGCCGCGCAGCTGACATGGCAGTTTTGAGCGGTCGGAAACTCCTGTCGACCGCTCGACACGGCTACCCCTGCCTGGCCCAGGTCTGATACGCTCGGCCAAACCAGCCGACCGGGGAGGGGTTTCTGGCGACCGTTCGATCAAAAAGGCGCGTTGATGCGCTGACATTCCGCGTGGCCGGCGTTCCCGTTCATGTCCACGCGACCTTTGCCATTCCTGTGATGCTGCCGTTCCTGCATGAATGGTTCGTGCGGCCGCGGCATGCCCTAGTGCTCACCGTCATTGTCGCGGTGCTGCTGTTCTCGGCGGTGCTGCTTCACGAACTCGGCCATCTCTGGGCCGCGCGCCGTAGCAAGATCGCCGCCGAGCGCATCGAGCTCTATCTGTTCGGTGGGCGTATCTTGTTCAGACCATTCGGCCAGATTCGCGCGCCATGGGCATGGATCTATGCTGCCGGGCCGATGGTGAACCTGACCGTAGGGTTGTTGTTTCTGGCCGGCTATTATCTATTCGCTGCCTCCGCAGGGCCAGGTCTCAGCCTTGTCCCGCCACCGCTCGAACCTTTGCGCCTGCTGGCGTGGACCTTTGCGCTGGGCGCGGTCCTCAATCTTGCGCTCGCATGTCTCAACCTGCTGCCGGCCCTGCCTCTCGACGGGGGATTCATAGCCAGGAAGCTGTTGCAGGCAAGGCTGAGCCCGCAAGCCGCGACACGGATCGTTGGGATTTGCGGCCTTACCCTGTCGACGCTGCGCATGGTTGCCATGCTATGGGTGGCATCGAAAGGCTTCCTGATCTGGCTGCCCCCGCCCTTCGGCCCAAACTGGCGGGCGGCGCGAGGCATCCGGAAGACCAAGGCGGTGCGCCGCAAGCCAGCGCCGGAAGAAGCCGAGACGTTGGAGTGGCGCGGCAAAGGCGGGCGGCCAATCCGACGGTAACGCCGCCCATGCAATCTTACGCGCGCCGCTTGGTCTACTGCAGGGCCAGTTCGACCAGCGCGAGATAGGCGCTATCGTCGGCGAGCTCCGGATTGTAGCCGCGCGCCGCGTAAAGCCCGAGCAGGGCGAGATAAAGCACCTTCGCCCTGGCGCGGGCCTTGTCTGGTTGCTGGCCGGCGGCAGCGAGTTCCCTTTCGAGATAGGCGAGGCGGGCGGCGTCGACGGCTCGCAGACGCTCCGCAACCTGGACGTTGGTCGCAGCCCACGACTGGATCGCGGCTTCTGCGCGTGCTGAATCGATGCCGTAGACGGTTCTTGCCAAGGCATCCCGCGCGAGATGGCGCAGCCGCAATTGCGGCGTCGCCAATCCGGCCGCATTGTCGATGAGCTGCTGTGTGAAGTCGGCATCCCAAAGGTCGAGGATCGCTGCCAGCAATTGCGGGCGGCCCTTGAAGTGCCAGTAGAACGAGCCCTTGCTGACGCCCAGCGACTTGGCGAGGCGCTCGACCCTGACTGCGTCAACGCCGCCATCCGCCAGGGCAGCTACGGCGGCGATCAGCCAGTCTTCGCGCGTCAGGTCCCTTGTCTCGCCTTTTGTCTGCGGACCAGTCCCAGCCATCATCTCTCCCTTCTTGCGGCATCGCGCCACACCATACGCATCCGTATGGTTATTTTTGGGCGCTCGCGCTACATACGGTTGCGTATGGTCATGCCTTGCGGCGCGGTCGCGGTCAATCGAAGGAGGTGGACGTCATGGTCAAATGGAGCGCCATTGCGCTGATTTCGCTCGGCATCATTCATATGCTCGTGCTCGGGGCCGAAATCCCCGCGGAACTGCCGAACTGGTTGTCGCTCAATCTCTGGACCTGGGATCACTGGGCGCCGCTCAGGGCCCAGCCGCTCGACCTGGCACTTTCCGGCGGTGTGTTCTGGCAATCCATCGGGTCGCTGGCCATCCCGCTGGTCATTCTCGGCGCGCTCATCCTCTGGCTCGATCGCAGGAGCCTGCCCATCCCTGTCTTTGTCGGCTGGGGGCTGCTCGTCTGGACGGCCATCATGACGGCGATCATGCCGCCGAGTGGCCTGACCGTCGTCTTCGTCGTTTCGGTGTTCCTCACAGTCGGCCTGCAAGTCCGGTCGAGAAAGCGTGGCAATTCCCCGGCAGCCTGACCATTTGCGGTGCGCTTCCCGACAATGTGATTGAAAAGTCCGGCTTTCTGGACGGGCGTTTCTTTTGAAGAAGCCGAATCTCGCTTACCCTTTGCTTATGTCTGCCGTGGCCAAAGCTCTTCTCGCAGGCGGTGCTGCTTTGGCACTGATGCTGGGTCTCGGCTTTCACGCCAATGCAGCCGAACAGGTCGATGTGGAACTGGTTCTGGCCGTCGACGTCTCGCTCTCCATGTCGCCTGACGAACTCGAGATCCAGCGCCACGGCTATGCCGCGGCGCTGACCCATGAACGTGTCCTGCAGGCGATCGCCGAGGGCGCCTATGGCAAGATCGCGGTGACCTATGTCGAATGGGCCGGCTCGACGTCGCAGATCGTCGTGGTGCCATGGACAGTCATTGCCAATCGCGCCGATGCCGAGCGCGTGGTGCGGCAACTCTCGGCCAAGCCGCCCAACAGCGCGCGCCGCACCTCTATCTCCAGTGCGCTGGAATTCGGCACGGACCTCTTTGCCGAAAGCGCCTACCGCGGCATGAAGCGAGTGATCGACATCTCGGGCGACGGTCCGAACAATCAGGGGCCGCCGGTGGATCTGGTGCGAGACGCTGCCGTGGCGCAAGGCATCACCATCAATGGCTTGCCGCTGATGACCAATGGCGGCTTTGGCAATGCCTATGACGTCGAGGATCTCGACCGCTACTACGCCGATTGCGTCATTGGTGGGCCGGGCGCCTTCATGATCCCGGTCAATGAGTGGTCGCAGTTTCCGGAGGCGATCCGGCGCAAGCTGGTGCTGGAACTGGCTGGGCCCGCGTCACGTCAGTGGGCCGCCGAGGAAGCAGCCCATCCGCCTGTCGTGCTTGCCCAGGCGCAGCCGAGATATGACTGCCTGATCGGCGAGAAGCTGTGGCGCGACCGCTCCTGGCTCTGGGACAGCCGTTAGGCATAAGTCGTAAACTGCGATCCAGTAGCGGAAAATGCCAAAGTTTGGCCACGCGGCTGTTTTCTCTGCGTCTTCTGGCCACGAGGACACTGAGAAACATGAAACGCCTAGCACTCCTTGCCGCCGTCGCATCGGTCCTGATGACCGGCAGCGCAAACGCGCAGTATGACGACGACGTTGCCTGCGAGATGTACGAACACAATGGCTATGGTGGCCGTGTCCTGCCGATGCGGGCCGACCGGTCGATCAGCTTCCGCGCCGGCCGGTTCTGGAACGACCGCGTCTCGTCGGTGCGCGTCGCGCCCGGCTGCACGCTTGTCGTCTACCAGCACACCGGCATGCAGGGCGCGTCGGAAGAATTCGACCGCAATGCCCGATCCATTGGCGGCTGGAACGACCAGATATCGTCGGCAGAGTGCATCTGCGACGGCTATCAGGACGACGGCGAGGACGGTTACGACCCTTACCGGCGACAGTAGCTGTCAGGCCGAAATCAACTGTTTGCGGTCGATGCGCTCCTGCTGCGGCGAACGGGCATAAAGCTCACGGTAGCATTTCGAGAAATGCGAGGCTGAGACGAAGCCGCAGGCGACGGCAACCTCGACGACAGGCATCGACGACTGGATCAAAAGATGCCGGGCGCGGTCGAGCCGGATTTCGAGATAATAGCGGGCAGGGGACCGACCCATCTCGGTGCGGAACAGTCGCTCGATCTGTCGCCTGGACAGGCCGACATGGTCGGCAATCTCGATCAGCGACAGCGGCTCCGACAGGTTGGCTTCCATCAGTTCGATGATTGTCAGGACCTTCGAGTTCTGCACGCCGAGCCGTGCCCTCAACGGCAGGCGCTGGCGGTCGGTCGGGCTGCGGACACGATCGGTGAG
Organism: Aminobacter sp. MDW-2; assembly: GCF_014250155.1. NCBI lineage: Bacteria > Pseudomonadati > Pseudomonadota > Alphaproteobacteria > Hyphomicrobiales > Phyllobacteriaceae > Aminobacter > Aminobacter sp. MDW-2. The sequence goes on from NZ_CP060197.1 coordinate 3,205,495, forward strand.
CACCTGCTCACAGATGCGGTTGACGAGGTTGTCGTCGAAATCGTCGCCGATCAGTTTGAGCATCATGTCGAGGGCAGCGGTGCCGCCGGCGCAGGTGTAGATGTTCTGGTCGACCTCGAACAGGTCGGCATAGACATTGGCCTTGGGGAAAGCCTCGGCGAATCCCGGCAGATTTTCCCAATGGATGGCGCAACGCTTGTTGGACAGCAGGCCGGCATTGGCCAGCACATAGGCGCCGGTGCACAGGCCGCCGACGGCGACGCCGCGATTGTACTCCTCGCGCAGCCAAGCAAAGACCGACTTGTTGGTGTAGGTCTCAACATTGATGCCGGTGCAGACGATGACCATCGAAGGCCGTTCCGGCCCGGCCATTTTCTTGCGCTCCTCGTCGAGCGAGGTGTTGACGGCACATTCGACGCCATTCGAGGCGGGCACGGCCTTACCGTCGATGCTGGCCAAGCGCCATTTGTAGGCCTCGTAGCCGAGCATGCGATTGGCGATGCGCAGTGGGTCGAGGGCAGTCGCAAAGGCGACCATGGTGAAGTCGGGGACAAGGAAGAACACAAGCGATCGTTTGATCGGATGTCTGATGGCGTTCAAGGAACCCTCGCGCTGGCCGGGAACGACGCGACTTTGATGTCGCGAATAGCATAGCGTCAACAGCAAATTCCCTTGCTGTCAATGGGGTTGAAGCTGTCGCTAAAATTAAAGTTTGCGACATGGGCAAAACGCCGCTGGCTCGTTTTGACGAACAAATGACGCGTTTGAAACGGCGGTGCAGCCCGGGCCGGCCGAATGCCGGTGATGTCGCAACTGGCGTCGCCGAATGACGGCGTCAAAAAGAAGAGAGCGGCTTGCGCCGCTCCAATGGTTCGATCCGGGAGGAAAGGGATCGAAAGAAAACTCAGCCGACGAGCATGCCGAGGCGGTTTGCGGCGATCGCTCCGGTCTGGCCGGGCATCGTCCTGGAAAGGCGCTGGCGCTCGATCGCGGTCGACAGCGAGGTGTCGCGGCGGATACCGAACAAGCGGGCAAAAATCTTCATGACACGTCTCCATGCAGTGGTTACACGGGGTGCCTTCGCGTTGTGGAGTGGGGCAGCTCGTTTGACGATGCGCATATAGGCCTTGGCCGATGCGGATCATGCTGCAAATGCGAAGTGGCACACCTCAAAAGCGACACATACGACATTTCTGCGGATGCGACGTCGGTTGCGACGAAAAATCAAGCTATTTCAGTCTCTTGAGACGATGCTGCGGCGCCATGCAAGCCGTTCATCCCAGGCGTGCGGCGCTCGCATGGCTGAGGCGAGGTCGCATGACCTGTCGACACCATGCGACAGGTCGCGACTTCGCCTCGACACTGCTCAGACCGCTTCACCGCTGTGGCCGCGACGGTAGCCGGTGTTCGAATCGAAGGCTTCCGGCCAGCCGATGTCCTTCTGCAATTCGATCGGTAGCGAGCGGATCGAGCGGGCGGTGTTAAAGCGGGTACGGGCGGCGTTGAGTTCGCTGGCGATACGCCCGATCGATGAGAAAATGGACATTGCGGTCTCTCCTTCCTGCTGGGCCGGTTCAAGGCCGGCTTGAGGTGCTCGCCCGGTGGGCACCGCTTGCTTCAACCGTCTCGCGCACCATGGCGCTTCCGTTCCGGGCTCTGTCGACGCTTGGCCATGGCCGCTGCTTCGATGGTGTTGACTATCGCTCAGGGATGAGGTTCAATCAAACGAAATGAAATGATGTGTTCGATCAGAAATATTGAAGGTCATTGGCCATGAACGCACCGCTCAATCATCCGCTGCCGCTGCTCGACCTTGATGTGCTGCGCACTTTCGTTGCGATTGCCGAAACCGGCAGCTTCACCACGGCCGCCAATGCGGTGTTCCGCACGCCCTCGGCCGTGTCGATGCAGATCAAGAAGCTCGAGGACATTCTCGGGCGCTCGGTGTTCTTCCGCGACGCGCGTTCGGTGACGCTGACCACCGACGGCGAAATGCTGCTCGGCTATGCGCGCCGCATGCTGGCGATCAATCGCGAGGCGGTGTCGAAGTTCATCATTCCCGACATCGTTGGCGTGGTTCGCCTGGGTTCGCCCGACGATTTCGGCGAACGCGTGCTGCCGCATGTGCTCAAGCGTTTTGCTCAGACGCATCCTTCGATTGCCGTCGACGTCATCATCGACCAGAGCAGCAATCTCAGACGCCGTATGGACGATCGGGCGCTTGACATCACGCTGCTGACCAATGCCTGCAGGGCCAATGCAGCAGGCGCCGAGACGCTGCTGACCGAGCCGATCGTCTGGGCTGGCGCCAGGGGCGGCTGCGCCCATCTGCGCGAGCCGCTGCCGGTGTCGATCTGGGAAGAGGGGTGCGCATGGCGGGCAGGGGCGCTCGAAGCGCTCGGCCGCGATGGCCGCAACTATCGTGTCGCCTATATGAGCGCGCACACGGCCGGGCAGCGGGCAGCAATCCTGTCCGACCTGGCGGTCGCGCCGCTGCCGCGGTCGTTCATCGGCGACGAACTCGTCGAACTCGGCGTCAAGGATGGCATGCCGGAGATCGGCAACTACAGCCTGGCGATGATCGTGGCACCCGAGGCAAGCGCGCCCGTCAAGGCCGCGGCCGACCATATCCGCGCGGCCTTCGAGACCTTCAACCTTACAGGCAAGTTCTAGAGCGCACCTGTGGTGATGGCTTCAGCGCCTGACTGCTGTGGCCATCGACCGGTAGATGCTCGCCATCAGCGACGATGGCGGGTGCCAGTCAAGGTCGCGCTGAATCTCCGGTGGCAGCGCATTCAGGATGCGGACGGTCCGGCGGGCGCTTCGCGCCAGCTTGTAACGGGCGCCAATGCGGCCGAGATCGTCGAAAAGGGGCATCTGGCCCTCCTTTCAATGTGAATTCCGATTGTGAGTTCCAGCAATCAGCTTGCGCGGCGGCGCGGTTTCAATGCCATGCGCAGGCGCCGGTCGGCCGCGGCAGGCCGGCCGGCGGTGCGCTGGCGAAAGACGAGCAGGCCGACCTTTTCGGCGAAGGTCATGCGCAGCGCTCTTTCGGCCGGGCGAACGCGATAACATTTGTCGCCGGCGCCAAGGGGCCGACGGGCCAGCCGAGTTCGATCTGAATGTCGATGGGCAACGCGTCGATCAGCATCGCCACGCGACCATATTTGTGGAGTTGACCCGCGGCGCCCGACCCATGGTGGGTCACCCCGTCGATCCAGCCGAGCTCGACCTGCAATTCGCGCGGCAAGCCGTTCATCATGTTCTCGATGCGGCTATCGCGGCACGCATGGCGCAACACCGAGCCGTACTGATGAAACTCTCCAATGATGGACATGGTCGTCTCCTGGGAGTAACGGGCCGGCAGCACCACGCGAGACTGGATGCGCCGCCGGCCGGGTAAGAGTTTATGCTCGTTTGTGTTTCAGGTTGATATCGCTTGAGCGCCTTTCTGTTTCAGATTGCGCGCGATTCTGAAACATCCGCCTCAACGGTCGGGCGACATGTAGATCGCCAGTGTCGCGCGGCGCCGGCCATGTTCCGGGGCGGGCCAGCCAATGTCCTTCTGGATCTCCGGCGGCAACCTGTTCAGCATGCGTTCGGATCGGGCGGCGCGGCGGGCGCTCTGGATGGCCGCACCGAAGCGGCCGATGGTGCTCATCATCGACATTGTCGTCTCCTGCAAATCCCGCTGCGCCGCGCGCCTCAAGGGGCGTGCAATGAACGCTGTGGTTCGTGTGAATCGGTGCCTGATCCATTCCAAAAACCGAATTCGATCTTCGAGGCCATGCACGTTTACCGCCTGAGAGGCGAAGCTCGCTGGCGGCTGACGAGCAGAAACTAGTTCGGGATTGTTTCGTATCGATTTCGTATGAGCGGCAACTTTAGGTCGAATGGTTGCCTAGCTGAAACACACCCGATACGTGCATCATAGCGCAACAGCGCTCCGGCGAGGCGCGGAAAACCTCGTCGAAGCGCCGGTTGGGCAGATGTCCTTGTGGTTCAGTCGCGGGAGCGACGCGCGGCGCGTTCCTCGCGAGACCGGCGGCGTGGTGCACCGTCGGAAAGCTCGCCTTCGACGCTTGCCGCCTTGCGCGGCGGTAGCTTGACCGCGGCCTGCAGCTTGGGGAATGGATCGACCTTGTTGGGCAGCGCCATGGCGTCGATGAATAGCTGCTGGAAGTGCGGCTCGAGCGCGGTCTCGATCTTTTCGATCTGGCCGACCTCCGTCTCGATCTCGCGGCGGTGATTGCGGTTGAGCAGCGCCATTAGCGCGCCGGTGCCGGCGGCGTTGCCGACCGCCTTGACCTCGTCGAGGTCGCAATCGGGGATCAGGCCGAGCACCATTGCGTATTTCGGATCGATGAAGGAGCCGAAGGCGCCGGCGAAGCGGATGGTGTCGACGGTCTCGACGCCCTGTTTTTCCATCAGCAGCTTCACGCCGGCATAGAGAGCTGCCTTGGCAAGCTGGATGGCGCGGACGTCGTTCTGGGTAACGGTAATGCGTGGCTCGCCCTGGCGGCCTTCGCGCAGCAGATAGGAGAAGGTGCGGCCGTTCGGGATGATGCGCGGGCTTTTCTCAGCCATCGATCCATCGATGACGCCATCTTCGGAGATGATGCCAGACAGGTACATCTCCGCCACCACCTCGATGATCGCCGAGCCGCAGATGCCGGTGACGCCGGTGGTCCACGATGCCTCGTCGAAGCCTTCCTCGTCCGACCATTTGTCGGTGCCGATGACGCGGTATTTCGGCTCCAGCGTCTCAGGGTCGATGCGCACGCGCTCGATGGCGCCAGGGGCTGCACGTTGGCCAGAAGAGATTTCGGCGCCTTCGAAGGCCGGGCCGGTGGGCGAGGACGCGGCGACGACCCGGTTCCGGTTGCCGAGAATGATCTCGGCATTGGTGCCGACATCAACCAGCAGCATCATCTTGTCCTGGCGGTACGGTCCCTCGGACAAGGTCGCACCGGCAGCATCCGCGCCGACGTGCCCGGCGATACAGGGCAAGGTGTAGAGACGCGCGCCGCGATTGACCTCGATGTCGATCTCATGCGCCCAGAATTGCAGCGCGCCTGAAACGGCGAGCGCGAACGGCGCCTGGCCGAGTTCCGTCGGGTCGATGCCGAGGAACAGGTGATGCATGATCGGATTGGCGACGAAGACGCAGTCGAAGATGTCGTCGCGGTTGGCCTGGCCTTCCTCGCAGACCTTGCCGATGAGCCCGTTGACGGCCTCGCGCACGGCCTTGGTCATGGCTTCGCGACCGTCGGGGTTCATCATCACATAGGAGACGCGGCTCATCAGATCTTCGCCGAAGCGGATCTGCGGATTGGACGTGCCTGACGAAGAAGCGATGCGGCCGGACAAAAGCGACACCAGATGCATGGCGATGGTCGTCGAGCCGATGTCGCAGGCGATGCCATAGGCCTCGTTCTTCAAGCCGGGGAACAGGCCGATGATGAAGGGGCGCGAGGAATCCATGTCGCGGTGGACTACCGCGGTCACGCCCCATTTGCCGGGCGTAACCTCCGGCTGGTCGGGCAGCTTGGTGCGCAGGATCTTCTGGACCTGGGCGATGAGGTGGGGGGCTACCAGCAGGTCCTTCCAGCCCCAGTCCTTTTCGAGTGCCACCTTGAGGCGGTCGAGGTCGCCGAGCGGCTTGTGCATGTCGGGCTCCTCCAGCTCGACATAGCAGAGCTGGACGGCGGCATTGCGCTCGATGACGCGATCGGTGGCTGCCTTGCGCACGACCTGCGCGTTGATGACGGTGTCCTGTGGTACGTCGATGACGAGGTCGCCCTGGATCGTCGCCGAACATGACAGGCGCCGGCCCTCAGGCAGGCCGCGAACGCGCTCGTAGCGCTCTTCCTTCGGGCCCTTGGGCGAGATGTGGTCGTTCGACGAGATGATCTTGTGCTTGGCGAAATTGCCTTCCTGCACCTCGACCTGGCAGCGGCCGCAGGTGGCGCGTCCGCCGCACACGCTTTCGACATAGACGCCAAGCGTACGCGCCGCGTCGAGCACGGGCGTTCCCACCGGAAACCGGCCGCGCTTGCCCGAAGGCATGAACAGGACAAGCGGATCGGTGATGTTGGCGGGAGAGTTCATTGCAATGCTCCGGAATGCACCGACCTTATGGCGATCGGGTTGCCCCTCATCTGCCTGCCGGCAACTTCCCCCCGCGTGCGGGGGGAAGGAAAATCATGCGACGGCTCAGCTTCCCCGTCCGACAGGACGACTGGGGGAAAATGGAGCGCGTCGTGTCCCACGACTGATCTCAGCCGCGCGCCATGCGGGCTTCACGGCCGCCGCGGCGGCGGCCGCCGGCGGCGTCACCCGGTGCGCTGACGGCGACGGGAGCTGCAACGGCGTGGCCGCCCTCCGATGGCTTGTAGTCCTTGTAGGTCTTGATCCAGTGGGTGCAGTGCTCGTCGGTGCCGTTGAGCACGTTGGCACCGCGCACCGCTTCCATTTCCTGCGGACGAACCGGGTTCATGATCGCCGAGGTCATGCCGGCGCCGATGACCATCGGGATGAAGGCGGCGTTGATTCCGTGGCGGTGCGGCAGGCCGAACGAGATGTTGGACAGTCCGCAGGTGGTGTTGACCTTGAGCTCTTCACGCAGGCGGCGCAGCAGCGCGAAGACCTGGCGGCCGGCATCGCCAAGCGCGCCGATCGGCATGACGAGCGGATCGACGACCACGTCATGGGCGGGAATACCGAAATCGGCGCAACGTTCGACGATCTTCTTGGCAACCGCAAAGCGGACGTCGGGATCCATCGAGATGCCGGTCTCGTCATTGGAGATGGCGACGACCGGGACGTTGTACTTCTTGACCAGCGGCAGGATCGCCTCGAGCTTCTCTTCCTCGCCGGTGACGGAGTTGACGAGCGGGCGGCCCTTGGCAACCTTGAGGGCGGCCTCGATCGCCGCCGACACCGAGCTGTCGATCGCCAGCGGCAGGTCGACCAGGTTCTGGACGATCTCGAGCGTCTGCACCAGAAGCGCCGGTTCGGTCGCATTCGGATCGACCGCCGTCACGCCGGCATTGATGTCCAGCATCGTCGCGCCGCAGGCGGCCTGTTCCAGGGCGTCCTTGATGACGGTCTCGAAATTGCCGGCAACCATCTCGGCGGCCAGCTTCTTGCGGCCGGTCGGATTGATTCGTTCGCCAATGACGCAGAAAGGCTGATCGAAACCGATGATGATTTCGCGGGTCGCCGAGGCGACGATCGTGCGGGTCATGAAGTTCTCCCTAAGATATAAAGATTTCTTTATATCGTTGTCTGGTTTCGTTCAAGCGCGGCAGTCGCGCCTGCCTGTCAGTGCGCGGTCTTCACCATGTCGACCTGCGATTCGGTAACGTCGTCGTGCAGGATGTGCTCGAGCCGCTCGGCGACACGCTGGTCGTCGGCACGGGCCTCGCGTTTCCATGGCCGGCGACCCTTCAGTACGCCCGATTCATCGACGATCTCGGCGACATATTCCTCCTGCCGGTAGGCCATCACGTGGACTCCCGATACGCCAGGTATCTCCTTGACCTCGTTGATGATGTCGATGCAGAGCTGCTTGCCTTCCTTCTTCTGGTCCTGGGCGCCTTCCAGACGCTTGATGACTGTATCCGGGATGTGGATGCCCGGCACGTTGGCGCGGATCCACTTGGCTGTCTTGGCCGAGGCAAGCGGGCCGACACCGACCAGGATGTAGCATTTCTCGTCATAACCGAGATCGCGCACGCGGTTCATGAAGGTGCGGAACATCGGCACGTCGAAGCAGTACTGGCTCTGCACGAACTGTGCGCCGGCGGCGATTTTCTTGCCGAGATGAACAGGCCTGAAATCATAGGGCGGGGCGAAAGGGTTGACTGCGGCGCCAAGGAAGAGCTGCGGTGGCGTGGTCAGCTTGCGGCCCGACAGGAACTTTCCATTGTCGCGCATGATGCGCACGGTTTCGAGCAGCGATGTCGAGTCGAGGTCGAACACCGGCTTGGCGCCGGGTTGGTCGCCGGCCTGCACGCCGTCGCCGGTCAGGCACAGGATGTTGGCCACGCCCATGGCGGCCGCGCCGAGCACGTCGCCCTGGATGGCGATGCGGTTCTTGTCACGGCAGGCAATCTGCATGATCGGTGCGTAGCCCATGCGGGTGAGCAGAGCACAGATGCCGACCGACGACATGTGGCAATTGGCACCAGAAGCATCGACCGCGTTGATGCCGTCGACCCAGCCGTCGAAGATCTTGGCGCGGTTGTAGACGTCTTCGGGGTCGGCGCTGTCGGGCGGATTCAGTTCGGTGGTGACGGCGAATTCGCCCCGGCGCAGCACGCGCTCCAGGCGGCCGCGCGAGGAGTGGCCGGGCAGGGGGTCGAGCGGCAGGTCGATGCCATCGGGATGCTCGTCGGTCTGGCGCGGGCGCGGCGGGGTCATGCGACTTCCTTGCTGGCAGTTTCGCGCGTTGCGGCAGCCTGAGCGGTCACCCTCAGCCAGGCCGAAGTTTCGCGCAGCGACTGGTCGACCGGCTTCTGGACGTTGAGGATGGCGTCGCCATTGACCATGTTGCGCGAGCCTTCCCAGGCCTTGACCCAGACGCAGGGCATGTCGGGCTCGACCTCGCAATTGCCGTTGGCGCGGACGCCGCCGCAGGGGCCGTTGCGCAGCTGCTTGGGGCAGTTCATCGGGCACGACATTCCGGTCGACGACAAGACGCACTGGCCGCACATCCGGCAGTCGAACATCAGTCCCTTGACCCGCTTCTCGACGAACTTGATCGGGGCCTCGACACGGCCATAGCCGATGCCCTTCCACAGGGGATGGAGCAGCAGGAAGGCGTCGGCGAAGCGGCTGTAGAACCATTCAAGCAGGCGCGAGTGGCGGATCGACCACAGCCTGATCGTGTAGCTGCGCTGGACGCGCCGCTGCGGCGATACGTCGGCCGGCTTGTAGTCGCTTTTGGGCGCGGCCTTCTTGACCAAGGTCGCCTGGGTTACTGTCGGCTGGGTATCAACCATCTTCCTTGCCGCCTGCCTTGACGAGAGCGACCAGCCGCTCGCGTGTGAAATTTGCATCGATCTCGGCCATCGCCTTGTCGGCTTCCGCCTCGAGGTCGTCGCTGACCGGAACCGGGTCGGCCTTGCGCCACTCCGCCAGATAGGCGTCGGTGTCGCCGGCACCGGTGCGCATCGCGCACATGTCGATCGCTTCGGTAAAGCGCAGCGGCAATTCGCGCTTGGCATTCTGCCGGCCCTTCTTGACGATCACCTGTGCAGGGATGTCGCGCCAGTAGACGATGATCAGGTCGGCCATTTCGGTCTCGCTTTCGATGACGTTGAGCATTGCCGCAACCATGCGGGTGCCGCTTGTTATGGGACGACGCGCGCGCATTCAAAAGCGACGCGATCTCCTGTCGCAAAAAGATAAAGTGAGGATTGCCGCAGACGCGTCTACCAGACGCCGCGGCGGATGCCCGTCCAGAGATACTGCCAGATGGTCGGATGGTACCATTGGCGTGATGGGAGGCCGGTGTCGATCGGCGTCATTCGGCCGGCAAGCACGTCCTCGACGGCCCGGATGCAGATGTCGCGGGAAAAGGCAGCCTGGCGCATCGCGTAGCTCGCGATAGTGTCGCCTTTTCCAGGAATTCCGCGTGCCTGGTAGAGGACGGAGCCGGTGTCTACACCGGCATCGACGATATGTACTGTCGAGCCGAAATTGCCGTGGTCGCCGGTGGCAAGCGCCCAATAGCCGCCGTTCATGCCGCGGTATTTCGGATTGATGCCGGAGTGATAGTTGATGACAGGGCAGGGGATGGCGGCAAGCGTCCTGGCCGACAACAGCCGGCAGCTGGCGAGGAACATCACCGCTGGTTCCAGCTTGCGGACGACGTCGATCAGTTCGGGGGCATTGGCGGAGGAGACCGGAACGATCTCCTGGCTGGCGCGCGGCACGATTTCCAGCTTTTCATCAGCAATAATGCGCTCGATGCCACCGCTCACGAGACTCTTGGCTGCACGGATGAGCACCATGGTGCCCAACTGACCGGCGACCGAGATCCAGCCGAGTTTTTTGGCGCGGCGCCTCATCAGTTCACGCTTGGGGTAGGGCGTTTCCAGAACGACAGTGACGGGGCCGAAGCGATCGGTCAGGCTGTTGATGATTGCCCAGATATGTTCGCCGCCTTCAGTCACGAAGACGATCGGCCTGCGATCCATTCAGTCTACCCCAGCCAGGCCAGGAAGGCGTGCGTGGCAATGCCGGCGCCGCCGACGACCGCACAAACGACGGCAAGCGATGCCACGCCGACGACGCTGCCGACGGCAAACAGAATACCGTCGCGTTCCGACAACGCCAGGCCGAGCAGCGCCGTGGCAAAGGCCGGCAGCCAATTGCCGAACGGGATCGGGAGCGTGATCGAAACGGATAGAACAAGCGCGATGATGCCGATGACGCGGTCCCCGCGCTTGCGCCAGAACGGCCAGTAGCGCGGACGCACCACTTGCTCAAGGCGGATCAGCCTGGGAACGACCCAGTCAGTGACCGTGCGGAACTGTTCGGCCGACAGCGAGCGCTGGGTGATGAAGTCGGGCAGCCAGGCGCGATTGCTGCCGAAGGCCATCTGTGCTGCGACGATCAGCAGCGGCAGGCCAAGCACCGCCGAGGCGCCCGGTGGCAGCGGCAGCATGTTGAAGGCGGCAAACAGCACCAGAAGCGGCGCGAAACTGCGCTTGCCCAGCGTGTCCCTGATGTCGCCGATCGAGATGCTGCCTTTGGCGTCGCGGGCGAGCTGGGCGAAGATCGCTGACAAGCGCCGGCCACGACGGCGCTTCGGCGCCGCATCGAATTCGCCTGCGTCGGTTTGCTTGTCTTGCCCTAACATTCAGCCTTCAGCCCACTTGCGGCCCGCTTTCCAACGCGCCAATCCCCATCGCAGTGTGCGACGGCCAGGTTAATCCTTGATGACCCCGGAGGGTGCGAATGTGATGTCGCTTCGCGCAGAATGCAACATCAACGGCGGAATTCGATGATGTCCAGCTTTGATTCGTATCGCGGCGCCGGAAACTCGATGCGCCATTCTGCCTGCCCGCTGCGGAAGGCATAGCCGACCTGGTCGGTATCTGGGCCACGGCCATAGGCCTTGGGCTTTTCGCCCGAGACAAAGCCGGAGCCGAGATAGATCAGTCTGCTGTCGCCGTCGGTATAGAAGCGGCCCTTGGTGCGCTGCGAGCCGGAAATCTTTTCCAGCATCCAGCCCGAGCCGTCGTCGCTGACCTTGCATTTGAACCAGCCGTAGACGACGAGCGGGCCGAGGCCGCCGGCCTTGATGGTGCGGCACTGCCAGTTGCCGGTCATGTCGAAATCGGAAAACGACATGGGCTTTTTGGCGACGATCGCGTCGAGCACGGCGACCTCGCGTGCCTGGCCTGCCTTGGCCTCCTGAAGCGCTCCCTTACGCGTGGCTTCGTACTTTTCGAGTCTGGCCTTGTCTGCCGGTGTGATCAGCTTCTGCACCACGCCGTCGGCATGCGTGAAGGTCGCCGTGGTTGCTAGAGCAGCAGCAAGAATCAGTCGTCGAAAAGCCATGGCAAACCTCTGTAAAGGTCGAACCTCAGGGGAGGAATCAGGCTCTTTGATGATGTGCCGCAGCGTCCGCTGCGTTGGCAAGGGCCTCGGGCAGGTCGCCATAGCCGGTGGCGCGACGCTCGTAGACGAGGCCGAGCATTCTGGCGGCATCCTCGGCGACCTTGTCGAGCGCGGGGTCGTCGGTCTGGGCGAGGTAGATCAGCTTCTCGTAGTTGCCGAAATAGTCCTTCATCAGCTCGGGATGTCGGTCGAGGCCGAGCGGCTTGATGAAGAAGGCATCGAACTGCCGACAGAGGAAATCGGTCATGTAGAACGACATCATGTCGGCCTCGCCGACTTGCGCATAGGCAGCAGCACCCTGGTAGAAGGCAAAGCAATGCGGGCCGGCGATGCGCTCGACGCCATGCTTTTCGCAGACACGGTCGAGCAGGCCGCCGGTGCCGCAGTCGGCATAGCCGACATAGATGTGCCGATACCCCTCCGCCTTCGCTTCGGTGATCGCCTGGTCCATGGCAGGCGCGATCCGGCTGGGGTGGAAATGGAAATCGGCCGGCAGGCAGGTCAGCTCGAGATGATCGAGCGCGAGCTGCTGCTTGACCGCCAAAACCTCGCGCGCAATCATGCCGCAGCCTATGACCAGCAGCCTGTCTTCGACGTCGGGTTTCGTTGTCTGCTTTGCGGCCATGGAACCAGTCGATCCGGCCTTCGTTGCTCTAGGACGAAGTTTATCGAGAGAGGGAGACACCGTCCATGAAACTGTCACGTCTGGCACCGATCGCCGTCATTGCCTGCGCGCTTGCACTGGCCTCCTGCGCCAACACCATTCGCGGCGTCGGCAAGGATGTCAAAGGTACGGCGAACGCCATCGAGGACACAGTCCAATAAGGCACCATACCGCCGCATTTCTCAGATTGGCCGAACTCAGATCGGCCAGATCGCAATGAAAGGGCCGCGCCGCAAGGGGCGGCCCTTTGTCGTCAGCCGGCCGCGCGCAGGTTGTGCTTGCGCTTCATGTAGTCCTTGGCGGTTTCGACAGCCACAGCCGCATCGCGGCAATAGGCGTCGGCACCGACGGCCTTGCCGAATTCCTCGTTGAGCGGCGCGCCGCCGACCAGCACGACATAGTCGTCGCGGATGCCCTTTTCCTTCATCGTGTCGATGACGACTTTCATGTAGGGCATGGTCGTGGTCAGCAGCGCCGACATGCCGATGATGTCGGGCTGATGCTCTTCGATCGCATTGAGATAATTCTCGACCGGATTGTTGATGCCGAGGTCGATGACGTCGAAGCCGGCGCCTTCCATCATCATGCCGACGAGGTTCTTGCCGATGTCGTGAATGTCGCCCTTGACGGTGCCGATCACCATCTTGCCCTGCTTGGGAGCGCCGGTGGCGGCGAGCAGCGGGCGCAGGATGTGCATGCCCGCCTTCATGGCGTTGGCCGAGAGCAATACTTCCGGCACGAACAGAATGCCGTCGCGGAAATCCTCGCCGACGATGCGCATGCCTTCGACCAGTGCTTCGGTGAGCACCTTGTAGGGCGCCCAGCCACGCTCGAGCAGGATGTTGGTCCCTTCCTCGATTTCTTCCTTGAGCCCGTCATACAGGTCGTCGTGCATCTGCTGCACGAGTTCGTCGTCGGAAAGCTCGGACAGGATGATTTCGTCGTCGGACATCTTCTAAGGCTCCCTCGAGGCAGCGCTAAAGTGCGGCTTGCTGATGTTGCGCTATACCTAGCTTGCAAGTGCCGCAAATCCATAGCTGATTTGCGACCTCCTGCAAAACGAAAGCGACTGGCAGTCCGGCTGTCGTCTTGGCTGTCGGCTTGTCGATTTTGCGACAGGCGTTGGCGCTGGCGAGCCGTTTCGATATGGGTGCATGATTACGATCCGTCGTAGAGCCGCATGGGCGGCGAAAAACGGATTCTTACGGAAGGCAGAGCCATGGGCGAAGACGCGGCAGTCGAGCAGGAACAAGCGGGCGGCAGGCGCGGGCGTGGCGCAAGCGGTGGCGCGGCTGCGCGACGCGCAGCACGCAGCGGTGGCGGGCCGGGCACGCAGCTCACCTACATCAAGCGCAAGGTGAACGTGTATGAGGTGCTCAACGAGGAGGGCCTCGCCCTCATCGAGAAGAACGCCGACACGGTGCTGGAAGAAATCGGCATCGAGTTCCGCGACGACGCCGAAGCGCTGGCTTTGTGGAAGGAAGCCGGCGCCGACGTCAAGGGCGAACGGGTCCACTTCCCCAAGGGGCTGTGCCGCGAACTGCTGAAGACGGCGCCTTCTGTTTACACCCAGCATGCGCGCAACCCTGAGCGTTCGGTGCAGATCGGCGGCGATGCTACCGTCTTTGCGCCGGTCTACGGCCCGCCCTTCGTGCGCGACCTCGACGGCAACAGGCGCTACGCGACGATCGAGGATTTTCGCAACTTCGTGAAGCTGGCCTATATGGCGCCGTCGATCCACCATTCGGGCGGCACGGTGTGCGAGCCTGTCGATGTGCCTGTCAACAAGCGCCACCTCGACATGGTCTACAGCCACATCAAATATTCCGACAAACCGTTCATGGGCTCGGTGACCGCACCCGAACGCGCCGAGGACACGGTGGCGATGGCCAAGATCGTGTTCGGCGACGACTTCGTCGAGAACAACACGGTTCTGACCAGCCTGATCAATGCCAACTCGCCGATGGTCTTCGACGAGACTATGCTGGGCGCGGCCAAGGTCTATGCGCGCCACAACCAGGCCTGCATCGTGACGCCGTTCATTCTGGCCGGCGCAATGAGCCCGGTGACGGTTGCCGGTACGCTGACCCAGGTTCTGGCTGAGGTGCTGGCCGGCGCTTCGTTCACCCAGCTGATCCGCAAGGGCGCCCCGGTGCTGTTCGGCACCTTCGCCTCGTCGATCTCGATGCAGTCGGGTGCGCCGACCTTCGGTACGCCGGAGCCGACGCTGGTGTCCTACGGCGCCGCCCAGCTGGCGCGCCGCCTCGGCCTGCCGTTCCGCACCGGCGGCTCGCTCTGCGCTTCGAAGGTCCCGGACGCGCAGGCGGCCTATGAAAGCGCCAACACGCTGAACTCGACGCTTTTGGCTGGCACCAATTTTGTGCTGCATTCGGCCGGCTGGCTCGAGGGTGGTCTCGCCTCGTGCTACGAGAAGTTCATGATGGACATCGACCAGCTCGGCATGCAGCAGAAATTTGCCGAGGGCGTCGATCTCTCCGAAAACGGCCAGGCCATGGACGCCATCCGCCAGGTCGGGCCCGGCAGCCACTATCTCGGCTGCGACCATACCCAGGCGAACTTCCAGACCGCGTTCTACCGCTCGAGCATCGCCGACAACAATTCCTACGAGCAGTGGCTGGCCGAAGGACAGAAGACGGCACCGCAGCGTGCCAACGAGCTCGCCCGCCGCTGGCTCGAAAGCTACGAGGCGCCGTATCTCGATCCCAGCATCGACGACGGCCTCAAGGACTTCATTGCTGCGAAGAAGGCGTCGATGCCCGACGCCTTCACGTGAAAGGAGCCCGTTTCAGGCGGGGCTAAAGTCGCCAGCATCATTCACAAGGAAGTCTGGCGGAGCGCATTCTCCGATCCGGACAAGAAGGGGTGACGCTTGACGTCCCCCGACCTTGATGAGATTTCCGCCGCGCTGGCCGGTCACGGCCTCATCCAGCGCGGCGGTTTTGCTTTTGACCACAGCAACCCAGCACCGGGCGGTCCGGTGGGCAAGCCGGCGCGGTCGGTGTTGCTGGTGGGGCAGGCAGGGGCGGCCGTCTGGCCGTACTTCCTGCGCTGGCGCGAGGCGCAGCCGGCTGACCTCGAAAATCCGCTCGACAGCTGGGCGCGCGAGGTGATCGGCGATGTCGCGCGTGAGTTTGGCGCGCACGCGGTGTCGCCGTCCGACAAGCCCTATCTGCCGTTTCAGCAATGGGCGATGCACGCGGAAGGCCTCAGGCCGTCGCCGTTGGGCATTCTGATGCACCCCGAATATGGGCTCTGGCATGCCTATCGCGGGGCGCTGCTGTTCGAGGCCGAACTTGAGTTCGCCGAAGTTCGCGAACAGAATCACCTTTGCGACCTATGCCCAGGAAAACCCTGTCTTAAAGCCTGTCCCGTCGATGCCTATTCGGAGGCGGGTTTCGCCTATGAGCGATGCCTGGAGCATGTACGCGGCGCCTCGGGTGGGGGGTGCCGAACGCAAGGCTGCCTCGATCGCAACGCCTGTCCCTACGGGGTTGCGTATCGTTATCCGGCCGATGTGCAGGCCTTTCACATGAAGAGCTACGCCGGCCTCTGATCCCGACCCGCTGGCCCAATCGCTTTTCTGGCACGCATATTGCTCTTGCAAGCTGACCAGCATATTCAAAGTCATCAGATGACTTGATGAATATACCCATGCAGCCAGCCACACGAACCAATCTCACCGACAGCGCCGCCGACAGCCTGCGGGCCGAAATCGTCAGCGGCCGCTGGGCCGTCGGCGAACGCATCCCCAATGAGGCTGCACTGACCGACCTATTGTCGGTAAGCCGTGGCACGGTGCGGGAGGCCGTGCGTGCCCTGGTCTCGCAAGGCCTGCTCGATACGCGCCAGGGGTCTGGTACTTATGTCCGCTCGGCGGTCGACCCTTCCGCGGCGCTGGATCGTGTCAAGCGCGCCGGCCTGCGCGACCAGTGGGAGACACGCGCCGCATTGGATGCGGAGGCGGCGCGGCTGGCAGCGCAGCGCCACACACCAGCTGATCTGGTGAAAATGCGCCGCTTGCTGGAGGCGCGTGGCACGGTTGCCGACGGCGGGCACGAAGCCTTCATTCGCCGCGACATCGCCTTCCACAAGTCGGTGGTCGAGGCTTCCGGCAACCTGGCGATGATCGAGCTCTACGATTTTTTCACCGGCGCCATTGCCGAGACGATCAAGGCGACGCTGGCGGGCGAGCTGCCCGAGCCCGACGCACCGGCCCATGCGGCCATCGTCGATGCCGTCGCCTCCGGCGATCCGGACAGGGCTGCCGCGGCAGTCCGCGCCTTCATGGCGCCGGTGCTTCTCGAACTCGACAGGTTGCTTGACCAATGAACCAGAGCTTTGTTCCGGCCGGCCGGCCTGC
Source organism: Aminobacter sp. MDW-2 (assembly GCF_014250155.1). Classification (NCBI taxonomy): domain Bacteria; kingdom Pseudomonadati; phylum Pseudomonadota; class Alphaproteobacteria; order Hyphomicrobiales; family Phyllobacteriaceae; genus Aminobacter; species Aminobacter sp. MDW-2. The sequence continues at coordinate 3,222,177 of NZ_CP060197.1, forward strand.
CGAGGCCGTCGCCATCGATGGTCTCGACGACCAGCTTGTCGATGCCGAGATCGACAGCCTGCCGGCACCGCAGGCGCCCGTCCTGCGCAGCGGCATGGCGCGTTTTGTGCTCGGCGCCAGCCTGGTGCTGATCGCCTTCAATCTCAGGCCGATCTTTTCCAGCCTCTCCGTGCTGTTGCCGGAGGTGATGCAGGCAACCGGCCTGTCGCCCGCCGGCGCCAGCCTTTTGACGACGCTGCCGGTGCTCTGCCTCGGCCTGTTCGCGCCGCTGGCGCCAAAGCTGGCGCAGCGCTTCGGCGCCGAGCGCACGCTGCTGTTTGCGCTGGCGCTGCTGGCCCTTGGCACTGTCCTTCGTGGTCTCGGCACCGTGCCGCTGCTGTTCATCGCGAGCTTTATGGCCGGCGCCGCAATCGCCATCGGCAACGTGCTCTTGCCCGGGCTGGTCAAGCGCGACTTTCCCGACAAGGCGGCGATGATGACCGGGCTCTATACGATGGCGCTTTGCGCTGGTGCTGCTTCGGCCTCGGGGCTGACACTGCCCATAGAACATCTGTTGACGGGCTCCTGGTCTGGCGCGCTCGCTGCCTGGGCGGTTCCCGCCTTCGTCGTGGTGCTCATCTGGACACCGCAGGCGCTCGGCAGCCGCAGGCAGGCGAGCCAAAGCGGCTTCCGCGTCGTCGGCCTGTGGCGCGACCGGTTGGCCTGGCAGGTCACCTTGTTCATGGGGCTGCAGTCGGCGCTCGCCTATTGCGTCTTCGGCTGGCTGGCGCCGATCCTGCGCGAGCGCGGCTTCGATGCCACGACGGCCGGCGCGATCGTCTCGCTGTCGGTCATGGCGCAGGTTGTGACCTGCCTTGCCGTGCCTTCGATCGCCATCCGCCGCAAGGACCAGCGCGGCGTCAATGTGGCGCTCGTCGTGGCTGCCGTAACGGCATTGCTCGGCATCCTGTTTGCGCCGACCTCGACGACCCTGTTCTGGGCCGTGCTGCAGGGCATCGGCCAGGGTGGGCTGATTGCCGCCGCCATGACGCTGATCGTGCTGCGCTCGCCGGATTCCCATGTCGCGGCCCATCTCTCCGGCATGGCGCAGGGCGTGGGCTACACGCTGGCGGCCATAGGCCCGCTGCTGGTCGGGCTGATCCGCAACTGGACCGGCAGCTTCGCCGCCTCTTCGGTGCTGTTCGTGGCCCTTGGCCTTGGCGTTGCGATCACGGGACTGGGCGCGGGCAGGGCGCTGCATGTCGGCGCGCGCACCGAGCGGACCATTGCCGCCTGAGCTTGTCTGGCGGGCCGAAGTCCCTATGTTCGCGACGGGGCAGACAGAAGGAACCTTGCCATGCCGACCAAGCGCGAGATTGAGATCAGGACGGCGGATGGCGTTTGCAAGGCCGGGCTGTTCGGACCTGCCAAGGCGAAAGCCGGGGTGATCCTCTATATGGATGCCTTCGGTCCGCGCCCGGCGCTGGACGAGATGGCCGAACGGCTGGGCAGCCACGGCTATGCGGTGCTGGTGCCCGACCTGTTCTATCGTGCAGGCGCCTATGGTCCGTTCGACGCCAAGACGGCCTTCGTCGAGGAGAAGACGCGGACCGAGTTGCGTGCCCTGATCGGCGGCACGACGCAGGAGATGACCGCACGCGACACGGCCTCCTTCATCGACGCGTTGGCAAAGGCCGGCGCAACAGGCCCGATTGGCACTGTCGGCTATTGCATGGGCGGCTCGCGTGCGCTCAACGCTGCCGCCGCCCATCCGGGCCGCATCGTGGCCGCGGCAAGCTTCCATGGCGGCAATCTGGCCAGCGATGCGACCGATAGCCCACACCGCAGCGCCGCAAAGATCAAGGCGCGTGTCTATGTCGGCTCTGCCGGTGTCGACGGCAGCTTCCCGCCGGAACAGTCGGCAATCCTGGCCGAGAGCCTGCGCACTGCCGGCGTTGACCACATTCTCGAAAACTATGTCGGCATGGGCCATGGCTGGTGCGTATCCGACCACGGCGTCTACGATGCCGCCGGTGCCGAACGCCACTGGAAGCGGCTGACGGCGTTGTTTGAGGAAACGCTGGCATAACTTCCAACTTTGCCATCCCGACAGCTTCGGCTATCAGGCACCGAACAGCTTGATCCGACAACCAGGGTTCGCGCGCCGGCAAGGCGGCGACGGACCAGCGGGAACACTCCGGAATGCAGTCCTTTGATGTCGTGGTGATCGGCGCCGGCGCGGCCGGCATGATGTGCGCCGTGGAAGCCGGCAAGCGCGGCCGCTCGGTGCTGGTCGTCGATCACGCTTCGGCGCCCGGCGAAAAGATACGGATTTCCGGCGGCGGGCGCTGCAACTTCACCAACATCCACGCCAGCCCGAAGAATTTTCTGTCGCAGAACCCGCATTTCTGCATCTCGGCGCTGAGCCGCTACACCCAGCGCAATTTCATCGGCCTCGTCGAGCGCTACGGCATCGCCTATCACGAGAAGACGCTCGGCCAACTGTTCTGCGACGGCTCGGCACGCCAGATCATTGAGATGATGGTCGAGGAAATGCGGGAAAACGGCGCCGAGCTGAGGCTGTCGACCGCGGTGGAGGACATCAGCAGGACGGCCGACGGGTTCGAGCTGTTTGTCTCCGGCAGTCGGGTCGCGTGCAAGTCGCTGGTGGTCGCCTGCGGCGGCAAGTCTATCCCCAAGATGGGGGCGACCGGTTTCGGCTACGAGATTGCTGCGCAGTTCGGGCTGCCTGTGGTCGAGACGCGGCCGGCGCTGGTGCCGCTGACCTTCGACGCCAACACCTTGCAGAAATTGACCCCGCTTGCCGGCATCGCTGTCGATGCCGATGTTGCCTGCGGCAAGACCAGCTTCTCCGAAGCCATGTTGTTCACCCACCGCGGCATCAGCGGGCCGTCGATCCTGCAGATCTCGTCCTACTGGCGCGAGGGCGACGAAATCGCGATCTCGATGCTGCCGGGCAGCGACGTCGCGGCGATCCTGCGCGAGGCCAAGCGCGCCAACGGGCGCCAGGCGGTGCAGACCGTTCTCGCCGCCCACCTGCCCAAGAAGCTGGCCCAGGCGATTGCCGAGCGGCTCGGCTTCAACGGCAATCTCGCCGATCTGAATGATACGCATCTGAAAGCCGTCGATGCTGCTGTCAATCAGTGGCGTATCAAGCCTGCCGGGTCCGAGGGTTATCGTACGGCGGAAGTGACGCTTGGCGGCGTCGACACCAGGTCGCTCGACCAGAAGACGATGCAGGTGAAATCGGTGCCGGGCCTATTCTTCATCGGCGAGGTCGTCGACGTCACCGGCTGGCTCGGCGGCTACAATTTCCAGTGGGCATGGTCGTCGGGCTGGGCGGCCGGGCAGGCAGCCTGATCTTGCTCATCCCTGTTTTCGTTGTGCATCCAACGCACCCGCATCGCAACATCCTGCGGATACACAGGTTTCCGATACCGACTGCCACCTGAGTCAATCACAAGGTGTGGTGCGGATGTTCTCGACAATCAAGGCGTTTGCCGTTTCGCTGGCGCTCGGCGGCGCGCTGGCGATGCCTGTTTTGGCCGACCAGCAACAATGCTCGTGCAAGAACCTGCAAAGCGTCCAGGAAGAACTCAGAAACGCCGACTACGCAGCAAAGTTCTTCGCCGACATGGCAGCACAGCTCAAGGCAGTCGAGGACCCGCTGATCGAGGCGCACAAAATCCCGACGCATCCGGATTCCGACGTCAGCATCTATCACCGCTCGTCGCTGAAACGGACCGAAATCATGGGGAGGTTCAGCTTACCCCACCGTCCCGCCCATGGTTACACCGGGCCAGCGACGGTCGACATGAAATATGGCAGCTGCGAGCAGCAACCCGCTGCGCTCGAAGCCTTGAAAGCAGGCTCGCAATGCAAGGAACTCGCGGATTTCGCGCTCGAGCACGAAGCTGTTCACCGGGCGAAATGCGCAAGAGACATCGCCACCGTCTACTGGGACAGACTGCCGAGCCACTTCGCAGCTGAGGAAGCGGAGCGCTATCGCGAACAGGCCAAGGCGACACGCGCATTGCTCAAGCGCATCGTCGACCAAGGGACGGTTACCATCGAGGCAAAGCTCGAGCCGCGCATCAAGGGGCCGCAATTCGACGTGACCTACTCCTATGTCACCCAGTCGGTGGAGATGGAGGGCAACAGTTCGCCGGGGTCCGACACATGGATGCTGAAGGGGAAAACGCGGCGGGCAGGCCAGATCAAGAGCGTCAGGATTGCCGGCATGTCATGCACTTCGAGCGGCCAGATCAACGACGACATCGACATGGCGCTGGAGCTCGACGGGTTGACCATGGCTCTCGACAACAAGTCGAAAGGCAGGCCGGGCGACGTGAAGATCCGCTGCAAGGGCGGCCATGGCATGTCGATGCGGCCGCAAGGAGAAGTCGACGGCGGCAATGTCTTCGCCAATGAGAGCTTCACCGTCGACACCGAGGTGTCCCACGATGTCAGCACCTTGCCATTTGCCAAATATGTCACCGGCGGCATGTCCGTCAGCGGCAAGAACACGGTAAGCGTCAAGCTGGTCTGCCCCGGCTCGTGACGGAGGTGGCGCGCCGCCCGGCATGCCTTGGGGAGGTGAGGAAATTTTTCTTCGCAGCACCCCAAGGATTGCCTCAAAGCTTTCGTCCAACGGACAAATGATGGCGATGATGCTGGACGAAAGCGAAGCCTCCGACGGCGATCTGGTCGGACGAGCGTGCGATGGCGACAGGACAGCTTTCGGCGAACTCGTCGAAAGGCATTACGGATTCGTCCACCGTGTCGCTTGGCGCTGGTGCGGCAACAGATCGGATGCTGAAGACATTGCCCAAGAGGTCTGTGCGCGGCTGGGCCAGGCCATTCGCGACTATCGCGGCGGTGCCGCCTTCACGACATGGCTCTATGCGATGACGCTGAATGCCGCGCGCGACATGCAGCGCAAATCGGCGCGCGAGACGGCGAAGACCACCGCCTATGGCGTCCATGCGCTTGTCGCGGGAGATGGCGGGCCGGAAGCGGAAGATCCGACCGAGCGGATGTGGGCGGCGGTCAGGCAACTGCCGGACAAGCAGCGCGACGCAATCCTTCTCGTCTATGGCGAGGGCTTGAGCCATGCGGCAGCGGCGGATGCCATGGCGATCGCCGAGGCCACCGTGTCCTGGCATATCCATGAAGCGAAGAAACGGCTGAAGCTGCTCATGCGCTCGGCCGGGGAAGAGTGACCATGGTCGACGATAACGAACTCGACATGCTGCGCAACATTCCGACGCCCGCTCCAGGCAGCGAGGCCAAGGCGCGCGCGCTTGCGGCGGCGATGGCGGCCTACGACCTCGAAAAAAATTCCGCGGCCACCCAAGGAACCGCCAATGCCGGTCGTCTCACCGAACGAGCACGAAAGCTCTGGAGAGACATCATGCAAAAGAAGCTGATTGCAGCGCCGGCCTTTGCCGGTCTCGTTGCCCTGCCGATCGCCGGCTATGCCACATTCTATCTGATGGAGGGCTCGCCGTTCAATTTCGGCGCCGAGCAGGAGATCGCCGATGTGCCTTCCGGGCGCCTGAAGGAGCCGCTTGCCGCCGCGTTGAAGAAGACCGATTCAGGCGCGGCGCAGACCGCGCCGGCCAAACCGATGGCTGCCGCCTCGCAGGCGGCCAAGGCGGAGGCAACAGCGGCAGCCGAAGAAGCTGATGTCATGAACGAGGCGGCGCCGGCCGTGCCGGCGCCGGCGCCGCTGGCCGACGCGGCAGCGCAGATGAGCCGCATGTCCGCGCCGACGCTGACAACCGAGCTGCAGGGCGTGATCGCGCCCTCCGACATGCCGATGGCCCCGCCGGAAAACCGCGATCGCGTCGAGGATTTCAAGACCAATCCGGTGCGTTCGGCGCTTGAGGATCCGGTCTCGACCTTCTCCATCGATGTCGACACAGCCTCTTATTCCTTCGCTCGCCGTTTGCTGAAGGAAGGGGTTCTGCCTCAGCCCGACACGGTACGGGTCGAGGAAATGATCAACTACTTCCCCTATGACTGGAAGGGGCCGGAGGCGATCGCCACGCCGTTCAACACCACCGTCAGCGTCATGCCGACGCCGTGGAACGAGCACAGCAAGCTGATGCACGTCGCGATCAAGGGCTATGACGTCAAGCCGACCGAGCAGCCGAAGGCCAATCTGGTGTTCCTGATCGACGTGTCGGGCTCGATGGACGAGCCGGACAAGCTGCCGTTGCTGCGCTCGGCCTTCCGCCTCCTGGTCAACAAGCTCAATGCCGACGACACGGTTTCGATCGTCACCTATGCCGGCAACGCGGGTACCGTGCTCGAACCGACCAAGGCGTCGGACCGGGAAAAGATACTGTCGGCCATCGACACGCTGGCCCCTGGCGGCTCGACTGCCGGCGAAGCGGGCATTCGCGAAGCCTATCGGCTGGCGCAAAAATCCTTCGTCAAGGACGGCATCAATCGTGTGATGCTGGCGACCGACGGCGACTTCAATGTCGGCCAGACCGATGACGACGAGCTCAAGCGGCTGATCGAGGACAAGCGCAAGTCGGGCGTGTTCCTGTCGGTGTTCGGCTTCGGCCGCGGCAATCTCAACGACCAGATGATGCAGACCATCGCCCAGAACGGCAACGGCACGGCGGCCTATATCGACACGCTGGCCGAAGCCGAGAAGGTGCTGGTGCAGGATGCCTCCTCGACGCTGTTCCCGATTGCCAAGGACGTCAAGATACAGGTCGAGTTCAATCCGGCTGCCGTCGCCGAATATCGGCTCATCGGCTACGAGACCCGTGCGCTCAATCGCGAGGACTTCAACAACGATCGCGTCGATGCCGGCGAGATCGGCTCCGGCCATTCGGTGACGGCGATCTACGAGATCACGCCCAAGGGCAGCCCGTCGCTGGCGATGGACCCGTTGCGCTACGGCCAGGCTTCGACAGGCAATGGCGGCGTCGCCGATGCCGACGAGTATGCTTTCGTGAAGATCCGCTACAAGGCGCCTGATGGCGACGTGAGCAAGCTGATCACCACGCCGGTGACGAAGACGAACGAAGTCGCGAGCTTCGACGGCGCCGGCACCGATCAGCGGTTCTCGGTGGCGGTTGCGGCCTTCGGCCAGAAACTGCGCGACGAGGACGCGACAGCCAGGTTCGGCTTTGACCGGATCGCCGAGATCGCCTCGGCGGCGCGCGGTGCCGATCCCTATGGCTATCGCGCCGAATTCCTGTCGCTGGTGCGGCTGGCATCGTCGCTCCAGGGCAACAAGCAGTAAGGCAACAGGCAAGGGCAGGTGGGCCGGCCGGCGGAAAGGGGGCTTTCCGCCGGCCATTCTTTTGTGATCTCCGGCGGCGGAAAGGGGGCTTTCCGCCGGCCGTTCTTTTGTGATCTCTAGGCGTCCACCCGAAAATCGCTGGGGTGGTGTTTCGGAGACTGGTGATGGCCGACCGGCAACTGGACGAATGGGATATTGCGCATGGCGGGCTGCGCTCACTGTCGTCGCGCGAGATCAAGGTTTTCTGGGACGGTTATCTCGCCCGCCGCAACGATCCCAGGATACGCCATGGCAGCCTCTATTCGCGCTGGCGGCATATCGCCGACGATCTGGTGGTTTCGCTCTATTTGACCAATCGCAGCGTCGGGCTGTTCGTCAGGGGCCAACGCGGCGAGGGTTATGCCACAACCGCGAACCGGCTGATTGCCTTCGAGCCCGCATTGGGCAAGGCGCTTGGCGTCAGCCTGCGCGGCGAGTACGCGCTGTGCTACCTGTCCAACCATCCGGTCGCGATGACAGATCCGGCCAACTGGCCGCGGGCTTACGCGTGGCTGGAACGGCAGGAAAAGCACTTCAGTCATGTTCTGAGCGACATGGTTGTCGGCGCCTAGGTGCCGGACGGAGCGAAATTCCGTTACAACGGCGTGGCCCTGCGAGGACATCTCGATCCGGGCGTAAGCGGTTGAAAACAAGCTGAAATCGACTTTCATCGGACTGGGAGGGCGCTCCCTTCCGGGATGTTTCCGCACGCGTTCGCAGAGCGGCGCGAAAAATTCCCTACGTTCTATCTTGCAAAAGATATATCTTTGAATAGATATAGCGACATGAAACAAACATCCTGGAGAGGTACTCACATGTTCAACCACCCGAATTTCAACGATCGTTGCCGTGGAGAATGGTCCATGTCGGGCCAGAATGAAGGCGGCAGGGGCGGCGGCCGGCATGGCCGCGGCGGTCCCTTCGGCCGTCATCGTGGCGGTCCCTTCGGCGGCCGCGGCCCGCGCATGTTCGATCCCGGCGCTCTGCGCCTGGTCGTGCTCGGCCTGATTGCCGAAGAGCCGCGCCACGGCTACGACATCATCAAGGCGCTGGAGGCCAAGTTCCAGGGCGCCTACAGCCCGAGCCCGGGCGCGATCTATCCGATGCTGCAGATGCTGGAGGAGGCGGACCTCGTCGTCTCCGTCGCCAATGGCAACAAGAAGCTCTACTCGATCACCGAGGCGGGCCAGGCATATCTCGATGAAAACGCCGCCGAGCTCGCCAAGATCAATGGCCAGATCGAGGAAAACTCGACGCAGGTCAGCGGTGTCGCCCTCGGCGACGAAGTCAAGGCGCTGAACTTCGCTGTGTTCAGCCGACTGCGCAGCGGTTCGCTGACCGCCGTACAGGCTGAGAAGGCGCGCGAGATCCTGAAGAAGGCCCGTCGCGACCTCGAAGACCTTTGATTCCCCGAGGTCTTGTAACGTCTGAAGCTCCCGCCGCAAGGCGGGAGCTTTTTCTGTGTGAAACCTAGGAAAAGGCCAGATTTGCGGGCCGTTTCCGACAATTTGAATCAAAAGCCAATTCGCCCCGGAACCCGATCGCAACGATCCCCGGCTAATACAGCTGCGGGTGTACAAGGGGTGGTTTGAGAATGCTGGTTGGACGTGTGATGGCGGGTGCGGTATCAATTGCTCGCACCGCCGATGCCTTGGCGATGCCAACCCGGCCGGAGGCTGCCAACCGCAATAGCGACGCCGTGGCAGATGCTGCCGCACAGGCGCCGGCGCCTGCCACCAGCAGCCACATCTATGTGCCCGCCAAGCCTGTCCAGCAGGCGGTGCCGGTCTCAACCCCGAGTTCCTCGCGTTCCCGCGTGAGCGATGTCGATGACGCCCATCGCACGGCATGGTCGGCGCTCAACAATGAGCGCTTCCGGCTGGCGATGGAGAAACTGGGCGATGTGCGCACATCGGACGCCGTGATGATGATGCGCCCGGTCGAAGGCGCGGGCACCGACATCAAGTCGGCACTCGCGCGATACGAAGAAAACAGCTGATCAGAAGAAGCCTCAGCTGCGGCGACGGCGTTCGCGGCGGCCTTCGCTGGTTTCCGTGGTGTTCGGCGCCGCCAGCTTGTTGCGCATCGGGCCGATGCGCTCGACGATTGCCTCGACGGTCGGACGAACGTCCTTCTTGTGGGCGTCGAGCGCCTTGCGCATGGCGGCCAGATGCTCGAACGAGGTGCCGCAGCAGCCGCCGATGATCCTGGCGCCGCCGTCGACAGCGAGGCGGACATAGTCCGACATCAGTTCCGGCGTGCCCGAATAGTGAATCTCGGTGCCGCGGAATTCCGGGATGCCGCAATTGCCCTTGATGATGATCGTTGCATCCGGTTTGGCGTCGCTCATGTCGAGCAGCGAAGCCAGGATATCGGACGCACCGACACCGCAATTGGCGCCAACGCCAAGCGGCGTCTGGGCAAGGCCGTCAACGACACCGTGGATGTCCTTGGGCAGCAGGCCCATCATGGTGCGGCCGGCGGTGTCGAACGAGCCGGTGTAGGTGTAGGGCAGGCCGACGCGAATGGCAGCTTCCGCCGCCGCACGGATTTCGTCCGGCGCGGACATCGTTTCAATCCATGCGACTTCGGCGCCGCCGGCCTTGAGGCCTTCGATCTGTTCGGCGAATGCATCGACCGCCTCGTCATAGGTCATGGCACCAAGCGGAACCAGAAGCTCGCCCGTCGGGCCGACGGAGCCGGCGACGATAACTTTGCGGCCGGCCTTGTCGGCAACGCCACGGGCGATTTCGGCAGCGCGCTTGTTGAGCTCGTGCACGCGATCCTGGGCGTGATGCAGCTTGAGCCGGTGACGGGTGCCGCCAAACGAATTGGTAAGGATGATGTCGGCGCCGGCCTCGACGAATTTCCGGTGCAGCGTCGAAATCTTCTCGGGCGCGCTTTCATTCCACAGCTCGGGTGCTTCGCCGGCCTCGAGGCCCATGGCAAACAGGTTTGTGCCGGTTGCGCCATCGGCGAGCAGCACGCCCTTTTCGGCCAGCAGGGCATCGATCGGATTGGTCGTCATCGCAGCGACTTTCATATCAGGAGATTAGATAAGGATATAAAGAAGTCTTTATGTCCAGTCAACGCGTTTGCTTGGCCGACCATGCTGCCGGCGTCACCTCGACCGCGATCTCGGTGCAGACGCCGCCATTGGTCGGATAATGATCGACCGAGCAGGCGGTGACGACGAGCAGCAGGTCGCATTCGGCGCGCAAAGCGACGTAGCCGCCGGGCGGATTGATCGAGGCGAAGACGTCGATGCTGCCATCGGGCTGCGGCAGCGAGTTCTGGAACAGGTCGACCGGGTCTGGCGTGAAGGGCAAGGCGAGCCCTTCCGAGGCAAGGGCCTTGTGCAGATTGTCCTGGCAACTGGGATGCTCGTCGAAGCCGGCGCGGACATAAAGCGCGTGGTTGCAGGCGGGGTAGAGCATGTCGTGCGGGCCGGGCGAGGCGTCTTCGACCAAGGTCAGCAATTTGTTTCCCGTCGTGCCGTAGAAATGTTCGCCTGTCTTGGGAAACAGCCGCTCGCCGATATCGCGGGTGTTGGAAGTGCTCAGCCAGTCCTTCATATCAGGCGTGAACGCCCAGAGGTCGGCGACCTGCTGGCCCTTGATGTCGATGATGCGGACCAGGTCACCGCTGGAGACGCGGATGGAACGGCCCGACTGGGCAGGTATGACGACACGCTTCTGATCTGGCATGGGTTTCCTCGGGGATCGCGGCGCACGCTGCCGTATCGCGGCGGCAAATTCAACCAGAGCGCCAGTCAGCCCCAACTGGCCGGGAACGAAGCCACAGCCAGCCGTCGCGCGAAGGCCGCGGTCTCGTGGGCGTTGATGTCGGCGGCGCGGATCAGATTGTCGAAATGGCGGGTCAGCGTCCTGATCGGGTCGGTGGCATAGAGCACAAGGTACATGTCGCCGACATAGATCGCCGCGCGGGAATGGCCGAAGATCGTGTAGGGCACGGAATAGCGCATGCGGCCGTCATACAGGAACAGCCGGAATGTCGGGTAGAGATCGTCGAGCAAGTCAGCCATGTGGCGCAGCTGCTGCTTGCGGTCCTTGTCTGGAAAACCCGACCAGACGCCCAGGCCGCGCGCGAAAATCTCGAGCGTGTGACGCGGCATGCAGACTTCCATGTCGGTCTCGGGCCGGCGGTTGTAGTCGATGCGATACTGCGTCTCGCCGGCCTGGCTCTCGCGGCTCTTGTTGGAGATGCCGGCCTCGTAGTCGATGAGTGCTTCGGTGCGCAGCAGGTCAGGAATGCCCGCGGGCACATAGCGGATCTTGGTGCCGGCGGCCTCGGCATGCCATTTCGCGATCAGCGTGCGTTCGAAACCGCCCGATGCCTCCTCGATCTCGAGGCTTTCGCGGATTTCGCCTGTAACCCCTTCGTCCTGGCTGAGGCCAAGCAGCCAGTCGAGCGAAACCTTGTGAGCGGATGCGATTGTCAGCAGGGTTTCGGCGCGAGGGAGCCTTATCGTTGCCCCCGAAAGCAACTGCGACAGCGCCGAGCGGTCGATGCCGACCGATGTGGCAAAGGCCGACTGATTGAGGCCGGAGCGTTGGACCAACGCCTTGAGACGCTCGCGGAAAACTTCGGATAGATCGCGTTTGTCCATGGCCTGCCCAAAGGTGGAATGGTTTTGCGGAACGCAGGCAAGGCGCCCGCGGGAAATAGATTCATCTTCCAGCTTGTTTACTAAGTGTAACACTTGCGGCTTAAGCAGCGCAATGTAAACAATCTGTGCGCATTGTCTCGTTGCAGAAACGCAAGGCTACTGACAGCATTATGTCAGGAATCATCGAGTTCCAGGCATCCAAGGACAGCAGGCAGCAGCATGGCTAACAGGGGAAACAAACGCGGCACGACCACCAGGGTCGAATGGCCGACGGTGTTTCTGATCGCCGCCTGCTACGGTGCCTGGCTTTTGGTGGGACTGCTGGTGTGGCCCAGCTATCCGGTTGCTGCGCTGGTGCTGATGGTGCTGACGGTGGCGTTGCAATCGTCGCTGGTGCATGAGGTGCTGCACGGCCACCCAACCCGCAACGCGCGCATCAACGAAGCGCTGGTTTCTCTGCCCATCGGTCTGCTTTGGCCCTACCGTCGTTTCAAAACCATTCACCTGCGCCACCACGCCGACGAGAAGCTGACCGACCCGTTCGACGATCCCGAGAGCTACTACCGCTCACTTTGGCAGCATGACGACCTGCCTGAGGCGATGAAGCTGGTGCTCAGGATCAACAACACCATGGCCGGTCGTTTCGTGCTCGGGCCGTTGCTGTCCTGCATCGGCTTTGTCATCGACGACGCCAAGGCGATCGCCGGCGGCGACAAGGCAGTCCGCACTGCCTGGCTGCTGCACGCGGCGGGGCTGGTCATCGTCCTGCCGGTCATCCAGTTCGGCTTCGGCCTGCCGCTCTGGCTCTATGTTCTGGTGCCGGTCTGGCTCGGCCATTCGTTGATCTCGATCCGCACCTTTGCCGAGCATCAATGGTCGGAGCATCCGGAAGGGCGCACCGTCATCGTCGAACGCTCGCCGCTTTCGATCCTGTTCCTCAACAACAACCTGCATTTCGTGCACCACAAGAGCCCGACCGTCGCCTGGTACAAGCTGCCGGAACTGTTCCGCGCGCGCCGCGAAGAGTGGCTCCGGATGAACAAGGGCTATGCCTATCCGAACTATCTCGCGCTGGTCAAAGCCTATGCCTTCCGCGCCAAGGAACCGGTGTGCCACCCGGCGCTGCGCCGCGCGCCCGAGCCGGGCAGGGCGTTCGTGCCGCGCGTCAGGGCGCGCAACGTCAATGGGCTGGGCACAGCACCTGTGCCTGCTGAGCCGCCGAAGGAATGATCCTTTCAGACCTTGCCAATTCCCGCGCTCTAGCCTGAAATGTTGCAATGAGCGACTTCATCGCCGCACTGCCCATGTATGACTGGCCCGAGATGCACGACGAGGTCGATGCGCAATGGGCAAGGTTGCGAACGGCATTGCGTCAGCTTGGTCTGGACGCGCCGGAACGCCTTGTCAGGCGCAATGCCGAACTGCCGGCGGTTCCAGGTGGTATTCGCGACGCATCGGCTACGGTGATCGCGCCCGATCCGGCTACGCTGCCGCCCGAAGAATTCGACCTGCCGACGCTGTGGCGGCATCCCCAATTGCTGTTCGGCCAGACCTGCTGGGGGCCGATGGAAAGCACGGGCCTTGCGGCTCAGGTCAAGGTGATTGGCCAGCCGAACTATGATGGCATCGAAGGCGGTCGTGGCGAACTCTATTCCAGCGCCATCGTCGTGCGGCGCGGATCCGTGACCGCCGATCATGCGCATGCGCCTGATGGCGACGCGACGCTCATTCCGCTCGATCTGATCCGTGACAAGCGCCTTGCCTTCAACAGCCACGATTCGATGTCGGGCTTCATCGGTATTTCGCGCGATCTTGCCGCCATGGGCGAAGGGTTGCGGATTTTTTCCGAACGGATCGAAAGCGGCGGCCATCGCGCATCGATCGTCTCGATTGCCGAAGGCCGGGCCGACGTGGCGACCATCGATTGCCGGAGCTGGGCGCTGGCACAGCGCTTCGAGCCGGCTGCCCAGGACGTCGTGATCATCGGCTGGACGGCAAAGCGCAAGGGTTTGCCTTACATCACCGGGCTAAACACGCCTCCCGTTTCGGTGACGTTGCTGAACCTGGCGCTGAGCCAGGCCGCACTTTGAACGCCGCATTTTGAACAGGGCGGGCGGCCTGAACCGCCCGCCCTGCCTCGCTCTTTCGGGCCTATTCGGACGGAACGCCCTTTTCCCATTTCGTCCAATCGCCGGTGACCGCATCTGCAAAGGCTGCGCCGACACGATAGGCGTTGGTGGCTGCCGGGCCAAAACCGCCCGACTTGGCGCTCAGCGAATCGATGGGGCTCATGCCGGCGGGTTCGCGATCGAAGTTAGATGCCGTGCGCAGCAAGGCGATGCGGTCGAAATCGAGCAGGCCGGCATCGGCGCCGCGCCGCAGCGCCGTCAGCGAGGCGTTGTCCTCCATCTGGGTCGTGCAATAGTTGCCCTTGCCCTCGGTCAGCAACGATACCCAATCGCCCATGCTTCTGGCCGTCATTGAGCCATGCCAGTAGGTGTCGGTGGACAGCGTGTCACAGATGCTGACCTCAGGGGCGGCGCTGCCCGGTGCTGTCGCGTAGGCCACGCGATAGGCCTTCGCTTCGGGGCTGTCGGCAAGTTCGACGCTCCTGGTCAGGGCAAATGCCTTTTGCAGAAGCTGTTCGTTGAGCTGGTAAACCTCGGTTGCCGATCCCCAGCTCGGCTTTTCGCCGGGGCGCTTGGCGCCCAGCCCGACCACGCCATCAGGCCAGTCGGCGGGAATCTGGCGCGGATCGATTTCGTGGCGCAGGCCGGCATCGACGGCATAACGCGCCCAATGTGCCGAACCCAGCGTGCCATCGCTGGGATCGACGCCGGCAATGCCGGCAATCACGATGTAGCTCTGCTTGAGGTCGACAAGACCGCTGTAGACGAGCGCTGAAACCGAGCTGGCCGCGTTGGCATAACCCATCGCCGTCGTCATGACGCACAGGCCGGCAGCGTCACAGGCAAGTTCCGGATACTCCTTGGCGAAGCCCGGAATTGTTAGTCTGGTCTCCAGCTTGCGGCCCTCGAGCCATGGTTTTGCTTCGCCTCCGAACATCGTTATAACAAGCACTTTGGGGGCCAGCGGCTGCGCCGACGCCGCTGATGCATTCGAGGCGAGACCGCCGGCCAGGGCGAGGCCCGAAAGGCCAATCCGATAGAAGTGCGTCATATGCGATCCGATCTGATAAAGAAAAAGGGCGCCGTTTCAGGCCCATTTTCACTATCGGTGCAGCTTGCGGCGGAAGCCACTCGCGAACGCTCCTGTCCACACCAAATCCGGCAGGCCAGTGATCTTGCACCATCGCAGTAAAGTCGCCGGCGAGCGATTTCATCTGCCGATCAATTGTTCTTCGCCGATGGAAGATCTCGAACAGAAAGCCGGGGCTTGGGGCGCGCCTAGCCGAGCAGGCGCTTGTCGAGCGGGTAACTCGACAGTTGTTCGTATCCGCTTTCCGTGATCAGGATCTGCTCCTCGAGCTTGACGCCGTCATGCCCGCCGAGGCGGCCGATATAGCTCTCGACGCAGACCACCATGCCGGGCTCGAGCACGCCGTCCGGCGTATCGGCCGTCCAGTCCGAGGCGTGGGGCAGGGTGGGATATTCGTCGGCCAGGCCGACGCCGTGAAACAGCACGCCATAACGTGCCGCGAAGCAGTCGGGCGGCGGCACGGCCGCGCGTTCCACCAGTTCACGGAAACCGAGGCCGGGCCTGAGCAGCGCCGTATTGTAGGCGATCTGTTCGGCGGCAGTCCTGTAGAGGTCGCGCTGCTCGTCGGTCGGCGCGCCGTCACCGCACAGCCAGGTGCGCGACAGGTCGGCGCAGAAGCCGTAGGGCCCGATCAGGTCGGTGTCGAAGGCGACGAGCTCGCCTGCCTCGACCACGCGCGAGGAGCACTCCTGGAACCAGGGATTGGTGCGCGGTCCGGATGCCAGGAGCCGTGTTTCGATCCATTCGCCGCCGCGGGCGATGTTGCCGCGATGCAGTTCGGCCCAGAGTTCGTTCTCGGAGATGCCCGGCCGGAGCGCCGCTTCCATCTCGCCCATCGCCGCTTCGCAGGCGACGATCGAACGACGCATGCAGAGGATTTCGTCAGGCGACTTGATCAGCCGGGCGTTCTCCATCACCGCCTCGCCATTGCCGACCGAAATGCCATGCCGTGCCAGAGCGTCGACGCCCTCATGGTCGAGATGGTCGACGGCAATACGCGTGATGCCGCCGCCGTGCTGGCGAACGACATCGGCGATGCCTTGCGCCCAACGCTCGACCTTCATCTCCGTCAGTTCGCCACTGTAGAGATACATCCACGACACTGCCGGGCGAACCTCGTTGACGACGCCGGAATGATCGGACAGGTGCTCGCAGGAAAAATAGTCGAACAGCACCACCGGGCCGTCTGTGGCGACGAAGCAGTGACGGGTCGGGTTGTGCGCCACCCACAGCTGCATGTTGGTGGAATCGGTGGCGTAGCGGATGTTGACGGGATCGTAGAGCAGGGCGCCGGCGTAGCCGCGCCGCGCGAGCTCGGCGCGGATGCGCTCCAGCCGGTATTTTCGCAGGGCCGGCATGTCAGGTGCCGCAATGCCTGCCGCCGCCCATTCGGCCTCGGCCTGCGCTCCATAACCCAGAACGTGGCTGTTGAGCCCAGCCGCCTTGGTGCGTGCCTGCGCGCGCAAATCGTCCGCGGAACCCGGCTCGAACGGCATGATCTTGCGGTGGCGGCCGAAATTGCCTTTTGCAGGGGTATCCATCAGCAATGCCCCGCAAGTGGCCGAATGTGTGGTCCTTTCGCGCCCCCCTCTGTCGTGCCGGACATCTCCCCCACAGGGGGGGAGATCAGCAGTTGAGGTTTTGGCGCTCTTCTTGGATCGCTCGAATTCGGGCGAGAGGCATCTGACAGCCAATCTCCCCCCTTGTGGGGGAGATGTCCGGCACGACAGAGGGGGGCAACGTAGAGCATGTGCGTTCCCAGTCTCTTGCTTGGAGCCGAACTACCCCCGCATCTTGTCACCGCTCGGATCAAACGGCGGCTCGACATTGATGCGGGCGGGACGGCGGTGGCCGAGGATCTCGATCTCGAACAGACCTTCCGCCTCGTTTTCGGCAAGCGCAGCTGGCACATAGCCTTGGGCCATCGACTTCTCGACATAATGGGCATAGCCGCCCGACGTCACCCAGCCGACCACACGCCAGTCGCCGTCGACGATGCCGCGCACCGCGGATGCGCCGGTGGCGGCGTCCGAACCGCGCACTTCCTTGCCAGTCTCATCGAAGCGCGGCGCACCATAGCCGTGCGGCTTTTCGATCGTGCCGAAATCCTTGGCGCCGACCTTGGCCCAGATCGGCTCGTCGCCCATCACGTCGGCGTCCTGCGCATCGACATAGAAGGAGACACGGCGCAGCTTTGGCCCCTCGGCGTGCTCCCTGGCGGCTGCCTCGCGGCCGATGAAGTCGTTCTTTTCGAGCTTGATGAAGCGCTCCATCGAACCCTCGAACGGCCCATAGATCGGGCGAAGCTCGCGGAACCAGGTCGGGAAGTTCTTTTCTAGGCGCATCGACAAAAGTGCCCGCATGCCGAAATCGACGATGCCGAACTCTTCGCCGGCGTCCTTGATCGCCTTGTAGACGAGGCGCTGGTAGGCAGGCGCCATCCAGATCTCGTAGCCGAGGTCGCCGGTATAGGTGATGCGGTTGACCATGCAGGGCGCACCTCCGACGGCCATCTCGCGAAAATCCATGAAGCGGAAGGCCTTGCTGGAGACGTCCTCGTCGACCAGCTTGGCCAGCAGCGCCTGCGACTTCGGGCCTGCAATCGACAGGCCGACGAGGGTCTGGTCGAAGCGGTGGATGCGCACCGATCCGTCCTTGGGCAGGTGCTGTTCAAACCAGCGCATGTGATACTTCTGCGCCGCCGACGAGCCCCAGATCATGAACGTGTCGTCGCCAGTCTTGGCAATCGTGAAGTCGCCGATCAGCCGGCCGAACTCGTTCAGCATCGGCGTCAGCACGATGCGGCCGTTCTTCGGCATGCGGTTGGTCATCAGCCGGTTGAGGAAATCCTCCGATGCCGGGCCCGACACTTCGTATTTGGCGAAATTGGCGATCTCGGTCACGCCGACGCGGTCGCGTGTGGCGCGAACCTCATTGCCGATATGCTCGAAATCGTTGGAGCGGTGGAAGGAGACGATGTCCTTGGGCTCTGTACCCTTCGGAGCAAACCACAACGGCGTTTCCAGGCCCCAGCTGTCGCCCATGACGGCATTGTTGGCGACCATGGTATCGTAGAGCGGGGTGGTCTGGGCCGGCCTGGCGGCGGGCAGTTCTTCATTCGGAAAACGGATCGAGAAGCGGCGCGAGTAGTTTTCGCGCACCTTGGCGTTGGTGTAGCGCAGGCTGGCCCATTCGCCCCAGCGCGCGACATCCATGCCCCAGACGTCGAAGCCCGGGTCGCCGTTGACCATCCAGTTCGACAGAGCGAGGCCGACACCGCCGCCCTGGCTGAAACCGGCCATGACGCCGCAGGCGACCCAGAAATTGGTCAGGCCCTGGACCGGGCCAACCAGCGGGTTTCCGTCGGGCGCGAAGGTGAAGGGTCCGTTGATGACCTGCTTGATGCCGGCGTTGGCGATGCCGGGGAAATGCTGGAAGCCGATTTCCAGCGACGGCGCGATGCGGTCGAGGTCGGGCGCGAGCAGTTCATGTCCGAAATCCCACGGCGTGTTGACAGGCGACCACGGCTTGCAGGCCTTCTCATAGGTGCCAAGCAGGATGCCGTTGCGTTCCTGGCGCGTGTAGATCTCGCCCTTGAAATCGAGCACGCCGATCATTTCCCGGCCGGTTTCCTTGTTGAAGGCCTCGACCTCCGGCATCGGCTCGGTCAGCAGGTACATGTGCTCCATGGCCAGGACCGGCAGCTCGACGCCGACCATACGGCCGACCTCGCGCGCCCACAGGCCACCGCAGTTGACCACGTGCTCTGCCCTGACGGTGCCCTGCTCGGTAACGACGTTCCAGGTGCCGTCGGGATCCTGCGTCAGTTCCTTGACCGGGTTGCGCAGCACGATCTCGGCGCCGAGCTTCTTCGCCGCCTTGGCGTAGGCATGGGTTGTGCCTGACGGGTCGAGATGGCCTTCGACGGGATCCCACATCGCGCCGACGAAATGCTTTTCGTCCATCAGCGGGAACATCTTCTTGGCTTCGGACGGCGTGATGAGTTCGGTGTCCATGCCGAGATAACGGCCCTTGGCATGGGCCAGGCGCAGGAAGTCCATGCGCTCGGGGCTGTCGGCAAGCATGACGCCGCCGGTCAGGTGCAGCGAGCAGGACTGGCCGGAAATCTCCTCCAGCTCCTTGTAGAGCTGGACGGTGTAGGCCTGCAGCTTGGCGACGTTGGGGTCGCCGTTGAGCGTGTGGAAGCCGCCGGCGGCGTGCCAGGACGAGCCGGAGGTGAGCTCCGAGCGCTCGATCAGCATGATGTCGGTCCAGCCGGCGCGGGCGAGGTGATACAACACCGAGCAGCCCACAACGCCGCCGCCGATGACAACTGCTTTCACATGGGATTTCATAAGGTTATGTCCGAGTTGTAAGAAATTGAATCGGCTTGATGGCGATCAGAAGTCGGTCGGGGCGCCGCCTTCGGCCTTGCGCTTGTCGACGAAGGCGTTGAGCTCTTCGCGGATGGCGGGGTCCATCCAGGGCTCCTCGTAGGAGGCGAGGCGCTCCTTCCAGACGCGATTTGCCTTTTCCACCGCCGTCGGGCTGCCGGCCTCGGCCCAGGTCTCGAAATTGCGCCAGTCGGAGATGATGGGCGAATAGAAGGCATTCTTGTAGCGCGACTGGGTGTGCGCGGTGCCGAAGAAGTGGCCGCCGGGGCCGACGTCGCGGATCGCGTCGACGGCGAGCGCGTCTTCCGACAGGTCCAGCGGGGTCAGGAACTCGGCCACCATCTGCAGCAGGTCGATGTCGAGGATCATCTTCTCGTAGGAGCAGCGAAGGCCGCCCTCGAGCCAGCCGGCGCCGTGCAACATGAAGTTGGCGCCGCCCTGGATCGCGCCCCACAAGGAGAAGACGCTCTCATAGGCTGCCTGAGCGTCGACGGCGTTGGCAGCGCAGACATTGGAGGTGCGGTAGGGGATGTTGTAGCGGCGGGCGAGCTGGCCGCCGACAAGCTGGGCCTTCATGTATTCGGGCGTGCCGAAGGCCGGGGCGCCCGATTTCATGTCGACGTTGGAGGTGAAACCGCCATAGCCGACCGGCGCGCCCTTCCTGACCATCTGGGTGAAGGCGAGGCCGGAGAGCGCCTCGGCATTCTGCTGCACCAGGGCGCCAGCGATGGTGACGGGCGCCATCGCACCTGACAGGGTGAAGGGGGTGACGATCACCACCTGGCCCATCGACGACATCTGGATGATGCCTTCCATCATCGGCACGTCGAGCTTCAGTGGCGAGTTGGTGTTGATGATGGTGTAGACCGAGGGCTCCACCATCATCTGCTCGCGGGAAATGCCGCGGGCGATGCGGGTGATCTCGATGCCGTCGACGTTGCGCTCCTTGCCGAGCGAATAGATGTGAAACACCTTGTCGGTCAAAGTCGCCAGATCGCGGATGCATTCGAGATGGCGGATCGAGGGATGGATGTCCACCGGTTCGACAGGATAGCCGCCCGTCGTCTGCAAAATGTTGTGCATCTGGGCGAGCTTGAGGAAGTTGCGGTAGTCGGCCTGGTTGCCCGGGCGACGGCCACGATCGAGATCGGAACAGTTGGGCGCCGACGCCATCTGCGAAATGACGAGATTGTTGCCGCCGAAGCGCACATTGTGGGCCGGATTGCGGGCATGCAGGGTGAACTCGGCCGGTGCATGCGAGATCAACTCGAGGATCATGTCGGAATCGAAGCGGACGCGCTCGGTGCCGTCGCGCACGTCGGCGCCATGTGCCTTCATGATGCGGCGTGCCTCGTCGTGCAGCACGTCGACGCCGATCTCCTTGAGCACCCGCAATGAGGCAAGGTGGATGGACTCCAGCTCGTCGTCGGAGATCAGCCTGGTCGGTGCAAACGGGATCTTGAGCTGGCGGAAAGGCGGCTGCTCGAATGCCTGGGCGCCGCCGGCGCGCTTGCCGGCACGACCGCCGCGTCGAGCGCGGTCGGAGGCAGGAGCCTGTTCGGCTGTTTGCAGGGCCACGGTCATGGAATCCTCACGGCAAGCTTCAGTGTCGGGAGGCATAATGGACCGGGGCAGTGCTGCTCATTGCGGAGGTGGCGACAAGTAGCGCGAGGGAAACGACATCGTCGACGGGTGCCGTGGGGACAGCGACCGATTGGGACTGGACCGACGTTCTCCGTCGTGGTGAGGCATCCGGCACAGGGCGCATCATCTATAGGATCGCCGTCATTCGATTCTCCTGGTGACTGCTTTGACCTCTCCCGCTTCCACCGCCGCCGAACCGCCTCTCAGGTGGGCACCGCTTGTCGGCGTCACCGCAGCACTTGCGATGTTTGGCGCAGCGCAAGGGCTGAGCTATCCGCTGTTTTCGTTGCTGATGCAGAAACAGGGCATGCCGCCGGCGATGATCGGCCTGTCGGCGGCGATGATGCCGCTGGGCCTGATCGCCTCCGCCGCCTTCGTGCCTTGGGCCGTGCGCCTCGTCGGGGCGAGAAACCTGGCGGTCGGCTGCTCGATCGCGGCTGCCATCTGCTTCCTGCTCATCGGCTATCTCCAGGACTGGTTCGCCTGGTTCGTCCTGCGCTTCATGATCGGGGTGGTCATCAACCCGCTCTACATCCTCGGCGAGGTGTGGGCGCTGTCGATGGCCCCGCCGTCGCGGCGCGGGCGCGTCATGGGCGTGTTCAACACGCTGATGGGGGTCGGTTATGCCAGCGGGCCGCTGGTGCTGACCTTCGTCGGCACCGCAGGCTGGACGCCTTTCGTCATTGCAATCGTCGGCTTCCTCGCCTGTGCCACCGTCCTGCGCATCTTGTCGGATCTGTCGGGCTTCGAGGATGACGGCCAGTCCAAGGGCGGTGTGCTTGGCTTTGCGGCGCTCGCGCCGGCGCTGCTGTTTGCCGTGCTCGTGTCGGCGGCCAACCAGCAAAGCACCTATTCGCTGCTGCCGGTTTTCGGCGCCGGCCACGGGCTGCCCGAAGCCATGCTCGCCGCGATGCTGACGGCACTGTCGATGGGCAACATCCTGCTGCAAATTCCGCTTGGCCTGATGGCGGAACGGGTCGGCGGCCGTGCCATGATCCTGTTTTGCGCCGCGGTGACGGCCATCTGCGCCGTGCTTTTGCCGCTGCTGATCGAGACGAGGCTGATCTGGCCCGTGCTCGTGGTGATGGGGGCCGTGGGCTATGGCGTCTACACCATGGCACTGGTCGAACTCGGCAACCGCTTCAACGGCAGTGTGCTCGTCGCCGGCAACGCGGCGTTTGCGCTGATGTGGGGCATGGGCGGCATTGTCGGGCCGCCAAGTTCGGGGCTGGTGATGCAGACTTTCGGCCCGATCGGGCTGCCGGCGGTGCTGGCGAGCCTGAATGTCACCCTGCTGGCCTTCGCCTTCTATCGCGCTGCAGTCCGGCGCCACAGGACGGATTAGGGCGGGGGCGGACTGGGGCGGGCTGCGCGACGAGGTGGCCCCGTCGCGCAGCAAAAGGTCAGTCGGCCTTGGCGATGTGCCAGACGCCGCCCTTGCCCTCGCCGGTGACGTCGCCGGCCTTTTTGTCCTGGACGAAGGTGTAGAGCGGCTTGCCTTCATAGGCCCACATCTTGGAGCCGTCGTCGCGGGTGACGACGGTCCAGTCGCCTTCGTCCTTGGCGTCGGCCGCAGCCATCAGCGGCGGCCAGTTGACGGCACAGTCGCCATTGCAGGCCGACTTGCCGGCGCTGTCCTTGTCATAGGTGTAGAGCGTCATGCCGTTGGCGTCGGTGTACATCTTGCCGCCGGCGCCTTCGGCGATCTTGGCCGGTTCGGCGGCGAAGGAGAGGGCTGAACTCGCAAGCAGGAGGGCGAATGCGGACAGTACGGTCTTCATGATGGTTCTCCCTGGGTTGGCCGCAAAATGCCGGCCACACGGGCAGTCAACGCTTGCCATCGCCGATCTATTCCCGCCATGAGGCGCAGGAGAGGATTTTTCCAGCACTTGTGGCCGGCGCTTGTAGATTGGCGAAACGCCGGGTTAGAGTGCCGGCATGTGCGCATTTCATGCTCATACCCCGGCAGCGGACGCCGCATCGAAGCCGTCGCCGCGGACGCGGCACACCGAGCTTCTGCGGCTTTGCGCACGCATTGGCTACTCGCCGCCCGCCTGAACTCGAATCCGCCCCGGCGCCTGCCGGATCGATTCAAGAGAAAGGCACAAGCCAATGACTTATCAGAACTATTCGCTGAAGCAGCTTCAGCAGATCGACGCCGCGCATCATCTCCACCCGTTCACCGACCACAAGGAACTGCGCGAGGCGGGCTCGCGCATGATCACCCACGCCGAAGGGCCGTTCATCTACGATTCGGAAGGCACCGAACTGCTCGACGGCATGGCCGGCCTGTGGTGCGTCAATGTCGGCTACGGCCGCGACGAACTGGCCGAAGCGGCCTACGCCCAGATGAAGGAAATGCCCTACTACAATTCCTTCTTCAAATGCTCGACGCCGACGCCGGTGCTGCTGTCGAAGAAGCTCGCGGAACTGGCGCCCAGGAACATCAACCAGGTGTTCTACGGATCGTCGGGTTCGGAATCGAACGACACGGCGCTCCGCCTGGTGCGCCACTACTGGGCGCTCGAGGGCAAGCCCGAGAAGAACCGCATCATCTCGCGCAAGATGGCCTATCACGGCTCGACCGTCGCCGGCACATCGCTCGGCGGCATGGAGGGCATGCACCAGCAGCTTGGCGGTGCCGTGCCCAACATCGTCCATGTGATGATGCCCTACGCCTATGAACTGGCGCTTCCAGGCGAGAGCGATGATGATTTCGGCCTGCGCGCCGCCAGGTCGGTCGAGGATGCGATCCTGGAGGCCGGCGCCGACAATGTCGCCGCCTTCATCGGCGAGCCGATCATGGGGGCGGGCGGCGTCAAGATTCCGCCGGCAAGCTACTGGCCGGAGATCCAGCGCATCTGCCGCAAATATGACGTGCTCCTGATGCTCGACGAGGTCATCACCGGCTACGGGCGCACTGGCGAGTGGTTTGCGGCCCAGACCTTCGGCATCGAGGCCGACACGATCACCACCGCCAAGGCGCTGACCTCGGGCTACCAGCCGCTGTCGGCGCTGCTGGTCGGCGATCGTATCGCCTCGACGCTGGTCGAGAAGGGCGGTGAGTTCTATCACGGCTACACCTATTCCGGGCACCCGGTGGCATGTGCGGTGGCGCTCAAGAATATCGAGATCATCGAGCGTGAAGGGCTGGTCGAGCGGGTGAAGACCGACACCGGCCCGTATTTCGCCCAGATGCTCAAGGAGCGCATCGCTCGCCACGGCCTCGTCGGCGAAGTCCGTTCGGTGGGCCTGATGGGCGCCATCGAGATCGTCAGGGACAAGGCGACCAAGGAGCGGTTCTCACCGGGCGGCAGTGCCGCGGTCGTGGTGCGCGACCATGCGATTGCCAACGGCATGATGATGCGCGCGACCGGCGACTCGATGATCCTGTCGCCGCCGCTGATCTGGACTCGCGCCACCATCGACATGGCCGGCGACCGTATCCTGAAGGCGCTCGACCTCGCCGAAGCCGATCTCAGGAAAGCCTGATGCCAGATTGCCGGGCAGGGGATTTCTGCCCGGCCTACCCCGGGAGCGAACGATGAGCGGCAAGCCGATCGTGCCTTTGATCCAGTATGAGGATGCAAGCGAGGCGGTCCGCGCCGTCTATGACGACATCCTGGCTTTCAGGAAGGTCGACTGGATCAACAATTTCTGGAAGGTGCTGGCGCATGACCCGGCGCTGCTCAAGCGCACCTGGGAGTCGGTGCGCGAGGTGATGGCGCCCGGCGCGCTCGATCCGCTTACCAAGGAACTGATCTATATCGCCGTATCGGCGACCAATGGCTGCGAATATTGCACCTACTCCCATACGGCGGCGGCGCGCAGCAAAGGCATGAGTGAAGCCCAGCTGATGGAATTGCTCGCTGTTGTCGGCATGGCCAACGAGACAAACCGCCTCGCCAACGGCTTGCGGCCGCCGGTGGACGTGCAGTTCGAACCAAGGGACTGAGGCGATCGGCTTGTTCATGACAGTGCCGCGGCTTATATTGTGCACTGCACAATAAGCTCGCGCGCATAATCGGCCGGGCAAACCGGAGTGCGCGAGATGAAGAATAGACGATTGGCAAGGGCCTCGCGCCATTCCGGCGCCATTGCCGGCAATCTGATGCTGGCGCCGATGGTCATGGCGATGCGGTTGCCGATGATGGCGACCGAAGCGCGCAAGGGTGGGCCACTGCATGGCGAAAGCCTGGCGGCTGTAACCGAAAAGACGACCGCCATGGCCGAAGGCATGGTGGCGGCGCAGATATCCTACTTCCAGTCGGCGCTGCAGTTCTGGCCGGAAGTGCTGTCGGGCCGCACGCCATCGGTGCTGAACGGCGTTGCCGCGCAAAAGTCGGTTGCAGCCGCGTTGAAGCCGGCCAGCAAGCGCGTGCGCGCCAATTTTCGCCGGCTGGCGACGAAATCCGGGACATGAGGGGTGGGCACAACGCAAAAACCGCGTCCCGGACGGGAACGCGGCTTTGCCACTATTACGCATGGCCCTTCGCGACGCTTGACCAGCGAAGGTTTACAGCTCCGGTACGCGAGACCTGATCCGGAGCCAGAGGCGGCTGCGAAGCCCGCCCTTGCAAACCGTTTTAGCTGGACATCGTTACCGCGTGGTTATCGAGAGCTTAAGCAAACCTAAATTTTGAACTTTTTTGGATTAATCAGGCCGCATCGCCACGCAGAAACCTTATGATGCCGGAGAAGTCCGTGCCGCCATTGCCGAGAGCCGTGAACAGGGCATAGAGCTGGGTTGCCTCGGCGCCGAGCGGAGTGACGGCACCGGCCTGCTGCGCCGCTTCCTGCGACAGCTTCAGGTCCTTCAGCATCAGGGCTGCGGCAAAGCCGGGCTGGTAGTCGCGGTTGGCCGGCGAATTGGGCACCGGGCCGGGGACCGGGCAATAGGACGTCAGCGACCAGCACTGGCCCGAGGAGGTCGAGGCGACGTCAAACAGCGCCTGATGCGACAGGCCGAGCTTTTCAGCGAGCACGAAGGCCTCGGCAACGCCGATCATCGAAATGCCGAGGATCATGTTGTTGCAGATCTTGGCTGCCTGGCCGGCGCCGGCGTCGCCGCAATGGACGATGCGTCCGGCCATCGGCTTGAGCACCGGCTCGGCCAAGTCGAACGCCGCCTGCGCGCCGCCGGCCATGAAGGTCAACGTGCCGGCCGCAGCACCGCCGGTGCCGCCCGAGACCGGCGCGTCGACCGACAGCAGGCCATTGCTGGCAGCAATCGCATGTGCCTTGCGGGCTGAATCGACGTCGATGGTCGAGGAATCGATGAGCAGCGCGCCCTTCTTCAGCTTCGGCGCGATGTCCTCATAGACCGTAAGCACATGCTTGCCGGCGGGCAGCATGGTGATGACCACATCGGCATCCTTGGCGGCGGCGGCGGCATTGGCCATGACGGTGACGCCGTTGTTGCGCGCCGTCTCGAGATGCTCGGGCATCAGGTCGAAGCCGAGCACCGCGTGGCCGGCCTTGACGAGATTGGCGGCCATGGGGTTGCCCATGTTGCCCAGTCCGATGAAGGCGATGGTGGTCATTGGTTGGTTCCTCCAGTGGGAAGGGAGTAGGGCGGTAGGGAGTAAGGGAACAGGGGGACAAGGCAGTGGGGCAATGGGAGTGTCCCCCTACTGTCCTCGACCGCTACTTTCCGATCAGATGCCTGGCGATGATGACACGCATGATCTCGTTGGTGCCTTCGAGGATCTGGTGGACCCTGAGGTCACGCACCAGCTTCTCGATGCCGTAGTCGTGCAGATAGCCGTAGCCGCCGAGCAGCTGCAGGGCGTCGTTGGCAATGTCGAAGCCGGTGTCGGTGACGAAACGCTTGGCCATGGCCGACCATTTCGAGGCGTCGTGCGCCTTGCGGTCGAGCCTTGATGCGGCGGCATAGAGGAACAGGCGGGCGGCCTGGAGTTCGGTTTCCATGTCGGCGAGGCGGAACTGCAGCGCCTGGAAGCGGTCGATGGTCTGGCCGAAGGCCTTTCGCTCGGCGGTGTAGGCCAGCGCCTTGTCCAGCGCCGACTGGGCGCCGCCGACAGAGCAGGCGGCAATGTTGAGCCTGCCACCGTCGAGGCCAGCCATGGCGATGCCGAAGCCGGCACCCTCATCGGAAAGCAGGTTTTCGGCCGGCACCTTGCAATCGTCGAAGATGACCTGGCGGGTCGACTGCATATGCCAACCCATCTTGTGCTCGTTGGCGCCGAAGGACAGGCCGGGCGCATCCTTGGGGATGACCAGCGTCGAGATGCCCTTGGGGCCGTCGGCACCGGTGCGGACCATGGCGACATAGACGTCGCTGTCGCCGGCGCCCGAGATGAACTGCTTGGTGCCGTTGACGACGAAGTCGCTGCCGTTGCCGCCGCTGCGTACCGCTTTGGTCTTGAGTGCTGCGGCGTCCGAACCGGAACCCGGCTCGGTCAGGCAATAGCTGGCGAGCCATTCCATCGATGTCAGCCTGGGCAGGAGGCGCTGGCGCTGCTCCTCGTTGCCGAAGCGGTCGATCATCGACGCGGCCATGTTGTGGATCGAGATGAAGGACGAGAAGCCCGGGCAGGCATGTGCCAGCTGTTCGAAAACCAGCACGGCGTCGAGACGGGTGAGGGCGGAGCCGCCGACATCTTCCTTGACGTAGAGGCCGCCGAAGCCGAGCTGGCCGGTTTCGCGGATGACGTCCTCGGGGAAGCGCCTGGCCTTGTCCCATTCAAGGGCAAAGGGCGCCACCTTTTCGGCGGCGAAACTGCCCGCCATTTCGCGGATGGCCAGCTGATCTTCGTTGAGCTCAAACTGACCGGCGGTCGCGTCGATTGCGGCGTCCATGTCGGCCTCCCTGTCGTTTTTTGGCTATGCGCGGGGCTCAATCTAGACCAATGATGCGGCCGCGCAACCCGACCTTCAACAGAGCGGCTGTGCGCAAATGCATGGGCGAGAACGAACGTGGCGACAAATTTTGATGGGCTGCTGCAGGCCTTCAGAGGCTTTCTCGAGGCAACCGATTCGGTGGCGCCAGTAGGCGAATTCCTCGGCGACATCGACTGGGACATGCCCGCGCGTCCGTTGAGGCCGCATGCTGTCGCGTGCGCACGCCTTCTCGACCGCGCCGTCGAATTGGCGCCTGCCGGTTGCCGTCCCTTGGCTGAGCTTGTGGCGCGGCATCGCGGCGAACTGCACTGGGGGCAGACCTACACGGCAGCGGATTTCGGGCAGCGCTTCCTCTACAATTACGGCTGGGCGGAGATGTTTGGCACGCGCGGCCACTATGCCAACGACACGGTGGCGGGCGGCTTCCTCGTGCTTGGCCCTGATGTCGAATATCCCGACCACCACCACCTTGCCGAAGAGATCTACATCCCGCTGACCGGCGGCACGGCGTGGCGAATGGGCGATGCGCCGTTCGGCCCGCGCGATGCAGGCGAAGTGATCCACCACGCCGCCAATGTGAACCACGCCATGCGCACCGGCGGCGAGCCGCTGCTCGCGCTCTATCTCTGGCGCGGCGGGCCGCTGGCGGCCAGGTCGACGGTTTCAGGAACAGCCGCTGGCGTAAGGGCCTGAACCATGGCCAAGGCGATCATGCTCCAGGGCACCGGCTCGGATGTCGGCAAAACAGTGCTGGTGGCCGGCCTTTGCCGGGCGGCGCGCAATCGCGGCATGCAGGTGCGGCCATTCAAGCCGCAGAACATGTCGAACAATGCCGCGGTCGCCGACATTTCCGGCGCGGCAGGCGGCGGCGAGATAGGCCGCGCGCAGTGGCTTCAGGCGATAGCCTGCGGGGTCAAGCCGTCGATCCACATGAACCCGGTGCTGCTCAAGCCGCAGAGCGACATCGGCAGCCAGGTCGTGGTGCAGGGCAAGGTCTTCGGTTACGCCAAGGCGCGCGATTATCAGGAACTGAAGCCCAAGCTGATGGGCGCGGTGCTCGATTCCTGGCAGACACTGGGCGAGGGCGCCGAGCTGATCGTCGTCGAGGGCGCCGGCTCGCCCGCCGAGATCAATCTTCGTCCGCGCGACATCGCCAATATGGGCTTCGCCACCCGCGCTGGTGTGCCCGTCATCCTCGTCGGCGATATCGATCGCGGCGGGGTCATCGCCTCGGTTGCCGGCACGCATCTGATCCTGCCGGAAGACGATCGGCGCATGATCGTCGGCTATCTGATCAACAAGTTCCGCGGCGATGCCAGCCTGTTCGACGACGGCATCAAGGCAATCGGGCATTTCACCGGCTGGCCCTGCTTCGGCGTCGTGCCGTGGCTCAAGGCGGCGGCGCTGCTGCCTTCGGAGGATTCGGTGATCCTCGAAAGGCTGGCCGGCGGGGAAGAGCGGGCGCTCAAGGTTGCCGTGCCGATGCTCGGCCGCATAGCCAATTTCGACGATCTCGACCCGTTGCGTGCCGAACCGCAGGTCGAAGTGGTGTTCGTGCCGCCGGGGCAGCGGCTGCCCGAGGATGCCGGGCTGGTGGTCATTCCGGGGTCGAAATCGACGATCGGCGACCTGCTGCTGTTCCGCGACAATGGCTGGGACCGCGATCTCGAGGCACATCGCCGGCGAGGCGGTCATGTCGTCGGCATCTGCGGCGGCTACCAGATGCTCGGCCGTATCGTGCACGACCCGCTGGGCATCGAAGGCAGCGTTACGCGCGCCGAAGGTCTCGGCCTGCTCGACGTCGAGACGGTGATGGCGCCGGAAAAGACCGTGCGCAATGTCGAGGCGCGCTCGGTGCGCTATGGCGAGCCACTGTCCGGCTACGAAATACACCTGGGCAAGACCACGGGCGCCGATTGCGTCAGGCCGACAGCCGTCATCAATGGCGTCGACGATGGTGCGACCTCGGCCGACGGCAAGGTGTTCGGCACCTATATGCACGGCCTGTTCGGCGCCGACGGTTTCCGCGGGCGGTTCCTCGAAAGTCTTGGCATCAGGGGCGGCGGCATCGACTACCGCGCCGAAGTCGAGCGCGCCCTCGACGAGATTGCCGAACAGCTCGAACGCCACCTCGACTGCGACGCGATTTTTGCTGCCGCGCGTTGAAGTCCATCAGGCGGCCGGTTCGCCTGCTTTCGGCCAGTAGGTGCCGACACTCCAGACATTGCCCTCGGGGTCGCGGCAGATGAACTCGCGGCTGCCGTAAGCGCGATCGGTGAGTTGCTGGACGATGTCGGCGCCTGCCGCCTTGGCCCTGGCATGGACGACGTCGACATCTTCGACCGCCAGATAGATGGCCTTGCCGCCATTGTGGCCGGGTTCGCCAACGATGGCGCCGAAGGCGTCGGCGCGAGACGACCCGATCATGATCATCGACGATCCGAGCGCGAGTTCGGCGTGACCGACGTCGGCGCCGTCCATGTATTTGGCATGGACGAGAAAGCCGAAGGCTGTTGCGAGCCAGTCAATCATGGCGGCAGCATTGGCGTAGCGCAGCGTCGGGAATATGCGGGGAGCTTCCGGGGTAGGCATCTGGCGCCTCCTGTGGCGTTGAACGATCACCCAGTGTGGCCGCGTGCCTGATGGCGGTATTGAACAAATGTAACCGGCTCAGTCGAGCCCGGTCGGTGTGGCGCCGGCAAGCGCGCGGAACTCGCGCACCATGTGGGCCTGATCGGCATATCCGCACTCAACGGCAAGATCGGCCCAGCTTGTGCGATCCGCCCGTTTTGACAGGTTTGCGGCGCGATTGAACCTTGCGATGCGCGCGATGGATTTCGGCCCGACGCCGACCTGGTCGGCGAAGCGGGCGGCCAGGTGCTTGCGGCTCCAGCCGATCTCGTCGGCGATGGATGCGACACGGGCCCGGCCGCCGCTGGCGACGATCGTTGCCAGGGCCCAGCCGATTTCATCGGAGATAGCCGGCATCCTCGTCAGCCGTTCGATGATGAAAGCCTCGGTCATGTCGAGCCGCCGATGCCAGTCGGTTTCATCGCCAAGCCGTTCTCGAAGCCGGTGGCCGGCGCTGCCGAGCACCTCGTCGAAAGGCACCATGCGGTCGGCAAGCTTGCTCATCGGCAGGCTGAAGAAGCGCCTTGCGCCAAGCGGCGTGAAATTGACCTGGATGCAGCAGGCCCGGCCAAAGGAATCGATGATCACCGGTCCGGCGTGGATGCCAGCGGCAAAGCTTGCGAAGCGGTCATTGTCTCGGGGTGCCCGGCTCAGGCCGATGGCGAAGGCTTCACCGAAACTGATGATCAGCGGAACATGCAGCGAAGCGACCTCGGTCTGCCTGACATAGACAGGGACAAGTTCGCGAAAACCGATGAGTTTGGTGACGATGCCGGCGAGCTGTGGCGAAGGCGTGCGCCGCACGAACTCGAACTGCGCCGGGGCAGGCTCATCAGGTGTCTCGTCGCGTTGGCCGCTTGCCATGTCATGGCTCCGCCGGGGCAAACGGACGATATCAGCCAGGGGGCAGATGGTCAAAACGCCGTCACAGGCCGATCATCACGCGCAGCGGGTTGGTGGGGTCGATGAGCAGGCGGATGGCCAGTGCGACGCAGGTGCAGACCAGCAGCGGCTTGATCAGCTTTGCGCCGTTGCGCATTGCCATGTGGGCGCCAAGCCGGGCGCCGAGGAACTGGGCAATGCCCATCAGCACCCCGATCTTCCAGGCAACCACGCCGACAAGCGCGAAGGCAATGAAGCTGCCGACATTGGAGGCGAAGTTGAGCAGCTTGGTATGGGCGGTGGCCTTGAGCACGCCGTAGCCGGCCAGGGTGACGAAGGCGAGCATGAAGAACGAGCCGGCGCCGGGGCCGAACACGCCGTCATAAAAGCCGATCAGCGGCACCACTGTCAGTCCGAACAGCAGGGGCGGCAGGCGTTCGACGCGATCGACGTCATCCATGTTGGGCTTGAACGCGAAGTACAGCGCAATCGTGATCAGCAGGAACGGCAGAAAGATGCGCAGGATGTCGCCGGGCAGGACCGTCGCCAGCATGGCTCCGAGCATCGCGCCGACGAATGAAATGGCTGCGAACGGCAATTGCTTGCGCAGGTCGACATGGCCTTTGGCGGCGTAGCTGATGGTGGCGGAGCCCGAGCCGAACAGCGATTGCAGCTTGTTGGTGCCGAGCGCCTCGAGCGGCGGTAGGCCGGCGAGCAGCAGTGCCGGAATGGCGATCAGGCCGCCGCCGCCTGCTATGGAATCGATGAAGCCGGCGATGAAGGCAGCCACGATCAGGATCAGCAAGGTTTCTGTGGCTATGTCGAACATCGGTGCGGAGATCTGTCCAGGAGTATGAGGCCTTCGACCACAGCGCAGCCGCTTGCGCAATAGCGCGTCGGCGGCAATGCTGGCCCAGCCATTGGGCCAAGTGTTTTTCGCCGTGCATTGCTCTATATCGGAATTGCAGTTGCCTCGACGGAAGGGATTCGCATGGTAACAGGATTGCTGACCCAAATTCTGAACATGTTCGAGGGCGACCCCGGCGTCCGCAAGGTCGCCGACGACCCCGTGCTTTCGGCCGAGCTGCTGCTGCTGTTCCGGATGATCCTCGCCGACGGTGTCGCCAGTGAAGCCGAGATGATCGCCTTTCGTCGGATCTGCACCGAAGCCTTCGGCATCGCCGAGAGCAGCATCGATGGCGTCATCGAATATCTCAACGAGTTCGGCTACGAGACCAACGGTTCGCAGGCCATCGCCATGTTCCGTGATCTCGACGTCGAACGACGCCGGCAACTGGCCCGCCACATGGCCGAGATCGCCAAGGCCGACGCCCATCTGGCGGAAAACGAGGTCAAGCTCCTGCGCCGCACGCTCGATTTGCTGGGCATCAGCCCCGTCGATGTGGTGAAGCCGGCGACTTAGGCTTTTTTCCAGGCTTGATCGCCGGGTCCCCGCTGCTTCGCATCGTCCCGGCGTTCGCTAGCCTTTCATCGTACACTGGCACGATGAATTCGCTAAGCGAACCGGCTGCTCACCCCTGTTCCTGCAGCCTCCGGGCGATTGCCCGGTGCAGGTCGGGTGCTGCCGAGACAAGTGCCTGCGCGGCCTCCGTCTGCGGATGGTCCAGCACTTCAGATGTCTTGCCGCGCTCGACGATCCGCCCTTCATGCATGATCAGAACGTCGTCTGTTATGGCGCGGGCGACGGTCAGGTCGTGTGTGATGAAGAGATAGGCCACGCCCAGCTTCTGGTTGAGCTCGGCGAACAGGTCGAGGATTTGCGCGCGGATCGAGACATCCAGCGCCGACACAGGCTCGTCCGCCACCACCAGCTTGGGCCGGGTGATGATGGCGCGGGCGATCGACAGGCGCTGGCGCTGGCCGCCTGAAAACTCGTGCGGGTATTTCTCCATGTCGGAACGGCTGAGGCCGACTTCATGCAGGGCGCGACCGACCATGTCGCGACGTTCCTTGCGGTCTGGCTTGCGCTCGAGAAGATGCAGCGGTTCGCCAACAAGCCGCTCGACGGTGTGACGCGGGTCGAACGAGCCGTAAGGGTCCTGGAACACCACCTGCATGTTGCGGCGGGCGCGGCGCATGGCGGTCTCGTCGGCGCGGGTAATGTCCATGCCGCGAAACTTGATGGTTCCATCGGTGGGGGTGTCGAGCGCAAGGATCATCCGCGCAAGGGTCGACTTGCCGCAACCGGAGCGGCCGACAAGCGCTACCGAAGCACCCGGCTTCATCTTGAGCGAGACGTTGTCGACGGCACGGACGGGTTCCGGCTTCGAAAACAGCGACCGTCGCCGGCCGGGATAGTCCCTGGTCAGATTGGCGACGTCGAGCAGGGTGTCGGGTGCGGTTTCGTCGATATGAGGCCTGACGCGGGCCGGCACGTGCATCGAGGCCAGAGCCAGCTGGCGGGTGTAGGGATGGGTTGCCTCCGACAGCGTTCGTGCGGTGTCGCCACACTCCGTCACCATGCCCTGGCGCAGGATGGTGATCCGGTCGGCCATTTCGGTGACGACGGCGAGGTCGTGCGAGATGAACAGCAGGCTCATCCGGTTTTCGCGGACCAGTTCCTTGAGCAGGTCGAGGATCTGCGCCTGCAGCACGACGTCGAGTGCGGTCGTCGGCTCGTCGGCGATCAGCAGTTTGGGCTTCAACGCGCAGGCGATGGCGATGGCGACGCGCTGCCGCTGGCCGCCGGACAATTCGTGCGGATAGCGCGACAGCGGGAATTTCTGCTCCGGCAGGCCGACCCGGTCGAGGATTTTCCGCGCTTGCGCCTCGGCCTCGGCCCGGCTCGCCCTTGTGTGCCACCTGATGCCTTCGGCGACCTGCTCGCCGATCGTCTTGACCGGATTGAGCGCTGTCATCGGCTCCTGGAACACCATGCCGATGTCGTCGCCGCGCAGCGCGCACATCTGGGCCTCGGTGGCAGAGAGAATGTCGATGCCGTCAAAGGTGACACGCCCCTTCATCTGCGATGCCGCAGGCGTGAGGCGCATGACGGCAAGTGCCGTCATGGATTTTCCCGACCCGGATTCTCCGACGAGCCCCATCACCTCGCCGGGTTCGATGGCGAGGTCGATCTCCTTCAGCACCTGCGTCCGGCCGATCCTGAGCGACAGCTTTTCGATCTCGAGCAGGCTCATGGGCGACGCCTCGACCGCGGATCGAAGATATCTGAGATGCCGTCGC
The DNA here is from genome assembly GCF_014250155.1 of Aminobacter sp. MDW-2. Taxonomy (NCBI): domain Bacteria; kingdom Pseudomonadati; phylum Pseudomonadota; class Alphaproteobacteria; order Hyphomicrobiales; family Phyllobacteriaceae; genus Aminobacter; species Aminobacter sp. MDW-2. The sequence continues at coordinate 3,256,951 of NZ_CP060197.1, forward strand.
CGAGCAGGTTGAGCCCAAGCACGGTGATCAGGATCGCGCAGCCGGGGAACAACGCCAGCCATGGCGACACCATCATCAGCGTCTGCGCGTCGAACAGCATGCGTCCCCAGCTCGGCATCGGCGGCTGCGTGCCGAGCCCGACATAAGACAGGGCGGCCTCGGCCAGGATACCAAGCGCGAACTGGATGGTGCCTTGCACCAGGAGCAGGTTGGCGATGTTGGGCAGGATATGCTCGACGGTGATGCGGCTCTTGTTCTTGCCGGCGGCACGGGCGGCAAGGATGTATTCGCGCGGCCAGATCGACAACGCGCCGGCACGCGCGACGCGGGCGAAGACCGGGATGTTGAAGATGCCGATGGCGATGATGGCGTTGATCGCGCTCGGTCCGAAGACAGCGGTGATCATGATCGCCGACAGCAATGCGGGAAAGGCGAAGACGAGATCGTTGAAGCGCATCAGCGCCTCGTCGACCCAGCCACCACGCGCTGCCGCCCAGCAGCCGAGCGGCACGCCGATGCCCATGCCGATGACGACCGCGACAAGCGCCACGGCGATCGAGTTGCGCGCCCCGATCATGATCATCGACAGCACGTCGCGGCCGAAATGGTCGGTGCCGAACCAGTGCTCTGCGGAGGGCGGCTGCATGCGGTCGGCGACGACGAGCCTGGTGACGTCGAAGGGGGTCCAGAAGAACGAGATGGCCGCCATGGCAGCGACGACCAGGGCGATGACGAGGCCGATGACGAAAGAGCGGTTGCCGAACGCACGGCCGACGAATTCGCCGAAACCTTCGCTGTGAGGTGTCGCTTCGTTCATTGCCGTGCCCTCAGGCGCGGGTCGACCAGCGCATAGGACAGATCGACGATCAGGTTGACCAGCACCACGGCGGCGACCAGCAGCATCACCACGCTTTCGACGACGATCAGGTCGCGCTGGATGATCGCCTGGAAGACAAGGCGTCCCAGGCCCGGCAGATAGAAGACATTTTCGATGATGATGGTGCCGGCGAGCAGGAAGGCGAATTGCAGGCCCATGATGGTCAGCACCGGGATCATGGCGTTGCGCAGCGCGTGCCGCCACAGCACTGCGCGCATCGGCATGCCCTTGGCGCGTGCCGTGCGGATGTAGTCCTCGTTGAGCACCTCGATCAAGGCGGCGCGGGTGACGCGGGCCAGGATCGCCGCCTGCGGCAAGGCGAGGGCGAGCGCCGGCAGGATCAGCGCCTTGAGCGCCGGCCAGATGCCGTTGCCCCAGCCGGGAAAGCCGCCGGCGGGCACCAGCCGCAACCAGACGGCGAAAACATAGACAAGCAGCAGCGCGAACCAGAAATTGGGCATGGCGACGCCGACCTGTGCCACGGCCATGGCAGCGGTGTCGCCAGCCTTGCCACGGCGCGCGGCGGCGAACAGGCCGACGGGGATGGCAATGAGTGTCGAAAGCGTCAGGGAGATCACCGCAAGCGGGAAGGAGACGACAAGCCGCTCCCTGATCAGGTCGATCACCGGCACCGAATAGGTGTAGGATTTGCCGAAATCCAGCCGGAGCAGGCCGCGGATCCAGTCGAGATAGCGCAGGATCAGCGGCTGGTTCAGCCCCATCTGCTCACGCAGCAGGTCGACCTGCGCGTCACTGGTGTTCATGCCCAGCATCAGCCGGGCCGGATCTCCGGGGACGACCTCGAGCATCAGGAACACGACGAGCGAGGCGACGATGAGGGTCGCAATTCCGATCAACAGGCGTTTGAGCAGATAGATCGTCATCAAGCGCAAACTGCCCGAGAAAATGCCGCTTCGAAAGCTCGCAAAGGTTGCAGAGAAGCGCAGTTCACAGAACTCTTGCGATGCTCCCAGAAATAACGGCGACGAAGTTCGTCGCGAGTGCCTTCATATCGGCAGGCAACATGCCGTGCTTCCGCCAAGCGGGTGGTGGCGCACCCGAAGGCGCGCCACCTTGTCATCAGTCGGCCCACTTCACCTTGGTGAGGTCGTTGGCCTGGATGGGCGAGTTTTCCCACAGGCCTTCGACCTTGGCGTCCCAGATGCCGACCTTGGGCAGTTCGAACAGGAAGCCGTTGACGGCATCGTCGGCGAGAATCTTCTGCGCCTGCTTGTAGAGCTCGGTGCGCTTGGCCTCGTCGGAGGTCAGGTTGAGCTCGTCGATGACCTTGTTGAAGGCCGGGTTGTCGTAATTGAAGTAGTAGTCCTTGCGGGCATAGATATCGATGTCGTTGGGCTCGGTGTGCGAGACGATCGACAGGTCGTAATCCTTGTCGGTGAACACCTGCTTGAGCCAGTCGGCCCATTCGACCGGGATGATCTGCAGGTCGATGCCGATCTCGCGCAATTGCGAGGCGATGATTTCGCCGCCCTGGCGGGCGTAACCGACCGGCGGCAGCTTGAGCGTCGCCTTGAAGCCATCGGCGAGGCCCGCTTCCTTGAGCAGTTCCTTGGCCTTGGCGATGTCGTGCGGATAGGTGCCGGTCAGGTCGATATAGGCCGGGTTGTGCGGGGCGAAATGCGAGCCGATCGGCGTGCCCAGGCCACCGGTCGCGCCGTCGATCAGCGCCTTGCGGTCGATGGCATGTGCGATCGCCTGGCGCACCTTGAGATTGTCGAAGGGCGGCTTCTTGTTGTTGGTCGACAGCACCGTTTCACCCTCGGTGGTGCCGATGACCACCTTGAAGCGCGGGTCGGCCTTGACCTGGGCGAGCGCATCGCCGAGCGCAAAGTTGGGCAGCGCCTGCACGTCGCCCGAAAGCAGGGCAGGGATGGCGGCGGCGGCGTCGGGGATGATGCGGAACTCCGCCTTGTCGAGCGCCACCGGATCGCCCCAGTAGCCATCGGCCTTGACCAGCGTGATCGACGAGCCCTTGGCCCAGTTCTGGAACTTTAAAGGGCCGGTGCCGACAGGCTTTTCCTTGTTGGTCTCGGCGCTCTCCGGCGCAACGATCACCGCGTCGCCCCAGCCGAGATTGTAGAGGAACGAGCCGAGCGGGTTCTTGAGCGTCACCTTGACGGTGGCCGGATCGACGACCTCGATGGTGTCGATCGGCGCAAACAGGCCTTTCTGCGCGTTGACCGAGCTTTCGCCACGGGCGCGGTCGAGCGAGAACTTGACGTCGGAGGCGTCGAAGTCGCTGCCGTCATGGAATTTCACGCCGGAGCGCAGCTTGAAGGTGTAGGTCTTGCCGTCGTCGGAAATCGTCCAGCTCTCGGCCAGATCGGGCAGCACCTCGCCGCGCGAACCGATGCGGGTCAGGCCTTCGAAGACGTTGGCGTAGAAGACTTCGTCGATGGCGGCGGCTGCGCCTGCCGTCGGGTCGAGATGTGGCGGCTCCAAGGGCATGCCGAGCACGAGGTCGGTGCGGGCGGCCATCGCGGCGGTGCCGGAGGCCAGCGCCAGCGCTGCGGCCGCCAGTATGGTTTTCCATTGCTTCATGCTCAGATCTCCCCGCTTCGACTTCGACGGGCCGGATAGAAGCGTGATTTCCCGGCCGAGTAAATCGCGTTTGTTGCAATTGCAGCAGTGCTGCGGAAATGATTTTCTCACGGCCCAACAGCCGTTGCTTGCCCGCTCAGCCGCTGAACTGGCCGCGCAGCAAGATGTCGAGGCCTATTGCCATCACCTTCGCCGACTGGACCATGTCGTCGATGCCGACCCATTCGTCCGGCCGATGGGCGAGGTCGAGAATACCCGGGCCATAGGCGATGCAATCGTACAAATGGCCGATGCGGGCGACGTGCTTCTGGTCATAGGTACCGGGCGAGATGACATATTCTGGCTCCTTGTCGAAGATCTCGCGTATGCCCCTGGCAATGGCCGACGCCACCGGCGCATCGCGCTCGGTCATCAGCGGCTGGACCTCCATGATGTCGCGGATCTCGTAGTCGAACTTCTTCCGCTCGCTCTTCAGGCGGTCAAGGATGCTGGTGACTTCGCCTTTGACGTCGACGATGTTTTCTTCCAGCAGGAAGCGACGGTCGATGGTCAGGCGACAGGAATCGGGCACGTTGGGCGAGGGCAGGCCGGGGCGAAAATCGTCGGTCTGGCCGCCATGGATCGAGTTGATGTTCATCGTCGAGCGCCTGGCGCCTTCCGGCACCACCGGCATTCGCGTCGTCTTGCGGTCGAGCGCGGGAAACAACTCCCGCTCGAAGGCTTCGAGCACGGCCCCCATGTGGCGGACGGCGCAGTCGCCGAGGAACGGCATGGAGCCATGTGCGATCTCGCCCTTGGTCTCGATTTCCGCCCACCAGACGCCGCGATGACCGAGGCAGATACGGTCCTTGTTGAGCGGCTCGGGAATGATGACGTGGTCGACCCTGGGCCTGGAGAAATACCCCTTGCCGGCGAGATAGGCGACGCCGCCGAAACCGCCCGACTCCTCGTCAACGGTGCCTGATATCTCGATGGCGCCGGGAAAATCCGGGTTGGCGTCCATGAAAGCTTCGGCGGCGATGATCGAGGCCGCCAGCCCGCCCTTCATGTCGCAGGCGCCGCGGCCATAGACGCGGCCGTCGCGGATCGTGCCGGCAAATGGATCAACCGACCAGCCTTCGCCCGCCTCGACGACGTCGATATGGGAATTGAAATGGACGGTGGGTCCGGCCACCCGGCCGTCGAAACGGGCAACGACATTGATGCGCGGATAGCGATCGGTGTCGCCTGGCGTGCCTTCGGCTCTGATGTATTCGACGCCGAAGCCGCGCTTGGCCAGGCGATTGCCGAGATATTCCGCGCAAGGGCGATAGGCGTCGCCGGGCGGGTTGATGGTGGGAAAACGGATCAGCTCCGCAGTCAGTTCCGCCAGTTCTTCACGACGGTCGTCTATGATCTTGAAAAGCTTGTCATACATGCGGTCGACATTGTTCACTTTGTCTGGCTTCACCTTGCCCGGATTGTTGCCAGTCTTGCGCATCCGTCAGCTGCTGTCGAGCGCGCAGGCTGCCTGTTTCGGGGCAACCCGCGCAAACCGTACCACTCACGGCCGGACGGCGGTGACCTCGATCTCGATCAGCCAGCCGGGCGCGACGAGGCCGGCGACCTGCATCACCGAGCGGGCCGGCAGGTTCGGTTGTTCCTTGGTGCCGAAAAACTTGGTGTAGCTGTCCATGAAGCCGGCAAAATCCATCTTGCCGCCCTGTGCCGGATCACCGACGAGGAAGACCTGCATCTTGACCACGTCGCCCATCTTGAGGCCGAGCCCTTCGAGGGTCTTTTCGATCGATTTCAGCACCGATTCCGTCTGCGTTCTGGTGTCGCCATAGGCGGCAAGGCTGCCCTTCTCGGCCTTCTCGTCGATGACCGAGGGCACGGCGCCGCTGACATAGACCGTCGTCTTGCCGGCGGGGACTTCGACGGCCTGGGCGATCGGAAAGTCCGAATTGGGGTTCTTGTGGCGCACCACATCCTCAGCCAGCGCGCTGCCCGAGAGCAACAGGCCGGCCACGAGCGTGGCGGCGCAGATCCGCAGTGTTGTCATGTCTTTCTCCTTTTGCCGCATGAAATGAAGCAGCCAGCAGGATCACCGGCTGCTTCGGTCGCTGGAGCTGGCGCTCCAAACCTGGTGGATCCAGGCCGTCTGGTGGCCAATCCGGCGTCGATCCGTCAGCGTGCCCCGGCGACGTCTTCCGCCGTCACCGGATCCTTGTAGTCGTTGCCGAAATTGGTCCTGACATAGTTGACCACGGCGGCCACCTGGTCGTCGCTCATCATGCTGCCGACGGGCGGCATGCCCTTCTGGCCATGCAGGATGACGTAGACGGGGTAACCGCCTGATTCCAGGTTCTCGTTCTTGGCGAGCGCCGGATATTTGCCGGCGCCGACGGCGCCCTGGCCCTGGTCCATGTGGCAGGCCTGGCAGACATTGGCGTAGAGTTCCTGGCCGGTTTTTTCGGAGAAATTGTCACCATCGCTGAAGGTTGCACCGGCCGAGTCGGCCAGGGCAGCACTCGCCTGGAATGTAGCGAAGATGACGGCGGCGGTGATTTGGCCGGTTAAAAGTTTCGATTGCTGGGTCATGTCGACATGCCTTGCGAAAAATGAGGATGAAGGATGAGCGGCGGCGGCCGTCATCCGGCCACGACGCGCTGGTGCAGCCGAGTGATCGCATCGAGCGACGACAGGATCGCCCCCTCCATCCACGCCGGGATGTAGGAGGCGTGTTCGCCGGCGAGCACGATGCGGCCATCGATCTGGCAAAGATTGTCGTAGTGCTCCTTGCGCGCTTCCTCGGTCCAGTCGCCGGCACAGCCGAGCGTAAACGGTGAGCGGTGCCAGGCCATCGAGATGCCGTTCTCGAACTCGTCCTTGTATTGCGGGTGGATCATCGTTCCGTATTCGACGGCGCGCTTGACGCGCTCCTCCGGCGCCATCGAGGTGAACTCATAGGAATGCGGCCCGTTCCAGGTGTAGGCGCCGAGCAACACGCCCTTGCCGTTGGTGTTGAAGCTGGTGCTCGGATAGGAGATCTGGGTGATCGGCAGGTCGGTGTAGCTGACGCCGCCGAAGATCAGCTCGTCCTGTTCCCAGAAACGCCGCTTGAACTGCAGGCCGACCTTGACCGACGAGGCATAAGGCACGGCTTCGATCGCCGCCTGCATCGGGGCGCCGACATTGATCTCGATCTGGCTGAGAATGGTCAGCGGAATGGTACAGATGCACCAATCGGCCTTCTCCTCGGCCATCGTGCCCGGTTTCTGGACGTCCTCATAGGTGACGGTGACGCCCTTGTCGTCCTGATGGATCTTCGACACCTTGGCATTGTAGGTGATCAGGTCGCCGACCTCCTTGGTGAAGGCCTTGCCGATCATGTCGATGCCGCCAACCGGCTGGAACATCGTCGTCTGGAACTCGTAAAGGGCGAAATTGGCGAGGCTGCCCCACAGGCCCGAGCTCAATATGTCGGTCAGCGCAATCGGATCGCTCGGCACGGGGGCAGCCCCGAGGCCGCCGCCGGGATCCTTGGCGAAACCGCGGAATTCGGAGTTTGCTATGCTCTTGGTGTAGGCATAGTCCTTGTCGAGCGCACCCCAGGAGCGCAGGGCCTCGACCAGCATCTCCTGGTCTTCCTTGGTGACGCCGCCTTCGAGCTTGCCGGTGTGGGCAACCTTGGCGAGCAGTTCGGAGACATGGCCCTGGAAGTCGATCTTGATGTCGCGCACGCGCTGCGGCTTGCCGCCGAACGCCTTGGACGAATGCAGGAAGGCGTTGTGGTTGAGCTGCTGGAACGGCTCCAGCGTGACGCCGAGGCGCCGGCAATAGGCGAGCAGACCGTTGTGGTGATAAGGGATTCGCCACGGGCCGGGATTGATGTAGAGGCCTTCGTCGAAATCGCATTTCTGCGTCGCGCCGCCGAGCTCGGTGTAGGTGTCGCCGCCGCGCAACGTCCAGTTACGCCCGCCCGATCTGTTGTTGTATTCGAGAATCTTGACCTTGTAGCCGGCCTGCCGGAGCTCGAGTGCGGCCGTCATGCCGGCGAGGCCGGCACCCAGGATAAGCACGCTGGCGCCCTTCGGATCGCCCTCCAGTTTCACCGGTCCCTTGTAGCCTGACTCAACCGCGAGACCGAGGCTGGTCATCGCCTGGTACATCGCGGCAGTGCCTGCCGTGAGGCCGATCAACGAGAGCAGGTTTCGCCTGCTCATGCCGCTAAAATATTGGGATGGTTGCATTTTTGAGATCCTCCGGGCGACGGTCCGCCGTGGGCCGCACGTTATCCGGCTGGAGCATCTTGGAACGTGGCTCCAGCTGCGACGGGCAGCCTATGCCCATACCGGGTCGAGTCAACTGGGCCAGACGGGGCGGCGAGGGGCACTGACTTGGGCCACCTGAAAGTCGGCGAAAATTCACGCCATCAACCTCAGGTTGCTGATCTGGTTGCATTCATCTTCCGAGTTCAGTTTTACCAACCGTACAGCTTTTCGTGCTCCCATCGTCGGTGGGCAGGGAAAATACTGCCGGTTTGGGGAGTGTGCGAAGAATGTACAGGGCTCTCTTCTTCATGGTCGCCGCATTGGGCTTTGCTGGCGTTCCAACTCAGGCACTTGCCGATGTTCTTGTCGCGCGGGTCAGTATCGCGACGCAGACCATGACCGTCAGCTTCGACGGGCGGGTGATCCACCAATGGCCAGTTTCGACGGCACGCAGGGGATATGTCACGCCACGCGGCAGCTGGCGGCCGAAGCGCCTGCATCGGATGTGGTATTCGCAGAAATACGACAATTCGCCGATGCCCTATTCGGTGTTCTACAATGGCGGCTATGCCATCCATGGCACGGGTGCGGTCAGGCAACTGGGCCGTCCGGCATCACATGGCTGCGTCCGGCTGCAGACGGCGAATGCCGCGAGGTTCTATTCGCTGGTCAGGGAAGTCGGTGCGAGCAACACGCGGATCGTCGTCACCAACTAGCGTTTGCTGGCGGAAACATACATGCCATTTGCGCCGATATCAGCATTTCTGTTGCAGAATTGCTTCATGCCGCGATGAAAGAGCTTGAACTGAACGGCTCAAGAATTGCTGTCGATCAAGACGGTGCTAATGTGACCGCCAACTGAGTTTCGGGGCGACGTGCCTACGAAAAGGCCGGGGAGTGGGGGCTCCTCGGCCTTTTCATTTCTGGCGTGACTTTAGCCGTCTGGTCTAAGTTGTTGTCTCGGTATAGACAAATTTTGCCGTAGAGAGCCGTTTTCGGGCATTTCCTTTCAGCCGCCGCCTCGCTAGGACTCTTGTTCAGGGAGGCCGCCGGATGAAGTCAGAACCGCATGTAGCGCTTTCGGAACCCGTCTCCGACGAGGTCCGCAAGACCACCTGCTACATGTGCGCTTGCCGCTGTGGCATCGACGTCCATCTCAAGGACGGCAAGGTCCGCTACATAGAGGGCAACCGGGACCATCCGGTCAATCGCGGCGTTCTGTGCGCCAAGGGTTCGGCCGGCATCATGCAGCACTACGCGCCGGCGCGGCTGCGCGCGCCGCTGCTCAGGACCGGGCCGCGCGGCTCGGGTGAGTTCAAGGAGATTTCCTGGGACGATGCGCTGGAGCTGGCGACCGGCTGGCTGGACGGCGTGCGCCATGCCGATCCGAAGAAGCTGGCCTTCTTCACCGGCCGCGACCAGTCGCAGTCGCTGACCGGCTTCTGGGCCCAGCAGTTCGGCACGCCCAACTACGCCGCCCATGGTGGCTTCTGCTCGGTCAACATGGCGGCCGCCGGCATCATGACCATCGGCGGCGCCTTCTGGGAATTCGGCGCGCCCGACTGGGACCGCACCAAGCTGTTCGTGATGTTCGGCGTGGCGGAGGACCACGATTCCAACCCGCTCAAGATCGGCATTTCGAAGCTCAAGAAGCGCGGCGCGCGCTTCGTCTCGGTCAATCCGGTGCGGACCGGCTATTCGGCAGTCGCCGACAACTGGATCGGCATCCGGCCCGGCACCGACGGCCTGCTGATCCTCGCCGTCATACATGAACTGCTGAAAGCGCGGAAAATCGATGTCGACTACATCGTGCGCTATTCCAACGCGACCTGGCTGGTCGTCGATGCGCCCGGAACCGCCGAGCACGGACTTTTCGTCCGCGATGCCGAGGGCAAGCCGCAGATCTTCGAATCCGTCACCGAACAGGTCGTGGCATTGGGCAGCAAAGGCGCGCGGGCCGCACTTTCCGGGCGTGTCGAGCTGCCCGACGGCCGCTTTGCCGTGCCGTCGTTCCAACTCCTCGCCGAAAAATACCTCGACCCGCAATATGCGCCGGAGGCGGTCGCCGCGGAAACCGGCGTCGCCGCCGACGTCATCCGGGGCCTCGCTGCCGAGATCGCGCGCGTCGCCTTCGACGAGGCGATTACGATCGACCAACCCTGGACCGACATGAATGGCGAGCGCCATGAGGCGTTTGTCGGGCGTCCGGTGTCGTTCCATGCCATGCGCGGGCTTTCGGCGCATTCGAACGGCTTCCAGACGGCGCGCGCCCTGCACATGCTGCAGGTGCTGATCGGCGCTGTCGACTGCCCCGGGGCCTTCCGCTTCGAGCCGCCTTATCCCAAGCCGATCGAGGCGCATCCGACGCCGCACGGCAAGGCCGAGCATTTCGGCTCCAACAAGCCTTTGTCCGGCCCGCATCTCGGTTTTCCCCGTGGGCCGGAAGATCTGCTGATCGACGCCGACGGCAAACCGATGCGCATCGACAAGGCGTTTTCCTGGGATGCGCCGATTTCTGCCCATGGGCTGATGCACATGGTGATCGCCAACGCCCATGCCGGCGATCCGTACCCGATCGATCTGATGTTCCTCTACATGGCCAACATGGCGTGGAACTCGTCGATGAACACCGCGGGCGTCATCAGGATGCTCGAGGACAAGGATCCCGCGACGGGCGCCTACCGCATCCCGAAGATCATCTATTCGGACGCCTATTCCTCCGAAATGGTCGCTTATGCCGACCTGGTGCTGCCCGACACGACCTATCTCGAGCGGCACGACTGCATTTCGCTGCTCGACCGGCCAATCTCCGAGCCGGATGCGGTCCAGGACGCCATCCGTTGGCCGGTGGTAGAGCCGGATCGGGATGTGCGCGGCTTCCAGAGCGTGCTGATCGACCTTGGCGCGCGGCTCAAGCTGCCCGGTTTCGTCGACAGCCGCGGCAAGGCGCTCTATGCGGACTATGCCGACTATATCGTGCGCCATGAAAGGCGGCCGGGCATCGGGCCGCTTGCCGGCTTCCGCGGCAGCAATGGCGACCGTGCCGGGCGCGGGGCGATCAACCGTAACCAGCTCGATCGCTACATCGAGAACGGCTCGTTCTTCTCAGCGCATATCCCGCTCGAAGCGCAGTTCTTCAAGCACGCCAACAAGGCCTATCAGGATTTTGCCGTGCGCATGGGCTTCTTCGACGAGCCGAAGCCGGTGACCTTCCAGCTCTACCAGGAATCACTGCAGAAATTCCGGCTCTCGGCCGAAGGCCTGCGTGAACCGGTGGCGCCCGAGACGCATCGTGAGCGCATCCTCGCAACCTTCGATCCGCTGCCGATGTGGTATCGGCCGTTCGAGGAGGCGGCGGTCAGCCGAGAGGACTATCCCTATCATGCCATCACCCAGCGACCGGCGGCGATGTACCATTCCTGGGGCTCGATGAATGCCTGGCTCAGGCAGATCCATACACGGAACCCGCTCTATGTGCCTGGTCCGATCTGCGACGAGATCGGGCTCGTCGATGGCGACTGGGTCTGGGTGATTTCGCATCACGGCCGCATCAAGGTCGAGGTCGCGCGGATGGAAGCGGTCAATTCGAGCACGATCTGGACATGGAATGCGATCGGCAAGCGCGCGGGCGCCTGGGCGCTCGACAAGGATGCACCAGAAGCCAAAAAAGGCTTCCTGATGAATCACTTGATCCATGAACTTCTACCGCCGAAGGGCGACGGGATGCGCTGGTCGAACTCGGATCCGGTGACCGGCCAGGCGGCGTGGTACGATCTGCGCGTGCGCATCGAGAAAGCCGAACCGGCAGAGGTCAGCGAGCCGCATCTTGCCGCCGTCGCGCAACCCGGCGGAGCACGTCCGCATGCTGACGAGCTGCGCTACGGCCAGGAGTGGGCGGAATGACCAGCCTGCCGTCACTGCCGACACCGAAGAAGCTTGGCCTGGTCATCGACCTCGACGTCTGCGTCGGCTGCCATGCCTGCGTCATCAGCTGCAAGGAGTGGAATACCGGCGGCTATGGCGCGGCGCTGTCCGACCAGGACCCGTATGGGGCCGATGTCTCCGGCACCTTCCTCAATCGCATCCACACCTTCGAGGTCGTGCCGGAGGGCGGGCAGGTGATCGGCGAGGCGGGAGAGGCACGCATCGTGCATTTCCCCAAGTCATGTCTGCATTGCGAGGACGCGCCCTGCGTCACCGTCTGTCCGACAGGCGCCTCCTACAAGCGCGCCGAAGACGGCATCGTGCTAGTCGACGAGAGCAAGTGCATCGGCTGTGGCCTGTGCGCCTGGTCCTGCGCCTATGGCGCGCGCGAGATGGATCTGGCCGCCGGGGTGATGAAGAAATGCACGCTCTGCGTCGACCGCATCTACAACGAGACGCTCAAGGAGGTCGACCGGGTGCCGTCCTGTGTCCGGACATGCCCGGCCAATGCCCGGCATTTCGGCGATCTCGGCGATGCCTCATCAGAGGTCTCGCGCATGGTGGCCGAGCGCGGCGGCTACGACCTGATGCCGGAGCAGGGCACGCGCCCGACCAACAAGTACCTGCCGCCACGGCCGCGCAAGCCGCTGGCCGCAAGTGCCGGTTCTGCCGTGCTGGCTGAGAACACCCACGACGCCAAAGGGTTCTTTGCCTGGCTCGACGGCATGCTGGACCGGATCTGAACCATGCATCCCGCCTTCTCCATCATCGTGTTCACCACGCTTTCCGGGCTCGGCTACGGCCTGGCGGCTGTGCTCGGCCTTGGCCTGCTCGACGCCTCGACCCTGTCGGTCAAGCTTGCACACATCGGCGCGCTGGCAATGATCGCAGCCGGCCTGTTGGCGTCGACGCTGCATCTCGGCAACCCGCAACGGGCATGGCGGGCGCTGTCGCAATGGCGCTCGAGCTGGCTGTCGCGCGAAGGCGTGATGGCAATCGCCAGCTTCGTGCCGCTGACTGTTACGGCATGGTTTGCGATCGTCGAGGGGCGTCACCTCGCGGTTGCGGGCCTGGCAGGCACGCTCATGTGTGGCGCCACGGTCTACTGCACGGCGATGATCTACGGTTCGCTGCGCTCGATCCAGGCCTGGAATACAGGGCTAACGCCGCTTTGCTACCTGCTGTTCGCCGCAGCCGGGGGCTTCCTGCTCGCGTCCGTCGCCGGTTATTCATCCGGCAGCCGCGGCCCGGTTTGCGCCGCAATCGCCATCCTGTTTGTCGTGGCGGCGTGGATCTGCAAGCAAAAGTGGTGGACAAGGCTGCGGACACTCGCGCCGTTCTCGACGCCCGAGAGCGCCACCGGGCTTGGCCATATCGGCCATGTCAGGCTGTTCGAGCGGCCGCATGTCAATGAGAACTACCTGACCCGTGAAATGGGCTTCAAGGTCGCGCGCAAGCACGCGCTCAAGCTGTCCAGGCTGGCGATCCTGTCTGGCGGGCTGGCGCCTGTTCTGCTGCTGCTGGTGGCGATCCTTGCCGGCGGGTCGGCCGCCGTGCCGGCTGCCGTGCTGGCCGTGTTCTGCTATGCGCTCGGCCTTGTCGTCGAGCGCTGGCTGTTTTTCGCGGAAGCCCGCCATGCGGTCATGACCTATTACGAGGGATAGCGCTTCAGCTATCGGCCGAGAGCTTGCCCGACTTGTTGACCTTGCGGCGTCGGCCTTCGGTCAAGCCCCAGCGCTTGTGGAACCACATCCACTGGCCCGGATACTCGCGGATCCAGCGCTCGACGGTGTCGTTGAGCATCTGTGTGGTGGCCTGGACATCGACGGCGCCATCGTCGCGGCGCGGCAGTGCCAGCTTATCTTCGATCGTCAGCCTGTAGCGCCCGCCGGGGAGGCGGATGCAATGCGCCGGATAGACGTCGCAGTCATAATGGCGGGCGAGCATGGCGAGCACCGGATTGGTCTCGCATTCGCGGCCGAAGAAGGTCGTCCTGAGGCCGCGCTTGAACTTCTGGTCAACGAGCACGCCGACATTGCCGCCACGGTCGAGAATGCCGGCGAGTGCGAAGGACGCGCCGCGCTGCGAGGCGAGCAGGTCACCCATGTTCGACGCACGTGTCGAGAAGATGTACTCGGCCAGATAGGGGTTGTTTGGCGGGCGGAACAGCGACGTGATCTTCATGCCGAAGGTGGCAGCGGCGATCGGCAGCAGCTCGAAATTGCCGAGATGGCCGGTGAAGACGATGTGGGGCTTGTCCTCGCTGGCGATCTTGAGGAAATGGTCGTTGCCGGTCACTTCGATACGACCGGGCGTCTCGGCCTCCGGATCGTAGTCGAAAATCTGCCCGAGAAAGATGTACTCAGCGCCAAGCCGGCCCATATTGCCCCACATATCCAAGGCAATGGCTTCGATTTCGGCTTCGCTTTTCTCAGGATAGGCGGCGCGCAGGTTGGAGAGTGCCACGCGGTGACGGCCAAACCACGGACCGACGGTGCGGGCGGCGCGGTCGGCGAAGTCGAGCCCCTTGTCGACCGGCAGCAGGCGCAGCAGCTTGAGCGCTACCAGGGCGACCTGCGCCACCAGCCAGTAGTTGAGCATGCGCAGCCGCCCCATGATGCGCATCATTGTGGGGCTTGGGATCTTGCTGGCCTTCCTGCGGGGCAATTCGCTGGCGTCCTCAGTCGATGCGCAGGATGATCTTGCCGAACACGTCGCGACCTTCCATCCGCTTCAGCGCGGTGTCGATGGAAGCAAAGTCGACTTCGGTGTCGATAATCGGCTTGACCAGGCCGGCGGCCATCTTCTGCATGGCGTCGGCCATGTTTTCCATACGACAACCAAAGGAGCCGAGCAGCTTGAGCTGCTGCTGGAACAGCATCATCAGGTTGATTTCGGTCGACACACCCGAGGTCGAACCACAGGTGACGAGGCGGCCGCCGCGCTTGAGGCTGAACATCGAGCCGGCCCAGGTGTCCTTGCCGACATGCTCGAAAACGACGTCGACACCCTTCTTCTTGGTCAGCTTACGGACGACGCCTTCAAAGCGGTCTTCGCGATAGTTGATGACGTGATCGGCGCCGAGCGCCTTGGCCTTCTCGATCTTGTCGTTGGAGCCGACCGTGGTGATGACGGTGCAGCCCATCTTCTTGGCGAGCTGGATCGCGGCCGAACCGATGCCCGAGCCGCCGGCGTGGACCAGGATCGTCTCGCCCGGCTCAAGTCTGGCGTTGTCGAACAGCATGTGCTCGACAGTGCCGAAGGTGACGGGCGCGACCGCGGCACCAACGGCGTCGACACCGGGAGGTGCAGGCACCAGCAGGCGCGCCGGAAGGTTGATCTTTTCCTGGGCGAAACCGTCGAGGTGGAAGCCGTGCACACCCGAGACGTGCTCGCAGAGATTGTCGCGGCCTTCGCGGCAGGGGCGGCAAAGCCCGCAGGTGCGGGCGCCGTAGATCGACACGAGCTGACCGGGCGTAAGTCCGGTGACGCCGGGGCCGACTTCATCGACCTCGCCGGAGGCCTCGGCGCCGATGACCAGCGGCATCTTGCGCTTGGCGAACGCCATGCCGCGCCAGCCCCAGACGTCGATGTGATTCAGGGCGACTGCCTTGATGCGCAAGGTGACTTCGCCGAGGCCGGGAGGGGAAGGCGGGGCGATGTCGACCTGCTCGAGCCGGCGGTCCTCAACGAGCTGCAATGCGCGCATGGTGTCGCTAATCCTTGTCGCTGCGGCGCAGCGCATCGAATTCGATGCGCGCGCGGCGTCGCAGTACCTGATTTCGTGTAGGCGGTCGCTTAGACCGGTTCCCGCGCCATGACAAGGCAGGTGTTCTGACCGCCGAAGCCGAAGGAGTTGGAAAGCACGGTGCGAACCTCGGCCTTCCGCTTCACATTCGGCACCACGTCGAGCTCGATCGACGGGTCGGGATTGTCGTAGTTGATGGTCGGCGGAATGACGCCTTCACGCATGGTCATCAGCGAGAAGGCGGCCTCGATGGCGCCTGCTGCCGACAGCGTGTGGCCGATCATCGACTTGTTCGACGACACCGGAATCTTGCGGATGCGCTCGCCGAACACCGTCGACAGCGACAGATGCTCCATCTTGTCGTTCTCGGGCGTCGAGGTGCCATGCGCATTGACGTAGTCGATCTCGTCTTCGGCGAGGCCGGCATCGGCAAGGGCCGCCTTGACCGCGGCGATCGCCGGCGAGCCGTCGGGCTTGGAGCGGGTGCGGTGGAAGTCGTCGGCCTTTTCGCCGCAGCCCCTGAGGATGCCGAGCACCTCGGCGCCACGGGCAAGCGCGCTTTCCAGCGATTCGAGCACCAGAGCTGCCGAACCTTCGGCCAGCACGAAGCCGTCGCGGTCCTTGGAGAAAGGCTTGGAGGCCTTTTCCGGCACGTCGTTGTTGGTCGACAGCGCCGACAGCAGCGAGAAGCGGATCAGCGCTTCGGCCGTCGCCGAACCGTCCGCGCCGACCGACAATGCGCGGTCGCATTCGCCGCGACGAATGGCCTCGACGCCGAGCTGGATGGCGGTGGCACCCGATGCACAGGCGGTCGAGGTGGTGATCGGCAGGCCGCGCGTGCCGAACCGGTCGGCGAGGCGATCGGCGATCGAGCCGAATTGAGAGGTGTCGAACATGTCGAGCGAGTTCTGGCTGCGCGCCACCTTGAGCAGGCGCTCGGAGGCCGAGCCTTCATCGTCGCCGGCATAGAGCGTGAAGCGGTCGCGCCAGTCGAGCTCGACCGGCGGCGAGGCGAGGAACAGCGGCCCGTCGAAGTCGGCGCCGGCAAAACCGGCCTCCTCGACGGCTTCGAGTGCGGCCGTCTCGGCCAGCTCATAAGTCAGCGCGCTGGCACCCTTGGTGCTCGACGGCAGGAAGTCGACCATGCCTGAAATCTGGGTGTTGAGCAGATCGGTGGGGAAGCGGGTGATCGGATGAATACCCGACTTGCCAGCGGTCAGCGCGGCCCAGTTGTCGGCCTTGCCGACGCCAAGCGAGGTGACGACGCCGATGCCGGTGACGGCGACGACGGGTCTGCCGAGGTGATCCTTCAGATTGGCCATGTTTTGTCCTGACACCCTTCAGCGCGGCGCGGAGACGAGCGCCATGCCTTCAAACTGGTGATAGCCGATCGCCGTTGCGAGAACATTGCGTGGCTGGCCGGAGAAATCTCTTTCGCCCACCTCGAACGCCGGATAGCCGGCGCCACGGTCGACGGCCAGGGCGGCAAGCGCCACCGCGAACGGAAACTGTGCTTCCTTCATGTGGCCGGTCAGCGACGAAAGGGCGCGTGCCGCAATCGCCGGATTGCCGTCGAGTGCCGATTTTTCGGCAGCCGTTGCGGCATGTGCGCCCGATGCACCCGAAATCGCGAGCAGGTCGCCCTCCGGCAACTCGGCTTTGGCCAACAGTTCGGCAATGTTCTCAGCGAGGCCACCATTCCGACGCCTGCTGCGACCGGAAAGGACCGGGCCGAGCTCGGCATAGATCTTCTGGCCGCGTGCTTCGGCATGATCGCGCGATTCAAGCACCAGGAACGCGCCGCCGGAGCCGGTGATGACGCCGCCGCCTTCCGAGCCCTGGCGCTGCCATACCGGCTTCCACGGGCCGCGATGGAGATAACCGGCCAGTTCGTAGCCAAGCAGCATGTCGGAATGTTCGGTCTGGAAGGCGCCGCCGACCAGCACATGCGTCGACTGGCCCGAGCGGATGCGGGCCGCTGCCGTCTCGATCGCCGAAACGCCGGCACCTTCCTCGCCCATGAAGGTGCGCGAAGAGCCGGTGACCTTGTGGACGATCGAGATGTTGCCGGCGAGCAGGTTGGAAAGCTGGGCCAGAAACAGCGTCGGGCGGAGTTCCGTCGTCAGCTTCTCATTGATCAGCACATCGCGGTCGGCGCGATTTTCGGATGCTGCAAGCACGCGGGCGTCGACCGCTTCGTCGCGTTCGCCGCCACCTGCAGCCACCACCATGTCCATGGTCGCGCTGAGTTCGTCATTGCCCTTGATGCCGGCATCATCCAGCGCCATGCCGGCCGTATAGGTGCCAAGCCGCTGCCAGGTTTCCATCTGGCGCTGGTCGCCGCGCTTGGCGATCTGCAGGCCCCAGTCGATCTCGGGAAGCGGATGGATGGCATAGGGCTGGAAGCGCTCGGCGTCGATCACCGGGGCGGTGCCCGCTGTTGTCAGCTTGTCCCAGTGGGCTGCACCGCCTTCTCCGAGCGAGGAGACGAGGCCGATGCCTGTGATGACGACGTTGCGATTGGCCATGGGCGGCTTCAGCGTGCTCAGGCGTTCTTCGCAGCGACGAGCGCGTCGATCTTGGCGCAGAGGTTCTTCATGACGAAGTACTCGTCAGTCGAAGCCTTGCCATCGTTGACTTCCTGCGTCCACTTCTCGAGCGGCACCTTGATGCCGAATTCCTTGTCGATCGCAAAGACAATGTCGAGGAAGTCGAGGCTGTCGATGCCCAGGTCGTCGATGGTGTGGCTCTCGGGCGTGATGGTGTCGATGTCGATCTCGCTGGTCTCGGCAATGATCTTGGCGACTTTGTCGAAGGTCGTGGACACGGTTTTTCCTTTGGTGAGGGCGATCATGAACCCGGGACAGATTCTACGCGCATAGTTTTGAGGGGCTGTCTAATCGGTTTTTCCGGACAGGAAAAGGCCAAATCCTGCGCTTTCGTTAAGGCGTCCGGCCCCGAACGCAAGGGAAGGCAGGCCGCCTGAAGCTCTAGAAGACGATGCGGCCAAGCACATGCAGCTTTTCTCCTTGCAGGCCGACGATCAGCGCTTCGCCTTCGCGTGCGGCCGCACCGGTCAATGCCTGGATGTTCTCGAGATGGGTAACGAGCACGATGTTGTCGGAGCCGGAATAGTTGCGGATGATGTCCAGCACGGCGGCGACGTCGGCCTCGCGGGTGGCATCCGTCGGCTTGTCGAGGGCCGCAGTCGGCTCGACCTTGCGGTCGTCGAAGGCGAGGCGGGCGGTTTCCAGCGTCCGGCAATAGCGGCTGGCCAGGATGCGCTCGACCGGCGCGGCGCGGGCGTCGAACAGCGCGCCGATCTTGCGCGCCTGCTGGCGGCCGCGGTCGGACAGGTTGAGCTGGGAGGCGCATTTCTCGATGTCGAAATTGGGCGGCTCGACCGTGCCGGTTGTCATGGCGTTGCGCAGCAGCACGACATGGCCGCCATTTCGCAGCAGCGCCCAGCCGGCTTCCGTGGCCTGGGCGGGCAGGGCGCCGAGCAACAGCATGATCGCAATGATGAATCTGAGCATGAGTGATCCCGAACAGGCGATGCGGATATAGGGAGGCCAAAGTGGATTGAAAGGCAAGGTGACGCCAAATACCGTGCGCCGACTGCTGAACTCGTGTCGTGCCTTGATCGAACGTGACCGCGGGGCAATGCTCGGATAAGCCGATTCCCATTTGCCGAGTGCCGATGTCACCTCTCGTAGAAACCGTGCTCTTCGTCTTCGGCCTGGTGGCGCTGGGCTATCTCGCGGGTGCCAGCGGCTATCTGCGCAGCGAAACCGGGGACGCGCTTTCCGAGTTCGCCATCGGCGTGGCGCTGCCGCTCTTGCTGTTTAGGACCATGATTGGCGCCGATTTCCACGGTTCGGCGCCCTGGTTGCTATGGGCGACCTATTTCATTGCGGTTACGGTCGCCTGGACAGCGGGACATCTGGTGACGACGCGCATGTTCGGCCGCGACGGGCAGGCCGGCGTGGTCGGCGGCGTGTCCTCGGCCTTTTCCAATCTCGTGCTGCTCGGCATTCCCTTCATGCTCGGCGTCTTCGGCCAGGAGGGGTTCGAGATCCTGTCGCTGATCGTCTCGGTGCACCTGCCGACCATGATGATGGCGTCGATCATCCTGTTCGAAATATTCGGGCCACGACGCAGCGAGCCGATGCATCCTGTTGTGATCATTCGTGATTTCCTGCGCAAGATCCTGACCAATCCGCTGATCGTCGGCATCGTGGCCGGGCTTGCCTGGCGGGCGACCGGGGTGCCATTGCCGGGCCTTGCCACCCGCTTTGTCGACGCGCTTGCCAACATCGCCGGGCCGGTCGCATTGTTTGCGATGGGGCTCGGGCTCAAGAAGTTCGGCATTTCGGGCAACATCAAGCCGGCATTGGCGCTGTCGGTGCTCAAGCTGATGCTGATGCCGGCCGTAGCGTTGCTGTTTGCCTGGCTGTTCGGTCTGCCGCCCTTGTCGGCGAAGGTGGCCGTGGCGGCAGCCAGCCTGCCTTCGGGCGTCAATTCCTATCTCATCGCCACGCAGTTCGGCACCGGCCAGGCCCTGGCCTCCAACCAGATGACGATCGCCACCGCCTGTGCCGTGGTCACGACCGCATTCTGGCTGACGATTGCGACGATGGTCTTCGGGTAGATGGGCGGTGTTCGGGTAGAAGGGCAGCCGGGTATGCGGTTAGGCTGGACCAACGCATCTGTGCCATAATGCGGTTGATCGCCGACCCGGCGGCACGCTACTAAACTGCCTGGCGCATCGGGCCGTCAGCTATCCCGGACGCGCGCTTTTCGACGATTTTCAGAGTAGCCTGCGTCGCAACGGACGCCATTTCAGGAGGTGAAGCCATGCTTCAGAAAACCAGTCATTTCATGCGGCAGGCCAATCTCATCAACGGCGAATGGGTCCAGGCCGATTCCGGCAAGACCATCGACGTCACCAATCCGGCGACGGGTCTCAAGATCGGCACCGTGCCGCGTTCGGGTGCGGCCGAGACGCGTCGCGCCATCGAAGCGGCCAACGAGGCGTTCAAGACCTTCCGCAAGACCTCGGCGCTCGAGCGCTCGAAGCTGCTGCGCAAGCTGCACGACGCCATCATGGACAATCAGGACGCGCTGGCCGAACTGCTCACCATCGAGCAGGGCAAGTCGCTGACCGAAGCCAAGGGCGAGATCGGCTCGTCGGCCGCCTATGTGCTGTGGTTTGCCGAAGAGGCGCGCCGCACCTATGGCGACGTCGTGCCATCGCCTTGGGCGGATCGCCGTGTCCTCGTCACGAAGGAACCGGTGGGCGTCATTGCTGCCATCACGCCGTGGAATTTCCCGTCCTCTATGCTGTCGCGCAAGCTTGGACCGGCCCTTGCCGCGGGCTGCACCGCCGTGGTCAAGCCGGCGTCGCAGACGCCCTATTCGGGCCTGGCCTGGGGTGCGCTGTGCGAGGAAGTCGGCTTCCCCAAGGGCGTGGTCAACGTCCTGACGGGGTCGGCCGGCGAGATCGGCGACGAAATCTGCGCCAACCCGCTGGTCAAGAAGATCACATTCACCGGCTCGACCGAAGTCGGCAAGATGCTGATCGCCAAGTCGGCCTCGACGGTGAAGAAGGTTTCGATGGAACTGGGCGGCAACGCGCCGTTCCTGGTCTTCGATGACGCCGACATCGATCGTGCCGTCGAAGGCGCGATCACCGCAAAATTCCGCAATTCCGGCCAGACCTGTGTCTGCACCAACCGCTTCTTCGTGCAGGCCGGCATCTACGACAGGTTCGTGGCCAAGCTGGCCGAGGCGTCCAGCAAGCTCAAGGTCGGCTCGGGTCTCGACGCCGGCGTGCAGCAGGGCCCGCTGATCGACGAAAAGGCCGTCGAAAAGGTCGAGGAATTCATCGCCGACGCCACCGCCAAGGGCGGCAAGGTGGTTGCCGGCGGCAAGCGCCACGCGCTCGGCGGCTCGTTCTTCGAGCCGACGGTCATTTCGGGCGCGACGCCTGCCATGCTGTTCATGAAGGACGAGATCTTCGGCCCGGTCGCTCCGGTCTTCAAATTCGAGACCGAAGAGGAGGCGATTGCGCTCGCCAATGACACCGAGTTCGGCCTCGCCAGCTACTTCTACACCGGCGATCTCGGTCGTGCCTTCCGGGTCATGGAAGGGCTGAAATACGGCATGGTCGGGGTCAATGAAGGCCTTATCACCACGCCGGAAGCGCCGTTCGGCGGCGTCAAGGAGTCCGGCCTCGGCCGCGAAGGCGGGCATCAGGGCATCGAGGACTATCTCGACACCAAATATGTCTGCATCGGCGGGCTGGGCCTCTAACTGGCTCCGGATCCATCTGGCCGCTGGAATGATCGAACGCGCGCTCCGAAGGGCGCGCGCGTTTTCTCTTGGATCTTTGACAGGAAGAATCCGGAAATCGGCATAACGTGCTGCAATCGTTATGTTCGGCTGGTTCTGTTTCGGTGTCGCGTTTGGAATGGCCAAGTGCTCGAGAACGGGCCATCTTGCGGTGCCGCTAATCTGATGTCGCCGGGAAAGCGCGCTGTCGGAAAAACGTTGTCGGCAGGCGGGAGGAACAGGAATGACTTCAGCGTGGCGCATGGTCGTCGGGGCGTTCGGGCTGGTGGCGCTGGCCATCGGCTTTCTTTCGGTCGTTTTCCTGACAGCGCCTGCGGCGCCGGGGCCCGACCTCGCGCGTTCCAAGAATTCGGCCAAGGGCCTCTATGCATTGTCCATCGCGCCAGAGGCCGGTGAGCCCAGGCAAGGCGAGCTGCATGCGTGGGTGGTGACGGTGAAGACGCGGCAAGGGGCGCCGGTGGAGGGGGCTGCGATCAGCGTCGGCGGCGGCATGCCCGAGCATGCGCATGGCCTGCCGACGAGCCCTGAAGCGACGGCCTATCTCGGCGATGGCCGCTACCGCATCGAAGGGATGAAGTTTTCCATGCCCGGCTGGTGGCAGCTGAAACTTGGCGTCAGCGCGCCTGCCGGCACCGACGAAGCCACATTCAACCTGGTGCTGTGAGGCGATGGCGGGCGGCCTGCTCACCAATCTGATCGCCGCTGCGACGATAACGGCAGCGCTGGCAGGCTGCAGCGAAGCCGATTTCACCGACGCCGAAAAGCGCACCATCGTATCGATGTCGCTGTCGGCACTTGCCCCCCTGGCGTCGGATCCGACCAACAGCTTCGCCGACGATCCCGGGGCTGCAGCACTTGGTGCAACGCTGTTCTTCGACACCGGCATGAGCCGCGACGGCAATGTCGCCTGCGGCACCTGCCACAAGATCGACAGACAGTTCCAGGACGACCTGCCGCGCGGTGTCGGAGTCGGCGAGACAAATCGAAGGACCATGCCGCTGGCCGGCGTGGCGCGCGATCCGTTCTTTTTCTGGGACGGCCGGCGCGACAGCCTGTGGTCACAGGCGCTGGTGCCGCTGGAAAATGTGCTCGAGCATGCCGGCACGCGCACCGCCTATGCGCATTATCTCAAGCGCCGCTTCGGCGAGCGCTACGAACGCATTTTCCGGCCTCTGCCCGACCTGTCGACATTGCCGGCCAGTGCCGGGCCGTTCGGCACGCCGGCGGAGAAGGCCGCCTGGGCCGGGATGAGCGATGCGCAGCGCGAGGGTGTCGACCGCATCTTTTCCGACATCGGCAAGGCCATCGCTGCCTTCGAGCGCTCGCTGGTCCACGGCAAGACCCGCTTCGACCGCTTCGCCGATGCCGTGGCGCAGGGACGGGCGCCGTCCGCGGAAGACGCTCTGTCGGCCGAGGAACGGCAAGGCCTCAGGCTTTTCATCGGCAAGGCCAATTGCTCGACCTGCCATACCGGGCCACGTTTCACCGACAATCACTTCCACAACACCGCTGTGCCGCCGGTCGCCGGATTGCCCGCCGATCGTGGACGCATCGCAGTTGTCGACGAGGTTCTGGCCGATCCGTTCAATTGCGTGGGAAAATTTCGCGACGGCGGCGAGGAGGCCTGCGGTGAGCTGCGCTTCATGCAGAAGAGTTCGCCCGAGCTCGTCCGCGCCTACAAGACCCCATCGCTGCGCAATGTCGCCGGGCGTCCGCCCTATATGCATGCGGGGCAGTTCGCCACTTTGGAGCAGGTCGTGAACCACTACGCGACAGCGCCGAAATCGGTAGAAGGCGAGAGCGAGATACATGCCGTGGCGCTGTCCGAGGGGGAGCGGGCGGCACTCGTGGCGTTCCTGAAGACGCTCAGTGACTAGTCAGCGGTCCTTGACCGTTTCCATGGCAACGAAGGTCGATGTCTGGGCGACATGGGGCAGGGCCGATATGCGCTCGCCGAGCACGCGCCTGTAGGCAGCGATGTCGCGAGTTCGCACCTTGAGCAGATAGTCGAAGCTTGCCGCCATCATGTGGCACTGCTCGATCTCGCGCACCGCATGCACGGCGCGGTTAAAATCGTCGAGGGCAGCCGAGCGGGTGTCGGACAGCTTGACCTGGACAAATGCGACGTGGCCTTCGCCCATGCGTTCGCTGTCGATGACCGCCTGGTAGCCCCGGATGAAGCCCTCTTTCTCCAGCCGCTTGACGCGCGCCTGTACGGGGGTCTTGGAAAGTCCCACTTTTGTGGCAAGCTCTGCCATCGACAAGCGGCCGTCGCGCGAAAGGGCGAACATGATGTTGCGGTCGATGCGGTCCAATTGGTCTTCAGGCATGAAAGTAGCGGCTCGTTTGGCGAATGAATTGCGCCAACACTAGGCGTTTTGGTCTGCAGAGTCGAATTGTTTGGACCGGCTGGTTTCACGACGATGTGGTAGTTTTCGACCAAATGCCGGGAGCGATGGTTCGCCCGGCGCAGCCGCAACAGCTCTACAGGATCGCCATGCCCGCGCTCGACGCCATCCGCCAGGAAATCCGCGCCAACTATCTCCCCGACGAAGCCGCCGCTGTGAAGCGGCTGGCAGCTCTCGCCAACCTTTCCCAGGACGACCGCAAGGCGATCTCGGCCCGTGCCGCCGATCTCGTGCGTGCCGTGCGCGGCTCGACCGATCCCAGGCTGATGGAGGTTTTCCTCTCTGCCTACGGCTTGTCGACCAAGGAAGGCGTGGCGTTGATGTGTCTGGCCGAGGCGCTGCTGCGCGTGCCCGACACCGAGACGATGGACGACCTGATCAAGGACAAGATCGCGCCGCATGACTGGTCGTCGCATTCGGGCGGTTCTAGCTCGATCTTCGTCAATGCGTCGACATGGGCGCTGATGCTGACCGGTCGCGTGCTCGACGAAGGCGAGGGTTCGATCGAGCGCACCTTGCGCTCCATGGTCCGCCGCCTCGGCGAGCCGGTGATCCGCACCGCGGTCGCGGCTGCCATGCGCGAGATGGGCGAACAATTCGTCCTCGGCCGCACCATCACCGAGGCCGTCAAGCGCGGCCGCTCGATGATCCAGAAGGGCTATCTCTATTCTTTCGACATGCTGGGCGAGGCCGCCCGCACCGAGACCGACGCGCTGCGGTACCACCGCGCTTATGCCGAGGCGATCTCGTCGCTCGACAATGGCACCAACGGCCCCGACATCCGCTACAATCACGGCATTTCGGTCAAGCTGTCGGCGCTGCATCCGCGCTACGAGGTCTCGCACAAGGACGAGATGCTGCCTGTCATGACCGAGCGCCTGCTGTCGCTGTGCCTCGCCGCCAAGCATGCGCGCATGGGCCTCAACATCGATGCCGAGGAAGCTGACCGGCTCGACCTGTCGCTCGACGTCATTGCGGGCGTGCTGGCCAGTCCGCAGCTCGAAGGCTGGAATGGTTTCGGCGTCGTCGTCCAGGCCTACGGCCCGCGCACGGCCTTTGTCATCGACTGGCTCTATGCGCTCGCCAACAAGCTCGACCGCAACATCATGGTGCGCCTGGTCAAGGGCGCCTATTGGGACACCGAGATCAAGCGCGCCCAGACGATGGGTTTGCCGGGCTATCCGGTGTTCACCCGCAAGGCCAACACCGACGTCTCCTACATGGCCTGCGCCCGCAAGCTGTTGTCGATGACGGACCGCATCTACCCGCAATTCGCCACCCACAACGCCCACACCGTCGCCGCCATCCTGTCGATGGCCACGGACCGCACCTCATTCGAGTTCCAGCGCCTGCACGGCATGGGCGAGGCGCTGCACGAGACGGTGCGCAAGGCAGAGGGCACGCGCTGCCGCATCTATGCGCCGGTCGGTGCGCATTCCGACCTGCTTGCCTATCTGGTCCGCCGCCTGCTGGAGAACGGTGCCAACTCGTCCTTCGTCCACCAGCTGACCGACGAGGACGTCGCCCCCGAGGACATCGCCCGCGACCCGCTCGACACGGTGGAGACGCAAGGGACGGCATCCAATCCGTCGATCCCGACGCCTTCGGCGATCTTCGGCGCTGGCCGCATCAACGCCAAGGGCTGGGACATCACCGACCCGGTGACGCTGGCAGCGCTTGACAAGGCCAAGGCGGAATTCAAGGGGCCGGACCGCTGGAGCGCCAAGCCGGTTACCCGCGCCGCCGGCTACGGCGCGTCGCGCAAGGTGACCAATCCGGCCAAGCCCGACGACATCGTCGGCACGGTGACCGAGGCTGCGGCCAAGCAGGTGCCGACGGCAGTGCGTTTTGCCATCGAGGCACAGCCGGCCTGGGCGAAGAAGCCCGTTGCCGAACGCGCTGCCATCCTGCGCCGCACAGCCGATCTCTACGAGGCCAATGCCGCCGAGTTCTTTGCGCTCGCCACACGCGAGGCCGGCAAGTCGCTGTCGGACGGCGTCGCCGAGGTCCGCGAGGCGGTCGACTTCCTGCGCTACTACGCTGCCGAGGCTGAGAAGACCGAGGCCGGCACCGAGGCGCGCGGTGCCATCGTCTGCATCTCGCCGTGGAATTTCCCGCTCGCCATCTTCACCGGCCAGATCGCGGCGGCCCTGGTCACCGGCAATTCGGTCATTGCCAAGCCGGCCGAGCAGACGCCGCTGATTGCCGCGCGTGCGGTGGCCCTGATGCGCGAGGCCGGCGTGCCGGAAGACGTGATCCAGCTCCTGCCGGGAGACGGCCCAACCGTCGGCGCACCGCTGACGGCCGATCCGCGCATCGCCGGTGTCTGCTTCACCGGCTCGACGGACGTTGCCAAGCTGATCGAAAAGCAGCTGGCCGAGACCGCGGCGCCCGACGCGATGCTGATCGCAGAGACCGGCGGCCTCAACGCGATGGTCGTCGATTCCACCGCATTGCCCGAGCAGGCGATCCGCGACGCGCTGGCCTCGTCGTTCCAGAGTGCTGGCCAGCGCTGCTCGGCCTTGCGCGTGCTCTACGTCCAGACCGATGTCGAAAAGAAGATGGTCGAGATGCTGAAAGGCGCGATGGATGCCTTGACCATCGGCGATCCGTGGCAGTTGTCGACCGACGTTGGCCCGGTCATCGACGAAGAAGCGCAGAGCTCGATCCGCGACTACTGCGCTGCGATGGAAGCCAAGGGCAAGCTGATCGCCAAGCTCGACGCGCCGGCCGATGGCCGCTTCGTCGCGCCGCATGTCTTCAAGGTCAAAGGCATCGAGGAGATGGAGCGCGAGGTCTTCGGACCGGTGCTGCATGTCGCGACCTTCGAGGCCGATGAGATCGACGACATCATTTCGGCGATCAACCGCAAGGGTTACGGCCTGACCTTCGGCCTGCACACCCGCATCGAGGGCCGCGTCCAGCACATGGTCGACGGCATCCACGCCGGCAACATCTATGTCAACCGCAACCAGATCGGCGCCGTCGTCGGCTCGCAGCCTTTTGGCGGCGAGGGGCTGTCGGGGACCGGGCCCAAGGCCGGCGGACCGCACTATCTCCGTCGTTTCCGCAAGTCGCCCGAGGCGGGCGCGGTGCTGCCGGAAGGTCGCAAGGTCACGGCGACCGAGCTGGTCGACAATCTCGTCGATACCGGCGAGTGGGCGACGCGGACCGATCGCATCGCTGTGCTGCGCAAGCATCTGCGCGGCAAGGGCGCTCAGGCCATCGCGGCAGCGGCGAGCATCGACTTCGGCCAGGTCGACCTGCCCGGACCGACGGGCGAGGCGAACACGCTGTCGCTCAACCCGCGCGGGCGCGTTCTGTGCCTTGGCCCTGACGCTGAGACCCTGCTTGCCCAGGCGATCCAGGCGCTGGCCGCCGGCAATGCGGTCTTGGCCGTTGCGCCCGGTGCGCCGGCCGCCGTCCATGCCCTGATGGGCAAGGATCTGCCGATCGCCGCGATCGACGGTCGCCCCGACCCGGTGGAAGCGCGCGCATTGGCCGTCGATGTCGTGGCTTATTCGGGCACGGAAGAGAGCATGCGCATCGTCCGCAAGGTCATCGCCGAGCGCAAGGGGCCGATCGTTCCGCTGATCAGCGAGGTGATCTATCCGGCGGCTTACGCCCATGAACGCGCTGTCTGCGTCGACACCACGGCCGCCGGCGGCAACGCCAGCCTGCTGGCCTCGGCCTAAAGCCGAGCAGGATCACGCTCGCACAATACGAAAGGGGCAGGCGTGGGCCTGCCCCTTTCAACTTTCTTCCTGCGCGCAGCCGAAGCGCAGCCGATTGCCATGCGGGTCGTGGACGTGGAATTCCTTCATGTTCCATGGCCGCACGGTGAACGGGCTGAGCCGTTCCACGCCGCGCGCCGAAAACACGGCGTGAAGGGCTGGAACCTCGCCACCCCTGATGTAGCAGGATGTCACCTCCGGCAGTTTGCCGTCGTCCGACTTCCAGAAATGGATTTCGATCTCGCCGCGCCGCACGATCAAATAGTCGTCCATTTCGGGACTGATAACGTCGAAGCCGAGCCTGTCGCGATAGAAATCGCGGCTTTCGCCGATGTCGGGCGAGGGCAAGACCGGCATGCTGCGGGCGAGGTCGGTCAATTGTCAGGCGCCTTCGACGACCGAGAAGCCCTCGAACTGCGGATGGCCGACATAGGATGCCTTGGCCGAACCGGCGTTCTTGTGGGCGTTGCGGAAGTTTTCCGACTTGGTCCAGGCGACGAAGTCGTCCTGGCTCGCCCAGATCGTGTGCGACGCGTAGAGCGTATAGCCTTCGGCTTCGTTCACCGGGCCGCGCAGCAGGTGGAATTCACGAAAGCCCTTCATCTCGTTCAGTGACGAGTCGCGGTTCTTCCAGACGTCTTCAAAGGCGGTCTCGGAGCCGTTCTGCACCTTGAAGCGGTTCATTGCGATGTACATTGTCTTCCTTTCAACGGGCCTTGCGTTGCGCTGTTGTAGTCCTTTGAGCGCTGCGTAGCGACACAACATTGGCGCCGGTACCGTCACCGGCGGCTCTTGGATTCGGGCCAGCCTGGGTCGTCGACTGCGCACGGTAGCTGGCAAGGTCGGTCACGTTTTCGCTCGTCCTTATCGCTGCCAGGCGGTCGAACAGCTCGCGCATCTCGGGCAGCAGGCCGTCGCCCTGGCGTTTCACCATCTGATCGAATTTGTTCAGTCCGAACATGCGTTTATGCCTTTCGATGCGCCGCGCGCCGGGGGACAGGAGTCTGGGCAAGGCTGGTCTCAGATGCCGAAGGCGATGCCGGATCTGGTTTCGGTCCGCAGCGCCTTGAGGCAGGCCGTCGCGTCGATCCCGCCGCCGGTGCAATCGGTGGCCTGGTTGATCAGGACACGGCTGACCTTGGTGCAGTCGGTGCCTGACAGGTCGAAGCGCGTGACCTTGGTCTTGCCGGCCGGCAGGTCCTTGAAATCGAGCACCGTCAGCCTGTCGACGACGCCCGCCTCGTTGAACAGCGCAATCTCGAACGCCGCCTTGGACAGCGCGGCGCCGAGATTGTTGGTGACGACGAAGGTGAAGCGGCAGCCCTTGTCGGAGGGTTGGGCTGCGTTGAGCTCGAGCACAAATGCCGGGGCCGACGGGGCGCTCTGGGCGCCCGCCATGGCCGTGGCGGCAAGCAGTGCTGCCGCGACCAGGGGTGACAACGCGTTCACGCCAAAGCGCACGATTACCACCCGAACTGCTTGGACAGGGAGACCTTGAACGTCCGGCCCTTGGCATCGTCGTTCATCAGGAACTCCTTGTACTGCTTGTTGAAGATGTTATCGACGCCGAAATTGGCTTCCCAGCCGGCGAGTTGGCCGTCCTGCGGCTTCCAGGTGACGAAGATGTCGTGGGTGTTGAAGGCCTTGGCGAAGCGTGTCGAGGTGGGATCGCTGACCGGGGCAGAGGTTCCGTCGCGGGCGGCATCCTGCGGGCCGGCCACGATGCGTGCCTTCCAGCCGAACGAAAGGTCGTAATCAGGCAGCTTGCCTCCGAGCGTCAACGCCAGCTCGTGTGGCGCCACGGTCGTCAGATAGGCATCGGTAAGCTTGTTCTTGCCGACCACGTAGGAATAGGCCGCATTGGCGAAAACATAATCGGAATCGTATGCCGCCTCGATCTCGAAGCCATAAATCTCGGCTTGGTCGATGTTGGTGAAACCCTGCTTGTTGTTGAATCCTGGCAGGAAGGGACGGTTCAGGGCGATAAGGTCCTTCACGTCGTTGTAGAAGCCGTTGACTTTCACCTGGCCGCTGTCACCAGCCTGCGCGAGGTCGAACCCGGACAGGGCGAAACCGGCCTCGAAATTGTTCGACTGTTCTTTCCTGAGCCCAAGGCTTGGCAGGAACGTCGATGACGAGCTTGCGGTGGAGAACACTTCGTCGATGGTCGGGAACCGCTCCGTATGGGCGATGGAACCGAACACAGCGAAGGTGTCATTGATCTTGTAGTGGGCGGCTATCTTTGGCGAGAAGGCGGTGTCGTCACTGGACGGCGCGTTCAATGCATCGTCCGGCGTCAGCTTGTGCCAGTCGAGACGCATGCCGGGGATGACGGTCAGCCGATCGTCCCAGACGAACTCGTTCTGAACGAACACACCTGTCTTGAGGTCCGTGCCCTGGGGATGGAAGGTGACCGGGAACTGCGTTCCATCATTGCGGAAAGCCTCGGCCTTACGGGTCTGGTAGCTCGACTGCGAACCGACCGTCAGGTGGTTTTCCCAATTGTCGCCAGCCCACTCCATGGTGTTCTGGGCATTGAATTGCCAGGTTTCATAGCCGTAGTTCGAGTCGCAGACGACTGCGAACGAGCCGGTGCCGCAGCCCGGGTTTCCCGGGCCCGGGTTACGCAGGTCCGCGTTGCGCTGCTCGTTGTAGGTATTGGAGTATGATGCCGACACCTTCACGTCGAGCATGTCGTTATCTGAGAACGGATTCTCGTAAGACGCCACGGCCGTGCGGTCGATGATGTGACGGTCGATGAGGCCAAAGAACGCGGCGGCGCTCGTCTGCGACAGCTGCTGATCTTCGAGCTCGGAATCCCACTGCTGGTAGGAAAGCCGAAGCTTGCCCTCGTCGCCGACATTGAACGTGCCCTTGGCGAGCCCGGACCAGGCCTTGAAATTGGTGCCGATGACTTCCTTGCCGTTGCCGGATTCGTAAGGGTCGGAAGCGCGGTAGTTGCCGGTCAACAGGAACTCGGCGTTGTCGCCAAGCCGCTGGGCAAGCACGGAATTCACCAGGTAGCCATTGCCGTTGCTGTTCCAGGAGCTCTTCAGGCGCAGGGCACCGGTCTGTCCCTCGGCGATGAAATCGGAGGCATCCTTGGTCTCGAAATTGATGACGCCGCCGAGGGCGCCCGAACCGTAGAGCGTCGAGGAGGCCGGCCCGCGGAGCACTTCGACGCGCTTGTAGAGTTCCGGGTCCGAGAAGAACGATCCCAGGCGATATTGCTCGTAGAACTTCTGCGCGCCATCGACGTTGACGATGATGCGGCCGCCGTCGCCGGTGTTTTCCGGCGCGCCGATGCCGCGGATGTTGAAGCTCTGGCCAAGCAGTCTGTCGGAGCCCGTCACGTTGACGCCGGGCGTCGCCCGGATGATTTCGCCGATCGTCTCGGGCTGAAGGCGGTCAATATCTTCCTGCTCCACGACGGTCACCGCCTGCGGCGTATCGATGGCGACCTTGGCGACGCCGGCGCTGACGACGAGACGTTGCAGGACGGTGACTCGCGGCTTCTTGTCCTGCTCAGTGGTTTTGGCTTCCTGCGCGTGAGCCGCATGCGCGCCCACGAACACCGCCATTGCCGCTCCGCCCAGCAGAGCTGCCTTATTCCGACCAACTAGCCCCATGTCCCACTCCAAAAATGTCTCGTGCTGGCTTGCTTTTCGCTCGCTAGCAATTTTTCGCTCGCCGGCTGCGTCTTAAATCTTGACTTGATCACTCCGGTATTGCACTGACTAATAAACATGAATGTTCGAGTCAACTAATAGATTCAAGCATGAGGGCCTCGTCCGGGCTTTTCCGGCGCGGCGGACGGATGAAGGAGTGGAATGAGATGAATTCGCACAATCCGAACCATTTCCGTTCTGGCCAATTCCGGCACGGATACCGCCGGCCTGAAGGCCAGGTTGCGGCGCGTCCGATCGCCGGTTCCCTCGCGGTCAGGACATTGACCAGCGAGTCGCTGTTTCTCGGTGATTTCGAGATCGGCATCGACCATGGCGGCGCTCTCTACCGCCTGAAGATTACCCGTCAGGGCAAGCTCATTCTCAACAAGTAGGTGTTTTCAAATGGACCAGCGCGTAAGGCCCAACCCACACGAAATCAGGCGGGCGCGAACTGACAACCCCAAGATGCGCGAGCGCGATCTCGCCAGCCAGCTCGGCATTTCCGAGGCCGAGCTGGTGGCTGCACATTGCGGCGAGGGTGTCGTTCGCATCGAACCGCGCGTCAATGATCTGCTCGCCGGCATCGAGGCCGTCGGCGAAGTCATGGCCCTGACCCGCAACGAAAGCGCGGTCCATGAAAAGATCGGCATCTACGACAAGGTCGTGCCCGACACCCAGGCCGCAATGGTGCTCGGTGAACAGATCGATCTCAGGATCTTTCCGAGGGCCTGGGTTCACGGCTTCGCCGTCGAAAAGCGTGACGGCGACGACATCCGCCGCAGCCTGCAGTTCTTCGACGCCGCCGGCACGGCGGTGCACAAGATCCACCTGCGTCCGGCTTCCAACCTCTACGCATATCAGAAGCTGGTCGAAACCTTGATCAGCGACAATCAGGACCCGTCGATCGTGACGGTTCCTTCAGTGGTGAAGTCGCCGGACGAGGAGACGTCGACCGGTGTTGAGGAGTTGCGCGACCGCTGGAGCAAGCTGACCGACACGCATGAGTTCTTCGGCATGCTGAAGTCGCTCAAGCTCGGCCGCCAGCAGGCCATGCGCATGGTCGGCCAGGACTATGCCTGGAAGCTGGAACATGGCGCGCTGACCGAAGTGTTCGACCGGGCGGCCGCAAGCGGCCAGCTGATCATGTGCTTCGTCGGCAACCATGGCTGCATCCAGATTCATTCCGGCTCGGTCCAGAACATCAAGCCGATGGGTCCGTGGCTCAATGTGATGGACGAGACGTTCCACCTGCATCTCAGGACCGCTCACGTCCACGAGCTCTGGGCAGTTCGCAAGCCGACCAAGGACGGCCATGTCACCTCGGTCGAGGCCTATGATGCCAATGGCGAGATGATCATCCAATTCTTCGGCAAGCGTAAGGAAGGCCACGACGAGCGCGCGGATTGGCGCGACCTAGTCGAGTCCCTGCCGGTTGCGCAGCAGAACGCGGCCTGAGGAGCATGATGATGTCGACACCCCAACGGCTGCTTCGCTCAGCCGCACTAGGCCTGTCGGTGCTGCTGGCCATTGGCACCGCCAGCATGGCGGTCGAGGGCGCCACAGTCCTGCCTGATCGCACCCGCGTCGCCTCCGTCGGCGGCTCGATCACCGAAATCGTCTATGCGCTCGGCGAAGAGGGGGCGCTCATTGCCCGTGATTCGACCAGCGTCTATCCGGAAGCGGTCTTCAAGCTTCCCGACGTCGGCTATATGCGGGCGCTGTCGCCCGAGGGTGTGCTGTCGGTCAATCCGACCGGCATTCTGGCGCTCGAGGGCAGCGGCCCAAAGGAGGCGATCGACGTCCTCAAGAAGGCCAGCGTCCCGTATATCCAGGTGCCGGAAGGCTTCAGCCATGACGGCATCCTCCAGAAGATCCGCATCGTCGGCAAGGCGCTTGGCACCGATGCCAAGGCCGAGGCGCTTGCCGCCGACGTCGGCAAGCAGCTGTCGGAAGCCGAGGCGCTGACCAAGGACATTGCGCAAGGCGAGCGCAAACGCGTGCTGTTCATCCTCAGCATGCAGGGCGGCAAAATCCTGGCGTCCGGCAACCATACCGCTGCCGACGGCATCATCGCGCTGGCCGGTGCCGTCAATGCGGTCGAAGGCTACCCTGGCTACAAGCAGCTCACCGACGAGGCGGCGATCACCGCCAGGCCCGATGTGATCCTGATGATGGATCGTGGCGGCGGCACCGCAGTCCCCGACGACGAGCTGTTCGCCCATCCAGCTATCGCCTCGACGCCGGCCGGTCAGGCCAGGCGAGTTATCCGCATGGACGGCGCCTATCTGCTCGGCTTCGGCCCGCGCACGGCAGCTGCGATCAAGGACCTCGCCGTTGCGCTCTATGGCGACGCCGTCAAGAAGTAAGGCCAGGACAGTGGTGGATGAAACGATCGCCGGCGGCGCCGGCGTGCAGGAGAGAGGTCGCCGTGTCGACGGCGACCGCTCCGCTCGTGCTTTGCTGGTCATCGGCCTGCTTGCCCTGGCGCTGGCCGCAACGGCGCTGTTCAGCCTGACATGGGGCGCATCCGACGCCTCGGCGCTTGGGCTCGTTCGCAGCTGGCTGTTCGGCGCGACGCCGGGCAATGAGGCGTTGTCGATGCGCGACAGCGTCATCGTCTACGACATTCGCCTGCCGCGCATCGTGCTGGGCATGCTGGTGGGCGCAGCGCTTGCCGTATCGGGCGCGGTCATGCAGGGCCTGTTCCGCAATCCGCTGGCCGATCCCGGCCTGGTCGGTGTATCGGCAGGCGCGGGCCTTGGCGCCGTCTCGGTGATCGTGCTGGGCGCGACCGTGCTTGTACCGTTCACGGCGCTGCTCGGCAGCTACGCGCTGCCATTCGCGGCATTTGGCGGTGGCCTGCTCACCACCATCATCCTCTACAATGTCGCCACGCGGCAGGGGCGAACCTCGATCGCCACCATGCTTTTGGCCGGCATCGCGCTGGGCGCGATGGCCATGGCCCTGACCGGGGTGCTGGTCTACATCGCCGACGACAGGCAATTGCGCGACCTGACATTCTGGCAGCTCGGCTCGCTGGCCGGCGCGACCTGGCTGAAGATCGCGGGTGCCGGCCCGATCATCGTCCTGGCCCTGGCGACGACGCCTTTCATGGCCAAGGGGCTGAATGCACTTGCCTTGGGCGAGGCGACGGCAAGCCATCTCGGCGTTCCGGTCCAGCGGCTGAAATATGTCGCGATCGTTGCGGTTTCGGCGGCGATCGGCGCATCGGTGGCGGTCAGCGGCGGCATCGGCTTTGTCGGCATCGTCGTGCCGCATCTGCTGCGTCTGGCGATCGGACCCGACAACCGCTACCTCTTGCCGGCGTCGGCGCTTCTGGGCGCATGCCTGCTGCTGCTGGCGGACGCGGTGAGCCGCACCATCGTGGCACCCGCCGAGTTGCCGATCGGCATCGTCACCGCCGCCGTCGGTGGCCCGTTCTTCCTGTGGATATTGCTGCGCAAGCGCGGCGTCGTCGATCTTTGATGCGGCGAACTGTGAGGTACTCATGATCGAAGCACGCCAGGTTTCGGTGTCGATCGGCAGCACGCGCATCGTCAGCGATGTGGATTTCACCGTACGTCCGGGTGAACTGGCAGCGATCGTCGGACCCAATGGTTCCGGCAAGACGACCTTCCTGAGAGCGCTGACGGGCGAACTGGCCTATTCGGGCCAGGTATCGCTCAATGGGCGCGACGCAGTGAAGCTGAAGCCATGGGAAGCGGCAAGCATCCGTGCGGTGCTGCCGCAGTCGACGGCGCTGTCATTTCCCTTCACGGTGCGCGAGATCGTCAAGCTTGGCGTGACGGGCGGCCGCTCAGGCGCATTGGCGGGCGAGGACGACCGGCTGCCGGAGCGGGCGCTGGCCCGGGTCGATCTCGAAGGCTTTGCCGGACGCTTCTATCAGGAGCTTTCAGGCGGCGAACAGCAGCGCGTGCAGCTTGCCCGCGTCTTGTGCCAGGTGTGGGCGCCGGTGCTGGACGGGCAGCCGCGCTATCTGTTCCTCGACGAGCCGGTGTCGAGCCTCGACATCAAGCACCAGCTGATCATCATGAACATCGCCCGCGATTTCGCGCGGCGCGGCGGCGGCGTTGTCGCGATCCTGCACGACCTCAATCTGACGGCGATGTATGCCGACCAGATCTGCGTCATGCATCGCGGCAAGCTTGCGGCCGCGGGTGCCCCGCAGGTCGTGCTCACCGATGGTCTGATCGAAAAGGTGTTCGGCTGCCGGCTGCGCGTCGGTGCGCTGCCTCAGGGGGATATTCCGTTCGTGCTGCCGCAATCGGCCGTGGCCTGAAGCCTTTGCACTTGGCCAGGGCGTGTCAGCTGGCCAGGGCGCTGGGCTCGGGGAAGTGCAGCCCGAGCAGGTCGCGCATGTTTGGACGTGCAGCGACCAGATCGGCGATGGTGTAGCGCGCCAGCACTTCGAAGAAGGCGTTGAGCGCTTCGCGCAGGGCGGAATTCAGGCCGCAGCTGTCGACAAGCGGGCACTCGGCGGCATCGTTCTCGAAGCACTCGGCCATGGCGAAGCTCTCTTCGGTGACGCGGACGACGTCGAAGAGCGAGATCTGGTCGGCCGGCTTGGCAAGGCGCACGCCGCCGTTGCGGCCACGCACCGTCTCCACCAGCTTGGCTTCGACCAGCGGCTGCAGGATTTTGAACAGGAACAGTTCCGACACCGTATAGGCAGCGGCGATTTCAGGAACGCGGCTCAGCCGTCCTTCATTGGCCGCGCAATACATCAGGATGCGCATGGCGTAGTTGGTCTGGCGTGTGAGGCGCATTGCGTGTTCCTTGCTCTGCGTTGAGTCCGCGAGTCCGGCTAATATGGCCCATACCTTAGAACAATTCCAGACAGGGTTTCAAATTATATATGACGGAGATAGTCATATTTGTGGCGCATAGCAGCCTTGCATTTACGTAAAGGTCAAAACGGTTGATTTTGATGCTGCGCTGCACAATATTAGCGATGTCGGGAGTTGGAGACTCAGGGAGGAACCCATGAGGACTGCGACATGGAACAGATCATACGCACACAAAGGCCATTGACGGGCGTCATCCGTCAGTTGCGGCCGTCCGATCTGCCCCGCTTTGCCGAACATCTGCTGAGACTTGACGACCAGAGCCGGCGCGACCGCTTCAACGGCCTGACCCATGACGGCTTTCTCCAAGCCTATGCCGAGCGCAGCTTCCGCGAGGGGGCGACGGTCATCGGCTATGTCGAGGGCGACAAGGTACTTGCCGCCGCCGAGCTGCACGAACGCGCCGAAGAGAGCGAGCCGACGGCCGAAATTGCCTTCAGCGTCGAGCACAAGATCCAGAACCGGGGCATCGGCGGACGGTTGTTCCAGCGCCTCGTTGCCCAGGCGAGGGGGCTCGGCTACCTCAGGCTGCAGGTGACGACGCACGCCAACAACAGCGCCATGAAGGCCCTGGCCCGGCGTTTCGATGCCAAGCTCAGCTTCCAGCAGGGCGAAACCAACGGCATCATCGAACTCGACGGCGCGGCAGGCCTTGATGCCGATTGGCGCGCGTCCGCCGTTCTCGGCAGGCGCGGTGCCGGCAAGGCGATTGCTGCCTGACACATGTCTCGGTGAGCAGCGTCACTTACCTGACTGCATCCGAGCGGGTCGGAAGATCTGCTCACGACTGCCCATAAATCCTTGCGATGTCGTGGAAGGCCAGCTTTGGCTCCCAGCGGATCTTGCCTCTGGCGAGATCGATGCCGTGACATTTGACGATGGCGTGGCTGGCCATGTCGAGGTCGTAGCGCGCATCGGGCGAATGCACTTCACCCTCCGACAGGAATTGGTAGACGAAGGCCCCGTCGATCTCTTCTTCCTTATAGAGGCGCAGCAGGTTGCCTATCTCGGTTGCCTGCGTTTGCTCGCTCCTGACATGACCGTCCTTGATCCGCGGCGGGTCCTGCTCAAAGTCAATGATGTCGAAACCCATTCCGCCACGCTGTTCGGCCCCTTCGAAGGTGCTGCAGCCGAATTCGGTGATGACCACCGGCTTGCCGTGGCGCCGCAGCTCGCGCAGGCCCTCCACATAGGTCGAGCGGTTGTCGGCGTCGCGGTAGTAGTTGGCCGATACGATGTCGAACAGCTTCCAGTCGACGTCCTCCCAGGGGATCGGGCTGTAGGTGATCTCACCCTTGAAGTGCTTGCGGGCAATCTCACTTGCCTGAGCCAGGTGCTCGCCGAGCGCCTTGTTGATGTCAGGAAACAGCGGAACCGGAGAGGATTGCAGCGTCGCCATGCGCTCCTGGAAGTTGCCGCCCTCGACGAAGCCTTGGGTGAACATTGAAAGCTCGCAGCCGACATTGAGGACGAGTTTTCCG
Organism: Aminobacter sp. MDW-2; assembly: GCF_014250155.1. NCBI lineage: Bacteria > Pseudomonadati > Pseudomonadota > Alphaproteobacteria > Hyphomicrobiales > Phyllobacteriaceae > Aminobacter > Aminobacter sp. MDW-2. The sequence goes on from NZ_CP060197.1 coordinate 3,294,828, forward strand.
TGGCGCTGCCCAAGTGTCTCGGCCATCGTTGCGATCTCGCCGAGATAGGTCAGCATGTCCTGCCTGCTGGCGTCGAACAGCCGCGGCTGCATCCATACCTGAAGCCCCTGGCCGAAAGCTGCCGTCGCAGCCTGTTCGAGCCGCTGGATGTTGGTGCCAGAAATACTGATCGCGTTGCAGAGAAGCTGGGCGCGAATGACGCGCATTTCCTCCTGCACCACTGCCCGGTTCCAGATCTGCCGCGACAGCTGGCCCGGCCAGTAGTTGGTGCCCGTGTCGTAGACTATGCCGCATAGGCTCAAAGGCTTGCGGCTGTCCGGTGCCGTAGCTCTTGAAGTCCCGGTCGCCTTGGCCCGGCTCAGGCCGACAGAAACCAGCGCCATGCCGGCGGTGATCGCTGCGCCGCCCTTGATGATCTGCCGGCGTCCAGATGCAGTTGTCCTGTTGGCCGGAACGGTTTCGTTCGCCATATTCAATCTCCATCATTGTTCAGCCTGTGTCGCCGATCCCTGGTCAGCTCGCGGTGTCGGCTCCAGGTGCCAGGAAGCGGATGATGATGCGCCGCAAGCTGGCTTTTTCTCTGTAGGGCTGGAAGCCGGCGTCGGCCCAGGAGCGCACGAATGCCCCCTCGATCAGCACCATGATCCAGTTGGCGGTCGCCACTGGATCGAGCGTCGGGTCGATCTGGCCGGCCTCAGCTGCCCGTCTCAGCAGCATCGTCACGCCGTCGCGGTTTGCGCGGTCGTTGCGGTCGAGCAGGGCGGCGAACTCCGCGTCGCGTTTTGCGTTGGCGATCACCTCGAGCATCAGTCCTGCCAGATGCGGGTAATCTGTCTGCGCGACCATGAATTCGGCGAAACCCAAAAGCGCCTCGAGCGCATCGTGGGCGGTCGCTGCCTGCTCGAACAGGGCGGCATTGTCGCGCCCGTCCTGTTCGAAGATCGCCAAGAAGATCGCCTGCTTGGAGGGGAAGTAGTGAAACAGGTTGCCCGAACTCATGCCTGCCGAAGCGCAGATGTCGGCAGTGCGCGTGCTTTCAAACCCCTTGGTGGCGAAGCACTCGGCGGCTGCGGCAAGGATATGGCGGCGCTTCGCCTCGTGCTTTGCGGGGTCAACCGTGCGCATGGGCAGCTCCCGTGAGCGAGATGCGGATGCTTTTGTTCATCGGCTCATTCATCCTGCGACTGCCACTGGCGTGAGGTCTTGCGGCGGCGCCGGCGCTTGATTTCAGTGAAGCTTACGACAATCGCTGCCATAATCGGGACGACCCACTTCATGCAGGCAAGCACGTGCTTAAGCCAGTCCGGCAGATCGACATGCAGCCATGAGGGCCAAAGCCTGCGCAAAGTCAGCCACTCCGGCCAGAAGCCGCGCATCCACGACAGGTCGAGGCTTGGCCAGGGGATCCACGACCAGTCGATGTTCGGGATCAGCAAGGCGAAAATCGCACCGACGCCCAATATGCCGGCCAGCACTTCTGTCGTGGCCAGTATCACGTGGCGTGACGCGTGGAGCCACGGATGACGCCGGGCGAAAGCTACCAGCCTGGCCTTGAGGCGTATGGCGTTGGTGCGTCGGACAATCGGGATCGGGCGCATTGGTTAATAATAAACCGCTTGCTCTGTTTATTCAAGAGGAGGACATCTGATTTGCCGGAAGGGTTGTAATCGGGCGCGCCGTCTCGATATCTGACCGGCATGGGACATGTTTGTCGCGTCGGCCTGGCTGCCACGGGCGAGGGCGGGAAATGAGCAAGGACGGACCTGGAATGGTTGCAGCAAACGGCGACGCCATGCCCACGGCCTTGCGCGCCTTGAGTGCCGACGAGGCGGCAAAACTGTCCGCCCTGCGGCGGACAAAGTTCATCGCAACCGGCGCACTGGTTGTCTGCGTTGCTATCTTTGCCCTCGCCAAGTCGCTGCAGGGGCGCTGGCCGTGGCTCGGTTTTGTCGCCGCCTTTGCCGAGGCGGCGACGATCGGCGGCCTCGCCGACTGGTATGCCGTGGTGGCGCTGTTCAAGCGGCCGCTCGGCCTGCCGATCCCGCATACGGCAATCATTCCATCCAATCAAAACCGGATCGCCGACAATCTCGGCCGTTTCATCGAATCCAACTTCCTGGCGCCGGAGCCGGTGCGGCAGAAGCTCAAGGAAGTGGATTTCGCAGCGCTCGTCGCCGATTGGCTGTCGGACCGCCAAAGAGCGGAGGGGCTGTCGGTTTTTGTCGGCCGGCTGGTGCCGCAGATGCTGCAGGCGATCGAAGGCTCGGGCCTGCGGGATTTCGCGACGCGGCGTATGTTGGAGCGCATCGGCAAGGTCGAGGTCGCACCGCTGGTGGCGGAGCTGTTGACAGCCTTCACCGAAGATCGCCGCCACCAGCGCCTGCTCGACGAGTTCACCAAGATCATCGGCAATTTCCTCAGCGACGAGCAGGCTCTGACCGTGCTGCGCGAGAAGATCAGGGAAGAGCTGCCGTCGGTGTTCAATCTGTTCCGGGCCGATGCCTATCTGCTCAAGCGGATCGTGGCGTCGGCAGCGACGCTGCTTGAAGATGTCAGGGGCGATCCCGACCATCCGCTGCGCGGCGAGTTTGACCAGTTCGTCCACGGTTTCATCGACCAGCTTCGCCATTCGCCTGACTATGCCAAGCGCGCCGAGCAGCTGAAGCGCAACTTCCTCGCCCGACCGGAATTGCGCGGGCTGGCGCAGGATGTCTGGAAAAGCATGCGCGGTTTCATCGAGCAGGATGTCGCGTCGCCCAATTCGATGACGCGAAGGCACCTGACCAGCCTGTTCGTCGAAGTCGGCCAGAACCTGGCGCGCGACCCCCATATCCGCGCCGACATGAATGCCGGTTTCGTCGTGGCACTCGCCTCGTTCGTCGAAAGCCAGAAAAGCGGTGTTTCCGGTTTCATCTCCGAACAGGTCAAGCGCTGGGATCTCGGCCAGCTGACCCGGCTGATCGAGATCAACATCGGCCGCGACCTGCAATATATCCGCTTCAACGGCATGCTGATCGGTGGTCTTGCCGGCCTCGCGCTGTATTCACTCGAGTTGCTGGTGCTTGCGAATTGACCGGCCGCCTTGCTCGTCTATGCTGACCTTGCGACCTCCGGGGGACGCCCGGAGCCAAACGGGAGCGAGCCATGGCGAAGAAGCCGGAACCGGAATCCTTCATGGACATGTTTTCGAAATTCGGGCGCGACCTGAAGATGCCCGCGGTCGATGTCGACACGATCATCGGCCATCACCGCAAGAATCTCGAAGCGCTGGAACAATCGGTCAAGGCGACGGCCTCCGGAGCCTCGTCGCTGGTGGCGAAGCAGCGCGAGATGCTGCAGGAAGCCTTGCATGAGATCACCGAGGCCGCCCAGGGGCTTCGGGCGCCAGGCAACCCGCAGGAGCTGATTTCCAGGCAGGCCGACTTCGCCAAGCGCTCATTCGAGGCTGCCGTCAAGAATGCCGGCGAGGTAGCCTCCATCGTACGCAAGTCGGGCACGGAATCCGTCGATATCCTGCGCAGCCGCATCCATGAATCGATCGAGGAAATCCGCGACAGCTTCGACAAGAAGAAGTAGCCGTGCCGATCCAGTCCTGACCTCAGCTCTCTTGTGGGTTTCGCGAGAGGGCTCGCGCATTGCCCGCGATCGGATGCTATTGAAGGGCGATCACCATCGGAGCGTGGTGCGTCCGTCCGGGCGCACAAAGACGCTTTAATACTTTGAATCCGGCTATTGTGGCTTCCGCGAATCGATACGGACTCGCGGACCGGCGCAGCAGGGTTCAACTGGGGTAGAGGATGAAGGTAGGCATCGAGATGGGGGCGGCGTCCGGGGGGACGAAGGCTCAGGTTGATCTCGAAGAACTGTTGGCGACCCGTTTGCTGGTTCAAGGCAATTCGGGCTCGGGAAAGTCGCATCTGTTGCGTCGCCTGCTCGAACAGAGCGCGCCGTGGGTGCAGCAGTGCGTCATCGACCCCGAGGGTGATTTCGTCACGCTCGCCGACAAGTTCGGACATGTCGTCGTCGATGCCCAGCGCACCGAAGCCGAACTGACCCGCATTGCCGGCCGAATCCGCCAGCATCGCGTATCGGTCGTGCTCAATCTCGAGGGACTCGACGTCGAGCAGCAGATGCGTGGTGCCGCAGCGTTCCTGAACGGCATGTTCGATGCCGAGCGTGATTTCTGGTACCCGGTTCTGGTCGTGGTCGACGAGGCGCAGCTGTTTGCGCCGGCCATCGCCGGCGAGGTCTCCGACGAAGCCCGCAAGATCTCGCTTGGCGCGATGACCAACCTGATGTGCCGCGGCCGCAAGCGCGGCCTGGCCGGCGTCATCGCCACCCAGCGCCTGGCCAAGCTCGCCAAGAACGTCGCCGCCGAGGCGTCCAACTTCCTGATGGGCCGCACCTTCCTCGACATCGACATGGCGCGCGCCGCCGACCTGCTCGGCATGGAGCGGCGCCAGGCCGAAATGTTCCGCGATCTGGCGCGCGGCAATTTCATCGCGCTTGGACCGGCGATGTCGCGCCGGCCGCTGCCGGTCGCCATCGGCCCGGTCGAGACCTCGGCACGTTCGGTCAGCCCCAAGCTGATGCCACTGCCCGACGCCAGCGAAGACACGCGCGACCTTATCTTTGCGCCGGCGCCGCTGGAAACGCGCCAGACGGTCCGGCGCACGGCGCCGCCTGCGCCGACGCCCACGGCCGACATCATCGCCCAGCTTTCCCAGGTGCGCGCCGAGGCCTCGGCGCCCGTTGCCGAGCCGATCTTCCCGCTGTTCGATGAAGCCGAGCGCGAGGCCCTGATCGATACCATCGTGCGCGAGATGGTCGAGGATCCCGACGCGGCGTTCCGTACGGACGCCGTGCTGTACCAGGATTTTCTCGTCCGCTGCCGCATCAAGCGGATGCAGGGCGAGCCGCCGCCGCTGTCGATGTTCCGCCGCCGCTACGCGGTGGCGCGTTCGGGCATCGATGAAGAAACCGCGTCGAGCGATACCTGGCAACAGGCCCTCGGCATGTCCGTGACACTTCCCGAGGATCTGCAGGCGGTGTTCCTGATCGTTGCCCAGGCAGCGGTCAAAGGCGCGCCTTGCCCATCCGACGCTGCGATCGCGCATGCCTATGGCAGCCATTCGGCGCGCCGGGCGCGGCGGCTGCTGACCTATTTCGAGGAGCAGGGGCTGGTTGTCGTGCGCACCGATTTCCACGGCAAGCGCTCGGTGGCGTTCCCCGAACTCGGCTGCGAAACAGCCCCCGGCGACCCCGAGAGAACCGACGATCTGCCCGAGCGCGAGGCTGCGGAATAGCCTTTCCGCTGCGCTTGGAGGTTGACAAACGCGCCTCGTTTATGGTCCCCAACGCCCACTTGGCCAGCTTATGTCAGGAGAGGGAAGCGTGCGGAAGCCCATCGAGACCTATGAGGAATTGCGCGAAAATATCGGGCAGGAACTCGGCGTTTCCGATTGGGTGCTTGTCGACCAGAGCCGCATCGATGCCTTTGCCGACTGCACCGGCGACCGCCAGTGGATCCACGTCGATCCCGAAAGGGCGAAGCGGCGCAGTCCGTTCCGCACCACGGTGGCGCATGGCTTCCTGACATTGTCGCTGATTGGCGCGCTGGTCCAGGAAATCGGCGTGGTGCCCGAGAATACGCTTGCTGCCTTCAACTATGGCCTCGACAAAGTGCGTTTCATCTCGCCGGTGAAGGTCGGCTCGCGGGTGCGCCTGCGCACCGTACTGATGTCGATGGACGACAAGGGCCCGGGCCAATATCTGCTCAAGGCCGAAAACACCATCGAGATCGAAGGCGAGGACAAGCCGGCGCTCGTCGCCGAAACGCTCGTCATGCTCTACGAAACGCGCAAGAAGGCGACGGCCTGAGCCGCCGCCCGCCAGTTACCGTGCAGCGATCGAGATCTCGATCTCGCCGACGCCGTCGACACCGCCTGTCATGCGGTCTCCTGGCTTGACCGCGCCGACGCCCGCCGGCGTGCCGGTGTAGATCAGGTCGCCGGCCTTCAGTTCCATCGATTCACTGCAGATGGCGATCACTTCGGGGACCGACCAGATCAGTTCGGAGAGGTCGCCTTGCTGCCTGGTTTCGCCATTGACGGCGAGCCACACCCGGCCTTTGTCGGGGTGGCCGATGTCGGACACCGACACCAGCGGTCCGCATGGTGCCGAGCGGTCGAAACCCTTGCCCCAGTCCCAGGGGCGACCGAGTTTCTTGGCGGCGTCCTGCAGGTCGCGGCGGGTCAAGTCGATGCCGACGCCGTAGCCCCAGACGTGGTCGAGCGCGTCGGCCGCGGCGATGTTCGATCCGCCCTTGGCGATGGCGACGACAAGCTCGATCTCGTGGTGCAGGTCGCCGGTCAGCGGCGGGTAGGGGATCGTCGTGCCGCTGTCGACGACAGAATCTGCCGGCTTGCCGAAGAAGAACGGCGGCTCGCGATCGGGATCCTTGCCCATTTCGCGGGCATGCGCTGCGTAGTTGCGGCCGACGCAGAAGATGCGCCGTACCGGAAACCGCTGCGAAGATCCTGAAATGGCGACCGAAGCTGGCTCGGGCGGAGAGATGACGAAGTTGACCAAGCAGGGCCTCCCGCAAACGTGATGACGGCTTTTGGCACGATCCGCGCGCGCATTCCACTTGCAATCTGCAGTCTGGCCACTTGCAATCTGCAGCCTGGGAAGTGGCCGTTGCTGGCTGAGCTGCAAGTTGGCTGAAGTCGAAGCGGCCGCGATCAGGCGTCTTTTCTGCGCTGGCATGCACGCATTGCGTGTCTGGATCCAAAAAGGCGCTTGCAGCCTGCATTTGCACAGATAGGATTTGCTCACCTGACTGGTGCGGGGTCTGCCTGGCCGGTCGCGGCAACATGGGAGGTTTCATGTCGGAGGTATCTTTGGTCGTGAATGGCCGAAAGGTCAGCGGCGCGGTGGAGGACCGCACGCTTCTCGTTCATTTCCTGCGTGAGCATTTGGGGCTGACCGGAACGCATGTCGGTTGCGATACGTCGCAATGCGGTGCCTGCGTCGTCCACGTTGACGGCAAGGCGATGAAGTCCTGCTCGATGCTTGCGGTACAGGCCTCGGGTTCGACCGTTACCACCATCGAAGGCCTCGCCAATGGCGCCGACCTTCATCCCGTCCAGGCGGCGTTCAAGGAACATCATGGCCTGCAGTGCGGCTTTTGCACGCCGGGCATGATCATGACGGCGACCGACATGATCCGCAGGCATCCCGAAGGCCTCGACGAGGCGACCGTGCGCGCGGAGCTCGAAGGCAACATCTGCCGCTGCACAGGTTACCACAACATCGTCAAGGCGATCCTCGCCGCTTCGAAAACGATGTCGAAGGCGTCCAAGAGCAAGGCGAAAAAGGCGGCATAGGGGCGGGGAGCGAAGGGCGCAGGGACATGGTCCCTTACGCCGTCGCGGTCTCCTTCCATAGCCACCATTCGCCATCTGCTTTTTGAGTTCGGGAGGAACTGAAATGGGAATCGAAGGCATCGGCGCGCGGGTTGCGCGCAAGGAAGACAAGAGATTCATCACAGGCGCCGGACGTTATGTCGACGACATGGTCGTGCCGGGCATGAAACACGCGGCATTCGTGCGCAGCCCGCACGCCCATGCCGACATCAAGAAGATCGACACCAAAAAGGCCGAGGCGATGCCGGGTGTCATCGGCGTGCTGACCGGCAAGCAGCTCAAGGCCGACGGCATCGGCAACCTGATCTGTGGTTGGATGATCCATTCCAAAGATGGTTCGCCGATGAAGATGGGTGCGTGGTCGCCGCTGGCGGTCGACCGGGTGCGCTATGTCGGTGATGCCGTCGTGGTGGTGGTGGCCGACACCAAGGGCCAGGCGCGCGACGCCGCCGAAGCTGTCGAGATCACCTACAAGGAACGCAAATCGGTTGCCGATGCGGTCGATGCGCTCGCCAAGGGCGCGCCGCAGCTTCATCCCGAAGCCGACGGCAACCTGATCTTCGACTGGGGCATCGGCGACGAAGCTGCGACCGACGCCGCCCTCAAGTCGGCTGCCCACATCACCCGGCTCAACATCGTCAACAACCGGCTGGTTCCGAATGCGATGGAGCCGCGCGCGGCCCTTGGCCACTACGACAAGGCCGAGGATCACTACACCTGCTGGACGACCTCGCAGAACCCGCATGTCGCCCGACTGGTAATGAGCGCGTTCTACAACGTCGCGCCGGAAAACAAGCTGCGTGTCATCGCACCCGACGTCGGCGGCGGCTTCGGCTCGAAGATCTACATCTATCCCGAGGAAATCGTCTGCCTGTGGGCCTCGAAGCGGACCGGCGTGCCGGTCAAGTGGGTGGCCGACCGCACCGAGAGTTTCCTCACCGACGCCCATGGCCGCGACCATCACACCACTGTCGAGATGGGTTTCGACAAGAACAACAGGATCGTTGGGCTGAAAGTCGACACGGTCGCCAATCTCGGCGCCTACATGTCGCTATTTTCCTCGGCGACGCCGACCTATCTCTACGCCACGCTGCTGTCGGGCCAGTACAACATCCCGGCGATCTACGGCAATGTGCGCACCGTCTATACCAACACCGCACCGGTCGATGCCTATCGCGGGGCAGGCCGGCCTGAAGCCACCTTCGTGCTCGAGCGCACCATGGAGATTGCCGCGCGCGAGCTCGGCGTGTCGCCGGCCGAACTCAGGCGAACCAACTTCATCACCCAGTTCCCGCACCAGACGCCCGTCATCATGTGCTACGACGCCGGCAATTACGGCGCCTCGCTCGACGCTGCGATGAAGCAGGCCGACTATGCCGGCTTTGCCAAGCGCAAGGCTGCGGCGGCCAAGAAAGGCAAGCTGCGCGGCATCGGCATGAGCTGCTACATCGAGGCCTGCGGCATTGCGCCGTCGGCGGCGGTGGGGTCGCTCGGCGCAGGTGTCGGCCTGTGGGAATCCGCCGAGGTGCGGGTCAATGCCGTCGGGACCATCGAGGTTCTGACCGGCTCGCACAGCCACGGCCAGGGCCATGAGACGACCTTCGCCCAGCTCGTCAACTCACGCTTCGGCGTGCCGCTCGACAGTGTCTCCATCGTCCATGGCGACACTGACAAGGTGCAGATGGGCATGGGCACCTATGGCTCGCGCTCGGGCGCAGTCGGCATGTCGGCGATCGTCAAGGCGCTCGACAAGGTCGAGGCCAAGGCCAAGAAGATCGCAGCACATCTGCTCGAGGCCGACGAGGGTGACATCGTCATCGAGAACGGCCAGCTCAAGGTCGCCGGCACCGACAAGAATGTGCCGTGGTTCCAGATGGCGCTTGCCGCCTATACCGCACACAACCTGCCGCAAGGCATGGAGCCCGGCCTGAAGGAGACGGCATTCTACGATCCGTCGAACTTCACCTTCCCGGCCGGCTGCTACATCTGCGAGGTCGAGATCGATCCCGAGACCGGCAAGACCGATATCGTCCAGTTCGTCGCTGCCGACGATTTCGGCAACATCATCAATCCGATGATCGTCGAAGGGCAGGTGCATGGCGGCATCGCCCAGGGCGTCGGCCAGGCGCTGCTGGAAGGCGCTGTCTATGACGCCAGCGGCCAGCTTCTGACGGCAAGCTACATGGACTACACCATGCCGCGTGCCGACGATCTGCCGTCGTTCCAGATATCGACGTCGAACACGCCCTGTCCGAGCAATCCGCTCGGCATCAAGGGCTGCGGCGAGGCCGGCGCCATCGGTTCGCCGCCGGCGGTCATCAACGCCATCACCGATGCGCTCGGCCACGACAACCTGACCATGCCGGCGACGCCGGGCAAGGTCTGGGCCGCATTGCGCGCCGGCACGAAGCACTGAGGAGGACGCACCATGTATTCCGTCAACTATCATCGCGCCACCTCGGTCGCGGACGCCGCCAAGAAGATCAAGAGCGGTGACGCCAAATATCTCGCCGGCGGCATGACGCTGATCCCGGCGATGAAGACACGGCTCGCAGCCCCCTCGGACTTGGTCGACCTGAACCACATCGCCGACCTCAAGGGCATCAAGGTCTCGGGCAAGAACGTCGCCATCGGTGCGGCGACGACGCATTTCGACGTCGCCAATGACGAGAAGCTGAAAAAGGTCTGCCCGGCCTTGTCGCATCTCGCCAGCCACATCGGCGATCCCGCCGTCCGGCATCGCGGCACCATCGGCGGGTCGGTCGCCAACAACGATCCGGCGGCCGACTACCCCTCGGCGCTGCTGGCGCTGGGCGCGACCATCGTCACCAACAAGCGCCAGATCGCCGCCGACAAATTCTTCAAGGGCCTGTTCGAAACAGCGCTCAAGGACGACGAGATCGTCACCGCCGTCACCTTCACCGCGCCGGCCAGGTCGGGCTACGCCAAGTTCCCGAACCCGGCGTCGCGTTATGCCATGACCGGCGTGTTCGTGACCAAGGGCAAGGATGGCGTGCGTGCGGCAGTCACCGGGGCAGGCGACGATGGCGTGTTCCGCTCCAAGGAGATCGAGGCGGCGCTGACCAGGAAGTTCGAGGCATCGGCGCTGGAGGGGGTGACGGTTCCGTCAGGCAGCCTGATGGGTGACATCCATGCCACACCGGAGTATCGCGCCAACCTGGTGGTGGTGATGGCCAAACGTGCGGTCATGGCCGCCAACGCCTGAGGGCCAGCAAACGCAAAAAATGCCGAGAGGGGCCTCCGGGCCCCTTTTGACGTCAGAAAGGAAACACGACATGGCCGTTCGTCGCATCGTCGCCAATCTACACGCAGCGGAGCCCAGGGCGGCACAAGCATTCTACGGCGACCTGCTCGGGCTCGACATTCTCATGGATCACGGCTGGATCCTGACCTTCGGCACCGGCGGCACGATGACACCGCAGCTCGGCGTTGCCAGCGAGGGTGGGGCGGGTACGCCTGTACCGCTGCTTTCGATCGAGGTCGACAATGTCGATGAGCTCTATGACAGGGTGAAGGCCGCGCGCCTTGAGATCGTCTACGATCTTGCCGATGAGCCCTGGGGCGTCAGGCGGTTTTTTGTCCGCGACCCGTTCGGCAACATCGTCAACATCCTCGAACACCGGGCATAGAACGAAAGTCTGCGATTTCCGGACAGACATCTTGCCGGTCAGGCCTTGGCATCGGTCGCGAAGGCGGCTTACATGCCGCCGGTCATCAGCATCCTGGAGCATAGTGGAATGGCGCGTCCGATTACCTCGATCGCCGATCTTCGAGCCATCGCCAAGCGCCGGGTGCCGCGCATGTTCTACGACTATTGCGATTCCGGCTCTTGGACCGAGAGCACCTATCGCGAGAATGAGAGCGACTTCGTGCCGATCAAGCTGCGCCAGCGCGTTGCCGTCGACATGCGCGACCGTACGCTTGAAACGACGATGGCCGGCGAGACGGTGTCGATGCCGGTGGCGATCGCGCCGACCGGCCTAACCGGCATGCAGCATGCCGACGGTGAGATTCATGGCGCACGCGCTGCAGAGAAGGCCGGCATTCCGTTCACGCTGTCGACGATGAGCATCTGCTCCATCGAAGACATCGCCGAAAATACGTCGAAGCCATTCTGGTTCCAGCTCTATGTGATGCGCGACCGCGAATTCGTCTCGAACCTGATCCGTCGCGCCAAGGCTGCCAGATGCTCGGCCCTGGTGCTGACGCTCGACCTGCAGATTCTCGGCCAGCGCCACAAGGACATCGTCAACGGCCTGTCGACGCCGCCGCGCATGACGGTTGCCAACATCATCAATCTGGCGACCAAGCCGCGCTGGTGCCTCAACATGCTGCGCACCAACCGGCGCACCTTCCGCAATATCGCCGGTCACGCCAAGGGCGTCACCGATCTGCGGTCGCTGTCGTCATGGACCGCCGAACAGTTCGACCCGGCGCTCAGTTGGGACGACGTGAAGTGGATCAAGGAGCAGTGGGGCGGCAAGCTGATCCTCAAGGGAATCCTCGATGCCGAAGACGCCGAGAAGGCCGTGGCAAGCGGCGCCGACGCGCTGATCGTCTCCAACCATGGCGGCCGCCAGCTCGACGGCGCGGTTTCCTCGATCTCGGCGCTGCCCGGCATCGTCGACGCTGTCGGCGACCGCATCGAGGTGCTGATGGATGGCGGCATCCGCTCCGGCCAGGACGTGCTCAAGGCCGTGGCCCTTGGCGCCAAGGGCGTGTTCATCGGCCGCTCGTTCCTCTATGGCCTCGGCGCCGGCGGCGAGGCGGGCGTGACCGCGTGCCTCGACATTATCCGCAAGGAGCTCGATATCACCATGGCCTTCTGCGGCCTGCGCGACATCAAGGACGTCGACAGCCGTATCATCGTCCGGCGCTGAGGGTTCGGCTGGGCTGGCGGCGACGCGATGAAGCAGCTTTTGCGACGCGCTGGTGCGATGAGTTCGAGCGCCAAGCGCGGCGTCTATTTCGCGCTCGGTCTGCTGATGCTGGCGCTCGGCATTGTCGGCGCCTTCTTGCCCGTCATGCCGACCACGATCTTCATTATCCTGGCTGCCTGGTGCTTTGGTCGCTCGTCGCCGCGCTTCGAGGGATGGCTGCTCGGCCATGCGACTTTCGGCCCGCCCTTACGCGCCTGGCGCGAACAGGGTGCCATCCCGCGCCGGGCCAAGATCATGGCCTGGACAGGCATGGCCCTCGGCTACGGCCTGTTCTGGTTGAGCAAGCCTGGTCCGTGGGTGGCGGTCGGCGTGTCACTGATCTTTGTCGCAGGCGCCGTTTATGTCGGCACGCGGCCCGAGCCCAAACCAAGCCAAGCGGACGGCTGACGTCCGAGGCTGTCGCGCCGCCTTTTGGGCGGGACCGGTCGGATTTGGCCTTCCGTGCCTTGTTGTGGTAGGGAGCGGCCTTATCTAAAGGGCGATTGCCGCCCCACATACATTCGAGACCTTATGACCAAGATCTACGCCGACGGCACGAAAATCGTCGCCGTCGCACCGATGATGGACTGGACCGATCGATGCTGCCGAAATTTCCATCGGCAGATCACCGGCGATGCGCTGCTTTACACCGAGATGGTGGTGGCCGATGCCGTCATCCACGGTCCGCGCGAGCGCCTGCTTGGTTTCGATGCCGTCGAACACCCTATCGCGCTTCAGCTCGGCGGCTCCGATCCGGCCAAGCTGGCGGAAGCCGCGCGCATCGGCGAAGGCTTCGGTTATGACGAGATCAACCTCAATGTCGGCTGCCCGTCCGACCGTGTGCAGTCGGGCACATTCGGTGCCTGCCTGATGAAGACGCCGGAGCTCGTCGCCGAATGCGTTTCGGCGATGAAAGCTGTGGTCAGCATTTCAGTCACGGTAAAGTGCCGTATCGGCGTCGACAACCAGGACCCCGAGCCGGCGCTTGATATTCTTGCCGACATGGTTTTTGCTGCCGGCACCGACGCGCTGTGGGTGCATGCCCGCAAGGCGTGGCTGGAAGGGCTCAGTCCAAAGGAAAACCGCGAAATCCCGCCGCTCGACTATGACCGGGTCTATCGCCTGAAAGCACGTTACCAGCACAAATTCATCGGCATCAATGGCGGCATCCAGAGCTTGGACGAAAGCCGCGACCATCTCGACAAGGTCGATGGCGTGATGCTCGGCCGTGCTGCATATCACACGCCGAGCGTGCTCGGCGGTGTCGACGCATTGCTGAATGGCAAAGTGGCCCACAAGATGGACTATGCGGTGCTGATCGACGCCATGGCCGACTATGCCGGGCGGCATATCGCATCAGGCGGTCGTCTCGGTCATGTCACGCGCCATATGGTCGGGCTGTTCCACGGTCTTTCGGGCGCGCGGCGCTACCGTCAGGTTCTGTCGACCGACGCCAACAAGCCGGGTGCCGGGCCGCAGGTGTTGCGCGACGCTTTCGCCGCCGTCGACCTGACGAGCCGCAGCGAGGCTGCATAGCTTCCATAACTTAGGCCTTGCCCGGTCTGGCCGCGGCACGTCCCGGATCGCGTTGGCAAGCCGAACTTCGCGCAGGATTCGGCCGCACACCGTCGCTGCCCCCATGCAAAGCGTTTGCGCCGATGGCCGCTCATGCTCCGACGTTGCCGGACGGGCTGGCCTCGCCATTTGGTTTGTGTGATCATTTGGCGGGGGCATGTTCGAGGAGGGGCGGTTTCATGTGCCGATTGCCGGGCGGAGCTATGGCGCGTGAAGGCTGCGCGTGATGGAAACGCCGCAACTGCCGGCCTTGCGATCCTACCACTCCTGGATCGCCAACGAGACGCTGGAGGATTATTCACTCCGATACGCGGCCCGGTCGTTTCGCCGTTGGTCGCCATTCGTCATTGCCAACACAGCACTCGGCGGCATTTCATTTCTCGCCCTTGAGGCCATCGGCGGCGCGATCACGCTGAGCTACGGCTTCGCCAACGCCTTTCCGGCGATCCTGGTAACCTGCCTGTTCGTCTTCGTGACGAGCCTGCCGATCGCCTATTATTCCAGCCGCCACAACATCGACATGGACCTGCTGACGCGCGGCGCGGGCTTTGGCTATATCGGCTCGACGATCACCTCGCTGATCTACGCGACATTCACCTTCATCTTTTTTGCTCTCGAAGGCGTGATCATGGCGCAGGCGCTCCACCTGTTCGCCGATGTGCCGCTGGTGCTGGGTTATGTCATCTCCTCGGTGGTCATCATCCCCATCACCTTCATGGGCGTGACGCTGATCAGCAAGCTGCAGCTGCTGTCGCAGCCGATCTGGATCGCCATGCATCTGGCGCCCTTCGCCTACATCCTGTTTGCCCATCCCGACACGCTGAACGAGTGGGCGGCTTTCGTCGGCAGCGATGTGGCAGGCGAGGGGTTCAACTTCCTGGCCTTCGGCTCGGCCATCGGCGTTCTGTGCGCGCTGTCGATCCAGATCGGCGAACAGGTCGACTATCTGCGCTTCCTGCCTGACAAGACGCGTGAGAACCGTTTCCGCTGGTGGGCGGCGGTGATTGCCGCAGGGCCGGGCTGGATCGTCGTCGGCGGTTTCAAGATACTGTGCGGCAGCCTGCTCGCGGTGCTCGCCATCCAGGCCGGGCTGTCGCGCTCGACGGCGCTCGAACCCATCCACATGTACATCATCGCCTATGAATATGTCAGCGCCGACCCGCGCGTCGTGCTCACCCTGGCCGCCGTTTTCGTGCTGATCTCGCAGGTCAAGATCAACGTCACCAATGCCTATGCCGGTTCGCTGGCCTGGTCCAATTTCTTCTCGCGCGTCACCCATTACCACCCCGGCCGGGTCGTCTGGCTGGTGTTCAACATCCTGATCTCGCTGCTTCTGATGCTGCTGGGCATTTTCCAGACGCTGGAGCTGGTGCTGGCGGTCTATTCGATCATCGCCGCTGCCTGGGTAGGCTCGATCTTTGCCGACCTCGCCATCCTCAAGCCGATCGGAGTCAGCCCGGCATTCCCGGAGTTCAAGCGCGCTTATCTCTACAACTTCAACCCCGTCGGCTGCGGTTCGATGGCGCTGGCGTCGTTCGTTGCCCTGCTGTGTTTTTCCGGCATTTTCGGCGTCATGGCGCAGGCCTATGCCGCGCCGATCGCCTTTGTCACGGCACTCGGCTCCGCTGTGGCCATCGGTGTTGCCACCAAGGGGCGGTATTATCTGGCGCGCCAGCCCGTCGACCTGCCGGCGGCCACGTCGGATGCCAATCTGTGCGCCATCTGCGGCGTCACCTATGAAGGCTCCGACATGGTGCATTGCACCTTCTACGAGCAGCCGATCTGCTCGCTGTGCTGCAGCCTGGATTCGCATTGCCACGATGTCTGCAAGGCGCCGGGAGGCGAGCTGCAGACGTCGCGCTCGCGCTATTTCGGGAAGGCGCTGCCGCATATTCGCGACAAGATCGCCCCGCGCATGGGCCAGCGCCTGCTCAAGGTGGCAGGTGTGCTGTTTGCGCTCGCGGTGCTCTCGGGCGGCGTGTTTCTGCTGACTTATCGCCTGATCGAGCCCGGGTCGGAGCAGCCGCATCTGGCAAGCGGCCAACTGCTTCTCAGGGTTTTTCTCGCGCTGCTGCCGCTGCTCGGCATCGGCGCCTGGTGGATCGTGCTGTCGCAGGAGAGCCGGGAACTTGCCGAGCGCGATCTTGTCGCCTCGCTGGAAAAGTTGCGGCAGACGCAGCGAGACCTGGCGAGCAACGAGCGCCTCGCCGCCATCGGTCAGATCACGGCAACCGTCAGCCACGAGCTGCGCAATCCGCTTGGCACGTTGGTGACGTCAGCCGACGTGTTGCGCCGCTCGCTGAAGAGCGCCGACGCACCGGTACTCTCTGAGTTGGAACGGCTGCAGCGAAACGCCTGGCGCTGCGTGCGGATCATCGAGGACCTGCTCGATTTCTCGCGCAAGCACGCCCTGGTCGTCTCGCCGATACTGATCGACCGATGGGTGGCCCAGCATGTCGCCGAACAGGAGGCTGCGCGGCCGATACAGCTGGAACTTGCCGCGGGATGCAGGATATCGGCCGACGGCGAGCGGTTGCGGCAGGCCTTTTCCAACGTCCTGGCCAATGCGCTGCAGGCCTGCGAGACGGCGGATGACGCGGCAATCGTCGTCTCGACCCGCTGCGAGGGCAACAACGCCATCATCTGCGTTGCCGACAATGGGACCGGCATGTCGCGCGAGACAGTGGCACGGGTGTTCGAGCCGCTGTTCAGCACCAAGGCGTTCGGCGTCGGATTGGGCATGCCGCTGGTCAAGCGCATCGTCGAGCAGCATGGCGGCTCTGTGCTGATCGACAGCGAGCAGGGAGCCGGCACGCGCGTGTCGATCGTGTTGCCGCGCGCGGGCGCTGGTTCGTCATGACCGACCAGACCGATCTGCAGACCGATTTCATCGGCGACGACGTCATTCCGCATGCAGCCGAGCCGACCGAGAAGAAGCGTGTTCTCATCGTCGACGACGACGAGGATTTTGCCGCAAGCCTCGCCGGATTGCTCGAGCTCGAAGGCTATCAGGCGATCATCGCGCATGATCCGCCGTCAGCCCAGCGCGCTTTGGCCTTGCACCTGCCGGCGGTGACCCTTGTCGACGTGCGGTTGGGCGTCGGCAACGGTGTCGAACTGGTCAGGGCGTTTCGCCAGCAAAGCCCCGATCTCATCTGCCTGATGGTCACAGCCTATGCCTCGGTCGAGACGGCGGTGGAGGCGTTGCAGGCCGGCGCCTACGACTATCTGTGCAAGCCGTTCCACAGTGCCGATCTGTTGGCGACGCTGGAGCGCTGCTTCGAACGCACGCGGCTCATGGAGGAAAAGCGCCTGGTCGCCGAGCGGCTCGGGCAGATGCAGCGCATCGAGGCGATGGGACAGCTGACCGGCGGCATCGCGCACGACTTCAACAACATCCTGGCTGTCCTGCTCGGCAATCTGCGCTGGCTGCAGGAGCACGTGCAGACCGAGCCTCAACTGGCGCAGATGGTCGACGATGCGCTGGAGGCGGTGAAGGCAGGGACGGAGCTGACCTCGCGCCTGCTCAATTTCGGCCGCCGCGAGGGCGGTGACACGGCCCGTGTCGATCTGGGTGAGGCGCTGCCCGACCTGATGCGCGTCTTGCGTCGCACGCTGGACGACAAGATCGGCCTGTCGCTCGAACTGGCGGACGATCTGCATGAGGTCGAAGTTCAGCCGGCACAACTGGAAACCAGCCTGCTCAATCTGGCGCTCAACGCGCGCGACGCAATGCCGGATGGCGGCCTGCTTCGGTTCGAGGCCTGCAATTTTGTCGTCCGGCCCGATGACGCCCGCGTCGCCTCGGGTCTGTTACCCGGTCAGTATGTCGTCATTTCGGTCATCGACACCGGCCACGGCATGCCGCTGGCGGTGCGGCGCCGGGCGCTGGAACCGCTGTTCACCACCAAAGCAGCGGGAAAGGGCAGTGGCCTCGGTCTGCCGATGGTCGATGGCTTCGTGCGACAGTCGGGCGGGCGCCTGGGCATCTCCAGCAATCCGGACGAGGGCACCCGGATCAATCTCTATCTGCCGCGGGCAGTTCAGTCCCGGCCCTGAGGGGCGAACATGTAGCCGACGCCGCGAATGGTCTTGATGAATTGGGTGTCGCGCGCATTGTCCCGCAACTTGCGGCGTATCTTGCCGATCAGCACGTCGATGCTGCGGTCGTAAGGCGTCCAGTTGCGGTTGGCGACGATGTCGAGGATCTGTTCGCGCGACAGGATGCGGCCGCGCCGTTCGACCAGCGCGGACAGGATCTGGAACTCCTGGCTGGTGAGCCGCACGTTCTCGCCGTTCGGCGACGACAGCTTGTAGCGTGCGGGATCGAGCTGCCAGCCATCGAAACAGACGGCGGCCGAACGATCCACTTCTGCCTGCTCGGGCAGGTTGATGCGCTTGGCAAAACGCCGCATCACCGTGCGCACCCGCGCCAGGAGTTCGCGCGGTTCGAAAGGCTTGGTGATGTAGTCGTCGGCTCCGAGTTCGAGGCAGACGACCTTGTCGATCGTGCTGTTCTTGCCCGACAGCATGATCAGCGGCAGGTCGTATTGCGAGCGCATGCTGCGCGCCAGCGTCACGCCGTCCTCGCCGACGGGAAAGCCGAGATCGAGGATGACGAGATCGAAGGCCTCGTCGGCCAGCGCACGCCGCATCGAACGCCCGTCATGGGCGCTGACGATGGCGTAACTTTCGCTGGTCAGGAATTTTTCCAGGAAGCTGCACAGCCGACGATCGTCATCGACAATGAGAATGCGTGATCTTGGCTCGGCAACTGACATGGCAGCTACGATAATCGCAATTCATGGGCCCGGTCGAGAAGGGAAGATGGCCATTGGTCGCGGTCGGCGCCGCCGACCCGCGGGTGCGGGCAGATCGACATCCTTCCTGCGCGGGAATGTCTGTCTAATACACTGAAAATTCTAGCTGAAATTGATGGGTCGCCTTGCGCGGCCCATGCCTGCAGCCATCCGTTTGGTTACAAAAAATTACAATACGGCCCGCTTTCCGATGCATGGCGATTACATGCCGCTCCTAGCTTGGCGACGCACGGTGATGCCGGGCGGCGTCGCGCTGCCCGGCGCAGCAACGGGGACGGCGCGCAAGCCACCCCCCCTGCACGCCGGCAAATGAGGAGGAACAGCCGCATGCCACAGACAGTATTCTCAGTCGATCTGAACAAGGCGCCCGAAGACCATGCCATCAAGACGCACAACCGGTGGCATCCCGATATCCCGATGGTCGAGTATCTCAAGCCTGGGCGCACCTACCGGGTGGAGTGCCATGACTGGACGGGAGGCCAGATCGGCAACAACAACAGCGCCAACGACGTCCGCGACGTCGACCTGACGCGCGTCCATTATCTCAGCGGCCCGTTCGGCGTCGACGGCGCGGAACCCGGCGATTTGCTGGTCGTCGACATTCTTGATCTCGGCGCCAAGCCCGATTCGGAATGGGGCTTCAACGGCCTGTTCGCCAAGGAAAATGGCGGCGGCTTCCTGACCGAGCACTATCCGGAGGCCAGCAAATCCTGCTGGGATTTCCACGGCATCTACACGACGTCGCGCCACATTCCTGGCGTGCGCTACCCCGGCATCATCCATCCCGGCCTGATCGGCTGCCTGCCGGACCACAAGCTGCTTGCCGAAGCCAACCGGCGCGAAGCCGCGTTGGTGGCGACCGATCCGGCTCGAGTGCCGCCTCTGGCAGCCCTGCCATATGCCGACACGGCACTGATGGGACAGATGAAGGGCGATGCTGCTCGGACGGCCGCAGCCGAAGCCTGGCGCACGGTGCCGCCGCGCGAACACGGTGGCAACTGCGACATTAAGAACCTGTCGCGCGGTTCGAAGGTCTACTTCCCGGTCTATGTAAAGGGTGGCGGGCTCTCGATGGGAGACATCCACTTCTCGCAGGGCGACGGCGAAATCACCTTCTGCGGCGCCATTGAAATGGCTGGCTGGGTCGATATCAGCGTCGACGTCATCAAGGGCGGCATGGCGAAATACGGCGTCATCAACCCGATCTTCAAGCCGAGCCCGATCGACCCGCATTTCGACGACTATCTCATCTTCGAGGGCATCTCGGTCGATGAGCACACCGGCGAGCAATATTACCTCGACGCTCACGTCGCCTATCGCCGGGCCTGCCTGAATGCCATCGAGTACCTCAAGAAATTCGGCTACTCGGGCGAACAGGCCTACATGATCCTCGGCACGGCACCGGTCGAGGGGCGCATCGCCGGCATCGTCGACATCCCCAACGTCTGCGCCACCCTGGCCATTCCTACGGCGATCTTCGACTTCGACATCAATCCCAATGCGCTCGGGCCCAAGAAGCAGGACTTCAAGGCCGACGTTGCCAAGACGAGCTGATCAGGCTGCACAACAACAATGAAGCGACGGTCAGGCCCGGTCCTGGCCGGCGCTCTCCTGGGAGGGATTCATGCTGCTTGGATTTGCTTTGCTTTATGTCGGCGCCGTCCTGTTTCTGAACGGACTCTGGCTTCTCGGAAAGATCGAAGACCGGGAAATCGTCGTCATCAACGTGGTCTCGGGTGTCGTCACGCTGTGCGCGTCGCTCGCCTGGGCGTTCGGACCAGCTGCCGATGCTGCCTCGATCAAGGGGGCGGCGCTGACGATACTGTTTTCGGCGACCTATTTTTGGGTGGCCTATAACAGGGTGGTGAAGGTCGACGGACGCGGCCTCGGCTGGTTCAGCCTGTTCGTCGCCATCACCACCATCCCGGTCGCGGTGCAAGGACTTTCCACCGCCCAGACGTCGACCGATCTCTGGCTCGCGTCCAACTGGGTGATATGGGGCGTGCTGTGGTTCCTGTATTTCCTGCTGCTGGCGCTGCAGCGGCCGATCCTGCGGCTGACGGCGGTGGTCACGCTGCTTGCCGGCATCGTCACCGGCTGGCTGCCGGGCTTCCTGCTGCTCGACGGCAAGCTCTGACGCCGGCTTTTCCGGCCAGGCGTTGGCGCGCTTGGCCGCTTGCGGGCGGGCGAGGGCTGTTTTGCCCGCCATATCGTTTCAATGGATGCTTTCTGGAGGCTGGTCATGCCGCTCTACAGTTATGTTTGCGACGATTGCGGACCGTTTGAAGAATGGGTGCCGATGCAGGACGCGCTTCGGGCGTGCGCCTGTCCGCAATGCGAGGAGCAAAGCAAGCGCGACGTGGCCGCACCACGCCTGAGCCTGATGAACGGCAAGTTGCGCCGCGCATTGGCCCGGTCGGAGGCCAGCGGCACCGAACCAAAAGTGGTGAAGAAGGCGCATCTTGCCGGTTGTGGCTGCGCCTTGTGCAAGATCGGCAACAAGCCTGTGCCGACACGCAAGAAATGGTCGATCGGCCACTAGAGCCCTAGTCGCGCAGGATCATCCTGTCGCCGCGCACGTCGAAGCCCGACAGCGAGCCGATGAAGTTCATGCCGAGCAGGCTCTGCTCGAGCCCCTGGTCGGCGACGAGCATCGGCAGGTTTCTGCGTTCGATGGAGCCGAGTTGGACGCTCGCCGCAGTGACCCGTGCCGCATGCGCAATGCCGTTGGCAGTCGAGACCGGTACGGTAAAGCTCAGGCTTTCGAGATCGAAGCCGGCGCGGCGGGCATCGGCCACGGTCAGGACGGTGGTTGTGGCGCCCGTGTCGACCATGACATCAATGGTCTGGCCGTTGACCTGCATGCGCGCGCCGAAATGTCCGTTGGTCAGTTTGTCCAGGGTGACGGTCGCGCGGCCATCGCCATCCAGCGCCGACATCGGGCTTCCCGGCACGAGGCCGGCGGTGACACGGCTGGCGACGTCCTGCAGTTCGTAGCGGTACTGATAGCCGGCGACAAACACCAGAACGATCACCACCCACATTGCCAGGCCGCGCACCGTGTCGCCGAAGCGCGTGCCATGGCGCAGGACGCCAGCGCCGATGACCAGCAGCAGCGCGCCAGCGTAGATCAACTGGCCGAAGCTGTCATTGTTGAGGCCGAGCGTTTCGCCCGACGAATGGTTGAGCAGCAAGAGCAGCAGCCCGCCGCCGAGCACGGCAATGACGACCCAGTAAAGCCGGCTCATCTCTGTCTGGTATCCTTAGCTGGACGCATTTTCTCGCGCCATCCGCGCGCGGCGCGTTTCGCGGCGCGGCTTGCGCTCGATGGTCTCGAGACGGGCGGGCAAGGTGGCCATGACGGCGCGGCGCGTCTCCGGCGTCATCTTGTACCAGGCGCCAACCTCGTCGCGGGTACGGCCGCAACCGAAGCAATAGCCCGTCGCATCGTCAATCGAGCACAGCATGATGCAAGGGGTTTCTATTGCCGTCATCGTGTCGTCCATGGGGCCTCGCACCGATGTTTAGCACCGGCCCGCCACAGATGATGTAGCCTGCGCGTCATTGCAAGCGCTATCCCGCGACGTCACGTCTCGCCGCCTGGATGCGATCTCGCGATTGTTTTCGCTCGTCGAGGCGGCTATGCCGCGCATGACCATGACGAACGGCAGGCAGCACCCATGACCAGCGCTTCCCCCTTTGACGATTTCCGCAACCTGTTTGCGCATCTGCCCGAGGGCGATGTCGCCCAGGCAGGCAAGGTCTGGGCGCTGTTTGCCAAGACAGACAAGCCGAAAGGCTCGCTCGGCCGCATCGAGGACATCGCGGCCTGGCTGGCGCGCTGGACGGGCCGCGCGCCACCCTCGGTGCTCAAGCCTATGGTCGCGATCTTTGCCGGCAATCACGGTGTCGCCGCACAGGGCGTGTCGCCGCGAGCCATGGAAGCGACGGCCCAGCGCGTCGAGCTGTGCGCTGCCGGCGGTGCTGCGATCAACCAGATCTGCCTTGCTAACGATCTCGGGCTGAAGGTGCTCGACCTGGCGCTGCACCTGCCGACATCGGACATCACCGTCGAGCCGGCGCTGGACGAACGTGGCTGCGCCGCCACCATGGCTTTCGGCATGGAGGCGATTGCCGGCGGCAGCGATCTGTTCTGCATCGGTGACCTCGGCGTTGCCAACACGACGGTTGCCGCGGCCCTTTGCGCGGCATTGTTCGGCGGCAAGGGCGCCGACTGGGTCGGGCCGGGTTCCGGTGCCGATGCCGCCATGCAGGCGCGCAAGGCCGAAATGGTCGACCGCGCGCTGGCGCTGCATGGCCCTCACATCAAGGACCCGTTCGATGCTTTGCGTCGGGTCGGCGGGCGTGAATTCGCGGCCATTGCCGGTGCCATCCTTGCGGCACGCATGGAAAAGATGCCGGTGTTGCTCGACGGCTTCGCCACGACCGCTGCCGCCGCCGTGCTTTACGCCGTCGACCGGACGGCGCTCGACCATTGCATGTTTTCGCATGTCTCGACCGAGCCGGGCCATGCCCGCCTGCTGGCCAAGCTCGGCGCGCGGCCCTTGCTCGGGCTTGGCATCGACCATGGCGAGGCGGTTGGTGCGGGGCTTGCCGCAGGCCTGGTCAGGACGGCGGCGCAGATCAGCTCGGGAATGGCAGCGGCTATCCGCTGATATCGCTCATTTCCACTTTTCTTCGAACAGCGCTCCAGCTTCTTGATTCCGCGCGATTCCCCAGGGAAACCCGCTTCCCACTTTCCCTGAATTGCCCTAGCGGCGGCCGGCGGTGCTGCGCGCCAGCGAAGGCAGGTCGTCGATGACCCGGGCCGGCGGGAAGACCGCGATGGCCTCGGTGCCTTCGCGCAGCTTCGAGCGCAATTCGAACTCGCCGCCATGCAAGGCAAGCAGGCCCTGGACGATGGGCAGGCCAAGGCCGGTTCCCTGTTCCGCGCTCTTGATGGCGATCGAGCCCTGGCCGAAAGCCGAAAGCACGACGGGGATTTCGTCGGCGGGAATGCCCGGGCCCCTGTCCTTGACCGAGATGTACTGACCGCCACCGGCGGTCCAGCCGACGCGGACGCGGATTTCGCTGCCCGTCGGCGAGAATTTGATTGCGTTGGACAGAAGGTTGAGCGTGATCTGTCGGATGGCGCGTTCGTCGCCGAGCAGGCGCGGCAGCGTCGGCTCGAACTGCTCGACGATCTTGAGATCCTTGTTGCGTGCCTTGAGCTCCATCATGTGGCAGCAATCCTCGACCACCTGGAGCAGCATCAGCGGCTCTTCGTTGAGCTGATAGCGGCCGGCCTCGATGCGCGACAGGTCGAGGATCTCGTTGATGAGGTCGAGCAGGTGTTGGCCCGACTGGTGGATGTCGCGGGAATATTCGCGATAGGTCGGGCTGTTGATCGGCCCGAGCACTTCGCCGGCCATCACTTCCGAAAAGCCGAGGATGGCATTGAGTGGCGTGCGCAGCTCATGGCTCATCGTGGCCAGAAATCGCGACTTGGCGAGATTGGCGTCTTCGGCGCGGCGGCGGGCCTCGTCCGACATCGATTTTGCCGTCTCCAGTTCGGCAATCAGCGCGTCCATTTCGGACCGGGCGGCCATCAGCAGCAGCGCTGACCGCTTCTTGATGCCGGCAACGAGCGAAAAGAAGGGCAAGGCAGCGACCAGCAGCGCGACCATGATGATGCCAAGCGGCTCGGACAGGTTGACGCCGAAGGCGGCATAGGCGGCGACGGGAACGACGAAAGTTGCGGCCAGTGCGCCGCGCAGCGACGACGCGACGATTGCGGTCGCGGCCATGGCGACGAGCAGGAAGACGCCCTTGACGACCGACAGCAGGCCGGGTTCGCAGGCCGCACAGGTCATGGCGGCGAGATAGGCCCAGGCGAGGCCGGTGACGAAATGGCCAATGAAGAAATTGCGCCGGATGGCCGACGGCGTCATCGCCGCAGGCGCTGCCTCGTCGGCGCGGCGGGCAAGCAAGGCCAACCCGACATAACCCATCATCGCGACCAGCGACCATTTGAGGATGGCATCGTCAGCGCCGAGCAAGAACCCGATGCCGGCGAAGATGACGACGAGAAGCGGCAGGGTTGCAGAATTGGCCCTGATCGAACGAGCGTGCAGCTTCAGCAGTTCGCGGTCGAAAGCCAGGCCGCCCGGCTGCTGGGCCAATTGATCGCGTGTCTTGCGCACAGCACGAGCGACATCGCTGTTGCGATGGCGTTTCCTGCGGTCCACAATGATCTTGTCCGCCGTGTTAGAGCGTTGCAACGGCATGTGATAATTCAGTTTTCGCGCGCGCTTTTCTTCAAGTCCGCACGCTACGTCCGAATGATTAAGGGATTGTTTGCCATATGAGCCGTTCGTGGTCGGGCAGGCCGCGGCAGCGGTATTTCAGGCGCCCGCGCAGTCGTTGGCGCAAGATTCTCGACTATGCGCTGGCGTTTGCCGTCCTCGGGCTGCTGATCCTGGTTTCGGCGCGCCTCGACCGGGTGGAAACGCGCAGGACGGAAGGGGTCGCCGTCGTCAATGACGGTGATTCGATCACGCTCGGCGGCGAGCGCATCCGCCTGCGCGGCATCGATGCGCCGGAATATTCCCAGATTTGCCGCAAGGACGGCGCTGACTATCCCTGCGGCCGGCGTTCGCGCGAGGCGCTGTCGAAGCTGGTCAGTGGGCGCCAGGTGCGTTGCGCCGGCTGGGAGCGCGACCGTTACGGCCGACTGCTTGGCGAGTGCACGGCTGCCGGCGCCGATCTCAATCGTTCGCAGGTGGAGGCCGGCTGGGCCGTTGCCTATGGTGGCTATGAAGCGGAGGAAGCGGCCGCGCGGCTTGGCCGAAAGGGCCTGTGGGCCGGCGACTTCGACCGTCCGCGCGATTGGCGCAACATGCATGGCGATATGGCTGAAATCGAGCATGGCAGCTATGGGCGCATGCTCAACTGGCTGCGGGAAATCTTTCGATTCTCGTAGCTTGCGGCTTATGCTTGCAAGATCGGTACAAGTCTGAGGAGGCAGAAATGAAGCTGTTTGACGGGGGAAGGGCGCCGAATCCGAGGCGCGTGCGCGTGTTCCTGGCCGAAAAAGGCATTGATGTGCCCAAGGTATCAGTCGACATGGGGGCGATGGAGCACAAGAGAGCTGATGTTTCCTCGCGTAATCCGCTGCAGCGACTGCCGGTACTCGAGCTCGACGACGGCACGATCCTCACCGAAACGGTCGCCATCTGCCGCTATTTCGAGGAGCTTCATCCCGAGCCCGCCTTGTTCGGCAACAGTGCGCTCGGCAAGGCCAGGGTCGAGATGTGGCAAAGGCGGATCGAGCAGAATCTGTTCCAGCCGGTGGCCTTCGCCTTCCGCCATACCCATCCGGCGATGAAGGAGTGGGAAATCCCCCAGGTGCCGGAATGGGGCGAGGTCAACCGGCCGAAGGCCATCGAGTTCCTGGCCTTTCTCGACAAGGAACTCGCCGCGCGCGAATTCGCCGCCGGGGACGACTATTCCATC
This sequence comes from Aminobacter sp. MDW-2, assembly GCF_014250155.1. NCBI lineage: Bacteria > Pseudomonadati > Pseudomonadota > Alphaproteobacteria > Hyphomicrobiales > Phyllobacteriaceae > Aminobacter > Aminobacter sp. MDW-2. Next base: position 3,321,105 of record NZ_CP060197.1, read on the forward strand.
GCCGACATCACCGGATTGTGCGCCATCGACTTCATGAAGCCGGCGAAGATCGTGATGCCGGAGGCGTTTACCAACGTGCAGCGCTGGTATCGCGCGCTGGCGGCACGCCCGAGCGCTGCCGCCTGATCATGTCGGCCGAACTCGACAGCCTCGTCGCCGAGATCAAGGCTTGCCGCATCTGCGTCGAGCAACCACTGGGCAAGTCCTTGCCGCATGAGCCGCGGCCGGTGGTGGTGCCGTCTTCCACTGCGCGCATCCTGATTGCCGGGCAGGCGCCGGGCACCAGGGTGCATCTGAGCGGAGCGCCTTTCACCGACGCATCAGGCGACCGGCTGCGCGATTGGCTGGGTGTGCCGTCGGAGACCTTTTATGACCCGGACGCCTTTGCCATCGTGCCGATGGGCTTTTGCTTCCCGGGCCAGGACGCCAAGGGCGGTGATCTGCCGCCGCGACGGGAATGCGCAATGGCCTGGCGTGCCCGGCTGATGAAGCTGATGCCGCAGATCGATCTCGTGCTGACGATCGGTCAGTACGCGCAGCGCTGGCACATGGGCGCGGCGCGCGCGGCGTCCTTGACCGACACCGTCGCCGACTGGCGGGCTGTCTGGGCGCGTTCGTCTTCGCCGCATGTGCTGCCTTTGCCGCATCCGTCCTGGCGCAACACCGGCTGGATCAAGCGGAATCCCTGGTTCGAAATGGAATTGCTGCCTTTTCTCAAGGCGGAAATCCAACGTCGCCTTTCCCAAGTGTAGTGGAATTCGATACCGAAGATACAGGGTGTGCGGAGAATTCCTTTCTTGTATGATGGCCTAAATGACAGGATTATGGCGAACCTTTTCTAACGGAGCCCAGATATGGACCGCCTTGACCGGAAAATCCTCCGCCTCCTCCAGGAGGACGCGACCTTGGCCGTGGCCGACGTCGCCAAGAAAGTCGGCTTGTCCACCACACCGTGCTGGCGCCGCATCCAGAAGCTCGAGGAAGAGGGCGTCATCAAGCGCCGCGTGGCGCTGCTCGATCCTGAAAAGATCAATGCGCGCGTGACCGTGTTCGTGGCGATCCGCACCAATTCGCACAGCCATGAATGGCTGCGCCGCTTCTCCGAGGTGATCCAGGAGTTTCCTGAAGTGATCGAGTTCTACCGCATGAGCGGCGACGTCGATTACCTCCTGCGTGTCGTGGTGCCCGATATCGGCGCCTATGACGCCTTCTACAAGCGGCTGATCGCCAAGATCGAGATCCGCGACGTGTCGTCGTCCTTCGCCATGGAGCAGATCAAGTACACGACCGAAATGCCGCTCGATTACATGATCCTCGACAAGGAGAGCGGCGCGTCGGCGGCTTGATCAAGCTTTCGCGCTCAGGCGTTCGACAATCTTGGGATCGGTGAGTTCGCGCACGGCGTCCTTGCCGATCCATTTCGCCGTCTTGTCAGTCGACGCCGCCAGCTTCTCCGCCAGTTGCAAGGCGGGTGCGTGGAGGGCAGGCGAGCGCTTGCCGGTCTGGCGCAGCGCCCAGTTTACGGCTTTCTTGACGAAGTTCCTGCTGTCACCCGCCTGCGCCTCGACAAGCCCGAGCCAGCCGAGGAAGGTCTCGTCCGGCTCCTTCTTGAGATGTACCGCGGCGGTCGCGATCGTCGAGAAGGCTGCACGGCGGACGAATTCGCGCTCATCGGCGGCATAGGCCGGGATGATCTCGTGAGCCAGATTTGCAGCGCAGATGAGATGAGCTGCGTGATCGACGATCTCCCAGCTGTCGAACTCGGCGGCCATCGCGTCGATTTGGGCGCGGGTCACCTTTGCCGGCTCGTCGGTCGCGGCCGCCAGGATGCGCGCTTCGCGAATGCCCGTCGCCCACAGGCCCAGAGCGCGGGTGTGATCGCGCTTGAGCAGGCGGGCTATGGGATTGGTCACGGCATTGGGGATGCCGAGTGCGCGGTCGGTGGCAATGCCGAAGCGGGCCATACCGGCGAGATTCGCTTGCGAGGCCAGCGTGCGCAGATGCGCGATGATATCATCGACGGTCGAAGCCGACGAAAGCGCCATGGTGCCGCTCTATTTCTCGAGGCGGGCGAGCAGGGACGAGGTATCCCAGCGCTTGCCGCCCATGCCCTGCACGTCCTTGTAGAACTGGTCGACAAGGGCGGTCACCGGCAGCTTGGCGCCATTGCGGTCGGCCTCTTCCAGGCAGATGCCGAGATCCTTGCGCATCCAGTCGACGGCGAAGCCGAAATCATACTTGCCGGCATTCATCGTCTTGTGGCGGTTTTCCATCTGCCAGGAGCCGGCGGCACCCTTGGAGATTACGTCAACGACCTTTTCGATGTCGAGGCCGGCCTTCTTGCCGAAATGGATGCCCTCGGCGAGGCCCTGGACGAGGCCGGCGATGCAGATCTGGTTGATCATCTTGGTCAACTGGCCAGCGCCTGCAGGCCCCATCAGCCCAACCATGCGGGCAAAGGAATCGATGACAGGGCGGGCGCGCTCGAAGGGTTCCTGCTCGCCGCCGACCATGACGGTCAGGACGCCGTTTTCGGCACCGGCCTGGCCGCCTGAAACCGGGGCGTCGAGGAAGTGGAAGCCGCCCGCCTTGGCGGCGGTGTCGAGCTCACGTGCCACCTCGGCCGAGGCGGTTGTGTTGTCGATGAAGATGGCGCCTTTCTTCATCGAGCGGAATGCGCCCTTGGCGCCCGTCGTGACTTCGCGCAGGTCGTCGTCATTGCCGACGCAGGCAAAGACGAAGTCCTTGCCGTCTGCTGCTTCAGCCGGCGTCACGGCAAAAGCGTCGCCGTGCTGGGCTGCCCATTTCTCCGCCTTGGCGGTAGTGCGGTTGTAGACGGTGACGTCATGGCCGCCCTTGTTCTTGAGATGGCCGGCCATGGGGTAGCCCATGACGCCGAGACCAAGGAACGCGACCGATGCCATGGCTTACCCTTTCGAAGTGCAAAATGCTCTGGTGTCCGTGGTCTATGCCATGGAACGGATTCGTCAAGACGACGATGGTTGGACCAGCGTTTCGGCGACCTGATCAGCGATGCAGATGGCGAGTGATGCGCCTTTCGATCCAGTCCACCAGATGTCGCAGGGTTTCGACCAGCGACAGGTAGAGTAGGGCAGCCCAGAGATAGGTCTGGAAGTCGAAGGTGCGCGAGAAGGCGCGGCGCGTCTCGCCCATCAGGTCATAGACCGTGATGATGGCGACGATGGCCGAACCCTTGATCATCAGGATGATCTCGTTGCCATATGGCCTCAACGCGACGATCAAGGCCTGAGGCAGGATGATCTTGTAGAGCGTCTGCAGCTTGGACAGGCCAAGCGCGGACGCTGCCTCCCACTGGCCCTTGCCGACGCTCTCGATCGCCCCGCGCAGGATCTCGGCCTGATAGGCGGCGGTGTTGAGGGCAAAGGCGAATACCGCACAATACCAGGCTTCGCGGAAGAAGCCCCACACGCCGATGGCCTCGAGTTGGGGCCGGAACGAGCCGAAGCCGTAATAGATCAGGAAGGTCTGAGCGAGCAGCGGCGTGCCGCGGAAGAAATAGACATAGCCGTAGGAAATCGCGTTCAGCACGCGGTTCTTCGACATGCGGGCGTAGCAGATCGGAACCGACAGGATGGCACCGAGGACGATGGATATCGCCACCAGCACAAGGGTCACACGCAGGCCCGAGAGATAGGACGGCGCATATTTGGCGAAAAGTTCGGGATTCCAGGCGCTGAACAGATAGGTGGCCAGGCCGGCGCCGAGCGCGATCCAGAGACAGACCAGGACCCAGCCAACTATGCGTTCACGCGACCAACCGCGCGGCGGTGCTGCCGGGCGCTGCACTTTCACAGTGGTTCCGTCAGTCGCGCTCATCGCTCGGCCGCCCGCTTGCCGACCCAGCGCTCGATGGCGCCGATGCCGAATGAGGAGATGATGGCGAGCGCCAGATAGATGAGGCAGGCAACGCCGAAGAACATGAAGGCTTGCTTGGTGACGCGGGCTGCGATGCTGCTCTGGCGCACGATGTCGGTCAGGCCGACGGCCGAGACCAGGGCCGTGTCCTTGAGCAGGATGAGCCACAGGTTGGAGAGACCGGGCAGTGCGATACGGATGAGCTGCGGCAGGATCACCAGCCGCATCGTCTGGCGCGGCGACAGGCCGACGGAATAACCGCCCTCATACTGGCCACGCGGGATGGCGCGGAAGGCCGAGAGGAAAACCTCGCTGGCGTAGGACGAGAAGACGACGCCGAGAGCAACCATGCCGGCGACGAAGCTGTTGATCTCGACAACCGCGTCGGGCCGCACCAGCCGCACGACCTGCTGGATGCCGATCTGGGCGCCGTAGAACACGAGGAACAGCGTCAGCAGTTCGGGCAAGCCGCGGAAGATGGTGGTGTAGATGTTACCGGCGAGCCGCATCGAAGGTTCGCCCGACTGCTTGGCAAGTGCAACCAGGAAGCCGATAAGCAGGCCCAGCGGCAATGTCACAAGGGCGAGCGAAACCGTGACGAGCACGCCATGAGCGAGATCGTCCCCCCATCCGTCAGGCCCGAAACTCAGAAGCGTCCACGCGCTTTGCATCGGTATGCTGCCCCCATCGGCCTCCCTTGGCGGGAGTGCCGCCGTCTTTGTAGACGGCTTGTCGTTGAGCTTATGTTAGCCAAACGGCGGGAACTTGTCCCGCCGCTTGTTCAGTTTTCACAGCATTGACGGCTCAGCTGCCGTAAGCGTCGAACTTGAAGTATTTGTCGTTGATTTCCTTGTATTTTCCGTTGGCGCGGATGGCGTTGATGGCTGCCGAGAACTGATCCGCGAGCGGGTCACCCTTGCGCACGCCGACGCCGGCGCCGTCGCCGTGGATCTCGGGCATGTTCGGGATGGTGCCGACGATCTTACAGCAAGCGCCGTCTGCGGTTTCCAGCCAGGCACCCAAGGTCACGGCGTCGTCGCTGACCGCGTCGAGGCGGCCGTTGGCCATGTCGAGCTTGTATTCGTCAGCCGTCGGATAAGACTTGACGGTGCTGTCGGTGAAGACCTTCTCGGCGTAGTTATAGTGAATGGTCGAGCCCTGGACGCCGATGGTCTTGCCGGCGAGGTCTTCCTTGGTCACACCCTTGATGTCGGTGTCCTTGGCGGCGGCGATCACGGCTGGCGTGTTGATGTACTTCTTGGAAAAGTCGATCTTTTCCTTGCGCTCTGGTGTGATCGACATCTGGGCGATGATGGCGTCGAACTTGCTGGCCTGGAGCGCGGGAATCATGCCGTCCCATTCCTGGGCGACGATCTCACACTTGACCTTCATCTCCTCGCAGAGCGCGTTGGCGATGTCGACGTCGAAGCCGACGAGCTTACCGTCTGATGTCAGGTTGTTGTAGGGAGGGTATGCGCCTTCAGTGGCGATCTTGATTGTCTTTTCCTGCGACTGCGCCATACCGATGGTGAGCGCCAGGGCCGCGGTCGCAGCCAGGGCAATACGCTTGGAAATACCCATGATGTTCCTCTCTGTTCGCTTCGGCCGGTTCCCGTCCATGGCGGCCGTTGAGCGGATGAACTCCGCCGCTGGCGGCGATACTCCCACTGTTTTCAGTTAAAAATCAATCGCGAAAAGGGGTTTTGCGACGCAGGGAGCAGGTGAGCGCGGTGACGCAGCGTCAGTGCGCGGCGAGGCCTGTCCGCGCTTCGACGAAGTCGGCGATCACCGTGATGTCGTCGATGCCGAACACAGGAAGCTGCTCGCCTTCGACCGGATGGTCGGCGGCAATGGCGACGATCGAGGGGTCTTTCGCCGAAAGCGGCGTGCGGTCCTTGGCCTCCAGCCGCCGCGCCTCGATCTTGAGATGATGCTCGCGCTTGTAGCCCTCGACCAGCACAAGGTCGCAAGGGGCGATTCGTGTGAGAACCTCATCGAGCGTCGGCTCGGTTTCGTTGCGCAATTCATGCATCAACGCCCAGCGCCGACCCGAGACGATGGCGACTTCCGTGGCGCCGGCCTCGCGATGGCGAAAGCTGTCAGCGCCCGGCTTGTCTATGTCGAAATCGTGGTGGGCATGCTTGATGGTCGAGACCCTCCAGCCGCGTCTGACCAGTTCCGTCACCAGGCGTTCGGTCAAAGTCGTCTTGCCGGAGTTCTTCCAGCCGGTGATGCCGAAAACGCGATGCGTCATCAGTCTGCCTCGTCAATGATACGCGCAGCCTGGGCAAGGTCGTCGGGCGTGTTGATGTTGAAGAACGGGTCGACTTCAACGGAACCACGTTGCGTCACCGGAAAATCCACCACGTCGAGGCCTGCCTGCTCGAGAAAAGTCATCACTCTGCGGGTATCGCCGCTTTCCAGAAACCCTGCAAGCGCCTCGCGCAGCGAAACCGGCCACAGCGCAAATGTCGGGTGCACGCGCCTGTTCGAGGCGGCTGCAACGACGCGTCCGGCGACCGCGTGCGCGGCCAGTCGCTTGCCGAGATCATCGGGGAAGAAGGGCGTGTCGCCGGCAACGCTGAGGATGTGCGTGATATCAGGCTTGCCTGCCGCCCACTCCATGCCTGCCAGGATGCCGGCCAGCGGTCCCTGATAACCTGCAATCGTGTCGCTGATGATGTCGACGCCGAAGCCGACGAAACCGGCTGGGTCGGCATTGGTGTTGATGGCGATCCGACCGACCTGCGGGCGCAGGCGATCGAGCACCAGGCCGGTCAGGGGACGGCCGGCAAGCGCCAGAAGCGTCTTGTCTGCGCCGCCCATCCGGCTGGAGCGGCCGCCGGCGAGGATCAACCCTGCAATCTGCTCTGCCATGCCTAGATCCCGTCGGGCGCCATCGAGGCACTGGTGCTTTCGGCTGCCGGCCGGCCCTTGCCGACAACGCGTTCGCGATAGAGCGAATAGAGGCCGGACGCAACGATGACGGCAGCACCCGCGATCATGGCCAGGTCGGGGATATCGCCGAAGACGAAGACGCTGAGCGAGAGCGCCCAGATCAGGGCGGTGTAGCGGAACGGCGCGATGAAGGAAATTTCGCCTTCGCGCATCGCCATGATGACGAACTGGTAGCCGAAAAGCACCAGCACCGCGGCGCCGGCGAGGAATGCGACAAGATTGACCGACATGGGCACCCAGCCGCCGAACGGCACGATGGTCAGCGCCCCGGTGACGGTGATGATGACAGTGGTGGTGGTCGAGACGAAAAGCGACGGGATGTGCCCGGGGATTTTGCGCGTTGCCAGATCGCGCACGGCGCAGAAGGCGACCGAAAGCAGGGCCAGTAGCGAAAACGCGTTGAAGCCTTCGAACCCCGGCCGGACGATGATCAGGACGCCGCCGAAACCGGAGGCGATGGCCAGCCAGCGGCGCCAGCCGACGGCCTCGCCGAGGAAAAGGGCTGCCCCCATGGTTACCGCCAAGGGCAGCGCCTGCAGCACGGCCGAGATATTGCCCAACGGTAGATGGGGCAGGGCGGCGAGGAAGCAAACCGTGCCGCCAACCTCGCCGACAAGGCGCAGGAACACCATCGGATGCCAGTAGCTCCGGTAGCCCTTCAAGGCACCCTGCTGCCAGGCGAGAAGGCTGATCAGCGTGGTGGCGAACAGCCCGCGAACCAGCATCAGCTGGCCCGGATTGATCGTCTGGGCGGCGAGCTTGCTCAACGTGTCGTTGAAGGTAAAGGCTGCCATCGCGACGACCATGAAGGTGGCGCCGCGAACATTCGAGGAAAGTGGCACGTCGGCTTTCCGTTGCTGCTGTTGCTCAAGGCTTTAGCACCGGTGCGTGAAACAGCAATGCCAATCGGATGGACCAGACATGTCGATTGGCCTCACGGGCCGTTGAGGCTCTCGGCGATGGCGCTCACCAACGGGTCGTATTTGGCCTTGGACGACACTGGGTATTTGAGCAGGAAGGCATGAATGACGCCGCCCCTGCCAAATTCGAGCCGGTGGTAGAATATGTCGTTGCCGTCGTGGCCCGACAGTACGATCCAGTCCTTGCCCAGCTTGCGGTAGGTGACCTCCACGCCCTCGGAACTCATGTCGGCAAGCTGCCTGGGCGTCTGCTCGAGCGCGTTGTTGGAACCGTAGATCGCGAGGCTCGCCCCATCCGCCGCCAGGAATGTCATGCCGTCGCCGTTCTCGGGCGGTTCGTCCTTGCTGACGAAGATTTCATGCGGAAACGTCACCGACGTGCCGAAGCGGGCATTGGTGTAGATGAATGGCTTGGCAAGTGCAGGCGCGGCCAGCACCATCGCCAGCACCATTGCGGAGAACGTCCTGGCGAACCGGTAAGCCATGCCCATTACCTCACGAGGACGTTGTCGGGTGGCGACGATAGCTGCAACTTAGCCGCCTGTCACACTGATATGGCGCGAGACGGACGGGCGATTGGTGCGGCGTCGATGATGCGCCCGATCGCCTCGTCAATGGCGTTGGACAAAAGCCCGTTGCCTTCGGAGGCGCGCAGCGGCGCCCTGAGGTCAGCCGCGTCCCGACGCTACCACAACCGCTGCAGCGCGGTCTTCACCCTATCGCGATTGTCCCGCCTCATTCGCTCGACGACCGCCTCGAATCGCCCGTCGCCGAAGATCCGTTCGCGATAGGCCGCGTAGTCGGCGAGCACCGCGCGCACCGTGTCGGCGAGTTCGCCGTAGCGCGCCCACACCACGAACGGGTGATACGCGATCGACTCGCGTAGCGGCACGTCTTCGCTGACGACGACCACACCGCACAGCAGCGCCGGCAATACGCGCAATTCCTCAAACGTGTGGTGCTGGCCGGTCTGATGCACGTTCACGAGCACGCGCGTGTCGCGGTAGAGCCTGCACAGCGCGGCGCCCGCGTAGACACCGCTGACATTGACCAGCGACAGGCGCGCCGTGTGGGCCGCTTCAAGAAACGCCGCGCGGCGCGGTTGCGCGACGTCGCCAAACAGCGTGATCGCGTCGCGCCGCCGCGTGCCTGGGGTGACGTCGGTGTCATACAGCAGCGGCGCGAGCACGATCGTCTTGGCCAGATACGCATCGAAGCCGCCGGCGCGACGCAGGTTTTCGACATTCGGCTGGCTGTAGTCGATGATCACGTCGGCCGATTCGACCACCGCGCGGTTCACCACGCGCGCGAGATAGTGCCCTTGGCCGTCCGGCAATGGCACGGCACCGGTCGGCGCGCCGTCGCTGTCGCGCCCGCCCGGCATGACCAGCGTGTGTTCCCACTGGACATCGATGCGCCGCGTGCGGTTCGCATTGCCGCAGTTGACCTCGGAGTCGCCGAACAGGAGATTGACCGGCGCGTCGCGCACGGCCAGCGTTTCGCGGAACAATGCGACACAGTACAAATAGTATTCCCGCACGAACGCCGGATACTGCGGATCGTATGCAAGCCGCGCACGTCCGACGGTTTCGACGCAGAACGCCTGCGCGCGCGGAAACACATGGCGCCACAGCGTTTGCAGCTTGCGGGCGACACGCTTCGTCAGCGTCATTGCGGAGAAGGTCGGGGCGGAGAACGTCGCGGCGAGCCGGTAAGCATGCTCATGGCCTCACGAGGACGTTGTCGGGTGGCGAAGGTCGATATCGCTCAGCCGCCTGTCACGCTCATGTGGCGGGAGACGGACGGCCGATTGGTGCGGCGGTCGATGATGAAATCGTGGCCCTTCGGCTTGCGTCCGATCGCCTCGTCGATGGCATTGGACAAGAGTTCGTTGCCTTCGGAGGCGCGCAGCGGCGCCCTGAGGTCGGCCGCGTCCTCCTGGCCGAGGCACATATAGAGCGTGCCGGTGCAGGTCAGGCGCACGCGATTGCAGCTCTCGCAGAAATTATGCGTCATCGGCGTGATGAAGCCCAGCTTTCCGCCGGTTTCAGCGACATCGACGTAACGCGCCGGTCCGCCTGTCTTGAACGGGATGTCGGTCAAGGTGAATTGCCGCTCGAGATTGGCCCTCAGCAGCGACAGCGGCAGATACTGGTCGGTGCGGTCGGCATCGATCTCGCCCATCGGCATCGTCTCTATGACCGTCAGGTCCATGCCACGGCCATTGGCCCAGCGCAGGATTTCAGGGATTTCGGTATCGTTGAAACCCTTGAGGGCAACCGCGTTGATCTTGATGTGCAGGCCGGCCGCCTGGGCGGCATCAATGCCTTCCATCACCTTGGCGAGATGGCCCCAGCGCGTGATGGCGTGGAACTTGTCGGGATCGAGCGTGTCGAGCGAGACGTTGATGCGCTTGACGCCGCAATCGGCCAGTTCGGCAGCGAAGCGCGACAGCTGTGAGCCATTGGTGGTCAGCGTCAGCTCTTCCAGTGCGCCGCTATCGAGATGGCGCGAGAGCTGGCGAATGAGGTGCATGACGTTCTTGCGCACCAAAGGTTCGCCGCCGGTCAGGCGCAGCTTCTTGACGCCCTTTTCGACGAAGACGGTGCAAAGCCGGTCGAGCTCCTCGAGCGACAACAGGTCCTTCTTGGGCAGGAAGGCCATGTCTTCGGCCATGCAATAAGTGCAACGGAAGTCGCAGCGGTCGGTAACCGACACGCGCAGATAACTGATCGAGCGACCGAAAGGATCGATCATATCCATGGTCTGCGCTTCCGTTTCCCGTTTCGTGGTGCCTTGGCCAGCACTGTCATATTACGGCTATGTTGTACGCTTGTGCATGTCAATCAAGATGAAAGTTTGTTGCCCCGGAGTGACTCTCCTTGGTTTGCCGTCCCGGCGCTGTCTTAGCGCTTTCCGCGACGTCCGAAGCGCAGTAGTGAATGGCATCTCATAACGGCAGGACGGATCATGACGGCACCGAAGGAATTGAGGGTCTCCAAGGACCGCAAGCTGTTGACGGTGACGTTCCCGGACCATCGCCCGTTCGAGCTTTCGGCCGAACTGCTGCGCGTGCTTTCGCCCTCCGCCGAGGTGCAGGGCCATTCGCCTGAGCAGCGGGTGACGGTGCCTGGCAAGAAGGAGGTCGCCATCCTCAAGGTCGAGCCGGTCGGCAATTATGCCGTACGCATCACCTTCGACGATTTCCACGACACCGGCATCTTCACCTGGAACTATCTGCATACGCTCGGACACGACAAGGACAAGCGCTGGCAGGAATATCTCGACGAGCTGGCGCAAAAAGGATTGAGCCGCGACCGCTGATTGTCTTTGGCCGTTCACGTTGTCTTGGGCTGTTCACATTGGCCGGCTAAGCGCATCAGCATCCAAGCAGGAAGGGGACATGATGTCCGTCATATCAACGGTCGAACAGCTTGAGGCGCTCTACGGCGTTCCAGGCGAAACCTCGCTGGTCAAGGAACTCGACCATGTCATCCCTGAATACGCCGCGTTCATCGAGGCCTCGCCCTTCGTCTCGCTGGCGACCAGCGGGCCGGAAGGGCTCGACTGTTCGCCGCGCGGCGATCTCGCCGGCTTCGTCCGCATCCACGATCCACGCACTCTGATGATGCCGGACCGCCGCGGCAACAACCGCGCCGACTCGCTGAGGAACATCATCCGCGATCCGCGCGTCGCGCTGCTGTTTCTGGTGCCGGGTTCCGGCACGACGCTGCGCGTCAATGGTCGTGCCCATATCAGCGTCGATGCGGAGCTGTGTGCGTCCTTCGCAGTCGAAGGCAAGCCGGCGCGTTCGGTGACGGTGGTCGACGTCGATGCCGTCTATTTCCAGTGTGCGCGCGCGATCGTGCGGTCGGAACTGTGGAACCCCGAGCGTCATGTCGATCCGAAGACGCTGCCAACGCCGGGACAGATCCTTGCGATCACCAGTCGCGCCGGCATCGATGGCGACACCTATGATCGTGAATGGCCGGAGCGCGCCAGGAAGTCGATGTGGTAGGCCGAGGCCGCGTTTTGGGCCGTCAGCGCGGCAACCGGGCTCAAAACAAAGTGATTGCGTTGGTGTAACTCAGCGGGCGTTATCGACGTATACCAGCAAAACTGCTGGAGCTGGATGGAATGACGCCCTGGACTGACCGCACTGGTAAACTCTCGCCGCTCAAGGCTTTGGCCTTTGCCGGAACGTTGGTGCCGGCATTGCTGCTTGGCTACTACGCGGTGAAAGGCTTTCCGCAAGGCGCCGGCGCCGGCACGCTGCTCGGGCCACGGCCCTTCACCGCCGCCATCCATGAAACCGGCGATTGGGCGATCCGCTTCCTGTTGATGTCGCTGGCAGTGACGCCGCTGCGCCGCATCGGCCAATGGCCGAAGCTGATCCTCATCCGTCGCATGCTCGGCATTGCCGCGCTTGCCTACGCCATCGGTCATCTCGTGCTCTATTTCTTCGACCAGAATTGGGATGTTTTCCGTGTCGTCAGCGAGATCGCGCTTCGAATCTATCTCACCATCGGCTTCGTTGCACTGCTGGGACTTGTTGCCCTCGGGCTGACGTCGACGGACGGGGCTATCAGGAAGCTCGGGCGCAACTGGAACCGATTGCACAAGATTGTCTACGCCATCGGCATACTTGCGGCATTGCATTTTTTCATGCAGTCCAAGGCCGACGTGTACGAGCCGACGCTGTTGGCCGGCTTGTTCATGCTTCTGATGTTCTACCGCCTGGCGCATTGGCGCGGGCTCAACCTGACGTCGCCGCTGGTGCTTGTCGCGATTGCGGTCGTCGCTGCGATGTCGACGGTGATTGTCGAGGCGGCCTGGTACGGGCTGGCGACCGGCGTGCCGCCCGCCCGCGTGCTGTGGGCCAACCTGCAGTTTTCCTACACGATCCGGCCGGGCTGGTGGGTGCTGGCGACGGGCCTTGCCGCAGCGGTGCTCGGTTTCGTCAGATCGATGGGAAGGGCGGAGGCGCCGCGGGGCAGGCGGGCTGCAAGGGCTGCCGCCTGAGCGGCTATTCCTTCAGTGCGTCTGCGACGCGCAGCATGTGCGCGCCGATCAGGTCGCATTGTTCGGGCGTCGATGCGCTCATCGCCTTTTCGATCAAGGCGCCATAGGCTTTCAGCGCCTGCATCAGCAGTGCGGCGCCGTCTTCGGTCAGCGTTAGTCGCATCACCCGGCGGTCCTTGGCATCGCCCTCTCGCTTGACCAGCGCGCGCTTTTCCAGCTGCGGCAGCAGCATGGTGATGTTCGAGCGACCGACAAGCAGCTTGCGGGCCAGATCGTGCTGCGAAATGCCGGGATGGCGATAGAGATTCATAAGGACATCGAGCTGCGCCGGCTTCAGATCGTGCGGCTGCAGCGCGCTCGCCAGGGCACGCTCCATCGAGTGGCACGCCTTGGCCACGGCGACCCAGTTGCGGAACCGCGGGTTGTCCCACGGCAAATCTTGTCTATTGTTCATGATTGAACTATTATTGTTCATGATTGAACTTATGGATGGACGATCACTATGGCATCAATCGGGCTCAAGGTCATCCGGCGGCTGTTCGGTGCGGCCGAACTGGTTTCGCCACGTCTCGCCGGTCGCGCCGCATTCGAGCTTTTTCGACGAACGCCGAGCCAGCGCTCGCTGACATCGGGCGAAAGGCGCGCTATCAGCAATGCTTCGGGCTTCATGGCGGAGGCCCGTCACCATCGAATCAAGACGCAGAAAAGCTGTGTGGCGATGCACGAGTTTCGCCCTGAGGGAGCAAGCAGGGGAACAGTGCTCGTCATCCATGGCTGGCGCTCGCGCACCGAATACATGCAAGCGCTGATCGAAGGCTATAGGGATGCCGGCATGCGCGTGATCTCGCTCGACCTGCCGGGGCATGGTGGCTCGCTTGGACGCGCGCTCGACATGGCCAAGGCCGTCGAAGCGGCAACCCTTGCCGGCCAATGGTTCGGGCCGTTCGAGGCGATCGTCGGCCATTCCTTCGGCGGCGCGGTTGCCGTCAACGCTGCTGCCGGAACCGTCAAGGGGTTCGAGCCGCTTGGAGCCAAGCGGCTCGTGCTGGTGGCCGCGCCCGATTCGATGCCCAGGCTGTTCGACGATTTCGGCCGCTATCTGAACCTCGGCCCCAGGACGCAGCGCGCGATCTCGGGGCAGGTGCAGCGTGTGACCGGCACCCCAATCGGCCAGTTCGTCGGTTCCAGGCTGCTGATGCGCCTGGCCACCCCGACGCTTGTGATCCACGCCCCTGACGACAGGGAAGTGTCGGCCAACGAAGCGCGCGCCATGGCCGGCGCCGGCGGCCATGTCAGGCTGTTCTGGGCCGACGGTCTCGGTCACCGCCGCATCCTGTCGAGCGCCAAGGTCGTGGCCGAGGCGGTTGGCTTTCTCCAGGCAGCGCGCGAACTCGACACGGTCCACTAGGCAGTCGTTGGCGCCATGAGGATCGCCAGGGCTCAGCCCTGGCCCTTCAGCGCGGCCCTCAGCATGTCGTAGGTCGGCGCCAGTTCGCGAAGCGATGCCGCTGCTTCGCCATCCTTGCCGGCGACAAGGGGGTATTGCAGCGCGCCGATGAGCCGGGCCTGTCGTCCCGCAATCCGAGCCGCCTCGACATATCCCGCGCGTTCCAGGCAGGTCGCGGCGTCTGTCGCGCGGCGAGCGCCTGCCCGGACAGCGAAATGGATCATGTGGCCACGAAGGTCGTCGCCGCAACCACGCTCGATCAGCCGCGCCAGCGCTTCGGCGGCGGCGGCGTTGCCCGAGCTTCCCGCCGGCATGTCGTGCTCACCCGCCATCGACAGCCAGCGGATCGCCGAAGGGATCGACGCCCTGATCATGTCCACTTCGGCGACGTCGGCGGTACGCCTGAAGGCGGTGCGCATCGTATACGGCGTGCCGTAGATCAGCGTTTTTGCGCTCCAGGCGGCCATGAAGTCGGCGAGGGGCAGGCGGGCATAGGGATAGCCCTGCGGATCGTGCATCAGGATGCTCTCGTCGTCGACTTCGAGCGCCACGACGTAATGATCGGCCTCAATCGGGCCGCGCATGCGTGGCTGATGCCTGAGATGCCCCATCTCGACGGGACCGATCCAGACCGGGCCGGCGGCCAATGCCGCCTTGAGGCGCGCCAGGGCCTCTTCGGCTTCTCCCCCTTGCGTGACATCACATGTCCAGCCGAGCGCTGAAAGCGCGACTTCGAAACCTTTCTCCGGGTCCCAGCCATAGGGGTCGAAGAAGGGCAACGTGCCGCCGATCAGCTGCATGCCGAACGGGCCGCCAATGGCCACCTCGATGACGGCGGTCGACGGTCCATCGGCGCCGAACATCATGGCGAAGGAATTGGCATAGCAATACGGGCCCGAGCCCGTGTAGGCAAAGTGCGTCATGTCTGGACCTCTTGTCAGATGAGGGGATAGGCGACGTCGAAACGGGCGCCTTGGGTTCCGGGATAGGTTTCGCAGGGGCTGCCGGCGCAACTCAGCTCGCTCCGCGCGTCGAGCCACGCTTCAAGGGCGTCGTACACGTGCATGACGCGGGGAAAATTCTCATAGGCCTTGGGAACCGGCAGATAGACCTCGCGCCGCGCTGGCTGCAGCCTGATGAGCAGGTCGCCTGCCGGCTCGAGCTTTCCCGCGCAGGCGATGGCGACCTCGACGAGACCTTCACTGTCGCGGCTGACAAGGTCGTGAAAATGCACGCTCATCAATCCGTCGCAAGCCGATCCCGAGGTGCGCAAATGCGTCCGGATGTCGGCTTCGGCTGCGGCGATGAAATCGTCCAGCCCTTCGACGCCGATCTGGCGCTGTCGCGACACGACCTTTGCGGCCGGTACCTCACGCAGGCCGATCGTCGCCATCAATGCCGGTTCGCCGCCTTCGGCTTGCCGGGAAAGCGCGCGCACGAGTTCGGCCTGGTCGGCAAGCCTGTCGTTCTGCGCGCTTAGCCAGCTTTGCAGTTCTACGACGCGTGCTTCCGGTGTGAGCTCCAGCAACTGCCTGACGCGGGCGATCGGCAGCCCCAGCTGGCGCAGCCGCGAGATCAGGCGCGCCCGTGGCGCCTGCGCGGAGGCATAATAGCGATAGCCGGTCTGCGGATCGACGTGGACCGGCACCAGCAGGCCTTGCTCGGCATAGAGCCGCAATGCCTTTGGCGACAGCCGCGTGGCGGCCCCGAAACGGCCGGCGAGGAGATAGGAATCGGTCATAACGCCGTGTCTAGGGCTGGCCCCAGGGGCGAGGTCAAGCGCGCGATTTGCTGTCGTCGCCGCCCGCCGGTCAGCCCTTCTTGTTGCCTGGCTCTATAGGCAGGCCCGCCGCGCGCCACGCAGTGAACCCGCCAAGGATGTGCCGGACCGGCTCCAGCCCCATCTCCTGCGCGGTCTTGGCGGCGAGCGCCGAGCGCCAGCCGCCGGCGCAGAAGAAGACGAAGTTCTTGCCGCTGGAAAAGAACGGCTTGTGATAGGGGCTGTCGGGGTCAATCCAGAATTCGAGCATGCCGCGCGGGCAATGCTGGGCGCCCGAAATCCTGCCTTCGCGCTCGACCTCACGCGGATCGCGCAGGTCGACGAAGATGGTCTCGGTGTCGTCGAGCAGGGTTGCCGCTTCCTCGGGCGACACCACCTCGACCACTGCATTGGCCTCGTCGAGCAGTTCCGTGTAGCCCTTCTTCACCTTGCCCTCGCGTCAATTCGGCCCAAATGCAGCTTGCAAGGCCAAGTGATCGCATGAAGCGGCGAGGCTGTCATCGCCGATGAATTGTGCCACCTGCCGGCTTGTCTCACGATGATGTGAAACTGTTCGGCAACAGCTGCCGGGAAATTTATGAAAGCTTAACGTTATCGGTATGAATCGAGAGAGCAGCGCCTTACATCAGCCATTTGTGGACAGGAATTCTTCCACCGGCGCATGGCGATTCCAGAGCAGTTTCCGGGCAGGGATGGTGTCTTTATGAAATTTTCTCTCCTGAGCAGGCCGATCTCGCTTCCGCTGGCTGCATTGGCTGCGACAGTGGCGCTTGGCGCGCCGCAGGCTGGTGCTCAGAACTTCTTCGACATCCTGTTCGGTGGTGGCAACCGCGCCCCGCGCCAGCAGCAGGGCGAATTTCCGCCGGCTCCGGTGCAGAAGAAGCGGGCACCCGTAGCGGCGGCCAAGATCAGCGCGCCGTCCTATTATACCTACAAGACCGACGCGATGGTGACGGTCGACTTTGCCAAGCTGATCGCCGGCACGCAGTCGGTTTCGCTGGAGCCGTCGCTTGCCGGTACGGCGTTCCGCGAGGCGCTGGCCGGGCTCGATGCCTTCGACCTTGTTGCCGAAAAGGACATCGCCAAAGGGCTGCTCGACTACTATACGGCCAATCCCGATTTCATCTGGGTCACCGGCCAGACCGCCAACAGCCGCGCCGAAGAGGCGATCAGGACGTTGAGCGACGCCGCCAGCCACGGGCTGATGCCGGCCGACTATGCGGTCTCCGTGCCCCCGGCAGCCTATGCGCTTGACGACACCGTCGGCCGGATGAAGACGCTCATCCGTTTCGAGATGGCGATGTCGGCACGCGTGTTGCGCTACGTGCATGATGCACAAGGCGGCCGCATCGATCCGAACCGCATCTCCGGCTACTATGATTTCGCCGCCAAGCCGCTCGACATGGCCGGCGTGCTGAAGAGCCTCAGCCAATCGAATGACGCGCGGGCCTTGCTTGAGGCATTCCATCCGCAGAATCCCGAATACAAGGCGTTGCGCGTCGAACTCGAGGCGCTCAAGGCGAGCGAGGAAAACGACATCGTCGTTGATGCCAAGCTTTTGCTGAAGCCCGGCGAGACCAGCCCGGAGCTGCCCAAGCTGCTGCATCTCATCGCCCGCGACCTCGACGACGAGATGGGTGGCGAATTCGGCGAAACGCTGGCCAGGCTCGGCAGCAGCGAAATCTATACACCCGAACTGGTGCCGGTCATCGAGGCGGTGCAGAAGCGTGCCGGGCTCAAGGCCGACGGCGTCGTCGGCCCGCGCACGGTGGCAACCCTTGCCGGCACGTCGAAGGCAGATCGCCTCGACAAGGTCGTCGTCGCGCTCGAACAGCTGCGCTGGCTGCCATCCGAGCTCGGCAGCCCACGCGTCTTCATTAACCAGCCGGCCTATACCGCGAGCTACATCGACGGCGGCACGGAAAAGCTCAAGATGCGGACGGTGATCGGCAAGACCAGCAACCAGACCAGCTTCTTCCAGGACGAAATCGAGCAGGTCGACTACAACCCGTATTGGGGCGTGCCGCAGTCGATCATCGTCAACGAGATGCTGCCGCGCCTGCGCAACGATCCCAGCTATCTCGACCGCGCCGGTTACGAAGTCACCGATTCGCGCGGCCAGCGCATTCCGTCGTCGGCGATCAATTGGGGCCAGTATGGCTCGAAGGTGCCCTACAGCGTGCGCCAGGCGCCGAGCGAGGCCAATGCGCTGGGCGAGCTCAAGATTCTGTTCCCCAACAAGCACGCCATCTACATGCACGACACCCCGCAAAAGGCGCTGTTCGACCGCGACAACCGCGCCTTCAGCCATGGCTGCATCCGCCTGGCCGATCCGCGCGGCATGGCCGCCGCAGTGCTTGGCACCGACGTAGATCACATCGCGGCCAAGCTGAAGCAGGGCCATTCCTTCGAGAAAGTGACCCGCAAGATCCCGGTGTACGTCGCCTATTTCACCGCCTGGCCTGATCTCGACGGCAAGGTCGAGTATTTCGGCGACGTCTATGATCGCGACGCCAGGCTCAAGGACGCCATGGCTCGTACAGATGCGGCGAGGGCACCGAGCATCTGATCTGCTGCATGCAGGCTCAGGACAAGGTCCGGGTCAGCCGAGCATCTGTTCAGCCAGGCGTCCGGATTGCCGGTCCTGCGCGCCCATCGGAATGATGGCGCGGCGGGGAAAGTGCAGGATCCTCCACAACAGCCGCCGGATTTCGCGGATTGCCTTTTCGGATCGCGTCAGCCGCACTTTCGGTCGCGGCAGACGCGGTGTCGCCAACCGTTCCGGCTCGAGGTCGCTCGGCAGCGTGATCGCCTGGTCGGGCAGGAACATTTCCTGGATGCTGATGGCGGGCGACAATTGCCAGCAGGGCGTCTCGTGCCTGGTCATGTCGAAGAGAAAATCGTCCACCGGGCGGTCGATCCTGCTGGCCTGCGTCACCAATTGCGCGGCCAGGCGCCTGGAGATGGCATAGGCGGCAGCGCCGTTGTGGAAGCTGTACAGCGGCAGCAGGCGGTGTGTCTTGATCTTGCCGCCGCGCCGGCCGACCAACACGGGATTCAGCGTCGTTTCGAGCTTGATCAGGTCGACGCCTGCAGGAATCCACGCGTCGTCGCTCAGAAAATCGGCGGCATCCCGGCTGAAATAGACATCGTCTTCGAGCACGACCGCATGTCTGTCGCTGCCTTCGGCAATCCGTCGCCACACAGCGATATGGCTCATGAAGCAGGCAACCTCGCCCGGCGACCAATTGTGATGATTGCGCAGGACCAACCGGTTGATGATGTCGTCATCAAGTGCGGTTTTGTCGATGGCGCTGAAGCGCTCGAAGCCCAGGCCCATCCGGCGGAAGGCCGTGGTCATCCAGGCCAGCCGTCCAGTCTCCCGATCAAGGTTGATGACGAAGCACCGCATCGGATACTTTCCCGCTCGCCTGCTGATCGCAGAACGGTCGGTGCCGGTCAATTCGATGCAGTTTCTTCAGGCGGGAACACCCGGTTCTGGCTTTCGAGCCAGTAATACATCCGGACGTAGTTTTGATAGGCCAAGTACTTCGCATCCTCATCTGTCGTCCCTGTCGCCTTCGAAATCCCATGCGGGCCGATGTAATAATACTCCTCTCCCATCGCGGCCAACGGCACATGGTGCGCGGGCGCTTGCTCAAAAATCGAAAATCCCATGAAGGCGTTCCTGGCGTCCGGCAACGAAAGCAAGTGCAGCAGCGTGGGGGCGAAGTCGACCGACGTGCGATAGTCGGCGTCGAAGGTCACCGGCAGAGCCAATCCGCTGTGATGAATGATCAAAGGGATGCGGTCGACGAAATAGGCTTGGTAGTCGTCCCCCTGCAGGGCCTTTACCACCGCGGGTTCAGGATAGGTCGCATGATCGGCAGTGATGATCAGGATCGTATTGTCGGAAAAGCTCGAGCTCTGAAAGTAATCCAGGAATTTTCCAAGCTGTGCATCGAAATTGTGCATCCTGTTCAGCGCGGGGTTATCACCGCTGCCATAGGTCACGCCGGCGCTGTCGGAATCCAGGAACGCATGGGTGCCGACATTGTAGGTCGCAACGAAGAACGGCTGCTTGTTGCCGCTTAAGGCTTGTTTCTCCAGGAAGCCTTTCAGGCCCGAAAATACCTCCGCGTCGGCTGCGTCAGACGTGCCGGAACTGAGTGCTGCGGGTCTGCCACCCAAAAGTTCAGGGAGCGTCTCTACGACGTAGACGGTGTCAAAGCCGAGCGATCGCAGCATGGCGTTGAAACTGGCGCCCTGCGGGCTGGAGGACAGAAATGCCGTCTTGTAGCCTCGGTCCAGCAGGATGTCTGGTATCGTCCGGTAGTTGATGCTGGTGAGCAGCGCTGTGTTGTTTTCCCCTTCGGCTTCCCAGCCGCCGCTTTCGGCGCCGCCATTCCTCGGATATCCGGAAACCAGCTGTCCCTGGATTCCTCGATAGGTTGCCGCAGTGTGGCTGAAGTAGTTGTAGACAGTCATTGAACGCGCGGCAAAGCGGTCGATGTTGGGCATCAATCCCTGATGCTTGCCGCCATAGGTTCCCAGAAAGCGGGCAGACAACCCTTCGGCAAAGACCACGATAATGTTGGGCCTGTCTGACGCCGATTGTGCGGCGCCAAACGACAAAGGGCTGGAATAGGCCTGATCCCGCAACAGAGGGTAGTGCTCGTTGATCGGCAGGCTGATGCCTTGCCGATCCAGCGTGTCGGCCATGTCAGAGAGGTTGTTGCGGGCCCTGCGCAGATCGCGAAATTTGCGGGCAAGAGATGTGGCCGGAGCCATATCCGGACGGAGATCGAGGGTTCTTTCGGCGAAGGAAGAGCTGTCGAACATGCCGGCAAAGAGCAGGCAGGCAAGTGTCGCGGCGAAAACGAAGCTCTTTCCGGGCCGGTGGAGCGCCGCTTGCTTGCGCGCCTTGAGGGCGAACAACGAAAGGCAGATCCAGCTTCCGAAGCCAAGGGCTGCGATGACGAAGAACAGGGGCTTTGCCGCATACTGGCTGCCGTCAGTGTGGTTTTCCAACGCCAGAACGGAGATGTAGTGCCCCGACAGATAGGCGGAAAATCCCTGCACCAGATAGATCAGCATCACCAGCAGGGGCACGGCGAGAGAGACGAACAACGCCGGCAAGGCCACCCAGCCGCTGCGCTGGGCATGCCAGGCAACAAGTCCCAGCACGCAAAAGAACGCGAGCTCGATCGCCGGCAGCAAGATTGTGGTGACGTCGACGGTGAATGCCGGATTCCGCTCTCGCAGGGCAATCAGCAGGAGGGCGAGATACAAAACGTAGATAACCACGAAATAGAACTCGTAGCTTCGCTTCAAAAGAATATCTGTAAATTTCATCTGCAGGTCGTCTGGAAAATCACATCAAAAAACAGAGTCTCTCAGGTTATTCGAGTCGCGCGTGGCAATGTATTGGCCGGTCTCGATGTTTAGTCCAGGTAGTTGAATTGGTTACCGTCGCACGGCAAATGACACGAGTATCGTAACGGCGAAACGACGAATTCTGGTCCCATCTTGCCGGAGACTGCGTTTGTCTCCTGATCGGGGCAGGTAGCGTAGTGTTCGTCGCCAGTGATCCGGGACGTGTAAGGGAGAGCGGCATTGCCGTTGTTCGGTTATGTATTCGGATATCGAACTGTGATTTGGCGTTCTGACTTGGAGTAAAGATGTAGTGGAAAATATTCTTATGCGTATTACGTGATGTTATTTGAAAATTATGTGACAATATAATCTTGTGGTAATCTGCTGTACCTAAGGTGCCGGCAAGGGTTCGCTGTGTGTCTGGAGGAATGCATGTCTTCTGTACTGAAGATTATTCTCGTCCTTGCGTCACTTATGCTGTTGACGGCCTGCCAGACCGATAGGCGGCGGTGCGAAACCGAAACGGGTGGCGCTGCCACCTATCGAAAGAGCGATAACTGCGGGCGTGCGGCAAAGCCAGCTGAAGGCAGCGATCGGCCGGAGAGGCAGGTCAGGGAAAAGCCTGTGACGCCGACTGAGCCCGAACCAGAGGGGCCGGTTTTTCCATAGCGCCAGCTTGGTTCAGGCTCCCAGTCCGCCAGGCGCGGCGGCGGCTAGGCTCGACGGCACGCTCAACTGGATCGTCCGCCTGATCATCGACCGCCTTCACGTGGTAAGTGTAACCGCGTGCGGTCCCTCTCGCACTTGCAGCCGGCCAGAACACATCATGTTCGATCAACACGCGGGACGGCCGTGCTGGCAATCGCCAGGGAAGCTTGACCTTCGGTCGCCAGATGATCGTATGGCCCTCGGCCAACAGCACGTTTGCAGCCAGCGGCTCGGGTCACACTTCCCAATCTTCGCTCATGACATCTCCTTGCGCGTCGACAGATCTGCGGAAGGAGAACGGGCCATATCAATTCGATGCCAGAATCGTACACGTTCCGGCATCGTTTGGCATGACTGTGCGTATTGCTTGGAGACGGCTGCGGAGGGGCCAAGGTAATGGTGGGCGATATAGGGATTGAACCTATGACCCCACCCGTGTGAAGGGTGTGCTCTCCCGCTGAGCTAATCGCCCGTCCGAGGCCCGAGAGCCGAACGTGACGGCGATATAGGGGAGGGGTGGGAGTGGTGTCAAGGCGGCTTTAGCGACTTGCCGCCTCTATCAGCTTCTGGGCCATGCCAAGCGTCAGTTCGTCGTAGTGCGAGATGACCACCGACGGCTCATATTCGCTGACATGACGGTCGGTGTAGCCGAAATCGACGGCAACCACAGGAATGCCGGCGGCCTTTGCCGTGTCGATGTCGGTGACCGAATCGCCGACCATGACGGCGCGGGACGCGTCGCCGCCGGCCTTGGCGATGGTTTCGGTAAGGTGCCGCGGATCGGGCTTGCGGATGCCGAAGGTTTCCGGGCCGGTGATGGCGGCGAAACGATCGGACAGGCCGAGCGCCTGGATGAGCCCCTTGGCGAGGTTTTCGTACTTGTTCGTGCAGACGGCGAGCAGGTAGCCGGCATCAGTGAAGCGGTCCATCGCGGCGACCGCGCCGGGATAAGGCAGCGAGCGACCCGGAATATTGACCGTGTAGTGATCGAGGAAGATGTCGTGCAAGCGGTCGTGCTCCACGCTGGCCAGCTGCTTTTGCTGGGCGTTGTAGGCGCGCTCGATCATGATGCGGCCGCCCTGGCCGACGAAGCGGCGGAACGCCCGGTCGTCGACTTCGGCGAGGCCGCCGGCGACGAGCGTGTGATTCAGGCTGTCCAAAAGGTCGGGGGCGGTGTCGACGAGCGTCCCGTCGAGGTCGAAAACGATGATCGGCTTGGACATGGCTCCGCCTTTTGTGGAGTTGTGCGTTGCAAGAGGCGATAGCCTTGGACCCGGCAGGACGCAAGCCCGGGCCATAAAGCCTTTGACCCAACGGGCAAAAATGCTAGGAGCCAAGCCTGATATTCGAGGATTTTGCGAACAAGTCATGGATGCCAAGGCTTTGAAGATCGAGGCGGCGCGCGCCGCCTTGGGGTATGTCGAGAGCGGAATGCGCCTTGGCATAGGTACCGGTTCGACGGCCGAGGAGTTCGTCAGGCTGCTGGCCGAGAAGGTAGCTGACGGCATGCAGATCATCGGCGTGCCGACGTCTGAACGCACCGCAACCCTTTGCCGCGAGCTGTCGGTTCCGCTGTCGACGCTCGACGAGACGCCTGAGCTCGACCTCACCATCGACGGTGCCGACGAGATCGATCCGCAGCTGACGCTGGTCAAGGGCGGCGGCGGCGCGCTGCTGCGCGAGAAGATCGTGGCCGCGGCGTCGACGCGCATGGTCGTCATCGCCGACCAGACCAAGCTCGTCGACACGCTGGGGCGCTTCCCGCTGCCGATCGAGGTCAATCCGTTCGGCCTCAAGGCGACGGAGATCGCCATCGCGAAAGCTGCGGAAAAGCTCGGGCTTTCGGGGCCTTTGGTGCTGCGCAAAGTCGGCGGCGAGACCTTCGTAACCGACGGTGGACATTTCATTATCGATGCATCTTTTGGCCGCATTCCAGATACAAGAGCGCTTTCGGATGCCCTGCACGCCATTCCTGGCGTCGTGGAGCACGGTCTCTTTCTGGGGCTGGCCACCGTTGCCGTCATCGCCGGCTCGGACGGGGTCAGAACCGTTCATCCGGCACGCTAAACAGGAGTTCTATTCATCATGATTTCGATAAACCGGCTTCGCCGCTTCTCCGTCATGGTGGCGGCTTCGGCATTCGCGGCCGTCGCATTCTCGGCCCAGGCGCAGGAAATCAGCGAATCCCACCTCAAGGCGGCACATGCTGCGATCGCTTCGATCCACGCGACCGACTCTTTCGATTCGATCCTGCCGCAGGCAGCCGCGGCACTTAAGCAGCAGCTGATCCAGCAGAATCCCGATATGCAGGAAGTCATCACCCAGACCGTCGACGAAAAGACGCTGGCGCTGGCCGCCCGCCGTGCCGATCTCGAAAAGGAATCAGCGCTCGCCTACGCAAAGTCGTTCTCCGAACAGAACCTCAACGACATTGCTGCTTTCTACAATTCGGAAGCCGGCAAGAAGCTGATCGAGAACGGCCCGATCGCCTCGCGCGAATTGGTCAAGGCTGCCGAGATCTGGCAGAACGGCATCGCGCGCGATCTCGCCGAGCAGGTGGGTGAGCAGCTCAAGGCAGTCATCGGCACCAAGGCTCCGGCCGAGGGTGCTGCGCCCGCAGCCCCGGCAGCACCGGCGAACTGATCAGCCGCGACCATCGGTCACGATGCAAAAGCCCGGCATTCGCCGGGCTTTTCTTTTGATGTCTCTGCCACTACCTGTGACCGCATCACAGGCGCATCCCGTGCGGTGCGCAGTTTCAAGGACTTAGAAGAGCGGCGCGCGTCGTTGGCGTACTGCTCTCCCGCAGGAAGGACACCCATGGCCCAGTACGACTACGATCTTTTCGTCATCGGTGGCGGCTCGGGCGGTGTGCGTGCGGCACGTGTTGCGGCCGCTCTCGGCAAGCGCGTCGCACTTGCCGAAGAGTTCCGTTTCGGCGGCACTTGTGTCATCAGGGGCTGCGTGCCCAAGAAGCTCTATGTCTACGCCTCGCAGTTTCCCGAGCATTTCGAAGATGCTGCCGGTTACGGCTGGACGGTCGGCGAGGCCAAGTTCGACTGGAAGGCGCTTGTAGCCAACAAGGAGCGCGAGATTTCGCGGCTCGAGGCGATCTACAAGCGCAATGTCGAAGGTTCCGGCGGCGAGACGATCCATTCGCGTGCCGAACTGGTCGACAGCCACACGATCCGGATCGTCGATGAAAACCGCACCGTCACTGCCGATCAGATCCTGATCGCAACCGGCGGACGGGCTGCGGTGCATCCCGCACTGCCGGGGCATGAGCACTGCATCTATTCGAACGAAGTGTTCGACCTCCCCGAACTGCCCAAGGCGATCATGATCGAGGGCGGCGGCTATATCGCTGTCGAATTTGCCAACATCTTCCATGGCCTCGGTGTCGACACCACGCTGGTTTATCGCGGCAAGGAAATCCTCAGCCGCTTCGACATGGACCTGCGCCGCACCTTGCACGAGACGATGGAGCAGAAGGGCATCAAGATCTTGCTGCATTCGGTTTCGCAGGGCGTCAGCAAGCGCGGCGATGGCCGTCTCGACGTCACACTGAACACCGGCCAGATGCTCACCGTCGACCAGGTTCTGCTCGCGATCGGCCGCACACCCAACACCGAGAACCTCGGCCTCGAGGCCGCCGGCGTTGAGATGGACAAGCAGGGCGCGATCGTCGTCGACCGGTATTCGCGCACCAGCGCCGACAACATCTGGGCCGTCGGCGACGTCACCAATCGCGTCCAGCTGACCCCTGTCGCCATCCATGAGGCAATGTGCTTCGTCGAAACGGCGTTCAAGGACAATCCGACTGAGCCGGACCACGATTGCATCCCGACAGCTGTGTTCTCGCAGCCCGAGATTGGCACCGTCGGTCTCTCCGAGGAAGACGCCGCCAAGCGGTTCAGGCATCTGGAGATCTATCGCACCAGCTTCCGGCCGATGCGCCACACGCTGTCGGGCAGGCAGGAAAAGATGCTGATGAAGCTGGTCGTCGACGGCGACACGCGGCTTGTCCTGGGCGCTCACGTGCTCGGCCCCGACGCCGGAGAGATGGCGCAGCTACTCGGCATTACGCTCAAGGCAGGGCTCACCAAGGACGACTTCGATCGCACCATGGCCGTGCATCCGACGGCTGCTGAAGAGCTGGTGACGATGTACAAGCCGACCTATCTGGTGAAAGACGGCGTCCGCGTCGACAACTGACGTGGTCGCCTCTCGGACCTGCCGCAGGGAAACGTTCGATCTCGGACGTGTTCCGGGGTAGATTAGGGGCTCCTCATCGTGTAAAGAGCCGCGTTCCCGCAATGGCGGGTTATGGCGCGGGTGAGGTGCCCGTTAGCGAACTTTATTAGGTGCGAACATGACGAAATGGTCCCCGAATTCCTGGAGAAGCATGCCGATCCAGCAGGTCCCGGCTTATCCGGACGCTGCGGCGCTCGTGGAAACGGAAGCTCGTCTCGCATCTTTTCCCCCCTTGGTTTTTGCAGGTGAGGCGCGCAAGCTGAAGAAACAGCTTGCTGCCGTTGCCAATGGCGAAGCCTTCCTGCTCCAGGGCGGCGACTGTGCCGAGAGCTTTGCCGAACACGGTGCCGACAACATCCGCGACTTCTTCCGCGTCTTCCTGCAGATGTCGGTCGTGCTGACCTTCGCCGGCGCGCAGCCGGTGGTGAAGGTCGGCCGCATCGCCGGCCAGTTCGCCAAGCCGCGTTCGTCCGACAACGAGACCAAGGGCGACGTGACCCTGCCGAGCTACCGCGGCGACATCATCAATGGCCCGGCTTTCGACGAGAAGTCGCGCATTCCCGATCCCGCGCGCCAGGAAATGGCCTACCGCCAGTCGGCGGCGACGCTGAATCTTCTGCGCGCCTTCGCCCAGGGCGGCTATGCCAGCCTGGAGAACGTGCACAAGTGGATGCTCGGCTTCGTCTCCAACAGTCCGCAGGGCGAGCGCTACGAAGCGCTGGCCAACCGGATCACCGAGACGATGGACTTCATGAAGGCCGTCGGCATCACCTCGGAGACCAACTACGCGCTGCGTGAGACCGACTTCTACACCAGCCATGAAGCCCTGCTGCTCGGCTACGAGCAGGCGCTGACCCGCGTCGACTCGACCTCGGGCGATTGGTACGCCACCTCGGGCCACATGATCTGGATCGGCGACCGTACGCGCCAGGTCGACCACGCGCATGTCGAGTATTGCCGCGGCGTGAAGAACCCGCTCGGCCTCAAATGCGGCCCGTCGATCACGCCTGATAACCTGCTCAAGCTGATCGACCTGCTCAACCCGGAGAACGAGGCAGGCCGCCTGACGCTGATCGCACGCTTCGGCCACGACAAGGTCGATGAGCACCTGCCGAAGCTGATCCGCGCCGTCGAAAAGGAAGGCCGCAAGGTCGTCTGGTCGTGCGATCCGATGCACGGCAACACGATCACCGCTGCCGGCTACAAGACGCGTCCATTCGACCGCATCCTGAGCGAAGTGCAGAGCTTCTTCGACATCCACCGCTCAGAGGGCACGCACCCGGGCGGCATCCATGTCGAGATGACCGGAAACAACGTTACCGAATGCACCGGTGGCGCCCGTGCCATCACGGCCGAGGAACTGCAGGACCGCTACCATACCCATTGCGACCCGCGCCTCAATGCCGACCAGGCGATCGAGCTCGCTTTCCTCGTGTCGGAACTGCTCCGCAAGAGCGCACCGACTCCAGTGAAGAAAGCCGTCAACGCCTGATCGCCAAAACGCGGTTGCAGAATCGAAAAGGCGCCGGTCTGACCGGCGCCTTTTTCATTTGAACGGATGGCGATGCGCCTCAGTCCTTCTTGTACAGCATCCAGTTCTTGCCCTGGCGCTCGGCGATCGTCGAATAGCGTGTAACGCGGTTGCGGCCGATCAGTTTGGAGCGGTAGAGTGCCCGGTCGGCCTTGGCGTAGAGGTCCTCGGCGCTATCGGCATCCGAGGCCATGCACACACCCATCGAAACGGTGACCTGGCCGCAGTTCACGCCCGGCTGAATATCCTTGAATTGCGTCTGCGCAACCAAAAGGCGAACGCGGTCAGCGATCTCGAACGTCGCTTCCTCAGTGGTGCCTTCGACGATCAGTGCGAACTCCTCACCGCCGGTCCGGGCCACGAACATGTCGCGGTGGACGCTGGACTGAAAGATGCTGGCGATGATCCGCAGGATCTTGTCACCCACAGGGTGGCCGTGCCGGTCGTTGATGTCCTTGAAACGGTCGATGTCGGCCAGGATCAGCGCACTGAACAGCACGCCCCTGTTGTCGTTATAGATCTTGGCGATCCGCCGGTCGAAGGCGCGCCGGTTCCAGATGTGGGTGAGGGGATCGGTATCGGCAAGCTTCTTGTACTCTTCGAGCTTCGACTTGACGCTTTCGAGTTCGCTCGACTTGTCGCTCAGCGCGGTTGCCACGTGCTTGCCGTGATCGATCTTCGAGGCGGTGGCAACCGCCATCACGCCGACGATTTTCTGCAGCAGTTCCTGCGACATGGCGGTACGGCTGTTCAAGCCGCTCGACGTCTCATCGAGAACCTTGCCATAACGCTCCAGATGCGTCTGCTCGTTGCGCAGCAGGTTGGCGACGCCTTCCAGCTCTCGCGCCAGGATTTCGCGGGCATGTTCGACGATGCCTTGCCCATGGTTTTGGGCAAAGAACTTCTGGCCGATAAGGTCGAGTTGCTCCTGTGTCGGACGATTGCCGAGTGCGATGACCTCCAGGCTGAGGGCCGCGTTGGTGCCGGTCAGCGCTTCGTAGAAGATCTCGTAATTGCGCGGCAGTCCAATGACGCCCATCTGGCTCATCGTCGCCACGACAGTACTCGCAATATCGTTGCCTCGTTCTGTCGGGGCGGCTGCAGACTGCATGTATGTCCCGTTTCAGTTGGCCAGACGGCCGTCTGCATGGCCAGCCGGAAGGCTGACGTGCAATCGGACGGGGGCGCGAGCGGCGTGAGATAAAATGCTTGCGGCGGCGCAGGTCCCCTCTGCGCCCATCACTTGTAATCAGCTCTAATTTAGGCTGGCTAAGGTTTCCTTAATTTCCAGCCTTGTTGCCGGTATTTTTCTACCAGAGGGTGTAATTCCCACTGTGCCAGACGAGGCCGCAACATTGGCCAGCATCGATCATGTCGCAAACATTCATGTCCTGTGCCCCGGTCAAGATCAATATGGCTGTCGGTCAATTGGAGGAGTATGCAATGGATAATCTGCACAAGGGCTCATGTTTGTGTGGGGCGGTGCGCTTCACGGCCAAAGGCGCGCTGCGCGAGGTCATCTACTGTCTTAGATTGATATCGAATCGTTGAACGACGTGTTCGGTCTTTGCTTACTTGTGTGAACGATGCGCGCGGACGATCTATGGCTGGAGAAAAACAGCCGTGTTGGCCGGAGAGTGGATTTTGGAACTGACACGACGCAAACTGGTTGGCAGCGCGGCACTTCTCGCATTGGGTGCGGGAGTGCGGGTCGGCCACACGGAGCCAAGGATGAGCAACATTCCCTTTGCCGCGACGACCCCGATCAGCGTTTCCCGCGTCGGCCTCAAGGCCCGAGATGCCAATGCGCTGGCCAGTTTCTATCGCGACGTCGTCGGCCTGCAGGAACTCAAGCGCGACGGCGAGACGATCACGCTCGGCGCCGGCAGCCGCGCGCTGCTCGACATCGAGGCCGACCAGGCAGCGAAGCCAGACGATCCGCGTAGTGCCGGCCTGTTCCACACCGCATTCCTTTTGCCAAGCCGGGCCGATCTCGGCCGCTGGATCAAGCATGCCATCGACAGGCGCATTCCGGTCGACGGCGCTTCCGACCATCTGGTCAGCGAGGCGCTCTATCTCACCGACCCGGAAGGCAACGGCATCGAGATTTATTCCGACCGCGCGCATGATGGCTGGAAGTGGAATGGCGCGCAGGTCGAGATGGCGACCAGGCAGCTCGACATCGGCTCGATCGTATCAGAAGTGCCCGACGGCGACGCCGGCTGGCAGGGCGCGCCTGAAAACAGCATTGTCGGCCATGTCCACCTGCGCGTCGGTGATCCCGCTGCGGCGGCCCGCTGGTGGCACAGCCAGTTCGGCTTCGACACGGTCGCGGAATACGGCAACAGCGCTGTCTTCCTGTCCTCGGGCGGCTATCACCACCATATCGGCGCCAATTCCTGGCAGAGCCCGGGTGCCGGCAGGCGCGACGCCTCGCTGACCGGCCTTGCCTGGGTCGAGATGCGCTCGGCCGACGCCAAGGCCGCTTCGACCTACGAAGACCCCTGGGGCACGGTCATCCGCGCTGTGCCTGGCCAGCCGGGCTGACTTTCCTCCTGACAGCAACTGGCCGGAGCCTGTGCTAAGCCAATGGCCGAACCGCCAGACCGGCGGTTCGGCCAATGAACATGCAGGACCGGGACAAATATGCTGAAAGTCATCGCTCAGGATTTCATCAGGCCTGAGTTCGTCGAGATCGTGCGGCCGCTCTATGCCGAACTGGTGGAGACGACGCGGCAGGAGCCACTCTGCCTGTCCTATGACCTGTTCGTCGACCAGAACGATCCGGGGCATTTCGTGTTCATCGAGTTGTGGCCCGATCGCGCGGCGCTCGATATCCACTGCGCGTCCGAGCATTTCACGCGGCTGGTGCCGCTGATCAACAAGCATCAGCGACAGGACGCGACCTTCATCCTGATGGATGCGTTCGCGGGTTGATAACCGGCGAACGCGTTGGCACAACCATCAGGCAGGCGCAATCCAGGCGGCACGCCTGCTAGTGACCCAGCATACGCTCCATCGCATAAGGCTGGTCGTGTACAGCAAGTTTGTCCATGATCGTGGCACTTGCCTCGTTAAGGCCCATGACCTCGACTTCAGTGCCCTCGCGCCTAAACTTGAGCACTGCCCTGTCCACGGCGCCGACGCCTGTCAGATCCCAAATATGGGCCATGCTGACGTCGATGCGAACGCGTTCCAATTGTTCCCTGAAATCGAAAGAGTCGAGGAAATCGTCGGAGGAAGCAAAAAACAGCTGGCCTTCGACCCTGTAGGTTCGTTCCTTGCCGTCGGCGGTCAGGGATGAGGTGACGCGGAAAATCTGGGATACCTTCCACGCAAAGAAGATGCCCGACAATAGCACGCCTACTCCAACTCCCAATGCGAGGTTGTGCGTGCCCACGACCACGACCACGGTAGCCAGCATGACGATGCTGGAACGGCGCGGATGCTTGCGCAGGTCGTGGAGCGATGACCAGCTGAATGTCCCGATCGATACCATGATCATGACCGCCACGAGTGCAGGCATGGGGATGATGCGCACGAAATCGTCCAACACAAGGATCAGGAAAAGTAGCAGCGATCCGGCCACGAAGCAGGAGAGACGGCCCCGGCCGCCGGACTTCACATTGATCACCGACTGGCCGATCATCGCGCAACCCGCCATGCCTCCAAGGAAGCCGGTGACGAAATTTGCGACTCCTTGCCCGACGGCCTCCCTGTTCTTGTCACTGCGCGTGTCGGTCATTTGGTCGACTATAGATGCTGTCAGTAAGCTTTCGAGCAGGCCAACGGCAGCGACGCTTATCGAATAAGGCAAGATGATCCAGAACGTTTCCATGGTGAAGGGCACGTTGGGGATGAGGAACTCTGGCAGGCTGTTGGGCAAAGCACCAAGATCGCCTACCGTCCGAACATCGATGTCGAGCGCAATCGCTGCCGCGGTGAGAACGATGATGCAAACCAGCGGCGAGGGGATCGACTTGGTAAGGCGGGGGAACAGGTAGATGATGGCGAGGCCGCCGGCAATCATAGCGTAGGTCTGCCACGACATGCCTATCAGTTCGGGCAGTTGCGCCATGAAGATCAGGATGGCAAGGGCATTGACGAAGCCCGTCATCACCGAACGCGAAACGAACCGCATCACATAGCCGATCCGGGCGAATCCGCCGACGACCTGAATGATTCCGGCTAGGATGGTCGCGGCCAACAGGTATTGCAGACCGTGCTCGCGCACCAACGTGACCATCAAGACGGCCGTCGCGGCCGTGGCAGCCGAAATCATGCCTGGACGGCCGCCGGCAATAGAAATGACCACTGCGATTGAGAATGAGGCGTACAGGCCGATCTTGGGGTCGACGCCGGCAATGATTGAAAAGCCGATTGCCTCGGGTATCAGCGCAAGGGCGACGACTATGCCAGCCAGAATGTCAT
This sequence comes from Aminobacter sp. MDW-2, assembly GCF_014250155.1. NCBI lineage: Bacteria > Pseudomonadati > Pseudomonadota > Alphaproteobacteria > Hyphomicrobiales > Phyllobacteriaceae > Aminobacter > Aminobacter sp. MDW-2. The sequence goes on from NZ_CP060197.1 coordinate 3,353,429, forward strand.
TGCGGACGTTGGAAAGCCAATCGCGGCGAAAATTGTCAAGGATGGTCATTGTGTTGCAGAGGACATGGCAATGGTAAGCTCGCCTGCTGGCGAGCAATCAGATTGCATTGACTGGATTGTCCGGCGGATCGGCGGCCGGAAGAGCCACCCGGAATTGCACCGGGTCCGATGACTGGGTGCCTTCTGCACAGTTCCGGTGCAGAAATCAACGTCTCAAATCGTTCGCGACGGGACGGATGCAAGTCCTTGCGGTGATGCGCGCAAGGACTTTATTTGCGTCGATGGTCGAATAGCTCAGACGAAGACGCGGCTGAAGATCGTGTCGACGTGCTTGGTGTGATAGCCGAGGTCGAACTTTTCACGGATCTCCGCTTCCGGCAAGGCAGCGGTCACTTCCTTGTCGGCGAGCAGTTCCTCGAGGAAGTCCTTGCCTTCTTCCCACACCTTCATGGCGTTGCGCTGGACCAGACGGTAGGCGTCCTCACGGGAAACGCCGGCCTGGGTAAGGGCCAAGAGCACGCGCTGCGAGTGCACCAGGCCGCGGAACTTGTTCATGTTCTTCAGCATGTTGTCGGGATAGACGACGAGCTTGTCGATGACGTTGGTCAGGCGCGCCAGCGCGAAGTCGAGCGTGACGGTGGCATCCGGGCCGATCATGCGTTCGACCGACGAGTGCGAGATGTCGCGCTCGTGCCAGAGCGCCACGTTCTCCATTGCCGGCGCGGCATAGGAGCGGACCATGCGGGCGAGGCCGGTCAGGTTCTCGGTCAAGACAGGGTTGCGCTTGTGCGGCATTGCCGACGAGCCCTTCTGGCCCGGCGAGAAATACTCTTCCGCTTCCAGCACCTCGGTGCGCTGCAGATGGCGGATTTCGGTGGCCAGGCGCTCGATCGACGAGGCGATGACGCCCAGCGTGGCAAAGAACATGGCGTGGCGATCACGCGGGATGACTTGCGTCGACACCGGCTCCGGCTTCAGGCCGAGCTTGGCGGCGACATGCTCCTCGACGCGCGGATCGATGTTGGCGAAGGTGCCGACCGCGCCCGAGATGGCGCAGGTGGCGATGTCCTCGCGGGCATGCACCAGGCGCTCGCGGCAGCGGGTGAACTCGGCGAAGGCCAGCGCCAGCTTGACGCCGAAGGTTGTCGGCTCGGCATGGATGCCATGGCTGCGGCCGATGGTGACGGTGTCCTTGTGCTCGAAGGCGCGGCGCTTGAGAGCGGCCAAAAGCGCGTCGAGGTCGGCGAGCAGCATGTCGGTGGCGCGCACCAGCTGCACGCTGAGGCAGGTGTCGAGCACGTCGGACGAGGTCATGCCCTGGTGGATGAAACGCGAATCCGGGCCGACGAATTCGGCGAGATGCGTCAGGAAGGCGATGACGTCATGCTTGGTGACGCGTTCGATCTCGTCGATGCGCTCGACGTCGAAGGTGGCGGCACCGCCCTTTTCCCAGATCGTCTTCGCGGCTTCCTTGGGGATGACGCCGATTTCGGCCAACGCGTCACAGGCATGGGCCTCGATCTCGAACCAGATCCGGAACCGGGTTTCGGGAGACCAGATGGCGACCATCTCGGGCCGGGAATAGCGAGGGATCATGGCGGGGCTCGTCCAGCTGTGGTTTCGTTGCGGCTCCCCTAACAGAGGTGGGCGCAATGCTCAACGCGAACGGCTGGCAAACCATGAAGCTGCGGCGAAAAGAGCGACGAGTCCGCCGGGAAAATAGAGTCGCAGGCCCAGAACAGCGAATTGATAGAGCGCGACGAGCCCGGTGAAGACGAACTGGAATGCCCAGGTGATGGTGAAGGGGGCGGCATGCCACTCTGCATAATAGCTCCGGTACTGCAGCGCATAGAGCAGGGCGGTCAAGCCGATCGTCACCACCTCGAACGACACGAATGCCGCCGCGAAAGCGGTCTCGCGGCCGCGGTGGCATGACAAAAGGCGCGCCAAGGTCCAGCCGATGGGGAAGGCGATCGCGCCGCCGAGCGCGAACAGCAGCACGACCGCACGGACGCGCACCGGCGTTTCCCAATGGTCGAGCAGAAGCGTCAGGAAGGCGCTGGCGCCCATCGCAAAGCCCCACAGGGCTGCGCCGAGAATGGCAACCCGCAGCGACGGCAGCGCCTGGCCCAGTCGGTGGCGTATGCGCATCGGCCCTCGGCTCTTGCTGCGGGACGGGCCCGCGACAACAGTATTGCTCACATCTGCCCCGTCACGGCGATCCAGCGGTGGTCCGGGCCCTCGAAGCCATGGCGGATGACGGTCACCAGCACGGCATAGGCGGGCGTTCCGCCATCGCCGAAGAAGGTCTGCACACCGCCGATGCGGTATCCGGTCGGGCAACCACGGCTCTGCGGCACGTCCTTGTCTTCCTGCAGCACCTCTGCCCTGCCGTCTTCACCGATGCGGACCAGCTTGAAGCCCTTGACCGGGCCGATGCCGGCGCAGCGCTCGATCTCGCCGAAGGAAATCTCCGCGAGCTTGAATTCGAGCTGCTTGTCGATGGGCGGAAACACCGGGCGCGGATTGACCGTCATGTTGAACGGGTCGGCACTCGTTTCGGTCACGGCGTTGAAACCGGCGAGGCGGCCGCGATTGGCGGCCAGCTCCTCCTCCTTGACGATTGTGTTGCCGCGCTTGCGCGCTTCGGCGCGCGCTGCGTCGAGGCCCACACTCTCGTCTTCCATCTGAACCCGCACCGGCGTGCCGGGCAGGAATTTGTCCGACGCGGTGTCGATATAGAAGCGATTGGCATAGGCAAAGCCGGAGCCGTCCTGGATGCCATATTCCTCGAAGGCAAAGACCTTGCCGTCGGCGCTGAAGCCGAGCACGTTGAGTTCGGCGGCGTCGCCGGCCCGTGCCACCTGCGAGGCGGCGCACAGCGACATGGCGGCGAGGCAAAGAAGCTTCATCACGTTCATGGCAGCGGCCCCTCCCTGCAGTTGAATCGGCTTTGCAAATGACGGCGCTAACATACAGACAATAAAGAGTTTTGGTTCATCCTTTGCGCGTCGTCCACACCTGCATGATGTCGCCACGCGTGGCGGTCGCAGCGTGCACGCCCCGGGCGATCGCGCGCGCCATGGTCGAGGCGGCGGCAGCGTAGAAGTCGACGACCTCGGCCTGGCCGACCTCGATGCCGCTTGCGCCGGTTGCGAGCGCGAACACCAGGTCGCCGTCGAAAGGCGTGTGCACCGGCCAGATTGCGCGGGTGAAGCCGTCATGCGCCGAGATCGCCAGCCGCTTGGCAGCAGCCTTGGTCAGCACCGCGTCGGTGGCGATGACGGCAATCGTGGTGTTGGCGGCCGCGTTGTTGTCTTCCTCGTATTTCTTGAACACGCGCGAAGCGTCTGCAGGCAGTGATGATGGGAATCCCAGTCCGCCGAACTCGCCGTCCAGCTCGAACGGTGCCGCCCAGAAATGCCTGGAGCGGCCGACTGTCACCGACCCCGTCGCGTTGACGGCGACAAGGGCGCCGACCGTCACACCGTTGGGCAGAACCGTCGATGCCGAGCCCAGCCCGCCCTTGAGGCCGGCGGTCAGCGCGCCGGTACCGGCACCTGCCGTGCCCAGCGCGAATTCGCGCGCCGCTGCCTGCACCGCCTCGTAGCCAAGCTCGCGATAGGGCGGATAGCGGCCCCAGTCCTTGTCGCCGCCATTCAGCATGTCGAACAGGATCGCCGCCGGCACGATCGGGATCACCTGGTCGCGCATGGCAAAGCCGATGCCCTTTTCGCGCAGCGCTGCCTGCACACCCGAGGCGGCATCCAGACCGAAGGCCGAGCCACCCGAGAGTGCGACCGCGTTGATCGTCTCGACGGTGTTGTGCGCTTCGAGCAGGTCGGTTTCGCGCGTTCCCGGCGCGCCGCCCAGCACCTGGCAGGCTGCGGTAGCAGGCCTGTCGCAGATCACCACCGTCACGCCCGATTTCAGCTTTTCATCGCTGGCGTTGCCGACGCGCAGTCCGGCGACGTCGGTGATCAGGTTCAACGGTCCGGCTGTTAACGTGGCTGGCAGCATTACTGGGTCTCTGCAGGCAGGTAGCTGGTTCCGTCGAAACGAAACAGCCGGAACGGGCTTTCCACAAGGTCGCCCTTGGCGTCGAAGCGGATGGTGCCGATGGCGCTGTCGAAGTCCTGGCCCGCCAGCACTTCCGCGACAGGCTTTCCGCTCGACGCGGCGAGCCGCGCTGCAGCGCCGGCGATTTCCACGGCGGCGTAGCCGGGCAAAGTGTAGCCGTCGGTCATCGTCTTGGCCGCTTCGAACGCCGAACGCACCTCCGGCTTGGCGACATCCGACCATTCAGGCGGTGCGATCATCAACGTGCCCGTGGCGGGCGGCACGATGCGGTCGGCGACGCGCAAAGTCTCGCCGCCGGCGAAAATGATGTCGGCGCCGAGCGAAGCTGCGTCGCGGCCCATCACGGCGATGTCCTCGCCGTCGCCGCCGACGAAGACATGCGTGGCGCCCGCCTTGCGCAGTCGGCCGATCAGCGCGACCTGGTTGTCGAGCTGAGGTCTGTAGGTGTCGAAGAACACCGGCTTCAGCCCGGCCTGTTCGGCGCTGGCGCGGAAACTTTCGGCCAGCTCGCGGCCATAGATCGTGCCGTCGTCGATGATCGCAAACAGCTCGTCGTTCCACAGCCGCGTCAGGATCGAGGCTGCCGCATTGCGCTCGCCATCGCCGCGCGGCCCCAGCCGGAACAGCGGCCAGGCGGTCTTGTCACGCAGGTCGGTCAGGCTGTCGGTGCGCACGCCGACCGAAATGACAGGAATGTTGGCGGCCTTGAGCACGGGCAGAGCGGCCTCGACGGCCTCGGTGCAGAGAAAGCCTGCGGCAATCGCAACCTTGGCGTCGATGAACACCTGCGCTGCCTTGGCGCCGCCTTCGGCCGTGCAGCCGTCGTCGGCGATCACCAGAACAGCGTCGCTGCGCGTCGCGGCAAGCTCGGCACCTGATTTGACCTGCTCGCCGAGGATCGCTGACGGACCCGACAGCGGTGTCGCAAGCCCGAGCTTCACCGGCTCGGCATGGGCGGCAAGCGTCGCCAGCGACGCGCAAAGCAGGGTGGTGATGGCCGTTGCGGCTCGCATTCGCTCCGAAAAATCCTCTGCAAGGCCAAGTTTAGGCTGATAACCTGACCTACTGCCTGGCCCGGCCAAGCGCAACGTGCTTGTGCCATCTCAGCTTGTGACCCGGTCGATGCGGCCATATATAGCGGTTATGTCTCGTTGCAGGAAAATCCGGTGTTGAAGAAGTTTGAAGTCGGGCCGCAGGCCTACCGGGACGCGATGAGCCATTTTGCCGGCGCGGTGCATCTGGTGACCACCGACGGTCCGGCAGGAAAACGTGGCACCACCGTCATCGCTGCCTGCTCGGTGTCAGACAACCCGCCGATGGTGCTTGTCTGCGTCAACCGCGAGAACCCCAACAACGACCTGTTCGTCAAGAACGGCAATTTTGCCCTCAACACGCTCGCCGCCAGGCACGAGCCACTGGCCGTGGCCTTCTCAGGTGTCACAGGCCTCGCGCCTGAACAGCGCTTCGCCCTTGGCGAGTGGGAGGTGCTGGCATCAGGCGCGCCGGCCCTGATCGGCGCCGTTGCCGTGTTCGACTGCGAGCTCGTCGACGCCAAGGAACTGGCCACCCATCGTGTCATGTTTGGCAAGGTGACAGGCCTGCGCATCGGCGATAACCTTCGCCCGCTGATCTATCACGGCCGCAGCTATCACGTGCTGTAGACCGCCTCTCCGGAAACGCCATGACCAACACGCCTCGTCCAGTTCCCCAGACCATCGACGAGACGCTGACAATGCTCGCCGGCGCCGACTACGTCGCCGACAGGGCGCTTGCGACGGTACTTTTCTTATCCCTGCGGATGAACCGGCCGCTATTCCTCGAAGGCGAGGCCGGCGTCGGCAAGACCGAGATCGCAAAGGTTCTGGCCAGCGCGCTCGGACGCCGCCTGATCCGGCTGCAATGCTACGAAGGCCTCGACGTTTCCTCCGCCGTCTATGAGTGGAACTATGCGGCGCAGATGATCGAGATTCGCATGGAGGAGGCTGTCGGCAAGGTCGACCGCTCCGACATGGAAAGGAACGTCTTCTCGGAAAAATACCTGATCCGGCGTCCGGTGCTGGACGCGTTGACCGGCAAGGCGGGTGCTGCCCCTGTCTTCCTCATCGACGAACTCGACCGAACCGACGAGGCCTTTGAGGCTTTCCTGCTCGAAATCCTCTCCGACTACCAGGTCACCGTTCCAGAACTCGGCACGATCAGGGCGGAGGAACCGCCGATCGTCATCATCACCACCAACCGCACCCGTGAGATCCACGACGCGCTGAAGCGCCGCTGCCTCTATCACTGGGTCGACTATCCCAATGCAGAGCGCGAGCTCGAAATCGTCAGCCGCAAGGTGCCGCAGGCCAACCGGCGCCTGTCCGCCGAGGTCGTCCGGTTCATCCAGAAATTGCGCGAGATCGAGCTATTCAAGGTGCCCGGCGTCGCCGAAACCATCGACTGGGCGTCGGCGCTGACGGAGCTCGACAAGATAGCACTCGATCCCGAGACGATTTCGGACACCATCGGCGTGCTGCTCAAATATCAGGACGACATCGCGCGCATCGAGCAAGGCGAGGGCCGCCGCATCCTCAACGAGGTGAGGGCGGAGCTGGCTGCGGCGGAGTAGGTGCGGTGACATGACGCCCAGCAGCGCTGCATCAGACGGTCGCATCGCCGACAACATCGTCTATTTCGCCCGCGCGCTGCGCAAGGCCGGCATGCGTGTCGGCCCGGCTTCGGTGATGGATGCGATCGAGGCGGTGCTGGCCGCGGGCATCGGCTCGCGCGACGATTTCTACTGGACGCTGCATGCCGTGCTGGTCAGCCGCCACGAGGATCACGCCACCTTCGATGAAGCCTTCCGGCTGTTCTGGAAGTCGCGCGAGCTGATCGAAAAGATGCTGGCGATGTTTTCGCCCGTGGCGCCCGACCGCCGCGAGAAGCAGAAGCCGCGCGCCGCCGAAAACCGCGTCAGCCAGGCGATGTTCGAAGGCCACCACAACAGCCAGCCGCCGCGCGAAATCCCCGAGATCGAGGTCGACGCCCGTTTTACCGTGTCGGGCAACGAGATGCTGCGCGGCAAGGACTTTGCCCAGATGACAGCAAGCGAGATGTCAGACGCCCGGCGCGAGATCGCAGCGCTCAGGCTGCCCTTCGACACCGTGCGCACGCGTCGTTTCAAGCCGGACCCGCATGGCGGCACGGTCGATCCGCGCGCCATGATGCGGGCGGCAGCCCGCACCGGCGGCCAGCTGATCCTGCCGAAATTCCGCTCCGTGCGCGAGGTGCATCCGCCCCTGGTCGTGCTTGCCGACATCTCAGGCTCGATGAGCCAGTACACCCGCATCTTCCTGCATTTCCTGCACGCGCTGGCCGAAAAGCGCCGGCGCGTGCACACCTTCGTCTTCGGCACCAGGTTGACCAACCTGACCCGGCAGATGCGTCACCGCGATCCCGACGCGGCCCTTGCCGACTGCTCCGCCGCGGTCAAGGACTGGTCCGGCGGCACCCGCATCGGCGACACGTTGGGCGAGTTCAACCGTTTGTGGTCGCGCCGGGTGCTCGGGCAGGGCGCCGTGGTACTTTTGATCACTGACGGGCTCGAGCGTGACGATGTGTCAGGCCTCTCCGAGGAAATGGAGCGGCTCAAGAAATCCTGCCGCCGACTGATCTGGCTCAACCCGTTGCTGCGCTTCGAGGGGTTCGAAGCGCGCGCGCGCGGCGTTCGTGCCATGCTGCCTTATGTCGACGAGTTCCGCCCGGTGCACAATCTCAACGCGCTTGGCGATCTCTGCGCTTCGCTCGGCGCGCCGGCGTCGCGCGACACCGACCCCAGATTGTGGATGATCGACGGCCTGCGCCGGGCGGCGTAAGGTCGCAAAGGGAGGTTTCCATGCCAAGCAAGTTTCTCGATGAGGCCCGCGACCCGCTGATCATCGCCGAAGGCTGGATGAAGGACGGCAAGGACGTCGCCATCGCCACCGTGGTCGAAACCTGGGGCTCGGCGCCGCGCCCCGTCGGCAGCCATCTCGTCATCGACGCCGAAGGCACCTTCCATGGCTCGGTCTCCGGCGGCTGCGTCGAGGGGGCGGTGATATCAGAGGCCCTCGATGTCATCGGCAGCGGCCAGCCGAAGATGCTGGAGTTCGGTGTCGCCGACGAGACGGCGTGGCAGGTCGGCCTGTCCTGTGGCGGCAAGATCAGGGTTTATGTCGAGCGGTTGGGCTGAGCGATGGATCCCTATGTCCTGAAAACCCTGAATGCCGAGCGCCGCGCGCGCCGCGCCGCGATACTCGTCACCGACATCGGGGATGGCCGCGACCGCGTCGTCAGGGAAGGCGATGCCGTCGCAGGCGACCTTGGCCAGGCGATCGCCAGGGCATTTCGCAGCGGCATGTCCGGCCTGGTCGAGGCCGAGGGCCGCAGCTTCTTCCTCAATGTGCACCTGCCGCAGCCCAGGCTGGTGGTGATCGGCGCCGTCCATATCAGCCAGGCACTTGCGCCGATGGCCAAGATCGCCGGTTTTCCGCTGGAGATCATCGACCCGCGCACGGCCTTCACCAGCGATGAACGTTTCCCCGACGTCGTCCACAAGGCCGAATGGCCCGAGGATGCGCTGAAGCATTGTCCGCTCGATCGTTATGCCGCACTTGCCGCCATCACCCACGATCCCAAGATCGACGACTGGCCGCTCAAGGCAGCACTCGATGCCGAGTGTTTTTATGTCGGTGCGCTGGGCAGCCGCAAGACGCATGGCCGGCGCGTAGAGCGCCTGCTGGCAATGGGCGTGACGCCGGAGCAGATCGACCGCATCAACGCGCCGATCGGGCTCGACATCGGTGCCGCCAACCCCGCCGAGATCGCGGTTGCCATTCTCGCGCAGGTCATTTCGGCGTTCCGTGCGCGCGGCCTCGGCGCCAAGGCAAAAAGCGAGGCGGCGTGAGATTTGGCGCAATCCCCGTCGACCAGGCCAAGGGCGCTGTGCTTGCGCATTCCACCAGCGCCGGTGACCTCCGCTACCGCAAGGGCCATGTGCTTGCCGCCGAAGACGTGGCCATCCTCGCAGCCTCGGGGCTGAGCGAGATCGTCGTCGCCGTGCTGGAGCCGGGCGATCTCGGCGAAGACCAGGCGGCTGGGGCGATCGCGGCCAGCATGCGGCACCGTCATATCGAGGTGAAGCCGGCGGCGACCGGCCGGGTCAATCTGCATGCGCGTGAAGCCGGCGTCTTCACCGTCGATGCCGGCCTGATCGACGCTATCAACGCCATAGACCCCTCGATAACGGTTGCCACTCTGGCCCAGCATGCCACGGTCGAAAAAGACCAGATGGTCGCGACGGTGAAGATCATCCCCTTTGCCGTGTCAGGCGATCTGGTGCGGCAGGCGACCGAGCTATGCGCCAAAGGCGAGATCTTTGCCGTCAATGCGTTCGCGGCGAGGCGCGTCGGCCTCGTCCAGACGGTGCTGCCCAGCGCCAAGGCGAGCGTGCTCGACAAGACCGCGCGCCTGACCGAGCAGCGGCTGGCGCGCTCGGGCAGCCGGCTCGTCGCCGAACGGCGCACGGCGCATGAGGCCGAGGCGGTGGCAGAGGCCACCAGGGAACTCGCCCGCAACAACGACCTCGTGGTCATTTTCGGCGCCTCGGCTTTGGCTGATTTCGACGATGTCATCCCGGCCGCAATCCGCGCCGCCGGCGGCACCGTCATCCGCTCCGGCATGCCGGTCGATCCGGGCAACCTTCTGGTGCTTGGCCATATCGGCAAGACCGCCGTCCTCGGCGCGCCCGGCTGCGCGCGCAGCCCCAAGGAAAACGGTTTCGACTGGGTGCTCGACCGGCTGATGGCAGGGATCGACGTAACGGCGGCCGACATTGCCGGCATGGGCGTCGGCGGCCTGCTGATGGAAATCGCGACAAGGCCGCAGCCGCGCGACCTGTCGGCTGTTCCGGCCGCTCCAAAAGTGCACGCCGTGCTGCTCGCCGCCGGTCGTTCCAGTCGCATGGGTGGGCCCAACAAACTGCTGGCATTGTTCCAGGACAAGCCGCTGGTGCGCCGTACCGCCGAGCGCGTTCTTGCCTCGAAAGCCGAAAGCACTGTCGTCGTCACGGGCCATCAGGCCAATCGTATCCGCGACGCGCTTGCCGGGCTCGACCTACCAGTCGCTCACAATGCCGACTTTGCCTCGGGCCTCGCCAGTTCGCTCAAGGCGGGTATTTCAGCGCTTCCCGACGATGCCGCCGGCGCGCTGATCGTGCTCGGCGACATGCCCGAAGTGCTGCCCGCCGACCTCGATCGGCTGATCGGAGCGTTCGAGCGCGAAGGCGGCCGCGCCGTCGTCCGCGCCACCCATGACGGCAAGCGCGGCAACCCGGTGATCCTGCCCCGCGCGCTGTTACCGGCCGTCGCTCATCTCGAAGGCGACACCGGCGCCCGGCATCTGATCGAGAGCGAAGGCGTCGATGTCATCGACATCGAGATCGGAGCAGGGGCGGCTGTTGATGTCGATACACCCGAGGCGCTCGAAGGCGCCGGCGGGGTGCTGCAGGATTGACAAACGGGTGGTTGACTAGCCAACCCTACGTCATGTCATTCGATTTGAAGTCTCGTTCCTTCGCGCCCCCCTCTGTCCTGCCGGACATCTCCCCCACAAGGGGGGAGATCAGCAGCTGCGCAGCCAGTTCACGTCCTGCTTCGTCGCAGGTCGGTCGAGGCGTCGATGCCAGCCAATCTCCCCCCTTGCGGGGGAGATGGCCGGCAGGCCAGAGGGGGGCAACGTCGAGCGCTTGGCTGCAGGCTAGCTTGCGCCGCTTGGTCTTGCCGTTCGTGATTGCCGCATTCGTAGCATTTCCCGCCCATGCCCAAACCCTCGCCCCCTACAAGGACGAGCTCTTCGCCTATCCTGCCATCCTCTCGTCAGAGGGCGAGACCTACCGCGTCGTCGACTACCAGGAGATGCGCGACATCAACGAGCGCGACCAGGTGCCGGAGCGGCGGGTTCAGGGCAAATACGTCTCGACGGGCGTCCGCAAGGCACAACAGGACCTGGTGCTGAAGCTTGATGCCGGCGACGTCAGGCACTTCGCCGTCGGCAAGACCGAGGGCGCTTCAGTCATCGTGCTTTATCTTCATGGCCAGGGCGGTAGCCGCAAGCAGGGTGTCGACGATTTCACCTTCGGCGGCAATTTCAACCGTATCAAGAACCTGATGGCCGCCAATGGCGGGCTCTATCTGTCGCCCGACTTTTCCGACTTCGGCGACAAGGGCGTTGCAGAGGTGGCGGCGCTTATCGACCACTACGCGGCGCAGTCACCTGGCGCCAGGATCGTCGTCGCCTGCGGCTCGATGGGCGGCCAGCTGTGCTGGGGACTGGCGCGCGACGCCAAGGCAGCCAAGAAGCTGGGCGGGCTGATGTTGCTCGGCTCGCTCTGGGACGACGCCTTCCTCAAATCACCGGCCTTCGCGGCCAAGGTGCCGGTGTTCTTCGGCCAGGGCAGCAAGGATCCTGTTTTTCCCGCCGACAAGCAGGAGGCGTTCTTCCGCTCGATCCTGGCCAAGAACAAGGCCTATCCGACGCGCTTCGTCCGCTTCGAGACCGGAACCCACGGCACGCCGATCCGCATGACCGACTGGCGCGAGACGCTCAACTGGATGCTGTCTGCGAAATAGCCTCAAGGTCCCGAATTGTAGTCGAGCACCGTCTCGGGGTTGATATCGCCGTCATAGGACGCATCGACGTCGTACCGGACCAGCGCAAACGCGCCGTCGCGGAACAGCCAGGTGCCGTCGGATGAGGCATCGCCGACGCCGCGCCATTTGGCGTGCGAAGTGATCGTCATCGTCTTGTCGTCGAAGGACGAATTGACCAGCGCGTTTTCCGTGCGATAGCCGATGACGTTGACGCTCTCGAGTTTGCCGTCGGGATTGTCGCCCTCGTAGTGGATGTCGAGCTCGGGGGCGGCGAAATGCTGCTCGTTCAGCCCGTCGGCCTCGTTCCAGAGATAATAGACATGGGTCTCGTTGTAGGCGCCCATCTGGCAGAAGAAGCGGAACAGCCGGGCTTCGCTGGCCGGCGCGTCGGCGGCGTCCGATTTGTTGTGGTAGGAAATCTTGTAGCTCTGGATCGCCTCGTCACCTTCACGGGCAACGTCGCACTGGGCCTTGTGGCTTGCAGCGAATGTCTTGGTGGCAAGGTCGAGCACGGCGTCGATCTCTGTGGGCGGGGCATCGCCACACTGCTTGGGCAGCGCTTCGCTCAGATTGCCTTCGGCTGGCTTGAGTGCACCTTTCTCGAGCTGGATCGGGGTGAAGGGCGGCTCCTGGATCGAGCCGTTGACCTGCCGGGCGGTGTAGCAGCCGGCGAAAACCTTCTCGGTGCCGTCCTTGTCTATGGCGCGAATGGCGACCGGGATGTTGTAGAAGATCGAGCCGGCAGCGCCGTCCGAACTGACCGCGCCTGTCTCGATCTCGACGCGCTCGGTTTTCTCATATCCCTTGGCGAATTCGGCAAAGTCCTTGGCGGGCTTGGCATCGCCGAAATAGTCCCAGGCACGGGCATATTCCTTGCGGCTGACCGCATTGTAGAGCGAGCGCACCACGGCGGCCGCATCGGATCGGTCATCGAGATAGGGCAGATCGGCGGCCAGCGCCTGGAACGACCAGAGGCTGGTCAAGGCGGCGGTCAATGCTGCCCGTGTCGAAAAAGTCCTCATCGCGAATCTCCTGCCTGCCGCAATGATGCATCATCGATTGCGGCAGCGCAGTGACGCGCGGAACCATCATGCCTGGCGCGTCGACATTTCGCGGGCGATACGGGGAAAATCTGCCGGCTTGATGCCGATGTCGGCGCGGTCGGCCGAGTTCATCGCGTTCAGCAAAGCAAGCGCCGCACGATAGCGGACCTGTTCCTTGGGGCGAGGGCGGGCGAACAATTCGGTATAGAAACCCATCTCTCAGGCTCCGGTTTGTCCTCCCATGGCGACATATAGGCGATTCCGGCGTGATTGTGCAGTGCAGCATCGACATGGCTGCCATGCAGTGCATGGAAAAATCTTTCACGACCGGTGTAACAAGTCAGGTGTCGGTTGCGTAACTGAATAGCCGGCACTGCTGGCTTTCCTCGCCGCAAGGCGACTTCGGGCCGCATATTACCCCCCATGCGGCCCGGTTTTTTTGTGCCGACATTTCTAAGAAGCCACTGGCGTCACGAAACGATTCTTAACCGAGCCTGATTACGGTTCCGGCAAATATTGCGTATCATGCCGTTTCGTGCGGAGGGCCTTGCATGGGCACCGAGACCAATCGCGACTTCGCTTCGTTGCTCGACGACCTGTTCGTCGCGCCCGAGCCTGGCGAGATTGCGCCCGCGCCGACCATCCCGTTCGACTATCTCGCCGTTGCCGAGGAACTGCATTCCGGCCGCATCCGCGTTTCGGGCGAGACCGCGGCCGCCGGCTATCGTGAGGCGGGCGAGGCGCTCGAGGACGAATTCGTTTCCCTGCTCGACATGGTCAGGGCCAGGGCTGTGGCCGACGCCGTCGAAGCCGCGGCGGGTCCTCTGGAGCCCCCAGCGCCCGAACCGCCGTCGATCGACCCGGACGCGATCGCCGCCGAGCTCGGCCTGGCCGAAGCCAAGCCGGCCGATCTCGCCAGGCTGCGCCGTATCTTTGCGCTCGCCAACCACCCCGACCGCGTGGCGCCGCATCTGCGCCAGCGCGCCATGGTGCGCATGCAACTCGCCAACATGATGATCGACGACGCCAAGCGCCGCGCCGCCAAGAAAAAAAGCTGACGCCGCCTTCAGCCTGATGCCGGACCGGCCAGTGCCCCGCTTGGCCGATGCAGTGAGACGTCCTATCTGTGAGACGCTGCATCGCACTGCCGGGAGGCCCCATGCTCAGAGTCCAGAAGATACCGCTCGACGACATCTACGTGCCCGCGGCGCGCAAGAAGACGTTGCATCCCGAAACGGTGCGGCATCTCGCCGAAGACATCGTCGAGAACGGCATGAAGACGCCGATCCAGGTGCGGCACGACGGCAAGCGCTACGTGCTGGTCGAGGGGTTGCATCGGCTTGAGGCCGTGCGCTGGCTCGGCGAGACCAGCATCGATTCCTATCTCGTCCAGGCGCGGAAACACTAGCCAGATTTTTTCCGGCGGCCTGTCGGATCGAGCGCGGCTGGCTCGTCCTAGGTCCGAAGCTGATTTCAACGAGGAGACTGAAATGACTTCTGCCAACGATCGCGAACTGGTCCTGACCCGCATCATCGCTGCACCGCGCGAAAAACTCTATCGCTGCTGGACCGATGCTGAACTTTTGCCGAAGTGGTTCGCGCCGCTGCCCTGGACGACGGCCAGCGCCAAGCTCGACGTGCGTGCCGGCGGCACCAGCGCGATCACCATGCGCAGCCCCGAGGGCGTCGACTACCCGAGCTCGGGTGTCTATCTCGAAGTCGTGCCGAACGAGAAGCTGGTCTTCACCGACGCCTTTACCGAGGCCTGGCAGCCATCGGAAAAGCCGTTCATGGCGGCGACCGTGACCTTCGAGGACATTGGCGGCGGCAAGACCCGCTACACCGCCGTTGCCCGTCACTGGAACGTCGAGGACCGCGAAGCCCACGAAAAGATGGGTTTCCACGAAGGCTGGGGTCAGTGCGCGGATCAGCTCGAGGCGCTCGCCAAGACGCTCTGAGGATTATTGCCTGATTGCGAAAAGGCCAGGTCGGCAGACCTGGCCTTTTCGATTCCTAGGGCGGCGGCGGCCTCGTGAGCATGGTCTGACGTTGCCCTACGAAGCCAACCTTCGGCGTACTGATCTTTCGCACCCCCTCTGGCCGGCAGGGCAGAGGGGGGTGGGAAGGATCGCGGCGCGGCAAGTCACTGCAAAAATTGTTCCACCCGTGGAAAATTTCGCCCACGATGTAGGCATGCGTTCGCCTCGTTCGTCCTAGAGGCAAGAGCGACGAGGCTCGGACAAGAGAGGACGAGGACATGAACAAGCGCAGTTTCATCACCATGCTGGCGGCGGCGGCATTTGCAGTTGTGACGGGAGGAGTGGCGATGGCCGAGACGGCGAAAGCCACGGATGCCGGCGTCAAGGCAGGTCATGCCGAGATCAACGGTGTAAACTATTATTACGAGATCCACGGCGAGGGCGAGCCGCTGCTCCTGTTGCATGGCGGGCTGGGGTCGATCGACATGTTCGGGCCGGTGCTGCCGGCGCTGTCGAAGAATCGCCAGGTGATTGCGGTCGACCTCTACGGACATGGCCGCACCACGCTGACCGATCGCAAGATGAGCATGATCGACATGGGCGACGATATGGCCGGGCTGGTCAAGAAGCTTGGCTACGACAAGGTCGACGCGCTCGGTTATTCCTTCGGCTCCGGCGTCGCCTTCCGTCTGGCCGTGCAGCATCCCGAGACGGTGCGCCGGCTGGCGCTGGTGTCGGCGGCCTATGCCCAGGACGGCTTCTATCCCGAAATGCTGCCGATGCAGGCGCAGGTCGGCGCCGGCATGGCAGAGATGATGAAGCAGACGCCGATGTACCAGACCTATGCGGCGGTGGCGCCCAAGGTCGAGGATTTCCCGAAACTGCTCGACCAGATGGGCGAGTTCATGCGCCAGCCCTATGACTGGGCCGAGGACGTCAAGACGCTGAAGATGCCGGTCATGCTGGTTTATGGCGACAGCGACATG
The DNA here is from genome assembly GCF_014250155.1 of Aminobacter sp. MDW-2. Taxonomy (NCBI): domain Bacteria; kingdom Pseudomonadati; phylum Pseudomonadota; class Alphaproteobacteria; order Hyphomicrobiales; family Phyllobacteriaceae; genus Aminobacter; species Aminobacter sp. MDW-2. The sequence goes on from NZ_CP060197.1 coordinate 3,369,184, forward strand.
TATCGGCCCGAGCACATCGTGAAGTTCTACCAGTTGCTCGGCGGCGGGCTGAAGGATGCCGGCTGGATGCGCGAGAACATGTCGCAGAACCGGCTGGCGATCATCCCCAACCGCACCCACTACGACGTGTTCTTCGCACCGGAACTGGCGACGACCGTGCTGCCCTTCCTCAATGGCGAGACCAAGGTCAAGACCTGGGACGAGCAGGTCAAGGAATCGCAGTAGCGCAATGGCCGGGCGCCTGCCGGAAATCGGCGGCGCCCGGCCAATTTCCTTGCCGGACCACGGCTTCGAATGGTATCGTTCGGGCACGCTGAAAATGCCCCTTGCAGGGTGTCGGAGATGCGGCCAGCAAACTGATCGAAAATGAGCTGGCGATGATGCGGCCCAACTTGCCGCACGGCAGTCGATGCCGCTTTCTACATGCAGGCCGCAGTGACGCGATGATGCCACGAAAGGAAGTGGTCATGGCTATCTCATTGACGATGCAGGAATATCTCGAAGACAATCACATCCGCTACGATGCCGCCAGGCATGCGCGCACCGGCTGCTCGATGATGACGGCGCAAGCGAGCCATGTGCCCGGCAGTGCGCTGGCCAAAGGCGTGGTGCTGAAATGGGAGGACGGCTATGTGCTGGCCGTGCTGCCGGCGACCCGCCATGTCGATCTTGCCCGAATGCGCGAGATCATCGGCGACAAGGTGAGGCTGGCGACCGAAGAAGAGGCGAGTTCGCTGTTTCCCGACTGCGACGAAGGTGCGGTGCCGATCCTCGGCGTGCCCTACAGGGTGGCCTGTGTGGTCGACGAGCAACTGCGCCGCGGCAGCGATGTCTATTTCGAGGGCGGCGACCACCGCACCCTCGTGCATGTCACCGGGGACGAGTTTTCGCGGCTGATGTATGGCATGCCGCAGGCCCGCATCAGCTGGTGAAAAGTTGAGCCCGGCGTGAAGGGGCGGGGCGCGCCTTTACGCAAGTCATTGAATGACGATGCCTATTGCCGCTTGAGGTGTTGACCGGGGCGGCAGGCCGGACGCCCTCAGGGGCGGTTCGGTCGACAGCGAGAGGTTTTTTCGCCGTTCGGGAAAATACCTGCTTCGTGTCACCGATCCGCCATTCGGCGGTCATGGTTCGGGGCTATGGTGAGCAATGTCGAAATGGTCACGAATGGAGGCGACTATGGACGACCAGCATGAACTGACACTCGAAGACCTGCTGCAGGATCCGATCATCCTGAAAGTCATGGAACGCGACGGCTATTGCCCCGACGACATCCGCCTTCTGGCGCGGCATGCCACTTCGGGCGCCCAGGTCTGGGAAAGCGTATCCTCGCGGGCCAGCGCCCGCCGGCAGAGCCGCTTGGCTTTCCGCACGGCCAATGCGTCGTGCACGTCGCTTTGCGCGTAAAGCCGCAACCTGCGATGTGACTGTCGCCTGAGGCAGTCACCCCCACCTTTTTCATCGACAATCGACAGCACTGCACCTTATGCCTGATGCCGCAACAGCGGTATCTCAGGTGAGGGGATTTGACATGGCGCAACGATATGAAGGCGGCTGCATGTGCGGAGCCGTGCGCTACGCCGTGGACGCCGCACCGCTGAACGAACGCGTCTGCCATTGCCGCAGCTGTCAGAAGGCGGTTGGGGCGGCGTTCAATGCGCGATTGATGTTCCGCACCGAGCAGGTGACGATGAGCGGGCCGGTGAAGACTGCATTTTCGTCGCCAGGGGTGAAGCGCGGCTTCTGCGCCGAATGCGGCACGACCGTGCTGTCGGGGCGCGAATCCGCCGGCGTGCTGGCCGTAACGTCGGGTTCGCTCGACGATCCCGGCCTGTTTCGCCCGACCATGCATATCTGGGTGTCGTCGAAGCAGCCCTGGCTCAAGCTTGATGACGGCCTGCCGCAGTTTGCCGAGGCAGCGCCGGCATAGTCTTGTTGCGCGTGATCTAGACGCAGATTTCGACGCCGCTGTCGCGCAGTCGGGCGAGCAGGCGCTCTTCCGGCAGCGTATCGGTGACGAGCGTGTGGATGTCATGGAGCGAGCCGAGGTGGACCAGGGCGCGGCGGCCGAATTTCGAGCTGTCGACGGCCATGATGGTGCGCGCGGACTGGCCTATGGCCGCGGCAACGGCCGCGACTTCGGCATGATCGTCGTCGCCGATGTCGCCGTCATGGTCGACGCCGCTGACCGAAATGATGGCGACGTCGAACTTGAAGCGCCTGATATATTCCGACGTTTCCTCGCGGAAGACGCCACCGTCGACCTGGCGGACGAAACCGCCTGGCACGGCGATGGCGAAATTGGTGCTTTCGCTCAGCGTCGTTGCGACGCGCAGCGAGTAGGTGACGACGCGCAGGTCGCGGCGCTTGACCAGCGCGCGCGCCATCGCCTCGCAGGTGGTGCCGGTGTCGATGAAGACAGCAGCACCATCGGGCACAAGCTCGGCGGTCAGGCTGCCGATGCGCTCCTTGGCGGCGGCGTTTTCGACGCGGCGCTGGCGCAGCACCGCCGGATCGACGGGTGCTGAAATCGTCGCCCCGCCATGCAGGCGCCGCACCTTGCCGCCCTGCTCCAGCGCCATGATGTCGCGACGTGCGGTCTGCGTGGTCACCCCGTATAGTGGTGACCTCCTCGGCCAAGTGAGCAACGGTGCCTCGGACCATGGCGTCGACGTCAAGCTGGCGGTCAGCTTTTAAGCGCTGTTGCGGCTCTGTCTTGCCGAACTGGAATCGGCTTTACCGCTTCCAGTGCGCGCGGACCAGGATGGACCTCAATCCGGCAGTCAGCTTCCAGGAACTGCAACTCTGTCCTGCCGGCACCTGTGTGCCGGCTGGACGAGGACAAGAAAGCCCTCGGCGTCGAAAAAGGCATCCGCGGCCATGGGGCCGTGGCCGCGGATGCCTGACTTACCTGATCTTGTGGCCTTGCAGGATGCGCTCGACGGGTGCCCAGCCGATGTAGCGTGGCTGAGTCCAGCCTTCGGCGGGCTCCAGTGCCTCGACGGCGTTGATGTCGTCGATGCGCACTTCATCCCAGGCATGGACGATGCGGCCTTCGCCAAGGCAAAGCCCGACATGGCCCCAGTTGGTCGTGACGTCGAATAGCTCGCCGGTCATGTCGAAGAAGACGAAGGCGCCGCGCGGCGGTTCGCCGGTCGGTGGGTTGACGCCATATTCGTCCGCTGATTCCTTGGCGCAGTCGCCGCCGAAGATTTCGATCTCGTTGCTCTCTTCATAGGCGTCCTCGACGAAGGCGAGGCAGCGGAAGCAGTAATCCTCATTGCCAAGCTGGGACATGGCCCAGGTGATGGCGTTATCGATGTAGTTTTCTGTGCGTGTTTTCACGGAGCAGATATTCTGTTGAAATGATAGTTTTGTTGACCTCGATCGTGATTGCTGCGATGCGCGCCATTCGGTCCTCCATTCCAGGATGTTAAATTAGTAATGTCCGAATCTTTTCCAGAACATGTTTTGATTTTACCGATCAAGTGGTTCTTGCGTCGGGGGGCGGCTCATACTTTTGTTTGTATCGCTCGAGCAATACATAATTTGAAATGAGAGTTGCTTGACGCCACGGAATTCCGAAACTATGTGCGCTTCGGGCAACAGCCCGACCCGTTGGCGGACGACATCAACCGCGCCGGCTTTGCCGGGTCAGACATCCAAGCATGGAAAGTGCCATGACCGAAAAGATCAATTCGGCCGTCGAAGTCTCGTTGCGCCGTATCTCCGCCCAGACCGTCTCCGACATTTGCGATCTCAGCGAGACGTTGAGCGAGGCCCAGCGCAACAAGGTCGCCGACAACGGCACCTCTATCGCCGAGGCGCATTTTTCCGAAAACGCCTGGTTCCGCGCCGTCTATGCCGACGAGGTACCGGTGGGCTTCGTCATGCTGCATATCGGCTCCGACTATGACGTCATCGACTGCCCTGGCGCCTTCCTCTGGCGCTTCATGATCGCGGGACCGTTCCAGCGCATGGGGTATGGCGAAAAGGCGATCGCGCTCGTCGTCCGCGAGATGAAGGCGAGGGGATTTGCCGAACTCTTCACCAGCTACGGCCTGGGTGAGGCGAGCCCGGAAGGCTTCTACAAGCGACTCGGTTTCGTCACGACGGGCGAGACCTATGACGACGAGGTCGAGGCCGTGCTGAGCTTCGCGAACTGACCGGGCATACGGGCCGGCGGCTTACCGGCGGCCCGCATGTTCCAGGTCAGCCAGTTCACGCAGCGGGCGTTCGAGCCTCTCCATCTGGCTGGCTATTGGCCACATTCCGTCGATGACGATGTCTGCTGAATCGACGAGCTCCTTGTCGGCGAACAACTCGTGACCGCCATCGGCGTAGAACCTGTGCGATGCCAGCCCAGATAGTCATCGGGATGGCGTGAGATGCCATCGACGTCGTCCCAGAAGATGACAGCTGTGAAAGCGCTCGGCCAGGGCGCGCGTGAGCGTGGTTTTTCCGGGTCGGAAATTCCCGAAATGGCGATGATCATCCGCATGCGCGGCATCTGGCAGGGGACGATGACGCCAGCATTTCGCACGTGAAGCCGACGTCGATCAGCCGTGGCTGGCTTCACCCCGGACCAGCGCCAGAAATTCGCGCGCGGCGCGCGTGGCATAACGCTCCTGGTGGCGCAGTACGAAGAAGCTGCGCCTGGGCAGCGCGAAGTCGACGGCGACAAGCGTGCCGGCCTTGAGCGAGGCGTGCGCCACGAGGCGCGACATGATGGCGACGCCGGCACCGGCTTCCACCGCCGCACGTACGGCCTCGTTCGAGGGCAGCTCGAGCACGATGTCGAGGCTGTCGGTCTCGACGCCGCGCAGCGCCCGTATCGCTTCGAAATGGGCGCGCGTGCCCGAACCTTGTTCACGCACGATCCAGCGCTGCGACTTCAGGTCCTCGGGAGAGGACGGCGGCGTGACGGTCCAGGGATGATCGGCGACGGCGACCAGCACCAGTTCGTCCTCGGCGACCGCTTCAATGGCGAGGGCGGGATCGTTGACCTCGCCCTCGACAAAGCCGAGATCGGCCGAACCGTCATGGATCTGAGCTGCGACCGTCTCGGTGTTGCCGATGGTGATGCCGAGCGCGATGCCGGGAAAGCGCTGTTGGAAACGATGAGCGACCGATGGCAGCCAATAATTGGCGACAGTCTGGCTGCCGGCAAGCTTGAGCGAGCCGCGCTTCAGGCCGGCGAGATCGGCCAGCACCACCTCGGCGGAGCCGGCACGGGCCAGCACGGCACGCGCCTCGGACAGGAAGATGCGGCCGGCGTCGGTGAGCACGATGCGGCGGCCGACGCGGTCGAACAGCTTCGTCTGGTAACGCGCCTCCAGCGCCGACACCGCGGCGCTGGTCGCCGATTGCGTCAGGTTCAGTGCCTGGGCGGCCCGAGTGACATGTTCGCGTTCGGCGACCGCAACGAAGATCCTGAGCTGTTCGAGAGTCACGGCTTTCCTTTCGGTCTCAGCCCAGAAGCTTGACCAGCATTAGAGAGAAAGTCGCGATGAAAAGGAACGCGGCCAGGCCAAGAAAGAGTGGACGAAGTCCCTTGGCCCTGAGCTTGCGAATGTCGGTCTCGAGGCCCATGGCGGCAAGCGCCATGGTGAGCAGGAAGGTGGTGAGTGCGACGATCCATGTCTTCGCATCCGCCGGAATGTCGACGAGGCTGTTGACGCCAACCATGGCTATGAAGCCGAGCACGAACCACGGCATCGGGGCAGTTGTGCCGCCTTGGGTCGCTCTGGACGATCTCGCGCGCTGGCGGGCGGCAAGGCTGAGCGTGATCACGACAGGCGCCAGCATCAGGACACGGGTGAGCTTGGCGACGGTGCCGAACTCGCCGGCCTGCTGGCCGTCCTGGAAGGCGGCTGCCACGACCTGGGCGATCTCGTGGATCGAGGCGCCCGCCCACAGACCGTAGGCGTGGGGGCCAAGCTGGAGCAACCCGGGCAGCAGCGGATAGGCAAACATTGCGATCGAGCCGAAGACGGTGACGCAGGCAACCGCATAGGCGACATCCTCGTCCGATGCCTTGGTCACCGTGTTGGTGGCGATGACGGCGGACGCGCCGCAGATCGAGGTGCCGGCGGCGATCAGCTCGGCAAGCTTTTGCTCGACGCCGATCAGCCGACCGAGCCACACGGTGAAGGTGAAGGTGGCAACAAGCGTGGCAGCGATGATGGCCACACCAGTGATGCCGACTTCGGCGACCTGGCTTGCTGTCAGCTGCAGGCCAAGCAGGATGATGGCGAAACGCAGCACCTTGCGCATCGAAAACGCCACACCTGGTTTGGCCTGGTCCGGGGTGCCGGCAAGATTGTGAAAGGCGATGCCCAACACGATCGCAATGATCATCGGGCTGAAACTGCCGAGGCCGGGCAAATGCCGCAGCGCAAAGGCAAGGGCAGCGATGCCCGCCGCAAGCAGCAGCCCGGGCAGCAGTCTGGCGTTGTCGTGACGGCCACGCGCCGGCTGGCGCCCCGCCTGGCTGCGGGTGGGGGAAAGTGTGGTTTCGGTTCTGGTTAGGGCATTCATGGGCTTGGACCTGTCGATTTCAGGTGCAAGCTATGCGCCCGCTTTCAATCAATCCAACGCGTAATATCGCTTGAATCGTTCGGGTGAGGCGAATGGTCTGGCGCGTTTCACCTCTGTCCGGTCTCTGGTATCTCTTGGGCCCTTCCGTTCCTCATTCATGCCGAGTCGCCGATGCCTGTTTACGAGATTGCAGCACTGGGTGCCGCGACATGCTGGGCCATCACCGGGCTGATCTCGGCCGGGCCTGCCGGCCATCTCGGTGCGCCGGCGTTCAACCGGCTGCGCCAGCTCTTCGTCACCGGGCTTTTGGCTGTCTACGTGGTGGCGACCGGCAGCTGGCGCGAACTCGACGCCGGCGTTGCCGGGCCGCTGATCCTGTCGGGCCTGATCGGTATCTTCGCCGGCGACACGCTTTTGTTTGCCGCGCTGAACCGGCTCGGCCCGCGCCGCTCCGGCATATTGTTTGCGCTCAATGCGCCGATTGCTGCCGTGCTTGGCTGGATGGTGCTGGGCGAGGATCTGTCCGCCAAGGCCGCGGCCGGCATCGGGTTGACGGTCGCCGGCGTGTTGCTGGCGATCCTGTTCGGCAAGCGCCGCGACCAGCTGCACGCCTGGGAGACGGTGAAGGGGCCGCTGTGGATCGGCGTGGCGCTCGGGCTGGGAGCCGCCACCGGCCAGGCGATCGGCTCGATCATCGCGCGGCCTGTCATGGCGACAGGTATCGACCCGTTCCTCGCCTCGATGCTGCGTGTCGGCATTGCCGCCTTCTGCCTGACGGTGCTGCTGCAACTGCCGATCCCGGCGGTGAAGCCGAAGGGGCCGCTGACCTGGAAGGTGGCGGCGTTGACAGCGCTGACCGGCATCATCGCGCTCGCCATCGGCATGACGCTGCTGCTGTTTGCGCTGTCCGGCGGCAAGGTCGGCATCGTCTCGACCCTGTCTGCCACGTCGCCCGTGATCATCCTGCCGATGCTGTGGGCCAAGACGGGCGAACGCCCGGCCGGCGGCGCCTGGGCAGGGGCGGCGCTGGTGGTGGCGGGCATGGCGCTGCTTTTCATGAAGTGAGGGCGGCTGGCGCCTGAAATTCAGCAGGATTTGTCAATCTGGATCACGCGATCCTGCAGGCGAAGCAAGAAGCAAGCGACGATGCACCAGGCCGACATAAAGGAGCGCCGCACGGCAGACATGCACGGCGTGGCCGCACGCGAAGCGGCGATGCCAGCTGCGGTGGCGGCTGTTTTCGCAGCATTTCCCGCGCCGGTGCGGGCGCGGTTGCTCGACATACGCGGGTTGATCCTGTCGACGGCGGCCGAAACGTCGGGCGTCGGTCCATTGACCGAAACGCTGAAATGGGGCGAGCCGGCTTACCTGACCGAAACCAGCGGCAGCGGCTCCACCATAAGGCTCGGCTGGCCGAAGCCCGGCGGCCAGAGCTGCGCGGTGTATTTCAACTGTCAAACGACGCTGGTGGAGAGTGTTCGCGCCCATTTTGGCGAAACCTTCACCTATCAGGGCAACAGGGCGCTCCTGCTCGACGTCGATAAACCGTTGCCGGCCCCATTGGCGATCTGCCTGGCGATGGCGCTGACCTATCACCGGCGGCAGCGCTGACCCAGCGGCACATCTCAATCAGTGCAGTTTCGTCACCAGCCGCACCAACCAGTCGGTCAGGCCCTTGTAGGGCGGGCGGATCAGGTCACTGGCCGAGGGCTCGTATTTGCGCAACACTGGCATCGCCTTGGAGAAGGTGAGGAAACCCTCGCGGCCGTGATAGTGGCCCATGCCGGAGGCGCCGACGCCGCCGAAGGGCAGGTTGGCGCAGGCGAACTGGTAGAGCGTGTCGTTGACACAAACGCCGCCGGCGACGATGCGCGACAGCATGGTTTCGATCTCGGCCTTGTCGTCGCCGAAGCAATAGAGCGCCAGCGGGCGGTCTCGCTCCACCACATAGGCGATGGCCTGGTCCAGCGAAGCATAGCCGACGATGGGCAGGATCGGCCCAAAGATCTCGTCGCGCATGACGGCGCTGTCAGGGGCGGGATCGAGCACGGCGGTCGGCGCCAGCAGGCGCTCGCGGCCGGCGGGCAATGTGGCGATGTCGAGCAGTGGGACCCGCTCGTGGCCTCGTACGGCTGCGTCGTCGAGCAGGCCGCTCAGGCGGGCGAACTGGCCGTCATTGACGATCGAGGTGTAGTCGTCGAAACCTTGCCTGGCGTTGTAGCGGGCACTGACTTCCTGCTTGACCAGGCGGACGAGCTCGTCGCGCTTTTGCTGCGGCACCAGAACATAGTCGGGCGCGATGCAGGTCTGGCCGGCGTTGAAGAATTTGCCGGTGGCGATGCGCCGGGCCGTGCGTTCGAGATTGGCAGACGGCGCGACGATGGCTGGCGACTTGCCGCCGAGTTCGAGTGTCACCGGCGTCAGGTTGCGGGCGGCCGCGGCCATCACCTTGCGGCCGACAGCCGTCGAGCCGGTGAAGAACAAGTGATCGAAAGGCAGTTCGGAAAAGGCCGCCGACAGCTCAGTGCCGCCTTGCGCCACCGCCACCCGCGCAGGCGGAAAGACTTCTGCCAGCAGCGACTGCAGGAAGGCGGCGGTGCGCGGCGTGTGTTCGGAGGGCTTGAGGAAGACGTGGTTGCCGGCGGCGATGGCCGCGACAAGCGGTGCCAACGCCAGGTTCACCGGATAGTTCCACGGCGCGATGATGCCGACGACGCCAAGCGGCACGTGGCGGATCTCGGCGCTGGCGGGCAGCAGCTTCCAACCGGCCGAACGACGCTCGGGCTTCATCCACGATTTCAGCATGCGTTGCGTGTGCTTGATTTCAGACAAGACGACGCTGCCTTCGCCGAGCAGGCTTTCATGGCGGGAGCGGTGGCCGAAATCGGCGCTGATTGCCTCGACCATCTCGTCGAGGCGCTGGCCGAAAGCGCGCTGCAGGCGCTTGAGGTCGTCGACGCGCTGGGCATAGGACGGCCGCGTCTCGAGCCAGGCGGCGCGCAGCGTGTCGAAGGTTGCCCTGAGGTCGGGCTGGCTGTCGTTAGGCTTCAGCATCGTTTTCCGTCGAACGGGCGAAGAGATACTGCGCTGCATAATAGGTGCCGAGCACCCAGATGGCATTGTAGGGAATGTTCCAGCGGAAGCGGCCATAAGCAAGCACCGTGTCGCTGACCATGAAGAACAGGCCGCCGAGGGCTGCAAGGCGTGCCGCTTTCTGCGCGGGCGTGCCGGCAAGCTGGCGGTCGCGCGACAGCGCCTGGGCGGCCATGGTGGCAAGCACCAGCGCGTAGAGCGCAACCGGAATGCGCATGGGCGAGGGCAAATACGACCACAGCCCGGCGAAGACGGCAGCGGCCAGCGCGGCAAACAGCGCGAAGATGCCGATATTGCCTGCAAATTTCGAATCGCGGGTCAGCGCCCAGATATAGGCGCAGTGGGTGAGCAGGAAGCAGACGAGGCCGGCAAGGAAATAGTCTCCCGGCAGCATCAGGAAAAAGTCACCCACCGCGGCAAAGCCGAGGCCAATGGCGATCGGCAGGCCATAGCTACGCGAATCCATGCCGCGCAGCACGGCGATCAGCAATAGCAGCGTCGCCGTCGGCTTGGTGAGGTAATGCAGCCAGCGCCAGTGCGAGCTGGCATCGGGCGCGATCAGGCTGCCCAGAATGGCCAGCACCGCGCAGATGGCGAAGAGCCGGTAGATCGTTGCGTTGCTGCGTGTCGCCGTGCCCATGCCGCGCGCCCCCTCGTGCTGCCGATGTCAGGATAAGCCAATGTTTTCGGCAGTTTGTCCAGTTACCCTTACGTAAAGTGCGGGAAGGGCAGGTGCCAATGTTTGGGGTCGGGTCACGGGGCCGTTGCGCAAATGCGATACGCGCGGAGCATAACGCGCTGTAAGGCGAATTGCAGTTTACGTTTCGTTCACCATCGCCTACACCCCGACCTCCCAGAAGCCTGCCAGTGATTTGCGCCCCGATGCAGAACAAATCCATCCGCTTTCGCGCCCGTTCGTTTGTTGCCTTCGCGCTTGTGCCCGAGGCGCCGCTGGACCAGTGGCTGCAGGATCTCGACCGCTGGATCGAGAATTCTCCCGGCTTTTTCAAGGGTCGGCCGGTGGTGCTGGACCTCAATGCGCTGAAGCCGCTGGCCGACGAAATCGGCGCCCTGGTGACCCTGATCGCCGAGCGCGGAATCAGGACCTATGCGATCGAGGCCGACTATATCGATTCGCTCGGCGACGAGCTGCCACCGAAACTGGCCGGCGCCAGGAAGACGATGGTCGAGGAAGAACAGGTCGACGCCGAAGCGCTGGCGAAGGCCGAGGAGGCCGCCAAGGCGCCGCTGTCACCGTCCAACACGCTGATCGTCGAGCAGCCGGTGCGTTCCGGCCAGTCGATCGTCCATCCGCATGGCGACGTGATCGTCATGGGTTCGGCAAGCTTCGGTTCCGAGATCCTCGCCGGCGGCTCGATCCACGTCTATGGCACGCTGCGCGGCCGCGCCTTTGCCGGCGCCTGGGGCGACCGCAGCGCCCGCATCTTCTGCCGCCGCAACGAGGCCGAGCTTTTGGCCGTCGACGGCTGGTACCGCACCGCCGAGGACATGGAGCCGTCGATGCATGGCAAGGCGATCCAGGTCCATCTGGAAGACAACGCCATCCAGGTCGCGCCCCTCAATTGACAAACGGAGACAACAAAATGGGCAAGGTAGTGGTCGTCACATCTGGCAAGGGCGGGGTCGGCAAGACGACCTCGACGGCTGCCCTCGGTGCCGTGCTCGCCCAGTCCGGCAAGAAGGTGGTGCTGATCGACTTCGACGTCGGCCTGCGCAATCTCGACCTGGTGATGGGCGCCGAGCGCCGCGTCGTCTTCGACCTCGTCAATGTCACGCAGGGCCAGGCCAAGCTGGCGCAGGCGCTGATCCGCGACAAGCGCGTCGAATCGCTGTTCCTGCTGCCGGCTTCGCAGACGCGCGACAAGGACGCGCTGACCGAGGAGGGTGTCGCCGGTGTCATCAACGCGCTCCGGGACAAGTTCGACTACGTGCTGTGCGACAGCCCGGCCGGCATCGAGCGCGGCGCCCAGCTTGCCATGCGCTTCGCCGACGAGGCCGTCATCGTCACCAACCCGGAAGTCAGCTCCGTCCGCGATTCCGACCGCATCATCGGCCTGCTCGATTCCAAGACGCTGAAGGCCGAGAAGGGTGAGCGCGTCACCAAGCACGTGCTGGTAACCCGCTACGATGCCGGCCGCGCGGCCCGCGGTGAGATGCTGTCGATCGACGACGTGCTGGAAATCCTGTCGGTGCCGCTGCTCGGCATCATTCCGGAAAGCCAGGGCGTGTTGCGCGCCTCCAATGTCGGCTCGCCAGTGACGCTGAACGAGCCGACCAATGCCGCTGCGCGCGCCTATGCCGACGCTGCCAAGCGCCTTGAGGGCGAGGACGTGCCGATGGTCACGCCGGTCGAGAAGAAAGGTCTCCTTAACCGTCTTCTGGGAAGGAGAGTGGCATGAAACTGCTCGACTTCTTCAAGCGTGGCGGTAGTGCACCGGTGGCGCGCGAGCGTCTGCAGGTGCTGCTCGCCTATGAACGCAACAACCGCAACCAGCCCGATCTCGTCGCCGTGCTGCGCGAGGAGATCATCGCGGTCATCGCCAAGCACGTCCAGGTCAACCAGGATGACGTCAAGATCACCATGGATCGCGGCGCCACCACCTCGACGCTGGAAATCGACATCCATATCCCCAACGCCGGCATCAAGGCCGCGGCGGCGATCTGAGCGAAGACGCAGGCTGGCTGGGCGATCCGCCGAGAGGCCGCCGGTGTGCAGGATGTCGTGCCTGCCACGCCGGCGATGGCCTGAGGTGTCGTGGCGGCAGCACCCGCATCGACGATCCCGATGGTGAGGGCAGCTTTTCAGGCTGCGGCTTCGTGAACTCGCAATCTCGTATCTCCTTGTTGTCATGCGGCGGTCGCTGAGGGGCGTTAGGGCAGGCGGACCTCGAACGATGGACCGCAACGATGCCCGCAGATGCTCTCTCGCCCGAACTGCTCGCTTATTCTAGTGGACGCAACACGACCCAGCCGCCGCATCTCGGCACGCGCTATCTACGCGCTGGTGGCTTCCTGCCTGAGCCCGGCAACACCATCGTCTGCCATGTCTCGAAGGGCTCGCCGACGCTGGAAGGTCTGGTCGAGGCCCGCGAGAAATTCCTCGCCATGCCCGAGGCGAGGCACTTCGTCTTCACTCCCATCACCAGCCTGCACATGACACTGTTCCAGGGCGTCATCGAGTACCGTCGCAAGCCGGGATTCTGGCCGGATGGCCTGGCGCTCGACGCGTCGATCGAGGAGTTGACCGAGATCATGGCCGCGCGGCTGGAGACGCTGCCGGTCTTGGAGCCGTTCCAGGTCGAGGTGACACATGCGCGGCCCTCCGGCCTTCTGGTTGACGGTGCCCGGGAACGCGACCGCAGGGCAATGCGCCAATGGCGCGACGTGCTCGCCGACCTGCTCGGCTACCGCCATCCCGATCATGACGACTACCCGTTCCACATCACCTTCGCCTACGCCATCGACTGGCTCGACGACGACGCCTTGCCGCGCTGGCAGGAGATGCTGGGCGAAGTGGCCGGCGACATCAGGCGCAAGATGCCGATCCTCGAACTCGACCCGCCGGCGTTCTGCTCGTTCGAGGACATGAACCACTTCTGCGAGTTGCTGGTGCTTGGCGGCCTTGGGCGGAAATTGCGGAGGTGGGAGGCACTCGGCAGCTGAATGAATGGATCGCGGCGAGCGTCGCGATCCCGGTGACGACCTGTACGCCGCCCAGCGCTGGCGCGCCTAAAGGCGCTTGTCGATCCAATTGGTCATGTCGGCAATGGCGTCTTCCTTGCCGATGTCGTTGAGCAGATCGTGATAATGGCCCTCATAGAGCTTCAGCGTCTTGTCCCGGGAGCCGGCGGTTTCGAAAAAGTATTCGCTTCCATGGCAGACGGTGGCCTTGTCGGAGGTGCCGTGCATGATCAGCACCGGCAGGGTGATCATGGGGAACTCCTCACGCAGCCTTTCGTCGGCGCGGACGAGCGCTGCGACGGTCAGCGCCGGCTGAACCTCGTGGGCGATCAGCGGGTCGCTGTTGAGAGCTGCCACCGCATCCGGGTCGCGGGAAAAATCCTCGTTCTTGAGCTTAAGCACCGGCAGGCGCGGGGCGACGTGGCTGAGCCCTTTGATCGCAGCGAGCGCGAATCCGGGCGCCGGCACCTGGAAGGCAAAACTCTCGCAGATGAAGCCGGCAAGCTCCGACTGGTTTTCGAGCGTGTAAGTGGCCGAGACCACGCCGCCGGCGCTGTGGCCGAGCAGGAACAGCGGCAGGCCGGGATATCGCGACTTGGCAATCCGGATCGCGCCGGCGACATCGCTGACATAGTCGCCGACCGTCTCGACAAAGAAGCGTTCGCCGTCCGATTTGCCGCGTCCGCGCAGGTCGAGCGCGAAGACGGCAAAGCCGTGCTTCACGAGATGCTCCGCCGCCCAGCCATACTGCCCGCCATGGGAATTGACGCCGTGGCAGATGACGACGACGGCGCGCGCCTTGCCTTCCGGTCGCCGCGACCTGAGGAAGATGTTCAGCCCTCCGGCGCTCTGGAATGTCTCTTCGGTCGTATCAGCTCCCCAAGCCTGCATCATGACTACCCCCGCAGTTGATGAAAAGAACCTCCCATCGAGGCCAAGGAACTGTGAGCGCCTTTGCTCAAGCGCGCAAGCATGGGTTGTACAGGCGCCTGTCGGGGGAAGCCGCGACCTCTTACGCCTAGCGCCCGGCCGGTTGGAACAGCTCGACGAGATTGCCCGAGGGGTCGACGAGCAGGATCTGCGCGCCGCCGGGGCCCTTGATCATGTCGTTGCGGAACTGCGCGCCCTCGGCCCGCAGTCGCGCCACCTGCGCCGCGAGATCGTCGACGATCAGGTGGATGCGGTTCCAGCCGCCGGCGCGCGGCTGGGCGCCATCGGACATCGGCCGTGCCGCCGAACTGGTCGGGCCGCTGAGCAACAGGCGCAGCGACCCACGGGAGACGTCGGCAAAGGCCGGCGCATAGTTGGTAAGCACCTCGAAGCCGAGATGGCGCGTGTACCAGTCGATCGAGACCTCGACGTCGTCGACGAGGTAGCGGACATTGACCATTTCAGAGTGTACCGTGTCAGATGGCATCGGTTACTCCCGGGATGGGGGCACAGTCGCCGCAGCAGTCTGCTACGACGACGCGTCCTTGCCAAGGCGGCTGGTCTAGGCGGGCGGGAGTTCGAACAGCAGGGCGCCATGCTGCCGGCCGCGTTCGACATAGCCGATGATGCGGAACCAGCGCGCGACCTCGGGGCGATCGAGCCAGCCGCGCGAGTGGATCGGCACGTTGCCGGCAAGTTGCTGGATACGGCGGATGTGACGCTTGCAGAACCGGACCGTGGGCGCGGCGAAGAACTCGTCCTGGGCGGCGAAGAGTGTTTCGGCCGCGTCCGAATGCTCGTGCCAGGCGATGATCGCCACCGGGCGGTCACCTTCGACAAGCGCGTGGGCGCGTCCTTCCTTCAGGTTCATCATCAGGTTGTCGTAGGCGCTCTTGGCGTCCTTGCCGGCGGCGGCATACTCGTCGGACATCCGTTTGGACAGGTCATGGAAGACCACCTCGAGGTCGCCGATGGTCGCTGTTCTTGCGCGCATATCTCCTCCTTCGCACCCCTGGAGGCAGTTTGCCCT
The DNA here is from genome assembly GCF_014250155.1 of Aminobacter sp. MDW-2. Classification (NCBI taxonomy): domain Bacteria; kingdom Pseudomonadati; phylum Pseudomonadota; class Alphaproteobacteria; order Hyphomicrobiales; family Phyllobacteriaceae; genus Aminobacter; species Aminobacter sp. MDW-2. The sequence goes on from NZ_CP060197.1 coordinate 3,384,479, forward strand.
AGGGAAGAACGATGTCCAGTGAACAATTTTTGGCTGTTCCGGTCGCGAGGAAAAGATATTCCAGCAACACTGCGCGTATTTCGTGCAGCAGATTTGGTGCAGGCAGCAAGTTGTTTTGCCGAGTAACAGCTGAAATCGATGGCTTGTTCCGTCTGGGCATGGTCTGTTCATTCCAGTCCAAGACGTGGCCTTCCCCCGGGCGTAAATGAAAGGGGCTGGCGGCAGGGGCCGCCGCTGCGCCGGCCGTTGCCGGTCGAGGGGCGAGGCATGGGCAGAACCGCATTGTCAGGTCATCGGGCATGGATCGGCAGTGGCGCGCTGGCGCTCTGCTACGCGATCTCGGCCTGCTCGACGACCACTGAATCGAACTTCGAAGGCCCTGGCTATTCCTACGACACGCGCAAGCTGGAAAAGCAGATGATGGCGGAGGCGACTGCGCTGGGAACGGCGCAGGGCGTCGCGGGGGTAGCCGCCTCGATGCTGCCAATGGGTGCCGGCAGCCTTGTTACCACGACGGCGGGCAGGGCTGCCCGCGACGCGATGATCATCCGCCACGACAAGGTGATGCGCGAGCAGATCGAGCGCGACAACGCCGAATTCTACAAGCGCTACGGCATTACGGAGGCGGATGCCGGCCCTGTCGTCGCAAACCGGAGCCCGGGCGAGCGCAAGCGTTGCGCCAGGAGAGGCGGGGTGCGGCGGTGCTGAGATTGCGGTCTTTTCGCAGCCTCCATCACACCCTGCATCGGCAATTCTGAAAAGCCATCCCCGAGCGGCCGTGTTCCGAAACCAGGGATGGTTCTACGATACGGCCTTCAAACCAGGCGGCCAAGCAATTGAGCCACGCCCGTTGCCAAGCCCACAAGCAGCAGGACCAGCAGCACATTTACCGACCGCTTGATGGTGTAATACATCAGGCGATTGGTCGCCTTCAGCGCTTTGATCCGTGCCAGCAGCGGTGATAGCCGGGCAAAGGCCCTGTTGGCCAGACCGCGATGGTCTTCCGGTGTGTTGGGCACGACCGAGGCACGGGTTATGCCCTGGTAGAAAAAGTTGAACAGCGCCCCGATCGGGTTCAACGGGCGTTTGACGTCGCACATGAGGATGAGACGGTCGGAGTCGGTGTCGTTGCGGACATAGTGCAGGTAGGTCTCGTCGAACATCAGCACCTCGCCATCGCGCCAGCTCTGATTGCGGCCATCGACATTGATGAAGCAGTCGTCCGAATTGGGTGTCGCCAGGCCAAGATGATAGCGCAGGGATACGGCGAGGGGATCGGCATGCCTGGTCAGTTTTGAGCGGCCCGGCAGGAAGGCGAACATGGCGCCATGCACCGCCGGCACCTGCAGCAATATCTCTGTCGTCCGGGGACAGAGCCGCCGCGCGGAATGGTGCGTGTAGCCATACCAGTTGAGGTAGAAGCGGCTCCAGCCATATTTGAAGAACGTCCGAAAGCCGACATCGTAGGAGCCTGCCGTGCCCGGACGCTTGGTCGCGTCAAAATAGCCCTGGCGCACCAGCTCCAGCCCTTCGTCGCGGATCGTCTGCCAGTTCTGGCGCAGCAGGCCGACTTCAGGGAACTCGGCCGGGTCGAGGACGGCCTTCGATCCACGCCGCAGCGTGGTCATGTAGAGCACGCAATTGAGGGGCGTGAAGATCGGCCAACCCTTGCGGATATACTCGGTCAGGCTGTTGTAGCGAGCCTCACCCCTGAAACGGTAGACATAAACGATGCTTATGGCGGCGAGCGCCAGAATGAACGCGGAAACCAGCATGAGTTCTCCTTGGAAAACCTTCCGCGCGACTGATTACGGATGACGCATTGCAGCAGCATTACGTGACGGTGCTCGGCTACAGCTCGCCACCGATCGGCTTTGCTGCCGGCAGATCGGATCGTTGGGTCGGGCAAACTGGCTGGCATTCCTTGGCTGATTGGGACGATGTGCCCCCACCAACGACAAAAGCCGCCGATGATTTCGGCGGCTTTTGCAGGCGGATGTCGGTCGGGCCATAGGTGTTGACCCAGACCGTGCCGGCCTTGAGGCGCCTGGTGAAGTCGTGGGCGCGGCCGATATCTGCCGTCCAGACCCCGGCGGCGAGGCTATAGACAGTTCCGTTGGCAATGCGCAGTGCGTCCTCGTCGTCGTTGAATTTGATGACGGTGGCGACGGGGCCGAAGATCTCTTCCTGCGAGATGCGCATCTCGTGCGCGACGTCGGCGAAGACTGTCGGCTCGACATAGAAACCGCGCTCGCCGTGGCGGCTGCCGCCGGTGACCAGGCGCACGCCCTCCTGCTTGCCGATCTCGATGTAGTCGAGCAGACGCTTCATCTGCACTTCCGAGACCAGCGGCCCCATGCTGGTCGAGGTCTCCCTGGGGTCGCCGATGCGGGTGGATGCGGCGCGCGCGGCCAGCCGTTCGACGACCTCGTCATGACGCCGGCTCGATCAGGACGCTACGCTAGGTGTTCAGGACGATGGAGTAAGCTGCGCCAGCAGTGCGGATCTATGCTTTCCGCAATGTCACTGCAGGAATCCTATAGTCTCCGAGGCTCTTCGCTGTCACTTCGGGCGTTCGTCGCTCGAAAGGCCAAGCAATTGCTTTTGGTCCATTTCCCGGATCGCTCCTCGCCGCTGCGCTCCTGCGTCGCGTTGGCATGACGACGAGATAGGTGCGTTCCAACCTTCAAAGCAGAACGTGGCGGTGGCGGCCAGCAATTGCAAGAGCGGCCCGCTTGGCGTTGCCAAGTCGGGCCGTCTGCATTGCGCGGTGGGCGTTGGGGTGGGGCAGCCGACGCAATACTCACACCTAGGATTTAAGGCACCGCGTCGGCGCACTACCCCACCTTCCCACCCTCGAATCTACGCCCGTCGCAGGTACAGAGACAATTAGCTCATTGGATGGGTTCATGTAGCTTGTTCGTCTGATGGAGCAGCCAGTTGAGCTCGATCGGAATGGGCGCGTCTCCGACCTGTTTTGGGCACAGCTCCTTCGCGACCATTCGGGCTCGCAGTTTGGGACGGTGATGAAGTGCGCAGTGTTCGACGCGCATCAAATGTGGTCGAATGCGGCTGCGATCATCGGGGAGGTTCGTTAGGTGGACAGGGATACGCGCCGGCTCGAGATGGTCGTGCTGATGACGCCCGAAATGGCGAATTTCAGCGGCAAGGTGCATGGCGGTGCCTTGCTCAATCTCCTCGACCGCGTCGCTTTCTCATGCGCGTCCCGTTATTCCAACAAATACGCCGTCACGCTCTCGGTAGACCAGGTGGTGTTCCGCGAGCCGATCAATGTCGGCGAACTTGTCACCTTCCGGGCCTCGGTCAATTTCGCCGGCCGCACCTCGATGGAAATCGGCATCCACGTCGAGGCCGAAAACATTCGCTCCGGCCAGCGGCGCCACACAAATTCCTGCTACTTCACCATGGTGGCAGTGGACGAAGACGGCCGCCCGACCGGGATCCCGCCTTTTGTGCCGTCGACCGACATCGACCGCAGACGCCACCGCGCCGCTGAACTGCGCCGCGAACTGAGGCGGGAGTTCGAGGGGCGCTTTCGGGCCGCAGCGAATGCGGGCGAAGAGTAGCGGCGTGTATGTTGGATGGTGCAGCCACTCGCCACCCGCCGAAAACTCTCGGCCGTGACGAATGGCGTCTCAGCTGCCGGCAGATCGCTGCCGATGAACGTCCCTTGCTCTCTGGCGGCCTATCAAACATAGGCTGTCGTCAGTTGGATTCCCACGTGCCGTGGAGCCCGCGAAAAAGGATGATCCGATGCTTGAAAGAATAAACCCCGATATCAGGTGGAGTGACGCTGTCGTCGTAGGCAACCTGATTTTCGTCGCCGGCCACACCGCCGAGAAGACGCGAGGCCAATCGGTGCGCGAACAGACGGAAGAGGTGCTCCAGTTGCTCGACGAGACGCTGGCGCAGGCCGGGGTGACCAAGAGGAACCTCGCCATGGTGCAGATCTATCTGGCCGACATGTCGAACTTCGCCCAGATGAACGAAGCCTGGGACCGATGGGTCATCTCCGGCGAGGCGCCGGCGAGGGCGACGGTCGAATCCAGGCTCGCCTATCCCGATCTCGGCGTTGAAATCACGGCGGTAGCTGCGCGGTAGGGCAGGTGAGGAATGCTGCCGGGCGCCGCCTCTCGTCAAGATACCACCATCGCGTCGCGATGGATTTCAAGGAAGACTCCGAAATCTTCCAGGGTTCGACGCGGCTGCCATCGCTCCTCAATGTTGGAAGCTTCACGGAGAAACCTGACGCACCATTCCTTTTTCCAGACGACGGTGCGCAGTTCTTCCTCGGAGAGATCACTCAGATCTGAACTGTCATGTCGAACCCGTAGGATCGACAGTGTTTTCGAGTAACGTCCTTCATCAATGCGCAGGCGCTTTGACCGCAAGAGCGCGTTGATGTCCTTATCGGTCTTGGACATGTAGTAATCTTCCGCGACCAGATCGCCTGAGATGGGCTGCCCCGGAAGCACCCTGACGCACAATGCCAAACCCGAAGCTCCCTATGAGGTCCCAGACTTGAAAGAGACCATCGACCGACGGTAGCCGGGCGGGATAACCCAGATCTTGCAGCTGGTGCGGCTGGCGAAGGATCAAATGCCCAATCATTTGGGATTTGGTAAGCGGCCGACCGCAACACCCGCCTGTCAGTGAGATGGGCGGGTGCAACTGATGAGCGAAGGAAATCTATCGAAGGCCGATTTGGTTGTCGGGTAAGGCTCCTCCTTGACGCACGTCAAAGCGGACCAACGCCAACATGTCATGGTTTGCTCGGAGTGGAGCAAGTCAATGAGCTACAACACGATCCTCCTGCAACTCGATATCGACCGTCCTGTCCGGTCTAGGGTAGCCTATGCAAAAGCCGCGGCTCTGATGTTTGACGCAGATTTGATAGGCTTCTGCGCGGCCGAGCCGAGATATGTCATGCCGACAGGTGACAGCGACCTTGCAATTGCAGAAGCGATGCAGCGCCAAGTCGACGAAATTGAGGACCGCCTCGCAAAGGTAAGGCAGGAATTCTTCCAGCTGGCAGGCGACGACAAACGTGTCTCCTGGCGTGGTGAAATCGGCAATCCCAACCAACTGCTAGCACTGCACTCGCGAGCGGCAGACTTGATCGTCGCGGGGTCTGGGCCTCTATCGGCAGTCGACTCCAACCGAACTGTGGACCATGGAACTTTGCTGCTTTCCGCAGGGCGCCCAGTGCTGCTGGCGCCTGCCGATTTCAAGCCCGTCAGCGCTGAGGCTGTCTTGATCGCCTGGAAGGATACGCGCGAGGCTCGGCGTGCAGTCGCAGATGCGATGCCATTCCTTACAGCTGCGTCGCGGGTGCGCGTCGTGGCTCTCGGAAGCGTCGACGGCACAGCGAGACAAGGCATCGATGATGTCGTCAGCTTTCTCGCTCGACATGGCGTTAGGGCAACCGCAGAGGCCATTGATGTCGGCGGAGCAGATGAGGCCGAAGCCTTAATCCAGATTGCCGATGAATATGGCGCTGATCTGCTTGTCTCCGGTGCCTACGGTCATAGCCGAATCCGAGAATGGGCGTTTGGCGGTGTCACTCGTGCCCTGCTTAGAAGTCCAGCGATAAATCGGCTGATGTCAAACTGACGGTGATCCAGGGTGCAGCAATGCCAGACCTTGAACTGGTTTCCATGTTGCCGAGCCCTTATGCGTATGTCTCGCGAAGTGGCACCTCTGCACAACTCGGCGACATGCTGGCTGTAAGCTTTGAGAAGCTCTACGGGGCGCTATCGTCGAGCATGGTCGTTCCGGCAGGTCCACGTCTGGTTCGCTATCGCAAGATCGACGAGAATGAGGTTCTTTTCGACGCAGGCTTCCCGATACGCGAGGATCAATTCAGAATCTTGCGTGGGTCCGGCTTAGGGCTTGGCGCAACGGCGGCCGGAGAAGCAGTCAAGGCTCAACAAGTTGGTTCCAGAGAGCCATTGACCGACACCTACAGGGCTGTGCTCGCGGAAATTCACGCGCGCGGGCTCACTGCGACTGGCGACATGTGGGAATCCTATCCAGGCAGGTCGACAAGCGAGACTGTGACCGAACTGCTCTGGCCCCTTCGCGACGTGCCTGACTTCGTCTTCACGCCCAATGTGCCGTCATGGTCACCGCCAGTTTGACATACGTCAATGTGGTCGAGGGTGCTCGGCGTAACATTCAGGAGCATCGTCTCAAGGAAGAGCTGGGAGAGCGCCTCTCCAACCTGCGCGGCCATCTGTGCACGCGGCGGAATAGCTGCCCAAACGAGGCGATAGGTCAACGTTCAAGAAGGATCAATTCCATGGCTGATACATCGACCAAACTTCCCGTAACGGCCGAGAAGGAAAATGTACCGCAGGCTCGCGGCGGAGGATGGACTTCGTTTGAGTCCTTGCGCCGAGAGGTCGATCGTCTCTTCGATGATTTCCATCCATTTGGTTGGCGTGGGGCTATTCCAAGGTTGCCAGAGCTACGCACTCCCTTTTCAGGCAATTGGCCATTGGCTCCTGCGATGGATCTGGTCGAAAAGGACGGGGAGTACGAAATCACGGCCGAACTCCCTGGGGCCGACGAGAAGGACATCGATATCAAGGTCACCAACCACGTGCTGACGATCAAGGGTGAAAAATCCGAGAAAAAGGAAGAGAAGAAGAAAGACTATTTCCTGTCAGAACGCCGTTACGGTTCATTCCAGCGGTCCGTTCAGATTCCCGAGGGGGTCGATGCCGACAAGATCGAAGCCACCTTTTCGAAGGGCATCTTGACTGTCAGGCTGCCGAAGACTGCGGAAGCCCAGAAGCCTGAAAAGACGATCACGGTGAAGGCCGCATAGGGCCAACCACAATGCTGAGTGTTGGCGCGTTCATGGCGCCGACACTCATGCCAGAAGGTCTCCGATGGTAGCGGACGAAAGCTAGCGTCCGCGCCCTGAGGCACCTGGGGCTTTCTGACAACGAGATCGCCAGATACTTCGCAACGACGTGGGGTGGTGAGGCTGATCTCCCAAACCACCAAAAGTCGAGACACTCCGGCAAAGGACATGGGGTCGACTCATGGGACACGCATCAAAGCCCAACTTCTCACACTCCGCCCAGCAAGCTCAGCAATGGGTGAATGAACTGGCTGCCGATCTCGGCTGGCCGGAAAACCTCTCTCATCGTTTGATGAGGGCGGTGCTTCAGGCGTTGCGCGACTGGCTGTCGCCAGAGGAGGCCGCGGATCTTTCTTCGCAGCTACCTGAGATGATCCGAGGAATCTATTTCGAAGGCTGGGATCCAGCGAAGTCGCCCGCCGTGGAGCGTGACAAACGTGACTTTGTGCTCCGAATCTCGAAGTCCTTGAACGAACAGCCCGAGGTCGACATCGAGGAAGGTATTGCAGCCGTATTCAGGCTCCTCGATCGGCATCTTTCCCATGGTGAAATCGTCCAGGTGAAGAATTCGATGCGCAAGTCGCTTCGACACCTTTGGCCGGAATGACGGCAATGTTCCGAGATAGGCAAGAGGCGGGCGAAAGGCTGGGGCTTGAATTGCTTGGCGCCAAGCTGGCCAAGCCCGTTGTTCTGGCGCTTCCCCGTGGGGGCATCCCAGTGGCCGCAGCCGTCGCTAGTGCGCTCGATGCTCCTCTCGACGTGCTCATTGTCCGCAAAGTTGGCGCGCCGGGGAACGCGGAATTGGCTGTCGCTGCAATCGTCGATGGCACGCCTCCGGATGTGGTCGTGAACCGCGAAATCGTCGAAGCGTATTCCCTGGGAGACGAGGAACTTGCTGCGCTGGTGAACGCAGAGCGTCCGGAACTGGAGCGGCGCAGCAGGCTTTTTCGAGGGGTCACCCGCTCCCATTCACTGGCTGGCAGAACTGCGGTCTTGGTCGACGACGGTGCCGCCACGGGGGCGACCCTGAAAGTCGCCTTGCGCGCGGTCAAACGGCGGGGGCCGACACGTACCGTCGTGGCACTCCCTGTCGCACCGTCCGACGCGCTTGACGTTCTCCGACAGGAGGCCGACCAAGTCTTCTGCTTGAGTGCGCCAGGCCGCTTTCGCGCCCTGAGCTACCACTATCGCAGTTTCCCTCAGCTGACGGATGAGGACGCGATGAATGCGCTTCGGGCAGCCAACGAAGAGCGAAGGCTTCGGCATCCTCGATAAGACAATTCCGATGTCTTCTCTCGGGCAGTTGCGGTGCATCTGCAAATGTTTGCTCTACGTCAAGGCGAAGATCTCCCGGAACGCTCATTCTGACCATGTTCAGGTCGATGTGGCTTCCTGAAACGTTGCTCAAGGAGACGCAGCATGAAAACCCAGATTTTTCTGCCACTCGCGACATATCCTGATCCAAACTCGGATGCCGTCGCCGTCAATGCCGTCGCTGTCGCGCAACAGCTGCATGCCGACCTGCATGTTCTAGCGATTCATGCGGAGATCCCACACGTTTCGAGTCCATTGTCACGAATTCTGATCGATGTCCCGGCGCGAATCCGGGAGGCCGAGGCAGTCAGTCGCAAAGCCGGCGATCACCTTCTCGCGAAAGTGGTCGAAGAAGGATCGCGACAGGGCGTTGCCGTCACCACTGCTTCCGAGGCCGTCCTTCTCGCGCTTCAGGGTGAAAATGCGGCAACCCATGCTAGGTATCATGACTTTGCGCTCGTGGGGTGGGAGCCGAACAACCAGACCTCCAGAATGATTGCGGAAGGGGTCATTTTCGACTCCGGCCGGCCAACAATCCTGCTGCCCGACTCGGCCAGCGCAGCCAAGATCGAGCACATCGCGATCGCATGGGACGGCAGCCGCGTGGCAGCTCGCGCCGTGGCTGATGCATTACCACTCCTGACGCACGCCTCCAGGATTCATGTTCTCACGATAGTCGACGAAAAGCCGCTGAAGGCAGCCGACATCGGCGAAAAGCTGGTCGCTTCATTGAGAAAGCGTGGGCTCAACGCGGATGCCGCAGACATCAAATCCGAAGACTGCCCGATCGCAATCACCTTGCAGGAACGGGCGATAGAGCTGGGTGCGGACCTCCTGGTGATGGGGGGATACGGCCATTCCAGGGTTCGTGACTTCGTGCTTGGAGGGGCGACGGAAGGCGTGCTGACAGACCTGCGTCTGCCGATACTGATGTCGCATTGAGGAACGCGACCATGGAGTTCTCGAGTAAAGTCGCGCTTGTCACCGGAGCTGGATCGGGCATAGGCGAGGCTGTGGCTCGAGAGCTTGCCGCGGGCGGTGCCAAGGTTGTTGTGGCAGACATCGACATCCACTCAGCGGCACGCGTGGCACAAGCCATCGTGGCTGAAAATGGCGAAGCCCACGCCTGCCAGGTCGACGTTGCTGATCCACGATCAGTTGAACAGATGGTCCGGTTCGCCGTGGAGACGTTCGGAGGCCTTCACCTTGCGGTCAACAATGCGGGCATAGGCGGCGTGGATACCGAAACGGCCGACTATCCGATCGATAATTGGCTAAGCGTGTTGGAAGTGAATCTCGATGGTGTTTTCTACTGCATCAAGTTCCAGCTTCCGGCCATGCTGAAGTCCGGCGGAGGAGCGATCGTCAATATGTCTTCCATCCTGGGGTCGGTGGGTTGGAGCAAGGCTTGCGCATATGTTGCTGCAAAGCACGCTCTGGTTGGATTGACGAAAGCGGTAGCCATTGAATATGCAGCGAAGAATGTTCGCGTTAACGCCGTCGGCCCAGCGTTTATCGACACCCCACTCCTCAAGAAGAACCTGGACGATGAGACGATCGGACAGCTGGCGGCCCTGCACCCGTTGAACCGCCTCGGATCTGCGCGTGAGGTCGCGGCGCTGACCTGCTTCCTCTTGTCCGAAAGAGCAAGCTTCATAACGGGCAGCTATCATCTGGTCGACGGAGGTTACACGTCGCGATAGTCGCCCTCACGGCATCGCGAACCTCCCCGATTGCCAACGGCGAACACAAACTGCGGAGGCACAACATGAGACTTGTGGTTTCCTTGGGTGGGAATGCCCTCTTGCGCAAAGGGCAGGCGATCACGGCCGAGAACCAGCGCGAAAACGCCGCCATGGCCGCCATGTGGCTCGCGCCCGTGTTTAGGGAACACGACGTGGTGATCGCTCACGGCAGCGGCCCACAGTTGGCGATGCTCGCACTGCAGTCGTTTTCCTACAGGGTCGCCGAACCTACGCGTCTCGATCTGCTGTGCGCTCAAGCTGGGGGTGAGACAGGGTATCTGCTGGCTCGAGAGTTGCGGAACAAACTCGGGAGTGACCGACACGTTGTCGCGCACATGGCGCAGGTGCTGGTCAATGCCGATGACGAGGCTTTTGGAAAGCCGGCGAAGCCCATCGGACCCTTCTACGAACGGACCTACGCCCATCAATTGCGCCAGCTGCGTGGCTGGCAATTTGCGGATTTTGACGGCGAGTATCGACGTGTTGCCCCAGTTCCCCGCCTCCTCGAAACCATCGAGATTGGCGCAGCGAAATCTATGCTCGGGTCTGGTACGGCAGTTGTCATGTGCGGCCCCGTACCCGTCGCTGCGGGCTCTGGTGGTGAGTTGCACGGGATGGAGGCCCTGCCGGACAAAGACGAATTCGCTTCGCTCCTGGCACGAGAATTGGATGCCGACGGATTGCTGTTTCTGACGGACGTGCTGTCGGTTGCCACGGACTATGGCAAACCGGAACAGCGACAAATCAGACAAGCCACTCCCGCGTCGTTGGGAACGCTGGCCTTCGATCCGTCTTCGATGGGGCCTAAGGTGAAGGCCGCATGCGACTTCGTCGAGGCATCGCACAGATGGGCTGCCATCGGATCGATTTCGAATGTGGAACATGTCCTGTCAGGGGAGGCCGGGACACGTGTTGTGCCAACCATGGCAGGCGCGATCGACTTCTGGCCGCGCTGATTCAACCTTACGGAGGTGAGGTCATGTGGGTTCGTTCTTTGTCTACGCTTGACTGCAGCAAGATTTTGGCTCGCAGTCATTTCGGCCACCTTGGTTGTTCCAAGGACGGACGGCCATATGTTGTGCCGTTCTACTTCTGTTACTCAGACAGCAGGCTTTACGCGTTCTCTATGCCTGGAAAGAAGATAGACTTCATGCGAGCCAATCCCTGCGTTTGCGTGCTGGTCGACGAAAGGGGAAGTGGCCGAGAGTGGCGCAGCGTGCTGGTCGATGGCCGATTCGAGGAGTTGAAAGGCGACACGCCGCAGAACAAGATCGATCAGGAGCATGCCTGGAACCTGCTCAGCAAACATGTGAACTGGTGGGAGCCAGGCGGTCTGAAACCCGATCAGCGTCCCATTGCCCAGCATTCATCCCACCTTTTCTTCCGGATTTGCGTCGAACAAGTATCGGGCCGGGAGGCTGTCGAGGGGGAGCAATCTTGAAGGATGTTGGCAATCTGACGCGCGGGGCCGGTTCGATCTCTCCGACCGACCCCGCAGCTTAAGTTCAGCGTGCCATCAATACCGGGATTGAAACGTCTTCCAGGATCGATTTGGTTACGCCGCCGAAGATCTTCTCCCGCAGGCGGGAGTGGCCATATGCGCCCATCACGATCAGTTCAGCGGACATGTCCGAGGCATGCCGCTTCAGCACATCGGCGACTTTTTGCCCTGAACTCGGCAACCTGTCGACCGTGACCTTTGCGCCGTGGCGGGCCAGATAGGTCGCAACATCGGCTCCGGGCTCGTCGCCCTGACGGCCTTCACCCTCAAGCGGATCGACGAGGACCAGATGCACGTCGTCTGCGGCCCTCAGGATGTCGATAGCCTCCCGAACTGCGCGCGAGGCTTCGATGCGCGAATCCCATGCAACCATCACCTTCCTGGGCCGCAGCGTCGGCTTGCTGCCCTCGGGCGACAACAGCATTGGCTTGCCCGACGAGAAGAGCGCACCCTCAATCGTCTTGTCCCTGAGCGTTCCTCCTGACAGCAGATCCGGACCGACGAAGGTCAGATCAGAATATCGCGCGCGCCGTCCGATGATCTCGTCGGCCCAGGCCATTTCAGGATAGGCGTTGGAAACATCCGCCGAAATCGCGGCGCTGGCTAGCAATCGCGTGACCTCGGCCGTCCTCGTATCAAGCCTCTCGAGATCGGCGCGCCGCTCTTCCATCCAGGCATCGGACATCGGCGCTGCGTAGTCGCCAATGGGCGGAGGTGCCGCGAGCGTCACGGCAAGCACGGAAAGATGAGCGTCCACCTCCGCGCACAAGGAGGCGGCCAACTTGATGTCATTGTCGCCGCGGTGGGTGCCGGTAACCGTTAGAATTGTCTTGAAGGCCATGGCTTGAATCCTCAGTCAATTGAAACCAGGTCTTCTGATACCGCCCAGGATCGGAACATTCCTTGCTCTACGTCAATTCGTGAAAGCGCATGTGATTTGATCCGTATCAAGGTTACGCATGACCGGGACATTAGGCTCCAACCCGATGGGCTGAGGTCGCCATATGAAACGCTTGATCACAGTCGCTGTATTGATTTCAGGCAGCTCAATTTCTCTTCATGCTCAAGAGATGAGCTACGGGGAATCTGAGTTTCTAAATTCATGCGCGGCCTGCCATGGAAGTGGCGGGCGGGGCGATGGTCCTTTGGCTGCGGAATTACGAAGCGCACCGACTGACCTGACGCAGCTTGCCGAAAAGAACGGTGAAGAGTTTCCGTATCGGCGTGTGATGGCAACAATTGACGGCCGCTATGTTGTTCCAGGCCATGGCGAGCGCGACATGCCAGTCTGGGGGCAGCAATTCCTTCTAAGCGACAAACGCCTTTATGGTCCGGATGACGGACCCGTCGTGACGCAGGAGAGAATTCACGAGCTGGCAACGTTCATCGAGAGCCTGCAGAGGTGAAAACGAAAGCGTTGCTTCCTGAGGCCACGGGACGGATCGAGGGCATGGATAATGATCACCGATAACCAGGTCGCAGCAGTCGATTTCTTGATGGATGCCACCAGCCATGGTGATCCGCGGCCCGTGGAAATGATTGAGACGCACATTTCCCGCGTTTTCCTTGCAGGAGATCGCGCGTTCAAGATGAAGCGGGCGGTGCAGCTTCCGTACGTGGACTTCTCATCGGCGGATCGTAGGCTTGCTGTTTGTCAGCTGGAGGTGGAACGCAACTCAAAGACGGCACCGGAGCTTTATCTCGGGGTGAGACGGTTGACGCGAAGGCCTGACGGCCGTCTGGAGTTTGATGGAAGGGGAGATCTCATTGACGCTGTGGTCGAGATGCGACGTTTCGATCAATCTGCCTTGCTCGACAAGATGGCAGTGGCAGATGAATTGACACCGCAACTGATGACCGACGTTGCCCATACGATCATTAGATTCCATCGTGATGGGCCTGTGGCCCATGGCTGCGGAGGTGCTGCCAATCTTCAGCGCGTGCTCGACATCAATCTTGCAGGGTTTGGCACGAGCCATGTGTTCTCCAGATCCGAGGTCGAGGAGTTCGATGGCCTCTTCCGGACAGCCCTACAACGGCAGGGGGGCCTGCTAGACAGTCGGGAACGACATGGAAAGGTGCGTCGATGCCATGGCGACCTTCACTTGCGCAACATCTGCCTCTTCCAGGGCAAGCCACGTCTGTTCGACTGCATCGAGTTCAACGACGACATCTCTACCGTCGATGTCCTCTACGACCTTGCGTTTTTGTTGATGGACCTTTGGCATCGGGGGCTGCCCGAGTTTTCTAACCTGGTTGCGAACCGCTATCTCGATGAAGCAGACGATGAGGACGGTTTCGTACTCCTGCCGCTGCTAATGGCAATCCGTGCAGCTGTACGCGCACACGTCACTGCCACGCAGGCTGAAGAAGGCGGGCCCCAAAAGACGCGACTTGCAGCGGATGCACGATCGTACTTCAAGCTCGCGCGTCAGCTTCTGGCCGCTTGCCCGCCCCGTCTCGTGGCGATTGGTGGCCTCAGCGGCTCCGGCAAGACAACGGTCGCAGAAGCGCTTGCAGCGCATATTGGAGCTCCGCCAGGCGCACGCGTCGTCGAAAGTGATCGCATTCGGAAAATCCTTCATGGTGTGGCACCCGAAACCCGGCTGCCTGAAAGGGCCTATGCTCCCGAAGTTTCCGAGCGCGTTTATGCGGAGATGGCCTGGCGTGCAGGACTTATCCTGTCTCAGGGGGCGTCGGTGGTGGCAGATGCTGTTTTCGAGCGTCCGAAAGACAGGAACAGAATGGATCTCTGCGCCACAGAACGGGGGGTGCCGTTTGCGGGATTTTGGTTGGAGGCCGATGCCAACCTGCTTTGGTCGCGGGTGAGCGAGCGAAGTGGGGGCGTGTCAGATGCGACGGTGGACGTGCTGTCGCGTCAGCTTCGCAGGTCGGTAGCCGATGTCGGCTGGCAAAGACTGAATGCCGCCCAGACACCTGCCGGCGTTGTCTCAGACATTCTGGTCGCCACGGATCGCGTGGTTTCCTGCTGAACTGTCAGTCGTTGGCTTCGGCATTCGCGCGAGGTTTCAGCCGCAGCGATGCCCGGCAGAGGCCGGGGTCATCGACTTCATGCTGGATCATAAATCCCAGGGCGCGGCACATCGACAGCATCTTGCGGTTCTCGGCAAGCATCATGCCTTCGATCTTGGAGATTCCGTCCTCACGGGCATAGTCGATAAGCTGGTTGAGCAGTTCCCAGCCGATGCCCTGGGCCTGCAGATCCGTTCGGACGAGCAGCGCATATTCTGCGACGACATGATCCGGGTCGCATGAGAGGCGACCGATGCCGGCAAGCTCGTCACCACCACGCGCAATGACTACGAAGGCTATCTCGCGGTCGTAGTCGAGCTGGGTCATCCGCTTTAGCATCTGGTCTGGAAAATGCTTGCGAGGACTGAGAAATCGTAGCCGCATGTCTTCCTGCGTGACCTTAGCCAGGAATGCCGGATAGAGAGCGACATCTGTCGGCTTGATCGGCCGGATGATGTATCGCTGCCCTTTGACCTCGATGTCTCGCTCCCACTTTGATGGATATGGACGAATGACGAGATCGGCATTGGGTGCGGGATCCTCGATCAACGATGGATCGAACTGGATGCGGGCATCCAGGGCGACCGCTCCCTCGCGATCCGACAACAGAGGATTAATGTCCATTGACTTGATGCAGCGAAAGTCGACGACCAGTCGCGAGACACTGTCCAAGGTACCCAATATGGCGGCTCGATTGGCTGGTTCGCGATCACGATATCCTGCCAACAATCGGCCTGCCCGCGTATTGTCGATGAGATCTCCCGCCAATACGTCGTCGAGCGGAGGCAAAGACACTGCCGTGTCGTCAAGCAATTCAACGGCAACGCCGCCGCTTCCGAACATAATCACAGGCCCGAAGATCGGGTCTTGATGGATGCCTACGAGCAGTTCGTATGCGCTCCGTTTGCTAATCATGGGCTGGACAGTGAAACCGTCCACCGACGTATCAGGCGAAGAGTGCTGTATGCGAAGGCAGATGGCCTCGGCGGCTTCCCGCGCAGCTTCAGCAGAACCCAGGTCGAGAGCCACCCCGCCAACGTCTGATTTGTGAGAGATGTCCCTGGACACAAGCTTGACGACGACCTTGTCGGCACTCAGGAGCATAGCTGCCGCAGCCTTCTCGACATCTGCGGGTGACTTTGCGACTACGGTCTTTGGCGTTGCAATGCCATATGCCGCGATCACCTCCTTCGCTTCGGCCTCCGTCAACGTTTGCCGTCCATCAGCCGCAGCCGCCCGGAAGATTGCTATCGCGTGGGAGCGGTCAGCCATGTAAGCGCTCCCGGACTCCGGCGGCACTCGCATCAATGCGGCCTGGGCTCGCGACCACTCGCTGAGATATGATGCTGCCTGAGCTGCCTCAGCCGGAGTCTCGAAACTCGGGACCCCGGCGTTTTGCAAAAGGTGTCGCCCCTGTCGTGCCGTGCTTTCTCCAAGCCAGCAGGTGATCAACGGCTTTCCGTCTATCTTTCCGCTTCGGGCGATTGAAGAAACGGCCAATGCCGCATCGGTCGAAGAGGCGAGGCCAGTCGGGCAATTTAGAACCATCAGGGCATCTGTTCCGGGGTCGGCTGCGACGGCTTCAATGGCTTCGGCATATCTACGTGGCGATGCGTCACCGATGATGTCTACCGGGTTTCCTTTCGACCAGGTCGACGGCAGACAGGCGTTAAGGCGTTCAACCGTCGCAGGAGCGAACGCAGCGAGTTCACAGCGACGATCAAGCAAGTCGTCGACCGCGAGGACTCCGGCACCACCGCCATTGGTTACGATGCCCAGGCGGGTTTGTTGAAGCGGCCCCAGAAGAGCTAGTATCTCTGCCGCATCGAACAGCTCAATGAGACCGCCGACGCGAAGAATTCCCGCCCGGGTGAAAGCAGCGCTGACCGCGCGGTCACCGCCGGCAAGTGCGCCAGTGTGTGTCATGGCCGCCTTTGCAGCCTGATCATGTCGGCCTGATTTTATCGCGACCACCGGTTTGAGCCGAGCTGCCGCCCGTGCAGCCGACATGAATTTCCGCGGATGGGGGATAGTTTCCAGGTACATCAGGATCGCATGCGTGGACGGGTCACTGGCGAGCAGGTCGAGGTAGTCGCCAACATCAACATCGGCCATGTCGCCCAGGGACACGATGTGGGAAAAGCCGACATTGTTGTCGAGTGACCAGTCTACCAGCGCTGTCACGATCGCCCCGGACTGGGAAAGCAGCGCGATGCCGCCCGGGGACGCATTGCAATGCGAAAAGCTGGCGTTGAGTTTCAGCTTGGGCGTGAGCAAGCCAAGCGTGTTAGGCCCAACTATTCGAAACAGATTGGGCTTTGCGGCCTCGAGCATTGCCTGCTTGAGGCCGTTTTCCACCGTCAGGCCGGCAGTGATTACGACAGCCGCCTTGCTGCCTATGTTGCCGAGATCCCGGACAATGCCTGGAACCGTTTCGGCAGGGGTAACGATCACGCTGAGATCGGGTGCCTCGGGAAGTTCTTTGGCGGTTCGATAGCAAGGTCTGCCCGCGATCTCACGATGCTTTGGATTGACTGGCCAGATCGGTCCTTCGAACCCTCCCTGGACAATGTTCTCTATGACCACCGCGCCTACCGAGCCGGGCCGGGTCGATGCGCCGAATATGGCGATCGATCTGGGATGCAGAACGAATTCCAGGTTGCGGATGGTCAAAGCGACTTCCTCCTCCATGGACCAGTACGGCTCCGCGTTGCAGGACGCATTGCCCTAGATCAATTCCCGATGTCGCCGTTCAGATTGACATGCATCAAGGCTCGTCGGGTCAACCCGTGCTTCATTTGTGAAAAAGGAGGAACCAAATGAACATGCAGTTCACCAAGCGCATGCTGGGGGCGGCAGTCGCGATTGTTGCCCTGGCCAGCGAAGTCCCAGGGACTCTGGCCCAGATGCGTGGCCCGTTGATGTTCCAAGGTCATCAAATGATGTCCGCGGATGAGATGGCCACGATGATGGACCGGATGCGTAGCGCAAAGTCCGACGAGGAATGCGACGCTATCCGGGCCGAGCACCACGAGGCCATGCAGAAACGCGCAGCGGAACTGGGGATCACCCTGCCACAAGACACCGAATGGGAACACATGCCATCCGGATGCGGCACTGGGATGATGGGTGGCAATGCTCAGAAATCGCCGACGACCAAGTGAAGCATGCTGACGGATCCGGCAATCTCCAGACCTTCAAAAGGATCACGCAATGGCTCACAAACAAGTGTTGTTCCGTTCGGAGGCTCGCGAGAAAATATTGCGAGGCGCTGCCCAGCTCGCCGACGCGGTTCGAGTTACACTCGGACCGCGTTCGAAGTCGGTTCTGATCGAGGCAAGATGGGGTCCGCCAATAGTCTGCAATGATGGCGTTACGATCGCCAAAGAGTTCGACCTCAGGGATCCGGAGGAAAATCTCGGAGCCCGGATGCTCAGGCAGGCAGCCGAAAAAACGGGCGAGATGGTGGGTGACGGAACCAGCACTTCGACCATTCTTGCTCAAGCGATGCTCGCTGATGGCGTTCGAAACGTCGTGGCAGGTGCCAGCGCCATCGATATCAAGCGAGGTCTCGATCGCGCTGCGAAAAGAGCGATCGAAGCATTGAAGGCAGCTTCCAAACCGGTTCAGACCCGATGGGAAAGGGAACAGGTCGCTGCGATCTCGGCGCACAATGATGCCGGGATTGGCGAACTGATTGGAGCGGCCATGGAGAAGGTCGGCGATGACGGTGTCATCACCGTTGAAGAGGCAAAGACGACGGAGACAGTCCTCGACGTGGTCGAGGGCATGCAGTTCGACCGTGGTTACCTTTCACCATATTTCGCGACTGATACGGAGAAGATGGAGGCGGTCCTTGAGGACGCGCTTGTAATGGTCGTGGACCGCAAGATTGGTACGCTGAACGATCTGGTTAAGCTTCTCGAGGCCGTGGCCAAGTCCGGCGCGCCCCTTCTGATCGTGGCCGAGGAGGTTGAGGGAGATGCTCTTGCGACGCTCATCGTCAACCACATCCGCGGGACACTGAAGAGCTGTGCCGTCAAGGCGCCAGGTTTCGGCGACAGGCGTAAGGCAATGCTTGAGGACATCGCAGTTCTGACGGGAGGACAGCTCATCTCGGAGCAGTTGGGTATCAAGCTTGAAAATGTCTCGGTCGAGCAACTCGGCCGTGCCCGCCGCGTCGTGTGCGACAAGGAAAACACGACAATCGTAGGCGGCGGCGGAAAGCGCAAGGCAATTGATGCCAGGATCGAGCAGATTCGCCGGGAGATAGAGAATACCACCAGCGATTATGATCGCGAAAAGCTGCAGGAGCGGCTCGCAAAGCTCACTGGGGGCGTTGCGGTAATCAAGGTGGGGGCTCCCACCGAGTCCGAGATGAAATCACGAAAAGAGGCCTTGGACGACGCAATCAGCGCCACCAAGGCAGCTATCGCAGAGGGCATCGTTCCCGGTGGCGGGCTTGCACTCCTGCGCTGTACGACGGCTGTCGAGGAGGAAGAGAAGCTCGTTGACGGGGACGAGCGTACGGGAGTGCAGATCTTGAAACGGGCGCTCGAAACTCCGGTGCGCCAGATAGCGGAGAATTCCGCAGTCGATGGAGGTGTCGTCGTTGCGAGAATGCTGGAAGGGAAAGACAATCTCGGCTTTGACGCTGGTCGCAAGCAGTATGTCGATCTCGTCGAGGCGGGTATCATCGATCCGACCAAGGTCGTGCGCATTGCGTTGGAAAATGCAGTTTCGGTAGCTAGCACGTTGCTGCTGACCGAAGCCACGATGACGGAGATTCCCGAAGAAAAGGGAGTTCGACCGACCGACACGAACATGTCGATGTAGTCGGATGCGCTGACTAATGTTCAGCTGTCAGCGGACGCTCAATAACTGCCGACGAAACTCTTCAACGAAGAAGGACCGAAAGCCGCTCTTCTTGGGCTTTCGATCCGCGCAGCCAGTTGGGCGAAATGCTCTCAACTTGACAAGAACCGATTGAGCCGGGCTTCATCGAGCAATGCGCGCGTGACCCCACCAAACGCCCACTCTCTCAATCGGCTGTGCCCGTACGCGCCCGACACCACGAGGTCAGCACCGCTACGGTCGATGAAATTGAACAACATGAGATATTCATCGGGGCTTTCGATCAATCTTGGCGTGGCTTTGATGCCATGTTCCGCCAGGAAAGCGACTACATTGTTTAGGCCATCTCGAATGACTTGATCTGCCTCAGCCGTCACGGTCACCACCGTCACTTCTTTGGCCGCGACAAGCAGAGGCAGTGCGTCGGCTACGGCGCGTCGGGCTTCGCGTGTGTCCTTCCATGCCACAACGATGCGCTCGGCACCAAACTGCTCCACCTTGTCGCGCACGACCAAAACCGGACGGCCCGCACGAAGAACGACACTCGCGGGACTGGCGTGCTTATAGGAATCTCCGGTAGCCGCGCCCTCTGAAGCCGCCATGACGATGAGGTCCGCTGACTGGGCTGCCTGGACCACTGCATGGGTGGGGTTGGTCAGGCTCTGCCGCCATTCGGTCCGCACCGATCCCGTGGTCAACCGCTCAAACTCTGCCCGCACTTTCGTGAAGCGCTTCTCGATGTTGTCCCGCATCTGTTGCCATGCTTCCGCTGTCATGACCCCAGCCATAGGCAGCGGTGCGTCGGCCCCACAGAGACCGATCAATCTTGCGTCGTGGGATCTCGCGATCTCGATTGCCACCGTCACAATCGGAATGACCGGTCCGTCGATATCGATGTTCACAAGGACGGATTTGTAGCTCATTTCTGCGCCTCGAAATCAGGATCCAACTCGATCTACAATGGCGCAAGCAGGGGTGAACGCCTTGACGCGGATCAATTGACAATCCCTGTCGAAGATGGATTGTGCGCCACGTCATGCGCGTGAACCAGGGTGCCCCTAGTTCCGGCCACGATGGCCGAAGCGTCTTCGAGACGTCCGATTGCGCCAGGCCGACCTGTTGCATGCGCGAACTCGATGGCCGCGGCCATTTTCGGACGCATCGAGCCAGGAGCGAAGTCATCCAGCGAGAGCTCGGAAACACTGACCTGATCGAGGGGGCGAGCGCGTGGCGTACCCCAATTTTCGTAGGCAGCATCTACGTCCGTCAGCATGAGCAAAAAGTCCGCATCAAGCTGTCGCGCCAGCAGGGAAGATGCCAAATCCTTGTCGATGACTGCTTCGATCCCGGCTAGGCTTCCGTCGCTCAGCTCGACTACCGGAATGCCTCCCCCGCCGGCGCAGATAACGGTCACGCCGCCCTCGGTCAGGAAGCTGATCACCTGGACTTCCAGGATTTCAAGCGGTTTCGGCGAGGCAACGACACGCCGCCACTTCTCGCCGTCAGGCGCGATGTGCCAGCCCCGTTCGGCAGCCAGCTTTGTCGCTATCGCCTTATCATACATTGGTCCGATCGGTTTCGTCGGCTTGCTGAAGGCAGGGTCGTGCGGATTGACTTTGACCTGGGTGAGAAGGGTGGCGAAATGCCGATCTCTCATGACGTTGCCAAGTTCCTGTTGAAGAACATAGCCGATCATTCCTGCACTTTCTGCGTCGAGCACGTCCAGTGGAAATGGCTCGCCCGAAGACGCGGCCGCCTGCAGGGCAAGCAGCCCGACCTGCGGACCGTTTCCATGAGTGATCACCAGGGCATGGCCCTGGCTCACGAGGTCGGCGAGTGACCGGGCCGCTCTTCTGATGTTGGCGCGCTGGTTTTCTGCCGTCATCGGTTCGCCTCGCTTCAATAGGGCGTTGCCTCCAAGCGCCACAACGATACGCATTTCAGCTGCCGATCGTTGCCAAGAGGATGGCTTTGATCGAATGCATGCGGTTCTCCGCCTGATCGAACACGATCGAAGCCTCGGACTCGAAAACGGCATTCTCGACCTCCATGCAGTCAATGCCGTATTCGCGTTCGATATGCGCCCCGACCGCCGTCTCGGTATCGTGGAACGCTGGCAGACAATGCATGAACTTCGTGTGAGGGTTTCCTGTCGCAGCCATCAGATCGCGGGTGACCCGAAAAGGTGTCAGCAACTTGATCCGCTCGCCCCAGCCGCCTTCGTCCTCACCCAAAGAAAGCCAAACGTCGGTGTAGATGAAGTCAGCTCCCTTGACGCAGGCCTGCACGTCGTCGTCGATCCTGAACTGGCCGCCTCTTCGTTCGGCCAACTCTTTCACGTGGGCGCAGAAATGATTGTCGGGCCACAGCTCTCGGGGAGACGCGATCCGGATATCCATACCAAGCTTGCTTGCACCTATCGCCAGCGACTGGGCAACATTGTCTCTGCCTTCTCCGACGAATGCGATCGTCATGTCCGAGAGATGTTTGTGGGTGAATTCCCGCATCGTCATGAAATCGGCGAGGATTTGGGTTGGATGCGCTTCGTCAGTGAGCCCGTTGTAGACTGGGACCCCCGCATAGGCCGCCAACAACTCGACCTGGTGCTGACTGTAGCCCCTATACTCGATGGCATCGTACATGCGGCCCAGCACCCGTGCGGTGTCCTTCATCGATTCCTTGTGACCGATATGGCTTCCTGACGGCCCGATGTAGGTAACGTGCGCGCCCTGGTCATAGGCCGCGACCTCGAAGCCCGATCGGGTGCGGGTCGAATCTTTCTCAAAAATCAGGGCGATGTTCTTGCGTGTCAGCCGCGGCTTTTCGGTTCCCGCTTGCTTGGCGGCCTTCAGATCTGCGGCAAGCCGAAGCAGATATCGGATCTCCTGGCCGGAGAAATCATCAAGCGTCAGGACGTTACGCCCATGCAAGTTTACGGGCATGGTGATCTCCTCTTAATTCGGATCTCGAGATATCGGGCACGTCATGCAATGGCCTCCACCGCGGCCGCGGCTCAGCTCGCTGCCTTCGATCGTTATGACCTCGATGCCTGCGCGCCGCAGCTGCGTGTTGGTGTAGACGTTGCGGTCGTAACCGATGACGACACCCGGCTCGATCGCAACGACGTTGTTGCCGTCATCCCATTGCTCTCGCTCGGCTTCGGGTGCATCACCACCAGTTTCGACGATGCGCAGGGTTTTCAGATTGAGCGCCTCTGTGACCACTTCCGTGAAGGGCCTGCGCTCCTCGACAACATCGACGGAATTGATGCCTTCACCTGGGCGCAGCGAAAAAGTCTGAAGCCGCCCGACCACCGCCGGGAACATTGTCGCGAGGTCGCGGTCGCACAAGGTAAAGACAGTATCGAGATGCATGAAGGACCGATCGCGGGGCATAAGCGCCGCGATCACCTGGGTAGCTTCTCCGGCCGAAAAGAGGTTTCGCGCGAGGCCGCCCACGGCTTGTGGAGTGGTTCGTTCGCCCATTCCGACAAGGACCACGCCATTGCCGATAGGCATGACATCGCCGCCCTCCAGACTCACATTTGGACCGGGCTTGTCTGGCGAAACAAAGGGCACGCCGGCGGCTCGAAAACGCTGATGGAAACGATAGACCGCTTCGACATTGACTGCCTCCGGCTTGCGCGCTGGCCAATGCATCGGATTCACCGACACGGACCGATAGATCCAGCAGGAGCTGTCGCGAGTGAAAAGTTGGTTGGGCAGCGGAGGCAGTACAAAGTCTTCTGCAAGCAGTGTCTTGCCCGTCAGGCCAGCGGGGTCGAACGGCAGTTCGGTGCGAGTTATTCCGCCCACAAGAAGCGATGAAAGCTGCTCTGCGGGCATGGGGTCGAGCCAGCCACGAAGCTCGCTGACCATGTCATGGCCAACCACCGACGCGTCCACCCTGCGGTCGAGCAGCCAGTCGCGGGCTTCAGGGATTGCCATAGTCTCGGCCAACAGCTCACCGAAGAGGTGCACGGTCACGCCGCGCTCGCGGAGCGAATCCACGAAAATGTCGTGCTCCTGACGTGCGCGCCTGACCCATAGTACGTCATCGAACAAAAGCGCCTTGCAGTTCCCTGGTGTGAGACGGCGGAGGCTGAGGTCAGGCCGATGCACGATGACTTCGCGCAACCGACCGGTTTCGGAATGAACGCCGAGTTCGGCCATAGCTAAACCTTTCGGAATGGGTCAGAGCGCGCTCACCGCACCCGTCCACATCTGGTACGCCGCATAGATGGCGACCCCGACCAACATGGCGGCGATCGCAGCTTCCGCAGGTCGAAAGATCCGTTGGCTGTTTTCCCGACGTGCCCAGACGTAAAAGACGATCCCTGGGGCGTAGAGCACAGCGCACATGAACAGGTACGAAAGCCCGGCGGCATAGACGAGCCACAGCCCGTATGCCGTGGCCAACAGCCCCATAAGCATAGGCGCATTACGGTTTTCGCTGGCACCATAGCTGTCGCCTTGTATCGCCAGCTTTGCGGCGTAAGCACCAGAGAAGATATAGGGGACAAGGATAGCCGTCGAAGCGATGAAGAACAAAGCTTGGTAGGTGCTCTGCGCAAACAGCGTAATAATGAGGAAGGCTTGCACCAGAATGTTGGTCACGAAGAGCGATACGGACGGAACGCCACGGTCGTTTTCATGACCGAAGAAGGCCGGCATGGTGCCGTCTTTACCCGCGATATGCGGCACCTCAGCTGCGAGCAACGTCCAGCTCAGGAATGCGCCGACCACTGAAACAACCAATGCCAGATTGATAAGTATGGCACCCCACGGACCGACCACGGCCTCTAGAACGCCTGCCATCGAGGGGTTCTTCAGTGCAGCCAGTTGCGGCTGACTGATGATGCCGAGCGACAACAGGGACGCCAGTGCGTAGAGGGCAAGGCAGGCTAGGAAGCCAAAGACGGTGGCCTTGGCAATGTCCCTGCGCTTCTCGGCGCGAGCCGAGAAGACACTGGCGCCTTCGATGCCGATGAATACCCACAACGTCACCAGCATCGTGCTCTTCACCTGGTTCATGATTGAACCGAGGCTGGTATTCCCAAGCCCAGTGAAGTCGGCATTGAATACGTCCACCTTGAATGCCACGACGACGATGCCGATGAACAGGACGATGGGAGCGATCTTGGCTGCCGTCACGATCAGGTTGACGAGTGCAGCTTGCCGAACGCCAGCCATGATGAGGAAATGGATTGCCCACAGCAGGGCTGATGCGCCTACTACGGCCTGCCATGTGTTTCCATCGCCGAAGG
This sequence comes from Aminobacter sp. MDW-2, assembly GCF_014250155.1. Lineage (NCBI taxonomy): Bacteria > Pseudomonadati > Pseudomonadota > Alphaproteobacteria > Hyphomicrobiales > Phyllobacteriaceae > Aminobacter > Aminobacter sp. MDW-2. The sequence goes on from NZ_CP060197.1 coordinate 3,409,084, forward strand.
CAGGAAAGAAGTAGGAAAGTGCGCTGAATACGATTACAGCGTATGAAACATTGCCGACCCAGGCGCTGATCCAATAGCCCCAGGCGCTGTTAAAGCCGACGAACGGTCCGAACCCTGCTTTTGCATAGGCATATGGCCCGGCATCAAGTTCTGGCTTGCGGGTCGCAAGAGACTGATAGACGAACACCAATGCCAGCATGCCGATGGCGGTAATGGCCCAGCCAATCACAATGGCAAGAGGACCTGCGCCAGCGGCCATGTTTTGCGGCAGGCTGAACACCCCGGATCCGACCATCGAACCGATGACAAGGGCCGTCAATGGGCCCAGGCGCAGCTTGGTCCCGTTTGCTGTCGCGGCGGCGGAGTTAGGTGCGGAAGAGATGTCTGTGGCAGCCATGGTGCGTCTCCCAAAGTGCAGACCAATTGCTGGCAGAGTGCGCTGCAATTGGCCGTTCGGCTTTGACGCGCGTCAATCGCTGGAGAGCAGTGTTTTGGTTTGAGGTCGGAGCGAGCGCGGATCCAAATTGACGTGGATCAAGGCGCTTGCGCAACGCTCCGATAGTCAAACCGAAGGTAGCGTCCTCTCGGACGATCTTGTCGCAATGTGACTCGAACGTATGCGGGACGCGGCTGCCGTCTGAAGTCGGAATGGCGACGGCAGACTCGTACCTGTTGTCGTGCAAAGCGATCGAGGGAACATGCCCGTCAACGAACCCTTGCTCAGAAAGATCTTACTGGCGATCGCCGTTTTAGGGCTCGCCGCTGGGTTTGCGACACATTTTCAGCTCGGCATGGAAAATCTGGCTGACAGCATTTGGGCCTTCGCAAGCGCCCCGGTGATCGCCGCCCTCGCACTCTCCATTGGCCGAGATCTGTGGGCTGGTCGTTTTGGTGTCGATGCCATTGCTCTTGTGTCAATGAGTGCGGCGCTTTGGCTCGGTGAGGATTTGGCCGCAATAGTTGTCGCGATCATGTACATGGGGGGCAATGTCCTTGAGGACTATGCTCGTGGTCGTGCCCAAAGTGACCTGAAGGCCTTGACTGACCGGTCACCGAGGATTGCGCACCGCCGCCGCGGCGAGGTCCTCGAGAGCATTTCAATCGAGAGCGTCTCGGTTGGAGACGATTTGATGGTTCGGGCCGGCGAGGTGCTGCCCGTCGATGGCGTGCTGCTCGATGATGACACCAGGATCGATGAGTCCGCCATCACCGGGGAGCCGTTCTTAAAGGCATGCAAGCAAGGAGATGCAGTCCGCAGCGGCACAGTGAACGCAGGAGAAATGTTTCACATGCGCGCCACTGCCGTCGCAGCGGAAAGCACCTATGCCGGCATCGTCAGAATGGTCGAGGCGGCTCAGACTGCCAAAGCACCATTCATCCGCATGGCCGACCGATTTGCATTGGTGTTGTTGCCCCTCACGCTGATCGTGGCAGCTGCCGCGTGGCATGTTTCAGGTGACCCAGTGCGAGCACTCGCCGTCCTGGTCGTGGCAACACCGTGTCCGCTCATTCTCGCGGCGCCGATCGCTTTCATAGCCGGAGTCTCCCGCGCGGCACGTCAAGGTGTTCTGATGAAGGGCAGCACGGCGCTGGAAGCCCTCGCAAAAGTGAGGACTGCCATCTTCGACAAGACAGGCACACTCACCCATGGCGGCGCTCAACTGATCGAGATGCAAATTGCCCCGGGAAGAGACGAAGATGAACTTCTAAGTTTGTTGGGTTCCCTGGAACAGGCATCTCACCACGTTCTCGCCTCAGCGATCGTTGCCCTCGCTAGAAACAGGGGGCTCACCTTGACGCGCCCTGATAGCGTTTGTGAGCATAGAGGATCGGGGTTGATCGGAACCATTTCAGGAATCAGGGTCTCCGCTGGTTCCCGGTCCCTAATCTTGGCGGCTTCAGCGCCCCCGGCTTGGGCGGAACGGGTGGTGTCCCGATATCAGGGGCATCCGGTTCTTGTTGTGTACATGGCTGTCGAGGGCCGCCTTGCGGCGGTCTTGGTTCTTGGCGACGGCCTTCGGGCGGATGCTGTTTCGGCCGTGACCCGGCTTCGGAATGCCGGCGTGAGGCGCAGCATAATGCTGACAGGCGATGATGCAGATGCCGCCAATCGGATAGCGGCCACTCTCCCGCTGGACCTCGTCGTTGCGGACGCGTCACCCGCTGACAAGGTGGCTGTTGTAAATGCCGAGAGCAGCAAGGCAGCTACCATGATGGTCGGCGACGGCATCAACGATGCTCCAGCACTAGCGATGGCCACAGTGGGTGTTGCGATGGGTGCTCGCGGAGCAACAGCCTCATCCGAGGCTGCAGATGTGGTCGTCCTGACAGACAGCTTAGGGGCTGTGGCGACGGCGGTTGAAATCGCGAGCCGGACTACCATGATCGCAAGACAAAGCATCGTGGCTGGCATCGGGCTATCTGCATTGGCGATGATCGCCGCGGCCTTTGGCTTTCTTTCGCCTGTCTCTGGGGCGCTTCTTCAGGAGGCGATAGACGTTGCGGTCATCCTCAATGCTTTGCGGGCACTCGGCGACCATGGGAAACGCAAAATGGGATACCAATGACAAGCCGCGTTGACAGCAGGTGACCAATGGATGGTGCCATAGCACGTCTCGGACTCGCGCTGGCGATCGGGCTCCTGGTTGGCCTCGAGCGTGGGTGGCAAGAACGGAACGAGCCTGATCGAAGCCGCACTGCAGGCATTCGGACATTCGGGATTTCTGGGCTTCTTGGTGGTGTTATCGCTGCCCTCAGCCAAGCCGTACAAGCGCCGGCATTGCTGGTTGCGGGCTTCCTTGGATTTGCCGCCGTTCTGTCTTGGTACAAAGCGCGGGAGGCGGCACATGACGAGGACTTCAGCGTCACCGGGGTCGTGGCGGGCCTGGGGGTTTTCTCACTGGGGGCCTTGGCTGTTGTGGGCGACTACCGTGCCGCGGCAGCTGGTGGCGGCGTTTTGGCTGCGACCCTAGCAAGCCGGGAGGTTCTGCACGGGCTGCTTCGGCGACTGACTTGGATCGAGTTGCGCTCGGCACTTGTGCTAGCCGTCATGACTACAGTCGTGCTGCCACTGTTGCCCGACAAGGCGGTTGACCCATGGGGAGGTTTCAATCCTCGCGAGGTTTGGGTCTTCACCATTCTAATCGCCGGGATCTCGTACGCGGGCTATGTCGCCGTACGCATTCTCGGAGCCAGGCGTGGTCTGGTCGTCAGTTCCGTGACAGGCGCTGTCGTTTCTTCGACAGCAGTCACCATAGCCTTGGCTCGCTCCGCCAGGACTTCAGGAGGCGTGCTAACATTGGTTGGAGCAGCGTGTCTTGCAGCAGCCGTCTCCATCATTCGAGTGGTCGTCGTGGTCCTTGTCCTGGAGCCGAGTGTGGCCGGGCTCATTGCAACATCAGCCCTCGCTGCCGCTGTCGGGTTCGGCTGCGTGGGTGGCTTCTTCTTGTCAGCCTACGGTGATCAGAAGGTCGATAGCAATTTGGTGCGCAATCCGTTCGAACTCTACCCATTGCTTGCGTTTGCAGTCCTCTTTTCAATTGCGTCGGTAGCAAGTGCATGGACGGCAGGCTTGATTGGAAGCAGAGGGGTGCTTGCGGTCTCGACGCTTTCCGGCCTCTTCGACGTCGACGTTGCCGTACTGAGCGCTCTTCGCCTGGTGGCGGGGCCGACTTCCACTCAGACTGCTGCTTGGGCTGTGCTGGTGGCACTTGCGGCGAATGCGTTGGGGCGCATAGGAATGGCTGCGATTGCCGGACCTGGTCGTTTTGCCGGAGGCCTGCTTCTGGCGACGCTCATAGCCATGGCGTTAGGCGCGGCTGTCTTTTTCCTTACGGGTGCCATGTCCTGGTCGTCGTCAATTTGACGCGGATCAATGCCGTCCCGCGGGATCGAGCGCTATGTCAGGGCAAATAGAGGATTGCGCTATGACCTCGTTGGCAGATTTGACACCTGGCTTTCGGAACGTGCGGCTGCTTCTGGCCCGCGAAAAGGGACATCCCATCGGGGATCGAGAGGTCGGATACGATTTGCTTGTCCCACTCGATGCTGAAGGTCGGCTTGATGCTGCCGACTGGAAGACGCACCAGGCGTTTTGCCGCGTCCGAAAGTTCGGCGACGGGAGCGAAGACCGCATAGGATTGCTGAGGCGCAAGCCGGGCGGGCAGTGGTATTTCGACTATTCTGAAGGCGACCGCGACGATGAGATCGGCTTTCGCCTGAACGACGAACGTTTCACTGTCGGCGAATACGTCTCGATCGGACGAAAACAAGCCATGCATACCTACCAGGTCGCCAGGGTCGAGCGGCCGTGACACCTCAGTTGGCCGTCCGGCTGTTCTGTTAGTGGTCCCCTCTGACATCTGGAATACCCTCGAAGGGGCGAGGCGAGCCGATGAAGCCGCAGCGTGATCCCTATTGGTCGATGCCGCTGGTGGAGGTCATGACCGCGCTGGGCACGAACCCAAGCGGTTTGACCACCGCGCAAGCGAACCAAAGTCGTGCGCTTCACGGAATCAACGCCATTCAAGGTCGCTCGGGGGGAGAGGCTCTCCGCCTGGTGCTTCGGCAAGTCCGCAGCCCTTTGGTGCTCATACTCATGTTTGCCGCGGCAGTGTCGTCTCTGATGGGAGAGGCGCAAGAAGCGATTATTATCTGCCTTATACTGTTGGCGAGTTGTGGCCTGGGCTTCACGCAAGAATACGGCGCGTCCAAGGCCGCATTGGCCCTGAAGCGTCAATTGCTTCGAAGAGTCAGGACTTTGCGCGATGGTATCGAGACCGACGTTGCCGTAGATGAGGTCGTCCCCGGCGATCTTCTCAAGTTATCCGCTGGGGACATGATTGCTGCCGACGGCCTCATCGTCGATGCCCGAGACTTCAACGTCAGTGAGGCGGTCCTGACTGGCGAATCCTTTCCCGTCCTGAAAAGCATGGGAGTAGTCGGGGCAGAAACGCCGCTGGGGCAACGGACGAATTCTGTCTTCACAGGGACATCCGTCCGCAGTGGCACGGCTACCGTACTCGCCGTCGCAACAGGAAGCGCCACAGAGTTCGCAGCCATCGCCGATGCAGTCGAGAGGCGGGTGGAGGAAAGCGGCTTTGCCAAGGGGATCCGGCGATTCGGATACCTCATGACCGAGGTGATGCTGGCGATTGTGATCGTCGTATTTGTGGTCAACCTGTTGCTCCACAGACCGTTGGCAGAATCGCTGCTCTTTTCTCTTGCACTGGCGGTCGGCCTTACCCCGGAACTGTTGCCTGCGATCATCAGCGTGACGCTCGCTCGTGGGGCCGCGGTCATGGCCAAGAATGGCGTGATCGTCCGACGGCTCGAGGCAATTGAGAACCTGGGCAGCATGGATGTCCTGTGTACCGACAAGACGGGGACATTAACCGAAGGAGCCATTCGGCTTGACCGATGGGTAGATTCGCGTGGGCGGCCATCCGATCAACTGCTTGCTTGGGCGAAACTGAACGCGTCGCTCCAGACTGGGATCAAGAATCCACTCGACGAAGCGATCGTCGATGCCGGCACTCAGGAGCAGCAGCCCCTGGGCGGGCAAGAGTTCAAGCTCGACGAGATTCCCTACGACTTCGCCCGCAAGCGCCTGTCCGTTATCGTCCGCAGAGCCGAAGGCGGCTCGCTGATGATCTGCAAGGGTGCGGTCCGGACGATGCTGGATGTGTGCGGGACTGAGACAGACGGACACACGGCTGAAAAACTCTCCGATCAGCGTCGGGCCGATATCGATGACCAGGTTCGGTCGTGGAGCGAACAGGGCTTTCGCGTTATTGCCCTGGCTGTCCGTCAGTTTCTGAAGACTGAGGTTTCACCCGCGGTGATGAAATGGATCTCACGCTCGCGGGCTTTCTACTATTCTTCGACCCTCCAAAGGAGAGTTCGGCTGACGCACTGAAGGAACTCGCCAATCGCGGCGTGTCCGTTCGAATGATCAGTGGCGATGACCGACACGTTGCCAGGCATCTTGCCAAGGCAATAGGCCTAGCCCCCGACGCGATATTGACCGGCGGCGAACTGGTTCACATGACGAAGGAAGCCTTGTTCGCGCGTGTCGAAGACATCGACATTTTTGCCGAGATCGACCCCAACCAGAAGGAACGGATCGTCGAAGCATTCAAGAGACGAGGCCGGATTGTCGGCTACCTCGGGGATGGCATCAACGACGCGCCGGCACTCCACCAGGCCGATGTCGGCATCTCGGTGGATCAAGCCGTCGACGTGGCGCGCGAGGCGGCCGATATCATTCTGCTCGAACGGGACCTTGGGGTTCTCATGTTGGGGATCGACGACGGTCGAAAGACCTTTGCCAACACAATGAAGTACATCGCCATCACGACAAGCGCGAACTTCGGCAACATGATCAGCATGGCCATCGCGTCGCTTTTCCTGCCTTTCCTCCCCCTCTTGGCGAAGCAGATTCTGCTAAACAACTTTCTTTCCGATCTCCCGTCTTTGGCGATCGCAACCGACAATGTCGACATAGATGAAACCAGGCGGCCGAGGAGATGGGACATCTCCTTCATTCGCTGCTTCATGATCCGTTTCGGTTTGGTCAGTTCCCTGTTCGACGCGGCAACGTTCGCCTTCCTATTGTTTGTGGTTCACGCCGACGCTTCGGTGTTTCAGACCGGTTGGTTCACTGAATCGTTACTCACCGAACTTGCCATCGTTCTGGTCATTCGGACCCACAAGCCTGCTTGGGCAAGCCGTCCCAGTCGGATGCTTGTCTCGCTTACGATCCTCGTCGGTGCCGTTGCGGTTAGTCTGTCCTATTCGCCCGTGGCCGCCTGGTTTGGGTTCGTGCCTCTGCCTTTAACAACCATGGGCGGACTGCTCTACATCACCCTTGCATATGTGATGGCGACGGAGTGGTTGAAGGTCCGGTTCTTCGCGACTTCTGGCATTTCTAACACTGGCCTGCACACTCCGACGAAGCGTGCCCTTGTTGGCGGATTGGCGAGCAGGTCGCAGTGAACGGAGTTGTCTCGATGGCTCGACGTATCCTCATTGTAATTGGTCACCCGGATCCTTCCCCCGATCGGTTTTGTCGCGTGCTTGCGAAAGCGTATGCTGCCGCGGCGGAGAGCGCGGGCCATCAGATCCGTGAGATCGATCTGGCGATCACAGACTTCCCGCTGTTGAGGACCGCCGAAGAGTTCGAGCACGGTATCGTCCCTGAACCATTGCGAGCGGCTACCGACGCGATCGTCTGGGCTGAACACTTAGTGTTCGTATTCCCTTTGTGGCTTGGCACCATGCCTGCACTGCTCAAAGGATTCCTCGAGCAGACGATGCGGCCAGGAGTGGCCTTCCAGTACCCGGAAAATAAGGGAATGCTGACCGAACCTCTCCTGCGAGGCCGATCCGCTCGGATCGTGGTGACCATGGGAATGCCGTCGATCTTCTATCGGCTATGGTTCCTCAACCACGGGATCGCTGGCATGCGCCGAGGGATCCTGAATTTCGTGGGGATCAAGCCCGTATATGAAACCTTGCTCGGGCCTGTGGGGGGAAGTCTGGAGCGGCGGAAGAAATGGATCCGGAAGATCGAAAGCCTTGGCATAGGCGCTCGATGAACTCCGCTAGGGGCCAGCCCAGTCCTCGGATGTTTCTTAGCCTGTGAGTAGTCCGTCGAGATGGCCAATCTACGTCGTGCCAGTTCGGAATAGCTGATCGTCACTCGTGGGTGCCTCATATTTCCACGTCGTGACGTTTGTGGCGACGTATCAGATTTATGACCTTCCCCCTCACGTCCTTCTTCGCGTCCTCTTTGACAAACTCCATGAGGTCGTCGACCATTTCAACGATCTTGTCATGGTCTTTTGCGTGGGGGGCCGTCAAGTAATGCCCATGCCGATATAGATTGTCCGAAAGCCTCTTGTTGATCTTGTCGAAGATGCTCATCAGTGGGTTTCCTATCCGGGAAGACATGTCGCGCATCAAGTTGCGGTCCCAAATGCTAAGGCGGTGCAAAATATCTAGCGCATGCTCGGGTGGTGGCTGATCACGGCACGTCCTGCACTTTGGTTCACGGAACCTCTGCGATGTAGATGAGGCCGCCGGGATCGATCCATTCACCCGTATGCAAGCATAAGACATCCAGGCATTCGCCGACGTCGCGCGGGGCGAGGCCATCGTAACGGTAGCGCATTCCCCAAGCGTCGATAGCTGTCTCACAGATTGGCCCGTCGGCGAGGTATCCAATGCCGGGCAGAAATTGGCCAAGGCGTTAGGACTGCAGCCCCACTGAGCTTTCCCGACCTAAGGTCGTCTAGTGCGGTGTTGGCTTCTTGGAGCGGATAGGCGGTGGTGCGGGCATGAATTTTCGCCTGCTCAGCGATTGAAAAGAACTCCTGGCCATCCCCACGCGTCAGGTTCGCCACCGAAACGAGTTCGCGCTCCCCCCACAAGACTTTGTACTCCATGGCGGGGATGTCACTCATGTGTATGCCGCCACAGATAACGCGCCCGCCTTTGCGAACCAGAGTGAGCGCCCTGGGCACAAGTGTACCAACCGGTGCAAAGATGATCGCCGCGTCAAGTTCTGCCGAAGGCTGATCTCCCGAACTGCCCGCCCACGCGCAGCCAAGCTGGCGGGCCAAGCCCTGGGCGGTCACGTCTCCCGGTTTGGTGAAAGCAAAGACTTCCCGTTTTTGCCAGACCGCAACCTGGGCGATGATATGAGCGGCCGCGCCGAAACCAAAGATCCCGAGACGCTTAGCGTCTCCCGCCTTTTTCAGGCATCGCCACCCGATAAGCCCAGCACATAACAGAGGGGCCAGCGCCACCGGATCGGCAAGGGGGTCGAGCTCGAAGGCATAGTCGATGCCAACCAAGACATGGGTCGCGAAACCACCGTCCAGTGTGTAGCCTGTGAACTCAGCTGCATCGCACAGGTTCTCGCGACCCGTGCTGCAATAGAGACAGGTGCCGCACGTTCGAGCCAGCCAAGGCACGCCGAATCGACGGCCGAGCATAGAACTGTCGACATCCGATCCGACTAGGTCGGCAATGCCGACGATCTCGTGCCCCGGGATCAACGGCAGCTTCGGATTTGGCAGGTCTCCGTCGATAACATGGAGATCGGTTCGGCATACGGCGCAGGCTTCGACACGCAGTCGAATCTGCCTGGGCCCGGGGGCAGGGGGCGTCCTTTCGACAAGCCGAAGCGGCTGGCCCGCATGTTCAAGCAACATTGCCTTCATTACTGCAGCCTCCCGATACGACCTCAGCTCACTGAAATTCGGTCGTCGACCTGGGTAACTCCGGGGATAGACCATGCTGCGCGTTCGGCCGCCATGCGCTCCGACCATGTGCGGACGTGACCCTCAAGCCGGACGGTTCCATCGGACACCGAGACCTGGATCGCTTGAGCTTCGATTTCAGCGCTGCGTACCAAGGCCGACTTGATCTTCTTGCTGACATCGGCCGATGTCAGGTGCGGCTTGATTTCAATGTTGTTGGAGATGCCGACCACGCCGCCCAAGCGTTGCACCACGTCAGTTGCCGCGGTCTTCTGATACTGCCAAGCGACGGTGCCAGTAAGGGTTACCCAGCCACGCTGAACCATGACCTGGACTGCGTTCTCAGGAATTGTCGTGTTCCATGCAAGGATAGTAACCGCTCGCCTCGCGATCTCGTCGTCAGCAGTGGCGTGGGCACCGAAAGGCCGGACTTCAATCTCCTGAGCGACCCCCCTGACCCCCTTTACACGTCGAACAGCTCCCTCTGCCGCAGCCTTCTGAGCATAGGTCGAAACATGCCCAGTCAGAGTGACGACACGGTGATCAACAGCCACTCCGATATGGGCTGCATTGATGCTGGGTTCGAAATCCAGTTCGTCGAGGACATCTTGTCTGAGTACGATATCGGACATCGATCGAACTCCTTGTTGTCGCAGCAAATGCAGGAAACCAGTCTCTGCCAGAGCTCTTCTGCCGCATTGATCCTTGTCAAATTTAGGCGAGCAACCATGTCACGGGTGCAACCCGTAGCCCTTCGCGATCGATGGATGTATAAGAAAACCAGGGTGAAGGACCGCTTTCCAGCGGGTCCGGGTGAGGCAACATCGGGAAGTGGTCATGGCCGAGGATGCCATTTCCAAAGCGTTCCACAAAGTAAGGTTCCCTTTTATTTACAGTGGGGGAAAAGCATACCTTTTTGCCTGTTCAATCGTGGCATTCGCATTCTTGGCACGTATTCTCCTCCATGGCTTTCTGGCTGACAGCGCCACTTTCATACTCTTCGTCCCGGCAATTCTCATGGCTGCGATGATAGGTGGCGCAGGCCCCGGGCTAGTTTCCGTCGTCCTGTCCGTTGTTGGCGCTTTCTACATTGGTGGGCTCAAGCTGGAGGGCAACACTGGTGTCGGTGCGCTGCTGGTTTTCACCCTCGTTGGGTTCGCGCTGGCGGCAATGGGTGAACTCCTGCACCGAGCCTGGACCGCTAATGAGGAAACGAAGCACAGGCTCGTTGAGCGCGAGGCCCATCTCAAGTCGATACTGGACACCGTCCTCGACGCTTCGGTTGTCATCGAAAGAGATGGAACCATCGTTTCCTTCAACACGGCAGCAGTCAGGCAGTTCGGCTACCTGGAAGAGGAAGTCAGGGGCAAAAATGTTCGAATCCTCATGCCGGAGCCGTATCGAAGCGGTCACGATGGCTTCATCCGCAGGTACCTGACCACTGGCGAGAAGCGCATCATCGGGGTCGACCGGGTGGTGGTCGGCCGCAGGAAGGATGGCTCCACGTTTCCGATGACGCTTGCGGTGGGCGAGATGAAATCCGGCGACAAGATCTATTTCACCGGCTTCATCAGGGATCTGACCGAACGAGAGGAATCTGCAGCTCGCCTCCAGGAGATTCAAGGCGAACTTGCCAGGCTTGCCCGCCTCAACGAGCTGGGCGAAATGGCTTCCACGCTTGCACACGAACTCAATCAGCCGCTGTCGACAATTGCAAACTACACGCAAGGGTCAATCCGCATGCTGCGCGAACGCCCAGAGCAAGCGGCTTCCCAGCTTCCAGAGGCGTTGCAAGAGATTGCGACGCAATCGCTACGAGCGGGAGAGATCATTCGCCATCTGCGCGAATTCGTGATGCGCGGGGAGACCGAGAAAGCGCCCGAGGACATTCATAAGCTTGTCGAAGAGGCAGGCGCTCTGGCCCTGATGGGGTCAAGAGAGCGAGGCGTTCGCTCAGTCTTTGATTTCGGGCCCGGAACAGGGATGGTGATGGTTGACAGAGTGCAGATCCAGCAGGTGCTCACAAATCTCATGCGCAACGGCATTGAAGCCATGCGCGATAGCGACACACGGCTGCTCACCGTGCGGACAGCTTCTGGGAACCCGGGCGAAGTGGCCGTCGAAGTTTCCGACACTGGGCCTGGCATCCCCGATGAAATCGCTGCACGCCTTTTCCAGCCCTTCGTCACCACCAAGGCCAGCGGCATGGGCATTGGCCTCTCCATTGCCAAACGCATCGTTGAGGCCCACGGTGGCGAGCTGAGCATGCGGATGAACGCCCATGGCGGGGTCACTTTCCGCTTCACCTTGCCTGCTTTTGAACAGGAGACGATCGATGGACAAGGGTGAGAGCGTCGTCCACATCGTCGACGACGAGGAACCGGTCAGAAGGTCTCTGGCATTCCTGCTTACCATGTCCGGATACACTGTGCGCCAGCACGAGTCTGCCTTGGCGTTCCTGTCTGCGGCACCAACCATCCGCAATGGCTGCCTGGTGACGGACCTTCGCATGCCTGACGTAGATGGGATCGAATTGCTTCAGCGGCTCCGCCAGCTATCCTGCGCCATTCCCGCGATCGTCATCACGGGACATGGCGACGTTCCACTTGCCGTCGAAGCCATGAAAGCAGGAGCTTTCGATTTCATCGAAAAGCCGTTCAAGGACGATGTCCTGATCTCGGCCGTAGACCGGGCCATCGCCAGCCTCGGAAGGCAGGCCGTTCACGAGGACATATCTGCCATTCGTTCACGCGTGGCGCTGTTGAGCGAACGCGAGCGCGAGGTCTTCGCCGCCGTTGTTGCGGGCCTCCCCAACAAAACGATCGCCTACGATCTCGATATCAGTCCTCGAACCGTCGAGGTTCACCGGGCAAGCGTGATGTCCAAAATGGAAGCGCGAAGCCTTCCCGAACTGGTGAGAATGGCCATCGAAGCGGGACTTGGTGCCAGGCAGCATTAACAGCCCCCAAACCATCACGTGACTACGTATTATCCCCTAGTGACATAACCGAATTTCTCCGCAGCGGCTCATGCGCGATGAATCTCCCGGTTACCGCGGGAGAGAGCAATGCATTCTCAGGGCAATGTCGACAATACCACGGGGTCCAATTGGGACGTGCTTTTAGGCCAGATGCCTCTTCCGGCATTCGGAGTTCCAATGCCGGCGTCATTCCATCCGGCTGGCTCCGAGATTTTCTCCCCAGGCAGCGACGCGAACTGCTTCTATGTGGTGAAATTCGGTTGCGTTCGGGTTTACAGGCTGCTGGCTGATGGCCGCAGGCAAATCTCTGCATTTCACCTGCCCGGCGAAGTGTTCGGATTTGAGGCAGATAGTCGCCATCATTTCTTCGCCGAGGCGGTCGGTGCCACCTCGACGCTTTCCATGAGAGTGTCGGCAACCGCTGATTTGTCGGCAACGCTGCTGCCTCTGGCGCTGCGCGGCCTGGTGCGCGCCCAGGAGCATCTCCTCGTTCTCGGCCGTCAGAATGCTCCTGAGCGAGTTGCCGCCTTTTTGCTGGACATGTTCGAGCGTCAGGGTGGGCTCGAGCGCTTTGAACTGCCGATGTCACGGACAGACATTGCCGATTATCTAGGCCTGTCGCTTGAAACCGTGTCACGCGTTTTCACCCGACTGCGCGGACAAGGCATCATGCGGCTGGTGTCCTTGAGAACGGTTGAAATCGTCAAGATGCAGGCGCTATCGGTTATGTGCGAATAGATGGCTGGGCATTGTCCCAGTCACTGGCCCGAGCATCTTTCCGCAGAGGCTGCGCTCGCAGTTGCTTGGCTCAGTAAATCCAACAATGGACGCTGTCCGGCGACGAGCTTGTTGCTCGCGTCGGCCAACGAGAACCACTCAATTCGGTCCACCTCCGGGAAGAGCTTGTCTTGGCCGCTGTGGGGCGGCCACTCCATGGCAAACAGGTTGCTTTTGAAATCGGTCGTCTCGATGTCGGCTTCCACGGCAAAGGCGGTGACCAGCTTCCCACTATGCTGGCGGACGGTTCCGAGCGGAATGAGCTTGCCCGTCACTTCGATGCCTGTCTCTTCCTGGAACTCTCGCCTGGCCGCTGCCTCCGATTCCTCGTCGTCGGCATACTCGCCTTTGGGCATGGACCAGGCGCCAAGATCGCGTTTGCTCCAGAACGGCCCGCCCGGATGTGCAAGCAGGACTTCCACGAACCCTTGCGTTCGCCTGAACGCTAGTATGCCTGCGCTCTTCCTTGCCATGACAAGCCTGCACCCCGCTTCCGGATGGGTTAAAAACAGCAGGCCGAAAATTGACCCCAGTCAAGGTTTGCAAAGTGAAACCTGGCAGAATTGCGTCTAGGTTGGCGGACCACGCCAAAACGGGAACCTTCGCGGAGCGTCAAGAAATGGTGCCACGTCTACGTTTTCATGGCGCGGCTCATGCGGTGACAGGCTCTTGTTACGAGCTTGAAGTCGGGAACGAGCGCATCCTGATCGACTGTGGTCTCTTCCAAGGGTCGAAATCCGAACGGGAGCTCAACTACGGAGACTTTCCATTCGATCCGAGCAGGATTGACGCGGTCGTGCTGACCCATGCCCACATCGATCACAGTGGGTTGCTTCCCAAGCTGATGAAGCATGGGTTCTCCGGCCCCATACATGCTACCCGAGCCACGATCGATCTCTGCTCGGTCATGCTGCCCGATTGCGCTCACATCCAGGAAATGGAAGTTGAGCACCTCAATCGCCGCAACGCCCAACGGGGTCGTATGGCAGTAGCCGCCATATACACGGCGGAAGACGCGGCAAAGTGCATGACGCTCTTCCATGCCAGGCAATATAAAGAATGGTTCGAAGTCGTAGCTGGTGTGCGGGTTAGGTTCTGGAACGCCGGGCATCTGTTGGGGTCCGCTTCAGTCGAAATTGAGATCAATTTTTCGGACAAGCCGCTCAGACTATTGTTTTCCGGAGATGTCGGTCCGGCCCACAAACTTCTGCAGCCGGATCCGGAAGCGCCGACGGATGTCGACTATCTGATTTGCGAATCGACCTACGGAGATCGGGAGCGAGGAGAAATCACCCCTCAGCGACGTAGGTCCCTGCTCTTGCAAGAAGTGCAAGGCGCGCTCGCCGCAAGTGGTCCGCTTATCATCCCATCGTTTGCCGTCGAACGAACGCAGGAGTTGCTTGTCGACCTGTTCTGGTTGATGCGCGAAGGGCAGATTCCCAAGGCCGATGTCTTCGTGGATTCGCCGCTAGCCACTCGCGCCAGCACAATCTTCGAGCGACATGCCGACGAAATCCAGGAAGGCGATGCGCTCAGGCAGGCCCTCAGTTCTCGTGAAATTCGCTTCACGGAAACGGTTGAGCAAAGCAAGGCGATCAATCGCCTTAGCGGGTTCTACGTCGTGATCGCAGCAAGCGGCATGTGCGATGCAGGTCGCATCCGACACCATCTGAAGGCGAATCTGTGGCGAAGGAACGCAACAGTGATGCTTGCCGGATTTCAGGCACAGGGAACGCTGGGACGCATACTCCTCGACGGGGCCGAACGGGTACGAATTCAGGGAGAGGAGTTTCAAGTCAAGGCTCGGATCAGACTGCTCGACCTGTATTCGGGCCACGCCGATGCCAGCGAGCTCGAGGATTGGGTAAGGGCGCGCCTGCCTATCCATAAAGGGGTATTCCTGACCCATGGCGAAGAAACTGGCCTGTCCGGACTGAAGGCACGCTTGGCGGCATTCGTCTCTCCGGAACGTATCATTGCGCCGCAACTCGACGAAGCCTTCGATCTCGGTAGGGCCGGCGCGCAAAGGGTTGATTTCAACGAACCGAAGCGTCTGTTGCCGGGCAAGGTCGCCCGCCTTGATTGGCACAACGAGTTATCGGAATTGCTGCTCGATGTAAGCCAGGCCGTCAGTCAGCAGGCGGACGAACGCGGACGGTCTGCTGTCATTCGTCGGCTGCGCCGAGCCCTCACCACTGAGGGCCGACCTTGAGCCGTGCCGACCAGTTCTCTCTGCATGCCGCCCAGGAGCGGATGTCCGAGCCATCATCTCGACGCGGATCCCCCAGCCGCTTGCGGGCCGTGTCGAACGCCTGTTTCGAGCCATCCAAAAGCGGACGCTGCCCAGGAGCCAATTCGACGATGGGGGACGCACCCGCATCGGTCAAGGCGAGAGGTGATGTCACGGCTTACCCCGGATCTGACCTTGAACAGGTGCTCGCGGCATGACTTGGGTTGTCCGGGTGGTTCAGGCCCTGTTTGGGGGCAAGGGTCTGCATCGCGTCGTATTGCGACAGAAACACCTGCCCCGTCAGCGCATCGAGGAAATGGGATCTTTTCAACCGGTCCATCACCGGGCCTTTCACTTCCGACAGGTGCATCTTCACTTCCATCATCCCCAGGCGATGGTTGATCGCCTCCAGGCTTTCCAGTGCGCTGAGATCGATCTCGTTGATGGCAGAGCACATCACCACCACGTTTCTGATCGGGCAATCGGAGGCGACGCGATCGGCGACGTAATCCTCGAGAAAACGAGCGTTGGCGAAGTAGAGGCTCTCGTCGATGCGGATGGTGAGAAGGGTAGGGTCGGTGAGGACGGTGTGGCGTCGGATATTGCGGAAATGCTGGGTGCCTGGAACAAGGCCAACCTCTGCAATATGTGGACGCGAGGATCTGTAGAGATGTAGTACGATGGATAGCACCACTCCCGTTGATACGCCGGTCTCTACGCCCATCGCGAGGGTCAGAGCGATCGTCGAGGCCACGGCGACGAAATCTGCCTTCGAGTAGGTCCAACTGCGCTTCAAGATCGAGAAATCGACCAACGAAAGCACCGCCACGATGATCGTCGCGGCCAAGGCGGCCGTGGGGAGGAAGTATATCAGCGGGGTTAGCGCTATGGCTGCGACGGCCAACCCTATTGCGGTAAAGGCGCCGGCGGCAGGCGTCTCGGCCCCTGCATCGAAGTTTACCACCGATCGAGCGAAGCCACCCGTCACCGGGTATCCTCCCGTGAAAGCCGCCCCGATGTTGGCGGCGCCCAGTCCGATCAGTTCCTGGTCGGGGTCTATCCGCTGTCGTTTCTTGGCGGCGAGCGTCTGCGCGACCGAGACGGATTCCACGAACCCGATGACCGAAATCAACAATGCGGGAAGCAGCAGAAGCCCGATCAGATTGGTGGAAAATGAGGGCAGCGTTAGCGGCGGCAGGCCCTGTGGCACGTCACCAACGATTTGCACTCCCTTTGCATCCAGTCCGAGGCCCCAGACTGCGACCGTCGTCACGGCCACGGCAAGCACCGGACCGGCCTTGGTCACCACATCCGCCAGGCGCGGGCCAAGGCCGAGTTGGCGCAGCATCGGTTTCAAACCCTTGCGGACCCAGAACAGAAACCCGGTGGCACCGATCCCGATCACCAGGGTGATCCAGTTGGTCGCAATGAGGTTGTCGGCCAGTGATACGACCATTGCAGGCAGAGTGTCGCCACCTGCTCTTACGCCCAGAATATGTTTGATCTGGCTGGTCGCAATGAGGATGCCGGATGCTGTGATAAAGCCTGCGATGACGGGATGTGACAGGAAGTTGGCGAGAAATCCCAGCTTAAGGAGCCCCATCGCCAGCAGGATTGCCCCAGACAATCCTGCAAGGGTGAGGGCGGCCACGGCATAGCCCATGGTCCCCTGTTCGACGATGTTGTCGATGGCAGCGGCCGTCATCAGTGACACCACCGCCACTGGTCCCACGGCCAACGCCCTGCTGGTACCGAAGATCGCGTAAAGGATGACTGGCGCGATCGAGGCATAGAGCCCGGCTTCCGGCGGCAATCCCGCCAGAAGCGCATAGGCCAGCGACTGAGGGATCAGCATGATCGTCACGATCACTGCCGCCAGCAGGTCGCCCGTCAGGGCGTGACGGTCATAGGTCCGGCCCCATTGCAGGATCGGAAGATAGCGGGCGAGCGATATGGCGGACATGGGACGAGACTTTTCTGGGTTCTTCATGGTCCAAGAGAGGCGGCTTCAATGCGTCTGCAGAAAGGGGCAGACTGTGCCGGGTTCATCCCTGGATCGCGGCAAAGAGGCTCTGCGCCCGGGCGCCCGTACGGCAATAGGCCAGAACCTTGCCTTGAGCCGTGGCCACGGCGGTGTCGAAAGCGACAACGTCAACCCTGGTTGCTTGACCTGGCGTGACCGGAATGTGGAACGCCTCAAGCCCTGCGACCAGGGCGGCGGCTTTGATCTCGGCAAAGCTTGGCTGGCCTGCATCCTCGTGATCGGGGCGGTTGCAGATCACTGTTGTAAAGCCCGCGGCCTTCAGGTCGGCGAGTTGTACAGGCGCAATCTGCGGGCTGACCGCGAAATCCGGCGTGATGTGTTTGATGTCCTGCATTTTCTTGTCCTTGAATGGAGGTCAGAGGTCAAAGCGCGTTGATGGGTACTTTGAGCATTGGCCGGCCGTCCTTGTCGGTCGGCACCTCGCCTGCGCGCATGTTCACCTGGAGCGACGGGATGATGAGTTTTGGCATCGCCAGCGTTGCGTCGCGTTCGGTGCGCAAATTCACGAACTGCTCCTTGGTGGCTCCTTTGCCGACATGGATGTTGTGTTCTTTTTCCGCGGCCACCGTGGTTTGCCACTGGATGTCGCGGCCATTGGGACCGTAGTCGTGGCACATGAACAGGCGCATCTCGTTTGGCAAAGCCAGCACCTTCTGGATGCTGTCGTAAAGTGTGGCGGCATCGCCGCCAGGGAAATCGGCGCGCGCCGATCCGCCATCGGGCATGAACAGTGTATCTCCCACGAAAGCCGCGTCACCCATGACATGAACCATGCAGGCCGGCGTATGGCCGGGGGTGTAGATTGCCACCGCCTGCATGTTGCCGATCTTGTAGGTGTCGCCATCCTCGAATAGGGCGTCGAACTGGCTGCCGTCGCGCTGGAACTCGGTGCCTTCGTTGAAAATCTTGCCGAACGTGTCCTGAACGACCATGATCTTGTCGCCGATGCCAATCTTGCCGCCGAGAGCGCTCTGAATGTAGGGCGCGGCGGAAAGGTGGTCGGCATGCACGTGGGTCTCGATGATCCACTCCAGCTTCAGGCCGTGCTTGCGGATATGGTCGATGATGGCGTCGGCATGGTCATAGGTGATCCGGCCCGCCGCATAGTCGATGTCCATGACGGAATCGATCACGGCACAGGCGTTCGAGGACGGGTCTTTCACCACATAGCTGATGGTATTGGTTGCCGGGTCGAAGAATGCCTCGACCTGTGGTTTGACGGACATGTTGATCGGATAATCTGTCACGGCAGTCTCCTTTCTGGTTCAGGTTTCGCGGCGCAGCACGCGGGCTGTGCGCGCACCGCTCAGGGCCATTAGGCCCTTGGCGCCAAAGATGCCGGCGATCAGCGCCGCCACGAAGGCGACGACCTCGATCCGGCCAGTTCCCAAGGCGGGGAGCGCAGCCCCCGGGCAGAACCCGGCGATGCCCCAGCCCACGCCGAACACGGCCGAGCCGGCGAGCAGACGGGCGTCGATGCGCAGATTGTCGGGCAAGTGGAATTTCGCGTCGATGATCGGCGAGGTCCTGCGCAAGACAATGCGATAACCAAGGAAGGCGATGATAACCGCCCCTCCCATGACGAAGATGAGGCTTGGGTCCCAGTTGCCTGTCACATCGAAGAAGTTGAGCACCTTGGCTGGGTTGGCCATGCCCGAAATCGAAATGCCCACGCCAAAGACAAGGCCGATGAGATAGGACGTCAGAAGTCGCATGTGTCAGGCCCCCAGAACATGACGGATGAGATAGACGGTCACCCCGGTGGTCAGCATGAAGGTCAATGTTGCCGCAATGGACCGGCGCGACAGGCGCGCCACCCCGCAAACCCCGTGTCCCGAGGTGCAGCCGGATCCGTAGGTTACGCCGATCCCGACCAGCACGCCGCCCACCAGAAGCATCGGCATGGACACGGTTACCTCGACTGCGGGCATCTGCCCGGTCACAGCCAGCGTAACAAGCGGCCCGCTGATCATCCCGGCCAGCAATGCAAGCCGCCAACCGGTATCTGGATGCGCGGACGGCGTCAGAACACCTGCCAGGACGCCGGTGGCTCCCATGATCCGGCCAAGGGTCAGCATCAGCAGCACCGAGGCCAGCCCGATCAGAATGCCGCCTGAGAGGGATTGCCACGGGGTGAAAAGGGTTTCGATGGTGGTCAGTTCCGGCACGTCGTGGCCCCCAGCACCGCGTAGAGTGGGCAGAAGCGGAACATGGCAGTCGCCAGCATCACAATGCCCACGACCACAGCGCCATATTCTAGTGCAACGCTGTCAACGACGTCCCAACTGCTGAACAACGCCGCAGCGATCAGCCCCACGCCGAGGACAAGACGAAGAGCCCGGTCTATGGTTCCTACATTGGCAATCATTGTCCTGATCTCCTGTTGAATACGGGACCTGTCTATGCCCTTTCGATCCGCCGTTCAGTGACGATGTCACCAAGCGGAAGTGAATGGCGGGACTTGCAGGCTGACGGGGCGGCGAAAGGGGCGATACCGAGGCTGTGCTTGCCTGTCTCCGCTGTGCTGGTATCAAGTTCCTTGGTAATCTTGGCGGAGCATTGGTCGCGGCTTGGCGTGGTGGTCGGCTCGCGGGCCTTGCCGGGCGATCAGATTGGGTGCGAACTCGGGCGTGGGAGAGCCCGGCTGGCGCCCGCGCGGGTACTGCTTCCAAGTCGTCCGGAGGCCATTTTGACCCTCAGGCAGCCCGTGTTCTTCACCGGTGTGCGCCTAGCCCTCTCTGGCCTTTTTGAGTTCTAGCGTTGGAGCCCTGAGCATCAGCGATAGCTACTGTTCACGAGAAACCATGAGATCTATCCCGCATCCAGGGCGGCTAGTCTTTCTAACCCGGCAATATCCACCAGATCGATCGTCCCGCGCGACTGCCGAATCCATCCCCGTCGCTGAAACTCGCCTAACTGGCGCGAGACAACCTCGCGCGCGGTGCCCAGTTCGGCTGCCATCTGCTGATGCGTGGCTTTGATCTGTCTTGCGCCACGTTCCAGATCGATCAGCTTCTGCGCCAGCCGGATATCGACGCGCTGGAACGCGATGTCTTCGATGACCTGAAACAGATCGGTGATCCTTTTGGAATAGGCGGTGAATATGAAACTGCGGAAAGCGACCGACTGGGAGACCAGGTCATCGAAGACCGCGCGCGGGATGGCCACGGCGCGCACGTCGGTTTCGGCGATGCCCTGGGCGGAATAGTCTTCGTGGGCCAACAGGCAGGCGGTCGTCAGTACGCAGCTTTGTCCAGCCTCGACCCGATAAAGGACGATCTCGCGGCCACCTTCCGAGACCTGCTGCACCCGCACCCTGCCTTCCAGCAGCAGAAGCAGGTTCTCGGGTGACTTGCCAGGACCGAAGATCACAGTGCCTTGCGGGACCGCAATTATGGCGCTCTTTCGGGTCAGCGCGTCGCGTACGGCCGGCTCGATACGGGACAAGCCCGGAAACTGCTTGATCCAGTCAGTCAAAACGATCGCACTCCATTATTGCGGTATTCCGCAGGGCAGACTGAAACCCGCTCACCGGATGCAGCGACATATATCTGCCAGTCGCCATCGCTCACCGCCTTGAGCCAAGTCAAAGAGCGTCCTTGGAAACCTGGTCGACAGGGAGGCACCTTCACATTTCTTCACACTTCCCCGTCACTCGAGAAACGTTGACCCTCCAGTCTGGCGTTATCGCGGCAGCAAGTGCCGCCTAACCAAGGAAGCGATCATGGACAACGACAAGCAGGATATGCAGGCCCCATTGGCTCCGAACACCGCAACTGGGTCGCGTAGCTGGGGACGGCGCATCGTTATCGGCGGCCTTGCTGCCGCAGCAGTCGCTGGCATTGGACTTGCTGTGGCCAACAGTGGCGAGTTCGGAGATGGGCACGGAATGCTGCATTTTGGCAAGGGACACCAGATGATGGATGCTTCTATGGGCCGCGGTGGCTTCTCGGAGCGCCGGATGGAGCATATGATGGAAGATATCGATGCCACACCGGAACAGTCGAAGAAGCTGAAGGAGCTCTTCGGTTCTGCCCGAGATGAGATCGCTCCGATGCTCGACGACTTCAGGGACACGCGCAACGCCGCAGCCGACATTCTGGGCGCGCCGACTATCGACCGGTCTGCAATCGAAAAGTTGCGCAGTGAGCGCGTTGCCGCGATCGATGCCGCCTCGCGGAAAATGACGGCCACTCTTGTCGATGCGGCAGAAATCCTGACGCCAGAACAAAGGGCAAAGATTCTGGAGCGTTTCAACGCGCGCGGAGGCCACGGCCGGTGGTAGGATTTCAACTGCAAGGTTGAAATCCGGAGAGTCCCGGCCATGGCGGAACAGGTGCTGATCATCGATGACGACACACGCCTGTCCGCCATGATCGCGGACTATCTCTCGGGAAATGGCTACATCGTCCACACTGCGGCAACCGGGCATGCCGGCCTCGCTGATGTGCAACGGCGTTCGCCAGACGCGGTAATTCTCGACGTCATGCTGCCCGACCTGGACGGCTTCGAGGCCTGCCGCCGCATGCGCGCCGTATCTGACGTGGCCATTCTTATGCTCACGGCGAAAGGGGATGAGACGGACCGGATTATCGGGCTGGAGTTGGGCGCAGACGACTACTTGCCAAAGCCGTTTAATCCGCGCGAACTGCTGGCGCGTCTCAAGGCTATACTGCGGCGGCGCCGTGGCGGCGATCTGACCGCATCACGCATCCTTCGGTCCGGGCGGCTCGAGATAGATCCCGGTTCTCGTTCAGTCCGTATCGATGGCCGCGATTGTCCGATGACCAGCTATCAATTCGACCTTCTCGTTGCATTGGCGGAGAATGCCGGACGTGTGCTGTCGCGCGAGCAACTGATGGACCTTGTCAAAGGCGAGGAACTCGAAGCGTTCGATCGGTCGATCGATGTGCATATTTCTCGGATCAGGGCGGCAATCGAGGATAGTCCCAAACACCCGCGTCGCATCGTAACCGTGCGCGGCGCCGGCTATGTTTTCGCTCGCTTTCAGGACGATCAGAAATAAGTCGGGGCGAAACTGTGGTGCGCAACAGCCTCTTCCTCAAGGTCTACCTCACGCTGCTGGCCAGTTTGGCCGTAGTCGCATTCACGAGTGCGTTCTTTGTCCGGCTGGGGCAGGACGAGCTGGACCGGGGATGGGGCGGCCGGCGTGACAAATTCATCGCCACAATGTTACCGGTGACCGACGATCCGGCTATGCTCAAGATCACGCTTGAACGGCTTGCGGACGCCTTCGCAGCCGACTTGGCGCTATACAACCCGCATGAACAATTGATTGCCAGTGCTGGAGAACCGTTCAAATTCGATGCGCCCGGCTCGCGTCAGTCGCACGATGGCAAACGGCCGTTTGCAATTCGACTGGCGGATGGACGGGTCATACAGGCCCGCATGCCCCTGGGGCCGGGTGGACGAAATCCCCTTGGCTATCTGGCAGTCATCGCCGGTGTCATCGGCCTTGCAGCCTATCCTGTGGTTCGTCATCTGACGCGGCGGTTGGAGCGTCTGCGCCGCGGCGTGGAAATTTGGGGGGCAGGCGAGCTTGGAACCCGGGTTGCGGCGAGTGGCAGCGATGAAGTCGCAGCAGTCGCACGGAGTTTCAACATTGCGGCCGATCGCATCGAACGTCTGGTCGACGCGCACCGGTCCCTGCTCGCCAATGCCAGCCATGAACTGCGTTCGCCGTTGGCAAGGCTTCGCATGGCCATAGATCTCTACGAGCGTTCGGCCGATCAGGCAACGAAGCGAGAGATCGTGCAAAGCCTCTCGGAACTCGACAGCCTGGTCGAGGAAATCCTGTTGGCCAGCCGGCTCGACCATGTCCAAAAACTGGACCATGTGGAAGCCGTCGACATGCTTGCACTTGCAGCCGAAGAAGGTGCGCGCAACGACGTTGCGGTCTCCGGCTCGACCGCCATGATCTCGGGCGATGTGCGGTTGTTGAGACGCCTGGTTCGAAATTTGATGCAGAATGCGTTGTGCCATGGGGCTCCGCCGGTGATCGCCGAGGTCGAGACCGATGGGGCAATCGTGCGCCTGTGCGTCAAAGACCACGGCGAGGGCATTCCGGACGGCGAGGGCACACGGGTCTTCGAACCGTTCTACCGTC
The DNA here is from genome assembly GCF_014250155.1 of Aminobacter sp. MDW-2. Taxonomy (NCBI): domain Bacteria; kingdom Pseudomonadati; phylum Pseudomonadota; class Alphaproteobacteria; order Hyphomicrobiales; family Phyllobacteriaceae; genus Aminobacter; species Aminobacter sp. MDW-2. The sequence goes on from NZ_CP060197.1 coordinate 3,432,508, forward strand.
CGACGGGACGAAGCGAGAGCAAGGGCGGTTGGGGGCTTGGACTATCCTTGGTCCGCCAGATCGCCACTCACCACCGAGGGTCCGTACGCTATGAAAGGGTGCCGGAGGGTGGGGCCTGTTTCATCGTGGAATTCCCTGCGTCGAGTGTGGCGCAGCCAGTCGCAAGACCAGCGCCGACGAGCGGTTGATCTGTCCCGTCAGCCCCGAACTTCCAGTGCTTAGCGCATCAACCGGGATGTCTTTGCCGCGCTTGTGTGCGTCGAAACAGGTGCGGTCCCGTGTCCGTAAGACACGCTCACTCATTGCGTTTCCCAGGATGCGTCGACTGGCAAGACGGCGTTCACTGCTGGCAGGGGCACTTGTGGCGGTATCGGTCGGTCGCTTGACAAGGATCAATGTCGAACTGGTGAGGGGGCCGTATATCACAGGCGTTCGGCGGCGCTGAAGCAACGGTTTGTAGCGTGCGCGAGGGCATCACAGCGGGAGGAATGCATGGCGCATGTTGTCGTTCTCGGTGCCGGGCTTGGCGGCACGATCATGGCCTATGAGCTTCGCAAAGGTCTTGGGAAAGAACACAAGGTTTCGGTTGTTTCCAATGGAGACCGCTATTCGTTCGTGCCTTCCAACCCTTGGGTTGCGGTCGGCTGGCGCGATAGGGAAGCCATCGAAGTCGACCTTGCACCGGTGTTTGCACGCCATGACATCGCGCTGCATCCACAAGGCGCCAAGCGCCTGAAACCGCAAGAGCGTCGCATCGAACTCAACGACGGATCTTCTGTTACCTATGACTATCTGGTGATTGCCACGGGTCCCGAACTGGCTTTCGATGAGATCGACGGGCTTGGACCTGACCACAACTCCCAGTCCATCTGTCACATCGACCATGCCCTCAAGACAAAGAAGGCGTTCGATGCGTTGGTCGACAATCCAGGTCCAGTGGTCGTCGGCGCAGTGCAGGGCGCTTCGTGCTTCGGTCCCGCCTACGAATTTGCATTCATCCTCGAAAAGGCGCTGCGCAAGGCCAAGGTTCGCGATCGGGTGCCGATGACTTTCGTCACCTCGGAGCCATATATTGGTCACCTTGGCCTGGACGGTGTCGGCGACACCAAAGGGCTTCTCGAAAGCGAGTTGCGCCAGCATCACATCAAGTGGATCTGCAATGCCAAGGTTGACCGAGTCGAGCCGGGAAAGATGTTCGTCTCGGAAATCGCCGACGACGGGTCCTTGAAGACGGCCCATGAACTCCCGCAAGTATTTTCAATGATGCTTCCGGCGTTTCGCGGTGTTGCGGCCGTATATGGCATCGAAGCCTTAACCAATGCTCGCGGCTTCATTGTCGTCGACAAGCATCAGCGCAGCATCGCCTACCCGGATATTTTTGCAATCGGTGTGTGCGTTGCCATAGCGCCACTCGGAAAGACGCCGGTCCCGATCGGCGTTCCTAAAACGGGCTTCATGATCGAATCCATGGTCACTGCTGCAGCCCGGAACATTGGCCGTCTGGTTACAGGCGCCGAGCCGGACGCCCAAGCAACATGGAACGCGGTTTGCCTGGCCGACCTGGGCGATTCCGGCGTCGCTTTCGTCGCCCAGCCGCAAATCCCGCCGCGCAATGTCAATTGGTCGTCCTCCGGCAAATGGGTTCACACGGCGAAGGTCGGCTTCGAGAGGCATTTCCTGCACAAGGTCCGGACAGGCAAGGCCGAGCCGTTTTACGAGCGTCTCGCCTTGCAGGTGATGGGCGTCGACAAGCTGAAGGAAATCAAGATCGATGACGGCGTGGCTACGCCGCATGTCTAAGTGCTTGATGCATTGCCGAGCAGGACATGCGGCGGGACGTTCCGACTCCCTATCCAAAAGTTACGAAGGCCTTCCCAGACAGACGGAGATTACCAATGACGCTTGACCGTTCCGTTCTCGCATTTGCCGGCATCATGGTGCTGCTTTCGGTGGTGCTGACGATTTGGGTTTCGCCCTTGTTCGTTTGGCTCACGGTCTTTGTTGGCCTGAATCTGGTGCAATCCGCGTTTACCGGATTTTGCCCGGCAGCGGCCGTCTTCAAGATGCTCGGCGTCAAGCCGGGCCGCGCCTTTTAAGGTTCGCCGAAATGCGAACCCTCACACTGTTTGCCGGGCTGCTCGCGTGTGGCCCGGCATTGGCTGGAACCGTGACGCTCGCCCCCACCCCGGTGATCGAGTGGAAGGCGGTCTATGGTCGGGTCGAGGCACGCGACACGATCCCTGCGCGTGCCCGCATTGGTGGGGTAATCGTCGAGCTCAATGTGAGCGAGGGCGATGATATCAAGGCCGGGCAGAAAATCGCTACCGTTCGCGATGACAAGATCGCTTTCCAGATCGCCGCGATCGACGCGCAAATTCGCGCGCTTGAGGCGCAACTTGTCACGGCAAGATCCGAGTTTGCCCGCGGCCAGACCCTGGTCGAAAGGGGCGTGATGACCGCGCAGCGTCTCGACCAGCTTCGGACCGATGCGGATGTTACACAAAACCAACTGGCTGCGAGCGAGGCGCAACGATCGGTCATCGTTCAGCAAGGCGCTGAGGGAGAAGTATTCGCGCCCGGCGCTGGCCGCGTGCTCACCGTGCCTGTGACGCGGGGCGCCGTCATCATGGCCAGCGAAGTGGTGGCCACGATAGGCGGTGGCGGCGTTTTCCTGCGCCTGGCGATGCCTGAACGCCATGCTCCGCTGCTGAAAGAGGGGGCCTCGATCCGTATCAATGCGAACGGCGCGGACTCGACCGGCCGTCTCGCAAAAATTTACCCGCAGATCGAGAATGGCCGCGTTCTCGCCGACGTCGAGGTCGAAAAGCTGGAAACGGCTTTTATCGGTGCCCGTGTGCTCGTCGAGGTTCCGGTTGGCGAGCGCTCAGCGCTGCTCGTACCGGTCGCATCCGTTGAAGCCCGGTCGGGCATCGATTTTGTCCGTGTCATGGTTGGTGGCGTCGAGATTGATCGGGCGCTTGTGCTGGGCGAGCGGATCGCACGTTCTGACGGGGACTATATCGAGGTCCTGACTGGACTCGCCGTCGGCGATGTCGTGATCACGCCATGAAGCTCCCGATGAGTTTTGGTATTGCCGGGGGCTTGACGCGAGCTTTCATCGCCTCGCCACTGACGCCGCTGTTCCTGGTCGCTGCCTTCGCCTTCGGACTCATAGCTCTGTTGACATTGCCACGTGAGGAAGAGCCGCAGATTTCGGTTCCGATGGTTGATATCCTTGTGCGCGCTGACGGCCTGAAGGCCGATGATGCCGTCAAGCTGGTCACCGAACCGTTGGAAATGATCGTCAAAGGAATAGATGGCGTGGAGCACGTCTATTCGCAAACTGGCGACGATCAAGTGATGGTAACCGCACGCTTCATCGTCGGAACGTCATCCGACGCCGCGGTCTTGCGTGTCCATGACAAGGTCCGCGCGAACTTGGACCGCATCCCGTTCGGCGTCCCCGAACCGCGCATCGTCGGCCGCGGCATTGACGATGTTGCGATCGTCACGCTGACGCTTTCGCCCAACCCAAATATGGCCGATCGCATAACGGCGAATGATTTGACGCGCATCGCACGCGAATTGCGCACCGAGATTGCCAAGATCGACGATGTCGGCCTGACTTATCTCGTCGGCGAAACGGCAGAGATCATACGGGTGGCGCCGCGTCCCGAAAAGCTCGCTCTCTACGGCGTCACGCTGCAGCAGCTTGCCGCCAAGGTTTCCGGAGCCAACAAGGCTTTTCCTGCTGGCGGGGCCAGGGATGATGGTGAGCAGATCGCCGTCATTGCGGGCGAGACGCTGAGTTCACCAAACCAGATCGGCAATCTGTTGGTGACGACGCGTGATAACCGTCCAGTCTATGTCCGTGACGTGGCCGACGTTGCCTTCGCAACCGACACGGGGGAAATTCTGGTATCGACGGTCCTACGATCGAAAAATGGAGTTTCGCGCGTTCCTTCGGTCACGCTGGCCATTGCCAAACGTGCGGGTTCGAATGCGGTGACAGTTGCGGAATCGATCCTGCACCGTGTCGAAATGCTCAAAGGAAGCCTCATTTCGGGCGAGGTGTCGGTCGGAGTCACGCGCAATTATGGCGAGACCGCCAACGAAAAGGCGAACGAGCTGCTTTATCATCTCGGGCTCGCCACGGTCTCGATCATCCTTCTTGTCTGGCTGGCCATCGGGTGGCGTGAAGCCGTAGTCGTCGCTGTCGTTATTCCCGTAACGATCCTGCTTACCCTCTTCGCTTCGTGGTGGATGGGCTATACGCTCAACCGCATATCGCTTTTTGCCCTCATCTTCTCGATCGGCATTCTCGTCGACGACGCAATCGTCGTCATCGAAAACATCGCGCGCCACTGGGGCATGGGCGACGGCCGCGAACGCAAGGATGCTGCAATTGAGGCGGTTGCGGAGGTCGGCAATCCGACCATCGTTGCGACACTTACCGTCGTCGCTGCGCTTCTGCCGATGCTTTTCGTGTCGGGGATGATGGGACCCTATATGAGCCCGATTCCTGCAAATGCGTCGGCAGCGATGATCTTTTCGTTCTTCGTCGCTGTCACGGTAACACCTTGGTTGATGCTCAGGATCGCCGGTAGGGCAACCCCGATCAGTCACCACCAGGGGCATGGCGGGCTGCTCGGCCGCACCTATGCCGCCGTGGCGCGTCCGATCCTGTCGTCGAAAATCGCAAGTTGGTCGTTTCTGCTTGCAGTCGGCATTCTTACCCTCGGTTCCCTTGCGTTGTTCTACACCAGGGATGTGACCGTCAAGCTGCTTCCCTTCGACAACAAGTCAGAGCTATCGGTCACGATCGACCTGCCCGAGGGCTCCTCCGTCGAAGCAACCGACGGGGTTGCGCAGGAGGTCGCGCGCATAGTTCTGGCTCTGGAGGAGGTGATGTCGGTCCAGACGCATGCCGGGGCTGCGGCACCTTTCAATTTCAACGGCCTGGTGCGCCATTCCTTCTATCGGACGGAGCCGCAACAGGGCGATGTCGCCATAAACCTTCTGCCCAAAGCGGAGCGCATCCGCTCCAGCCATCAGATGGCGCTCGAGATTCGAGAGCGCATCAAGGCCGTGTCCATGCCGTCGGGCACCAGCCTAAAGGTCGTCGAACCGCCGCCTGGGCCACCCGTCATGGCAACGCTTCTGGCAGAAGTCTACGGACCCGATGGCGAGACCCGGCGAAAAGTCGCGGAGAAGGTCGAGATGGCCTTTCGGTCGGTTCCATTCATCGTCGACATCGACAATTCCTATGGGCAGCCCGCGCGTCGCCTGCGTATGCGGATTTCAACCGACGACGCAGAGTTCTTCCATGTCGAAGAGAGCGACGTCTTCGACACGATCGCAATCCTTAACGGCGGCACGACGGTCGGCTATTCCCATCGCGGAGGCGGCCGGCAACCAATCCCCATCCGCATCGAACGGCCGAAGGGCGATAGGGTTGTCGACGAGCAGTTCTTGGCGACGCCGCTTCCAGCCAACGTACTGCCGGGCGATCGCGGCGTTGTCGAACTCGGCGACGTTGTGCGGGTCGCCGAAGAGCGTGCGTCGTTTCCGGTATTCAGGCACAATGGCCGCGCTGCCGAAATGGTAACGGCTGAACTCGCTGGAACGTTCGAAGCCCCCCTTTACGGCATGCTTGCGGTGCGGGAGGCCATCGATGTGCAGGACTGGACGGGGCTTCCGAAGCCCGTCATCTCGCTGCATGGCCAACCGCAGGATGAGGGTTCCTCGACGCTCCTTTGGGATGGCGAATGGGAGGTTACCTGGGTGACCTTCCGCGACATGGGCGCAGCATTTGTGGTCGCGCTGCTTGCCATATACATTTTGGTCGTTGCGCAGTTCGGCTCCTTCAAGCTGCCGCTTGTGATCCTGACACCGATACCGCTGACCTTCATCGGCATACTGGGTGGCCATTGGCTGCTTTCCGCGCCGTTCTCGGCGCCCTCTATGATCGGGTTCATCGCGCTCGCCGGCATCATCGTGCGTAACTCAATCTTGCTTGTCGATTTTATCCGTCATGCCAACACCGGCGAACTGCCTCTGACCGAGATACTGATTGAAGCTGGTTCAATTCGTTTCAAACCGATCCTACTCACCGCGCTCGCAGCCATGATTGGCGCGGCGGTAATTCTGTCGGATCCGATCTTCCAAGGGCTCGCCATCTCTCTGCTGTTCGGTCTTGCTTCGTCGACATTGCTCACGGTGCTCGTCATCCCGGCGATCTACAGGGTGCTGAGGACGTAGATGAGAAATGAACAAATGACCCTGGCAAGTCCCGCTGAAAGAACTCCAACAGACATGCAAGGTCGGGCAGGGTAATGCGCATCCGCTCGAACAAGATACCGGGCCGCCTGGCAAATCTGATCCTGCTGGCTGCGTTCGTCACCGCACTTGTTGCCAGTGGGTTCTTCGCGATTCGCCTGACCGTCCATGCGGTCTATTGGTCATCGCACCGCGACGAGCCGATCGAACCATGGATGACAGTGGGCTATGTGGCCCACTCCTACAATCTGGAGCCGAAAGCGCTGTTCAGTGCGCTTGATCTTCCGACAGGTGTTTCGGACAGGCGGACCCTTGGCGACATAGCATCGGCCAAGGGCGTTTCGTTTGAGGCGCTCAAATCCACCATCGAAGCGAGCATAGGCAGGAGCCGGCAGCAATCGAACGGCGGTCTGTCCGATAGAATGAGCGGCAGCTAGGCCCATGAGCGATGCGGCGATGGCTTTTCTCGCGGACTATGGTGCCTTTGCGTTGTTCGCCATCCTTGCTCTCGGTAGCCTCGGCGTACCGCTTCCTTCGTCGCTCGCCCTGCTCGTGGCCGGTTCGCTGGTGGCGCGCGACCAGTTGGATTTGGTCTCCATCTTCGCGTGGGGGATTGCCGGCGCTGTGTTGGGTGATCAGGTGGGCTACCTGATTGGCCGCCTGGGAAGCGAGGGGCTGGCCGAAAGGCTAGCCGACAGGCTGCATATGGCCGACACTCTTAGCCATGCGCGGACAGTAACTGTCCGATGGGGTGCAATCAGTGTCTTCCTTACCAGGTGGCTGCTTAGCCCGCTCGGTCCGGGAGTCAACATTGTTGCCGGTATGATGGCCTATCCTTGGTCACGCTTTACCGTCTGGGGTGTCTTCGGCGAAGCTGTCTGGGTGTTCCAGTATGTTGGGTTGGGAATACTTTTCAGTCGCAGCATTCTGGCTGTTGCCGACATCCTCGGCGATTTGGCGTGGTTCCTTGTGTTTGCCGTAGTTGCCGGTTTGCTTGGCCTGAAGATTCTATATGAAAGGCGGATTGGCTCGGCTTCGTTGCAGTCGCATTAGGCTCTTGGCGAGGTTATCCTCGCCGGCCGGAGCCTGTCGGATTACCGGTGGCCCCCAACGGTCTGCTGTCATTCGTCGGTTGCGCCGAGCCCTGACAACCGAACGATCGTGAGGCATCGAGCGAGACGGTCTGGAACGCTCGGCTGCGGGACTAGTTGGTTGGTCGAACTGACAGCCAAATCTTGGGCAGATGCTCCGGCCTGGCCATCGCAAGTCCGAGGGCCAGCGCCTCTTGCAGGTCAGTTGTGTATTTCGCGCTTCCTTCGAAGCCACCGAAATAATTGACCCGGATGACGCCGCCTCGCTTGCTGATTGCTACGCCCACCGCACGCAGGCGTTCCTGAACTTCGCGATACTTCATTGGCTGTCCCCGCCCGAATGTCCCGGAGCCGCAGCAGCGGTTCGCTTCAATCCTAGAAACGCATCAACGGCAACGCTTTGACTTGGGTCAACAGGGTGGGAAGCCAAATGATCTGCAGGGTTGCGCGGGGCACCGACCTTTCAGGACTGAAACTTGGACATCTGTCTGGCAATGGACAGTTCCTCGTTCGTGGCAATCACACGAACCTCCACCTTGCTGTCGGGATGGCTGATCACGTCGCCGTCGCGCGATGGATCGAGTTTGACCCCCAACCACTGGAGTCGCCGGCAAATCGCCTGCCGTATTTCTGTTGCGTGTTCGCCGACCCCTCCAGTGAAAACCAGAAGCTCGATGCCTTCGATCGAACTGGCAAGAGCCGCAATGGCCCGTGAAATGCTGAACACGAACAAGTCGATGGCCTCGGTCGCCCGTGGATCGCTGCTGGAAAGCAGGGCGCGCATGTCGCCCGATATGCCCGACACGCCGAGTAGGCCCGATCGACGATACAGCAGGTCCTCGACCTCGGTGACCCCCAGCCCTTGCGCTTTTTGCAGATAGAGCAGGATGCCGGGATCAATCGAACCACAGCGTGTGGCCATCATCACCCCATCCAGTGCGGTGAAACCCATGGTCGTGTCCTGGCTCTTCCCGTCGACCATGGCGCAAAGACTGCAGCCGCTGCCCAGATGGGCAACAATAGTCCTCTGCTGCAAAAGCCGAGGTGAGATCTCGCCCAGATGGTGGGAAACATATTCATAGGACAAGCCGTGAAAGCCGTAGCGACGCACGCCATCGCTTTCTAACTGACGGGGAAGCGCATATCGGCTGGCGGGCGGCCGCATCGAGGAATGAAAAGCCGTGTCGAAACAGCCAATCTGCACGAGGCCCGGCTGTAGCTCAGCCAACGCCCTGACGGGCGCGAGGCTCGCGGGCTGGTGCAACGGGGCGATGGGGGTGAGTTCGTCAAGTGCGGCGATAACGTCCGTCGACAGGCGAGTTGGTGTCACAAAGCGGCTTCCGCCATGAACTATGCGGTGGCCGACCAGCTCCAGCGGCCGGCCGTCCAAGAACGGCTGGAGAAACTCGATAAGTCCCTCCAGCAACAACACCGTTGATCTCGCGGCAACAGGTCGGCCGTCGGCGAGAATTTGGCCCGACGAGTGCTTTGCCGAAAAACGGGGAGATCCGCCAAGGCCATCGAACACGCCGCGTAACAACTGCTCCGGGCCAGCAGGCGACTGCGTGAACAGCCCGAATTTCAAGCTGGAAGATCCTGCGTTCAGCGCCAGAAGAGCCATGTGGTTCTTCCTTTCTCAGCCCCGCCATGACCAGTTGCGCACCTCGGGCATGTCTTCTCCATGATCTCGGACGTAATGCCAGTGTTGTGAGAGACAGTTCTCGAAATAGGCCCGCGCTTCTGCAGCCTTGGGCCCAAGGTTGCGGACGCGGTCGATAGCTTCGATGGCGAGATGATAGCGGTCCATCTTGTTGAGCACGGTCATGTCGAAAGGCGTAGTGGTGGTACCTTCTTCTTGGAAGCCGCGAACGTGGATGTTCTCGTGGTTGTTGCGGCGATAGGTCAACCGATGGATCAGATAAGGGTAGCCGTGATAGGCGAAGACGACCGGTCGGTCCGCAGTGAACAATGCGTCAAAAGCTGCATCTGTGAGGCCGTGGGGATGCTGGCTAGCCGACTGCAACGTCATGAGATCCACGACGTTGACGACACGAATCTTCAGGTCTGGCAGGGCTTCCCGCAGCAGGCCCACCGCGGCAAGTGTCTCTAGCGTGGGTACATCGCCGGCGCAGGCCATCACAACATCGGGGCCGCTGTCGTCTTCGGAGCCGGCCCAATGCCAGATGCCTGCTCCAGCTTGGCAGTGGGCGATCGCGTCGGCCATGTTCAGCCATTGTTGCTGGGGCTGCTTTCCAGCCACGATCACATTGATCCGGTTAAAAGTGCGCAGGCAATGGTCAGTTGCCCAGAGCAGGGTGTTGGCATCGGGCGGCAGATAGATACGCACTATGTCCGCCTTCTTGTTGGCAACGAGGTCAACGAAGCCCGGATCCTGATGGCTGAAGCCGTTGTGATCCTGTCGCCAGACGTGCGACGTCAGAAGATAGTTCAGTGAAGCGATCGGTTGCCGCCAAGGCAGTTCCCTCGAAACCTTGAGCCATTTGGCGTGCTGGTTGAACATGGAATCGACGATGTGGATGAAGGCTTCGTAACAGGAGAACAACCCATGTCGTCCTGTGAGCAGATAGCCCTCCAGCCAGCCCTGGCAGAGATTTTCGCTCAAGACCTCCATGACGCGCCCGTCGCGAGCAAGGTGCTCGTCATAAGGCTCGATGTCGGCCATCCACACCCGGTCGGTGGATGCGAACACCGGATCAAGCCGATTGGAAGCAGTCTCGTCAGGCCCCATGATCCGAAAGTTCCGGGCCCCAGCGTTCAGCTCAACGATTTCCCTGAGCATCCGACCCATCGTCCGCGTCGCTTCCCCGTTGACGGAGCCGGGTGATGGCACATCGATTGCAAATGACCTGAAGTCGGGCATAGCCAGGTCGCGCTTCAGGCCACCGCCGTTGGCGTGCGGATTGGCTCCCATCCTTCTGATCCCCTTAGGAGCCAACGCCGCCAGCTCCGCGCGCAGCCTTCCCTGATCGTCGAATAGATTGTCGGGGTCATAGCTCCGCATCCATTGTTCCAGGATGTGAAGATGCTCCTCGTTTTGGCGTGGATCAGTGATCGGGACCTGATGAGACCGCCAGAACCCTTCGGTCTTCTTGCCGTCTATCTCTTTGGGACCAGTCCAGCCCTTGGGACTGCGCAATACGATCATCGGCCAGCGGGGGCGTTCGGCGCGACCCTCCCGCCTTGCTGCCGTCTGGATCGCCTCGATGCGATCACATGCAGTGTCGAGCGCCATGGCCATCTTTCCATGCATTTCGACAGGGTCCTCACCCTCGACGAAGATGGGTTCGTGCCCGTAACCTGTCAGAAGGTCATGCAGCTCGGACTTGTCGATGCGGGCAAGCACCGTCGGATTGGCGATCTTGTAGCCATTGAGGTGCAGGATCGGCAGGACGGCGCCGTCATGGACAGGGCTCAAGAACTTGTTCGAGTGCCATGAGGCTGCAAGCGTGCCAGTCTCAGCTTCGCCGTCGCCTATCACGCAGGCTACGACTAGATCGGGATTGTCGAAGGCGGCCCCATACGCATGAACCAGTGCATAGCCCAGCTCTCCGCCTTCGTGGATGGAGCCGGGGGTTTCAGGCGCGGCGTGGCTGGGGATGCCGCCGGGGAAGGAAAACTGCCGGAAGAGCGCGCGCATGCCGTCGGTGTCGCGGCCGATCTCGGGGTAAATCTCGGAATAGCTGCCCTCGAGATATGTATTGGCCACCATTCCCGGTCCGCCATGGCCTGGCCCGCAGACATAGATCATGTCGAGGTCGCGGTTCCTGATGAGGCGGTTCAGATGTGCGTAGATGAAGTTGAGTCCGGGTGTGGTGCCCCAGTGGCCAAGCAGGCGTGGCTTGATGTGCTCGGGCTTCAGCGGTTCCCGCAGCAGAGGGTTGTCCAGCAGATAAATCTGCCCGACCGACAGATAGTTCGCCGCCTGCCAATACCGATGGAGCAGATGGAGTTCTTCGGAATCGACGAATGCGTCGTCGATTTCGGCGAGTGATTTCTTGGCGCTCTGCATTCCGCGTTCCTTTCCAAGGTGGAAATGTCTTCGAGAGCGTAGTCAATGTGACTCAGCATGCGTTGAGCCATGTCAATTGTATGTCGAGTTGGAGTGCACTCTTCCGGTTGGGAGAGGGGAGACTGCGTGACCGCCTGCTATTGGTTACGCCTGGATGGCTTAGCTGTGTGCCGCCAAGAACAGCAAACCGACCGTCAGCGCGCCAAGGCAGACGAGCAACACGCCCGGCAGCCGCCATGTCCTTAACAACGCGAATCTCCGGATGTACTTCCGGATGCAGATGATCGACGAGGGCCTCAAGAGCCGAGTTGAACAGTTCCGCGGCCAGCACAACGGCAATCGCCAGCCCAATGACGGCCAGCCAGATACCAGAAATGCCGAGCAGGGCAGCGCCCAGGACAACGATCAGGCCAATCAGCGCTTGAGTGCGGAAACTGCGCTCACGTCGCCAGCCGTCTTGCAGTCCCTGAATGGCAAAACCAAAACGATGGAGAAATGCCTTGTTCTTCATTGTCGTGTCCTTGGAGGCAATCGTCCCGGGGCGGGCGCATCGCCACGATAAGCCAAGCTAGCCTGGGACCACTTCAGCGATCTTGCCGTCGACAAGATGGATGCGGCGATCCATGCGGGCTGCCATTTCGAGGTCGTGCGTAACCGCCACGATGGACTTGCCGCGTTCGCGCACGAGGTTTTGGAGTATCTCGAAAACTTGCTCGGAGCTTTTGCTATCCAGGCTTCCCGTCGGTTCATCGGCAAGGATGATCGGCGGGTCGTTTGCGAGCGATCGCGCCACGGCGACCCGTTGTCGCTGGCCGCCCGACAGTTGGTCAGGCCGTTTGTCGAGATGCTCGGCAAGCCCCAGGGATATGAGCAACTCGCTGGCCCGCTCGCGTATCTGGCTTCGTTCGAGGCGGCGCAGCTTGCGCATTGGAATCTCCACGTTCTCTCGCGCGGTGAACTCTGGCAGGAGAAAATGGAACTGGAAGACGATACCCATCATCGAAAGCCGTGTCCGGGAGCGCTCCTTCTCGTCCATGGGTCCGGTGTCGCGTCCACCGATCTTCAGTGTGCCACTGGTGGGGCTGTCAAGGAGCCCGAGCAAGTAGAGCAGAGAAGACTTACCGGACCCAGACGGTCCAGTAACGGCCACGAATTCCTTTTCGCCAATGCTCAGCGTGACATCAAATAGTGCAGAATGCTCCAAGTGATTGGCAGCCGGGTCATTTCCTGACCGGTCGCGGCGATTTCGAAGCGAACCTGCGATAGAGCGTAGGTCATTGCAAGGCCGAGGAGCCAACCGAACGCGCAGCCGGCAGCGCCGATTGCCAAGCCTTCCATCAGGAACATGCGACGCATGTCGGCTTCGGGGAAGCCGAGCGACTTCATGATGGCGATGTCACGCGCCTTCTCATGCGTGATGGTGGAGATGATGTTGTAGATGCCGAATCCGGCGACCAGCATGATCGCACCTACCACCGTGTACATGATGACGTTGCGGACAACGAGGGCCTCGAGGATGGATTCGTTCGCTTCCTGCCAAGCAACAGCCTTGTAGCCAAGCTCAGTCTCAGCCCGGTGCGCCACCGCAGGTGCGCTGTCCGGATTGTCGAGCTTAATTCGTATCTCGTTGATGGCGTTCGGGCGCGCTGACAGGATTTGAGCATTCTTCAGCAGAACGTAGGCCTCGCCTTCGTCACGAATCGTTGTCCCGGTATGGAACAGGCCCACAATTCTGAACGCGCGGGTAAGCCCGTCTGAGGAAACGGCCGTTATCGTGTCTCCAAAGCTGGCACCTAGCCGGGAAGCCATGGTGTCTCCGATCACCACGTTGTTGCCGCCCGCCGCGAGCGCTGCGAAGCTGCCTTCAACGAACTCCTCGATGATCGGCGAAACAGCGGATTCTCGCATCGGATCGATCCCGATGACCGCCGCGCCAGCTTCTCGATTGGAATAGCGGATAACACCTTGTGTCTTCAGGCTCGTTGAGAAGCGACCGGGAACCCAGGTGTCGAGCCAGGCTGCTGCAGCCGTCGGATTGATGATCCCACGCCGATCATCACGTGGCCTCAGCCCGGAAATGGCGGCAGTGGCAAAAACGTCCTCCGCAGGCTGCCGGGGTGCTGTGCGCATTTCGTCGGTGATGGCAACGTGAGGCATGGTGTTGATGAGCTGCCTAACGAAATCGTCCTGCCCACCCTGCATCAATGCGGCCATGGCAATTGAGAAGCCCACGCCAACAGCAACACCCAGGATGGCCACAACTGTCTGTCGCCCGCGTCCGGCGATATGCGTGACCGCAATGTCGAGAATGAGGGGCATGATCTACTCCTCTGGGCCTGAGATGATCACACGGCTACCGTCGGCGAGGTCGGCAGGATAGGGAGTGACGACGAGGGCCTTTTCGTCGAGGCCAGCCAGAACCTCGGTGCTGCCCGTGCCGCGGATGCCGATACGAATATCGCGCCGTCGCGACCTGCCGTCCTCGACAACGAAGACATGGTTCTGGTCAACCGCAGCAGAGGGAATGAGCAGGGCATTCTTCGAGACTTGGACGACGATGTTGATGTCTGTCGACATCCCGATGCGCAGCGGTGTTTCATCGGGCAGCCGAAAGCGGACGCGATAGGTCTTCGTCGCCGGATCGCCTTTTGGCGTAATGCTGTCGACTTGAGCCTCGAGTTTTTGCTTCGGAAAGGCATCGGCTCTAAGAAGGGCGCGTTGACCAACTTCGACGCGGGGAATGTCCTCTTCGTTGACATCTGCGACCACGAGCAGTGGTTTTGGCTCCCCGACCCAAAACAAAACCGTACCTAGCTCGGCGACCTCGCCCACTTCACCATCTTGCCTGAGAACGATCCCCGGACTGGGCGCTCGCAGAACATAAGTCTCGAGCCGGGCTTTCCGCCCAGCGACCAGGGCTTCAATTTGCAGAAGCTCGCTTTGGGAGCGATCGAGCGCTTGTCGGCTGGCCGCGTTCCGTTCGGCAAGTACGGACAAGCGCCGAAAATCCTCTTGGGCCAGCGAGCGTCGTGCCTCAAGTTCGGCCAGTGCCGCGCGCTCTTCGCTATCATCCAGACGAGCCAGAACGTCGCCTTGTGAGACCCGGGACCCTTCGCAGTTGCATTGTTCGACGATACGTTCGCGAACCACCGGGGCCACTTTCGCCCAGGTCCGTGGTTCGACTGTACCGCTTGCATAGACGATTTCGGCCGCGTCTCCGCGCGACATCGTCGCAACCGACACGCTTGGGGGGCTCCAGAAATACCAGGCGGCAGCTCCTGCCACCGCACCGATAGCAACAAGGCTGTATATGTATCGTGCCAGCCGCACAGCATTTGCTCCTGCTAGGTCTTATGCCGCTGCCAGAAGGGAGGTTCGCTCGCCCGGTTGCTTCGCCCGCCTTCAGAAAACGGACTTTGTTCCATGCGCGCCTTGACCCCGGTCAAAGCGAGGTGGCGAGCACCGACTTATTCTCTTGCGACCATCAAGAACCACTTCGAAAGGAATGCGCCATGAAACGCAAGAAAACGTGGATTTTGGTAGCGGATGGTGCTCGTGCTCGCATCATTCGTCAAATGGAGGGCGACAACGAGGACGCAGCCTTGTTGGACGATCTGGTTTTCGAGGTGAATCACAAAACACTGCGCGAGATCATGTCGGACAGACCCGGACGCAGCTTTGCGTCCAAGGGAAGACGGCGCTCCGCGATGGAGTACGCGTCTGACCCAGTCCAAGAGCAAGAGGTGCAGTTCGCGATTACGCTCATTGAAGAATTGGGACGGCGCTACGCCGACCATGAATTCGATCATCTTGCGATCGTCGCCGAGCCACGCATGCTCGGGACACTGCGTCAGAACCTACCCGGAGTTCTGGTTTCCACACTGGTGAAAGAGGTCGCAAAAGATCTCACCAAACTGCCGAAGCTCCAGCTTATGCAAGCCCTGAACAAGCTCGATATCCAGGTTTGTTGAAATGCGGATCCATGCGAACAAACAAGCGAGGAGATGCGTCAGACAGCATGTGACATGCTGGACCAATCGAGCGAATGCCGATCACAGAGGCAATCACATGTACCGTTCCGTGGGGGCGCGAGTGCCCGCGAGATTTTGCCTTCACGCCCTTAACCAGGGACAGAGAGCCAGAAAGCGAAAGCCCGGATATCTATATGTCCGGGCTTTTTTCCCTATCGATCTAGGCGAGCCAACTTTGAGTGTCGGATGAGCCATCTATCTTGACGCTGAGCAAGATACGGTGACGCGTCAGGGTATTTTCAACTTTGGGTGGCCGCCCAAGAGGCAGCTCTCCGTGCATCCTCAAGCTGCGCACTCTTCGCTGCTTCCCTCACTTCTCATCGAGGAGCGGCCGTTTCGCCGCTCCAGGAACACAACATTGGCTTTCAGGCACACAACTTTGGGTGTCCGCCCACTGCTGGCCAGCCTCAGCTGCACCCTGATGTCGCGCCGCAGGTATCGCACTTTTCGCAGGTGCCGTTTCGGACCATGGTGAAGTTCTGGCACTCGGAGCAGGAGTTGCCGGTGTAGCCCTGCAGCATCGACTTGGCGCGGCGGTCGGCGGCGACTTTCTTGGCGTCGGAGGCTTCCTGGGCGGCGGCGTCGGTGAACAGCGACGTCGTCACCGTTTCCTCCGTCTCCTCAACGGTGATTTCCTCGGCCAGTTCCTTGGCGCGCTCCTCATAGTCGCGCTTGTAGGCGGTCGATTCCTCAGCCGAGATCGCAGCCTTTGGCGACAGCGACAGCACGTTGGAGCCGGAGAAGGCGGTCACCGGTGTCGCGCGCGCCGGGGCGGTGGTGGCCGAACCCTTGGGGTCGTTGCCGGCGCCGGCCGAGACGACCTTGAGCGGCGAGGCACCGCGGGTCAGGCCCTTGGAGAAGGGCAGGGCCTTGCCTTCGGTGATGCCCTTGCCAAGTGCGGTCTTGTCGAAGTCCGACTGGTCGACATGGGCGAGGTCGTGGCGGCCGAGGTAGCTGACGGCGAGCTCGCGGAAGACGTAGTCGAGGATAGAGGTGGCGTTCTTGATGGCATCGTTGCCGATGACCATGCCGGCCGGCTCGAACTTGGTAAAGGTGAAGGCTTCGACATATTCATCGAGCGGCACGCCGTACTGCAGGCCGAGCGAGATCGCGATGGCGAAGTTGTTCATCATCGCACGGAAGGCAGCGCCTTCCTTGTGCATGTCGATGAAGATTTCGCCCAAGCGGCCGTCGTCGAACTCGCCGGTGCGCAGATAGACCTTGTGGCCGCCGACGACAGCCTTCTGGGTGTAGCCCTTGCGGCGGTTCGGCAGCTTCTCGCGGTCGCGGTAGAGACGCTCGATGACGCGCTCGACGATCTTTTCGGTGACCTGTACCGCCTTGGCGGCGGCAGGTGCTGCGATCAGCGCCTCGACGACCTCGTCTTCATCCTCGTCCTCGTCAGCGATCAGCGAGGCATTTAGCGGCTGCGACAGCTTCGAGCCGTCGCGGTAGAGCGCGTTGGCCTTCAGCGCCAGCTTCCATGACAGCATGTAGGCGCTCTTGCAGTCCTCGACCGTCGCCTCGTTGGGCATGTTGATGGTCTTGGAGATGGCGCCCGAGATGAAGGGCTGGGCTGCCGCCATCATGCGGATGTGGCTGTCGACCGAGAGATAACGCTTGCCGATCTTGCCGCAGGGATTGGCGCAGTCGAACACGGCAAGGTGCTCTTCTTTCAGGAAGGGCGCTCCCTCGAGGGTCATCGCACCGCAGACATGGATGTTGGCGGCTTCGATGTCCTTCCTGGAGAAGCCGATGGCCGGCAGGATTTCGAACGAGAAATCGTTGAGCTGCGCGTCGGTGAAGCCAAAAGTCTCCTTCACCCAGTCGGCACCCAGCGTCCACTGGTTGAACACGAACTTGATGTCGAAGGCGCTCTTCAGCGCCGCATTCAGCGCTTCGATCTTCTCGTCGGTGAAGCCCTTGGCCTTCAACGAGCCGGGGTTGATGCCGGGTGCCTGGTTGAGATTGCCGTGGCCGACGGCATAGGCCTCGATCTCGGCGATCTGGGCCTCGGTGTAGCCGAGCGTGCGCAGCGCCTCGGGTACTGCACGGTTGATGATCTTGAAGTAGCCGCCGCCGGCGAGCTTCTTGAACTTGACCAGTGCGAAGTCAGGTTCGATGCCTGTGGTGTCGCAATCCATGACAAGGCCGATCGTGCCGGTCGGCGCGATCACGGTTGCCTGGGCGTTGCGGTAGCCGTGCTTTTCGCCCAGCTCGATGGCGAGGTCCCAGGCAGCGCGGGCGTGGCTGACCAGCTCCTGCTGCTTGACGTCGCTTGCCACCAGCGGCACCGGATTGACCGACAGCTTCTCGTAGCCGTCCTTGTCGCCATAGGCGGCGCGGCGGTGGTTGCGCATGACACGCAGCATGTTGTCGGCGTTGCGGTCGTAATCGGCAAAGGCGCCGAGCTCGGAGGCCATCTCGGCCGAGGTGGCATAGGCAATGCCGGTCATGATCGCGGTCAGAGCTGCGCCGATGGCGCGGCCTTCGTCGCTGTCATACGGAATGCCCGAGGTCATCAGCAGGCCGCCGATATTGGCATAGCCCAGACCAAGCGTACGGTACTCGTAGGACAGCTTGGCGATTTCCTTGGACGGGAACTGCGCCATCATGACCGAGATTTCGAGCACCATGGTCCACAGCCGCACGGTGTGCTCGTAGGCGGCGATGTCGATGCTGCCGTCGGCGTTGCGGTAGGGCAAAAGGTTGATCGACGCCAGGTTGCAGGCGGTATCGTCGAGGAACATGTATTCCGAGCACGGATTGGAGCCGCGGATCGGGCCGGCAGCCGGGCTGGTGTGCCAGTCGTTCATCGTGGTGTTGAAGTGCAGGCCCGGATCGGCCGAAGCCCAGGCGGCGTAGCCGATCTTTTCCCACAGGTCGCGCGCCTTGAGCGTCTTCATCACCTTGCCGTCCTTGCGGGCGGTCAGGTGCCAGTCGCCATCGGTTTCCACGGCGCGCAGGAAGTCGTCCTTGAGCGAGACCGAGTTGTTGGAGTTCTGGCCCGAAACGGTGAGGTAGGCTTCCGAATCCCAGTCGGTGTCGTAGGTCTTGAACTCGATCGAGGTGTAGCCCTGCTTGGCGAACTGGATGACGCGGTAGATGTAGTTTTCCGGCACCGCGTTCTTCTTGGCGGCCTTGATCTCGCGCTTGAGCGCGGTGTTGATCGCCGGATCGAAGCAATCGTCATCCTGGCCTTCGCAGTTGACGCAGGCAGCCATGATCTTGGCGAGGTGCTGCTTGACGATCTTGGAGCCGGTGACGAGTGCTGCGACCTTCTGCTCTTCCTTCACCTTCCAGTCGATATAGGCCTCGATGTCGGGGTGGTCGGCGTCGACGACGACCATCTTGGCGGCGCGGCGGGTGGTGCCGCCTGACTTGATGGCGCCGGCGGCACGATCGCCGATCTTAAGGAAGCTCATCAGGCCCGACGAACGGCCGCCACCGGACAGCTTTTCGCCTTCGCCGCGCAGCATCGAGAAGTTGGAGCCGGTGCCCGAGCCATATTTGAACAGCCGTGCCTCACGCACCCACAGGTCCATGATGCCACCCTCGTTGACGAGGTCGTCCTGGACGCCCTGGATGAAGCAGGCATGCGGCTGCGGATGTTCGTAGGACGACTTCGACTTGGTCAGCTTGCCGGTGAAGGGGTCGACATAGAAGTGGCCCTGGCCGGGACCGTCAATGCCATAGGCCCAGTGCAGGCCGGTGTTGAACCACTGCGGCGAGTTCGGTGCGACGCGCTGGGTGGCGAGCATGTAGGCCAGTTCGTCCTTGAAGGCGCGGGCGTCGCCTTCGGACTTGAAATAGCCACCCTTCCAGCCCCAGTAGGTCCAGGTGCCGGCGAGGCGGTCAAAGACCTGACGGGCGTCGGTCTCGGAGCCATAGCGTTCGTTCTCGGGCAGCTTTTCCAGTTCGGCTTCGTCGGGGATCGAGCGCCACAGGAAGGAGGGGACGTCGTTCTCCTCGACCTTCTTCAGGCGGGCGGGCACCCCGGCCTTGCGGAAATATTTCTGCGCCAGGATGTCGGCAGCGACCTGGCTGAACTGCGCCGGCACGTCGATGTTGTCGAGGCGGAACACCACCGAACCGTCGGGGTTCTTGATCTCGGATAGGGCCTTGCGGAATTCGATCTCCGCATAGGCCGATTGTCCATCCTTGGTGAAACGCCGCTCGATGCGCATCGGTCGATTTCCTTTTGTCTATATATAGCGTCTTTCGCGGGAGATTTCCCGTTGCTGATGCGAAAGACGCAAGCCCGTTGATCCGGCTGCCTGGACAGCCGGTTGCCTTTTCCCGGACTAGCCGCCGCCTGGCTGGAGAATCTCCTTGCGGAGACTGCTTTCCTCAAGCCTGCGGCCCGCACCGGGCCCGTCGAACTGAAACTTTGATTGCGATTCCCTCATGGAGGGACAACTCACACTATCTAGCGTTCAGACTGCCTGCAAACACTAAATATAGTGTTAACAGAAGATTTCCGCCAGTCCCCAATTTTTACCCGCAAACCTCTTGGACACCCCGGAACCGCGCGCGAAACCACCCCGTCTGTGGGGGTGCAAATGCGAGCGGGAACTCACTAAATCTGGAGAAAAGGACCGGCCTCAGAACTTTCCGGTCACGTGCTCAACAAGCGCGCTTGAGTCATAAAAAGCGACTCGGCCGTTAACGTCAAGAAGTCGTTTGTGCAGTTTTTGTGACCCCAACATCTTGTGTGTCACTTGTGTGGATAACGGGGAGAACCGGCCGCGTGAACGAAGCCGGCGAAAGGGCGGTCAGGGCGGGCCGCGAACCCTGGACTGCGCGGGCGCAAGCCCGTTTCAGGCGGCGAATTTTCCGTGCGCGGCACCGAAGGACGAGATCAGCCGGCAAAGATCGGGTTCGTTCACCATGCGCGCGGCTTCACTGGGCGAGACCCACTTGCGCGTGCGCTGGCGCCGCTCCTTCCACTTCTCGGCGACCTTGCGCACCTCGAGCGGATAGACGAGCACCTCGCAGGCGACCTGCTCGCCGTTGGAAAGCTCCTTGAGATAGAAATAGCGGCCGGCTTCGTGGGTGTCGACCGATCCGCTGAGGCCGGCTTCTTCGCTCGCCTCGCGCGCTGCGGTCTCGCACAGCCGTTCGGACGGTTCCGGCCAGCCCTTGGGCAGCACCCAGCGTCCGGTGTCGCGGCTGGTGATGAGCATGACCTCGATGCCGGTTGCAGTGCGGTGCCAGGGCAGGGCGGCGACCTGCATTCGGCACGGCGTCGCGCCGAACAGGCGGCGAATCCGCTCAAGAAGGTGATTGTGGTAGCTTGGCTTCATAAGCATCGGCAGTCCCACCCAGCCAGAAGACTCATATGCCGCGTAACGAATTGTACGGTTAATCCTCCGTAACAAAAGTAAATAGATTGATAATGAAGGCGCCCGGCACGCATCGGCCCGAAAATCGCAATCGATTTTCGGAAAACACGATGCGAACCCTGGATAGTCAGAGCGTCCTTTGCGCGTCCGAACAGGACGCGCGGCGCTCTAACGGCCGGGCCGCTCGAGACTTCGGAGACAGGCGTCGCGGCTCAGCCCATGTGGTCTTCGGCGATGGGCTTCTGGTAGGTGAAGCCGAGATCCCAGGGGAAATAGATCCAGGTGTCCTGCGACACCTCGGTCACGAAGGTGTCGACCAGCGGCCGGCCTTTGGGCTTGGCGTAGACGGTGGCGAAATGCGCCTTGGGCATCATCGCGCGCACGATCGCGGCGGTCTTGCCGGTGTCGGTCAGGTCGTCGACGATCAGCACGTTCTCGCCTTCGCCTTCGAGCAGCGAGGGCGTGATCTCCTTCAGCACCTGCAGCTGACCCTGCGAGGTGTAGTCGTGATAGGAGGCGATGCAGATCGTCTCGATCAGGCGGATGCCGAGTTCGCGTGAGATGATGGCCGCGGGCACCAGGCCGCCGCGGGTGATGCAGACGATCGCCTTCCACTGCGGGTTGACGCCGGCGAGACGCCACGCGAGCGCACGCGCGTCGCGATGGAACTGGTCCCAGGATACGGGAAAGGCTTTTTCGGGAAGGGACATTTGACGCGCACTCCGGCTCGGCGCGCCATATGGCGCGGAAATATGGGAATGCAGGCGGAATTAGCCGGAAAGCCCCGTCCTTGGCAAGGGCGGGGCGGCAGGAGTTGTGCGGTAATCTTACCGCGACAGCAGGATAGCCGTGTCGCCGGCCTGCAGGACGTTGCGGGTGACGCCGCCGAACAGGAATTCGCGGATCCAGGAATGGCTGTAGGCGCCCATCACCAGGAGGTCCGCGCCGGTTTCGACAACCTTGTTGTGGATGACGGCATCGACCGTGTGGCCGCGCGATTCCTGAACACTGACCGACACTTTGGCGCCATGGCGGGCAAAGGCGGAGGCGATCTCCGCACCTGCCGCGTCCATGCTCTGGGCTGCTGTTTCGACCGGATCGATGACCAGGATTTCGGTGGCGTCGGCCTCGATGATGAAGGGCAGGGCGTCAAAGGCAGCGCGGGTGGCTTCGCGGCTGCCGTTCCAAGCGATCAGAATGCGGCGGAATGTCGAGATCAGCGGCGCGGCATGCGGCACGACAAGCACCGGCCGGCCTGCCTCGTAGATCAAAGAGTCTATATCGGCGGCAACAGAGTCCTTCGCATCCGGAGATGCCTGGGCGACGATGACGATGTCGGCGCAACGTGCGCTTTCGACCCCCGACAGCGCGCTGTCGCCGGAAAAGCTCTCGAAACTGCGCCATTCGAACGACACGCCCGACGTCTCGATGCGCGACAGGAATGCCTTCTGCACCTTTTCGGCGCGCTCCTTGCACAGGTCGGCATTGGCCTGGATGAATTCGGTGTCGGGAAATCCGACAGCCGTCGTGTAGGGCATGGCCAGCGCCTCGGCGTGGACGCCGATCAGGTGGCTTTCGTGCCGGTCGGCAAACGGGATCGCCACGTCGAGAACGCGGCTAACGTCGCGTTCGCTCTGGATGATGGCAACGATTGTCTTGAACGGCATGGAACCCTCCTTTGTGCGCAGAAATCTGCTCAGCAAAGAAACACTATCATGGGGCTACTTGTTCCCATGTGACCTGGATCAAGTGTTTGGGATCAAGTCGTTGTGGCGGCTTTGGCAGCAGCTGCGATGTCGGCGAGCATGGCCTCGATGGCGATACGGGCGGCGTCCATGGCCTGCTCGGAGCGGGAGCGCACGACGAGTTCGGTCCAGAAGCTGCCGTCAAGATATTTCGGGTAGGAGCCGATAATGGTGTCGGGATGCGCCTTCTGGATCTCGCCGAGCGGGCCGCCTATGGTGCCTTCGCCATAGGGACACTGCACCGTCGTCGACAGCAGCTTGGCGCCGGTCCTGAGGGTGGGCATGACATTGTCAAGCATCGCCTGGAAAATCGACGGTACGCCGGCCATGACGTGGACGTTGCCGATGCGGAAGCCGGGCGCCACCGAGACCGGGTTCTCGATCAGCTCGGCGCCGCGCGGGGTGCGCGCCATGCGCTTGCGCGCTTCGGAGAATTCGAGGCCGCGCGAGGCGTAGTTGGCCTCCAGCATGGCATAGGCGCGCGGCTCGTATTCGCAGGGCACGCCGAATGCCTTGGAGATCGAGTCGGCGGTGATGTCGTCATGCGTCGGTCCGATGCCGCCCGTGGTGAAGACGTAGTCGTAGCGGGCGCGCACCGCATTGACCGCGGCGACGATCTCGTCCTCGTCGTCGGCTACAACGCGCACTTCCCGGAGGTCGATGCCGGCGGCGGTCATCATGTCGGCGAGGTGGCCGATATTCTTGTCCTTGGTGCGGCCGGACAGGATCTCGTCGCCGATGACGACCATTGCTGCGGTGACGATGTCGGCCATGTCGAATGCTCCGTTCAAAGGCAACAGTGAGATACAGCCGAGAGCACAAGCGGGCAATGGTCGCTGTTTGGTGAACGATGCGTCACGTATTGGCACGCTTTCATTGAACGCGCATTGGATTACATCTCTCCCCAGACGCCGACCCAAGACGGCGCAACGAGATTTTCCCGCTGGAGTTTGAAATGGCTAAGATTCTTGTTCTCTACTATTCGAGCTGGGGCCACATGGAGCAGATGGCCAAGGCCGCTGCCGAAGGAGCCCGCGCCGCCGGCGCCGACGTGACCATCAAGCGTGTTCCCGAGCTTGTGCCCGAGGCAGTCGCCAAGGCCGCCTACTACAAGCTCGATCAGGAAGCGCCGATCGCCGACCCGCTTGAACTGGCCGACTATGACGGCATCATCATCGGCACCGCCACCCGCTACGGCACAATGGCCTCGCAGATGAAGAACTTCCTCGACCAGACCGGCCCGCTCTGGGCCAAGGGCGCGCTGCTCGACAAGGTCGGCTCGGTGATGGTGTCGACCGCGACCCAGCATGGCGGCGCCGAACTGGCGCTCATCAACGCCCAGATCCACCTGCAGCACCACGGCATGGTCATCGTTCCGCTGTCCTATGCCTACCAGGGCCAGATGGGCAATGACGTCGTCCGTGGCGGCGCACCTTACGGCATGACCACCACCTCGGACGGCGACGGTTCGCGCCAGCCTTCGGCACAGGAACTCGAAGGCGCCCACTTCCAGGGCAAGCGCGTGGCCGAGATCGCCATCCGCCTGCATGGCAAGGGTTCGAACGCCGTGAAGGAAGTTGCATAACAGGGACGTTGCTTAACAACGAACTTGCTTAACAGCTTCGGATCGTTATGATTTTTGTGAACGGGCGGCCGCTGGGCCGCCCGTTTTGCATTGGTGTGTTTGAGCCCGCGCTCCTGAGCGGCTAGACTGCCGGCATTGCTTCCAGGAGGTTCGATGGCGACGACG
This sequence comes from Aminobacter sp. MDW-2, assembly GCF_014250155.1. NCBI lineage: Bacteria > Pseudomonadati > Pseudomonadota > Alphaproteobacteria > Hyphomicrobiales > Phyllobacteriaceae > Aminobacter > Aminobacter sp. MDW-2. The sequence continues at coordinate 3,456,779 of NZ_CP060197.1, forward strand.
ATTCTCGGCTGGGTGGCCAGCATCGCCTTCCTAGCCATTGCCCTTGTCGGCGGCTATTTCGTGCTGGCGACACGCAGGATATCGGCACAGGCAGAACGCGCCGTGCCGGCCAGCGGCAAGTTCCTGCAACTGGGCCGCCACAACATTCATTATGCCGACGAAGGGCAGGGCCGGCCGATCCTGTTCATCCACGGCCTCGGCGCGCAACTGCACCATTTCCGCCATCCGCTGTTTCCCGAACTCGCCGAATTCAGATGCATCGCACTCGATCGGCCGGGCTCGGGCTATTCCATCCGGCCGGCCGGCTTTTCCGGCAGCCTGGTCGAGCAGGCCGAACTGGTCGCGCGCTTCATCGAAAGACTTGGGCTGGAGCGGCCGCTTGTCGTCGGCCATTCGCTTGGCGGTGCGGTCGCATTCACGCTGGCGCAAAACCATCCGCAGGCGGTGTCGGGTCTGGTGCTGCTGTCGCCGCTGACACATCTGGAGAACGAACTGCGGCCGGAATTCCGCTCGCTCTACATCAAGTCGCGGCTGAAGCGCCGTCTGGTGGCGGAGACGATTGCCATACCGACGAGCCTGAAATACGCGCCGCAGACCTTGGCCTTCCTGTTTTCGCCGCAGGCGGCACCGAAGGATTATGGCACGTCAGGCGGCGGTTTTGCCGGGCTGCGGCCGAGCCATTTCTACGCGTCCTCAGCCGACATGGTGGCGATCGAGCTTAATCTCGGCGCCATCGAGGCGCGTTATGGCGAGCTCGACCTGCCGGTCGCGGTGATGTTCGGCACCGCCGACCGTGTGCTCGACTACCGGCTGCACGGTGAACCCCTGATCGGCAGGATCAAGGGCTTGGAGCTCGACCTGGTCGAAGGCCTCGGCCACATGCCGCAATTCGTCGTGCCGCAACGGGTGGCGGCGATGATCCGGCGCATTGCTGCCAAGGCATTCGCCTCGGAACGGGCCGAAGGTCAGTAGCCGCAGGAATTGCTCATCCATCTGCGGTGGGCCCAGCCTTCAAAACCGTCGACGCCGACGAAGTACCAGCTGCCGCGCCTGTCAGTGATCTCGACGGTGTCGCCGTTGAACAACTGATGGATCATGGGCGCCGTGGCGCTCGGGCCGGCGCGCACGGCAACGAAGCCGGTGCCGCGGGCCAGGCTGTAGGTACGCGACAGGCCGTGAACGGTGCCTTCGCATATTGCGCCTGCGCCGGTGTCGCGACGCCGATGGATAGCGTTGCCGCAACGGTGGCAAGCACTGCGGCCGAGAGCGCCGCCTTGGTTGAAAATGCTGGTTTGCCTGCAAATACTGACATGAGCGACACTGTTCGGCCTCCGCCGAGCAACCGGCGTCTCGCCGGATGCCGGTGAGTATCGCTGACATGGCAAAAGGTTCAGGCAGTTCGTTGCAAACGGCTAGTCGGAGACTTCGGTGTCCGGCCTGTCGTCGCCTTTGGCGAGTTCGTCGTGCCAGCGGCCCTCCGCATCCTCGTACTGGATGCCGTCGGTCGAGCCGGCGACGCGCTGTTCGGCTGCCGCAGTCTCGGCGGCCTGCAGGGCGTGATTGTGGGTGGGGAAGGTCTCGGAAAAGGTGTCGTTGACCTTGTAGGCCCAGCCACCATCGTGCTGGACGATCTCATAGACGAGCTTGGCCATGGGTTTCCTCGTTGGGTGGGTTGTCGTTGTGCATCAGCGCCTCAAGGGGCCGTGCTGCCGCGAGTGTCCGCGCGCGACAGTGAGAAGAGCCTCACGACCGTCCCGGCCTATCCGGTGGGCATGGCAAATACGGTGAGCGGTAGGCGACCCAGTGCCGGGCGCAACGGTGCTTGCTGTCAGGCGACAACGGCCGGTCGTCTGGCGCGGAGGCGCAACAGATACACAGCGCGCAATGGATTCATATGCGACCATGCCCGCTCAAACGTTGCCGGGCGCAAATGGTTGCATGCCGTCAAACGGCGTTTTGGACGGTGCTATCTGGTCCGGTTCAGAGAGGGACGATGGAAAACACGACCCAGGCGCCGCAAACGGCGGCGGCAAGTCCAAGGCAGGCGCTACGGTGTTTTTCCCAGAAGTATGGCGCACGTTCCCAATTGTAGTGCATGTACTCGGCTCCCCACTCACAACGCCCCCACGCGGTGAAGTTGTATTTCACTCTGAAACAATCCGCAATTTTCCGGTGTGGTTGTGCGGTGACGAAAGAGTGTGAGCGTGGCAATTATGTCACGCTAATATGTGGGCGGATATGCCTCGCGATCGAGGCTCGATTCGCGTGCGCTGGGCAATGGAGCGATGTTTGGTGCGGACGGCGGGGATCGAACCCGCATAGCCGAGGCTGAGAGATTTTAAGTCTCTTGCGTCTACCAGTTTCGCCACGTCCGCTTGGCTCGCATTTCAACTGCGCAGGCGATTCCGTCAACTGGCCTTGTGCCGCCACCGGACCGTGACGGGCAATTGGTGTCCTGAATGGGGGCTGCCGCGCCATCCAGCTTGGGTCTGGATCGCGTCCCGCCGCGTGGGAACGATCAACTCCAGCAGGTGCTTGCCTTATGCGTCCGGTGTTCCGGGAAGCGCTTGTGGCTACTTCGTTCCGTTGAAATCGAGCAGCGGGGACACCGCTGCAGCATCCTTTTTCACCGACTTGCGGGGCGTCTTTCTGGCTGGCTTCTTGCCCGCCTCCTTCGTCGCGACATTTGCCGCTTCCTGCGGTACTGCGGCCGGCAAGGCCGCCTTTGCAGGCGTGGGTTTTGCTGCGGCCGGGGCCGCCTTTTCTGTGAACTTGATTGCCATGCTGTCCGCCATTTCATCGCGCCGCGAGTCAGCGGCCTTGGCCTTCCATACACGATTTGTTCCGCTTGGGGGCAATGAAGGGCATGGTCGATGCGACGAACGGCGGCGAGCCGGCGCAGCGGCCGATGGCGATCGCTTGTTGCGGTCGCCTGCAAAGGCAGAACGGGCGCTGCGGTTGAAAGTCTACTTCCCGTCGATGAACTCCAGCACCGATCTGTTGTACTCGTCCGGTGCCTGCAGCATGGCGAAGTGGCTGGCGTTGGGCAGGATGATCAGCTCGGCGCCGGGAATGATCGAGGCCATGTATTCGGTGTGCTTGCGCGTCACCGCCTCGTCATGGTCGCCGAGAACGATGGCCGTCGGCGCCGTTATCGTCGCCAGCTGTTCCTTGGTCCAATTCGGCTGCGTCTTCCACATCTCGCTGATCTGGCCGACGAAGGCGTCGTATTCGGTCGGCGTCTTGGACATCCTGGCATAGTCCCTGCCGGAGCGCTCGATATAGGCGCCGAAGGTCTTGTTGCTCTCGACACCGGGATCGACACCATCGGTGGTGACGTTGGCAGCATGTGCGTAGAGCCGCGTCAGGCGCTCCGGGTGCTTCATGGCGATGTCGATACCAATGATGCCGCCGTCGCTCCACCCGACGATCGCGGTCTTGTCGATCTTGAGATGGTCGAGCAGCGCAAGATAATCTGAGGCCATCAACTCATAGCCGAAGGGCTCGGTGGTGCGTGTCGAGCGGCCATGGCCGCGGCTGTCGGCGACGATCACCTTGTGGGTCTTGGAGAACTCGGCCACCTGGCCTGCCCAGATGTCGGCATGGCCGAGGCCGCCATGGATCAGCAGCACCGGGTCGCCCGAGCCGTACACGGCATAATACATGTCGATGCCGTTGACCTTGGCATAGCCGGTTTCGGTGGAGGCCGGCATGGCGGCCGGTTCCGGCAAGGTCAGCCAGCGCTCTTCAGCGCCCACTGCAGCAATGGAAAACAGTGAAACAAAAGCAACAACAACGGCAGTCCAGAAAGAACGCATGCCCGCCTCCGCCCATCTTGTGCGGCAAGTGACTGCCAATGCGCTGGAAAAGTCAACGGGCGGAAGATCCGCCCGTTGGTTTTGCTGCAAGTTGCTGGTTTTTGATCAGCCTTCTTCCTCGACGAAGACCTCGTCGCGCTTCTTGCGAACTGCCGGCAGCAGCACGACGATCAACACGCCCGCGGCTATCGCCAGCAGCAGGGCGCTGATCGGGCGGGTGAAGAAGGTCGTCGGGTCGCCGCGCGACAGGATCATGGCGCGGCGCAGGTTTTCCTCGAGCAGAGGTCCGAGCACGAAGCCGAGCAGCAGCGGCGCCGGCTCGCAGCGCAGCTTGACCAGCACGTAGCCAATGAAGCCGAAGAAGGCGACGGCATAGAGATCGAAGACGTTGGAGTTGACGCTGTAGACGCCGATTGCACAGAACGCCATGATGATCGGGAACAGCACGTAGTAAGGCACTGTCAGTAGCTTCACCCACAGGCCGATCAGCGGCAGGTTGAGGATGATCAGCATCAAATTGCCGATCCACATCGAGGCGATGATGCCCCAGAACAGCGCCGGCTGCTCGGTAGCCACATTGGGGCCGGGCACGATGCCCTGGATGATCATCGCACCGATCATCAGCGCCATGACGGGGTTGGCCGGGATACCGAGCGTCAGCATCGGGATGAACGAGGTCTGGGCACCGGCATTGTTGGCCGATTCCGGACCGGCGACGCCGGCGACCGCACCCTTTCCGAACTCTTCCGGGTTCTTGGAGACGCGCTTCTCCACCGTGTAGGAGGCAAACGCCGCAAGGATCGCGCCGCCGCCGGGCAGGATGCCGAGTGCGGAGCCGATTGCCGTGCCGCGCAGGATAGGTGCTGCCATCGCCTTGAAATCCTCGCGTGTCGGCATCAGGCCTGACACCTTGGCCATCAGCACTTCGCGGGTCTTTTCGCTTTCGAGGTTGCGCAGGATCTCGGCGATGCCGAAAACGCCGACGGCGACCGCGACGAAGTTGAGCCCGTCGGCATATTCGCGGATGCCCAGCGTGAAGCGTGGCGTTCCGGTGTAGATGTCGGTGCCGACGAGGCCGAGCAGCAGGCCGAGAACGACCATCGCCAGTGCCTTGACGATCGAGCCATGGGCAAGGGCGATGGATGAGACCAGGCCGACGACCATCAGCGAGAAGTATTCTGAGGCACCGAACTGCAGCGCGATCGCCGTCAGTGGCGGCGCGAAGATGGCAACCAGGAAGGTCGACACCGTGCCGGCGAAGAACGAGCCGATGGCGGCGATCGCCAGCGCCGCACCCGCACGTCCACGCCGGGCCATCTGGTAGCCGTCGATCGCGGTGACGGCGGAAGAGGATTCGCCCGGCATGTTGATCAGGATAGCCGTGGTCGAGCCGCCATATTGCGCGCCGTAATAGATGCCGGCGAGCATGATCAGCGAGGAGACGGGGTCGCCGATCTGGAAGGTGATCGGCAACAGCATGGCGATCGTTGCGGTGGCGCCGATGCCGGGCAGCACGCCGATGAGCGTGCCGAGCAGCACGCCGATCAGGCAGAAGCCGAGATTGTAGAGCGTCGAGGCGGTGGAGAAGCCAAGCGCGAGATTGTCGAAGAGTTCCATCTCATACCCCTCAGAACGGCAGCCAGGGGCCGAAGCGCTGGAATGGCAGGCCGAGTGCGTAGCTGAACACGACGACCGAAAACAGAGTCACGCCGGCGGCGAGCAAGACAGCAGCCAGCGGCTTCATCCGGGTCGAGGCGAAGGCAGCGATCAGGCAGGTGATGAAGATCGACGGCACGAAGCCGAGGCCGCGCACGGTGAGGCCGAAGAATATCGGCGCAGGCAGGATGAAGGCCAAGCCGCGCCAGGCGATCGGGCCGATCGGCTCGCCGGCTATGCGGGTGGCCTGGACGATGACGATGCCCCCGAGCAGGATCAGTACCAGAGCAAGCACGAGCGGGAAGTAACCCGGTCCCATGCGGAAAGTGGTGCCGAGGTCGAGGCCGAGCGACTGGATGGCGAAGAAGGCGCCGGTTGCGACGAAGATCGCGCCGCAGGCTCCATTGGTTGGGTCGATGGCGAGGTTTTTCATGCGAGGCCCTCTGCTGGCGCCTGACGTTCTGTGGCTGCCTTGTTCTGTTCCCCGTCCGCCTGCCTTGGCCTGGTCGCGCCTGAGGGCGACTAGGGAGCATCGAACGCGCGCATGATCGCGCGGCGTCGGCAATTGGCAAGGGGGTGCAGCGAATGGGCTTCTCCGTCGGGAGAAGGGGCAGCCGGAGAAGGGCCGCGCCGGAGCGCGGCCCGGGTCGTGGCTTAGTCGGCGAACTGGCCGGCAGCCTCGATGATCGGCTTCCAGCGCGCGATTTCGTCTTCGAGCTTGGCCTTCAGTGCTGCCGGGGTCGCGTCCGCCTCGGATGACGGGATGGTGCCGAGCTCGGCGAAGCGGGCAACGACGTTGGGGTCCTTCAGGGCCACCTGCAGCGACTTCGACAGGCGTTCGGTCACCTCGGCAGGTGTGCCCTTGGGCGCGTAGACGCCGTGCCAGATGCCGACTTCCATGCCCTCAAGACCGCCTTCCTTGGTGGTCGGCACGTCCTTCAGCACGTCGAGGCGGGCAGGCGAGGTGACGGCATAGGCCTTGATCGTGCCGGCCTGGATCTGCTTGGTGGTGTTGGTGGTCTGGTCGCACATGATGTCGACCTGGCCGCCGAGCAGATCGGTCATGGCAGGGCCGGTACCCTTGTAGGGCACGGTGACCAGTGGCGTGCCGATGGCGCTCATGAACAGCATGCCGCACAGATGGGATGCTGCACCGATGCCGGCGTTGGCGACGGTGACGGTGTCCTTGTTGGCCTTGGCGTATTCGACGAGACCCTTGAGGTCGGTCGGCGCGAGGTCCTTCTTGGCGACGATGGTCATCGGCACTTCGGTGACCAGGCCGACATATTCGAAGGCGTTCAGCGTGTCATAGGCGAGCTTGCGGTACAGCGTTGCACTGGTGGCCATGCCGATGTGGTGCAGCAACAGCGTGTAACCGTCCGGATCGGCGGAGGCGACGCGGCCGGCGCCGAGCGTGCCGCCGGCACCGCCGACGTTTTCGACGATGACCTGCTGGCCGAGATCCTTGGACATCGATTCAGCGACGAGACGGGTGACGGTGTCGGTCGGGCCGCCGGCGGCGAAGGGCACGACGACGGTGATGGTGCGTTCGGGATAGCCCGCGGCATTGGCAGCAAGCGGGAAAATGGCAACGGCGGCTGCCGTCGCCAGCGAGGCGATAAGTTTCTTCACGGAATCCTCCCAGATATCGGAACTCGACCTCCGCCTTGACCACAGCTCCTCCGGGGCCGGCGTCGGATGGCCGATTGGGCGGCAGCCGGAGCCGTTCCGCAATGTCACGCAGCCACTGTTGACGCATAAAATGCCATGTCGACCTCGATGGTGGGTGGAAAAGGTAACATCGGCCTTTCCCGGTGTGTGGAATTCCACACACCAAGCGGCCGCTACTGCTCGGAGGCATCCGCCATGCCGACCTGATTCTTGTCGAGACCATAGCGCTGCATCTTCTCGTAGAGCGTCTTGCGCGAGATGCCGAGCTGCTCGTAGACCGGCTTGAGGCTGCCGCCATGAGCGACGAGGGCTGCCTGGATGACGTTCTTCTCGAAGCCGGCGACGCGCTCGGCCAGGCGCTCGTCGCCGTCGCTGGAGCCCTCTTCGGTGGACTGCAGCCCGAGGCCGAGCACGAAACGGTCAGCGGCGTTGCGCAATTCGCGCACATTGCCGGGCCAGTCGCGCCGGGCGATGTCGGCGACGATGCGGGGCGGCACCTCCATCGCCTCGCGGCGGTAGCGCCCGGTTGCTTCGCGCACCAGCTGCAGGAAAAGCAGCGGCACGTCCTCGCGGCGCGCCGTGAGCGCGGGCATGCGCAAGGTCACGACGTTGAGCCGGTAGAGCAGGTCGGCGCGGAAGCGTCCGGCAGCAACCTCGGCGTCGAGGTCGGCCTTGCTGGTGGCGATGAAGCGTACGTCGAGCGGTATCGGCTCGTTGGAGCCGAGGCGAAAGATGATGCGGTCCTGGATGACGCGCAACAGCTTGGCCTGCAGGTCTGCCGGCATCGAGCCGATCTCGTCGAGAAGCACCGTGCCGCCACGGGCATGCTCGAACTTGCCGTAGCGTGGGCGCAGCGCGCCGGGGAAGGCGCCGGCCTCGTGACCGAACAGCTCGCTCTCGATCAGGGTTTCGGGCAGGGCGGCACAATTGATGGCGACGAAGGGTTTGGTGGCGCGGCTGCTGATGTCGTGCAGCGCACGAGCCGCCACTTCCTTGCCGGTGCCGGTGTCGCCGATGATCAGCGCGTCGGCATCGGTTCCGGCAATGGCGCGCAGCTTGTAGCGCAACTCGACCATGATGTTGCTGCGCCCGGGCAGGCGGGCCTCGAGGTCGTCGTTCTTGCCAGCTGCGGCGCGCAGTTCCCGGTTCTCGAGTACGAGCTTGCGCCGGTCGATGGCGCGCGCAGCCATTTCGGCAATGTGCTGGGAGGTGAAGGGTTTCTCGATGAAGTCGTAGGCGCCCTCGCGCATGGCGCGCACGGCAAGCTGGACATCGCCATGGCCGGTGACCAGGATGACGGGAATGTCGGGGTCGACCTCGTGGATGCGTCCCATCAGCGTCATGCCGTCCATTCCGGGCATGCGGATGTCCGAGACGACGACGCCGTTGAAGCCCTGGGTGATGAAGTCGAGGGCGCGCTCGCCGCTGGGGCTGTCCTGGACGGCGAGGCCGGCGAGGTCGAGCGACTGCGCGGTCGATCGGCGCAGCTCGTCCTCGTCGTCGACCAGAAGCACGACCGGCGGCTTCATTCCGCGGCCTCGCGCATGGCGGAGCGCATCGCATCGAGCTCGATCGTGAACAAGGCCCCGCCCTCAGCATGATTCATGACACCAAGACTCCCACCGAAGTCTTTGATGATATTGTATGAAATCGAGAGCCCGAGACCAAGGCCCTTGCCTACGCCCTTGGTCGAGAAGAACGGGTCGAAGATGCGTTCGGCGATGGCCTTGGGCACGCCGGGTCCATGGTCGCGTACAGTGATGGTGACCTTGCCGGCCTTGCGCCTGGCCATCAGTTCGATGCGGCGGTCGGGCAGGCCTTCGACGGCGTCGGCGGCATTGGTGACGATGTTGACCAGTACCTGCTGCAGGCGCACCGAGCCTGCCTTGATCGTCAACGGGCTCGGCCCGAGGTCGACGGACAGTGTCGCATCCGCTGCCTTGAGACGCCAGCCGACGATTTCCTGGGTGTCGTGGACGACCTCCTGCAGCGACACCGGGCCGAGCTTCTGGTTCGGCTTGCGGGCGAAATTGCGCAGATGCCTGCTGATCGAGGCCATGCGGTCGGTGAGGCTCGAAATACGCGAGACGTTGTCGCGGGCCTCGGCGACGCGCTCGCGGTCGATCAGGATCGCGGCATTGTCGGCATAGGTCTTCACCGCAGCCAACGGCTGGTTGAACTCGTGCGACAGTGCCGCCGACATCTGGCCGAGGGCCGCGAGCTTGCCTGCCTGGATGAGGTCGGCCTGGGTCTGGCGCAACTGTTGCTCGGTGGCGCGGCGCTCGGCGACCTCGGTTTCCAGCCGTGTGTTGACCAGTGCCAGGTCGGCTGTGCGCTCCTCGACGCGGCGTTCGAGCTCCTGTTGCGCCGACTGCTGCATCTGCATGCGTTCTGCGAGCCGAGCACGGCGCTGCAGGACGATGGCACCGGCGAGTGCCGCTAGGCCGAGCGCCAGCAGGGCAAGCACGACAGCCGTCAGCGACTGGGCGCGGGCGGAACCCGTGTCGGCCAGCACATGCACCGTCCAGCCAGCCTCGGGCATCTCCTCTGCAACCTCGAGGAACTCGCGGGTGTTGCCGCGTTCGCTTATCGCCAGCAATTCGCGGCCGTCGGCCATGAAGCGCGACACGGGCAGGTTGCGCAGGATCGCATCGGAATAGCGACGCGAGGCGGTGGTGCGCGCCAGCATCTCTGAAGTCAGCGGCTTCATGCTCGAATAGAGCCAGAGCGGGCGGCTGCTCATGAAGATGATGCCTTCGGGGTCTGTAACCGTCAGCTCGAAGTCGCCGCCGCGCCAGGAGGCCTCGATCTCCTCGATATGGACCTTGAGCACGACGACGCCGGCGACGCGCTCGCCGAGTATTACCGGCGCCGAGAAGTAGTAGCCGCGCATATTGGACATGACACCGAGCGCAAAGAAGCGGCCGATGCCGCCGCGGATGGCATCCTGGTAGTAGGGGCGGTAGGAATAGTTCTCGCCGACGAAGGTGGTGGGCAGGTCGTAATTGCTGGCCGAGATCGTGTCGCCGCCCGGCTTGATCAGATAGATATCAGACGATTCGAGCAGACCGTTGATCGACTTGAGGTAGCGGTTGGCCACGTCGCGCAGCGCCTGGTCGTCGGGCGAGGCGAGCAGCAGCTGGATGTCGTCATTGTCGGCGATCAGCTGTGGCAGCGACTTGTAGCGGCTGATCTGGCCGGTGAGAGCCGAGACGGCAAGCCGGAGCGTCGTCTGTCCACGCGCCTCGGCTTCATCCATGTAGGCGCGCGTGGCGAGCCGGCCGCCCAGCACCACGATCGCAAGCGCCAGCGCTGCCAGGGCAAGCCCCGGCCACAACAAGCGGCGACCGTTAAGAAAATGCTGCATGACGCGGCCCGAACCGTTTCTGCCGCCAAGTATAGCGGGGCGGTGATGCCGCACAACCAAGGCTCTGTTTTCCGTCGCGGCTTTCGCTACAGTCGTTGCGAAAGAACACAGGATTCCTTGCAATGCCCAACACGACCGCCTTCGCCAAGCCGCGCCCCTGGACCGAGACCGCACCTGCACTGGTCGACGTCGCGATGGGCCGCAAGCCGGCCGACCTCGTCATCCGCAACGGTCGCTGGGTGAACGTGCATTCGGGCGAGATCATCCCCGGCACCGACCTGGCCATATCAGCCGGCCGCTTCGCATATTGCGGGCCGGACGCCAGCCACGCCATCGGCCAGGGCACCAAGGTCGTTGACGCCGGCGGGCGCTATCTCGTGCCGGGCCTGTGCGACGCGCATATGCATGTCGAGAGCGGCATGGTCACCGTCACCGAGTTTTCCCGCGCCGTCATTCCGCACGGCACCACCTCGATGTTCATCGACCCGCACGAGATCGCCAATGTGCTCGGCCTCAAGGGCGTCAGGCTGATGCATGACGAGGCGCTGGCCATGCCGATCAACGTCCATGTGCAGATGCCGTCCTGCGTGCCGTCGGCGCCGGGGCTGGAAAATGCCGGTGCGGTGCTGACCGTCGAGGACGTTGCCGAGGCGATGAGCTGGGAGAACATCGTCGGCCTGGGCGAAGTGATGAACTTCCCCGGTGTCGCCGCCAACAACCCGGTTATGACAGGCGAGATCGCCGAGACGGTGAAGGCCGGCAAAACCGTCGGCGGCCACTATGCTTCGCCCGACCTCGGCCTGCCGTTTCACGGCTATGTCGCCGGCGGGCCAGAGGACGACCATGAGGGCACCCGCGCCGAGGACGCTATCGCCCGCGTCCGTCAGGGCATGAAGGCGATGCTCCGTCTCGGCTCTGCCTGGTACGACGTTGCCAGCCAGATCAAGGCTGTGACCGAGATGGGCATCGACCCGCGCAACTTCATCCTCTGCACTGACGACAGCCATTCCGGCACGCTCGTTCATGACGGGCACATGGACCGCGTCGTTCGCCACGCCATCCAGCAGGGGTTGAAGCCGGTGACCGCGATCCAGATGGCGACGATCAACACCGCCCAGCATTTCCGCCTCGAGCGCGAGATCGGTTCGATCGCGCCGGGCAGGCTGGCCGACGTGCTGATCGTCTCGGATCTGGCCGAAATGAAGATCGACGAGGTTTATGCCCGCGGTGTGCGCGTCGCCAAGGCTGGCAGGCTCGACATCGACATTCCGGCCTATGCCTATCCCACTGAGGCCAAGAACACGGTCAAGCTTGGCAAGCAGCTCGGCGCGCTCGATTTCGACATCAAGGCACCCGAGGGCGCCAACGAGGTGCGCGTTCGTGTCATCGGCGTCATCGAGAACCAGGCACCGACGCGCGCGCTGGAGGCCGACCTGCCGGTCGAGGATGGGCTGGTCGGCATGGACCGCCGCAACGACGTCTGCCAGATCGCGCTTGTCGAGCGCCACCGGTCCACGGGGCAGGTGACCAACGCCTTCGTCTCGGGCTTCGGCTACGTGAAGGACTGCGCGCTGGCGTCGACGGTCGCCCATGACAGCCACCACATGATCGTCGTCGGCACCAACAAGGCGGACATGGCGCTGGCCGCAAACCGGCTCGGGCAGGTCGGCGGCGGAGTCGTGCTGTTCTCCCAGGGCAAGGAGCTGGCGCTGGTCGAGATGCCGATCGCCGGCCTGATGTCGGACGAGCGCGCCGAGATCGTCGCCGCCAAAGCCGACAAGCTTGTGCAGGCAATGCGCGACATGGGCTGCAGCCTCAACAACGCTTACATGCAGCACTCGCTGCTGGCGCTGGTGGTGATCCCCGAACTGCGCATCTCGGATGTCGGTCTGGTCGATGTCAGGACCTTCGAGAAGGTCGATTTGTTCGTCTGAGGCGGAAGCCAAGGGCAGGGACAAAAAAGGGCGCCCAAGAAGGGCGCCCAAGGCGCCCTTTTTTCATTCCTGTAGCGGCGGCCCTACTGCAGCCCGCCGAGCATGTTGATGCGGTCAGTGACCTCGCGGTCGCTGGCAAAGCCGTCGTCGGCGCGCAGGCGCTGGCCGAGCAGCTTCACCATCTGCGGGTTGTCGGCGAATTTGGTGTGGTTGAAGCTGTCCGCACCCCTTGCATCCGACAGGTCGACGACGATGACGCCGTATTCGGCGAGGTCGGCGGCGTTCTTGTAATCGCCGAGGCGCGGCTTGGAGCCGGCCAGGATGCCCGACAGCTTGAGTGCGCGGTCGTCGCCCGAGGTCATCAGGAAGAACGGCTTGGTCGGCTTGCCGTACCGGCGCATCTGGCTCTTGAATACGTCGACGTCGATGTCGGGTGAGGCGAGAACCACGTCGCCGAGCTTGCCGCCAAGGTCACGGTCGCCGGTCAGCGCCAGCTGGCGCAGCGCTTCCATGGTTACCCAAGTGCCCATCGAATGCGCGACGATGTCGATGCGGCGCGCACCCGACTGGGCGAGCATGCGCAGCGTCACCTCGAGCTGGTCACGTGCGGCCGCAGCACTTTCCCTGTCATAGACATAGTCGGTCGTGCTGCCGCCGGACGCCCATGAAAACAATACCGGCGTGCCGGTATAGCCCGAGTCATGCGCGATCTGGGTAGCGCGGTAGACGCCGGCGTCGAAGGAGGTGTTGTAGCCGTGTACGAACAGCATTGCGCGGCCGCCACGTGCGGCGATGTCGGCGCTGAGCGCCTTGGAGAACTCGGGCTGCGTCTGGTAGCCGACCGCGTTGGTGGCGGTGAAGAATTTGGTCGGATCCGGGTCCTTGCGGCCGCGCAGTTCGATCTGGCCGGTTTTGTGGACCTTGGGAACGGTCACGTCGACGCGGGCGAAGTTCAGCGTCGCCGAACGGTCGCGGTCGAAGACCTCCTTGTTGTCGGCGGCGTACTGGCGCGTCGAGGCGACGAAGATCGCATGGTTGCCGGCGATCTCCTGGACCGGGACATTGACCACGGCACCCGTCAAAAGCGCGCCGGACGGCTGCCCGATGCAACCGGACAACAGGAGGGCGACAATGACAAGGCAGTATTTCGACGGCGACACTTTGGCGATCTCTCTGACGGGCAGTGCATTCAGCATGCCTTCCTCCCGACCGGCTCATAGTGGCGGAAGTAAGTCGGGTCCAGCCGAAAGTAACAGCTTCGGCGGAAGTCGGTGGAGGAGTGTTGCCGGATTGCCGAAATTGTGGCGGAAACAAGGGCTTCCGCACCGGAGTTCACAGAGTTAGCGACCCCAGAAAGTTGGCGTGAAGATCACGAGCACGGCGAGGATTTCAAGGCGGCCGAGCAGCATTGCGGCCGAGCAGATCCACTTGGCGGCATCGGGCAGCGAGGCGAAGTTGCCGACGGGGCCGATGATCGGGCCGAGACCGGGGCCGACATTGGTGAGGGCGGTAAGCACGCCCGTCATCGACGTCACGAGATCGAGGCCGGTGGCTGCCATCAGGATCGTCCCGATGCCCCAGATGACGAAGAAGGACGCGATGAACAGGACCACCGCGCTTTGCATTTCAGGTGGCACGGAGCGGTCGCCATAGCGCACCGGCGTCACCGTGTTGGGATAGATCAGGCGGCGCAAGCCGTTGGCCAGAAGTTCGAAGAGGATCAGGAAACGGTAGGCCTTGATACCGCCGGTGGTGGAGCCGGAGCAGCCGCCGAGAAAGGTGGCGACGAAAATGCAGGCGACGGCAAACGGCCCCCAGAGCGTGTAGTCGTCGGAAGCGAAACCGGTCGTCGAGATGATCGACATGAAGTTGAAGGCGGTGTGGCTGAGGGTCATGAAGAACGGCATGCCGGTGCGGACGCTGAGATAGACTGCGACCGCCACCGCAAAGACGACGTAGTAGCCGGCAAAGATCCGGATCTGCGGGTCGCGCAGCGCGTCGAGCCGGCCGCGAACGGCAAACAGGATCATGATCGAAAACGGCAGCGAGCCGATGAACATGAAGGTGGTTCCGATCCACAGGATCGCAGGCTCGCCTGCATAACGCATGAAGGACGTGTCGCTGGTCGACATGCCGCCCGTGGCGAGCGTTGCCATGGCGTGATTGACTGCATCGAAGCCAGTCATGCCTGCGGCAGCGTAGGCGAAAGCGCAGGTGACGACGAGCGTGGTGTAGATGCCGATCAGGCTGACCGTGAAGGTCTGGAAACGCTCGAAGGGGCGGTCTTCAATGTCGGAGGATTCGATCTTGAAGTAGGAAACGCCGCCGATATTGAGGAACGGCAGCAGGAACAGGCCGAGCGCAATGACGCCGAGGCCGCCCATGTAGTTGAGCAGCGAGCGCCAGATCAGAACGCCTGGAGGCGCGGTGTCGAGCCCGCTGATGACGGTCGAGCCTGTCGTGGTGATGCCCGAGACCGATTCAAAAAAGGCATCTGTGACGCTGAGCTGCAGTGACGACGTCATGAACGGCACGGCCCCCGCGATCGCCAGCGTGAGCCAGAGGAAATTGACCAGCAGGAAGCCGAAGCGGGTGTTGGCGGGAGGCGTGCGCCCCTGTGTCGCCAGCGCTATGGCCAGCGACAGGCCGCCCATGAACAAGGCGGTGAAGGCGAAGGAGCGCCAGTCGTCATTGCCGTAATAGAGGTCGACGGCCGCCGGTAGGAGCATTGCAACGGACAGGTAGATGGCAAAGACGGCTGCGATGTGGATCGCGGCGCGGACGGCAATTCTGTTCACCGAGACGTATCCCCAAATGTATCGCGGCGAGCCAATCTGTCGGCCTGGACCTGGTGGCGGGAGCCGGACAGTGGCTTCACGGCGCCGAATATGCAATAGCGCAGGGACGCGGGCCACAGCATTTGCCCGGTCGATTTCAGGAGTGCCTTCGCCATGACCAGTTTTGCCGAAAGGGTTTCGCTGGCAGCCGGGGCAGTCAGGCAGCTGTTTCCCGAGACGCCGCTGCAGGAGAACGACTATCTCTCGCGCAAGACTGGCGCACGCGTGCTGTTGAAGCGCGAAGACCTTACGCCGGTGCGCTCTTACAAGATCCGCGGCGCGTTGAACTTCTTCCGCAAGACGCTTGCCGCCGGCAATGAGGCCGAGCTGTTCGTCTGTGCGTCGGCCGGCAATCACGCCCAGGGTTTTGCCTTCGTCTGCCGGCATTTCGCCAAGCGGGGCGTGGTGTTCATGCCGGTGACGACGCCACAGCAGAAGATCGACAAGACGCGGCTGTTCGGTGGCGAGTTCGTCGAGATCAAGCTCGTCGGCGACTTCTTCGACGACTGCTATCGCGCCGCCCTGGAGTTTTGCGAAAGCTCGGGCGGCCACATGGTGCCGCCTTTCGACCACAAGGACATCATCGAAGGCCAGGCGACAGTGGCGCTCGAGATCGCCGCCCAGATGCCGAATGGGCGTGCACCCGACATGGTGCTGCTGCCGGTCGGCGGCGGCGGATTGTCGGCCGGCGTGACGCGCTATTTCGCCGAGACGGGTGCTGCACCACGCTTCGTCTTCTGCGAGCCGGCGGGTGCGCCCAGCCTGCGCGACAGCCTCGCCACCGGCAAACGGGTCAAGCTCGCCAAGGTCGACAATTTCGTCGACGGTGCGGCCGTCGGCGAGCTCGGTCGCGAGCCGCTGCGCCTGCTCAAGGATTTTCCGGCCGACAGCGTCCATCTGGTTCCGGAGAACCGCCTCTGCGCCACGATGATCGAGATGCTCAATATCGAGGGCGTGGTGCTGGAACCTGCCGGTGCCTTGGCGATCGACACTCTCAAGGACTTCTCGAAGAAAGAGCTCAAGGGCAAGACCGTGGTGGCGGTGGTGTCGGGCGGCAATTTCGACTTCGAGCGCCTGCCCGACGTCAAGGAGCGGGCGCTGCGCTTCGAGGGGTTGAAGAAATACTTCATCATCCGCTTCCCCCAGCGGCCCGGCGCGCTGCGTGATTTCCTCGAGCTCATGGGCCCGGACGACGACATCACGCGTTTCGAATATCTCAAGAAGTCGGCACGCAATTTCGGCTCGGTGCTGATCGGCATCGAAACCAAGGACCGGCGCAACTTCGACCTGCTCAAGGCGCGTTTCGATGTCGAGGGCGTGCAGTATCAGGACATCACCGACAATGAGACGCTGGGCGGCTTCATCATATGAGCGTGTTCGTCGCGCTGTTTTCCGGCATCAATGTCGGCGGCAACCGCCTAGTCAGGATGGCTGAACTCAGGACATTCTTCGAAGAGCTCGGCTTTGCCGACGTTGCGACCTACATCCAGAGCGGCAACGTGGTGTTCGGAGCCGAGGCTTCCGAAGCCGGTCCACTGACCGAGCGCATCGAGGCGGCGTTCGAAAAGCGCTGGGGCTTTCGCTCGCGGATCATGGTGCGCGACCTCGGCTGGCTCGAGGCGCTGGTGGCAAACAATCCTTATCCCGAAGTGGCAGATGATCCGACCAGGCTGCATGCGAGCGCGCTGGAGCGTGAGCCGACCGCCGAAGAGATCGCGCGGCTGGCGGAGCGCTGCACCGGTCCTGAAAGCTTCGCGGTCAAGGGCGACGTTCTCTACCTTCACGCCCCCGATGGTCTCGGCAAGTCAAAGTTCGCCGAGATGCTGCCGCGCACCCTGAAGGTGCCGGGCACGATGCGCAACTGGCGCACCGTGCTGACCTTGCTCGACATGGCCCGGAAGGCCTGAGCCTCCCCGGCGTGTGCCGTCGAAACCGGTCCCGGTTTCGGGCTGGCGCTGTTACCAGCTGCCGATATTGGGCATCGACAGCCAGGGTTCCGCCGGGGCCTGGCGCTCACCCTTCTGCAGCAGTTCGATCGAGATGCCGTCGGGCGACTTGATGAAGGCCATGTTGCCGTCGCGGGGCGGGCGATTGATGGTGACACCCTTGTTCATCAGGTCTTGGCAGGTGGCGTAGATGTCGTCGACCTCATAAGCGAGGTGGCCGAAATTGCGGCCGCCCTGATAGTCTTCCGTGTCCCAGTTGAAGGTCAGTTCGAGCAGCGGCGTCTGGCGCTCGCTGCCGGCGCCGACGTCTTCGTCGGCGGCGAGGAAGATCAGCGTGTAGCGACCCTTTTCGTTGGTGGAGCGACGGATCTCCTTCATGCCGAACTTGTTGCAGTAGAAGTCCAGTGAGGCGTCGACGTCTTTGACGCGGACCATGGTGTGCAGATAGCGCATCGCTGTTCCTTGGGTTGGGGTTCGGGGCGATACATAGGGCGGGGCCCGCACGCTCGGCAACCATGGCCGTGCGTTTTCTGCGGAACTGGCGCGAAGCTTGTGGCTATCCGGGGGGCAAGTCGAAAAATGGCCGGTCGGCCCTTGCGTAAGACCAAAACGGAAGTGTTAATCTTATCTCAAGAATCAGTAATGGCGTTTGCAAGGAAAGGGGGCGTTCTGATGGGGGAAAAGGCCTCTCTCGTGGTGCAGAACGGCACTGGCCGGGACGCTTTCGAGCTCGACGACAGCCACGACGGTGTCGGTCTGGTCGAGCTTTCGGGCGCCATCAAATGGTTTGACGTGGCCAAGGGCTACGGCTTCATTCTTCCCGACAACGGAATTGGCAGCGACGTGCTGCTGCATGTCACCTGCCTGCGCCGCGACGGCTTCCAGACGGCGCTCGAAGGCGCCCGCGTCGTTTGCCTGGTCAAGCAGGGCGACCGCGGCCTGCAGGCCTTCCGCGTGCTCTCCATCGACAATTCGACCGCCGTGCACCCCGCCGAAATGCAGGAACAGCGCACTCATGTCTCGGTCACGCCGGAAAGCGGGCTCGAGCGCGCGCTGGTCAAGTGGTTCAACCGTACCAAGGGTTTTGGCTTCCTGACGCGCGGTGAAGGCACCGAGGACATCTTCGTCCACATGGAAACGCTGCGTCGCTTCGGCGTCACCGAGCTTCGGCCGGGGCAGGTGGTGCTGGTTCGTTTCGGCAAGGGCGACAAAGGCCTTATGGCTGCCGAAATTCACCCCGATCTAGGGACCTTGCCGGTTTCGCACTAGGTTTCAGGTGAAGCCGGCCTGCAAATGGCGGCTTTCTGCGCTTCCGGCGCTCACGGACCTGAATGTCAGCTCTGCTCCGGTTCTCGAAATCCACCATTTTCGGATCGGCCTGACCAGAAACGCGAACGCGCCCCGAAGATGGATATAATGATCACACGCAAATCGCTGCTGGCCGGAGCCCTCGGCGCTGCATTGTTTGCGGCGCCGGCCTTTGTCGTTTCATTGGTTGCCACCGGGGCCAGCATTGCCCAGGAGGCGATGAAGCTGCCGGTCGATGCCGAGCCACTGATCGCTGCCACCGCCAAGGGCGACGTGCCGTTCCGTATCGAGATTGCCGACGAGCCGGGCGAACGCTCGATGGGACTGATGTTCCGCAAGGACCTTGCCGACGACCAGGGCATGCTGTTCGTGTTCGAGCAGACCCAGCCGGTCGGCTTCTGGATGAAGAACACGCCATTGCCGCTTGACCTGGTCTTTGTCGGTCCCGACGGCAAGGTGCTCGACGTCCTGCCGGGCACGCCATTTTCGGAAGCGGTCATTGCACCCGACGAGCCGGCGCGCTTCGTGCTCGAACTCAAGGCCGGCACGGCAGCCAGGTCAGGCATTGCCGACGGCGTCAGGCTCAGGCATCGCGCAATCACGGCTGCCGCCGGCAATCCGGGCTGACGCCAGACCTGGGCCAAAGACCATTCGGAGCAACGATGGCTATCGATCATTTTTTCCATGAAGGTTTCGACCTGGCGTTTCTCGACCTGCCGCCGGCGGGCGCCGGCAGCGGCGAGCCGGTGCTGATGATCCATGGCTTTGCCTCCAGCCACTTCGTGAACTGGGTGTCGCCGGGCTGGTTCAAGACGCTGACCGAAGCCGGATACCGCGCCGTCGCCTTCGATCATCGCGGCCATGGCGGCTCGACCAAGAGTTACAACGAGGCCGACTACACGCCGAGCAAGATGGCCAGCGATGCGGTGGCCCTGCTCGACCATCTCGGCATCGAGCGTGCCCATGTCATGGGCTATTCGATGGGCGCGCGCGTCTCGGCGTTCATGGCGCTGGAGGCGCCCGACCGGGTGGCGACGCTGGTGTTCGGCGGGCTCGGCATCGGCATGGTCGACGGTGTCGGCGACTGGGACCCGATCGCCGCCGCACTGCTGGCCGAGGACCCTGCTGCGATCACACAGCCGCGGGCCAGGATGTTCCGCGCCTTCGCCGACCAGACGCGCAGCGACAAAAAGGCACTTGCCGCCTGCATTTCGACCTCACGCGAACTGGTGACCGACAACGACATCAGGCGGATCATGCAGCCGACCTTGGTCGCCGTCGGCACCAAGGACGATATCGCCGGCTCTCCCGAGGAACTGGCACGCCTGATGCCGCATGGCGAAAGCTTCGATATTGAAGGCCGCGACCACATGTTGGCCGTCGGCGACAGGACGTTCAAGAAGCGCGTTCTGGAGTTTTATGCCGAGCACCCGCTCTGAGCGTCAGCCGCCCAGCCTTGTCAGCGAGCGCTCCATGTTGGCTCGTGCTTCGGCTTCGAACCGCGTCACGAAGATGTCGGTATGGAAAATACGAGGCCGCGCCAGGAAATTGCGCAGCACCGCACCGCGACCGGCGCACCAGTCGGTGTCGCTGACCCAGTCATATTCGCGCCTGACGGCGTCTTCATAGGCGTCGAAGATGTCAGCCGGGGCACCGAGGATCGACAGATCCATGTCGAGCAAAAGGGCTGCGTCGACCTTGGCTGCCGCATCTTCGAAGGCAGGCACCTCGTGGCTGGCGGTGGCCTCGATCATCCTGACGATGCCGGCGAGGCGAGCGGCGTCGACCCGCCCATTGAGCCTGTCGGCGGCCAGCGCTGCACTTTGCGCCTCATTGTCCTTGGCGCGGCTGTCATAGATCGCGTCATGGAACCAGATCGCCGCCTCGACCGCCTCGGCATCGGCGAACTGGGCGCGGTACTCCGTCAGCAGCCCCAGCAAAGCCTCGATGTGGCGGATGCCGTGGTAATGGCGGTCGTCGGCCTGATAGAGGGCGGTCAGTTCCGCCTTGGTGGCGTCGTCGATCAAAGACATGTCACCGCCCCTTGAACACGGGTGTGCGCCGGCCGGCAAAGGCGGCGCGGCCCTCGGCATAGTCGTCGCTGAGAAAGGTGGCGTCGCCGGCGGCCCGGGCAAGGGCTGTGTCGCCTGCGTCACGGCTCAACACCGCGCGGATTGCCGCCTTGGAGGCGCGCACCGACAGGGGCGCATTCTCGGCAATTGTCCTGCTGATCTCGGCGACGCGGGCATCGAAACGCTCGGGTTCGACGGTTTCGAGCAGGAACCCTGCAGAGAGGGCTGCCTGCGCATCGATGCGGCCGGCGGTGTAGATGAGATATCTCGCCATCTGCGGTCCGGCGGCCCAGACGATGTCGCCCATCGCGTCCTGCGGGTAGGCGAGGCCAAGGCGTGCCGCGGGCACGGCAAACAGGGCGTCCGGCGTGGCGATGCGCAGGTCGCAGGCCGCCGCCAGGCCGAAGCCGCCGCCGAAGCAGATGCCGCGGATCGCCGCGATGACGGGAATGGCGCTGTTGCGCAGGGCGGCGAAGGCCGCCGAATTTGTCGCCTCATAGGCGCGTGCACTGTCGGCATCGCCGCGCAATGTATCGAATTCGGAGATGTCGGCGCCGGCGGAAAAGTCCTGGCCCGCGCCGCTGAGGACGATGACACGGATGTCGGGATTGGACGACAACAGGAGGACATGACGGGCCAGGTCGACCCACATCGCCTGGGTGACGGCGTTCTTGCGCGACGGGCGGTTGATGACGATCGTGGCAACGCCACCGGCCGTCATGACCAGCAAGGGTTCAGTTTCCATGGCGCCTTGAATATCCGCGAACCAAATCCACTTGATCGAGCACTAAGGAAAATTGAGTTCAATCGTGCTAACATCTGGCTTATATGTCCCGCGCGGGAATGCACAAGCCGGCAGTGAACGGAGACCGTCGATGAACACCATATCCGCAGCGCGCCCAAGCGCGGTGAAGCCGGTCGATCCGATCTGGCGATCGGTGCGTGACGAAGCGACCGATGCGGTTGCGGGCGACCCGCTGCTGGCGGCATTTCTTTATGCCACGATCCTGAACCAGGACACGCTCGAGGAAGCGGTGATCCACCGTCTGGCCGAGCGCCTGGCGCATCAGGATCTCGGCGCCGACCTGATCCGCCAGACCTTCTATGCCATGCTGGAAGATCGGCCGGAGTGGAGCGACACGGTGCGCACCGACATCCAGGCCTATTACGATCGCGATCCTGCCTGCGACCGCTATCTGATGCCCGTGCTCTACTTCAAGGGCTTCCACGCCATCCAGACGCATCGCCTGGCGCACTGGCTGTGGAACCGCGGCCGCAAGGATTTCGCGCTCTATCTGCAGAGCCGCTCGTCCTCGGTGTTCCAGACCGACATCAACCCGGCCGCGCGCATGGGCAAGGGCATCTTCATCGATCATGCCACCGGTCTCGTCGTCGGTGAAACCGCCGTCGTCGAGGACGACGTCTCGATCCTGCATGGCGTGACGCTGGGCGGCACCGGCAAGGCCGGGGGCGACCGCCACCCAAAGATTCGCTACGGCGTGCTGATCGGCGCCGGCGCCAAGATCCTCGGCAACATCGAGGTCGGCCACTGCTCCAAGATCGCCGCGGGTTCGGTGGTGCTGTCGCCGGTGCCGCACAACAAGACGGTGGCAGGTGTTCCGGCGCGCGTCGTCGGCGAAACCGGCTGCGACCGACCGTCGAGCCAGATGGACCAGCTGCTGCCGTCGCAGACCATGGATCACGTCGTCAGCTTCGATATCTGAGATTGCGTGCCGGCGCCCGTGACGGGCGCTGGCGCGATTTGCGCGGGGGTAAGCCAAGCCTTGCCTTTACAGCGCCATGGTTGGCGTGTCAGAAGCGCGTCTCTTAACGACAAGCCGGAGAAGCCAGTTGAAGCCGGAAGAAATCCGAAAACTCGACGCCTATTTCAAGCGTCAGTTCCAGAACCCCAACCTTCAGGTCAAGGCACGTCCGCGCAAGGACGACTCGGCTGAGGTCTATATCGGCGACGAATTCCTCGGCATCGTTTTCAAGGACGAGGACGACGGCGACTACAATTTCTCGATGGCGATCCTCGACGTCGATCTGGGCTGACCAATCGCTCGGCCCCTGCGCCGCGCGGCGACGTTCGCGCGGCAGCTACTTCACGTGCAGCATGGCATTCGCCTTGGCGATCACCGCCCGGTCCAGCGCACGCCACTCTCCCAGAAGCTCCCTCGGAAATCTGTAGGTCAGGCTCAGATCCCTGCCGACGAAGACGTCGCGCTCGCAAGGCGCGAGCGATTCCTCAGCCTCCGTGCCGCTGAGGCAGCGAGCGACGAAGGGTGGTTCGCCGTTGCGCGCGGCAACCGCAAGCACCTCGTTGAGATAGCCTGAGTTCTCGGTGAAGCCGAACAGCGTCATGCCTTCGGGGCCCGGTACGCCCGGCTTGACGGTCAGTTCGCTGTAGATTGGCGCGAGCCGGCCGCTCATGTCGCGGGTCATCATGCGCGGTTCGAGGCTGAGAAAGACGATGCGCTTGTGGCCGTCGACATTGTTGAACGCCGGCCGTGCCGCCTCGCTGTAGCCGTCCATTTCGGGCCAGCGCAGATAGAGATCGAGGCGCCCGGCAATGCCGTCGCGGCGGGCCTTCTCGAAGCGGATCATGTTGGCGGGGGCTGAAATGACGTCGTTGCCGATGACGATTTCGCGCGGTGCGACCTCATCTGTGTAGCCGGCCATGGCGATGGTCTGGCCGAACCAGCGGCCGCCCAGACTGATCGCCACCGAAAGTATGGCGAGCACGGCAAAGCCGTAGAAGACCTTCATCATCAGCGCCGAATCGACGACGTCGAAACCGGAATTGTCGGCCGTCTCTTGCTTCATCTGATGTCTCCAGAGCGGCCACGGCTGGCATTTGCCTTCGCGTCATGCGCCTTGCCGGGCCGGTAACCCCAGCTCCCGTTCGTTCGGGAGCCCGATATCTGTTCGACATTGCGTGCGCATGGTTAATGGCGCGTTAAGGCTGTGTTGCACGCTTGCCTTGTGGCGATGCGCTCCATAGGTTGCGCGCGCCAAACAAAAGGAATTGACGATGCCGCTTTACGCAATCGACGGGGTCGAGCCGCAGTTCGAGGACCGCGCCACCAGCTGGATCGCGCCCGATGCGGCGGTGGTTGGCGATGTCAGGATCGGGCGCGACGTCGGCATCTGGTTCGGGACAGCCATCCGCGGCGACCGCGAGCCGATCACCATCGGCGCCCGCAGCAATGTCCAGGAACATACGGTAATGCACACCGATCCGGGCTTTCCGCTCACAATCGGCGAGGGCTGCACCATCGGCCACAGGGCTATCCTGCATGGCTGCACGGTCGGCGACAATTCGCTGATCGGCATGGGCGCGATCGTGCTCAATGGCGCCAGGATCGGCAGGAACTGCCTTGTCGGTGCCGGTGCACTGGTGACAGAAGGCAAGGAATTTCCCGACAATTCGCTGATTGTCGGCTCCCCCGCCAAGGTGATCCGCACACTCGATGACGCAGCCGCCGACCGGCTGCGCAAGTCCGCGGACGATTACGTCGCCAACCAGCGCCGGTTTTCCGGCGGGCTGAAGAAGCGCGAGGACTAGGCGAGACGGCCGACTCGCGAAGGCTGCGCCGCGCGGCGCAGCGACGCCAGGCTTCTGAACACAGCCGCTGCGTTTCGGCATTTTCGCAGCCAGGGAAACTCATCCCCGCGACCGCGGGCTTATCTTGAGCCTGACCACCTTGCCCGGCGGCATTTCGTTTGCACCCTGGCTTGCCTGAAAAGGCGGAGCCGGCCCGGGGATGGGCCGGCTCCTAGACCCGGTCGTTGGGGACGGGGAGGGTGGGGACGCGACCGGGTTTTCTCACCAGCGCATGCCCCCGAAAACCGGGGCCGATTTTCGGAATGCCATGCACCGATTCATAGGGCTGCAGCTGCCTTGGCGCGCCTCTCATAGGGCGCGCCCGGGGCTGCTGCGCTTAGCGAACCGACGCCACCGCGTCGGCGCGGCCGTCGTTGATCGCAATCCAGACGCCCGAATTCCGCTCCGACTGGCGCTTGAGATAGGTGTATTCGGTCTCGTCCCAGGCCAGGACCCGCGTGTCGAGGTTGTCGAGGATGTATTCGCCGAGGCTGGTTCGCACCGTCAGGACTGCATGGCCGTCGCCATTGGGCTGGCGCACGACGGTGATCAGCAGATTGCCGGCGGGGACGCCCAGCTCCATCAGGTTGCGGCGCTTTTCCAGAACATAGTCCTCGCAGTCGCCGGCGCCGTTGTCGGGATAGGACCAGACTTCTTCCTGGCCCCACATTTCCATGTCGGTGCGCGGCGCGACGTCGGTGTTGACCTTGTCGTTGATGGCAATCATCGCCTTCCACAGGCTGCGGGTCAGCTCGACCGGCTTGCTGCTTGCGGTCTTTTCATTGCACTCGATCGGCGAGCGCTTGCACAGCTCATAGTGGCCGACCGGCTGGGTGGTGCGGCCGTTGGTCTGCATGACTGCCGGTGTCGCCATGGCGGCGCTGACGGCACCGGCCTGAATTGTCGTGGCCAGAAGCAGAAGCCATCCCCGACGCATGTTCATTTTGTTGTCTCCCCGTTTGAGGTGACAATGACAGGTCCGGATTTATTTGACGCAAAACTGCGAAGTAGATGTTGAGTAAAAACAAAAAAGAAATTGCGGAAACAAAGAATAGAACAATAATAAAACTTGCGGAAAATTTGATTACATTTTTATCGAATTTGGCATGACGACGCTGCGTGCCGCAGGGATCGGGCAAATCAGGTCCGAGTGGCATGACCTGTTTCGCGGGCTTGGGTGGTAAGCCCGGTTTGTCCGGAGCTGCCTCTCCGCTTCGTCATCCCAGAGGCCTGCCCCGAGGATCCATGCTGTGATGGTGAGGAGCGTGATGCCGGGGAGGTGACGCCGGAGAGGCAGTCGCGGGCTTGTCTGTGCTGGAATGAAACAGCAGTCGAGCCGCTGCCGTTGTTCTGGAACGCTACGCTTGTGCGCTTTCGGATGTGCCTGCGTCAAAATACGAACAGCCTGACCTTCGGCGGAAGGTCAGGCTGTGCCTTTTTATGAAAACTGGGCGCAGTCAGGTGCGCGGGCGGTTGAACTCGGTGTCGAGCGATTCGGGGCGCTGGATGACGGCGAATTCGATGGCGACGCCGTCTTCGAAGTGGCGGACGATCTGGCCCCGCATGGTGCCGAGCGTGACCTGGACGCCGATCGCCGGCTTAACCTCGATCTCGATGGCAGCACCTGAAAGCGACAGGTCGATGATGCGGCAGGGATATTGCCGGCCATCCATGAGCTGCAGCGCGCTGATCGGATTGCGCGGGGCGACGCGCTCGTGGCGGCGGTCTTCCGGCAGGTCGAGTTCGTGCTTGTTGGCAAGCCAGGTCAACTGGGCCGCCAGCTTGTCCTTCTTGCGCTCGGAGGCGATGACGGTCATGGCGAAGCCGTCCGATAGCGTGCGGGTGATGACGCCCTCGACGCGGCCGATATGGTCGATATAGGCAATGACTTTTTCGCCTGCGGCGCCTGAGCGGTCGGTGCGGAAGGCGACGTTGCCGGGCGACATGTCGACGACCTGGCCGGCATGCTCGGTTCGATCCTCGAGCATGAAGCGACCATAGATCTTCACGCGGACGCGCTGGAAGTTGCGTCGTTCCGCCCGTGACGGCGCGTAGTCAATCGCCGCTGGCCTCATGTTACCCTCATATCTGCAAACTCCCGCCGAACCGCATCGGGGAGCTATTGGGCGAAACTAGCGCCAAAGAGGTTAACAAAACGCCTAGCAGCGGGCCTCTGGGGTCGCCCGCTTGCGCTATTCTTCGCGTCCGCCTTCGAGAACGAACAGGTGGCGTATCCGGCGCGCGCCATCGAGCGGGCTCGGCTCGCCGGAAAGGGCGCTATCGCTCGGTGCGAGCGATGGCACGGTGACCGCCGGACGGTTCTTGAGGAACATCGGTTCCAGGTCCGGATCGACGACGCGCACGCTTTCGATGGAGGCGTCGGTGAGCGGATCGGAGCCGAGCCAGAACGGCCGGTCGACGCTCGACAGGACGCCCAGGCTGCGCGGGTTTTCGATGCCGCCATCGAGCGGCAGCAGAAGCATTTCGAAGCTCGTTGCGCGCAGGCTGGAGGTGAAGCCTTCGAAGTTGATTACCACCACGGACTTCTGCTGGAACACACCATAGGCAAGGCGTGCCATCAGCCTTTGGTCCTTTTGACGCCACAGCGAGGGGAACGAAAAGCCCTTGAGCTCGCGGCCGAAGGTGGCGCACAGCCGGGTGCCGGCGAGGCGGAAGACCGCTTCGCCGCGGGTGTCGCGCTCGAGGATGAAAGTGTCTGCAAGCAGGGCCTTGATCTCGGCCGGCTCGACTTCCGTCCGTTTAGGTGCGGGTCGGCCGTCGCGAAGGCGGTTCCAATATTGGAACAGTGCCAGCGATCCTTTCTGTTTCATATTGCTCCGCTCCGAGCGTTTCTGTGCCTGATGTGCCATCTCTGGACAGAATCGCTTCATTCTTGAGGACTACATGAGGCGCGGAGCAGGACGCGTGCCAGTCTTGGTAACAGTTGTTAACGGGTCGGGATCGTTAAGGTTAACAAAGGGTTTACGTTGCTGTGCCCAGGCTTACGTGGCACGTTCCATTCACTCCATGAAGTGGCCGCGCAGGCGCGGTCGGCAGCACTTCAGTCAAGAGTTACTTTTGGGGACGGGCAGGGGGGCTCGACCAGCCGTCCAGGGGCAACCCTGGGCGGCTTCTTTTTTTGCGCTTTCGGCCGGCCTGCACTAGATGGAACGAGGCTGGCGCACGCCGGACCACAAACGAATCGGAAGTGCATGAGCGAACCAGCAAGACAGAACGACGCGCCTGAGATCATCGAGGCCGAGCCGCAGCGCCGCGAACCGGTGTTCAACCTGCCAGCCATCGTCATTGCGATCATCGGCGCCTGCGTGGCGATCCATCTGATCCGTGTCTATGTCCTCAGCTCCGACCAGGATTTTGCCCTGGTGGTACGGGCGGCTTTCATTCCGATCCGCTATTCGGGCCAATATGATCTCGAAATCTGGGCTTTCACCAGCCCGCTGACCTATGCCTTCCTGCATGGCGGCTTCGCCCACCTGATCATCAACATGGTGTGGTTGGCAGCGTTCGGCTCGCCGCTTGCCAACCGACTCGGGGTCGCTCGGTTCTCGGCGTTCTTCGCCGTCACGACGCTTGCGGCGGTGGCGCTGCACTATGTGCTGCATTCGACCGATGCCTCGCCGCTCGTCGGCGCCTCGGGCGCGATTTCAGGCATGATGGGGGCTGCCGCGCGTTTCAGCTTCCAGGTCGACCGTTCGCAAGGCAAGCCGGCTTTTGCAGGCGCGCCGCTGCCGATCCGCGATGTCTTCCGCTCACGGACGGCAATGACCTTCTTGGGCGTGTGGATGGTCATCAACCTAGTCACCGGGATCGTCGGTTTCACCCCTGGCGTCGACAATCAGATCGCTTGGGAAGCCCATATAGGCGGCTTCCTGGCGGGCTTTCTGGGCATCAGGTTTTTCGACCGCAGGCGCGAGTTTGCCTGAGCGCGTTTTACTTGAAATGCGACCCAATGCAGCGCACGATGCAGTTGGCCCGGTGGGCCGGCATGGAGTGTTTTGACTGATCGACAGCAGCAGGAGGCCACGATGACTGTGAAGGCAATTCTCGAGAAGAAGGGCCACGACGTTTTTACCATTGGGCCCAATGTACAGCTGTCGGAAGCGGTTCGCATTCTTGCCGAACACCGTATCGGTGCCCTGGTCGTGACCAATGGCGACCGCAAGATCGTCGGCATCCTGTCCGAGCGCGACGTCGTCCGTATCATCGGCAAGGAAGGTGGTGCCGCCCTTGAAAAGGCGGTGCGCGACGTGATGACCCCCAAGGTCAAGATCTGCAACGAGAACCACACGGTTAACCAGGTCATGGAGATCATGACGGTCGGCCGATTCCGCCACCTACCTGTCGAGCGCGACGGTTATCTCTACGGCATCGTGTCGATCGGCGACGTGGTCAAGCGCCGCATCGAGGATGTCGAGCGGGAGGCAGAGGAAATCAAGGCCTACATCGCCACCGCCTGAGCTCAGGAGCACGCAGGGCTTGCGCCGGCCAGGACTGATCCCGGCCGGCGATGCCGCCTTTTACCTGTTGTCGAGTTCGGAGCGGACGAGTTCGAGTCCGCGCCGTGTGATGCGATAGGGGCCGCCATCGGAAGAAGAAACAGCCTTCTTTCGCTTCAGTTTCCTGAAAAGGTCGAGATCGAAGCCCGGATAGCGCCAGCCATCGCGGGTGAGGCAGATGGCTGCCTCGATCTTGCTCTTGTCGTTCTTCTCGATTTCGATACGTCCGCCCTGGGCGAGCAGGTGGAGGATGCGCTGTTCCGTGCGCGAGATGTCCATTCTTGATGAGTCCTGGAAAACCTGGCCGATGGGCCAAAGAAAAATGCCGCCGCCGCGAGAACTCACGGCACGGGGTTTCAGGTTTTCATGCCCCGCCTTCAGGAGAAGGCTGGAGCCTCAGCAGGGCTCAGACGAATAGAACATCCACACTCCATAGGGATGGCCAGGATATAGCAACGAAGCAGGCGAAATGCCAGCCCACCGACCCGCGCGGTCGGGTTGCTGGCTGGCGGATCTGTTGCCGATGCCGGCATCGCTGCAACAAGACTTGACATTACTTCATACCGGCACGGGTTCCGAATTGGGATGACTGGTCGCGTCGGGTGCAACGCCCGGTGGGGCGGGGCGCCCATCTCAGGCTTCGGAGTACGCATGTCCGCAAATATAGATACTGCACCGGTTGCTTTCCGCATGTCGCTGGCGGTCATGGTCATCGGGATTCTCGCCCCGGATACGGCTTGGGCAGCAGATCGCGCCACAGCCAATGACGAACAAATCTCTGCGACAACAGCGTCAAGTTCGCGCCCAATGTCGAGGTGGTGCTGACCGCCACCGACGACGCGGTGCTGATCGAGGTCAGCGACAACGGCCCCGGAATCCCCGAAACGGTGCGGGCGCGTGTATTCGAACCCTTCTACAAGGTCGACGCCTCACGCGGCGCGAGCGCCAGGCGCGGCTTCGGCCTGGGCTTGTCGATCGTCGCCGACATCGTGCACGGCCATGGCGGCAGGATAGCGCTCGACGACAACAGGCCGACCGGGCTTGTGGTCAAGGTCGACCTGCCAAGAGGCCTTGTCGCCGCCGAAGCGATGTCCTGAAGCGAGATGAGAACGCAAGCCGCAGCCTTGCCGCGCAGGCAGCGCTTGCCTCCATTGGCTGTTTGCACTAGCGAAGGCGCACACTAAACTATGCGTTTCGTACTTCTCGATCCGCATCTTCTCGATCCAATGACGCAGGCCGCCATGTCCCTCATCGATACCCGCACGCCCGACGCCAAGCGCTTCATTTCCGGTGCCACCGGTGACTGGGAGGTCATCATCGGCCTGGAGGTCCATGCCCAGGTCACTTCGGAAGCCAAGCTGTTCTCCGGTGCGTCGACCGCGTTCGGCGCCGAGCCCAACGCCAATGTCAGCCTGGTCGACGCGGCAATGCCCGGCATGCTGCCCGTCATCAACGAGGAATGCGTCAAGCAGGCGATCCGCACCGGCCTCGGCCTCAAGGCGCAGATCAACCTGAAGTCGGTGTTCGACCGCAAGAACTACTTCTATCCCGATCTGCCGCAGGGCTATCAGATCTCACAGTTCAAGCAGCCGATCGTCGGCGAGGGCAAGATCACCATCTCCGTCGGCCCTGACCGCAAGGGCGAGTTCGAGGACATCGAGATTGGCATCGAGCGCCTGCATCTCGAACAGGACGCCGGCAAGTCGATCCACGACCAGCATCCGACAATGTCTTACGTCGACCTCAACCGTTCGGGCGTGGCGCTGATGGAGATCGTCTCCAAGCCGGACATGCGCTCGTCGGACGAGGCAAAGGCCTATGTCACCAAGCTGCGCACCATCGTGCGTTATCTCGGCACCTGCGACGGCAACATGGACGAGGGCTCGATGCGCGCCGACGTCAACGTTTCGGTGCGTCGTCCGGGTGGCGAGTTCGGTACGCGCTGCGAGATCAAGAACGTCAACTCGATCCGTTTCGTCGGCCAGGCTATCGAATATGAGGCACGTCGCCAGATCGCCATTCTCGAGGATGGCGGCAAGATCGACCAGGAAACCCGCCTGTTCGATCCGAACAAGGGCGAGACGCGTTCGATGCGCTCGAAGGAAGAGGCGCACGACTACCGCTATTTCCCCGATCCGGACCTTCTGCCGCTGGAATTCGACCAGGCCTATGTCGACGCGCTCGCCAAGGACCTCGTCGAGCTGCCCGACGACAAGAAGGATCGCCTGGTCACCTCGCTCGGCCTGTCGGTCTATGACGCCTCGATTCTGGTTTCCGAAAAGTCGATCGCCGACTATTTTGAGAAGGTGGCAAGCGGCCGCGACGGCAAGGCGGCCGCCAACTGGGTCATCAACGATCTGCTCGGCGCGCTCAACAAGGCCGGCAAGGATATCGAAAACGCACCTGTTTCTCCGGATCAGCTCGGTGCCATCATTGACCTGATCAAGGAAGGCACGATCTCCGGCAAGATCGCCAAGGACCTGTTCGAGATCGTCTGGAACGAGGGCGGCGACCCCAAGGAGCTGGTCGAGAGCCGCGGCATGAAGCAGGTGACCGACACCGGCGCCATCGAAAAGGCCGTCGACGACGTCATCGCCGCCAACCCCGACAAGGCCGACCAGGCCCGCGCCAAGCCGACAATGGCCGGCTGGTTCGTCGGCCAGGTGATGAAGGCGACCGGCGGCAAGGCCAATCCGCAGGCGGTCAACGACCTGGTCAAGGCCAAGCTCGGCATCGAGGAATAGCGATGTTCGTACGCACGGCGAGCGAGCGCGACCTTGAGACGATCAAGGCGCTGCTCGCCGACACGTGGCACGCGACCTACGACGCCATCTATGGCGTCGAGCGGGTCGATGAAATCACGGCAGAGTGGCATTCGCTGGCGTCGCTCAAGGCGCGGCTGACGCGGCCGAATTCCGAGTTTCTTGTTGCCGACGACGGCAAGACCATCGCCGGCATGGCCTTTGCGGCGGCATCCGGTGACGCCAAGACAGTCATGCTGCACCAACTTTATGTGCTGCCGCGCCACCAGCGGGCCGGCGTCGGTCGGCTGCTGCTCGACGAGATCGAACAGTGCTTTCCCGAGGCGCGCATGTTGCGGCTCGAAGTGGAAGAGGCAAATGCAGGCGCCATTGCCTTCTACGAAGCAAATGGTTTCGCCCATGCCGGTGCGACTGCCAATTGCGGCGCCGACCAGTCCGGCATTCCGGCGCTGATCTTCGAGAAGAAGCTGGGCTGATACAGGCCGGACTTAGCTGGCCGAAATCTCGACATTGTCGATGAGACGCGTCTTGCCGAGGCGGGCCGCAACCAGCACTCGACCGTCCGTGTCGCGTTGCCATGGCGCGAGCGTGTCGCTTTGGCGCGCGGCGACATAGTCGACGGCATCGAATCCGGCTTCCAGCACGTCCTGCCGCGCGGCGGCCATCGTCACCGCCTCGTCGGCACCGCCTTCAAGGGCGGACGCTGCCTTGCGCAGGATCTTGTTCAATCGGCGCGCGATCTCGAGTTCCTGGGCGCTGAGATAGGCGTTGCGCGACGACATGGCGAGGCCCTCGCTGTCGCGGATCGTCGGCGAGCCCACGATCTCCAGCGGCAGGTTCAGGTCCTGCACAAGCTTCTTCACCACGCAGAGCTGCTGGTAGTCCTTCTCGCCGAACACGGCGAGGTCGGGCTCCGACTGGATGAACAGCTTGCCGACGACGGTGGCGACGCCGTCGAAGAAAGCCGGCCGGAAATCGGTCTCGAGCCCGGCCGACGGGCCGCCGACCGAGATCGAGGTGGCAAAGCCTTGCGGGTAGACCTCCTCGACACCGGGCGTGAAGGCGAGGTGGACGCCCGCCTTTTCCAGCCTGTCGAGGTCGAGCGCCAACTGGCGCGGATATTTGTCGAGGTCTTCGGTCGGCGCAAACTGGCGCGGATTGACGAAGATCGAGACGACGCAACGGTCGGCGCGCTCAAGGGCGGCACGCATCAGCGAGACATGGCCGTCATGCAGCGCGCCCATTGTCGGCACCAGCGCGACCTTCAGTCCTTCGGCACGCCATGCCCGCACCTGGGCGCGGAGGGCGGCGATGGTTTCGACGACAATGGTCATGCCTTGTCCTTGTTCAGCGAAAACAGGTGCTCGGGGCCGGGAAAGGCGCGGCTGCGGACGTCGCGAGCGTAGGACGCGGCGGCGTCAGCGACGACATCGCGCAAATGCGCGTATTCCTTGACGAATTTGGGCACCCGGTCGACGGTCAGGCCAATGGCGTCATCGATGACCAGCACTTGGCCGTCGCAAGCGGGGCTGGCGCCGATGCCGACGGTGGGAATAGTGATGCGCCGGGTGATCTCGGCCGCAACCGGCTCGACGGTGCCTTCGATGACGACCGAAAAGGCGCCCGCCGCCTCGACCGCCCTGGCATCGGCATAAAGCGCCTCGGCATTGGCCTCGGAGCGGCCCTTGATCTTGTAGCCGCCTTCCTTTTCGACCGACTGCGGCAACAGCCCGATATGGCCCATGACGGGAATGCCTGATGCGACGATGGCTGCGATCTGCGCGGCAATTGCCACGCCGCCTTCGAGCTTGACGGCATCGCAGCCGGTTTCGCGCATGATGCGGCCGGCGGAAGTGACGGCGTTTTCGACGCTGTCCTCGTAGCTGCCGGCGGGCATGTCGACGACGACGCAGGCGCGGGACGCGCCGCGCATCACCGCCTGGCCGTGGGCGACCATCATGTCCATCGTCGCGCCCAGCGTGTTGGGATGGCCATGCAGCACCATCGCAACACTGTCACCAACGAGCAGCAGATCGACATGCGGATCGAGCAGCCGGGCGATCGGATAGGTGTAAGCGGTGAGACAGACGATGGGCTCCTTGCCCTTGCGGGCCAGCA
Organism: Aminobacter sp. MDW-2; assembly: GCF_014250155.1. Lineage (NCBI taxonomy): Bacteria > Pseudomonadati > Pseudomonadota > Alphaproteobacteria > Hyphomicrobiales > Phyllobacteriaceae > Aminobacter > Aminobacter sp. MDW-2. The sequence continues at coordinate 3,490,392 of NZ_CP060197.1, forward strand.
GAGCGGCGGGCGTGATGCGGCCGGCAGCCGCAGGCGCGTCGGAAGCCATGTCTTTTCCTCCCTCGACGTTTCCGGCCAAGGCCGGTCCGTGAGCCCTGTCAGGGCGAGAGTCCTTTAAGGACCGGCTAATTACTTTGCAAGTGCGAGATGAAAACGTGAGCAAGTGCGAAATGGCATCGTCCATCAGGACGAGCGCGGCTCTGCCTCTTCCTGCGCAAGGCGCCTGATGTAGACGGCGAACGCGGGGTCTTCGCCTGGCAGGAGCTGGGGCAGGGCGTTGCGAAAATCCTCGCGCCGGCACCATTCGCGCATGAAATCCTCCCAGGATGCCCAGCGGCGGCGCTTGCGATCGGACATGCCGGGTTCGTAGGCGACGAGATAGGCACGTTCGAACAGGGAGATCAGGATGGCGAACATGGCGAGCAGCCGGTCCTTTTGTTCGGCCGTCAGGTCCTTCGTTGCGGTCTGCGATTGCAGGTAGAGGTCGGAATGGTCGAGCGACAGCGTCAGGAAGTTGGTGTAGCCGTCGGAGAGCATCTGGTAGATTTCTTCCTCTTCGTTGACCCGCGCCTTGCGCTGTTCGAAGACGAAGATGAAGATCGCCAGCGGCAGGCCGAAGATCGTCACCAGCATGCTCAGCATTTCGAGGATCTGCATGAAGGGCATGGATTACGTCCATTCTGCTGCTCAGCGCGAACAGTAGGTGTTGATGGATCGTCTGCCAATCGTCGCAGGCGGCAAGTTGCAGCTTCTAAACTCTTGCCTTCGTGCCGGCGTGACGCCATAAGCAGGAGACTTTCGACGCGCCTGCCGCGAGGATCCGATGAAGAAATTCCTTGTCCAGTTTTTCACCTGGTGGAACGGCCAGACCCTTGGCACGCGTTTCCACACCTGGCGCAAAGGCACCAAGGTGGGCCAGGACGAGTTCGGCAACGTCTACTATGAAGGCGGCAAGGATTCCGAAGGCCGCACGCGCCGCTGGGTGATCTACAACGGTTATGCCGAAGCCTCGATGATTCCGCCCGGCTGGCACGGCTGGATGCACCATCGCGTCGACGTGGCGCCGCCGAGCGACAACTACATTCCGCGCGACTGGCAGAAGCCACATCAGCCGAATCTGACCGGCACCGGCGGCGCCTACCGCCCGAAGGGTTCGGTGCTGGGCAATACGCATCGCCCGCAGGTCACCGGCGACTACGACGCCTGGACGCCCGGCGCTTAAGACAGACAGCTTAACGGCGCGGACATTTGTCGCCACAATTGGCGGCTAACTCCTTGCCCATTGGCGTCAGGCGATTAGCCTTGGCGCGTGGGAATCAGCGAGTGGGACACACTCCGGGCGCAACGGCGGTAACGACTGAATGATTTTTCCTGGCCGGATTCCGTCGAGCGGACGATCGAAGGCAAAAACCCTGCTTGTGGCGGCAACGCTGTGCGCAGCGCTTGGCCAGGCAACGGCCCAGGACAGCATCGAGCGGCTGCCGCTCGATCAGCAGGTCGAGCAAGGTGACGATCTGCCTGCCATCGACGTCCCACCCTTGCCGGGTGAGGGGCAGCCTGCTCCCGATCAGGCCCAGCCTGCTCCTGCAGAGACACAGGCAGCACCCAAGGTCGCGGCCCCGCCGCAGCGGATCAAGAACGCGGTTGCCGAGTTTGCCGGCATCGACAAGATCACCGGCCGCATCATCACCTTCGACGTCTATGTCGACGAGACCGTGCAGTTCGGCGCGCTGCAGGTGACGCCGCGCGTCTGCTATTCCAGGCCCGAGAACGAAGAGCCGAAGACCGATTCCTTCGTCGAAGTCGACGAGATCACCCTCGACCGCAAGATCAGGCGCATCTTCACCGGCTGGATGTTTGCCGAAAGCCCGGGCCTCAACGCCGTCGAGCACGCCGTCTATGACGTCTGGCTGAAGGCCTGCAAGCAGAAGTCGGACGTTCCCGCTCCGGAAGCCGCCAAGACCAACTGAGCCTTTTTCGGAACCGCTTGGGGCCCCTGACGTTTGGCGTCGTGAGCAACGCCAGCGGAGGATCGTGCCGTGACCGTCAACCGTGACGAACTGCTTGAGCTCGAACGGGAATTCTGGACCGGGAACCAGGAGTTTTTTGCCGAAAACGCCGACAGGGAGTGCCTTGTCGCTTTTCCCGAGATGGCGGGCGTCATGAGCAATGCCGAGCTTGCCGCCACCGCGACCAAGCCGCGCCGCTGGCGCAATCTCGAGATGAAGGTGCAAGGAATCGTCGAACCGGGCAGCGACATCGTCATGCTGACATACGAGGCCAAGGCAATCCGTGAAGATGGCGAGCCGTACCAGGCGCTGGTGAGCACGGGCTACGTCCATCGCCTGCAGGGCTGGAAGATGATGTTTCACGCCCAGACGCCGATAACGCAAGCGGCTCAGACGAAGAGCTAGCTTGCCCTCAGGGCGTGAAGGTGGCTTCGCCGAGGAGCGCCTTGGCGAGCAACTTCTCGTATTTGTCGCGTGGCACGTCGACCGCACCGAAGCGCTTCAGGTGATCGGTTGTGAACTGCGTATCGAGCAGCAGGAAGCCGCGTTCTCTGAGCCGCTGCACCAGGTGGACGAGGCACACCTTGGACGCATCTGTCTCGCGTGAGAACATGCTTTCGCCGAAGAAGGCGCGGCCCAGGGAGACACCGTAGAGCCCGCCGACCAACTCGCCGTCGCGCCAGGCCTCGACGGAGTGGGCGTTGCCGATCCGGTGAAGGTGGGTGTAGGCCTCGCGGATCGGCGCGTTGATCCATGTCGACAGGCGGCCTGCGCGCCGTTCGGCGCAGGCGTCGATGACGCCTTCGAAGTCGCTGTCGAAGCGGATCTCGAAATGGCCCTGCCGGATCGTCTTGGCGAGGCTGTGCGGCACATGGAAGCCGTCGAAGGGGATGATGCCGCGTGTCTCGGGCCGGACCCAGAACACTTCCGGATCCGACGCGCTTTCTGCCATGGGAAAGACGCCCGACGCATAGGCCTTCAGAAGAAGGTCCGTGGGTATGCCGTAGCCGGGCGCATAAGGTCGGGTCATGCGACCCTCATTCTACTCGCCTTTCGCGAGATGTTTTTCCAGCCAGTGGATGTCGTAGTCGCCATTTGCGATGTCGGGGTTACCGACAAGCTCGCGGAACAGCGGCAACGTCGTCTTGATACCATCTACCACGAATTCATCGAGCGCGCGCCGGAGACGCATCATGCATTCGACGCGATTGCGGCCGTGCACGATCAGCTTGCCGATCAGGCTGTCGTAGTATGGCGGGATCCGGTAGCCGGAATAGACGCCTGAATCGACACGGATGCCGAGGCCGCCCGGCGTGTGGAAATGCGTAATCGTGCCGGGCGAGGGCACGAAGGTGCGTGGATCCTCGGCGTTGATGCGGCACTCGATGGCATGGCCGTGGAAGCGGATGTCGTTCTGGGTGACCGACAGGCCGCCGCCCGAGGCGACGCGAATCTGCTCGTGCACGAGGTCGATGCCGGTGATCGCTTCGGTGATCGTGTGCTCGACCTGAAGGCGGGTGTTCATCTCGATGAAGTAGAACTCGCCGTTCTCGTAGAGGAACTCGATCGTACCGGCGCCGGAATAGCCGAGATTGGCCACCGCGTTGGCGCAGATGTCGCCGATGCGCGAGCGCTCTTCGCTGTTGAGGGCGGGCGAATTGGCCTCTTCCCAGACCTTTTGATGGCGGCGCTGCAAAGAACAATCGCGTTCGCCGAGATGGACGCCCTTGCCGGCGCCGTCGCCGAAAATCTGCACTTCGATGTGGCGCGGCTTCTGCAGGTACTTTTCGATGTAGACGGCGTCGTCGCCGAAGGCGGCACCGGCTTCCGAGCGCGCCGTGGCGAGCGCCATCTCGAGGTCGGCTTCGGTCAGCGCCACTTTCATGCCGCGGCCACCGCCGCCGGCGGATGCCTTGATGATGACGGGATAGCCGATCTCGGCAGCGACGCGCTTGGCTTCTTTCTCGTCGCTGACGGCACCTTCCGAGCCGGGCACGACCGGGATGCCGAGGCGCTTTGCGGTGCGCTTGGCTTCGATCTTGTCGCCCATGATGCGGATGTGGTCGCCCGAGGGACCGATGAAGGTGATGTTGTGCGCAGCCAGGATGTCGGCGAACTTGGCGTTCTCCGACAGGAAGCCATAGCCCGGATGCACGGCGTCGGCGCCTGTTATCTCGCAGGCCGCGACGATCTGATGGATGTTGAGATAGCTGTCGCGCGACGGCGGCGGTCCGATGCAGACGCTTTCGTCGGCGAGGCGCACATGCATGGCGTCGGCGTCGGCGGTGGAGTGCACGGCAACCGTCTGGATGCCGAGCTCCTTGGCCGCGCGCAGCACTCTGAGGGCGATTTCGCCGCGATTGGCGATCAGGATTTTCTGAAACATTGCGCGCAGCCTTCCGGCTTACTCGACGACGACGAGCGGCATGCCGTATTCGACAGGCTGCGCGTCTTCGATGAGGATCGCCTTGACCGTGCCGGAGCGCGGTGACGGAATCTGGTTCATCGTCTTCATCGCTTCGATGATCAGCAGCGTCTGGCCTTCCTTGACCACCGAACCGATCTCGATAAACGGCTTGGCATCCGGCGACGGCGCGAGATAGGCGGTGCCGACCATCGGCGAGGGCACTGCGTTCTTCGAGCTGTCGACGGCAGCAGCCGGGGCAGCGGCAGCCGCTGCGGCCACCGGTGCGGCGGCTGCAAGCGGGAGAGGCGCCGGCGCGGCGTAAGCCTGGACGGCAGCCGCTGCCTGGCGCGACACGCGCACCTTGAGATCGCCGAGTTCGACTTCGATCTCGGTCAGGTTGGTATCGTTCAGGATCCCTGCGAGGTCGCGGACCAGCTGCTGATCAACACCATCGGTCTTCTTCGTCGCCATGTTCTAGCCTTTTCTCTTCCTGTTTCCGGTCAGAGCCGGGCGGCCAGCGCCTGCAGCGCCAGCGTGTATCCGAGCGGTCCGAAGCCGCAGATCATGCCCACGGCCACCGGTGCCACCATCGATTTGTGGCGGAACGGCTCGCGTGCGTGGATGTTGGAAAGGTGCACCTCGGCGACCGGCAAGGGCGAGACGGCACGAATGGCGTCCTGCAGCGCGATCGAGGTGTGGGTGTAGGCGCCTGCATTGAGCACGATGCCGAAAGCTTTTTCGCCGGCCTCGTGGATCCAGTCGACCAGGACGCCCTCGTGGTTCGATTGGCGGAATTCGATCGCAAGGCCGAGCGAGGCGGCTGCCGCCTGGCAGTCGGCTTCGATGTCGGCCAGGGTCTTGCCGCCATAAATCCCGGGCTCGCGTTTGCCCAGCATGTTAAGGTTCGGACCGTTGAGGACGTAAACCGTTTTCAAATTAAAGACCTTTCCACCCGCCAGATCCTCTCTGGCGCGGCGGACCCTCTATAATCGGCATAAGCCGTCGCGGAAAGAGCGCAAGCGACTTCTTGCGCTGTCCACAACGGCTCGCGCTGAACAAAGCTTGCTCAGCAGGTGGAATTTGCCTGGCAGGCGGCTGCCGCGGCGATCTTTTCCGCCAGCACATCCTGGCCGAGTGCGCCGAAGACGACCTCGTTGCCGACGACATAGGACGGCGTGCCGCTGATCTGCAGCTTGTTGGCGAGATCGTAGGTGCGGTTGAAGGCTTCGCCGATCGTGGGGTCCTTCATCGCCTCGCGCAGCTTGGCCTCGTCGGCGCCGAGCTCGAGCGCCAGCTTGATGGCGCTGTCCTCGCCGGCGCGGCCTTCGCCGCCGAGCAGCTTGTCGTGGAACTCGCCGTACTTCCCGGGCATCAACTTGCGGAAGGCCATCGACACGACATGGGCCTTCTGAGAGTCCGGGCCGAGGATCGGGAACTCCTTGAGCACGAAGCGCAGGTCGGGGTTGGTCTTGACCAGCGCGTTCATGTCGGCCTGGGCGCGTTTGCAGTATCCGCAATTGTAGTCGTAGAACTCGACGATAGTGATCTTGCCGTCGGGATTGCCGACGATGCCGTCGAACTTCGAGTTGAAGATTTCGTCCTTGCTCTCCTTGATCACGCTCAGGCTGGCGATGCGCTGCTCTTCCTTCTGCTTGGCTTCGAGAGCGCCCTGCATTTCGAGCAGCAGTTCAGGGTTGTTGAGCAGGTAGTCGCGCACGATCGTCTCGACCTGCTTCTTGTCGAGGGCCGTGGTAGCCGCTGTTTCCGCATGTGCGGCATTTGGCGAACCGGCGAGGCCGAAGGCCAGCATGGCGAGGGCGACGGCGATGCCGGTCGTGCCGAGAAGAAGTGCTTTTTTCATGGTCCCTTGGTCTCCAGCCGTTTCGGCTTATGCATGCCTCCGAAAATCTGAAACGATTTTTGGCAAGGGGCATGCATCAGGTTTAAAGTTCTACAGCGTCCTTTGCGCGTCCGGATGACGCGCGGCGCTGTGTGTCGCTGTCCGCCGAAAGAAAGTTCACTTCTTTTTCTTGCTCGGCGCTTTGTAGTTGATGATGTCCTGCGCGCGGACCCAGCCCGGCGAGCCTGGCTTGAGCTTCTGCTGGGCTCGCATCGCAAAGATTTTCGCGTCCTGATAGGCGCCGCTGTAGTAGTGACCGTCGGCGGTGGCAAGGTCGGCGTCGGCGACGTCGCCGAGCATGCCGTAGGCTTGAGCGAGGTAGCGATAGCCCGAGGCGTTCTCGCGGTCGCGGTCGAGGCCCTTGCGGATTTCGACGACAGCCTTCTTCAGCGCGTCGGGCGTGCCCATGGCGAGATAGGTCTGGCCGAGTTGGATCGGCAGGATACCTGATTTCGCCGTGTCGAGGCGGACAGCGTTGGTATAGGCCTCGGCTGCGGCCGCGGGCTTGTTCGACTTCATCAGGATGTCGCCGCGCAGCTCGTGGAAGTAGGCGTTTTTCGGCTGCGACTTGATCAGCGCATCTGTCTTGCTCAGCGCCGAACGCAGATCGCCGAAAAGATAGGTCGACTGGGCGTCGCCATAGCGCGAGGCGAGACCGTCGGTGCCGCGCAGCAGTCGTGAAGTGGCGGCCTGCCCTTGGGTGTAGGCGGCGATCTTGACACGCATCATGTCGTGCCGCTGCTGCAGCGCCTCGGAATCCTTCTTGTCGAAATAGGGGCTTTCGCGCGCCAGCGTCTCGAGATTGGCGATGCGCTCGCGCGGCATCGGGTGGCTGACCTGGTATGGATCGACGCGCGCGCCCGACAGCGACAGTGCGTTCTGGAAGCGCTGGAATGTCTTCAGCATGCCCTGCGCCGACTGGCCGGTGGCATTGAGATAGGTGATCGCCGAACGATCGGCGGTGACTTCTTCCGTGCGCTGGTAGCCGAGCAGGCTGCGCCGTGCCATTTCCGAGCCGCCGGCGACGACGCCGGCGCCCGCAGCACCAAGGCCCTTTGCGTCACTCGCTGCACCTGCGACCATGGCACCGGCGCCAAGCAGGGCGGCGACGATCGCCATCGTCTGGGCACGCGCCAACTGGTCGCGCAGGCGCTCCTGGTGGCCGCCGGCGATGTGGCCGGCTTCATGGGCGATGACGCCGATGATCTCGTTCGGCGTCTCGGCCGTCATCAGTGCGCCGGTGTTGATGAACATGCGCCGGCCGGCAACGAAGGCGTTGAAGGCCGGGTCGTTGACGAGCACGATGTTGATGTTCGAATTGGCAAGCCCCGCCGCCTTGAGAATCGGCCGGGCATAGTCGCGCACCAGGGCTTCGATCTCGGCGTCGCGGACGATCGGAACACCCTGTGCATGGGCAGTTCCCATTGTGCCGAGAGCAAGCCCGGCCGACAGCGCAAGCGCAGTGACTGCGCGCGTTGATCTTGCGACGAAACGCGAAAGACTTGTGATGCTCTGCATAGCGGGAAACACTCGTAAACGAGCCGTCGGGCTGTGAAAAGGCTGGTTCAAGAAACTCATCAACTTGTGATCCCCATATCAATCAGGCATTTGTGCGGCACATTGCCTGGCGGGCGACAGTAGAAAGTGAACGAAAATGGCGGTTGCGATTTCACGGCGCGGCGAAGTCGAGCCCTTCCATGCGATGGACATTCTGGCCGAGGCCAACAGGCTCAGGGCGTTGGGCGCGCCGGTCATTTCGATGGCTGTCGGCCAACCCTCCGATCCGGCGCCGCAGCGGGTGCGTGACGCCGCGGCAGCCGCGCTCAAACTCGGCCGTATCGGCTACACCGACGCGCTCGGGCTTTCCGATCTGCGCAAGGCGATCTCGGCACATTATGCCGAGCATTACCGCATCGATGTGCCGGTTTCGCGAATCGCCGTCACCACCGGCTCGTCCGCGGCCTTCAATCTCGCATTCCTGGCAATGTTCGATGCCGGCGACCGGGTGGCGATCGCGGCGCCCGGCTATCCTGCCTATCGCAACATCATGGGCGCTCTTGGGCTCGACGTGGTCGAGATCGAGCTGGAGGGCGCGGCCTACCTCCATGCCGAGCACCTGCGCACAGCACATGCGCAGAAGCCGCTGAAAGGCGTCTTGTTTGCAAGCCCCGCCAACCCGACCGGTGCCGTCGTGCCGGCCGGCGACCTCAAGGCGCTTGTCGATACCGCGCGCGAACTCGGGATCGCGGTGATTTCGGACGAAATCTACCATAGGCTCGCCTATGGCGCGCCAGATGTGACCGCACTCACCTATGACAGTGACGTGACCGTCATCAACTCGTTCTCCAAATATTACTGCATGACCGGCTGGCGCATCGGCTGGATGGTGCTACCGGACCGGCTGGTGCGGCCAGTCGAGCGCATCGCGCAATCGCTTTACATCTCGGCGCCTGAGCTGTCGCAAGTGGCGGCCATCGAGGCGTTCAACGTCACCGACGAACTCGAAGTGATCAAGGCGCGCTACGCCTGGAACCGCGAACTGCTGGCCAAAAGACTGCCGGAACTGGGCTTCAGCTTCGCCGCACCCATGGACGGTGCGTTCTACGCCTTCTGCGACGTCTCGCGGCTGACCAATGACAGCATGGAATTCGCCAGCCGCATGCTGGCCGAAGCGCATGTCGCGGCCACGCCGGGCCGGGATTTTGACCCGCTCGCAGGGCACCGTTTCATGCGGTTTTCCTATGCGGGCAGCCATGACGACATGATCGAGTCGATGGATCGCCTGGAACGCTGGCTGCGTTGAAAGCGCAACCGCCCCGTCGGCCGTACCGACGGAGCGGACAGGGGCAAAGGGGAGGATGGGCTTTGCCGCCTGAGCGCCGGAATGCCCATGCCCCCCAGCATGCATTCCGACATGAGTTACGCGATCGGTCAGGGCGCGAGTATTGCCGCGACCGCCTTGCCGGCATCGAGCAGGCCAGCGCCGAAGAAATACGTCTTGCCCTTCGCCGGTTCGTTGTCGGCGTTCATCGGATCCTGCGTCAGCGGGGTCGTGCCCGGCTTGACAGAAGCATTCTGATCGCAGGCGGCAATGAGGTTGGCTTTGGATGTCAGGCCGTCCAGTTTCGCCGCGGCGCCATGCTTTGCCTTGTGGGCACGGGCCGTGAGGGCAGCCACACCGGCGACGAGAGCCGCCGCGCCGGAGGTCCCGCCGAAGGTGGTGTAGTAACCGCCGCCGATGCCCTGGTTGTCGAGCGGCGGCAGGATCGACGAATAGGGGTCGGAGCCACCGGCATAACCGAAGGTGCCGGGCAGGTCGGTGGTCAGCAGCGAGAAATGGCTGTGCGGAATGACCTTGCCCTTGCCCGGATGGTAGTAGTGCTGGTCGACCATCGGGTTGGTCCGGTCGACGCGCAACTGGTGTCTGGTATAGATCTCGAAATCGTCCGACGGCGCGACGAGCGTCAGCTTGGCGCCATAGTTGCTGTAGCCGGAGCGGTAGCCATGCGGCGTCACCGCGCCGACGGCGATGATGCCGTTGTTGGCGGCGGCGAGATTGGCCGGGTAGATCAGCTGGCTCTCGCCGTCATTGCCGGCCGCGCAGACCACGGGCACCTTGCGGCTGATGGCAACGATGAGCTTGGCGAGCGTGTTCCAGGCGATCTCGCGGTTGCCGGTCTTGCCGACCGCATGCGGCCTGATCTCGCTTGCCGGCGGCGTCGCCTCCTCAAGACGGGCGAACAGATCGGCACGCTCCCAGTTGGCACGGTCGTCGAGGTCCTGAGAGAGCTCCGGCTTGGCATTCAAAACGCTGCGCACCGGATCGGGGATGCCGCGCGGCAACAGGATGACGTCGGCGCCGTTGGCAAAGGCATAGAGGAAGGCTGCTATGAACTGGTCGGGCTGCTGCTCGAAGCCGGTCCGGATCGAGATCAGCCGCGACAGCGGGTCGACGCCGAAATAAGGCAGCATGTTGCGGTTCGGGTTCGGCACGGCAGTGCCGTCGTCTGATATCAGCACATCGGGCAGGGCGATCGCCGGATTGGGCGCGACGGTTGCCGCCGGTTCGCCGACGACGAGGCCAGCAACAGCGGTGCCGTGGCTGCCAAAGGTCTCGTCACCCTCGATCAGCGTGTGCAGCACGCCTTCCGAAGCTGCGAGCTCGGCGATCAGGCTGCCGAGATAGGCGGTCTCCGGGCCCGTCAGGTTGAGCGTGCCCAGCCCTGCGGTGGAGATGCCGGCGAAGAAGGCGGCCTTGACCTCGGGGTCATAGGGGCTGGCGGCAGGGGCGGCGACATATTTGGCGCCATAGGGGTGGCTCACCAGGTCGATCGACTTCACCGCGTCCAGCCGGCTCTTGAGGTTGGGGTGGCTGCGGCTGACGCCGACGTCGATCAGCGCGACTGTCGCAGGAGCCGTCGCTGCCGGGAACGCCTCTGATATCGTATCCCAGACGGTGCCGTTGATTGTGGGCGAGGAGTAGTCGACCCCGCCACCCGGGGTCAGCGGCCCGAAGGTGGCATCGATCACGCCGAGTGCCGCAAGGTGCCAGAGGTAGTAGTAGGACTGAGGGTGCTGGAAGGAGAACTGTGTGTTGCCGTTTGCCATGATCGCCCCTCAGATCCATTCGCGCTGTGCGGCGAGATAGTTCGCCATGAAGGCGTCACGCAGATATGGCTGGAAGCGCTGTGCCAGCGCCCGGCCGCCATTGGTGTCGCTGGGATAGTGCAGGCCTGCCCATTCGCGGTTTTCCGCGACTTTGCGGGCAATGCGCGACAGCTCCTCCGTCGCCGGGTGCTCCGGCAGGATGGCGTTGAAGGCAAAGGCAATCGAGTGGCACTGGAACGAGTGGTTGCTCGGATAGGCCTGGTGCGCTGGATTGGGCAGCATGAGCCGCAGGCGTGGCTCGACCTGGTTGGGTCGGGTGCGGTTGAATTTTGCCTTGTAGATCAGCCCGACATATTCGCAGGCCGTCAGGATCGACTGGAACAGGCCCTCGGTCTGGTCGAAGCCGCTGATGCCGTCGATGCCCAGCGGCTTGGTGAAGTCGGAGACGTCAAGCGTCGCCTCGCGCTCGATGTCGTCCTTGCGACGCGAGCGTTCGCGGTCACGGGCCTGCAGCGAAAGCATGACTGTCGTTTCGAGACGGGTGACGTCGGGGCCGGGCGGCAGCGGAATGTCGAGCTGCTCCCAGGTGAATTTGCGCGCTGCCGTGAACGCATGTGGCGAGGGCGACGTGTGCAGACGCCTGAGCTCGAAGGCCGGGATCAGGCTTGCCTGCGATCCAGTGCCTGATCCCGATTGAAGAGCGCTGCCCTTGTTCTTGTTTTTGTTCTTGTTTTTATTCTTGTTCTTGTTGAGCGAGGCCTTGTTGAGCACGCCGGCGCTCATGGCGGCACTGGCGACTCCGGCCGACATCACCATCGCCTCGGCGCCGGAGGCGAGTGTGGTTTCCAACACGATCGGAGGCCGATCCGTGGCCGCGCAAGGCAGCACGTCGTCGCCGGCGATCTTGAAGCGGTACTGATCGAGAAAGTGCGAAAAGCCGCCCTCAGCAGGCGCGGAGCTGTCGTTGCCAGACACTGAATTCCCCATTGAATTGATCGAAATGTGCGGTGCTCGGCGCGTCCGTCATGTTTTTTTGACACCGGCCTTGATCAGACCGGAGATCAGATTGGCGCCGCCCTCGGTGCGCATGATTGGATAGCGGGCGTCGATCAGCGAGCTGATCGAGAAATTGGGTTCGACGACGTTCAGCCGGTCGAGCAGCGAGCGGGCGGCGCGGATGTCGCCGAGCTGGGCGTGGCTCGCCACGAGATAACGCAGCAGCGAATTGAAATCGGGCCGCTCGCGTAGCGCCTGCTCGCCGGCTTCGATGGCGACGCGATGATTGCCGGCGAGCGTGGCGTTGATCAGCCGCGAGGTGTCGAAATAGTAGCGATAGGGGCTGTAGGCTCCGAGATGGCGCGCCCAGTTGGCGAGGCTGAGCCCTTTGTCCGGCTGGCCGGCATAGGCATGCAGCATCGAATAGAGGTCCCAGCCGAGCACCTGGGTCGGGTTGGCGCGGATGGCGCGCTCGAACAGGCCCGATGCGTAGTCGTACTCGCCGAACAGGAACGAATGCACATGGCCGACGAGCGCCAGGGTGACCGAATTGCTGGAATCGAGTTCCAGCGCCTTGCGGGCGTAATGCTGAGCCTGCTCGATGGCCACGGCAGAATCGGAGAAACGCTGGCCGACCTGGAAAGTCATCAGGAAGGCGAGCCAGGCATAGGCCTGCGACGACGGCCGCTGGGCGATGATGCGCCGGAGCGACGCCTCGGACATGACCAGGTCGTTGCGCGACAGCCGGAACATGGCGTTGACGGCGGCATAGAGGCTCTCGGCCTCGACGGCGTCGTCGGTCTGTTCGGAGCGCGCAATGAAATATTTGCGCAACTCGTCCATCGCCTCGTTGATGAGCTGGTGCGCCGCCGAGGTTTCGCCTGCCTCGATCGCGCGCCGTTCAAGCGTGGCGCCGCCCATCCACAGCAGGCTGCGGTCGGCGGTGCGATGGACACTGACGCTGATATAGGCCTGGTGGGCCGAAAAACGGTAGCGGACCTGAATCGCCAGCGCCACCGAATCGAACGCCGTTTCCGGCTCCTGCGTCGGCGACAGATCCGGCCGCGACAGGTCGGAGACGGTCAGTTCGCCGCCTTCGAGCAGCGACCGCACCAAGAGTTCGGAAAACATGTCGGGCAGCGATTCTGCCCCGAAGGCATCGCCTGAGATCGCCGGCGGCAGCAGCGCCACCGACCAGCCGGTCCGGCTCCCGGTCAGCGGCCGCGACTTGCGGTTGCCGCCGTCGGAGGAATTCGGTCCCGATTTCTGTCCCTGGGCCGGGATGAGGCCGTTGCTGCGCCTGTCCTTGGGGCTGACGTCGCGCTGGCCGAGCGCATTTTCGAGCCGGCCCTGCCAGACCTGCCGCTCGAGCATCAGCCATTCCTCGAATTCGGGGTCGCCGATGTCGAGGCCTTCGAGCAGCTCCGGCCAGGATTCGAGCTCGACTTCGCTGGGCACGGATTGGCGCGACGGGTCGAGCAACTGCAGCGCGTCGACCGACACACGGTTGAGGTCGAGCGAGATGGTGTGGTTGTCGGAAATGATGATGCTGTCGGCGATCGGGCCGAGCGATTTGCGGACGTCGACGAGGGCCTGTCTCAGGCTGGCTGCGGCCTGCTCCTCGCCGCGGTCGCTCCATAGCTTGTCGCGCAGCCAGATACGCGAGCGGGCACCGCGTGGAGCAAGTGCCAGCATGGCCACCAGCGCGCGCGACTTTTGCGCCTTGGGCGTGCACGACGCGCCGGCTGCGTCGGTGACGGCCAGCGCCCCGAAGAGGTAGATATTGCAAAGCGTACTGGCGTCTTCACCAGCCATCGTGCGGACCTTCGCTGCAGGTCGTCCATGCCCCTGAAGAGCGTACCACAGGTCGAATCGCCTGTGGTCCTCGCAACTTGCATCGGGAGCATACAACGACATTCCGGCAAGTGCGCGTGCTTGTATGCTTCTGGCACCGGGCAAAACCTGCAGCATTCCAGCGTTCCTCACCACTCTTGCCGGAGCTGATTCCGGCCTGATTTCGGAAGGACGTTAGGGGAGGCGGGGTGATTGCGGCGTGAGTGAAACGTCAAAACAGCCGTGAAATGCAGATTTGACGGCCCATCAGATGGGGTCCATGTTCCTCACGCGCCAAGCGTTTCGGCAATCGCCTCGGTGACCGCGACGCGCAGATCGTGCGCCGTCGCGTCGCCAGTCGTGAAAGGTCAGCGTCCCGACGAGCCGTTGCTGCGGCGGGGGCCGGCGAGTTCCCTGCCAAGCGCCAGCGCTTCCTGCAGGTCGGTTGCGTATTTGGCCGTATCTTCGAGGCCGCCGAAATAATTGAGCCGGATGGTTTCACCACGCTTGCTCATGACCACGCCGATGCTCCGCAGGCTCTCACGCACATCAGAAAAACGCATATCGCAACGTCTCCGTTTGGTGGGTTGAACGAACATTAGAGGTTGCTTGTAACAGTGCCGTGTTGACGCAACGTGAGGGATACGTGAATCGCCGCTACAAAAGTTTCGCTTTCGGCACATCTTTCGACGATTCGGCGGCCGCCAGCCCACAAAGCGTCAGGGTTGTGCCGCTCTGTGATGACCAGGGGATGGGTGGCGTCGCGCGCGACTTGATGTAGAACGGCCTGCCGGTTCGAGCCGGTCGAAGCAGGAAGTGTCATGCCCAGCCTCCAGGATACGCTGAACGAGATCGTCGCCGAGATGGCAGCGCAGACGGAGCGCGGCGAGGTTGCCTCCTACATTCCAGAACTGGGCAAGGTCGATCCGGCCAAATTCGCCATCGCAGTGGTCAAGAACGACGGCGAAGTGGCGGCGGCCGGTGACGCCGACGAGCCGTTTTCGATCCAGAGCATATCGAAGGTGTTCACCCTGGCGCTGGCGCTTGGTCGCGTCGGCGACCAGCTGTGGAACCGCGTCGGGCGCGAACCTTCAGGCACGGCCTTCAACTCCATCGTCCAGCTCGAACTCGAACACGGCATTCCGCGCAATCCTTTCATCAATGCCGGGGCCATCGTCGTCTCCGACGTGCTGCTGTCGGGCCACCAGCCGCGCGAAGCGATCGGCGAGGTGCTGAGCTTCATGCGCACTGTGGCCGACGACGATTCTGTCATCATCGACCGCGACGTGGCCAATTCCGAGCGCGCCACCGGCTTCCGCAATTTCGCACTGGCCAACTATCTCAAGGGGTTCGGCAATCTGAACCACGCGCCCGAGATGACGCTGGGCGTCTATTTCCACCATTGCGCCGTCGCCATGAGCTGCCTGCAACTGGCCAATGCGGGGCGGTTCCTGGCCAATGCCGGGCGCATCGAGGAGACGGGTCACTCGATCGTCTCGAGCGAGCGCGCCCGCCGCATCAACGCGCTGATGCTGACCTGCGGACACTATGACGGTTCGGGCGAGTTTGCCTTCCGCGTCGGCATTCCCGGAAAAAGCGGCGTCGGCGGCGGCATCCTGGCGATCGTGCCTGGTGTGGCATCGATCGCCGTGTGGTCGCCGGGGCTCAATGCGCGCGGCAACTCGATGCTGGGCTCGATCGCGCTGGAACGGCTGACCAAAAGGATGAACTGGTCGATTTTCGCCTCGCGCTGAGGCATTCCGCGCTGGACGATGCTGCAGGCCGGCCCGGGCTCAGGCACCGCCGGTTTTGCGTTGCTCTGCCAGCCAGCTGTCATGCAGCCATTTTTCGCTCTGGCGGCGGCCTTTGAGGTTGGCCCAGACGATGTCGCGCTCGAACACCATCACCTCGCGGTCGGCGCCGACGATCACCTAGAACCAGCGGCCGTCGACAAGATTGCGCATTTTCACCTTCATGCCCGTCAACGTTGTGCTCTTGCCGTCAGCGCGGATCGTCTCGTCATGCGGAGCAATGAAGCTGACCTCGCGGCGTGACAGAAGGTCGGCGGCATGGTCGGACAGGAACCGCATGGCGATGTCATGCGCTTCGTCCTGGCTGGGCGGGGCGCCGTCGCGCAGCGCGAGATGCATGCGCACGAAGCCCTTGAGCCTGCCGGAGGTGGCGCCCACGGTGCTGAAATGCTCGCCGCCCAGGCCAGCATGGCGTTTGTCCGCACGTTCCATGCGGATGAGCACGGCGCCTTCGCCGTCGACCTCGATCTTGCCCTTTTCGACATTGACGTAGCCCGCTGGCACCGGGAGTGCCGCGAGGATGTCATGAGGCGAGGCGATGACGGGCGTTCCGGAAGTTGGGCTGGTCGCTGTCATGGTTTCCGCGCTGATCTGGCAATCAGCACTGCTGCTGGTCGTTCGCGAATCTGCGCGAGGGCGAATGGCTGCGCGGGCGATTGTCCGGCGGGCCTCGGCATTAAGCGGAGAGCGGTCGTGCGGGCAGGGCAACGCCGTGCCGCAAGCCGTCCCGGCAGGATCACCCCGTCACTGCAGGATCGCGTAGCGGGCGCCGGCATTGACCTTGATGGCCGAGCTGCCGCGTTGCGGGGTCGAGGCGATTGTCAGCGTCATGATGGCGCAATTCTTGTTCTGGGCGCGGATCTTGGCGCAGCCCTTGGCAACGGCGTCGTAATACCTCGTCCGTTGTGAAACCCAGCTGTCGGTCATGATCGACTTGTCGTCGCCGTCATTCAGGTTGAGCGGGATTTCTACGTAGTTGAGTTCGGGCGCCTTGGCGACCTCGCCGAATGGCTCGCGCTGGACGAAGGTCAGGCGCATGCTGACCTGGTACAGATCTTCCGTCGGCCGGGCCGAAACCCTGTTGACCGCGCATTTGCTGGCGAAGGCCTTGACGATCAGGTCGCATTCGGCGCGCGCCAGGACGGGCAGGCGAGACGCGAGATACGCCTCGACGTCGTTGGCGTCGAAAGCGTTCTGGTCGCCGCGCCGGATGTCCGTCAGCCGCATATGCATGTTGAGGGAAACAGTGCGTGTCTGCTCGAAGTCGTCGAAGTTGCGCAGCGCCACCAGACCCGGCGCGCCCTCGGGCACGACCTTGACGCCCTGGAAATCCGATGCCCGCCGTTCAGCCGCCTTTTCCTGGCTGTCGCTCACCATGCCCATCATCTGCATGATGTAGGCTGCGGCGGCGACGTTGAAGATCAGGCTGCCGATGAGCGGCGCGCCGACCAACAGCAGCAGCACGACGACCACGATCTTGAGAAAACTGCCCTGCATGGCCGTCATTGCTTCCGATTGAGAGTTGTGAGGTCGCCTCCGGCGAGCTGTTGTGCCTTCTTGGTGACGAGATCGGAATGCTTCGAATCATAGTCGTCGCGGGAGGCGGCAACGAAGGCGTAGTCGGTGCGGGCGAGTTGCACGGTGGCGTCGGTGATGCCACGGTAAGGCAAGCGCTCTTCGAGTGATGCCGGCAGCGGCCCGACGATGGCGTGGTTCATCTGGTCGATGCCGATGGTGACCTCTTCGCTGGCCTTGCCGAAACTGGCGCGGAACCAGCGGTCATATCTGTTGTAGATCGCATTGCGGCTGGCTACCGCCTCCTTGGAGATCTGGTCGCCGCCCTTGGCAGCCTCGACGACCCTCCAGAACGGTTGTGGGCGGCGGGATATCGATATCTTGCAATCCTTGGCGGCGTTGCCGGCCAGCACGGTGACCGGCGTGCCGGGCTCGAGATTGACGATACCGGCGTTGCGCGTGCCGATGATGGCAACGCGCGAGAGGCGGGCATTGGGCGATTTCTGGATGTTCCAGAGCGTGTCGAAACCGCCGGCAAGCACCAGATAGACCGGCGCCGCCGTTTCGGTGACGACCACATTGACCACCCTCAGCCGATCGCCGGAGCGGTTCGAATTGACGCCTGGGTCCTTTCCGTCATTCTGCCATTGCGAGACATAGGCTTGCGCCCGCTCCAGCACTTCCGCCTGCGACAGGGCGAAGACATCGGAAACCTGATTGGTCTCGTTGGTGTGAATCTGGACGAGCTTGTCGCCGACGGACGGAAGCGGAAACTTGCAGCTTTGGGTCGTCTCGAGCCAGCCGATCTTGGCCGGGCGCTCGCCTTCGACGGGTGCATAGCCCGTGACGACCGATTTGAGCCAGCTGAGAGAATTGTCCTTGCCGACAATGACGTTCGAATCGACCTGATAGCCGAAGCGGTCCGTTCTCAGGGAATCGGCAGGATTACCTTGCGGTGGCGAATCGCTGTCCGAACATCCGGTCAGCAGCAGCGTTAGAATGCCCAGTGAGAGGAAACGTATCATCCTGCGCCCGACAAATGACCTTAAGATACGGTTGCATATCTAGAGTGGACATATTGCAGGTTGCTTAAGGCTGAATGCGCAATTCGTTGCGATGTCTGATTCCGACGAATCGCTTGAGCGGCGATGGTGTGAAAGGCCGATCAATACTGACATGGGCGCTGCCGGCGGCCGATATCAGGTGATCTGCGCTCTAAAGGCCTGACAGGCCTGCAAGGACAGTTTGCGCGGTAAGCGGACAATAACCGAAGACCCGCCAAGGCGAGGGCGGATCTGAAAACTTCAATGCTTTGAGAATGAAGTGGCTCCCCGGGCCGGATTCGAACCAGCGACCAACCGGTTAACAGCCGGTTGCTCTACCACTGAGCTACCGGGGAACAGCGCTCTGGTGTGAACGAGGCGGCGTATAGCAACGGGAATTCGATTTGCAAAGCGGTAATCGAACCTTTTTGCGAGTTTTTCCCAGACAGCTTTCTGGTAATCACCCCGGGACGGCCTCATATGTCCGCTTTACCAAGCCTCTTGCCGGCTTGGCGCGTCATTCGGGCGCACAGGCTTCATCGAGCAAATGCAGGGATAATGACCAGCGCCAGCCCCCAGCAGCCACCCAGACGCAAGATTTCGATCTTCGGCCGCGAATTCGCCATGCCGCGTTCGCGCGGGGTGCGCATCGGCATCGGCGTCGCCCTCTGCTTCTTTGGCCTGCTGGGCTTCCTGCCGGTGCTTGGCTTCTGGATGATTCCGCTCGGACTTCTGGTCCTGTCGCACGAATTCCATGTCGTCCGCCGCGTACGCCGCAGGCTGATCATCTGGTGGGAGCGGCGCAAGCGGCCAGCGAACTAGCGCAGGCGACGCCAGGGAATCGCCCGACATCGCCCTTGCACCGCCCGGGCACGTTGCGAAGGCGTTGGCCGAGCCGCGTCTGGAGGGAAAACAAGGGCGTTGCTGCGATTCTTGCTGCTGCGGTGCATGATCAAATCCTTTGCTGAGCCTTTCCCAGGTCCTTTGCCGTGGCGGCAGCCAAAACCCACGGAGAAAGAGTCGTCTCCCGCTTGACGGCGGAATCCTGGCAACCTATTGGAGCGCTGTAGACGCCCGAAGCGGCGAGGCCTCGTGGCGGAGTGGTTACGCAGAGGACTGCAAATCCTTGCACCCCGGTTCGATTCCGGGCGAGGCCTCCAGCTTCCTCGGCAACCGCCGCCGAGGACCCATTCGGGCAGTTATAGTTGCGCATCACGCGCCGAAGGCGGACCAGTTGAACATGAACGCTGATTTTTCCGAACGTCGCGTGAAGATGGTGGACGGCCAGGTCCGCACCACCGACGTGACCGACGCAGCCATTCTCTCCGCCATGCTGTCCGTGCCGCGCGAAGAATTCGTCGACAGCGGCCATCGCGAGCTTGCCTATATCGACGAAGACATGCGCTACGGCGCGACCGCCGATGCTGATCAGCCGCGCTATCTGATGGAGCCGTCGCCCTTCGCCAAGCTGGCACAGCTGGCAGAAATTGCGCCGAGCGACTTCGTTCTCGATGTCGGTTGCGGCACGGGTTATTCCTCGGCGGTGCTGTCGCGCATCGCCAGCTCGGTGATCGCGCTCGAAAGCGATGCCACGCTTGCCGCAAAGGCGACATCGACGCTTTCGTCGCTCGGCCATGATAATGTCGTCGTGGTAACGGCACCTCTCGCTGCCGGCTATCCGTCGCAGGCGCCATATGACGTGATCTTCGTCGGCGGCAGTGTCGAGCAGGTCCCCGAGGCACTGCTTGCCCAGCTCAAGGACGGCGGTCGTCTGGTCGTCGTAGAGGGTCGCGGCAACGCCGGCGTCGCCAGCGTCTTCCTCAAGGATGGTGCCGTAGTGACGGCGCGTCGTGCTTTCAATGCGGCAGTTAAGCCACTACCCGGCTTCAATCGCACACACGAATTTGAGTTCTGATCTCCTTTTTCTTGCGGCGGGCAATGCGTCGTGATGATCTAAGGAGCGGACGAGGGTGATTGATTCTGGACTGTGCTAGTCCAGATTGGTCGCTTGTTGTCGGATTCGGCGAGGGGCATTAGTAGCTGTCTTCGGGCAGCTCGCCGCAGAATGAATGAGGGACGCGCGTGTCGTTTTTCCGTAAAAGTGTGTTTGCCGTAGCTTTGGTTTCCGCGACGGCGCTTTCGCCGCTGTCGGCCTCCGCGGAAACGATCCTCGGGGCCTTGGCCAAGGCATATCAGAACAACTCCCAGCTCAATTCGGCCCGCGCCGGGGTGCGTGTCATCGATGAAAGCGTGGCGATCGCCAAGTCGGGCTATCGGCCGACGATCAATGGCTCCGCCAGTATCGATTATTCGACGACGCGGCGGGACTCGACGAGCCACCTGACGACCGGCTCGTTCGGCATCGAGATCAAGCAGTCGCTGTTCGACGGTTTCCAGACCAAGAACAACGTCGCAGCTGCCGAGGCGCGTGTGCGCGCGCAGAACCAGAGCTTGCGCAATACCGAGCAGAACATCCTGTTCGATGCGGCGAGCGCCTATATGGATGTGATCCGCGACCGCCAGATCGCGGCGCTCAGGGAACGCAATTTGCAGTTCCTCGGCGAACAGGTTCGCGCTGCCCGTTCGCGTTTCGACGTGGGCGAGGGCACCCGTACCGACGTGGCGCAGGCCGATGCCTCGCGGTCGTCGGCGCTTGCGCAATTGGCCGCTGCCCGCGCCCAGGCACTGGCAAGTGCTGCGACCTATCGCCGACTCGTCGGCGAAGACCCGAAGAACCTGAAGGGGGCAGCGCCGCTGTCCAAGCTTCTGCCCAAGAGCCTCGACAGCGCTGTAGCACTGGCGGCCGATCAACATCCGGCGATCCAGGCGACCGAATATCTCGTCGACGCGGCGGGCTTCTCGGTGAAATCGGCCGAAGGCGCGCTGTTGCCGCAACTGTCGGCATCGGCCGGCATTTCGCAGGTCCATCGCGACAATTCACCGAACAGCATCACCTCGCCGGACGGTTGGACGACCTCGGCCAATATCGGCGCATCGCTCGTTGTGCCGATCTATCAGGGTGGCCGTGCCTCGGCGACCGTGCGCCAGTCCAAGGAATCGCTTGGCCAGGCTCGCATCGAAGTCGATGTCAGCCGCGACCAGGTTCGTCAGGCGGTGACGTCCGCCTGGACGCAGTACGCGGCGGCGCGTGAGGCGGTGGCGGCGAACCGCGAAGTGATCTCGGCAGCACAGCTGGCGCTTAATGGCGTTATCGAGGAGCGCAATGTCGGCCAGCGCACGACGCTCGACGTGCTCAACTCGCAGAGGGACGTCATCGACGCCCAGATCAACCTGGCGACCGCCGAGCGCGATGTCGTGGTGGCGAGCTATGCCATCCTGTCGGCCGCCGGCAATCTGTCGGTCGAGCGGCTCAATTTGCAGGTGACCAAGTACAAGCCGGAAGAGCACTACAACGCCGTCAAGGACAAGTGGATCGGTCTCCGCACGCCGGACGGCCGCTGAGCTTCAGCGAGCCGGCTACCTGATCAGGCGGGCGTCTGCTCCTACGGAGCAGGCGCCCGTTTTCGTTTTGCCGACGAGCGGCCGGGACACTGTATTCTGTTGAAATCGCCAGGGGTGTCCGATTGGGGATTCTCGAAGGGGAATCAGTCGGCTACGCTTGGGCTCTGATTCGACGCCCGTTTCGGCGGGCGCATTTTGTATCCTGTCACAAAGGCGGCGGATGTGACGATGGCTCAGGCTAGCAGCGCTCAGCGCGAACCCTCGATGGAAGAGATTCTCGCTTCCATCCGCAGGATCATCGAAGACAACGATACCGGACGCCGTCCGGCGGTTGATTTCGAACAGATGCGGCCGGAGCCCGAAGACGACCGCAGCGACCGCAACATCATCGAAGTCGAGGCATTCCGGGCCGAGTTCCAGGCGCCCAAGGCCGCGCCGGTCGATGTGAAGCCGGCAGAGGCCGTACCGATGGCCGCGAAGCAGGAAGTGCCGCGGCGCGACGAGCCCGCGAAGTGGCCGTCGGCAGAGCCGAAGGTCGCGGCGGCCACCGCAATGCCCATGCGCTCAACCGTCGCCGAGGCGCCAGCGCCCGTCGTCGAGACACCGGCGCCCATCGTGGAGATGCCCGCAGCAACCCGTCCGGCTGCCGCAAGCTGGGCGCCGCAGTCGACGATCGCCGTCGAGCAGATGGAGCGCCTGGCTGGTCCGCGCGAAGCGGAGAAGCAGACACCTCAGGTCGTTGCCCAGACCGTAGTGGCAACGCCGGAGCCTGCCATGGCCGAAGAGCTGGCCGCGCCGAAGCCTGCGATCATCTCGGAACAGGCGGGTCGCCAGATCTCAGCGGCTTTCGGCGAGCTCAACGACGCGTACGCGGCGCGCAGCCGCAAGTCCTTCGACGACATCGCCACCGAGATGCTGCGGCCGATGCTGCAGGACTGGCTGGACAACAACCTGCCGACGCTGGTCGAACGGCTGGTACGCGAAGAGATCGAACGCGTGGCACGCGGCGCACAGTGATTTCGGCTCTGCCGACATGAAAGCGCCGCCTTCGGGCGGCGTTTTCGTTTCCGGCTGGTGCTTGCCGCGCTGTTGACTTGGTTGCACCCATCCGATTTACACCGGACCAACAGATCCGGACCAAAACGGAACCAATTCCGATGCTTGAGAAGACCTACGACGCCAAAACAGTCGAACCCAGGATTGCCAAGGCCTGGGAAGATGCCGACGCCTTCAAGGCAGGCGCCGGCGCGCCCGAGGGTGCCGACCCGTTCACCATCGTCATCCCGCCGCCCAATGTCACCGGCTCGCTGCATATGGGCCATGCGCTGAACAACACGCTGCAGGACATTCTGGTCCGCTTCGAGCGCATGCGTGGCAAGAACGTGCTGTGGCAGCCCGGCATGGACCATGCCGGCATCGCCACCCAGATGGTGGTCGAGCGCAAGCTGATGGAAAAGCAGATCCATCGCCGCGACCTGACCCGCGAGCAGTTCGTCGACAAGGTCTGGGAGTGGAAGGACGAGTCCGGCGGCATGATCTTCAACCAGCTGAAGCGGCTGGGTGCCTCCTGCGACTGGTCGCGTGAGCGCTTCACCATGGACGAGGGTCTGTCCAAGGCCGTCATCGAGGTGTTTGTGACGCTGCACAAGCAGGGCCTGATCTACAAGGACAAGCGCCTTGTGAACTGGGATCCGAAGCTCCTGACCGCGATCTCCGATCTCGAGGTCGAGCAGCACGAGATCAACGGCAATCTCTGGCACTTCCGCTATCCTGTCGAAGGTGAGGTCTACGATCCGGAGAACCCGGCGACCTACATCACGGTTGCGACCACGCGACCTGAGACGATGCTCGGCGATACCGCCGTTGCCGTCCATCCCGAAGACGAGCGCTACGCGGCCCTCGTCGGCAGACACGTCGTGCTGCCGATCGTCGGCCGCAGGATCCCCATCGTCGCCGACGAATATTCCGATCCGGAAAAAGGTTCGGGCGCGGTCAAGATCACGCCGGCACACGACTTCAACGACTTCGAGGTCGGCAAGCGCCACAACCTGCCGCAGATCAACATCCTGACCGTCGAGGCCAACATCAACATCGTCGACAACGACGAGTTCCTCGAAGGCGTCGAGCGCACCGAGATGCGCGACGGCGTGTGGGCGCAACTGCACGGCCTCGACCGCTTCGCGGCGCGCAAGCTGATCGTCCAGATCATGGAAGAGGGCGGTTTCCTCGACAAGATCGAGCCCCACAAGCACATGGTGCCGCATGGCGACCGTGGCGGCGTGCCGATCGAGCCGTTCCTGACCGACCAGTGGTACGTCAACGCCGCCGAGATGGCCAAGCCTGCCTTGCGCTCGGTGCGCGAGGGCCGCACCAACTTCGTGCCCAAGAACTGGGAAAAGACCTATTTCGACTGGATGGAGAACATCCAGCCCTGGTGCGTGTCGCGTCAGCTGTGGTGGGGTCACCAGATTCCGGCCTGGTATGGCCCGGACGGCCAGGTCTTCGTCGAGCGCAGCGAGGAAGAAGCCCTCGATTCAGCGATCCAGCACTATCTCGCGCTTGAAGGGCCGTGGAAGGCCTGGGTCGAGGAGCGCCTCGAGAATTTCGAACCAGGCAAGATCCTGACCCGCGATGAGGACGTGCTCGACACCTGGTTCTCGTCGGCGCTGTGGCCGTTCTCGACGCTCGGCTGGCCGGACAAGACGCCCGAGCTCGACACCTATTACCAGACCGACGTGCTGGTGACCGGCTTCGACATCATCTTCTTCTGGGTCGCCCGCATGATGATGATGGGCCTGCATTTTATGGAAGAGGAGCCGTTCCACACGGTCTATGTCCATGCGCTGGTTCGCGACAAGAACGGCCAGAAGATGTCGAAGTCCAAGGGCAACGTCATCGACCCGCTGGAACTCATCGACGAGTACGGCGCCGACGCACTGCGCTTCACCCTGGCGATCATGGCCGCGCAGGGCCGCGACGTGAAACTCGATCCGGCGCGTATCGCCGGCTACCGCAACTTCGGCACCAAGCTGTGGAACGCCACGCGCTTTGCCGAGATGAACGGTGTCGCGCGCAATGACGCCTTCTGGCTCAACGACGCCAAGCTGACCGTCAACCGCTGGATCCTGACCGAGCTGACCCGCGCGACGCGCGAGGTGACGGCAGCGATCACCACCTACCGCTTCAACGAGGCAGCGGGTGCCGCCTATCGTTTCGTCTGGAACACTTTCTGCGACTGGTATCTCGAGCTGCTCAAGGCGATTTTCATGGGCGACGACGAGGCCGCCAAGACCGAAAGCCAGGCGGTCGCGGCTTTCGTGCTCGACGAGATCTACAAGCTCTTGCATCCGATGATGCCGTTCATGACCGAGGAGCTGTGGGCGCACACCGCGGGCGAGGGCAAGGAGCGCACGTCGCTTCTGTGCCACGCTGCATGGCCGGCGCCCGATTTCGAGGATGTGGGCTCTGCTGCCGAGATCAACTGGCTCGTCGATCTCGTCAGCGGCATCCGCTCGGTTCGGTCCGAAATGAACGTGCCGCCGGCGGCGATCGCGCCGCTGGTCTTCGTCGGTGCCAATGCCGAGACGCTGGAGCGCCTGAAGCGCCACCAGTCGGCGATCGCGCGCCTGGCCCGTGTCGGCGAGATCACCCATGACACGGCAGCCCCCAAAGGTGCGGCCCAGATCGTTGCCGGTGAAGCCACTGCCTGCCTGCCGCTCGGCAGCCTGATCGACCTGTCCGCCGAGGCGGCGCGCCTGCAGAAGGAGCTCGCCAAGACGACCGAGGAGATCGCCCGGCTGCACAAGAAGCTGTCGAACGAGAAGTTCGTCGCTTCCGCCCCGGAAGAGATCGTCGCGGCCGAGCGCGAGAAGCTCGAAGACTACCGCCGGACGCAGGAAAAACTCGACACGGCACTCTCGCGCGTTCGCGACGCCGGCTGACGATTCGAAGCTCAAAACCTGCCGCACGATGACGTTGCGGCAGGTTTTGCTTGTGCCGTCAGAAAAGGCATGTCGCTGCGTAAATTGTGGCCAATGTAACTATTTTGCGCCCGATTGTTGCCATAATGTAACAAGCCTCCAAAATAGCCCGATTTCGGGCTGTTTTTGCATTCCGGTTCCGGATTTCCTTGGAGATTCAGGATCGAATGATGCGGATTTGGCTAAAATTGACGTTTGCGTAAGCGGAAGGGGGTGGCCTCCGCCGCACCGGCTCCGCGGGGGCACCATTGTTTGCAAAAAATCAATGTTGCGTGAGCAGGCTGAATTCGTTCAATTCTCGTCACGAGGCATTCGGGAGAGGACCACCATGAACATTTCGCGTCTCAAAGCGCTGCTGGGGGCAACGGCGCTGACGATCGTTGCGGCAGGCGCAGCCCAGGCCGGCGGCTTTTCGCGGGGCACGGCCGATACGGACATCCTGTTTGAAGAAGGGAATGCGGCTAGGGCTGGCGTGACTGTTGTCGCACCAAATCGAACACGCGATTCTTACAGCGGCGGCATTCCCGCGTCTGGGTTCGAAAACCCAACTTATGTCATCCCATCGGTAGCGGCGAAATATAAGGTCAACGATGCGTTCGCATGCGCGCTGACCTATACAACGCCTTTCGGCGGGCATTCAGATTATACCGGTCTGAGGATAAATGGGGCGTTGGTCGGGTTTGATCCGACCTCATTGACGGGTTCTTCCGAGCAGGAGTTTCTGACCCACGAATTTGGTGGGACTTGCTCGTACGGCGTCGATGTGGGTAAAGGGCGCTTCAGCCTGCTCGGTGGCCTTTTCTATCAGTCGCTTGATTTTGAGCAGTGGGTCGGCGGTCCTACGCGACCGCTCAAGTTCAGCTTGCAAGATGGCCAGGTTGGCTATCGTGTGGGCGCAGCATATGAGATCAAGGAGATCGCACTCCGTGCTCAGGTGATGTATCGCTCGGCGACCGATATCGATGCGACTGGCGATCTTAGCTTCACTTCCAATGGAGCGGTTCTCGGACCGGCAACGGGCTGGGGAAAGTTCCCGCAGAGCTTCGAGGCAAAGGTGCAATCAGGTATAGCGCCCGGGTGGCTGGCCTACGGCTCCGTAAAGTGGACCGATTGGAGCGTAATGGACGTCATCAACTACAAGACGCCACTTAGCCCAGCCAATCAGACGCTGAATTTCTTCTGGCAAGACGGTTGGACCGTCACCGGGGGGGTGGCGCACGCCTTCACAGAGAGCTTTGCTGGTACGGCTAGCGTGACTTGGGATCGCGGCGTTGGCACCGGGCACGATATCTCGACTGATACGTGGACGTTCGGCATTGGAGGTTCCTACAAGCCGAACAGCAACGTTGAGATCCGTGGCGGCCTCGGCCTGTTGTACATCGCCGCCGGATCGCAAGATTTCCGTCAAGTTGGTCCCGGGACGGACGTTCCGTCTCCTGGCATCTATACCGCGGAAAGCGACATAGGATACGCGGGCTCGCTTTCGCTTGCCGTGAAGTGGTAAGCTCCACAATCTGATCCGAAGAAGCCGGGCCTTGTGCCCGGCTTTTTTGTGGCCTGTCGCCGATGCAGCGCGTTTCCTATTTGGAAACCATGGCGCGGCAAGTCGGCAACAGTTGTGACGATTCGGCAACACTTTTTAATCAAGCTATCGGCTAAGGAACATGACGGGGACATTGCCAATTTCCCGCCATAAACCCGGCGCACCTCGAATAGGTCTTCGGACCAGCGCCCGGTTGCGGGACGTTGGCAATGGAAACCAACAGCAAGGCCGCCATGTCGCGGCAGGAACAGAAATGAACGCCAAGGCGACCTTCATGGCCAAGCTGCCCAGCCGTCGAAAGACGGCCGCACCGGCCTTTGGACGTCGCTTTTCCTGCCTGGCACCGAGTGTTCGCGCTATCGTCGGAAGTATTGGCGCTGCCAAACACTCCGCTGGCGTGGCTGCGCAGTCGGCCGCCGATCACGATTTCTTGCAAGGCCTTGGCCGTAGTTTGGTCGAAAACAACGCGCATCTTGATGTGATCGATGTCGTGGACCTGGCGCAGACGGCCACAGAGGCTGGCCTGGCGCGGTCCGACTGCGAAAGCGTGGAGAGGGCGAAAGAGTGGAATCCGGGTCCGGCCGAAAAGCCGGACACGATCTGGAATTGTGTCCGAGCCGCAGGGCGAGGCCAAGGTCACCCACCGAGGTGGGCGGAAGAAACGTACTGCCATGCGCATATCTGAGTTGGTAAGAAAATCAGCCTTTTCGGCGCTTGTCGCGGTCTCCCTGTTGGGCGCCGCAGGCGAGGCGCTGGCGTTCGACGACAAGGTGTTCGACGACAAGACCGGCGTGAAGCCGGAATCGAACCCGTGGGCTGTGTTCCAGTTCGGCTTCTCCGCCTACAAGAGCGGTCACAAGGACCAGGCCGTCGAGGCCTATCGTTACGCCGCTGAAAATGGCCAGATCGGCGCCACCTGGAAGCTCGCGCGCATGTATGCTGAAGGCGACGGCGTCGCCCAGGACGACTACGAGGCCTTCAAGTTCTTCACCGAGATCGCCGAGCAGGATGTCGAGCCCGGCTCGCCTGAGGAGAGCTATGTCTCCGATGCGCTCGTGGCACTCGGTGGCTACATGAAGGAAGGCATCCCGGGAAGCCCGGTCTCGGCCAATCCGGTCGCCGCGCAGGAATATTACATGCGCGCCGCCGCCAACTACCGCAATGCCAATGCCCAGTACGAGATGGGCAAGATGTTCCTCAAGGGCGACGGTGGCGTGAAGGCGTCCGTCAAGCAGGCCGGCCGCTGGCTGCAGCTGGCGGCGGAAAAGGGCCATGCCGGCGCGCAGGCGACGCTTGGCAATCTCTTGTTCCAGAGCGGCAAGGTGGTGCGCGGCCTTGCCATGATGACCGCGGCCCTCGAACGGGCTCAGCCCTCCGACCAGCCCTGGATCCGCGGCATGCAGGAAGAGGCATTTGCGCTGGCCGACGAATCCGATCGCCGCACGGCGATCTCGCTTGCCGAAGACATCCTGACCAAAGGCAACCAGTAGGCGGCACAGCGGTTGCGGCCGGCTTGCAGCACTTATCGGCGAGACCGCCATTAGCGGTCGCCAACCAGTTTCCCCAAGATTGTGAATTGCAATAGGTGCGCCAGAGCCGGAGCTCTGGCAGTGCCTCACGCCGCCTGAAGGGTGAGGTCAATCGCCACGGGCACGTGGTCGGACGGCTTTTCCCAGGCGCGCACGTGCCTTTCGATCGAGGCCGAGGCGAAGCGGTTCGCGGCTTCCGGCGACAACAGCAGGTGGTCGATGCGGATGCCGTTGTTCTTCTGCCAGGCGCCGGCCTGGTAATCCCAGAAGGTATAGACGTCGGGCTGGTCGGTGACCGCGCGCACGGCCTCGGTAAAGCCGAGGTTGACCAGCCGGCGGAACGCCTGCCGCGTCTCGGGCTGATACAGTGCATCGCCCAGCCACAGCTCGATGTTGCGGGCGTCTATGGCCTCGGGGATGACGTTGTAGTCGCCGGCGAGCACCAGCGCCTCTTCGAGTGCCAGCCGCTCCGTCGCCCAGCGCTCCAGCCGCGCCATCCAGGCCAGCTTGTAAGGGAACTTCTCGGTGCCGACGGGATTGCCGTTGGGCAGATAGAGCGACACCACGCGCAGCACACCCTTGTCGGTCGAGAACACGCCCTCGATGAAGCGCGCCTGCTCGTCGGCATCATCACCCGGCAGACCGCGATTGACCTCATCGAAGCGCAGCTTGGAGAGGATGGCGACGCCGTTAAAGCCCTTCTGGCCGTGGGTTTCGACATTGTAGCCGAGCGCCTCGATCTCGAAGCGCGGGAAGCCTTCGTCGACCGTCTTGATTTCCTGCAGGCAGACAATGTCCGGATCGCTTTCCTTGAGCCAATGCACAAGGTTCTCGATACGGGCGCGGACACCGTTGATGTTCCAGGTGACGATCTTCATGAATTTCACGCGATGATTTCAAACAATTCTTGATAGCCTGCACGGCGGTTCCAGACGATCCTGCACCATCCCTTGGGAGAAGGGAACCGGTCCTCTTCGGCATTCTTCGGACCGGCTGGCAAAAGGGGAACAAATGCCATGTCCAACAGTACTCATCCTGTGGACGAGGTGCTTCCAGCGCCTCGCCTAGCTGCGCTCGGCATCCAGCACGTGCTGGTCATGTATGCCGGTGCAATTGCGGTGCCTCTCATCATCGGACGGGCGCTCAAGCTCGATCCGGAGCAGGTCGCTTTCCTGATCTCCGCCGATCTTTTCGTCTGCGGCCTCGTCACAATCATCCAGTCCTTCGGCGCGACCCAGTGGTTCGGCATCAAGCTGCCGGTCATGATGGGCGTGACCTTCGCCGCGGTCGGCCCGATGGTCGCCATGGCCAACGCCCACCAAGGCCCCGACGGCGCCCGCATGATCTTCGGCGCCATCATCGGCGCCGGCATCGTGGCCTTCCTGATCGCGCCGCTTGTAAGCCGCATGCTCAGGTTTTTTCCGCCTGTTGTCACCGGCACCATCATCGTCGTCATCGGCGCCTCGCTGATGCGTATCGGCATCAACTGGATCTTCGGCAACCCGGTCGGTCCGACCGCGCCCCGGCTGGTGGCATCAGAGCATGCCGAATGGCTGAAGACCGTGACCGAGATGGCGGCTGCCACCGGCTCGACCATCCCGCCGATCCCGGCCAAGCTGGCGCTCGCCGCAACCGCGCCGAACGCCGCCTATGCGCCGCTGGTCAATGTCGGCATCTCGGCGGTCGTGCTGCTGTCGATCCTGGTCATCGCCAAGTTCGGCAAGGGGTTTGTCGCCAACATCGCCGTTCTGCTCGGCATCCTCATCGGCGGCGTGCTTACCGCGTCGCTCGGCATGATGCATTTCGACAAGGTCGCTTCGGCGGAATGGTTCGAGCTCATCACGCCACTGCGCTTCGGCATGCCGATCTTCGACCCGATACTGATCATCACGATGGTGCTGGTGATGATCGTCGTGATGATCGAATCGACAGGCATGTTCCTGGCGCTCGGCGACATGACCGGACGCAAGGTGACCCAGCCGATGCTGTCGGCGGGCCTGCGCACCGATGGTCTTGGCACCATTATCGGCGGCCTGTTCAACACCTTTCCGTACACCTCCTTCTCGCAGAATGTCGGCCTCGTCGGCGTCACCGGCGTCAAGAGCCGCTTTGTCTGCGTGGCCGGCGGCGTGATCCTGCTGATCCTGGGGCTGGTGCCCAAGATGGGCGCGCTGGTCGAGGCGCTGCCCACCGTGGTGCTCGGTGGTGCGGGGCTGGTGATGTTCGGCATGGTGGCGGCGACCGGCATCCGCATCCTGTCCAATGTCGACTTCAAGACCAACCGCAACAACCTGTTCGTGGTCGCGGTCTCCATCGGCTTCGGCATGATCCCGCTCGTCGCCCCCGACTTCAAGATGTGGATGCCGCACGACATCCACCCGCTGATCGAGTCGGGCATTCTCCTGGCATCGGTGTCGGCGGTGGTGCTGAATGCGTTCTTCAACGGCACCAAGGTCAATGAGGCCGAGATCCGCGAAGCTGCGATGGCGTCGGAAGCTTGATCAAGGACGATTGACAAGAGACGAGGGCTCCTGCGTGGGGCCCTCTGCTTTTCAGGCATCCAGCCGGTGCACGTAGAACTTGGTGTCGATGAACACGACCGGGAAGCTCGCCGGCAGGTCGGATCCGGCGACCTCGGCAAAGCCATTCTTCTCGTAGAAGCGATGGGCGGCAAGAAACCTGTCGGTCGTGCCGAGATAGACTGCACGGATGCCGCGTTCGCGGGCCGTGGCAAGCAAGAGCCCCAGCAGCTTTGCGGCGATTCCATGTTCGCGGCCACGCCACTCGGCGGCGACGAACATCTTGCGCAAGGCGGCGAGCCCTTCGCCAATGTCGACCAGGCCGATCGTCCCGACGATCTTGCCATCTGCCTCGGCGACCCAGAAATCGCCAAGGTCGCGCTGATAGAATTCTGGAATGATCCGGAGGTCCGGCTGGTGGTCGACGGTAACGTCAAAGCCGAATTCGTCTCGCTGGATGGGCAGGATGACGTTCACGACGGCATCGTAGTCACGCGGTTCAAAACGACGGATATGCATGCTGTTCCCTTATGCTCGGAATCGTAGAACGCCCGGGGGCAGCGGCGCATCGCGACGAGATGGAGTGGTTCAGAGTAATGCGCAAGCCTATTTGCGTTCGACCAGCGCGATCATGTTGCCGGCGGGGTCCTTCAGGAAAGCCATCCACTCGCTCTCGCCGGCAGGGCCGAATTCGCCCGCCGCATCGCGGTGGACGAGCGTGGGTGCCGTGGTGAACGCCACGCCATTGTCGGATGCGGTTTCGTAAAAGGAGTCGAGGTCGTCTATGTCGAGATAGACGGTCGCCTGCGGTATGCCGCCGGTGAAAAACAGCCTGATGCCGTCGACGATGATGAAGGCGATGCCGGGCGGGTCGTAGCGGGCGTGTACGGGGAGGCCGAAGACATCGAGCCAGAAGGCAAGCGTCGCATCGATGTCGCGACCGGCCGAAAGCGCCACCTGACGGAGCGCTTGCGGCCGGCGCATGGCTAGATGGAGAAACTGGTACCGCAGCCGCAGCCGGCGACCGCGTTGGGGTTCTTGATCTGGAACGACTGGCCCATCAGGTCGTCGACGAAATCGACGACCGATCCGCCCATGTAGACGAGCGACAGATCGTCGACGAGCAAGGTCGCGCCGTCCCGCTCGATGGCGACGTCATCGTCATTGCGGCCTTCGACGAGGTCGAACTTGTAGGAAAAGCCCGAGCAGCCGCCGCCTTCGACGGAAATGCGCAGCGCGATCTTGCCCGGATCGCCGGCGACGATCTTGGCTATCCGCTTCGCAGCGGCTTCGGTCATGTCGAGCTTCATGGCAGTCTTGGCATCAGCGCCCATCGGCGTCACCTTGCTTTCGGTTTCTTATGATAGGTATGAAGCCACCTGGGGCAAGTCAACAGGTGGGGAGTATGGCAGGCGAACGGCAACTTGGCGATATCGGCTTCGGCTACCGGCCGCGCGCCGCCTATGCCTGCGATCCCGCGCATTCGCGTGGCCGCCTGTTCGACGAGGTCGAGAGCCCGACGCGCACGCCGTTCCAGCGCGACCGCGACCGCATCATCCATTCGACAGCCTTTCGCCGCCTCAAGCACAAGACGCAGGTGTTCGTGGCGCATGAGGGCGATCATTTCCGCACCCGACTGACGCACACCATTGAGGTGGCGCAGATCGCCCGCGCTCTGGCGCGCGCGCTGCGCTGCGACGAGGATCTCGCCGAAGCGATCGCGCTGGTGCACGACTTCGGCCACACGCCGTTCGGCCACACCGGCGAGGACGCGCTGAACGATAAGATGGCGGCCTGGGGTGGCTTTGACCACAACGCCCAGTCGCTACGCGTGGTGACGCGGCTGGAGAGCCGTTACGCCGAGTTCGACGGTCTCAACCTGACCTGGGAGACGCTGGAGGGGCTGGTCAAGCACAACGGCCCGCTGACCGACGCCACCGGCAAGGGGCTGATGGGCCCCGTGCCGCAGGCGATCCGCGACTATTCCGAGTTGCATGACCTCGAGCTCGACCGCTTTGCCAGCCTGGAGGCGCAGTGTGCCGCGATCGCCGACGACATCGCCTACAACACCCATGACATCGATGACGGGCTGAGGGCAGGGCTGCTGACCCTCGAAATGCTTGACGACGTGCCACTGCCGGCCGCGATCCTGCGCGGCGTGCGCGAGCGTTATCCCGCGCTCGACCCAATGCGCACCGGTCACGAACTGATGCGGCGCCAGATCACCATGTTCGTCGAGGACGTCATCTCCACCGCGACCGCAAGGATCGCGCGCCTGGCACCGCAAAGCGCCGATGAGGTGAGGAACGCGGGCGATGTCATGGTGACCTTTTCGGGCGAGATGACGGCTTCGGAGAAGGAGCTGAAGGCTTTTCTCTACCGCAACATGTACCGGCACTCCGAGGTGATGCGGGTGCGCGCCAACGCCGACCGCATCGTGCGCGACCTGTTCGACGCCTATTACGCTGATCCCCGCGCCATGCCCGAGGGCTGGCGTGAGGGGCTCGACAGGGCCGAGGATCGCATTAAGGCACGCGCAGTCGCCGATTTCCTGGCCGGCATGACCGACACCTATGCGGTCAAGGAGCACCGACGCTTGTTTGACCATACGCCCGATTTGGTTTAGGCCGGGCGAAATCATCATTCAGTGGAATGTCACGTCAAAAGTGACGTCGAAGCGTCCTACGAAAGCCCAGAAATGAACATTTTCGCCGATTTCAGCGAGCGGATTACCAAAGCCGTCGAAGCGCTTGATTTGACTCCGAAAGAGGGCGGCGCGCTCGACCTGACGCGCATTGCCGTCGAGCCGCCGCGCGATGCGACCCATGGCGATCTGGCGACGAATGCGGCGATGGTGCTGGCCAAGCCGACCGGGCAGAACCCGCGCGCGCTGGCTGAACGCCTTGTGGCGGAGCTGTCCAAGGATGCCGACGTCGCCAAGGCAGAGGTTGCCGGCCCGGGCTTCGTCAATCTCAAGCTCCACGACAGCTTCTGGCAGAAGCACCTGGCTGACCTGCTTTCGCGCGGCACCGACTACGGCCGCTCCGGCTTCGGCAAGAAGAAGCGCGTCAACGTCGAATACGTCTCGGCCAATCCGACCGGGCCGATGCATGTCGGCCATTGCCGTGGCGCGGTTGTCGGTGATGCGCTGGCCAACATCCTCGGCTTTGCCGGCTACGACGTGACCAAGGAATATTACATCAACGACGCCGGCGTGCAGATCGACGTGCTCGGCCGCTCGGTAATGCTGCGCTATCGCGAGGCGCTCGGCGAGCAGATCGGCGAGATCCCTGCCGGCCTCTACCCGGGCGACTACCTTGTGCCGGTCGGCCAAGCGCTGGCCAAGGAATTCGGCCGCGACCTGCTGCAGAAGCCCGAGGAGGAGGCGCTGGCGCTGATCAAGGATCGCACCATCGATGCGATGATGGTGATGATCCGCGAGGATCTGGCGCTGATCAACGTGCGCCACGAGGTGTTCTTCTCCGAGCGCACGCTGCATGCCGACAACGCCAAGGCGATCCGCTCCGCGATCAGCGACCTGACGCTGAAGGGCCATGTCTACAAGGGCAAGCTGCCGCCGCCCAAGGGCGAGAAGCCTGACGACTGGGAAGACCGCGAGCAGACTTTGTTCCGCTCGACCGAGGTCGGTGACGACATGGATCGCGCCCTGGTCAAGTCGGACGGCGCCTTCACCTATTTCGCCGCCGACGTCGCCTATCTCAAGGACAAGGTCGACCGCGGCTTCGAGGAGCTGGTGTTTGTGCTTGGCGCCGACCATGGCGGCTACGTCAAGCGCATGGAAGCGCTGGCGCGTGCCGTCACCGACGGTGCGGTCAAGCTCGACGTGCTGCTGTGCCAACTGGTCAAGCTGTTCCGCGACGGCGAGCCGGTACGCATGTCCAAGCGGGCAGGGGAGTTCATCACTCTGCGCGAGGTCGTCGAGGAAGTTGGTCGCGACGCGATTCGCTTCATGATGCTCTACCGCAAGAGCGATGCGCCGCTCGACTTCGATTTTGCCAAAGTCACAGAGCAGTCCAAGGACAACCCGGTGTTCTACGTGCAGTACGCATCAGCGCGCTGCCACTCGGTGTTCAGGCAGGCAAAGGAGCAGCTCGGCCAAGGAGAGTTCGCGCGCGCCGGCCTGATCGGGGCTGTCGAAAGGCTGACGGACGAAGGCGAAATCGCACTCATCAAAAAGCTTGCCGAGTATCCGCGCCTGATCGAGTCGGCCGCACAGTCGATGGAGCCGCACAGGCTGGCATTCTATCTTTACGACCTCGCAAGCACCTTCCACGGACACTGGAATCGTGGCACGGACAACCATGACTTACGGTTTGTTAAGGTTAACGATCCAGAATTGACCTATGCCAGACTCGGGCTGGTGCAGGCTGTTTCGGACGTTTTGACGTCAGGCCTGGCGTTGATCGGAGCGGATGCGCCGACCGAAATGCGCTAGGTTTTCCGGAGCTGAGTGTCACCTTTTGCCCACATTGCGCTGGTAAGGGCCAACCTTACGCGACGTTCACTGCGTCCGAAAAAAGTGCGAGAGTTCGGGAAAAAGAATGGCAGACAGAACCCAGCTGAAGATCGCAGACAAGAATGACTTCGCCGACGAAGATCCCTTCGCCGAATTGACGAGGATCATGGGTTTCGACCCGCGCCAGCC
Source organism: Aminobacter sp. MDW-2 (assembly GCF_014250155.1). NCBI lineage: Bacteria > Pseudomonadati > Pseudomonadota > Alphaproteobacteria > Hyphomicrobiales > Phyllobacteriaceae > Aminobacter > Aminobacter sp. MDW-2. Next base: position 3,526,213 of record NZ_CP060197.1, read on the forward strand.
AGTGGTGCGCCAGGATGTTGGTGAGGCCGCTGAGCGCATCGAACCGGCTGTCGACGACGACTTCGGCATTGATCTGGAGAAGGAACTGCTCGGCGAGCTGGCCGGCGACGATCTCGTCGCGGCGCCCGAGCACGTTGCCCCCACGGCGTATGTTCAGGCAAACGAACCCTCGTCCTACACGCCCGTCGAATCGTCGGTTCCTTACGCGCTGACCGAAGAGCGCGCTCGTGAGCCGGAATTCGCCTCCGACGCGTCGTTCGACGATGCCGTTTCCGCGAGCTTCGAGGATTTCTCGCTCGAGGATGAGCTGCTTCATCCCGGAGAGCGGGCTTATGCTGCCGCACCTGCCTATGAGCCGGCGCCTGAAGTCAGTTTCGCTCCGGAACCCGTTTTCGCTCCTGAGCCCGCTTTCACGCCCGAACCGTCCTTCACGCCTGAGCCCGATTTTGACGACGCGGTTGCTGCGTCCTTCGAACAGGAATTCTCGATGGAGGACGAACTGCTGGTGGCCGATGAGCCTGCCGAGCAGGTCGCTGCGCCGGTTTCTTATTCGACTTCGACCGAAGTCGATCTCGATGCCGAGTTTGACGTCGCCCTTGCCGATGTCGACATGGATTTCGCGGCTGTTGACGATGACAACTATGCTGTTGAAGCTGTCGCTGACGATCAGCTGACGCTGGGCGAATACCAGCCGGCCGAGCCGGAAATCGCGTTCTCGCATGCCGATCTGGTCGAGGAGCCGCAGGCGGTTGCAGCACCTGTCGCGCAGGCCGAGGACTATGACGAGTTCGAACGCCGCCTGCAGGAGGCGCTGCGTGACGAAAAGCCCGCCTATGAGCCTGCGGTCGCTTATGAAGCGCCAGCCGTCGAGTCGGTGGTCGAAGCGCCGGTCCAGGAGATCGAGGTCGCCCAGGTCGCGGCTCCGGTGGCATCTGTCGAAGACACCAGCCTCGAAGACGAGCTGAACGCACTGCTTGGCAATATGAGCAGCCAGGCCAAGGCGCTGTCCGAGCCGACGCCGCTTCGCGTCGTCGAACCGGTTGCTGTTGAGCCCGAGCCGACCTTCGCAAGCTCGCTGTGGGCGCCCGAGCAGCCTGCCGAAGAGCCGGCGCAGGCTTATGACGACACCGACTATGCGCCGTCCTACGACGCGCCGGTCGAGGAATTCGTGGCCGCCGAGGAAGCGGCTCCCGTCCAGGCCGATGCCGGCTATTCCGAGCCGAGCTACGATCACCAGGCCGACATCGACGTCAGCTTTGATGACGACGCCTTCGACATGGCGCTCGAGCGCAGTGCCGTGGCCGAGGTGGCGGAAGTTGCAGCGCCGGCAGTTGCCGTATCAGCAGCCGCTGCTGCCGCAGCGCCGATGCGTCCGCTTGCGGCCTCGCGCTACGAGCAGGCCCGCAGCTGGGGCCTCGGCACGCCGGTTGCCCCGCGCGCAGCAGCTCCTGTTGTAGCAGCCCAGTCGAGCTACCAGCCGGAAGCAATCCAGCAGCCGGATGCCTATGTGCCGGTCGCGCCGACCTATGAGCCGCAGGCTGAACCCGTTGCCTATGCGCCCGAAGCTTATGCACCGCAGGCCGAACCAGAGGCATATGCGCCAGCTGAGCCCGAGGTCGATGATCTGGAAGCCGAGCTTTTCGCCGCCGTTTCGTCCTTCGATGATGCGCCCGATATCGAGACCGTCGATGTGCCGGAAAAGGCCGTCGCGCTCGCCGACGACCTCGACATCCCTGAATTGTCGTTCGAGGATGACGCCCCCCCGGCTCCTGCCTATGACGATCTCGACGGTGAATTCTCGAACCTGATGAACGAGATGAATGCACCGGAGGTTACCAAGCCTGCCGCGTCGTCGAACTATGCATCGAATCCCTATGCCGACGGCTTCGATCGCAAGACGCTGCGCGATGGCGATGCATCGCAGCCGATCGAACTGGCAGGTGCGGCCGCAGCCGGTGCCGCAGCGATGTATGCCGGCCGCCAGCAGGCCGATGACCGCCTGGGTGGCTTCGACCTCGGCGGCATGCAGCAGAGCCAGCCCAACGCGCCGCGCCAGCAGGCCCAGGCCGACGAGTTCGACTACGATCCTGATTTCGACGAAGCGATGGAAACGCTGCCCGGTTCGCCGGCAGCCCGTCCGGCACGTCGCGGCATGATGATCGCCGCAATCGTCGGTGCGGTCGCGGTTGTCGGCGGCATTGGCGCCTTCGCCCTGTCATTCGGCGGCGGCGAGGGGGCAGGCGCCCCCGTCATCGTCAAGGCCGACGAGAGCCCGATCAAGATCAAGCCGGAAAATCCGGGCGGCGCAACCGTGCCGAACCAGGACAGCAAGGTTTATGACCGCGTCGCAGGCGGCTCGACCAATGGTGCTCCGGCCCAGGACAAGCTTGTTACCAACGCTGAAGAGCCGGTCGATCTCGCGGCACAGGAAGCCGAGGCGAACATGCCCGAAAACCTGCCGCTCAACGGAGACGATGTCGCCGCTGAACCGACCGCGAAGTCGGAAGAGCGTGTCGCGCAAGTGCCACAGGCCGATCAGCCCGACGCCAGCACCGAGACGGCTGCTGTTGCTCCGCGCAAGGTCCGCACCATGGTGGTGAGGCCTGATGGCACGCTGGTGCCGCGCGAAGAACCGGCCCCGGCCGTTGTTGCCGCAACCGAGCCGACCGATCCGGCACCGCAGCGCGTTGCCGAGCCGGCAAGCGAAGCCACCGGCACCGTCCCGGCACAGCCGGCGCTGGCGCCTGTCGCCAAGCCTGCGCAGTCGGCCAACACTCCGTCAACCGCTCCGATCGCGCCACAGCGCCCGTCCGAGCAGCCGGTCGATGTCGTTGGCGAGGTCAAGCCTGACCAGGTGGCAGCTATCGCGCCGTCGGCCCCGACGACGGCTGCAGAATCCGGCGCCTGGGCCATGCAGATCGCCTCGCAGCCGAGCGAAGCCGCCGCGAAGTCGACCTATGCCGATCTCGCCCGCCGCTACGGCAGCGTGCTGAACGGCCGCGAAGTCAGCATCGTCAAGGCCGACATCGCCGGCAAGGGCACGTTCTGGCGTGTTCGCGTACCTGCCGGCACCCGCAACGATGCGGTCAGCCTGTGCGAAAGCTACAAGGCCGCCGGCGGCAACTGCTTCGTCTCGAAGTAAGCGAGCCACACCCAAATCGGAAAACGGCGCAGCCTGGCTGCGCCGTTTTCGTTTTCAGGCCCTGACGATGCGCACGATTCTATGTCAGGTCAAAAGGCGCTAAGCTCTTGGCATGACCGAATCACCGCCTGACACGTTGGGGACGCGGCTTTCTGGGGATTACCGGGCAAAGACCGCGGCAATCCTTGCGGCGGATGCCGATCTTGTCCTTCACTGCAAAATCGCCGGCAAGTTGCATGCCCGCGCTGAAACCGTGCAGCAGGCGGAATTCGGACACACTTTCGAGGCAGTTGCATAGCCTCTCAAGGAGAAGGCACGGAATTGGCGGAAGCATTGGAAAGCAAGGCGCAAAAGCCAGCACCGATGGACCGTCTGTGGGCGGAGAACGCTGACGACCGCATGACTGACGATCCGTCGCTGGTCGTTGATGTCGCCGGCTTCGAAGGCCCGCTCGATCTTCTGCTGCACCTGGCGCGCAGCCAGCGTGTCGATCTGTCCCGCATTTCCATCCTGGCCCTCGTCGAGCAGTACCTGACCTTCGTCTCGCAGGCGCGGGCCCTGAGGTTGGAGCTCGCCGCCGACTATCTGGTCATGGCGGCATGGCTCGCCTTCCTCAAGTCCAAGCTTTTGATCCCCAAGTTGCCGGGCGACGAGGGCGAGAGTGGTGAAGAGCTGGCCGCCGTGCTGCAATTCCGCCTGAAGCGCCTGGAAGCGATGCGCGATGCCGCCTCTCGGCTGGTCAACCGCAACCGGCTCGGTCGCGATGTCTTTCAGCGCGGGGCCCCCGAACTGGTCATTATCGACAAGCGCAACGAGTACTCGGCCTCGTTGTTCGATCTCTTGAGCGCCTATGCCGGCCAGCGCCAAAGGCAGGCGATTACCAATGTGCAGATCGCCAAGCGCGGTGTCTGGTCGCTGAAGGCAGCACGCGAGATCCTGACCCGCATGGTCGGCGAACTGAAGGACTGGACTGCGCTCGATCATTTCCTGATCCGCTACATGACCAGCCCCGAAGAGCGTGCAACGGCGATCGCCAGCTCGTTTGCCGCCAGCCTGGAAATGGTCCGCGACGGGACCGTCGAAATCCGTCAGCACGAGCCGTTTGCGCCGATCTACCTGCGTGAACGCCAGGCCGCGGCCCCGCAGACCGAAGGTGCGTCATGACCGAAGGATCAAATGTCGTCCCGTTTGCCCTCGACGACGAGGACGAGGAGACTGTCGAGCGCAACCCGGCGGCACGGCTGCATCTGGCCGAGGCTGTGCGTATGGCGGAAGCCATCGTTTTCGCCAGCGCCGAGCCGGTGAGCGAACGGCAGCTTGTCGCGCGCTTGCCGGAAGGCATCGACGTTCCCGCCGCCATGGCCGAGTTGCAGCGCATCTACGAGCGGCGCGGCGTCAATCTGGTCAAGGTTGCCGATTCCTGGGCGTTCCGTACTGCCGGCGATCTTGCCTTCCTGATGAGCCGCGACACCATCCAGCAGAAGAAGCTGTCGCGCGCCGCCCTCGAAGTGCTGTCGGTCATCGCCTACCATCAGCCTGTGACCCGCGCCGAGATCGAGGATATCCGCGGCGTCGAGACCTCGAAGGGCACACTCGACACCCTGATGGAAACCGAATGGGTGCGCATGCGCGGCCGGCGCAAGACGCCGGGCCGGCCGGTGACCTATGGCACGACCGACAAGTTCCTCGACCATTTCGGCCTGGAGGAGATCCGCGATCTGCCCGGCATGGAAGAGCTGAAGGGGGCAGGGCTGTTGTCGTCGCGCATGCCGCCCGGCTTCTCGGTGCCGCTGCCGCCGTCCGATCCTGACCTGCTCACCGACGACGAGGACCCGCTCACCGACATCGACCTGGAAGAGCTCGGCCTGTTGACACCCCGCGCCACAGATGATTGACCCGCGCCGGTGTGGAACCGGCAGCAGGAGGTCGATCCTGTGACGACAAATCAAACCCAGACGGCAGCGCGTGTCACTGCGGGCGTGACCTTCGCCGCGCGGTTGGCTTTTGAGGACATTCGCCATTCCTTCGGCAATGGCTCGGAGACGCTACGCGAGGTCAGTCTTGCCGCCGAGCCGGGCGAGGTGCTGTGCCTTCTAGGGCCGTCGGGCTCAGGCAAGACGACGCTGCTCCGGATTGCCGCCGGCATCGAGGCGCAGACCTCCGGGCGCGTACTGCTGAACGGCAAGGAAATCGCTGGTCCTCAGGTGTTCCTGCCGCCGGAACAGCGCTCTATCGGCCTGGTGTTCCAGGATTTTGCGCTGTTTCCGCATCTGACCATCCTCGACAACGTCCGCTTCGGGCTGACCGCGCTGTCGCGCGAGGAGGCCAGGAAGGAAGCGCTGATCGCGCTCGCCCGCGTCGGGCTCGAACATTACGCCGACAACTATCCGCATGCCTTGTCGGGCGGCGAACAGCAGCGCGTGGCTCTAGCTCGCGCGTTGGCGCCGCGACCGGCGGTCCTGTTGATGGACGAGCCGTTCTCCGGGCTTGATTCGCGCCTCAAGGATTCGGTGCGCGCCGAAACCCTGGCAATCCTGCGCGAAAGCCGGGCGACTGCCATCGTCGTTACGCACGATGCCGAAGAAGCGATGCGCATGGGCGACCGCATCGCGCTGTTGAAGGACGGCAAGCTGGTACAGACGGGCAGGGCGGAAGACCTCTACCTCAAGCCGGCAAATCTGTTCGTCGCCGGCTTCTTTTCCGAGCTCAACGTCTTTCCAGCCACTGTTCTGGACGGTTATGCCGCGACCCCGGTGGGCGAGGTCGAAACAGCCGTTTCAGACGGCGCGGACGTGCTTGTCGCCGTGCGCCTGACCGGCATCGACGTCAGCGAGGACACCGGCGAAACGCAGGCCCGCATCATTTCCAGGCGCTATCTAGGCGTCGTCGAACTGCTTGAACTCGCGGTGCCGGGCGCCGAGACGCCGGTGCGGGCGCGCATACGCTGCGGCGCTTTGTCCGCAAAAGCACGTGATATATGGCTGTCGCTTCGGAAAGCGGATGTTCTAGTGTTTGAATCCGGAAGCGAAAGAGCCTAGATCAATCGCAGGGAAACTGTTCAAGAGAGAGTTCAATGGGTTCGTTTTCAATCTGGCACTGGCTGATCGTTCTGGTCGTCGTGCTGCTGCTGTTTGGTCGTGGCAAGATCCCGGAACTGATGGGCGACATGGCCAAGGGCATCAAGAGCTTCAAGAAGGGTATGTCGGACGACGAAGCCGATGACTCCAAGACGGTCGAGCACCGCAATGATGAGACCGTGAACTCGACCAAGGAAAAGGCCAGCAAGAGCTGACCATCGTCTCTTGCTAGCCGGATCGCACCGACATGTTTGAAATCGGCTGGACCGAAATGCTGGTGATCGCGGTCGTCATGATCGTGGTCGTCGGCCCCAAGGATTTGCCTAAGATGCTCCGCACAATGGGGCGGATGACGGCCAAGGCTCGTTCCATGGCGGGCGATTTTCAGCGCCAGTTCAATGAGGCGCTGAAGGAAGCCGAGCTCGACGACGTCAAGAAGTCGGTCGACGAACTGCGCGGTCTCAACCCCGCGCAGCAGATCAGGAAGCAGCTCAATCCTTTCGAGCAGGCGGCTTCCGATGTGCGTGCCGGCCTCGACGCGGCGATGAAGCCGTCACAGCCGGCGCCGTCGGCTGATCCTGCCGTGGACGCAACGCATCGGGCCGAACCGCTGAAGAACGGCGCAACCGTCATGCCAGACGTTGCCGGGCCGGACGCGATGCCTGCCACATCACCGGTGTTTCCGGCCGCCGAGGTCAAGGCCACGCCTGTTCCTGCGCCAGCGGTTGCAGCCAAAGCCGAAGAGCCGAAGGCAGCGACCAAGCCCAAGGCCGCGGCTAAAGCTGTTGCCGCGCCCAAGCTTGCCGCAAAAGCCCAGGCTTCGGTAGCAACGACCAAGGCACCCGTGGCCAAGTCCGCTCCGGCTAAGGCGCCGGTAGCCAAGGCTGCATCGGCCAAGGCTGTTGCGCCCAAAAAGACCGCCAAGACGACCAAAGCAGGAAAAGCCTCGTGAGCGCCGAAGACGACGAAATCGAGAAGTCCTCGGCGCCGCTGATCGAACATCTGGTCGAATTGCGCACCCGGCTGATGTGGTCCATCGGCGGTTTCTTCATCGCCTTCCTTGTCTGCTTCTTCTTTGCCAAGCAGCTGTTCAACCTGCTGGTCATCCCGTTCAAATGGGCGACCAACTGGGCCGGGCTCGATCCGCACAAGGTCGAGCTGATCTACACCGCGCCGCAGGAATTCTTCTTCACGCAGATCAAGCTCGCCATGTTCGGCGGCCTGGTGATTGCATTCCCTGTCATTGCCTCGCAGATCTACAAGTTCGTTGCACCCGGTCTCTACAAGAACGAGCGCGCGGCCTTCCTGCCGTTCCTGATCGCTTCGCCGGTGCTGTTCCTGATGGGCGCGTCGCTGGTCTATTTCTTCTTCACGCCGATGGTGATGTGGTTCTTCCTCGCCATGCAGCAGGCCGGCACCGACGACCAGGTGCAGATTTCTCTGCTGCCCAAGGTGTCGGAATATCTCAGCCTGATCATGACGCTGATCTTCTCCTTCGGCCTGGTGTTTCAGCTGCCCGTCGTGACGACGCTGATGGCGCGGGTCGGAATGGTCAGTTCGCAAGGGTTGGCCGACAAGCGCAAATGGGCGATCGTCATCGCTTTCGTGGTTGCGGCAGTGCTCACCCCACCCGATCCGGTAAGCCAGATCGGCCTTGCCCTTCCCACGATCCTTCTTTACGAGATTTCCATCTGGACCGCCCGGATGATCGAAAAGAAGCGCGAACAGGAACGTGTGGCGCGCGAAAAGCAGGATGCGGACGACAGTGCCGCGGCCCCGCAATCGCAAGCAGCATCCACTTCGCTCGAAGGCACAGGCAGCGCCGACAAGGCCGGCTGACAGCCCGATCCGCCGGCGCGGTCGTTCGACAACTGCCGCGACCGGAACCTTATAAATGCTTGATATCAAATGGATTCGCGAGAACCCTGAAGATCTGATCGAAGCGCTGATGAAGCGCAGTCAGTCGGCGGATGCGGCAAAGTCGGCGGTCGAGGACCTGATCGCCAAGGACGAGGCGCGGCGCGCCCATGTCTCGAAGTTGCAGGAGGCGCAGGAGCGCCGCAACGCCGCCTCGAAAGAGATCGGCAACGCCATGCGCAATGGTGATTCCGCCCTTGCCGAGAAGCTGAAAGCCGAAGTCGCCGAGATCAAGGGCTTCATCCAGGATGGCGAAGGCCGCGAGCGCGAGCTCGACAAGGCGCTCGACGCAGCCCTGGCCGTGATCCCCAACGTGCCGCTCGAAGACGTGCCCGTCGGCAAGGACGAAACCGGCAATGTCGTGCTGCGCACCGTCGGCAAGGTGTTGCCGCGCCCGAACTGGGTGAAGGAGCATTTCGAGATCGGCGAGGCGCTCGGCCTGATGGATTTCGAGCGCGCCGCGAAGCTGTCCGGGGCGCGCTTCACCGTGCTCAAGGGCCAGCTGGCCCGGCTCGAACGCGCCCTCGGTCAGTTCATGCTCGACCTGCACACGTCGGAACACGGCTACACCGAAGTGCAGCCGCCGCTTCTGGTGCGTGACGAGGTGCTGTTCGGCACCAACCAGCTGCCCAAGTTCGAGGAAGACCTGTTCTTCGTGCCGCATGGCGAGAGCCGGCTCGGCCTGATCCCGACCGCCGAGGTGCCGCTGACCAATCTGGTGCGCGAGGAAATCCTGGCCAACGAGCAGCTGCCGCTGCGCATGACGGCGTTGACACCGTGCTTCCGTTCGGAAGCAGGCTCTGCCGGTCGCGACACGCGTGGCATGCTGCGCCAGCACCAGTTCTACAAGGTCGAGCTGGTCTCGATCACGGACGCCGACAGTGCGCTGGCCGAACACGACCGCATGACCGAATGCGCTGAAGAGGTGCTGAAGCGCCTCGGCCTGCCGTTCCGCACCATGGTTCTGTGCACCGGTGACATGGGCTTCGGCGCGCGCAAGACACACGACATCGAGGTCTGGCTTCCCGGCCAGAACACCTATCGTGAAATCTCGTCCTGCTCGGTCTGCGGCGACTTCCAGGCGCGCCGCATGGATGCCCGCTACCGTCCGAAGGAAGAGAAGGGCACGCGTTTCGTGCACACGCTCAATGGTTCGGGCGTTGCCGTCGGCCGCGCGCTGATCGCCGTCATCGAGAATTACCAGAACGAGGATGGCAGCGTAACGATTCCTGAAGCGCTGCTGCCTTACATGGGTGGCCTGACCAAGATCGAAGCGAAGTGACATGCGCATTCTGCTGACCAACGACGACGGCATCCACGCCGAAGGCCTGGCTGTCCTGGAGCGGATCGCCAACCAGCTGTCGGACGATGTCTGGGTGGTGGCACCGGAAACCGACCAGTCGGGTTATGCGCATTCGCTGTCGATCTCGGAGCCGCTCAGGCTGCGCAAGATCAGCGACAAGCATTATGCCGTGAACGGCACGCCAACCGACTGCGTCATCATGGGCGCCCGCAAGATCCTGCCAAAGCCGCCGGACCTGATCCTTTCGGGCATCAATTCGGGTCTCAACGTTGCTGATGACGTGACCTATTCGGGCACGGTGGCGGGTGCCATGGAAGGTGCTCTGATCGGCATCCGCTCGATTGCGCTGAGCCAGGCCTTTATCTATGAAAACGACGAACGCATCGTGCCTTACGAGACGGCCGAAGCGCTGGCCCCGGCCTTGCTGCGCAAGCTGATCGCCACGGAACTGCCGATCGGCGTGCTGCTCAACGTCAATTTCCCGAATTGCCCGCCCGAAGAGGTCACCGGACCTGTGGTCGCCAGCCAGGGCAAGCTTGCCTACGGCATCTGGGTTGAGGAGCGCCGCGACGGCCGCAGCCTGCCATATTACTGGCTGCGTTTCGGCCGCGATGAGCCGGAGGTGAAGCCGGGCACGGATCTGCACGCCGTGCGCAACAAGCAGATTTCGGTCACGCCGCTCAAGCTCGACATGACGGCGCATGAACTGCGCGATCAATTGGCCAAGGCTATTGCATGAATATGATGCCGGACGACCGTGAGGGCTTCGCCGCCTTTCTTCTTCGCCTGCGCGGGCGCGGCATCGTTCCGAAAAATCTGATCGCCGCCTTCGAGGCAACGCCCCGTCGCGACTTCCTCGCTGGCCAGTTCCATTCCATCGCCTGGTCGGACCGCATGCTGCCGATCGAATGTGGCGAGGCGATCGAAGGCGCCGATCTCCAGGCGGCGGTCATATCAGCGCTCAACATCGAACAGGGAAACCGTGTGCTCGAAGTCGGTACGGGTTCCGGCTACACAGCCGCGGTCATGGCGCGGCTTGCCGGCCGGGTCGTCACCGTCGAGCGTTTCAAAACCCTGACCGATCTGGCGCGCCAGCGCTTCGAGATGCTCGGCCTTGGCAATGCGCTGGTCCGCCAGGCCGACGGTTCGAACGGCCTGCCGGGCGAGGGGCCGTTCGACCGCATCGTCGTATGGGCTGCCTTCGACAGCCATCCGCGCATGTTCGTCGACCAGCTGTCGAGCGGCGGCACCATGATCGCGCCGATCGGCCCGGAAGAGGGCGAGCAGGTGTTGTGCAAGCTGACCAAGATCGGAAGCCGCTTCGAGCGCGAAGACCTCGGCGTCGTCCGCCTGCAGCCGCTGGCCCGCGGCGTCGCTGCCGTCATCTAAGTCGGCACCACCCACATCGCTGCTATCTGCGCGCAGCCGGGGCCTTCAGCCCGCCTCGGAAAGCGTCTTGTCGCGAGCTGGCGAAGCTTTTGATTTATTTGATCCTCTTAACCGGCCAGTAACATTAACGCGCTTTAATCAAGCCTAGTTGGTATCGGGTAAAGCGCGGGTCAGTGCGATGCGTTTCAGTATTTTGAAGGCGAATAGACGCTCTCTGGCGCGCGGCGGCGCCGTTCTGCTGGTTGCCGGCATGGCCGCAGGGTGCAGTTCCGGAGTGTCGCGATTTGGCGGCGGTGGTGTCGATGACATCTTCACCGCATCGACGCCGAACCAGCGTTCGATCATCAACCAGCAGCCGCAGCAGCAGCCATTCCCTGGCGATGCCCAGATGGCGACGCCGGTTGCCTCGGCCAGTGCCGGTTCGGTCAGTCGCGGCAGTCTGCAGCCGGTGTCGTCGCAGCCTCTGCCGGCACCAGTCGCCCAGGCGCCAGCGCTTGCTCCGGCTCCAGTTCGTACCGCCCAGGCTCCGGCTCAAGCCCCGGCATTGGCACCTGCGCTGGACAATAGGTCGACCGGCGCGATAGCCCAGCCGCAGACGGCGCAGGACAATACGCTCAAGGTTCCGGGCAAAAATCCGCAGCCGGCCACCTTGCCGAGCAACAAGGTTGCGGTGCTGCCGCAGCAGCCCAAGACCAAGGAAACCGCAACCGCGCAGCTCGGCTCGCCGACCGACAGCAATGCCAAGCCGGCAGGTGCCGGCGGCGGCTACAAGGTCGTCGAAGGCGATACGCTCAACCGTATCGCCAAGAAGCTCGGCGTGTCGACGGCGGCACTCAAGGAGGCCAACAGCCTGCAGGACGGCCGCATCCGGATCGGCCAGACGCTGAAGGTGCCGGCTGGCGGCGCGACCTCGACTGTTGCCAAGGCTGCACCCGCCGTCGACCCGGTCGTTACCGCAACCGCTGCCACAGCCGCTCCGAAGCCGGCCGTTGCCGCGGCCAAGCCTGCGGCCGAAGCTCCCGCCGTTGCGGCCTACACGCCGCCGAAGAAGGACAAGCTGGTGCAGCAGGCCGAGGAATCGGCCGAGGCAGCGCCAAATGCCACCGGTATCGACCGCATGCGCTGGCCGGTGCGTGGCCGCGTCGTTTCCAACTACGGCAAGGGCGGCGGCAAGTCGAATGACGGCATCGACATCTCGGTGCCCGAAGGCACGCCGGTGAAGGCTGCCGAAAACGGTGTCGTCATCTATGCCGGCGACGGGCTCAAGGAATTCGGCAACACGGTGCTGGTGCGCCATGAGAACGGCCTCGTCACCGTCTATGGTCACGCAAGCTCGCTCAAGGTCCAGCGCGGCCAGAAGGTCAAACGTGGGGACGAGATCGCGCTGTCAGGCATGAGCGGTTCGACCGATGCCCCGAAGCTGCATTTCGAAGTGCGCAAGAACTCCACGCCGGTCGATCCGAGCGGCTACCTCGAATAGGCACTGGAGCCACGCATCGCTTTCCGAAAATCGTAAGGGGTTTTCGGATCGATGCCGGCGCGGGTCGCGTGACCTCCATCAGTCCCGCCATATCAGCCCGTCCCGACCAGGGCCGGGCATTTTTCGTTTGGAGGGTTCAGTCTTTCAGCGGCTGGCCCAGGCGGCCGGCGAGGTCCTGGATGAACTGCCAGGCAACGCGGCCCGAGCGGCTGCCGCGCGTCGTCGCCCACTCCAGCGCCTCGGCGCGCAGGGTCTCCGGATCATTGTCGAAGCCGTGGTAACGGGCATAGCCGTTGACCATCTCGAGATATTCGTCCTGCGAGCATTTGTGGAAGCCGAGCCACAGGCCGAAGCGATCGGAGAGCGAGACCTTTTCCTCGACAGCCTCCGACGGGTTGATCGCCGTCGAGCGCTCATTGTCGATCATGTCGCGCGGCAGGAGATGCCTGCGGTTCGACGTTGCATAGAAGATGACGTTGGCGGGCCTGCCCTCGACGCCGCCTTCGAGGGCCGCCTTGAGCGACTTGTACGAGGTGTCGTCATGGTCGAACGACAGGTCGTCGCAGAACAGGATGAAGCGAAAGGGCGCCGCCTTGAGAAGGTTCATCAGCTTGGGCAGGGTGTCGATGTCCTCGCGGTGGATCTCGATCAGCTTGAGCGGCGTTGCCGTCTTGCCCGAGGCGTTGATCGTGGCATGTGCTGCTTTGACCAGCGACGACTTGCCCATGCCGCGCGCACCCCACAAAAGCACGTTGTTGGCAGGCAGGCCGGCGGCGAAGCGCTCGGTGTTGTCGACGAGGATGTCGCGGACGCGGTCGACGCCCTTGATCAGGCCGATGTCGACGCGGTTGACCCGCAATACGGGTTCGAGAAAGCCCGGATCGGCCGCCCAGACATAGCAGTCGGCGGTGGCGATGTCGGTTTCGGGGACGGACGGAGGCGCAAGCCTGGTTACCGCAGCGATCAGAAGATCCAGCTTGGAGTTGAGCGCTTCGATGGTCTTTTCCATGGCCGATCCCGTTAGTCTCTAGACATTACCTGTGCGCGACGCTGTAACACGCTCAAATTGCGCGGAAAAGCGCCACGGCTTGGGCCAAGCGTAGTTGCATTGGTGGCATGAGCGACTATATTCCGCGCACATTTCCGGGGTCCCGATGTGCGGTATCCCGATACTTTCTCAGGAGACATTCATGTTCGTCACGCCGGCATACGCACAGGCCGCCACCGCGGGAGCGCCCGACGTTCTCATCAGCATCTTGCCGTTTGTGCTGATCTTCGTGGTCATGTATTTTCTGATCATCCGCCCGCAGCGCACCCAGTTGAAGAAGCGCGGCGAGATGCTTACGGCGATCCGCCGCGGCGATACGGTCGTCACCGGTGGTGGCTTCGTCGGCAAGGTGAGCAAGGTCATCGACGACCACGAGCTCGAGATCGATCTGGGCAATGGTCTCAAGGTGACGGCGCTGCGTGCGACGATTTCCGACGTTCGGGTCAAGGGCGAGCCGATCGCCAACCAGAACGCCAAGAAGTAATCGTAGGCGGGCGATAAGCACCGCGATCACGCCTTATCGGACGAGGCCAAATGCTCTATTTCTCGCGCTGGAAGACAATCTCGATCTGGGCCGTCGTGCTCCTCGGGGTGCTCTTCACCATCCCGAACATGCTGACCCAGTCTCAGCTCGATTCCCTTCCGGGGTGGTTTCCCAAGCGCGCACTGACGCTTGGCCTCGACCTGCAGGGCGGTTCGCACATCCTGCTGTCCATCGACCGGCAGGACCTGGTCGATGAACGCCTGCAGGCGACCCGCGACGACATCCGCACGCTGCTGCGCGACGCTAAGATCGGCTACACCGGCCTGACCGGCACCGGCACCACGGTGCAGGTGCGCATCAGCGATGTGAACGAGATCGATGCGGCCAAGACGGCGCTCGCGCCGTTGGTTGCGCCGTTGTCGTCGAGCATGTTCGGCACCGGTACCGTGAGCGAGCTGTCGCTCGAGGAGCCCGAGGCCGGGCTTCTGCGCTACACGCTGACCGAAGGCGGCATCGACTACCGCGTCAACAATGCCGTGACCCAGTCGATCGAGGTCATCGGCCGCCGCGTCAACGAGCTCGGCACCACCGAGCCGATCATCCAGCGCGCCGGCGCCGACCGCATCCTGGTCCAGGTTCCGGGCCTTCAGGATCCGACCCGTCTCAAGGAAATCCTCGGCAAGACCGCCAAGCTGACCTTCCAGATGGTCGACCAGTCGATGTCGCCGCAGGAGGCCCTGCAGGGCCGCCCGCCGGCAGGCTCGACGGTCATGTATTCGCAGGACGATCCGCCCGTTCCCTATCTGATCGAAAACCGCGTCATCGTGTCGGGTGAAAACCTGACCGACGCGCAGGCGACCTTCGACCAGCGCACCTCGGAAGCCGTCGTTTCCTTCCGCTTCGACGGCAAGGGCGCATCGCGCTTCGGCCAGGCCACCCAGCAGAATGTCGGTCGCCTGTTTGCCATCATCCTCGACAACCAGGTGATCTCGGCACCGCGCATCAACGAGCCGATCCTCGGCGGTTCGGGTCAGATTTCCGGCAGCTTCACCGCTGAAAGCGCCAATGATCTGGCAGTGCTGCTGCGCGCCGGTGCGCTGCCCGCCGACCTCACCATCGTCGAGGAACGCACCGTCGGTCCGAGCCTTGGCGCCGACTCGATCGCCGCCGGCAAGTTCGCCTCGGTCATCGCAGGCATCCTCGTCGTCGGCTTCATGCTGGTCGCCTATGGCACGCTCGGCATCATCGCCAACATTGCGCTTGCCGCCAACGTGGCGCTCATCATCGCGATCCTGTCCATCCTGGGTGCCACGCTGACCATGCCCGGCATTGCCGGCATCGTGCTGACCGTCGGCATGGCGGTCGACTCCAACGTCATCATCTACGAACGCGTGCGCGAAGAGCGGCAACTCGGCCGATCCCTGGTACAGTCGCTGGACTCGGGTTTTGCCCGCGCGCTGGCGACTATCGTCGACGCCAACTTCACCACCTTCATCGCCGCCCTGATCCTGTTCTATCTCGGTTCGGGTCCTGTTCGCGGCTTCGCTGTCACGCTCGCCATCGGCATCTTGACGACCGTTTTCACCGCCTTCACCCTGACCCGCTGGCTGGTTTCGATCTGGCTGCGCCGCGCCAAGCCCAAGGAACTGCCCAAGGGCCTGGTGCGCTTCGTGCCCGACAACACCAGCTATCCGTTCATGTCTTGGCGGCGCCATGCCTTCACCCTGTCCGCAGCGGCGTCGATCCTGGCGGCCGTGCTGTTCTTCTCGATCGAGATGAATTACGGCATCGACTTCCGCGGCGGCACCAGCATCGAGGTGCAGTCCAAGAGCGGTACCGCTGACTCGGCCGCCGTCCGCGCCAGGCTGAGCGAGCTCAACCTCGGCGACGTTCAGGTGCAGGAGTTCGGCGCCAACAACACGCTACTGATCCGCGTCGAGGGGCAGAATGCCGGCGACAATGCCGAGCAGAGCGTGGTCGAGAAGGTGCGCGGCGAGCTTTCCGCCGAGTACGATTTCCGGCGCGTCGAATCGGTTGGACCGACGGTGTCGAGCGAACTGGCCTGGTCGGGAACGATCGGCGTGCTCGCCGCCATGCTGGCGATGCTGATCTATATCTGGTTCCGCTTCGAATGGCAGTTCGCGCTCGGTGCGATCATCGCGACTGTGCACGACGTGACGATGATGGTCGGGCTCTATGTCATAACCGGCATCGAGTTCAATCTGACCAGTATCGCGGCCATCCTGACGATCGTCGGCTATTCGATCAACGATACCGTCGTCGTGTATGACCGCGTCCGAGAAAACCTGCGCAAGTACAAGAAGATGCCGATCGAGCAGCTGCTCGACCTGTCGATGAACCAGACGCTGTCGCGTACCGTGCTGACCGGCGTGACGACGCTGTTGGCCCTGGTTTCGCTCTACCTGTTCGGTGGCGAGGTCATTCAGTCGTTCACGCTGGCGATGATCTTCGGCATCCTGGTCGGCACCTACTCGTCGATCTTCGTCGCTGGTCCGCTGCTCATCCTGTTCAGGCTGCGGCCTGAAGGCGCGGACGACATGGGCAAGCCGGCCGTGCCGGCCGGTGCCCAGCCGACCAAGTCGTAAGCCATGGCGGGAATGATCATCCGCGAGGCGCATTTCCCGGGACGGGCGCCCGTCGACGCTTATGGCGACGGTGGCTTCCGTTTCGCCGACATGTCGCATCGCGGATCGATCCTGTGCCTGCCGTCAGGCATCTATGGCTGGCAGCCGGCCGATGCGCAGGCGCTGCAGCCGTCCGATTTCGACAAGCTGTTCGCCGAGGCAGGGGCTGTGGAGATCCTGCTCGTCGGAATGGGTAAGGAGTTGCGCCGCCTGCCGGAAGCGTTGCGCGCCGCGCTGAAGGCCGCCGGAATCTCGGCCGACCCGATGTCGACGGGGGCAGCGGTGCGCACCTACAACGTGCTGCTTGCCGAAGATCGCGCCGCCGCCGCGGCCTTCATTGCTGTCGACTGACGTGCACGGCGCAAACGACCCGGCGAAAGCCCTGATGGATACGGTGCGCGTTGCCGATCGCGACCGCTATCTTGCCGCGCTCTACGCCCCCGAGGACAAGCGGCCGGCGCTTCTGGCGCTCTATGCGTTCAACGCCGAGATTGCAGCCATCCGCGACCGCGTCAGCGAGCCGATGCCCGGTGAGATCAGGCTGCAATGGTGGCGCGACGTCATTGCCTCGGGCAGTCGGGAAGCCGGCGCCGGACATCCGCTCGCCTCAGCCTTGATGGCGGCGATCGAATCCTATCGTCTGCCTGTCGCGGCTTTCGACAACTACCTCGAAGCCCGGATCTTCGATCTCTATGACGACCCGATGCCGTCGCGAACCGACCTCGAGGGCTATTGCGGCGAGACTGCCTCGGCGCTGATCCAACTGGCTTCGCTGGTGCTCGATGCCGACGGCGCGCCGAAGCATGCGGAGCTTGCGGGCCATGCTGGTTGCGCCCAGGCGATCGCAGGGTTGCTGCGCCTGCTGCCGATGCACCGGGCGCGCGGCCAATGTTATGTGCCACGGGACATCCTTGCTGCGGCCGGCCTGACGCCGGAAGAGTTCGTCGCTGGCATCGACGACCAGAGATCGACTGTCGCCGTCCAGGCGATGATTGCCTTGGCGCGCGAGCATCTCCGTGCCTTCGAACGCGGCGCCAAGGCGCTGCCGCAGTCATTGCGGCCAGCCTTCCTGCCGATTGCGCTGACGCCTGCCTATCTCGACCGCGTCGAGCGCGGCAAAGATGGCATGTCTGTGCTGCGCAAGCATTTCGCCATGGTCGCGACAGCTTCCCGTGGGTGGCGCTAGACTATCGTTGACGTAAACGTCAACCATGCTAGTCTGCCGCTGAAATCGCCTGGAGAGCGGTTTCGGGAGGACATCTGTTATCATGAGCTTGCCAATTCTGGTGGCGATGGTCGTCGTCGGCATATCAGCGGTAGTGGCTGCCGTGCATCTTAGTGGCGGCAGTGCAAAGGCGCAGCTGGCGGGCACGGACCATGCGCTGCAGCGGTTTGCCACTGACTTTCCTGATGTCGCGTCTCGCGCGGTGCTGCTGACCGAGGACGGCGGCACGGCGTTCCTGCAGCTCGACAACGGCTCCGTCGGTATCGTCCGCGGCATCGGTGACAAGTTTCTAACGCGTATCGTGACCGGGGCCGATGTGGCGGCCGTAACTGTCCGCGATGACAGGACCGTAGCGCTGAGCTTGCTCGACTTCACCTGGAAGGGCGGAGACTTCCGCTTCACGGATGCCGAGGCTGCCGGCGCTGTGGTCGCCGCGCTTTCGGGCAGATCAGGCGCAAGCGGCGAAGGGGATAAGGCGTGATGGAGAACTACGATTTTCCCAAGGTCACGGAGCTTGCGATTCCGTTCTTCGTGATCGCGATCCTGATAGAGCTTTGGCTTGTTCGCACAGGCCGGGCGAAGGGCGCTTTCGAAACGCGTGACACGCTGACGAGCCTGATGATGGGCACAGGAAACGTGGTTGCCGGCCTTTTGCTCGGCGTCGTGTCCTACTGGGCTCTGCTCTGGGTCTGGCAATTCAGCGTCTTCGACCTTGGCCTGTCGCTCTGGGTGTTCATCACAGCCTTCCTGCTCGATGACCTGCGCTACTACTGGTACCATCGCATCGCCCACCGCGTGCGCTGGGTCTGGGCCGAGCATGTGAACCACCATTCGAGCCAGCACTACAATCTGTCGACCGCGCTCAGGCAAAGCTGGACCGGCCTGTTCACCGGCATGTTCATCCTGCAGATGCCATTGGTGCTGCTCGGCTTCCACCCGGCGGTTATCGCCTTCGTCTTCGGCTTCAACCTGGTCTGGCAGTTCTGGATCCACACCGAGGCCATCGGCAGGATGTGGGCGTGGTTCGAGTTCATCTTCAACACGCCGTCACATCATCGGGTGCACCACGCCACCAACCCGCGTTACCTTGACGCCAATTTTGCCGGCACGCTGATCATCTGGGATCGCATGTTCAGCACTTTCGTCGAGGAACGGGAAGAGGACCTGCCGCGCTACGGTATCGTCCACAACATCGGCACCTTCAATCCGGTCCGCGTCGCCTTCCATGAATGGATTGGCATGTTCAAGGACGCATTCGCGCCCGGGCTCAGCCTGCGCCAGCGCCTCGGTTACCTGTTCATGCCGCCGGGCTGGAGCCATGACGGCTCGCGCGAGACCTCGGAAAGCCTGAAAGCCGCCTATGTCAGGCGCAATCCCGGCGAAGCGGGCAAGCCGGGGCTGCCTGAAGCGGGGCCGATACCTGGCGAGTGACCTCGCGCGCGTGAGCGCTAGGACGAGACGTACCGCTCGCGCCGCGTGAAGAACAGGAATCGATCAAGCCCGCGGGCGTTGACGTAGGAGCGGACGTCATGGTGCATGCGCCGGGCGACGCTGGCCGATGACGCATTGTCGGTGGCGACAATCGAGCCGATCAGGGGCTCGGTGGTCCTGGCGAAACCGAAAGCCATGGCGGCGCGGGCGGCTTCGAGCGCGTAGCCGCGTCCGCGCCATTGCGACGCTATGTGATAGCCGATTTCCAGCACGCGGGTGCCGCCGGCATCCTGCCAGGTCGGGCCGCAGTCTCCGATCAGCGCACCACTGGTCTTGTCGATGATTGCCCACAGGCCAAAACCGTCGCGCTGGTAGCGTTCGCGGTTGCGGTCGATCCACTCGATCGCCGCGGCCTCGTTCGTCATCTCCGGATAGAAACGATGGGCATAATCGTCATTGAAGACGGACTGGATCGCGACGGCGTCGCCGCGTTCCATTTCCCTGAGCGTCAGCCGTTGCGTTTCCGCAAGCGCCATGGCCTGATGCCTACTCCGCGGCCTGTGCCGCTGGGGCAAGGCCGAGCCAGGCGCGGCAGTCGACGAGCGCGCGCGCCGTCATCGCCTTCTTCTTGGCAACGGTCTTTTCCTTGCCGCGCAGGCGCTTGCCTTCGACTTTCGGCGCTTCCATGACCGGAAACAGGCCGAAATTGACGTTCATCGGCTGGAACGAGCGCTTGCCAGGCTCGTCGTCCGAGACGATGTGCCCGCCGGTGATGTGGTTGAGCAGCGCACCGAAGGCGGTGGTCACGGGTGGCGTGCTGATCTGTTGCCCCAAGCGCTGGGCGGCGGCGAAGCGGCCGGCCAAAAGCCCGATGGCAGCACTTTCGACATAACCCTCGCAACCGGTGATCTGGCCGGCAAAACGCAGGCCCGGTCGCGACGTGAGCTGCAGCGTCGGGTCGAGCAGGGTCGGCGAATTGAGATAGGTGTTGCGGTGCAGGCCACCGAGACGCGCAAATTCGGCGTTTTCCAGCCCCGGAATCATGCGCAGCACATTGACCTGCTCGCCATGCTTCAGCTTGGTCTGAAAACCGACCATGTTGTACAGCGTGCCGAGCGCATTGTCCTGGCGCAGCTGCACAACTGCATAGGCTTTCACAGTCGGGTTGTGCGCATTGGTCAGGCCCATCGGCTTCATCGGCCCGTGGCGCAGGGTCTCGCGACCACGCTCGGCCATCACCTCGATCGGCAGGCAGCCGTCGAAATAGGGCGTGCCTTCCCACTCCTTGAACTCGGTCTTCTGTCCATCGAGCAGCGCCTGGACGAAGGCGTCGTACTGCTCCTTGTCCATCGGGCAGTTGATGTAGTCCTTGCCGGTACCGCCGGGGCCGACCTTGTCGTAGCGCGACTGGAACCAGCAGACATTCATGTCGATGCTGTCGAAATGGATGATCGGCGCAATCGCGTCGAAAAAGGCGAGCGCGTCGGCACCGGTGCTGGCGGCGATCGCCTCGGCCAGCGAAGGTGCGGTGAGCGGGCCAGTTGCGATGATCGTCTGGTCCCAGTCCTCGGGCGGGAGGCCGGTGATTTCCTCGCGCACGATTGATATCAACGGATGCGCTTCGAGCCGTGCGGTGACGGCATTGGAGAAACCGTCGCGGTCGACGGCGAGCGCGCCGCCGGCGGGAACCTGGTTGGCGTCGCCGGCGCTCATGATCAGCGAGCCGGCAAGCCGCATCTCGGCGTGCAGCAGGCCGACGGCGTTGGTTTCGGCGTCATCCGAGCGGAACGAATTGGAACAGACAAGCTCAGCCAGGCCGTCGGTCTTGTGCGCGTCGGTGCCGCGCACGCCGCGCATTTCATGCAGGATGACAGGCACGCCGGCCGAAGCCACCTGCCATGCCGCTTCCGATCCGGCGAGACCGCCGCCGATGATGTGAATGGGTTTTGTGCTCATGGCGCCGGAATAATCCCTTGGACGGGGGAATGCAACGATTGGGCGGCTTGCGAGTTGCGCCCGATGCGGGACAGTCACTAGGATATCGCCATGACGAGACGTGCGATCATCCTTTTTGCTGGCCTCATATCGATCATGGCCGGCGGTCCGGTCACGGAGGCCGTGGCCGCGCCAGCAAGAACCATCGACATCTGCCATGGTTATGGCTGCGCCTTTCGTTCGCGCCTCGATCTTGGCCTCGGTGATGACCGCAAGTTGGCATCGATCATGGCTGCCGGCCGTGCCACGCCGGAGGCCGAGCGCAAGGCGATCGCCCGGGCAGTCAGCTATTTCGAAAAGCGGGCGCAGCAGGTGACAGGCGTGCGCGATCAGCCACGCTCGGAGTTCGGCGCCTCGAAAATACGCGGACAGATGGATTGCGTCGATGAGTCGACCAATACCGATGCATTGCTGCGCTACCTCGCGCGTCGCGGCCTGCTCCGCCACCACAAGGTGGAGGCACGCGATTCCAGGGGCTTCCTGCTCGATGGCCGCTATCCGCACTGGACGGCGGTGATCCGGGCCCCCGACGGCGTCAAATGGGTTGTCGATTCCTGGTATGCGCCGATGGGTGGCGCGCCCGACATCATCCGGCTCAACGACTGGAAGCAGCGTGGTGTGCTGGATAGCGGCGCGCTGAACTAGGGCAGTTATCTCCCGAGATCGAAGGCGCGGCGCCAAAACGACAACACCCGCCGGGGGAGGACCGGCGGGTATTGGTTTTGGTGGTCAGCCTCTGGGAGGAGGAGGAAGCTGACCTATTCGCCTTTGCCGGGGAGGAGGTCGGCGCAGGCTGAATTCTGTTCGCCAATCGAAGAGGGCGACGCTCTCTACAGCGCAGCGCGTCCATTTGGACGCGCAAAGGACGCTGTAGAACTTATGGTGGGTGCATGATCCTTTCCGAAAATCGATTTCGATATTCGGGATCATGCACCGGGTAACAACACCTGCCGGGGGAGGAGGTCCGGCAGGTGTCGTTATTGGTGGTCAGCTCAATGGGAGAAGAAAGCTGACCTATTCGCCTTTGCCGGGGAGGAGGTCGGCGCAGGCTGAATTCTGTTCGCCAATCGAAGAGGGCGAGGCTCTCGGGCTAACGACACCCGCCGGGGGAGGAGGATCCGGCGGGTGTGTTAAGGTGGTCAGCTCAATGGGAGGAGAAAGCTGACCGGATCCATCGGGGTCGGGGAGGAGGTCGACCCGGACGGAAAGCTTGAATTAGATTGCGCGGCGGGCGATCGACTGGATCTCGCCACGATTGATGCCGAGATCGGCAAGCTGGCGGTTCGACAGACGGCCAAGCTCGTTCACCGTCTCGCGATATGCACGCCAGTTGCGGTAAGTGCGGAGCAAGTTCATTTCAGTTCTCTTTTCGGTTCGGACAGGTAGTTTGGGTAGATCGGCTTCGGTTAGATCGCCTTGCGAGCGACGAAGTGGATGTCGCTGCGGGTAATGCCGAGGTCGGTCAGTTCACGGTTCGACAGGCGGCTCAGCTCGGAGACAGTGTCACGGTAGCGGCGCCAGTTGCGGTAATTGCGGATCAGGTTCATCTTCGTTTTCCGTTCGTCTTCTTTTCTCTTCTGTGTACGGGGCGTAGATAGGATGCCCTTGCCTAAAATTGAAGCGCTATGCTCGCATGGCAGCAATGCGTTTTGTGCATTGCAACATTAATGGGCATTAAGGCTTCGGTCATAATTGTGACCGAATCTGAAATTCGCCATGATGACAACGGCTTGGCCCTGGTGTGGGCCGTCGGGCAGGGGAAGCGACATATGGCGAGCTATGCCACCAAGGTGAAGAACGACATCGGCCGTTGGGTCGACAGCGGGCTCGTCGACCGCGCGACCGGTGACGCGCTGATCCGCGATGTCGAGACCAATGAGCGCAACGGGCTCAATTTCGGTTCGATCCTCGCCATGATGGCGGCTCTGCTGTTTGCGGCAGCGATCCTGATCCTTGTCGCGGCCAACTGGGAAGCAATACCGCGCCCGGCGCGAGTGGCCTCGCTGTTTGCCGTGATCTTCGCGGGTTATGTCGGCGGAGCCGTGCTCAAGCAGCGGGACCATGGCGGCTTCGCCGAAGCATTGTGGTTGATCGCTGCCGCGGCCTTTGGCGGTTCGATCGCGCTGATCGGCCAGATGTACCATTTCTCCGGCGACGAGGCGGCGGCGATCGTCACCTGGTCGATAGGCACGGCCATAGCCGCGGCCGCACTGCGTTCGAATGCCCTGACTGTCGCCGCCATCGGCATCGCCGACGCATGGCTGGTGACGAAGGGATTTGAGCTGTTCCGCCGCGCGGAGTTTCCGCATCTCTTCATTGTGTTCATGGCCGCATACTGGGCGCTGTCGTTCTGGACGCAGAGCCGCGCTGCGCGCCACCTGATCGCGCTGTCGGTCATTCTCTATGCGGTGCTGCTCGGCTTTCACTACGAGTCGCTGGAGGTCGGGCTGGTGCTTGCGCTGGTCTCGGCAGCGCTTCTCGCCGCTGCAGCGCTGGCACCTGCGGCTTCGGAGCGCATTGCCCAGCTTGGCGGGCGGCTGCCGCTGCACGCGCTGATCGGCTTCCTCTCCGGTATGGGCATGGTCCAGCTCGACCAGATGGATGATGCAGGCTTTGTCATCGCCGCTGCCGTGGCGCTGGCGGTCATCGCGGCCGTGATCGTCTTCCTCGGTCGCGAGAGTCGAGGCTTGCGCTGGATCGCCTATATCGGCTTCGCCTTCGAATTGGCGATCGTCTACATGGTGACGGTCGGCTCCATGTTGGGCACGGCAGGCTTCTTCTTCGCAGCTGCAATAATCCTCGCCGGCCTAGCTTATGCGATCATCCGCATCGAACGGCGCATGAAATCACAGCCAGCCCAGGGAGCCGCGTGATGACCCGCTACAAGCTCGTTGTCGCCGCCATTGTCGTGGCCCTGGCGCAAATCGGTTTCCTCGGCTGGATGATCGTCGGGCGCGCGGCGATCCTGCGCGACGGCAAGGAAATCCTGCTCAAGGTCGAGCCCGTCGACCCGCGCGACCTGTTGCGCGGCGACTATGTCAGGCTTGGCTACGACATCTCGCGCATTCCTGTCGAAATCGTCGAAAACCTACCACAGGGTGAAGCGGCGGCCGTGGAAGGATGGCCGATCGTCGTCCGCTTGAAGAAGGACGCTGATGGGTACTGGCGCGCCAAATCCGCCATGCTCACTACTGACTCGACGATCGCAAGCCCGGATGAGGTCGATCTTAGCGGCCAGGTCACCAATGCCTGGAGCCTGACGCCGGGTTCGACCATTAGCGTCGACTACGGCATCGAGCGCTTCTATGTGCCGGAGGGCGAAGGGTTGGCCATCGAGGAGGAGATGCGCAAGCGCAACTCCGGCGCGGAGCCCGAATTGCGCAGCTTCGGCATCAAGGTGGCGGTCGGCAGCGACGGCACCGGCCAGATCAAGGCACTGATGGACGGCGACACAATGCTGTTTGAGGAACCGCTCTATTAAGGCATCAAGACAGGGCAAGTCCGCTGGCGTTCACCAGGGGACGTGCAGTACTTCTATTTTAGGCAGCCCGAGCGGCACGAAGCCGAGATCATTGGCAAGGGCAGCAAAGCCTTCTGTCTCGAGCAGGAACCTGTAGGGGATCTCGGGAAAGTTGAGGCCGCCGCGATGCAGCGCTGCGTCGACGAGCAGCATCGTGCCACCGACGCCGTCGAGGTTTACGCTGTCGAGATGGCGCAGGTCGCTAAGGTAAAGCCTGGTGTTTTCCTTGGCTGGAGGCTGGTAGAGGCCGCCGCGCAGCGCGCGGTAGTATCGGTAATCCCTTGGCTTTCGGAGAGTGGCAAAGCTGTTCATGTCGAAGCTGCCACCACCCGGCGCCACCGCGCAGTTGGGAACGACGATCCTGCCGCCCGAAGCGATCAGGCGCGATATGGCGTCCGAGGGATAACGCCAGACGTCGATATCGATCCACAGAGCCCAGTCGTCACTGGCATCGAGCCCGTGGCTGATGAGATGATTGCGGACGGCGGCAATGGCCGAGCGGCGCTTGCGTTGAAGGCTCGGCTTCCAGCGCTTCGCTCGTTCCATCTTGATGCCAAGGTCCTTCTTGAGCAGCACGATGTCGCGGTAGTTTCCCTTGAGTGCAGCGGTCGCTTCGGTCAGCCTTTCCCAACTGCCGTCGCTGCTGTCGCCTTCGCAGAACACCAGCTTTATGCACTCCTTGGGGTGGCCGAGCCGGGCGAGCGCTGCGAGGAAGGGTTCAATGTGGTCGGCGGCATCGCGCAATGGCACAAGTATCGCGATGTTGTTGCCCGAGGGCGGTAGGCGGTTGAGGGCAGCCGGGTCGACTGCCGCCTGTGCTGCGGCCAGGTCGAGCTGCTCGCCTTTGGTCAAGGCATGCCGCGCCTGATAGTAGCTTTGCCGCAACCGTGCCAGCAAAGACGGTGGTTTGGGTTTGATCCACCAGGTGCCGGCCCAGTGATGAATGGACAGGGTCGCGGTCGTGGCGGCGTCGGCCGAATTGCCGCTGCTGCCAGCCGGGCTGAAAAGTTCGTTCGGGTGGATCGCAAAGGCCGACTGATCGGGGAAACTCAGCTGCGCCGCCGTCAGAAGGCATGGGCCCGTGGCATCGAGAACGTCCCGCGCATCCTTGACCAAAGGCAGATAGGCAAGCAGGTGGGGCCAGAACGGGTGTCCTTTCGGGCTCGCCATCGTCCCGTTGAAGAGAAGGTGAGGCAGGTTGCGCATGCGCGTCTGCGCATCCGACTGACTTTGGGGTTCCTTGCACAGGACGACGCGGTTCTCGTCCAAAAGCCCGTCGAAGGGCGCCACGCATTCGCAGTCGATGTCGGCATAGACGCCACCGAAATGGTGCAGCAGCATGTAACGCGCAGCGTCCGCACGCTGGACGCCGACCTTGTAGCTGCAGTAGGTCTCAAGATAATCAGGATAGTGTTCGGCGACAAAGTCGAGCAGCATCCTGTCGCTCCACAAGATGTGCCGCCAGCCCGGATTGTGTTTCTCCCAACTCGTCGACCAGCTGAGGAATTTGTCGGGAATTCTGTCCGTCTTCCAGGTCTGGTGAAGAATTTTTGGAATTGTCATGCAAAGCCGATCAACTTCGTCTTTCAGTCATCCTGCATGTCATGGCATTATTAGACAAGGCTTATCAAGCTGATATCGAGAGTTTCTCGGATATCACGCGAGGCTGGATCTGACGGCCGCCGCGATGGCTTTCGGACCGAAGCGCTGCGTGACTGTTTCACGGGCACGGAGCCGCCGCGCCTGAAGCCAGTCGGTGTCCGTGCACAGCGCCGCCGCGCGCGCGGCGAGGTCGTCGTCGGTCTCGGCAAAGTCGATGTCGACACCGTCGACAAGGCCGAGGCCTTCCGCAGCCAGCCGGGTGGCCACGACCGGGAGGCCCCAGGCCATCGCTTCCAGTATTTTCAGCCGCGTGCCGCCGCCGCTGACCAGCGGTACGACGGCAAGATGCGCTCGGCGATAAAGCTCCGCAAGATCGTCTGGATTGGCTATCAGTTCGACATTGGGCAAGGCAGCCACGTCGCCAAGGCTGCGGTGCGGGTTGCGCCCGGCAATGACGAGCCTTGCGCCGCCGATCGCGGCGTGCAGCCGCGGCAGGATTTGCGTTGCCAACCGCCGCGCCGCTTCGAGATTCGGCGGGTAGTTGAGGTGGCCGATGAACAGCAGCGTCGGCTGGCCCGTGGCCATTGCGGGCTGGTCGGCCAATTGTTCCGGGATGAGATCAAACCGGGGAACGCCATTCGGAACGACATCGGCAAGGGCACGCCCGCCGGACAGGTCGCGTAGTCTGTCGCGATCCTGCTCCGAGCAGACCCAGACCTTGTCCACCATGCGCAGCGACTGCAACTCGATGTCGCGCATGCGCCTGACATGGCGGGCCTTCTTTGAGAACAGCCCTCCCAGCCAGCCGGTTTTCGGCATCATCTGCCTGAAAAGGTCGGACTCTATGTTGTGCATGTCGAGCACGATCGTCGACGCCAGTGGGCGCAGATGCTCGAGGAGAGGAAACAGTGGAATACCCTCGACGACGATGGCATCGGGCTTGAAGTCGCGTGCCGCCGCCAGCAGGCGCGTAAGCGCGACTTGCGGGATGCGCGTGTCGATCGGGGTCCGGCGTTTGGCGAGGCGCGGCGAGGTTGCGGCCTCGGCTGCGTTGGCAAGGGCGAGTGTCGTGATCCTGTCGTCGTCGAGCGTCGTAGGTGCAGCTGGTGCGTGGACCGAGGTCGCCAGCACATCACCCAGCCCCGCAAGGGCCTGGACATTCTGCCAGTTGCGTAGATCCCCACCCGAAACGGGCGGCCACACCGCATCGGAGGCAATGAGCAGGCTGCGTCGCGGTCGGACCGGGCGATTGTTGTCGGCAGTGGAGGTGGTAGCTGGGGGATTTGTCGTTGCGTGCACGGCTCGATCACTCGCGATCAGAGGTTTCAGGTCCGCCGGGCAGAGCGTCTATGGTGCGGATGATACGCCCCCTACTTAGCGGGCGTGGTTCTCCGTAAGATATTGAAAATCCAATATCTTTTCGTGGGTTGTATTTCTCGTATTGCATCAGTCTATATTTTGGTGCCACAGATTGTGCCACAAATTGTGCCACACCTTAGGCGCCCATAAATGCGGAATAGCAGAAACGAACAGGATCGTCACCTGATCCTGAGGCGGGGAATTTATCATTACAAGCGTCGGGTGCCGGCTGTCGTGGTCGACATGGATGCGCGCTCGCCTCATGTTCGGACCTCCCTAAAGACTGCGGATCTGGCTCTGGCGCGCAGCAAGCGCGATGCGCTCGAAGCGGCGGATGACCAGCTATGGGCGGCCATGATAGCCGACGAGCCCCGCGTCGCGGCTCAAGCCAGATACAAGGCCGCGGTGAAGCGCGTCGAGGCTATGGGCTTCAGCTATCAGCCAGCCAGTGAGATCGCCACTGCGGATCTGCGGGACGTGGTGTCTCGCCTAGAGGCGGTCATGGACGAGCGGACGCCGGTTGCGACCAACCGGGCCGTTCTGGGGACCGAAAACGTTCCGCCTGTGACCCTGACAGCTGCGTTCAAGGTCTACACTGACGAGATTGTCCACGACGAGCTGCAGGGCAAGAGCGAGAGCCAAAAGCGCTCCTGGAAGAAGGTCAAGCAGCGGGCCGTGAACAACTTCGTCGATCTCGCTGGTGACAAGGCCATGCCGGACATCACGCGCGCTGACGGCCTCAAGGTCTACACCTATTGGCTGGAACGAATTGCGCCAAAGAAGGGGAAGCCGACACACAAGCCTACGTCAGGCAACCGTGATCTTGGCAACCTGCGAGGGCTTTACGAGAGCTACCACAAGCACATGGGGGTGGAGGTCAAACAGAACCCGTTCGACGGCCTTGGCTTCGCCGAGAAGACGAAACGGTCGCGGCCACCTATCCCAACCGAGTGGATCAAGGCCAAGTTGCTGGCCGGCGATAGCCTCACTGGCCTGAACCCACAGGCGCGCGGCGTGCTTCTGGCCATGATCGAGACCGGCGCCCGACCAAGCGAGTTGTGCAACCTGCAGAAGACTGAAATCTTCCTCGATGTCAAAGTCCCATACATTCGCATCGAGCCGCGGGAGGGCCACGACAATCCCCGCGAGATTAAGACAGAGTCGTCCGTGAGATCGATCCCGCTGGTAGGAGTGGCGCTGGCGGTGTTCCGCGCTTTCCCGAATGGCTTCCCGCGCTATCGCGACAAAGAGAACAGCCTCACGACGGCGATCAACAAATACCTGCGCGAAAGCGAGTTGCTGCCCTCAGACAAGCACACCTTCTACAGCCTTCGGCATTCCTTCGAAGATCGGATGAAAGAGGGCGGGCTCGACGAGGAGCTACGCCGGGGCCTCATGGGCCATACTATTCAGCGGCCGAAATATGGTAGCGGCGGCGCGCTAGCCTGGCAGCGAGACGAGCTCAATAAGATTGCTCTGCCTTTTGATCCAGGGATCGTCGAGCACGCTCAAACACGTCGTCCAAATCGTCGTGAGACCGACGAAGCGCGTCAGCCTCCCTCTCAAGCCTCCTGAATATCGGAAGCATGCGGGGCGCGTGCTCGCGGTCCTGCATCATGATCACGGCCAAGCGATCGAGGCACTTCTCGATGCGATCGAGCGTGATTGGGGCGTCGTCGGGACGCGATTTTGCGACCCGCGCCCGCGTCATTCCGCCTTATCCTTCCGTGCGGGGCGAAGATCGATGATCTGCACGACCTCCTTGTTGACGACGATTGCCGCAAAGCCCGTCGGCATCCTTGGATCGGCTATGACAGGGACGCCCGCGAACGTGTGCCCTGTGGCGTGCGGGTCGTTTACGAGTACCGGTGTGCCGCTGCGCTCTATTGCGCTAAGCAGGGTGGCAAATGCGTCGACGCGGATTTCTGCCAGCGCAACAGGCTTCGTCGGCAGATGCCGGAAAACGGCGTCGAACAGTTCGTCCGTCTCCACCCTCTCAGCCATCCGCCTTATCCTTCTGTGTAACAGGGGCGGGGGAATTCGCGAGTTCGAGCAGAACATCCGCGTGGCATGGCTGATCGAGCCGGCACCAACAGGCAAGGTTCTTGCCAGCCAACTCGGCGCGGATCGTCTTCCGGTTGCGGTGGTACGGACCGAAGCCGCCCCAGATTTCCAAAGTGCCGCCTTCCGTCGTTGGCAACGTGGTCTTGGCATCTGGGTCCCAGTCGACCGAATTGCGGAACGCCTGAATGGCATCCTCGACGGTTTCGCAGGTTCGAAACTGGCTCGTCGCCGGGTCGAACATGGTGCTGCCGACCTTCCAGTCGTTCCCCCAACGGTTGGGCCGCGCGACATTCACGGTGTTCTCGGGCATCTTCCAGCCCTTCTTGCGCGAAAGCTGGACGCGGACTGGCGTCTCCACCCTTCTACCCATTTGCTTCTCCCTCGGGTGGGGCGAGTCGAGTGGCGAGGCCGACCTTTTCCGACGTGGCATTGAATTTGGCGGCCACGGCGGCCACAAGATCAATGCCCTCGTGCATGGCGATGAGGTCGGCGCAGATGATGACGTCTGCCAGCTCTTCCGCAAGCTGCTCAAGGGTGGCGCGGCTGCCACGAATGCCTAGGCGCTCGCGCTCGATCTTCTTGATGATGTTGCACGCTTCGCCTACTTCGCCGGCAAGTTCAGTTGCCCGGTAAGTCAACGATATGGCGTTAGCGCTGTCCCATTCGGCCTGACGAGCGATGTTCGCGGCGCGCAGTGTGGTGTGGGTGGTCTCAGCCATTTCGATCTTCCTTATTGGGGAGGGAAGGAGGAGCGGGGAGAGGCTGCCAGTGGGTCGGGCCGTGCCAATTGATCTCGCTCACCGGGCCGGCGTGGTAGTCGCCATAGCTCGTGTTGGCCCACCACCAGTCGCCGTTGTCGTAGTTTTCTGGGTCGAAGTAGGCCTCACCGACGTGGAAGTCGTCTTGATCTTTTGTAGGCACTGCGATGATGATGGCCGTTCGGTCCTTCGGCGCCGTCTCGATAGGCTGCCAGCGGCCCGCCTCCAGTTCAGCTATTCGCTTATCCTTGGCGTCGAGTTCGTCGGCCGCACGATGCAGCAGGCGGTGGGGCCATGCGATTTTCGCGTGCGGGTGGCCGCTGCACGCCTTGCGCAGTTCGTCTGCGATCTCAGCCATTGCTATTCTCCTGGAGGGCTTTCAGGGTGGCGATCAGGAGGGCAATGGCGGGGGTGGCGGCACTGACGCGATGACCTTTGCCCATTCCGCCCGCCGGCCAGACCCATGCCTCGCCTTTGGCGTTGATGGGCACGAAGCCATCCCACCCCGGCAGCACGCGCTCTACCAGTCCAACGGCTGCGTCGAGGGAGGCGGTGTATGACGGCACATGCTCATTCGCAAAGCCGCCTATGTGAGTTGCGCTGGGGCGGCGCGAAGCCGGGTAGGACTCCATGGTGTAGTTGGCCGTTTTCCAAATCGTCTCGCCGCCAAAGAGCGTGACATCGATCTCGGCTTCAACCTCCCGGTCCGGCCCTTCCAGCTTCTCCAGCCGCTCGATAAGCCCGCGCAGGTTGTCGGTCATGCTGCGGATCTCCGCTGTTCTTTCCACGCGCGGTGATAGAGGTCGTCAAGTCGGTCGGCGACGCGAAGCTCAAGCTCCGAGCGCTCTTCTGGTGCGGTCCAGTTGGCGTGGTATGCCTCTTTGAGGGCGTAAAGCTCATCCTTGGTCAGTCGAAGTGTGTACAGCTTCTCGCTCACAGCCCACCCCCTTGCGCGCTGGCACTAGGGGCGACGAGAGCGGCACGGGCGCGGCGATACATGCGGTGTGCCGTGTAGTACGGGTTAGGCGCAGGCTGACCTATCGCGTGCTTTGCTGCCTGCCAGCCGAGATGACTATCGGTAAGAACCTCGTCCCCAATCTGGATGGTTTCGCCTTCTTCGAGCATCCTGTAGCGATGATCCCAAGCCATGCTACTTGCCCTCCACAGCCGGGGAGCGGAGGGCGGCGAGGACTTCGGAGGCTGCATCCAGCGCGGCATCGGCGCATCGCGGGCATAGGTCGGTGAAATCGAGGCGGCTCTTGCCGCCGTAGCTGTCAGCGGAACGCGCACCTTCCATCCGGGCGGAACCCCATGCCTTGGGCTTGGAGAAGCTTCGCGAGGTGTGCGAGCCAGATACGGTCTTCTCTTCGATCTTGCCGCAGTTGTCGCAACGGATTTTCGGGGTGATGTCTACGTCAGCCATTTATTTGGCCTCCACTGTCTTAATGTCAGAAGGGTGGACCGACAGAGCGAGAACATCGTAACCGTCATCTCGCTTCAGCCACGTCCCGGCGCAAACCGACTTTCTGTCGAGCGTTTCGACTTCGACAAACCGGAGATTTGCGGCGCCGCCGTCATCCTGGAAAACGATGTGAAGCTCCACCACCCCCACAGGCGCTGAGACTTGCGTAGGAGTGAAGGGGAACGAATGAAGGCAACCTAAGCACCGTTTACTGGGATCGGATTGACCACACCCGCCGCATGGCTCTATCCCAGATCGTGAAAAAGACGGGTGGAGCGAAGATTGAATGCGCCCTATGCCCGCTGGCGTAGGAGTGGGGTGGAGCGCAGCCTCGGCGGCCCGTTGTTCGGGTCCGTCCAACATCCGAATGATGTCGAGGATGAATGCCACGTTTCGCCGCTCGACCATGATGCTTTTCTGGGTGTCGCTGTGCAGCGGGTCCGGCTGTTTGAACTCAGTCGCAAACTTCATCTGCTCCGAAGGGAATCGACGAATGTACGTTGTCGGCTCAAGATAGTTCGCGCAGGCCGACTGCATGTTCTGGAACAGGACGTGCAGCGCCTTGATCCCCACCGGCTCTACGGCAGGTGCTGGGGAGGCGTAGAGTGGGCGAAAAATTTTCCCCTCTGGCATTCTGGCACATTCTTCTGCCGACCAATCTTCTGGAAGGTTGCACCACCTTCCGTTGATGTACTGCTGCCATGCCGCCGCCTGTCCTGCAGGTGCTGGGGAGCGGCGTAGGCAAGGTACGCAGCGTGTTTTGTTGGTTGGGTAGCCAATTGGCGGGCAGTCGCTGCACAACTCGTCGACCGCCTCTTTCTGGCTGACAGGCGACCGAGAGGCTTCGAGGGCGGCACGAGCGGCGGTGACGAAGCTGGCCTTGAAGGGATCGAGATCGTACATCTCGTCCCAGGGCGTCACTTCCCCGTGTTTCAAACGATCCGCATAAAGGCTTTCGAATATGGCCTTGGCCGCAGTCTGCTCCTCCGTCACTCCTGCTGAAGTGGTGGAGAGGTAGGTGAGAACGTCGGGCACAATGTTGCGCAATTTGAGGAGGTCAGTGAAGCCTTCGCCGAGTTCTTCAACAGCGTTTGGCGTCATGCGGTTTTCTGGCCAAGCAGCAACCTTTTCGTATGCGGCGGACAGGCGAGCGGCCAGAGGCTCGGGATGCTGGCACGAACCGTCGCAATAGCCGACATGCTGACAAACGCAATCATTGAGGACGGCCATCAGAAGTCGTCTCCGTTGCGGGGGTTGTCGCGGTCAAAGCGGCGGTCTTCGTCGCGCTGATCGCGCTGGTCGTCTGGATCGGGCTGGCTCTCTTCCCAAGGGCAGACGCCGCCGCTCTCTTCCTCAAGCTCGCAACTGCGGCGTGAATAAGCGCCACAGAACGGGCAAA
Source organism: Aminobacter sp. MDW-2 (assembly GCF_014250155.1). Taxonomy (NCBI): domain Bacteria; kingdom Pseudomonadati; phylum Pseudomonadota; class Alphaproteobacteria; order Hyphomicrobiales; family Phyllobacteriaceae; genus Aminobacter; species Aminobacter sp. MDW-2. Next base: position 3,559,513 of record NZ_CP060197.1, read on the forward strand.
GCGTGTCGCCGCGGTCGTCTTCGGGCGAAGCCAGTTTCCATGCGTCGTAACCGGGGATTTTCATGAGCGGCTCTCCTCAACTTCGGCGAGGACTGCATGCGCTTCCTGAACGCGCAGGGCCAGCACCTCCCAATTGGTGTTCCCGATGAGGGCTTTGACCTCAGGGCCGAACATTCCCAATCCGGCAACCTCATTCACGAGTTTGCGCAGGGCCACTTTCGTCTTGTCGAGTTCATGCATGGGAGGAGCCCTCCGCTTTGGAGCGGTCGAAATCAGATGGTTGGAAACCGTCGATGCCCGCAGCGGAAAGCGCTTCGTATCCGGCGACAATCCGGTGATTGTAGGTGAGTGCCTGACGGATTTCCGAAGGGCAATCATCGCGATTGCGCAGCAACTGGCAAAGACCGATGAGCCCCTTGATGGCATCAGCCATTGATGGCGCGGCGGTGATCAGGGGTATGTCCACAGCCCGGTGCACGGTCGCGATGAGCCCGGAATGCTCACTTGCCCAATCGGGACCGTAGATGCGGGTATTACCCTCTTGTCCGCGCCGCCAAGGGGCAGGCGTATGCTTTGTTCCAGCCATAGCTAAGCGCTCCTGGATGGGGAACGGGCGGCGAGCATGGCGTCGGCGGGATTGGTGGGGCCAGTATCTACCGGCGGACTTCCGGTCGCTGACACTGGCCCCTTCGCGTCACCCTGATCCGACCGGATTTTCTCACCGGCAGGGGTCTGCGAACTGAAATGGGCGGCTTTCCACTCAGCGCAGATAATCTCTGGCTGGGTGTAATCTGCAATCTGACCGTCAGGGCCGATTGTCATGATGATGTAGTCGCCGTAGCCTTCGTAGCCGTGGCAAAGAAAGCTACCCGGCACATAGCCATCACGGTACGCGACCTTGCGGCCCTCTGCGTCGAGCAGCCAATATTGGCCTGCGTCACAGACCTTGTAGTGAATGTCAGCGGCGGTCCCTTCGGGCCAACCCTCAATCTTGCCGGTCGCCAGTTCGATCTTGACGCGCCATACGTCTCCGTCGCGGCCGGGAATGAGCGTGCCGTCTGTGTCCTCAATGTCGTTGACGTAGGCGTCTTCCCAGTAGCGCACGCCTGTTTCGGCCAAAATGTGAGTGGCTGCTTTGATGCTCATGCCTCTGTCCTCGCTTGCGCGAACAAGGGGCGGGCAGAAGGCACCGGCAGCTTGTCCGCTTTGGGTTTCGGTGATTTCGGCGCAGACGGGATTTTCGCTTTGACCCGCGTCTTCATGCCGAGGAATGACTGGCGAACCGTCTTGGCTGCCAGTGGCGTGTCGCGATTCCGTGTTTTCCAGCCGTGGCATTTCGGGCAGACAGCCCGGCAGTTATCCAGACTGTTGTCCTTGGAATTGGCATCGAGAATGAGGTGATCGTACTGGACGCCTAGGCTCAGGTCGTTTGAACAGCGCAAGCCTTCGGGCAGGCCGTACCATGAGCCCACAGCCTCACAGCGCTTGGTTGAGCGCAGAAGAGCCTGCTTGCGGGTGGAGGTAGAAAACTCGTGGCGATTGGCCATCAATACGTCTCCTCGATCCGCTCGCGGTCTGCCCTGCCGAACTCAGGCAGGATTTCCGCGAGATGCGAGACAAGCGCGGCATTCACCCGCGCGTCGACCTCGGCCATGAGCTGTTCTGTTTTGCGGTCCTGCACGATCAGATAAGCGAGCGTTGAGGCTCTTGCGTGCGGGTTGCGTTTGGCGTGGGAGAGGGCGGTCATGCTGCCTGCTCCTGCTCATCGTGGAAAACGACGCCGTTTTGCACGCCCCAAGCGGTGATGATCTCCAGCAAATCGCTCATCTCCTGCTTGGACAGGTCTGACGATGATTTGGTCAGGCTGACGAAGCCGGTGCCGTCCAGATTGGGAACAATGCGAACTTCGCGCTTGAGGGCGTCGAGAAAGACCAGCTTCCAATCATCGGGCGTGAGCTTGAGGCCGCGATACTTGACCTGTGTGGCTATGTCGGTGAGGGCGGCCCACATACGAGCGTTCTGGTCGAGCGAGCGCTTGGGAGCCTTCCATTCGATCCGTGTGCCGACAGGCGCATCCCAGGCCCAAGCGGTGGCCTTCTTGCGGTCTGCATCGGTGTTCAAGACCAGTAATGCTCGGGTCATCACCGCCACTCCGGGGCGAAGGGAATTTCGTCGTCCAACTCACGACCGGGGCGTCCACCGCCAGACGGCACGTCGCCGTCATCAGGCTCGCGCTCATACATGCCCTGCTCGGCCTTCCGCGCTTCCTGCTTGCTGCCCTGCAAGGTGATCTCGTTCGCGCGGACCGTCAGGTATGTTTTCCCGTCATGCTCGCGCTTGCCGAAGTCGCCGGACACGGTGACGGAACCGCCCTTCCTGAGGTGTGGCGTCAGAGCTTCGCCGCGCTTGCCCCAGAGCGAGCAATCAAAGAACAGGGTGCTTTTCCGTTCGCCATAGCCGTCATCGACAGCGACAGAGAAGCCAAGAACGGGCTCGCCATTCGGAGTTCTGCGAAACTCGGCATCCCTGGTCAGCCGGCCTGCAATTGTGATGGTCTTCATGGTCAGGCAACCTTCTTTTCTGGATTGGTGATGGCCTCGCGACGCTTGGCGAACTTGGGCTTGGCGATGTCTCGGAAGTCGGGCGACCAGCCGTCACGGTCCATGATCGCAGCCCAAATCTTGGCGCACTTATCGACCTCGGCGATGCTGTTGCAGTCGAGCAGATCGGTATCGATGTCGGCTAAACCCTGCTTCTGTTGGGCTGAGCTGGCGCGCGGGGCTCCCTTAACGAACGACCACGGGTCAGCCGTCCAGCGCTTCCAGTTCCATTTCTTCTTGCCCTGGTACTCGGTCTCGTAGGCCTCGCAGGGAACCCAAGGCGTCTCAAGCGCATAGAGGTAGCGACCGACACCCCATTTGACTGCGGCGCGCTTGAGAGCGTCCGAAATAGCCCCTTTCTCGGCCTCGACATCACTGTCGCCGGCACCGTCCGCCTTTGTGATCCATTCGTCGCCGATGCGGATTGACAGGTAGCAAATTGTGCGGGCGCCGTGGAACTCGTAACGGTCCTGCCAATTGATAGGGCCGCAGACCGTGTCGAGGCGGTCCATCACGTCGCGGGCGTCGATGTAGGCCAAGGCCATCGCCTTGGTACCGTCCTTGGTAACAGACTGCGCGCGCCAGCTAATGGCCTCGCGTGGGAACTCTGCGGTCAAACCCTCAAGCACGATCATCTGTTTCTCTCCTCGGCGCCCACATGGGGCAGAGACCACCGTTGATGCCGGTGCATCTCATGAATGGATCCATGTCAGACCAGACGGTCGGAGCTACGAAGCCGCCGCCCTCGACACGGGGAAATTTCAAACACACCCAGGAGGACGGCGAGCGCTTCCGTGAAGCCTGCTCAACGTTGTCGCAGTCCTCGCAAAAGGTGTACTGACGGCTCACTTGGCTGCCCTCACGGCTTCGGCGTAGTGCTTCCAAGCCCGAAGCGCCCGACGCATTTCCAGCATGTGGTCCAGCCGCCAGCCGGGCAGCCGATAGCGGAGTGCCTGATGCGCGCTCTTGCGAGCCGTTACGGCTTTCCAGAAATCATCATCCGCAACGATGCGGGCGTGCAAGTCGGGGATCACTGACAGATCGGCGCGTGTCATTGCGCTTCCTCCGAATGGCCGACGAGCTTGGTGAAGGCCTTGGGAAACCGCATGAAGGTTTCGAACTCGGCCAGGTCGACGGGTGTCAGGGCAGGGTGGTGCTTGACGTATTCGCGGGCTGCCTGGACCTGATCGGCCAAGCTCACGGTCTCGCGGTCTTCGGTGCTCAGCGAGGCACCACGGATGGTCTGAATGTTCATGCTGCCCTCGTTGTGCGTTCGCGCTCGATCTCTTCAACCGTATGGGCGGCGTGGTAGAGCATCGAAGCGGTGTGTTCTTCGGTTTCGGCTCGGGAGAAATGCTCGCTTGCCAGATCGACCTCACCGGCATTGGCGAGGATCAGGCCCCAGCGGCTGTGCTTTTCAGCCTTGCTCTGGAGGGCTGCGGCCTGTGCTTTCAGTTCATGAGATGGTGTGACGGCAAGCATGGCTCACGTCCTTCTAAGCGCTTCGATGAGGAAGCCAGCGGGGATTGCTGATCCGATGAAAAGGGTGATGAGATGGAGCCAAGGCATGGGTTATGCCTCCTTGGCGTAGAGCTTGGTGCCGGGTGCGGGCTGGTATCCGCTGGCCCACTTGATGACAGTGAGGTCGTGTAGAGAGCCTGCGAATTCGACAGCTTCCCCAACTGGGGTTATCGCCGCCTCATACGCATCAAACGCCGCGTTCAGACCCTGTAGGGTGTTGGTGGTGCTTTCATCTGCGTAGAAGGCTTGGATGCCTGCTTCTCGCGGGGTCATGATTGGGCCTCTTTGGCTTTGGAGAGGAGTTCACAGATGCGCATGTCTAGGGATGCGTCTCCGCCCGAATCCTCGTTCAAAAGGGACGGGCACTCGCCCCAGACAACCGCGTAAAGATCACCAAGCGCCTTCACCAGATCATCATGGGCGTTGACTGCTCGGACGATGAAATCTGCGTCTTCGCGGCTGAAAGCGCTCGGGTAGTAGAGCGTGTCGTTCAACAGCCATTTACCCTTAGCGTCCCGAACCGTGTAGCTGGGACCAAACGATGAAGTCTTATCTTCGGTGATCGTCCATGGCGTAGGGGAATGGGTCATCACTCGTCTCCCTAAGCTTCTTCAAGCTCAAGCTCGTCTGGCGTCTGGCCACTCTTGATCAGGTCAAGCAGGCCCTCGTTGACGACGAAGTACCGGCCACCAAACAGCACCGTGTAGCGAGGACCACCGGGCGCTCCGCAGAAGGTCGACACCACCTGATAAGAGGTGCCGGGAGCCGGGATGGGCTTTGCGTCTTGGGATATGTGAGTGAGGGCGTTCATGTCAGCGGACTTCAGTCATCGAGGTCACATCGCGACGGACCTTCACAACCACCCATCCGTCTCGGATGAGGCTTTCACGCGTGGTCTTGTGAGCGTCCGAATAGGTCTCGGCCTCGACTTCGCGGTGAAAGCCGAACGTGTGGCCGTCCCGCTTTGCGACAATGTCGAGAACGTATGTCATCTGCTCGCTCCGTTGGCTGTGTTGGTTAGGCGGATGTCGCTGCGATGATGCGTTCAGCAAGGGGCTGAAAGGACGGAACATCGCCCGCATGGCGGCATCCGTAGGCGGCAACGAGAAGCTCGCGGAACTCGCGCTTGAAACTGGCCAGTTCTAGCTTGGAAACGCGGCCATCGGCCTCGGTGATCAGTTTCATGATTGCCAGCTTGCCCATCTGCTGTCTCCGTTGGCTGTGTGCCTATGGAGACGAATATATACGCATACGCATAATGCACAAGCACAAAAATACGCCGACGCATATTTTTTTTGACAAGGGCGAACCCTTATGCGATTTGTTGGATGCGGTGACCCGGTGCAACTCCGGGCCGGTCAGGCCGCAGGCGCGGGGGTCGAAAGTCCTACGGTGCTACCGGAAACAGAGGATGGGCTAGCTGAGAGGCGGCCCTGCACAAGCGAAGCGACCGACGTGACGGTTCAACTCGCGGCAAACGATCTCCCTTCCTTATTGGCTTCGGCCAGTAGGGGTAGGGGGTCTTTGCCTGCTCGCTCCCTCAGCTCGGGTTCAAGCCCCTTAAGAGAAGGTAAGGTAAGGATAAAGCTCTACTGCCACCGAACAGAAGTTATCTTCACACGCCATTCCAGCGAGGGCCCATTGATTGGAGCCTTGTAAGTGGGTTGGTCAAACCTCCAGCACGACCCAAATACATTTTGGGGTTTGATGATTTTGTCGGTGGACAAATAATCGTCTGAAACCGGGTCACTATATCCCTCTCTATACCCCTCCAGAGAGAAGGATAGCCGAGTAATAGTATCTGAGGTGTTATTCTTGAAAACTATGTAGATGGGGTGCATCTGGGAACAGCGCTCAAGGTCATATAGGGCGCCAGCGATTATTTTATCACGTTTTGCCGTTTCATACTTGTCTGCGGCCCAATAGTAGGCGCCGATGGCGCAGGCAGCTACAACCAATATCGCTGCGAGCGACAAGACTTGGCGCGGGAAGGCCAACAAAAGAAAAAGGGCTATTCCTATCCCAACAACCCAAGCCATCCGGCACCCCTCCGAAGCTTAAAGCCTAACCCATTCTTCACGCGGGATTCGAAAGCGGAAGGGGGCGGCCCACTCAACTACCACATCCTCAATGTCAGCGGCATTGGAACTTACGAGTGTGAATAGGCCGTCAAGAGACCCTCGCCGTAGTTTTTTGATAAACATGCGCCCGTCTGCCAGGCGCAGTATGCATGTCCGACCGATAAGATCCTGCGGGGGTCTTCCCTCTTTGTGGTATCCGACCAGGTCCCCGTCCTCAAATACAGGCATTTGGGAATCGCCCCGGACAATTACGGCACCCGTGCCATCAGGGATTGGGAAATCGACCTCGGCAACGTCGATCCCGTGGTTATCATCATGGAGTATTGGTGTAACCTCAGCTCCCGCGCCAACATATCCGAAAATACTCACTGTCTGCGTCCAGCCGGTTTCCCAGCCTGTCTCTGATAGGTCAAAGTCAATACCATGCTCATCAGCGAAGGCTTTTAGCTTCGCGATGTGCTCGAATTCGGGTTTAGACCCACGTTCCCACCTTGAGACCGTAGGCTGAGTTACACCGAGGACTTCGGCAAACTCGCCCTGGTTCAAATTGGCGACGGTGCGCAGGCGGCGAATGGCTGTCTTCAACTCCATACGCCAGCGCATATCAAGGGGCAGCATAGAAATAAAATACACCAACGCATAACCTCTTGCAAAATAGTATGCGTATGCGTATAAATGCGTTATGAGCGCAATTAGGCATATCCGCAAAACCGTGTTCCGCCTGAACCAGGCAGAGTTCGCCGTCGTGGCGGGCGTTACGCAGGCAACCATATCTCGTTGGGAGAAGGGCGGGTCGCCCACTCTCGAAGAGATGCAGCGCATCAGGGACGCAGCGGCAAAGCGCAAAATCAAATGGTCCGACAAGCTGTTCTTCGAGGCCCCGAAGGCTAACGAGAGGGCAAGCGCATGAGCCGTCCTCGGAAGCCAAAACCCGTTGAATCGATGGACACTACACCCACCGAAGAAGAGTTCGCCCAGATGGCCCGAGGGTGGGCGCTGTGGGAAGCAGAGCCGTATCCCCGCCCTCTTTCGGAGACTGGTGAATGGGGCTTTGACCTCATCACAAAGCGCTGGTTTCAGAAGGTGGCGAAATGACCTCAATTCGCCTGCGACTTATCAATAGGCTTGAGAGCCTCCGAGATCAGATCTCCAAGCATCTTGTGCAGAAATTGGGCCGACCCGAGGTGCATGCGCAGTCGTGCGGAGATGTTCACGAACCCCTCGTTGTTCGCGTCCAGAACGCCAGCACCAAGGGACAGATAGACCACGCCATTGTTGTTGCGGGCTTCTGTCAGGATATCGACGTATTCAACGCGCGTTCCGGCGTCCCTAATCTCCCAGAACTTATCGCCAACCGCGATCTGGTTCCCGCTCTTGATCACGATCTCATCGGCCATTTCGTAGCTCCCCTATCTGATCATCGGATGGTGCAGGCAAAGAACGCCGGAGTCGAGGTGTCGGCATGACCTCCCCAGACCAGAACTACACCTCCTGGCATGTTGGTATGCGCGTCGTGTGCCGAGACAACCGCGATTTCGAATGCTGGCTCAATGTCGATGACATCTACACAATCAAATCGATCGGCATGGGGATGGGTGCTTACAAGGGGCGCTATACAACCCACGTTGTTGTCGTCCTTGCGGAAGTAGATAACCCAGACGACGCTTTTTTCCCGATGGAGACGCCCGGATTCTGTGCCGCCCGCTTCCGCCCTGTCCAAACCCGCAAAACCGACATTTCCGTGTTTACCTCCATGCTCTCTCCCAAGCCTGCAAAGGCTGGAAAGGTGAGGGCGTAGATGCGCGACAGCACCAAGTGGCAGATGGCAGGGTGGAGTATTTTCTTGATCTCCACGATCGCGATCCATCTCAGGTCGGCGGACGTCAAGATTGCGTCCCTGCACATCATCACAGCAATCGCGCTTGCCACTTCCGCCATTCTCAAGGCGCTCGGCAAATGAGCGCGTCATTTCGCATATTCCGGGAGCGTGGATCTTTCGAGATCAGCGCGATCTGTATTGGAGACGTCGTCCCGGTAAGGGCTCGTGGCCGTCTCTCCACCTGCACGAAGACACCTCAGAACAAAGTCCACGCGCCCGCTCTTTTCGCATCCGTGCCATTCCTCCCACTCCCCTTGGCACGGCCACTGGTCGCGAGATCGAGGCTCCTCCAGCTTCTCTCGCGGCCCTTTTCTTCCGTTGTCGTTATCGGCAACACGTTGCGGAGACTGGCGTCGGTTCTTCTCCTCCGACAGTCCCAGCCTCCGCATGGCCTGGCTCTTGCTCAGGCTAAGAATTGGTGCGGCCTGCCCATTACCCGCCGCTCGGTATTTTCGCGCGCTCAAGCCGGCAAGCAATCGGCGCGCGGCCTCTTCGAGAGATTCAAAGTCCTTTCGTGTCCCGTGGTCCATGTGCAGAAACATGAGGCAAGGAACGATGGAAAAATCACAAAAGCCTTTGGAGAATTCCCAAATGTCTGAGCTGACTTGGGCGTCAGATCAGTTGCAGAATTACATCGCCCCACCCGGCTCGGCGGCTGGAAAGGGCGAACGCATTCGCAACGCAGCCCGAAAATTGAGGTGGAGCTACTGGCGCACTCATTCCGTTTGGTATGCGGATGAGCGCGTATCAGTCAAACCGCGCGAATTGCGCGAGATCGAGGTACTGACCGGTGTCAAATACGGACAAGAACAACTCCGAGAATACGACGAACTCATCGCAGCCGCCGAAAGTCTCCTGGCTGGCGGAAAGGAGGATCTCCGCAGCGCTGCGGTTACTCTACTCCGCGCGTTGGCTGGCTCTTCTCATCGCCCCCGAGCTTAAGAAGAGGCGCGACCTACTATGAAGACTGTCCTCAAGGCCACTAGCCCCAACGATATCGACTTCACCATGTCGGTGACGATGCCGCTCGGTGACTGGCGCAAGCTCGCCACGCAGCTCGGTAGCAACGTCTACCCAAGCTGGATGCTAGGCAAGGAAATTCGCCTGCTCGTGGAAAAGGCGACCGCCGAATTCACGGCTGATGAGGGGGCGGCACAATGAACACGCTTTCTTGGCTGCTGTATGCCGCAGACGTGTCGCGGAATTTGCGTTCTGTGGTTGGCGGCGTGATGTTTCTGATGTGTGTTCCGGGTCTTGTTGGGTTGGCGGTTTTGTGGGCCTTCACCTTGTTCGAGGAGAAGCCCAAAACTCCCGCTGTAGTTACCACGACGCTCTGGATGGTTGTGGCATTTGCCGGTGCGCTGGTTTTGGTGTTCACACCCTCGGCCAAGACGATCTACATGATCGCCGCATCCGAAGCCGGCGAGACGGTTGTTACATCTCCCGAAGCCATTGAGATGATGGGCGACCTCAAGGCCATCATCAAGAAGAGGCTGGCTGAGGAGTTGGGCAAGTGACCCGCCCGCCCCAATGCATGGATTGCAAACTGGCAGATTGGCAGAGGACCGCGGCTGGGAAACTCCATCCCTCGGGCGATGGCCGGTGCCGATGGGTTATGCCTGAAATACGGCTACCGGTGAGCATGTATTTTTTGAGAGGGCCAACACCGCACGGCGGGAGCATCAATCGTCGTGACGAGTGGCGGCAATGCCCACAATTCCAGCGGGCAGTGAAATGACCCGCCCCCGTCTCTCCCTCCGTGCCGAAGAGCTTTTGTCCTATTTCACAGGACTAGCACCAGTCGGCAGCACGATTGAGGTGCCAATCGCTCAGGCCCGAGACGACCTCCGTCTTGGCGGCGAATGGGTCTACTACAAGTACATCAGGCAGCTGATTTCGCACGGCCTGATCAGGCGCATTGCGTGCGGTAGCCAGGGCTCGACCGGCGTTCTGATGGTCCTGCGCCGCCTCGAGGATGTCAGGGCATGAGCAAGGCGGCATCTGCGCGCGGATTGTTCCGGGCAACTGGCAAGAAATCTAAGCCAGTGCCACGCCAGATGCTCGACGGCAGCTATGAGCTTGTCGACGGGCTGGTGCGTGAGAAGGACGACTTCTACCCCACGCCGCCTGAGCCGACGCGCGCCTTCCTCCATGCTGAGATCGATCGGCTGCGCGACTTCGGCCTCATCTGGGAACCGGCAGCCGGCGACGGCGCAATGGTCCGCGAGATGGAATCGCTAGGGCTCACCGTCCTCGCATCTGACATGGTTGATCGTGGCTGCGGTGCAATAATCCGTGACTTCTACAGCTTCAACCGTTTCGACGTCTGCGGCGGTGGCTCTGCCATCGTGACCAACCCGCCTTTCCAAGAGTGTGGCTGGGGCAATGGCAAGGCGCGGTGGCTGAAGCACGCGCTCGACGTGCTCGACGTCGATTACATGGCGCTTCTGCTCAACTGGACGTGGCCAGGGGCCGGCGGCCTTGCGGGGTTCTGGGCTGGGCATCCGTGCGCCAGAATCTACCTCATGCGGTGGAAGATCGACTTCACCGGGCAGGGCGCGCCGCCAATGCTCAACGCTTGGTTTGTCTGGGACAAGAAACACCAAGGCGAGACAGTTCTTCGCATGCTCGACCGCAAGGACGCGCGCCAAACTGAGCTTTTCGGGGGGCCTGCATGAGCCTCAACCGCTATGCCACCAAACGGGACATGGCCGAACCCGAGGTGGTTTCGACGCTGACCCAGTGCGGGTTTAGCGTGGTGAGAACGGACAAGCCCACGGACCTGCTTGTCGGGTTCCGGCGTCGCATGTGGCTGGTGGAGGTCAAATCCGGCCACAAGGGCTACGGCAAGAGCCTCAACGACAACCAGAAGAAGTTTGCAGAGACATGGCGGGGGCCAGACATCGTCATCCTTCGCAGCGCCCAAGACGCAATGGATTGGGCCGTTCAAGTTTCAGTGGAGACAGCATGAGAAAAGTAGCCACACCTGAGCCCGAGGGCTTCGAAGAATTTTGGGCCTGCTGGATGCCGCACCGCCGCCGCACAGACGGTCGTGGAGATGCCCGCACAGCCTACCGCAAGCACATCCTTGATGGCGTTGACCCGCAGGACATCCTCGACGGCGCCCGCGGCTTCCTGCGCAGCCTGACCGACGCAGAGCGCCCCTACATCCCGCTCGCGGCCTCATGGCTGAACAAGGAAGCCTATGCCGATTGGGCAGAGGACGAGCGCAGCTATCAACGCCGTCTGGCAGAGATCCAGGCACGCAAGCAGCAGCCGGCAGACGTGATCCAGATGCGCCGTCCCGAGCCCATGTCCGAAGAAGAGAGGCAGAGACGAGAGCAGGTTGTCAGAAACAACCTCCGCAGGCTGGAGGGCTGATCATGTCGAATGTCATCTACAACCCCGAGTTTGTTCGTCGTGTTCAGGCACGGCGGAAGCGGGAGCGGTTGGAGGCCGCTCGCAAGGCGAGGGAGGAAGAGCGGGTCAGGCGGCTTGCCGAGATCTGCGCCGAGCGCAATGAAAGTATCATGTCAGCGCGGTCTGGGACGCTTGGACGGATCGCGGAAATTATCGAGGCAGTGGCCGCAGAGCATGGCGTGAGTTCATCTGCAATTTTGGCATACACCCGCGCGAAAAAAGTCTTCGATGCTCGTGTAGACGCTGTATTGCGCGTGAAGCAGGAATTACCCCGCGTCTCTCTGCCCTTGATGGGCAGGGCGTTCAACCGCGATCACAGCACCGTCCTGTATATCTTGAGGCGCTATGGCTCTTATGTGGCGCCTGTCAAGGAAATAACGAAGCGCTTCACTATTCGGCTCCCTGACGACCACCGAGATTATCTGCGCGAGATGGCGGAGGAAAGCGGCATGCCCGTCGCAACGCTTGTTCGTAGCCTCATCCAGTCCGTTGTCGAGGATGAGAAGGCGAATGCCAAGGGCCGGTTTCTCCGCGTTGCTGCCTCGTCTCCCAAGCAGGAGGGCCAGCCCCGATGAGCACCATCACCTCAGGCCCAATGTTCGAGCCAGCAAAACACAGCGGCATGGAAAAGATCGTCGGCAATCATGACTCAGGCGCTCATTACAGCGTCTGGCATCTCGATAGCGACAATGGCCGGCAAAGTGCCGAGGTCGGCATGCAGAGCCTACGGCAGATGTTCCCCAGCGGCGAATGCAACGAAATGAATTTCGTGCTGTTCAGCACATCTGGCGTCCACGGCTGCTACACCACGATTGAGGAAATCGAAGAAGGCTTCGCCAAGTACGGCGAAGATTATCAACCAGACGAAGAAGACGGTTGGCCCGAAGGCTGGAACGGCGACACGCTAACCGTGCTGATCGTGCATCCGCGCATCGTCTGCCTCCGGTGCGGCAATGTTCGGGTTCGCAGCGACGATATCCCTTACCTCAAGAAACTGCGTGAAACCTCGCAAGCCGCGATGATGTCGATCGGCATGCCCGACCCTGAGGCAGCGCGATGATGTGGACCCCGTTCCAGATCAGGATCGTCCTACACCACTACAGCAGCACCGCCGCTTGCGAGAGTTCGAGGGCGCCAATCTATGCCGAAACCGTCGCACGCTTGGTGGACCTTGGCGTGCTGGAATGGCGACCTGAGTGCGCCAAGGAATGCGCGGCCCATGAGACGCCGTTCTGCACAACCCCAATGGGCCGGGGCCTCATCGAGATGTGGTGCCAGCAACCTCTCCCTATCGTGACCTATGTCGATCCACGCTTTGCGGAGGGCCAGACACGATGAGCGACATGGTGGAGAGAGTAGCGCGGGCGATCAAGCGCTTTGAAACTCGGCGGGACGCTGAGTTGAGCGTCGATGGACCATGGCGCGAATTCGAGTTGGACAAGGCACGCGAAGCCATAGAGGCAATTTCGCAGACCGCGCCCGATGCTTGGCGCTATCGCTTCGACGGCGGCAAGTGGACCGTCCAAAAGAACAAGCCGTCGTGGCACAGGGAGTTCATGGCCGATGTGGTTCTAGAGCCCCTGTTCTCCATCGACGCCGCTCTCAAAGGAGAGGCTGAATGGACTCAACGCTGCGGTCACCCCAAGGCGCTGATATTTGATCGCATCGACGGCGAAGTGAAGCCCATCATTGATTTCTTCGTGACCAGCCAATGCGACCTTCTCAAGCGCTTTGAGCCGAAAGGGCAGTGATGACCGCCTATTCCAAAGCAGCCAAGCGAGCACAGAAGCGAGGGCGTCCCATCCTCCCGGCTGAACTATCCACCAGGGAACCAAACGGGCGTCCATCACGCCGGAAAGCAAGGGCATCAGAATTGGAACAGCAGATCAAGCACGTCGCAGTGTCCCGCCGCATCCGGCACCTCGGCTTGGTGGACAAGAAGATAGAAGGCAAGATGACGACAGCAGCAGAACAGGCCGCAGACCCACGCCATGGCTATCTCTTGGGGCGTATGCTCATGGATGGCACTATCAACGCCGGCCAGCATGAGGCCGGCATGAAATACGCTGAGGATATGGCCCGATATTTCGGCCTGACAGGCGTGGCATTCCCAAGCGCCCGCGCTCAAGACCTGTTCGCGGTGCGCTCAACAGGGGGCGAGGATAGCCAGAGCAAGGCCGATGCCGCCCGCACAGCGCGTCACAAGATGGTCAAGCTGCGTGAGGTGCTCCTCGGCACTGGCGACATCGACACAGGCCGGCGCATCGATCACACGGTTCGCATGGTGTGCGTCGAGGACATCGACCATCTGCGCACGCTCAACGCGCCGATGAAGGCATGGCTGGTGCGGGGGCTGAATGCCTTGGCCAAGTTCTACGAGGTGAGGTGATGGGCCTATGCAAAGACTGCACGCATTTCAAGGTGTTTACTGGCTGGCCCCACAAGGCGCCGTTTGGCTCTTGCGCCCGCTGGCACGTAACGTACCGTGACGTCGAGCTTGCCCCAAATGAGTGCCAAGTGGAGAGCGATGAGGGATGGGGCATGATCATTGGCCCAGAATTTGGCTGTGTTCTATGGGAAGCGAAAATGCCGCTTGACATCGTTACGGAACCGAAATAGTGTCATGGCGAATAAGGTAGCGCTTTGCGCACCAACAGAGCCCGCCCGAGAAATCGCGGCGGGTTTTTGCGTTTAGAGGCCCCTCATGGTTTCCCAAGAGAAGGCGGACAATATCCGTGCGCTATTCCGTGGCGGTATGTCCAAACAAGCGATCTCCCGCAAGCTAAAGATGCGGTGGGAAACGATAGACAGAATTTGCGCTGGTGTTGCCGACCCACACGAAGGCAAGGCGCAACAACTGTTCACCAGCCTCTACTGGCGCCAAAGGCGCGGCGGTAAAGCGCTGCCCCGAGAATTTGTGCTGAACGACACAGATTGGTAGCAATGCCTGAACCTCGTTCCATCACTGAACTAGCAGAACAAGCAGCTGCTGCATTCCAGGCAGAGCAGGCACGCAAGTTCCTCGACTGCGCGATCAATCTTTGCGCAACCAGCATGAGCATCCCGGCAGTCATTCGATTGCTTGAGGACCATGCTGAGATCCTGAAAGAGTTCGGCTGATGTCCGGCTACCCAATGCAGAGCACAAGCATCGTAGCTTGGTTCAAGGAAGTCCGAGATGCCATCCGCAAACATGACGCGAGCAAGGTGACCGACTTCGCAATCCTGCTCAATCTGCGTGACGGCTACGATTCGATGATGTCGTTCCTCGATACGAACTTCCCAATCAAGGGCAAGTGGTCCGAGGTTCATCACGACGAAATCGCGCGGCGTGTCCGCGGCTGGAAATCAGAATAACCGGCAACAATCCGAAAGGAACTGCCCATGTCCGACCGCGATGAAAGCGGGCGGTTTCTCCCCGAGCATTCAATTCCAGGGCCGGGGCGGGATAGCTTATACGACCCAGAGATGAACGACCAAGTGCGAAAGCTTGCACTCCTTGGTCTGACAGACGAGGAAATGGCCGAATTCTTCGGTGTGAGCCGCCAGACATTCGACAACTGGAAATCGGAATTCCCCGCTTTTTTTGCGTCAGTATGTGAGGGCAAGATTGTTGCCGACGCCAACGTTGCTGACAGCCTTTACAAGCGGGCAACTGGCGAGCACGTCGAGATTGAAAAAGCCTATCGCAACAAGACGACAGGCGAAGTCGACATCATCAAGATCAAAACGTTCATTCCCGGTGATGCTGGGGCCGCACTAAACTGGCTCAAGAACCGTAAGGGCGACAAGTGGCGCGACAAGCAGTCGCTCGACGTGACCGTAAACCACGAAGATATCCTTGATCACCTTAAGTGACGAGAACCTAGCGGTTTTCCAAAGGCTCAAGGACGACTTCCCACACTACGCTGACAGATGCCTGCGCATCAGATCCAAGGCAGCGGCAATCGTCCCGCTCGAACTCAACGAGGCCCAGCGGTATCTGCACTCCAGGCTCGAAGCTCAGAGGGCAAAGACCGGCAAGGTGCGTGCTTTGGTCCTCAAGGGCAGACAGCAGGGCATCTCTACCTATGTGGGTGGGCGCTTCTATCATCGTGTCACACACGGCAGGGGCCTTCGCTGTTTCATTCTCACTCATGAGCAGGATGCGACAAACAACCTGTTCGGCATGGTGGATCGATATCACCAGCATTGCCCGGCACTTGTAAAGCCAAGCACTGGGGCTGCGAACGCCAAGGAGTTGTATTTCGACCGCCTCGAAAGCGGCTACGCGGTTGGGACGGCTGGCGCAAAGGCAGTTGGCCGCTCGCAGACTGTGCAGCTCTTCCACGGCTCAGAGGTGGCATTCTGGCCCAACGCGGCCACACACTTTGCAGGCGTTGTCCAGGCAATCCCTGATCTGCCCGGAACCGAGATCATTCTGGAATCCACCGCCAACGGCATGGGCGGGGAGTTCCACGAGCGCTGGCAGCAGGCAGAGGCCGGGATAGGCGACTACGAAGCCATCTTCATTCCGTGGTTCTGGCAGGCTGAATACCGGCGTGCGGTGCCGGCAGACTTCGAGCTGGATGACGAGGAGCGCCAGTATCAGGCCGCCTACGGCCTCGACCTCGAACAGATGGTTTGGCGCCGGAACAAGATTGCCGAGTTGAAAGACCCGCTGCTGTTCAAGCAGGAGTACCCCGCAACGGCAGCCGAGGCTTTCCAGATGTCGGGGCACGATAGTTATATCCCGGCTGAACTGATCCTGAGGGCACGTAAACATAGCTGCGAGGGCATTGGCCCGCTGGTTATCGGCTACGACCCGGCGTGGAAGGGGTCGGACCGCCATTCGATGGCCTTTCGCAAGGGGCGTCAGGTTCACAAGATCGAAAGCCGCTCCAAGCTCGACACGATGCAGGGCGCTGGCTGGGCAAAGCAGGTAATCGACACTGAGAAGCCAGCCCGCATGTTCATCGATGTGGGCGGGGTTGGTGCTGGTGTTTACGACCGCCTCCTAGAGATGGGCTACGGCGACATTGTCACTGCCATCAACTTCGGTTCCGCGCCGCTTGAGCCGCAACCGCTCGACGAGAACAAGAAGCCCAAGGGCGGCTACCTCAACCGCCGCGCTGAAATGTGGGGCAAGTCCAAGGAATGGCTTGAAGAGCCGGGCGGTGTCGATGTGCCCGATACTGACGCTCTCCAGGCCGATGCCTGCGCTCCTGGCTACAAATACGACAGCCTGACCCGGCTGGTCCTCGAAAGCAAAGAAGACATTCGCAAGCGCGGTCTGCGGTCCCCGGATGAGTGGGATGCAGTCGCGCTGACGTTTGCCGAACCCGTCGTTGAGCGGAAACCAAGGCCCAAGCCCGTTCACCACGGCGCGGGCGGATGGATGGGCTGATGAGCGATAGCGAAACAGACGACCTGCTGCGAGAGGCCCGAGAGGCTTTCCAGCGGGCGTCCGATGTCGAGAACGACAATCGCCAGACAGCGTTGGAAGACATTCGCTTTGCGCGTGCTGGCGAGCAGTGGCCGGCGGACATCGTCAAGCAGCGCCAGATCGACGGTCGTCCTTGCCTGACCATCAACAAACTGCCGGCGTTCATTCGCCAGGTGGTCAACGATGCCCGGCAGAACAAGCCATCGATCAAGGTTCACCCCGCCGATAGTGGGGCAGACCCAGAGACGGCAGAGGTCATCAACGGCCTCATCCGCAACATCGAATACACGTCGAACGCCGACATTGCCTATGACACGGCTACGGAATGCGCGGTAACGGGTGGCTTCGGCTACATCCGAGTGGGTATTGACCATGCCTTCGATGACTCGTTTGACATGGATATCCAGATCAAGCGGGTCAGCAACCCGTTCTCGGTCTATGGCGACCCGAATTCAACCGCGGCTGATAGCTCGGATTGGGACACGGCATTCGTTGTCGACCGGCTGAGCAAGTCGCAGTTCGAAGCTCAGTACAAGGGTAAGGCCAAGGTTGATTGGGATAGCACAGCCTGGACTGGTCTCAAGGGCACCGATTGGCTGAATGATGATGGTGTTCTCGTTGCCGAGTGGTGGCAGCGTGAGGAGAAAGACCGTGTTATCGTCCTAACCGAAGACGGCATGGTGTTCGGCAAAGACGAGCTTGAGAGCGACCCCGACCTTCAGGCGCTGCTACAAGCTGGCGTGCTAAAGATCCATCGGGAACGCACCACCAAGACGCATAAGGTCACGCAACGCATCATCTCCGGGGCGGATGTCCTTGAAACCAATAATTGGGTGGGTCGCTATATCCCGATCATCCCGGTCTATGGCGATGAGTTCGATATTGAGGGGAAGCGCTACTTCCGCTCGATGATCCACAACGCAATCGACAGCCAGCGGGCGTTCAACTACTGGCGCACGGCTGCGACTGAGTTGGTCGCGCTGGCTCCCAAGGTGCCGTACATCGGGCCAAAGGGCGCATTCGACACGGATATCGATCGCTGGAACACGGCGAACACCAAGAGTCACCCATTCCTTGAGTATGACGGCCAGCAGCCTCCCCAGCGCCAACCGCTCGACACTGGTGCTGCCGCCGGCTCGCTCCAAGAGGCCCTAAACGCCTCGGACGACATGAAGGCGATCATCGGCATTTACGATGCATCGCTCGGCGCCCGTTCGAATGAGACGTCGGGCAGGGCAATCATGGCCCGTCAGCGGGAAGGGGACGTTTCGACGTTCCACTTCATCGACAACATGAGCCGCGCCATTCGCCACACCGGGCGCATTCTGATCGACCTGATCCCCAAGGTCTACACGGGACCGCGCATTGTTCGCATCATCGGTGAGGACGGCTCGCAGGCACCCAAGCAGATCAACAAGGAAGCGCCAGCCACCGACAAAAAGGGCAACCCGCTCGCTGATGAGCAGGGCAACCCAATCATGGCCATGCATGATCTGACTGCCGGCAAATACGACCTGACTGTCTCTACGGGCCCGAGCTTCACGACGCGCCGCGAGGAAGCTGCGGCCCAGATGACCGAGATGATCAGGGCATTCCCGCAGGCCGCACCGATTGTCGGCCCTGAGCTTGCCAAGAATCTCGATTGGCCTGGCGCTGATGAGATTGCCGAGAAGATGGAGGCGATGACCTCCGGGCAGATCCCGCCTGAGCTTCAGAAGGCTATCGAAGACGGCAAACAGCAGATTGCCAAGCTGACCGAGGAAAACCAGAGCCTGAAGACGGACCAGTCCGCAGAAATGGCGAAGGTCGAAGCCCAGAAGCAACTCGACATGGTCAAGATCCAAGGCCAGCGCGAAATCGAGATGATGAAGATTGCCAGCGACAGAGAAATCGCCCGCGAGAAGATCGCCGCCGATTACGAAATCGCTCAGATGAAAACGCGTCTGTCCGCACAGAACGCCGCTGAGGCCAACAAGGCCAAGCAGGAATCCAGGCCGCAAGCCTGATCGTCCGCGCCACGTAACGGCGCACCAACAGCACCAACCGATGAGGAGTGCGCCATATGGACGGCGAACAGGAATCTATTGCCGAAGTAGAACTGGAAACCCCAGCAATCGAACCGGAAATAGAGGCTGAAGAGCCCGTAAACCTCGATGAGGGCGAAGAGCCTGAAGTCGAGGCTGCCCCTGAGGAAGACGACAGCGAGGAATTTGACTGGAACGGTCAGAAAATTCGCGGTCCCAAGGGGCTCAAGGACGGTGTGCTTATGCATGCCGACTACACCCGCAAGACGCAGGAAACTTCCGCGTTCAAGAAGGAACTGGAGGAGCGCGCATCGCGTCTCGACCAGCAATTCCAGGCGAGCGAGGAATATCTTGACGCCCGCGCCGACCTTCGCGCTGTCACGAAGGAACTGGAGCGGTTCAAGGACTTTGGTTGGAATGAATATCAGGCCCTTCGCCAGCAGGACATTCTCTCTGCCGACGAAGCCTGGAACTACGTTCAGCACCTCCAGAGCCAGAAGAACCAACTGACGGCCACCCTTTCACAGCACGACAACCAGCGGAGTTCTGAGGCGCAGCAAGAGATTGCCAAGCGCATGAACGAAACGCAGCAGTTCGCGCAGACCAACATCAAGGGTTGGACCCCCGAAACCGACAAGCAGGTGATCGACTTCGCGCTGTCCAAGGGCGCCACGCCCAAGGACATCACGAACCTCATGAGCCCTCTGGTTTACGAGATGATCTACCTCGCTCGGATCGGGGCACAAGCCCTTAACAAACCAGCCTCCAAACCAGCTCCCACCCAGCAGCCGGCACCCCTGAGGGTCGTTGCGGCCAAGGCAAACCCGCCTTCCCGCAAGTCACTCTCCGAGATGTCGATGGAGGAGTACGCCGCTGCCCGCCAGGCAGGGCGCGGAGGCTAAGCCTCACCCCCCGATTGAACGTCGGATGACGTCCAGTCCCAGCGCGGCCACGAGCCGCCCGATGGAGCACTATCATGGCACAGACCGTGCTTACTGCGGACATCATCGCCAAGGAAGCGGTGATGATCCTCGACAACGAACTCGTCATGGCCAAGAAGGTCTTTCGCGGCTACGAAAATGAGTTCGACAAGAAGGTGAACGGCTTCAAGGTGGGTGAAACCATCTCGATCCGCAAGCCGACCGACTTCACCGTCCGTGACGGCGCTGTCATGCAGACGCAGGAAGTCGTCGAAGGCAAGACCACGATCACCGTGGACAAGCGCAAGGGCGTCGACTTCAAGTTCACGTCCCAGGATCTGACCCTGAAGATCGGCGAGCTCTCCGAGCGCGTCATCAAGCCGGCGATGATCCAGCTTGCCAACCAGATCGATACCGACCTGATGGCACTGTACAAGGACATCCCGTCTTGGGTCGGCACGCCCACCCCGCCCATCAACTCCTACGCCGATTTCGCAAAAGGCCCGGAGCGCATGGACGAGTATGCCAACCCGACCGATGGCCGCTGTGCGGTTCTGTCGCCGGCTGACCATTGGGGCCTGCTTGGCTCGCAGACTGCTCTCTACATGCAGGATGTGGCCAGGGGCGCCTATCGCAAGGGTTCGCTGGGTGAGATCGGCGGCGTTGACACCTACATGTCGCAGAACGTTCCGACCCATACTGTCGGCTCGGCTGCTACTGCTTCGGCTGTGACTGATACCGCTGCCGGCGATGGTGTTCTGTCCACGACCTACGAGGCCACCAAGGACACGGGTTACATGTACCTGTCCACGGATGGCTGGGATGCCTCGACGCTGAAGAAGGGCGACGTGCTGGAGATTGCCGACGTGTACGCGGTCAATCCGGTTACCAAGGCAACCCTGGCGTTCAAGAAGCAGTTCGTTGTCCTTGAGGACACCGTGACGGCTGCGGGTGATACGGCGATCAAGATCGCGCCTCCGATCATCCCGACCGGCGCCTTCCAGAACGTCAGCGCGGCCCCGACCGATGGCAAGGCCATCACCAAGGTCGGCACAGGTGGCACTGGCTATCGTCAGAACCTGATGTTCCACAAGAACGCCTTCGCGCTGGTCACTGTCCCGCTTGTGTCGCCTCCCGGCGCCATCGACGTGGCACGCCAGAGCTACAAGGGCACCAACGTTCGCGTGATCCCCGTCTATGACGGCATCAACGACGAAAGCGCATGGCGCCTGGACGTTCTCTACGGTGTCAAGACCATCGACAACCGTCTGGCACACCGCATCAGCGGCTCAACCTGAGATTAGGGGCTTCGGCCCCTCTTCCGTTCCCCCGTTCAACCCAGAAGGAATACCTCCATGGCTGTTAAGCAGCTTTCGGATGGCGGCTCGGCAGGCGCCTGCCTTGGCCAGTCCATCACTGATCTTGTGTCGTTCTACGGCAAGACCCCCATTGCGCAGAAGGCAGCGGCTGCTCAGGCGGCAGTAACCGATGCATCTGGCGGCGTGGCCGCTCCGACGAACGGCATTCTCACCATCACCGGCACCTACAATTCGACCATCATTGCCAACGCGATTGCGACCATCGCAGCGCAGACGAACGCAATGCAGGCTGTCCTTGTCAGTGTCGGCCTCATGAAGGGCAGCGCTTGAAGCTGCTTGTCGCTGTTCCGGCCTATGATGGTCGGATCACCATCGAGACGGCGCGGTCACTCTGCAATGAGCAGGTCATGGCCGCGTTGTCCGGTGTGGACATGTCTATCCAGTTCATCCCTGGCGGCTCGCTCGTTACGACCGTCAGGGACCGGATAGCGTGCGATTTTCTGGCCAGCGATGCCGATAGGCTAGTTTTCATCGACTCTGATGTGAGTTGGGAGCTCGGTGATCTGCTGAAACTCGCGCGGCATCCGGTTGATTTTGTCGGCGGCTGCTACCGCTACAAGCAAGAGCCGGAAGGCTATCCTGTCCAGTTCCTTGATAAGCCTGAATTATGGGCTGATCCGGCAACTGGACTGCTTGAGGTGGTCGCACTCCCTGCCGGCTTCCTAGCTGTTTCCAGATCCGTGTTCGAGCGCCTGAAAGAGGCCTTCCCGAACCGCGCCTACAAGCACTTCGACAAGGAAATGCATGGCTTCTTCCATGCGCCTCCGGGTGGTGGTGAGGACGGGGCGTTCTGCACCGAATGGCGGGCGGTCGGCGGGGCTGTCTGGCTCGATCCTGAGCTTACCCTGACCCACACGGGCGGCAATCCCGACTTCACCGGCAACATCGGAAAGTGGCTGAGAAATGGCGCTCACTAACTATTCCGACCTTCAGACCCAAGTTGCCAACTGGATGGCCCGTAGTGACCTCACGGGCGAGGCCGTCGATTTCATCACGTTGGGCGAGGCGCATCTCAACCGGGAAATCCCTGCTGTTGAGATGGACGCCACGCTTGCGGGTGTAGTCGACTCGCGCCGTATTGATATCGCAGCGCAGAGCATGGAGCGGCCCATTGCGCTGTTTCTCATTGACCCAAGCTCGGGCGATGAAGTCATGCTCACCCAGAAGACGGACGGCACATTCCCATACGCGGCTACGTCCAGTTGCCCCAGCCTGTGGGCGATCGATGGCACAAACATCGACTTCGATTGCCCCCTGGATCAGGCTTATTCGTTCCGCTTCCGGTTTCGCCAGAAATTCAGCCTGTCTGATAGCGCGCCAACCAACTGGCTGCTGACAAACCATCCTGACGTGTATCTTGCAGCCGTGCTCATGTGGGGTGGGGTTTTCACACGCAACTCCCCGTTTGCTTCGAACTTTAGCGCCATTCTTGAGCGCGTCATCCCCTCCATCAAGAGCGCTATCGCACAGTCCAAGCGCGGCGTCCTGACAGTTGATCCGGCGTTGTCAGCAATTGGCAGGCGCCCGGTCTATGACGGGCAGTTCCAGTGATTGCTTTCCCGCCGTGGGAGCCAGACAAAGGCCCATTCTCCGCAGTCTCGACCGACACGGCAACCAACGTTCTCCCAACAGCGGTTGGCTGGGGGCCAATGTCGCAACTGTCCGACCTGTCAGATGCGCTTGGTGCGCAGTGCTATGGCGGATGGTGGTATCGCAACACAACGGGGTCATTCGGCTTCATCGCGGCCACTCAAACGGCAATCTACCGGCTTCAGTCGGATGGTTCGTGGACGGATATTTCCAAGGTAGGCGGCTATACCGGGCCGGATGCCGGCGATCTGTGGCAGGCTGAGCGGTTTGGCGCTGATTTCTACGTAACCAACCTCAACGACGCGCTCCAGGTCATGGATCTGGATACCGGGACGATCATGGCGGATGCGCCGGGCTCACCGCCTCGTGCCAAGTTCATCGAGACAGTCGGGGATTTCCTGTTTCTGGCCTATCTCAAGGTTGGGGCCGATGTGTTCCCGCAGGACTGGCAACACTGCAAGATCAACGACCCGACTAATTGGACGGTGACGGGCCTTGCAGGGGATTCGGACAGGCAGCAAATCCCGGATGGGGATGAAATTGTCTCGATCATGTCGAATACGGGCGGTGCGCGCATTATCCAGCGCCGTTGCAAGCGCCGGCTGATCTTCACACCGGGCAATACCTATTCGTTCCAGATGCAGGACATTGACGGCGCCCGCGGTGCTGTGGCTCCGCTGTGTGTCGTGCCCTTCGGCGGAGAGGCTTACCTGTACGTCAACGAAACCGGCATTTACGTAGGCGACGAGCACCGCTCTATCGGTGCAGAGCGTGTGGATAAGTGGTTCTTCCAGCAAATCGACCTCGACAAGCTTGGCGAAGTCCAGGGTATTGCCGATCCGGCCCAGAAAATCGTCTGGATTTTGTTCACTGACCAGAGTGGCCAGAAGAAGATGTTCGGCTGGCAATGGGTGTTGGACCGCTTTGTCCCGCCGTCTGATGCCGCTCCGATCCTGCTTGTCTCGGCTGTGTCGATTGGTGCTGTTTTGGACGATCTGGACAGCTACGGCACGCTTGATGCCATCGATATTCCGCTGGACAGTCGTCAGTTCAAGGGTGGGCGCATTACCTTCGGGGCGTTCACCGCAGCTAACAAGCTGGCGTTGTTTGCTGGTGCCCCTGCTGCGGCCACGGTGGAGACATCATCGACGGAATTGACGCCTGACACCGGGTCTTTCGTCTCGGGTGCAAGGCTCAAGAGCGATGCCAGCGATTACACCATGCAGGTGGGCGCGGCACAGGTTGCCGATGGCTCGCTTACGTGGTCCTCGGCCAATACACGCAATAGCAGGACCGGGCTTGTTCCGTTCCGTTCGGACGCAAAGTTCCATCGCTTCCGGGTGAACATCGCGGCTGGTTCCGAATGGGATCATCTCCACGGCGTCAGTCCTGAGTTTCAGGAATCGGGGGCAGGGTGAGAACCGTCCTTGTTCCCACTCACATGATCGACGGCATTTGGCCAAACGTGGTTGCGGGCTTTCAGAAGGCCTCACGGCGGTCGGGCGGTGATCTGACGGTCGGTGATCTGTGGGTTGGATGCCGGTCGGGTCACTGCTTTCTGTTCATCGTCCATGAGGGCGACGACGTGAAGGCCGCGACAGTCTGGAAGCCGGAAACCTGGCAGTCGGGGACCAAATTCCGCTGCATGGCTCTCTACGGCCAAGGCATGGCCGACTGGATGCCCGAACTGCATGAGATGGTGAAGAAGGTTGCCCGCGATTGCGGGGCCTCGTCGCTTGTTGCCGAGGGCCGCGAGGGCTGGCGCAAGATATTCCCGCACACCCGCAAGATACGCACGCTTTACGAGGAGCCTATCGATGGGCGGCAGTAACAAGACTACCCAGACCACATCGAATGAGCCGTATTCGGCTGCCAAACCCCTGCTCAATCAGGGTATGGGCGATGCGCTGAAGCTGTACAAAGATGGCGGGCTGGTGAAGCCGAACACCATGAATACGGTTGTCCCGTATGCCCAGCAGACCACGCAGGCCATGGGCGGGTTGCAGTCGCTCGGGCAGGCCAATACGGGCGGGCAGGGGCTTTCTGGACAGCTTCAGGGCATCATCGATAGCGGCGGCTACAACGACAACCAGATGACCGCGCTTGGCGGCATCAAGGATGCTGCTACTGGCGCGTTCGATATCAATTCCAACCCAGCTTATTCGCAGGTGCGTCAGCGTGCCATGGATGCCGCATCCAATGCAGCGGCCCTTAATGCCTCGGGTGCGGGGCGCTATGGCTCTGGCACCCACACGAACGCGGCCGCAACTGCCGTTGGCAACGTAGCAGCTGACATGGACATGGGCGAATACCGCAATTGGCAGGGCCGCAAGGACGCCGCCAACACGCAGCTATTCAATGCGGGCCAGCAAGGCCAGTCCAACATGGGCAACGCCTATCAGGGCATGCAGGACGCCTATAGCCCGCTGCTTCAGGTCGGCGCGATGAACGAAGACCTGTATGGCCGCACCCTCAACGACCAGCTCCGCATTGCGCAGGAGCGACAGAATGCTCCCCTCGCCAATATCCAGGCATTGCAGGGCGTTGCCTCGGGCGCTGGCAATCTCGGCTCGTCGACAGCAACGGCGCAGGGGCCGTCGAACACGCTTTCGAACATCGCGGGCGGCGCCCTCGCGGGCGGCAGCCTGCTCAAGTCGGGCGGAGGGAAACTCTGATGGGCGGCAAGTCCAAGAAGGCCACCAACGAAACGCCGGCCACCACGACCCCGACCCAGCCCATGCAGACGCTCCAGCCGTCAATGCCCGGCCAGTTGGAGGCAATCGCACAGCAGCTTGGCGCTGGCTTCGGCCAGCCCGCACCCGACATGATGTCTTATCTCCAGCAGTTCTATAAGCCGATGCAGGTACCGGATTATTCGGCCCAGCCAGCGACAACGCCGAACCCGGCGCCAACACCTGCCGCATCGACACCCATGAACACGGCGCAGCAGGTCCGCGATTTCCTTAACCGTCAGCGCGGGGGAGGTTCCTGATGAGTATTCTCGACGCTCTCTTTGGCCAGCAGAACAACGGCCAGCAGGCGCAGTTGCCTGCCACCGCTACCCCGGGCGCGATCCAGCGCGGCCCCGATGGCAGGGCCTATCAGTACGCGGAGACGCGCGGCATGGCGGGCGCGACGGGTGATTTTGGCTGGATACCCACGAACATGGAGCCGAAACAGGGTCTTTTCGGCCAGTTGCTCGACCCGGCTGTGGCGCTGCCCATGGCGGGTGCATTGCTCGGCAATCAGGGCAACTCGGCCAACTTCGGCAATGCGCTATCGGCTGCCGGCCCGGCTATAGCTCAGCAGAAGCTCACGGCACAGAGCAACAAGACCGGCAATTTCCTCCGCAAGCAGGATCCGCGCTACGCCGAGATGCTGGACAACGGTTTCCAGCCCAAGGAAGTGTATGAACTGTACCTTCAGGATCGGAAAGCGCAGAACCCGGCGGACCCATACAAGGTCGTTGACGGTCAGATATTTGACACCCGCGACAAGTCGTTCCTTTCGCCCCCGGCGGGCAGCGGGGCACCAGAAACCGGCCTCAACCCGGTAATGCTCCGCAATAAGGATGGTGTGACGATTTACGCCCAACCAACAAAGGATGGAAGGCTGCTTGCCTCGCAGGTGCCGGAAGGCTTTGAACCTTATGACCCATATTCAAAGGCGCTGGCCACCGGAAGCGGGGCGGCGGCGGGCAAAGCACAAGGCGAAGCGCTGGCGACCTATCAGAGCATGTCCAGCAAGATGCCTGGGCTTGAGCAGGTGATTACCAAACTCGACGGCCTCTCTGAGAAGGCGACCTACACGGTGGCTGGGCAGGGCCTCGACGCTGGTATGAGGCAGCTTGGCATGGACCCGCGCGAAGCTGCCGTTGCTCGATCTGAATACATCGCCACGGTTGACAATCAGGTGCTTCCGCTTCTGCGCGACACGTTCGGCGCTGCCTTCACAGTGAAGGAAGGTGAAACCCTCCGCGCGACCTTGGGTGATCCCAACAAGACTCCACAGGAAAAGCAGGTTGTTCTCAGGGCGTTCATTGAGCAGAAGCGCCGTGATGTTGAGGCGCTTGCGGCTCAGGCCTCAGTTACTCCTGGCTACAACCCACAAGGCGGCCTGCCACAGGGCGGTGGTGTAGTCGATTACACCGAATACTTCAGGGGGCAGTAATGCCGCAGGTCCGCATGCCAGACGGCGCAGTCGTCAGCTTTCCAGACGACATGCCGAAAGAGCAGATCCGCAGTCTAATTGCGACCAAATTCCCCGACGCCGCACCAAGGGGCCACAACGTGCCCGAGTACGTTCCACCGGGCGTCGAAGGCTACAACCCCGAAACGGGTATGGTTGAGCCGCAGTATGGTAGGGCCGGTTCGGCTGCCATGGGCGCTGCTGACACCGCAACCTTTGGCTTTGGTGACGAACTGGCATCATTTGTCGGTAGCGGTCTGACAGGCGTTCCTCGTCAGCAAGTTCTGGCGGAAATGCGAGGGAATGCCGAAGCAGCACAGGCTCAAAACCCCGGCTCTTACCTCACAGGTCAGGTTGCTGGCGGTGTGGCTCAAGGGCTCGCGACGGGGGGCGCTGGCTTTGGTGCCAACGCAGCCAAGACTGGTGCTGGCTTGGGCCGCGTTGCACTTGGTAGCGCGGCAGACGGCCTGATCTATGGCGGCTTGCAGGGTGCGGGCGGCGGCACCGATTTGGAAAGCAGGGCAAAGGGGGCCAGTTGGGGCGCCGTCACAGGCGGCGTGACTGGCCTGGCGGCCCCATACATCGTCGCTGGCGTGTCGAAGGCCACACAGAAGGCGGTTTCACCTTTCTCTACCTCCGCAGACCGCACCGCAGCCGCCAAGTTTCTTGGTAGCGAAGGCGTACCGCTCACTGCTGGCCAAAAGACGGGCAGCAAGGCGCTGCGTTACGCCGAGAGCGAGATCGGCGGCGATGCAGCAGCCAACATCATGGAAGAGCAGGGGCGAGCCTTTACGGATGCGGCAATGCGTAAGGCGGGCGGCAGTGGGCTCGCCGACCCCGACACTCTTGCCGCGCTCAAGGGCAGACTTGGTAAGGGGTTTGAAGACCTGTCGGCGCGCAATACCCTTCGCATTGACCAGGGAATTGTGGACGACATGAATAGGGCCGCGCAGGAATACGCTCGCGTACTGCCTGCCGACAAGAAGGCGATATTCCAAAACCTTGGCGACGATATCATCGGGCGCTTCAAGGCTGGCAAGAACACGATGTCAGGCAAGGACTACCAGACGATCCGGTCCCGCCTGACCCGCATGGCCAAGAACTATCGCAACAGCGACGGCGAGTTTGCCGACGCTATCCGAGGCCTTCGCGATGCGCTCGACAACGGTATGGAGCGGTCAATCGCGCCCGCCGACAAGGGTGCGTGGTCGGGGCTGCGTCAGCGCTACGGCAACTACAAGGTGCTGGAGAAAGCCGCGAATGGGGGCGGCGAGGATGCCGCGCTTGGTATCATTTCCCCGGCTCGCCTTCGCATGGCTGCATCGTCTGGCAACCAGTCTGGCTTTGCCACCGGCAAGAGTGATTTCACCAAGCTTGCGAAAGCAGGGCAGGCGGTCATGACGCCTCTGCCAAACTCGGGCACGGCGAGCCGCTTGGCTGTCCGTAATCTCGGGGCCATGGCACCGTCAATCGTTGGCGCGGGGGCTGGCGGCGCATATGGGGCACAGGATGGCGGCGGGCTTCAAGGCGCGCTTACGGGTGCCCTGGCAGGCTTCGTTGCCCCGCGCGTCATCGGTAAAATGATGATGTCCAAGCAGGGGCAGCGCTATCTTGCAAACCAGCTACTGAAAAGCGGCGCAATGACGCCTCAGAAGCGGGCGCTAATCAATGCGGTGCTGACCTATGGCGGCTCAGCGGCCACCAGCCGCCTTGCGCCATGACTCGGGCACCTTGTTGCCGGTGATCTCCGTTCCCCAAATGACGAGGACGCCCATCGTAAGCCCACCAATGGCTACGGACGGCCAGTCAAACTCGTAAAAGTAGAGATACCAAGCCCAGAGTAGGGCGATGGCGGGCCACATGAACCACCAAATAGCGTTGGTGGGGCGTTTTTCGTGCGGATTGTGCTCGATTAGGGGCGGTTCGCTCATTCCAACAATCATTACCATACGGTGAGGCGCTTTGGCAAAAGTCAAATCCGTCGTCGATACGATATTGGGCGAAGCCACCTATGGCACCCCCCAACAGCGTTACGCCGACATGGTCAATATTGCCTCGGTGATCGCAAACCGGGCGGCTCAGACGCGCACCACGCCGCAGCAGGTCGTTTCCGTGCGTTCGGAGTTCAATGCATACGGCAAGCCGCTTCCGTCTGGGGTGGAAAAATACCGCAGCCTGGCGCAGCAGGCGCTCGATGACGTGCTGGCGAACGGCCCGAAGCATAACGCCACCTTCTACGCCACGCCCAAGGCCGCCAAGAACCTGCCCAAGGGACTGAAGCAGGTCGCGTCTACCTCGGGGCATGTGTATTTCACCGACCCGCAAAACCGCGCAATCCGCACGGCGGTCGGGTTCGTCAAGCCGGTAGCGAACGCTGTCCAGCAGGTGGCGAAGCAGACCGTCAACGCGCTTGGTGATGCTGCCAATGCTGTCACGGCTCCTGTCAGGCAAGCAGCGGTCGGTGCCGGAAATATCGCTTCGGCCCTCCGCACGGCAGCATTCCCGTCGATGTCTCCCCCGCCGCGTCCATCCGTCGATGTGCCGGGCATGCTCGCCTATGACCTTGCCGGTGCCAAGCGAAACCAGATCCCGACCAGCGGCATCGGCCAGAAAGTCTCCGCAGCGGCCAACAGCGTCATTCCAGGCACTACGACGACGCTCTATTCGGGCATGGAGCCGAGGGGCTTAGGCGCGATTGGAGCCAAGAACAGGCACCCGCTAGGCTTCGCCGGTGATTTCCACTTCACCGCCCCGAACGGGCAGAAGATTACCGATCCTGTGGCGCTTCAGGACATCGCCATGTCGATGGCGGCGCAGCATAACGCCAACATCGGCTACGGGCAGACCGGCTATATGGGGCCGGGCCGCATGCACATCGACACGATGCCGCTGGATCAGTTTCCCGGCGGTGCGCAGTGGGGCAATACGGCCAAATCGTGGGCCAACAACCTCGACTTCGCACGGGCGACCGGAATAGGCCCCACACCCTACACGAACGCTCCGACGCCTTCTCCGCGCCCGTCTCCGCCTGAAATGATGATGGCTGCACCTGTGGGCAGGGTGGAGCGCGCCCCACTCCAAGCAGCCGCACTACGCATGCCAGACGCGGCCCGGTTCGCATATGACGTGCCCAACCCAGAGCGCTTTGGACCGCGCGCGCCCTCGACCACGGCCAAGACCTCTCGGTTGCCGGCAAGCACAGTGGCGCGTGGCTCGTCCCTGCCCGGTGTCGGCCCGACCGCATACACTTACGAGGGCGTTCCCGAGGCGGCGAGGCGCAACCCAATCGCCAATCTGGCCTCAAAAGCCTATGGCCTTGTTTCCTCGGACGCGCAGGCTGCGCCACGCCCCAACAACCCGTCACTGTCGCCGGCTGCATTGGGGCGGGGGAGTGTCACCGCGCCGTCCTTTTCTTCCGCTCGGATGGTGGCCCCGCAAACATCTGTGCCGACGCAGCGGTTTGAGCGGCCAGCAACCCCGACACAGCAGGCAGCGGCTTATAACCAATACGCGCAAAGCCGCATGGCTCCTGTCGAACCTCCGGCACCCAACGCCAACATGTCCCTGGCTGACCAGTATGCCAGCTATGGCGCGGGCAGGGTGCCCAATCCGACGCCGGCCCTCAATGCGATGATGTCACCGGTCGCCACGGTTGCGCAGAGCTTCGCCCCTGTGGCTCCGCAGCCTCAATTCGTGCCAGCAATGCCGATCACTCCGACCCCGCCACCCGCGCCTATGCCCGTCCAGCAGGTGAGGGCAGCGCCGCGTCAGCAATTCCCGTCTGCGCCACCGGCCCAGCCCCAATACACCGCCGCCGATGTCTACGCAGGCCGGGCCAATTCTGGCGTTGCAACGGGCGGCAACATGGTCAGCCGTGATCAGTACGGCAACACGTCAGTCACGAACAAATACGGTGTCACGACCACGACGAACGCCAATGGGCAACAGATGGCCTCGTCTGGTCCCGGCATCGGCGGCCCGCTTGGCTCGGGTGGAATTGGCTCAGTCTTCGATGCCCAGCCCGATCTGAACGGACGCAGCAAGTTCGGCAACACTGCCCGTCAGGTAGGCGCAAGCATGGCTGGCTCGGCTGTTGGCGGGCTTCTTGGGCCCATTGGCTCGCTGCTCGGTGCGGCACTTGCTGGTGAGCTCGCAAAGCCCGGTGCCGGTCGTGTCGGCGATCTCCTCAACGGCGTCCGCACCATGAACATCAACGGCCAACCGATGCAGTTTGCCCGTCCTCAGTCTGGCGGGGCGTTCCCGAACGCACCAAGCGGCGGCTTCCGCGATCCGACCTTCTCCAACCGTTCTGACCGCTCAATGCGGGACATTTCCCCCAATGCCGCCCGCGACATCAGGTCGGGCACGGCTGGCCTCTTCTAAGGCGAGGAATTCACATGGCTAAAACTGCCGTATCGCAATGGGACACTGTTGCGGCAAACAACACCGACATCAATTCAATACCGATTGATGGTGCTGTTACGACCCCGTCTCAGGTCGACAACATCGTCCGCGAGATGATGGCCCAGATCAAGACATTCTCGACGTCGGTCACGCTCACGGTCGGTGTAACGGTCGATAACACCGTACCAAGGTTTGATGGCGTTGCCGGCGCGCTGCAAACATCAGGCGTGACCATTGCCGATACCAATGCCATGACCATCACGAGTACGTCGGCGGGGACGCTGCTCACCATTACCAGCACGGAAGCGGGCTCAGCCTCTGGTCCGGATATTGTTCTTTTCCGCGACTCTGCCTCTCCCGCAGTCCTGAGCATGATCAATTGGCGCGCCCGCGATTCCGGTGGCAACGACACGCGGTATGCGACAATCGATGCTGTGCTGAACAGCCCGACAGACACCGCTGAAAGTGCTACTCTGCGCTTTGTCACAATCCGGTCGGGCACTCTGGCCTTCCGCGCACATATGGCCGCTGGCTTCTACATGGAGGGGGCTACAGGTGGCGACCCTGGCGCCGGTAAGATCAACGCCACCGATCTGCTCATCAACAACAAATCCGTAGCCACCGACACCATCTCCGGCTTCATCGGCGCCCCAGCCAACAAGACCTATACCCTGGTCCTCAAGTGCCCGTATGGCGGCACCATCAACGAGACCGTGACCAAATCCGCATCGGGCACCTGCACGGCGACGTTCAAGATCAACGGCACGCCCCTTGGCGGCACGGCCAACAGCGTCTCATCCTCGGAGCAGACCCAAGCCCAGGCATCGGCCAACACGTTTGTTGCCGGCGATGACATCGAGGTCACGATCTCTTCGAACTCGTCGTGCCTTGACATGGCCTTCACCATCAAAGTGACGAAGTCGTTCTGATGCTGCTGTTCATTGATGATCGCGCGCCGGTCCAACTGGTTGCCTCGGCAGTCGACACAGTTGACCGCTCTGGCTCCTACACCTTCGCCGGGTTGAATTTTGGGGACGACTTCAGCAACCGGACGCTGGTGGCCCTCGTCCATCTGGCGGCGGGCGGCAACGTTACGCTTGACCAAACACCTGCGACAATAGGTGGTACAACAACATCTGGGGGCGATGCGGGCGACCTCGGGCAGGGTGGCACCCCTGTTGGCGCAGCGGGTGGAGGCGTATGGGCAGCGAAGCCGTCCGGCACATCCGGTAGTGTTGTCGTCAATTTCAGTGGCGGCTCTGCGAGTGCTTGCGCGGTTTATCTTTTCGCAGTCACTGACATCGCGTCAGCTACACCTCACGCTTTCTCAGTGGGGGCTGGTGGGTCTGGTGGTATCACGAGCGACCCGACTTATCCCGCCAGTATGAATGGAACGTTGAACGTTCCAAGCGGTGGCAGTGCGGTTATTTTCGGTTCTGCCACCCGCGCAAATAACACCGCCGCCATTACCCTCGTGGGTATGACGCAGGCTTATGACCTGACATTGGACGGGTCGCACAGGATCGCGGGCGGTTATTCCTTCCGTCTGCCACAAGAAACGAACCGCACGGTTGGTTTATCCACCAGTACTGGAAACGTCATCTTCGGCATGCGAGCGGCGTCATTCGCCTAATCGGGGTGTTCAAACGGCCAGCCGTTGCAATGACCGATTTCATGACGGAGCACGGCCTCGGGTGTGGCCTTTTTCCAAGTTCGGTCGACTACAACAACGTTACATCGCTTGCCGCCCTTCTTAAGAACGGAACAGCCGCGCATTCCAGGGTAGGTGCCCTTTTCCGAGCCGTTTGCGTCCTTAAGCATCTTGGCGCAGAGGCGGTAGACGTCCTTGGGCGGTAGGTATCGAACCTTCAGATTTCCCGTGTAAGGATGGTCGTAGCGCGCAGGCGGGTTCCACTCGGCGTCATTTTTCCCAGCCATGGCGATGTCAGCCAGCCCCAAAAGCAACAAGCAAAAAATCAGAAGCCGTACTACCATGATGGCGTGTCGTTATCCCCGTTTCGCTCACTTGGCGGCGGTGTGGGCTTCACCACCGGCTTTCTCACCGCTGGTTTCGGCGCAACGGCCTTCTTCACCACCGGTGCAGGCTTAGCCACAGCAGCCGGCGCTTGATACGCGACGGGCTCGACCTTCGGCAGCATCCCGCAGCCACTCAATCCAATGATAGGTATGCACGTCAAGGCCAACATGCGCATGGGGGCTCCCCCTATTCGTCGCGCCTAATGCATGCCGGAAATGTAGCACTTCGAGCGGCCTCTTACAAATAAGCCGCCCGATCTACTTGCAGGTATCCCTAATGCAGCAACCCGTTATACCCCGCGTCAGGGCGCCTAGCGATCTGACGCAGACCAGCATGGCCATTGTCATCGGCAATCAGGTCTATGGCGTTCCGGCTATTGAGCTTGGCGATGCGTTCGGGTTCCAGCCGCTCGACGATGATCTGACAGAAATATCAGCACTGGCAACAACCACCTACGGGCGGGCATTCCTCACGCAGGCTGATGCCTCAGCCGCACAGACGCACCTTGGCATTTCGACGTTTGTCAAAACGATCCTTGACGACGCCGACGCGGCAGCGGTTCGAACCACTATCGGCCTCGGCACCGCAGCAACCCAGAACACCGGTACATCCGGCAGCACTGTGCCACTACTTAACACGTCGCCCACATTCAGCGGCGGCACGTTGGCTATCCAAGCTACAGGAACGTTTGGCGATGTCCAAATTAGGAGGGCTGATGCACATGGCGATAACGCTGTTGTCGGTCGTGTGGTCTTCCGAGGGACGGATGATGCGGCAAACAATCAAGCCTTTGGAGAAATGACAGTTGTTTGCCTTCAAGATGCGAACGGAGCGGAATCCGCTGATTACAGGTTTGCCACCTTCCAGGCGGGCACACTCGCGAACCGTATGCAGGTTGGCGGCGGCATTTATCACTCGTCCGCCACAGGCGGCGACAAGGGCAACAACACCATCAACTTCGGCGCGGTCTACGACGACAACACGCTTCTGACCTGCATGGCGATGGCCGAGGAGTTCCGCACCAAGGGCGTGATCGATCTCGACAAGTGGGACGCATTGGTTCCCAACATCGAAATCCCCGAGCGCATCGAAACCGTCCCGGTCATGGCCGATGTCGAGGTCGAGCGCGTCGTGGACGAGCGCTCCGAAGATGGGTCCCTCGTCCGCAAGACGATCATCGTGACGGAACAGGCAACGCAGATCGAGCTGGAGCCCGTCTGGGACGAGGGTGGTAACGGCGTCGATGCCGTCGAGCATTTGGTGACGGAAGAAATCATCATCCCCGCCGAAACCATCCAGCGCATTCACGGCACGGCCCGCGTCTTCAAGGCCATGTGTGACGCAGGCTTCGACCCCCGCGACCCTGAGCAGTATTTCGCCAAGATGCGAAACGACGAGGCGCTTCCGGGCATGCCGACGCAGGCAGATTGGGAGCAGAACGGCCTGTGCATGGGCGAAATGTTCTCCCGCAAGTGGCTGGCCATGGAAATGCTGGCGATTGTTTCGAATGCCATGTGGCTGAAGCTCAACGAGCACGATGCGCGGCTTGCGGCTCTGGAAGCCTCCAAGCGCTAACTCCACACATCTGAGGAAATCCCATGAACCTGACGCTTGGCGACACGCGGCTGATCATAGCTGCGTGCAAGAAAGAGGGCTTGCTGCGCAACCAAGCGGCCTATGTACTCGCCACTGCTTACCACGAGACAGCCCACACCATGAAGCCGGTGCGGGAGTATGGCGGCGAGACGTATCTGAAGAAGAAGCCCTACTACCCCTACGTGGGTATGGGCTACGTGCAGCTAACCTGGTTGGCCAACTACCAGAAAGCGTCGAAGAAGCTCGGGGTAGATTTCGTCAAGAACCCGCGCCTGCTGCTCAAGGCTGAGTATGCCGCGCAGATCCTCGTCATTGGCTCGCGTGACGGCTGGTTCACCGGCAAGAAGCTGGCCGACTACATCACGATCAGCCGTTCGGACTTCACGGGCGCCCGCAAGATCATCAACGGCACCGACCGTGCGAAACTCATCGCTGACATCGCCATTCGCTACGACGCGCTTCTGAAGCAGGACGGTTATGGCGAAGACGGGGCGACCAAATTCAAGACGACTATGCCTGGCTCTGCGCCTTCGTCAGTCAAAGTGACGATACCTGCTACGGGCGGCGATAAGGGCAACGCCACCATCCCGTCAGAGCCCGCCAAGGGCGCCAGCTTCTGGGCTCAGCTCATCACCGCAATCCTCCGCTACTTCTCGAAAGGCTGACCATATGACCAGCGTCATCATTCGCATCGCCCTGCGCTATGGCGCTGGCTATCTCGTCCTCAAGGGCCTTCTGTCACCCGAAGACGCATCCACACTCGCCACAGATCAAGACGTGCAGATGATCGTCGGTGTGGCCGTGGGTGCTGTCACTGAGGGCTGGTATTTCCTCGCCCGCAAGTTCGGGTGGTCGAAGTGACAGCGCTGCTGCTCTCTTTCCTGAGCAACCCGACGATGCTGGCAATCATGGGCGGCTTGCTGGCCGTCCTCGTGGCCTTCTTCAAGGGCAACAGCCGTGGTGCTCGCCTGGAGCGCGCCAAGCAGGCCGAAGCCGAACACAAGGCCCGCACCATCGCCGATCAAGTCGACAACGACATCGGGGCTCTCCCAACCAGCGAAGCACGGGAAAGGCTCAAGTCATGGTCAAAGCCCTGACACTTGCCGCGCTTGTTGCTCTCGCCGGCTGCCAGACCGCCAAAGGCACATTCTGCGACATCGCCAAGCCGATCCGGCTCGCTCCTGAGCAGATCGACCAACTGACGGATACGCAGGTTGCCGAACTCCTCGGGCACAATACTAGAGGCCAACGCCTGTGTGGGTGGCGCCCATGACTGACGATCAGGACGCCGCAGAGAAGTTCGCGGACCTACCAGAAGGCACTCGCAGATTCATTGCCAATCTCGACGCGGACGACATCGCCACGCTCGGGCAGGCAATCGAGATGGTCAAGACAACCATGACATTCGGCAGGGTGGCCCGTTGGCTCATCCTTGGCGTGATCGGCCTATTCCTTGGCGTCGTGATGCTTTGGGAAGCCGTCTTGAAGTTCCTCGGTTTTTTCAAGGCATAGGAGCCTGACATGTTTGGTGAAAGCAGACGCTTCTGGGTGGCTTTCTCCACCCTTGTCATCGCATGCGCGCTGGCCGCTGTCATGGCGGTTCATCACAGTATAGGCCGCCCCGATCTTCCCGGCCCGAACGTCAAGATCGTGCTGAAATCCGGTCATGGCTCTGGCATCAACATCGGCAACGGCTACATTGTCACCGCCGCCCATGTGGTTGAGGATAATACCTCGCTCGACATCAAGTTTGAGGACGGCACGACATCCAAGGCCGAAACGCTCTGGGTGAACAAGGGTGCAGATGTCGCCCTGCTTCGGTTCAAGGATGATGGGCATACCCGCTCAGCAATGCTTTCCTGCCGCACCCCCGAAGTCGGGGAGGCAGTCACAGCCTTTGGCAACCCGGTAGCCTTCGAGAACTTGGTCTTTCGTGGCTTCGTCAATGGGAAAGCCACCACTGTTGGCCAGAACAAGGGCCTGATTCCGACCGATCTCACTATCATTCCTGGCATGTCTGGCGGTGCCCTGTACGACGCTGCGGGCTATGTGATCGGCATCAACGTCATGACGGCGATTGTGCCGCTTGGCTTCATGCCGTCATGGACCCGCATTGGCTTCGCGGTGCCTGGCACCACGATCTGCGGCCTGATGGGGCGTGTCTGAGCATGACGCCTCCCGTCTCAGACGAGGAAATGCAGCGGACGCTTGCCGCGTATTTCGCCCATAGTGGCAACATCACATATATGGCCGCTGATCTCGATCTATCCCGAGGGGCGACCTATGACCGCGTTAAGCGCCTTCGCCGGGAGGGGCATATCCGCGAGGCTCAGCAGGCGGCCCAGACCGAGTACACGCCTGACATCGATATGATCGAGGTTGCCAAGCCTCGCGTTCGTGTCCGCGCCTACAACGTGTCCGTCACCAGAGACCTGCCTGTCCGACGCGTCCTTGCCATCGGTGACACGCATTGGAAGCCGGGGCAGGGCGTTGAGCATATGCGCCTGATCGGCCGCTATGTGGCCGAGAACCGCCCCGACAACGTGGTCCACATCGGCGATGCGCTTGATATGGAAAGCTGCGAGTTCCACAGCGCAGCTGGATCTGCCTCCCAGATGAACCGCCCCTCGTTTCAGGACGAGATTTCAGCCGGCGAGGATGCGCTTGAAGCCTACCATTCCGAGATCGGCTTGGGCGAAGTCCCGCACGATGTGATCTACGGGAACCATGAATACCGCGTCGAGCGGCTGGAGGAGCTGGCGCCCAATCTCGCTGGCACTCTTACCCTTCAGCGTGATCAGCTCTTTGCCCGATATCGATGGAAGACCACGCCATATCGCCATTGGCTGTTCTTCGAGGGCGTCGGGTTCACGCACGTCCCTCATTCCATCATGCAGAAGCCTATTGGCGGGCGATATCCCGAAAACACCATCGGCAACCAGTCGACCCACTCCGTTGTCTTTGGCCATACCCACCGCTGGAACCATGTGACCGTTCCGAAGATCGGCATCAATAACGCGATCACCGTGACCAACGTTGGCTGTGCAATGCCTCATGGCTACCTGCCGAAGTACACGGACGGGGCGACGACTGGCTACACTTACGGCATTGCCGATCTGCGCTTGAGGGGTGGTCGCGTCGAGGGCGCCAACTTCATCTCAATGCTCGATCTCGAAAGCCGGTACGCATGAACTGGATTCTGTCGATGCTCATCCGCTGGAACCTGCATCGCTACGATCAGCGGAGGCGGCGATGAAGCCGCGCTGTCTATTCATACCCTACGTTATTGCTACGAGTAGGGTAGAAAGCGTCGTTACGCGTACACCAACCTCAGACCCGGACACGTATTTCGAAACCGAGATGACGCCCGAGGAGGCCGAGAACTTCGCCCTGGATCTGCTCAACGAGGCAAGGAAGGCGAAGCATCTTCGTGCGTCTCGCGAATGGCTTGAGAAGCAAGGTACAGATAGCGGTTTCTAGCGGTCTTTCATCAGAAGATTATAGACGAATCCCGTTGAATCTGCTAGTGTTTTCTAGTTGGGTACAGTGCTGCGACCGAGGCCCCAAGGATTCTCGCAGCCGCGCTGGCAGAGTGACGGTCGTGATGGCCGGCTAGATGCCGGAGGGACGCGAAACCGGTCAGTAGGTAGAGGTCGCGGGTTCGAGCCCCGCAGGTGGCGCTAGAGATAGACGTGACCTTAGCTCAGTCGGACAGAGCGCTGCCAAATACCGGCCCAGAGTTTCCCGCGAGAGCGGGTATGAGTTGCGGGGTAGGAAGGGCTGCGCAGCGGCCTGACAGTCGGGACCGGTCCGGCGCTCGCCCCGCAAGCAGTTCAGGACGGCCCTTGGGGCTAACGTCAAATAAGCGCGGATCGCGGTGGTTGGCCTAGTGCACCGCCCGCCCGTCCTGATCATATGGCCCGCTCCGGTGAAAAGCCGGGGCGGGCTTTTTGCGTTCTGGTTGGGTTGTTATTTAGTGCGCGCTTTGTGCCACAAATTGCGCCCCAAATGGTGCCACAGACCCGAAAAATTATGTAATAAAAACAGCTTAGCTAGGTAGAAGTGGTGCGGATGATAGGAGTCGAACCTACACGCCTCTCGGCACTGGAACCTAAATCCAGGGCGTCTACCAGTTCCGCCACATCCGCATGCGACCGCCAATCACATGCCGCCATCATTCTGTCAATCTCGGAGCCGAAATGACCCGGGCCGGGAGAAACCGCGAAGATAGTTGAAAATTGGCTTCGCCTGTGACAAAAGGCCTGTCAAATAGGATGGGACGCAAAGGACCGTCTCTGAAAGATACGATAAGAAGTCGGAAAAACAATAACTTATCGGATTTTCGGAAGATGGCGGAGCCAAACGGGCCGCGATGGCGGGCCAGGATGACGATTTGCGAACTTGAAGCCACCCCCGGCAAACGAATTCCGGCAGGCTGAACGGCAGGACGCCGTTCAAGCCGCGCCATACGTAAAACAAAGGTTTGATGATGCAGGTCACCGAAACGCTCAACTCCGGCCTCAAGCGCGAGATCAAGGTCTCGGTTCCTGCCGGCGATATGGAAGCCCGTCTCGAGAAGCGGCTTTCGGCTGCCAAGGACAAGGTCCGCATCAACGGCTTCCGTCCGGGCAAGGTGCCGATGCAGCACATCCGCAAGATGTACGGCAAGTCCTTCATGGCCGAAGTGGTCAACGAGATCCTGACCGACTCGACGCGCACGATCATCGCCGAGCGCGGCGAAAAGGCTGCGATGCAGCCCGACGTCGTGATGACCGAGGACGAGAAGGAAGCCGAGAAGATCCTGGCCGGCGGCGTCGATTTCGAGTTCTCGCTGAGCTATGAAGTCATTCCCGCGATCGAGATCAAGGACTTCACCGACATCAAGGTGTCACGCCCGGTCTACGACGTTCCGGAAAGCGAGATCGACGAGCAGGTCAACCGCGTTGCCGAATCGGCGCGCTCCTACGAGCCGAAGACCGGCAAGGCCGCCGAAGGCGACCGCGTCACCATCGACTATGTCGGCAAGATCGACGGCGTTGCCTTTGACGGCGGCACGGGCGGCGACCAGCCGCTGGTGCTCGGCTCGAAGGAGTTCATTCCCGGCTTCGAGGACCAGTTGATCGGCGCCAAGGCAGGCGACGAGAAGCTCGTCACCGTGACTTTCCCGGAGAACTACCAGGCCGCGCATCTGGCCGGCAAGGAAGCCACCTTCGACGTCACCGTCAAGGAAGTCGCTGCCCCCGGCAAGCTGGAAGTCAACGACGAGACCGCCAAGAACCTCGGCCTCGAGTCGCTCGAGAAGCTGCGTGACATTGTTCGCGGCCAGATCGAGAACCAGTTCGGCGCCATGACGCGCCAGAAGGTCAAGCGCCAGCTGCTCGACCAGCTCGACGGTGCCTACCAGTTCGAGGCGCCTTCCAAGCTCGTCGAAGCCGAATTCGGCAACATCTGGAGCCAGGTGACCCGCGATCTCGAGATCGCCGGCCGCACCTTTGCCGACGAAGAGACGACGGAAGAAGAAGCCCGTGCCGAGTACCAGCGCCTTGCCGAGCGCCGCGTGCGCCTCGGTCTGGTCCTCGCCGAGATCGGCGAGAAGTCCGGCGTGACGGTTTCCGACGAAGAGTTGCAGCGCGGTCTGTTCGACACCGTTCGCCGCTACCCGGCCAGCCAGCAGCAGGAAGTGTTCGATTTCTACCGCAACAACCCGTCGGCGCTGGTCAACCTGCGCGCGCCGCTGTTCGAGGAGAAGGTCGTCGATCACCTGCTGTCGCAGATCTCCGTCACCGACAAGAAGGTGACCAAGGAAGAGCTGCTCGCCGACGACGAGGACGAGGCTTCGGCAAAGCCGGCCAAGAAGGCTTCGGCCAAGAAGGCAGACAAGGCCGATAAGGCCGAGGGCGAAGAGCCTAAGAAGAAGGCCGCTCCGAAGAAGAAGGCCAAGGAAGCCGACGCCGAATAGGGCGACGCTCCTGAGTGAAACAGGAAAGGCCGCTGGAGCAATCCGGCGGCCTTTTTTGATTCTGTCTTCGTCGAAAGCTGTTCCGGCCAATGCCTGCTGCGCACGTCTAGATCAGCAGCAGCCCCTTCATGCTGGCAAAGCCCTTCTTGCCGATAATGATGTGGTCGTGCACGGCGATGCCGAGCGGCCTGGCGATGTCGATGATGGTCTTGGTCATGTCGATGTCGGCGCGTGAAGGTGTCGGGTCGCCGGACGGGTGGTTGTGCACGAGGATGACAGCAGTGGCCGACAGCTCAAGCGCGCGCTTGATGACCTCGCGGGGATAAACCGGCGTATGGTCGACGGTGCCCGTTTGTTGCACCTCGTCGGCGATCAGCACGTTTTTCTTGTCGAGGAACAGGATGCGGAACTGCTCGCGCTCTTCGAACGCCATCGCTGCCCGGCAATAGTCGAGCACCTGGTTCCACGACGACAACACCTCGCGGCCGCTGATTTCGCCGCGCGCCATGCGCGTGGCCGAGGCGGCGATGATCTTGAGGTCGAGAGCCACTGCCGGCCCGACGCCCTTGACCTCCTGCAGCAGGTTGACTGGTGCGCCCAGCATTTCGGCGAGTGTGCCGAAGCGGGCGAGCAGGGCTTTGGCGACAGGCTTGGTGTCGGCGCGCGGGATCAGCCTGAACAGCAAGAGTTCGAGCAGTTCATAGTCGGCGAGGGCGTCGCCGCCGCTTGCCGAGAAACGCGCGCGCAGACGCTCGCGATGGCCGAGATAGTGGGGTTTCTCCGGCTCAGTGTCGCGCTTGGGCTGCGGCAGCGACCGCTCGCCAAAGAAACCGCGCTCGTCGTGATCGTCGCTCGCCATGCCCAGTATGTCGCCCCCGCCGGCGCGATCGCCTGTGCGTTCGAACGAACGCAGCTAGGACGCTCTCCCCAAGTTGACACATCGTGCTTGTGCGGGCCGATGCGCTTGCCGGCGAGGTGATCTTATGCGGGCAGGCCCGGTCGGTCGAGCCCTTTGGGCGAGAGTGTGAAAATCTCGCAGCCTGTGGCCGTAACGCCGACCGTATGCTCGTACTGGGCCGAAAGCGAGCGGTCGCGGGTGACCGCCGTCCAGCCGTCCGACAACACCTTCACATGCGGCCGGCCGAGATTGATCATCGGCTCGATGGTGAAGATCATGCCCTGGCGCATCTCGACGCCTTCATTGGCATTGCCGTAGTGCAGGATGTTCGGTGCGTCGTGGAACAACGCGCCGACGCCATGGCCGCAGAAATCGCGCACCACCGAGCAGCGCTCAGCTTCGGCATAGGTCTGGATGGCAGCACCGATCGCGCCGGTACGGACACCTGGACGGACAGCCGCGATGCCGCGCATCAGGCATTCGTGGGTGACTTCGAGCAGCCGCTCGGCGGCGCGCTTGATGGTGCCGACCGGGTACATCCGGCTCGAATCGCCGTGCCAGCCGTCGAGGATGTAGGTGACGTCGATGTTGACGACGTCGCCGTCCTTGAGCGGTTTGTTGTCGGGGATGCCGTGGCAGACGACATGATTGATCGAGGTGCAAGACGACTTGGTGTAGCCGCGATAGTTCAGCGTCGCCGGGAGCGCGCCGTGATCCATGCCGTATTCGAAGACGAAACGGTCGATGGCGTCGGTTGTAACCCCTGGAGCAACGCGGTCGACCAGCTCATCGAGGCAGCTGGCGGTGAGCTGGCACGCCTTGCGCATGCCTTCAAAAGCCTCGGCGCCGTAAAGGCGGATCTGGCCGGTGTTCCTGAGGGGCGCCGTGGCGGCGTCGAGATAGCTGACCATTGACCTCTACCGGGTAACCTTTTGGGTGCTCGCAGCACCTGCGAGACGAGCCGCAGATTTGGCACCGGATGCGTCCGGTTTCAACCCGCAATGCCCGATCAGGCATGATATCGGCTGTTTCAGAGGCGAATTTAGGCGGCTCA
Source organism: Aminobacter sp. MDW-2 (assembly GCF_014250155.1). Classification (NCBI taxonomy): domain Bacteria; kingdom Pseudomonadati; phylum Pseudomonadota; class Alphaproteobacteria; order Hyphomicrobiales; family Phyllobacteriaceae; genus Aminobacter; species Aminobacter sp. MDW-2. The sequence goes on from NZ_CP060197.1 coordinate 3,602,488, forward strand.
GCCCGGCGTGGCGGTGTTGGCGGCGTGGCCGAGCGTCTGTTTCGGGCGAGGGGCGGCAGGATCCGCCGGTCGCAGCAGGTCGCCATGCAACCAACCCTTGCGTCCCGAGGCCGACACAAGCGTCCATTTGCCGTCACGGGCGAACACCCTGACACTCTCGCCCTGCTTGAGACTTGACGTGACGGGGGCGGAAACGCTTGGGCGCTGGCGCAGATAGACCGTGGTGCTGGTATAGAGCACGTTGAGCGCGGCAGCGCCGGTGCTCGTCGATTTCGGCGCCGGCTCCTTTGCTGTCGATTTCGGCCGCGGCAATGGCGGGCGTGTGATCGAGGCCGTCTCGATGTCGGCGGCAGGCTTGCGTGGCGTCCTTTCTCTGGCCGCAGGCGCCGTGGCTGCCGCCTTCTTAGTTGGAACCTCTGCCTTGGGCTTCGGCGCGGCAGCCAGCTTGCGCAGTTCGACATCCACCTTGGGGCGCGCCACGTCAGCTTGTGGCCGTGGCGCGACATTGACCTTCGGCCTGGTGACGGTGACGTCCTTGCGCTCGGTGGTTTCCGCCCTGGACTTGTTGGCTGCCCTGGCCGGGCGATCGTCGAAGCGCGCCTTGCTGGGCAAGTCCTGTGTCATCGCCCAGCCGCCGGCAGCAAGTGCGCCGAGCACCAACCATCTCAACTTGGGAAGGGCGAATCCAGACATGCGCTGAGTCTGGACTTCAGAGCTTAAAACCGCGTTGACGCTGGTCTATCGGCGCGGCGCAGCGTTGGCGGCTCAGGCCTTCTTCACAAACTCGGTTTTCAGCACCAGCCCCTTGACCTGCTTGGTGTTGCATTCGATCTCGCCGTGATTGCCGTTCAAGCGAATGTTCTTGACGAGCGTGCCGCGCTTGATCGTCTCGGAGGTCCCCTTGACCTTAAGGTCCTTGATCAGCGTAACGGAATCGCCTTCATTCAGCTGAGTGCCGTTGCTGTCTTTGACGATGATCTCGGACATGTCTTTTCCTTCCGCTGCAGCTCGATATGTCCGTCTGCAGTAGGTCGTCAAAGCGGTGACGTAAAGGGGGCACGCCTGTTATGGACCAGGCGCGGGAGCTTCAGCCGGTTCGCAAGGCGGCTGACCTTTGAAGTCGCGCGCCATGCAGCCGTATTTGTCGAATGTCTGGCCGCCGGTCCTCGCCGCTTTCGCCATGCCGCAGGCCGACAGGGTCAGGCAGGCGAGCAGGGCGACCGTTATTCTTGTGGCATGCATCGCGCTTCTTCCGGTTTGGCGGTCAGGTGAATCGCAGGTCGCGGCTGGACGGCGTCAAGATATGGCAAAGCCTTTGCCGTCGCCACATGCGCGACTTGCAGTTGAACTGTAAGTGATTGGAGGCACCTGACAGGATGCGCCTCAGCGCCGGAGATGAGCCGCCTTTACCTTCGACAGTTGGGGTACGCGCTGTGCTCTCCCGGTCAATCGAACTGCAGATTCTCCTTGAGCAGCACTTCGATGCGGATGCGCTCCTGGGAGGCGAGAGGTTCGCGGTGGTCGGAACGGGCGCGCAGGATGCGCAGCGCGCTGCGGACGGCGTGGCCGGGGTCCTGGGCGATGACGGCGTCGATGCGTTCGTCCATCAGCGCCTGCTCGCTGAACGGGGTTCGCTCATGGGCGACGACGGTGAGCGCGCGGGCGCCTTGCGTGTTCCACACCGCCGTCAGCGGGATGCGGGCCTCGGAGCTCAGGACATAGACGGCGACCGTGTCGGGGTTGTGCTCCAAGGTGCGCCGGATGATCAGTTCGGCGCGCTTTTCGTCGCCATAAGTCTCCAGCGACGGCAGGCTTTCGAGATGCGGGAACTGGGCGTTGATGATGCTGTCGAAGCCGAGGCGGCGCTGGATGCTGTCGAGGGCCATCATGGTTTCGGCAACGACCATGATCTTGCCCGGACGTTCGCAGAGGAAACGGCCGGTGATCTTGCCGGCGGTGGCGCCAGCGGCAAAATTGTCGACGCCGACATAGTCGGCGCTCTCAAGTCGCTCCTGGCCCGACAGGAACTGCACCACCCGAACACCGCGCTCGACCAGCCGCAGCATCGCGTCGCGCACTTGCGGTGACTCGGGCGCCATGACGGCAACGCCGTCGACCGTGTCGTGGTCAATGGCCGTGAGGTATTTGGCGACATGGTGTGGGTCGCTCATGGCGATCTGCACGGCTTCCACGTCGGTCGAATCGGCGCGGAGTGCCTCCGTCGCTTCGCCGGCGCGGGCGATGAGTTCGGCAAGATACTGGTCACCTGACGTCGGCAGGACGAAGCGGAAGCGGTATGTCTTGTTGCGGGCCAACGCCACGGCGGCGGGGTTGCGCATGAAGCCGATGCGCTCGATCGCCTCGGCCACGCTCCTCGCCGCCTTTGGGCTGACATTCGGTCGCTCATTGAGGACGCGGTCGACGGTCGCGAGGCTGACGCCCGCGGCTTCTGCCAGGTCTCTCGCGGTTGGCCGCATCCTCGACTCTCTTCCCGATCATGTCGTCTTCGGGCGATTTCTCCAACAAAACCAGATGAAAATCAAGTTTTGAGGTGCGTGCCTCAAAATTTGCTTGCATTGAGGTGCGCACCTCAATTAAGACTCTCATGGTGGTCGCCGGGAGGACTGAGCGAGCCACGCAGGCGGCGCGGAGGAGACTGGCCCGCCAGGAAGATCGTTTCCGCGTCAGGTGCCCCAAGCGGGCGTTTTCACCTTCCGATGGAGGTCGGAAGGATGGGAGGGAGGTCCCAGCCATGACAATTCGCCATGTGAGATCATTGGCCGCTTTCGGCGCCGTTTTGGCTGCCGGCGTGGCGGGAACAAGCCAGGCCAGCGCAAAGGACCTGACGCTGTGCTGGGCCGCCTGGGACCCGGCCAACGCGCTGGTCGAGCTGAGCAAGGATTTCGAGGCCAAGAGCGGCGTCAAGATGAAGTTCGAGTTCGTGCCGTGGCCGAACTTCGCTGACCGCATGCTCAACGAGCTGAACTCGGGCGGCAAGCTCTGCGACCTGATGATCGGCGACAGCCAGTGGATCGGTGGCGCGGCAGAGAACGGCCAATATGTGAAGCTCAACGATTTCTTCGACAAGGAAGGAATCAAGATGGACGACTTCATTCCGGCGACCGTCGTCGGTTATGCCGAATGGCCGAAGAATTCGCCGAACTACTGGGCGCTGCCGGCCTTCGGCGATGTCATCGGCTGGAGCTATCGCAAGGACTGGTTCGCGCGGCCCGAGCTGCAGACCGAGTTCAAGAAGAAATACGGCCGTGACCTCGCCGTGCCAAAAACCTTCGCCGAGCTCAAGGACATCGCCGAGTTCTTCCAGAAGCGCGAGATCGACGGCAAGACTGTCTATGGTGCTGCGATCTACACCGAGCGCGGGTCCGAAGGCATCACCATGGGCGCGATGGACGTGCTCTACAGCTTCGGCTTCCAGTACGAGAACCCCGACAAGCCTTACGAGCTCGATGGGTTCGTCAATTCGGCCAAGGCGGTGCAGGGGCTGGAATTCTACAAGCAGCTCTATGATTGCTGTACGCCTCCCGGCCATTCCGACGCCTACATGTCCGAGGACATTGACGCCTACAAGTCGGGCCAGGTGGCGCTGCACATGAACTTCGCCTTCACCTGGCCCGGCATCAATGCCGATGCCAATGTCGGTGGCGACAAGTCGGGCTATTTCCCGAACCCGGCGGGTCCGGACGGGGTGGCCTTCGCCCAGCTCGGCGGCCAGGGCATCTCGGTGGTCTCGGCTTCGGAGAAGAAGGACGACGCGCTCGCCTACATCAAGTGGTTCGCCCAGCCCGAGGTCCAGCAGAAATGGTGGCAGATGGGCGGCTATTCGGCACTGCGCAAGGTCGTCGAGGATCCGGGCTTCGCCACCAGCCAGCCCTATGCCCAGACCTTCCTCGACTCGATGGCCATCGTGAAGGATTTCTGGGCGGAGCCGGCCTACGCCTCGCTGCTGCAGGCGACGCAGAAGCGCTTCCACGATTATGTCGTTGCCGGCCAGGGCTCCGCCCAGGATGCGCTCGACGGTCTCGCCAAGGACTGGACGCAGATCTTCGACGACGAAGGCAAGTACTGATCGCTGTAAAGCCCTGTCCCGCATCCTCCCAGCGGGCCATGCTACGGTGCGGGGCCGGCGCTTGCCGGCTCCGTCGCCGCACAGTTGATAATCAGGGGAATATCAATGCTGCATTCACCGGTGGATCGCGTCGCCGAAGCGACGCCGCACGCCATTGCCAAGCGTTTCCGGGGTCTGTCTGACCGTTCGCTCGCCTGGCTCTTCGTTGCTCCCTCAATCGTGCTCCTGCTCGCGGTCAACATCTTTCCGCTGATCTGGACGATCCGGCTGAGCTTCACCAATTTCCGCGTCAATCGACCCAATGCCGAGGTCGAGTTCGTCGGCCTGAAGAACTACATCAGCATCCTGTCCGACAAGGACATCTGGCTGACCATGCAGGCAACGGCCCACTTCCTGATCTGGACGCTGGTGCTGCAGGTGCTGATCGGCTTCTCGCTCGCCTATCTGATCAACAAGAAGTTCCGCGGCAATGATCTCTGGACGACGATCATCGTGCTGCCGATGATGCTGAGCCCGGCGGTCGTCGGAAATTTCTGGACCTTCCTCTACCAGCCGCAGATCGGCCTGTTCAATTATGCCATAGGCTTCCTGACGGGTGCCGATCCCTCCAGCTTCTCGATGATCGGCGACGTGGCGCTGGCGCCCTGGGCGATCGTCATCGTCGACACCTGGATGTGGACGCCCTTCGTCATGCTGATCTGCCTGGCGGGGCTGCGTTCCATTCCCGACAGCATCTATGAAGCCGCCGAATGCGACCGCGCCAGCAAATGGCGGCAGTTCTGGACCATCACCATCCCGCTGGTGCTGCCGTTCCTGATGCTCGCCGTTCTGTTCCGCGGCATCGAGAATTTCAAGATGTTCGACCTCGTCGTCCAGCTCACCGGCGGCGGTCCGGGTTCGATCACCGAGCTCACCTCGATCAACCTCAAGCGCGAAGCCTTCGAGAAGTGGCGCACCGGTTATGCCTCGGCCTATGCCGTCATCCTTTTCGTGACCGTCTTCGGTCTGGCTTCGATCTACGTCAAAGCCCTGAACAAGGTGAAAGAGCGATGAGCAGCTATTCCATCACCGAGCCGTCGCGCCGGCAGAAGTGGTTCGCCGGGGTACTTGTCGTCCTTTATGCGCTGATCACCATCTTGCCGCTGGTCTGGATCATCGGTACCAGCTTCAAGACCCCGTCGGATGCCATCGCCTATCCGCCCAAAACCTTCTTCACGCCGACGGTTGAAGGCTATGTCAATGTCTTCACCACCCGCACCCGGTTGACCGAGGAACAGTTGCAGGCGGTCGGCGAGCCCCAGACCTGGTACGACAGGCTTGTGCGCAAGGACGGGCTGGTCATCTCGGGACCGTCGCGCTTTGCCGAACGCTTCACCAATTCCGTCATCATCGGCTTCGGCTCGACCGTGCTCTGCATCGTGCTGGGGACAGCAGCCGCCTACGCCTTTTCGCGCTTCAAGGTGCCGCTGAAGGACGACCTTTTGTTCTTCATCCTGTCGACGCGGATGATGCCGCCGATCGCGGTCGCCATCCCGATCTTCCTGATGTTCCGCTCTCTCGGGCTGAGCGACACCCATGCCGGCATGATCCTGCTCTACACGGCGGTCAACCTGTCGCTGTCGGTCTGGCTGCTCAAGGGTTTCATCGACGAGATCCCGGTCGAATATGAGGAGGCGGCGCTGATCGACGGCTACACGCGCTTCCAGGCTTTCTACAAGGTCGTGCTGCCGCAGGCGGCGACCGGCATCGCCTCGACCGCGATCTTCTGCCTGATCTTCGCCTGGAACGAATACGCCTTTGCCGTGCTGCTGACCTCGGGCAATGCCCAGACCGCGCCGCCCTTCATTCCGACCATCATCGGCGTCAGCGGCCAGGATTGGCCGGCGGTCGCCGCGGGCGCGACGCTGTTCCTCGTGCCGGTCATGGTCTTCACCATTCTCCTGCGCAAGCACCTGTTGCGCGGCATCACCTTCGGAGCGGTACGCAAATGACCAGGTTCCTCGACGGATTGCTTCATTTCCGGCGCGGCGCCTGGGAGATGCTGGCCTCGGTGCTGATTGCCGCCGGCGTCGTCATGCTCATGCAGCCATTCGCCCTGGTCCTCTATTCCTGGTCCTTCCTCGTAACCCTGCTGGGCACAGTGATGTTCATCATCGTCAGCCATTTCCCGGAGTAGGCCCGTGGCACAGATCAGAATCCAGAATGTGCGCAAGGAGTTCGGCGCCTTCACCGCCGTGCGCTCATCGACCTTCACCATCGAGGACGGCGAGTTCTTCATGCTGCTCGGCCCCTCCGGCTGCGGCAAGACGACGACGCTCAGGATGATGGCGGGCCTCGAGCTGCCGACCTCGGGCGAGATCTTCATCGATGGCGAAGAGGTCGGCATGAAGCCGGCCAGCAAGCGCGACATCGCGTTCGTCTTCCAGATGTTCGCGCTCTACCCGCACATGAACGTGCGCAAGAACATCTCCTATCCGCTGGTCAGCCAGGGCATGAAGCGCGAGGAAGTGAAGACGCGTGTTCAGGAGGTCGCCCGCATCCTCAAGATCGAGAACATCCTCGATCGGCCGGTCGGCGGGCTGTCGGGCGGCGACCGTCAGCGAGTGGCGCTTGGCCGGGCTATCGTGAGGCAGCCAAAAGCCTTTTTCATGGATGAGCCGCTCGGCGCGCTCGATGCCGAATTTCGCGAGCACATGGCTGAGGAGCTGCGCGCGCTGCACGACCGCATGGGCGCAACGACGGTCTATGTCACGCATGACCAGCTGGAGGCCATGCAGATGGGCGACAAGATCGTCGTCATGAACCATGGCGTCGTCGAGCAGTTCGGCAAGCCGCAGCAGATCTACGACTGGCCGGCGACCAAGTTCGTCGCCCAGTTCATCGGCTCGCCATCCATGAACTTCCTCGATTTCGAAGGCATGATCGGCATTGGCGGCAAGTCGGTCGATCTCGGCGAGGCGAAGATCGAAGTGCCGGCCGCGCGGGAGGGGCGGGCCGGCAAGCTGACGCTCGGCGTTCGGCCCGAGCATGTCAGGTTCGCCACCGAGTCGGCATACAGGGGGCGAGTCACAGCGGTCGAATATCTAGGCACCACCCAGATCGTGACGCTGCGATCGAGCCACGGCGACCTCAAGGCGCGTATTCCCTCGGACCGGCCGGTCCGCGAGGGCGAGCTGGTCGGCCTCGCCTTCGACGCAAGGACGTTGTCACTGTTCGACGCCGAAACCGGCAAGGCGCTGCGATCGGACGCCAATGACGGAGTGCTGGGACATGGCTGAAGTGGTCCTTGAAAACGTGACCAAGAGCTTCGGTGGCACGGTCGCGCTCGACAATGTGTCACTGACCATCCCCGACGGCTCCTTCGTCGTGCTGCTCGGCCCGACGGGCGCCGGCAAGACGACGACTTTGCGCATGGTTTCGGGGCTCGATGTGCCCGACAGCGGCGAGGTCCATATCGGCGGACGCCTGATGAAGGGGCTGTCGCCGGCGGAGCGCAACGTGGCGATGGTGTTCCAGCAATATTCGCTCTATCCGCATCTGACGGTGCGGCAGAACCTTGAGTTTCCGCTGAAATCACCGCTGCTCAACACGCCACGCGATCTCATCGACCGGACCGTGAGGGAGGTCGCCGAGGTTCTGCAGATCGGCCACAAGCTCGACAACAAGGCGACCGCATTGTCGGGCGGCGAGATGCAGCGCGTCTCCATAGGCCGTGCGCTGGTGCGCAATCCGCAGATCTTCCTGATGGACGAGCCGCTGAGTTCGCTCGACGCCAAGCTGCGCGCCGACCTGCGCATCGAACTGAAGCGCATCCAGGCCAAGCTGGGGGCGACGCTGCTCTATGTCACCCACGACCAGATCGAGGCGATGACGATGGCGACCCATGTCGGCGTGCTGAACGAAGGCAAACTTGTGCAGTTCGGCTCGCCGCGCGAGGTCTATGAGCAGCCGGTCAGTGTCTATGCCGCAACCCGGCTCGGCCAGCCGCGCATCAACGTCCTGCCGGCCGACATCTTTGCCGGAGCGCCGTCGGGGGCGAAAAGCATTGGCCTGCGCCCCGAGCACATCGTTCAGGGCGAGGGCGAGGAGGTATTGGTCAAGCGCGTCGAGCATCTCGGCGACCAGACGCGGCTGCATCTCAACCTGAAGCGGCACGACCTCGTCACCGTCACCGATGCCCACACGCCGCTCAAGGGCGGCGAAACAATCCGGATCCAGCCGTCGCGGCCGCTCTACTTCGATGCGGCGGGCATGCGTTTAGCTTGAGGAGCAAGATTTCATGGCGCAATTCATAAACAGGCGCGAAGACGTCGTCACCGAGGCCATCGATGGGGTGCTGGCGCTGTCGGGCGGCGCGCTGACCCGCCTCGATGGCTATCCGCATATCCGCGTCGTGCTGCGCAGCGACTGGGACAGGTCCAAGGTGGCGATCGTCTCCGGCGGCGGCTCCGGCCATGAGCCGGCCCATGTCGGCTTCGTCGGCAAGGGCATGCTGACGGCCGCGGTCTGCGGCGACGTCTTTGCCTCGCCCAGCGTCGACGCCGTGCTCGCCGGCATCCTGGCGGTAACCGGTCCGGCTGGGTGCCTTTTGATCGTCAAGAACTACACCGGCGACAGGCTGAATTTCGGCCTCGCTGCCGAGCGCGCACGGGCCTTCGGCCTCAACGTTTCGATGGTCATCGTCGGCGACGACATCGCCTTGCCTGACCTGCCGCAGGCGCGCGGCGTCGCCGGCACGCTGTTCGTGCACAAGATTGCCGGTGCGCTCGCCGAACGTGGCGCTGACCTGGAGACGGTGACGGCGGCGGCGAAACATGTGATTGCGGGCACCCGCTCGATCGGCATGTCGCTCGACACCTGCAGCGTTCCTGGCTCGCCCAAGGAGGATCGCATTCCGCTCGGCAAGGCCGAACTCGGCCTCGGCATCCACGGCGAGGCCGGCGTTGAGCAGATCGACTTCGCCGGCGCGCGCGCCTCCGTCGCCACAATGGTCGAGCGGCTGGCGGCACTTATGGGCGAGGGACCACATGTCGTGCTCGTCAACAATCTCGGCGGTACCTCGGTGCTCGAAATGTCGGTGCTGGCGCATGACCTGCTGCAGTCGTCCATCGGTGACAGGATCACTCATGCCATCGGGCCGTCGCCGCTGATGACTTCGCTCGACATGCAGGGTATTTCCATTTCGGTATTTCCCGCCGACGCGACGGAACTGGAACTGCTGAAGGCGCCCGTCGCGATCCCGGCATGGCCCGGCGTCTCGCAGGTCAGGTCGCTCGTGGTCGCGCCCATGCCCGACGGGCTGACGCCGATCACGCCGATGCCGTCCAACCACGCGGGCACGCGCGCCTTCCTGGTCAATTGCTGCAACGTGCTGATCGCGGCCGAGCAGGACCTCAACGCGCTCGATGCCAAGTCGGGCGACGGTGACACAGGGTCGACGCTGGCCGGGGCCGCCCGCGCCCTGATCAGCGCCATCGACCGGCTGCCTTTGTCCGACCACACACAGCTTCTGCGCGCTATCGGCCAGGAACTGAGCCAGACCATGGGCGGCTCATCTGGCGTGCTGCTCGCCATCTTCTTCGCCGCAGCCGGCGACGGCGCCTCCAGCGGCCTGCCGATGCGTGAGGCGCTGCGGGCCGGGCTGGCGCGCATGCAGGAGATCGGCGGCGCGAAGATCGGCGATCGCACAATGGTCGACGCCCTGGCACCCGCCCTCGACGCCCTTGGCGACAGCCTGTCCGCCGCTGCCACGGCCGCCCGCAAGGGTGCCAACTACACTGCCACACTCACCCGCGCCAAAGCCGGTCGCGCCGCCTACATCAACGCCAGGCAGCTCGAGGGCCACATCGATCCCGGCGCGGAGGCTGTGGCACGGCTGTTTGAACATCTGGCAACCTAAAGAGCGTTGGCTGGTTTGGTGGGTTGGCGCGGAGAGGTGTCTGCGCTTGCCGATCAGGCCATCCAGGATTTGACTCATTGATGGGGCGGCATAGAGTCTGAATGAACGTCGTGTCGCCCTGTCCTTCAGCCGAACTTTTGGCCAGACACAGCGCGTCAGAGGGGAAGGGTTGGTGGACGGGCGAAACCAGGACACGTATCCAGCCTTTGCGGAAGACTTCCGCGGGGGCATCCTTGCCGCGCAGCGACAGCTGCGAAACCGCCTCCTCGATCGCAGCACCATTCGCTATCGCCATGCGCGCGACCTGGCCGCGCATATGCTGCTTCGTCTCGACGATTTGCCGGGGTGCTGGTCGGTCGCCACCAATTGGCTGCGGGCCGAGCTCGGATGCCAGCGGGTCGATACCGGTTTCGGGATGCGTGAGGCGAAGGACTATTTCCCGGGTTTTGCGGAAGCAAAGGACGCGAGCTTTGACGTTCCTTCGTTCGGATGCGGCAAGGCTGTCGACAACCGCGACGTCGCCATGCAGGCGATGTGGCTGGACCCTCGTCCGCTGATCTTTGCCGACATCAAGCAGGACCGCCGCGTCACCATGCGGCTGCGGCAAAGGATGTCCGGGGCGCGGACGAAATCGAAACTCGCCTGGGCGCTTCGCACCGAGCGCGGTGGCTACGGCCTGATCTGTGCCGACTGGACCGAACACCTGGTGCCCTGGGAATCCGGTCTCTACGATTGCTTCGAGCAGACCGTGACGGATGTCCTGAGCCCGATCATCGCCGTATCCAAGCAGATTGCCGACCAAGGCTCTCGTGGTGAGGTTGGAAAACCACAGGGATCCCTGGCCGCATATGCGGGCGTTTCGGACACTGCCTCACTTGCGACACTGACGGCGTCCGAACTGGAGATTGCACGGCTGGTTGCGAAGGGGATGAGCTACAAGGAGATCGCGCGGGTTCGCGACCGCTCACTTTCCACGATCGACCATCAGCTCAGGAGCATCCGGCAGAAGACCGGTGCCTCCAGTACATCGGCTTTGGTCAGCCTGCTTGCCCGGTCTGACTTGTCCTAGCCGGGAGCACTGCCGCACGCGCGGTCATCCGTTCTCGCCATTCTTACGCCGGCCATCGTAAAGTAAGCATTATCAATATGATATGCCGATGAACTGAAGTTTCGGCGAACTCTGGTCGGCATCGCGAATGTTCGCGATAGATGGCCACCAAGCATTCTTCGTAAGCTCCTTCGACGCTGAAGCCCCCAGACAGATGGCTTGGCCGAGGGAGGAGACGAGATGAGCAAACGATTGCTTGTGGCAACGGCGCTGGTGGCATGGCTGCCGACGCTCAGTGCGGCCGAGGGGCTGGCCAAGCCCGTACTTGGTTATGAGGCGGCTGGACGGATGATCGCAGCCTGCTTCGCGGCACAGGCAGCCGCAGGACACGCCCAGGTCAATGTCGTCGTGGTCGACGATGGCGGACGGCTCATTGCCGCCGCGCGACAGGACGGGGCCTGCAAGGCCTGCACCGACATCGCGGAGAACAAGGCAACCACATCCGCGCTCTACGCCGCTCCGACCCGGGCCATGGCTGACCTGTCCTTTGGCGTGAAGCGCGATGGCGTGGGCGCGGGATTGCCGGGTGCGGCTTTTGTCCCGGGCCTTGTCGCCTTTGCCGGCGGTCTGCCCGTCAAGTCAGCCTCTGGTGACGTCACTGGCGGGATCGGTGTCAGCGGCGCCAGCGAAGACCAGGACGAAAGCTGCGCGCAGGTGGGCCTCGACGCTGTCGCGAAAAGCCTCGACTGAGGGCCTCACGATGATCGACAATCCGTATTACGGTCGTGAAACGCAGGGCGAGTTCAAGCTCTACGATCTCGGAAACCTGGTCCTTGAAGATGGTGAAACGCTGCGTGGCGCAAAACTCGCCTATCGCACCTTCGGTCGCCTCAACGCCGAGAAGTCCAACGCCATCCTGGTGACAACCTGGTTCTCCGGGACGGGCAAGGTGATGGCGGATGTCTATGTCGGCCGCGATCACGCGCTGAACCCCGACGAGTACTTCATCATTGTCGTCGACCAGATCGGCAGCGGGGTGTCGTCGTCGCCGCAGAACTCGCCGGCACCGCAATCCATGGCCAAGTTTCCGAAGCTGCGCATTGGGGACGATGTCAGGGCCCAACACAGGTTCGTGACAGAGCATTTCGGCATCGAACGGCTGGCACTGGTCGTCGGCGGGTCGATGGGCGGGCAGCAGGTCTATGAGTGGGCTGTGCGCTATCCCGACATGGTCGTGCGCGCAGCACCGATCGCGGCAACTGCCCGCATCTCGCATCACCAGGCCATCTTCGTCGATGTTTGCGCCGACGCGCTGATGTCCGATCCCGGCTGGAATGGCGGCTGGTACAATAGCGGCCATGACGTGCGCGACGGTATGGACCGCCTGGCGAGGATCGTGGCAACCCTGGGGTGGTCGCCGCAGTTCTACCAGGAGGAACGCTGGCGGAACGTGCTCGGCATGTCGTCGCCCGACGACTTCATCAACGGGGTGATGAAAGCCTACTTCGAACCCATGGATCCCAACGTGCTGCTCTGCGAAATGTGGAAGTGGCAGCGGGCCGATGTTTCCCGCCACACGGGCGGAGACCTCCCGACGGCACTGAAACGGATCACCGCCAAAACCTATGTCATGCCGATCAGTCACGACATGTTTTTCCCGCCGCACGAATGCGAAGCGGACTGTGCCTTGATCGAGCGTGCGGAACTGAAGCTCATCCACACCCCGGAAGGCCATATGGGCCTCAACGGATTTGAACCCGGCTACATCAGCCAGGTGGATGAGCATTTGAGGGCTCTTCTCAACAACTGAGACCAACAACAGGGACGCAACTCTTGGTCGGCGCCGATGGCGCTGGAACGGGAGAAGCATGTCCCGGACAGGGAGGATGGGATGGGAGGCCATACCCACGAGGCGCTGCGCATAAGCGGCGCAACCAAGACATATGCAGCGCACTCAGGCGTGGTCCACGCGCTGCAGGACGTGGACATGATCGTCGAGGCTGGCGAGTTCATCTCTGTCGTCGGACCATCCGGCTGCGGCAAGACCACCTTGCTCTGGTCCATTGCTGGCCTCCACCAGCTGAGCGGCGGCCGGATCCACCTGGGCGAGGATGAGATCAAGCAGCCGCATCCCAGCATCGGCATGATGTTCCAGGAAGCGAACCTGCTGCCCTGGCGCACCATCGAGCAAAACATCTCGTTGCCGTCCGAATTGCGCCGGATCAGGCCGGATAGGGACAGGGTCGAGGCCTTGCTCGAACGTGTTGGCCTTGGCGGCTTCGGCGAGAAGATGCCGCGCGAGCTCTCCGGCGGCATGCAACAGCGCGCCTCGATCGTGCGCGCACTCGCCAGTAACCCTGACGTCCTCTTGATGGACGAGCCTTTCGGCGCGCTGGATGCCTTCACACGCGATGAGATGAACAAGCTTGTCGAGGAGATCTGGCTCGAGGCGCGCAAGACAGTGATCCTGATCACCCACTCCATCGCCGAGGCCGTCTTTCTCTCCGACAAGGTCTACGTGATGAGCGCCCGTCCGGGCCGCATCTCCAGGGTCGTCGACGTGCCGTTCGAACGGCCGCGTCCGCTGGAACTCATGGAAACCCGTGAGTTCTTCGACCTCGTCAACGACATCAAATCCGACATCAAGCATCAGGTGCCGCCGGCAGGGCGCACGACCTCCGCGAGGTAACCATGACCGACATGACCCACAATTCAGACCTGCCGACCGGAGGCTCTGGCCTTGCCAGTGCCACGGGAATCGTCAGCGGCATGGGCGGCCAGGGTGCGCGTGAGATCATTGCGATCCTTGCCGTTGCCGTCCTCGTCATCGGCGGCGGTGAATTCCTGCTGCGCTTCTTCGATGTCCCTCAGTTCATACTGCCGGCACCGTCGACCATTGCCGCCGTCTTCGCCTCGCCGGAGATTACGACAATCTCGCAGCACTATGGCTACACGCTGTTCGAGCTGTTTGCCGGTTACGCCATCGGCGCCTCGATTGGGCTGGTGCTGGCGGCCGTTATCACCCAGTTCCCCTTCGTCGAGAAGGTGATCACGCCATACATCCTGCTTCTGGTGACCACGCCGATGTTGGCGCTGGTGCCGTTGCTGATCCTGAATTTCGGCTTCGGCTACACGCCGCGTGTCATTGCCGTCGCCCTGGCTTCCGGCCCGATGGTGATGATCAACTCGGCGACCGGCTTCAGGCGCGTCGATGCCGGCAAGATCGCGCTTGCGCGGTCATATGGCGCCAGCACCTTGCAGATATTCACCAAGATCCGCATCCCCATGGCGATGCCGATGGTCATCGTCGGGCTGATGATCGGCGCGATCTTCGGAATGATCACCGCGGTTGGCGCCGAGATGTCGGGAGGCGGGTTCGGCATAGGCAGCCGCCTGACGACCTATTCCTCGACGCTGCGCATGCCCGAGTTCTTCGCCTGCATCCTGATCCTCGCGGTCACGGGCATCGCGATCTACGCCTTCTTCTTCTGGCTCGGCAAGAAACTCGCCGGCTGGGAGAGCTGACCGGCCGGGCGGAGAACGACCGCGCCCGCCAGCGCCACCTGACAGCGGTCTTCGGTATCGGGAGGACATTCAATGACAACGACCAACATTTCGCGGCGCAGGCTGCTCCAGGTGGGAGCGGGCGGTCTGGTGACGAGCACGGTACTCGGAGGCAGCCTGTTCAAGCCAGGCATCGCATTCGCCAAGCCCTACGCCTCGCCATTCAACTGGATCTCGCCGCGCGGCACCATCGAGGTGATGGACGACTATCCCTATTGGGTGGCGAAGGAGATGGGCTATTTCGGCGATCTGAGTGTCGAGACCGCGATGCAGCCGGGGCCGTCGGATGGCACTGCCGTGGTCAAATTCCTGGCCGTCGAACAGGCCGACATTGGCTTCCCATCACCAGGCGTGCTGTCTTATGCCGTCAACAGCGGGATGGATCTGGTTTCGGTCTTCGGCAGCGGCAATCTCGACCTCTTCAACTTTGCCTTCCGCAAAGGCGAGGGCGTGCAGGATCTTGCCAAGCTCGAGGGCAAGACTGTGCTGCTCGGGTCGGCCGCCTGGCAGTCGATCTGCGATCCGATGTTTGCAGCTGCCGGCGTTGACCCGAAGTCGATCAAATATGTCGAAGCCGGCTGGCCGACCTGGACCACGGCGCTGGCGAGCGGACAGGGAGATGCCTGCCTGGCCTGGGAAGGGTTGCGCGCCGACCTCTCGGCCAAGGGGCTCGACTTCGACTACTGGCTCGGCATGCGCGGCTCGCCGCTGCCGTCCAATTCGCTGGTCGTACGACGTGCCGACATCGAGGACCAGGACCGCCGCCACTTCCTCGCCCAATATCTCAAGGGTTGGGCCATGGGCAGCGCATTTGCCGACCGCAATCCACGGGCCGCGGCCGACATCGTCTTCAAGGCACTGCCGACGACGAAAGCGAATTACGGCCCGCGCTATGGCACGGAGAGCCTCATGCAGATCCATCGCACCTTCAAGGGCGACATGGCGAAGCGGAAAGGCTGGGGCGAGCACGACATCCGGGGCTGGGACAGCTTCTTCAAGATCCTGAAGAAGATCGGCCAGTCGTCGATCGACATCGACACGGAGCGGTTCGTGACCAACGCCTTCATCGCCGATGCGAACAAATTCGATGTCGCGGCGGTGCATGCCGATGCCGACAATTATGCCCTGCCTGAGGCTCTTGCCTCTATCGACATGGCCAAGGTCGAGGCCGGCTTCTACGGTAACGTCATCAACTGATCTCGACTGAGTACCGCGGTGGGCCCCGACCCGTCCAAGGCAGGGCCCGCCGCGCCGCCAAGCGATTCGAAGTCCACATCGATCCCGGCGTTGATGCGCTCGGCGCCGTCAGCGCGCCAGATCCTCGAGCAGCAGCGCCGCCGCCTCTGCACCATTGAGATGCGCTATCCGCGTCCCGATGACGATCACGATGCTATGGCCACTCGCTTCCTGTTCCGGTCTTGTGTGTGCCCGGATTTTCCTGCTGCACCCATGGAGCCGGATACGCCTTTGCAAAATCCTCGAGATCGCGGCGGCCATCTGGCTTCCGGTCGGAATCCGCGAGCCATACGGTTGTTCATCGCAGTTCTTGGGGAGGCTTGTCAGCAATGGCCGAGGAGTTAGCGGGGAACCCTCTTCGCCGACGTGCGTTACAGTTCGAGCGGCTCCTAGTGAGTGCTATGAACCCGCGCCTTGCGCACAACAATTAGTTGAAATGGCCTTTAAATGCAGCCGCCTATTTATGGCCTAGGAGTACGAACGATAAGCGGTCGGCGAATATTGTACTGTTGATATTGTCAGGTTTACGCGTCTGGAAATGGTCGTTTACGTGGGGGTCCCCAATCTCGGCCGGACCCACTGGTGAGCCATATGAAATCTTCTGCTGCGCGCAGGGTTCAAGACGATCTGAAAGACACTGCTGGTCCGGCCCAAGCGCCACGCAATTCCGGCATCAGCTCCATAAGCGAAATCGCTTGGGGCACGCACATATGTGTTTTTTACGAGACAAAGCAGGACCTTCTGGACGCCAATTTCCTGTATCTAAAGGCAGGTTTGGAAGGCAACGAGTTCTGCGTTTGGGCGATCTCTGATCCGATCACGGAGGCGGACGCAAGGAGTGCGCTGCGCCGGTCAGTCCCCGACCTTGATGAGCGCCTCGATGCGGGACAAATCGAGTTTATTGCAGGCACGGACTGGTATCTGCGCGGCGGCGAGTTCGATTTGCAGCGGATTACCGGGGGGTGGCACAACAAGCTGCGGCTCGCATTGGCCAAGGGCTACGAGGGGATGCGTGTGAGTGGCAACGCATTCTGGATTGGCACCAACCATTTTCAGGAATTCACGGAGTACGAGCGCGAACTGGACCGATCGCTCGCTGGCCAGAAGATGGTTGTTCTCTGCACGTATTCCCTTTCGGAAAGTCGGATCGTCGACCTGCTTGATGTAGCCCGCGCCCATCAGTTTACCATCGCCAGGAGGTGTGGCGAATGGGAGTTCCTGGAGACTCCTGGACGCAAGTTCACCAGGCAAACAAAACAGGAAGTAGCGGAGGTCAATGGCGATATCTGCTCCAAGTCCTTTCCGGGGCACGACACGCTCACATCGAGGGAGCGAAACGTCTTGGGCGAACTCGTGAGGGGGTGCTCCAGCAAGGAAATTGCTCGCCAGCTAGGTATCGTTCCTCGCACCGTTGAGTTCCATCGAGCCAATCTGCTCAAGAAGGTAGGTGCGAGGAGTACAATTGACCTCGTCCGGATTGTCCTCGGGGAATAGCGCATTCCAGCTTTGATCATAATGGGAACTGGAGTCTGCGGGCTCCACAGAAGGCGAGGTTGTGAGTTGGAGGATGAACCGTTCGATACTCCGGTCTTGGTTCAGCTTGGCGCCGTGGACGAGATACGCTCTGTGGCCTCCACCCAAGAAGCAGCCGAGTGCCTGCTCTTCCGGTGGCCACGAGCAACTGGACCTAATTTCGTCACCGCGACCGAGGCTTGTCTGGCTGTCCTGCGAGGCACCAAAGAGACGTCCCATGCCAAGTCCGCATTCGAGGAGGCTGCAAGAGAAGTTGGCATTCTGATCGTCAGCAAGATGTAGTGAGAAATTCTACTCGTTCGCTCGTGATTGTCTTGTAAATTTTTGGAATGGCTTACATGCATTCAAAAGATGTGAATAAAGGCCAAAGTTGGGTGTGGAGAGAAGTCAATTTCGAGGTAGAGTTGCTTTTCCCAGCGCGTGGCGTGCGCGAAATACACGGAGCGAAGTTTCGACTTATACGACTCTCTGAAGGGGGTGCATCAGTTCGTGTCGGCGGCATGAGAACCATCCCCGATTTCTTCTACCTGAGATTCAATAATGATGAGGGGACCTCTGGCTGCCACATGGTCGGAAGGTCTATCGATACCATCCACTGTGAATTCTTTCGCGAAAAGACTCGAAGCGAGGTCGACCGCATCATAGCTGAGGGAGAGTTCATTTCCGTTCTTGGCTCATTGTCGGGGGACAATGGTGATCAGACGCAGAAAGAAGACTTGCCGGTCGACGTCTTGCAACTTTTTGACAAGCTGTATTAGTCACCATCAACCGCATTCGGTGAGCATTCGAAGTTCCTGCCCGAGTTGTGTTGAGCTCCCGCCCAAGTCGAGTGAATAAGGTGGCAGGAATCGTAGCGCGGCTCCTGCGGTCCGGGTCATCTGACATTAGGCGGCGCCACAAGAAGGTGCACTCAACGCGCTATGCTTACCATATCGACCTCTTCAACTTTGCCTTCCGCAAAGGAGAGGGCGTGCAGGATCTTGCCAAGCTCGAGGGCAAGACGGTGCTGCTCGGGTCGGCCGCCTGGCAATCGATCTGCGACCCGATGTTTGCGGCTGTCGGCGTTGATCCGAACTCGATCAAATATGTCGAGGCGGGCTGGCCGACCTGGACCACGGCGCTGGCGAGCGGGCAGGGCGATGCCTGCCTGGCCTGGGAAGGGTTGCGCGCCGACCTCTCGGCCAAGGGGCTCGACTTCGACTACTGGCTCGGCATGCGCGGCTCGCCGCTGCCGTCCAATTCGCTGGTCGTACGACGTGCCGACATCGAGGACCAGGACCGCCGCCACTTCCTCGCCCAATATCTCAAGGGCTGGGCAATGGGCAGCACGTTTGCCGACCGTAATCCGCGGGCGGCAGCAGACATCGTCTTCAAGGCACTGCCGACCACCAAGGCGAATTACGGCCCGCGTTATGGCACCGAGAGCCTCATGCAGATCCATCGCACGTTCAAGGGCGACCTGGCGAAGCGGAAAGGCTGGGGCGAGCACGACATCCGGGGCTGGGACAGCTTCTTCAAGATCCTGAAGAAGATCGGACAGTCGTCGATCGACATCGACACGGAGCGGTTCGTGACCAACGCCTTCATCGCCGATGCCAACAAGTTCGACGTCGCGGCGGTGCATGCCGATGCCGACAATTATGCCCTGCCTGAGGATCTGGCTTCTATCGACATGGCCGAGGTCGAAGCCGGCTTCTACGGCAACGTCATCAACTGATCCCGACGGAACGCCCTCGGCGGCCTTGATCCGTTCGAGGACCGCCGCGCCGCGTTCACCGTCGTCCCGCGGCACGGAGACCGTGCGCGGCTGTTTGAAAATCTGGCGAGGTGACGGCGCGCCCCGTGCAAGGCAGTCTACTTTCCGCCGATCAGCCGGATCCAGTCGTCGATAAATCGCGCCCGCTGGAGTTGGTCCTGAGCGGCAAGCAGCGCAGGCCCTATGTGAATCGGCCTGCCGATGCCTGACGAGACGAGGCTCTGGGGACCATCGACATTCGGCGGAATCGTTCCCTTGCGGGAAAAGAAGAAGGCCTCGCGCTCGGCCACCTGTTGCCCTCTGTCGGACAGCAGGTAGTCGATGAAGCTTTCCGCAAGGCGCTTTTGCCTGGCACCCATCGGCACCATAGCGCCGCGGCTCAGGATCAGCGTGTAGTCTCGCGGCAGCACGATGCCGAGCTTTGGATTGCGGCGCGCTGCGGCATAGGCATAGGAGCCGAGGATGTTGTAGCCGATATAGACATTGCCGCTGGCCAACTCCGATAGCACAGCGTTGTTGCAGCAACGCAGAACGGGTGCAGCGCGGCTCAGGCTCTCAAGCAGGCGACCATAGGTGGTCGAGGCCTGCTGCGCGTCGAGGAAGGCCAGGAGATAACCGATGCCTGATTGCCTGAGGTCGTAGGTGCCGACCCGGCCCCGGTAGTAATCAAGCCTGAAGCGCAGCAGATCGGCAAGTTCGGCATGGCCGCGCGGCACATCCTCAAGAGGTACGAAGTCCCTGTTGTAGATGATGACGGAGGGCTCGAAGGTGAAGCCAAAAACCTCGTTGCGCCAGTTGGCCCAATCGGGCACCGCAGCCGTTTCCGCCGATACATGAGACAGTGCGCAGCCGTCATTGGCCAGCTTGACCAGTTGGTCGACCGACGAGGACAGCAGCACGTCCGCCGCCGATGTGCCGGTCCGGCAGGCGGCGTCGGCATCTCGGTAGAGGTCGTTGGTGACGAAGTCGGAATAGTCGACCGCAATGCCGCGGGCGGTGGCCTGGAAGTCACGGATCAGCGGCTCCATGGCCTCGATGTCGGTCGCGCCATGGACCACGAGGCGATCGGCCTCCTTGTCGAGTGCGGGGAAAAACGTCCGGGTGCCCTCGACTGCCTGTGCACCGACGACCCAGCCGCACAGGGCCAACGCCGAAAGCAGATTGCGCGTCACGAAGGTCATGCAACTGCTCCATGCAGGGGCAGGTCGAGGATTACAGCGAAGTTGCGATCGCCTTTGGTGCGGAAACGAATGATACCACGATGGGTGGCCGCTACTTCGGCGGCGATGGCAAAGCCGAGGCCCATGCTGCCTTCCTCCGACTTGGTGCTGACGAAGCGCGCCGTGATGCGTTCCCAGTCTGTTTCGGGAATGCCAGGGCCGTCGTCCTCGACTACGACGAACGCGCGCCCGCCTTCGGCCGTCACGCTGACGGCGAGATGCGCGACCGCGCCGTGACGTAGCGAATTGTCGACGATGTTGGCAATCGCTTCGCGCAGGCTGACCGCATCGCCGAGCACCGATACCGCGTCGGTTCCGACTTCGAACGACACCACCATGTCGGGATCGACCGTTATCGGAATCGCGCTGCGAAAGGCCTTGCGGGCCACATCGGCCAGGTCGACCACGTCAAAGCGGACCGCGTCGGAACGATGGATCACCATGGCGCGGCTGAGCAACTGGTTCGTCAGTCTTGACAGCTGCCCGACCCTGTCGCTGACGCGCTCCAGGTGGCGCCGGCCGCTCTCGTCCATTTCGACATCCTCAAGCAGCGAGACCTGCGCTGAGAGCGCTGCAAGCGGGGTGCGGATCTGATGGGCGGCGTCGGCAATGAAGCGCTGAAGTACGCCGACGCGCTCGTTGAGCCGGCCCATGAAATGGTTGATCGAGCCGACGAACGGTCGGAGCTCGCGCGGCACGGGAACCGCGATCGGCGTCAGGTCCTGCGGATCGCGCAGGCGAAGTGCTGCGCCGAGTTCACCCACCGGGCGCAGCGAGTAGCGTACGGCGAGCACTGTACCGGCCAGCGCCAGAAGGCTCATGATGCCGACGATCAGCATGGCCCGGCCGGTCAGCTCTCCAGCAAGCGTGCGGCGCGCCTCGGTGGTCTGGGCGATCACGACATAGGCCCAGCCCGACAATGACGGATCGGACAGGACGCGTGACACCGCTGCCACGCGCACCGGCACGCCGCGGTAGGTGGTGGACAGGAAGATGGGCGCGGCGCGTGCCGGCATGAGATCTTCGGGCTGGCGCAGGTCGTCATAGCCCGTCAGGGTCCGACCATCAGGGCCGATCACCCGGTAGAAGATGCGGTCGCGCTCGGCGAGCCCGAGCAATTCGAAGGCCGACGTCGGCATGGTTACGGCAAGACGGCCGGAATCGACGGTCATGTTGGCGGTGATCTGGAACGCCGCGCCGAGCAGCAGCCGGTCATAGGCATTGTCGGCGGCGGCGCGCGCATAATACCAGGCGGCGGTGGCGAGCAGCGCGGCGCCGCAGACCAGCACCAGCGCGACGCGCAGGACGAGGCGCGAAAAGAGCGAGCCTTCACGCAGCATCGTCGACCAGCAGCTGGTAGCCAAGGCCCCGGATGGTGACGATCCGCACCGAGGAGCCTTCGATCTTCTTGCGCAGGCGGCCGACATAAAGCTCGATGGCGTTCTGTCCCGGTGGGGCCTCGTCGAAGCCGAACAGGTGATCGAGCAGTTCGTCCTTGCCAAAGACGCGGCCGGGACGATTGGCCAGCACTTCGAGCAGCGCGATCTCGCGGCGCTTGAGCTGCACCTCGCGATTGCCGACGCGGACCGAGCGGCTGTTGCGATCGAGCACGAGGTTGCCGCATTCGATGAGGTTCGTCGCGTCACCGGCGCGTCGGCGCAGAAGCACCCGCACCCGCGCCTCGAGTTCGCGGAAGTCGAACGGCTTTACCAGGTAGTCGTCGGCGCCGAGGTCGAGCGCGCCGACGCGATCCTCGATCTCGGAACGCGCCGTGAGTATCAGCACCGGCGTGGACTTCCGGTGCTGGCGCAGCCGGCGCAGAATCTCGAACCCGTCCAGCCCCGGCAGCATGACGTCGAGGATGACCAGGGCATAATCGGTAAATTCGAGGATGTCGGCGGCTGCCTGGCCGTTCGACTGCCAGTCGACGGTGTGTCCGATCTTCTCCAGCCGACGGCTGATGGCCTCCCCGACATCCCTCGTGTCTTCGACCAAAAGGATGCGCATGCGCAAAGCTGTTGCACGGAATGTCGGGCCGATCAATCCGTTCGAATCCGATTGCCGTGACAGGATGGTGACAGCTTGGCGTCGGAACCAGAAGGGGCTCGGCACCGGGAGGTGGATGCCGCGCGCTGGGAGGATTTCGCTTTTCTGTACCGTGACTTAGCTGTCACGGCGCATACGCGCAGCTTTGTCTTTTCCCAGCTGTTGAACATCGCTGCGGATGCCCCGGCGGGCGTCGCGCCAACAACTGACATGGGAGCGAAACCGTGAACAACGCCACTCTGAAAACCATCGCCGCACTCGGCCTGCTGGGTGCCCTTTGCCTGCCTGCGGCAGCCGAACCGGCCAAGCCCGAATGCCTTGCCGGCGCCAAGCCCGGCGGCGGCTTCGACCTGACCTGTCGCCTTGCCGCCAACGCGCTTTTGGAAGCAAAGCTGATCAAGGCACCTATGGCCGTCACCTATATGGAAGGCGGCGTCGGCGCCGTCGCCTACAACCACGTCATCGGCAAGCGCGGCTCGGATTCGAGCCTGATCACTGCCGCCTCGACGGGCTCGGCGCTGCTGATCGCGCAGGGCAAGTTCGGCCAGTATGACGAGAGCGCTGTGCGCTGGCTCGGCGCACTGGGCGCCGATTTTGGCGTGCTCGTGGTCGCGGCGGACTCGCCTTACAAAACGCTCGGCGAACTGATCGAGGCCTACAAAGCCAATCCCTCCGAGTTCTCCATCGCCGGTGGCGGCGCCGTCGGCTCGCAGGACTGGATGAAGGGCTCGCTGCTGGCCAAGTCGGCAGACCAGGACGCCAAGCAGATGCGCTATGTCGCGCTCGAAGGCGGCGGCGCCGTGCTGACTGCACTTGAAGGTGGGCACGTGAAGGTGGGCGCCGGTGATGCGGCCGAAATGGCCAAGCATCATGCCGCCGGCAAGGTCAGGGTGCTCGCCGTCATGGCGCCCGAGCGGCTGCCGGGCGACCTCTCCGAGGTGCCTACCGCGAAAGAGCAGGGCATCGACATCGAGTGGCCGGTCTGGCGTGGCTACTATGTCGGCAAGGACGTTTCCGACGCCGACTACCAGTGGTGGGCCGACGCTCTCAAGAAACTCTCTGCCACCCCTGAATTCGTCAAGGAGCGCGAAGCGCGCGGGCTCTATGAATACACTCTCATCGGCGCCGACTTCGATGCCCAGGTGAAGGCCGATGTGGCCCGCTTCAAGGTGATGGCCAAGGAAGCGGGCATGTAAGCCCGTTCCAGCCGGTTTTCCAATCCGCATCAGACGATGGCCGGCGTTCCTGCCGGCCACCACCTTCCATTGCGCGCCACGCTCAGTGGCGCAGACCACGGAGGTCGTCATGACCGACAACAACGACACATCCCAGCGCATAGGCAGGTTTGGCGGGCTGGCCCTGCTGGCGCTCGCAATCGTTTTCGGCATCGGCGGCAGCCGGATCGAATACGCCTTCTCGTCAGATCCGCTCGGCCCACGTGTGGTGCCGGTGATGCTGGCAGTCATCCTCGCCCTGCTTTGCCTCATCTATCTGCGCAACCCCGGCAAGTCCGAAGGCTTTCCGTCGGGACAGCTGCTGCTCCGGATTCTTGCGGTTCCCGCGCTCATGCTGGTCTCGGTGCTGTTGATGGAGCCGCTCGGCTTTGCCGCCTCCATCCTTTTGCTGACCACTGGCGTCGGCTGGATATTCGGCGCGCCGCTGCGCCTCGCCGTAATCGGTGGCGTGTGTCAGGCGCTGCTGTGGTGGTTCGTCTTCGCCTACCTCCTCGACGTCTATCTGCCCTCGGGCCTGTTCGGCTGAGCGGCGGCAAAGGAGACAACAATGAATCTCGAATATCTCTGGGCCGGCTTCGGCATCGCCCTCACGTTCCAGAACCTCATCATCGGCCTCGGCGGCTGCTTCATCGGCACGCTTGTCGGGGCACTTCCAGCAATCGGCCCGATCAATGGCATCGCGCTGCTTTTGCCTATCGCCTACACCATGGGCCTGCCGGCCGAGAGCACCATGATCCTTTTGGCCGCGGTCTATTGCGGTGCCGAATATGGCGGACGGATCTCGTCGATACTGCTCAACGTGCCGGGCGACGCGGGTGCCGTGATGACCGCGCTCGACGGCTACCCGATGGCGCGCCAGGGGCGTGCCGGCGAAGCCCTCATGCTCTCTGGCGTCGCTTCCTTCGTCGGCGGCATGATCGGCGCGACGGGACTGGCCTTGTTCGCCCCGGTGCTCGCTGGCCTTGCCATCGGCTTCGGCCCGGCTGAATATTTCGTGCTGATGGTGTTTGCCTTCGCCACGCTCGGCTCGATGGTCGGCAGCCAGCCGGTCAAGACGCTGATCGGCTGCACACTTGGCCTGATGCTGGCAACCGTCGGCCTCGATGCGACGTCGGGCGCCTATCGCTTCACCTTCAACGAGCCGGAACTCGGTGACGGAATCGAATTCGTGGTGCTCGTCATCGGCCTGTTCTCTGTGTCGGAAGCGCTGTTGATCCTCGAGCACCAGTCGACCGGCGTGACCGTCATCCGCAAGCTGGGGCGCATGACGGCCAGGATGAGCGACATGGTGAAGTCGATAGGTGCCACGCTGCGCGGCTCTGCCATCGGTTTCGTCGTCGGTGTGCTGCCGGGCACCGGAGCGTCGGTGTCTAGCGCCGTCAGTTACACCACCGAGAAGCGAATCTCGGACACCGAGGGCACCTTTGGCAAGGGCGACGTGCGCGGCTTGGCCGCCCCCGAAGCCGCCAACAACGCCACCGCCTGCGGCGCGTTCGTGCCGATGCTGACGCTTGGCGTGCCGGGCTCCGGCACGACGGCGGTGATGCTGGGCGCGTTGATGCTGTACAACATCCAGCCGGGTCCGATGCTGATCGCCGAAAGGCCCGAGGTCGTCGGCGGCCTGGTTGCTTCGCTGTTCGTCGGCAACTTCCTGCTGCTGCTGCTCAACCTGCCGCTGGTCAACATTTTCGCCCGCGTTCTGACCGTGCCGAACTGGCTGCTTGTGCCCGGCATCCTCGTGCTGTCGATCGTCGGCGTCTATTCCACGCACTCGTCGGTGTTTTCGATTCTGCTGATGCTGGGGATCGGCATGTGTGGCTGGCTGCTCCGCAAGGCCGGTTTCGACATGGCGCCGATCATCCTCGGCTTCGTCCTCGGGCACGTCATGGAGGTAAACCTGCGCAACGCACTTGCCATCAGCGGCGGCGACATCTCGATCCTGTTCCACAGCACGATTTCGATCGTGCTCTGGGTCCTCGCCGCTGTCGTTGCCGTTCTGCCCCTGTTCCTTGCCAGAAGGGCACGGCAGCGGGCCGTCGCCAACGAGGCCGAAACGTCAGCCTGACCAGGTCGAGGCGCCAGGCGGCGCGCTACACCCTTGCCATGCAACGTCCGGCTTGCGAGTCGGACGTTTTCTTTTCCGGATGTCCAGAAACGCAGCTCCTCAGGCGCTGTCTTGCTGCAGCAGCCCAGGGCAAGCGCCAATCGAATGGGAGGTCCGATAATCGGCAGAGAATACAGGCTTCCGGCCCAAGAAATGCTTGCTCAACCGTCGTGCGACGGTGTCGACAAACTCAGAGCTAAATGTATGAAAAACCTGGTACGCCCAAGGGGAATCGAACCCCTGTTACCGCCGTGAAAGGGCGGTGTCCTAACCGCTAGACGATGGGCGCGCTCAGGTGAGGCGGTGTATAGTTGGCTTGTTCGCGACAGGCAACCCGTCTTTTTGCTGCGCCGCGAAATTTTTTCGACTTATCCACGGCGACGGCCGCAACGCCAGTTCCAGTCGCGCTCCGGGCCGACGTCGATGTGGACCGAATTGGTATGGCAATAGGTGCCGACGCCGCCGCGGCCAGGCATGGCGCGCAGATACGTCGCCAGTTCCCACTTGCCGACGCCGGGAATCTGGATGTCGGCTGCCGCGCAATACATGTGCTGCGAATTCTTGGCGCCGCGGGCGCGACGGTTGCGTTCCGGGTTGCGATAGCCCGATGTCACGATCATCTTCTTGCCGTAGTGCTGCTCGGCCGCCTTGAGGATGCGCACAAGCGACGGCTTCAGGCAGGCGACATCGACGCTTTCATGCTGCTTGAGCAGCCCGTTCGGCGCGAGGCGCGCCATGCCGGCGGCCGACGCCGTCTGGTACAGTTCGGGGTCCTCATCCTCGTGCAGGTCGACGTCGCTGTCGTCGTTGAGGCCGGACTTGCGCTTGATTTCGAACAGGTCGGTGGTGCGCACGCCGGGCAGCGCCCAGTTCGAATCGCCGCCCGACGAGCCGCCCAGCGACGCAAGCTCCACCGGCTTCGCTTCGGCTTTCGCTGAGGCCAGCGTGATGATCGGCTTGGCCTTTTCTTCGGCCGCCTTCGGCTTGGTTTCGGACGATTCGTCGCCCATTTCGATCAGCGGCTTTGCCTTCTGCTCGGCCGGCGCAGGTGCTGCCTTGGCGGATGACGAGCCGAACAACGAGGCAAACAGCCCCTTCTTCTTGGGCGCCTCTGGTTCGGCTGCCGGACCATTGGTCAGGATGAAGCCGGTATCCTGCTGCGCCGGTTGATTGGCCGGTTTTGCATCCGCAGCCTGGGAAGCGACAGCTGCTGTCTTCGGCTGCTCCGCTGTGGCTGCCGTCGCGACCTGCTGCGGCTGTTCGGCACCGGCGATGGCGACTTCCGCTGCGTTTTCGCTTCCCGGCTTGATCAGTGGGACATAACCGACCTGGTCGGGCAGGGCGGTGTCGCCCGCCGGGCTTATCGTCGCCTGGGCAACCGTGGGTGCGCCGGCGGCGGTCGCGGATTGGGTTGTGGTGGTTTCGGTGGCCGTTGCGGCGCTGGCCGCAGGATTTGTCAGGTCGAAATTCGGCTCGCCCGTCGAGGAGCAGGACACGCTCATGAGCGACACCAGCACGGTCAGCGCAACGCCGCAGCGCCGGTCTGCGAATCGCAGTCGTCCTGACGTCAAACCGGATCCCCTCTCATGCACTGCAGGCCAACGATTACGCTTGGCGATTGAAATCGAACATCTACGCAACCACGCTTCCACAGGGGAAGCGGCACTCAAACTTGTGGCAATGATCCCCCAGTGAGCGGGCTAGGCGCCAATTAAGGCGAGATCATGATAGGCGCCATGTTTTCGCCCTCTTGGTAAAGGGCGTCAATTCACTGCCTGTGACAGCTGGTTACACGCGTACCTTCACATAGCTGCCCGGCGCGTCCTCTAGCACCCGCCCGCTTATGCCAGGCTTGCGTGCCGCAACGCGGGTGTCGTCCTGGGCTTCGATCCAGCGCTGCCAGTGCGGCCACCACGAGCCAGGCGTCTCCAGAGCGCCCTTCAGCCATTCGTCGAAATCGCCTGATGGCTTGCCTCCCGACCAAAACTGGTACTTGCCGGCGGCGGGCGGATTGACCACGCCGGCGATGTGCCCAGAGCCGCCGACGACATAGTCGACATCGCCACCGAAATACTGGCAGCCGAGGAAGACCGAGCGGGCAGGGGCGATGTGATCCTCGCGCGCAGCGAGGTTGTAGACCGGAATGGTGACGTCGGCGAGCGAGATGGTTCGGCCGGCCAGCTCCATCCTGCCTTGCGACAGGTTGTTCTCGAGATAGCAGTTGCGCAGGTAGAAGGAGTGATTGGCCGCTGCCATGCGCGTCGAATCGGCATTCCAGTAGAGCAGGTCGAACGGCGTCGGCTCCTTGCCGCGCATGTAGTTGTTGATGACATAGGGCCAGATCAGGTCGCCCGAGCGCAGCATGTTGAAGGCCGTCGCCATCTTGGTGCCGTCGAGATAGCCCTTGTCCTTCATCGCTCCTTCGAGAGCCTTGATCTGATCCTCGTCGACGAACACCTTGAGGTCACCGGCATAGGTGAAATCGACCTGCGTCGTGAAGAAGGTGACCGATTGGATGCGGTGGTCACCTTCCTGTGCCAGCAGCGCCAATGCTGCCGCCAGCAACGTGCCGCCGACGCAGTAGCCGATGGCGTTGACCTTGGTTTCTCCCGTCGCCTGCTCGACGATGTCGAGTCCATATTGCAGGCCTTCGCGGATATAGGCTTCCCAATCCTTCAGGCCGTGGCGCTGGTCTGGATTGATCCAGGAGATGACAAAGACCGTGTGGCCCTGCTCGACCGCCCACCGGATGAAGGATTTCTGCGGGTTGAGGTCGAGGATGTAGAACTTGTTGATCCATGGCGGGCAGATCAGCAGCGGGCGCTTCAGCACCTTGTCGGTGGTCGGCGTGTACTGGATGATTTCCGCGACGTCGCTGCGGCCGACGACCTTGCCCGGCGTGGTGGCGATGTTCTTGCCGATCTCGAAGCCGCTGTAGTCGGCCTGCCGGAGCTTGAGGTCGCCCTTGCCGGCCGAAATGTCCTCGGCAAACATCTTCATGCCGCGCACTAGGTTCTCGCCGTTGCTGGCGACGGTTTCGCGAAACAGCTCCGGATTTGTGAGGATGAAATTGGACGGCGAAATCGCGTTGGCAACCTGCTTGACGTAGAAGCCGGCCTTGTGGCGGGTGTGCTCGTCGAGACCGTCGGCATGGTCGACGAGGTCGCCGGCCCAGCGCGCAGTCACCAAATAGGCCTGCTTGAGGAAATCGAAGAAGGCGTTGCGGCCCCATTCGGGATCGAGGAAGCGCTTGTCGCCGCGTTCTGGCTTGACGGCGTCGTCGACCTCGTCGCCGCCCATGCGCTGGATCGACTTGCTCCACACGTCAAGATAGCCGGAGAACAATCGGGTCTGCGCTTCCAGCGCGCGTTGGGGGTCGGACAGCCAGTATTCGCTAAGCTTGGAGAAGGTCTTGACCATGTCGGCCATCGGCTCGGCGACGGTGTCGCGCACCTCGCCCTTCTCGCGCGGTTCGGCCCAGGCGGAGGCTGCCTTCCCGGCCTGCTCGATCATGCGGGCCATGTTGAGCGCAAAACGTTCCGGATCTTTGACGAGGTATTGCTCGACGGAGGAGGGGGTATCGCCACTCTGCTTGTCCGAATCGTCTACCTTCGCCATGGTTCTTGCAGGTCCTCCCAAAGCGCCCATTGTTGACATAGTATCATGTGACGTCTTACCGGGTCCAACGCGCTCTACCGCGCCTGTCGGGGAAACTTTATGACATATAGTGTTGGTCGGAATGTTTTTTTCTGCTCCCGCGTGATGTTGTCCGCGGGCGTGCTGGCATTGGCCATTGCCGCTGCCGGCTGCACCAGCACGACCAGCGCCGACAGCAGCGCTGCACCGGCAACCGGACGTGGCGCGCAGGATACCGGCACCTACCCCAATCTCAACATTGCGCCTGAGGTGGCCGCCGCCCAGTTCACCGAGGACCAGAAGGCCGCCAAGCTGGCCGAACTCCAGGCTGCCAGACAGCGCCAGGGCGCCAAGGCCGGCGCAGGCGGTGGCAATTCGGCGGCGATGACCACGCTTGCCAGAAAGCACGGCGACGACACGCTGAAGGCCATCGAAGGCAAGTGCGAGACTATCGACCCCGCCTGCAATTGAGTGTATATCGCGCACGCATCGCCGAGCCCCCGTTTACCTGGAACTGACATGGAAGAATTTCACAAGGTCCGCCGCCTTCCGCCCTATGTCTTCGAGCAGGTCAACCGGCTGAAGGCCAGCGCCCGTTCGCGGGGCGCCGACATCATCGATCTTGGCATGGGCAATCCGGACCTGCCGACGCCGACCGCCATCGTCGACAAGCTGTGCGAAGTGGTGCGCGACCCGCGCACCCACCGCTATTCGTCGTCGCGCGGCATTCCCGGCCTGCGCCGCGCCCAGGCCAATTATTATGCCCGCCGCTTTGGCGTGAAGCTCAATCCCGATACCCAGGTCGTTGCGACGCTGGGCTCGAAGGAAGGCTTCGCCAACATGGCGCAGGCGATCACCGCGCCTGGCGACGTCGTGCTGTGTCCGGATCCGACCTATCCGATCCACGCTTTCGGTTTCATCATGTCGGGCGGCGTCATCCGCTCACTCCAGGCCAAGCCGGATGACGGCTTCATTCCGGCGCTCGAGCGCGGCGTCCGCCACTCGATCCCCAAGCCGCTGGCGCTGATCCTCAATTATCCGTCGAACCCTACGGCCTTCGTCGCCTCGCTCGACTTCTACAAAGACGTCGTGGCGTTTGCGAAGAAGCACGACATCATCATCCTGTCGGATCTTGCCTATTCGGAGATTTATTTCGATGGCAATCCGCCGCCCTCGGTGCTGCAGGTGCCGGGCGCGATCGACGTCACCGTCGAGTTCACCTCGATGTCGAAAACGTTTTCGATGCCGGGCTGGCGCATGGGCTTTGCCGTCGGCAACGAGCGCCTGATCGCCGCATTGACCCGCGTGAAGTCTTACCTCGATTATGGCGCGTTCACGCCGATCCAGGTGGCGGCAACTGCCGCGCTCAATGGCGACGGTGCCGACATAGCCGAGGTGCGCGAAGTCTATCACAAGCGCCGCGACGTGATGGTCGACTCGTTCACCCGTGCCGGCTGGGAAATCCCGGCGCCGGCGGCGACGATGTTTGCCTGGGCACCGATCCCGGAGCCGTTCAAGCATCTTGGTTCGCTCGAATTCTCCAAGCTGCTGATCGAACATGCGGACGTGGCTGTCGCTCCCGGCGTCGGCTTCGGCGAGCACGGCGACGACTATGTGCGTCTGGCGCTGGTCGAAAACGAGCACCGCATCCGCCAGGCAGCACGAAGCATCAAGCGCTTCCTGCAGACCACAGCCAAACACCCCAACAACGTGGTTCCGCTCGCAGCCCATCGCTGAGCGGCACCGCGCCACATTCCCAGAACGATTGAAATAAAGAGGCGCCGCGACCATGGCTGAAGCATTGCGTGTTGGAATTGCCGGTCTCGGCACGGTCGGTGCTTCGGTGGCGCGTGTGCTGCGCGACAAGGGCGCCGAGCTCACCCGGCAATGCGGTCGCGAAATCGTCGTGACCGCCGTTTCCGCCCGCGACCGCAGCCGTGATCGCGGTGTCGACCTGAGCGGCGCGCAATGGTTCGATGATCCGATCGAGCTGGCCGAGAAGGCCGACATCGACGTCTTCATTGAATTGATCGGCGGCGACGAAGGTGCTGCGCGCGCCTGTGTGCGTGCCGCGCTCGATGCCGGCCGCCATGTCGTGACCGCCAACAAGGCGCTACTCGCCAAGCATGGCGTGGCACTGGCCGAGGTCGCCGAGAAGAAAGGCGTACTGCTCAACTACGAAGCGGCCGTTGCCGGCGGCATCCCTGTCATCAAGACCATGCGCGAGGCGATGGCGGGCAACAGCGTCAATCGCGTGTTCGGAATCCTCAATGGCACTTGCAACTACATCCTGACGCGCATGGAAGCCGAAGGCCTGACCTTCGAGGCATGCCTCGCCGACGCCCAGCGCCTGGGCTATGCCGAGGCCGACCCGACCTTCGACATCGAGGGCAACGACACCGCCCACAAGCTCGCCATCCTGACCAGCCTGGCATTCGGCTCGAAAATCGCTGCCGACGACATCTATCTCGAAGGCATCTCCAACATCACCCAGGCCGACATTCGCGCAGCGGCTGAACTCGGCTACCGCATCAAGCTGCTTGGCGTTGCCCAGCGCACCGATAGCGGCATCGAGCAGCGCGTGCACCCGACAATGGTGCCGACGGCATCCGTCATCGCCCAGGTCCACGGCGTCACCAATGCGGTGGCGATCGAAACCGACATTTTGGGCGAGTTGCTTCTATCCGGCCCCGGCGCCGGCGGC
Source organism: Aminobacter sp. MDW-2 (assembly GCF_014250155.1). Taxonomy (NCBI): domain Bacteria; kingdom Pseudomonadati; phylum Pseudomonadota; class Alphaproteobacteria; order Hyphomicrobiales; family Phyllobacteriaceae; genus Aminobacter; species Aminobacter sp. MDW-2. The sequence continues at coordinate 3,634,556 of NZ_CP060197.1, forward strand.
AACGCCACGGCGTCGGCCGTCGTCGGCGACATCGCCGACATCGCCAAGAGCCGGCCCGGCTTCCAGCATGGCCCGGTGTTCGGCCGTCCGGCCAAGGAACTGAAGCCGTACAAAAAGGCGCAGATGCGCAGCCATGCCGGCGGCTACTTCATCCGCCTGACTGTGCATGATCGCATCGGCGTCTTTGCAGCGATCGCCAAGCGCATGGCCGACAACGACATTTCGCTGGAATCGATCGTCCAGCACGCCAATGGCACCGAAGGCGGCATCGCCCAGAAGACTGTCATCCTGGTGACCCACGAGACCACGGAAGCTGCCGTGCGCAAGGCTGTCGACGGCGTGACCAAGGACGGTCACCTGACAGACAAGCCGCAGGTCATCCGCATCGAGCGCGCCGGTTAAGCTGGCGCCTGTTCTAGGGGGTGCAAATGTGCCCCCCTCCCAGGCAGTCAAGCGCCATTACCTTTCAATCGATTGATATTGTTTCGCTTTCGATAAAGCGGGCAACAGGTCTTGCCGTTGTCATGCGGGTTTGACAATAAGAGCCGGCCCGGTTTGGGCGCTCCGAACTCATCGACTTCAGGACCCAGTATTATGGCGAAAAGCGTTGTAGCCGGCCTCGACCGGATTCTCACCATGGAACTCGTGCGCGTCACCGAGCGGGCCGCCGTGGCTGCAGCCAGGCTGCGCGGACGCGGCGACGAGAAGGCCGCCGACCAGGTTGCCGTCGACGCCATGCGCCAGGAACTGAACCGCCTTGCCATCAACGGCACGGTCGTCATCGGCGAAGGCGAACGCGACGAAGCTCCGATGCTCTACATCGGCGAGGAAGTAGGCTCCGGCGGCCCCGACGTGGACATCGCGCTCGATCCGCTCGAAGGCACCACCATCTGCGCCAAGAACCTGCCCAACGCCCTTGCCGTCATCGCCATTGCCGAAAAGGGCAGCCTGCTGTTTGCGCCTGACGTCTATATGGACAAGATCGCCGTCGGCCCGGGTTATCCCGAGGGTGTCATCGACATCGACGCCTCGCCGGCCGACAACATCGCCAGCGTTGCCAAGGCCAAGGGCGTGCCGGTCGAAGAAATCACCGCCTGCATCCTCGACCGTCCGCGCCATTCCAAGCTGATCGAAGCCGTGCGCGAGACCGGTGCTGCCATCCGCCTGATCGGCGACGGCGACGTGGCCGGTGTCATCCACACCACCGATCCCGAGGAAACCGGCATCGACATCTATCTCGGCACCGGCGGTGCGCCCGAGGGCGTGCTGGCTGCTGCTGCGCTGCGCTGCACCGGCGGGCAGATGCTTGGACGCCTGATGCTCGACACCCCTGAGAAAGTTGCGCGCGCCGCCACCATGGGCATCACCGACCCCAAAAAGGTCTACCGCGTCGAGGAGATGGCGCGTGGCGACGTGCTGTTCGCTGCCACCGGCGTCACCGACGGCAACATGCTTGCCGGCGTCAAGTTCGGTCGTGACTCGATCACCACCCACACGATTGTGCTGCGCTCGTCGTCCAAGACCGTGCGTGAGATCAAGGCACGCCACCAGGATCTGGAAAAATTCTGATTACGCGCCTGTTGCGGTCGCCTATGGTCGATCCGAAGCGGGTGGACCTCAACTGAATGGCGACTGAAAAGCGTAACTTTCTCGGCGTAAGGCGTTCGGCCACCGGTGTTTCCTGGGAACATCGCCTGACCGAACGCCAGGACATGCTGGCGCTCGCCATCGCCCAGGGGCATGGCGTGCCCGACATCGTCGCCCGTGTGCTTGCCGGCCGCGGCGTGCTGCCCGAGGACACCGAGCGGTTCCTCGATCCCACCATCCGCGACCTGTTGCCCGATCCGGCCTCGCTGACCGACATGGACAAGGCGGCATCGCGCCTTGCCGACGCGGTGCTGCGCAGCGAAAAGGTCGCGATCTTCGGCGACTATGACGTCGACGGTGCCTGTTCGTCGGCGCTGGTGAAGCGATTTCTCACCCATTTCGGCATCGAGTCCGAGATCTACATTCCCGACCGCATCTTCGAAGGTTACGGCCCGAACCCGGATGCGATGCGTGAGCTCATCGGGCGCGGCGCGAGCCTGATCGTCACCGTCGACTGTGGTACCAACAGCGCCGCCTCCATCGACGCGGCCAACGAGGCCGGCGCCGATGTGGTGGTGCTCGATCATCACCAGGTCGGCGGCGCGATGCCGAATGCCGTGGCCGTGGTCAATCCGAACCGCGACGACGATCTCTCCGGCCAAGGCCATCTCTGCGCTGCCGGCGTCACCTTCCTGGCCTTGGTGCAGACGGCAAAGGTGATGCGCGCGCGACTGCCTGACGCGCCGCGTCCCGATCTGCTCAAGCTGCTCGACCTTGTGGCACTTGCGACGGTCGCCGACGTCGTGCCGTTGACCGGCGTGAACAGGGCCTTCGTCGTCAAGGGGCTGCAGGCCATGCGCCAGCAGAACAATGTCGGGCTAACGGCACTCGCCCGCGTTGCGCGCATAGGCGAGCCGCTCAACACCTTCCACCTGTCGTTCCTGCTCGGCCCGCGCATCAATGCCGGCGGGCGCATCGGCGACGCGGCGCTCGGCAGCAAGCTGCTTGCCACCGACGATCCGGTCGAAGCCGGAACCATCGCCGAAACGCTCGACCGCCTGAACCAGGAGCGCCAGGCGATGGAAACGGAGATGCTGGCCGAGGCACGCGCCGAGGCCGATGCCGAAATCGGCGCCGGACCGGGCCCGGCCGTGTTGGTCACCGCGAGCACCACATGGCACCCCGGCATCGTTGGCTTGCTGGCATCGCGTCTCAAGGATCACGCGCGCCGCCCGGCTTTTGCGATTGCCTTCAACCCGAATGGCGTTGGCACAGGGTCAGGCCGTTCCGTGTCCGGTTTCGACCTTGGCCGGCTGGTGCGCGAGGCGGTCGAAGCCGGACTGCTGGTCAAGGGTGGCGGGCACGCCATGGCGGCCGGCATCACCGTTGAGCGCGCCAAGCTGGGCGAGTTGCGCGCCTTCTTCGAACAGCGCGCCGCAGCCGACGTGTTCCGCCTGCAGGATGAGGAAAGCCTGAAGATTGACGGTGCGCTGGCCGCGGAAGGCGCGACGCTGAACCTCGTCGACGCGCTGGAGAAAGCAGGACCGTTCGGGGCAGGGCATGTGCCGCCCGTTTTCGTCCTGCCAAGGCATCGCATCGCCGATGCCAGGCTGGTCGGCTCCGCACATATACGCATCGACCTGCGTTCGGAAAGCGGCGGCAAGGTCCAGGCGATGGCGTTCAGGGCGGCAGAGACGCCACTTGGCGATTTCCTGTTCCGGAACCGCGACCGTGCAATACACGTCGCCGGCTCGATTTCGGTCAATCATTGGAATGGCAGCCGCACGGCCCAGTTCAGGATCGTCGACGCGTCGCTGGCCGGTCCTTGACCGAGAATTGGTCTTAGCCGAGAACCGCCTGAAGCCTCAGGATCTCTTCCATCTGCGCCTTTGTCGCCTCGTAGCCGAGCCGGATGGCCTCGTCGGCGCGGTGGAATTCGGACAGGCCGATCAGGCCGAGCTTGGGCTGGATCGACAGATCTGGCGGATCGCCGGCCAGCCGCGCGCGGGAAATGCGATCCTGGATGATGTTGAACGCTTCGACCATGACACCCGTGATGCCGAGTCGCGCCTCGCGCTCGCTTTGAGCGGAGTTCTCTCCCGGTGCAGCCGGACGCTCGACCACCAGTTCGCCAGCGCTATGCTTGATCACTGCCGCGCGGCCGAACAGGTCGTAGTGCAGGTTGACCGCAACGACCAAGGGCTGCTCGTTGGCGCGGCAGACCGAAACCGGCACCGGATTGACGAGCGCGCCGTCGACCAGCACGCGGCCGTTGCAGGTGACCGGCTCGAACACGCCGGGCAGGGCGTAGGACGCCCGCATCGCCTTGATCAGCGAACCGCTCGACAGCCAGATCTCGTGGCCGGTGCGGATTTCGGTCGCAACGCAGACGAAGGGTTTCGGCAGATCCTCGAAGGTGATGCTGCCCATGTGCTGCTGCATGCGAGAATCGAGCTTCATGCCGCCGAACAGTCCGCTGCCGCCGAGCTTGAAGTCGAACAGGCCGAAGATACGGCGCTTGGTCAGGCTACGGGCGAATTCCTCGAGCTGATCGAGCTTTCCGGCGAGATAGCAGCCACCGACGAGGGCACCGATCGAAGTGCCGGCGATCATGTTGATGCGGATGCCGGCTTCATCAAGCGCGCGCAGCACGCCGATATGGGCCCAGCCGCGTGCAGCACCGCCGCCGAGCGCCAGTGAAATGCCGTTCTGTCTTGCTGTTTCGGGAACGTTCGAACTTGTGCCGGAAGAAAAGCCATTGGCTTCCCGGACGTTCTGGCGCGCATAGAATGACGCCCATTCGAGCATCGCACACTCCTTGTTCCCAAATACAGACTACTCCCGACCCGTATTAAAATCGTGAATCTCTGTGTTCTGGAACAGGTAGCCGGTTCACGTTTTCTTGCGGTAGGTCTCGTCGACATCGAACAGCGGATCGCTGCCGTCCGCGCTGAGCGTCGCGACACTGCCTTGTCGTCCTACCGTCCGATAGAAACAAGAACGCCGGCCGGTGTGACAGGTTGCGTCGTGGCCGCTCACTTTTACCTTGAGCCACACCGAGTCCTGGTCGCAGTCGGTGCGAATCTCCTGGACGTGCTGGAAATTGCCCGAGGTTTCGCCCTTCTTCCAAAGCGCGTTGCGCGAGCGCGACCAATAGTGGGCGATGCCGGTCTCGATCGTCAGAGCCAGCGCTTCGGCATTCATGTGCGCGACCATCAAGAGCATGCCGTCGGCGGCGTCGGTCACCACGGCGGTGACCAGACCGTTGACGTCGAAACGTGGCGAGAACAGCTCGCCCTCTTCGAGGGCGCGCTTGTCGTTGGAAACTTCGGGAAACTGCAAGGTCATCGCCGGGGTCCTAAGTCGGGGCTCCGGCGAAGCGGGATCAGATCCCGCCGCCGCCGGCTCGTACCATGGTCACGAACCGGACCTGTTCTTCGGGGGTATCCCGGAAAACGCCGGTGAATGTGGAGGTCAGGGTCGTCGAACCCTGCTTGCGGATGCCGCGCATGGCCATGCACATATGCTCGGCCTCGATCATCACGGCGACGCCGCGCGGGTTTAGCACGTCCTGGATGACACCGGCAATCTGCGCCGTCATCGCTTCCTGCGTCTGCAGGCGGTGGGCGAAGATATCGACGACGCGGGCGATCTTGGAGAGACCGACGACCTTGCCATCCGGCAGATAGCCGACATGAGCCTTGCCGATGATCGGCACCATATGGTGCTCGCAATGCGAATGGAACTTGATGTCACGAACGATGACCAGGTCGTCGTAGCCGGCGACTTCCTCGAATGTGCGGCCAAGCTCGTCGGCCGGGCACATGTCGTAGCCATTGAACATTTCACGGAAAGCCTTGGTCACGCGCTTGGGCGTGTCGATCAGGCCTTCGCGCTGTGGATCGTCGCCGGTCCAGCGCAGGAGCACCTTCACAGCGGCTTCGACCTCCGCCTCGGTCGGGCGGTCGGTTGCAGGCTTGTCCATATAGGCTGATTGCGGCATCAGCTTCTTCGCTACGGCATCCATATCAGGCGTCTCCAGTAGTCCCTGTCAGAGCAGGGACGAGTTGAACGGACACAGCCACTTTAGGGACCACCGGAACGAGTGCCGTACCCAAAGCTGCTTATCTTGCTCAAATCCCGATGCCTTTTCAGCTCCTTGTCGGGAGGCGAGCGCCACCATTATATATGGGTGAAGACGACGATTGGAAGATGCGTCAGCGACAAGAGTTGTTCATCACACGCACTCAGAGTGAAAAAAGTTGATCGACGACATCTATAACACGAAAATTCTCGGTTTCGCCGGCAATATCGGCCGGCTCGGCCGGCTCGATCACCCCGATGCGACGGCGACAGCACATTCCAAGCTGTGCGGGTCGACGGTCACGATCGATCTGGCGATGAAGGACGGTATCGTCACCGACTTTGCGCATGAGGTGAAAGCCTGCGCTCTGGGCCAGGCGTCGTCATCGATCATGGCCGAGCATGTCGTCGGCGCCAGCGCCGATGAATTGCGCGCCGTGCGCGACACGATGCTGCGCATGCTCAAGGAAGGCGGCACGCCGCCGGAGGGCAGATTCGGCGACCTGAAATATCTCGAGCCGGTGCGCGACTATAAGGCGCGGCACGCCTCGACGATGCTGACCTTCGACGCCGTGGTCGACGCCATCGGTCAGATCGAGCGCAGGTAGGCTGACGCCAGGCAGTTGTCGAGAATCTCGAGGCTTTTGGCGAACTCGGCCTTGATCCACTCGGCGAAGCACTGTGCCGGCTCGGACAGCTTGGCCAGGTTCTTCGCCACCAGCCAGTAGCCGCCGCAGACGACGTTGGTCTCGAACGGCTTGACCAGCGTTCCTGCCTGAAGCTCCTCGTAGACCAGCAAAAGGTCGCCAAGGGCGACACCGTGGCCGAGCATCGCCGCCTGTTTCGACAGTGCCGCGTCGGCCAGCAACGGCCCGCGCTCCGGTACGGATGCCTCGTCGGCACCCGCCGCCTCGAACCAGCGTGCCCAGCCCTGGCGGTTTTCCTCATGCAACAGCGTGTAGCGGCGCAAGTCGGCAGGGGAGGCCAGTGGCGGGCCGGACGCCAGCAGCGCCGGCGACAGGATTGGCGAATCGACGACCATCCCCAAAAGTTCCGACTCGCTGCGCGGCCACGAGCTGTTGTGCGCGCTGAAGCGCAAGGCGAGCTCGGCCTGGTCGCTGCGGAAATCGATCAGGCGTGGGTCGACATCGAGCGCGATCTCGATGTCGGGGCGCATCTCGCGAAATTTGTTGAGGCGCGGCAGGAGCCAGCTGGCAGCCAGCGCCGGCTCGGCACTGACGCTGACTACCGAAAGCGAGGGCCTCGTCGCCAATTCCGAAAGGCGGCGGTCGATGTCGTCAAAACTTTTGACCAGCTGCTGCAGCAGTTTCTGACCGGGTTCCGTCAGTTCGACACGGCGGTGGTAGCGTACGAACAGGGGCTGGCGCAGGAAGCTTTCCAGCTCGCGAATCTGGCGGCTGATGGCGGCCTGGGTGACGAACAATTCGTCTGCCGCGCGGCTGAAACTCAGGTGCCGTCCGGCCGCCTCGAAACTTCTCAATGCCGTCAGCGGAAGCCGCCCGCGGTTCATTCGCATAATCTCAAGTTATCCAAGCTTGACGTTATACTCGTTTGAAGAGCACGGCTAGAGGCCGTCTAATCCTTCCATCCAAGGAGGCAAGACAATGCCAACGCTCTTCAACGCCTACGCCGAAATGTTCCGCATCGCGACCTTCCAGGTCGACCACGCCACCCGGAGAACCAAGTGCTGCGACGCCGACCGGCTTCAACTCGACGCTCCGCAACGGCGGTGCCCCCACCGCGGGGCGAAGCTTGGCTGGAATGCGTGACACGGCGCCGCAGCGGCGAGGTGGTAGATGTCGAACATTGCGTCTGCATGGCGGAATGGACATCTATAGCGAATAGATTCCGATCCGGCGGAGACGATGGACCACGGACATGACCAATCACGCGGCACCGCCGCGCGCGGCCGCAACTGGGCCGGGCCGTGGCGCAGGACGCCAGGCCGCGTGCTTGGCACCTCGTTGGTCCGGCTTTACCAGCTGACGCTCTCAGGCTTTATCGGCAATTCATGCCGGCATCTGCCGACCTGTTCGGAATATGCGCATGAGGCGATTGCGCGCCACGGCTTGTGGGCCGGCGGCTGGATGGGCCTGTTTCGCGTGCTGCGTTGCGGCCCCTGGGGCACCCATGGCATCGACCGGGTGCCGGAGAGCCTCGGCGCGCCCTATGCCTGGTACCTGCCGTGGCGCTATTGGCTGATTGGTCGACGGCCATCGGAGCATTGAGGCGCATGCGCCGCGCACCGCGTGGCATATCAGTTAATGCCGATATTTTTCGGTTTACCGTTTGGTCAGGCTAAGATGGTTCAGTCCAAATTGAGCCATATTCGAGACAATAGCCGTCCATAGTCCTTTGGCGCCCAACCGACAGAGGATGTCACGACAGTGCTTGCTTCATTTCGTCGATCTTCGATCTTCGTTTTTTTCTCCCTTCTTGCGGTGCCTCTTGCTCAGGCGCAGGCGGCTGCCAATGATCCGGCGCTCAAGCCAGTGTTCGAATGCACGCTGATCGTCGATGCCCAGAGCGGCGCCACGCTGCGCCGTGACGGCACTTGCGACCGGCGCGTGAGCCCGGCATCGACATTCAAGGTGCCATTGGCACTGATGGGCTACGATGCCGGCATCCTCAGCGACGCGCATACGCCGCGCTGGGACTACAAGCCTGAGTTCAACGCCATCAAGCGCGACCACAGGCCAGTCGATCCGACGATCTGGGAGAAGGACTCGGTCGTCTGGTACTCGCAGCAGATCACCCGCAAGCTCGGCCATAAGCGGTTTGCCGGCTATGTCCAAGGCTTCAGCTATGGCAATGGCGACATCACGGGCAATCCAGGCAAAAAGGATGGCCTGACCCACTCGTGGCTGAGCTCGTCGCTGCAGATTTCGCCAGATGAGCAGGCGGCATTCATCAGGCGTATTCTCGATCGTAAGCTTTCGGTCTCGGCCAAGGCATACGACATGACCGGCCAGATCCTGCCTGCCTTCGACGCCGGCGACTGGAAGGTCCAGGGCAAGACCGGCACCGGCTGGCTGACCAACAAGGCAGGCGCCCAAAATCGCAGCAGGCCGTTTGGCTGGTTCGTCGGTTGGGCCGAAAAGGACGGCCGGAAGGTCGTCTTTGCCAGGCTGTTCGTCAACGAAGGCAAGAGCCCGGTACTCATGGGACCAAAGGTGCGCGCCGACTTCCTCACCGACCTGCCAGGGTTGATCAAGTCGGCCAACTAGTTCCAGGCTCCTCCGAAATGACGCAGCGGCGCTCGAAGCGTCGCTGTTTGGCTTTACGAGCCAGAAAACTCCCCCTAAAAGACCCCTCGCTGCCGGACGCATCCGGTTTTTTTTACCACCCGCGCTCGTTTGCGGGACTGGATAGGAGAAGAGCTTTGTCGAATTCCGTTTCCCTGACATTCCCCGATGGTTCCGTCCGCGACTACGACGCGGCAATGACTGGTGCCGCATTGGCCGAGTCGATCTCGAAGTCGCTGGCCAAGAAGGCGGTGGCCTATGCCGTCGACGGCACCGTGCGCGATCTTTCCGATCCGCTCGGCAAGTCCGGCAAGGTCGAGATCGTCACCCGCGACGACCCGCGCGCGCTCGAGCTGATCCGCCACGACACCGCGCATGTGCTGGCGGAAGCCGTGCAGGAACTGTGGCCCGGAACCCAGGTCACCATCGGCCCTGTCATCGACAACGGCTTCTATTATGATTTCGCCCGCAACGAGCCTTTCACGCCCGAGGATTTCCCGGCGATCGAAAAGAAGATGCGCGAGATCATCGGCCGCAACAAGCCGTTCACCAAGCAGGTCTGGTCGCGCGACAAGGCCAAGCAGGTGTTCCGCGACAAGGGCGAGGCCTACAAGCTCGAGCTGATCGACGCGATCCCCGAGGACCAGAACCTCAACATCTACGCCCAGGGCGAGTGGTTCGACCTGTGCCGTGGTCCGCACATGGCCTCGACCGGCCAGATCGGCAGTGCCTTCAAGCTGATGAAGGTCGCCGGTGCCTATTGGCGTGGCGACAGCAACAACCCGATGCTAACGCGCATCTATGGCACGGCTTGGGCTGACCAGGCCCAGCTCGACCAGTATCTGCACATGCTGGAAGAGGCAGAGAAGCGCGACCACCGCCGCCTCGGCCGCGAGATGGATCTGTTCCACTTCCAGGAGGAAGGTCCGGGCGTCGTGTTCTGGCATGCCAAGGGCTGGAAGATGTTCCAGAACCTGGTCAGCTACATGCGCCGCCGCCTCGACCAGCAGGGCTACCAGGAAGTCAACGCGCCCCAGGTGCTCGACAAGAGCCTGTGGGAGACCTCGGGCCACTGGGGCTGGTATCGCGACGCGATGTTCAAGGTGACGGTTGCTGGTGACGACACCGACGACGACCGCGTCTTTGCGCTGAAGCCGATGAACTGCCCGGGCCACGTGCAGATCTTCAAGCACGGCCTGAAGTCGTATCGCGACCTGCCGGTGAAGCTCGCCGAGTTCGGCAACGTCCACCGCTACGAGCCGTCGGGCGCGCTGCACGGGCTGATGCGCGTGCGCGGCTTCACCCAGGACGATGCGCATATCTTCTGCACCGAAGAACAACTCGCCGCCGAGTGCCTGCGCATCAACGACCTGATCCTGTCGACCTATGCCGACTTCGGTTTCAACGAGATTTCGGTGAAGCTGTCGACGAGGCCCGACAAACGCGTCGGCTCCGACGAGGCATGGGATCACGCCGAAGAGATCATGGGCAATGTGCTCAAGACCATCGAGGCGCAGTCCGGCAACCGCATCAAGACGTCGATCAATCCGGGCGAGGGTGCCTTCTACGGCCCCAAGTTCGAATACGTCCTGCGTGATGCGATCGGCCGCGAATGGCAGTGCGGAACGACCCAGGTCGATTTCAACCTGCCCGAACGCTTCGGCGCCTTCTACATCGGCTCGGATTCCGAGAAGAAGCAGCCGGTCATGGTCCACCGCGCCATCTGTGGTTCGATGGAACGTTTCCTCGGCATCCTGATCGAGAACTATTCGGGCCACTTCCCGCTGTGGTTCGCGCCGCAGCAAGTGGTGGTGACCACGATCACCTCGGACGCCGACGACTATGCGCGTTCGGTCGCTGCCAAGCTCAAGGCCGCCGGCCTGTCGGCCGAAGTCGACCTGCGCAACGAAAAGATCAACTACAAGGTCCGCGAGCACTCGCTGGCCAAGGTTCCGGTCATTCTCGTCTGTGGCAAGCGCGAGGCGGAAGAGGCGACCGTCAATGTCCGCCGTCTCGGTTCGCGCGACCAGGTGTCGATGGGCCTCGACGAGGCAATCGCTGCTTTGCGTGACGAGGCGATGACGCCGGACAGGCGCCGCGCGCTGACCGCTTGAGACAAACAGGCCTACGCCTGAGACAAACAAGAAGGGCGGCTCGATGCCGCCCTTTTCAGTTCAGAGGTCCGGAAGTCAGGCGACTTGCTGAAGCCTAGTCCGCGCCTTCGTTGGGGTCGATGGCGGCGTCTTCCGAGGCGACGACTTCGACGTCCTGGTTGCGGCCGGCAACGACGGTGAAGTCGCGCTGGTAGATGCGATCGCGGTTCTTGGCGATGATTGTGTAGTCGCCTTCCGACAGCACCATCGAGGCGAAGGCACCGACGGCCTCGCGCAGCGGGTCGCCTGACTCCGTCAGCACCGACCAGGACGTGTCGGCGATGGCTTCGCCGCCGGCTTCGCGCACCAACTTGAAGGTGACGTCTGCGGCGCGGTGCTCGACGGTTGCCTCGGTCAGCTTGCCGGCTTCGACGCGGATGTCTGAGCGGATGACGGCGTTGACGCTGCCATAGGTCGAGACGACGTGATAGGTGCCCGAATTGAGCCGCACCACCGAATTGGGCGCGACGTTGGGGATGATCAGCGCCCGTTCGCCGTCGCTGGTGGAATCACCTTCGAAGATCGAGAATTTGAGCTTGGCCGGCGGGATGCGGACGCCGCCGGAAAGCACGGCGTCGAGCTTCAGGCCACCGGCGTCGAGCACCAGGCTCTCACGCTTGCCCTGCTTGCCAACGGTGATGCGCTTGGTGGCGCCGGCGCGGCCATAGGAGGCATGGACGAGGTAGCTGCCGGGCGGCAGCTGGAACATGCTGGTGCCGCCCTGGGCCGAGGCGACCAGCGGTAGCTTGCCGTCGGGTCCGGCCTCGGGGCGGAAGACGCGCCAGACCAGGCCGCGGCCGATGTCGCTGCCCTTGTCGGTCAGCTGCGCGGTCAGCGTGATCTCGCCAAGGGCGCCCGTCGCCAGCGGTTCGTCGCCGCGCGGCGAGGCAAAACTAGAAATGCCGGGAAGGCTCAACCCGTCGATTGCCGCGGCACCGTCCTGCGCGAAAACGGCCGCAGGCTGCACGGCGAACAGCGCGACAGCCAGAATCGGCGCGAAAAGTCGGAAGGATCCCCTCAGCATCCCTTGTTTGAAGCGCAAGGCGGTGGCAATTTCAAGGCTATTCCGGCGCGATGGATTCTCAACCGCACTGCGCCGATGCCAGAGCAGCCACCATTTACGGACAGGCGCTTCAGCCCAACATCCAAGGAGTGCCCGCGCCGTGACATCGCCGATTATCGACTTCCTGCTGACCCGCAACTCCGCGCCGATCCCCGAACTCCGGGCGCCGGCACCGTCCGACGCCGAGATCGCCACCATTCTGGCGGCGGCAAGCCGCGTGCCTGATCACGGCCGGCTGGAGCCCTGGCGCTTCATCCTCTATCGCGGCGACGTGCGTGTCGAGATCGGCCAGAAGCTGGCTGACTTGGCTGAACGCCGGGAAGGACCGCTGCCGGAAGGCCGACGCAACCAGGAGCTTGCCCGATTCTCGCGCGCGCCGCTGGTCATCGGCGTGGTGTCCAGCCCCAAGGACCATCCCAAGATCCCCGAATGGGAAATGTTCCTGTCGGGCGGCATGGCGGCGATGAACCTGATTACCGCAGCCAATGCGCTCGGTTACGGCACCAACATGATCACCAACTGGTACTCGGATTGCGAAGAGGGCCGCGCACTGCTTGGCCTTGCGCCGCATGAACGTGTTGTCGGCTTCGTCCATATCGGCTCCTATGATGGCGCCGGACAGGAGCGCCAGCGTCCAGACGTGGCAAAGCTCTATGCTGACTATGCCGGGCCTTGGGAGGGCTAGCACAGGTGTTCTACGAGCCGTCGAAAGGCCACGGACTACCGCATGACCCATTCAAGTCGCTGGTGTCGCCGCGGCCGATCGGCTGGATTTCGTCCGTCGGCAAGGATGGGGCGGTCAATCTCGCGCCTTATTCGTTCTTCAACGCGCTGTCCGGCAAGCCGCCGCTGGTTTGGTTTTCCTCCGAGGGTCAGAAGGACAGCGCCACCTTCGCCAGCGAAACCAGGGAGTTCGTTGCCAATCTCGTCGGGCGCGACCTGGCCGAGAAGATGAACAAGAGTTCGGTCAATGCGCCGCGCGGTGTCAGCGAGTTCGCCTATGCCGGGCTGACGCCGGTGCCTTCGCGGCTGGTGGCGCCGCCACGCGTCGCCGAGGCACCCGCTGCGCTGGAATGCAAGGTCACCGAGATCTTCCGCCCCAGAGGTCTGAGCGGGCAGGAGACCGGCGCCATCGTCGTCATCGGCGAGGTCGTCGGCATCCACATCGACGAGGCCTATCTGACCGATGGGTTGTTCGACGTCGTCAAGGCCGGCAACGTCTCGCGCCTCGGCTACATGGATTATTCGACGATCGATGCCATCTTCTCGATGCGGCGGCCGCGCTGGGAGGACTGAACCTCAGCCGGCGACGCCGGCAGCACGCGCCCGGGCCAGCAGGCGCTGGGCGAGCCTCAGATGCGGCCGGTCATACATCTTGCCGTTGATGCCGACCACACCCGGATTGCCCGCCTCCTCGAAGGCGGCGACGATGGAGGCCGCGTGTGCCACCGCATCAGTGGTCGGTGTGAACGCCTCGTTGATGATGGCGACCTGGTCCGGATGAATCGCCATCTTGGCGGTGAAGCCGTCACGCTCGGCTTCGAGGCACTCGGCGCGCAGGCCCTCGCCATCCCGGAAGTTGACGAAGACGGTGTCCACAGCGGCAACGTCGGCTGCCGCTGCACCCAGCACCGTCATTGCCCGCGCCAGGCGGAACACGTCGGTGTAGCGGCCGTCACTGTCGCGTGCGACGCGTGCGCCGATGGCCGCCGAAAGGTCTTCCGCCCCCCATGTCAGCCCGGCAAGCCGGGCACTTGCGCCGGCATAGCTGCCGGTCGCCAGCACGCCGGCCGGGGTTTCCGTGATGATCGGGATGATGCGGATGGCGCCGTCCGGCAGGCCGTTTTCCGCCTCATGCACACGCAGCTTGGCAGAGAGATGCTGGACGTCGGCGCCGGAATTCGACTTGGGCAGCATAATGCCGTCTGGCGCGATCGGCACGATCGCCCTGAGGTCGTCGTCGGTGAGTCCGGTCGAAAGGTCATTGACGCGCACATAGATCGACGCGCGGGTGTCGTTGCGCTTGCTGGCGATGAAGTCGGCGGCGACGCCGCGCGCATGCGCCTTGTTGTCGGGTGAGACCGAATCCTCGAGATCGACGATGACGACGTCGGCGCCGGACGAAAAACCGCGTTCGAGCTTCTTTTCGGAATCGCCTGGAACGAACAGCAGCGAGCGCATCAGGCCGCCTTCTTCTTCATCATCATCGCCTGGCGCTGGCATTTGGCAACGAGCGCGCCGTCCTGATTATAGGCGCAATGCAGGAACTCGACGATGCCGCGATCGGTTTTCGATTTCGATTCGCGCACCGAAAGAACCTCCGTCTCGACACGAATCGTGTCGCCGTGAAAGACCGGATGCGGGAAGGTGGTCTCGGTCATGCCGAGATTGCCGATGGTGGTGCCGAGCGTCGTGTCGTGCACTGAAATGCCGATCATCAGCCCGAGCGTGAACAATGAATTGACCAGCGGCTTGCCCCATTCGCTCCTGGCGGCAAAGTCGAAGTCGATGTGCAGCGGCTGGGGGTTGAGCGTCATCGTCGAGAAGAACATGTTGTCGCTCTCGGTTACGGTCTTGGTGAGCTGATGCCGGATCACCTGGCCGACGACGAATTCCTCAAGATACAGTCCAGCCATCGGCAACTCCTCCCGTTGTGCGGATTTGATAGGCGCTGCCTCGCGGCCCGGCAAGGGTTAACGGATATGGTGAACCGTTCGTAAACCTTTTCTTCCTAGGGTCGTCATTGGGTTTGGGCGCTTGCTGCCAGGGGCGAAGAAAAGCGGATGGTCGTTTCGCATTTCCTGAAATGGATAGACACAGCCAAGGTGGGTGAGCGGGCGGCCGCGGCTGCCGCTCTAGCGAGCGCCTATGTCAACCGCGAGATGCCGTTCGAGGATCGCTGCGCAGCTGAAGCGGCGCTCACGCTGCTGCTCGACGACCCGTCTTCGAAAGTGCGCCAGGCGCTGGCCGAGGCGCTTTCGATGAGCGTCCACGCACCGCTCCAGATCATCGCAGCCCTTGCCGCCGACCAGCCCGACGTTGCGGCGATGGTGCTGGCGCGTTCTCCCTTGCTGACCGACGCCGACCTTATCGACCGCGTCGCATCGGGCTCGATTGCCATCCAGAAGCTCGTTGCCGACCGGCCGGTCGTGTCGATGTCGCTTTCGGCTGCGATCGCTGAAGTCGGTGAGGCCGAAGCCTGCGTCGTCCTGCTGCGGAATTATGGCGCCGACATCGCCTCGCTGAGCTTCCGCCGCATGGCTGAGCGCTTTGGCCATGATGCGCACGTGCGCGAGGCACTTGCCGCCGATCCGCGCCTGCCGTCCGATTGCCGGCACCTGCTGCTGGTCAAGCTTGGCGAGGCCTTGAAGGCCTCGCCCTTCGTCATGGCATTGATGGGCGCCGCGCGCGCCGAAAAGGTGACGCGCGATGCCTGCGTCAAGTCTTCGCTGACGTTGATCGAGGGCACCCGCGCCAACGAACACATGGCGCTTGTCGAACATCTCAGGTTGCGCGGCGACCTGACCGCAAGCTTCATCATCCGCATCCTTGCCCATGGCAAGGTCGATTTCTTCGGCGCTGCCCTTGTCGTCCTGACCGGTCGCGACGAACCACGGGTGAGGGCGCTGCTTTCTGCTGGGCAAGACGTCGCTCTGACAGCGCTGTTGCGCTCCGCCGGCCTCGCCGATGCGTCACACGCGATCATCCTGCGGGCGCTGAAGATCTGGCGCGAAGTTGCCAATGGCCGTCGTGTCGCCGGTGCCCAGGAAGTCAGCTGGCTGATGCTCAAGGAACTGGGTGGCCAGGCAGCCGAAGGCGAATTGGCCTCTTTGGTGAAGTCGATCCACCTCGAAGCCCTGCGTGAAAACGCCCGCGGCCACGCTCTGGCGATAGCGGCCGCCTGACGGCGGGCCGCTTTCTTCATTCAAATCCGGATCAGATATCCAGCGCGTCCGCTGCGGCGAACTCGGCGCGTTCCTGGATAAAGCGGAAACGCAGCTCCGGCTTGGTGCCCATCAGCGCGTCGACGGCGCTCTTGGTGTCGTCTTCGCTCTCATTGACCTCGACACGCAGCAGCGTGCGCTTCTTCGGGTCCATCGTCGTTTCCTTGAGCTGCGAGGCCATCATCTCGCCGAGGCCCTTGAATCGACCGATCTCGATCTTGCCGCGCCCGGTGAACTCGGTCTTCAGCAACTCCTCCTTGTGGGCGTCGTCGCGGGCATAGGCGACCTTGCCGCCCTGACGGATCGAGTAGAGTGGCGGCACCGCCATGTAGAGGTGCCCACCGCGGACGAGCTCTGGCATCTCCTGGTAGAAGAAGGTGATCAAAAGCGAGGCGATGTGCGCGCCGTCGACGTCGGCGTCGGTCATGATGATGACGCGGTCGTAGCGCAGGTCCTCTTCGCGGTATTTCGAGCGCGTGCCGCAGCCGAGCGCCTGGATCAGGTCGCCGATCAACTGGTTCGATGCCAGCTTGTCGTTGCCGGCGCTGGCGACGTTGAGGATCTTGCCGCGCAGCGGCAGGATCGCCTGCATCGAGCGGTCGCGTGCCTGCTTGGCCGAGCCGCCTGCCGAGTCGCCCTCGACGATGAACAATTCGGCGCCGGCGGCGGCATTCTGCGTGCAGTCGGCCAGCTTGCCGGGCAGGCGCAGCTTGCGCACTGCGCTCTTGCGCGACACTTCTTTTTCCTGGCGGCGGCGCACGCGTTCGTCGGCGCGCGCAATCACCCAGTCGAGCAATTTCGACGCTTCCTGCGGATTGTCGGCGAGCCAGTGGTCGAACGGGTCGCGGATCGCCGTCTCGACGATGCGCATCGCTTCGACGGTGGCCAGCTTGTCTTTGGTCTGGCCGACGAACTCCGGTTCCCGGATGAACACCGACAGCATGCCGGCGGCCGAAATCATCACGTCTTCGCTGGTGACGATCGAGGCGCGCTTGTTGCCGACAAGGTCGGCATAAGCGCGCAGGCCGCGCGTCAGAATGTTGCGGAAGCCCATTTCGTGGGTACCGCCGTCGCCGGTCGGGATGGTGTTGCAATAGGAATTGATGAAGCCGTCGCCGCCGAACCAGGTGACGGCCCATTCGACCGAGCCGTGGCCGCTCTGCTTCTCGCTCTTGCCCGAGAAGATTTCACGGGTGACCTGCATCTCACTGCCGAGCGAGGCCTTGAGATAGTCGCCGAGACCGCCGGGGAAGTGGAACACGGCCTTGGCAGGCGTCTCGTCCTTTTCCTTGATCAGCGTGGGATCGCAGCTCCAGCGGATTTCGACGCCGCCGAACAGATAGGCCTTGGAGCGCGCCATCTTGTAGATGCGTGCCGGTTCGAAATGCGCGCCCTTGCCGAAGATGTCCGGGTCGGGGTGGAAGCGCACCTTGGTGCCGCGCCTGTTCTGGACGTCGCCAAGGCTTTCCAGCCCGCCCTGCGGGACGCCGCGCGAAAAACGCTGACGGAACAGTTTGCGGTTGCGCGCCACCTCGACTTCAAGCTGGTCGGAGAGCGCGTTGACGACCGAAACGCCGACACCGTGCAGGCCGCCCGAGGTCTCATAAACCTTGGAGTCGAACTTACCACCGGCATGCAGCGTGGTCATGATGACCTCGAGCGCCGACTTGTTCTTGAACTTGGGGTGCGGATCGACCGGGATGCCGCGACCGTTATCGGTGACGGTGAGGAACCCCTCGGCGTCGAGTTCGACCTCGATGAAGGTCGCATGGCCAGCCACCGCCTCGTCCATCGAGTTGTCGATGACTTCGGCAAAGAGATGGTGCAGCGCCTTTTCGTCGGTGCCGCCGATATACATACCGGGGCGACGGCGGACGGGCTCCAGGCCTTCGAGAACTTCGATATCGGCAGCACTGTAGCTGTCGCTGGCGTCCTTTGCCGGAGCAGGGCGCTTCGCCGCCGCGGCCGCCGCGACCAGCGGGTCAACCGGACGGGAAACGGGGCGTGCAGGCTGGTTGCCGAGATTGCCGAAAAGGTCGCTGTTGTCGTCCATGCTCAATACGGTTGTTCCGCGCTGCGAATCACTTGTCGAGTTTGCCAGTTTTGCCGGTCCGGCAACAGTTCCTGATCTGTTCGTCCCCCGCCCGTTCGATATGCCGGAATTGGCAGGGCCGGCGCAACCTTTCGTAAACGCTAACCGAAGTCGCAGCACTCAGCTGACGATGGCGCGGCAATGTAAGGTTGCGGCTGACCCGGAATGTCCAATAACTGCTGCCCGAACATTCGGACATCAGGAAGGCCGCGCCCCCGTGCTTGACTTTGGTTCCCTGTTGCTCGCCACGGCCCTGTCGGGTGCGTGTCTGAGCGGAACACTCGTCGCGATCTGGCTGACGGCGCGTCAGTCCCGTTTCGTTCTCACGATGGCGGTGGGAATACTACTTCTTGTCACCCATGTCATCGCCTTTTGGCTTTATGGTCGCCATGCCTCCTCATGGCTCGGGCAGGGCATGTTGGCGCTGCTCGTCGCCGGCTTCTTCGTCGTCTTCACCTCCGCCGACCAGTATATCGAGCGCGGCTGGTCGAAACCCGCAGCCTTTCCGGTCGCCGCGATCATCGTCCTGACAGTCGTGGTCACCGCGGCGGGCTTCGACGGCCTCGGCTTTGTCATCGCCTATTCGGCGGTAACAGGCATCCTCGTCATGACCGCGACCGCATTCTGGACGAGCAAGGAGGTCGACCGCCGCGTGCTGGCCCCGGTCTCGCTGCTTACCGGCAGCAGCGCCATATCCTTCGCGCTATGCGCCTTCGTCATCGTGCAGCAGAAGCAGTGGGTGCTCGGCAGCGTGCCCAGGAACTGGGCCGAGGACGTCAATACTGTCGTGGTCGTTGCCTGCATGACCGCACTTGGGGCACTCACCATCTCGTTCCACCATCTGCGCACCCAGAGCCGGCTGACCGAGGAAACGCTGACCGATCCGCTGACGGGGCTGATGAACCGCCGGGCGCTTACGTCGCTGCATGGCGACACGCAGTTCGGTGAACGCCGGGCTCTCGCCATGGCCGATCTCGACCACTTCAAGCGGACCAACGATGTCTTCGGCCATGCCGTGGGCGACCGGGTGCTCCAGCGTTTTGCCGATGTTGTCAGAAGACAATCGCGCGACGGCGTCGAGGTATTCCGGCTCGGTGGCGAGGAATTTGCCATCGTCATCGCGGGAATGAGCACGCTGGAGGTCTATGACGTCCTGCGCAAGATTGGCGCGTCTTTCGGCGCCGAGGTCGTCGGCACCAAGCTCGGCCCGCTCCGGAGCACGGTCAGCGTTGGCGTGTGTTTCGGCGATGATGAGCCGCGCACGGTCGAACAGATGCTGCTTGGAGCCGATGCTGCGCTCTACGCCGCCAAGCGCGCCGGCCGCAACCGCGTCGCGACGGCTGGAAATGCGGGCAGCAAGGCTTATCGCGAGCCGGAACTGCTGTTTGCTTGATAGCATCGGCGAACCCGACGATTGTCCGACCTAGCTGCAGGGCTCACTCCGGATTGGCTGCACAGGCAGGCGGGTGATGGTTGCCTTTGATGTCGCGATGCGAGAGCTTGATTTACAAAGTAAAGCAAAGAGTCGGAGAGTGCGATGGAGAGGCGAGAGGCATTCGAACGCCTTCTTGATATAGCGGTAGAAAGTAGAGTTCTACTAAACGACCTTCTTTTGGATTGCCAAGGCAAAATCTCCGACAAAGACTTTGTTGAGTTGAGGACGGCGGTGGGAATCGCCATGGGAAACATGTTTGTCGAGACTGTTGTACCGATACTGAATGAGTTTCCCGAACTGAACACTGCATCAAAGTTGCGTAGCCCGACCCCGTTGGGCCACCCGTTCGATCTCTGACGAACGGCCATTTCGGCGTACGCTGCGGTTTAAGCCGACAGGCTATGAATCAAATCGGCGGCGCCCGTGAGGTGCGCCGCCGATGAAGGTGTTCGCCGGGTCAGGTTACTCGGCTGCGCCGAGGTACTCGCTCAGCGGCGGGCAGGCGCAGACCAGGTTGCGGTCGCCGGCGACGTTGTCGATGCGCGACACCGGCGGCCAGTACTTGGCGACAGTGTCGGGATCGCCGCCGGGATAGGCCGCTTCGAGGCGCGAGTAGGGGTGCTTCCACTCGCCGGCCAGCGTCTCGGTCGCCGTGTGTGGCGCGTTGACCAGCGGATTGTCATCCCTAGGCCATTCGCCTTTTTCGACCTTTGCCGCTTCGTTGGCGATGGCGATCATCGCTTCGCAGAAACGGTCGATCTCGTGCTTCGGCTCGGACTCGGTCGGCTCGACCATCAGCGTCCCGGCAACCGGCCACGACATGGTGGGCGCATGGAAGCCGTAGTCGATCAGGCGCTTGGCGATGTCCTCGACCGAGATGCCCGCACGCTCCTTGAGCACGCGGGTGTCGAGGATGCACTCATGCGCGACACGACCGTTGCGGCCCTTGAACAGCACGGGATAGTGCGCCTCGAGCTTGCTGACGATGTAGTTGGCATTGAGGATCGCCGTCTCCGTCGCGTGCTTGAGACCCGAAGCGCCCATCATCCGGATGTACATCCAGGTGATCGGCAGGATCGAGGCGCTGCCGAAGGGAGCCGCCGAGACCGCATGCGCGCTGCCGATTTCGACATGGCCTGGCAGGAACGGCGCCAGGTGCGACTTGACGCCGATCGGGCCGATGCCGGGGCCGCCGCCGCCATGCGGAATGCAGAACGTCTTGTGCAGGTTCATGTGGCACACGTCGGCACCGATGTCGGCGGGCCGCGAAAGCGCAACCATCGCGTTCAGGTTGGCACCGTCGAAATAGACCTGGCCACCATGGGCATGGACGATCTCGCAGATGTCGCGCGCACCTTCCTCGAACACGCCATGCGTCGAGGGGTAGGTGAACATCAGCGCCGCGAGCTTGTCGGCGTGCTGCTCGGCCTTCACCTTGAGGTCGGTGACGTCGATGTCGCCATCTTCGAGGCAGTGCACGACAACAACGTCCATGCCGGCCATGGCAGCACTGGCCGGGTTGGTGCCATGCGCCGAGGACGGGATGAGGCAGATGTTGCGCTGCGTCTCGCCACGCGAATGGTGATAGCGGCGGATGGCCAGAAGGCCGGCATATTCACCCTGGCTGCCGGCATTCGGCTGAAGGCTGACGGCGTCGAAGCCGGTGATTTCGCACAGCCATGCTTCGAGGTCGTCGGTCATCGCGCGATAACCGAGCGAATGGCTGGTCGGCGCGAATGGATGCAGGTTGGCGACCGACGGCCAGCTGACCGGCATCATCTCGGCGGCGGCATTGAGCTTCATGGTGCAGGAGCCGAGCGGGATCATGGCGCGGTCGAGCGCCAGGTCCTTGTCGGCCAGCCTGCGCAGGAAGCGCATCATGTCGGTTTCCGAGCGGTTCTGGTGGAACACCGACTGGGTCAGGAACTCCTTGCCGCGCGGCTGGCCCGGCAGCGAACGCTTGGCTTCGGCCACGACCTTTGCGCCAAACAGGGCAGCGATCGCTTCGAGATCGGCAGCTGTCGAGGTCTCGTCGAAGGCGACCGAGACATGGTCGGCGTCGATGACACGCAGCAGGCGGCCGGTCTTCTCGGCCTCGGCGGCAATAGCCTCGGCCTTGCCCTTGGCCTCGATGGTGACGGTGTCGAAACGTTTGTCGCCAAGCACCGGCAGGCCGGCAGCTTTCAGGCTCTCGGCGAGACGGCTGGCCAGCGCGTGGACCCGCTCGGCGATCGCCTGCAGGCCGACCGAGCCGTGCCAGATGGCATAAGATGCCGCCATGTTGGCGAGCAAGGCCTGTGCGGTGCAGATGTTCGACGTCGCCTTGTCGCGGCGGATGTGCTGTTCGCGGGTCTGCAGTGCGAGGCGGTAACCGGGGCGGCCCTTGCTGTCGACCGACTGGCCAACGAGGCGGCCAGGCATCAGGCGGGTCAGCTTGTCGGAGACGGCGCAGTATGCTGCGTGCGGACCGCCAAAGCCCATCGGCACGCCAAAGCGCTGCATCGACCCTGCGGCGATGTCGGCGCCGAGGCTGGCAGGCGTGTCGGTAACGGTCAGGCTGAGCGGATCCGAGACGAAGATGACGATCGCACCGACGGCCTTGGCCTTCTCGATCGCCGCCTTGTGGTCGCCATAGACGCCGTTGGTGTCGGGCCAGGAAACGATCAGCGCTGCCGTGTTGTCGTCGATGGTCTCGCCGTCGATCTCGGTGCCCAGCGGCTCGGCGCGGGTACGAACGACGTCGAGGACCTGCGGGTGCGCTGCACCGGCAATGGCGACGCGGCTGCGCTTGTCGCGGTGATGGCGCAGCGCGATGCCGACCGCTTCGGCAACGGCGGTTGCTTCGTCGAGCAGCGAGGCGGAGGCGACCGGCAGGCCGGTCAGTTCGGCGACCAGCGTCTGGAAGTGGAACAGGAGCTCCAGGCGGCCCTGGCTGATTTCGGCCTGGTAAGGCGTGTAGGCGGTGTACCAGGCCGGGTTCTCGAACAGGTTGCGCTGGATGACCGGAGGCACGTTGACGCCGTGATAGCCGGCACCAATGAAGCTCTTCAGCACCTTGTTGCGGCCCATCTTCTCGCCGAGCTCGGCAAGCGCCTCATGTTCGCTCGCCGGGGCCGGCAGGTTGAGCGCGCGGTCGAGCCGGATCGACTTCGGCACAGCCTGCGAAATCAGCGTTTCCACGGAGGTTACGCCGATGGCGGCCAGCATGGCGCGGGTTTGTTTGGGACCAGGCCCGATGTGGCGGGCCGAAAAGGGATAGGGTGCGGTGGTCATCTCAGGCGATCCTGTCAACCGATATGGGCTTTGTAGCCCGCTTCATCCATCAGGCCGTCGAGCTGGCCCGCATTGGCGATCTTCATCTTCCACAGCCAGCCGTCGCCGGTGGCAGCCGAATTGACGAGCGCCGGGTCGGAAGAGAGCGTTGCGTTGCTTTCGGTGATGTCGCCGTCGATCGGCGCATAGACGTCCGAGGCGGCCTTGACCGACTCGACGACCACGGCGACGTCGCCCTTGGCGAGCTTGCGGCCGGCTTCCGGCAGGTCGACGAAGACCAGGTCGCCAAGCTGTTCCTGGGCGTAGTCGGTAATGCCGACGGTAGCGATGTCGCCTTCAACGCGGATCCACTCGTGGTCTTCGGTGAAATAGGTCTTGGTCATGGAAATTATCCTTTGCGGTAGCGATGCTGCGTGAAGGGAAGAGAATGAACGTCGACGGGCACCTTGGTACCGCGGACGTCGGCGAAGACACGGGTGCCGGCCTTGGCCAGCGACGCGGAGACATAGCCCATGGCGACCGGGAATCCGGCCGACGGGCCAAAGCCGCCCGAGGTGACGCGGCCGATCAGCTTGCCGTCGGCATCGAACAGCTCGGCGCCGGCGCGCACCGGCTGGCGGCCTTCAGGCTTCAGGCCGACGCGCTTTTCCTTGGCGCCGTCGGCGAGGATCGCAGCAAGTGCCGCGCGGCCGATAAAGCCGCCGTCTGCACGCAGGTCCTTGGGGATCGCCCACATCAGGCCGGCACTTGCAGGGTCGTTGTCGGGGGTGATGTCGTTGCCATGCAGGCAGAGCCCGGCTTCGAGGCGCAGGCTGTCGCGTGCGGCAAGGCCGATCCACATGGCGCGCTCGTCGGCCAGAAGCTTGGCAAGCAATTCGCGCGCGTCTGCCTCCGGCAGGCCGATCTCGAAACCATCCTCGCCGGTATAGCCGGAGCGGCTCATGAACCAGTTGGCGCGCGGCTCGAAGCCCTGCATGAAGAACAGCGCGTCGGTGGCAATGCCGGCCTTGCCGAGCACTGTGGCCGCCTCGGGGCCCTGGATCGCGATGAAGACGCGGTCGAGCGGCTCGATCGTGGCGTCGAAGTCTTTGGCCAGCGCACGCAGATGCGCTTCGTCGGTCGCTGCGTTGCCGGCATTGGCCACCACCATGAAACGCTCGTCGCCGAGACGGGTGATGATCAGGTCGTCGATGATGCCGGCGGTCTCGGTCAGGAAGAAGGTGTATTTCGACTGCCTGGTCTCAAGCGCGCGCGCATCGAGCGGGCAGGCGCGGTTGATGAGGTCGGCGGCCCCCGGGCCGGTGACCAGGAACAGCTTCATGTGGGAGATGTCGAACAGGCCGACATGCTCCCGGGTGTGAAGGTGTTCCTTCATCACGCCGGCAGGATAGGTCAGCGGCATGTTCCAGCCGGCAAAGGCGCCAAAGCGCGCACCGGCGGCTGCATGCAGATCTGCAAGTGGGAGTTGGTTGGTGGCTTCGCCTGTCATGTCTTCTCCAGAGTCGCACGTGTCCAGCCGCTTGTGGCAGCCATTCCGTGCCCCTCTGTCTGAAGCCTGAGAGACTCGCGCTCCGGAACTCTGTCGGCAGCGCTTACACCTTCGGCGCGGGACCAAGGTCCCGACTTTCCAGAGTGTCCTTCCTGTTTACGGTTCTTTTGCCTGAGAGATTTCGGGCGATTTCCCCTTCGGCGTCAGCTTTCGCTGCTCTCTCCCGCAAACAGGTGGAGCCCGCAAAGGCTCCAGACGAGTCGTCAATATCCCACCGACGACACTTTGTCACCTGTCCGCGCAGTGCTTATTCACCGGATGGATAGTCCCAACCAATACTTCCGGGTGGTCCGGGTCAGGTCCCGGCACATTCCAGCTTGCGCAGGTCGCGCTCGAGCTGGCCAATCAGGTTGCCGGTCTGGCGGTGCAGTCGTAGCAGCCGTTCCATCTGCAACGAAACCGAGGCGGCGGACAGGTCGTCTTCGCGCGGCGCAGGACCGATGCCGTGCAGGATCCAGGAAATGCTGGTGCCGAGCAGGCCGGCCAGCTTGGCGATGCGATGGGCCCCGGGCTGCGAGCGGTCGCGCTCCCAGGCATTGATGGTGGCGGTCTTGACCCCGAGGCGCCAGGCAAGTTCCGAAGCACTCAGGCCGCTTGCTTCGCGCGCACGCGACAGGCGTCCGCCAATGGTGTCGAGATCGGGTGTCTGCTCATAGATGTTCGTGGTGTCGGACACCAGAAGGGCCTCCTGTCGTATGTTGGATTTGGACCGCCGAATGTCTGGGCGGCATGCCGCGAGCATCGGCCAGCGAGCCCGGATGCGCAACCGCAAGATACGAAAAATCGGTCAAGCTATTGAATAAGCGTGACTATCAATGGCGCTTGCGATCGTCCGTCAGATGCCGCCGTACCAGTCGTAGCCACGGTCTTCCCAATAGCCCCCCTTACCAAGGCCCATGGCGCCGAAGCCGTCGACCAGCTCGATCTTGTGGATGTATTTCGGCATCTTGTAGCCGAGCTGTCGTTCGACACGCACCCTAAGCGGTGCGCCGTTTTCGACCGGCAGCGGCATGCCGTTCATGCCATAGGCGAGGATTGTCTGCGGGTGCCGCGCGTCGACCAGATCGATCGAGCCGTAATATTTGACTTCGCCCGAGAGGCTTCGTTCGATGGTGTCGAGGCAGTGGAAGACGACGTAGCGGGCATTGGGCTTGACCGCGGCGGCATCGAGTACGAGCGCCATCGGCACGCCTGTCCATTTGGCAATACAGCTCCATCCCTCGACGCAGTCATGCCTGGTGATCTGGGTACGCGAGGGCATGTTCATCAGTTGCTGGCGCGTAAGCGATAGCGGCTTTTCGACCAGGCCCGTCACCTCCAGCCGCCAGTCGGCGAAGTCGCCCGACTGAAGGGATTTGTAGACACTGTCGTCGGGTGCAGTGATGCCGTTGGGGCGTTGCGGCTGCCGAATGTCGGCCTCGGTGAACTCCTGGGCCAGCGACTCGCGGCCGGCGAGCAGCCGCTGGACGCGGTATGTCAGGTCGTTGGCACCCTCGAGGACATTGCGCACGCCGTTGTCGCGATCGGCGAGAAAATCGAAGGCGTCGCAACCGGAGAGTGCAAGTGTCGATGCACCGAGCGTAGCTGTTGTGAGGAAGCGCCGGCGGTTGAGCTGGAACTTGGGCATCTCAGGCGCTCCCTTCGCGACGGTCGCGTTGCGGTGGGTCGGTGCGATACCAGCCGGTGACGATCGAGCGCAGTTCGTTGATCGGTCCCGCCGCCAGGATCATCAGCATGTGGACAACGAAGAAGCCGACGAGCAGCGCCATGGTGACGAAGTGGATGGTGCGCGCGGTCTGGCGTCCGCCCAACAGGTCGGCGAGGAACGGCACGGCTGCATTCATGCTCGGCGACATGGCAAGCCCGGTGACGATCATCAGCGGCAGAAGCACGAACAGCACGCCACCATAGGCGAGCTTCTGCAAGGTGTTGTAGTTGCGGCTATGGTGGAACCTCAGCCTGGCGTGGTCGGCGACGTCCTTCGGCAGGTTGCGCAGATCGTTGACGCTTGGCGCAAGATCGCGACGCAGATGGCCGTTGATGGCGCTGGCGACGAGCCAGACGAGCAACGTGCCTGAGAGCACCCAGGCGAAGAAGAAATGCACGACGCGGCCGGTGGCGAGATCCTGGCCGGACGGAATCGTCGCCCATGCCGGAAACGCGCGCCCGTTTGGATTGGCGGCCGATCCCGACAGGCCAAGCACACCCGTCGTGTTGAATCTGTTTCCCAGGATCGTCGTGTAACCGACTGGTCCCGTTGGGCTATTTTCAGCACCGATGACCAGCACGTCGTTGCTGAAAGCAAAGCCTGACTGCTTGCCGATGTAGAGCGCGGGGTGGGCGTTGAAGATCTGCAGACCACTCAGCAGCAGGAAAAACAGCGACACTGCCCAGATCCAATGGGTGAGGCGTGTCCAGCGTGTCTGCCGATAGACGAGTTCGCCGCGGGTGCCTGACGCTTTCGCGTCATTCGCCTGCTGCAGCATGTGCGCCTGGCTTTCCATAACACCCGATCTCCCGTGGCATCGGCGATTGCGGGGGCGTCATCTTACGCCCTTTCGCAGAGGATTACGCTTTGGCGTCGGGAATTGTTTCGCTGCGGCGGTGACTTCGGCGTGAAATCAGCTTGCGAGTGAGACCACCAGGTTGACGGCCGCGGCGACGATGATGGTGTTGAAGAAGAACGACAGGACCGAATGGACAAGCGCTGCCTGGCGCATGTGCGTCGACGAAATGTTGGTGTCGGCGGTCTGCGCCGTCATGCCGATGACCACGGCGAAGTAGAGAAAATCCCAGCCACAGGGGCGTTCTGTGCCGGGAAAGATCAGGCCGCCGACCGGCTTGCGGCTGCGTGTCGACGCGGCATCGGCCTTGGTGTCGCCTTTCCAGTAGAGGCGGGCGTAGTGCAGGGCCGCCATGGCGTGGATGGTCAGCCAGCCGAGCGGCAGCGACAGCAGCGAAAACGCCAGCCAGGAGGGATGCGGAACCTGCTTGGCATTCATCAGCACGAATAGCGAGCCGACGGCGACCACGACGATACCGATGGTCACCAAGAAGATGATCCAGATCGGCTCGTCGGCCTGCTGGGCGCGCCGGCTGAGGAAGTCCGCCGTCAGTCGCGGCATTTCACGCAGGACAAGCAGTATGTAAGTGGCGAAAAACGTATTGGCGGCGATGCTGTAGCTGAGCGGATGCTGGAGCAGCATTGCCACGGCGAGCGCCGCCACCCCGATGCCGGCGCTTGCCAGGAAAATGAAATGGCGGCCGAACGGCTTCATTGTGCCTGCACCGACTTCACAGCCCTTCGCGCCATCTGGTCGAGCGCGCCGAGAAAGCGCGAGCGGTCCTGGGCGGAGAAGGAGGCATTGTAGCCCTTGCTTTCACCGGTTTCGCGCAGGTGCTGTTTCAGATCACGCATGGCGACCGCCATGCCGATGGTCTCCGGCGTGAACGGCTTGCCGGTCGGGCCGAGCACATGGGCGCCAAGCGCCACGGTGCGCGCGGCGAGCGGGATGTCGGCGGTGATGACGATGTCGTTGGCGCGCGCGTTTTCGACGATCCAGTCGTCGGCGGCGTCGGCGCCCTTTGAGACCACGACGTTGCGGATCATCGGATCGCGCGACGGGCGCAAGCCGCCGTTTGACACGAAGGTGACGACGAGGTCCAGCCGTTCGGCGACCTTCACCACCTCGTCCTTCACCGGGCAGGCGTCGGCATCGACATAGATCACAGGGGCATTTTCAGTCATTTCAGGCACGGTTCCGGGAAGGCAGTTCTTTGATTATGGTCTGGCGCGTCGAACGGAGACCGAGCATGGCACATCTGATCAATCGCGAACAATGGGCCGAAAAGCCCGATACCTGGCACGGCGAGTTCCAGGGCGGCGCTTTCGGCGCCGATGTCTCGGTGGTGTTCTTCAGCAGCGACAAGGTCGGCGGCGGGCCGAAGCTGCACACGCATCCTTATCCGGAGGTGTTCATCGTCCGTGTCGGCCGGGCGTTGTTTACCGTCGGCGACGAGACGATCGAAGCGGAGGCCGGGCAGATCCTGGTGGCGCCGGCGAACACGCCGCACAAATTCGCCAATCTCGGGCCTGGACGGCTGGAGACGACCGACCTGCATGTAGCCGGTGCCTTCGACACGACCTGGCTGGAGTAAGCCCCGTCAGGCGCTTGCGCGCGGGACAGGCCTGAGCATGTCGACATGCGGGATGTCGTCCTCGAGATATTCGTCCGACACTGTGTCGAAGCCGAAGGACGCGTAGAATTTCTCGAGATGGCTTTGGGCCGAAAGCGCAATTGGCCGGTCCGGAAAGAGCCTTTCGCAGGCGGCTATGGATTCGGCCATCAGCTTGTCGCCGAGGCGCTTGCCGCGATGATCAGGAGAGACCACCACCCGGCCGATATAGGCCGGATCGTCATGGCCCGATGGGGCGAGGATGCGCGTGCTGGCCAGCAATTCCTTGCCGGCAAGCAGCCTGAGGTGCAGCGCCTCGGGATCCTTGCCGTCCATCTCGGGAAAGGCGCATTTCTGCTCGACGACAAAGACATCGAGACGCATCTTCAGCATCGCATAGAGGTCGCGCGGCGACAGCTCGTCGAGCGATCTTACGTCGACCTCATATGCGATGCCGCTCATCAGTAGACGACCACGCTGCGGATGCTTTCGCCTGCATGCATCAGGTCGAAGCCCTTGTTGATGTCTTCGAGCTTCAGCGTATGGGTGATCATCGGGTCGATCTGGATCTTGCCCTCCATGTACCAGTCGACGATCTTCGGCACGTCGGTGCGGCCGCGTGCGCCGCCAAAGGCGGTGCCTTTCCAGGTCCGGCCCGTGACCAGCTGGAACGGACGCGTCGCAATCTCCTGGCCGGCGCCGGCGACACCGATGACGATCGACTCGCCCCAGCCGCGATGTGATGCTTCGAGTGCCTGGCGCATCACCTTGACGTTGCCGGTGCAGTCGAAGGTGTAGTCGGCACCGCCGATCTGGTCGGCACCACGCTTGGTCATGTTGACCAGATAAGGAACGATGTCGCCCTCGACCTCCTTCGGATTGACGAAATGCGTCATGCCGAACTTCTCGCCCCAGGCCTTGCGCTCATTGTTGATGTCGACGCCGATGATCATGTCGGCGCCGGCAAGCCTGAGGCCCTGCAGCACGTTGAGGCCGATGCCGCCGAGGCCGAAGACGATGGCCGTCGAACCGATCTCGACGCGCGCGGTGTTGATGACAGCGCCGATGCCTGTCGTCACGCCACAGCCGATATAGCAGATCTTGTCGAAGGGCGCGTCCGGATTGACCTTGGCGAGCGCAATCTCGGGCAGCACGGTGAAGTTCGAGAAGGTCGAGCAGCCCATATAATGAAAAATCTTGTCCTTGCCGATCGAGAAGCGCGAGGTGCCGTCAGGCATCAGCCCCTGGCCTTGCGTCGAGCGGATCGCGGTGCAGAGGTTGGTCTTGCGGCTGAGGCAGGACGGGCAGGAGCGGCATTCCGGCGTGTAGAGCGGAATGACGTGGTCGCCCTTCTTGAGCGAGGTGACACCCTTGCCGACATCGACGACGACGCCGGCACCCTCATGGCCGAGAATGGCCGGGAAGATGCCTTCGGGATCGGCGCCTGACAGCGTGAACTCGTCGGTGTGGCAGATGCCAGTCGCCTTGATCTCGACCAGCACCTCGCCCTCGCGCGGCCCCTCGAGGTCCACCTCCATGATCTCGAGCGGCTTTCCGGCTCCAACAGCAACGGCGGCGCGGGTTTTCATGGCGATCGTCCTTATATCTACTCAGAGGAAAAATTGTTGTCGGCAAGGTTTCAGGTTTTGCCGCCGCAGGCAACCGGCAAGGCGACACCTGAACGTCGCAGGACGACGGTTGGCATGATACTCCACAAGCGGTTTCCGACGCGACCCCTTGCGGGATGGACATGGTGGCTGGCGTGGCCGAACATGGCCACGGAATTTCCAGGTAAATGGCAGACGATTCGATGTCGAGTGACAGGCTCCCACGCGATCCCCTGAAGCGTGAAGCGCTCATAAGGGCAGAAAAACCAGAGACTTCCGACCGGATGTTCATTCATCTGCGCGTTCACTCTGCCTATTCGCTGCTCGAAGGTGCCCTGAAGCTCGACAAGGTCGTCGGACACGCTGCCAAGGACGAGGCGCCCGCCATCGCGGTTGCCGACACCAACAACCTGTTCGGCGCGCTGGAGTTTGCCCAGAAGGCCACCAAGGATGGTGTGCAGCCATTGATCGCTTGCCAGGTCGACGTTGACTTTGCAGACGGTGGCGACAGCACCCAACGCGGCCAGGGCTGGAAGCAGGCACTCGATCTGTTTCCGGTGGTTCTGATTGCCGCGACCGAGACCGGCTACGCCAACCTTGTCAGGCTGGTCAGCCGGCTCTATCTCGAAACCCCGAACGGCGAACCGGTGCACGCCAAGCTCGATTGGCTCGCCACCGCAGCGGACGGTATTATCTGCCTGACCGGTGGCCCACGCGGGCCGGTCGGTGCCGCGATCAAGAGCGACCATACGGCAATTGCCGAAAGCCGCCTGCTGACCCTGAAGCAGATGTTCGGCGATCGGCTTTACGTCGAACTCGAGCGTCTGGCCGGCTATGACCGCATGATCGAGGCGGCAACGATCGAACTCGCCTATCGCCACTATCTGCCGCTGGTCGCCACCAATGAGGCGTTCTTCGCCAAGCGTGCCGACTTCGAGGCCCATGACGCGCTCATTGCCATCGCCGAGGGTTCGGTCGTCGCCGAGGACAATCGCCGCAGGCTGACGCCGGACAATTTCCTCAAGTCGCAGAAGGAGATGGCAGAGCTTTTTGCCGATCTGCCTGAGGCGATCGACAACACCGTCGAGATCGCCAGGCGCTGTTCCTACTATCCCAAGAACCGCAATCCGATCCTGCCGCGATTCACCGGTGGCGACATCGCCGATGCTGACGCGGCGGTTGCCGCCGAAGCGGCGGAACTGTCCCGCCAGGCTCGCGAAGGTCTTGCGATGCGCCTGGAAACGCGTGGCCTGTCGACCGGCTACACGCCCGAACAGTACCAGGAACGGCTCGAATATGAGCTTGGCATCATCGAGCGAATGAAATTCCCGGGCTACTTCCTGATCGTTGCCGACTTCATCAAATGGGGCAAGCAACAGGGCATCCCGGTCGGCCCCGGCCGTGGTTCAGGTGCAGGCTCGCTGGTTGCCTATGCGCTGACCATCACCGATGTCGATCCGCTGCGTTTCTCGCTGCTGTTCGAGCGCTTCCTCAACCCCGACCGCGTCTCGATGCCCGACTTCGACATCGACTTCTGCCAGGACCGCCGCGAAGAGGTGATCCGTTATGTGGTCGGCAAGTATGGTCGCGACCAGGTCGGTCAGATCATCACCTTCGGTACGCTGCAGGCGCGCGCCGTGCTGCGCGACGTTGGCCGCGTTCTGCAGATGCCTTATGGCCAGGTCGACAAGCTCACCAAGATGGTGCCGCAGAACCCGGCCAATCCGGTGACGCTGGCCCAGGCGATCGAGGGCGAGCCGCGCTTTGCCGAGGAGGCAGAACGCGAGCCGATCGTGCAGACGCTGCTCGACATGGCACAGAAGCTCGAGGGCCTCTACCGCCACGCCTCGACGCACGCCGCCGGCATTGTCATCGGTGACCGCCCGTTGTCCGAACTGGTGCCGATGTATCGAGACCCGCGCTCGGACATGCCGGTCACCCAGTTCAACATGAAATATGTCGAGCAGGCCGGACTGGTGAAGTTCGACTTCCTCGGCCTGAAGACGCTGACGGTGCTGCAAAAGGCGGTGCATTTCATCAGCCGCAAGGGCGTCGACATCGACCTCGCGCTGATCCCGCTCGACGATCCGCTGACCTACGCCATGCTGTCGCGCGGCGAGACCGTCGGCATCTTTCAGGTTGAAAGTGCCGGCATGCGCAAGGCGCTGATCGGCATGAAGCCCGACCAGGTCGAGGACATCATCGCGCTGGTGGCACTCTACCGCCCCGGCCCGATGGAGAACATCCCGACCTACAACGCCCGCAAGCATGGTGACGAGGAGATCGCCTCGATCCATCCGATGATCGACTATCTGGTGAAGGAGACGCAAGGCGTCATCGTTTACCAGGAGCAGGTCATGCAGATCGCGCAGGTGCTGTCGGGCTATTCGCTCGGCGAAGCCGATCTGCTGCGCCGCGCCATGGGCAAGAAGATCCGCGCCGAGATGGACAAGCAGCGCGAGCGCTTCGTCACCGGTGCCATGGACAAGAAGGTCAGCAAACCGCAGGCCAACGCCATCTTCGACCTGCTCGCCAAGTTTGCCGACTACGGCTTCAACAAGTCGCACGCCGCAGCCTACGCCATCGTCTCCTACCAGACGGCGTATCTGAAAGCACACTATCCGGTCGAGTTCCTCGCGGCCTCGATGACCTACGATATGTCCAACACGGACAAGCTGAACGACTTCCGCCAGGATGCGATGCGGCTCGGCATCGACGTCGTGCCGCCATCGGTTATGACCAGCTTCCGCGACTTCGAGGTCGGCGAGAAGAAGATCTTCTACTCGCTCGCCGCGATCAAAGGCGTGGGTGAGGCGGCGGTGCACCACATCGTTGCCAAGCGCCAGGAAAAGCCTTTCGCCAGCCTCGCCGACTTCTGCGAGCGCATCGACCCCAAGCTGGTCGGCAAGCGTGTCTTTGAAAGCCTGATCATGGCCGGCGCGCTCGACTGTTTCGGCCACGAGCGCGCGGCGATGATGGCGGGCATCGAGCGCATGATGGGCCTTGCCTCCCGCGCCCACGAAAATGCCACCCTTGGCCAGTCCGACATCTTCGGCAGTGCTGCCTCAGGGCAGGCGCCGTCGCTGCACCTGCCGGTCGCCGACGCCTGGCTTGCCGCCGATCGCCTGCATCGCGAATTCCAGGTCGTCGGCTTCTACCTCTCGGCGCATCCGCTCGACGAATACAAGGCCGCACTTGAGAAGATGCGCGTCCAGAACTGGGCCGACTTTGCCGCTGCCGTGAAGCGTGGTGCGACTGCAGGGCGTCTGGCCGGTACCGTCACCACCAAGCAGGAACGCAAGACCAAGACCGGCAACAAGATGGGCATCGTCCAGTTCTCGGATGTCTCGGGTCAGTATGAAGCGGTGATGTTCTCGGAGACGCTGGCGCAGTATCGCGACCTGTGTGAACCCGGCAAATCGGTGGTCGTCACCGTTGCCGCCGAGGATCGCCCCGAAGGCGTCAACCTGCGCATCCAGACTGTGCAGTCGCTCGAGGACGAAGCGAGCCGGGTGCAGAAGACGCTGCGCATCTTCGTGCGCGATGCGGCTCCGCTCAACATGCTGTCCAACCAGCTGACGGTGCGCGGCGAAGGCGAGGTAAGCTTCATCGTGCTCAAGGGCGAGGCCGAGGGCGAGATCGAAATCGAGCTACGCGAACGCTACCGCATCACGCCGTCGATCGCTTCGGCGATGCGCGCCGTGCCGGGAGTTGTCGAGGTCGAGCTGGTCTAGCCGGTTAGGTTGTCTCCGGCGACGTCACTTCGCCTTGCCGGCCAGCTCGGCCCGGCAGGCCTGCGCCCGTTCCACAAGCATGGCCCGCTCGCGCTCGTTTTGGGTTAGTGCAGCCGCCCGTTCGAACTCGCCAAGCGCCTCACCAAGGCGACCGAGCTTCATCAAAAGGTCTGCGCGCACGCTTGGCAGCAGGTGATAGTTGCGCAGCGCCGGCTCCAGCATCAGCTGGTCGGCGAGCTCCAGTCCGGCTGCCGGACCGAATGCCATCGCCAGTGCCATGGCCCGGTTCAGCTCGATCACGGGCGAGGGCGCAAGCGCGGCCAGCGCCGCGTAGAGAGCGGCGATGCGCGGCCAGTTGGTCTGTTCGGCCGCGTGCGCCCGGGCGTGGCAGGCCGCGATCGCCGCCTGCAGCGTGTATGGGCCTGGTTGCTGCATGGCTTCGGCCTTGGCGAGTGCCGCAAGGCCGCGATTGATTAGCAGATGGTCCCAACGGGATCTGATCTGGTCGAGCAGCAGGATCGGCTTGCCGTCGGCATCGGTGCGGGCCGGCAAGCGCGATGCCTGGATTTCCATCAACGCGACCAGGCCGTGAACTTCAGTGTCATTGGGTGCAAGCAGCGCCAGCATCCGCCCCAGCCGCATCGCCTCCTGACAGAGTTGTGGCCGCATCCAATCGTCGCCGCGGGTGGCGGAATAGCCTTCGTTGAAGACGAGATAGAGCACTTCGAGCACCGAGCTCAGCCGGTCGGCGCGATCCTGGCCGGCAGGCACCTCGAACGGCACGCAAGCGTCCGACAGAGTGCGCTTGGCCCTGATGATGCGCTGCGCCATCGCTGCTTCGGAAACCAGGTAGGCGCGGGCGATCTCTTCCGTGGTCAGGCCACCGACCAACCGCAAGGTGAGTGCCGCCCGTGCGTCGGCCGAAAGCACCGGATGGCAGGACACGAACATCAGTCCGAGCATGTCGTCGCCCATCCCGTCCTCTGGCTCGGCCATTGCCTCGACGTCGGCATCGATACCCAGCAGTGCGAGTTTGCCGTTTGCCATCTTGGCACGCCGAAAATGGTCGATGGCCCGGCGCCTGGCCGAAGTGATCAGCCAGGCGCCAGGCTTGTCCGGGATGCCTGAAACGGGCCAATTGCGCAGTGCCGCGATAAGGGCATCCTGGGCCAACTCTTCCGCCAGGTCGACGCTGCGGGTGAACCGGGTGAGTGCCGCCACGATCCGCGCCCGCTCCATGCGGAACACTGTCTCGATGGCCCTGTGCGTCGCGCGGCTTCTGGCGACGCTGTCATCAGAGACAATGTCGGTCGGCATCGTTGGCTGCGGATCGATATCGTATGCGGCCATCTATGACCTGTCTTGCGCGATGCCCATTTCGCGAAAGCGATCGATGCCTTCGCTGGGCTCGAAATCCTCGAGATCGAACATCTGGCGCACCTCGATCTGGCCGTTCTCGATCTGCGGGTTGGGAAAGCGGTTGGCCCATTCCATCGCTTCCTCGCGCGTCTTCACCTGGATGATCGTGTAGCCGGCGATCAGTTCCTTGGTCTCGGCAAAGGGGCCATCAGTGATGGTCTTCTTGCCGCCAGACCATGTGATGCGCCAACCCTTGGAGCTCGGCTGCAGGCCGCTGCCGTCGAGCAGCACACCGGCCTTGGCCAGTTCTCCGTGATAGTCGGCCATGGCTGAGATCATTTCCGCCGGGGGCATGACGCCCGCTTCGGAGTCCTTGCTGGCCTTGATCACGAACATGAAACGCATTGGTTTGCTCCCGCATAATGAGGCCCGACACCATTGTCTGAGCCTAGTCTGCCAACACGACGAGCAGAAGGCAGCAGGATCGACAAAGCCGTTGGCGATTTCTTGCCGCGTGCAACACTTTGCTTCGTTGCGGCGCTTCATCACTGCTGGTACTTTGCCTCGGCCAGTGAGAGGGCGCCGTCATGGACGAGAAAGCCGCCGCAGCAGATCTCATGCAGATGGTGAATGGGTATCAGGTGTCCCAGGCGATCTGCGTCGCCGCAACCCTTGGCATTGCCGATGAACTGACGAACGGACCGCGTTCCAGCGACGATCTCGCCGCTGCGACCGGGTCTCACCCGCAGGCGCTCTACCGCCTGTTGCGTGCGCTTGCTTCGGTCGGTGTGCTCCATGAAGGGGCGACGAGGCAGTTTTCCCTGACGATGCTTGGGTCGGGGCTGCGTTCGGATGCCGAGCAATCCGTCGCACCCTGGGCGCGCATGGTTGGCCGAGCCTACTACCGCGACGCCTGGGGTGAGCTGTTGCACAGCGTACACACCGGCGAGAACGCGTTCGCGCATGCGCATGGCATCGGTGTCTGGCAGTACCGCATCGATCATCCAGAGGAGTCGCTGATCTTCGACCGGGCAATGTCGTCCTTCGTGCCGGCAGTCGCTGCGGCGGTGCTTGCGGCCTACGACTTCGGCAGCTTCGACGTCGTCATGGATGTCGGCGGCGGCCAGGGTGCCTTGCTGGCGGCGATCCTTGCCCGCAATCCGTCGCAGCGCCGCATCCTGTTTGACCAGCCGATGGTGGTCGAGGGTGCCGGTGCCGTTCTCAGTGCGGCGTCGGTCGCCGATCGCTGCGAGGTGGTCGGCGGCGACTTCTTCGCTGCCGTGCCGGAGGGTGCCGATGCGCATGTCATGAAATGGATATTGCACGACTGGGACGACGAGCGCTCGATCGCCGTGCTGAAAAGCTGCCGGCGGGCAATCCGGCCGGATGGGACGCTGGTCGTACTCGAAGCTGTTCTCGCGCCACCGAACGAAGGCGCGCGCCAAATTCGCCGACCTCAACATGCTGGCGGTACCCGGCGGACAGGAAAGAACCAGGGACGACTTCGCGGCGCTGTTCGCAGCATCCGGCTTCCGGCTGACCAAGGTGATCGACGCCGGGCCGCGTATCAGCATTGTCGAAGGCGAGCCGGCGTGACCTGTATCCGCTGAAGCAACTGCGGGAGCGCCTCTGACTGGCATCGGCGATGGCGCCGGTGAAAACTCCAAAAACACTCGGCTCGAGCACCCGCTGAATCTGCTGCGAAGCAGATTTCATCCGGCATCTGCCGGATGCGCAACTCCCAGACTGTGTTTGATTTGCCCCACCTGTGCGCGCTCTTGGGGAAGATCAGCACGGCAGCAGCAAAATGGGGGTCGGCGGCAATCTGGCGATGTCGAACTTCGGGCCGGACACGATCGCTTCGCTCGACGGCCGCGTCGCCGCGCTGGAGGACAGCTTCTCCGGCAGCATCGGCAAAGGCCAGCAGCGCCATTGCCTTGGCGATGGCGGGCGGCACGTTGCCTTCCGACAAGGACTTCGCGATGTCGATCAACTGGGTCAACTTCGAGGGCGAGAACGGCTTTGCCGGAACCGCAGCCATGCGCTTCAACGACAATCTGCACCTGCATGGCGGCATCGGTGTCGGCGCGCGCCACGGCACGGTGGGCAGCCGCGCCGGCCTGACATTCGCCTGGTAGCGAGACGCTGGTTCCAGCAGACGTGCTTGCCGCGTGCGTTTCAGTCGTCCAGCGCCTCGGGCGGATGCGCATTGCGGCCTTTGCCGAAGGTGTAGCCGGTCTCGACGGCGTTCTTGCCGAACTTGCCGCGCAGCACGTCGATGGCGCCTTCGGCCAGCGCCCGCTTGCGCGACTGGACGTCGACGAGATCGGGCGGGTCGGCGCGTTCGTCATCGGAGAGGTCGCTGACACCGATGCCGAGCAGGCGGTACTTTGTGCCGTCGGTTTCCTTCGACAAAAGCTGCATGCCGGTCTGGAAGATGCGGTCGGCAAGCCGTGTCGGGTCGGTCAGCTGGCGGTTGCGCGTCCGGAGCTTGAAGTCCTGGCTCTTGAGCTTGAGCACGACGGTGCGGCCGGCAATGTTTGCCTTCTTCAGCCGCGCCGAGACCTTTTCCGACAGCGCACGCAGCACAGGCACCAGCTCCGCCGACGACGCGAGATCGGTATCGAAGGTGGTTTCCGCCGAAACGCTCTTGGCTTCCTGGTCGGGCGACACCTGGCGATCGTCCTGGCCGCGCGACAGGTGATAGAGCCGGCTCCCCATCGTGCCGTAGCGCCGCATCAGGTCGCCGCGGTCCATGCGCTGCAACTGGCCGATGCTGCGGATGCCGTCGCTTTCGAGCGTCGCGGCAAAGGCTTTTCCGACGCCCCAGATCATCGTCACCGGCTGTGGCGCGAGGAAGGCGAGCGCCTCGGCCTCGCCGATGACGGCAAAGCCGCGCGGCTTGCGCAGGTCGGAAGCGACCTTGGCGAGGAACTTGCAGTAGGACAGGCCGGCGGAGACGGTGATGCCGATCTCCTTCTCGACGGCAACCGCAAAGCGGGCGAGCACAAGGGCCGGCGGCAGGCCATGCAGGCGCTCGGTGCCGTCAAGGTCGAGAAAGGCCTCGTCGATCGACAGCGGCTCCACCAGCGGCGTCAGCGCCTGCATCATCGAGCGCACCTCGCGCCCGACGCGGACGTATTTTTCCATGTCGGGGCTGATCACGACCGCCTCTGGACAGGCCTCCAGCGCCTTGAACATCGGCATTGCCGAGCGCACGCCATGGATACGGGCGATGTAGCAGGCCGTGGAGACCACGCCGCGCTTGCCGCCGCCGATGATGACCGGCTTGTCCTTGAGCTCGGGATTGTCGCGCTTTTCGACTGCCGCATAGAAGGCATCGCAGTCGATATGGGCGAGGTGCAGCTTGTAAAGCTCGGGATGGCGCAACAGGCGCGGGCTGCCGCAGCCGTGGCAGCGCGGTCCCGACCCACGCTGAAGGGCAAGGCAGTCGCGGCAAAAACCGTGGCTGGGATCGTTGACAGGCATCGCCTTCGCTGCGAACATAAAGAGAACAAGCGCGATTTTATGTCAGCTGCCCCGTCGGGACAAGGCTGCGCTCTGGAGCCATGCCATGACTGATGCCATTTCGCCGCTGACACCGGATCTGTGGCCACATTTTGAGGATTTGTTCGGCAAGCAGGGCGCCTGCTATGGCTGCTGGTGCACCTATTTCAGGCTGCCGCCGGCGGTCAGGCGGAACAGCAAACGCGAGAGCAACAAGGATCACATCAAGACGCGAATCGCGGCCGGCCCGCCGCCGGGCCTGCTGGCATTCTCGGATGGCGAAGCGGTCGGCTGGATGCAGATCGGCCCGCGCGCCGACGTGCCCGAATTCAACAACAAGGGCAGGGGCTCCGCGCCGTTGTCACCAGAGGATGCCGGCGATCCAGCCGTCTGGGCCATTTCCTGCTTCTTCATCCGCGGCAAGGCACGCGGCCAGGGTGTGACGCACCGGCTTGTCGACGCCGGTGTCGCATTCGCGCGCCAGGCGGGTGCCCGCGTGCTTGAAGCCTGCCCAATCGACCAATCGAACGGCAAACACCCGGTCAGCCTGTTTGTCGGCTCGACGCGGGTGTTCGAAAAGGCGGGGTTTACGCGCGCAATCGAGCGGAAGCCGGGCCGGCCGCTGATGCGTCTTGAACTGTGAGGCGTGGCTACGGCGGAAGCAACTTAACCTGAAAAGCCGCCGGCTTCGAGAAACGCCAGCTCCTGCTCGGTCGATTCGCGGCCGAGGATGAAGTTGCGGTGCGGGAAGCGGCCAAAACGGGCGACGATGTCGCGATGACCGATGGCGTGCTTGAGGTAGTCGCCGCCAAGCGCCGTCGAGCGTTCGAGCGGGGTGTCGTGATCGGCCAGCGTCTCGGAATGCGAGAACGGCAGATAGAAAAACACCCGGATTGGCCCATCCGTCGCCATGTCGTGGCCGTCGGCCACCGCCCGGCGCGCGAAATGGCGGGCGAGCGGATCGGTGGCATACATGTGGCCGCTGCCACGGAAGCAATTGCGCGGAAACTGGTCGAGCAGGATCATCAGCGCCAGCGCCCCCTCGGCATCGTCTGCCCAGTGGTCGCACTGGCGCTTGGCGGCGGCCATGTGCAGGTCGCCGAAGCGGCTGCGGAAGCTGTCGTCGAACATCTCGTCCTTGCGGAACCAGCTTTCCGGCCCGGATTCGCGCCAAAAGGCGACCACTTCGGTTGCACGCTGCCTGTCGATCATCTTCGGCTCCTCGTTGCTTTCACTGTGGCATCGCGCGTAGCCCATCGACGCGCGACGGCAAATCCATCATTCGCCAGGCACGACCCTCTTGGCGATCGCGTCCGCTGCTTCCTCGTTAAGGGCCTTGGCGGTACGGCGCGGCGGTGTCAGCGGTGTCGGCACCGGCCCGGCGATATTGCCTTGCAGGAAGTCGCCGCCGGCGTGGATGTCGCCGGCGAACTGCATCTCCAGCCGTGCGGCGTCACGGCGGCGCACTTCCTCGATCACCTCGGCGACGTCGTCCCGATCCTCGCCGAGCTTTTCGAGCGTGGCGCCGCCAAAGACGATCGCCGATTCGAATGTCTCGCGCAGTTGATAGTCGACGCCGGCGCGAATGAGCTTCATCGCCGTGCCGCGGTCATAGGCACGCGCCAGAACCGGCACCAACGGGAACTCGGCGGCGAGGTTTTGTGCGATGCGGACAGCAACGTCTTCCTTGTCGACGCAGATCAGCACGGCGCGTGCCCGTCCGGCGCCTGCCGCATGCAGGATATCGAGCCGGGTGCCGTCGCCATAATAGATCTTGAAGCCGAAATCGGCGGCCGCCTGGATCATCTCGACGTCGTTGTCGATGATCGACACGTCGACGCCGCGCAGCAGCAAAGGCTGGCTGGCGATCTGTCCGAAGCGACCGAAGCCGATCACGAGCACCGTGCCACTGAGTTCCGCTGCGACATCAACGTCTTCGAGCGATTGTTCGACCTGCGGCGTGAAGCGGCGCAGCACCATGATCGCCAACGGGGTCAGCACCATCGAGATGATGATGATGGCAGTCAGGATCGCATTGGCCTCGCCGTCGATGATGCCGACGGCCAGCGCCGAGGAGTAGAGCACGAAGGCGAATTCGCCGCCTTGCGCCATGATGACGGCACGTTCCAGCGCCTCGCGATGACCCGACTTCCGGAAGCGCGCAACCCCATAGATGCCGATGCCTTTCATCAGCATGTAGACGACGACGTAGAAGGCGATCATCTGCCAGTTGGCCAGCACGACCGTCAGGTCGAGTGACATGCCGACCGCGATGAAGAACATGCCGAGCAGGATACCGCGGAAGGGTTCAACGTCGGCTTCGAGCTGATGGCGGAAGGTCGATTCGGACAGCAGCACGCCGGCGAGAAACGCACCCATCGCCATGGAAAGACCGCCAAGTTGCATGGCGAGTGCTGCACCCAGCACAACGAGCAAGGCAGCTGCGGTCATCACTTCGCGAGCGCGCGAGTCGGCAAGGACCCGGAACAACGGATTGAGCAGATAGCGGCCGGCGATGACCAGTCCGGTGATCGACGCGACGCCGATGCCGATGTCGGTCAGCCGCCCGGCCCAGCCCGTACCAGTGTCGGAGGCTGCCGGCGCCAGGAAGGCCACCAGAGCCAGCAAAGGCACGATGGCGAGGTCCTCGAGCAGCAGGATCGAAACCATGCGCTGCCCCTTTGGCGTCGACATCTCGCCACGCTCGTCGAGCAACTGCATGACGATTG
The DNA here is from genome assembly GCF_014250155.1 of Aminobacter sp. MDW-2. Classification (NCBI taxonomy): domain Bacteria; kingdom Pseudomonadati; phylum Pseudomonadota; class Alphaproteobacteria; order Hyphomicrobiales; family Phyllobacteriaceae; genus Aminobacter; species Aminobacter sp. MDW-2. The sequence continues at coordinate 3,676,113 of NZ_CP060197.1, forward strand.
CGGTGGACGTCAGCACAAAGCCGGCACCGGCGACAAAGGATTGGGAGACCAGGAAACCTCCGGCGAGGCCAACCATGGTCAACAGAGCCGCGCAGATGCCGACCTGCAGTGCGCCCAGCCCGAAGATTTCGCGCCGCAGACCCCACAGCCGCGACGGCTGCATTTCGAGGCCGATGATGAACAGGAACATCACCACGCCGAGTTCGGCGACATGCAGGATGGTGGAGGATTCGGTGAAGATGCCGATGCCGAATGGGCCAATGACCACACCGGCGCTGAGGTAGCCGAGGATGGAGCCGAGGCCGAGTCGCTTGAAGATGGGGACGGCCACGACGCCTGCAGCCAGCAGCGCCACCACCGGAACCAGATCGACACCCGCTGTCTCTGCTGCCATGCGCCTTTTCGATCCTTGGCTGTGCGGCTGATACCGCTTGGTGGGAAAGCGCCAAGATAGGTGCTTCGGGCGCTTCAGAACAGCCCGGCCAGCCTATCGAATTGTCCCGCCACAACATTGTCGCCGAATCGCTGTGGCATGGCTCTGGCCCCACAACCTGCCATTGCGTGTGACATGGCTTGACGCTAAGGCGGGCTCGGTTTCGACCAGTGTGGGGTTGAACTGCCGCCGGCGTTTGTTGCCGGCTACGAGGAGAGGACTGACATGAGAAATATGCTGTTTGCCGTGCTCGGCGTTGCCGCGCTTGGCCTTTCGGCCTGCTCGAAGGCGCCCGAATGCACCGCCGAGGTTCTGACCAAGAAGGGCCAGGAAGTGGCGACCGCGCTTCAGGAAGCCATCACCAAGGACCCGGCCAAGGCTGCCGAGCTGTCCGCCAAGGTGCAGGAAGTTGCCACGAAGTACACCGGTGCGACGACGTCGGAAGAGGCCTGCAAGGCCTATGACGACCTGCTGACCGCCATCAAGGGCTGATTCTTCGGCCTGAAACGAAAAGGGCGGTACCACGGGTGCCGCCCTTTTTCTTTGCGATTTGAAGAATCAGTTCTTGGCGATGGCTCCGACGGCGGTTCCGTCGACGCGCGACAGCTTCATGCCGATCACCGGCACCAGTTGCTTGTCGACGCGTACCGAGACGGTGACATGCATCAGGTTGTCGTCGGGCATGCGTGCCTGCATGACGCCGTTGAGCTGGTTGCGGTTGAGCGACAGGATCACCTTCCGGCCGTCGACAACACTGCCGGAGATGATGTCGAGGCCCTTGCCTTCGGAGCCGTCCAGGAACTTGCCGCGATAGCCGCTGCGGCCCTTCTGTTCGATGGTTGCCGACATCTTCTGCGTGAACACGCCGACGCGGCATCCGCCGTCGAGAGACATGCCGACTGTGCCGTCAGGGGTCGAACCGGTGAAGTTGCAGGTGAATTTGGTACCCTTGTATTTGCCGGCGACGATCTCGCCCGGCCCGACCCATTCGCCTTCCACTGTCTTGAAGAACTTCTTGTCGCGCTCGGCGCCCTTGACCGTGTCGGCATGCGCGACGGACGGCAGCGCCATAGCCACGGCAGGCAGGACAGCGGACAACAACAAGCGCTTCATGGGCACACCCGACAGCAGGAAACTGGAACGATTAGCTTTGAGGACCATGACCAAGAATGGTTAATGCTTCGTCTATTTGACCTTTTCGGCGCCCTTGTCCTTGGTCGCGAAGGTGGTCAGCGCAGCCAGGAAATCGCCTATGCCGGGGCGCTTGACCGCGGCAAAGGGCAGGGGCCGTGCCGTTTCCATCGCGGCGATGCCGATGCGGGCCGTCATCATGCCGTTGACCACGCCTTCGCCGAGCTTGGCCGACACCTTGGCGGCAAGGCCGTGGCCGACAAGCTGCTGGACGAAACTGTCGCCGACGGCAATCGAGCCGGTGACGGCGAGATGGGCAATGGCCGAACGGGCAAGCCGGAAGAAGCCGAGCGTGCCGGGCCTGCCGCCATAGAGTTCAGACAGGCGCCGGATCAGACGTCCGGCCTCGAACACGACATAGGCGATATCGACCAGCGCACGCGGGCTGACCGCGGTTACCAGCGACACACGCTTGGCGGCGTCGAGGATGAGAATCTTCGCTTGCGCGTCGAGCGGTGTCAGTATCTCGGCTTCGGCGAGCCGCACGAGATCGGCGCCGTCGATCACTTCGCCGCGCAGGTCGGCGAGCGCGCGCCGGCCCGCCGCCGTTTCAGGCTTCGACGACAAAAGGTTCGACAATTCGTCGACGACGTTGCGAGCTGCGGCCGGATCGTTGCGCGCAATGGCGTCAGTCGCCCGGTTGCGCAGGCGCTCGACAGAGGCCAGCCGGAACACTGCCAGAAGCTCGCGGGCGAGGATCACCACAAGTGCCGATGCCGCGATGCCTGCGGCGGCCACCGCCAGCCAGCCGAGCCAGTCGGCGCGCGAGAACAGGTCGCGGATCAGCCTGTCGGTCCAGAGCCCGACGCCGAGCGAGATCAGGATGCCGAAGGCGGTAAGGAAGATCGCGCCGATGCGGGACCTGCGCCTTTGGGCGGTTGCGGGCGGTGGTTCGGCCGCAGCAATGTCCGCCTCGTCGAAGACATCGAACTCGGCTGGCGTCACCACAGCGGCTTCGGCTGCCAGCGCGCGCGGCTTGCGCGGTGCCGCCGCCGACGGCGCACGGACGGCTGTCTCTTCCGTTACCGGTTCCGGCTCGATGCGAAAGGCCGCGGGTTTTCGGGGAGCGCTCATGCGAGATGGTCTCCGATGAGGAATTGCAGCGCGCGGTCGAGCCGGATGTGCGGCAGCGACAGCGTCACGCCTTCGGCCGTGCGCTCCAGCCGGGGCGGGCGGAAGCGCACGAAACGGATCGTCGGATCATTCGCATCCTGGCGGTGATTGGTGCCGAAATCCTGGAACACGACATCAGCCTTGTCAGGTAAGTCCCCGGGAAATATGGCAGTTTCACTGTTGCCGTCGAAGCGTTCCTTGCCGATCGTCTCGCCTTCGATCGGGGTCCCGATGATGACGGGCAGTGTCTCGCGACCTTGCTTGACGGTGCCTTCGCGGGTGGCGCGGACGGCGGCAAGCGCCAGCACGTCGACCTCGGCACCGGAGAGGTTGGCGCGTGCCACGGCGCGGTCGGTGAGCCGGCGCACGATCGACTGCAGCCGGTCGTGGCTCTCGTGATGCAGGTGATCCGCCTTGGTCGCTGCAACCAGGATGCGGTCGATGCGTCGCGAGAACAGGTCGGTCAGGATATTGCCCCGGCCCGGCCGGAAGCAGGCGAGGATTTCGGTCACCGCGCGCTCGAGGTCGGCGATGGCGCCGGGGCCGGCGTTCAGTGCCTGCATCGCGTCGATCAGCACGATCTGGCGGTCGAGCCGCGCGATATGTTCGCGGAAGAACGGCTTCACCACATGCGTCTTGTAGGCCTCGTAGCGCCTTTCCATCATCGCGTGCAGCGAGCCGGGCCGCGCCCGCTGGCTGAGGCCGGGAAGCGGGGCGAAGGTTAGCGCTGGTGATCCCTCGAGGTCGCCGGGCATCAGGAACCGGCCGGGCGGCAGCGTCGACAGCGCGCGCTCGTCGTCCTTGCAGGCCTTGAGATAGGCGGCAAAACTCTCGAACAGCCGCCGGGCCGTCATCTCGTCGGCATCCGCCTCGGGCTTGACCGTGGCGGCAAGCTCACGCCAGGCTTCCGACAGGTCGGCACGAACCGGCAGGCGTGCGAGCTCGAACGCCTCCCGGGAGAAATCGTCGTAGCTCTTGCCGAGCAGCGGCAGGTCGAGCAGCCATTCGCCCGGATAGTCGACGAGGTCCACCGACAGTTTTCCAGCTGAAAACATGCGGTTCCAGCCGGAGGCCGACTCGAATTCTATGGTCAGCCTGAGTTCCGAAATCGCGCGGGTCGAATCCGGCCAGATGCGCTGGTCGACGAGGGCCGAAACATGATCCTCATACTGGAAGCGAGGCACGGCGTCGTCAGGCTGTTCTTCGAGGAAAGCGCGTGAAATGCGCCCCGATTTCTGTGCCTCGAACAGCGGCAGCCGGCCGCCATGGATCAGATTGTGGACGAAGGACGTGATGAAAACGGTCTTGCCGGCCCGCGACAACCCGGTCACTCCGAGCCGGAGAGACGGCGAGAAAAGTCCCGCGGCACGGCCGGAAAACGTGTCGAGCGCAATGCGCGCCTCATCGGTGAAGGTGGTCAGAGACGCCAATCGTCGATCCCCATGCGGTCGCGCCGGATATAGGTGCCGCTGCAGGGATTTGAAATGGCGGCCGGTTTCAAAGATCGGCAGGCGTCAGAAACGCCTCGAGATAGCCATTGCCGAGTTCGGCTCCGGAAAGCTCGCCTTCGAAGCGGATCACGGCCAGGCCCGAGGTCGGGAAACCGGTCTGCAGCGTATGCAGCGCCGCTTGGTCGCCATCGCCTGAAACAGCCATGGCGAGGTCTTCCATCATCGGGTTGTGGCCGATGACCAGGATCGAGCCGTGCCTGCCATTTTCGCGGATCTTGTCGAAATAGCCCGCGGCGTCGGCGCTGTAGAGGTCGTCGGTGAAGACGACCCGGCCGGTGTCCGCGTGGCCGGCGAGGCCCTCCAGGGTTTCGCGGGCGCGCCGGGCGTTGGAGCAGAGTGTGAGTTCCGGCACATAGCCGTTGGCGCGCATTGCCGTGCCGGTGGCTTCGGCGTCCGCGATGCCGGTGGCGTCGAGCGGCCGGTCGAAATCCCTGACGCCGGGCAGGGCCCAGCCGGCCTTGGCGTGTCGGAGAAGGTAGAGCTTTCCCAAATGTTGCTCCTGGAAGCCCGATCTCGCGACGAGCCTGCGCCAACTTGTCATCTCTGGATGTAGCCAAGCGTCAGGCCGCTTGCAACCGGACGATGCCATTGCGCGTTTCTTGAGGTGAGAGTTGCGCGCTTGCCACGTCCGAATCACGACATTGTGGGCGGCGCAAACTTTTCGATGAATACGCTTGTGTGGGGCTTGGCCCGCGAATATATAGGCGCCAAAACGGGGTTGTCGGGTGAGTCGAATGAACGATACCGTTACTCTTGGCTACGTGCCCTCCGATGAGGAGCCGTTCATGAACGAACGGCAAAAGTCTTACTTCAGAGCTAAGTTGGTTGCCTGGAAGAACGACATCCTCCGCGAAGCTCGCGAAACCCTCGAAATACTTCAGCAGGAAAATGCCAACCATCCGGATCTTGCCGACCGCGCATCGTCCGAGACCGACCGTGCCATTGAACTCAGGGCACGCGACCGGCAACGCAAGTTGATCTCCAAGATCGACTCTGCCCTGCAGAGGATTGACGAGGGTACCTACGGCTATTGCGAGGAGACAGGTGAACCGATTTCGCTGAAGCGACTGGACGCACGTCCGATCGCTACGCTGTCGATTGAGGCTCAGGAGCGTCACGAGCGCCGCGAAAAAGTCTATCGAGACGACTGATCGCGGAATGGCAAAAACGAAAAAGGCGGCTTCGGCCGCCTTTTTTCTTGTCCGCATTACAAGATCGTCGGTCAAGCTTACCGCTTGTGACTGGTAAGTTCGCCAAGCAGCTTGGCCATTTCGTCATCGAGCGATGGATCCACAAGCTTTGCCGGTTTGGCTTGCGGCTTGTCGTCGAGCGACACTTCGAGCTCCTTCATCAGCGTGTCGTCGATGAGGTCGCGCGGCGATGGTGCCGCCACGGGCGCAGGTGCAGGTCGCGCCGGAGCCGAGTAGGTTGGCGCAACATAGGTTTTGGGATCCGGGCTGTTCGTGACCAGCGGTGCCGAAGCCAAGGGCATCTTGGGCGGTGCCGGGCGTGACTGGACCGGCGCTGGTGCCTGCTGCTGCTGTTGCGGCCTGGCAGTCGCCGGCGTTGCCGGGCGAGGGGCTGGCTGCTGCGGGCTCTGCTGGGGACGAGGCGCCTGGGGCGCTTGTTGCGCACCTTCGGTGCCGGTCAGTGCCGGGCGCCGCGGCGCGGTCATGCGGATATCGGTTTCGACCACCACGTCGGTCGGCCCGCCGATCAGCAGCAGGTGTTCGATGTCGTCGCGGCGCACCAGAACGAGCCGCCGCTGGCTGTCGATGGCGGTCGCGTCCATGACGGCGAGGCGCGTCTTCCTGTTCCTGCCGCCGGCAACGAAGGTGCCGAAAGTCAGGCTGCGGACCAGCTTGACGATGACGAGCACGATGACCAGCAGCACGAGGGCGGCGAAGGTCCACAGCACCGCCGCCGTGTATCCAGGTCCTGCTACGCTATCGAGCCATTCAAACATGTCTTACCCCCGTCGCCGCCCCGCGCGACACTAAACCTTAGCTGTCGCGCCCGGCAAGTTGCCATCACGCATTACAGGCACGATTGACGCTAAGCGCATGATCTTGCCCCGGGCTTGCACCGCCTTTTTGTGGCTAGGCCTTTTCCCGGTAAGGAGAATGTGATTCAACCGCTCCAGTACGAAGGAGCCGGAGAGACTCGCAGGGGCATGGCCAAGGAAACGCGCAACGACTTCTATCCGGTTCCGATTGTGGATCAGGCAGCGCGCCCCGATGCCATCACCCGGCTGATCATCTTTATCGTCGTGTTGACGGTGGCGGCAATCGTCTTCGGCATCTTTCGCGAGAGGCTCGGCGACCCGTTCCTGATGGGCATGCTCGGCGTGCTTGCGATGGTCGGCGTCGGCTACCTCTTCGCGACCGCCATCGGCTTCGTCCAGATCGCACCGCGTTCGCCGGCCGACGGGCTTTCCAAGGCATTTGTCGACTCGATGTCGCAAGGCCTGGTGCTTACCGACGCCAAGGGCCGCGTCGTCTACGCCAACCGCGCTTATGCCGATATGACCGGGGCTACGACCGCCACGGACCTGAAGACTGTCGAGGGCCTGCTGTCGGACGTGCCCGAAGCGTCATCGACGATCTCGCAGCTCGCGTCCGGCCTGCGTGACGGCGAGGCCAACGATGGCGAGTTCCGCCTCGCACAATCCATTCGCCCAGGTGCAGCTCCCGGCGCGCGCTGGTACCGCGTGCGGGCACGCGCTTTCACGGTACCCAGCCAGCGCCAGCCGCTAAACGCCTGGCAACTGGCCGATATTTCTCCAGAAAGAGCCGAGCAGGAGCGCTTCTTTCTCGATCTGCAGCAGGCCATCGATCACCTCGACCATGCCCCGGCAGGGTTCTTCTCGGCCGACCAGGACGGCCGCATCACCTATGTCAACGCGACGCTGGCCGAATGGCTGGGCATCGACCTGGCAAGCTTCACGCCCGGCGCCGTCACGCTCGACGAGGTCGTCGCCGGCGACGGCATGGCGCTAGTCCGCTCGGTCAAGGCCGATCCGGGAACCACGCGCAACGCCGTCATCGATCTCGATCTTGCGACCATCGCGGGCGAGGCCTTGCCGGTGCGATTCATGCACCGCGTCTCGGCAAGCCGCGAAGGCGTCAACGGGCCGACGCGCACGATTGTGCTTAATCGCACCCAGGGCGAGGACTCTTCCGCACAATTGCGTGCTTCGGAGGTGCGCTTCACGCGCTTCTTCAATTCGACGCCGATGGCGATCGCCGGCGTTGATCACAATGGCCGCATTCTGCGCACCAATGCACCGTTCCTGTCGCTGTTTTCGTCTGTCGTCGATCGGGATGCCGTCGACCGCAAGGTCCGTCTCGACACCGTCATCCACGATCGCGACCGAGCGGCTTTCGCGGCCGCTCTCGAGAAGGCTCATCAGCGGCAGGCCGATATTGCGCCCATCGACACCGTGATGCCCGACAATGAGGAGCGCCATATGCGCTTCTACGTCAATGCGGTTGCCGACGGATCGGATGCCGAGGGCGCCGAAGAGGCGGCGATCGTCTATGCGGTCGAGACCACCGAGCAGAAAGCGCTCGAAAACCAGATGGCGCAGAGCCAGAAGATGCAGGCGGTGGGACAACTCGCCGGCGGCATTGCGCATGACTTCAACAACGTGCTTACCGCCATCATCATGGCGTCGGACCTGTTGCTGACCAACCATCGTCCGTCGGATCCGTCTTTCCCCGACATCATGAACATCAAGCAGAATGCCAACCGCGCCGCTTCTCTGGTCAGGCAACTGCTGGCGTTCTCGCGCAAGCAGACGCTGCGCCCCGAAGTGCTGAGCCTTACCGACGTGCTCGCCGACCTGCGCACGCTGGTGGCGCGCCTGGTCGGCAACAGCATCAAACTCAAGATCGATCATGGCCGCGATCTGTGGCCGGTCCGCGCCGATATCGGCCAGTTCGAGCAGGTGGTGGTTAACCTCGCCGTCAATGCGCGCGACGCGATGCCCGACGGCGGCGACCTGATGATCCGCACCAAGAACGTGCCTGCCGACGAGTGCAAGGCCTATGGCTATCGTGAGATGGTGCCTGCCGACTATGTCGTGGTCGAGGTCGAGGACACCGGCAGCGGCATCGCGCCCGAGGTTCTGAAGAAGATTTTCGAGCCGTTCTTCACCACCAAGGAAGTCGGCAAGGGCACCGGCCTGGGCCTGTCGATGGTCTACGGCATCATCAAGCAGACCGGCGGTTTCATCTACTGCGATTCCGAGGTCGGCAAGGGAACCGTGTTCCGCATCTTCCTGCCGCGCCATGTCGCCAAGCCAATGCCGGTCGAGGAGCCAAAGGCGGACGGCGAGATTGCCGTGACTGCGGCCCCGAAACAGCCGGAAGCAGCACAGGCCAATGGCGCCAAGGACCTTTCCGGTTCGGCAACCGTTCTTCTGGTCGAGGACGAGGATGCCGTGCGCATGGGCGGGGTGAGGGCGCTGACGTCGCGCGGCTACACCGTGCATGAGGCGTCGTCGGGCGTCGAGGCGCTCGAGATTTTCGACGAGCTCAAGGGCCAGATCGACATCGTCGTCTCGGACGTGGTGATGCCCGAGATGGACGGGCCGACACTGCTTGGCGAACTGCGCAAGCGTCAGCCCGACATCCGCTTCGTATTTGTATCAGGTTATGCCGAAGACGCCTTTGCCAAGAACCTGCCGGCGGATGCGCAGTTCGGCTTCCTGCCCAAGCCGTTCTCTCTCAAGCAACTGGCGACCGTCGTCAAAGAGGTGCTAGAAGGCTAGGCATCGTGTACAGCCAGTGTCAGTCCTGCCCGACTTTCTATTAGCTTTCCCGTATGTGCTGATCATGCCATCATGCGGGGAAGCGTCGTCGGGGGTGACAGATGCAGACTACGCCGCATAATGAGGCGAAACGAGGCGACTACGCCGAAACCGTTCTACTGCCGGGCGATCCCCAGCGTACCGAATGGATCGCTGCCACCTTCCTTGAGGATGTCCGCTGCATAAACCGGGTGCGTGGCGCACTCGCCTATACCGGCCGCTATCGCGGCAGTCCAATCAGCCTGCACACGACAGGTATGGGTGCGCCTTCGCTCGCCATCTATGCTCATGAACTGCTTGAAACCTATGGCGCACGGACACTGATCCGCGTCGGCACCTGCGGCAGCCTAGCCGACCACGTCAAGCTGCGCAGTCTGGTCATTTCACAATCGTCGAGCAGCGACAGCGCCATCAATCGCCAGCTTTTCGGTGTCTACGACTACGCGCCGAGCGCCGACTTCGAGCTGTTGTGCCGGGCTGCCCGGCGGGCAGTCGAAATGGGCATCATCCATTATGTCGGCCAGACGGCCTCGAGCGACGTGTTTTATCATCCCGATGTGCTCGGGCGTTTTGCCGGAGTGCGTGCCCATGGCGCGCTGGCGGTCGATATGGAGACAAACGCGCTGTACACGATCGCCGCGCGCTTCAGAGCCAAGGCGCTGTCGATCTGCACGGTTGTCGACAGCCTCGTCAATGGCGAGGATACGGATGCGTCCGAGCGCCAGGAGCTGTTCTCCGACATGGTCCGGCTTGCCCTCGACGTTGCGATCGGCACATCAAGGGTCGAGGCGGAGCCTGATCGTCCCTGAGGTAGCATGGATATGCGGCTGTGCTAACCTGATGATGGCCTTGTGAGTCGACCGTTTCCCGCGTTCCCGATCGATGAGTGGTTGTCCGGCGGTGCCGGCAAGTTCCGCGCAAGCTGCGATCCATACCTCTTATCGAGCGTTCTGGTCTGTGTTCGTTGCGTCTGGGCAATCGACAAGGGAACAGCCAGTTGGAACAGTTTGTCGAGGAAAGCATGAAGAGGCGTCTGACCGAGCCGGTCGACATACTCACCGCGGTCAGCATCCTGAAGTCATATGGATATCTGGGGGACGAGCTGATCATCGCCATTACCCGGATTTTCTACGTCGATCTGGACGCGCTCAACGAAGTTGTCGCCAACGCGTGAGGCCGGAGCCGGCATTACGCTGCCAAGCTGGAATGTTGCGATGCAGCATTGGCGGCTTGCATTTTCCTCCCAAATCATCCATATGCGGCGTCATAGGCGCTTGGGCCGGGCTTACGGCTTTCTCACTAGAGAGACTGGTTGCGTCTGTTTTCACCCTTGCCGGTAACGGCAGGCGGCGGAATAGACCCGCGGCATGAGGCCAGCGGGCACGACAGCGCAGCCGAGCGGACAGTCGTCCGCCGCCTTGTCGTTTCACGAGAGATTTAGGCCGGCAGGTTGCGCCCTGCCGCCATTGTTGTTTGTGGCGGAATAGCCGTCGCACGAAAGAAGAAGATATTGACGAATGAAAACAATGCGGAGCTGAACGGCTTCGCCAAACTCGGCATTACCGGCGCGCTGCTCAAGGCGACCCAGTTGGCCGGGTTCAACGAGCCGAAGCCGATCCAGATCGAGTCGATCCCGGCGCAGCTGGCTGGCCGCGACATCCTCGGCATCGCCCAGACTGGTTCAGGCAAGACTGCGGCCTTCTCGCTGCCGATCCTGTCCAAGATCATGGCGCTCGGCACCAAGCGTCGACCCAAGACGGCGCGTGCGCTGATCCTTGCGCCGACGCGTGAACTCGCCGTGCAGATCGAAGACACCATCAAGGTGCTCGCCAAGGGCGCGCACGTCTCGACCGCGCTGGTCCTCGGCGGCGTGTCGCGTTTCTCGCAGGTCAAGAAGATCGCGCCGGGCGTCGACGTGCTGATTGCCACGCCGGGCCGCCTGACCGACCTCGTCCGCGAAGGCGACCTCGTTCTGGCCGACACCGAATGGCTTGTCCTCGACGAGGCCGACCGCATGCTCGACATGGGCTTCATCAATGACGTCAAGCGCATCGCCAAGGCAACGTCGCGCAACCGTCAGACAGCCCTGTTTTCGGCAACCATGCCTCAGGAGATCGCCGAACTCGCCCAGGGCCTGCTCAAGGATCCGATCCGCGTCGAGGTTGCCCCGCAGAGCACCACCGCCGCCGAGATCCGCCAGAGCATCATCCTCGCCCGCACCAAGCAGAAGCGCCAGATCCTGGCAAAGATGCTCGCCGACGAGGCCATGACTTCGGTTCTGGTCTTTGCCCGCACCAAGCATGGCGCCGACCGCGTCGTGAAGGATCTGGACCGCGACGGTTTCCCCGCCGCCGTCATCCACGGCAACAAGTCGCAGAACGCACGTCAGGCTGCACTGAACGGTTTCCGCGCCGGCAAGGTTCGCATTCTGGTCGCCACCGATATCGCGGCACGCGGTATCGACGTGCCGGGTATCAGCCACGTCGTGAACTTCGATCTGCCTGATGAAGCCGAAAGCTACGTCCACCGTATCGGTCGTACTGGCCGCAACGGTGCCAATGGCATCGCGGTCACGCTGGTTGATCCTTCGGAAAACTCCAAGCTGCGTCAGGTCGAGCGCATCATCCGCATGAAGCTGACCATCGACGCCGATCACCTCGGCGAACCTGATCCGGTGCGTCCGGCTGGCGAACCGCGCGGCTTCACGCCGGCCAACGACCGCGGCGAGCGCGACGAGCGTCGACCCAGCGGTCAGCGCCCGCGTGGCAACAATGGCGGCAAGCCCAAGGGCGGCCATGGCGGCGGCGACCGCAAGCCTGGCGGCGCTCCGAAGGGTGCTGCGCCCAAGGGCGGCAAGCGCCGCTTCGGTGCGCGCAAGCCGAACACGCGCGCAGCGTGATCTGTGCAGCAGATCGGGCCTGACTGGTCCATTTGCTGCATTGTATGAATAGGTTAGGGCGGTCGGGGCGGTGCTTCGGCCGCCCTTTCGTTTGAGGGGACGGAATGGCCGGAATAGCGACGCTCGCAATCGCTTATGTGCTGTCCCAGTTCTATCGCTCCTTCCTGGCGGTGCTGACCCCGGCACTCACCGCCGAGCTCGGTGCCACCAAGGCGCAACTCTCCGTCGCCTCCGGCGCCTTCTTCATCACCTTTGCCCTGGCGCAATTTTTCATCGGGGTGTCACTCGACCGGTTTGGCCCGCGCCGCACCGCTTCGACACTGCTCTTGCTCGGCGGCGGGGGTGGCGCCTTTGTCTTTGCCTTGGCAACTGCTCCCTGGTTGGTCACGGCGGCCATGGCGCTGATCGGCATCGGTTGCGCGCCGGTGCTCATGTCATCGCTGTTCATATTTGCGCGCACTTTCTCCACTGCCCGCTTTGCCGTGCTCGCCTCGTGGATGGTCGCTTTTGGCACCGCCGGAAACGTCATTGGCGCCGCCCCGCTGGCGCAGGCTGCGGAGGCGTTCGGCTGGCGACCGGTTATGGCCGGGCTGGGTGTCATTACCATTGCCGCGGCACTTGCCGTGCTGGTCGCCGTGCGTGATCCGAAATCGCCGGAGGACATGAAAGAGGGCAATATCGGTTTCGGCGGTTATCTCGAACTGCTGCGAATGCGTGTCCTTTGGCCGATCATCCCACTAACCGCGATCAATTATGCGCCGACGACCGGCATCAGGGGGCTCTGGTCCGGTCCCTATCTCGTCGATGTCTACGGCGCCGACGCGCTGCTGATCGGGCAGGTGACGTTCTTCATGGCGCTCGCCATGGTCGCCGGCGCCTTTGTCTATGGCCCGCTCGACACGATGTTCCGCACCCGCAAGTGGGTGGCTGTCATCGGCAACACCATCGGCCTCATGGCGATCCTCTATCTCGCGCTGAACGTCGTCACCGACGTCACCACCGTCACGCTCATCTTCGTGATCATCGGCGTGTCTGGTGGTGCCTACGGCCTGCTGATGGCGCATGCGCGCGCATTCCTGCCGCCGCACCTGATCGGGCGGGGCGTAACGCTGATGAACTTCTTCTCCATCGGCGGCGTGGGACTGATGCAATTCGCGACAGGCGCAGTGGTCACCGCCAATCTGCTGCCGGGTCAGCCGACGGCAGCCTATTCGGCGCTGTTCTGGTTCTATGTGCTGATGTTGGGGGCGGCGATCGTCATCTACCTCTGGGCACGTGACGCAAAGCCCGAGGTCGTGGTCGAGGATCAGTCGAAGCTCGAGCGCCTGAGATAGATCAAGGGCTCCATCTTCCAGCGGGTGGCAACGCGCAGCGCCATTTCGCGCAATGGTCGCGGCAGCAGGAACAACAGCTTCATTGCCCATGTCAGGCGGCGTGGGAAGGTGACCTCGAAACCGCTCTTGCGTATCGCCTTGCAGACCCGTTCGGCGGCCGCCTCGACCGGCATCATCGCAGGCATGTAATAGGCGCTCTTTTCGGTCAGCGGCGTGTCGATGAAACCGGGGTTCATCACCTGGGTGCGGATGTTCATCTTGTCGAAGTCGAACTTCAGCGCTTCGGCGATGATGTTGACGGCTGCCTTTGTGGCGCCGTAGGCGGCCGTCGTCGGCCAGCCGAAATAACAACTGATCGAGCCCATGAAGACGATATGTCCGCGGCCACGATTGCGCATCCGCTCGATCACAGGAACCAGGCCGTTGATGACGCCGAAGACGTTGACGGCGAAACTCTGGCGGAAGGCTTCCATGCGCAGGTTTTCGCCGGTTACCGGCATGTAGGACCCGGCATTGAAGATCGCGAGCACGATCGGCCCGGCCTGCGCTTCGATGGCGGCGACGGCGGCAGCCATTCCAGCCTCGTCGGTGACGTCGGAGGGAAAGGCCAGCACCTTTCCGGCCATGCCGCGTGTTTCCTCGATCAGAGTATCGAGCGGGTCGTTGGCCCGGACGGTGACGGCAACCGTGTAGCCTTGTTTTGCCAACAAGCGGGCCACGCTGCGGCCAATACCGGTGCTGCCGCCGGTAATCCACGCGACCCCGTGTTCCGGGTCGGCCCGGTATGTGCTCACTTCTAACCTCTGGGCAGTAGCTATTGCGTAGCTCTAGCCGGGCGGCATGCATATGGAAAGGCTGTTTTAGGAAGCACCGTGATGATGGTGCCTTGACTGGTCAGGGAGGGGGCTTGCGCGCGTTGACGTCGGGATGCGACTGGTCCAGAGAATTTCATCCCTTGAAAGCGCGAGCTCACATTTCTAGGGTTCTCAGGCGAATTAGGAAGGAATCTTCATGCGCTCGGTGATCGATGCCATCGGCAATACGCCTCTCATCCGGCTCAAGCGGGCCTCGGAGGAAACCGGCTGCGAGATACTCGGCAAGGCCGAGTTCATGAACCCGGGGCAATCGGTCAAGGATCGCGCCGGCCTGTTCATCATCCGCGACGCCGAAAAACGCGGGCTGCTGCGGCCCGGCGGTGTCATCGTCGAAGGCACGGCCGGCAATACCGGCATCGGCCTGACCGTCGTTGCCAAGGCGCTCGGCTACCGCACTGTGATCGTCATTCCCGACACGCAGAGCCAGGAAAAGAAGGATGCGCTTCGCCTGCTCGGTGCCGAGCTGATCGAGGTTCCGGCCGTTCCCTACAAGAACCCGAACAACTACGTGAAGGTTTCCGGTCGCCTGGCCGAGCAACTGGCGAAAACCGAGCCGAACGGCGCCATCTGGGCCAATCAGTTCGATAACGTCGCCAACCGCGAAGGCCATATCCGCACCACGGCCGAGGAAATCTGGCAGCAGACCGGCGGCAAGGTTGACGGTTTCGTTTCGGCCGTCGGCACCGGCGGCACGCTTGCGGGCGTAGCGATCGGGCTGAAGGCAAAGAGTGCTGCCGTGAAGATCGCCATCGCCGATCCCTTGGGTGCTGCGCTCTACAGCTACTACACTTCGGGCGAATTGAAAGCCGAAGGCAGTTCGATCACCGAAGGCATCGGCCAGGGCCGGATCACCGCCAATCTGGAAGATTTTACACCGGATTTTTCGTACCAAATCCCCGATGAGGAAGCATTGCCGATCGTCTTCGAGCTGATCCAGGAAGAGGGTATCTGCGTTGGCGGCTCGACCGGCATCAACATTGCCGGCGCGATCCGGCTGGCAAGACAGCTCGGCCCTGGGCACACCATCGTGACGGTCCTTGCCGATTTCGGCACGCGCTACCAGTCCAAGCTGTTCAACCCTGATTTCCTGCGTAGCAAGAGCCTGCCTGTGCCCGATTGGATGGAGACCGAGCCCAGCATTTCGGTGCCGTTCGAGCAGGTGGCGTGATGGCATTTTCGACCGAGGCGGTGTTTCGCGAGGATTCTTATCTCCGCGAGACCGAGGCCAGTGTCGTCGGCGTCAATGAGCGCGGCGGCATTATCCTCGACCGGACGATCTTCTATGCGACCTCGGGCGGCCAGCCCGGCGACACCGGCA
Organism: Aminobacter sp. MDW-2; assembly: GCF_014250155.1. Classification (NCBI taxonomy): domain Bacteria; kingdom Pseudomonadati; phylum Pseudomonadota; class Alphaproteobacteria; order Hyphomicrobiales; family Phyllobacteriaceae; genus Aminobacter; species Aminobacter sp. MDW-2. The sequence goes on from NZ_CP060197.1 coordinate 3,691,600, forward strand.
TCCTGGTGCGCGAGGACGGCAGCCGGATCGCTGTGGAGGCCACGATCACGGGTGAAAGCAAGGACGAGATCATCCATGTGCCCGCTCTGGAACAGGGAGTACCCGAGGTTGGCGAGCGGTTGAGACTGGCGATCGACTGGCCGCGGCGGCTTCTGTTGATGCGCATGCACGCGGCCTGCCATCTGTTGACGGTGGTCTGTCCGTACCCGATCACCGGAGCGTCGGTCAGCGAGGAGGATTCGCGCGTCGATTTCGACATCCCCGACGCCGGCTTCACGAGGGAAGATGTGACCGCCAGGTTGATGGAGCTCGTCCGCGCCAACCATCCGATCTACACCAGCTGGATTTCCGACGCCGAGCTTGCCGCCAATCCGACGTTGGTAAAGTCCAAGAATGTGCGCCCGCCATCCGGCACCGGCAAGATCAGGCTCGTCTGCATCGGCGACAATGCCTCGGTCGACAGCCAGCCCTGCGGCGGAACCCATGTCGCCAGCACTGCCGAAATCGGCGAGATCCATATCGGCAAGATCGAAAAGAAGGGGCGGGAAAACCGCCGCTTCCGCATCCGCTTCGGCGCGATGCCTGCCAATTGAACCTGGAGACGTTGCCATGAGTGACAAGAGCGCCTTCGTCATCGATGCGGACTGGCTGGAAATGCGGCTAGGTACGCCCGGCCTGTCGATCGTCGACGCTTCCTGGTACATGCCGGCGCAGAAACGCGACCCGCGCGCCGAATATGACGCCGCCCACATCCCGGGTGCGGTGTTCTTTGACCAGGACCTGATCGTCGATCCGGATTCTGCACTGCCGCACACGCTGCCGTCACCCTCTCTGTTTGCACGTTTCGCAGGCTCGATGGGGATTTCAGCGGACGACACCATCGTCATCTATGACGGCCCGGGGTTCCAGACGGCACCGCGGGTCTGGTGGATGTTCCGGATCATGGGCGTGTTCCAGGTCTACATTCTCGACGGTGGCTTCGACCGCTGGAAGGCGGCTGGTAGACCGGTGACCGCCGAGCCGACCAAGACCGCGCCCGGCGTGTTCCACGTCGACTATGACGCTTCGAAGGTCGTTTCGCTGGCCGAGATGCGCAAGATCGTCGACACGGGCAGTGCCCAGATCGCCGACGCGCGTTCTGCCGGACGCTTCGAGGGCACCGATCCAGAACCGCGTCCTGGCCTGCGCTCCGGCCACATGCCGGGTGCGCACAGCGTGCCGTCGGTGACGTTGTCGGAGAATGGCGAGCTTCTGCCGCTCGACCGGCTGAAGGCAACGCTCGAGGCGGCGGGGCTCGATCTCACGAAGCCTGTCGTCACCTCCTGTGGTTCGGGCGTTACCGCTGCCGTCATCACGCTTGCGCTTCAGTCGCTCGGGCACGGCGACGTCAGGCTTTACGATGGTTCCTGGACCGAATGGGGCGGCATGTCCGACACGCCTGTCGTGACGGGGAAAGCATGAGCATGGCCGTCGACCGCAGCGAGAACATCGAGGTGACGGTCACCTTTCTGGAAATGCACACGCCACCTGTTTACACGCCGCCGCTGCCGGTCAATCGCCAGATCGCGCTTCTGAGGACGCGTGACATTCCGCTGCACTACTACCGCTATCTCGCCGACCGCGTCGGCCGCAAATGGCATTGGGTCAACAGCCTGAGGCTCAATGACGAAGAACTTGCCGCCGGTCTGCATCGCGAGGACCGCGACATCAGGGTGCTTTATCTCGATGGCGCGCCGGCGGGCTTCATGGACATCAAGCCGCATCTGCCCGAAGAGGTTGAACTCGCCTATTTCGGCATGATGGAACACGCCACCGGGCAGGGTATCGGCCGCTGGTTCCTGGGGGCTGCGATCGCAGCGGCGTGGACCTACAGGCCGCACAAGGTGACGGTTCAGACCTGCACCCTCGACCATCCCGCGGCCTTGCCGCTCTACCAGAAGATGGGTTTTTCGCCAGTTGCTCAGAAAACCGAAACGGTTCGCACCATGAGCTTTGCCGAACGTTCGGCAAGCGTGATGCGGCCGTAATGGCGCACAACCCAGCCTGAACCGCCCGTTCATCGCTGCTTCATGTCGGTTCTGGCATTTTCCACGCAACAAATATGCAAGGAGAATGAGGATGTTGAACCGCCGTACGCTTGCCGCAGCGCTGATCGCCGTGCTTGCCGCGCCTTCGCTCGCTGCCGCGCAGGCGACGACGCCTTCGGCGTCGCAGATCGAGCGCCAGCTTCAGGCCGCACCTACAATGAAGCTCAGGCCCAACCAGCGCGTCACCGTTCGTGAATTCAAGCGCCGGCCCGACCTGCGCCGCATGGCGCCGTCGATCGACATCCAGTCGATCAATTTCGCCTTCGGCTCGGCCGAGGTGCCCTATTCGCAATATGGCAAGGTCGAGAACATCGCCAACGCTCTGGACCGCATCCTGCGCCGCGACCCGGATGCGCGTGTGCTGATCGAAGGCCATACCGATGCCGTCGGCTCGTTTTCGTCGAACCAGGCCTTGTCGGAGCGCCGTGCCGCCTCGCTGAAGCAGACCCTTGTGCGCGAGTTCGGCATCCCTCGCTATGCGCTGGAAACCGTGGGTTATGGCGAGGAGTTCCTGCTGGTGCCGACCCAGAACGAGAACTGGCGCAACCGCCGCGTCACGCTGCGCCGCTACGACGCGTTCATCCGCTAGAATCGAGCGATTTCCAGCGCTAACAAGCCCGGCTTGCGAGAGCCGGGCTTTATTTGCGTCCTCCATCGTAGTATACAGTATACCAAATTGGAGGTAAAAGATGACGATCAGAGTGGTGATGGCCGGTGCCACCGGCTGGGTTGGCAAGGCGCTTGTCCCGGCAATAGAGGGGCAAGGCGACATGCGGCTTGTCGGCGCAGTTGCACGCAGGGCTGCCGGCCACGACGTTGGCGTGGCGACAGGTGGTCAGCCGAGCGGCCAGAGGATCAGTGCCACGCTTGCCGAGGCCCTGGCCGCGCCCTGCGATGTCGTCGTCGACTACACCAAGCCGGTTGCCGTGCGCGACCATGCCATGCTCGCCATTTCGCGCGGCTGCCATGTCGTCATCGGCACATCAGGACTGAGGGCTGCTGATTACCGCGAGATCAACGCGGCGGCCCGCGCCAACAACGTCGGTGTCGTTGCCGCCGGCAACTATTCGATCACCGCGACCCTGATGAAGAAGTTTGCGCTGATGGCGGCGCAATATGTGCCCGACGTCGAAATCATCGACTATGCCAGCGCAAGAAAGGCCGACGCCCCCTCTGGCACCGCGCTCGAGCTGGCCGAGACGCTGTCCGAGATTCGCGGTGCGCCGACGGCCTTGCCGACCTCGGAAGTTTACGGGCATCCGGAAGCCCGTGGCGCCAAGCTGGGCGAGGGTACGGCGGTACAGGTCCATTCACTGCGCCTGCCATCCTATCAGCTGTCCTGCGAAGCCGTTTTCGGTCTGCCTGAGGAGCGACTGACCATTCGCCACGATGCCGGCACCTCGGCAGTGCCATACGTCGCCGGCACCCTGCTTGCCGTTCGTCGGGTGCGCGAATTCACCGGCCTGGTCAGGGTGCTCGACGCGCTGATGGACGAAACGCTGTCTGTTTAGGAAACAGGTGGTGCAGGAAATCGGGTGGGCGCATGCCTGCGCTCGCCATAGCTTGCGACAATCGATCAACGAGGATTGTCGTTATGAGCATCATTTTCCATGGCCTGCCCACAGAGGCGGTGCGGGCACTCCAGCAGGGCGGGCCTGACGCCTATGGCATGACACCGGAGCGCAGGGTCTCCGATGGCGACGGCGTGCCGTGCCGCCATTGCCTGACCAATGTCGGTGCCGGCGAGGGTTATCTCATTCTTGCCTACAGGCCGTTTCCGGCAGTTCAGCCTTATGCCGAAACCGGGCCGATCTTTCTGCATGCCGATGAATGCCCGCGCGCGCCAGAAGCGGCAGAATTGCCTGAACTGTTTACCCGAACCAAGGACTACATTCTGCGCGGTTACAGCGCCGACGATCGTATCGTCTATGGCACGGGGGCGGTGACGCCGACGCCCGAAATCCGTGAGCGCGCCGAAATGCTGCTCCAGCGACCCGAAGTGGCCTACGTGCACATGCGCTCGGCAAAGAACAATTGCTACCAGTGCCGGATCGAACTGGACCAAGAAGGCAAATCAAACGGCGTTGCTATCTAACTGAACCGCAAACAAAAAAACCCGCCGCATCGCTGCGGCGGGTTGGGGCCGTTTGCCTGAAACGGTCTCAGTTGAACTTGTACTTCGCACCGACGCGGACGGTGTGGAAGGCGGGAACCGTTTCCCACATGCCGCCGCTGTCGTAGTCCTGGCCTTCAAACTTCGAGTAGCGATACTCGAGGTTGACGGACATGTTGTTGGTCACAGCCGTTTCGAGGCCGCCACCGACCGAGAAGCCGCCAACGCTCCAATCAAACTCGGTGACATCGGCGCCATCAAGCCTGTCTTCTGTGACGTGCTGCCAACTATAGCCACCGATCACATATGCCAGGGTCGATTCGTTCACCTTGGCGCCAACTCGGGCCAATATGTCGAAACCGTAGTCGGCTTTGCCTTCGAGCTTCGGGCCGCCCAATGCCGAAGCATCAAACAGTTGCGTGCTCATCCCTGAATAACGACCGTCGACCATGATGCCGACAACCCAGTTGCCGTTCAGTTCGTGGTCGTAACCGACGCTCAGCTCGCCGAAGGCGCCTTCGCCGCCGATGCCATTGAACGAGGCCGCACCGCCGCCAAGGTTGATCTCATCGGTAATGGCGCCTGCGCCGAGCGCGCCGCCGACGTAAAAGCCGGTCCAGCTATAGGCGGGCGCTGCAAAGGACGTGCCGCCGCCATTCTGACCGCCGAAGCGGTAGTTGGCGCCGACATGGAACGTGTGGGTGGTCGGTGCGACGTTGAGCAGGCCGGTGCCGCCCAGGTCGACGACGGTGTCATTGCCATAGTTGGCGTAGCGATATTCTGACTTGAGGGTCCAGTTGCCGCTGACCACTGTTTCGAGGCCGACGCCGAGCACATAGCCGCTTCGGCTTTCGTCGAACTCGAAAGGCGTGCCGACGATCGTGCCGTCGAGCTTGAACTGCTGCCAGCTGTATCCGCCGAGGACATAGCCGAGCGTCGTCGGCGTCAGAAGATAGCCTGCGCGAGCTGCGACATCGAAGCCGTAGGTGTTGTTGAGTGTTGCGTCGGCAAAGCCGCCGGCAGCCTCGAGCGAAAGGCCGATATTGCCGAAATGGCCATCGGCAAATGCGCCGAGCAGGAACCGGTCCGACACCATGTAGTCATAGCCGACGGTCACTTCGCCAAAGACGCCGCCGCCACCGAGGTCAGGCAGGCCCATGGTTTCCGGACCGTTCGGATTTGCAATTTCCAGGCCGTGCTTGACCGCACCGACGCCACCACCGAAGCCGACATAGAGACCGCTCCAGTTGAAGCCTGCCGCTGGCGCTTCCGCGACTGAATCAGCCGCAAGGGCTGCCGAGTTGATCGCAACAGCCGACACAGCGCCAAGCAACAGCGCCTGCAAAGTCTTGCCAAATTTCATAATTTACTACCCCAACCTTACCCAATGTCGCCTTGCTAGCACGCCTAGGTTGCTTACGGTGCAACTAAAATGTCACACTCGCAGGCAATTTAGCTTCCCGGCATGAACGTCTGGACCACGAAATATCCTCAAGCACCAATGGCTTGGCGGCAAATCCTGCTGCTCTTCAGCGGAATCTGCCGACGTGCCATCGCAACTGCCCCGATTGCCCGGGGGGGAAGCATTTCGAAGGTCTTGCCCACGCCCAATGTCGCAACCCCATGCAGTCATGGCACGCCTGCGTTGCGTTTGATGCAGCTAAGATGTCACGGGTGGGCAAATCCGTGCCGAAGCGCAAACTATTTTTGGTAGTATCTTGCCGAAGCCGAGCCGGCGAGGGATCGACAGACAAGAAAATGCCCGCCGCATCGCTGCGGCGGGCGCTTGATCGCAACTCCAAAGAGAATCAGGCGGCCAGTGCCGACTTTGCTTCCGTCATCTCATAGCCGAGCGCTTCGGCGACCGCGCGATTGGTGATCCGACCGCGGTGGACATTGAGGCCGTTGCGCAAATGCGGCTCGTCGGCGAGCGCTTTCAGGCCGCGGTCGGCGAGCGCTAGGCCGTAATGCAGCGTTGCGTTGTTGAGCGCATGCGCCGAGGTGACCGGCACAGCACCCGGCATGTTGGCGACGCAATAGTGGATGATGCCATCGACTTCGTAGGTCGGGTCGGCATGGGTGGTGGCGTGCGAAGTCTCGAAGCAGCCGCCCTGGTCGATGGCGACATCAACGAGCACCGCACCCTTCTTCATGCCCGACAGCATTTCACGGCTGACCAGCTTGGGCGCGGCAGCGCCGGGGATAAGCACAGCGCCGATGATGAGATCTGCCGAGAAACACTCTTCCTCGAGCGCCTCGACTGTCGAGTAGCGCGTGTGTACACGGCCGGCGAACAGGTCGTCGAGCTGCCGAAGGCGCGGGATCGAGCGGTCGATGATGCTGACGTCGGCGCCGAGCCCGGCGGCCATGCGCGCCGCATGCAGGCCGACGACGCCGCCGCCGATGACTGCGACCTTGCCAGGCAGCACACCCGGCACACCGCCGAGCAAAACGCCACGGCCGCCATGGGCCTTCTGTAGCGCGGTGGCCCCCGCCTGGATCGCCAGGCGACCGGCAACTTCGGACATCGGCGCCAGCAGCGGCAGGCCGCCGCGATCGTCGGTCACCGTCTCATAGGCGACGGCAGTCACGCCCGAGGCGACGAGCCCCTTTGTCTGTTCGGGATCGGGCGCAAGATGCAGGTAGGTATAGAGAATCTGGCCGTCTCGCAGTTGCGCCCATTCCTTGGGCTGCGGCTCCTTGACTTTCACGATCATGTCGGAGCGGGTGAACACCTCCTCGGCGGTCTTGGCGATCTGGGCGCCGGCCGCGCGGTACGCATTGTCGTCGGCGCCGATGCCTGAGCCGGCGCCGGTCTCGACCAGAACCTCGTGGCCGTGGGCGACATATTCGCGAACCGAACCGGGCGTCAGCCCGACACGGTACTCATGATTCTTGATTTCCTTGGGACAACCTACGCGCATCTTCCTGCTCCTCCGCAGCCATTTTGGCCTTCTCTCCCGATGACGAAGTCAATCACGAATCGTTTCGAATATGTTTGCGAAAACGGTTGCGCTACCATGGGGCGTTCGGTAATTTTTGCGCATATCCTCTGTATTATCGAAGGAAATTCGAAGAATGCCGTTGGACAGGATCGATATCGCCATTCTGGACGCGCTGCAGAAGGATGGGCGGATGCCCAATGCGGCATTGGCCGAAAAGATCGGGCTGTCGCAATCGGCCTGCTCGCGCCGGCTCGACAACCTGGAGAAATCGGGCATCATCAGCGGCTACCACGCCCGGCTTTCGAATGTCGCGCTGGGTCACCAGATGACCGTCATCGTGCATATCTCGCTGTCGGGCCAGTTCGAGAAGACGCTTTCGGACTTCGAGGTCGCGGTGAAGCGCTGCCCCAACGTCCTGTCCTGCCATCTCATGTCGGGCGAATACGACTACATCCTGCGCATTGCCGCCCGTGATCTGCCCGACTACGAGCGCATCCACAAGGAATGGCTGTCGGCGATGCCGCACGTCACCAAGATCAATTCATCCTTCGCCCTGCGCGAGATCGTCGATCGCACCGTTATGGGAATAAGGCCGGATCTGCTCTGAGCAGAAACAAACCAGGCCGAAATGGGCGGCATCGCGCTGGACCAATCCATTCCCCGAGTAATGTCGCGAGGGTGTCATACGAGTCGGCTGGACTCGCGTGAATTTTGGCGCGACATTTGATCTTTGGGACGCCGGCTAAATACTGTCAGTTCATTTCCTGGAGAATGAAAATGTCCAACGTGAATCAACCTGTATCTCGTCGTTCTTTCCTGGCGGGATCGGCTGCAGCGGGTGCACTTGTGATGCTCCATCCCTTTTCGGCACGCGCCCAGGCAAATCAGGCGCATCTCCGCATCATGGAAACCACCGATCTGCATGTCCACGTGTTTCCCTATGACTACTATGCCGACAAGCCGAACGACACGATGGGCGTTGCCCGCACCGCTTCGATCATCGACGCCATCCGCGCTGAAGCCGCCAACTCGATCCTGGTCGACAATGGCGATTTCCTGCAGGGCAACCCGATGGGCGACTACATGGCTTATCAGCGCGGCATGAAGGATGGCGACGTCCATCCGATCATCAAGGCGATGAACACGCTGGGCTATGATTGCTCGACGCTGGGCAACCACGAGTTCAACTACGGCCTCGACTACATGTTCAAGGTGCTCGCCGGCGCGAACTTCCCCGTCGTCTGCTCCAACCTGACAAAGGGCGCGCTCGCCGCAGACGCGACCAAGGACGAGTTGTTCCTCAAGCCCTATGTGATCCTCGACAAAAAGGTGAAGGATGGCTCGGGTGCGGAGCATCCGATCCGCATCGGCCTGATCGGCTTCGTGCCGCCCCAGGTGATGACCTGGGATTCGCGCCATTTGCACGGCAAGGCGATGACCCGCGATATCGTCAAGGCAGCCCAGGCCTGGGTGCCCGAGATCCGCGAGCAGGGCGCCGACATCGTCATCGCGCTCTCGCACTCCGGCATGGGCACGCCGCAGGCAGCCGAAAATCTCGAAAACGCCTCCATCCTGCTGGCCGGCGTCGATGGCATAGATGCGATCGTCACCGGCCACAGCCATCTCGATTTCCCCGGACCAAAATTCGACAAGGTCGAGGGGCTCGATAACGCCAAGGGCACGATCAACGGCAAGCCGGGCGTGATGGGCGGCTTCTGGGGCTCGCATCTTGGCCTGATCGACCTTTTGCTGGAACGCGACAGCAACAGCTGGAAGGTGGTCAGCTCGACCAGCGAGGCGCGTCCGATCTCCAAGCGTGTCGACAAGAAGGTGGTGCCGACGGTCGAGAGCAAGGCCGCGGTCGAGGCTGCCGCGAAGGAGGAGCATGAGGCGACACTCGCCTATGTGCGCACGCCCGTGGGCAAGACGTCGGCGCCGCTCTATTCCTATTTCGCCCTGGTTGCCGACGATCCTTCGGTCCAGATCGTGAGCCAGGCGCAGATCTGGTACATCAAGGACATGCTCAAGGACACCGAGCACAAGGACCTGCCGGTGCTCTCGGCCGCGGCACCCTTCAAGTCGGGCGGACGTGGCGGGCCGGAGTATTACACCGATGTCCCGGCCGGCGCCGTCGCGATCAAGAACGTCGCCGACCTCTACCTCTATCCCAACACGGTGCAGGCGGTTGCGGTGACCGGCGCCCAGGTCAAGGAGTGGCTGGAAATGTCGGCCGGCATCTTCAACAGGATCGAGCCTGGCAAGGCCGACCAGGTGCTGATCAATCCAGACTTCCCGTCCTACAATTTCGACGTCATTGACGGCGTGACCTACAGAATCGACCTGGCGCAGCCGCCGAAATACGATCCGAAGGGTGTGGTCCTGGATGCGAACTCCAATCGCATCGTCGATCTGATGTTCGAGGGCAAGCCGATCGATCCCGCAGCGAAATTCGTTGTGGCGTCGAACAACTATCGCGCCGGCGGCGGCGGCAACTTCCCCGAGATCAACGCGTCGAAGCTTGTCTTCGAGGCACCCGACACCAACCGCGACGTGATCGTGCGCTACATCGTCGACCAGGGCACGATCAATCCGTCTGCCGACTCCAACTGGTCGTTCGCGCCGGTTGCGGGGGCCTCGGTAATCTTCGAGACCGGCCCCAAGGCCAAGGACCACATATCAGAGGTCAAGGCGGTCAAGATCGAGCCGGCGGGCGACGGCGCAGAGGGTTTTGCCAAATACCGCATCACGCTCTGAGATTAGGAACCTGATTGGGGAGGGCGGCTGGAGCAATCCGGCCGCCCTTTCATCTGCGCAAAGGTTGGTCAGTTGCTCCGGCGTTCGAGTGCCGGCATGACCAGCTCGAGTGCGTCGGTCGAAATGCCGCCCGAATAGCCGGCTGGTAGCGTTTCGATGATGGCGGGATCATCGATGCCATCGGAGAAGCCGCCGCCGTGATAAGGGCCGAACAGGTAGACGTTGGTGCCGGCACTTTCCATCCGGTCGAGGAAGCGGTCCGGCCAGCCCCACAGCCACGGTGCGAAGTTGATCGGTACGCCAAGTGTCGTGCCGCGGCAGTCTTCCGGCACGTAGCCGCTCCAGCCGAGCCCCGCGTAGCGTAGCAGGCAGCGGGTCAGCGAGTTTTTGCTGAGGGTCCGCATGTCGGGCAGGGCGGCCTTGACCGCCTGCAACGGCCTGTCGCCACCAACGATGGTCAGGGCGGCCTGGCGTTCCCTGGGCAGGGCCGACAGGAAGGCCGCCAATGCCTCACCCTCCTTGGCGTCGTTGCTTTTGACGTTGAGGTGGAAGCGCCGATCGGGGAACCGCTCCATCACTTCGTCGAGCGATGGCATCAGGCCGACACCCTGGCCACGAAAGGGATACGTCTTGCCACCGTCGGCGGTGTAGCCATAGCCGACATCGAGCTTCTTGAGATCCGCCATCGAATGGCTGCGCGTCTCGCCGTTGCCTTCGGTGCGGCAATCTACGGTCCAGTCGTGGAAGACCGCGAACTTGCCGTCGGTGGTGGGGTGCACGTCGAGTTCCAGCACGTCGGCGCCACGCCTGAAGGCTGCGTCCATCGAACGTACGGTGTTTTCGAGATAGTCGTGCCGAGGCGGAAGCATGCGCTCGGCAGTGCAGGTGTCCTTGGTCAGTCCGGTACGATCATATTCCTGCGCCAGCCCGCGATGGGCCAGCACCACGGGCTTTCCGGCGGCTCGGTCCGAGAGCAGCGACGTGTTGTTGAGATAGACGGCTCCAGCGGCCGTAACGACCAGAAGCAAGATAATATTGCGCTTGCGCATGCCAGGTTGTCCCTCCGTTGCCCCGACCGAGACAATGATACAGAGGAGCGAGCAGGCATTTTCACGGCGGAAATGCGCAAATTGAAGACTATTTCAAGAATTCATCGGGAGTTGCGGCCTTGGATGTGCCGAGATCGAAGATTACAAGCAGGAAGAATGTCGCTGATTCTTGCGCAGGTCAGGCCTAGTCAAATCGAGACGGGGGCGGGGGCGAAGAGCACCGGTCTCCGCCCCTTGTCCTGTTCAGCTTAACGCGCCTAGGCCTTGTAGACCACTTGCCTGACGTCGATATACTCGGCGCGGAAGCCTGCCTCGCAATAATGGAGATAAAACTCCCAGAGCTTCTTGAAGCGATCGTCGAAGCCGAGCGGCACGATGCGCTCCCAGGACGACCAGAAGCGGGTGCGCCATTCGGCGAGGGTACGGGCATAATCCTGCGGAAAGACGCGCTCGCGCAGATAGTCGAGGCCGTGCTCGGTGCCGAGCGACTTGAGCAGCGTCGGCGTCGGCAGCATGCCGCCGGGAAAGACGTAGCGCTGGATGAAATCCGGCCGCTTCCGGTACACGGGATAGGCCGCCTCATTGATGGTGATGATCTGCAGGCCCGCCGTGCCGCCCGAGGGCAGGCACTGCTTCATCTTGGCAAAGAAGGCCGGCCAGTATTTTTCGCCGACGGCCTCGAACATCTCGATCGATGCGATGCGGTCGTAGCGGCCGGTCTCGTCGCGATAATCCTGCAGCTTGAGCTCGACCTTGTCGGCAAGCCCGGCATTGTGGATGCGCTTCTGGGCAAAGTCGAACTGCTCGCGGCTGATCGTGAGCCCGGTCACCTTGCAGCCGATCTCGCGCGCCGCAAACTCGGCGAAGCCGCCCCAGCCGCAGCCGATCTCCAGCACATGGTCATTCGGGCCGATACCGGTGTCGCGCGCCAGCGCCCGGTACTTTTCGGTCTGCGCGCCGGCAAGATCATTGGCGCCGGTGGCAAAAAGCCCCGACGAGTATGTCATGCTCGGGTCGAGCCACTGGCTGTAAAAGGCGTTGCCGAGGTCGTAGTGCGCGGAAATGTTCTTCTTCGAGCCGGTGCGGGTGTTGTCGTTCAACCAGTGACGAATGCGCTGGATGGTGGTCAGCAGCCAGTTGGCGCCGCCGGCGACACCTTCGCCGGCTTCGCTGTTGATCACGAACAGCTCTAGGAAGCTGGTCACGTCGGGGCTGTCCCAGTCGCCGTCGATGTAGGATTCCGCGACCCCGATCGTGCCGCCGCTGAAGGCGCGCGATGGCAGCTTCCAATTGTGCAGGACAATCTCCGCCTCGGGTCCGGGTGCCTTGCCGCCGACCAGGATGCTGCGTCCGTCAGGCATCTTCACCTTGAGCGAACCGCGCGGCAGGTGCAGTGCTGCAGACAGCGTCATGCGCACGCGCGCCGGCAAACCTCTGGCAAAGTCCGCGACATTGCCCTCGTGAAGCTTTGTCACGCCCTGATTCGTGAAACCGTCCGAGTTCCGCTGGGCCATCTCGACGTCCCAATGTTGCTGCCCGGTTCGGCGTGTCGGGCGCGTTGCTCCAAGCCAGTGCACCGCTCACTCATCTGATCGGGGACGCGCCGCCGGACGCATCTCCGGTCAGCTCGCGATCGACTTGGCGTGGACCCGCCAAGACTTCTGCGCGCTGCGGTGAATCTGTCGTGATCTTCACCGTCAAAATCTCCAACTTCAAGTGACATCTGGCAAGCGCTGATATGCCAGAGGGGAGCCCTCCGGGATTGCCCTGATGCAATCCCGTGCAGCGTCGATTTCCTTTGTTATTAGAGTGCGCTAATGCTCTAAGGTGAGCCGACGGCGCATATCGTTTCCCAGGCTGCTGCGCCGCTCAGGGGAGGACATCAAATTCGCTACGTCATCGCGATCATGTGCGTCGCCTTGTTCCTGATCTGGGACATGCTCTACAACCATGGCGACGCGACCGCCAAAGCCGTGCGCGAAGTGCATCGCATCGTCAGGATGGTCACGGACTGACGGATCTGCTGCCCGATCTCTGCTGCTGCCTTTTGCCCGATTGACGCGGGCCGAAAGCCGACCCAAAAGGCGCCAGCGAAAGCAGCAGAAGGAGTCGCGGCTTGATCCGGCACATCGTGTTTTTCAGTGCGCGGCAGAAACAGGACGTCGAGATGATCCGCGAGGAATTGTCGGCGCTTGGCAGCATTCCGCACTCGACGGTCTTCGAAGTGACGGTCAACACCAAGGTCGACTGGTATTCCGACGAGATCGACATCGTCGTCTATGCCGAGTTTGCCGACCAGGCAGCGCTGGACGCGTACAAGGCAGATCCGATCTATGACCGGACGACGCAGCGCGTGCGTCCGATGCGCGAACTGCGTTTTTCGGCGGACGTGGTCGCCGCATAAAAGCCGCGCAACAAAAAACGCGCTCCGGGAAGCCCGAAGCGCGTAACTGAATCTCAGGAAATTATGCCTTTTTGGCGCGGCCGCGTGTCTTGGCAGGTGCTGCCGCTGCCTTCGAGGACGCGGCAGCTGCCTTTCGTCCGAGGCCCAGCGACCTTGCGAGCTGAGAGCGCGCGGCGGCATAGTTCGGCGCGACCATCGGATAATCGGCCGGCAGGCCCCACTTGGCGCGATATTCTTCGGGTGTCAGCCCGAAATGAACCGAGAGATGGCGCTTGAGCGACTTGAACTTCTTTCCGTCCTCCAGGCAGACGATGTAGTCGGGGTGAACCGAGCGCTTCGGGTTCACCGCCGGCTGCTGGGCTTCGACAGGTTCTTCGGCGGGCTGATCGAGCGACAGGATCGAGGCGTTGATGCTGGCGATCAACTCTGGCAGGCCAGTTGCAGGAACCTTGTTGTTCTCTACATAGGCGCTGACGATATGGGCAGTCAGTCCTAGGATGTCGATCTTGCTATCACTCGTCATCGGCCGTCTCTCCGGGCAGTATTAAAAGCAAAATATGAGTCTAACCATTTGCTGAGCCGTATATCGGTGCAAATGGTGTCGGACGGCAAGCAAAATAATCTCACAAATTGAAGACCCCGGCCAGCGAATGCTGGCCGGGGTCTTTAATGTCGGAAAAATCGAAGATTAGAAAAAGCCCTTGCGCTGCCACCAGCCGCCTTTTTTCGGCTTGGCTTCGCCAGCGGCAGCTTCTTCGGTCTCGACGACCGAGGTGACGACAGGCGTCGCAGGCGCGATTGCAGCCGCGGCAGGGGGTTCAGTGCTGGGGGCTTCGGAGACGACCTCATCCTCGGCTGGGGCTGCGGCAGCCTTGCGACGTGGCGCACGCGGCTTTGCCGCCTTCTTTCCGGGCTTCGTTTCAGCTTCCGGCGCTGCAGCCTCGGCAACGACTTCGGCGGCGGGCGCTTCAGCGGCTGCTGCTTCGGCCTCAGCCTTCTTGGCCTTTGCCGAGCGGCGCGGCGCCTTCTTCGGCTTGGCTTCGATGACGGCCTCCGGCTCTTCAGCGGCAACCTCGACCACCGCCACTTCCGCCGTCACGACTTCGCTGGCAACGGTTTCGGCAGCGGCGCCTTCGTCGCCTGCGACCTGTTCGCTGCCTTCCGCCGACTGCTCGTCGTCTTCCTTGCGGTTACGCTTACCGCCACGCTTGCCGCGACGGCGCTTCTTGGCGGCGGCATCTTCGGCAGCGGTTGCGTCGACAGCGGCGATTTCACTGGCTTCCTCGGACACAACGGCTTCAGCGGCGACGTCCTCTTCGCCATCTTCGGCTTCGTTGGCCTCGCCAGCGACGACGGCACCTTCCTGAGGAGCGCCATGCTCGCGGTCACGGTCGCGGCCGCCACGGCGACGCCGGCGCTTGCGCCGCTTGCGGTCGTGCTGCTCGCCGCCTTCGGCCGCAGCCGGCTGCGGCGCGCGGGCGGGCTGCGCCTCGACGACGACGGTCTCTGCTTCCTCTTCGACGATCTCGTCTTCGATTTCCTCTGGCTCTTCATAGGCCGGAGCTGCGACGGGCAGGGCGAAGTTTGCCGGCTTCTCGGCAATGGCACCGCGGAAGATGGCGTGGTTCTGCGAACCGACGCTGTCATCGGCCTCGAGTGTGACGGTCACACCGAAGCGGTTTTCGAGATCGACCAGCGTCGAGCGCTTGTGGTTGAGCACGTAGAGCGCGGTCGCAACCGGCGTCTTGACCGTGATGTGGCTGCGCGAGTCCTTGAGCAGGAACTCTTCGATCGCGCGCACAACCTGGAGTGCCACCGACGAGTCCGAACGGACATGACCGGTTCCGCCGCAATGCGGGCAGGGCTTCATCGTCGATTCCAGCACGCTGGCGCGGATGCGCTGGCGCGACATCTCCATCAGGCCGAAATGCGAGATGCGGCCGACCTGGATGCGGGCGCGGTCGTTCTTCAGGCAGTCCTTGAGCTTCTTTTCGACCGCACGGTTGTTGCGGTTCTCCTCCATGTCGATGAAGTCGATGACGATCAGGCCGGCGAGATCGCGCAGCCTGAGCTGGCGCGCGACTTCCTCGGCGGCTTCAAGGTTGGTGTGAAGGGCGGTTTCCTCGATCGAGTGCTCCTTGGTGGAGCGCCCGGAGTTGACGTCGATGGCAACCAGCGCTTCGGTCTGGTTGATGATGATGTAGCCGCCCGACTTCAGCGTCACCTGCGGCTGGACCATACGTTCGAGCTGCGATTCGATGCCGCTGCGTACGAAGATCGGCGTAATGTCGCGGTAAGGCTGGACGACCTTGGCATGGCTGGGCATCAGCATGCGCATGAAGTCCTTGGCCTCTCGATAGCCGTCTTCGCCGGCGACCAGAACCTCGTCGATGTCCTTGTTGTAGAGGTCGCGCACCGATCGCTTGATCAGGCTGCCCTCCTCATAGACCAGTGCCGGGGCCGTCGACTGCAGCGTCAGGCTGCGGACGTTCTCCCACAGGCGCATCAGGTACTCGTAGTCGCGCTTGATCTCGGCCTTGGTGCGGCTTTCACCTGCGGTGCGCAGGATGACGCCCATGCCCTTCGGCACTTCGAGATCGGCAACGACCTCCTTCAGACGCTTGCGGTCCTGGGCGTTGGTGATCTTGCGCGAAATGCCGCCGCCGCGTGCCGTGTTGGGCATCAGCACCGAGTAGCGGCCGGCGAGCGACAGGTAGGTCGTGAGAGCAGCGCCCTTGTTGCCGCGCTCTTCCTTGACCACCTGGACCAGCAGGATCTGGCGGCGCTTGATGACTTCCTGGATTTTGTAGTGACGGCGAACCGGCTTGCGGCGGTTGCGCACCTCTTCGAGTGCGTCTTCGGCGCCGACCGATTCGATCTCGTGATCGTCGTGATGGGTCGAATGCACTTCCTCGATCACGCCGCCGTTTTCGTTTTCGGTGACCGTCGGCTCAGGAGCCCGCTCGGACACGACGTCGGCATCGACCGATGCGGCGATCGACGTCGGTTCGCGCTCGTCGGAACCGCCATTGCCTTCATCGCTGGACGTCTCTGTGGCGTGCTCGTCACCATTGGCGTCCGAAGCATCGCTTGCGGCGATCGAATCGCCATCGTCCTCGGAAGACGCGCTGTCGTCGTCGCCCGAACCCTCCGGCTTGTTCTCGTCGTTGCGGTCACGGTTCTTGCCGCCGCGGCGCCTGCGGCGGCCACGGTTACGATCCTGGCTCTTGCTCTCGTCGCCGTCGTTGTTTTCGTCGTCCTCGTCCTCGGCTTCTTCTGCCTCGGCGCGCAGCAGCGCCTGCCGATCGGCAACCGGGATCTGGTAATAGTCGGGATGGATTTCGCTGAAGGCGAGGAAGCCGTGACGGTTTCCGCCATACTCGACAAAGGCAGCCTGGAGAGACGGCTCAACCCGCGTTACACGGGCGAGGTAGATGTTTCCTTTGAGCTGCTTCTTGTCCTGTGATTCGAAATCAAATTCTTCAATACGGTTACCGCGAACTACGACAACCCGTGTTTCCTCCGGGTGGGAGGCGTCTATCAGCATCTTGTTGGGCATTATTTGTCCTCCCGGCAGCCGTCAGCTGCGGCCTGCGGGAACTCGTCCGCCGCCGTGGGGTCGCTGAAATGGGGGTGCCGGATGATTTTGCGCCCGCCGGTCGCAGCCAAAACGCCATGGCGGTGCCGCCCGCTGCCGTGATGGCGCGGTTACCTGCGGACCAGTCCATGATTGCGTCTGTGGCCAATGCGTGACCTTGCGGAACCTTGTTTCAAATCGAAGCCCGGGAATCCGGACCAGCTACTTTGCTCTTACAGAGCCGGCGCGGAACGGTGCCCGGGCCGTTTTTCCAACGCAGTCGCTACCCCGCCACGGGCCGCGCCTGCGAATCTCGTCGCGATCACTGAAACTGTCTCTGTTGCGAGCCGGGCCATCGCTCGTCGCGTGGTTCCCTAGCGGAAGGCGCTGGGGGCGCGGGCCCTGGATTGCAGTGATCCAATGTCGCTTTTATGATTTGGCGAGACTGAGCGCAACCCTGATTTCCGATGCCGGCAAAGGCGGATGCGGCGACGTCGGGGGGAGCATTCCGACAAAGACTCGGTTAACCTTCTCTGGTTACCACTCGTTAATCGAGGGGCCGCCTGTTCGGCCTGCGAATGGTAACGGCGTGCAATGACTGCACGCCTGCTTTTGGAGCGGCAAGACTGAGATGGGGCCTGCGGCATTGACTGGCAAGAGCTTCCCGTTCGGGGGCACTCAGCTCGGCGGCGCGGTTCGCCGCATCGTGTTCGCGGCTTTGGCGTTCCTCACCATCTTTGCCGGCATCTTTTGCCAGCCGGTAATCGCCGCCGACACGATCAGGACGCTCGACTACAAGATGGCGGGTGACGCGACTCATATGCGCATCGTCATGAATTTCGACAAGGAACCCGAACCGAAGTGGTTCTTGCTGCGTAGCCCGCATCGACTTGTCGTTGATCTTCCTGGTGCGACGCTCGCGATCGACGCCAGGGACTTGAAGCCGCGCGGTCTCATCAAAAGCGTGCGTTATGGCGCCGCGGGCGAGGGCGCCTCGCGGTTGATCGTGACCTCGAAGGGGCCGTTCAACGTCGAGAAGGTCGACATTCTCAAGAATGAAGACGGATCGGGTTATCGCCTGGTTGCCGACATCGCCGCCGCCTCGGAGCGCGAGTTCGATGCCGCGCTGGCCATCCAGGCTGAAACGACAGGTTCGACGACACCCAAGACCGACAGGCTCGGCAAGATCGCGCATCGCGGCGACCGCCCGTTCACCATCGTGCTCGATCCTGGCCACGGCGGCATCGACGGTGGCGCCGAAGGCCTGAATGGCACTGTCGAGAAGACGGTCACGCTCGCCTTCGCCAAGGAGCTGCAGGCCAAGCTCGCCGCCAACAAGGCCTACAAGGTCGTCCTGACCCGCGAGGGTGACGAGTTTCTCCGCCTCGACGACCGTGTTCGCATCGCGCGTCAGCAGGAAGCCGACCTGTTCATTTCGATCCATGCCGACACGATCCGGCTCAAGGGTATCCGAGGTGCCACCGTCTACACCGTCTCGGACAAGGCCTCCGACGCCGACGCGCAGGCACTGGCTGATCGCGAAAACCTCTCCGACCAACTGGCTGGCGTCGATGTCGCCGAAGAAGACCACGCGGTATCCGACATTCTTGTCGATCTGATCCGGCGCGAGACGCATGGCTTTTCGACGCGTTTCGCGCGCTCGTTGGTCGGTGAGCTGTCGCCGACGGTCGGCATGATCAACAACCCGCATCGTTCGGCCGGCTTCCGGGTGCTGAAGGCGCCTGATGTGCCGTCGGTCCTCGTCGAGCTCGGCTATCTCTCCAATCCGCAGGACGAAGAGCAGTTGCGCAGCGCCGACTGGCGCGAGAAGGCCGCGACGAGCATTTCCAAGGCGGTGGCAGCCTTTGTTGCCGAGCGCGGCGCAACCGGCGGCTGAGTCGACTTGCCTGGCATGCTTGCTGGCATTGCCGGCAAGCGGCGGAACGGGCATTTCTAGTGTTTTCGGCCAGAATATTTGGCGCTTGCGGGCTGTTGCCGTATTTTGTCCACAACCGCGCGACATGGGTGGCCGTTAGCGGATCGGGACAGTACCTGCGGCTTGCGATGATGGCGGGTTGGTTTAGGGAATCCCCGGACCTTGTACTGGAGCGGGCATGATTCGTCTTATCGGCTATTTCTTCGGCATCGGCACGACGCTTGCGCTCGTCGTCGCAGCTGGCGTGGCGATCTATCTCGGCCAGCTGACCAAGGAGCTTCCCGACTACGAGGTGCTCGCCAAATACGAGCCGCCGGTGACGACGCGTGTGCACGCTTCGGACGGCGCGCTGATGGGCGAATTCGCGCGTGAGCGCCGGCTCTACCTGCCGATCCAGGCCGTGCCTGATCGCGTCAAGGCGGCGTTCCTGTCGGCCGAGGACAAGAACTTCTACAATCACCCCGGCATTGACGTGACCGGCCTTGGCCGCGCCGTGCTGACCAACTTCCAGAATTTCGGTTCCGGCCGCCGCCAGGTCGGTGCGTCGACCATCACCCAGCAGGTCGCCAAGAACTTCCTCCTGAGCTCGGACCAGACCTACGAGCGCAAGATCAAGGAAATGGTGCTGGCCTTCCGCATCGAGCAGGCCTACTCGAAGGACCGCATCCTCGAACTTTACGTCAACGAGATATTCTTCGGGCTCGGTGCCTACGGCATCGCGGGTGCCGCGCTGACCTATTTCGACAAGTCGGTCAACGAGCTGACCGTCGCTGAAGCCGCCTATCTCGCCGCGCTGCCGAAGGGCCCGTCGAACTATCACCCGTTCAAATATGCCGACCGTGCCATCGAGCGCCGCAACTGGGTGGTCGACCAGATGGTCGCCAACGGCTACGTGTCGCGCGAAGAAGGCGACAAGGCCAAGGCCTCGCCGCTTGGCGTGACGCCGCGCCGGACCGGCACCTATGTCTTCGCCGGCGAATACTTCACCGAGGAAGTGCGCCGCGAGCTGATCGCGCGCTACGGCCAGGACGCGCTCTATGAAGGCGGCCTGTCTGTCCGCACCACGCTTGATCCGAAACTGCAGGCCATGGCACGCAAGGCCATGCAGTCGGGCCTGGAGAAATATGATCGCCTGCGCGGCTATCGCGGCCCGGTCAAGAGCATCGACATATCTGCTGACTGGGGCACGGCGCTCGGCGAGGTAAAGGCGCTGGACGACATTCCGGAATGGCGTCTCGCCGTGGTGCTCGACGCCACGAAGACGGGCCTCGATATCGGCTTGCAGCCCAAGCGCGAGATATCAGGCGCGCTGTCCAAGGAGCGCGAGACGAGCACCGTTTCGAAAGACGACATGAGCTTTGCCATGCGCTACGTCGCCGACGGAAAGCGCGTGAAGGCCAACTCGCCCTCCGAAGTGCTGAAGGCCGGCGACGTCATCTATGTCGAGAAGAACGAAGGCGACAGCTACGCGTTGCGCCAGGTGCCGGAGGTGTCGGGCGGCCTCGTCGCCATGGACCCGCACACCGGCCGCGTGCTCGCCATGGTCGGCGGCTTCTCCTATTCGCAGTCCGAGTTCAACCGCGCGACCCAGGCGATGCGCCAGCCAGGTTCGGCCTTCAAGCCGTTCGTCTACGCGGCAGCACTCGACAACGGTTACACGCCGGCCTCGGTGATCATGGACGGCCCGATCACCATCCAGTCGGGCAATACCAGCTGGTCGCCGAAGAACTATGACGGCAAGGCGGCTGGCCCGTCGACCCTGCGCGCCGGCATCGAGCGCTCGCGCAACCTGATGACGGTGCGCCTCGCCAATGACATGGGTATGAAGACGGTTGCCGAATACGCCGAGCGCTTCGGTGTCTACGACAAGCTGGCGCCCTATCTGCCGATGGCGCTGGGTGCGGGCGAAACCACCGTCATGCGCATGGTTTCGGCCTATGCCGTGATGGCCAATGGCGGCCGCCAGATCAAGCCGTCGCTGATCGACCGCATTCAGGACCGCTACGGCAAGACCGTGTTCAAGCATGATGAGCGCGGCTGCGAGGGATGCGTCGCCACGGAATGGGCCAATCAGCCCGAGCCGGAACTTGTCGACAATTCCGAACAGGTGCTCGACCCGATGACCGCCTACCAGATCACCTCGATGCTGGAGGGCGTTGTCCTGCGTGGTACCGCAACGACGCTGCTGTCGCTCAATCGTCCGATCGCCGGCAAGACCGGAACGACCAACGACGAGAAGGACGCCTGGTTCGTCGGCTATACGCCGAACCTCGTTGTCGGACTGTATATGGGCTATGACAAGCCGCAGGGGCTCGGCAAGGGCACCACGGGTGGCGGCCTTGCCGCGCCGGTGTTCAAGGATTTCATGACGACGGCACTCGACGGCACGCCCAAGAGCGACTTCGTCGTTCCAGCCGGCATGAAGCTGATCTCGATCGATCGCAAGACCGGCATGCAGGCAGCCGAGGGCGCGCCGGGCACCATCATGGAGGCCTTCAAGCCGGGCACCGGACCTGCCGACAGCTACTGGGTCATCGGCATGGGCGAAGACGGCACCAATGGCTACGGCGAAGCGCTGTCGCCGCAGGCCAGCAAGGCCATCAGCGAAGGCGGCGGCGGCCTCTATTAGGCACCGATCGGCCGACATCAGCTGGCACATCGAAGGGAACCGACAAATGCGCGTGGCTTGGCCGCGCGCATTTTGTTTGTAGCCTCGCTTGATAATATCCAAATAGTTATATATCCTTTTAGTTATAGAATGCTGTTCGAGCCTGACGTCATGCGGGAACGCGAGCGGTCCGAAGCCCTGCCGGAACCTGCTCTGTCGAGGTGTCGGACGCGACAGCCGGCCGGAAACGGCGAGACAATTGCAAATTCAGTGAGGAGAAGATGATGCAGAAGATCAGCCCTTTCCTGTGGTTCGACAACCAGGCTGAAGAGGCGGTGACGTTCTACACGTCGGTTTTCCGCAACTCCAAGGTCGGCAAGATGACCCGCTATGGCGAGGCTGGTCCCGGGCCTGCCGGCAGTGTCATGGTGGCCGAGTTCGAGCTCGAAGGACTGCAGTTCACCGCGCTGAACGGCGGTCCGATGTTCAAGTTCACCGAAGCGATCTCGATGAGCATCGACTGCAAGGACCAGGCCGAGGTCGACCATTTCTGGCACAAGCTGTCCGAGGGCGGCCAGCCGGGTCAGTGTGGCTGGTTGAAGGACAAATTCGGGCTTTCGTGGCAGGTCATCCCCGAGGCATTGCCGCGCTTGCTGGGCGACCCCGATGGCGCCAGGGCTGCCAGGGTCATGCAGGCGATGCTGCAAATGACCAAGATCGACGTCGCCAGGCTTGAAGCGGCCTATGCCGGCTAGGTGATCGACGCAGTGACATGGCGGATGGGCAGAGCTGAAGGCGCCTGCCCATTTTGCTTTACAGGGGACGACCTCATCCCTATGTTCCGCGCGGATTCAACAGCCGCCTTCGGGCGCGAAACAAGCAAAAAGAAGCAATCTCCATGCGCGCGGAAACGCAGAACATTGTCGACGAAATCAGGCAGGCGATAACCCTGCTGAGGAGGCATCTTTGACTGGGATCAAGCGGTAAAACGACTTGATTACCTGAACATGCGGGCAGAGGACGGCAACCTCTGGAACGACCCGCAGGAAGCCCAGAAGCTGATGCGCGAGCGCCAGTCGCTCGACGACAACATCAAGGCCATCAAGGGCCTGAGCCAGGCGCTGGACGACAATATCGGCCTGATCGAGATGGGCGAGGAAGAAGGCGACGCTGACATCATCAGCGAAGCGGAAACCGCCATCCGTTCGCTGGCCGGCGAGATCCGGGCGCGCCAGATCGAGTCGCTGCTGTCGGGCGAAGCTGACCAGAACGACACCTATCTCGAAGTGCACGCTGGTGCCGGCGGCACCGAGAGCCAGGACTGGGCCAACATGCTCTTGCGCATGTACACGCGCTGGGCAGAACGTCGCCGGTTCAAGGTCGAGGTACTGGAAGTCCATGACGGCGAAGAGGCCGGCATCAAGTCTGCCACGCTGCTGATCAAGGGCCACAACGCCTATGGCTGGCTGAAGACGGAATCGGGCGTCCACCGCCTGGTCCGCATTTCGCCCTATGACAGCAATGCGCGCCGCCACACTTCGTTCTCGAGCATCTGGGTCTACCCGGTGGTCGACGATTCGATCGAGATCGACGTCTCGGAATCGGATGTGCGCATCGACACCTACCGTTCGTCGGGCGCCGGCGGCCAGCACGTCAACACCACCGACTCGGCGGTGCGCATCACACACATCGCCACCGGCATCGCTGTTGCCTGCCAGGCCGAACGTTCGCAGCACAAGAACAAGGCCAAGGCCTGGGAAATGTTGCGCTCGCGCCTCTATGAGGAAGAGCTGAAGAAGCGCGAAGCCATCGCCAACGCAACGGAATCGGCCAAGACCGACATCGGCTGGGGTCACCAGATCCGCTCCTACGTGCTCCAGCCTTATCAGCTGGTGAAGGATCTGCGCACCGGCGTCGAAAGCACCAGCCCGTCCGACGTCCTCGACGGCGACCTCGACGACTTCATGGAAGCGTCGCTGTCGCAGCGCATCGAAGGCGGGGCAGGGCAGGCGGTTGCCGATCTGGACTAGCCCTTTCCGGCATCACCCTGTCATCGCTAAAGCGTGATGACCGGGTTGCCCCTCGACGGAACATTTCAGGTAGGATTTCGTTAAGCGTGCGGGAGCAGGATTCGCTTGGGAGGTAATCTCAGGGGATGACGCTATGCGTCCAGAAAACCTCCGTTTGCGCCGATACATCCTTGCACTGTCCACGCTCGCGCTGATTTCGCTCAGCACGCCGCTCGCTCTATCCCACGACGCGCCGAAAGGCTGGACTTATCCCTTCGCTTGCTGTTCCGGCTACGACTGCCGTGAGGTGCCGAAGCAGGCGATAAGCGAGCGGCCACAAGGCTATGTCATCGAGGGCACTGGCGAGGTGGTGACCTACCAGGATGCACGGATCCACGAATCGCCTGATGGCCAATATCATTGGTGCTCCGTCGCGGGTGCCAATGACAGCAAAACCATCTGCCTGTTCGTGCCGCCGAAGTCCTACTGACAATCCTGACAGCCGTTCTGCTGACACCAGCGTGTCAGCAGCGTCTCGCTATGGTGCGCCGTCGCAGGAAAGCGACTCAAAACGACATGCGAGGAAGACCAGGATGGTGATCAAGGGCAGCTGTCACTGCAAGGCGACCATGTTTGAGGTAACGGAGGTGCCAGAGACGGTGACCTTCTGCACCTGCACGTTCTGCTCCAAGCGTGGTGCGCTTTGGGCCTATTACGTGCCTGCCAAGTTCAAGCTGACCAGTCCGCCCGAAAACGTCTCGATCTACGCGCGCGATTCGAGTGTGGTGAAGCATGGTTTCTGCGCCAGCTGCGGCTGCGGTACCTTCACCGAGACGCCTGACTGGTCGACCGGCGAAGCCGACTTCGACAATCCCAAGGTCAGCGTCAATGCGCGCCTTTTCGATGATTTCGACCTCGATCGGATCGAAGTCGTCGTGCTCGACGGCAAGAACCTCTGGTAGCCGACCAATTTGTCCTGCAGTCAGGTCCGAGTTTGCCCATTTGCCACTGCTTCCGTTCCGTTTTTCGCCGTATTTCATGCTACAAGGCCGGTGAAGGGCTTTGCGCGGAACGCCCGACGCGTTTCGCGGTACGGAGAGGGACACATCCTGATGAAGAAGACAGTGATTTTCGCGCTGGCTGGCAGTATGCTTGTCGGTGCGTGCACGACCGATCCTTATACCGGTCAGCAGAAGGTTTCGAACGCCGCTGCAGGCGCTGGTATCGGCGCACTCGCCGGCGCCGGCCTTGGTCTGCTCGCCGGCGGCAATGACCGCCGCAATGCGCTGATCGGTGCTGGTGTCGGCGCTCTCGCCGGTGGTCTCGCCGGCGGCTACATGGACCGGCAAGAATCCGAGCTGCGTGCCCAGCTGCAGGGCAGCGGCGTCAGCGTCACCCGCGCCGGCGACCAGATCATCCTGAACATGCCGTCGAACATCACCTTTGCCACCGACCAGGACGCGGTGAAGGCCGGCTTCTACAACACGCTGAACTCGGTGGCGCTGGTGCTCAAGAAGTTCAACCAGACCACCGTCGACGTGTTCGGTCATACCGATTCGACCGGCGGCGACCAGCACAATTTCGACCTGTCACAGCGTCGCGCGTTGTCGGTCGCCAACTACCTTGGTGCCCAGGGCGTCGATTCCAGGCGCTTTGCCGTTACCGGTTTTGGTGCGACTCGCCCGATTGCGTCCAACGCGACTTCGGAAGGCCGCGCGCAAAACCGCCGCGTCGAGATTCAGTTGTCGCCGCTCACCTGAGCTGCGACCGGACAACTCATGAAAGAGACGGCCCCTTACGGGGCCGTTTTTCATTGAGCGCCGGTGCGAAAAACATGGCGCGCTGACGAAACCGTCTCGACTGAACGACATCAGGATGGGTGTAGCAGCAAAAGAAAATGGCCCCGTTTGGGGCCATTTTCTGGAGCGTCATGTCGCTCAGATGTTTGTCGCGATGAGCATGAAGGCTGGCATGTCGTCGCCGAAGCCGACAGTGCGGTCGTCTTCTTCCTCGCGCTGATGGCGGCGATTGCCACGATGATCGTCGCGTCGCGGCCGGTCCTCGTGCTCGCGGTGTTTGCGATCGGCATTGCCGTTCCTGATCGCTTCCTTGCGTTCACGGCGCTCGTTGATGTCGGCAACGACGTTGTCTGCAGGCGCTTCGGCTGCCACGATGGCGGCAGCCTCGACAACCGGTGACTCGTCACGCGGCCTGCGGTCGCGCTCGCGGCCTGGCTTGTCCTTGCCGCCGGCGCGACGTGGCGCGCCACGGCCGCGGCGCGGAGCCTCGTCGTCGCCTTCGCTGGCAACGACAGTCGACAGGTCACCGTCGTGCCATTCGATCTTGTTGCCGATCAGTTTTTCGATGGCGTCGACATATTTGGTGTCGGAACGCGTCGCGATGGTGAACGACTTGCCCGAGCGTCCGGCGCGACCGGTACGGCCGATGCGGTGGACATAGTCCTCTGCATGGATCGGCACGTCGTAATTGAAGACGTGGCTGACATCAGGGATGTCGAGGCCGCGCGCGGCAACGTCCGACGCTACGAGAAGGCGCAGTTTGCCGTCGCGGAAATTGGACAGCATGGTCATGCGCGCTCGCTGGTCCATGTCGCCATGCAGCGCGCCGGCATCGAAGTCGTGCTTGACCAGCGAGCGGAACAATTCCGAGACATCGACCTTGCGGTTGCAGAAGATGATCGCGTTCTTGATCTCGTCGCCTTCCGCCTTGATCAGGCGGCGCAGGGTCTCGCGCTTGTCCCAGGGCTTGGGGCCGGATTTGGCAAGGCGCTGGGTGATGTTGACGGCGGTAGAGGCCGCCTTGGCAACCTCGACACGCACCGGCGCATGCAGGAACTGCTCGGTGAGCTTGGTGATTTCAGGCGGCATCGTCGCCGAGAAGAACAGCGTCTGGCGCGTGAACGGGATCAGCTTGCAGATGCGCTCGATGTCGGGGATGAAGCCCATGTCGAGCATGCGGTCGGCCTCGTCGATGACGAGAATCTCGACGCCGGTCAGCAGCAGCTTGCCGCGCTCGAAATGGTCGAGCATGCGGCCGGGCGTGGCGATCAGGACGTCGGCGCCGCGCTCGAGCTTCTTTTCCTGCTCGTCGAACGACACGCCGCCGATCAGCAGCGCGATGTTCAGCCGGTGGTTCTTGCCGTACTTGACGAAGTTCTCCTCGACCTGCGCCGCGAGTTCACGCGTCGGCTCAAGGATCAGAGTGCGTGGCATGCGCGCACGGGCGCGGCCCTTTTCGAGGCGCGTCAGCATCGGCAGCACGAACGAAGCCGTCTTGCCGGTGCCTGTCTGGGCGATGCCGAGAACGTCCTTGCCCTGCAGCGCGTGCGGAATCGCGCCTGCCTGGATCGGCGTGGGCTGAGTGTAGCCCGCGTCGGTGACTGCGGAAAGGACCTTCGGCGAAAGGCCGAGGTCTGCGAAGGTCAACGCTTCTGGAGCGGTCTGAGTGTCTTCGGACAAGTGTGTTGGCTGTCTTTGCTCGTTCAAGGGCGCGGCACGCTGGCCACGACAGGCGCAAACCGCCTGCAATATGCCGCAACGCGATAGGCGTAAGTGCGCGATTTGTCAACTCAAACTGGCACACACGTGGCGATTGCAGCTGAATACTTCCAGCTGTGGCCCAATGGTCAGTATTTGAATTGCTCGGCCAGGATGCGTTCGCTCCAGGAATGGCCCGGGTCGAACAGCAGCGTCGCGGTGTGCACAGCGGATTCCCGAACTTCCACTGAAACCACAGACTTGACCTCGGTATGGTCGGCAACTGCGTTCACCGGCCGCTTTTGCTCTTCCAGAATGTCGAAGCGAACAACCGCCGTCTTGGGCAGCAACGCACCGCGCCAGCGTCTGGGTCGGAACGGGCTGACCGGGGTCAGGGCCAGCAGCGGCGCATCGAGCGGCAGGATAGGGCCGTGGGCCGACAGATTGTAGGCAGTGGACCCTGCCGGCGTCGCCACCATGACGCCGTCGCAAATCAACTCGTCCAGCCTGACCTTGCCGTCGACCGAAATGCGCAGCCGGGCTGCCTGGTAGGATTGGCGCAGCAGCGAAACCTCGTTGATCGCCAGCGCTTCCCTTGACGTGCCGGTGTCGTCGACGGTCATCATTTCCAGCGGCCGGATGGTTTCGGGCACCGCAGCCGCAAGGCGCTCGGGCAGGGCGCCTTCGCGGTATTCGTTCATCAGGAAACCGACGGTGCCACGGTTCATGCCGTAGACCCGCTTGCCGGTGCTCATCGTCTCACGCAGCGTCTGGAGCAGAAAACCGTCGCCGCCCAGCGCGACGACAATGTCGGCCTGTTCATGAGGAATCTGGCCATAGCGCTGGGCAAGCCGCTTGGCTGCGGCATCCGCCTCCGCCGTGCCTGACGATGCGAACGAAAATGTCAGCGACTTGGCGTCCATGTGCTCCCTGCCGGCGGTCCGAACGCCGATGCCGGCCGCCGGCAACGGGGTAGCACGCTGATTTGCCAAAGCAAAGGGAGCCAGCCGACCTGCGCTCGCCTCGAGCCGGAGCTCAACCGCCGGCCGAGCGGATGATCGAGCACATGCCGGTGCGGACAACGTCGTTGGTGGTCACCTGGCCCGGCTGGATGTCGAACACGGCGTTGACCAGGGTGCCGCCGCCCTGGCTTCGAGCCACAACACGCAATGTCTGCAGCCGGCCGCTGCCCGAAGTGTCTTGATAGGCGTCGATCGCCCCGAGTTCCTTGTTGACCGTGATGCCGGAGAAGCCCTCGGCGGCGATTGCCTGGGCGAGGCGCTTCAGGGCCTGCGCCTGTTTGACCTTGGGAAACGACTGCGAGCTTTTGAAGGAAACCGCCGTAACCAGCGGAATGCCGCTGACCTTGAAGTTCTTTTCGCATGTCTGTGCCTGAGCTACGGAAACGGTGATCGCCGCCAGGGCAGAGGCGACCAAGACTTGCTTTAGCATTTGCTACTCCATGGACGGGGATTCGATGTCGTTCGGGCCTACATTCCGCCTTCGGCCTCGGGAAGGTCAAGTATCCGCCTCGACAAAGACTGTGCCGGAGGCAGGCGTACATTTCCACGGGGCTCACACCACTTACGCATTCCGTCAGCGAGATACATCCATGGCCGGATCGCAAAGCGTTAAGCTTCGCTCGCTATCCAGCTCTGCATTCGGACCCGGACATGGAAGGGGATCGTCGTGTGGAAGATCACGTTCAAGGCCAGCCTGGTCACCATCGCAGTCATCCTCGTGACCCAGGTCGTTTCGTTTTCGATCCGTCATTCAGCCGGCCAGTCCTTCACGGCGTTCGTCTTTGCTATGAATTCGATCCTGCCGGTGCTGACGGCGTTTCCTGCGGCATTCCTGATCTTCTGGCAGAACGAGAAACTCAGCCGTGCGCTTGCCGAACTGTCGCAAGCCCACATGCAGTTGAAGGCAAAAGCAACGCACGACCACATGACCGGGCTGCTGAAGCGCGAGGCATTTTTCGAGAAATCGAAACAAGCCAGGCGCAAATGCGATTCCGGCGCGCTGCTTCTGATCGACGCCGACAATTTCAAGAGCATCAACGACACCTTTGGCCACCTCGTCGGCGACGAGGCGCTCAAGCTGATCTCGAAGGCGCTACGTTCGGCGATCCGCGAAAACGACCTGGTCGGGCGTGTCGGCGGTGAGGAGTTCTGCGCCTTCCTGCCAACCACAGGTCCGGATGAGGCGGCCGCTGTCGCCGAGCGGATCCGCGTCGAGGTCGAGCGGCTTGCATTCTATCCGGTGGAAGGCCGCCCGCATCGCCTGACGGTCAGCATCGGTGCGGTCGTATCCGCTGGGCAGCAACCAACATCGCAGCTCATGCGCCTTGCCGACCGCTGCCTCTATGAGGCCAAGGAACAGGGGCGCAATCGTGTGGTGTTTGCCAGTCCGGTGGTGCCGGTTGTCTGAGGCCGTCTTGCGGGGGCCAGGGTCAGCCGATGCCGGTGACATAGTGCAGGTAGATGGCGAGCACGATAAAGCCGATAATCGTGGCGATTCCGGTCCAGTCGACCCGCGCCTCTTTCATCTGGCGGAAAAGCTTGAGCAAAAGCAGCCACGCGACAATCACCACCACGGCAATAATCACGAACCTGATCATCCATCACCTCCAGCGCCGGCGTTCATGCTGCCTGCGATCTGGATATAGTGGGCGCGAGGCTTCAGTTTTAGGGCGCGGGGCCTGTGCGCATCTGGGGATGCCGCGCGGCTCGCCCGAAATTGTCTTTACTGGACCGCAAAATATGCTAACCGGGGCGAATTGCCCTTGTAGCTCAGCTGGTAGAGCAGCGGTTTTGTAAACCGAAGGTCGCGGGTTCGATTCCTGCCGGGGGCACCAGTTCTTCTTACTCAGCAGCTTCCGCATCCGTCTTGGCGACGGCGTCCTGGCAGATGTCGCACCATTCGGCGCTGACGAGCGTTGCCATGCGCTCGACGCCGATTCGCACTGCGGCGTTGGTGGCGCCGGCCGCCGGCACGACTTCGTCATAGGCACGCAGCGATACGTCGCAATAGATCTTGAGCGGTGTTGCCAGGCCGAACGGGCAGACGCCTCCGACGGGATGTCCGGTCAATTCCGCCACCTGCTCGACGTCCAGCATGCGCGGCTTGGCGCCAAAGGCGTCGCGGCATTTGCGGTTGTCGATGCGTGCATCGCCGCGCGCGACGACAAGGACCACCCGCTCGCCGACGCGCATGCAGATGGTCTTGGCAATCTGGGCGGGCTCGACGCCGTGCGCCTCGGCCGCCAGCGCCACGGTTGCCGAGCTTGTCTGTGTCTCGATGACGTCGATGTCAGGGGCGTTTTCGGCGAAGAAGGCTTTCACGGATTGCAGGCTCATGATCGTTCCAGCGCTGGTCATTGCGAATGAGGTGACTTCAGCCGTTGTCACGCCGCTGTCAAGTTAAGGCGATGGCTGACGCGGATCGGCGTTTTGAACTATCCGCAAAAAAGATTCTCGGGGGTCGTGAACCTTTTGGGTGCTGGCCACGACTGACTGGCATGAGGCGGAGAAACGCCTCCCAGATCAACCGAAGGAGAGCACCATGTCTTTCAAGAGCAAGATGATTTCGGGCCTTATCGCAGCCACCGTCGTCGCAACCGGCCTCATCGGCACCGTCCAGCAGTCGTCTGCCGGTGGCCTGACCCGCGCCGAGGCTGCAGCCCTTGCCGGCGCCGGCGGTTTCATCGCCGGGGCGATCATTGCCGGCGGCCACCGCCCGGCGCCTGGACCCTATTACGACGCCTATTACCCGGTCGACCCTTACGACAGCCACGTCCAACGCTGCTTCGCGCGCTACCGCAGCTACGATCCGCGCACCGACACCTATGTCGGCTATGACGGCCGCCTGCGCTACTGCCGCCTGTAGTCGGAACCAGATTGCATTGTGGGAGAGGGGCAACCCTTCTCCCACCAGGCGCTTTCAGAGACCCGGCACCGTGCCTTCGGGCGAGCCGCCGATCATCCTGGTCAGTTCTGCTGCTGCGTCGCGGACGATCGGGCCGATTTCGCCGAGACGTTCCGAGGTCACGCGCACCGTCGGCCCGGAAACCGAAACGCCGCCAATGGGTTCGCCGAATTCGTTGAACACCGCGGCAGCGATGCAGCGCATGCCGGGATAACGTTCTTCGTCGTCGACAGACCAGCCGCGGCTGCGGATCTTCTCGAGATCGCGGGCAAGCAGCGCCGGTTCAGACAGTGTCCTTTCCGTATAGGCGTCGAGCCCGGCCTTGCGCACGATGGCATTGACCCGCTCGCGGTCGAGATGGGCAAGCACTGCCTTGCCGATGCCCGAGGCATGGAAGGGGCTGCGCGTGCCCGGCCGGAAGAAGGCGCGGATCGCCTGATGTGTCTCGACCTGGCTGACGAAGACCACGCAATCGTCTTCGGCGACGCCGAGATTGGCGGTTTCCCCGGTTTTTTCCATGAGCTCCTGCATCACCGCGCGTGCGCGGTCTACGAGCTTGCGCCGGCGCAGGAAGGCTGCCCCCATACGATAGGTCTCGACCCCGATCGACCACAACTGGCCGTCGCTGTCGAATTCGACCATGCCATGGTTCTGCAAGGTGGTCAGCATGCGATAGGCGGTCGCGGCGGCAAGGTCGGACGCAGCCGAAATCTCGCTCAGCGACAGGCCGTCACCGTGTGCGACGATGGCGAGGATGCGCAACGCCCGGTCGAGCGACTGCACTGATCCTGCGTCCGATGCCGGTTGGAATGCGCGGGGCCGTCCGCGCTGTCGTTTTTCCATCGTTGCCATTGCGTCACTCCAGTTCCTTTTAAAAAACTTTTTCATCCAGATTGGCGAGTGATGCAACGAAAAATGAAAATCGAAGCAAAATCATGTGGTAAGCGTCGATCTCAATTAATGAAAAAATATTTTGAAAAAATTGCAAAATGCGGTCGTCGATGACACGATCAGCCAACATCAGTTTTCAGTTGGAGGTAAGACCATGGCCAGGATGCGCGCTGTCGATGCAGCGGTCCTCGTTCTTGAGAAGGAAGGCATCTCGTGTGCCTTCGGTGTGCCGGGTGCGGCCATCAACCCGTTCTATTCAGCGCTGAAGGCGCGCGGTACCGTCCGGCACGTCCTGGCCCGCCACGTCGAGGGCGCCTCGCACATGGCCGAAGGCTATACCCGCGCCAAGGCCGGCAACATCGGCCTGTGCATCGGTACGTCGGGTCCGGCCGGCACCGACATGATCACCGGCCTGTATTCGGCATCCGCCGACTCGATCCCGATACTCTGCATCACCGGCCAGGCGCCGCGTGCGCGGCTGAACAAGGAAGACTTCCAGGCCGTCGACATCGCCGCGATCGCCGCCCCGGTGACCAAGTGGGCAGTCACCGTCATGGAGCCGTACCTGGTTCCGATGGCGCTGCAGAAGGCCTTCTATCTCATGCGTTCGGGTCGCCCGGGCCCGGTTCTGGTCGACCTGCCGGTCGACGTCCAGCTCGCCGAGATCGAGTTCGACATCGACGCCTATGAGCCTCTCGCCATCCACAAGCCGGCGATGACGCGGGCCCAGGCCGAGAAGGCGCTGTCGATGCTCAACCAGGCGGAGAAGCCGCTGATCGTTGCCGGCGGCGGTGTCATCAATGCCGATGCCTCGGACCTGCTCATCGAATTCGCCGAAATCACCGGGGTTCCGGTCGTTCCCACCCTGATGGGCTGGGGCTCGATCCCCGACGATCATCGCCTGATGGCCGGCATGTGCGGCCTGCAGACCTCGCACCGCTATGGCAATGCGACCATGCTCGCCTCGGATTTCGTTCTTGGCGTCGGCAACCGCTGGGCCAACCGCCACACCGGCTCGGTCGAAAAGTACACGGCCGGCCGCAAGTTCGTCCACATCGACATCGAACCGACCCAGATCGGCCGCGTCTTTGCGCCAGATCTCGGCGTGACGTCGGATGCCGGCGCGGCCCTGAAGATGCTGCTTGATGTCGCCACCGAGTGGAAGACGGCGGGTAAGCTGCGCGACTGGTCCGGCTGGGCTGAGGAATGCCAGGCGCGCCGGAAGACGATGAAGCGCAAGAGCCATTTCGATCAGGTGCCGCTCAAGCCGCAGCGCGTCTATGAGGAAATGAACCGGGCGTTCGGTCGCGACACAACCTATGTCACCACCATTGGCCTGTCGCAGATCGCCGGTGCGCAATTCCTGCACGTCTACAAGCCGCGCAACTGGATCAATTGCGGCCAGGCCGGCCCGCTCGGCTGGACCTTGCCGGCAGCACTCGGCGTCCGTGCCGCCGATCCGGACCGCGATATCGTTGCCTTGTCGGGTGACTACGACTTCCAGTTCATGATCGAGGAACTGGCCGTCGGCGCCCAGCACAAGCTGCCCTATATCCATGTCGTCGTGAACAACGCCTATCTCGGCCTGATCCGCCAGGCGCAGCGCGGCTTCCAGATGGATTTCGAGGTCAGCCTGGCCTTCGAAAACATCAACCGCGCCGACGATCCGGAGGCGGGTTATGGTGTCGACCACGTCGCGGTTGCCGAGGCCATGGGCTGCAAGGCGGTCCGCGTCCGCAAGCCGGAGGAGTTCGCCGCTGCCTTCAAGCAGGCCAAGCAGCTCATGAAGGAGCACCAGGTGCCGGTCGTCCTCGAGTTCATCCTCGAACGCGTCACCAACATCTCGATGGGCATCGAGATCGACAACGTCGTCGAGTTCGAAGAGCTTGCCGAGAGCAACGAAGACGCACCGACCGCCATCGTCCTGCTCGACTGATTTTGAGGAAACACCAATGCCTAAGTTTTCAGCCAACCTGTCGATGCTCTTTGGCGAGCATGACTTTCTCGACCGCTTCGACGCCGCGGCCCGCGCCGGCTTCAAGGCCGTCGAATATATCGCGCCTTATGATCATGCGCCCGACGTGGTTGCCGCGCGCCTCAAGAAAAACGGCCTGACCCAAGCGCTGTTTAACCTGCCGCCCGGTGACTGGGCGGCTGGCGAGCGCGGTATCGCCGTGCTGCCTGACCGCATCCACGAGTTCCGCCAGGGCGTCGCCAAGGCGATCAGCTATGCGCATGCGCTCGGTTGCGAGCAGGTGAACTGTCTGGCCGGTATCGCGCCGGCGGGCAATGCCCGTGACGTGCTGGAAAACGTCTTTGTCGAAAACCTCGCCTTTGCGGCGGAGAAGCTGAAGACGGCGGGTATTCGCCTGCTGATCGAACCGATCAACACCAGGGACATCCCGGGCTTCTTCCTGAACACCACGAAGCAGGCGCTCGGCATCATCGACAGGGTCGGCTCGGACAATCTCTTCCTGCAATACGACATCTACCACATGCAGATCATGGAGGGTGATCTCGCCCGCACCATCGAGGCCAATCTGCCGCGCATCGCGCATGTGCAACTGGCGGACAATCCGGGACGTCACGAGCCGGGCACGGGCGAGATCAACTACCCGTTCCTCTACGAGCACCTCGACCGCATCGGTTACACCGGCTGGGTCGGCGCCGAATACAAACCCAAGGCCGGAACGGTCGAAGGCCTGGGCTGGTTTGCCGGATTTGCCGACAAGGGCAGCGCCGCGGCCTGAGCGCGGCCATTGGAATAAAGGAATACGGAAATGGAAAAAATCGGATTTGTCGGCCTGGGCATCATGGGCGCGCCGATGGCGGGTCACCTGCTCGACGCCGGCTATGAGGTCGTCGCCAGCGATCATCGTGGCGCGCTGCCGGCCGAACTGGTCGGCAAGGGGCTGAAAGCGGTGACCGGGCACCAGGCCTTGGCCAAGGCTGCCGACATCGTCATCCTGATGGTGCCGGATACGCCGCAGGTGGCTGATGTTCTGTTCGGTGAGAACGGCGTCGCTTCAGGCCTTGCCAAAGGCAAGCTGGTGGTCGACATGAGCTCGATCTCGCCGATCGAGACCAAGGAATTCGCCAAAAAGATCAACGCGCTCGGCTGCGACTATCTCGACGCGCCAGTGTCGGGCGGCGAGGTCGGCGCCAAGGCGGCATCGCTGACGATCATGGTCGGCGGCGAGGACAAGCCGTTCGAGCGCGCCCGCCCGGTGTTCGAGAAGATGGGCAAGAACATCACGCTCGTCGGACCCAACGGTGTCGGCCAGACCACCAAGGTTGCGAACCAGATCGTCGTGGCGCTGACCATCGAAGCGGTGGCCGAGGCACTGGTGTTCGCCTCCAAGGCGGGTGCCGACCCGGCAAAAGTCCGACAGGCGCTGATGGGCGGCCTGGCCGCCTCGCGCATCCTCGAGGTTCACGGTGACCGCATGGTCAAGCGCACCTTTGCGCCGGGCTTCCGCATCGAACTGCACCAGAAGGACCTCAACCTGGCGCTTCAGGGCGCCAAGGCGCTTGGCGTCTCGCTGCCCAACACTTCGATGACGCAGGAGCTGTTCAACTCCTGCGCTGCCAATGGCGGGGCAAAGGATGACCATTCGGCGCTGGTGCGCGCGCTCGAGCGCATGGCCAATTTCGAGGTCGGCTCGGAAGCGGCCGACACCAAAGGCAAAGCGGCATAGGGGGGAGCCACGGCGCAACGTTCCCACGCCGTGATCGTCCCAGCACTGTCGAGGACCGGGCTCCAGCGGCGACGCTGGTGCCCGTTCCGCGTTTCCCAAGGGCGCTTCACTTACTCCCGAGAACCGACCATGTCGCGCCGGCGTCGCTTGAAACGACGATGGCGCTGGTGCCGGTGACGGCGACCATACGGTTGGATGCCGGTGCATCCAGCGCCAAGTGAAGGATGTAGCCGGCAGGATCGGGGCCTTCTGCCACCGTCATGAAATCCGGCGCTGCCTCGGTGGCACGTAGCAGGCCACGCCCCGGCGCGAACGCGTAGATCGTGCCGTCGGCGGCCAGCTCCACCGTGGTTACCGGCGCGCCGCCGAGGGCGAGCTGTTGCCAGTTTCTCGCGCCGTCACGGCTCACCATCAGCCCGTCTTCGGTTGCGGCGTAGACGATA
This sequence comes from Aminobacter sp. MDW-2, assembly GCF_014250155.1. Classification (NCBI taxonomy): domain Bacteria; kingdom Pseudomonadati; phylum Pseudomonadota; class Alphaproteobacteria; order Hyphomicrobiales; family Phyllobacteriaceae; genus Aminobacter; species Aminobacter sp. MDW-2. The sequence goes on from NZ_CP060197.1 coordinate 3,727,538, forward strand.
TCAGGGTTTGTTGGCGAGACCGCGAGATCGATCAGCTTTGCCGGCGCGTCGCCTGCGATCGTCCAGCTCTTTCCGCCGTCATGGCTGGCCTGGATCGCCCCATATGAACCGTACAGCACATCCGGATTAGATGGGCTGACGGCCAACTGATGGAAATCGACGGGGCCGTCGACACCGGGCGCGATCTGCTGCCAACTTTTTCCCGAATCGTCTGACCTGATGAAGCCGAGATTGCCGCCGCCCTTTGGATGCCCGCTGGCAAACAGGATCGTCGCGTCGGCCGGGTGTGGCGTAAAGCCCATGAAGTCGTCCTGGCTGTCCGACACCGGCGTCACCGTGCCGTCGGGCGCCGCCTTCATCAGCCCGTGATGGGTGGCAACCAGAACGCTCGACGAATCGGCGCGGTCGAAGGCGAGGCCGTGGATATGCGTTTTGCCGGCGAGATCTGTCACGCTCACACCCTGTGCTGTCGCGGGCAGGGCGGTGCCGAGCGCAAGAATGACTGACAGGAAGGCAAGAAAGTGGGGGCGGCAGGCCATGGCGAAACTCCGTTGCGCCATGGAAACTACGGCTTCCGCCAAGTGGAAGGTCAAGGGGCTGCAAAACGTACGGCGTAGCTGAGCCGTTACCTCGTTTCAGGCGAGGTCAGCGCAGGAACTTCCTTGCCGCGTAAAGCGATACAGCCGCCGCATTCGACACGTTGAGCGAATGGATCGCGCCCGGCATGTCGAGGCGGGCCAGTGCGGTTACGGTTTCGCGGGTCTTCTGGCGCAGGCCCTTGCCCTCGGCGCCGAGCACCAGCGCGACCTTGTCACCGGCAAATGTCTTTTCAAGTTCCGCGGGGCCTTCCGAATCAAGTCCGATCGTCTGGAAGCCGGCCTCGTGCAGCACGCCGAGCGCGTCGGCGAGATTGCGCACTTCGATCATGTCGATGTGCTCGAGCGCGCCAGAGGCCGATTTTGCCAGCACGCCGCTTTCGTGCGGACTGTGGCGCTGCGTGGTGATGAGCGCGCCAGCGCCGAAGGCCACGGCCGAACGAATGATTGCCCCGACATTGTGCGGGTCGGTCACCTGGTCGAGCACCAGAATCAGCGGCGAATCGCCCAGTGCCGACAGCGCCTTGGCCTTCAGCGGCTCGGCTTCGATCAATACGCCCTGGTGGACGGCGTCGGTGCCGGTGACCTTGTCGATATCCTTCGGCTCGACCAGTTCTGCGGCAAAGGGCAGGGCGACTATGTCGGCAATTTCCAGCCGTTCGGCGGCGTTGCGTGTCACCAGCATGCGCCTGATCTTGCGGCGCGGATTGTCGAGTGCCGCGCGCACCGTATGCAGGCCATAAAGTCGCACCAGGCCGTCCGGCGCGTTCTCGCCCGGAGGCAGCGGGCGCTTCGGCCTGAAGGCGGGCGCGCCGCCTGCTTTCTGGTCGCGAAATGTGCGACGCAGCTTGGCGTAGTGGCTGTCCTTGGGTGTTCCGGGCTTTTTCGTATCGCTCATGCGCCTGCTATAGCCGCCACGCCTGGCTTTGGATACGGCCCGTTAGTCGGCGCTTTGAATAATCCGCGTGAAAACGCACCATGTCCGGTTGACAGGCCAAAACCTTGTCGCCATAAGCCCACCCAGATTTCGGGGCAGGGCGCTTCGCCACCAACCGAGATCGGAAATGCCTCGTAGCATGGCTCCGGCAAAGCAGTTGGAGGAGTGCCCGAGTGGTTAAAGGGGACGGACTGTAAATCCGTTGACTCAGTCTACGTTGGTTCGAATCCAACCTCCTCCACCACTGCCGGCCCGGAAGCCATACGTTGCCTTCGAAAGGTGATTTGATCTTTCGAAGCGAGCACGCGGCAAGGAATACCAGGGCGTGCTTCGCTCCTGAACAGGCGCGTGGCGCTCAGGGGCGCGGGTATAGCTCAATGGTAGAGCAGCAGCCTTCCAAGCTGAATACGCGGGTTCGATTCCCGCTACCCGCTCCAGTCTTTTCGCCGAGGCAAGAAGCCTTTTATTTGCATTCGCTTGTCCCCATATGTGTGTCCAGCACTGAAAGAGCAGCCCAGCTTTTGGCCTCGACGTGGTCGTTTGGCCAAAAGGCGCTTGTCTTTTTCGGCCTTTATCGGTAATCGCCCCGCATCCGACCGGAACCAAGGTCCCGATGCTCAAGGAAAGAGACAATGGCAAAAGGTAAATTCGAGCGTAATAAGCCTCACGTGAACATCGGCACGATTGGTCACGTTGACCACGGCAAGACGTCGCTGACGGCGGCGATCACGAAGTATTTCGGCGAGTTCAAGGCCTACGATCAGATCGACGCAGCGCCGGAAGAGAAGGCCCGCGGCATCACGATCTCGACGGCGCACGTCGAGTACGAGACGCCGAACCGCCACTACGCCCACGTCGACTGCCCCGGCCACGCCGACTACGTCAAGAACATGATCACCGGTGCTGCCCAGATGGACGGCGCGATCCTGGTCGTGTCGGCTGCCGACGGCCCGATGCCGCAGACCCGCGAGCACATCCTGCTCGCCCGTCAGGTCGGTGTTCCCGCCCTGGTGGTGTTCCTGAACAAGGTCGACCTGGTCGACGATGCCGAGCTGCTCGAACTGGTCGAGCTCGAGGTTCGCGAGCTGCTGTCGAAGTACGAATATCCGGGCGACGACATTCCGATGATCAAGGGTTCGGCTGTTGCTGCGCTCAACGATTCGGACAAGAAGATCGGTGAAGACGCGATCCGCGCGCTGATGGAAGCCGTCGACGCCTACATCCCGACGCCGGAGCGTCCGATCGACCGTCCGTTCCTGATGCCGATCGAAGACGTGTTCTCGATCTCGGGCCGCGGCACCGTGGTCACCGGTCGTGTCGAGCGCGGCATCGTCAAGGTTGGCGAAGAAGTCGAGATCGTCGGCATCCGTCCGACCGGTAAGACCACCGTCACCGGCGTTGAAATGTTCCGCAAGCTGCTCGACCAGGGCCAGGCTGGCGACAACATCGGCGCGCTGATCCGTGGCGTTGGTCGTGAAGACGTCGAGCGCGGCCAGGTGCTGTGCAAGCCGGGTTCGGTGAAGCCGCACAAGAAGTTCGTTGCTGAAGCCTACATCCTGACCAAGGAAGAGGGTGGCCGTCACACGCCGTTCTTCACCAACTACCGTCCGCAGTTCTACTTCCGCACGACCGACGTGACCGGCATCGTGTCGCTGCCGGAAGGCACCGAGATGGTCATGCCCGGCGACAACATCACCGTCGACGTCGAGCTGATCGTTCCGATCGCCATGGAAGAGAAGCTCCGCTTCGCTATCCGTGAAGGTGGCCGCACCGTCGGCGCCGGCATCGTCGCTTCGATCAAAGAATAATCGACGTCCTTTCGTCGAATGCATAAAGGGCGGCCTTCGGGTCGCCCTTTTTGTTTGTGGCGACGCATTGCACGTCACCGTTCCCGCATTACTATCTCGGTAGACGGGGCGGTTGGGGATCTGCCATGGGGGAGGGAAAGCGCGCGGTGTGGCGGGGAGTTTTCCTGCCACTTGTCATAGCCGCAATTGCCCTGTTGTCGCTCTCGTCGGCCGAGGCAGCCAAGAGTAAGCCGGCGGATGACGATGGACCGCCGATGCGGCTTGTTGTCGTGCGCAGTTCTTCGCCAGGCTGTGAACCCTTTTGCCCGGAATGGATTTCGGCCGAAGGCGCAATCACCCCAGCGACACCTGCAGCCTTCAAGACCTTTCTCAAGAAGCTCGGCGACAAGCGGCTGCCGGTGATCGTGACCTCGCCGGGCGGCCGGGTCGAGGCAGCTTTGGAGTTGGGCCGAATGCTGCGCGCCAGCAAGCTGGACATCGGCGTTGGGCTGACGCGTTTCGTCGAATGCACCCCCGAGCAGAAGGGCTGCAAGCTCGATTCAACTCGGAAAGGCATCTATCAGGGCGCCCTGTACTCGGCAGGCGCCTACTGTGCCTCCGCCTGTTCGATGATGTTCGCTGGCGGCGTGCGCCGACATGTCGGCCAGTGGGCCTATATGGGCGTACATCAGGTGACGTCCCATGTTACGCAGCAGAAGATTACTTATCGCGAGACCTACAAGGTCGTGAAAGGCAAGAGGAAGACCGTCAGCCGCAAGGTTGTCCGCCGCAAGACCGTTGGTAGCTACACCACAACCAAGATGGGTAAGGCGTTCAACACCAGGATGCTGGCCTATCTCAAGGAGATGGGGGTCAAACGGGTCATGTACGAGATCGGACAGAGCACGCCTGCCGCCGAGATGCGCCAGCTCACTCCCGTCGAGATGCTCGACATGAACCTGATAACCAGCTTGGATGCGACTGACGCGCTGGTGAGCATCGAGAACTGCAGGATCGCGACCCCGGCAGCGAACTGCATTCTGGCACCAGGACAAAAGCTTGCGTTCAATTCCTACCCCAAGCCTCGCTTGCTCAAAGATCGCGGCATGTGGCTGGCAGTCGTTCGTTCGGTCGGGGCCTGTGAACCTGACTGCCCGGAATGGATCTCCGCCGAAGGGGAGATCGACGAAGGTGCACCGCAGCGGCTGGAAACTCTGCTCAAGGAACTAGGTGACATAAAGCTGCCATTGGTAATTTCCTCAACCGGAGGAGATCCGATTGCCGCGATGCTGATGGGGCGCGTTGTCCGTGCAAACGGCCTTGATGTGGCAGTTGGGCACACGTTCTTCGCCGGCTGTCAGCCGAACGGCAGGGGCTGCACCGGCTGGCAAGGTGACGGACGGCCATATCTGGGCATAGCGGGATCGGGTGGGGCGGAATGTGGCGAAAGTTGCCTTTTGGTGCTCTCGGCAGGAAAGACCCGGCTGATCGGCGAGGGAGTTGCTGTAGGCTGGGGTCCCAGTCCGGCACTGGACGCTCCAATACGCAATCATTACCTCGTGCAGATGGGGGGTGGACCTAAGGTAGGCGACGCGGCACCCCGTTTTGGCAAGGTGGATGAAGTTGCGCTGGCGCTTCTCCGGGAGGGCTACCTGACGACAAGGTCGGGTTCTGTCCAACTTCTGATAGACAGCGGCCTTTGCCGAACCTCACCTCGGCCGGTGAACTGCCGGACACTGCACTAGTCGGTAAGTGGCGCAGCTGCGCCTGCCAGATTGTCGAAGCTGCCATGGCTGGAAGTGGCTGGAACGCTCCTGGGCTGTCTCTCGCGGAGACGGAGGTGCTTTTCTTCGTGGACTTCCTTCCCGCCGTCCCGCTCCCCATATGCCCTTCCACACATATGGAGGAAGACGATGCAAAAAGACGTGCCGACACTGTTCGACTGGGCTGGCGGGGCGTCCGCGCTCAATCGGCTGACTAGCCTGTTCTACGACAAGGTGCTTGCCGATCCGGTGCTTGAACCGGTGTTCCGGCACATGTCCGGCGACCATCCTGCGCATGTCGCTGCCTTCATCGGTGAGGTTTTCGGTGGGCCGAAGGATTACAGCGAGGCCCATGGCGGCCATGCCGCGATGATCAGCCATCATCTCAACCGGCACCTGACCGAGGAACAGCGGCGGCAGTGGATTGCGTTGCTACTCGACGCCGCCGACGAGGCGGAACTGCCCGACGATCCCGAGTTTCGTTCGGCACTCGTCGCCTATATCGAATGGGGCACGCGGCTGGCCAAGCTGAATTCGCAGGACGGTGCCGCTCCCGCACTGCACGAGCCGATGCCGCGTTGGGGCTGGGGCGTTCCAGGCGGTCCTTACGTGCCGCCAGCCAAATCGTGACCTGAATCTCGGGTCTCCCGGGCCATGCCCGGCCCCAAGACCGCCGCAATCTCGCGAGACCTGTCGGCGGAGCGGGGAACGAATTTCATGCTGATCGCGCATCTGCCGGCCGGTTTCATCTTGGGGACGCTGGCTCGGCATTGGACCGGCAATGCCCGCGCGATCATGCCGGCCGCGCTTCTTGGCAGCGTCGCGCCCGATCTCGACATGTTCTATTTCTATCTGGTCGACGGCCAGCAGACGCATCACCATGGCTATTTCACGCACTGGCCGCTCTTCTGGCTCGCGCTCGGAAGTGTCGTGTTGCCGCTGGTCAGGTGGCTGTGGCCACGGTTCGTATCCGCGGCCGTAGTCTTCTTCATCGCGGTCATGTTCCACATGGTGCTCGATTCGATCGCGGCTCCGATGCACTGGCTGATGCCGTTCAGCGATGTTGCGGTCGAGCTCGTCACCATTCCGGCCAGATACTCGCACTGGGTACTGAGCTTTGTCCTGCATTGGACTTTTGCCCTCGAGATCACCATCTGTGCTTGGGAGGGATTCCTGGGCATCAAGCAGTCGAGGCAGCGCAAACTCCACGAAAGCCGCGCTTGACGCCTTCTACGGTGCCGATCGTTTCGTTCGCAGCAGTCGCCAATGGCCGGTCGTCGGGGAGGAGAGAGTGTCTACCCAGCGGCTGACAAAATTCCGCCTGTGAATGTTTGCGACATCACGCATTGCGCTCTTTACAGATGCGGTGGAAATCCTTAGGAAGCCCGTGCTGCGCAGATGATGCGCGGCGAGATGCACGGGCATAGCTCAGTTGGTAGAGCGGCGGTCTCCAAAACCGCAGGTCGTAGGTTCGAGCCCTGCTGCCCGTGCCAGTCTTGCCAGACTTCGCTAATTCAGGCATAAGGACTGCAACAGCCGGAACGGAACGACTGGATGGTTCCGACGCGGCGTACAAACGTAAAGCTTGTTCCTGCCACTTGCGTGGAGAGAGAATCGGTTTTATGTAAGCGAAACAGACACGCGGCGCGTGGAGCTGGGGATCCGGCTTTACGCGTCCGAATTGCATGGGCGAAATGTTGCGCTGATTCGGCGTGGATATCGGCCATGTGATGGCATCTCCCGGTCACGGGATCATCCAGAAGTCCGGTCAACGGACGTTGAGAGCAGAGCGGCACATGGCGAAAACCACGAACCCCTTCACCTTTCTGCAGCAGGTAAGGTCGGAAACGGCGAAGGTGACGTGGCCATCGCGGCGCGAGACGATGATTTCCACGGTCATGGTTCTCGGCTTTGCAATTATTGCGATGATTTTCTTTTTTGCCGCTGACCAGCTGATGGCATTCGCCGTCGAGCAGATCTTGGGCATGGGCCGTTAAGGTCGCGAATACGGAGAATTCCTGAGATGACTGCGCGCTGGTACATCGTCCACGCCTATTCGAACTTCGAAAAGAAGGTCGCCGAGGACATCGAGCACAAGGCCAAGCAGAAGGGCCTGAGCGAGCAGATCGAGCAGATCGTCGTTCCGACCGAGAAGGTTGTTGAGGTTCGCCGCGGCCGCAAGGTTGATGCCGAACGCAAGTTCTTCCCCGGCTATGTGCTTTTGAAGGCCCATCTGACCGATGCCGTGTTCTCGCTCGTTAAGAACACGCCGAAGGTCACTGGTTTCCTTGGCGATTCGAAGCCCGTGCCGATCACGGAATCCGAGGCCCAGCGCATCCTGAACCAGGTTCAGGAAGGCGTCGAGCGCCCGAAGCCGTCGGTCACCTTCGAGATCGGCGAAGCGGTTCGCGTTTCCGACGGTCCGTTCGCGTCGTTCAACGGTTTCGTCCAGGAAGTGGACGAGGAGCGCGCGCGCCTAAAGGTGGAAGTTTCGATCTTCGGGCGCGCCGTGCCTGTCGATCTCGAATTCGGTCAGGTCGAAAAGGGCTGATCGAAGCGCCTGTCACCGGTTTCGGTGGAAGGCAGTGTCGGGCGCAGGCCTGGCGCAAGCATGGTGGGAGATGAGGCAGCTTAGCCGGTTGTCTTTTTCGCACCACCGAACTGCAACCGCCGGGTCATCCGGCATAAGACGAAAGCAGGAAAGAGATGGCTAAGAAAATAGCGGGCCAGCTCAAGCTCCAGGTTTCCGCGGGTTCGGCGACGCCGTCGCCCCCGATCGGTCCGGCGCTTGGTCAGCGTGGCATCAACATCATGGAGTTCTGCAAGGCGTTCAACGCGCAGACGCAGGAGCTCGAGAAGGGATCGCCGATCCCGGTCGTGATCACCTATTACCAGGACAAGTCGTTCACCTTCGTCATGAAGACGCCGCCGGTGTCCTACTTCCTGAAGAAGGCTGCCAACCTGAAGTCGGGCTCGAAGGAGCCGGGCAAGGTCAAGGCTGGTGAGATCAGCAGCGCCAAGGTGCGTGAGATCGCTGAGACCAAGATGAAGGATCTGAACGCGAACGACATCGAAGCCGCCATCAAGATGGTTGAAGGCTCGGCTCGTTCCATGGGCCTGGAAGTGGTGGGCTGAGATCATGGCTAAGATTGCAAAGCGCGTTTCCAAGTCCCGCGAAGGCATCGATGTGAACAAGGCTTATGGCCTTGGTGAAGCCATCGAGCTTTTGAAGGCTCGCTCGTCGGTCAAGTTCGACGAGACCATCGAAGTCGCCATGAACCTCGGCGTCGACCCGCGCCACGCTGACCAGATGGTCCGCGGCGTGGTCAACCTGCCGAACGGCACGGGCCGTACCGTCCGCGTCGCCGTGTTCGCACGTGATGCCAAGGCTGACGAAGCCCGCGCCGCCGGCGCCGACGTCGTTGGTGCGGAAGATCTCGTCGATATCGTCCAGAAGGGCCAGATCGACTTCGACCGCTGCATTGCCACCCCCGACATGATGCCGCTGGTCGGCCGTCTCGGTAAGGTGCTCGGCCCGCGCGGCATGATGCCCAACCCGAAGGTCGGCACCGTCACCACCGACGTCGCAGCAGCCGTCAAGGCTTCGAAGGGCGGCGCCGTCGAGTTCCGCGTCGAGAAGGCCGGCATCATCCACGCTGGCGTCGGCAAGGTCTCGTTCGACGTCAAGGCGCTGGAAGAAAACGTCCGCGCTTTCGCTGACGCGGTCAACAAGGCCAAGCCGGCAGGCGCCAAGGGCGTCTACGTCAAGAAGGTCTCCGTCACCTCGACGATGGGACCAGGCCTCAAGGTCGACCTCGGCACGCTCGCAGCGTCCTGATGATTTGAAGCGGGGTCAGCCGGCAACGGCTGGATCCTGAATAGTATTCCGGGCCTCCGGGCCCGGATTTTCGGAAGCTGGCAACAGCTTTCGAAAATCCTGTCCGAGATTGCAGGCGGTCCAGGCGACCCTTGGTCCTTAATTCGAATGGGCCTGCATGAGACGGGTGAAGACCAGACAACGGAGCCTCTGCTCCAATGAAAGGTTCGAACCGTGTTTGCCTTTTGTCTGCGCATCGCGCCGGGCCGCAAGCCCGTCAGGTGTGGCGAAAGGGGGCAGGATCCTCGAGCGCCGTTCGGGTGATCTGGAATTTCTGGATTGGCCGCCCGGCAAAAGGCAACCCGACCGCTCACCCCGCAAATGGGAGGCGGTCAACTGGAGATAGGCAGTGGACAGAGCGGAAAAACGCGAACTCGTCACGGGCCTGAATGACGCGTTCTCGAACGCAGGTTCAGTGGTCGTGGCCCACTATGCCGGTATCACCGTCGCGCAAATGAACGATCTTCGCGTGAAGATGCGTCAGGCCGGCGGCACCGTCAAAGTCGCGAAGAACCGTCTCGCCAAAATCGCTCTTCAGGGCACGGAATCCGAAAACATCATCGATCTGTTCAAGGGACAGACGCTGGTCGCTTATTCGGAAGATCCGATTGCAGCGCCGAAGGTCGCGTCCGAATTCGCCAAGACCAATGACAAGCTTGTCATCCTTGGTGGTTCGATGGGCACGACCTTGCTCAACGCCGATGGTGTGAAGGCTCTCGCCTCGCTCCCGTCGCTCGACGAGCTGCGTGCAAAGCTGGTTGGCATGATCGCCACCCCGGCTACCCGGATCGCCCAGATCGTCAATGCGCCGGCGGCTTCGGTCGCGCGCGTCATTGGCGCTTATGCCCGGAAGGACGAGGCGGCATGAGGCCGTTCCTCGCTATCATCAACTCACGTTCGAACTGATTGAAGGAATAGAAAAATGGCTGATCTCGCAAAGATCGTTGACGACCTGTCGGCCCTGACCGTCCTCGAGGCGGCTGAGCTGTCGAAGCTCCTCGAAGAGAAGTGGGGCGTTTCGGCTGCAGCTCCCGTGGCTGTTGCTGCTGCTGGCGGCGGCGCTGCTGCTGCACCGGTCGAAGAGAAGACCGAGTTCGATGTCATCCTGGCAGCTGCCGGCGACAAGAAGATCGAAGTCATCAAGGAAGTCCGCGCCATCACCGGCCTGGGCCTCAAGGAAGCCAAGGACCTCGTCGAAGGCGCTCCGAAGCCCGTCAAGGAAGGCGTTTCGAAGGCCGACGCCGAGAAGCTCAAGGCTCAGCTGGAAGCAGCTGGCGCCAAGATCGAGCTCAAGTAAGCTCACGGTTTCGGTGGGCGGCACAGTTGCCGCCCACCGGCTCCCGTGACCCGGGGGATTGAGGGGAACCTATTTCCTGAGGGCCGCAATGCGGCTTTCAGGAAACGGGTTTTCGCCCGTTTTGGATAGGCCGCCGCTGAGGCGGCGCGCATGCAAGGTGAGCATTAGCGACGCTCACCCCAAGAGGCAGCAAGGAGCGACGATGGCCCAGGTCCAGACTTTCAATGGCCGCAGACGCGTACGCAAATTCTTCGGAAAGATCCCGGAAGTTGCGGAGATGCCGAACCTTATCGAGGTTCAGAAGGCATCATACGATCAGTTCCTCATGGTGGACGAGCCCAAGGGTGGCCGTCCGGACGAGGGACTGCAGGCCGTTTTCAAGTCGGTCTTCCCTATTTCTGATTTTTCCGGCGCGTCGATGCTTGAATTCGTCAAGTACGAGTTCGAAGCGCCCAAGTTCGACGTCGACGAGTGCCGTCAGCGCGATCTGACATTCGCTGCGCCGCTCAAGGTGACGCTGCGCCTTATCGTGTTCGATATTGACGAGGACACCGGCGCGAAGTCGATCAAGGACATCAAGGAGCAGGACGTCTATATGGGCGACATGCCGCTCATGACGTCCAACGGCACCTTCATCGTCAACGGCACCGAGCGCGTCATCGTCTCGCAGATGCACCGTTCGCCGGGCGTGTTTTTCGATCACGACAAGGGCAAGTCGCACTCGTCGGGCAAGCTTTTGTTTGCCGCGCGTGTCATCCCTTACCGTGGCTCGTGGCTCGACATCGAGTTCGACAGCAAGGACATCGTCCATGCCCGCATCGACCGTCGCCGCAAGATTCCGGTGACGTCGCTGCTGATGGCGCTCGGCATGGACGGCGAAGAGATCCTGTCGACCTTCTACAACAAGATCACCTACAAGAAGTCGGGCGACCACTGGCGCATTCCGTTCTCGGTCGAGCGTTTCCGCGGCCTCAAGGCCGTTGGCGACCTGGTTGACGCCGACACCGGCGAGATCGTTGTCGAAGCCGGCAAGAAGATCACCGCGCGTCAGGCCAAGCAGCTCGCCGAGAAGGGCCTCAAGGCGATCAAGGCGACCGAAGATGACCTCTTCGGCAGCTATCTCGCCGAGGACATCGTCAACTACGCCACCGGCGAAATCTTCCTCGAAGCCGGCGACGAGATCGACGAAAAGACGCTGAAGACGCTGCTGGCGGCTGGCGAGGAAGAGATCAACATCCTCGACATCGACCACATCAACGTCGGTGGCTATATCCGCAACACGCTGACCGTCGACAAGAACGAGAGCCGCCAGGATGCTCTGTTCGACATCTACCGCGTCATGCGCCCGGGTGAGCCGCCCACGCTCGAAACCGCTGAAGCCATGTTCAACTCGCTGTTCTTCGACAGCGAGCGCTACGACCTGTCGGCAGTCGGCCGCGTCAAGATGAACATGCGCCTCGAGCTTGACGCTGAAGACACCGTCCGTGTCCTGCGCAAGGATGACATCCTTGCCGTGGTCAAGACGCTTGTCGAACTGCGCGACGGCAAGGGCGAAATCGACGACATCGACAACCTCGGCAACCGCCGTGTCCGTTCGGTCGGCGAGCTGATGGAAAATCAGTACCGCGTCGGTCTGCTTCGCATGGAGCGCGCGATCAAGGAACGCATGTCCTCGATCGAGATCGACACGGTCATGCCGCAGGACCTGATCAACGCGAAGCCGGCGGCCGCCGCCGTGCGCGAGTTCTTCGGTTCTTCGCAGCTGTCACAGTTCATGGATCAGACCAACCCGCTGTCGGAGATCACCCACAAGCGTCGTCTTTCGGCGCTTGGACCTGGTGGTCTGACCCGCGAGCGCGCTGGCTTCGAAGTCCGCGACGTGCACCCGACGCATTACGGCCGTATCTGCCCGATTGAGACGCCGGAAGGCCCGAATATCGGTCTGATCAACTCGCTGGCTACCTTCGCACGCGTCAACAAGTACGGCTTCATCGAGAGCCCGTACCGCAAGATCGTCGACGGCACGCTGACCAATGAGGTTGTCTATCTCTCGGCGATGGAAGAGGCCAAGCACTTCGTTGCCCAGGCCAACGCCGCGCTCGACAAGGACGGCCACTTCGTCGACGAGTTCGTCATTTGCCGCAACGCTGGCGAAGTGATGATGGCGCCGCGCGAAAACGTCGACCTTATGGACGTTTCGCCGAAGCAGATGGTGTCGGTCGCAGCTGCGCTGATCCCGTTCCTGGAAAACGACGACGCCAACCGCGCTCTGATGGGCTCGAACATGCAGCGTCAGGCCGTGCCGCTGGTGCGCGCCGAGGCTCCGTTCGTCGGTACCGGCATGGAGCCGATCGTTGCCCGTGACTCTGGCGCTGCCATCGGCGCTCGCCGCGGCGGTATCGTCGACCAGGTCGACGCGACCCGTATCGTTATCCGTGCGACCGAAGACCTCGATCCGGGTAAATCCGGCGTCGACATCTACCGTCTGATGAAGTTCCAGCGTTCGAACCAGAACACCTGCATCAACCAGCGCCCGCTGGTGCGCATGGGTGACCGGGTCAACAAGGGCGACATCATCGCTGACGGTCCGTCGACCGAGCTCGGCGATCTGGCTCTCGGCCGCAACGTGCTCGTCGCGTTCATGCCGTGGAACGGCTACAACTACGAGGACTCGATCCTGCTCTCCGAGCGCATCGTGGCCGACGACGTCTTCACCTCGATCCACATCGAGGAGTTCGAGGTCATGGCGCGCGACACCAAGCTCGGGCCAGAGGAGATCACGCGCGACATTCCGAACGTTTCGGAAGAGGCTCTGAAGAACCTCGACGAAGCCGGTATCGTCTACATCGGTGCGGAAGTTGCACCGGGTGACATCCTGGTCGGCAAGATCACACCGAAGGGCGAAAGCCCGATGACGCCGGAAGAGAAGCTTCTGCGTGCCATCTTCGGTGAAAAGGCGTCCGACGTCCGTGACACCTCCATGCGCATGCCGCCCGGAACCTTCGGCACCGTCGTCGAAGTGCGCGTCTTCAACCGCCACGGCGTGGAGAAGGACGAACGCGCCATGGCAATCGAGCGCGAGGAAATCGAGCGTCTCGCCAAGGACCGTGACGACGAGCAGGCGATCCTCGATCGCAACGTCTACAGCCGTCTGAGCGACATGCTCATCGGCAAGGACGCGATTGCCGGACCGAAGGGCTTCAAGAAGGGCTCGACCGTCGCCAAGGAGACGCTGGACGACTATCCGCGTTCGCAGTGGTGGCAGTTCGCCGTCGAAGACGAGAAGATGCAGGGTGAGCTTGAAGCTCTGCGCGGCCAGTACGACGACTCCAAGAAGCAGCTCGAGCAGCGCTTCATGGACAAGGTCGAGAAGGTGCAGCGCGGCGACGAGATGCCGCCCGGCGTCATGAAGATGGTCAAGGTCTTCGTTGCGGTGAAGCGCAAGATGCAGCCCGGCGACAAGATGGCCGGCCGTCACGGCAACAAGGGTGTCGTGTCGCGTATCGTTCCGGTCGAGGACATGCCGTTCCTCGAAGACGGCACGCATGCGGACATCGTGCTCAACCCGCTCGGCGTGCCTTCGCGCATGAATGTCGGCCAGATTCTGGAAACGCATCTGGGCTGGGCATGCGCAGGCATGGGCAAGAAGATCGGTGAGCTGATCGAGGCGTACAAGTCTGGTGGCGATATCAAGCCGCTGCGCGAGACGCTTGAGAGCTTCATTCCGGCCAACGACCGCAACGAGCCGGTCCGCGATTACGACGACGAAAGCATCGTTCGCCTCAGCGAGCAGATGAAGCGTGGCGTCTCGATTGCGACCCCGGTGTTCGACGGCGCGCATGAAGCCGACATCAACATCATGTTGGAGCAGGCGGGTCTTCACACCTCTGGCCAGTCGCAGTTGTACGATGGCCGTACGGGTGAGCCGTTCGACCGCAAGGTGACCATGGGCTACATCTATATGCTCAAGCTTCACCATCTGGTCGACGACAAGATCCACGCCCGTTCGATCGGACCGTACTCGCTCGTGACCCAGCAGCCGCTGGGCGGCAAGGCGCAGTTCGGTGGCCAGCGCTTCGGCGAAATGGAGGTCTGGGCGCTCGAGGCTTACGGCGCCGCCTACACGCTGCAGGAAATGCTGACCGTGAAGTCGGACGACGTGGCCGGCCGCACCAAGGTCTACGAGGCGATCGTGCGCGGCGACGACACGTTCGAAGCGGGCATCCCCGAGAGCTTCAACGTTCTTGTCAAGGAAATGCGTTCGCTGGGCCTCAACGTCGAGCTTGAGAACACCAAGGTCGACGAAAACCATCGGCTGCCGAACGCCGCCGAGTAAGCACCAAAGGCGCGCCGCGGGATTTGCCCGCGGCGTAGCCGCCTGAACGCGATCCCCATGGTTGGGTACTGATCGTGTTCATCGACGAGAATTCTTCGGCGAAGGCCGAAAGCTGGCGGGCGCTCTGGCCCGCACAAGATGAAAAGGGGCTTTCGTGGGCCCCGAAAAGGAGAACGGCATGAACCAAGAGGTCATGAATCTCTTCAACCCCCAGGCGCCTGCGCAGGTGTTCGATTCCATCCGGATTTCGCTCGCCAGCCCTGAGAAGATTCTGTCCTGGTCGTTCGGCGAAATCAAAAAGCCGGAGACGATCAACTACCGCACCTTCAAACCGGAGCGTGACGGGCTGTTCTGCGCCCGCATCTTTGGCCCGATCAAGGACTACGAGTGCCTGTGCGGCAAGTACAAGCGCATGAAGTACAAGGGCGTCATCTGCGAAAAGTGCGGCGTGGAAGTCACCCTGTCGCGCGTTCGCCGCGAGCGCATGGGCCACATCGAGCTCGCAGCGCCCGTCGCCCACATCTGGTTCCTGAAGTCGCTGCCGAGCCGCATCGGCACGCTGCTCGACATGACGCTCAAGGATATCGAGCGCGTCCTGTATTTCGAGAACTACATCGTTACCGAGCCGGGCCTTACCGCACTCAAGGAGCACCAGCTCCTCGGCGAGGAAGAGTACCAGATCGCTGTCGACGAGTATGGCGAGGACAGCTTCACCGCCATGATCGGCGCTGAAGCCATTCACGACCTGCTCGCCTCGATGGATCTCGAGAAGATCGCCGGCGACCTGCGCTCCGAGCTTGCGACGACGACGTCGGAACTGAAGCAGAAGAAGTATCTCAAGCGCCTCAAGGTGGTTGAGAACTTCATGGAGTCGGGCAACCGCCCCGAGTGGATGATCATGAAGGTCGTGCCGGTGATCCCGCCAGACCTGCGTCCGCTGGTCCCGCTGGACGGCGGTCGCTTTGCGACGTCCGACCTGAACGATCTCTATCGCCGCGTCATCAACCGCAACAACCGCCTGAAGCGCCTGATCGAGCTCCGTGCGCCGGGGATCATCATCCGCAACGAGAAGCGCATGCTGCAGGAGGCCGTCGACGCTCTGTTCGACAACGGCCGCCGTGGCCGCGTCATCACCGGCGCCAACAAGCGTCCGCTGAAGTCGCTGTCCGACATGCTCAAGGGCAAGCAGGGCCGCTTCCGTCAGAACCTGCTCGGCAAGCGCGTCGACTATTCCGGCCGTTCGGTCATCGTGACCGGTCCGGAGCTCAAGCTGCACCAGTGCGGCCTGCCGAAGAAGATGGCGCTCGAGCTGTTCAAGCCGTTCATCTACGCTCGTCTCGACGCCAAGGGTTACTCCTCGACCGTCAAGCAGGCCAAGAAGCTGGTCGAGAAGGAAAAGCCTGAGGTTTGGGATATCCTCGACGAGGTCATCCGCGAGCATCCGGTTCTGCTCAACCGCGCACCGACGCTGCACCGCTTGGGCATCCAGGCCTTTGAACCCACGCTGATCGAAGGCAAGGCGATCCAGCTGCACCCGCTCGTCTGCACGGCCTTCAACGCCGACTTCGACGGCGACCAGATGGCTGTCCACGTTCCGCTGTCGCTCGAGGCTCAGCTCGAAGCACGCGTGCTGATGATGTCGACCAACAACATCCTGCACCCGGCTTCCGGCGCGCCGATCATCGTGCCGTCGCAGGACATGGTTCTCGGTCTCTACTACCTCTCGATCGTCAACCAGAACGAGCCGGGCGAGGGCATGGTGTTTGCCGACATGGGCGAACTCCAGCACGCGCTTGAGACCAAGGCTGTCACGCTGCACGCCAAGATCAAGGGTCGCTTCCGCACGGTCGACGCCGAAGGCAATGTCGTGTCCAAGATCCACGACACGACCCCTGGCCGCATGATCATCGGCGAACTGCTGCCGAAGAACGTCAACGTGCCGTACGACACCGCGAACCAGGAGATGACCAAGAAGAACATCTCCAAGATGATCGACACCGTCTACCGCCACTGCGGTCAGAAAGAGACGGTCATCTTCTGCGATCGCATCATGGCTCTCGGCTTCGCTCATGCCTGCCGCGCCGGCATTTCGTTCGGCAAGGACGACATGCTGATCCCGGATACCAAGGAGAAGCTGGTCGCCGACACCGAGGCTTTGGCCAAGGAATACGAGCAGCAGTACAATGACGGCCTGATCACCCAGGGCGAGAAGTACAACAAGGTCGTCGACGCCTGGGCCAAGTGCTCGGAAAAGGTCGCCGACGAAATGATGGCCCGCATCAAGGCGGTCGAGTTCGAGGACAGCGGTCGTCAGAAGCCGATGAACTCGATCTACATGATGTCGCACTCCGGTGCGCGTGGTTCGCCCACCCAGATGCGCCAGCTTGCCGGCATGCGCGGCCTGATGGCCAAGCCGTCGGGTGAAATCATCGAGACGCCGATCATTTCCAACTTCAAGGAAGGTCTGACGGTTCTCGAGTACTTCAACTCGACCCACGGCGCCCGCAAGGGTCTCGCGGATACCGCTCTGAAGACGGCAAACTCCGGCTACCTGACCCGTCGTCTCGTCGACGTGGCGCAGGACTGCATCGTCAACTCGGTTGATTGCGGCACCGACAAGGGCCTCACCATGCAGCCGATCGTCGATGCCGGCCAGGTTGTCGCTTCGCTCGGCCTGCGCATTCTCGGCCGCACCGCGCTCGACGACATCAACCACCCGGTCACTGGCGATCTGCTGGTCAAGGGCGGCACGCTCATGGACGAGCGTGACATCGAGGTCATCGAGAAGGCTGGCGTCCAGTCGGTTCGTATCCGTTCGGCCCTGACCTGCGAAGTCAAGGTCGGTGTCTGCGCGGTCTGCTACGGTCGCGACCTGGCACGCGGTACCCCTGTCAACCAGGGCGAAGCTGTCGGTGTCATCGCCGCTCAGTCGATCGGCGAGCCGGGCACGCAGCTCACCATGCGTACCTTCCACATGGGCGGTACCGCGCAGGTGGTGGACAGCTCGTTCCTTGAAGCCTCGTATGAGGGCAAGGTCGAGATCCGCAACCGCAACGTGGTTCGCAACTCCGACGGCAACCTCGTCGTGATGGGCCGCAACATGGCGATCCTGATCCTCGACGAGACCGGCAAGGAGCGTGCGACCCACCGCGTCACTTATGGTTCGCGTATCTTCGTGGACGATGGCGACAAGGTGAAGCGCGGCCAGCGTATCGCCGAGTGGGATCCCTACACCCGTCCGATCCTCACCGAAATCGAAGGCCGTGTGGCGTTCGAGGATCTGGTCGACGGCATTTCCGTCCAGGAAACGGCCGACGAGTCGACCGGCATCACCAAGCGTGAGGTCATCGACTGGCGTTCGACCCCGCGCGGCAACGACCTGAAGCCGGCGATCGTGGTTCAGGACTCCAAGGGCAAGGTTGGCAAGCTGTCGAAGGGCGGCGATGCCCGCTTCCTGCTCTCGGTCGAGGCCATTCTCTCGGTCGAGCCGGGTGCCCAGGTTCGCCCTGGCGACGTTCTGGCGCGTATCCCGATGGAAAGCGCGAAGACCAAGGACATCACCGGCGGTCTGCCGCGTGTTGCCGAGCTCTTCGAAGCCCGTCGTCCAAAGGATCACGCCATCATCGCCGAGATCGATGGTACGGTCCGCTTCGGTCGCGACTATAAGAACAAGCGCCGCATCATCATCGAGCCGCATGACTCGACGCTTGAACCGGTCGAATACCTGATCCCGAAGGGCAAGCCGTTCCATCTCCAGGACGGCGACGCCATCGAAAAGGGCGACTACATCCTCGACGGCAACCCGGCGCCGCACGACATCCTGGCCATCAAGGGCGTGGAAGCTCTCGCTTCCTACCTCGTCAATGAAATCCAGGAAGTCTACCGACTGCAGGGCGTGTCGATCAACGACAAGCACATCGAGGTCATTGTCCGGCAGATGCTGCAGAAGGTCGAGATCACCGCACAGGGCGACTCTATCTATATCCCGGGCGATCACGTCGATGTCATCGAGTTCGACGAGATCAACGAGCGCCTGATCGAGGAAGGCAAGAAGCCTGCCGAAGGTCAGCCGGTTCTGCTCGGTATCACCAAGGCATCGCTGCAGACGCCGTCCTTCATCTCGGCCGCTTCCTTCCAGGAAACGACCCGCGTGCTCACCGAAGCAGCTGTCGCCGGCAAGACCGACATGCTGCAGGGCCTGAAGGAAAACGTCATCGTCGGCCGCCTGATCCCGGCCGGCACGGGCGGCATGATGAGCCAGATCCGGCGCATCGCCACCTCGCGCGACGAGCTGATCCTCGACGAGCGCCGCAAGCTCTCGGGTGCGGAAGTGGCCGAGCCGATCCTGACCGACATGGTCAACGCCGCTCAGTAGGAGTGTCGTCGCAAGGAACTGGAAAAGGGGGCCTCGGCCCCCTTTTTTCATTTCGGTGACAACAGGGCTTCATGCCGCTGTCAAATGCCGCCGCTAATCATGCTGCTTCAACGCACATGCCAGGTGGCCGTCATCATGAAAACCGTCTTTTCCACCCTCGCTGCCCTGTTGGCGTCGGCTGCCTTGCCAGCCCAGGCCGAGGAGGCCACGCCATTCAAGGCATCGTTGCTCGGCCAGGTCGTGCTGCCGACCGGACTGAAGATCGCGGGCGCCGAGTTCGGCGGGATTTCCGGTCTCGACTACGACGCTGCGAGCGGGCTGTTCTACGCCATTTCTGACGACCGCTCTGAGCGCGCGCCGGCGCGGCTCTACACGCTGAAGCTTGCCATCGACGGCAAGGGCGTTCACGGCATCGACATCGTGTCGAGCGCGGAGCTACGCAACGCCGAAGGTGCTGCCTTCGCCAAGAAGGACGTCGACCCCGAGGCGATCCGCTTTGATGCGGCGGCCAACCGTCTCTTCTGGTCGAGCGAGGGTGATGCCGCCGGCCGACCCGCAATCTATGAGGCAAAACCCGACGGCACCCATGTCAGGAGCTTTGCCATTCCCGAAGCCTATCTGCCCGATGCCGACAGGACACGGGGTGTTCGCGGCAACCTGGCTTTCGAAAGTCTTGCCATTTCGCCCGACGGCAAGACCCTTTGGGCGGGGACCGAGAACGCATTGGCACAGGACGGCGAGAAGGCGACGCTGGAAGCCGGCAGCCCGTCGCGCGTCATCGGCTTCGACATTGCCAGCGGTGCAGTCACGGCCGAGTATGTCTATGACAACGGGCCGATCTTCACCAAGGCGACCCAGGACCCGTTCTACAACGACAACGGTCTCTCCGAGTTCATGTTCTTCGGACCGGACCAACTGTTTGCGATCGAACGCTCTTTCGCGCTCGGCATCGGCAGCGAGATCAATTTCTACCTGGCGAGTTTCTCCGGCGCGACTGACGTGAAGGGGGCGGCCTCGATCAAGGGCGTCGCGGCAACCGCGATGCCCAAGCGCAAGGTTCTTAAGCTGGGTGAGGGTGACTTTGGTCTCGACATCGACAATATCGAGTCGGTGACATGGGGACCGGAGATCGACGGCCAGCGCACTTTGGTCATTGCCTCCGACAGCAACTTCAACCCGGAGCAGTTCACCCAGTTCGTCGTGCTCAAACTGGATGCCGCGACGAACTGATCTGAGCGCTGCAGATCCTTCGGTGAAAGGGCCGCCGGCGCAATCTGGCGGCTTTTCCCGAGATCTCGCATGGATGGCACCGGTTGACGAGCTTTCAGCCGCATCTGCGTCTGTTCTAACGTATTGGCGGCGTTTGACATCCCGAGGTTGCGAAAATAGCCTCCTCCTTGAAGTGCATCAGCCCTGAAAGGAGTGCCCGATGACCGATGTCCCCTCCAATGCGAAAGGACAGGCGGTCGAGCCGAGCCTCCATCGCGTCATGGGCCCGTGGCTTCTGTTGCTGTTCATCGTCGGCGACATATTGGGCACCGGCATCTATGCGCTGACCGGGCAGGTGGCCAAGCAGGTTGGCGGCGTGGTCTGGCTGCCGTTCCTGATTGCCTTCGTCGTCGCGGTCATCACTGCCTTCAGCTATCTCGAACTGGTCACAAAATACCCGAAGGCGGCCGGTGCCGCTCTCTACGCCCACAAGGCATTCGGCATCCATTTCATCACCTTCATCGTCGCTTTCGCCGTCATGTGCTCGGGCATCACCTCGGCGTCGACGGCCTCGCGCGCCTTCGCTGCCAACATGTCTGGGGCTTTCGATCTCGGCCTGTCCGGCACCTATGGCATCACGCTCATCGGTCTGGCATTCATGGCGATCGTCGCAGCCGTGAATTTCCGCGGCGTCGGCGAAAGTGTCAAAGCCAATGTCGTGCTGACCTGCGTCGAGTTCACCGGCCTGATGATCATCATCGTCATCGGCCTCTGGGCGATCGGCGCCGGTGAGGGCGACGTCTCCCGTATCACTCAGTTCCACTCGGCGCCCGACCGCAGCGCCTTCTGGTCGGTGATCGCGGCGACGACGCTCGCTTTCTTCGCCATGGTCGGCTTCGAGGACTCGGTCAACATGGCCGAGGAGTGCAAGGATCCGACGCGCATCTTCCCGAAGGTGCTGCTGACCGGTTTGCTGATCACCGGCGTGATCTACGTGCTCGTGTCGATCTCGGCGATCACGCTCGTGCCGCCGGAACAACTGGGCGAGGGCGAGACGCCGCTGCTCAAGGTCGTCCAGGCCGGCGCGCCGAACTTCCCGGTTGAGATCTTCGGCTTCATCACCATGTTTGCCGTCGCCAACAGCGCCTTGATCAACATGCTGATGGCGAGCCGTCTGGTCTATGGCATGAGCCGCGAACACGTCTTGCCGAAAGTGCTAGGCAAGGTTCACGCCTCGCGTCGCACGCCCTACATCGCGATCGGCTTCACCACCTTGCTCGCTTTCGCGCTGATCACATTCGTCGGCGAGGTGCCGGCGCTGGGCGGAACAACCGCACTGCTGCTGCTATGCGTCTTCACGGTGGTCAACATCGCGGTGCTGGTGCTGCGCAAGGACAGGGTTGGGCATGATCACTTCCGCACCCCGACGCTGTTGCCGATCCTGGGAGCCGTGGCTTGCGCTTTCTTCGCCGGCCCCTGGACTGGGCGCGACCCTGTTCAATACAAGATCGCCGGTATCCTGATCGGCATTGGTGTCGTGTTGTGGTTCGTCACCGTGCTGGTCAATCGCGCCACTGGCCAAAAGCCTGCCGAACCTGAAATGGCCGACATCGGCGGGGCAGGGCCAGTCAACTGACCTCTCTATATATACATGCGCTGACTCAGAACGGCTCGTTGAAGGTGACGATCGAGACTTCGCCTTCGAGGGCCCCCTGATAGGCGGAGATGTGCGGCTCGTCGTCAGGTTCGCCCTGCATGTCGCCGATCTGATCGAGTTCTGCTTCGGCGTAACCCTCCTTTGCCAGCGCGTCCAGCGCCGAGCGCACGGCGCTGTCGTCGTCGGGCGCCACCAGCATGATGTGGACGCCTTCGGGCTTGCCGCCCTTCTTGCGCCAGACCCGACCGGTGATGATCGTCACGGGCCGTTCGTCGTTGTCGTTCATGGTGATTCCCTGGATCTGGATTCGTTTGCGGGGGATTCGCCCCGGTTTCCCCGATTTTCGCACGAAGGCGGGGTGCAAGACAGGACAAACAGCCTTATAAACTGACTTACAGCCCATGTTGCAGCGCAATATAGTTGCCGCAAGCCCGCCAACCCGCCCGAAGCCCCGGTTTCGTTAAGGTTTTTGGGGGGATGGGCTTGACGGTTCGCGGTCATGCGAGTAGATACCGCGTCGTCTGAGCCGATGTGAGGTTGGCTTTTCCGAAGCGACGTGCTTTGGAGTTCACCTCAAACAGGGTTCGTTTTTTACGAGCGAGAAGACATTTCCGGCGTGCATGAAGCGGATTCGCTTCCTCTGCCTTTGTTCGGGCAAGACCGCAGATCGCGGTTTGTGGCCCGAATTCGCGTATGGATTTCGCGCTTGAAGCCGCCCCGAACGGGCTTAAGACACGGAATTGAGAGACAAGAGGGTTTAATGCCTACCGTCAACCAGCTGATCCGCAAGCCGCGCATTGCGCCGGTGAAGCGCAACAAGGTTCCGGCCATGCAGGCCAACCCGCAGAAGCGTGGCGTCTGCACGCGCGTCTATACGACGACGCCGAAGAAGCCGAACTCCGCTCTGCGTAAGGTCGCGAAGATTCGCCTGACCAATGGCTTTGAAGTGATCGGCTACATCCCGGGCGAAGGCCATAACCTTCAGGAGCACTCCGTGGTCATGATCCGCGGCGGTCGCGTGAAGGACCTTCCGGGCGTTCGCTATCACATCATCCGCGGCGTGCTCGACACGCAGGGCGTGAAGAACCGCAAGCAGCGCCGTTCGAAGTACGGTGCAAAGCGTCCGAAGTAATTCGGCTTCTGCAATTAGGCGCTGCGCGAGGTTCTCCGCGTCATATAGCGCCAGTCAAGTTTGAGAGACAAAAGCTATGTCCCGTCGTCACAGTGCAGATAAGCGCGAAATCAACCCGGATCCCAAGTTCGGCGATCTCGTCGTCACCAAGTTCATGAACGCCGTCATGTATGACGGCAAGAAGTCGATCGCCGAAACGATCGTCTACGGTGCGCTTGACCAGGTTCAGGCCAAGACCAAGCAGGAGCCGGTCACTGTCTTCCATCAGGCGCTCGACAATGTCGCGCCGCACGTGGAAGTGCGTTCGCGTCGCGTCGGCGGCGCCACCTACCAGGTTCCGGTCGATGTGCGCCCCGAGCGCCGTCAGGCACTCGCCATTCGCTGGCTGATCACTGCTGCCCGCAACCGCAACGAGACCACCATGGTCGACCGCCTCTCGGGCGAGCTGATGGACGCGGCGAACAACCGCGGCACCGCCGTCAAGAAGCGTGAAGACACCCACAAGATGGCGGAAGCCAACCGCGCCTTCGCGCACTACCGCTGGTAATAGCGCGTCCGAACGACTGAGAGGCACCTCCCATGGCCCGCGAATACAAGATCGAAGACTACCGCAATTTCGGTATCATGGCGCATATCGACGCCGGCAAGACCACGACCACCGAGCGCATCCTTTATTACACGGGCAAGTCGCACAAGATCGGCGAAGTCCATGACGGCGCTGCCACCATGGATTGGATGGAGCAGGAGCAGGAGCGCGGCATCACCATCACGTCCGCTGCCACCACGACCTTCTGGAAGGGCCGTGACGGCCAGCAGCGCCGCTTCAACATCATCGACACCCCCGGCCACGTCGACTTCACCATCGAAGTCGAGCGTTCGCTGCGCGTTCTCGACGGCGCCATTGCGCTGCTCGATGCCAACGCCGGTGTTGAGCCGCAGACCGAGACCGTGTGGCGTCAGGCGGACAAGTACCACGTCCCGCGCATGATCTTCTGCAACAAGATGGACAAGATCGGCGCCGACTTCTATCGCTCGTACGAGATGATCAAGTCGCGCCTCGGTGCGACCGCCGTTGCCGTTCAGCTGCCGATCGGCGCCGAGTCGGAATTCAAGGGCGTCGTCGACCTGATCGAGATGAATGCGCTCGTCTGGCGCGACGAGAGCCTGGGCGCTGCCTGGGACGTCGTCGAGATCCCGGAAGACCTCAAGGCCAAGGCTGAAGAGTTCCGCGAGAAGATGATCGAGACCGCCGTCGAAATGGACGAGACGGCTCTCGAGAACTACCTCGAAGGCAAGATGCCGACCAACGACGAACTGCGCGCGCTGATCCGCAAGGGCACCATCGCCGTCAAGTTCTTCCCGATGTTCTGCGGTTCGGCCTTCAAGAACAAGGGCGTGCAGCCGCTGCTCGACGGCGTCGTCGACTTCCTGCCGTCCCCGCTCGACGTCCCGGCCATCAAGGGCATCGATGCCAAGACCGAAGCCGAGATCGAGCGTCACGCCGACGACAGCGAGCCGCTGTCGATGCTGGCCTTCAAGATCATGAACGATCCGTTCGTCGGTTCGCTGACCTTCTGCCGCATCTACTCGGGCAAGGTGGTCAAGGGCGCTTCGCTCGAAAACACCGTCAAGGGCAAGAAGGAGCGTCTCGGCCGTATGCTGCAGATGCATTCGAACTCGCGTTCGGACATCGAAGAGGCATATGCCGGCGACATCGTTGCTCTGGCCGGCCTCAAGGAAACGACCACCGGCGACACGCTCTGCGATCCGCTGCACCAGGTCATCCTCGAGCGCATGGAATTCCCCGAGCCGGTCATCCAGATCGCGATCGAGCCGAAGACCAAGGGCGACCAGGAAAAGATGGGCCTCGCGCTCAACCGCCTGGCTGCTGAAGATCCGTCGTTCCGCGTCAAGTCGGACGAAGAGTCGGGCCAGACCATCATCGCCGGCATGGGCGAGCTGCACCTCGACATCATCGTCGACCGCATGCGCCGCGAGTTCAAGGTCGAGGCGAATGTCGGCGCTCCGCAGGTTGCATATCGTGAGACGATCACCCGCACCCACGAGCAGGACTACACCCACAAGAAACAGTCGGGTGGTACCGGTCAGTTCGCTCGCGTCAAGCTGGTGTTCGAGCCGAACCCCGAGGGCGAAGACTTCGTCTTCGAATCGAAGATCGTCGGCGGTGCTGTTCCGAAGGAATACATCCCGGGCGTCGACAAGGGCCTCCGCAGCGTCCTGTCGTCGGGTCCGTTCGCTGGCTTCCCGATGATCGGCGTCAAGGCGACGCTCATCGACGGTGCCTACCACGATGTCGACTCGTCGGTTCTCGCCTTCGAAATCGCCGGCCGCGCCTGCCTTCGCGAAGCTGCTCCGAAGCTGGGCGTCCAGCTGCTCGAGCCGATCATGAAGGTCGAAGTCGTCACGCCGGAAGACTATGTCGGCAACGTCATCGGCGACTTGAACAGCCGTCGTGGCCAGATCCAGGGCCAGGAAAGCCGTGGTATCGCCGTCGTCGTCAACGCGATGGTGCCGCTGGCAAACATGTTCAAGTACGTGGACAGCTTGCGTTCGATGTCGCAGGGCCGCGCCCAGTACTCGATGCAGTTCGACCACTACGAGCCGGTTCCGACCGCGGTCGCTCAGGAAGTTCAAAAGAAATACGCGTAATTCCAAGGAATTGCAGCGTTTTATTAATTCAACGCCCTTACTGGGCTAGCAAGAATGGAGACCTCACATGGCAAAAGGTAAATTCGAGCGTAATAAGCCTCATGTGAACATCGGCACGATTGGTCACGTTGACCACGGCAAGACGTCGCTGACTGCTGCGATCACGAAGTATTTCGGCGAGTTCAAGGCCTACGACCAGATCGACGCAGCGCCGGAAGAGAAGGCCCGCGGCATCACGATCTCGACGGCGCACGTCGAGTATGAGACGCCGGCCCGTCACTACGCCCACGTCGACTGCCCCGGCCACGCCGACTACGTCAAGAACATGATCACCGGTGCTGCCCAGATGGACGGCGCGATCCTGGTCGTGTCGGCTGCTGACGGCCCGATGCCGCAGACCCGCGAGCACATCCTGCTCGCCCGTCAGGTTGGCGTTCCCGCCCTGGTGGTGTTCCTGAACAAGGTCGACCTTGTCGACGACGCCGAGCTGCTCGAACTGGTCGAGCTCGAGGTTCGCGAGCTGCTGTCGAAGTACGAATATCCGGGCGACGACATTCCGATGATCAAGGGTTCGGCTGTTGCTGCGCTCAACGATTCGGACAAGAAGATCGGTGAAGACGCGATCCGCGCGCTGATGGAAGCCGTCGACGCCTACATCCCGACGCCGGAGCGTCCGATCGACCGTCCGTTCCTGATGCCGATCGAAGACGTGTTCTCGATCTCGGGCCGTGGCACTGTGGTCACCGGTCGCGTCGAGCGCGGCATCGTCAAGGTTGGCGAAGAAGTCGAGATCGTCGGCATCAAGGCAACCTCGAAGACGACGGTTACCGGCGTTGAAATGTTCCGCAAGCTACTCGATCAGGGCCAGGCTGGCGACAACATCGGCGCGCTGATCCGCGGCGTTGGCCGTGAAGACGTCGAGCGCGGCCAGGTGCTGTGCAAGCCGGGTTCGGTGAAGCCGCACAAGAAGTTCGTGGCTGAAGCCTACATCCTGACCAAGGAAGAGGGTGGCCGTCACACGCCGTTCTTCACCAACTACCGTCCGCAGTTCTACTTCCGCACGACGGACGTGACCGGCATCGTGTCGCTGCCGGAAGGCACCGAGATGGTCATGCCCGGCGACAACATCACCGTCGACGTCGAGCTCATCGTGCCGATCGCCATGGAAGAGAAGCTCCGCTTCGCTATCCGTGAAGGTGGCCGCACCGTCGGCGCCGGCATCGTCGCTTCGATCAAAGAATAATCCGAATTAACGATCTGTCGCGGGCGGGAATACGCCCGCGCCGCGCCAGAACAAGGAAGTGACCATGAACGGACAGAATATCCGCATCCGCCTCAAGGCGTTTGACCACCGGGTTCTCGACGCTTCGACGCGTGAGATCGTGTCGACCGCGAAGCGCACCGGCGCCAATGTTCGCGGCCCGATCCCGCTGCCGACGCGGATCGAGAAGTTCACGGTGAACCGCTCGCCTCACGTCGACAAGAAGAGCCGCGAGCAGTTCGAAATGCGCACGCACAAGCGTCTGCTGGACATCGTCGACCCGACCCCGCAGACCGTCGATGCTCTGATGAAGCTCGACCTCGCGGCAGGTGTGGACGTCGAAATCAAGCTCTAAGAGCTAACATGAGCCGCGCGAACAGATCCAAACGGCTCCTCTGAAGGAAAACGAACCGATGCGTTCAGGTGTAATTGCACAGAAGGTGGGAATGACCCGCGTCTATAATGACGCTGGCGAACACGTTCCCGTCACCGTTCTCCGCATGGAGAACTGCCAGGTCGTGGCGCAGCTGACCAAAGAGAAGAATGGCTACACTGCCGTTCAGCTCGGCGTTGGCCTGGCCAAGGTCAAGAATACGACGAAGGCGTTGCGCGGTCACTTCGCTGCCGCTTCCGTCGAGCCGAAGTCGAAGGTTGCCGAGTTCCGCGTCTCCGCAGACAACATGCTGGACGTTGGCGCCGAGATCACCGTCGAGCATTTCGTCGTTGGCCAGAAGGTCGACGTGACGGGCACGACGATCGGTAAAGGCTTCCAGGGCGTCATCAAGCGCCACCACTTCGGCGGCGGCCGTGCCACCCACGGCAACTCGCTGTCGCACCGCGTTCACGGTTCGACCGGTCAGCGCCAGGACCCGGGCAAGGTGTTCAAGGGCAAGAAGATGGCCGGCCACATGGGCGACGTTCGCGTCACCACCCAGAACGTGGAGGTCGTCTCGACCGACACCGATCGCGGTCTCATCCTGATCCGCGGCGCGGTTCCGGGTTCTAAGGGTGCATGGATCCTGGTTCGCGACGCCGCAAAGGTTGCGCTTCCTGAGAACGCGCCGAAGCCGGCTGCGATCCGCGCTGCCAGCAACAAGGCTCCGGCCAACGAGGGAGCGGAATAATGGACCTCAAGATTACAACCCTCGCAGGCAAGGATGCCGGCAAGGTTGAGCTCTCGGAAGAGATCTTCGGCCTCGACCCGCGCGAAGACGTTCTCCAGCGCGTCGTGCGCTGGCAGCTCGCCAAGAAGCAGCAGGGCACGCACAAGGCCAAGGGCCGCGCGGAAATCGCGCGCACCGGCGCCAAGATGTACAAGCAGAAGGGTACGGGCCGCGCTCGTCACCATTCGGCACGCGCTCCGCAGTTCCGCGGCGGCGGCAAGGCCCACGGCCCGGTCGTTCGCAGCCACGAGCATGACCTTCCCAAGAAGGTCCGCGCTCTCGGCCTGAAGCACGCCCTGTCGGCCAAGGCCAAGGCATCGAACCTGATCATCGTCGACGAGCTGACGCTCGCCGAGGGCAAGACCAAGGCGCTGATCGCGAACTTCGCGACGCTGGGCCTGACCAATGCCCTGGTGATCGGTGGTGCTGAGCTTGACCTCAACTTCAAGCGCGCAGCGACCAACATCCCGAACATCGATGTCCTGCCGATCCAGGGCATCAACGTTTACGACATTCTGCGCCGCGGCACGCTGGTCCTTTCGAAGGCCGCCGTCGAGGCTCTCGAGGAGCGCTTCAAATGACGGATCTCCGCCACTATGACGTGATCGTCTCGCCGGCGATCACTGAAAAGTCGACCATGGCTTCGGAAAACAACCAGGTCGTCTTCAATGTCGCCAAGAAGGCGAGCAAGCCCGAGATCAAGGCTGCCGTCGAAGCGCTGTTCGGCGTGAAGGTGACTGCTGTGAACACCCTGGTCCGCAAGGGCAAGGTGAAGCGCTTCCGCGGCACGATCGGCCGCCAGAGCGACGTCAAGAAGGCGGTAGTGACGCTGGCCGATGGCCAGTCGATCGACGTCGCGACGGGTCTCTGAGCTGGGCTGAGAGGACAGGACAATGGCACTTAAGAAATTCAAGCCAGTAACGCCGAGCACGCGCCAGCTGGTCATCGTCGACCGCTCGGGTCTGCACAAGGGCAAGCCCGTCAAGGGTCTGACCGAAGGCCTGACCAAGTCGGGCGGTCGTAACAACTACGGCCGCATCACGGCTCGCTTCATCGGCGGCGGTCACAAGCGTTCGTACCGTATCATCGACTTCAAGCGTCGCAAGTTCGACGTCGTCGGCACGGTCGAGCGTCTCGAGTACGATCCGAACCGCACCGCCTTCATCGCACTGATCAAGTACGACGATGGTGAGCTGAGCTACATCATTGCTCCGCAGCGTCTGCAGGCCGGCGACAAGATCATCGCTGGTGAGCAGGTCGACGTGAAGCCGGGCAATGCAATGCCGCTCGCTTCGATGCCGGTCGGCACGATCGTCCACAACATCGAGCTGAAGCCCGGCAAGGGCGGTCAGGTCGCTCGTTCGGCTGGTGCTTACGCCCAGCTCGTCGGCCGCGACCAGGGCATGGCGATCCTTCGCCTCAACTCGGGTGAACAGCGCGTCGTCAGCGGTCTCTGCATCGCCACCGTCGGCGCCGTGTCCAACCCGGACCACGGCAACATCAACGACGGCAAGGCCGGTCGTACGGTCTGGCGTGGCAAGCGTCCGCACAACCGCGGCGTGACCATGAACCCGGTCGACCATCCGCACGGCGGTGGTGAAGGCCGCACCTCGGGCGGACGCCATCCGGTGACCCCGTGGGGCAAGCCCACCAAGGGCAAGAAGACGCGGTCCAACAAGGCGACCGACAAGTTCATCCTGCGCTCGCGCCATCAGCGCAAGAGCTAAGAAGAGGTAACGCCAGTGACTCGTTCAGTCTGGAAAGGCCCGTTCATTGACGGCTATCTGCTCAAGAAGGCAGAGAAGGTTCGTGAAGGCGGTCGCAATGAGGTGATCAAGATGTGGAGCCGTCGCTCCACCGTCCTGCCGCAGTTCGTCGGCCTCACCTTCGGTGTCTACAACGGCCAGAAGCACGTCCCGGTCTCGGTGAACGAGGACATGGTCGGCCACAAGTTCGGTGAGTTCGCTCCCACCAGGACCTACTACGGTCACGGCGCGGACAAGAAGGCAAAGAGGAAGTAACATGGGCAAGGCCAAAGCTCCGCGCAGGCTTGCTGACAACGAGGCACGTGCGGTCCTCCGCACGATCCGGGTCAGCCCGCAGAAGCTCAACCTCGTTGCCGCGCTTATCCGCGGCAAGAAGGTAGCGACCGCGCTTTCGGATCTGGAATTTTCGCGCAAGCGCATCGCCGGAACGGTTAAGAAGACCCTCGAATCGGCTATCGCCAACGCGGAAAACAATCACGACCTCGATGTCGATGCACTGGTGGTGGCGGAAGCCTTTGTCGGTAAGTCGATCGTCATGAAGCGTTTCCACGCTCGTGGCCGTGGTCGCGCCAGCCGCATTGAGAAGCCGTTTTCGCACCTCACGATCGTCGTTCGTGAAGTCGAAGAGAAAGGGGAGGCCGCATAATGGGCCAGAAAATCAATCCAATTGGTCTCCGCCTCGGCATCAACCGCACCTGGGACTCGCGTTGGTACGCAAACACCGGTGAGTACGGCCAGCTGCTCCACGAAGACATCAAGATCCGCAAGTATCTTGAGGCCGAGTTGAAGCAGGCCGCGATCTCCAAGGTCGTGATCGAGCGTCCGCACAAGAAGTGCCGCGTGACCATTCACGCAGCACGTCCGGGCCTGATCATTGGCAAGAAGGGCGCCGACATCGAAAAGCTTCGCAAGAAGCTGATGGAGATGACGAAGTCCGAGACGCACCTCAACATCGTCGAGGTTCGCAAGCCGGAGACCGACGCTACGCTGGTCGCACAGTCGATCGCACAGCAGCTCGAGCGCCGCATCGCCTTCCGTCGCGCCATGAAGCGCGCGGTGCAGTCGGCCATGCGTCTCGGCGCAGAGGGCATCCGCATCAACTGCTCGGGCCGTCTCGGCGGCGCTGAAATCGCACGTATGGAGTGGTACCGCGAAGGTCGCGTTCCGCTGCACACGCTGCGCGCCGACGTCGACTACGGCACTGCCGAGGCAAAGACCGCCTACGGCATCTGCGGCGTCAAGGTGTGGGTGTTCAAGGGCGAGATCCTCGAGCACGATCCGATGGCTTCCGAGCGTCGCGCAACCGAAGGCGAGCATTCGCATGCTGGCGAGCGCCCTGAGCGCCGCCGTCGCGAAAACGCCTGATACGCATAGGAATTTGGAGTTAGAACGATGCTGCAGCCAAAGCGCACAAAGTTCCGTAAGCAGTTCAAGGGCCGCATCCACGGTACCGCGAAGGGTGGCACCAACCTGGATTTCGGCGGCTTCGGACTGAAGGCGCTTGAGCCGAACCGCGTCACCGCGCGTGAGATCGAGGCGGCTCGCCGCGCGATCACCCGCGAAATGAAACGTCAGGGCCGCGTCTGGATCCGTATTTTCCCGGACGTCCCCGTCACGTCGAAGCCGACCGAAGTCCGCATGGGTAAGGGCAAGGGCGCCGTCGACTACTGGGCATGCCGCATCAAGCCAGGTCGCGTGATGTTCGAGATCGATGGTGTCTCTGAGGAAGTGGCGCGTGAAGCGCTGCGTCTCGGCGCCGCCAAGCTCTCGGTCAGGACGCGCTTCGTTCAGCGCATCGCAGAATAAGGAAGGGCTGATCATGAAAGCCTCGGACATCAGGACGAAGACCCAGGACCAGCTCACTGACGAGCTCGCCAGCCTCAAGAAGGAGCAGTTCAACCTGCGCTTCCAGAAGGCGACCGGTCAGCTGGAAAAGACGGCGCGCGTGAAACAAGTTCGTAAGGACATCGCGCGTATCAAGACCATCGCCGCCGAGAAGTCGGCCGGCAAGAAGGCTTAAGGACGAAAACCATGCCAAAGCGCATCCTGCAGGGTACGGTCGTCAGCGACAAGAACGAGAAGACGGTCGTCGTCAAGGTCGAGCGTCGCTTCACGCACCCGGTGATGAAGAAGACCGTGCGTATGTCGAAGAACTACAAGGCGCACGACGAAAACAACGCCCACAAGGTGGGGGATCAGGTGTCTATCCAGGAATCGAAGCCGATTTCCAAGGATAAGCGCTGGGTCGTCATCACCCCGGACCAGGCGTAACAACGAATTTTGGACAAGCCGGGGAGGGCGGTAGCCCATCCCGTTAGAGAAGAAGAAGGCGGCCAGTCATGATTCAGATGCAAACAAACCTCGACGTCGCGGATAATTCCGGCGCCCGTCGTGTCATGTGCATCAAGGTGCTGGGCGGCTCGAAGCGGAAGTATGCTTCTGTTGGCGACATCATCGTGGTGTCGATCAAGGAAGCCATTCCGCGCGGCCGCGTTAAGAAGGGTGACGTGATGAAGGCGGTCGTGGTTCGCACGGCCAAGGACATTCGTCGTCCGGACGGCAGCGTGATCCGTTTCGACAAGAACGCGGCCGTTCTTGTCGATAACAAGAAAGAACCTATCGGCACGCGTATCTTCGGGCCGGTTCCGCGCGAACTCCGCGCCAAGAACCACATGAAGATCATCTCGCTCGCGCCCGAAGTGCTGTAAGGAGCCGGAACAATGCAGAAGATCCGTAAAGGCGACAAGGTTGTCGTTCTGGCCGGCAAGGACAGGGGCCGCACCGGCGAGGTGCTGTCTGTCCAGCCGAAGGAAGACAAGGCAGTTGTCCGCGGCGTGAACATGATCCGCCGCCACCAGAAGCAGTCCCAGACCCAAGAGGGCGGGATCATTACCAAGGAAGCGCCGATCCACCTGTCGAACCTCGCGCTCGTCGACCCCAAGGATGGCAAGCCGACCCGCGTCGGCTTCCAGGTCCAGAAGGACGGCACGAAGGTGCGTGTCGCCAAGCGCTCGGGAGAAGTCATCAATGGCTAAGGCAACCAACGAGCCGCGTCTGAAGAAGGTCTACAACGAGACCATCCGCCAGGCGATGCAGGAACAGTTCAAGTACGACAACGTCATGCAGATTCCGCGCATCGACAAGATCGTGCTCAACATGGGTGTTGGCGAAGCCACCGCGGATTCGAAGAAGCCGTCGGTTGCCGCTGAAGACCTGGCCATGATCGCCGGCCAGAAGCCGGTCATCACCCGCGCTCGCAAGTCGATCGCTGGCTTCAAGGTGCGTGAGCAGATGCCGATCGGCGCCAAGGTGACGCTCCGCCAGGAGCGCATGTACGAGTTTCTGGACCGCCTCGTGAACATCGCACTGCCGCGCGTTCGCGACTTTCGCGGTCTGAACCCGAAAAGCTTTGACGGCCGCGGAAATTACGCTATGGGCCTGAAGGAGCATATCGTGTTCCCTGAGATCAACTACGACAAGGTTGATCAGATGTGGGGTATGGACATCATCGTTTGCACGACCGCCAAGACGGACGAAGAAGCCCGGGCTCTGCTCAAGGCCTTCAACTTCCCCTTCCGGCAGTAACGGCAGCGAGAAAAGGAAAAATCTGAAATGGCAAAGACCAGCTCAGTCGAGAAGAACAATCGGCGCCGCAAGCTTGTGGACCAGTACGCTGCCAAGCGTAAGGCCCTCAAGGACGTCGTCATGGATCAGGCCAAGCCGATCGAGGAACGCTTCCGCGCGCAGCTCAAGCTCGCCGCGCTGCCGCGCAACTCGGCAAAGATCCGTATTCGTAATCGCTGCGAAGTGACCGGCCGCCCGCGCGCCTACTATCGCAAGCTTAAGATGTCGCGTATCGCGCTTCGCGACCTGGGCTCGATCGGGGCGATCCCCGGTCTGGTCAAGTCGAGCTGGTAAGGAGCATTTGACATGTCTTTGAGTGATCCTCTCGGCGATATGCTGACCCGCATCCGCAACGCCTATGGCCGCAAGAAGTCGACCGTGTCGACGCCTGCGTCCAGGCTGCGCGCCCGTGTTCTCGACGTGCTGAAGGCGGAAGGCTACATCCGCGACTACAGCCAGACCGACTTCGAAAACGGCAAGTCCGAGATCGAAATCGAGCTGAAGTACTTCGACGGCCAGCCGGTTATCCGCGAAATCGCCCGCGTCTCCAAGCCGGGCCGCCGCGTCTACGTCTCGTCCAAGTCGATTCCGCCTGTTGCCAATGGCCTCGGCATCTCGATCCTTTCGACCCCGAAGGGCGTGATGGCCGACCACGAAGCGCGCGAACAGAACGTCGGCGGGGAAATCCTCTGCCAGATCTTCTGATCTGCGTAGGCTGAAACAAGAAAGGCACGAGGACTATGTCTCGTATTGGCAAGAAACCCGTTCAGCTTCCGCAGGGCGTTACCGCTTCCGTCGACGGCCAGACCGTCACGGCCAAGGGGCCCAAGGGCGAGCTGAAGTTCGTGGTCAACAACGAAGTTCTGGTCACGATGGAAAACGGCGAAATCGCTGTTCAGCCGCGCGATCAGTCGAAGGACGCGCGCTCCAAGTGGGGCATGTCGCGGACGCAGATCGTCAACATCCTGACGGGTGTTAAGGACGGCTTCGAAAAGAAGCTCGAGATCACCGGCGTCGGTTACCGTGCAGCGCTCCAGGGCAAGAACCTGCAGCTGGCACTTGGCTTCTCGCATGACGTCGTCTATCAGACGCCGGAAGGCATCACCATCACGGTGCCGAAGCCGACCGAAATCGTGGTCAACGGCATCAACAAGCAGCAAGTCGGCCAGGTCGCTGCCGAGATCCGCGAATACCGCGGTCCCGAGCCTTACAAGGGCAAGGGCGTGCGCTATGCAGGCGAGAAGATCGTCCGCAAAGAAGGCAAGAAGAAGTAACAACAACGCCGCGGTGCGCGGTCGCGGGAAGCAATTGGGCTTACCGCAGATGGCCGCGCCCGTTTCAGAAGGCAAGGAACTGCTACTATGGCTTCGAAAGAAACCACCCTGCGCCGTTCGGCGCGTATCCGCCGCCAGATCAAGAAGGTCGCCAACGGCCGTCCGCGCCTGTCGGTTCACCGCACGTCGAAGAATATCTACGTCCAGGTCATCGACGACGCCAACGGCCGTACGCTCGCTGCCGCTTCGACCCTCGAGAAGGATCTCAAGGGCTCGCTGAAGACCGGCGCCGACACTGCTGCCGCGACCGCGGTTGGCAAGCTGATCGCCGAGCGTGCTTCGAAGGCTGGCGTCAAGGACGTCGTTTTCGATCGTGGCGCCTACATCTATCACGGCCGCGTCAAGGCACTTGCCGAAGCCGCACGTGAAGGTGGCCTCAACTTCTGATGCAGTCTACGGCGTAGCGCGTGGCGCTGTGCCGCATTTCTGAGCAGTTGCAATAAATCCGGCGACGCTATAGACGCCGGATTTGGTTTTTAACCCCCGTGCTTCCGGAAAAAAATAAGGATAGGAATATGGCACAAGAACGTAGGGAAGGTGGTCGCGACCGTAGCCGTGACCGCGAAGAGCGCGACAGCGAGTTCGTCGATAAGCTCGTCCACATCAACCGCGTTGCCAAGGTCGTCAAGGGCGGCCGGCGTTTCGGTTTTGCGGCACTCGTCGTCGTCGGAGACCAGAAGGGCCGTGTTGGCTTTGGTCACGGCAAGGCGCGCGAAGTGCCGGAAGCGATCCGCAAGGCAACCGAATCGGCAAAGCGCGACATGATCTTCGTGCCGCTCCGCTCGGGCCGTACGCTGCACCACGATGTTGAAGGCCGTTGGGGCGCTGGTCGCGTTCTGCTGCGCTCTGCCAAGCAGGGTACCGGCATCATCGCCGGCGGTCCGATGCGCGCTGTCTTCGAGACGCTCGGCATGCACGACGTCGTCGCCAAGTCGATGGGTTCGTCGAACCCGTACAACATGGTTCGTGCGACCTTCGATGCGCTGAAGAGCCAGATGCATCCGAAGGATGTGGCTGCACAGCGCGGCATCAAGTACTCGACGCTTCAGGCCCGCCGCGGCACCGCCGTAGCGGCTGAAGAATAGTCGCTCGAGCTGACCAGGGACAATGACCATGGCCAAGAAAGCAACCAAGACCATCACCGTCGAGCAGATCGGCAGCCCGATCCGTCGTCCGAAGGAACAGCGCGCAACGCTGGTCGGCCTCGGCCTCAACAAGATGCATCGCAAGCGCACGCTGGAGGATACTCCTTCGGTGCGTGGCATGATCGCAGCTGTCCAGCACCTCGTCCGCGTTGTGGACGAGGCGTAAGCCGAGCGCAGGAGATAGAAGATGAAACTCAACGATCTGCGTGACAACGCCGGCGCGACCCACTCCAAGAAGCGTCTTGGCCGTGGTATCGGCTCCGGCTCCGGCAAGACCGGCGGCCGCGGCGTGAAGGGCCAGAAGGCTCGTTCGGGCGTCGCGATCAACGGCTTCGAGGGTGGCCAGATGCCGCTCTACCGTCGCCTGCCGAAGCGCGGCTTCACCAACATCTTTGCAAAGAGCTTCGTCACCGTTTCGCTGGCCCGCATCCAGGCCGCGATCGATGCCAAGAAGCTCGACGCAAAGGAGACCGTGACCGGTGAGGCGCTCGTCAAGGCCGGCGTGATTCGCCGCGTCAAGGACGGCGTCCGCATCCTCGGCGACGGCGAACTCAAGGCCAAGGTGGCCTTTGATGTTGCCGGCGCTTCCAAGCCGGCGATCGAGAAGATCGAAAAGGCTGGAGGATCGGTGAAGCTGCCTGAAGTGGCAGCCGCCGAGTAAAAGGCTTTGCAAAGTAAGCGGCGGTAGAGATACCGCCGCTTGCATGTTTGCCTCCCGGAGCCTATCTCGTGGCTTCGGTGACACGCGCCGCGCCCATCGCGGCATTTCGGCGTGACCAAGCGGAGTACCCTGAATGGCATCGGCTGCTGAACAACTAGCATCCAATCTGAATTTCGCAGCCTTCGCCAAGGCCGAAGACCTCAAGAAGCGCATCTGGTTCACGCTTGGCGCGCTTTTGGTCTACCGCCTCGGTACCTACATTCCGCTTCCGGGAATCAACCCCGACGCATTCGCGCAGGCTTTCACCCAGCAGAGCCGCGGCGTGCTCGGCATCTTCAACATGTTTGCCGGTGGTGCTGTCGAGCGCATGGCGCTCTTTGCGCTCGGCATCATGCCCTACATCTCCGCCTCCATCATCATGCAGCTCATGACGTCGGTCGTGCCGTCGCTTGAAGCGCTGAAGAAGGAAGGCGAGCAGGGCCGCAAGATCATCAACCAGTACACCCGCTACGGCACCGTGCTGCTGGCGGTCGTCCAGGCTTATGGCATTTCCGCCGGCCTCGAGGGCGGCAACGGCATCGTTACCGATCCGGGCATGTTCTTCCGTGCCTCGACGGTCATCACGCTTGTCGGCGGCACAATGTTCCTGATGTGGCTCGGCGAGCAGATCACCGCGCGCGGCATCGGCAACGGCATTTCACTGATCATCTTCGCCGGCATCGTCGCAGGCCTTCCGAGCGCCATCAGCGGCACGCTGGAACTCGGCCGCACCGGTGCTCTGTCGACCGGCCTGATTCTCGCGATCATCGTTCTGGCGATCGTCGTCATTGCCCTGATCGTCTTCTTCGAGCGTGCCCAGCGTCGCCTTTTGATCCAGTATCCGAAGCGCCAGGTCGGCAATCGGATGTTCCAGGGCGATACGTCGCACCTGCCGCTGAAGCTGAACACCGCAGGCGTTATTCCTCCGATCTTCGCCTCGTCGCTGCTGCTGTTGCCGGCGACCGTCGCGGGCTTCTCGAACACCGCAACGCTGCCCGGCTGGGTGAGCACTGTCATGGCCGCTCTCGGCCATGGTCAGCCGCTCTACATGCTGCTCTACGCCGCGATGATCGTCTTTTTTGCCTTCTTCTACACGGCAATCGTCTTTAATCCGAAGGACACTGCCGACCAGCTGAAGAAGCATTCGGGCTTCATCCCCGGCTATCGCCCCGGCGAACGCACGGCGGAATATATCGACTACGTGCTGACCCGCGTCACCGTCATCGGCGCTGCCTACCTGGTCGTCATCTGCTTGATGCCCGAGTTCCTGATTTCGGCAACCGGCGTTCCGTTCTACCTTGGTGGTACTTCGCTTCTGATCGTGGTCAATGTAACCCTTGATACCGTGGCGCAGATTCAGGGTCACCTGATCGCCCACCAGTACGAGGGGCTGATCAAGAAGTCGAAGCTCCGTGGAGGTAAGAGGGGAAGATGAAGCTTATTTTGCTGGGACCGCCCGGGGCGGGGAAGGGCACTCAGGCGCAGAGGCTGGTTGAAAAGCACGGTATCCCGCAGCTTTCCACTGGTGACATGTTGCGGGCCGCAGTGAAGGCCGAGACGGAAGTTGGCAAGCGCGCAAAGGCTGTCATGGACGCCGGCGAGCTGGTTTCGGACGAGATCGTCAATGCCATCGTCGCCGAGCGAATCGACCAGGACGACTGCGCCAAGGGTTTCATCCTCGACGGTTACCCGCGCACGCTGGCGCAGGCCGATGCAGTCGCTGACATGCTGGCCGAACGCGGCCTGCATCTCGACGTGGTGATCGAGCTCGTCGTCGACGACAAGGCACTCGTTGGCCGGATTCTGAAGCGCGCCGAGGAAGCACAGGCTGCTGGCCAACCGGTTCGCAAGGACGACAATGCCAAGGTGTTCGAAGAACGCTTGCGCGAGTACTACAAGAAGACGGCGCCGTTGATCGGCTACTACTACGCCAACGACCTGCTCAAGCAGGTCGACGGAATGGCCGACATGGACGACGTTACCGCGCAGATTGAAGCCGTCATCGCAGCGGTCACGCACTAAAAACAGCCGTCGTGCTTGACTGACGGGCTGTACTGGCGTATGGCGGCCCGTCTTCCATTCAGGCATGACGGTGTTTGCCCGTTAGGGTGCATAGTCATATTGATACGGAAAACCCGCATGGGCCGGCCTCCACCGGACGCGGGGCAACTTGAAGCGCCGGCACAGTCCGGCCCAAATGGAGTGAGAAAATGGCTCGTATAGCCGGCGTTAATATCCCGACCAACAAGCGCGTTGTGATTGCGCTTCAGTACATTCACGGCATTGGCAAGAAGTTCGCCCAGGAGATCGTCGAGAAGGTCGGCATCCCGGCTGAGCGCCGCGTCAACCAGCTGACCGATGCTGAAGTCCTGTCGATCCGCGAGACCATCGATCGCGACTACCAGGTCGAAGGCGATCTGCGCCGCGAAGTTTCGATCAACATCAAGCGCCTGATGGACCTCGGCTGCTACCGCGGCCTGCGTCACCGCCGGTCGCTTCCGGTCCGCGGCCAGCGCACGCATACCAATGCGCGCACCCGCAAGGGCCCGGCCAAGGCAATTGCCGGTAAGAAGAAGTAATTTCGTTCCCGGCGGGTTTCGGCCCGCCGGTTTCGCCTTTTATGGGCGGGTGTTCGGCCTGACACCTTAAAAGCAGGCTGGTGTAGCCGCTGGTATTACGGCGGTGAAGAGATCAACTGAAAGGACTACCATGGCTAAGGAAGCCGCTCGCGTTCGTCGTCGCGAACGCAAGAACATCTCGTCGGGCGTCGCCCACGTGAATTCGACCTTCAACAACACCATGATCACCATCTCCGATGCGCAGGGCAACACGATTGCCTGGTCGTCGGCCGGTGCACAGGGTTTCAAGGGTTCGCGCAAGTCGACCCCGTTCGCTGCCCAGATGGCTGCCGAAGACTGCGCCAAGAAGGCCCAGGAACATGGCATGCGTATGCTCGAGGTCGAAGTCTGCGGTCCGGGTTCGGGTCGTGAATCGGCGCTGCGCGCGCTCCAGGCTGCGGGTTTCACCATCACGTCGATCCGCGACGTGACGCCGATCCCGCACAACGGCTGCCGCCCGCGCAAGAAGCGTCGCGTCTAATATTTCACCCCGTGCGAGCGCCTTGGGCGCTCGTTACGGTTTCCAGGTCGCCCGCCACGATTGGATGGTGGCGGGGCAACGGAAGGAAGCGAATATGATCCAGAAAAACTGGCAGGAACTGATCAAGCCAAACAAGATCGAGTTCTCGTCCAAGAAGAAGACGCTGACCACGCTCGTCGCCGAACCGCTTGAGCGTGGCTTCGGCCTGACGCTGGGCAACGCGCTCCGTCGCGTGCTGTTGTCGTCGCTTCGCGGCGCTGCCGTCACTGCCGTCCAGATCGACGGCGTGCTGCATGAGTTCTCGTCCATCGGCGGCGTTCGTGAGGACGTCACCGATATCGTGCTCAACATCAAGGAAATCGCCATCCGCATGGAAGGCGACGGCCCGAAGCGCATGGTCGTTCGCAAGCAGGGCCCCGGTGCCGTGCTCGCCGGCGACATCCAGACGGTCGGCGACGTCGAGATCCTGAACCCCGACCACGTCATCTGCACGCTCGACGAGGGTGCGGAGATCCGTATGGAGTTCACCGTCGACACCGGCAAGGGCTACGTCCCGGCTGAACGCAACCGCGCAGAAGATGCTCCGATCGGCCTCATCCCGGTCGACAGCCTCTACTCGCCGGTCAAGAAGGTTTCTTACAAGGTCGAGAACACCCGCGAGGGCCAGGTTCTGGACTACGACAAGCTGACCATGACCATTGAGACCGACGGTTCGATCACCGGTGAGGACGCGGTGGCTTTCGCTGCTCGCATCCTGCAGGACCAGCTCGCCCTGTTCGTCAACTTCGACGAGCCGCAGAAGGAAGTTGCAGCCGAGGCCGTTACCGAGCTTGCCTTCAATCCGGCGCTGCTCAAGAAGGTCGACGAACTGGAGCTTTCGGTCCGTTCGGCCAACTGTCTGAAGAACGACAACATCGTTTACATCGGCGACCTGATCCAGAAGACGGAAGCAGAAATGCTGCGTACTCCGAATTTCGGCCGCAAGTCGCTCAACGAGATCAAGGAAGTTCTGGCCGCGATGGGCCTGCACCTCGGTATGGAAGTGCAGGACTGGCCGCCGGAAAACATCGAAGACCTCGCCAAGCGATACGAAGACCAGTACTAAGACGACTTAGTCGAGCAAGGTTCCTAGGACCGGATATTCCGGTCCGACGGCCTTGCGGAAAACCATCAGAGGCCGTGGCCTCTTGAACAACTGAAGAAGGAAAAGAGCCATGCGCCACGGTTTCAAAGGCCGTCGCTTCGCCCGCAGCGTAAGCCACCGCAAGTCCATGTTCGCCAACCTCTCGGTCTCGCTGATCGAGCACGAGCAGATCGTGACCACGCTCGAAAAGGCGAAGGACCTGCGTCCGATCGTCGAGAAGCTGGTGACGCTCGGCAAGCGCGGCGACCTGCATGCCCGCCGCCAGGTGATCGCCCAGATCGGCAACGAAAACGTCGTGAAGCGTCTGTTCGACGTCGTCGCGCCGCGTTACGCCACCCGCAACGGCGGCTACCTGCGCATCATGAAGGCTGGCTTCCGCCGCGGTGACAACGCCGCCATGGCAGTCATCGAGTTCGTCGATCGCGACACCTCCGCCAAGGGCGCCGGCGACCGCGTTCGCCTCGAAGCCGAAGCTGCCAACGAAGCTGAAGCTGCATAAACAGCCCGCATCGTTGTTTTGAACCGAAGGGGCCCTCGCGGCCCCTTTTGTTTTGGGCGACCCGCCAGAAAAGGCTGCAGCGGTTGTTCTGCATCCCGCGCCAACTATGCGGAAATAGGCGCTTTCGCGCGCATACAGCCTTTCAATTTGCACAATCGTCGCGACAATGGCGCCGACTAGACGTTGGAGGATTCGCAATGCGTGCGAAACATTATTTGCTGCTTGCGCTGTGTGCCTGGATGGCCGTTGCAGGTGGTGTATCGGCCCAGGAGGCCACCAAGCCCGCCGAGGATCCCGGCCTGTCGGATGTGCTGACGGACCTTTTGAACGGCGGCAAGGATGGCACGGCCACGCCCGGCCCCGACCGTCGCGTGCCCTTCGGCCGCGAGGAGATGCAGCTTTCCTTCGCGCCGCTGGTCAAGGATACGTCTGCCGCAGTGGTCAACGTCTATGCTTCCAAGCAGGTGAAGGCACGCTCGCCCTTTGAGGGCGATCCATTCTTCGAGCAATTCTTCGGCCGTGGCGCGCCGCGCAATCGCTCCTCGCTCGGTTCCGGGGTACTGGTCGATGCGAGCGGCATCGTCGTCACCAACAATCACGTCGTCCAGGACGCCGACCAGGTGAAGGTCGCTCTGTCGGATGGCCGTGAATTCACCTCAAAAGTTCTGCTCAAGGACGACTCGCTCGACCTTGCCGTGCTGAAGATCGATTCCGACAAGCCGTTTCCGACGATCGCCATCGGCGATTCCGACGCGCTACAGGTTGGCGATCTCGTTCTTGCCATCGGCAATCCCTTCGGCGTTGGCCAGACCACGACCAGCGGCATCGTCTCGGCACTGGCCCGCACGCATATCGGCGTCTCCGACTCCGGCTTCTTCATCCAGACCGACGCCGCCATCAATCCGGGCAATTCCGGTGGCGCGCTGATCAATATGGGCGGCCAGTTGATCGGCATCAACACGGCGATCTTCAGCCGCACCGGCGGCTCGATCGGCATCGGCTTCGCCATTCCCTCCAATATGGTGCGCGCCTTCACCGAGGCGGCCAAGGGCGGCGCGGAGTTCTTCGAACGGCCGTTCATTGGTGCCTCGTTCGAGCCGGTGACGCCACAGATCGCAGAATCGTTCGGCATGGACCATCCTGCCGGCGCGCTGATTTCGTCCGTCGACGAAAACGGTCCGGCGGCACGCGCCGGCCTCAAGCCCGGCGATGTCGTTCTGTCGTTCAACGGAGCCGCCATCGAGCATATGGAAGCGCTCGACTATCGCCTGGCGACCCAGCCGATCGGCGGCAAGGCGACGCTGTCGGTTCTGACCAAGGGCGAGGAAAAGGCCGTTGAAGTGGCGCTTGAGCGCGCGCCGGAAGGCGCCAGCACGAACGAGGTGTTGCTGGGCGGCCGCAGCCCGTTTGCCGGCGCCAAGGTCGCCGTGCTGTCGCCGCGCCTGGCTCAGCGCCTGCGCGTTGCGACCGACACCAAAGGCGTCGTGATTGTCGGCGTTGACGGCGGCTCGGCGGCCGCCGGTTTCGGCTTCCAGGCCGGCGACATCGTGCGCGAGCTCAACGGTGAAACGATCGACACCGCAGAGAAGCTCAAGCTGCTTTCCGAAGAGGACACACGCTGGTGGCGCTTCACCGTCGAGCGCGACGGCCGCATCATGCGGCAGATGCTGCGCTACTGAGCGTTTGACCATGCTCGAACTGGACGTGGCACATAAATGGATCGGGGGGAGGGCCACCGCATGAGCTCTCTCTTCGACGAGGTCGTGCCGCGCCCGCTTGCCGAGACATTGCGTCCGCAAAGCCTCAGCGAGGTCATCGGTCAGGACCATATCCTCGGTCCTGACGGTCCGATCGGCCGCATGGTCAAGTCGAAAAAGGCATCGTCCTTCATCCTCTGGGGGCCGCCAGGCGTAGGCAAGACGACGATTGCCCGGCTGGTCGCCAAGGAAATCGGTCTCGATTTTGTTCAGCTCTCGGCGGTTCTCTCTGGTGTCGCCGACCTCAGGAAGGTCGTGGACGCTGCCAGGCAGCTGCGCAGCGGGGCAGGGCGCCAGACGGTGGTGTTCGTTGATGAGCTCCACCGCTTCAACAGAACCACCCAGGACGCGCTGCTGCCGCATGTCGAGGACGGCACCATCGTGCTGATCGGTGCGACGACGGAGAACCCGAGCTTCAGCCTTGTTGCGGCTCTGCTGTCGCGTGCCAAGGTCTACACGCTCAAGCGTTTCGAGAAGCCTGACCTTGCCATCCTGGCCGAGCGGGCCGAGGCGCATGCCGGCAGGAAGCTGCCGCTGGACGCTGACGCGCGTGATACACTTCTGACCATGGCGGATGGCGATGGGCGCTACCTGATCGGGCTCTGCGAGGAGCTGCTCGCGCTGCCTTCTGGCGTGGTGCTCGACGTCGGCGGCCTCGCCGAGACGGTGCAGAAGCGTGCTCCGGTCTACGACAAGGGGCAGGAAGAGCACTACAACATGCTCAGCTGCTTCCATAAAAGCCTGCGCGGTAGCGACGTGCAGGCGTCGCTCTACTGGGCAGCGCGCATGGTTGTTGGCGGCGAATCTCCGGCGACGATTTTCCGCCGCCTGGCTTGCGCCGCATCCGAAGACGTCGGCATGGCCGACCCGCAGGCGATGCCGCAGGTCATCGCTGCCTGGACGGCGTTCGAGCGGGTAGGGTGGCCGGAAGGGCGCCTGTTCATGGCCCAGGCGATCACCTATGTAGCAACGGCGCCCAAGTCGAACGCGTCCTATATGGGTTTCAACCAGGCGATTGCCATGGCCCAGCAGACCGGTTCTCTGGCGCCACCAAAGCACATCCTCAACGCCCCGACCAAGCTGATGAAGGAACTCGGCTACCACGAGGGCTACAAGTACGACCACGATTATCCCGACGCGTTTTCGGGCCAGGAATTCATGCCAGATGAGCTTGCCGGCGCCAACCGTCCGGAATTCTACGCGCCCAATGAACGCGGCTTTGAACGCGACATCAAAAAACGCCTCGAATTTTGGGCACGCAACAAGGCCAACCGCAGCCACTCCGACGACTAGTCGCCGGCGATGTCGTCCGTTGCACATTTGCCC
This sequence comes from Aminobacter sp. MDW-2, assembly GCF_014250155.1. Classification (NCBI taxonomy): domain Bacteria; kingdom Pseudomonadati; phylum Pseudomonadota; class Alphaproteobacteria; order Hyphomicrobiales; family Phyllobacteriaceae; genus Aminobacter; species Aminobacter sp. MDW-2. The sequence continues at coordinate 3,771,992 of NZ_CP060197.1, forward strand.
GGACGCGAGCTCGGTCTATGACCAATTTCTGCCGTTTGCCAATCCGCACGCTTCGTTTCGCGCCTTGACATATGCAGAGTATCGATTGCAAAAAAATGCAATCATATATACGTAATTTATGAAAGCGAACCAATGCGGGCGCCGTCAAACGGACGCTAGGGCGATCCGGACATGCGCACATCCAAACCGAGGTCAATGCCGTGAATCCCGAAGCCAACAAGGCGATATCTGAACTGCTTGAACGGGCGGGGGAGGCTTCAGAATTTCTGAAGAAGCTCGCCAATCCCAATCGCCTGATGATCGTTTGTGCCCTCGTCGACGGCGAGCGTTCGGTGCGCGCCCTCGAAGATCGCCTCGACATCCGACAACCGGGCCTGTCGCAACAGCTCGCCGAGCTGCGCGACGCCGGAATGATTGCCGGCCGCAAGGAATCGAAGTCGGTCTTCTATCGTCTGGCCGACGAGCGCGTCGCGGAAATGGTTGCCTTGCTCTACCGCATGTTCTGTGCGCCGGCGACCGCGCCAATTTCGAACGAAAAGCAGGAACAATGACTGAATTTACCCCCATCGCGTCGACAATAGGCGGCATCCTGATCGGCCTGGCGGCCGTGCTGCTGATAGCCTGGGAAGGGCGCATAGCGGGCATCAGCGGCATCGCCAGCCGCCTTTTGCCGCCCTATGCCGACGGTGCTTTCCCGTCGCACCTCGGCTTCGTTCTCGGCGTGGTCGCCGCACCCCTGATCTATCTGATGGCATCCGGAAACGAGGTGCTCCAGACCGTTTCATCGAACCTGTCGCTGATGGCCATCGCCGGTCTGCTGGTCGGTTTTGGTTCGGTCTATGGCAGCGGCTGCACCAGTGGACACGGTGTCTGCGGGCTGTCGCGGCTGTCGATGCGGTCGCTGCTTGCCACCGTCACCTTCATGACCACGGCCTTCGTCACGGTTTTCATCGTCCGGCACGTCTTAGGAGACTGACCATGTCGTTTCTTGTCAATCTCGCGCTTGGCCTGCTGTTCGGCATAGGCCTCGTTGTTTCAGGCATGTCCGACCCGGCCAAGGTGTTGAATTTCCTTGACGTGACTGGCACCTGGGATCCGTCGCTGGCCTTCGTCATGGGTGGCGCCGTCATCACCGCATTCGTCGGCTATCGCCTTGTATTGAAACGCTCAAAGCCGTTGGCCGCTGCCGCGTTCCAGCTTCCGGCCAAGACGGAGATCGACTGGCCGCTTCTGTTGGGCTCGGCCATTTTCGGCATCGGCTGGGGACTTGGCGGCTTTTGCCCGGGGCCAGCACTGACGGCAACCACGCTCGGAGCTGCCGGCACATATGCCTTCCTGCCAATGATGTTTGTCGGCATGTGGCTGGCCAGGGCGTTTGCATCTAGGCGTGTCGCGGCACCGGCATGACCTGTTGCTGTGCCGCCGCGACCTTGCGGCGATCCAGTAACGACTAATATACGGGCAGGGTGGTCGTCAGCCCCGTTTGCGGAACGTGCTGAACTGGAATAGCTGCACGCTGTCCCATGGCGTCCTGTGTTCGTGGCGGCGCGTGTCGACGAGCTCGTAGCCGTCGCCCAGCAATGTGCCGATACTGCCGGCATCGTGCCTGACGATCGGCAGCCCGCTGCATTTCTCAGGACCGTCGGGTGCGAAAGTGCCGATGATCGCATGGCCGCCGGGCTTCAGCGCGCTGTCCAATACCGTGGCGTAGGTTTCCTGATCGCTGGCCTCGGTAAGGAAATGAAACGCGGCGCGGTCATGCCAGATGTCGTAGCCGCGGTCCGGCCGCCATGCGGTTACGTCGCTGCGGATCCAGGTCACGCGGCTTGCGTCCGGTCCAAGGCGCGCGCGGTCCGCATCAAGTGCTGCCTGCGAGATGTCCAGCACGGTGACTTCGTCAAAGCCTCGTCCGAGCAACACGTCGACCAGATGCGAGACGCCGCCGCCGATGTCGATGACGGCTGATGCCGGTGAGGCGCCGACGAGCTCAAGCAGCGTCAGCGACTGCTCCGGCGACTGCTGATACCAGCTGACTGCGTCTTCGGCCTTGGTACCGTAGATGCCGTCCCAATGGGTTTTGCGTTGCCTGTCCGACGTCACGTCCTGTCTCCATGGCCATCATAGCAACAACAAGGCTAAAGCGCTTCCGCTGCCGCATACAGTCACTCGTTGTGATACGGATTGCTGCTCGACCTGCCAGCGGATTGGTTCGATGTAACCGACGATTTGCCGCGCGACGCACCGCCGACGCTTGCGCGCAACTCGGGCGTCGGAGCGCTCCAGTTTTCGATCGCCCGCTACCACAGCGGCAAACATCGTGCTGGCAACGTACACATTGCTATGCGGGTTGACGATCCGGAAATAGCGCAAGAGCTGGCCGAGGCAACGCGGATGATCGGATCAATCGACTTTTGATCGTGACGTTCGCATTGTGAGTTCTGGGCAAAGTGCGACTTTGAGCCAAGGCAAGGTAGCTGGTTCATCGCCGGGCAGCCAGAAGCTTGTGCCTGAACACTTCCGCTGGCGTTCTGAAGCCAAGACATTTACGTGGTGTCGCGTTGAGATGAGCACCCGCTTGCTTGAGGTGGCGGTCATCGAAGGGCAGTCGGTGTCACGCGACAGCCATTTGCGAGCGCGCCGGTTGGTGTTCTCGACGGTACCTTTCTGCCATCGAGACTGTGGGTCGCTGAACACCGAGGCCGGCCTGCAGGTAGGGCCAGTCGGTGAATTCCGTGCCGCGGTCGAAGGTGATGGAACGACGTGCTGCAGCGGGCAGGGGCGCCAGCGCCTCGATCAATCCATCCATGATCGGTTTGACTGACGGTCGTTGTTGCGCAGGAAGACCGTGAAGCGACTGACCCGTTCAACCAGTGACGTCACATTGATCTTGCCGAACTTCTTGCGGAATTGCAGCAGGTTGCATTCCCAGTTCCCCAGCTGTTTTCTGTCCCGGACGATGTCAGGACGGTGCAAAATACTCAATTCCGGGCTGAACCGTCGGCCATGGCGACGCCGCGCATAGCGCGGCCGGCGCCTGGCACGCGCTTCCGGCAGGTGGCGCCAGAGCTTCATGTCGCGGCCGTCACTGGAATAGGCAAAGCGGTAGATCGTCTCGTGGCAGACGCGGACGCTGCTGCGCTCGCAAGCCACCGGCCGGCTATCTGCGCCGGCGACCAACCATGTTTGATCCGCTCGATGATTGCGGCCTGGAGCTGCGGATGTCGAACAAGCTTGCGATATCGCAGAAGTAGCCGGTCAGATCGGGCATCTCCCGATCCTCGAACTTGTTCCGCGCGATCTCGCGGAAGATCGTCGAGCGATGGCGTCCGCGCTTCTCAGCGATCGCGTCGACACTTACTCCGGCTTGGCGCCAGCGCTCGATCTTACGGCGTTCATCCAAATCGATCTGGGAGTAGGTGCGTCTCATCTGCGGTTCCTTGCGTGCGATAACCCATTGGTATCGCAGCAAAGTCGCACTTCAAGGTAGAACCCACCCGGCTACAAATTTAAGTCGCATAAGATAGATTATGGAACAATTCTACCTTTCAGAAACGCCGATTAGCTGGGTTTTTGCTGTTCCCGGTCGTCTCTGCAAGCTTGGCTGACGATCGGCTTGGACGCATTCGCCGCAATGCGCGTTATTGGCCGGCTGCGATGCCACTCAGGCGCGCGTCAAACTGTCAGCTTATCACTCTGTCGAAAATGGCATTTCGATCGTCATGCCGTCATAGGCCGGTTCGACATGTGCCGGCGTGGCGTCCATGACGGCGGCGTAGTCCAGCGGCACGTGCATATGGGTCAGCACGGCCTTGCTTGGTTTGAGCTTCCCGATCCACTCCAACGCCTCCGAGAGCGACAGATGGCTGACATGCGGCCTATGCTGCAAGGCGTCGACGACGAGCAGTTCCAGGCCCATCATCAATGTGACCGTCGCATCAGGGAAGTCACTGACGTCGGAACAATAGGCCAGAGGCCCGACACGGAAGCCGAGCGAGATGATGTCGCCATGGATCTGCGGCAGCGGCAGAAAGGTGAGGGCACCCCCCTCTCCCGTTATGACGAATGGTTGGTCGTGCGCGATCGCATGCGGCCGCACGATTGGTGGGTATGAGCTGCCCGGCGGCGTTTCGATGCAGTAGCCAAATGCCTGTTTCAGCCTGTCGAGCGTGAAAACGTCGGCCCAGATATCAACGAGGCTACCGCGCTCGAGCACATAGCCCCGGAGGTCGTCAATGCCGTGGATATGGTCGGCATGCGGGTGCGTGTAGACCGCACCGTCGATGTGGCGAACGCCGGCGGCCAGCATCTGGGCGCGGAAATCCGGCCCCGTGTCGATGACGACGCGCGTGACGCCGGTGTCGGAAATGCGCTCGACCATGGCGGCCGCGCGGGTGCGCCTGTTCTTCGGGTTTGTCGGGTCACAGGCGCCCCAGTCGCCGGTGATGCGCGGCGTCCCTGGCGACGAGCCGCAACCCAGAATGGTAAGGCGCAGCACGTCGGCCATGGCGTCAGGCTGGCCTCGGCATCTTGGTGAACAGCCGGAAGAAGTTGGCTGTGGTGATGTCGGCGATTTCAGCTGCGCTGACACCGATGGTTTCGGCCAGCACTGCAGCCGTCTGCGCCACGAATGCCGGCTCGTTGCGTTTGCCGCGATGCGGCGGCGGCGCAAGGTATGGCGCATCGGTTTCGACCAGCAGCCGGTCGCGCGGCACGTCCTTGGCGATTTCGCGCAGCTCGGCCGAGTTCTTGAACGTCAGGATGCCGGAGAACGAGACATAGCCGCCAAGCGCGACGCCGATGCGCGCCAGCTCGGCCCCTGACGAGAAGCAGTGCAGGATGAAGGGGAATGCGCCCTTCCCCATTTCATCCCTGAGGATAGCAGCCATGTCATCGTCGGCGTTGCGGGCGTGGATGACCAGCGGCAATCCGGTTTCACGCGACGCTGCGATATGGACGCGCAGGCCCTGCGCCTGTGCGTCACGCGGCGCCTTGTCGTAGAAATAATCGAGGCCGGCCTCGCCGATCGCCACCACTTTCGGATGCGCTGACAGCTTGACCAGATCCGCCGTGGTGACGTCCAGTTCTTCGGCGGCGTTGTGCGGATGCGTGCCAACGGAACAATAGACTTCGTCGTATTCCTCAGCAATCGCAAGGATTTGCTCGAATCGCTTCACGCGCGTCGAGATCGTGACCATCCGCTCGACGCCCGCCGCCTTGGCGCGCGCAATGATATCAGCGCGCTCCTCAGTGAAGTCAGGAAAGTCGAGATGGCAATGACTGTCGACCAACATTTCTGCCGGCCTCAGCTTTCTGTCGCCTGTTCGACATAGCGCGGGAACACCGGCTGGGGAGCCGGCAGAGCCGCACCCGAGACCAGCGCATGCGCGGCGTCGACATGGACGAAGTCCCGGTCGGTGACTGCAAGCAGGTCGAGCAGCTTGGTTGCCGAGGCCGGAATGAACGGCTGGCACATGATTCCGACGCGACGGATCACCTCGGCCGTGGTCCACAGCACCGTTTCCATGCGCGCCGGGTCCGTCTTCTTCAGTGCCCAGGGCTCCTGTGCCGCGAAGTAGCGGTTGGCCTCGGCAACGACGGCGAAGATCGCGGCGAGGGCGTGGTGGATGCCCTGCTCCGCCATTGCCTTGCGCGCCGTCGCCAGCGCCGCCACGGCCTGGTCGAGGATCGCCTTGTCGGCCTCCGCCAATTCGCCGCGCTGCGGCACCACGCCATTGCAGTTCTTAGCGATCATCGACAGCGAGCGCTGCGCAAGATTGCCGAGGTCGTTGGCGAGATCCGCATTGGTGCGGTTGACGATTGCCTCGTGGCTGTAGCTGCCGTCCTGGCCGAACGGAACCTCACGCAGCAGGAAGTAGCGTACCTGGTCGAGGCCATAATGCTCGACCATGGTGAACGGATCGACGACGTTGCCGAGCGACTTCGACATCTTCTCGCCGCGGTTGAACAGGAAGCCGTGGCCGAACACCCTCTTCGGCAACTCGATGCCGGCGGACATCAGGAAAGCCGGCCAGTAGACGGCATGGAAGCGGACGATGTCCTTGCCGATGATATGAACGGCAGGCCAGTAAGCCCACTTCTCGGCGCTGGTGTCCGGATAGCCGAGCGCCGTGATGTAGTTGGTCAGCGCGTCGACCCAGACATACATCACGTGCTTGTCGTCGCCGGGCACCGGCACGCCCCAGTCGAATGTCGTGCGCGAGATCGACAGGTCCTTCAGACCCGAACGGACGAAGCTCGCAACTTCGTTGCGGCGCTCGTTGGGGCCGATGAAGTCGGGCTTGCTGTCATAGAGCGCCAGCAGCTTGTCCTGATAGGCCGACAGGCGGAAGAAGTAGCTCTCCTCCTCGACCCATTCAACCGGCGTGCCCTGCGGGCCATAGCGCACATTGTCGGGACGGACTTCGGTCTCTTCCTCGCCGTAATAGGCTTCGTCGCGCACCGAATACCAGCCGGCATAGCTGCTCTTGTAGATGTCGCCCTTGTCAGCCATCGCCTTCCAGATCGCCTGGGAGGCAGCATAGTGACGCTCTTCGGTGGTGCGGATGAAATCGTCGTTCGACGCATTCAGAAGTATTGCCATCTTCTTGAATTCGTTCGAATTGCGGTCTGCCAGTTCACGCGCGGTGATGCCTTCGCGGTTGGCCGTCTGCAGCATCTTGATGCCGTGCTCGTCGGTGCCGGTGAGGAAGAAGACATCCTTGCCGTCATGGCGCTGGAAGCGGGCAAGAGCGTCGGTTGCGATCAGCTCGTAGGCGTGGCCGATATGCGGCTTGCCGTTGGGATAGGAGATCGCGGTCGTGATGTAGAATTTTTCGCGGGACATGGGTGGGCCGTCATGAATGTCGGATTGAAAGGGTCGCGGTCAGACAACGCATCGGCATGGCGTTTGCCATCCGGCTCGGACGAGCGTCACATTCGCAATGCGGCATTCAAGCGGTCGATCATGGCCAGGACGTGTTGTTTCTTGTCGAGATTGTAGGTCTCGGTCTCGGATATCGCGTTTTGCGCGTCGTGCCAAGCATCGGACAAGGTGTTGGCCCGTGAAAGGTCGGAGTTGTAGGCAGCTTGCGTCGCCGTATCCGCCAGCAGGTCGAGCGCGCGGCGATTGAAGACGTCGAACTGGATCGCGCTGTCCCTGCCCGCCACCGCATCGGCGAGCTTGTGCGCGGCGCCGATGTCGTTGCGTCCGGACCGCACGATCCTGTCAAGCGCTTCGGCGATCTCCAGCCCGCCATACTGGGTGAGCAGGATGGCAGCGCGCACGCTGCCCCCTGCCCGCTGCACCAGTGCCGCGCGCGCCTCCGGCTCGTCAGGCGCCGGCTGATCGGTGCCGGCAAGGGCTGCCAGCAGCGCATTGTCGTCGAGCGGGGTCAGGCGGATGGTCTGGCAGCGCGAACGGATCGTCGGCAGCAGACTGCCGGGCGCATGGACGATCAGGACGAACAGTGTACGCGCCGGCGGCTCTTCAAGGTTTTTGAGCAGCGCATTGGCGGCATTGGTGTTCATGTCGTCGGCCGGATCGACGATGACGACACGGTAGGCGCCATCATGCGAGGTCATCGACAGGAAACGCGACACTTTTCGGATCTCGTCGACTGTCACGACCGACTTGAAACCCTTGGTCTTGTCGTTCTGCGGCCGCGTCAGGTGCAGCACCGAAGGATGCGCGCCGGTGGCAACCTGGCGGAACAGTCCCGACTTCGGGTCTGGATGCGCGAGCTCTTCGGGCGCGCTGCGATAGTCGGGATGACGCAGCAGATGATTGGCGAGGTGAAAGGCCAGTGTCGCCTTGCCGATGCCTATCGGGCCGGCGAGGATAAGGGCATGCGGCAGCTTGCCCGAGCGATAGGCCGCGGTCAGCATCGCGGCCGCCTGTTCATGGCCGAACAGGCGCGGGTTTTCGGCCGGCTCGGCAATGCCGTCGAGCGTATCGTGCTGTTCGGGGGCGAGGCGTTCGAACATCAGGCGTCGGCCCTCGCCCGGCTGCCCGCCGTGGCGCGCGCTTCAAGGGCGGCGAAGACGGCGTCGGTTATCTGGTGCTCGACCTCTTCCTGATCCCTCGATGCGTCGATCAGGATGCATCGCTCAGGTTCGTTCTCGGCAATCGCCAGATAGGCTTCGCGCCGGCGCTGGTGGATCTCTACGGTCTCCTTCTCGAAACGGTCGGCCACATCCTGTCCGCGCCTGGCAGTGGCGCGCCGAAGGCCTTCGGTTGGGTCGAGATCGAGGATCAGCGTCATGTCGGGCATCATGCCATTGATTGCCACGCGCTCGACAGCCGCCATGAAGTCGGGATCGAGGTCGCCCGTAACCCCTTGGTAGACACGCGACGAATCGAGAAAGCGGTCGCACAGCACGATGGCACCACGCTCGACAGCCGGTCGGATCACTTGCTCGACATGGTCGGAGCGCGCGGCAGCAAACAGCAGCGCTTCCATTTCCGGCCCGAATGGCTCGGCGGCACCCGACAGCAGCACATGGCGCACCGCTTCGGCTCCGGGCGAGCCGCCGGGCTCACGCGTAACCAGAATGTCATAGCGCTTGTCGCGAAGCTTGCTGGCCAGGCGTTCGATCTGGGTCGACTTGCCTGCGCCCTCGCCGCCTTCGAATGTGATGAAGAAGCCGCGCGCCAATCCAATGCCTTTCTGTCCGTTGCACCGCACGTCATGCCGCACGAACGGCCTCACGGCATATCTTATGTAGGTGCCGAAGCTCTAGCGTCGAGAGCCGCAAAGGTCCACCCGAACTATCTGAGCCAGCCGACCGCGAGTTCCTTGACCGCGTCGAGGGCGCGGCTTTGCAGTGAACCTACTTCGACAGCCTCTGCGGCATAGAGCGGGGTTTCCTGGCTCAGCGTGTCGCCGATCCAGACCTTGAGCGAGCCGATCGGCGTTCCCTGTGCAATCGGAGCTGCCACCGGGCCGTCATAGACGATGCGTGCCACGAGCCGCTCGCGATTGGTAATCGGTAAAAACAGCGAGATCGGCTTCTGGGCCACCAGCGCGACATGCGATCTGGTGCCGCCAAACACCTGCGCTTCGCCGACTGTCTCGTTGGCGGCAAAGATCTCCGACTTCTCGAAGGATCGCATGCCCCAGTCGAGCAGCTTGCGTGCTTCCTCCGAGCGCTCGCGGTCGCTGGCAAGGCCGGCCATGGCGGCAAACAGCCGCCTGCCCTCTCGGTTGACCGAGCCGACGATGGCAAAACCCTCGCCTTCGGTGAATCCGGCCGCCATGCCGTCGGCGCCGATGTCCATGGTGATCAGCGGGTTGCGGTTGCGCTGCAGGATCTTGTTCCAGTTGAACTCCGGCAGGCTGTAGTAGCGGTAGAACTCGGGATAGGTGCGCCAGATGTGCAGGCCGAGCGTGGCGAGCTCACGCACAGTGGTGGTCTGGCCAGGCGCCGGCAAACCGGTCGAATTGACGAATGTCGACTTCTCCAGGCCGATCTCGCGGGCGCGTTCGGTCATCTGCAGGGCGAAATTGGCCTCGGAGCCGGCCATGCCTTCGGCAAGCACGATGCAACCGTCATTGGCGAGTTGTACAGTAACGCCCTGGATCAGGTCCTCGATGCGGATCTGCGACTTGACCGCGGCAAACATCGTCGAGGCGCGCGATGCGGCGCCACCGGTGCGCCAGGCGTTTTCGCTCACTGCAAAGGTGTCGTCGAGCTTGTAGCGGCCCGACTTGATGGCGTTGAACACCACCTCCATGGTCATCAGCTTGGCCAGCGAGGCCGGAGCCATCGGCTTGTCGGGATCCTTCGAAAACAGCACGGTGCCGGTTTCGGCATCGATCATGTAGGCTTGGGTGGCCTTCGTTTCGAACAACTGAGCCTCAGCCTGTCCTGTGAAGGCAAGCGCTGCAAGCAAGCCGATCATCAAGCTGAGCGGCGCGGATAGTCTGAAATTCATGAGAGATACTGCCCCGTTCGGCCCCGTTCCGGTCGAGCGTCGTGAACCTATCAGTCTTCGATCGATGGGATCAACCGTGGCGGGGCAGATAGCCACAGCTCCGCAGGCGCGAATGCCTTAATCGTGAACCGCAAACGCGTCGGGTGCGCCATGCGACCAGGCCGCCTTCAGCATGGCGTCGATCGAGGTCTTGCCATCGGGATAAAGGTCGACCGAATACCAGGTCTTGCCTTCGAAATCGGACTGCTCGACCAGGGTGCGGCCATAGGCAGAAAGCGCCTTGGCGACGCGCTGGGCTTCCGCGCCGTCCTCGAAAGTGCCGGCGGCGACATAGGTGTCGAGCTTCTGTTCGGCGCGCGGGCCCGGATTGAGGCGCTTCCAGGAATCGACGATGTCGCTTGACGTCATCGCCTTGCGTTCCAGTGCGGCGAAAGCCCTGGTCGCTCCGCTTGCGGTCTCGCTGGCGTAACCCATGGTGGCAAGCGCCACGCGGGTCTGCGGCACCATCATGCCGTCAGGACGTTCCGGCGCGATCGGCCCGAAATCCGGCAGCACCACGTCGATCATTCCCTGTCCCTGTGCCGCCATGGCTGGCTGCTCGAACTGGACCGCCTGAGCCGCAAGGCTGTTGGCCGGAGCACTGGCCAGTTGGACAGCGGCCGGTGCTGTATTGGTCATCGTGCCTGGAAACGCCGCCGCCTGCCCGACACCAATGTTCGGCGTCGGTCCGTTCATGGCAATCATCACGCCTGCTGGCAGGCCGTCATTGCTCGGATCGGCCATGCCCTTGCCCGGGCGGTAGGATGCAAGCAGGTACTGGTCGTCGCGGCCGTCGAGCGGTGCACGGCCGACATATTCGACCTTCACCTTGGCCGTGCCGCTGTGGGCATAGTCGAGCATCTCGGCGGCGCGCTTGGAGAGGTCGATGACACGGTCGTTCGAATAAGGCCCGCGATCGTTGATGCGCACGATCACCGAACTGCCGTTCTTGGTGTTGGTGACGCGGGCATAGCTCGGCAGCGGCATCGTCGGGTGCGCCGCGGTCAGATGCGTCATGTCGTAGATTTCGCCATTGGCGGTCAGCCGGCCATGGAAGGCGTCGCCGTACCATGAGGCTCGACCCATTGCGGCGTAGTTCTTGTCTTCCTTGGGATAGTACCACTTGCCGCGCACCTTGTAGGGCTTGCCGGTCTGGTCGCGGCCGCCGCCGCGCGGCAGGTTCGACATCGCCGTCGTCACGCGCGGACTTGCCTTCACGCCATATTCGGACTCGGCGAAATATTCCTTGGAGCGCTTCTTGCTGGCGACGGAAGTCGGCTTCTGGGAGGCGCAGCCGGCAATGAACACAGCGGTCGCTGCGAGAATGCTGATCGTGGCTGCGCGCCCAAGGCGCGTCCGCGTCGAGTTCTGCATTGTCGTGAAGTCCCCTGCCAGTCTACTCCGGCGCCGCCAAAGGCGCAGCGCCGTTACGCTTATGTGGAGTCAGCTCGCGCACGTATCCCCAGTCCCCTATGTGCGCAGGTAATGCTTGCCAGCCTATTAATCGACTGTGGTCCGAAACGGGCGAGATTGTGGCACAATTACGGCGCTTGCCCTCGAGTAACTTGACTTCAACCAAGTTCGTCGTGGCAGAACAAGCGCAGCGTCGCAGCGTAAGAAAGCTATTATTTTCAGGTCATTATGACAAAAAACATAACAAGAAGATAATCCACTTCGACAGCTGAAGCGGCCTCATTGGCTGTTTGGGTTCCGATGGCAGGAGCCGGGTTTGTTGTCTTCCAGCGTTGTCGAAGCGCCGTGCAGATCGGCGATTGCGTGCGCCAGGGTTGCGGCGCAGTGTTGCCAACCGGTTCGCCGAAGCCGGATGCGCCACTTGCCGCCCAATGACGATGTTGGGCGTTTCTCATCTTGTTTAAGATTCGCGGCGTTGACGGCGAGCTAGGGAAAGCTATAAACGCGGCACTCGTGACCAGATGGTTGCAAGCCCTGCGCACCAGCCGATCCGACCGTATCGGACCAGGCAAATAGCACAGCGGCTGCAATGGTTTGGAGAGATGGCCGAGTGGTTTAAGGCAACGGTCTTGAAAACCGTCGAGGGCGCAAGTTCTCCGTGGGTTCGAATCCCACTCTCTCCGCCAGTTCCTTTGTGTACAGCCCGAAGACATAGGTAACAGTTTGTACCTAAGACATGGGTGACAACCTCGTGCCGAACGGGTTGTCGATGGTCTGCAGGGTCCTCTGTTCGAGGTCGATATAGCCAAGATCATAGTGCATGAAGGAGACGAGCCAAATGGCGTCGTCGACTTCAGTGATTCCGAGCCTCTGGCCGGCGAGCACGGTCGAGATATTGATCTTCTTGCGGTGCATGCAGATGCGGCCACAGGCGGTGACGAGGATGTCGCGGTCATGGAAGGGGTAATGCAGGTCTGGCAGCCCCTCATAGGCTCTTGAAGAGGGCTTATAGAGTTCGTCCGGCACCTTCATGCCGATCGCTTGGTGCGGTCGTTCGGCATTGAATTCGCTGACGAATGCATCGAACCTGGCCTGCTGCTGTAGAATGTTCATGCCCGGCGGCCGGGTCGTCTCCTGCTTGAGGGTCCGGTGCATACGCTCATGCCTGCCGTTCTGCTGCGGGTTGCCGGGTTTGATGCGCTCGATGTCGATGCCCAGCCGCAGCCAGAAGACCGAGAGCCTGGACAGATTGTAGAGCCCGTTGGGAGAGGCGAAGGGCAGCCCGTTGTCGCTTCTGATCGCCGCCGGCAGACCGCGCTGCTTGAACAACCTCACGAAGGCTTCGACGACGGGCACCTCCCGCGTTGATTCGAGGGCTTCGCACAGAAGGATCATGCGCGAGGCCTGGTCAGTCACCGTCAAAGGGTAACAGTACTGGCGATTGCCGAGCCTGAACTCGCCCTTGAAATCGACACACCACAGATCGTTGGGGCAGCATGCCGCCGACAGCGGCGTGCCCTCGGCCTTGCAGCGCCGCCTCTGACGGGCGCGCGTGACAAGGCCGTGGCGGTCGAGCACGGCATGGACCGTGCTCGTCGACGGCAGCCGAACGTCGCCGGCCAGCTTGCGCACCAGAAGCTCACGGATCTTCCTGGCGCCCCAGTGCGGCTTGTCCTTCTTGGCCTTCACAATCGCCTGCTCGATCTGACAGGGCAGTTGGTTGGCATAGCGGACCGGCCGCCGTGACCGGTCGGTCAGCGCCTCCAGGCCGTCGTCCTTGTAGCGGTTGAGGATCTTGTAGCCGGTCTTGCGGGAAATCCCGAACTCTCGGCACACATCACTCATGCCCTCGCCATCCAGAAGCCGCGCAACAAAACGAAGACGTTCCTCCATCACCGAACTCTCCTTCCACGGCATCAACACCTCCGGCCAAAAGCCAAAAGTGTTACCCATGTGTCCGGTACGAAACGTCACCTATGTCTCGGGTCGCTCATTGTCTCACGCCGGTTTGCTTCGCTAACGGCTCCGATGGGGCGCGATGCCAGCTCGGGCTCGCGAACCCCGCGGGTTCGAAATGTCTTCGCGACGCTAGGCCGTTAACGGTAGGTGCGCGAGATACCCCCTATTCATAGAGGATAGCTGCACGAGGTCGTGCGGGCTTGATCCGGGCGGGCATCGCAGGATTGTGACCCGTTGCGGGGCGCCTCGCAATGCATACCCGCCTACTGGACGCTGCTCTGGTCGCAGTTTGCTTCCGCCCCGAAATACAAGTCGATCTGGCGCAGCATGAAGGCCCAGCCAGCCGCTGTCTGCTTCGCCCATTCGGCCCAGCGCTCGTCCATACTGTGCACGATGGTCGCTCGGCATCCGTTGTCGAGAGGTTCGATTGTCAGGGTGACGAGGGAGTTGTTCTCCTGTTCTTCCTCCTCCGAGGTGAACCATGTGAAGACAAGCTTCCGGGGGCGATCGATTTCGAGGTAGTAGCCCCAATGGACTGCCTCGCCGTCTTCCCGCATATCTGAAAAGGTGAACTTGCCGCCGACTCGCGCGTCGATCTCGACCCTACGAATATCGAATGAGGGCATTCCCGGAACAGGTTGCGCCGCCCAGGACCGCATTTTTACCGGATCAAGCCATGCATCGAATACGCGCTCGGCAGACGCCTTGAACTCATGGCGCGTCTTCGCTTCAATGGTTCTAGACACGCTTCTTCTCCTTGCGAGGTGGTATCTCACTCGCCGTATCTTCGGCCGTCAAAAGATCGTCGATGGCTTGAAGCCGGCTCGCCCAGAAGGCTTGCTGAGCCGCGATCCATTGTTGAACCTCAGAGAGCGGCTCGGGGCGGAAGCGAAGTATGTGCTCACGCCCGGACACATTCCGCTCGATGAGCCTCGCTCGCTCCAAGAGACGGATGTGCTTGCTCACCGAGTTCAGCGAGATTGAAAACTCGGCGGCAACATCGGTGACGCGGGATTCTGAGGCCCCCAATCGCTGCAATATGCGCCGCCGAACAGGATCGGCGAGCGCCATTAGCGTCCTGTCCAGGTAAGCCGATGGTCCTTCGTAGCGCATAATTCATCCTTTTGGGTGAATTATGCGGACGCTGTCCCGCTTGTCAAGCGCGCGGAGCGCCTAACCAAGCGGCGCTCGTGCCGAGTGGAGGAACGTAGTTCTCTGCTTCATCGGCTACGGTCCGCCACGGGGCTTATCCCGAAACATCGCTATTGTTAGGCTAGATGCCAGCAAGGCACGCCGGTCAGTTTCCGAAGTGGTCCTTAACCCTCCCTTAGCCATAACACTTCGTAACTGTGGCCTCTCGGTCAAAGTGCCCCCTCGCCGCGCGTATTACGTAGATATGGCAGTAAGGTTCAAATCCTTGGAAAGACTTTCGGCTGGGTACGCATGCTAGACAGACTGAATGCAATAACACAGCGCCGGTGGGGCCAGGTCGCGCTTCTGACCCTGGCTGGTGCGCTTTTGTTCGTAATCGTCGGACTGGGCTTCCGTGTCCTTGTCTTTGCCGGCGTGGATGCTGAAATTCTCTGGCGTGACGCGGTCAACGCTTTTGTCTTGCCACTGCTGTTCATCGCCCCCCTGCTTGTGCTGCTGGGCCTGAGCCTGACCGAAAACGCCTCGCTGAAGCAAAAATACGCCCAGGAGCTGGCGCATGACAGCCTAACGTCATGCCTTACCGGCCCGTTGTTCACCGCGGCAATCGACGTCATTGCAACGAGCTCTGCGACAGAGCGGCGGCCGGGCGCGCTGCTGGTGATCGACATGGATCATCTCAGACGCCTCAACGAGCAGATCGGCTATGCCGCCGGCAACCAGGCGCTCAGCGCGATCGCCGCAATCATCCGTGCTTCGGTGCGAAGCGGCGATCTTGTCGGGCGCATCGGCGGTGACGAGTTCTCCGTCTACCTGCCCGGAGCGACCAAGGCGAATGCCGAGAAAGTTGCCGAGCGTATCCGCAATGCGGTTGCCGAGGCGAGTTTCGAACCCGTTGCCGGCGGTTTGACCTGGCCCTTGACCGTCAGTGTCGGCGCCGTGCTGTTTGAAACCGACGCGACCGCCGACGAGCTGCTGCTCACTGCCGATCGCCAGATGCAGGCGGCGAAGGAGAAGGGACGCAACCGCATCGAATATGCCCACCTCCGGCAAGGCTCCTCGCCTTCCCGCCCTTCGCTCCACTGAAGCGGTACGGTCTCTCATAAGGCGACCGCCAGCCCTTCGGAACAGGCGCTGGCTCTAAACATCAACTCGTTCTGCCGGATTTCCCTTCGTTCTGCGACAGTGCAAGGCGTATCGCGCAGAGCCACCTTGCCATGCACAGCGCCCCGGCCTCGCATTTCTGACGAAATCGCGAGACTACATCCGCCCTGTCGGCGCCCAGGGTGACAATCATTCCGAGGACAATCATGCCCAGATCGACTGCATCAGTCGCCACCGAACACGCCAGCCGCTATTTGCAGCAGCTCTGCAAGCACTGGAGCCACAAGTTTTCAGTCGACTTTTCACCTGTTGAAGGCCGCATCGACCTTGGCGAAGGACGTGTTGTCGACCTGCGCGCCGACGACCATATGCTGACGGTCAATGTCGAGGCCGAAGACCTGCCCCGCATGGAACAGGTCGTTGTCGACCATATCGTGCGTTTCGCCTTCCGCGAGGAACTGAAATTCGAGTGGCGCCCGGCCTGAGCGATCGAGCAATCCATCCACCGGTCACGAGGTAGCCGCAAGCCGGCTACCTCGTGCTGATCCAAACCGGGGCATGGTCGCTCGCGTCTTCGCGGCCGCGTATATCGCGATCGACGCCAGTCCCAGTCAGGCGCCTGGCCATCTTCTTGCTGAGCAGCAGATGATCGAGCCGCAGGCCGGCGTCGCGCGGCCAACGGTTTCGCCTGTAGTCCCAGAAGGTGTAGACCACCTCGGCGGGAAAGGCCTTGCGAATGGCATCGGTCCAGCCCTGATCGAGCAATTGCCTGAAGGCGGTACGGCTCTCGGGCTGGACGAGAGCGTTGTCGTCGTAAGATTTGGTTGCGTAGACGTCGCGGGGCTCGGGCGCGACGTTGAAGTCGCCCGCAAGCACCGCCGGAACATCGGCCGCAAGCAGCGTTGCCGCATGGGCGTTGAGCCTGCTGTGCCAGGCCAGCTTGTAATCGAATTTGGGCCCCGGTTGTGGATTGCCGTTCGGCGCATAGAGCGAAGCGATCAGCACGCCGTTGACCGCAGCCTCGATATAGCGGGCCTGGCGGTCGTCGGGGTCGCCGGGCAGCTCCCAGCGTGTCACGACCGGCTCCGCATCGCGGGCGAGGATCGCCACGCCGTTCCAGGTCGACTGTCCCCGCCAGACCGCGCCATAACCCGCCGCCTCGATGGCCGAACGCGGCAGCTGTGTGTCCGCCGCCTTCAGCTCCTGCAGGCATACGATATCGGGTTTTGCTTCCTTCAACCAAGCCAGCAGGTTTTCGAGCCTGCGGTTGACGTTGTTGACGTTGAAGGTGGCGATCTTCATTCGGTCAGGTCAGCCGGGCCGACCAGCCGGCGACCGCTTCGCCCAGCGTTTTCAGGTGATCCGCGGCGGAAAAGCCGGAAATGCTCTTGCGCGGTTTGAGATCGTGGTCGCCATCCTCAAGCCACAGCAGCTCGATGCGCTCAGACAGCTCATAGCCGGGAACTTCCTCGACCGTTCCGAACTCGTCGCGTGTGCCCTGAACGATCAGCGTCGGCGTCTTCAGTGCCGCAAGATGTCTGGTGCGCAACTGCGTCGGCTTGGCCGGAGGGTGGAACGGATAGCCAAGGCACAGGAGCCCGACGATCTTGCCCGACGCAAACAATTCGTCGGCGACCATGCTGGCGACACGCCCGCCCATCGACTTGCCGCCGATGACAAGCGGACCCTTGGCGGCAAGTTGGTCAACGGCTGCCTTGTATTCGGGGTTCAGCGTTTCCGCCCTTGGCGGTGGCTTTCGTGCGCCTTCGCTCCGCCGCGCCGCCATGTAGCCGAATTCGAAGCGCGCCACGCGAAAGCCGACCTTGGCAAGCGCGCTGGTAGCGGCCGTCATCGACGCCGAGTCCATCGGCGCGCCCGCGCCGTGAGCCAGAAGCACGGTGACGGCAGCGTCTTCCGGCCCGTCGAAAAGAAAATGCAATGCCATCTAGCTTGCCGTCCGTTCCCTGAGATGCAGATCGGCATACTGGATGCCCTTGGCGGCGGTCTTGGCCCATTCCGACGTGCCGTCGAGCTCAAGATAAAGCGACCACCAGCGCCTGGCTTCGGCCAGGTCGCCGGCCTCATATTCGAGGTTGGCGAGGTTGAACATCGCATCGGCGTAGGTCGGGTCGAGCGCCACCGCCTTTTTGAGGTGGCGCCGTGCGGTGTGCACCTTGCCTTCGGTGGCAAACAGCCCGCCGAGGTTGAACCAGGCTTCGACGAATTTCGGGTCGAGCTTGATCGCCCTGAGATAGGTCTGCATCGCCTCCTGGCTGTTGCCGGCCGCGCGCAGGCAGTTGGCGCGGTTGAATGCCGCGACGCTGTCGCTCGGATCGGCGGCAAGGCAGCGTGCGTAGAGCGCCGCCGCCTCGGCATAAGAACCACCCTCCTCCGCCTGTTCGGCGAGCGCGAACATATCCTCGAGTTCGGCATCGCCTGGGCGTCCCAACGGCAACAGCCGCTGGCCGTCCAGTTCGGCCAGGTCTTCACCAAGACGGGCATAGATCGAGTCCTTGCCGTCGGCATGCAACGACAACGCGCTGAGCGACGCGACGGCACCCGAACGGCGGACCGACCTGGCAATGGCGCTCCAGGTTGCACCGCTGGCCAAAAGCCCGGCATATTTCCGGGCCAGGATCAGGTCGCGAAACGCATAGGGCTCGCTGTCGCCTTCGAAGGCGTCGAACAGCGACAGGAAGTCGAAGGCGTGCGGCTCGATGCGCGACTGCTCGATCAGCGACTGTCGGGTCATCTCCGCGCCATCTGCCCGATCGAGCAGGTCAAGCGCGCGGAGGAAGCCATTTTCGCTGAGCACCGGTCGACCGGAGGCAAGCGCGGCGTCGAGCCGCGCCTCCAATTGCGCCTCGTCAAGCTTGGCGAGCAACATACGTCCGACCACGACATGCGTCGTCCGCCGCGTCACGCCATGCTGCAGTTCACCGCCCTGTCGAGCGACCTCGCGCACGGCAAGCCGCCTGGGAAAGGCGGCAAGCGCACCGACCAGGCCAAAGATCCTGCCCGAAAGTGCCGTCACTTCTTGCCTTTCGCTGCCTTGCCGCTGCCAGCGGCCGAAAGTTTGGCTGCGGGCTTCTCTGCCGGTTCGGCCTTGGTCTTGCTCTTGGCCGGCGGTTTGGCCTGGCCGAGGCTGGCTTTCAGCGCATCCATCAGGTTGATGACGTTGCCACGCTCTGGAGCCGCCGCGATGATCGGCTTGTGCCCCTTCAGCTTCTCCTTGATCATCTTCATCAAGGCGATCTCGTAGCGGTCCTCGTAGTTTTTCGGATCGAATGTCGTCAGCTTCTGCTTGATCAGCGCTTCGGCCAGCTCCAACATTTCCGGGTCCGGCTTGCCAGCGGGAATGTTGCCGAAATATTCAGACGTGCCACGCACTTCGCTCGGATTGCGCAAGGTGCAGACGAACATGCCGTTCTCACGTGCGCCGATCGTCACCACGCGCTCACGGCTGGACAGGACCAGGCGGGCGATGGCGAGCTTGCCCGATTTGCGCAAGGCCTCGCGCAGCACGGCGAAGGTCTCCTCGGCCATCGCGCCGTCAGGGGCAAGATAATAGGGCGCGTCCTGATAGATCACGTCGACGGAGTCTTCATCGACGAAGGCTTCGATGTTCATCGTGTGATTGGATTCGATCTTGACGCTGTCGATGTCAGCTTCGTCGATGATAATGTATTTCTTGTCTTCGTATTCGTAGCCTTTGACGAGGTCGGAGCGTTCGACGAGACCGAGTTCCGGATCGACAGGCTTCATGTTGATGCGGTTGTGCGTGTCTTTGTGCAGCTGATTGAAGCTGATGCGCTCGCTCGTGCTGGTCGCCGGGTACAGCCGCACCGGGCAGCTGACCAGACTGAGTTTCAGATACCCCTTCCAACTTGCCCTTGGTGCCATGCTTGTCTCCTACGCGACACAACTCAAGACATACTCGTGGTCAAGACTTACTCTTGGCAGTGACCTCGACCGGCAAGTCCTTGGCATGATCTGATATGTCTGCCCAAGGATCGCCCGACCTAGCCACAAGTCCGGGAAGCGAAGAATAGTTCAAATCCGCTGGAGCGTCGATGGACTCGAGATCGGCCCAGCTCAATGGAGTCGACGCCGGCATGTTGGTGCGGGCGCGAAGACTGTAGGGCGCAGCGGCGGTCGCGCTGCGCGCGTTGCGGTGGAAGTCGATGAAGATGCGCTTCTTGCGGTTGTCCTTGCCCATCACGGTGGTGAAAGTGTCGGGCGCGGTCCTGGCGATCCGCGACGAGATTTCGCTGCTTGCCTGATGGAACTGCTTCCAGCCGAGCTTGCCTGTCGTCGGCACGACGACGTGGATGCCGCTGCCGCCCGAGGTCTTCACGAACGGCACCAGCCCTATCTTCGTCAGCTCGTCGCGGACATGCACGGCCGCCTCGACCACCTCGCGCCAGCCGATCCCCTCGCCCGGATCGAGATCGAAGACGACCCGATCGGGCTTGTCCAGGCGCTTGCGCAATGCACCCCAGACATGAAACTCGACGACGCCGAACTGCGCCAGCGCGAGGTAGCCCTTGGCGTCCTCGACCGAAATGTAGGTTTTTGTCTCGTCCTCGGAGTTCTTGGTCTCGAACCGCGCGATGGTTGCCGGCATGCCGGTGAAGGCGTGGCGCTGGAAGAAACAGTCCTTGTGCTGGCCGGTCGGGCACCTGAACAGCGACACTGGCCGCCCCATGATGTGCGGCAGCATGAAATCGCCGACGGCGGCGTAATAGACGGCAATGTCGAGCTTGGTCGGCCCTGACTTGCCGAGCATCCGGCGCTCCGGATTGGTGATGGTGACGGCGGCAAGGTCGGCGTCGGTGATCAGCCGCTTGCGCGGGGCCAGGGGCGCCTCCGACAGCTCGGCCTCGCGCAGCCCCTTGAACACCGCATGCCGCAACGCATTGTCGGCGGTGCGGTTGGCGTAGTGGATGCGGGCATTGAGCACGGGTCGCACAGGGATGACCTCCTTCGGCGCGCCATCGAGCTTCGCCGCACCTTCGCGCAGCCCCTCCAGCCGGTGCAGCAATGACTGCAACGTCTCGGCGTCGAAGCCGGTTCCAACCTTGCCGCGATACTGTAGCTCGCCGTCGACCCATTCGCCGAGCGCAAGGGCAGCGAGCCCCTCGGCTGCTTGCGATGTCGTATAGCCGGCAATGACGAAGTCGCCCGGTATCGGCGCCTTGGTCTTGGTCCAGCTGTGCGAGCGGCCGGGGGTGTAGTGCGCAGAGCTGCGCTTCGACACGACGCCCTCGAGCCCCATCTCGGTTGCTTGGTCGTACAATGCCTGGCCGTCGCCCTCGACATGCCCGCTGACCTGCAGCGCCGACTGCGCGTGGACATGGCCGGCAAGAAGAGTCTCCAGCAAGTCCTTGCGTTTGCCAAGCTCTACGCCCGTCAGGCCCCAGCCGTTGAGATGCAGAAGATCGAAGGCGTAGAACACCAGGAGCTCGTCGTGCCCGCTGGCCAGCGCGTCCTGCAAGGCGGCAAACCGGCTGATGCCCTTGTCGTCAAGAACGACGATCTCGCCATCGATGACCGCGTCGCTGCATGGCAGGTCGCGAAACGCCGCCGAAAGCTTGCGGTAACGTTTTGTCCAGTCGATGCCGCTGCGGGTGATCAGCCGGGCTGTTCCGCCTTCCAGATGCACCATGGTGCGATAACCATCGAACTTGATCTCGTGCAGCCAACCCTCGCCCGACGGCGGCTTGGGTGCTGCTGTGGCCAGCTGCGGTTCGATCCGCGCCGGCATCGGCGCCCGCACCGCCCCCGCGAGCTTGTCGGGCTTGAGGTCGCCGGGCTTCGGTGGCGGCGGCTTCCTCGGAACCACGACCAGCTCCTCGATGCGCCGCCCGGACTTTACGCTTTCTGGCCGCGTTTCGAGAATGTCCGTCGTCTCGTCGGCCGCCGGGTCATGTTCCTTGAACAGCAGCCAGTTGCGCTTGTCTTCGCCCGGCTTCGGCTTCAGCCGCGCCAGCATCCAGCCGCCCTTGAGCTTTTCGCCCCAGAGCCGGAACTTGAACGCGCCTTTGTCGAGCGACGCCCGGGCGTCCTCCATCGGCGCCCAGACGCCGCCGTCCCAGACGATCATCGGCCCGCCGCCATATTCACCTTCAGGGATCAGGCCTTCGAAGTCGATATATTCGAGCGGATGGTCCTCGGTCTCGACGGCAAGCCTCTTGTCGGCCGGATTGAGCGACGGCCCGCGCGGCACCGCCCAGCACTTGAGCACGCCGTCGAGTTCGAGGCGCAGATCGTAGTGGTCGGCGGTGGCATGGTGCTTGTGCACGACGAAGCGGTTGCCCTCGCCCGCCTGTTCGACGCCGCGTGGCTCGCGCGTCCTGGTGAAATCGCGCTTTTGCCGGTAGGTGCGAAGCTTTTCCGCTGCCATCCCGGCCTAGCGCGCCGCGTCTTCGGGCGCGGGCTCCAGTTCAAGCTCCCTGGGGGTCGCACCCGCCATCAGCCTGTCGAGCAAGGCGTCGCTGACGTCGTAATACTGGCCCGAGACCAGCACCCGCGAAATGGTCTGGCCATCGCCTCGAAACAGCCTGGAACTGACGAATACCTTATGGCGGCCGAGCGCGTCGGAGACGGCCCTGCGCTTCCTGATCTGGTTGGCAACCGGTGTACGCATACGCCCAAGGCTCCTGAACCAATGGCGCCGACTATCTCCCAAAGTCGATCCTTGATCAATGCAGGCGTTGTTGGTCCATCACGAGGCATGGTGTCATGGCCCAGCTCAGATCGGCTTGGTCAGCACGCCGTCACCGACAAGTCGCTCTTTCAACATGGCGATGAACATCAACATCGACCTGGAAAGTGGCGCTTCGCGCAGCGTGGCGATACCGTAGTCGCTCCACAGCGGCGGCGCGAATGGCCGCATGACAACGCGTTCGGACTTCAGCAGGCTGCCGATCAGCGCCGGGATGATCGAAACGCCTATGCCCTCGGCGACCAACGCGACGCTTGCCTCCACCGAATGCGCTTCGACCCGGCAACGGACCGCACCCTGGGCACGCCGCAGCCGCTCTTCGATGTCTTCGCGGCTCGATCTCAGCCGCCCGAGCAGCACCAGATCGGAGCCTGCAAGATCGTCGGCACTGATGGTCTCGCGCGCTGCCAGCGGATGACCGGCCGGCAAAACACATAGCTGCCCGCTCGACACCAGCGGCATCGTCACCAGGCCACGATCTTCGGTCGGCAACCGGACAAAGCCGAAATCGACGCTGCGGCCCATGACCGCGCGTTCGATCATATCGTAGGGGCCGGCCACCAGCTCGATACTGACCTGATCCTGCGTTGCCAGAAAGTCGGCGACCAGCTTCGGCAACAGCGTCGTCGTCAGCGAGTGCGGAAACCCCATCTTGATCAGCGTCCGGCCCGAGCGCCCGGCACTGAGTTCGTCGGTCCGACGCTTCAGCCGTGCCAAGACGTCCGAAAGTTCGCCGACCTCCTGGAGCAGTGCGGTTGCCTCAGGCTTTGGAACCAGCCTGCCCTTTTCACGGCGAAACAGCTCAAAACCAATTTCCTCCTCCAGGCTCGTGAGCTGGCGGCTGATTGCCGACTGTGACAAGGCGAGCACGCCCGACGCGCCGATCGTCGAACCGGTCTGCATCACCGCGCGAAACACGTCCAACTGCTTCAGGTTCATTCAGCTTTCAGTTCCCCACGCTGCTGCACGGCCCTTTTCGCATCGAGTAATGCACAAAACTCATAAGATTGCGCGCCTGCCGCCCTCGCTGTTACGTCGCACGACAACAGGCAGTCGGCAACCGGCGCCGGGAGGAGAGCATTCACGTGATGACCGGGCGCAGCCCATTCAGGCAAGTCATGCAAGGAGCGCAACCGCGATGACGATTTTCATCATCCGCCGCTTCAGCCAGAGCCTGTTTGTCGTATTCCTGACGTCGCTTCTGGTTTTTGTCGGCGTCTACGCCATCGGCAATCCAGTCGACATCCTGATCCCCGCCGACGCCAGCTTCGCCGAGCGCGAGGCGGCGATCCGCGCGCTCGGGCTCGACCGCTCGCTGGTCGCGCAATACGGCACCTTCCTCGTCAACGCGCTGCACGGTGATTTCGGCCGCTCCTTCGTCTTCAACCAGCCGGCCATCAGCCTCATCTTTCAGCGGCTGCCGGCCACACTCGAACTCGCTTTCGTCGCACTCGCCATCGCGCTCGTGCTCGGCATTCCCCTCGGCCTGATTGCGGGGCTCAAGCCGCGTTCGGTGACGGACGAAACCATCATGACCGGTTCGATTCTCGGTTTCAGCCTGCCAAATTTCTGGCAGGGCATGATGCTGATCATGATTTTTTCGGTCTGGCTCGGTTGGCTGCCGTCATCCGGGCGCGGCGAAACCGGCGAGATCTTCGGCATCACGACATCCCTGGCTACCTGGGACGGGCTCGCTCATCTCATCTTGCCGGCGACCAACCTCGCCTTGTTCCAGCTGTCGCTTGTCATCCGGCTGACCCGCACCGGCGTGCGCGAAACGATGCCGCTCGACTTCATCAAGTTCGCCCGTGCCAAGGGCCTGTCCGAACGCCGTATCATTTCCGTCCATGTGATGAAGAACATCCTGATCCCGATCGTCACCGTGGTCGGCATGGAATTCGGTTCGCTGATCGCCTTCGCGGTGGTGACCGAGACCATCTTCGCGTGGCCCGGCATCGGCAAGCTCCTGATCGATTCCATCACCGTGCTCGACCGGCCCGTGGTCGTTGCCTACCTGCTGGTCGTCGTCACCATGTTCATCTTCATCAATCTTGCCGTCGACATCGTCTATTCGATGCTCGATCCGCGCATCCGGCTGAGTGAAACGCAATGACAGCGCTCACCCACCGTTTCCAGGAAAGCCAGTCGTTCTGGGCGCGCTCGCTGCGTGGAATTCTCGGCAGCCCCAAGGCGACGATCGCGCTCGCGATCTGCCTGATCTTGATCGCCACGGCCATTTTCGGCCCCGCGCTGGTGCCGCAGAACCCGTATGATCTCGCAGCGATCGACTTCTTCGACGCGCGCCTGCCACCGATGTCCAACAGCATGTCGGGCACGACCTATTGGCTCGGAACCGACGGCCAGGGCCGCGACATGTTCTCGGCGATGGTCTACGGCCTGCGGACGTCGATGGGCGTCGGCCTGTTCTCCGGAGTCATCGCTCTTGCGGTCGGCACGGCACTTGGCCTCACCGCAGCCTATTATGGCGGCCGCATCGACACGCTGATCATGCGCCTTGTCGACCTGATGCTCGGCTTCCCCACCATCCTGGTGGCATTGATGCTGCTGGCGTTGCTTGGCCAGGGCGTGTGGAAGGTGGTGCTGGCATTGGTCATCGTCCAGTGGGCGCAGTTCGCCCGGGCGGTGCGCGCAGCAGCGCTGATCGAGCGCGGCAAGGAATATGTCGAAGCCGCCGCATCGCTGGGGCTTTCCAAGCCGCGCATCCTGTTCGGCCACATGCTGCCCAACTGCCTGCCGCCGATCATCGTCATCGGAACGCTTCAGGTGGCCAACGCCATTTCAGCCGAAGCAACGCTGTCCTTCCTTGGCATCGGGCTGCCGATCACCGAGCCGTCGCTCGGCCTGTTGATCGCCAATGGTTACCAGACGCTGTTGTCGGGCCAATACTGGATATCGGTCTATCCCGGCCTTCTGCTGCTGGCGCTGGTCTTCAGCATCAACATCGTCGGCGACCGTCTCCGTGAAGTGCTCAACCCCCGACTTTCGGAGCGATGAGATGACGCTGAAGGTCGAAAATCTCTGCACCTATTTCTTCACCCGAGCCGGCGTGGCCAAGGCGGTGGACGGCGTGTCGTTCGAGGTTGGCCGGGGTGAAATCCTCGGCCTGGTCGGCGAGTCCGGTTCCGGCAAGTCGATCACCGGCTTTTCAGTTCTGGGCCTTGTCGATCCGCCGGGACGTATCGCCGGCGGCAGGATCCTGTTTCATGGCGAAGACCTTGTCGGCCGCTCGCAGGGCGAGATGCGGACACTCAGGGGCAAGAAGATCGCCATGATCTTCCAGGACCCGATGATGACGCTCAACCCGGTGTTGTCGATCGAGACCCAGATGGTCGAGACGGTGCGCGCCCATGACCGCGTCTCCAGGGCCGAGGCGCGGGCTCGCGCCGTCGAAGCGCTCGGTCTGGTCGGCATCCCCTCGCCCGACGAACGGCTGGCCGCCTATCCACATCAGTTTTCCGGCGGCATGCGCCAGCGTGTCGCAATCGCCATGGCACTGCTACACCGGCCGGAGCTCATCATCGCCGATGAGCCAACGACAGCGCTCGACGTCACCATCCAGTCGCAGATCCTGGCGGTAATCCAGGGGCTGAGCCGGGACTTCGGCATGTCGCTGATCTGGATCAGCCATGATCTCGGCGTCGTCGCCGGCCTCGCCCACCGGATAGCGGTGATGTATGCCGGCAGGATCGTCGAGACCGGCGAAACCGACACCGTGCTCGACAGTCCGGTCCACCCCTACACGATCGGCCTGATGCGTTCGGTTCCAGCCAATCTCGAACGGGGCGAACCGCTGACGCCCATTCCCGGCATGGCGCCGCCACCGCTTGGGCGACCTGCGGGCTGTCCATTCCGCCTGCGCTGCTTTGCGGCCACAGCAGCCTGCGAAACCGAACCAGAAGAAGAAGCCACAGCCGACGGCCACCGCTGGCGCTGCTTCCACCCGCAGATCGCGAGGGCAGCATGACGCCTCTTGTCGAAGCCACTTCGATTTCTCGACGGTTCACGCGCGGGTTGGATTACGCCGAGCGGCTGGCGCGCTTTCTTGGCGCCGATATAGAGGAGCGTGTCGTTCATGCCGTCGACGGCGTCTCGCTGACGATCAACCCCGGCGAAGTCGTCGGGCTCGTCGGCGAGTCCGGCTGCGGCAAATCCACACTCGGTCGCATCATGGCTGGCATCCTGCCCCAGTCCGATGGCGTGATGAACTGGCAGGGCAAGGATATGTCGGCGCTGCCGCGTGCCGAGGCAAAGGCTGCGCGGCTTGCCTCGCAGATGATCTTCCAGGACCCGATGTCTTCGCTCAATCCGCGCAAGACGATACGCGACATCATCGGCGAAGCGCCAATCGCCCATGGCATGGTGGCGCGCCGTGATGCCGCCGAAATGGTGACCGCGCTGATGCAGCGTGTCGGCCTCGACCCGTCCTATCTCAACCGTTACCCGCATCAGTTCTCTGGTGGCCAGCGCCAGCGCATCGGCATCGCGCGTGCCCTGGCGGTGAATCCACGCTTCATCATCTGCGATGAATCGGTGTCGGCACTCGACGTCTCGATCCAGGCGCAGATCCTCAATCTGTTCATGGAGCTCAGGCAGGAACTCGGTCTGACCTACCTGTTCATCAGCCACGACCTTGGCGTGGTCAAGCATATCTCCGACCGCGTTGCGATCATGTATCTCGGCCGCATCGTCGAAAGCGCCCCGGCGGACGCCTTCTTCGCCGCGCCCAATCATCCCTACACGATCGCACTCCTTTCCGAAGTGCCGACGATCAAGCAGCGCAAACGCCAGTTCAATCCGGTGAAAGGCGAGATCCCCTCGCCGCTTCATCCGCCTTCGGGCTGCCATTTCCATCCACGCTGCCCGCACGCCTTCGACCGTTGCCGCATCGAGCGGCCGATCTTGCGTGAGATCGCGGCGGGCCACGTCAGCGCCTGCCATCTCAACGAGCTGCCGGGCAAGGCGGCCTCGCCCGCCATCCCGACAACCGCAATTGCATGAACAGAAAAGGGAACACGACCATGCAGATCATCCGTTCGTCTTTCGCAGCTTTGCTTTTCGCCAGCAGCTTTTCCATGGCCGCATCTGCCGCCGACCTTACAGTGGGCATTTCCGCCGAGCCTTCGGCGATCGACCCGCAATTCTCGCGCACCGGCAACAACCAGAATGCCGCCCAGCATATTTTCGGGCGGCTGGTCGAACAGGACGAAAACCTTCAGATCAAGCCGAACCTGGCCGAATCCTGGAAGAATACCGATCCGCTCACCTGGGAAGTGAAGCTGCGTCAGGGCGTCAAGTTCCACGACGGCTCACCGCTGAGCGCTGAGGACGTCGTCTATTCGCTCGAACGCGTGTCGACGATCGAAAACAGCCCGGCACCGTTCACTGCCAATGTCGGCTCCATCGCAAAGATGGAGATCGTCGATCCGACCACCATCCGCTTCACCACCAAGAAGCCGACGCCGCAATTCATGGAACTGGCCGGCATGGTCTACATCGTTTCCAGGAAGGCCTCCGAAGGCAAAGGCATCGCGGATTTCAACAGTGGCGCTGCGACCATCGGCACCGGCCCCTACAAATTCGTCGAATGGGTGCCGGGCGACCGCCTTGTGCTTCAGCGCTACGACGATTTCTGGGGCGACAAGCCGGAATTCGAAAAGGTCACTTTCCGCACGATCTCCAACAACGCCGCACGCGTTGCGGCGCTTCGTTCCGGCGCTGTCGATCTGATCGACGCCGTGCCGCCGGCGGATGTCGCAACGCTGAAGAGCGTCGAGGGCATCGCACTGCATTCCACGCCCTCGGCACGGATCATCTATCTGGCACTCGACAGCGCACGCGACCAGAGCCCGTTCGTCACCGACAAGGCGGGCGCCAAGCTGGCGCCGAGCCCGCTGAAGGATGTTCGCGTGCGCCAGGCGATGTCGAAGATGGTCGACCGCCAGCTTCTGATCGACCGCATCCTGTCGGGTGCAGGTGCCGCCGCCGGCCAGCTCGTGCCTGAAGGCATCGGCGGCCACTCGGCCAATCTCAAGCCGGACGCGATCGATCTCGCCGGCGCCAAGGCTTTGCTTACCGAGGCGGGTTATCCCGACGGTTTCGGCATTACTGTGCATTCGTCCAACGACCGTTTTGCCGGCGACGCCGATGTCGGCCAGGCATTGGGCCAGCTGTTTGCGCGTGGTGGACTCAAGGTCAACGGCGTCGTCACCCAGCCCTACAGCGTCTATGTCGCGGCGGCCGGCAAGCAGGAATTCTCGGCCTTCGTATTCTCCTTCGGCACAACCACCCCGTCTGCGGCGCCCGGCATGACCAACGTGCTGATGACGTTCGACAAGGAAGCTGGCACCGGCTCCTTCAACCGGGCGCGTTATTCCAATCCCGCCTACGATGCCAAGATGAAGGAGGCGCTGGCCGAATTCGACGTCGACAAGCGCAACGCGCTGTTGGCCGAAGCTGCCGAGGTCGCCTTCGGCGACGTCGCCATCATGCCGCTCTACTGGCCGGTGGTCACCTGGGCGAGCCGGGACAGCATCGCCTTCACCCCTTCCAAGGGCGAAGACACGCTCGCCACCTTTGCCCACACGACGAAGTAAGGCAGTCATGAAAGCAGCAGCCGAAACGATGGGCGTCGCGTCCTTGCCTGCGCTCGAGCCGGTGAGCCCCGGCGTCGTGGTCCATCGCGATGTGATGGTGGCGATGCGCGACGGTGTCCGGCTCGCGGCCGACATCTATCGTCCGGCAGATGACGGCAGGGTGTTGGAAGACGCCCTGCCCGTCATCCTGGAACGTACCGCCTACGGCAAGGATGAGCGCTCGCGCTCGGAAATCGAACTCGGCATGGCAAGGCCGATGACGCGGGCCGAAGTCGCAAGCCACTTCGTCCGCCACGGCTATGTCGTGATCTATCAGGATTGCCGCGGCCGACATGGTTCGGAAGGCGCGTTCACCAAGTACCTCGCCGAAGGTCCTGACGGTTACGACACGCTTGCCTGGATCGTCGAGCAACCCTGGTCGAATGGCAAGATCGGCACGATGGGGCTGTCATATGCCGCGCACACCCAGATGGCTCTGGCCTGCCTAAACCCGCCCGGCCTTGCTGCGATGGTCATGGACTCCGGTGGGTTCTCCAACGCATTTACCTGCGGCATTCGCCAGGGCGGCGCGTTTGAATTGAAGCAGGCAACCTGGGCGTACAACAATGCCCGCGAGAGCACCGCGGCCAAACACGACCCCAACCTGCTGCGCGCACTGGAAGCGGAGGATGTCAGAAGCTGGTTCAACGCCATGCCCTGGTCCGAGCGGCGCTCACCGGTGCGTTGGGTCCCCGAATACGAGGACTATCTGCTCGAACAGTGGCGTCACGGCACCTTCGACGACTACTGGAAGCAGCCCGGCATCTATGCTGCCGAAAGCTACGATACTTTCCCGAATGTGCCGGTCGCGCTGTTGTCGAGCTGGTACGATGCCTATGTGAAAACCACCTTCGAGAACTACGAAGGACTGGCGCGTGACCGGGATCGTCCGATGGCGCTCATCATGGGCCCCAATCTGCACGGCAACCGCAACGCCACCTTCGCCGGCGATGTCGAGTTCGGCGCGACCGCCCCCTTGGGCGGCAATGTTAGCGAAAGCTGGCTGGAGTTTCGCCGCCGCTGGTTCGACCGCTGGATGAAGGACGCAGACAATGGCGTCGACAGAGAACCGCGCGCGCGCCTGTTCGTCATGGGCGGTGGGTCGGGCCGCAAGACTCCGCAAGGCCGCCTCGACCATGGTGGGCGCTGGATCGCCGCACCCGATTGGCCGGTACCGACCTCCGAGGAAACGGTGCTGCACCTCCACGAGGACGGCCGCCTGTCGACCGAGGCCCCTGCCCGAACGGCAGCTCCATTCGTCTACGACTTCGATCCGAAGCACCCCGTGCCGACCATCGGCGGCGCGTTGACCAGCGGCCAACCGGTGTTCGAGGGCGGCGGCTTCGATCAGCGCGAACAGGCGCGGTTCTTCGGCTGTGACAACACCAATCTGCCGCTTTCGGCTCGGCTGGACGTTCTCTCCTTCGAAACCGAGCCATTTGCCGAAGACATTGCCGTCGTCGGTCCGGTGACCGTTGAGCTTTTTGCTTCCACTGACGGCCCCGATACCGACTTCACCGCAAAGCTGATCGACGTTTATCCACCGAGCGAGGACTATCCCACCGGCTTCGCCATGATCCTGACGGACGGCATATTCCGCTGCCGATACCGCGAT
The DNA here is from genome assembly GCF_014250155.1 of Aminobacter sp. MDW-2. NCBI lineage: Bacteria > Pseudomonadati > Pseudomonadota > Alphaproteobacteria > Hyphomicrobiales > Phyllobacteriaceae > Aminobacter > Aminobacter sp. MDW-2. The sequence continues at coordinate 3,802,585 of NZ_CP060197.1, forward strand.
GGCTTCGATGCGCCGAAACCCTGCGTCCCGGGCGAGGTGATGAGCATCACCATCGAACCCTTTGCCACGGCCAATCTGTTCAAGAAGGGCCATCGGCTTCGGCTCGATATATCCTCGAGCAATTTTCCCAAGTTCGACGTCAATCCCAACACCGGCGCACCGGAAGGCCGCGGCCGCGCCAAGCGTGTCGCCCGCAACATGGTCTATTGCGACCAGGAACGCGCCTCCCGCATCAGATTGAGGACACTCTCGGCGGCTGCATTGCAGGGTATTCCCCGGATTTCGGACTAGCGTTTCCGCTTTTGTTCGGATCGCGGAAACTCTCCATCTACTTGTTTCTGCGCAATTCCGGACAGAAAACCGATGCACACTTTTCCTGGAATTGCTCCAGGCGCTGTCCTGGCGAATTGGCCGCCAACCGGGTCGAATGCCCCGATGCCGGATGTCACCGCTCGACTATGGCGGTGGCATCGGCATGATATTCTGAATGATTCGACGCAGACTTGGCCAGCGCCAGCGACGAGGCAAAGCCTTGGCCCAGCGTTCATGCGGTGAGAAAACCTGTTGCTCGAGACGGCCCTCTACAGCCCGGTAAAACACTTCCTCGAAGGCCTCGGCTTCGAGGTCAAGGGCGAGATCGGCGGCTGCGACCTGCTGGCGCTGAGCAGCGATGCGCCGCCCATCGTCGTCGTCTGCGAGCTGAAGCTGCAGTTCAATCTCGAGCTCATCCTGCAAGGTGTCGATCGTGCTGCCGCCGCCGACGAGATCTGGCTTGCCGCCCGCATGTCGCCGCGCGGCAAGGGCCGTGAGGGCGACAAACGCTTCCGCAATCTCTGCCGTCGCCTGGGTTTCGGCCTGCTCGGCATATTCGACGACGAACGGGTCGAAGTCCTGCTCAGCCCGGAGGCACCGGCGCCGCGCCGCGATCCGAAACGGCGCTCGCGCCTCGTATCAGAACATCGCCGGAGGCAGGGAGACCCAGTCGTCGGCGGTGGCTCGCGCGCGCCGATCATGACCGCCTATCGCCAGGACGCGCTGAAATGCGCCGTGGCCCTTGTCGACGGCCCCAGGCGGCCGCGCGACCTCAGCCAGTCAGTGTCGCGCGCGCCCAAAATCCTGCAGGACAATGTTTATGGCTGGTTCATACGCGTTGATCGCGGCATCTACGAATTGACGGATACGGGTCGTGCAGCGCTGCAGCGCTGGCCTCAGCAGCCGCCCGCCGTGATCTGAACGAAACTCAACGGTCGAACAGGAAATAGGCAAAGGCGATACCGGCGGCGTTCGGCTGTGCTTCGATCTCCGTGCGGATTTTCGGGAACAGGTCGGAAGCGAGCTCGGGGTCCTTGATGTCGGCAGCCTTGATGCCGCTGTCGCTCGCCAGCGCCACGATCAGATGCGGTTCGGGCGCCGTGGCCTCCTGGTCGTTGAGCGGGAACAGCTTCATGCTGAAGCTCGCCGCGTCGGGCCCGGATTTCTTGAGCAGGCTGGCGAAGTTGTAGACGACGCCGTCCTTGCCGATCAGCAGCAGATTGACATTGCGGCTGCCGGTCCGGCTCAGCGTGCCTTGCAGCGAGTCTCCGACCTTGAGGTTGTCCTTGTTCAACTGCAGGGTCGGGCCCTGGCCGGTGTCCGGATGCACCGCCTCGAGGAAATCGGCGACTGGGCACTGCTCGCGCTCGATCATGCGCGGATTGACCTTTGGGCCGTTGCCGAAGGCCGAGGCAAAGTCGCGGCTCAGCTTGTCGAACGGCGCCTTCGAGGTCGCCAGCCCCTCGACCTCGGGGCTGGGCGCCGATGCGTTGGCCACCGAGGCATAGAAGCAGGGACCGCCGTCAAAGGCCTTGAACCAGTCGGCGGCGCTCATCGCAGCCTTCGGGGGCTCGGGCAAGGCAATTGGCTTGACCGGCACGGCGGGCTTCGGCTTGGCGATGTCAGTCGGTGCCGGCGCCTTTGCCTCGGTTACAGGCGCGGGCTCTGGCAAAGGCTTGGCCGGAACCTGCACCGTCTCCTTGGGTACGGGCGGCGCCGGCGTGAGTTTGCCGCCAGCGGCTTCCTGCCCCGATGTCACATCAGTTTCTCCCGGCAGGAGCCCGTCCATCAACCCGGAGAGATAGGCGCCGGCGCCCAGGGCGGCCACGGCGGCCAGCAAGACTGTACCTACCAGCGCACCGCGTGGTGACTTGGTTGCGCTCGCGGCGGGTGCAGGTTTGGGGGCTGCTCTTTGCCGTGGGTCGGGCATTGGCCTGCCCGTCGTACCGGCGGTGCGCCACGGCGCATCGCGCGGCAGCACCGCCTCAGCCGGCATCGGCTTCTGCCCGCTCGATGCCGATCCCGGCGGCCGCCAGGCTTCGGCAGGCTTGCGCTGTTCCTGGTCATGCAGCGGCATGCCGGGCAGCGTGACGGGCGGCGCCGTTGCACCGCTCGTCTCGCGCAGCCATTCGACGATCGCCGCCGCACTTTCCGGGCGATCCCTGGGGTCGGGCTGCAGCATCGATTGCAGCAACGGCAGAAGATCGGGGTCGATGCCGGTGAGGTCCGGTACCGTCCGCCGCTTTTCTATCACCTCGACCGGCGATCCGCCCATGTCGAGCTGCTTGCCGCGCAAGGCGGCGGCCAGCACCAGGCCGAGGCTGTAGATGTCGGACTGGTCGGTAATTTCACCGCCATACAGCCCGAGCTGCTCGGGCGACACAAAGCTGTATTTGCCGGCGAAGCTGCCGCCGAGCAAAGTGCCGCCGCCGACATTGGCCGAGCGCGCGATGCCGAAATCGATGATCTTGGTCTTCTCGACCTTGCCGCCTGGCAGGACGATATTGTCGGGCGACAGATCGCGGTGGATGACACCTGCCTCATGCGCCACCGACAGGCCGGAGGCCACGCGAGCCAGCATCTTGCGCGCCTCGCGCGTGTCGAGCGGGCCGTTGCGGATGCGCTCGCCGAGCGACTGGCCGTCGACGAACTCCATGGCGAGATAGGGCCGGCCGATGGTCGGATCGATGGTGAAGACGTGATAGCGCACGATGGCGTCGTTGGAGAGGTGATTGAGGATCGACGCCTCCTTGCGGAACAGCGCCAGGATGCCCTGGTCGCGCGCGAATTCGCGCAGCACGACCTTGATCGCCACCGGGTCGCCGGTCTGGATGTTGTGGCCGCGATAGACCTCGCCCATGCCGCCGGTGGCGATGTGCTCGTCGATCTCATAGATGCCGTTGAGCTGCACGCCCTGATGAACACCGGTATCGGGCGCGATACGTGTCTTGTCCTCCGGCGTCATGACCTGGTTCCATCCATGCGTGAGCGCCGTTCGGCCATTGCTTCACACCTGCGATTTTTCGATCACCGGACTGACAATAACACGGATTTTCGCGATGGGGACTTTTGCTCGCGGAGGCCGTTGCGCGCGCCGGGCAATAGGCCGTTTGATCTATGTCGACTGCGTTGACACAGGTCCATGTCAGGAGGATGCTTCACCGCTAATAGATGCAAGCCGTGCCAAGCCTGTAAAGACTGCATGTCCGGAAGGAGCAGTTCATGGTATGCGAAGGCTGCTTGCCTGCTCGCAATGCTGGCATTCTCGCGCGCCTGAGCGGCGCTCTCGCCGCCTGCGGTCTCATCCTGCTCCTAGCCCTGAGCACAGCCTTGGCGGCTGACGGCGTGTCAGGCCGCCGCGCTGCACTGGTCATCGGCAACACCGCCTACCAGCATCTGGCCCCGCTGCCCAACCCCGCCAACGACGCCGACCGAATCCGCGAGGTGCTGGAACGCGCCAATTTCGAGGTCACGCTCGGCAAGGATCTCGACAAGAAGGGCCTGGAGGAAACCATTCTCGGCTTCCTCAGGACGCTCAACGATGGCGACGTAGCGCTGTTCTACTACAGTGGCCATGCCGTGCAGGTCGGCGGCCACAACTTCATGATCCCTGTCGATGCGACCCTGGCGACCTCCTACGATCTTGAGGTCCAAGCCTACAACATGTCGAGCCTGCTCGAATATATGCGCGAAACCTCCTCGCTGCAGATCGCGATCCTCGACGCCTGCCGCGACAATCCCTTCGCCAACAATTCCTATTATGTCGGCCAGGCCAAGGTCGCGGTCGAGGGAAAAAAAGGCCTGGCCTCGGTCGCGCCGCAGGACGGCACGCTGATCGTCTATTCGACCGCGCCCGACCGTGTCGCGCTCGACGGCAATGATGGCTTGAGCCCGTTCACCGGCACCTTCGCCGAATATGCGCTGAAGCCGAATGTCGAGGTCAGGAAGCTGCTCAGCGACATCCGCGCCGAGGTGATCAAGCGCACAGACGGGCGCCAGACGCCGTGGGATGCGTCGAGCCTCACCTCATCTTTCTTCTTCGTAACCCGCCAGAACCTGTTGATTATAGAGGATATGCGCGAGGTTCGTGTTCCGCCTGAAACCAAGGAGGTGGCGCTGCGCATCTCGCCGCCGATCACCAGCGGCAACGCCGAGCTGACGGTCAATTTCACCAAGCTGCCCGACCAGGGCACGCTCTGGCTCGGCGACCAGCAGCTCAGCCTCGACAGCAAGATTGCGGCCGATCGCATCGAAGAGGTCATGTTCAAGCCGGCTTCCGCCGACATGACCGCCGACGAGGTGCGCTACACCGTCACCACCGATGGCGGCCGCAGCGCCAGCGGCATCGTCCGCGTCGTCGTCGATAGCAAGGCCGTCGCCGAGGTGCAGGTCAAGCCGGCGCTCAACATCCAGCAGGGCGACGAGCCGAAGCCGGCAGCGCCCGAACAGGCAAAGCCGATCCTCGTCGCCATGGCATCCGACATCGGCACCGGCTTCGCCGCCATGCCCGAAGAAGTGGTGCGCTCGACGAGTGCCGCCCCCACCGGCTGGCTGCGGCTCGAAAAGCGCGATCCGGAGACGCAAGTGGCGGTCGACGGCAAGATCGTTTCCGAGGGCGACCTGATCAAGGCCGAAGACATCACCAAGCTGCGCATCCGCCCGTCGCTCAAACTCGTCGCCGCCGAGGACGATGCCACGCCGGTGACGGAGACGGTGGCGATGAACACCAGCGGCAGCACCGGCAAGGTCGACACCAGCACCGACAGCATGGAGGTCAAGCCGCTCCCCCTGCCCGCCGACAAAGCGCCCGCCAAGGAGCCGCTGCGGACCGTGGTGCTGATGCCGGCGGTCAAGACCGCAGCACCCGCCCCGATCACCATCAACGTCGCCGTCTCGGTCAATGAATGCGACACGCTCGCCGCCGAACCGCTCGACGTCCAGGCAGTTGCCGACGGCAAGCTGCCCAACGACATCGACGTGCCCAGGGCGCTCACCGCCTGCAAGGCAGCCGCCGAGCAGCATCCCGAGGTGGCGCGGTTCAAGTACCAGTACGCGCGGGCGCTTTATGCCGAAGGCAATTTCAAGGAGGCCCTCACCGAACTCAACGCCGCCAGCGACGCCGGCCACGTCCGCGCCAGCTATTTGCTCGGCAGGCTCTATCAGTTCGGCGCAGCCGTCGAGCGAGACCCGGCCAAGGCAATCCCGTTGTTCGAATCCGGCGCGAAACGCGGCGATCCTTATTCGCAATATGCGCTGGGCCGTGCGCTCGTCACGGGGCTCGGCACCAAGCCCGACATCGACCGCGGCATGGCAATGGTCGCGAGTGCGGCCGAGTCCGGCCACACATATGCGATGAACATGCTGGGCACCGAGTACCTGTCGGGACAACATGTCGCTAAAGACGAGGCCCGCGCCCTCAAGTTCATCACGGAATCCTCGGATCGCAACGACGTCTACGGCATGGTCTTGCTCGGTATCCTCTATCGCGATGGAGCAGGCGTACAGAAGGACACCAAGCACGCCGCCGAATTGTTTGAGAAGGCCCGCGCAATGGGGCATCCATATGCCGGTCGGTTGCTAGCGCGCCTTGCCGAGCGAGAGAACACAGCTGATGCGGCAACAATCTCAACCTGGTACCGCGAAAGCGCCGAGAGGGGCGACGCATGGGGTGCCTTCTACGCTGCCGAGTTACTGAAGGACAATCCGACACTGCAGAAAGACAACGGTGAGATCGCCCGCCTTTACGCCTTGTCCGCCTCATTCAACTTCAAGGACGCTTCCGATCAGGCAAAGAAGGCATTGGGAGGCGTCGACGCTCTGACAATCGGCAAGGAAGTGCAACTTGCGCTCAAACGTGCCGGCCAAGATGTCGGCGAAATTGATGGCAGGCTTGGACCGCGAACCCGCCAAGCCGCAAGCACCGTTCTTGGAACGGCCGCACCGCGTAATTCCGGGGAGCTACTGAGCGACCTCCTGCACAAGGAATGGATCGAAACACGACCACGTTTGGACATGCTGGGCTCATGAAGGGGAGACGTTACATGCGATCGCATACCATCAGTCTTCTAATGGCGACCGTGCTTACGCCGCTGGGCGGTTGTGGTTCCTTGATGAAGGTCGAAGAGCAGGCAGCTGTTCAGCCGGTACAGGTCCAGAAAGTGGCGCCTGCGAAGAAGGTCGCTGTCGCGGCTCCGGTTCAGCCAAGGGTCGTCAAGAAGCCGATCGTTCCGGCGACGCCGAGCGTTGAACGCAGCGAAAGAAGCGATAGTGGTGGTGGTGGCGACGGTGGAAGCCCTTGGTAGGGCGTTGCAGCACCTACCCCGCAGGTGAATTACCCAAACTCGTAGCTGAACCCCTCGCCTGACGCGCCGACTGTCACGCGCGTCAGCTTTTCCCCATCGAGCGAACGGTTAAGCACGCCGCGGCTCAGTTCCGGCAAAAGCGTGTTGGTCAGGATCGCATCGATCATGCGGCCGCCGGATTCGATCTCGGTGCAGCGCGCCTTGATCAGTTCCATCACGCCATCGCCGATCACCAGTTCCGCGCCATGGCTGACCTGCAGCCGGCGCGCGATCTTGCCGAACTGGTGGCGGGTGATCGCCTCGATCATCTCACCCGACAGCGGATAATAGGGGATCGTCACGACACGGCCGATGAAGGCCGCCGGGAACACCTTGAGCAAAGGCGCACGCAACGCAGCGTCGAGGTTCTCGACATTCTCGCGCAGCTCGCCGCCCTTGGTCTTGGTCATGATGACCTCGGAACCGACATTGGACGTGAGCAGGATCAGCGTGTTCTTGAAGTCGATCCGGCGGCCCTCACTGTCGTCCATCATGCCCTTGTCGAAGACCTGGAAGAAGATCTCGTGCACGTCGGGATGCGCCTTCTCGACCTCGTCGAGCAGGATCACCGAATAGGGCCGGCGCCTGACAGCCTCGGTCAGGATGCCGCCCTTGCCGTAACCGACATATCCAGGGGGCGCGCCCTTCAGCGTCGACACGGTGTGCGCTTCCTGGAATTCCGACATGTTGATCGAGATCAGGTTCTGCTCACCACCGTACAGTGTCTCGGCCAGCGCCAGCGCCGTCTCGGTCTTGCCGACGCCCGAGGGGCCGCAGAGCAGGAACACGCCAACCGGCTTTTCCGGCGCGCCGAGCCCGGCGCGGCTGGTCTGGACGCGTTTGGCGATCATTTCCATCGCATGATCCTGGCCGACGACGCGCTCGGACAAGGTCTGCGCCAGCCGCAGCGCCTTTTCGGTCTGGCTGGTCAGCATCCGTCCCGTGGGGATGCCGGTCCAGTCCTGCACCACTGAGGCCACCGCATTGCGGTCGACGGAAAGCAGGATCAACGGCGTTTCGCCCTGCGCCTCAGCCAGCACCGCCATCAGCTCCCTGAGCCGCACAAGGTCGGCCCCGGGATCGGAGACTGCCTCTGTTTGTTGAGCGGTTTCGGCCTGCTCAACCTGGGGCACGCTGCCAGCGGCGACATCTTGATCGACGGCATCATCGTCATTGGCAGCGACCGGTTCCTCGCCGGCTTCTTCGGCCGCCTGCGCCTCCGCAACGACGGGATCGAGCGCCACGCCCTGCCCGCGCAGCCTGGCGCGCAGGTCGAGAATTTCGGCGACGGCGGCCTTTTCCTTGTCCCAGCGCTCCTGGGCCGCAGCCAGTGCGGCGTCCGTCTCGACCAGCCCGGCCTCGACGCGTGCCTTGCGCTCGTCCACTTCGATGCCGATCGCCGCCTCGCGGCCAATGATGCCTTGCTCGACCTCGAGCGCCTGCCTGCGGCGCATCAGATCCTCGACCTCGCCGGGCCTGGAGTGCTGTGAAATGGCGACGCGGGCACAAGCCGTATCGAGCAGGCTGACGGCCTTGTCGGGCAGTTGCCGCGCCGGGATGTAGCGGTGCGACAGCTTGACCGCCGTCTCGATGGCCTCGTCGAGGATCTGCACCTCATGGTGCTTTTCGAGCACGCCGGCGACGCCGCGCAGCATCAATATGGCGGCGGCCTCGTCGGGTTCCTCGATCTTGACCACCTGGAAACGCCGGGTCAGCGCCGGGTCCTTTTCGATATGCTGCTTGTATTCGGCCCAGGTGGTGGCAGCGATGGTGCGCAACTCGCCGCGTGCCAGCGCCGGCTTCAGCAGGTTGGCGGCGTCCCCGGTGCCGGCAGCACCGCCGGCGCCAATCAGCGTATGCGCCTCGTCGATGAACAGGATCACGGGCGTTTCGGAGGATTGCACCTCGTCGATGACGGCCTTCAGCCGCTTCTCGAACTCGCCCTTGACGCTGGCGCCGGCCTGCATCAGGCCGACATCGAGCATGCGCAGGCTGACCCCTTGCAGCATCGGCGGCACGTCGCCTTCGGCGATGCGCAGCGCAAAGCCTTCGACTACGGCTGTCTTGCCGACGCCGGCCTCGCCGGTCAGGATCGGGTTGTTCTGGCGCCGGCGCATCAGGATATCGACGATCTGGCGGATTTCCGGATCGCGGCCGACGACGGCGTCGATCTTGCCGTCGCGTGCCCGCTGGGTCAGGTCGGTGGCGTATTTCGCCAGCGCCGACTCCCCGCCAGGTGACAGGCGCCGCGGCGCCTCGTCCGAAGTCGGGGCGGCACTGGTCGTAGAGCCTTCCAGCGAACCGTCGACGACGTCGGCGAAACGCGCAATCACGCCGTCAGCGTCGATCTTGTCAAACTCGGTGCTGATCTTCGACACGAGCCCTTCCAGCACCGGCACCTTCAGGCAGGCCAGGATCACATGGGCGCTGCGCACCTCGTCCGAGCCGAACTCCAGCGTCGCCAGGTTCCAGGCCTCCTGGATGGCGTGAAAGATGTGGTCGGAGAACTCCTCGATCGAGGTCGCGCCATAAGGCAGCTTGTCGACGGCGCGTGTCATGTCGCCGGCGACGCGTGCCGCATCGACACCGGCGTCAGCCAGGATCATCTGCACGTCAGAGCGATCCGAAAGAACAAGTTGCTCAATAAAATGAACGAGTTCCACGTAAGGGTTGCCACGCAGCTTTGCTGCGTCGGCCGCCGCCTTGAAGGCGCGCAAGCAGGTGGGATTGAGCTTACCGACCAGTTCCTTGCGCTTGAAGCCCTGGGACGACCTGCGCTGCTGCATGCCCTTCTGTTCCATGGAATTTCTCCAATGGCCGGACTGCGATCACTGCAATTTGCCACACAAACCGCGACTTTACAAAGCCGGCCCACGAGCGGGGGCGGACTGTATCCGCGCACCCGCCACCGAACGACTATAACAATTCGCGCGGCCGTGGTGACTAACGCTTAAGGGCTAGACGCGTCCAACTTTGAGCGGCGCCTGAACTGTGCTAAAACTGAAATCGAGTGGAATACCGGCTACTTCCGACCTGAGTATGGCGTGGGGGGGTGCGTGGTTGATCTTGCTCTTTGGCTCAACCCTTTGAACGGTGAAAACCCGTCGGGGGAAGATTTGCGCAATGATCCGCGCTTCCATGATCTCGAGCGCCTCGCCGTCCCGCAATCCGATGTCGTCCATGACGAGCGCAACCGGCCCTCGGCCGAAGTGAGCATTCCGGTCGACTGGGATGACGTCCTCGAAAAAGCCGACGAACTGCGCACCCACGGTCGCGACCTGCGCCTGCTGACGCTGGTCACCCGCGCCTTGGCCAATTCCCGCGGACTGGCCGGCCTTGCCGAAGGGCTGATGCTGATCGCGCGGACCTTCGACGCGCATTGGGACACGATGCACCCCGCTTTGCGGCCCAACGCGCCACCGCGCGATGCAGCACTGCGCCGCGTCAACGCCGTCCTCGACCTGCAGAACGGCCAGGAGCCTGGTCTGCTCCACGACCTCAGGAAGATGGTGTTCTTCGCGCCGCGCGGCTTCGGCCCGGTTACCGGGCGCGAGCTCGAACAAGGTGCGCTCGACGATCGTGTCATGCTGCAGGAAGCGGCACAGGGGCTGAACGCCGCCGAACGTGCGGCCCTGTCGACCAAGCACGAGCAACTGTTGGCCCGCCTGCGCAGCGCCTGCGCGGCCCAGGCCGATCAGGCTGCCGCTGCCCTGGAGCAATTGGTTGCCGATGCGCGCGCGGCGGGCGCAGCCCTTGCTGCCCTCGACAGCGCGCTCAACAAGCGCCTGGAAAGCACCGGACCGGCTGTCCCGGAGCTCAGGAAGTTTCTCGACCGGATGCTGACCACGATCGAGCGCGGCGCCGCCGCGCGGCCGGCGCCCAACGCGGCAACAGTGCCCGAGATGGCGGCCTCGGCACCGGCGGCCGCACAGCCCAACGGCCACGCGCCAGAGCCGGTGGCCAACCATGCTGGACCGACAATGGCCCTCCCCGAACGCCTGACTTCGCGTGACGACGTCGTCAAATGCCTCGATCTCGTCGTCGCCTTCTACGACCGCACCGAACCGTCGAGCCCGATCCCGCACCTCGCCCGGCGCGTGCGCCGCATGGTGCACATGGATTTCGTCGAGCTGATGGAAGATCTCGCCCCCTCGGGGCTCAAGGAGTTCCGGCTCCTCGCCGGCGTGACTGACAAGAAGACGCCTCAGAAGGATGAAAGGTAGCCAAGCATGCCAGCCGAAAGCAAAGCAAAGGTCATCGAGCGAAATCGCGCGCCGCGCGTGCAGATCGCCTATGACGTCGAGACCTACGGCAGCCCGACGACGATTGAATTGCCTTTCGTGATGGGCGTGATGGCCGATCTCGCAGGGTCGTCGCAAACCAAGGAGGCGCAGAAGACGGTGCTCGACCGCACCTTCGTCGAGACCGACGCCAACAGGTTCCCGCGCTTCATGGAAGCGCTTGGACCGCGGGTGAAGGCGCGTGTGAAGAACACTTTGCCCCAGGCCGAGGGTGCCGAACGGGAAGAAGAGCTGGCAATCGACCTGACCTTCTCCAAGATGGGCGATTTCGCTCCCGACAAGATAGCCGAGCAGGTGCCGCAGCTCGCCGAGATCCTCAAGATGCGCCGTCAGCTGGAAGAGCTTCTGGGCTTCATGGACGGTCGCGCCGATGCCGAGAAGCGCATCGCGCAACTGCTGAACAACGAGCCTCTGCTCGGCCAGATCGCCAGCCAGGCGCTCTCCGACAGCGACAAGGTCGAGGAGTAGAGCCATGGCCGAGCAGCAGAAGAGCCCAACGGTCGCCGAGGCGGAGGCCATCGACCTCGGAGAATTCAGCGACCTGCTGGAAAAGGATTTCAAGGTCAAGAAAGACGACAGCGAGAAGCTGCAGCAGCTCGTGCGCAATCTCGCGCTCGCCGCCCAGTCGCGCTCCGAGACGACCACCATCTCGTCGAACGCGATCAAGTCGATCAAGTCGCTGATCGCTGGCATCGACAAGATGCTGACGGTCCAGCTCAACGAGATCCTGCACGCACCGGAAGTGCGCGAGATGGAGGGCACATGGCGCGGCCTCTGGTATCTCGTCAACAACACCGAGACCGACCAGAAGCTGAAGATCCGGGTGATGAACATCTCCAAGGAGCAGCTGGCCGACACGCTGGAAGACTATGAAGGCCAGATGTGGGACCAGAGCCCGGTGTTCAAGAAGGTCTATACCGACGAATATTCGATGTTCGGCGGCGAACCCTTCGGCTGCCTGATCGGCGCCTACGAGTTCTCCAACCACCCGCGCGACGTCGGCCTCCTGCGCAACATTTCGGGCGTCTGCGCCTCGGCGCATACGCCGTTCATCGCCGCCGCCTCGCCGCGCCTGTTCCGCATGGACAGCTGGCAGGAACTGCCCAATCCGCAGGACCTGCAGCAGATCGTCTCCAATCCGGCCTATGCCTCGTGGCAGTCGCTGCGCGAGAGCGAGGATGCCCGCTACATCGGCCTTGCCATGCCGCGCGTCCTGGCCCGGCTGCCTTATGGTGCCGACACCGTGCCGGTGAAGGGTTTTGCCTTCGAGGAGGAGGTCCAGGGCGACCACCACAAATATGTCTGGATGAACGCCGCCTTCCCGATGGGCGTCAACATCAACCGCAGCCACAAGCTGTTCGGCTGGGGCACCCAGATCCGGGGCGTCGAGAACGGCGGCACGGTGATCAACCTGCCGGTGCACAGCTTCCCGACCGACGACGGCTCGATCGCGATGAAGTGCCCGACCGAAGTCGCCATCGACGACCGTCGCGAGGCGGAACTGGCCAAGCTCGGACTGATGCCGATCCTGCATCGCAAGAACACGGATCTTGCCGCCTTCATCGGCGCCCATTCGCTGCAGGACGATGAAACCCGTGCGGGACGGCTCGTCGATCCCGACGCGCAGTCCAACGAGCGCCTCAGCGCCAACCTGCCCTATCTGTTCCCGGTCTCGCGTTTTGCCCACTATCTCAAGGCGATCGCGCGCGACAAGGTCGGCTCGTTCAAGGAACGTGCCGACATGCAGATATGGCTGACGGAGTGGATCAACCGCTACGTGCTCGCCAATCCGGCCTTCGCCGACGACAAGGCCCGTGCCAAACGCCCGCTCGCTGCGGCCGAGGTCCAGGTCGACAGCGTCGAGGGACGTCCCGGCTACTACAACGCGCGCTTCTACCTTCGCCCGCACTACCAGTTGGAAGGAATTAACGCTTCGCTCCGGCTGGTGTCGGAGCTGCCTTCGGTCAAGTCCTGAACTGTCCAGTAACGGAGAGAGACAATGGCATCGGATGACGATCTGAGAAAAGCTACCAAGATCGACGGCTTCCTGAAGGTTCCCGACATCAAGGGTCCGAGCACCCGCGATGGTCATGACGAAGAGATCGAGATATTCAACGTCGCCTTCAACATGGTGGCCCCATTCGATCCCAATTCGCTTTCCCGCAAGGGTCGTGTCGCGCTGGGCACGGTGAGTTGTTCCAAGGATGTCGACATGTCGTCACCCTACCTTGCCAAGGCCTGCCACGAGAACAAGCAGTTCGACGAAGTGGTGGTTTCCTGCCGCCGCACGATCGACGGCGAGACGAGCGACTACTTCGTCATCACCATGAAGGAAGCATCCGTCGTTTCTTATGGCTTCGGTGCCAGCACGACCAACAGCGACACGCTCGAGGACTTCGTGCAGTTCGCCTACAAGACGATCGAGCTGGTCTACGACACCGACCATACGCAAGAGATGAGCGTTGCAACCGGCTTGTGACGTGCCGCATAGACGCCCTGGTGCTGCATGATGAAGGCCAGTGGAGTTCAGCAAGCAAGGCGAGAGGCGTCACAGCCATCGCTATGGGACCGGCTGGTGAACGACCTGCCTGGACTAAGCTCTGAAATCGAGGCCCTGCAGCGGGCACTGGACAATGAACTTGGCAGCGAGCGTGTCGAAGCGCTCGCCACCGGCAGTGCGCGTGTGATCGATTCCGATCTCGATCTCACGCCCGACCACAAGCAGCGTCTGCACCGGCTGGTCTTCCTCAACCGTAACCGCGTCGAACTCGAAAACCGGGGCATCGTGGTGTCGGCGCGCGTGCTGCGCGAGGCGGTTCGCCGCGACATCGAGGCGCTGTTCAACACCGAGCGTTTCGATGCCGTCCCGTTGCTGTCCGACGTCGAGGATGAGCAGGCTGCCGAAAGCCGGCTGAAACTCGACGACTTCCCGGAAGTACGCCGCAGCGTGGTCAACTTCGGCGTGCCTTCATTCTCCGGCCGCTCGTCCCGCGACTTCGACAAGGACGCACTGGCCCGTGAAATCAAGACGGTCCTGGCCAATTTCGAGCCGCGCCTCAAGGAGAGCGCGACCAAGGTCACGGTCACCCTCAACGACAAGAGCATGGGCATCAAGATCGAAATCGACGGGGTGCTGATCATGACGCCGACGCCGGAACGGCTCCGGCTGCGGACCACGATCAACCTCGACAACGGCTTGGCGCGGACCGAATACGGCGAGGCATAGAATGGATCGGATCTTCCTGGAGTATTACGAGGAGGAGCTGACCCACATCCGCACGCTTGCTGCGGAATTCGCCGACATGCACCCGGCGGTCGCACGCAACCTCTCGCTCGACACCGCGCCCTGCCCCGACCCTTATGTCGAGCGCCTGCTCGACGGCGTCGCCTTCCTCGCCGCACGCACCCGGCTCAAGGTCGATGCCGAACGCTCGAGGTTCGCGCGCAGCGTCCTCGAAGTGCTTTATCCCGACCTGCTGACGCAGGCGCCCGCGGTGACCATGGCGGTGCTGAAGCCGGGCCAGCAGGTTCAGACGATGAACATGGGCCACGTCGTCAAGCGCAGCACCCGGCTTGTCGCCAACCTGCAGCCCAACCTTTCGACGCGCTCCACCTTCACGACCGCCCAGGACGTCACCTTGTGGCCGATCGAGATTGCGTCGGTCGGCTACTATCAGGATCGCAGCGCGCTCGCCGCAGCCGGCATCTCGCCGATCAGTGGTGTTGTGTGCGAGGCGGCGCTGCGCATCACCATCGCCAGATCCGGCAAGGGCAAGCTCAACGAACTGGCGCTCGATCGGCTCGACCTGCATTTTGCCGGGCGCACCAAGGCGTCGCTGCTGTTCGACACGATCTTTGGCGTCTGCACGGCAATTGGCGCCCGCCCCAACGGCAAGTCAGGCAAGCTCACGGTGCTGCCCCAGCCCGAGATGATCGGCATCAACGACAGTGAAGCTTTGATGCCGCGCACGCGTCCGACCTTCGAAGGCTACCGGCTGCTGCGCGAATATTTCATGATGCCGGAGCGCTTCCATTATGTCCGCGTGCAGGGTCTGCTGCCGGTCGTGCGCAGCTCCGATGCGGGGCTCGAAATCTTCTTCCTGCTGCGGCGGGCAGCACCTGAACTCGCCGACCTCGCGCCAGCCGACTTCGAGCTTTTTGCCACACCGGTGATCAATCTGTTCGAGCGCGAATGCAACGTCATCGAGCTCGATGCCCGCAAGACCCGGCAGGTGCTTTATGCCGACCGGACCCGGCCACGGGATTTCGAAATCTTCCGCGTCACCCATGTCGAGGATGCGGACGCCCAGGGCCCCGACGCCGAGATACCGGCATTGTTCAGTCTGGGTCAGAACCGGGGCAGCGGCTGGGTCTATTCGATCGAGCGCCGTCCACGCCGCGCCACCGAAGACGAGCGGCGCGAGGGCATGACGCGCACCTCCTACACCGGCGACGACGTTTTCCTGGCGATCTCCCGCCCGGCAGGCATCCCGGCCGGGCGGCCGCTCAAACGCATCGAGATCACCGCTCTCTGCACCAATCGCGACCTGCCGATCCTCGACGACAATCCGACGCTGACGCTGGAGAGCGGCGACCCGGTCGAGGCGGTCCGCCTGCTTGGTGCGTTGCGTGCGCCACAGCCCTCCATTCCCGCCGCCCTGCCTGCCGGGGCCGACGCTGAATCGCGGGCCGACGATCTCGCCTGGCGGCTGGTGGCGCAACTCGCGCTCAACTTCCTCAGCCTTGCCAAGGAAGGGCGTGGCGTCGATCCGCTGCACGCACTGCTCGACCTCTATGCCGATCGCGGCGATCCGGGGCTGGCGCGCCATGTCCGCTCGATCGTCCGCATCGATTCCCAGCCGGTGATCGAGCGCCTGGCGATACCGGGGCCGATGTGTTTCGGCCGCGGCATCGAGATCCTGCTCCACATCGACCAGTCGGTTCTGTCAGGCCAAAGCTCGCTGCTGCTTTCCGCGCTTCTGGCGCGGCTGTTCGCCCGCCACGCCGGTATCAACGGCTTCGTGCGCACCCGCACGCGGCTGCTCCAGAAGCAGGAGGACGTGCCATGGCCGATGACGCCCGGCAACCGCTTCCTGATCTAGCGGCTGCCGACACGCTGTCCGAGGGCTATGACTTCTTCGAGCTGCTGCGCCAGCTTGAAAACCGGGACGGCCGCCTGTTCGGTCACTCCGGCCGGCCGGATCGTGAGCCTGCACGCCTCGGCCAGCATGTGCGTCTGGGCTTTGCGACCCAGGACGTCGTCAATTTTTCGCCCGCCACCGACAAGGGTGCCGCGCGGGTCACCGTCGCCAATCTTGGCCTGCTTGGCCCCGAAGGCCCGCTGCCGCTGCATGTCACGCGGTGGGTGCTCGACCGCATGTCGCAACGCTGGTTTGCCGGTGCGGATGCCCATCAGACCAGCGACACGACCTTCGTCGAGTTCGTCAATATCCTTCAGCACCGCATGATCGCCCTGTTCTACCGCGCCTGGGCGGACGCGCATCCCGGCGTGCAGGTCGAGCGTGCCGTCGGCGGGCGTATCCGCGCGATGCTGGAGGCAATGGCCGGCATCGGATTGCCCGAAACCGGCAACGCCCAGGACCCGGACATGGATTCGGTCAAGTTGCGCCAGGCAGCAGCACTTGCCGGACAGGTCGACGGGCCCGAGCGGCTGACCTTGTTCGTCGCCGAAGTGTTCAATGTGAAGGTCCAGCTCAAGGAGTTCGTGGCGTCATGGCTGGACGTTCCAGCCGCGCTGCAGACGAGGCTCGGCATGGCCAGCGCCTCCCTGGGCAGAAGTGCGACCATCGGGCCGCGCAGCTTCAGCCGCCAGAACCGCGTCGAGCTGCGCCTCGGCCCGCTCGATTTGAACACCTACTCATCCTTCCTTCCCGGCAGCCGGCGACTGGCTGTCCTCAAGCGCGCCATAAGCGACCTCCTCGGTGAATTGCTCGACGTCGACCTCAGGCTTGTGCTGGCCAGCGACGAGGTGCCGCCGGCCCGCATCGGGGCGGCGCAGCTCGGCCGAACGGCGTGGCTTGCGCCCCCTGCCGAAAGGGGCGATGCTGAGGATATGCGCCTGCGGACGATCGTCGGCTGGCGGCCCGAAATGGCGGGAGTCGGGGCATGAGCTTGCTCCTCACGCTTGAGCAGGGACCGCGCGCACAGGCAGTGCGCCAGACCCGGCTGGATCAGGGTGAACTCGTGATCGGTCGCAGTCCCGATGCGGACTGGCAGATCGACGACCCCGACATGTTCGTCTCGCGCGCCCACTGCAAGATCACATCAGGACAGGACGGCTACGTCGTCGTCGACACGTCGAGCAGCGGCCTGTTCATCGATGACGCCGGCAGCGCCCTTGGCTCGGGCAACTCGGCGCAACTGCGTCATGGCATGCGGCTCCGTCTTGGCGACTATGTCGTGTCGGTGGAGCTGCAGCCGACGGAAGCCCACCTGCAGCATTTCAAGCCAGCATCGTCCAGGACATCGGTGCCGCAACCGGCGCCTGCCGCATCTCGCGCCCCGGTCGGTCTCGGCGGCGACGATTTCTTCTCGATCAAGACGGACGAGGAGCCGCAACGCCCCCGGCCCGCCGATCTGCCCAACCCTTTCGAGCATCCCGAGCCCGGCGCGTTCCGCGCCTATGAGCGCGCCGGCGGCTCCGAGCGCAATTCTCCTGCCTTCGACGATCCGTTCAGCCTCGATCCGGTGGCGACACCCGTTGTGAACGGCCATGCCGACGACAGCCAGAACGGCACTGCAGCCTTTGCCGATCCTTTCGGCCTCGCTTCGGCCGAGACGCCGAAGTCAAAGGCGGAACCGGTCGTGACACAATCGCCGTCATTCGATGACGGTTTCGACCTTCCGCCTATGACGCCGCTTCCGCCGGCGGTCGATGCAAACCCGCGCGAAACCGCTCTCGCTCCGCCCCCAGTTCCGGCTCCGGCACAGCCGGCATCGGTTGCGCCCTGGGACGCGCCTGCCCGCCGAGCGGACACACCGCCCCCGCCGCCGATGTCGCTGCGTGCGCGGGAGAAGGCCGCGGAAAATGCGGTGGCAGCACCTGCAGCCGCGCCAATCCCCGCGCCAACTCCTACGCCCGCACCGTCCGACAGCGCGCTGCGCGCCGCCTTCCTGCGCGGCATGGGCCTTGGCGAAAACGCCTCTTCCAACCGCGACCCGCTGGCCGAGATGGAAAAATTCGGCCGTGAGTATCGCCTGATGCTCGAAGGCCTGATGCAGCTGTTGCGCAAGCGCGCCGAGGAAAAGGGCAACGCTCGCATCGAGCAGACGATCGTCGGCTCCTCGGAGGTCAATCCGCTCAAGTTCCTGCCCACGGTCGACGATGCGCTGGCAACCATCCTGGCCGAGCGCAGTCCGGGTTTTCTCGCCGGAGAGCCGGCCATATCGGATGCGATCCGCGACCTCGCCCACCACCATGTTCGCGCCTGGCGCGGCCTGCAAGGCGCGCTGCGCCACATGATCGACCGCTTCGATCCCGTCGCGCTCGAAGAGGAGCTGAAGTCGAGCTCGTCGATCGAGAAACTGCTCGCCGGCGGCCGCAGCGCCAAGCTTTGGGACCTCTACAAGAAACGCCATCGTGAGATCGCCCTGAGTGCCGAGACGCGCTTCATGGGCGAAATAGGAGCCGACTTCCGCAACGCATATGAAGAGGAGTGACGCATGATCGACCGGCGCGACTTCATTATTGCTCTCGGCGCTACAGGACTGGTGGCCGCCTGCCAAAGCGGGCCACCGAAACCGTCCACCGTCACCGTCAATGTGAGCGGTCAAGCCGGCATGAATCCCGGACCTGACGGCGGCGACAGGCCGGTGACGGTTCTGGTCATGCGATTGAAGAGCACCGGCAAGTTCAACTCGGCCGACTATTTCGCCCTGCAGGGCGACGCCGGCTCGGCACTTGCCGGCGATCTCATCGGCTCCGACCAGCTTTCGGTCGGCCCGGGTGCGGCGGCATCGAAGACGATCACTGTCGAGCCGGAGGCGACCGCGCTCGGTTTCGTCGCGCTTGTTCGCGAACCAACCGGTCGCACCTGGCGGACGACGAAGTCGGTTTCACCGGGTTCGACGGTGACGATCACCGTGACGCTCGGCAGCGGAGGCATTTCGGCCTGACCGGGCCATATCAGGAGTTGTCGATGCAGAGAGTTGCCGCATGACCGACGCAAACAGGGTGCTCTGGTCCGAAGGGCTTTTCCTTCGGACCCAGCACTTCCAGCAACAGGACCGCTTCTTCGAGGCGACGGTGCGCGGCGCGCTGCAGGCCGGGCAACTTCACACCTATGGCTTCCGCACGCTCACCCTCGACCCGGTCCAGCTGGAAGCCGGACAGGTCGCCGTGCTTTCGGCGCGCGGCATCTTTCCCGACGGCACGCCCTTTGCCATTCCCGACACCATGGACGCGCCAAAGCCGCTCGCCATCACCGCCGACATGGGCGGCGGTCCGGTGTTGATCGCGGTACCATTGGAACAGCCCGGTGGCGTCGGCTTCGATCCGGCGCATGCCGAGACCAGCGGTGCGCGCTACCGCGGCCGCATCGTCACCGTTCGCGATGCCGTGCAAGGCGGATCGGACCCCGAAGAGATCGAGATCGCCCGTCCGCAGGCCTTGTTGCTTGCTCCGGGAAAATCGGTCGGCGGCTACACGGCATTGCCGATTACCGAAATCACCGGCCTGCGCGCCGATGGCGGTGTTGCCGTCGACGCCAACTTCCTGCCGCCGACGCTCGCCACAGGTGCAGTCCATTGGTACGCCCAGCTTCTGCAGGAGGTCATCACCGGGCTCGACCAGATCGCCGAGGCGCATGCCAAGATGGTGCTTGGCGGCCCCGGCCGCAGCGTCGAAGATCTGCTGATGCTCAACCTTGCCAATTCGGCGCGACCACGCCTGGCGCATATGCTGGCGCAGGACATCTTCCATCCGGCCGAACTCTATCTCGAACTTGCCGGCCTCGCCGGATCGATGGCGACCTACGGCTCGAATTCGCGCCGTCTCGCCGAACTGCCTGTTTATGACCACATGGCCCCAGGTCCTGCCTATTCGGCGCTCGCCGACACATTGCGTTCGCTGATCCTCAGCCTGCGTTATGTCGAGCCGAAATCGCGGGCGCTGCCGGTCATGCGCCACTCCACCAATGTCTGGAAGGTGCGCATCGACAACCCCAAGCTGCTCGTCGCCAGTCGCATCGTCATCCGCGTCGGCTCCGAGCTGTCCGAGGACGCGCTGCGCAAGATCTTCGTCAACCAGGCGACGGTGGGGGCCGCCAGCGAATTCGAAGGCCTGTGGAAGTCGCGCCTGCCGGGCATACCGCTGAAGCCGCTGCATTCGCAGCCGCGCGAAATCCCCTATGACGGCGACCGCCTTTGCCTTGAACTCGATCAGAGAAGCGAGCACTGGGCCTCCCTCCTCGACTCACCCGGATTCGTCATCGGCGTTTCCGGCGTATTGCCGAGCGAGCCGCAGGTCGACTGCTATTCGGTGAACAGGTGACGCGATGAGCCAGGACGATCCTTTCGGCTTGTCGGAGGATCGTGAGCGTACCCGGATACGCATGGTGGGTACGCCGCAGCCGCGCATGCCGATGCCGTTTTCGTCTGCGCCGCTGAAGCGCTCGCGCACCCATCCGAACACATTGGTCAATGCGTTTTCCGCCTTGCTGGAATTCGCGCCCGAACTCGAAAACGCATTGCCGCCCGAGAATCCCGAACACCTTCGCACCCGCCTGCAGGAAGAACTGGTGCGCGGTCGCGACGCCGCCGTTGCCGCCGGATCGTCGGTCGAACGGGCCGATCAGGCTGCATGGGCGGTGGCCGCACTGCTTGATGACCTCGCGTTGAACACGCCGTGGGGCGGCTCGAGCGCCTGGCCTCGGCAACCTCTGGTTGTCATGCTGCGCGGCGACGTCGATGCAGGTGCCCAGTTCTTCTCGCGCCTGGAGGAGCTCGAGCGCCACCCAAACCGCGATAGGGAAATGCTGGAGCTGCAGTATCACTGCATGGCGCTGGGCTTCCGCGGCAAATACCGGGTACCCGGCCGCTCGGGCGACCGGTCGCTGAATGCCGTGCGTGTCGCCGCCGCCCGCTTCCTGCGCGACGCCGATGCCGAAGACGCGCCGCTGTCGCCCAACTGGCGCGGCGTCGTTGCCGCCGACGAGGCGCCGCGCTTCACCGTGCCGATCTGGGTGATGGGCGTCATCGCTGCCGTGCTCGCCACCGCGATCTACATCGCCTTCTCGCTGGGGCTGAGCAACCAGGCCGTCCAGCTCTCGGCCCTTGTGCGTGCGCTTCCACCGGCCGACCGCGCCGAGGTGTTGCGCGCCACACCCAAGGCGGAAGCACCGCCGGTCGAAACCGTCGACTTCGCGCTGTTGCCGGAGTTCGCGGCAGCCACGCCCGAGGGCCTGCGCCCAGCGCTCAAGGGCGCCGAAAGCGTGTCGCTGGCCCGCCTCGTCGTCCAGGCCTCCAACCCTGAGCTGTTCCAGTCCTCCAGAGCTGAACTAACCGACGGATTCCAGCCGCTCATCGAAGCAATCGCCAAGGTCATCGTCGAGAACCAGGAGCTGATCGGCAACGTCACCATCGTCGGCCATACCGACGGCATCCCGCTGCAAAGAACCAACCCGCTTTCCACCAACCAGCGCCTGTCGGAGGCCCGCGCCGCGACAATTGCCGACATGCTCGTCCAGAACGGCGTGCCGCGCGAGCGCGTGCGCTCCGAGGGGCGCGCCGCCACCGACCCCGTTGCCGACGACGCCACGCGTGAAGGCCGGGCGCTCAATCGCCGCGTCGAAGTGCTGGTCGAAAAGAGGTTGTGACAGATGTTCATCCTGCGCTTCCTCTGGTCGGTACTGACATCGCGGTGGCTCTGGACGCTGATCGGCCTGACGCTGCTTTCCCTGATCATCTGGATCTTCGGCCCCATCGTCGCGGTCGGCCAGAGCACGCCGTTTGCGTCCGAAACCGTGCGTATGGCGCTGATCGCAGGCCTGGTCATCCTGTGGCTGATCTGGCTGATTTTGGCGCAGCGCCGCGCCATCCGAGCCAATCGCATGTTCGTCGCCGAGATTGCCGCGCCGCCGGTCGAGAAGCCGCTGACGGCAGGCGAACAGAGCGTTGCCGCGGTCGGCGCCAAGTTCCAGGGGCTGATGGACGAGATGAAGCGGCGCAAGCTCGGCGGCCGCAAGTTGCTGCGCGACATGCCGTGGTATGTCATCGTCGGACCGCCGGCCACCGGCAAGACCACGGCTTTGCGCCAGTCCGGGCTGAATTTCCCGATCGACCTCACCGACGACATCCAGGGTGTCGGCGGCACCCGCAACTGCGACTGGTTCTTCGCCGAACACGCGGTGCTGATCGACACCGCCGGCCGCTACGTCCAGCAGGAGAGCCAGCCAGATGTCGATGCCGTGGAATGGCTGGGCTTTCTCGACCTGTTGAAGAAACATCGCGGCCGGCGCGCCCTGAACGGTGTCATCGTTGCCCTGTCGATCGATGCGTTCTCGGAGGGCGATGAAGCCATCAAGGCGCATGGCCGCAAGATCCGCCGCCGCCTCGCCGAGCTGAACGAACGTCTCGAAATCCGGCTCCCGGTCTATCTGATGCTGACCAAGGCGGACCTCATCAAAGGCTTCGAGCCCTTCTTCGGCGGCCTCTCGACCTCGGCCCGCGAACAGGTCTGGGGCACGACCTTCGCGCCTGATGCACGCGTCGACGGCAAGATGGTCGCAAGCGAGATCTCGTTGCTGGCGACCGAGCTCGAGCGCCGCCTCGTCCCCCGCCTCGAGGACGAAGACAGCCTCGCCGCCCGCGCCGAGATCTTCAGGTTCCCGGCCCAGGTCGAAAGCCTGTCCGAACCGATCCGTCTTCTTGTCGAACAGATTTTCGGCGAAAGCCGCTACGAAGACAGCGCCTGGTTGCGCGGCGTCTATCTGACTTCGGCCACACAGGAAGGCGCGCCCATCGACCGGCTTACCGCTGCACTCTCTTCCTCGTTCGGCCTGCCGCCGCGCCGCGCCATGTCGTCGCCACGCGTCGAAAAGCGCAGCTTCTTCCTCAAAAACCTGCTCACCGAAGTGATCTTCAAGGAAGCCGGGCTGGGCATGTTCGACCCCCTGGCGCAACGCCGCCGGACCTGGATCTGGCGCGGTGCCGCCGCTGCCTGCGGAGCAGCTGTCCTGCTTGCCGGAGCGCTGTTTGGACTGTCCTATTACGACAACCGCAATGCCATCGCGGCCCAAGCCGGCCAGTTGGAGGCACTGCAGGCGCCGTTGGCGCCATTCGCGGCGGCCCCGGCTCCTGTCGATGCGCCCGACATCGACGTTGCGCTGGCTGCGATGGATGAGGTCACCAATGCGCGCACGCCGCCGCCCAGCGGTTTTCGTGACCTGGTCGGCCCGACGGCCTCTCCGGAGCTGCTGCGGGCCCAGGCCGACAGCTACAACCACGCTTTGCGCAACATCCTCGAACCCCGCATGGTCGCCCTGCTCGAAACGACGATGTGGCGCCAGGTCCGCGATCCGGAATTCATGCTGGGGGCGCTCAAGACCTATCGCATGATGACCGGCCTCTCCCAGATGGACGCGGATTTCGCTCAAAACTGGTGGGTCAACGACCTGCCCGAATTCGCACCCGTTGCGCCCTTCCCGACGCCCAACGCAGAAGAGCACCAGCTTGCCGCCATCCGCCGCATGACGATCGACGCGAGTTATGTCGCGCCCGATCCGGCGCTGGTCGCCGAGGCCCTGAAAAGCGTCTGCACCATTTCGCTGCCAGCACGCGCCTACAAGCAGCTGCTGGCCGATCCCGCCGTCTCCGAACTGAAGGAGTGGATCCCGGCGAATTTCGCCGGCCCGAACGGCTCCAAGGTCTTTGCCCGCCGCTCCGACAAAACACTGCGTGTCGGCCTGCCCGGCGCATTCACCTATGCCGGCTTCCACGACGTCATCCTCGATCGGCTGGAGGATGTCGCCGCCCAGGCGGCCCTCGACCGCGCCGTCTTTGCCGGCGGCTGCGAGGAGAATTCCGAGACCTCGGTGTCGGCGCTGTCGGAAGACATCCTGAAGCTCTACTACGAGGATTTCATCGCCCAGTGGGACAGCCTGCTGCGCGACATAAGGCTGGCACCGCTGACCGACCTCAACGTCGCCAGCGAAAATTTGAAGGACCTGTCGAGCGCCGATTCCGCGCTCAAGCGCCTGGTCACGGCAGTCGTTCACGAGACCGATCTCATCCGCTCGGACGAGGAGCCGGCCGGCGACAACAAGGCCGCATCGAAAGGCGCCTCCAAGCTGTTGGGCAAGCTCGGCAAGGTCGGCAAACTGGCCAAAGCCGGCGCCAAGCTGTTGCCACGTGCCGGGTCGGCAGCAGAAGTCGACATGACCGGCACGCTCGTCGCCGAGCATTTCAAGCCGCTGAAAGGTGCGGTCGCCGAAGTCGACGGCCAGCCTCCCATGCTCGATGCCGCGGTCGTCGCCTTGACGGCACTATCGAATGTGCTGCAGACAGTCACCGCCAATCCCGACCCGCAGGATGCCATCAAGAAGCAGGGCGGGCTCGCGGAACTCACCGGTGCCGTCGCGCGCCAGGCGCAGATCCTGCCCGATCCGATCGACGACTGGCTCGGCGGCATCGCCGGCGACACCAGCGGCCTGACCGAAAAGGCCGTCACCTCCGAACTCAATGCCATCTGGCGCGCCGACATCCTGCCGTTCTGCCAGGCTGCCTTGACCAACCGATATCCGTTCAGCCCGGAAAGTGCCGTTGACGTCAACGTCCGCGATTTCGCCCGCCTGTTCGGCCCAGGCGGACTGATCGACGCTTTCACCAACGACCACCTGATCAGCTATGTCGACACGGCCAAACAACCATGGACCTGGCGTGCCGACATGGGGCTGGATTCGTCTGCCCTTGCCGCCTTCGAGCAGGCGCGCCGTATTCGCGACGACCTGTTCCCCGGTGGCACCGGCCCCCTGATGAGCTTCACGCTCGAGCCCAAGGATCTGTCGCCGACAGTCACGCGGGTGACGCTCAACCTCGATGGCCAAAGCCTCGTCTACTACAACAACGCCACCCGCCCTCAGCCGATGACCTGGCCGGGCAAGGACGGCACCGGCACCATCTCGTTGGCCTTCCAGCCCATCGATGGGTCGCCTGAAGTCATCGTCAACGAAACCGGGAGCTGGGCCTGGCTGCGGCTGCTCACCAAGGGTCGCTTCACGGCGACATCGCTGTCCGACGTCTACAACCTGCGCCTCGGCGCCAAGAGTTTTTACGCCGACTTCGAGCTCAAGGCGGCAAGTGTCGAGAACCCCTACAACCTGCAGATGTTCAAGAGGTTCACGTGCCCGCAGAACATCTAGCCACCGGCTTCTACGGCAAGATTCCGGCGACCGGAGACTTCGTCGGCCGCGGGCTTCCCGGCGACTTCGTGCGCGCATGGGACCGTTGGGTGGCAAGCCACCTCGCGCCATTGCAGAGTTCGGGCGCCTGGCCAGAGGACGTGGCACTGCGTTTCCTGCTCGGTCCCGATGCCAACGGCCCGATGGCGGGCATCGTCGTGACGAGCAACGACCGCGCCGGCCGCCGTTTTCCGCTGACGGTCGCAGCCCCCCTCTCCGCCGCCAATTCAGGATTGGCCGACATGGCGGCGAAATGGTTCGACGACATTGAGATGGCGGCCGACGCGGCGCGCTATGGTTATGTCAGCGCAGACGAATTCGCCGCCAGCCTTGCCGAGCTGCCGTTTCCGATCGCCGACATGACGGGAGAGCCTGTGCTCAGCATGGTCTTGTGGGCCGGCCCATGGGTGCCGGTGGACGTCGATCCGGCGGCCCCACAAGCGGTCCTCGACCGGCTGCTCACCGCGAGCTGGGAGACCAGTTGATGCAGATCTGGAACCAGACCGGCTACGTCCATCAATTCACCGTAGCCATGGACAAGGCTGGCCACGACTACATCGTCGTCGTGGTCAAGGGCACGTTCGACCTTCCCGACGCACCGGGCGGATTGGTGCGCAAGTCGGCCGAGCAGGCGCCGCTGGTCTTTGCCGACACGCAGACGGGCGAGCCCGGCTATTCCGCCACGCTGTGGGAAACCGATTTTGCCTTCCGCAAGCCGCGCTGCGACGTGATTGCCAATGGCTGCGCCTATGCGCCCGGCGGCCGGCCGGCGGAACGTGTGCCGGTCGGCATCAAGGTCGGCAACTGGTCGAAACTGTTCGAGGTGGTCGGCCATCGCGAGTGGCGCGCCATCGGCCCGGTCTTCACCGCGACCGCACCGCAGCCCTTCCTGAAACTGCCGATCAGCTATGACGTCGCCTGGGGTGGCGTCGACAAGCTGGATCCCGAGGACAAGATGCCTGGCGTCTACGGCGCCAATCCGGTCGGCACCGGCTGGTCGCGCACCAGGAACCAGCACCTCATTCCGGGCCTGCGGCTGCCCAACACCCAGAAGGTCGGCGAGGAAGTCCGCTCGCCCTTCGGCGACTACACGCCGATGAGCTTCGGACCGATGGGCCGCGGCTGGCCCGGCCGCATCGAACATGGCGGTACCTACGATGACAACTGGACGAAAAACATCTTTCCCTTCCTGCCGTCCGACTTCGACGAGCGCTATTTCCAGATGGCTCCGCCAGACCAGCAGATCGATCATCCCAAGGGTGGTGAAGAGGTACAGCTGGTGAACCTGACGCCGGAAGGTCGGGTGAGCTTCCGGCTGCCGCCAACCGGGCTTGAGATGACCCTGTTCAAGGATGGCGCCAAGAGTTTCGAGGGTGAGCTGTACCCCGACACTATCCTGTTCGACCCGGAGAACCGCCGCTACCACCTGGTCTGGCGGGTAGCGCAGCGGATCGAGCGCACGATTCTGGATTTTACCGAATGCTGGGTAGGTCCCCCCACCGAATCCATGCTGAGGGCGCGGGCAGCCGGCCGCACCTTCGTCCGTGCCGATGGGGTAGCACCTGAGGAGGAAGAGGCATGACCGCCGGCGTCGCCATCATTTCGGTCGGGATGGCCACGGCCGTCGGACTCGATGCGCCTTCAGCATGCGCAGCCATGCGCGCGCGCCTCGACGGCTTCCAGGAGACGCGTTTCCTCGGCTCGCCGGAGGGGTGGCTGACCGGCGCGCCCGTCCCGCTGCCGCGCAATTGGATCGGCGAGAAGCGCATGGCGCATCTGGCCGCAGGGGCCATTACCGAGGCATTCGAGCGCGCGCCGGAAGCGCGCGGCCAGACGGCACTTATTCTCTGCCTTCCCGAGGAAGGTCGACCGGGCAGGCCGGTGCGCGACAACTCCGGCCTGCTCCGGCGGATCGGCGAAATCGTCAAGGTCGAACCTCACAGCCGCTCCCGCACCGTGGCGCATGGGCGCCCTGCCGGGCACGTGGCATTCGATCATGCCCGCAGGCTGCTGGCATCCGGCGACGTGCCCTATGTGATGATCGCTGGCGTGGACAGCTATCTGACCGCGCCGACGATTGCCCATTACCTCAAGGGACGCCGCCTGCTGACCGCCGACAACTCGAACGGCTTCATTCCGGGAGAGGCAGCGGCGGCGGTGTTGTGCACCCGGCCGAATGGCGGAAACTTCCAGCTATTCGGCCTTGGCCTGTCGCGCGAAACAGCCTCGATCTACAACAAGGACGATCTGCCGTTGCGAGCCGATGGCATGACAGCGGCCTATGATGCGGCGTTTGGCGAAACCGGCATCGAGATGAACCGGCTGGGCTACCGCATCTCGGACCTCATCGGCGAACAATACTGGTTCAAGCAGACCGCACTCGCTTCGATCCGGCTGCTGCGCGGCCGACACGAATTCCAGGATTTGTGGTCGCCTGCGGAATCGCTTGGCAACATCGGTGCCGCAGCCGTTCCCGTGATGGTGGGCATGGCCTGGACCGCGGCGGCAAAAGGTTACGCGGCCGGCAATCCGGTGCTCATCGAAGCGTCGTCGGATGACGGCGCGTGCGGCGCTGCAGTCTTTGCATCGAGGAGAGCCGCATGACCGTCTATGCCAACGGTCTGGAGATCGCCTGCAAGGCGCAGGCCAACAAGATCATCGCCGCCTTCCCCTATGTCTGCTTCACGCCACCGCAGACGCCCGCGACGCCCCCCGGCGTACCGATCCCCTATCCCACCTTCAGCATGGACGACGACACCGACAGCGGCACAAGTACGGTCAAGATCGGGGGCAAGACGATCACGCAGAAGAACAAGTCCTACTATACGAAATGTTCGGGCAACGAAGCCGGCTGCGCGCCGAAGAAGAACATCATCACCTCGGTGAACACGGGCAAGGAATATGCCCACGCCTGGTCAGGCAATGTGAAGATGGACGGCGAGCCGATCAGCCGCTTCTCCGATATCGGCTCAAACGACCACGCCTCGCCGACCGCCGGCGGGCCGCCGATGCCGAACATTTCCACCGCGACGGTGGCGACCTTCAATTGCAGCATGCTGGAGATCAAGCCTTACAACAAGCTGACGTGTCCGGAGGGGTATGAGAAGGAGCACACCACGGAAGTGCGCTTCTTCACCGCCAAGGGCGTGCGTGACCTGACCCTCGACTGCTGTCAGGCCTATGATGAAAGCAAGGCCCCCTGCATCTGCATGAAGGCAAAATGGGTTCCGGGCGAAGCTGCCAAGGCAAAGAAGGCTGGCGCCACCGGCAAAGTCATCGGCAAGGGGTCGAAGACGCCCCACAACCTCAAGACCCAGGAAGCGGCCAAGTGGATCAAGCTCAACCAGGAGGGCAAGCTCGGCGATTTCAACGAGAAATGCGCCAGGGCAACGGTCGACAACATGGATGACCCGAAAATTCCTGACGAAGTGAAGGATGCTGCTGCGGAGTGCCTCAGGAAAGCGAACCAGGACTATCAGAAAAAGAGCATGGGCAAGGACGCGCAGGAGGTGAAGGACACGAAGCGCTGTGTCGACACCTGCCCGAAGGCAATTGACCAGGGCCGACTTGCCGGAGTTGCCAAGAAGCGACTGAAGAAGGAGGCCGTGAGCCTCGGAAAGGACCCGAAGAAAGTCGTCGTCAGGGCGTCCGACGTCGCCAAGTCCAAGAAGGACTGCCCGTGAATGATCTCTGCCTAGCCAACCGCCAGGGAGGCGTTAGCCATGATCGGTAAGCTGAAGATGGACAAGGAAGAGCTGGAAGACTTCGTCGAAGATGAGGACACCTCGATCGAATGCCTTCAGGTCGCGCCGATGGGCAATGGCAAGGTGGCCATTCTGTTCCTGCTCGCGGATTCCGACTACGATACCACGGTGTCGGTCATTTTTGTGGTCGACGACTTCAATCCAAAGACCGCGAAGGGCGTTCTGTTCACGTCAGAATGGCTGACGTCGCTATCGGCGTCGCCCTCAGGCGAACTTTTTGCGCTCGAGGCAACGATCTGGATCTGGCGCTACGGCGGCAAGCAATGGACCCGCGATCAGGTCGGCACGGAGAGCTTTCGCCAGGTTTGGGCCGCCGACCCAGGTGGCGCCATGATGGTCGGCTCTTCAGGCGGCGCCGCCAGGCTGGTCGGAGACGACTGGCGTCCGATCACGCCGATAACCCAAGCTGAATACATGGATATTCACGGTGACGCGAAGCATGGCATCTGGGTCTGCGGAAAATCAGGATCGGTGCACAAGCTCGCGGGCTCGACGTGGCAGCCGCTGGAACTGCATCGCCAAGAAGTGTTCTATGGCATCGACGTTGCCGCGGACGGCACGATCAGGGTCGCCGGCGAAGACGGAACGTGCCTGCGCATCGCCAACGAAGAAGCGGTCGAGCTCGAACCGGCTGATACCACCACCCATCTTGCCGTGCGCACCTATAGCGGCAAGGCCTATTGGGGCGATGAGGGCGGAATCGGCGTGGAGAAGGGCAACGCCATCGTGCCCTTGGAGGTGGAAACCGGCACCGCCTCCGATATCCGTACCGATGGCGATTATCTCTATGTCGCGGGCACCGACAGTGCCTGGCGCTTCGACGGCAAGAAATGGAAATCGCTGTCGCTCGAATACGACGACGGCTTCAAGCTCACCTGATTGTAGACCGGGCGCGCTTGCCCACGAGGATCAGCCACCGTTGACGCTGAGATAGGCCCGGACCTTTTCCAGGTCTAGCTCAGCTATGCGCTGCGGCGCGCCCTCCATGAGCATCCTAAGCACGAAGAGCTCACCGACCTCAGGATATTCGGCGTAGACTTCCTGGGCTATCTCGCGTCCGGCATCTCCTGCAACGCGAAGGCCGTCGAGATGAGCATCCAGCCGCTCGACCAGCCGCGCAAGACGCTCCTCGTCCATGTCGGGGTTCTCATCCGGATGGAGCAGGTGATGGTCGTAAACGGTCCACAGAAATGCCGCCATTTCCGCATGCTGCCGCACGATCTCGCGCAGGACGATCTTCGGCATCAGTTTAGGTTTACAGAGCCGCCACGGATGCGGTTGGCCGCGCTGGCATGGCTGGTGACGTATGTGCCGCGAATGGTGATATGCCCATCCTTCTCCATGATGATTGTGGCCTTGCCGCAGCGCAGTTCGAGACGTTCCCCGGCCACGATCTTGACCTGCTCGCCGTCTCGAACGACCTGCGGCGTCTGTGCCTTGCGCACGGGCTCGACGATGCGCCCGACGATCAGCGGCCGGCCGGGGTCGCCGCCCTCGAACAGCAGCGCCACCTCTGCTCCGACCATGTCGGCGCTGAGTTCGGCCAGGCTGCGCGCGGCAAGCGCAGTGTCCCTGGGATTGCCGGGAAACACGACGAGCGGTGCAGCACCGTCGAAGCCGAGAAAGACCCCGATGACTACACCCTCGATCCGTTTGATGGTTCTGGTCATCCCCTGCGCCCTCAGTTCTGCTTGATCTCCGAGCCCTTCATGACGATGTCGCTGGAAGCCTTGATGTTGATCTTGCCCGATCCCTTGATGCTGATGTCCTTGCCCTCGATGGTGATCGTACCATCCTTCTTCATGGAGATGCTGGCTGAGCCGCATTTCAGCGCAATGGCGTCGCCGGCTTCGATCAGGAATGTCTTGCCGACATTCATCTTCCCGTCTTCACCGATCTGAACCATACTCGCCTTGGCGATCCGCAACTCGTAGGCGCCGCCTACCTTGGTCCCGTCGTCGGTGGCGATTTCGGTTCGCCTTCCCTTGCCGATCTTCGATTTCTGGTTGCCGGCAATGTTGAACGTCTGGTCGGCGCCAATCGTCACCTCCTGGTTCGATGCGACGTTCCAGCTGTCATCAGCACCGATCTGGTGGGTCTGGGCGGCACCCACTGTGACCGCGCGCGTCGACCCGATCGTGTTGGTCTGCGCCGATCCGACCGTACGCGTCTCGGTCGCACCCACCGTGTCCACCCGCGCGGCGCCGACCGTGATCGCCTGGGCGATGGCGACTGTCTGGGCGTGGTTGGCGCCGATCGTCTCGGTCGAGTTGGAGCCGATGCTGATGGTCTCGTTGGAGCCGACGGTCAACGAGCGGTTCTTGCCCACCGTTTCCGTATCGTTGGATCCGATGTCGGTCTTCTGGTCGACGCCGACCTTCACGGTCTTGTTGTTGCCGACGTCCTCGTCGAGGTCGTGGCCGACGGAATGCTTGGCGTCGTGGTCGATGCGGTCGGACTGGTCGTGCTGCACCAGCTTGGTGCGGTCATTCTTGATCAGCAGGTTATGGTCCTTCTGGGCCTGGAAATTGACCAGTTCGGAGCCTGCCTTGTCTTCGAACATCAGTTCGTTATAGCCGCCGCCTCCTTTCGACGAGTTCGACTTCCAGCCCGACTGCGTGGCGTTGCCGGGCAAGCCGTAGGGCGGCATCTGGGCGGCGTTGTAGACGCGGCCGGTGATGATCGGCTGGTCCGGATCGCCTTCGATGAAATCGACGATGACCTCCTGGCCGATGCGCGGGATCTGGATGAAGCCCCAGCCGCTGCCGGCCCAGGTCTGCGACACGCGCACGAAACACGAACTGTCCTGATCCTTCTTTCCCATGCGGTCCCAATGGAACTGCACCTTCACCCGGGCATACTCGTCGGTGAATATCTCTTCGCCGGATGGGCCGACGACACGCGCCGTCTGCGGCCCGCGCATGATCGGACGCGGCGTGATCCGCGGCGGGCGGTATGGCAGACTAGTCGGCGCGACGCCGAGGACCACGGTGAAACTCTCGCCCTCAGTGTCGATGCCGCTGCGATAGCTGGGGTCGAATATGCGGTATTCGACGCTGACGACGAGATATTCCTGGTTCTGGTCATCGCGCGGAAAGCCGTCCAGCTTGAAGGTGCAGCCGGAAAACAGCCCGCGCACGGTGCCGGCAGCGGCGATGCGCTGGTGTACCGCCTGCAGCTCCTCGCGGCGGATGCCGGCGATCTTGTCGCCACGGCCGACATCCAGATGGGCGCCGGGCTGGCGATAGTTTTCCCCCGATGCCAGCTTGTGGCCAAATGCCTGGTCGGACTTGGCCATCAGGCTGGCATCCGGCTTCTTGAAATCGTAGTCGGTATGGGTGTAGGCGCCGGGCCTGACCGAGCTGCCGGGGATCCACTCGGTGATGTACTCGACGTCGCGGCGCGCGCCCTGCCCTTCGAAATGATACGGCACCTTCTCGTAGCCCGGTGCCGGCTTGAGCTTGTTCATCGCGTCGGCAAGGATCAGCGTGTGCTCGCCGTCGCCATGCTCGAAGAAATACATGATGCCTTCGTGCTCGAGCAGGCGCTGGACGAAATCCAGGTCGCTTTCGTCATACTGGACGCAATAGTCGCGCGGCGGATAGGAGCCTTGCAGCCGTTTCTCGAACTTCGCCGAGCCATATTTCGAGAAGATCTTTTCGACGATTTCGACGACGCTCATATTCTGGAAGATGCGGCAGTCCGTGGCCGTGCCGAGAAACCACAGCCACGGCCGGAGGACCGCTTCATAATAAACTTGCCGGTCCTCCATGCGGGTCAGGCGGAAATCCGACACCAAGCCGCTGAACCAGCGTTTCGGGTCGGACTCTCCTTCGACCGAAACGCCGCCGCCCAGCATCTTCAACGGGTCGATATCAGGGTCGCTGCTGACAAAGCCGACGGTGTAGGCGAAACAGCGGCTGATCTCGTCGCGACCGGCCAGATGGGTGAATGTCAACGTGTCGCCGAGCGGTGTCCGGGCCACAGTCGCGCGATCGTTAGCCATGGCGTCGTGCCTCTCCGCGGGGACGGCCGGACATCTGAGTTGAGCTTAGCACAAGTTTTTCAACCGGCCAAAGCCGGCGCGGCACAAGCGCCGAACCGTGCGCGCCCAAATGCCCCTGTGCTGCGGTCGCAGCAAACTGCTAGAATAAAATAAGGAATTTGGACGAGGCTGCCGGAAACAGAGATTTGGCGGGCGAATTCGGATGCTCATCACTTTGACCATCGAGAATGTCGACAGGCTGCCCACAGGCGGACCGCTGTTCTACAGTTCGAATGGTCGCAGCTTCACCATCGGGCGCGAAAATCGCGACTGGAACCTGCCCGACCCCAACCTGTTCATCTCCGGCCTGCATTGCGAGGTGCGTTACGACAGGGGCACGTTCTGGCTCTATGACGTCTCGCGCAACGGCACATTTATCAACGGCTCGAGCCAACGCGTCACCGACCCGCATCCGCTCGGCCATGGCGACCAGCTTTCGATTGGCAGCTACATCGTCTCGGTTGCGCTTGAGGACGACCGCATATCGGGCAACGACTGGGGCAATCCGATCCCGGCCCGCCATGCCGCTGATATCGGCCAGCCGCCGCCGCAACTGGCGGATCCCTTCTTCGGCGGCGTGAACAACGGCCAGTTGGCGGCGGGTGTCGTTGCGCGTCAGCCAGTCCAGCATGCTCGCGCGCCGCAGCCCTTGCCCGTGCAACCGGCGCCTCCCCCGCCGCAAAGACCGGAGGCGACCGAACTGCTCCGGCTCATCGCTGCGGGCGCCGGCGTTTCTCCTGACGTGTTCCTGCAGCGCGACCCGAAAGATGTAGCCGCTGAAGTGGGCGCAGTGCTGCGCGCGGTCGTCGACGAGCTTGCCTTGCTGCTCAAGGCGCGCGCTGCCGCCAAGGCACTCGCCAAGAGCAGCCAGCGCACCATGATCGGCGGTGTCGACAACAACCCGCTGAAGTTCATTCCGCGCTCGGAAGAAATCCTCGAGATCATGTTTGCCCAGCGCCGCTCGGGCTATCTCGACGCCCGGCACAGCGTCGAGGAGGCATTCCGCGATCTCAAGACGCATGAGCTCGCGACCTATGCGGCAATGCAGGCGGCCTTGTCGCGGCTGCTTTCGGAATTGTCACCCGATGCCATCGAGCGAAAGCTCCCCGCCTCTGCCTTCGTCTCCAAGAAGGGCCGGGCCTGGGACATGTTCGTAGCGACATGGGAAGCCAAGGAGGCCGCGCATGAAAATGGCATGCTCGACGTCTTTCTCGCCTATTTCAGCGAGGCCTACGCGAGGTCGGCGAACAAGAAGTAACGTTGCTGGACGCATTTGATCCCTCGGTCGGCCCCGCCGTTTCGGCGGGCGGTTCAGCCCCGGTTCCCATCGGCATTTCCATGCATTACGATGCGTTGTTGGCACGTGACCGGAGGCATCCGCGGCATTGTCAGGGCATGGCAGCCGTCGCGCGAAAGCGGATAATCGGCGATGAGTTCGAAGGACGATCCTTCCGGCTCCGACGGCAGAACCGTCATTCGCGGATCGCCGCGCCGCGCGCCGCGTCCGGACCAGCCCTCGCCACCACGGCCGGCGTCCGATCCGACCATCATCTACACCGGCGGCCCTGAACAGCAGGCGCCAAGTTCGGGCACGGTGATCTATCAGGCCAGTCCCTTCGGCGACGCCCCTGGCGACGCGCCCCGCAACAGCCACAAGCAGCGTAAGCACGCAGCAACGGCAGCAGGCACGTCGCTGGAGGCCCTGTTCGATGCGGCCGAACGTGTCCAGGTTTCCGGGGCCAACCCGCTGATATCAGCGGCAACGCCGCTTCTCATCTTGTTTGGCCATCTCAGGACGGTGACGGTCGAAGCCGACGTGTCCGTATTGGCCCAGCACGTCGCCGAATGCATCGAAGAATTCGAATGGAAAGCCGCCGAAGCCGGCGTGAACCAAGACGACGCGCATGTCGCGAAATATGCCCTTTGCGAGACAGCCGACGACATCATCGCCAACCTACCGGGCATCGGCTCCGACAACTGGGCGCAGCACGGCATGCTGTCGCGCTTCTACGGGATCGATGCGTCAGGAAACGGCTTCTTCGAGGCACTGAACTCGGTGCTGGCCGATCCGGCGGAGCGTGGCGACCTGCTCGAACTGATGCATGCCTGCATGTCGCTCGGCTTCGCCGGACAATATCGTGGCGTCGCCGGCGGCAATCAGAGCCTTGAGCTCGTGCGCCAGGACCTGTACGCCGCGCTGCGCTACTTCCGGCCGCTCACCGACGACGGTATTTCTCCGCACTGGCAGGGCCTCGCGGCCACCGTGGGCCGACGCCCCTACAGGCTACCGCTCTGGGCGATGGCCGCCCTCGCCCTCGCCTTCGTCACCACCGCCTTCTTCTGGATGCGCGGCGACGTCACCAGAGAGGGCGACGCGCTCGCCGCGACATTGCTTGCACTCACACCATCGAAGCCGGTCGCCATCGAACGCAGCGACTTCGCCCCGCCGATCGAGCAGGCAGCGCCGGATGAGCCGGCTTCGCCGGTCGAGGATGCCAAACCGGCAGCAACAGCCCCGACCATGGCGCAGATTTACCGCATCCGCGCGGCCCTCACCCAGGACATCGGCGCCGGCGCATTGACCGTCGCCTCCAAGGGCGAGTTCATCATCATCGAGCTCAACAACGAGCTGCTGTTCGAGCCGGGCAAGGCCGAGACCAAGCCTGAATTCACGCCCGTGGCGGCGCGCATTGCGGCTGCACTCGCAGGCGAACCGGGACCGATCAGAATCGTCGGCCACACCGACAATGTGAAGCCGCGCCAGTCCAGTGCCTACAAGTCGAACTACGATCTATCCGTTGCCCGGGCGGAGGCTGTGGCAAAGGCACTTGTTCAGGGGATCGGCGATGCCTCGCGAATAGCTGTCGAAGGCAAGGGCGAGGACGTGCCGATCGCCGACAACGCAACCGCCGACGGCCGCGCCTTGAACCGCCGTGTCGACGTCATGATCCGGCGCGAGGACGCACCATGAGCGCGCCCCGCCGCATGCTGTGGTGGTCGTGATGACGTGGCTGCTCAGAACTTTGAGCGTCATGGCACTGGCCGGCCTTGCCGCAGCCGTGTGGTTTGCCGGCCCGCTGATCGTCGTGGTCGGCAGCCGGCCGCTCGAATCTACTGGCGCGCGCGTCGCCATCATCGCCCTCATCCTTGCATTGGCCGCAGGCATCGCCCTGTTCCGCTTCTGGTTTGCGCGCCGTGCTCAAAAGGCGCTCGCTGCCGCCATCGCCAGCGAGAGTGCCTATGACGGCGACGGCCAATTGCTCGAAACGGGCATGACCAAGGCCCTCGCGGCGCTCAAGCGCGCCAGCGGCAGGCGCAATTTCCTCTACGAGGTGCCCTGGTACCTGATCATCGGCCCGCCCGGCGCCGGCAAGACCACGGCGTTGGTGAATTCGGGCCTCACGTTTCCGATCACCGTGTCCGGCACGGCCCAGCCGGTGCCCGGCGTCGGCGGAACCCGGAACTGCGACTGGTGGTTCACCGATGAAGCGGTGCTGATCGACACCGCCGGCCGCTACACCAACCAGGATTCCGACACCGAAAGCGACCGCAAAGGATGGCTCGCCTTCCTGTCGCTGCTCAGGAAACACCGCGCCAGGCAGCCGATCAATGGCGTAATTGTCGCCATCAGCCTAGCCGATGTGATGTCTTCAAGCGACCAGGAGCTCGACGCCCACGCCGTCGTCATCCGCAATCGCCTGCAGGAAATCCACGAGACGCTGAACATCGGCTTTCCCGTCTATGTGCTGTTCACCAAGGCCGACCTGATCGCCGGCTTCATGGAGAGTTTCGGCAGTCTGGACGAAACCGACCGGCGCATGGTGTGGGGTACGACATTCCAGGGCGCCGACCGAAAGGCGAACATGGTCAGCGAGGTTCCGGCTGAATTCGATGCGCTCGTCCGCCGCCTGTCCGAGGACGTGCCCGACCGTATGCAGGGCGAGCCGGATCCGGTCGCGCGCATCGCTATCTTCAGCTTCGCCGCGCAGTTTGCTTCGCTTAAGGAACGCTGTGCGACCTTTCTCGGCCGTGTCTTCGAACCGACGAAGAAGCCGGCAAGCGCTATCCTGCGCGGCTTCTACTTCTCCTCCGGCACGCAGGAAGGCACGCCGATCGACCGCGTACTCGGCGCCATCGGCCGTGGTTTCGGCAACGGATCCCAAGCACAGCTGTCCGGGACCGGCAAGAGCTTCTTCCTGCACGACCTTTTGGCCAATGTCATCTTTGCTGAGGCCGGCTGGGTCTCCTATGACGATGCCGCCGACCGGCGCGCCAGATTTGCCCGCTTCGCCGGAACCGGCGCCATCAGCTTGATCGCCGCTGCCGCCCTAGGCGTTCTGGCGGTCAGTTATGCCGCAAACAAGGCCCTGATCGCGGCCACCAGCCAGGCTGCGGAAAGCTACACGTCGTCCGCCGCCGCACTGCTCCAGGCGGAAACCGTATCCGACGTTGACCTTGAGAATGTCATCGATGCGCTGGAGAGCATCAGCGGCCTGCCGACCGGCTACGAGCATCGCGACCAGCCGACGCCGGCGCGCGAAACGCTCGGGCTCAGCCAGCGCGCGCGGTTGTTGTCGGCATCGGAGACGACCTACCGGCTGGCGCTGGAGCGGATGCTTCGCCCTCGCCTGTTGCTGCACCTTGAACGCACCATCCAAGCGAAGATGAGCGATCCTGCGGCTCTCTACGAAGCTCTCAGGATTTACCTGATGCTCGCAGGCGAAGCGCCGAAGGTCGATGACGAACAGATCGTCTCGTGGATGAAGAAGGACTGGGAGCAGAACCGCTATCCCGGTCCGCAAAATCGCGAAGGCCGTCTCATCCTAGAAAAGCACCTGAGGGCGATGCTTACGCTCGACGATGAGTTCGATCCGGCATTCGAGCTCAATCGCCCCGCGGTCGAGTCGGCACAGCGCGCGCTGGGCCGCATGACGGTCGCCGATCAGGCTTCCGCCTTGATCGCCTCGGCGCTGACCGCGGCCACGCTCGACGACTTCGCCGTCACCACGAAGGGCGGCCAGGAAGCGAAGCTGGTGTTTGAGACCGTCGATGGCAGCGACCTGTCTGCGCTGCGTGTTCGCGGCCTCTATACCTATGCCGGCTTCAACGATTTTTACCTGACACAGCTTTCCGGAATCGCCCAGAAACTCATAGACGAGCAATGGGTCGTCGGCGCCGGCGGCGAGCAAGGCGGCGTCGAGCAGGAACTGTTGCGGCTCGGCCCAGAGTTGCTCGACCGCTACAGCAGCGACTTTTCAGCCGTATGGAACGGTGTTCTCGACAAGCTCAAATTCCGGCCGATGGCGGCGGACAAGCCGGAATATCTCGCGCTGTCAGCCGCCGGCTCGCCCAGCTCGCCACTGGCGCAGTTGTTCGAGGCGATTGCCCGCGAGACGGCGCTGACACGTGGCTCAGGCCCGTCTGCCGACGCCGATGCGCGTGCCGATGGCCTCGCCCGCATCGGCATCGAGTTGCCGGGCCGCAAATCCGCCAGTCGCGCCGGTGCGGCATTCGCCAATGCGCCGACCATCGTGCCCGGCGCCAACATCGAGGCGCAATTCCGGCCGTTCCAGCTTCTTGTCGATGGCCGTCCCGGCCAGCGCCCGATCGATGCCCTGATCCAGAATTTCCATGCCGTCTATCAGAGCCTGACGATCTCGGCCGCCGCCCCGTCGCAGGTAGGTCGCGTCAATGCCAATCTTCAGCTGCAGATATCCAATCTCCGCGCCAACGCCTCGCGCCTGCCCAAGACACTGTCGCGCATGGTCCACGCTGCCGCCGACGATTTCGAGGGCGACGTGGCCGAGACCTCCGTAGCGCAACTCAACCAGTCGCTGCAGGAGACCGTCAGCGGCCCCTGCGAGGAAGTTATCGCCAACCGCTATCCCTTCGGCACCGGCGCCAGCCAGGATGTGCCGATCGGCGATTTCGCCCGGCTTTTCGCGCCCAGCGGCATCATCGACAGGTTTTTCGCACAAAACTTGGCCTCTTTCGCAGACATGTCGGGGACCGAATGGCAATGGAAGCAGGAGTCGCGCCTGGGCCGTGGGCTCTCCAGGTCGACGCTGAAGCAGTTCCAGCTGGCCGCCGAAATCCGCGACGCGTTCTTTCCGCTTGGCGGGTCCACGCCTGCGGTCAACATCACTTTCACGCCGTTTTCGCTGCATGGCGACGCCGACATGGCCTTGCTCGACGTCAACGGACAGGTCGTCCAGAGCTATCAGAACGGCAGCAGCCCGGGCATCGTCACATGGCCCGGCAGTGCCTCCGCCGGGTCGGCCAATCTCAGCCTTACGCCGGAGCTTCCCGGGCGCGAATCCGCCATCAGGTTCGAAGGGCCGTGGGCCTTGAAGCGCCTGCTCGACGCAGGCACCTCGACAGTCAATGGCGACAAGCTGCAACTGCGCTACGTCATCGGCGGCCGCGATGTCGCCTACACCGTCCAGATCAACCCGCCGGGCAATCCCTTTTCGCTGGCCGCATTCTCCGGTTTTACCTGTCCGAAGGGGCTTTGAAACGGTGTGCAGGCACAGTCAGTCCGGCACGTGTTAATTTCTGTACTCTAACGCACGGGCCTGTGGCAGACTGAAAGGTGCGCGCGTCAATACGCAACGCAGAGGGGCGCCCGAGAGCGCTTGAGGCCATTGAACGATGTCGTCCTCCCCTTCGAAAGCTATGGCGTCAGCCACAAGGGCTGCGTCCGTCAGGTCAATGAAGACAGCTACCTGATCGAGCCCCGCAGCGGCCTGTGGGTCGTCGCCGACGGCATGGGCGGCCACGATGCCGGCGAGGTCGCCTCCGCCAGCATCGTCGAACACTTGTCGACGATCGGCATTCCTGAATCGGCGCCGGATCTGCGCGCACGCTTCGTCGACAGGCTGAGGCTGGCTCATTCCGACATCCGAGAGATATCGGATTCGCGTGGCGCGACGATGGGTTCGACGGTTGCAGCACTGCTTGCCATGGACGGCAAGTTCGCCTGCCTGTGGCTCGGCGACAGCCGCGTCTACCTAGTGCGTGACGGTTCGATCTCCCAGGTCTCGCACGATCACACTGAGGTTCAGGAGTTGCTTGATCGCGGTGCGATCACCGCCGAGGAGGCGCAGACCTGGCCGCGCCGCAATGTCATCACCCGCGCCATAGGCGTCAGCGACGACATCGACGTCGACTTCCGCCAGGGCGATCTCTTGCCCGGCGACGTCTTCATACTCGGTACCGACGGCCTGACCGCCCATGTTTCCGACGAGGAGATCGAGGCCGCGGTGGTTTCGACGACACCGCAGGCGGCTTGCGAAGATCTGCTGGCAAAGGTCCTCGAGCGCGGCGGAACGGACAACGTCACCATTGTACTGGTGCGGATTCGGGGCGAGACCGACGGTGCAGCTTCTCAAGCTTTGGCGGGAGGCCGATAGCGGCCGGCAAGACGATGCGGGCGGGATCGGACACCGAACCGG
The DNA here is from genome assembly GCF_014250155.1 of Aminobacter sp. MDW-2. Lineage (NCBI taxonomy): Bacteria > Pseudomonadati > Pseudomonadota > Alphaproteobacteria > Hyphomicrobiales > Phyllobacteriaceae > Aminobacter > Aminobacter sp. MDW-2. Next base: position 3,843,219 of record NZ_CP060197.1, read on the forward strand.
TGCACGAGGAGCCACCTTTGCCCTGCTGACATTGCTGTCATTGCTTTGCGCCCCCAGTCTGGCTCGCGCGGAGTTTACCGTCTGTAACCAGACGCTCGACGTCGTCAATCTCGCCGTCGGCCAGGAAGTCGAAGCCGCATTCCAGACCGATGGCTGGTGGACAATCGGCGCCAATCAGTGCGTCAACGTCATCCGCGAAGAGCTGACCAACCGCTACATCTACATCTACGCGACCGACGTCTTCGGCAATGCCATCCTCAGCGGTTCGACCGACATGTGCGTCGAGAGCAAGCGTTTCACCGTGCGTGGCATCGACGAATGCTGGCAGCGTGGCCACATCGCCGCCCGCTTCTACGAAGTCGACACGCTGGAACAGTCGCGCTGGACCTTCTTCCTGACCGGGTCTTCGCCATGACGCATGGCATTGACGCGAGCTTCAAGCAGCAAAAGCAGCAGCGTATGGCCAGGCGCTCGCGCGAACGGCAGCTCAAGGCCATGATCATTGCCGGCATGCTTGCCCTCACCGGTATCGTCGCTGCCGCCGTCTATTTCGGCGCGGACTACTGGCCATCGGGCGAATATGAGGGCGACCTGCAGCCGACCGAGGAAAGCGACATCGTGCCGGCCGATGCCGCTGTCTACGTCCCGGCCATCGTCGACCTCGCCGGCGACCCGATGTGGATCAACCTCGCGCATGAAGCAGGCACAGAGACCAAGCGACGCCAGCTTTCCCGCCCGGCCGATCTTATCGAAGACGGCATCTCGCCAAGCATCGAATACCTCTCCGACACGATGCTGAGCTCCAGCGAACGCTTCATGACCGCCATCCCGTCGACGCAGGACGACTTTGCCTTCTTTCAGGCGCAGCGCGCTGTCGCCGAGCCTCAGCCAGGGCAACAAACCAACATCCAGCCGACGCCGCCGATCGCAACCGACCTCGACGAAGCCGAGGGCGACGACACGTCCGATGTTGGCGCGGGCTGGGGCGAAACCATCGACCAAGGCGAAGCCGCTCTGCCCGCCTTCGAAAAAACCGCCGTCGAAAACAACACCAGCGTCGCGACCGTGACCCCGGAGCCCGAGCGGTTCGAGGCGACCGAAGACGTTTTCATCAAAATCCTCACTAGCCGCTCGCTCGAAAGCGTTGCGCTCGAGGCGCATTTTTCCACCGACGAAGCCAAGCTGGTCAGCGACGCACTCAAGGCGGTCTTCAAGCTGGAGACCCTCGAGCCCGGCTATGTCGTCGCCCTGCGCGGCTTTCGGCCGCGCCGCGGCGCCCCGGCAATGGCGTTGATGCAGGTTTCGGTCTACGCCATGAACAGGTTCATCGGCACGCTTGCCCGCAATTCGGCCGGCCAGTTCGTCGAAGGCGTCGACCCGTGGGTGCGCGACGACCTGTTCAACTATTCAGGCGCACCGCAAGCCGGCGCCCAGAAGCGCCAGTACCGGCTGCTCGACGCGATCTATTCGACCGCTGCTCGCAACAACGTGCCCACCGGCGTGCTGGGCGAGGCCATCATGTACCTGTCGCGCGGCCAGGACCTGAACGCCTTTGCCACCGAGGACCAGCGCCTGGTCCTGCTCTATTCGGAGACGGCGCGCGGCAAGGATGGCGTCGCCGGCCGCGTGCTCTATGTCGGCGTCCACGGCACCGACAAGAAGCTCGAATGTTTCGTCTTCCAGCAGACTGACGGCCAGTTCTCCTGTGTCGGCGGCGACGACCAGGTTCGATCGCTGGCGACGACGAACGGTATGTTCACGCCGGTCAACGGCGTCATGACCTCGACCTTCGGACCGCGTAAGCATCCGATCCTGAAGACTGTCCGAATCCACAAGGGCGTCGACTGGGCGGCCCCCATCGGCACCCCGATCGCCGCCGCTTTTGACGGCCAGGTCGTGTTCGAGGGTGATGGCAAGGGTTACGGCAACCTCATCCGTATCTCGCATGCCAACAACCGTGAGACCCGCTATGCCCACATGCAGCGTTTCGCCGATGGCATCAGCGTCGGAACCGCGGTCAAGGCCGGCGACATCATCGGCTATATTGGCACCACCGGCTTGTCGACCGGCCCGCATCTGCATTTCGAGCTCTACCAGGACGGCCAGGCCATCGATCCGCTCGGCACTGTCTCCGTTGCCGTGGCAACGACCACAACCACGACCACTGTCGCCACCACCTCCTCGGACGATCAGGCCATCGAGATCCTGACCAACCGCATCATCCATGTCGAAAGCGGCGGCAGCGCGCGTGCCAAGAACCCGCTGTCGTCGGCGACAGGCCTGGGGCAGTTCATCAGCAGCACCTGGATCCGGATGATGAACACCTACAGGCCCGATCTCGCGCGTTCGCTGTCGACGGCCGAACTGCTCGAATTGCGCTTCGATCCGACCATCTCGCGCGAAATGGTGCGCAACCTGGCTCGCGAGGGCGAAGCCTATCTCAAGCAGCGCGGCCACCAGATCACCGCCGGGCGGCTCTATCTCTGCCACTTCCTCGGCATGGAAGGCGCCCACCAGATCCTGACCGCCTCCGGCGATGCCATGATCGCCGACGTCCTGGGCGCCGTCGTGATCAAGGCCAATCCCTTCCTCACCGGCAAGAACGCCACCTATGTCGTTGCCTGGGCGGAGAAAAAGATGACCGGACGTGCTCCTGCAGCAACCTCGCTTCCCAGTTCAACCCCGACGTCGCCGCCACCACAGGTGGTCAGGCAGACGTCGCCGGAATTCGAGAGATACAAACAGGCAATCGCGACAACTCTGAGTTCGGTTGCAAACACGCTTTGAGCATACAACCGCTCAGGTTCGGACCGAGCGGCCTTGCCTGGCAGCGTCGATCTGTCCTGGACGAATTTTCTCATTTATCCCAACTGCTTGCACTCTGGGACTTTATCGACGCCTTCGGCCGCGATATAGCATTCGCATGAGTTTCGGTTCGACATTGACGCTTGCGCTGACCCTGGGTTTCTCCGCCACGCTGCTTGGCGGGTGCAGTCGCTCGTCCGATGGCACCGTCGTCATTCCGAAACAAATGGACTCCCGGCGCTTCTGGCAGGACGACGAAGCCAAGCGTGCCGCGGCCGAGCGCCAGCAGGCTGCCGCCTTTCCAACCGGGCCCGATATCCGCTTTGCCACCGAGCAGCCTGGCCCTCGCCCGGTGACGCGCGCGCCAAGCGGTGCGGCGAGCACCGGCAATTCCAAGCCGATATCCTGCCGCGCCGTAAGCGGCTCTACGGGTCGCGTCAGATACGTCTGCGAGTGATTGCTGGAGCGGCCGGTCGAGCTCCAAATACGAACGCCCAACCGCGTTTGTCACCAGGTTTCGTCAGCTTCACGTCAGGGAACGCGCCGATTTAAGCCGTTTCGAATAAACGCGTTGCTTGTCTGTTGACGCACGCGCGTCGGGCGTTATAGCCGACATCAAGACATTGGAACTGAACGGAGAGGGTCCCGTCCGATGGAGATATTCACTGCTGCAGGCTTCACAGCCCTTCTGCAGGTCATAGCTATCGACCTCGTGCTTGCCGGCGACAACGCCATCGTCATCGGCCTTGCCGCGGCAGGCCTTCCGGCCGATCAGCGCAAGAAGGCCATCCTCGTCGGCATCGCCGCGGCGACCGTTCTCCGTATCGGTTTCGCACTGATCACCCAATGGCTTTTGGCCATCGGGCCGATGCTTCTCATCGCCGGCGGCCTGCTGCTTCTGTGGGTGTGCTGGAAGATGTGGCGCGAACTGAGCGTCAGCCACGAGCAGGAACATGAAGCGACCGAGGCGCTTGCCGACGCCGACTATGACAAGGACGGCAAGATCGCCGCCAAGGGCCCGCGCAAGACCTTCGCCCAGGCCGCCTGGCAGATCGTCATCGCCGACGTGTCAATGTCGCTCGACAACGTGCTCGCCGTTGCCGGTGCCGCCATGGATCATCCCACGGTGCTGATCATCGGTCTGGCGCTGTCGATCGCGCTGATGGGCTTTGCCGCCTCCTTCGTCGCGCGCCTGCTGCATCGTTACCGCTGGATCGCCTATATCGGCCTTTTGATCATCCTCTATGTCGCGGTGAAGATGCTGCTCGACGGCGCAGTAGATCAGTTCCCGGAACAGTTTGGGTTCCTCAGCGAGTGGTTTGGCGGCCACAGCGCGCCGGCCCACTGAGCCGCAGCAACAGACCAAAAAGGGCCGGAGTTTTTCCGGCCCTTTTTGCATGTGGCGATCAGCCGGTTTGCTTGGGCCCCGATCTGTGCTATTGCGCCGCCCGAATTGAGCTCTTTTCAGAGCCGACAGATCGACACATCAACAGATTTCCGGGCCGGACCTCATGGGTTACCGGCCCGCGTCCATTGGAAACCTGCCTATGTCAGCAGCACCCCGCGTCAGCTTCGTCAGCCTCGGATGCCCGAAGGCGCTTGTCGATTCCGAACGCATCCTCACCCAGCTCCGCGCCGAAGGTTATGAGATCGCCCGCAAGCACGACGGCGCCGACCTGGTCGTGGTCAACACCTGCGGCTTCCTCGATTCCGCCCGCACCGAGTCGCTGGACGCCATCGGCACGGCAATGAAGGAGAACGGCAAGGTCATCGTAACCGGCTGCATGGGCGCCACGCCCGAACTGATCCGAGAGAAGCACCCCAACGTCTTCGCCATCACCGGCCCACAGGCCTATGAAAGCGTCATGGCCGCCGTGCACGAGGCTGCTCCGCCGGCGCACGACCCGTTCACCGACCTTGTGCCGCCTCAGGGCGTCAAGCTGACCCCGCGCCACTACGCCTATCTCAAGATTTCCGAGGGCTGCAACAACCGCTGCACGTTCTGCATCATCCCCGACCTGCGTGGCGACCTTGTCTCGCGCCCTGCCGCCGACGTGCTGCGCGAAGCCGAAAAGCTGGCCAATGCCGGCGTCAAGGAACTGCTCGTCATCTCCCAGGATACCAGCGCCTACGGCATCGACGTGAAATATGCGACCAGCGTCTGGAAGGAGCGCGAGGTCCGCGCCAAGTTCCTCGACCTGTCGCAGGAACTGGGCGAACTCGGCATCTGGGTGCGCATGCATTATGTCTATCCCTACCCGCATGTCGCCGACGTCATCCCGCTGATGGCCGAGGGCAAAATCCTTCCTTATCTCGACATCCCCTTCCAGCACGCCTCGCCGCGGGTTCTGAAAAACATGCGCCGTCCGGCCCATGGCGAAAAGGCGCTCGAGCGCATCCGCGGCTGGCGTGACGTCTGCCCTGACCTCGCCATCCGCTCGACTTTCATCGTCGGCTTCCCCGGTGAAACAGAGGAAGACTTCGAAATGCTGCTCGACTGGATCGACGAGGCCAAGATCGACCGCGCCGGCTGCTTCAAATACGAGCCGGTCAAGGGCGCGCGTTCCAACGACCTCGGCCTCGAACAGATCCCCGAGGAGGTCAAGGAAGCCCGTTGGCATCGCTTCATGCAGCGCCAGCAGAAGATTTCGGCCGCCGCGCAGGCACGGAAAGTGGGCAAGCGCCTGCCCGTCATCATCGACGAGGCCAACGGCACGTCGGCCAAGGGCCGCACCAAGTACGACGCGCCCGAGATCGACGGTTCGGTCCATATCCAGTCGCGCCGTCCGCTGCGCGTCGGCGACATCGTCACCGTCAAGGTCGATCGCTCCGATCCATACGATCTCTACGGCACCGCTGTCTGACACCTCTCCAGGGGCCGCAGCATGCGGCCCCTTTCTTTTGGCCGACACGCAGCCGAATTATCCCCGCGCTAGTCCGTATGACGGATGATCTTTCCCGGCACCGGTTCGATCTGGTGACAGGCACTCTGCCGCTCAGGCGCCTGCCATCGATCGAGCCGGGGCCAGCATCATGACATCAGACCGAGAAGACCAGCAGCCCGGCCTCATGAGCGAGCGGCGCGTGACCATCGTCGGTGCGGTGCTAGCCGGTCTCGGTCCCGCCTCGCTGTCGCTGTTCACGCCGGCCATGCCCGAAATCGTTCATGCCTTCGGCACCACCGAAGAGGCGGTGAAGATGACGCTCGGGCTGTATTTCGCCGGCTTCGCCCTCACCCAGCTGGTGTGTGGTCCTCTCTCCGACGGATATGGCCGCAAGCCGGTGACGTTGGCCTTTCTCGGCATCTACCTTCTCGGCAGCCTGGGCGCGCTGGTCGCGCCCTCCATCGACGTGCTGATCCTGTCGCGGCTGTTGCAGGGCGCGGGCGCGGCAGTCGGGCTGTCTTTGTCGCGCGCGATCGTGCGCGACCTCTTTGCCCACGAGCAATCAGCACGCATCCTCAACCTGATCACGCTGATCCTGGCGCTGGCGCCGGCCATCGCGCCGACAGTCGGCGGTCTGGTCATGGAAGTCGCCGGCTGGCATGCCATCTTCTCGATCATGTTCCTGATGGGCGTGGCGTCGTTGCTGACGGTCCGTTTCGCGCTGGTCGAAACCGTCGAGCGCGACCCGAGCCGGGTGCGGCTGGGCGCCGTCATGAAAACCTATCGCAATTTGCTCGGCAGCGGCTATTTCCTGTTCTCCAGCCTCGTCATCGCCGGCACCCTGGGCGCCTACTACACCCAGGCGACCGTCCTGCCCTTCATCCTGATGGATCGGCTGGGGCTGACGCCGGCGCAGTTCGGCCTCGCGATGCTGTTCCAGTCGGCCAGCTTCATTTCCGGCTCACTTGTCATGCGCAGTCTCATCCCACGTTATGGTGCCTATCGTATGGTGCCCGTCGGCCTGGGGATCAGCAGCCTCGGGGCTGCTGCCATGGCGGTCTTGCTCGGACTGTACGAGCCAACCTTCCTGTCGGTCGCGCTGCCCATGGCCATGTTCGTTCTAGGCAATTCATTCGTCATGCCGGCAATGTCTGCCGCGACTGTCGCCGCCTTCCCCGACAGTGCCGGGGCCGCCTCCTCGCTGAGCGGGTTCCTGCAGATGGGCAGTGGCCTCCTGGGCACTGTCGTCGCCGGTATCCTCGGCGATGCGATGCTGGGCATGTCCGTCGTCGTGCCGTTGATGGCACTGGGGGCCGTGCTCGCTTGGCTGGCCTGGCGCAAGCTGCCGGAGCCTGCCCTTGCGCGGGCCGTCGTCACCAGGAAGGCACCGCCGCGCTGAAGCATGCGTCTTTTGTTAGCTCTCGCTAACGAATTCGGAAGCTCCTCCCCCTCCATCGTCCAAGCGGACGATGTTTCGGACACATGGCCGTGACTGTTTGTCGGTCGAAGTAAGCGGAGGAGAAACGCATGAACTTCCAATGGAATGGTTCCATTACGCGTCGCACTGCCATCGGAATGGTGTCGGTGGCAGCCCTTGCCTTGTCGGCAGGTATTTCGCAGGCACAGGAGGTCGTCAAGATCGGCGGCATCATGTCGATGACCGGCGGCGGCGCCTCGATCGGCAAGACCGCCGAAGTGGGCTGGAAGCTGGCCATCGAAGACATCAATGCCGCCGGCGGCATTCTCGGCAAGAAGGCCGAGCTGGTTCTCGGCGACACCATGACTGACCCGACCCATGCCGTTGCCGAAGTGCGTCGCCTGATCGAGAACGAAAAGGTCGAGGCGCTCGTCGGCCCGGCAACCAGCCAGGAAACCATTCCGGTCGTTCCTGTGGCGAGCGAAAAGAAGATCGCCCAGGTTTCTTCTGCTGCCTCGACTCAGCTGACGCCCGAAGCTGGTCCGTTCCACTTCTCGGGCTCGGTCACTGGTCTCAATCAGATGAAGCCGAACATCGACTTCGCCATCGACGTGCTGAAGCTCAAGAAGCTGGCGCTGATTTCGGACAATGGCGGCATGTCCAAGGCTGCCGTGGTCGAGATCGTCGACTACCTCAAGTCGAAGGGCGTCGAGCCGACCGCGGTGCAGGAGTTCGCCTTCCGCACCGAAGACATGACCCCGCAGCTGTTCCAGATGCGCAGCTCGGGCGCCGAAGCGATCCTTCTGATCAACTCGATCGGCGACGACTCGCGCAAGCTGCTCGAAAACCGCGCCGACATCGGCTGGGACGTGCCGGTTCTGGCCAACCAGACGATGACCAACTACGCCGTCGGCAACGTCGCAGTGGTCGGCGAAGACGCCTTCAAGGACGTCTACAGCGTGCAGTTCGTCGGCATGACCTATTGCCCGAGCGACCCAGTCGGCGAAAACGCCTTCGCCAAGTTCGCCAAGCGCGCAAAGGAACAGGTCGCCGACGTCGACCGCATGGGCGGTGCCTCGGCGCTGATCCCGTACTACATCCAGCCGATCGTGCTGGCGGCTGCCATCAACGGTTCGGGCAAGACCGACGGCGAGTCGGTCGCTGCCTGGCTGCAGGCCAATGCCGCGTCCGTCCAGATGCTCACCGGCCCGATCCAGGCGAGCGGCAAAAGCCACTTCCTGCCGGCGCCCGAGTCGATCAAGGTGGTCAAGAACCCCTACAAGCCGCGCGAAGACGGTCTGGTCGAGCGCGCCGACTGCGGCGCCTGATTTCCTTCTTCATCTGCTGAACGTGCGGGCCGGGTCGCAAGATCCGGCCCGTTTCGTTTGCACTCTGCCCAAGACTTGTCCACCACTGACACCATGTCAAAAATTCTACGCAACGCATTTCGAATTTGACGACGTGTCAATTTAATGACATAACTGTCGACATTGATCATTTCGCATTCGGGAGGAAGCGCGATGACCGGTTCGAGCCTACGCAGCATGACAACTGGATCGTCGTCCGTCCGGCATCTTGCCCGACGAGGTTTCCTCCCGCCGTCCTGATCGGCTGACGCCGGGCCGATACCAGGCCCTCGCCAATACAATCGAACTCATGACCTCCTGGCATGCACCGCGCAGCCGGGAACCGGTCCCGCACGCCCCCGTGCGGCGGATTTTGGGAGCTCCTGCAATGACTTTTCACGCCAGATCGATCGTCGAATTCGGCCATTTCCTCAACCGCGTCTCTGACAGCCTGATGAACGGCAAGCCGCTGCGCACCCCGCTCGAGCTGATCCGCGAGCAGTTCGACGCCTATGCCGCGGTGCTGGTGATCGAGGACCGCCTGCGCACCGGCGAGACCTACTACGCCTTTACCGAGATCGACGAGATGATGACCGACACGGCAGGCGCGGCCCTCACTCGCCCGGCGCAGCTCGCTTATCTCTCCGAACGCTGCCAGCCGATGTCGGCCACCTATGTGCCTACCGACGACACCGCCCGCTACACGCTCTGGGTTTTCCGCGACCGGTCGGACACCAAGTTCGATGACGATGCAGCCTCGGTCTGCGAAATTCTTGTTTCGCAGTTGGCACGTGGCGTCGAGACGTCCTGGCGCATGGGCGCCACCGAGGTCGAGCGCCGTCTCTACTCCGACGTCATGGACAAGCTCTACGTCGGTGTCGTCATCCTCGACCATTCCGGCAAGATCGTCCGCGCCTCAGACGCGGCGACGCGCCTGCTCGAAGCCCGCGACGGCCTGCAGATCCAGGGCAACAAGCTGCGCGCCACCTCGGCCAAGGAGGACCGCGACTTCCAGACTGCGGTCAAGGCGGCCTTGCAGATGGCAGCCGACGACGCCGGCACGACTTCGCGGGGCCTGTCGCTGACCAAGCAGTCAGGCTCGCGCAATCTCGGCGTCATCGTCCGCCCGATCCGCGGCAGCAAGGATAACGCCGCCGCTGCCAACTCGGCGGTCGCTGTCTACATCCGCGATCCTGAAGCGAACCCGGAGGTCGAGGGCGAGCTCGTGCGCCAGCTGTTCGATCTGACGCCTGCGGAAGCCGCGGTCGCCCGCCGACTGACCGCCGGCCTGTCGCTGGAAGATGCCGCCACCTCGCTCGACATCTCCCGCAACACTGCACGTGCCCATCTGCGCTCGATCTTCTCCAAGAGCGGCATCACGCGCCAGACGGAACTGGTACGGCTGGTGCTGAACAGCGCCGTCATCCTCGGCCACGGACCGCGCCAGGCGGCCTGACAGGACATCCTCCCAACTCCCTGTCGACCCAAACTGAAAGCGCCGGCGGACACAGTCGCCGGTGCTTCTTTTTCGTCTGAGCAGATAGAAAGCTTGTCCCCTCGACAAGAAAGGCGCCGCGAACGGCGCCTTTCTGGTCAGAACAACGATTTCAGCTGTTCCTTGGCGTAGCCCACCCCTTCGTGGGCCCGGCCTTGCCGGACTTTAAGCGCCCAGGCCGGATCGGCCAATAGCGCCCGCCCGACAGCCAGGATGTCGAACTCGTTGCGTTCAAGCGGCTTCTGGATCACGTCGAGCGAAGCCGCCTCCGCCGCATTGAGCCCCGGCCGGTCGAGGCCGACGCCGCCGACTGCGATGACCGGCAAGCCGGTGATCTTCTTCGTCCAGCCGGCGAGCGTCACGTCACCCTCTGCCGCAAAACCCGGCTCCCATATGCGGCGTGTCGAGCAGTGCATGATGCTCACACCCGCGTCGACCAGCGGCTCCAGCACCTCTGCCAGTTCGCCAGGCGTTTCGCCAAGCACGGCCTTGTAGTCCTGCTGTTTCCACTGCGAATAGCGGAAGGAGATCGGGAAGTCGGGGCCGACGCGGCTGCGCATCGCCTCGATCACTTCCACCGCAAAGCGCGTGCGCTCGCGCCGGCTACCGCCGTAGCGGTCGGTTCGGCGGTTGGACGTCGCCCAGAAGAACTCGTCGATCAGATAGCCATGCGCGCCGTGGATCTCGACGCCGTCGAAGCCAAGCCGCTGCGCCGCATCCGCCGCCTCGGCATAGGACTCGATCACCTCGAGGATTTCCGTCTCGGTCATCGCCCTGGTGGCTTCCGGATGGCCGGTGAAGGCGTTGGTGTTCTCCGATGGACCGACGCCCGGAACACCCGGCTGCGGCGCCATGGCCGAGTTTCGGAAGCTGCCGGTGTGCCAGAGTTGAGGGAATATCTTGCCGCCGGCGGCATGCACTGCAGTGCGCACTTTGGCCCAGCCGGCCAGTGCCGCTTCGCCGGCGAAAAAAGGCACCCCCTCATAGCTCGGCGCCGTGGGGTGGCCGATATAGGTCGCCTCGGTGATGATGAGGCCGACCTGGTTCAGCGCCCTTCGCGAGTAGTAGGCGGACACCTTCTCATGCGGCACGCCGTCGGCGCAGAAATAGCGCGACATCGGCGCCATCGCGATGCGATTGGCAAGCTCCAGGGGGCCGATCTTGATTGGCTGGAACAGCTTGTCCGCGATCAGCCGATCCGAAGTCTTCTCAGCGCACACGGTTGCCACGGATTTCATTGCCTCTTCGCATGGTTTCAATGAAGGTTTCGAGTGGCGCCGGTTCCGGCAGGGCCTCATCAGGGCCCGAACGCGTCCAGAACTCTTTCCACGACGGAAACAGCTCATGGAACGAGCCTTCATAGGGCTCGCGGCCCGGCCAGCGCATCTTGCGCGAGCCGACCGGCGGCTTGTTGAGGTCGGTGGCATACCAGTAAAGCGGCTGGCGGCGGCGGAAGAACCAGCGGCCGTCGATGCGCTCATAGCGGTCGTAATACATCATCTGCATGATGACCCACTCGGCGCCGCATTCGTGCTCGTTCTTGGAATAGACGACGCCCACTGCATTGTCCGCGTCGACGAACTCGATAATGGTCGAGCCGACATGATGCGAGGTGCCGTCGAACTGCTTGCGCATCGTCTCGTCGAGCCAGTCGCGCAGGGCCGCCCTGCCCGATCTGCCGCCGCCGACCTTGACGTCGGGCGCAAACAGCGAGGCCATCGCATTCATGTCGCGCATGTCGAGCGCCAGCGAATATTTGGAAATCAGCTGGCGAATCTCGTCGCGCGACTCGAGCCTGTCCAGTCGCGCCAGGATCTCCGCCTGCGCGTCACCAGTCTTGTCCATTGTCACCTCCGGTGGCCGAAGCGCCGTGCGCCTCAGAAGTAGTAGCGGCCGACCATGTCGGCGACGCAGGCCGGCTTGGCCGAGCCTTCGATCTCAATGGTCACCCGCACCGTCGTCTGCACGGCGTTCCCCGGCAGAAACTCGGCGTTGACCAGTTCGCCCGTCGCCCGCACCTTGGAATTGACGGGCACCGGCGCCGGAAAGCGCAGCCGGTCGCAGCCATAGTTGATGCCCATCTTCATGTCCTCCGCCTTGAACAGGTCGGGCAGGAAGCCGTTGATCAACGAAAACGTCAGGCAGCCATGCGCAACCGTTCCGCCGAACGGGCCGTCCTTGGCGCGCACCGGATCGACATGGATCCACTGGTGATCACCGGTCGCCTCGGCGAACATGTCGATGCGCGCCTGGTCGATGGTGAGCCAATCGGTCGATCCGAGGTTCTGGCCGATGGCATCCACTGCCTCGTTGGGCGAGGAGAAGACGAGGCCCATGATCAGGCCCTCTGGCTGGAGACGGAGACGATCTCGCCGACCATGTAGCCGGCATAGTCACTGGCGAGGAACATCATGACATTGGCGATTTCCCACACTTCCGCTGCGCGGCCAAAGGCTTCGAGGCTGGTCAGCGCGTCAAGCTGTTCCTGTGGCGCCGACTTCTTGAGGAATTCGTGCATGGCAATCGACGGAGACACAGCATTGATGCGGATGCCGTATTCGGCTGCTTCCACCGCCGAGCAGCGGGTGAAGGCCATGACTCCGGCCTTGGCCGCGGCATAGTGCGACTGGCCTTTCTGAGCGCGCCAGCCGAGCACGGAGGCGTTGTTGACGATGGCACCCTTGCCGCGCGGCTGCATCTTCTTGAGTGCGGCGCGCGTCATGCGCATCGTACCGGTCAGGGTGACGTCGAGCACCAGGTTCCATTCGGCGTCGGTCATTTCCACGACGGACTTGAGGCCGCCGAGACCGGCGTTGTTGATCAACACGTCGATGCCGCCGAGCTTGTCTTCAGCCGCATCGACAAGCGACTGCACCTGCTCCTCGTCGGTGACGTTGCAGAGCTGACTGTAGATCTCGACGGTCGGCGAGAGTTCGCGCAGCTTGTCGGCCGCTTCCGCCAGGCGCCGTTCGTGGACGTCGGAGATCATGATGGCGCGGCAACCTTCCTCGATCGCCTTGCGGGCTGCAGCGAAGCCGATGCCGACGCCGGCAGCCGCGGTAATGAGCACCGAACGGCCCTTGAGCAGGCCATGGCCTTCGACATAGGGCGGGGCGGGAAGGATCTTGGTGGCGGTCATGTCCGGGCGTCCTGATCTGGTTACTTCTTGAAGTCGGCGTCGCGTTTGCCGACGAAGGCGTCGCGCGCTTCCTGCGATTCCTGGGTGAGATAGGCCTGGGCCGTGAACCCCTGCTCCCAGCGGTATTTCTTCTCGAGATCGCCATCCTCGATGCCGTTCAGCGCCTCTTTGGCGAGACGGATCATGATCGCGCTCTTGGCGGCGATGGTCTTGGCGAGCTTGAGGGCGGCATCTCGGAGCTCCTCGCGCGGCACCACCTTCTCGACCGCGCCGAGGCGATAGGCTTCCGCAGCGTCGATCGGCTCGCCGGTGAAATACATCTGGCGCACCTTCTGCACCGGAAACAGGCGCTGCAGATGCGCGCCGGCGCCGAGCGCGCCGCGGTCGACCTCTGGCACGCCGAAGGTCGCGTCAGGCGAGCACAGGACGATGTCGGCCGAGCCGCAAATGCCGATGCCGCCGCCGAGGATGTAGCCATGGGCAGCCACGATCACCGGCTTCAGGCCGCGATGGATGGCGCGGAAGGTTTCCCAGTTGCCGGCATTCACTTCGGGAATGCGCTCCGGGTGCTTCTGAAGTTCCTTGATGTCGACGCCGGCGCAAAAGCCCCGCCCCTCGGCACGGATCACGATTACGCGGACATCGGCATTGGCGTTGAGCGCGTCGATCTCCTGCGAAAGCCTGCGCCAGCCGATACTGTCGAGCGCATTCACCGGCGCGTTCTCGATCACCAGTTCGGCAATGCCGTCCTCGATTTTGGTCCAGAATTGGTCGCTCATCGAATTCTCTCCACTCAATTGGCGGCGACGAGCGCCGAGATGGCCTTGAGCCGCGCTTCCGCCTCGCTGACGATGCGGGCGATCAGCTCTTCGCAGCTTTCGAGCCTGTCGATCATGGCTGCGGCCTGGCCGGAAGGCAGCAGGCCGGTTTCTGTGTTGCCTTCGACCACGCCGCGTTGCACCAGCGTCGGCAGGTTCGGCGCCATCACGGTCTGGGCGAAGCTGTTCTCGCCGCTCGACAGCACCTTGAGGCCGAGCTTGGCCATGGCGATCGGGCCAAGCCCGCTCTCCTTGCCCCACTGGCGTGCGTACTTCATGCTCATGGCGAGGCGCGCCGGCAGGCTCATGTTTTCGAGGCGCCTGATCTCGGCATTCTCGATGAAGCGCTGCGGCAGGCCGTCGACGGCGGTGGTCGTGCGGATGAGTGTCGGGTCCTTGGTCGCGAGATAGCGATCCAGCGCCGAGCGCGGCACCGGCGATTCGTTGGTCATCAGGAAGCGCGTGCCCATGGCGATTCCGGCGGCGCCATAGCCGAGAGCTGCAGCAAGGCCGCGCCCGTCGAAGAAGCCGCCGGCGGCAACCACCGGAACCTTCACGGCGTCGAGCACCTGGGGCAAAAGGATGGTCGTCGGCACAGCACCGGTATGGCCACCCCCCTCACCGCCCTGGACGGTGATGATGTCGGCACCGAGCTCGACAGCCTTGATCGCGTGCTTGACCGCACCGACGGTGGGCATGCACACCACGCCGGCATCCTTGAGCCGCTTGATCGTCTTGGCATCGGGGCCGCGGCCGTAACTCACGGCGCGCACCTTGTGCTTGATGACCACCGAGATGACTTCTTCGGCGTTGGGCTGGAACATGTGGAAATTGACGCCGAACGGACGGTCCGTCTTCGACTTGATGGCGAGGATCTGGTTTTCGACATCGCCCGGCTCGGTGGTCGCACCCGCGAAGAAACCGAAGCCACCGGCATTGCAGGTCGCGGCGGTGAGGTTTGCGTCGGCCACCCAGCCCATGGCCGTCTGCACCACCGGATAGCGGCTGCCGAGGCGTTCGCACAAGACGGTATGCAGGTTCATGGACATTCTCTCTCGCTGGAAGTTCCGGCGACCGCCCATCGGCCGATGGCAGAAGGGCGATCGCACTGTCTCGTTTCAAATGATGCGCCGCACAAAGCCGAACATCGTCTGAATGAACTAACGAAAACGATCAGTAGAAGACGCGTCCGCCGTTGACCATCAAGGTCTGGCCGGTGATGAAGCGCGACTTTTCGCTCGACAGGAAAATCACAGCATTTGCAATGTCTTCCGGCTCGCTGAGTTCACCGAGCGGGATCATGTTCCTGGCCCGCTCATAGGCATCCTTGGGGATGCGCTGCATGGCGCGCGTATTGGTCGGGCCGGGGCAGACGGCATTGACGTTGACCTTGAACGGCCCGAGTTCGCGGGCAAGCGCGCGGGTGAAACCGAGCACGCCGGCCTTGGCCGAGGCGTAGTCGACAGTGCCGATATCGCCATTCATCGCCGAGTCCGACGAGATCGAGACGATCTTGCCCGAGCGGCGCTCACGCATGTCCTCGACCACCTGGCGTGTGCAGGTCAGCGTCGTCATCAGCGACACGCCGATCACGAACTGCAGCGTCTCGGGTTTGGCCTGCCAGAACTCGGAATAGTTTTCCCGCGCGGTCTGGCCGATGTTGTTGAGCAGCATGTCGACCGGCCCGAGGTCGCGCTTGATGCGGACAAAGCTCTCGGCGACGACCTCCTGATCCATCATGTCGCCGACCAGGGGCAGCGCTTTGACCTTGTGGGCGCGCACCAGTTCGGCGGTTTCGGCCAGCGCCGCGGCTTCGCGGTCGAGGATCGCGACATCGGCACCTTCCTGGGCATAGGCAATTGCCGCGGCGCGGCCGATGCCGTTGCCGGCACCGGTCACCACGGCAATCTTGCCGGCGAATTGTCTCTGGTCAGTCATGCTTTCGCTCCCTCAGGAAGTCCTGGTCTGTGAACTGGTTTGGATGTCAGCCATGACGACCGAAAAGCGTCAGGGCCCGGTAGGACAGGTCGTCGGGTCCCGGCTGGCCAGGCGGGCTGCCGGCAGCGAAATCCTTGTAGGCATCGGCGTCAACGACTCGCCTGGTCGACCAGTCGAGCGTGATCGAGCGACCGAGAAATCGCCACTCGCCGCCATCCCTCCGGTAGCGGTCGAGGCTGCGGCTGCCGGTGATCACTTCATGAGCGTCGGGGCCATGGGTGCGGTGATAGTTGATCTTGTAGACCTCGCCCTCGGCGCGGTCGCCATCGACCTCGAAGCTGGTGTTGACCACGTAATGCGCGGTCGCGGCATAGTTCGACAGCGCCTTCTCGACGAAGGCCATATAGTCGTCCGGCCCGCCCACGAACATGTCGCCATGCTCCTCGTAGGCTTCGTCGTGATAGAGGCTGCGCAACAGCTTGAAGTCGCGCCGGTCGACGGCGCGCGAATAGGCCGTCACCAGTCGCCGCAGCGCCTCGCGCGCCGCGATCTCCTGAAGACCCGCCTCCCTGATGCCCATGCCAAATTTCCTCCCTGGCCCAGGCGCGTCCTTGCCTGTTACAGCTTGCCGCGCGGCTCCCTGGGCATGCCGAGCCCTTGCTCGGCGATGATGTTGAGCTGGATTTCGTTGGTGCCGCCGTAGATCGTGTCGGCGCGCGCAAAAAGGAACATCTGCTGCAGGCGTTCGCGGCGCGGATCGTCTGAAACGACGTTGGCATCCATCTTCAGCACGTCCATTGCGAGCCGGCCAAGGTCGCGGTGCCAGTTCGACCACTGGTACTTGTAGGTCAGCGCCTCGCGCCGCGTTTCCGGCGACTGGTCGTCACTCAGTACGCGCATGGCTAGGTAACGCATGGCGCGCAGGCCGGTCCAGGCATAGGCGACGCGTTGGCGGATGGCAGGCGAGCGGTCGGAGCCGTTCTCCTTTGATATCTCGACGATCAGGTCGAGTTCCTGCTGGAAGCTCATCTGCTGGCCGAGCGTCGAAATGCCACGCTCGAAACCGAGCAGCGCCATCGCGATCTTCCAGCCGTCGCCGGGCTGTCCCAGAACATCATCAGCCTTGGCACGCGCGCCATCGAAGAACACCGAATTGAACTCGGCGCCGCCACCGATCTGCTTGATCGGATGGATTTCGACGCCCGGCTGGGCGAGCGGCATGAGCAGAAAGATCAGGCCATTTCGGCCGACCGAGCCTTCCTCGCAGCGCGCCACGACAAAGATCCAATCGGACAGATGCGCCAGCGAGGTCCACACTTTCTGGCCCGACACGACCCAATCGCCTGTTACAGGGTCGAGCCTGGCCCGGGTCTTGATATTGCCGAAATCCGAACCGGCGCTCGGCTCGGAATAACCCTGGGCCCAGAACTCTGTGCCGCTCCGGATGCCTGGCAAAAAGCGCTTCTTCTGCTCCTCCGTGCCAAAAGCGATCAGCGTCGGCCCCATCAAGCCCTCGCCGATATGGCCTATCCGACCGGGACCGCCGGCGCGGCTGTATTCTTCCTGGAACGCGACCTGTTCGGCGACCGACAGGCCACGCCCGCCATGTTCTTGAGGCCAGCCCGGGCAGGTCCAGCGGCCGGCGGCGAGTTCGCGCTCCCATTCCTTGCGCAGTTCCGGCAGGACGTCGCCCTCGCCCGAACCGCCGCGATATTTCAGTTCGGCAAACGTGCCGCTGAGATGGCTTGCCATCCAGTCGCGCACCTCTGTGCGGAAGGCGTTCAGGTCGCTCATTTCACACCTCCGTCACCGAAGACAGATGCGGCAATGCGGTCGAGTTGCGCCTCACGCGCGCCAAGCAGCGCGGCATTCGCTTGCGCCCGCTTGAAATAGAGATGAGGGTCGTATTCCCAGGTGAAGCCGACGCCGCCATGCAGCTGGATCGCCTCCTCGGCGGCTCGGAACTGCAGGTCGGAGGCGAGCACGCGCGCCCCAGCGATCTCCAGCGCGCTTTCTGCTGCGTCGGAAATGCCCAGACCTTGAGCGGCTCCGAAGATCAGCGACCGCGCCTCGGCAATTTCGACCACCAGCTTGGCGCAGCGGTGCTTGATCGCCTGGAACGAGGCAATGGTGCGGCCGAACTGAACACGCTCGGCGATGTAGGCAAGCGTCACCTCATGCGCGCCTTGCGCCGCGCCCAGTTGTTCGGCGGCAAGTCCGAGATTGGCAAAAGCGAGTGCCTCGCGGAACTGGCCGGCGCTGACGCACCCTTCATCGATACGGCTCTCGGCGGAAACCTCCATGGCCAGTTCGAGTGCAGCAACCGGACGCGTCCGATCAAGTACCTCGAGTGGCGCAACTGACTGTCCTGCGTCGCGCGCCAGCGCAAACAGCGCCGTCGCTCCGTCTTCCAGCGCTGCCGGTACAAGCACGATATCGGCCGCCTCGAGGTCGATGACCTGCGCGACCTTGCCGTCCAGCCTGTAGCCACCGTCGGTCCTGAGAGCTTTGACCGCAACCGTCGCCGCCGGATCGGCCACTGAAAGATCGGCATAGGCGACGGTCACGGCCATTTCGCCCGCGGCTATGGCGCCAAGATACTTCGCCTTGGCGGGCTCGCTTCCGGCCGACTGCAGGAGTGGTGCCGCCAGGCACACCGTCGACCAGAATGGCACGCAGGCAAGGCGTGCACCTGTGAGTTCCATCAGGATTGCCACCTCGGTGGCGCCGAGCCCCAGTCCGCCGAATTCTTCCGGGACAGCCATCGCGCACCAGCCGAGCTCACGCGAAATGCTGGCCCACAGCCCGGCGTCATGGCTCGCGCCAGTGTCGACGATCAGCCGGATCGCCTCGGAGGAAGACTGTTCACGCAGGAAGCGCTGGGCTTCCTCGCGGATCATCTGCTGGTCTGGTGTGAATTCGAGCATGCGGTCCTGTCGGGCACGGATTGGAGCGGCGCCGCTGCGCCTGAAGTGGCAAAGCGCTTCATGCCGGATGCCACCGGCCAGCGCCAGCAACATCGTCCAAATGTGGGATGCTGGTGCTTGGCCCGCCCTAGTCTACTCGCCTCAGACGGCCGGCGCGAAGCGGTCGCGCATTGCACTGGAGGAGACTATGGCGCTCAAGCGTTTCGACAACAAGGTGGTGCTGATCACCGGCGCCGCATCCGGCATCGGCCGCGCGACCGCCCTCCGCCTGGGCTCCGAGGGGGCAACACTGATCCTCGCCGACCGCAACGTCGAAGGCGCAAGACAGGTCTGCGCCACCGCGGCCGCGCAATACGGTGTCCGCGCCGACGCCATCGCCTATGACGCAGCCGACACCGCCTCGGCGCGCCGTATGGTCGATGACGCGCTGGCGCTGCACGGCCGCCTCGATTGTCTCATCAACAATGCCGGCATCTACCGGCGCGATCATTTCGCCAACCAGACCGGCGAAGACTGGTCGCTGGTGTTCGGCATCAACCTCGAGAGCGTTTTCCACATCGTACATCAGGCGTTGCCGGCACTCGTCGCCTCGCGCGGCAATGTCGTCTCAACGGCGTCCACCGCCGGCGTGCAGGGCATCGCCTATGCCGCAGCCTATGCCGCATCCAAGGCCGGCATCATCGCCATGACCAAATCGCTGGCGACGGAGTACGCCCCCAAGGGCGTACGCTTCAACGCCATCTGCCCCGGCCGCGTCCGTACCGAGATCGGCACCGGGCTGCAGCCGATCGAGAACCAGGACCCCGACATCATGGTCAAGCCGCCCAAGCTTGCCGGCAAGGAAAGCGGCGAGCCCGAGGACATCGCCAGCGCTTTCGCTTATCTGGCCTCCGAGGAGTCCTGTTTCGTCACCGGCGCCTTGCTGGTCGTCGATGGCGCCCAGACCGTGGGTTGAACGCCAAGAAGGCGCGCCGGGCCTGACGCCGGCGCCTGATGTCAGCCCTTGTGGGCGTGCGCGGTGATGACTGGCCTGTTCGTCCACGTGCCGTCGGCCGTCTGACGCCATCCGCCGGCGGCAAGCGCGCCGCCGTCGAGGTTGATGGTCGTACCGGTGATCCAGCTCGACAGCGGCGACGCCAGGAACAGTGCGGCGCCCGCCGTATCGTCAGGCTGTCCATAGCGTCCCAGCGGCATCCAGCGCTTGATCATGTGCTGGTGCTCTTCCGGGATCCATTTCAGGATCTGGATCTGCTCTGTCTCGGTCGTCTCCGGCGCGATCGCGTTGACCCTGATATTCTCAGGCGCGAGTTCGAGCGCCAGGCTCTTGGTGAAGCCGGTGATCGCGGTCTTGAATGCGCTGTAGACGGCAAAGTTGGGAATGCCGCGGAAGGCCTCGATGGTCGAGATGTTGATGATGCTGGCGCTCTCACCCCGGCGCAGCAGTGGCAGTGCGGCATGCGTCATCAGGAAGATGTGCTCGAGGTTGACACCGTAGAGCGCGTTCCACTCCTCGCGCGTCGTCTCAGCGAACGGCTTATGGACGCCGAGGAAGTCACCGACATTGTTGACCAGCACGTCGAGCCGGCCGAAGCCGTCCCTGACCCGTGCGATCACCTTGTCAACGGCAGCCGCGTCAGTGACGTCGGCGCAGAGGACGATGTTGCAGACGCCGGCGGCATCGAGTTCGGCCCGCACCTTGTCGGCGCGACCCTGGTCCTTCTCGGCGACGACCACGATTGCTCCGCAGCGGCCGAAGGCCAGCGCGATGGCGCGTCCAATTCCGGCGCCGGCGCCGCTGATCAGAGTGACCTTGCCGAGAAGGGAGTTGGCCATGCCGGCGAGTGAGGTGTCTGTCATGTCAGTCTCTTCATTTCAAATGGAGTGGCGGCTTTCTTCAGCCGGCGCGAAAAGTCATGTCGGTGCGCCGGTGGGCGAACTTCCAGCCATCAGTGGTGCGGACGAAGCGGTCGAAATAGCGCCCGACCACGCGCGGCAGTGTCGCCTTCGGATCGTTGCGGCTGGTGCCGTGATAGGTGAAGATCGCAACGCCGCTCGCATTGTCTTCATCGATCACATCGATGACGATGTTGTGCGCCATGTGGATCGTGGTGTCGGTCTGCGCCTTGGCGTCAAGATAGGCGCTCATTTCGGCATGGCCTCTGAGTGGCCCTTTCCAGGTCTCCCACAAGCCGTCAGGCGCCCACAGCGCGACGAGCTCCTCGTGCCTGTAGTCGTCGACAAGCACGCAATAACGCTGCACCAGCTTGGCGCATTCGTGTTCGGCGGCGATCCGCTCTGCAAGATCCATCCCATCCTCCCCTGATGTCCGGCCACCGTCGCGTCAGACGAAAATGCCTTCATCCTCCAAACGAACGATGGCGGACGCGTCGAGTGGGTCAGCTATGAGCCGACAAACGGCAGCGGAGGACGGGAAATGTCTGATATCGAAGCGCGATTTGCGGCATTGGAAGCGCGCATCAAAGGACTGGAAGACCAGTTGGCCATCTATCAGCTGATCGCCACCTATGGCCCGTCGGTCGACAGCCGCACCGCCAGTGCCACCGCTTCGCTCTGGGCCGAAGCTGGTGCATATGATTTCGGTGGAGATCCGCTCGTCGGTGCCGACAATGTCGGTTCGCTTGTCAACATCGAACCGCATATCCACTACGTCGCCGATGGTTGCGCCCACGTGCTGAGCATGCCCCACGTCACCGTCAACGGAGACACGGCCGTGGCCACCGGCTACTCTCGTGTGTACCTCAACCAGGGCGACCACTGGCGCGTCGAACGCGCCAGTGCCAATCGCTGGGAACTCGTCCGCACGTCAGAAGGTTGGCGTGTCCAGAATCGCATCAACCGTCTGCTCAACGGCCAGCCCGAAGCGCGCGACCTTTTGTCGAGCAGCGTGAAAAGCTGAGCTGACCGGCTTACGGCAGTCCTCAGGCCCAAGCAGGCGCCTGCGCTGGCATCGTCCGAACGTGGGATGTCCGCCTGAGCTTGTCCGTTCAGGGTGGCCGGCTGGGAGGACACGAAATGAATACACTTCAGGGCAAGTCGGTGGTCATCACCGGTGCCGGATCCGGGCTGGGCGCCGCCTATGCGCGCCATGCCGCAAGCCTTGGCGCAGCGATTGTCGTCAACGACATCAGCGTCGACGCCGCGCGGTCGACGGTCGAATCGATCGTGGCATCGGGCGGCAAGGCCGTTGCACATACCGGCGACATCTCGTCCTGGAGTTATGCCCAAGAGCTGGTCGACGCCTGCATCGATGCTTTCGGCGCCATCACAGGCGTCGTCAACAATGCCGGCATTCTCCGCATCGGCAAGATTCTCGACCTCACCGAGACGGACATGCGCCGCATGGTCGAGATCAATCTCATCGGCACCGCCGCCTGTGCCAGCCATGCAGCCCGGCGTATGCTCGCCGCAGGCACGGGCGGCTCGATCATCAATGTCGCCTCTGGCTCCCAGGCCGGTGACGTCGCCCTTGGCGGATATGGCGCCACCAAGGGCGGGGTGGCATCCCTTACCTACAGCTGGGCCATGGAACTGCGTGGCACCGGCGTGCGTGTCAACGCGCTGTCGCCTCTGGCGGAAACCGCAATGGCCGCCCAGAACAAGGCGCTGATGGCCGAGCAGGCAGCGAGCCGCGAGGTGCACTACGCCGCCCTGCCCGACGCCGACGTCAACGCGCCGGTCGTCAGCTTTCTGCTTTCCGACGCCGCCGAGAAGATCAACGGTCAGGTCGTCCGCATCGCCGGCAAACAGTTGTCCTTGGTCACCCATCCACTGATCGCCGATCCGGTCCTGGAAGGCGACTGGAGCTACGGGGCGGTTGCCGAGGCTTTCGCCGGGGCTCTGGCGGGCAACCAGCAGCCGCTTGGTCTCGGCTACCAGAGGAAACCCAATTGAGCGGCATGGAACACAGGCCGGTCGCCGTCGTCACCGGCGCCAGCCGCGGTCTCGGCCGCGGCATCGCGATTGCGCTCGGCGAAGCGGGCTTCATCGTCTATTGCACCGGCCGCAGCGATCGTAAGGCCATCGGCCCATGGGGCGGAACCGTCCGCGACACTGCCGAGGCGATCGACCAGGCCGGCGGCAAGGGCATCGTTGCCATTTGCGATCACCTTGACGACAGCCAGACCGAGGCCCTGTTCAAACGCGTCGACGCAGAACAAGGACGTCTCGACCTGCTCGTCAACAATGCCTTCGCCATGCCTGATTGGGCCGTACCGGACGGCAATTTCTGGGAGCGCCCACTGTCGCTCTGGCGCGACATGATCGATGTCGGGCTGCGATCGAGCTATGCGGCAAGCCACTTCGCCGCCCCGATCATGGTCCGCCAGCGCTCCGGCCTGATCGCCAACACCTCCGGCCCCGGCGGCAAGATCTACCGTCACAGCCTGCCCTACGGCGTCGGCAAGGCCGGCCAGGACAAGCTGGCCCACGACATGGCGCACGAATTGCGCCCCTTCGACGTCGCAGCGATTTCACTGTGGCCGGGCCTGATCGGCACCGAGCGCACGCTTGCCGGCATCGCCGCAGGTGGCGTCGTCGGTGACACTGCCGGCAACCTGCCGCATATCGAGACGCCGTTCTTCATCGGCCGTGTGCTGGCGGCGATCCATGCCGCCGGCGACGCCATGACGCTCAGCGGCGGCACCTTCTATTCGACCGAACTGGCTAGCCGCTATGGCGTCATCGATGCCGATGGACGCCTGCCTCAATCGCGCCGCCCGCTGTTCGGTGCTCCGCTCTATCGGCCGATCTCCGGTGAGGCCGGTGAAGCCAGATCATGACACTGACGCCTGACGACGAAAATCCTGCATCGCGGCAGGCTTACAGAAACGCGAAGCGTATTATATTCGATCCGGCCAGTAGCCTGGGCTTTGGGCGATTCGACCCCCGGTTGTCGAACGCAGCGTCGAACATCCAAAGCGTGGAGTTGCTGATTTGAGCAGGATGGCGCGTATGGCACAGATGGATGGCAGCGCAGGCGCAGAATATCTCGATCGCGACGGCTCGGTCCGCGCGTCGACCAATCCGCGCAAGGAGCTGGTGCGCGAACAGCTGATCGACATCGCCGCGGAGCTGTTCGACAGCAAGGGCTACGTCCAGACCAGCATCAACGACATCGCCCAGGCGCTCGGCCTCGGCCGCTCGGCCGTCTACCACTACTTCCGCAACAAGGAAGAAATGCTGGCAGCACTCGTCGAGTCGGAAGCGCTGACGCCGTCACACCGGCTGCAGGAACTGATGGCCGAGCCCGGCCTGTCGCCAACCGAGCGACTGCGCCGCGCCATCGTCGACGGCATCGTCCGCCGCCTGTCTTCCGGCTCGCGCTTCATCCTGTTGTCGCGGCTCGAAACCCAGATCCCCGAGGCGCTCGGTCCGCTCTACAACCAGGGCCGTCGCCACATCTATGATTTCTACGTCCGCTGCATCTCCGACGGTATCACGTCAGGCGAGTTTCGCACTGTCGATCCCAAGGTTACCGCCTTTGCGGTGATCGGCATGGCCAACTGGACATCGCGCTGGTACTCGCCATCAGGCGCCAAGACACCGCAGGAGATCGGCGAGATCATTGCCGACATGGCTCTGGCCGGCCTGCGTGCCCATCACGACCAGCCGCGCGATGCCGAAGCCGTGCGCCAGACCATCTCGGGACTGCGCCAGCAGATCGACGAGCTGGAAAAGCTGGTCAAATAGCAAAGGGCCGCCGGTTGTTCCGACGGCCGCGGCTGACAGCAATTTCAGCGAAATCAGTCGAACGTCACGCCGGCATGCTGGATGAAGGCGCTGTAGGTGTCGAAGCGGATGATCGGATGCGTGCCGGCGTAGGCGCGGATATGGTCCAGCACCGCCTGGCGCGATCGGCGCCACATCGGCGGCACGATCTCCAGCATCGGTCCGTAGAGGTCAGGCGAGCGGTAATAGAGGATCGACTGGTCCTGGCCGGCGACGCGGATTTCGTAGTCGCGCTCATAGCCGGCAGCCTCGACGCGAGCCGTCGCCTCGGCATGGTCATGCACCCAGAAACCCAGATGCTGCAGGCCCTCACGTCCGGCCGCCAGGAAGTCCGTGTAGGGTGACGAGGCGTTGTTGGTCTGCTCGATCAGCTCGATCTGCACATCACCCATGTAGCCGAAGGCGAGCTTGAGCTCGACCTCGACCGGCTGGCCGCGATGCCAGGTGGTGCTGACGGGCTGGCTGACGCCGCGCTCCATGAAGATGAATGGACCGACGCCGAAAACATCGATCCAGTGGCGCATCGCCTTTTCGATGTCGCGGACGACAAAGCCGAGCTGGGTTGCAGGCCCCAGAATGGGTTTGAGCCCCTGTGCAATTCCGAGATCGGTCATCGTCCCTTCCCAAAGGAGCGCCGTGCGTCCATTGGGACGAAGGGCGCTCCTATATCCCTACTCTGTGCGATCAGTTGAAGATTTCAAACAGGCCGGCAGCCCCCATGCCGCCGCCGACGCACATGGTAACGACGCCGTATTTCACACCGCGGCGCCGGCCCTCGATCAGCACATGGCCGGCCGTGCGCGCGCCGGTCATGCCGAACGGGTGGCCGACGGCGATGGCGCCGCCGTTGACGTTGAGTTTTTCCGGGTCGATGCCGAGCGTATCGCGGCAGTAGACCGCCTGGCTGGCGAAGGCTTCGTTGAGTTCCCAAAGGCCGATGTCGTCGACCTTGAGGCCGTGCTTCTGCAACAGCTTCGGCACCGCGAAGATCGGCCCGATGCCCATTTCCTCTGGCGCGCATCCGGCGACCGCCATGCCGCGATAGGCGCCCAGTGGCTTGAGGCCGAGTTGTTCGGCGCGCTTTGCCTCCATGACCACCAGAGCGGCAGCACCGTCCGACAGCTGCGACGAATTGCCGGCAGTCACATATTCGCCCAGCTTGATCACTTCGCCGTCGGCGAAAACCGGCTTCAGCTTGGCCAGGCCCTCGAGATTGGTGTCGGCGCGGAAACCCTCGTCCTGCGCCAGCGTCACGTCCTGGAAGCTGGTCTCGTTGGTGTCCTTGTTGACCACCATCTTGCGAGAGGCCATCGGCACGATCTCGTCGTCGAAGCGGCCGGCCTGATGGGCGGCAGCCGTGCGCAACTGGCTGGCGAGAGAGAACTCGTCCTGGGCCTCGCGGCTGATGCCGTATTTCCTGGCGACGATCTCGGCGGTCTCGATCATTGTCATGTACATATGCGGCCACTGCGAGGTCACGGCCTGCGAGCGCGAGCGATAACTGTTCTTATGCTTGTTCTGCGTCAGGCTGATCGATTCGACGCCGCCGGCAACGATGGTTTCCATGCCGTCGACGATGATCTGCTTGGCCGCGATCGACACTGCCATCAGGCCCGACGAGCACATGCGGTCGATCGACATGCCGGGCACGCTGTCAGGCAGTCCCGCGGCCGCTGCGGTCAGGCGGCCGATATTGTAGCCCTGCGTGCCCTGCTGGGCCGAGCAGCCCATAATGACGTCCTCGACGGCGTCGGGGGCGATGCCGGCACGAATGACGGCCTCGCGCACCGCGTGGCCCGACAGCGCCGGTGCTTCAGTGTCGTTGAAGGCGCCACGGAAGGCCTTGCCGATGGGGGTGCGGGCGACGGAAACGATGACGGCTTCGCGCAAAGGATTGCTCCAGAACAGTTGTTGTCGGCAGGGAACCAGGCAGGCAACGCAGAGGATATTTTCTGCTGCGAAGCGCCCGGAACCGAAGTTTTCCAACTACTTGCTAGGAGCGACGGGGCGGCCGAACATCGTCTGAAAAGACTAACGGCGGGTCCATGACACGCATCGATTGCGAACGGCCGATGCGGAAGAGGCAACGGCGCGGGCAACCGAACCCGCGCCACAGATGCGATCAGACGTGATAGCCGCCGTCGACATTGATGACCTCACCGGAGATGAAACCGGCGCGGCTGGAGGCCAGGAACGACACCGCTTCCGCGATGTCCATGGCCTTGCCGTTGCGGCGCAGCGGTGTGTTCATGGCCGCCGCCTGCATGTACTTGTCGTCGATATAGCCGAGCTTGCTGAGTTCCGTGTGCTGGCCGGTCTCGATGATGCCGAGCGCTACGCCATTGGAGCGGATGCCGTAGCGCCCCTCTTCCTTTGCGACGCCCTTCATCAGGGCATGCACCGCCGATTTCGGCACCACCGAGAGGCCGTCGGCTGCGGCAAAGCGATATTGCGCCGAGCTCTGGCAAGCGACGATGGAACCGCGTGCCTTGCGCAGATGCGGAATGGCATAATGGACCACATTAAAGAAGCCGAAGGCGTCCTGCATCAGGTGCTTGCGCATCTGCTCGGGCTCAATCTTGCTGAGATGGATCAGCGGTACGAGCGGCCCGGCGGCATAGACCACCGTATGGATGCCGCCATTGGCTTCCGCCACACCGTCGATGAAGGCGCGGGTCGCCTCAACATCCTCGATGTTGAGTTTGTAGATGGAGGCATTGCGCCCCTCGCCGCGGACCGCTTCGGCTGCAGCTTCCGCCTTGGCCTGGTTGCTGTGATAGGTCAACGCCACGTCGCAACCGTCGCGCGCCAGCACCCGGCAAATCTCGGCGCCGACGCCGCCGCTGCCACCGATGACGATGGCCGCTCCTTCGGCCGGATACAGTCCGCTCATGTCGATCCTCCCTTATGATTTCATCGCCAGTTCGGCATAATGCCAGCCGAATTCGGCCACCGGCCGCGCCAAGGCGCCGGCCTCGCGAGCGTGCGCGCTCGCCGCATTGCCGTCGACCACGCGCTTCATGATGCCCTGGCGGATGCCGGAGACGCGAAACAGGCTGTAGGCGAGATAGGCGTACCAATGCCGGTCGGAAACGCCGTCCTGCCCCGTCGCCTTGAGATAGGCGTCGCGATAACTGCGCTCGTCGGGAATGCCGAGTACGCCGATGTCGAGGTCACCCAGGCCGCGATAGGGTTGATTGGGCAGGCGCCAGGTCAGCATGTGATAGGCGAAATCCGCCATCGGCTCGCCCAGCGTCGACAGCTCCCAGTCGACGACTGCCAGCACCCGCGCTTCGGTCGCGTGGAAGATCATGTTGTCGATGCGGAAGTCACCATGGATCAGCGACGTCCGTGTTTCAGGCGGGATATTGTCGGGCAACCAGTCGATCAACCGGTCCATCGCCTCGATCGTCTCGGTCTCGGACGCCCGATACTGCTTGGACCATCGTGCCACCTGGCGGGCGACATAGTCTCCCGGCCTGCCGAAATCCTCGAGCCCGGCCGCCTTGTAGTCGGTGGTGTGCAGCGCCGCTGCAACGCGGTTCATCTCGATATAGATGGCCTTGCGCTCCGCAGGCGATTGCTCTGGCAAGGCAGGCGCCCAGAACGAGCGTCCCTCGACAAAATCCATGACGTAGAACATTGCACCAACGATGCTGTCGTCGTCGCAGAGCAGCCGCGCGCCGGCCACAGGCACGTCGCTGTCGCGCAAGGCACTGATGACGCGGAATTCACGGTCGACGGCATGCGCCGAGGGCAACAGCTTGCCGTCGGGCTTCTTGCGCAGCACCAGCTTGCGCTTGCCGTCGAATGACAACAGCATGGTCGGGTTGGACTGGCCGCCGCGGAAGCGCTCGACCGAGAGCTTGCCCTCGCAGCCGTCAATGTTGGCCTTGAGGTAGGCGTGCAGCCGCGCGACGTCGATCTTGCTGTCGGCGGCGAGCGGCTCGGTTCCGACGAAACGGCTGGCATCCATGGCGCGCCTCCCGCTCAGTCCACGTATTTGGCGAGTTCGATGCGCCCGATCTGGTTGCGGTGTACCTCGTCTGGCCCGTCGGCGAAGCGCAGCTTGCGGGCATGCGCATAATAATTGGCCAGCACGAAGTCCTGCGAAACCCCGGCAGCGCCATGCGCCTGGATCGCCCAGTCGATGACCTTGCAGGCCATGTTGGGGGCGGCCACCTTGATCATGCCGATTTCGGCGCGCGCCGCCTTGTTGCCGACGGTGTCCATCATATAGGCGGCCTTCAGCGTCAGCAGGCGAGCCTGGTCGATCAGGATGCGGGACTCGGCGATGCGCTCGAGCGTCACCGACTGTTCGCCGATCGGCCGGCCGAAGGCGACGCGGCTCTTCACCCGGCGGCACATCAGCTCCAGGCAGCGTTCGGCAAGGCCAATCAGGCGCATGCAATGATGGATGCGGCCGGGTCCGAGGCGGCCTTGCGCGATCTCAAAGCCCCGGCCTTCGCCGAGCAGGATGTTGGATGCCGGCACCCGCACGTTCTCGAACAGCATGTCCATGTGGCCGTGCGGTGCATCGTCATAACCGAACACCGTCATCGGCCTCAGCACCTTGATGCCTGGCGTGTCCATCGGCACCAGGATCATCGACTGCTGCTGGTGCTTGGCAGCACCCGGGTCGGTCTTGCCCATGAAGATCAGCAATTCGCAGTGGCGGTCGCCGACACCTGATATCCACCACTTGCGACCATTGATGACGTAGTCGTCGCCGTCGCGGACGATCGAACTCTGGATGTTGGTCGCGTCACTGGAAGCGACGTCAGGCTCGGTCATGGCGAAGGCCGAGCGGATCGACCCGTCGAGCATGGCAGGCAACCAGCGCGCCTTCTGCGCCTCGGTGCCATAGCGCTCTATGGTTTCGATGTTGCCGGTGTCAGGTGCCGAGCAGTTGAATATCTGCGACGAGAAATGCACCCGGCCCATGACTTCGCAGAGCGGTGCATATTCGGTGTTGGTCAGGCCCGCGCCATGCGAAGAATCCGGCAGGAACAGGTTCCACAGCTTGGCCGCCTTGGCCTTGGCCTTGAGTTCCTCCAAGACAGGCGGATGGCCCCAGCGGTCGGCTTCGACCTCTTGGTGATAGCGGCGCTCGTTGGGATAGACATGCTCATCCATGAAGGCATTAAGCCGTTCGAGCAGGCTTTTTGTCTTGTCGCTGTATTCGAAGTCCATCTTGCGTCCGTCACTGCCATTCCAGGAAGAGCCGCCGGCAGCGAGTGCCGGCGGCGGGTTCGTCAGGCGGCGCGGACGCCGGGAGGATTGCCCTTCAGGACGGTGGCACGGACATTGTGCGGGTCGAGCCTGGCGATGATCGCCATCTGCTCCTCGGTCGGCGCCGCGGTGGTGGTCATGCCTTCGGCGCGCAGCAGCGGGAAGCCGGTCGCGTCCTGCACCTGCTCGAAGGTGACGCCAGGATGCAGCGACAGCACCTGCGCCGCATGATCAGGACCGTTGAAATCGAACACGCAGAGGTCGGTGATGACTACGCCGAGCTTGACGTCGGCGGGCTTGGCGCCTTCCGGCCAGTTCTTGGCGTTGTAGCCTACGCTCGCCACCACATCGACCTCACCCTCGACGAAGGTGCGCTTCGAGTGGCTGGGCAGGAACATCGAATTCTTGTGGCAGATCGAGTTGCCGGGGAAGCCGCGGACGCCAAGCATGGCGACCTTAGGCTTCTGGAACTCTCCGCCAAGTGCGGAGATGTTGCCCTGACCGTAGCGGTCGACCTGCACTGGCGTCACCATGGCGTGGCGGCGCCCGCTCCAGACGCTGTCGAAGACCCTGCCGTAAGGCATCCAGCCGGAAAACTTCGGCTTGTAGTCGCCGCGCGGCCCGAGCGGGATCGGGTCCTCGACAAGATAGGCCTCGCCGTCGGTCATCATGATGCCGGGCGCGCAGGTGAGCTTGGCAAGACCGGCCGCAAGACGCGGCAGCGGGCCGATGCCGGTGGCGAGAACCTCACCATCGGAGGCCCAGGCCTGTGCACCGACAGCTACGATCAGTTCGGCAAGCGTGAATTCTTTTGCAGTCGTCATGTCGTGTCCGATCAGAAAATGGGGAGCGGCAGGGCGCGGATCTTGGCTTCGCCGCCAACGCTCGAGGCGTAGCTGGCATCGCCGCCCTTCACATATTGGTCGAAATAGCGCTGCCAGCCGCCCTCTTCACCAGCTGACGCGGCGTAGTCCTTGAGGTGGCCCATGTCCCAACCATAGGCCTCATGCGCAGCCGTCGGATGCGCACCGAGCGGTGCCGACACCACGCCAGTCACCAGGCAGCGTTCGAACAGCTGGCTCTTGGCCTTGTCGGAGTGTTCATCCCCGATGCGGTCGACCAGCACCTCGGTGGTAACGAACACCTTGTCGGCGGCACGAGCGAACAGGCCATCGAAGAACGGATCCGGACCGTCGGTCTGGGTGTTGCCCAGCCGGTCGGCGCGGCTCGCATGGATCAGCGCCACGTCGAGCTTGATCGCCGGCATCGCCAACAGCACTTCGCCGTCGTCATAGGGCGACTTCACCGTCTTGAAGTGCGGGTTGTACTTCATGACGTCGGAGCCGAGGCCGACGCGGGTCGCCGCAAACGGCAGGTTGTGGCCGGCTGCCTGCAGGCCGAGCAGCAGCAGGCCCTCGTCCAGCTCCGACACCTCGACCGCTCCGGCTTCGCGCGCCTTGCGGAAGTAGGGTTCGATCGGCATCGCGTCGAGCGACACGAAGCCGTAGATCAGCTTCTTGACCTTGCCCGCAGCACAAAGCATGCCGATTTCCGGCCCACCATAAGCCACCAGCGTCAGGTCCTTGAGGTCCGAGCGCAGGATCTCGCGCACCAGCGCCATCGGCTTGCGCCGCGGACCCCAGCCGCCGAAGCCGATCGTCATGCCGTCGCGCAGCTGGGCGACGACCGCTTTCAGGTCCATTTCCTTGTTCATAGCATCCTAGTCCGTCTGTTCTTCATTCTGTTTCGGCAGGGATACGGCCTCAGCCGTAGAAGCCCCTGCCCTCGGCAACCAGCCGCTCGATCAGCGCGGCCGGCTTGAAATATTGGTCACCCACGAGGCCCGCGTATGTGTCGAGCGCCGCCTTGACCTTCGGCAGGCCGACCTGGTCGGCATAAAACATCGGACCACCCAGATAGGTCGGGAAGCCGAAGCCGTTGGTCCAGATGACGTCGATGTCGCCGGGCCGCGCCGCCGCACCCTCGTCGAGGATCTTGGCTGCCTCGTTCACCATGGCAAACAGGCAGCGTTCGAGGATTTCCTCGTCGGTTATGGGACGCGCGGCGAAGCCTCGCTCCTTGCGGTGAGCCTCCAGCAGTTCATCGACAGCTGGATCGTGCGAAGCCTTGCGGTTCTCGTCATAGACGTAGTAGCCCGCACCCGACTTCTGGCCGAGCCGGCCGGCTGCGACCAGCTTGTCGACGATGTTGCACTGCTGCTCGCGCGGCGACATACGGGCGACACGTGCCGCCCGCGCTGCGGCCATGATGTCCATGCCGGCGAGATCGGCTAGCGCGAACGGGCCGATCGGGAAGCCGAAGGCGGTTAGCACGCGGTCGACCTGTTGCGGCGTCGCACCGTCCTCGAGCAGGAATTGAGCCTCGCGCGTGCGCTTGGACAGCATGCGGTTGGCAACGAAACCTTCGGAGCGCCCGACCATGACGGGCACCTTGCCCAGCCGCTTGCCCAGCGCCGTGGTGGTCGCCAGAACGTCGGGGGCGGTCTTCGCTGCACGCACATTCTCAAGCAGCTTCATGACATTGGCCGGGTTGAAGAAATGCATGCCGGCGACACGCGCCGGGTTCTTCGACGAGCCGGCGAGTTCCTCGATGTCGAGGAACGAGGTGTTGGTGGCGATGATCGCATCGTCGCGCAGGACGGCATCGAGCCTGGCGAAGACGTCCTTCTTGACCATCATGTCTTCGGTCACCGCCTCGATCACAAGATCGACGTCACCGACGCCGTCATAGGAGGTCGCTGGTGTCAGCAGCGCCATGCGGCGCTCCATCTCTTCGGACGACAGGCTGCCGCGCTTGACGCTGCCTTCATAGATATTGCCGATGGCCCTGACCGCGGAAGCCAGGCCATCGTCCGTCAGGCCGATCAGCGTCACCGGAATGCCGATGTTGAGGAAGCAGGCGGCGATACCGCGGCCCATGGTGCCCGGACCGACGATGGCGACCTTCTTGACGTCGCGCGGCTTCACCTCGGCCTCGACGCCGTCGATCTTGAGCGCCTCGCGCTCGGCCGCGAAGATGTGGCGCAGCGCCTTCGACTGCGGCGAAACGAGCAACTCCTTGCAGGTCTGGTATTCCAACGCGATCGCCTCGGCGACCGGCGTCTCGGTGACCATCTTGACCAGATCCACCGCAGCAAGAGGTGCGTTGAAACCTTTGTATTTCTTGGCCAATGTCGCACGGCTGGTCTCGAGCACGGCTGGGTCGAACGCCGGCACCGGCAGGTCGCTGGTGCGGCGCAGCTTGGCGCCGCCAGCAATCACCTTCTCGGCGAAGGTTACGGCCGCCGCCTTGAGCTCGCTCGAAACGACCTCGTCGACGATGCCTTTTTCCAGAGCATCGCGTGCCGTAATCTGACCGCCTTCGCTGATCATCGCCAGTGCCTGCTCGACGCCGGCAAGACGCGGCAGGCGCACCGTGCCGCCCGACCCCGGCAGGATGCCGAGCTTGACTTCGGGCAGGCCGACCTTGGCGCTCTCCACCGCGATGCGGTAGCTGCAGGCAAGCGCCACTTCGAGGCCGCCGCCAAGTGCGGTGCCGTGGATCGCAGCCACGATCGGCTTCGTTGCAGCATCCAGCGTGTCGATCACTTCGCCGAGCAGCGGCGCCACCATCGGCTTCTTGAATTCGGTGATATCAGCGCCGGCGATGAAGGTGCGGCCTTCGCACAAAATGACCATGGCGCGCGCCCCGGCATCGCTTTCGAGCGCCTTCACGGCCTTGATCAGCCCGGACCGGACCGAATGCGACAGCGCGTTGACGGGAGGGTTGTCGACGGTCGCGACCAGAATGTTGCCTTGCTTTGCGACCGAAACGGTCCTTGCGAGCAGCTCGGTCATGCCGGCACTCCTTCCTTGCTATGTCCTGAATTGCCCGTCACCAGCACGACCTTGCCTTTGACGGCGCGCTCCATGACGACGTCGAGCGCTTCGGCAAAGCGGTCGAGCGGATATGCGGCCGAGATATGCGGCCTGAGCTTGCCCTTGGCGAACCAGTCCATCAGCTCGGCGATATTCTCGGCATTCTTCTCCGGCGCCGAGCGTGCATAGGCGCCCCAGAACACACCGATCAAAGCCGACTGCTTGAGCAGCAAAAGGTTGAGCGCGATCTTGGGGATGTCGCCGGCGGCAAAGCCGATCACCAGCAGCCGGCCGAAAAGTGCCAGACCGCGCACCGCCGTTTCCGTCATGTTGCCACCGACGGGATCATAGACCACGTCGACGCCCTGCCCGTCCGTCAGTTCCTTGAGCCGCTGGCGCAGGTCCTCGGTCGAATAGTTGATCGTCTCGTCGGCCCCGTATTCGCGGCATAGCGCCAACTTCTCGTCGCTGGAGGCGGCAGCAATGACGCGCGCACCCATCTGCTTGCCGAGCTCGACCGCTGTCAGCCCGACGCCGCCGGCAGCGCCGAGAACCAACATCGTTTCGCCCGGCCTGATCTGCGCACGATCCTTGAGGGCATGGTGCGATGTCGCATAGGTGATCAGGAAGCCGGCGGCTTCGACGAAGCTCATCTCGGCGGGGATCGGAAACACCTTCCAGGCATCGACCGCGACCTGCTCGCCATAACCACCGATGCCGGCAAAGGCCAACACGCGCGCGCCGACCTTCAGACGCTCGACACCATCGCCGACCGCGATGATCGTGCCGGCGGCTTCGCTGCCCGGCGTGAAGGGTCGCTCGGGCTTGGTTTGATACTTGCCCTCGACCATCAGTCCGTCGAAGAAGTTGATGCCGCATGCCTCGATGCGGATGACCACCTGGCCCGGTTTCACCAACGGTTCAGGGACCTCTTCGATCCTGAGCTGCGCCCTTGGGGCGAACTCCTTGCAGATCACTGCCTTCATTTTCCTACGCCGCTTGTTGCTGCCATTTCGGCACTGCCAATTTCTTCAATCGAAGCAAGGAATGGGACAGGGGCAGACCGCTAACATCGTCTGATGGGACTAGTCACAAGGCTGCACGCATTTTGGCCGCCAAGCCGCTGAAATGTCCGGCAATCTTAGTCCCTTCGGACGATGTTGAAGGCGCCCGGGCGCGCAGGTTCGCGGATAACGTTTCGAGGAGATCATCATGGCCCGTCTGGCAGGCAAAGTGGCATTCATTTCAGGCGCGACCGGCGGCATTGGCGAGGCTGCGGCGCGGCTCTTTGCACGTGAAGGCGCCAAGGTGGCGGTGGCCGGCCGCAGCCGCGACAAGGGCGAGGCCATCGCCTCCTCCATTAATACATCGGGAGGCACAGCACTCTATGTCGAGACAGACGTCACCGAGCCTGACAGCGTCGAGGCGGCGTTCAAGCTGGTGATGAACGCCTGGGGTCGGCTCGACGTGCTCTACAACAACGCCGGCGGCTCGAGTTCAGCCGACGGCCCGGTGACGGTTGCGCCGTTCGAGGAGTTCTGGCGCTGCATCAAGCTCGACCTGTTCGGCACCTGGGTCTGCTGCCGCAACGCGATTCCCCTGATGCAGCGGTCTGGCGGCGGCTCGATCATCAATTGCTCGTCGATCGTCGGGGCCATGGGCATCCCCAACCGCGACGCCTACTCGGCGGCCAAGGGTGGCGTCATCTCGCTCACCCGCTCGATGGCAGTGGAATTCGCCAAGGACAATATTCGCGTCAACGTGCTGGTGCCGGGCGCGGTCGCCACCGACCGAGTCCTCGGCTTCTTCGAGCGCGAGCCGCATCTCAAGGCACAGTTCGACGCCTATCTGCTCGGCATCGCCGAACCGGTCGATGTCGCCAACGCAGCACTTTATCTAGCCTCGGACGAGTCACGGAAAATGACCGGTCACCAGTTGCCCATCGATGGCGGCATCCTGATTTCATGACCGGCGCGCCCGGACTGGCTTAGTCTGTGCAGACGATGCCTGCTCATGCGGGCAAGTTCTCTAGTCGCCACAAAATCCCAATTTCGACTGCAGGAAATACGAGCATGGAAATCCTGAGCCAGGTGCTGGCGCGGAACGCACGGCTGATCGGCGAGCGCAACTTCATCATCTCCGACAAGGAGACGATCACCTATGCCCGCTTCGCCGAACTGACGGCACAGCTGGCAAATGTGCTCAAGGCGCGCGGCGTGGCCAAGGGTGACCGCGTCGGGCTCTATCTGCCGAGCACGCCGATGATGGCGATCGGCTTCTGGGCCTGTCAGCGCCTCGGCGCGATCCCGGCCCCGCTCAGCGCCATGTTCCGCCACGCCGAGCTGCGCAAGATCGTTGCCCAGACCGGCATGAAGGCGCTCGTCGCTGACAGCTCGACCTGGTCCTATTTTTCCGAGATCAGGGCCGAGTTCGCCGATCTCGCCCATTGCCTGGTCGTTTCGGGCGACGGCAGCACCGACGACCTCACCTCGCTGATGGCCACGGCACCCGCGACATTCGAAGACGTCGCTTGCCACATGGACGACATCTGCGCCCTGTTCTTCACCTCCGGCACGACCGGCGCGCCCAAGGGCGCCGCGCAATCGCAGTTCAACCAGTGCTCGACACTGCGCGACATGATGGTCTCGCACCGCACGCGCTTTGCCGAGGAAGTCTATCTCTGCGCCGTGCCGCTGTTCACCAATTTCGGCCTGACCGTGACGCTCAACCTCTGCCTGTACACCGGTGGCACCATCGTCCTGCACGAGCGCTGGGATACCCAGCGTGTGCTTTCCGAAATCGGCGAATACAAGGCTACCTATTTCGGCGGCACGCCGACCATGTATGTCTACATGGTCAACGAGGTCGATCCGGCCAAGCACGATCTGTCGTCGCTGCGCATCTGCACGACGGGCGGCTCACCTGTACCTCAGCCGGTCATCCGACGCTTCGAGGAGTTGTCGGGCGCCCGCGTCACGCAAGTTTACGGCTCGACCGAGACCAGCGGCCAGAACGTCATGGAGCCGACGGCAGGCATCCGGAAGCCAGGCTCCGCCGGCCTGCCCGTCGGCAGCTCGCGTATCTCGATCGTCGACGACGAAGGCAACGCCGTCCCACAGGGTCAGATCGGCGAGGTCATCATCTCGGGCGATTGCGTCGCCCAAGGCTACTGGATGGACGAAAAGGCGTCTGCCGAGGCCTTCGGCAATGGCGGCTGGAAGTCGGGCGACCTCGGTTACGTCGACGAGGACGGCTACCTGTTCATCGTCGACCGCAAGAAGGACGTCATCATCGCCGGCGGCCACAATGTCTATCCGCTGGAAATCGAGGCCCTGCTCTACAAGCATCCGGCGGTCGCCATGTGCGCGGTGGTCGGCGCGCCCGACGAGAGCAAGGGCGAAATCCCGGTCGCGGTCATCGTGAAGGCAGAGGGACAGGACGCGACCGCGGATGAGCTGATCCGCCACTGCCGCGAGAGCCTTGCCGCCTACAAGGCCCCGCGCGCCGTCCACTTCATCGACACCATGCCGGTCGAGGCCGCCAAGATCCGCAAACGCGAGCTGGTGCTGGCGCTGCGCGAAAACCGACTGGACGATTTCAGGAACAAGTGAACGCGGGCTACCAGAACGCAAAAGGCCGCGTCAAATGCGCGGCCTTTTGCATTGCAGCTTACACCTGGCCATTGTCCCTAAGCGGACACCACATCACCCGCGCCACCGAATGCGCTCCAGCCGCCATCGACCGGCAGAACCGTGCCTGTGATGTAGGACGCCCAGTCCGACAGCAGGAACACGGCGGCTCGCGCCATTTCTTCCGGCAGCGCCAGTCGGCCAAGCGGCGTACGCCGTTCCAGGATCGTCGGGTCGAATGCCTTGCGCTCGAGCAAAGCCTGAACCATCGGCGTGCGCGTATAAGCCGGCGCGATCGCATTGACGCGAATGCCCGAGGGACCCCATTCGCAGGCCAGCGTGTGCGTCAGGTGATTGATCCCGGCCTTGGCCGCGGCATAGGCCGAGCGACGCGGGAAGCCGCCGAGCCCGACGATGGACGACACATTCACGATGGCGCCGCATCTCTGCCGGAGCATCGGTCGCGATGCGGCGCGGCACATCAGGTAGGTGCCCTTGAGGTTGACGTCGATGACGCGCTGCCAGCGTTCCACCGACTGGTCGTGCACCGGCACGAGGTCGTCGCCGATGCCGGCAGAGTTGAAAACGAGATCGAGGCCGCCGAGAGCCGTGATCGCTTCCCTGACCATGCGCTCGGCATCGTCCTCACTTGCGACGTCGCCCTGGGTGACATCGGCTGCTGCGGTGCGCTGTGCCGCCGGATCGAGTTGTTCGCGGTTCAGGTCGGCAATGACCACGCGTGCGCCGAGATCCGAGAGCAGCCTTGCCACCGTTTCGCCAATGCCGCTGGCGCCGCCAGTCACCAGCACCCGCTTGCCGTCGAACCTGATCGCGGGCGCGCTCATACGTCGGGATCCCCGCCGTCTTCGGCGTCCTGCTTGACGTGGAAGTCCGGCTGCCATTCTGCGCGCGGCTGGACATGCAGCCTCCAGTAGGCTGCGGCGACCAGATCGTGATCGTAAGGCGTTCCGGCCTGCATCGTGCCATGGATGGCGACAGTCGACACATGAATACCCGCAGGGGTGAGTTCCTTCTCCAGCGAGTGTCCAAGGCTGCGCAGCGCAGCCTTGCCGAGCGAGGTCACGCCCCATTCGATCCACGGGCCAAAGGCAAGCACACCACCGGTGAGCAGGATCGTACCGCGGCCGCGGTCGATCATTCCTGGCGCAACGGCCTGGGCCGCATGCAGCGCACCAGCCACGTTGGTCCTGAAGGCGTCGACGACGTAGTCGACGCTGGCCGCCTCACCATGCGACTTCCAGCCGTCGGCGGTGCCGTATTTCACCTCGCCCAGCCGCGACGGCGTGACGAACCGCGCCGGCTCGATGATGGCGGCATTGTAGATCAGCGCCTCGGCATCGCCATGCCGCTCGCGGATCGCCGCATGGACATGGTCCATCTCTTCGGGCTTGCCGGCGTCGCCGACAAATCCGGCAACGTCGAGGCCCTCGGCCCGCAGCTCCTGCTCGTAGCGTGCAATCGCTTCTGCGCGGCGGCCGACAAAGGCAACACGATGTCCTTCACGCGCGAACTTCTTCACCAAAGCCTGGCCAAGCCCAGGCCCCATGCCGATGACCAGAGTCGACGGCGCGCTCATGGTGCTGCCGTGATTTTGGTGGTGGCCTCGGTGTGGTCGGCCGTCTGCTGGGCCTTGCGCTCGGCGCGGTTCGCCAGGAATTCCTCCAGCGTGCCGATGATGCCCTTGCGCAGGAACAGCACGCAGAGAACGAATATGATGCCCTGCACCACCACGACCCAGGCACCGAGGGTGGCCAACTCGCGTTGCAGCGTCACCAGCACTGCCGCACCGACCACCGGTCCAAGCAGCGTGCCGACGCCGCCGATCAGCGTCATCAGCAGCACGTCGGCCGAGGTCATGAAGAAGACGTCGGCCAGCGACGCCAGCTGGAAGATGATCGCCTTGAGGCCGCCTGCTACGCCCGACAGCATCGCCGAAAGCGTGAATGCGATCAGCTTGAACCGGTCGGTCGAATAGCCGAGCGAAATGGCGCGCGGCTCGTTCTCGCGGATCGACTTCAACGTCTGGCCGAACGGCGAGTGAATGATGCGGTAGATGAAGGCGAAGCCGGCCAGGA
Source organism: Aminobacter sp. MDW-2 (assembly GCF_014250155.1). Classification (NCBI taxonomy): domain Bacteria; kingdom Pseudomonadati; phylum Pseudomonadota; class Alphaproteobacteria; order Hyphomicrobiales; family Phyllobacteriaceae; genus Aminobacter; species Aminobacter sp. MDW-2. The sequence continues at coordinate 3,882,572 of NZ_CP060197.1, forward strand.
ACACGGCGAGGGTCACGTAGTACATGTTCAGCGTGTTGGAGAGATCGATGACGCCGAACAGCATGCCGCGCGGCACCGACTGGATCCCGTCCTCGCCATGGGTCCATGGCGCCTGCACTCCGTAGAAATAGATGATCTGCGCCAGCGCCAGCGTGATCATGGCGAAGTAGAGCCCCTGCCGGCGGATCGCCAACCAGCCGAACAACGCGCCGATCGCCGTCGCCACCATGACGCCCAGAAGGATGCAGAGCTCGGTCGGCAGGCCCCAGGCGGCAGCGGCATGCGCAGTCACATAAGCCGATGCCCCGTAGAAGGCGGCATGGCCGAAGGCGAGGAGGCCGACGTAACCGAAGATCAGATTGTAGGCGAGTGCGAACAGTGCCAGCACCAGGATCTTCATGCCCATGACGGGATAGACGAGGAACGGCAACGCCACGCCGCCGACCGTGAAGATCGCGAGCCACAGGCGACCGTTCTCGAGGAAGCTGCCGGAGCGGCCCGACGAGACGTCGGCGACCGAGTGGCTCGTCGTCTCCTTGCCGAACAGGCCAGCCGGGCGGAAGATCAGCACCAGCGCCATGATGATGAAGATCACGGTTGCCGAGGCCTGCGGATAGAAGACCTTGGTCAGGCCCTCGATCACGCCGAGCATCAGGCCGGAAACGATGGCGCCGAAGATCGAGCCCATGCCGCCGATGACCACGACGGCGAAGATGGTGATGATCATGCCCTGCCCCATCTGCGGGCTGACCTGGTAGATCGGGGCTGCCATGACGCCGGCGAAACCGGCAAGACCGACACCGAACGCGTAGGTCAGCATCAACAAGCGCGGCACGTTGATGCCGAAAGCACGGACGAGATCGGGATTTTCGGTCGCGGCCCGGAGGTAAGAGCCGAGCTTGGTTCGCTCGACCATGTACCAGGTGCCGAAGCAGACGACGATTGCCGCAGCGATCACCCAGGCGCGGTAGATCGGCAGGAACATGAATCCGAGATTGATGCCGCCTTTCAGAGACTCCGGCACGCCATACATCTGGCCGGCGGCACCGTAGTAGACGTTGAAGGCACCCTCGATCGCCATGGCGAGGCCGACGGTCAAAAGCAGGCCGTAGGCATGGTCGAGATCGTAGACGCGGCGGATGAAGATGCGCTCCATCAGCGCGCCGATGACAGCCACCACCAGCGGAACGATGACCAGCGCCCACCAGTAGCCGATCGACGGCAGACCAAGACCCGGGAACAGTTCAGGCAAGCGCATGAGATACCAGGCGCCGAACGCACCCAGCATGTATTGCGCGCCATGGACGAAGTTGCCGATGCGCAACATGCCGAAGATGATCGCCACGCCCAGGCTCATCATGGCGTAGAACGAACCGTTGATGAGGCCGACGAGCAGCTGGCCGAAAAGAAGGGTTGGCGGAACGCCAATCAGGTCCATCATGGCCATCACACCCCGAGATAAGCTTGGATTTTGGCTTCATTGCCGGCGAGTTCGTCGCGGCTGAAGCGCTCGACCACCTTGCCGTGGTCGACGACGAAATGCCGGTCGGCGAGCTTGGAAGCGAAGCGGAAGTTCTGCTCGACCAGAAGGATGGTGAAGCCCCTCGCCTTCAGCTTCTCGAGCACGACGGCGATCTGCTTGACGATGACCGGCGCAAGGCCTTCGGTCGGCTCGTCGAAGATCAAAAGCTTGGCGCCCGTGCGCAGGATGCGGCCGATGGCCAGCATCTGCTGCTCCCCGCCTGACAGCTTGGTGCCGGGGCTCTGCCAGCGCGCCTTGAGGTTCGGGAACAGCTCGAGGATCTCGTCCACGGTCATGCCGCCCTTGGCGATGACCGGCGGCAGCTCCAGATTCTCGGCCACCGACAGGCTCGAGAAGATGCCGCGCTCCTCCGGGCAGTAGGCGATGCCGCGCCGGGCGATGATCTCGGGCGCCCGCTTCGCAACGTTCTCACCGCGATAGGTGATAACACCGGTCTTCTTGCGCACCAGGCCCATGATACAGCGCAGCGCTGTCGTCTTGCCGGCGCCGTTGCGGCCCAGCAGCGTGACGAGTTCACCCTCGCGGATGTCGAAATTCATGCCGTGGAGCGCCTTGCTCTCGCCGTACCAGGCATGCAGGTCGGCGATGTCGAGCACCACCTGGGAAGTCTCAGTCATCTGCGCCACCGATATAGGCTTCGACAACGCGCGGATCGCGCGACACGGTTTCGTAGTTGCCTTCGGCCAGCACCCGTCCCTGCGCCAGCACGGTGATGGTGTCGGAAAGGGCTGAAACCACCGACAGATTGTGCTCGACCATCAGGACAGTGCGGTCGCTTGCTACCTTGCGGATCAGTTCGGCGATGCGGTCGACGTCCTCGTGGCCCATGCCCGAGGTCGGCTCGTCGAGCAGCAGCATCTCGGGATCCAGCGCCAGCGTCGTGGCAATCTCCAGCGCGCGCTTGCGACCGTAAGGCAGATTGACCGCGACATGGTTGCGATAGGAAAGCATGCCGACAGCGTCGAGCAGTTCATCGATGCGATCGTTGAGCACGCCGAGCGTGCGTTCGCTTTGCCAGAAGCGATAGGAGGTCCCCGTCGGCCGCTGGAGTGCCATGCGCACGTTTTCACGCACGCTCATGCGCGGAAACACCGCCGAAATCTGGAACGATCGAACGATGCCCTTGCGCGCCACCTCTTCCGGCTTCAGCGCGGTGATGTCCTCGCCGTTGTATCGGATCGTACCTTCGCTGGGCTGCAGGAACTTGGTGATCAGGTTGAAGGTCGTCGTCTTGCCGGCGCCGTTGGGGCCGATCAGGGCGTGGATGGTATTGCGCCGGACCTTGAGGTCGACGTCTTTTACGGCGGCGAAGCCATAGAAATACCGGCTCAGCCCGGACGCCTCGATGATGTAGTCGTCCGCAGTGCCTTGCTGCACCTTGTCCTCCACGTACTCTAGGAAATATGCGGCACAGGGCGCCCGTCATACGTCGACGAGAATGCCCTTGCCGCGTGATGCCAGCTGCCTGAGTGCCACCACCTTCTGGTAGTCGTCAGAATGGTAGAATTGGCGCGCCGCGTCAGCGCTCGGGAACTCGACCACCGAGATCGTCGCCGGCTGCCAGCCGCCTTCGAGGCTTTCGATTCGATCGCCCGACAAGACGAAACGCCCGCCGCCGGCGGCCATGATCGGCCCGGCGACCTCGCGATAGTGCTGCCAGGCGGCCTCGTCGGTAATTTCGATCTCGAAGATCAGATAGCCGGGCAAGTCGTCACTCCCATCGGGTGGACGCGCCGGACGGCGAGCGTGCCGTCCGGCGCTGTCGGATCAGCCTTTGGCCAGCTTGCAGGCGCTCTTGTCGATCGAGCGGAAGGCGATGTCGGCAGGAACGGTGGTCACGACCTTGAACACGTCCTGCGCATCGGATGCCTCGCCGGGCGCACGCACCTCAAGCAGCTGCATGTCATGCACGAGGCGGCCGTTGGGCAGCAGCGTCGCATTCTTTGCGAACAGGTCGTTGATCTTGCCTTCGCGCAGCTTGGCGAGCACCGCGGTCGGCTCGTCGGTACCGGCGGCCTTGACGGCGTTCAGATAATTGGTCGCTGCGGAATAGGCACCGGCCGCAACCCAGCCCGGAGCATTGCCGGTCTTCTTCTGCATCTCTTCCTTGAAGTGCTTGGAAGCGTCATCGGTGTTCCAATACCAGGCGGCGGCAAACTGGATGCCCTTCAGCGCTTCAAGGCCGATGGCGCGCGCATCCGACTGGTGCAGCACGGTCAGCGCCACGCGCATGCCCTGGTCGATCAGGCCGAACTCCTGGACCTGCTTGAGCGCATTGACCAGTTCAGGACCATTGACCGTCAGCGCCAGAACCTTGGCGCCCGAGGCCTGGGCCTGCAGGATGTAGGACGAGAAGTCGGTGGTGCCGAGCGGCGCCCGCACCGAACCCAGTATCTTGCCGCCTTCTTCCTCGACGGCGGTCTTCACGCCGGCTTCCAGCACCTTGCCGGCTTCATAGTCGGGCGACAGGATGAACCAGGTCTCGCCACCGGCCTTGAGCTGGGCGCTGACCGACGAACGCACCTGCGAATAGGCGTCGTATGCCCAGGCCATGCCGTAGCCGTTGCAGTCGGCCTCGGTCATCTTGTCGGTCATCGGCGAGACGAAGAAGCCGAGCTTCTTCTGTTCGCCCAAAAGGTTGTTGACCGAAAGCGCGATTGCCGAATTGGCGACATCGAACAGCGCGTCGACATTGTCGCGCTCCAGCCATTCGCGGGCGATGGACAGTGCGATCTCGGGCTTGTTCTGATGATCGGCCGAGACCAGTTCGATCGGCTTGCCCAGCACCTGACCGCCAAAGTCGGAGATTGCCAGCTTGACTGCCTCGGTCACCTCGGTGCCGCCGAGCGCGGAGAAGGAAGAGCTCTGGTCGTTGAGCACGCCGAGCTTGACGCTGGTGTCCTGTGCTGCGGCAGTCAGCGCGGTCGACAGCAGCAAAGCTGCCGCGAGAATGGATTTCTTCATGTCATTCCTCCCCAGGAACGTAGGCTTTGGTGCCGGTCTGGATGCGCGCCGGCATTGATGTGCGCGCAAGGCCGCCACGCGGCATGGCGTGACGACTCCTCAAGGAGAAATCACAGGATGCAGGCGAGCCGAACATCGTCCATGCGGACTACCGCATATGTCGGCCTGGGCCTGAACAACGCTTGCCTGGGCTAGTTCGTTTGCAGGATGCGAGCCGACGCGCACGCGCAAGACATCGCGGCATGAGAGAATTCGACACGATCATCGTTGGCGCCGGCTCGGCCGGCTGTGTGGTGGCCAACAGGCTAAGCGAAGACCCGGGACATAGGGTGCTTGTCCTCGAGGCCGGACCATCGGACCTTCATCCCTTGGTCCGGATGCCCCGGGGATGGGTCAAGCTGACGAAGCATCCGAAACGCTCATGGAACTTTCCTGTCGAGCATGAAGAAGGTCGGCCGGAAGCCGAGACATGGGCGCGCGGCCGCGGGCTTGGCGGATCGAGCTCGATCAACGGAATGCTCTATTGCCGGGGCGCCCCCGAGGACTACGACGGCTGGGCCGACTTCGGCGTCACGGGCTGGAGCTGGACCGAGATGGCGCCAGTCTTCCGCAAGATCGAGAACCATCAGCTTGGTGGCGATGTCATCAGGGGCGGCAATGGTCCCTTGCAGGTCAGTGTTCGTCCTCTCGCCGACCCTCTCGGCCAGGCGATCCTCGATGCAGGTGCTTCGCTCAGCCTCGACCATCTCGACGACCTCAACGGCGCCAGACGCGATGGCGTCGGTACCTACACGCATACGGTCGACCACATGGGGCGGCGCATGAGCGCGGCCCGCGCCTTCCTCCGACCGGCGATGCGGCGCAAGAACCTCGTCGTCCAAACCGGCGCGCAGGTTCTGCGTATCCTGTTCGACGGTCGTCGGGCAGTCGGCGTCGAATATCTCGTGGGCGGTCGCCAACGCACCGCCCGGTCGGCAAGCGAGGTCATCGTTGCCTGCGGCGCGATCCAGTCACCGCAACTGCTGCAGGTGTCAGGCGTCGGCCGCCATGATGTGCTTTCGGCGGCTGGCGTCCAGACTGTGACCGAATTGCCCGGCGTCGGCCGCAACTTTGCCGAACACCTCGTTGTGGCGCTGCCCTATCGCCTTGCCGGAATGCATGGCCACAACCGCAGCTTCAGTGGCCTGCGCCTCGTCGGCGAGGTGCTGCGCTATTATCTCGCCGGCACGGGGCTGATGAGCTTCGGTGCGTCCGAAATCGGCGCGTTCGTCCGCTCCTCGTCAGACGTCACCTATCCGGATCTGCAGCTATCGCTGTCACCCTACACCTTCGCCCGTGGGCTGCTGCAAGGCCGCCTGAAGCTAGAGGCCGAGCCCGGCATCACCATCATCGGCTATGCCCTGCGGCCGGAAAGCCGCGGCGAGATTACCATCCGCTCGGCCGACATGCGCGACATGCCGCCGATCCGGCCGAACTGGCTGGCGACGGAAAACGACCGGCGCACCGCCATTTCGATGATGCGCATAATGCGCGACTTCGTCGCCCAGCCTGCATTGCAGCCCTTCGTGAAGCAGGAGCTTTGGCCTGGCCCAGCAGTGCAATCGGACGACGACATGCTCGCTGCCTTCCGCGCGACCTTCGTGTCGGGGCTGCATGCGGTCGGCACTTGCCGGATGGGCAATGACGCCGACGCCGTCGTCGACGAGCGATTGCGCGTCCATGGCGTCGATGGCCTCCGTGTGATCGATGCCTCGGTCATCCCGGCACCGATATCGGGTAACACCAACGGCCCTGTGATGGCGCTGGCCTGGCGCGCTGCTGACCTGGTACTTGAGGAAAGGCGCTGAACGCTCAGAAATCGAAGAATTCGCTTCGTGCGCTGCTGAACGCCTTTTCCAATCGATGGACCATGCGCCAGCCCTTTTCGGTCCTGCGATAACGCACATCATATTGGCCGCAAGCTGTGCGGCTCATCGTGTGGTTCGGTGTTAACCGGCCGATGGCGACGAACTGGAAATGCAGGTGACCGGTCGCCTCGTCCCCGTCGATGTCGAGCAACGGCAGACCGGGCACATGAACGCCGGAGAATTTCGCCGTGAAATCGAAGCAGAAAGCCGACAGTTGCTCCCTGCCCTCAACCTTGAGCGCCGAGCGGTCGCCGACGGCCGCGATTTCGAACACGCCGTCCGCAGTGAACACATCGGCCCATGCCTTGCCATTGCAGCAGTCCCAGGCGCGCGCATAGCGCGCCTCGAGCGCGATGATGTCGAGCATTGCCTCGGCGCGCGCCAGCCTTGCCTCCAGCATCTCAGGCGTTCCTGGCAAATGCATCGCGCAGCCTGGCGCCACCGTGGTCGATCGCCAGCCGCGCTTTGCCGATCAATCCGACCATGCTGGCAAAGCCGTGCGAGACACCGTCGTAGCGCCTGGCTTCCACATCAACACCGGACTCGGCCAGCGCTGTGTAAAGGGCCTCGACCTCACTGCGCAAGGGATCGAATTCGGCAATGGCGATCGTCGTCTGCGGCAGCCCGGCAAGATCGACGGACCGAAGCAGCGCGACACGGGGATCTGCCAAGCCAGCCGGCTCACCCACATATTGCCGCCAGTACCAGCGCATCATTCCCGCGCTAAGGAATGGAGTCTGCGGGAAAGTGTCGTAACTCGTGCCGGAAGCCGTGGGATCCGAAGCAGGATAGAAAAGCAACAGGTGTCGCAGTTTCAGGCGGACCTCCGATGAGGCATGGAGTGCGGCAGCTGCCGCCAGATTGCCCCCGGCACTATCTCCGGCAAGCGCCAGCCTCCTGCCGTCGCAGCCGAGCGTGATAGCGTTGGCCGCCGCCCACTCCAGAGCCGCCAAAGCATCCTCGTAGGCTGCCGGGAACCTGTGTTCCGGCGCCAGCCGGTAGTCGATCGACAGCACCGCGCAATCGCCCGCCTTGGCCAGCGCCCGGCAGAAATTGTCATGCGTATCCAGCGAACACAGCACGAAGCCGCCGCCATGCAGGAAGACCAGCAGCGGCAATGCCTTGCCCTGACGTGGCTTGTAGAGTCGCGCCGGGATGTCTCCGGCACCGCCGGCAACGGTGATGTTCTCGACCGCGGCCATCTCGGTGCGCTCCGTCGGCCATCCCGCCGCGTTCACGGCAACGCGCAACGCCGGGATGTCGACATTGACGAGGTCGAGCGGCGGCCGCCTGGCGACGACCTCCGCCATCGCGGCAATATCTGCATCGAGCGCCAATTCCATAACCAACCTCCGCGGCATTTCTTCGGCTGGAGTGAAAGCCAGCCCCAAGACTCGCCGCATCGTTCGATCGGGTGAGCCAATGAAAAAGGCGCCGCCGGAAACCGGCGACGCCTTTCGCAAGTTGAAACCGTTCTGCTGCTTACTGGGCGCAGTCGGCACGTTCGACGAGACCGTCCTCGCGCAGCTGGTATGGGTTCTTGACGACCTTGAGGCTCTCGACCGACGGCAGGAAGTGGTTGTCGGCGCTGGCCGCCAGTTTGCCCGTCAGCGTCTTGATCTCGCCGGCGTTGGCCTCGATCCAGGCCGCAACCGACTTGCCGTCGGTCTTGCCCGAACCGTTCATGGCGGCAGCCAGGATGAAGGGTTGGATGTAATAGGGCACCAGCGCCGAGGGTCCGCCCATGCGGTCGAGATCGGCAATATCGGCCTTGGCCTTCTCGGCGAACTTGGCGAACGGCTTCTCGCCGAGCGCGTCGCCCGGGCAGAAGGTCATGCCCTCGAACTGCACCGAATACACGCCCTCGAACGGCTCGGTGCCGATTGTGGCGGCGTTGCCGACGGCGTAGTTGGTCATGGTCAGGCTCGCCAGCACGGGAACGTCCCAGCCGATGTCATAGCGATTTTCCAGCATCTTGCGGGCGTCGTCGCCGATCGAGTTGATCAGCAGCACCGCTTCGGCCTCGGAGTTTCGCAGCGAAAACAGCTGCGGGGTCATGTCCTCGGTGCGGAAGGCGAATTCCTGGATGGCGACCGGCTCCACGCCCTTGCCCTTCATGTAGTTGACGATGTCGGACACCGCCGCCTTCGACATGCCGCCATTGTCCGAGATCAGCGCCAGCTTGGTCAGCTTCAGCGTATCGAGCGCATAGGCGATGTTGGGGATCATCTGGTTCTCACCGATCGGCGAGGTGGAGAAGTGGTACGGGCCGACCTGCGGGGTCAGCTGCGTCGAGGCGGCGCTTGAAACCTGGGCGATATTGGCTTCGGTGCCGATCGGCATCAGCGGCGTCGTTTCCTGGCTGGTTGCCGGGCCAACTACCGCCGCAACCTTCTCGCTTTCGATGAGGCGGCGCATCTCGCTGACGCCATGCGTCGGGTCGGTCATCGTGTCGGCCAGCACCAGCTCGACCTTCTTGCCGAGAATGCCACCGGCGGCGTTGATGTCGTCGACAGCACGCTTCCAGGCGACCTCGGCATTCTTGCCGATCGAGGCGCCCGCGCCGGTCAGCGACATGATGCCGCCGATCTTGATCGTCTCTTCGGCCCTGGCCGTGCCGGCAGCTGCCAGGGCGGTGAACGACATCAGGGCGGCGACAATGGCGCGCCGGCTGCGAATGCTGGAAGTCATAGTCTGGTCTCCACGGAAATCGATGCCGCCGTTTCGGCCTAACGTGATTGGCAGGCATCGTCCATAAGGACCATTGAATTGAGCCAGCAGCTGCCTCGCCTGGCCCAATGCCATCAGCAGCAAAACGGCCCTCACCCGATCGAACGATGAATTTCGTGATTGCCAGCCGGACACTCCAGCTCATGCCGAAAGGGCAATTGTCTCAAGCGGAGGATCCTGCCAGTGAAATTTTCCATGATCTACGAGGCGCAGATCGCCGAAACCCATCGGGAGGCCGAGCAGCAGGTTTTCCGCGAGATGGTGGAACAGTGCGTGCAGCTCGACAGGAGCGGCTTCGACGGGGTCTGGTGCGTCGAGCACCATGGCCTGACGCAATATTCGCACATGTCGGCACCGGAAACCTTCCTCGCCTTTGTCGCCGGCCAGACGAAGAGGCTCGAGATCGGCCATGGCGTCGTCTGCCTGCCGCCGGCGATGAACCATCCCATCAAGGTCGCCGAACGTGTCGCCATGCTCGACATCCTGTCGAATGGCCGCGTCAATTTCGGTGTCGGCAAGGGCGGCAGCCAGCAGGAGGCCGGTGCCTTCGGCTACCAGTTGGCCGAGTTGCAGCCGCTGATCGACGAGAGCATGTATCTGATCCCGCGCCTCTTCACCGAAGAAGTGGTCGAGCATGACGGCCAGTACATCAGTTTTCCAGCCCGCCCCGTCCATCCCAAGCCGCTGCAGCAACCGCACCCGCGCATGTACATGGCCTGCACACGCTGGGAGGCGGTGGTGACAGCCGGCTCGCGTGGCCTCGGTGCGCTGGTCATGGGTTTCGGCGGCCCCGACGAGATCAAGACCAAGAGCGATGCCTATCGGAAGGCCTTTGCCGAGCGCAAACCAGAGGACCAGGTCGGATTCCGCCCGACCGAGCACCTCTCCGCCCTGTGCCCGGCCATCGTCCTGCGCGACCGGGACAAGGCCCGCCGCATCGGCTTGCGTGGCCAGCGCTTCTTCGCCGAGGCGCTGTCGCACTGGTATCAGGGCGGTCCCAAGCCTGAGGTCGACGACATGAGCCCGGAAGAGCATCTGGCGGCGCTCGACAAGGTGCGCGAGCACAAGTTCGCCAAGCTCGGCGAAGACAAGATCGCCTACAATCCGCAGGCCTATGGTTATCTCGACGACATCAACGACGCCTATGGCACGCCAGAGGACTGTATCCGCTATGTCGAGCGCCTCTTCGAGGCCGGTGCCGACGAGATCATGTTCCTGTCGCAGATGGGCACCGTGCCGCATGAAGCGATCATGGAGACGATCGAGCTGATTGGCAGCGAGGTGATCCCGCATTTCCGCGGCAAGAAGCTGCGCGTCGCTGCCGCCGAATAGGTTACCAGCGGTCGGCACCCAGGTGCCGGCCGCCTTTTCCCGCACCGAAAATGACAAAGGCCGGCACCACCATGCGGGCCTTTCCGCTGCCTGCGTTCGTATCACATTGCCAGATGCGCGCCGACGTAGCGGGCGTCGGCATAGATCAGCGGCTCGATGCTGCCGAACAGTGCGACGTCGGTAACCCGCCCCACGAACACACCATGGGTACCATAATAGAATTCTCCGTCATTGGCGCAGAAGATGTTGGCTTGGGCGTCGCCAAGATAAGGAATGCCCTGGCGCTCGCGCCAGTCACCCTCGGCGAAGCGCGCCTCGCCCTTCACCTGGCCGCCACAACGTTGCGCCAATACTTCATGATTTCGTGCCAATATGTTGACACAGAATGGCAATTTCGCCTGGAACGCGGCAAAGATCGAGGCGCTCCGGTTGACGCAGGCGAGCAGTGACGGCGGCTCCATGCTCAGGCTGTCGACAGCGGTCGCGGCCATGGCCAGCCGCTGGCCTTGATGGCTCGTGGTCAGGATCACCACCGACTTCGCCAGTCGGCGCATCGCCGCTCGCGTGTCAGCCACCAGCTCGTTGACCTCAAGGGACATTCCGCGCTCCTCCACGTCCTGCAACGATCGCAGCATCGCGCAGGCAGAGCCTCAAAGCATCGTTCGAACGGGCGAGCCCAGCAATTGCGGTCAATCGGCCGTTAGCTCAGCTCGTCGACCGAGCGCAGCAGCAGCCGCACGAGCTCACTCTGCCTGCTCACTCCAGTCTTGGAAAACACCATGCGCAAATGCGCCTTGGCGGTGTTCTTGGTGATGCTGAGCGCGGCACTGGCATCGTCGAGGTCGAGACCCTGCCCCATCAGCGCCGCAAGCTCGGCTTCTGCCGGCGTCAGGCCAAACAGCCTGACAAGCACCGCAGGCTGCGGCGCAACGTTGCTGCCGGCGTCGGCGATGATGACGAGTGCCGCGCCGCGCAGCGGCGCATGCAGCTTGGCCGAATGCGGTGCCGGCCTGACGACGAGCCCGAGCGCCTCGCCGCAGGAACGATGAATCGAAAACGCGCGCGAGCCGGCAAAGGAGGCGTCGCTCGTCTCGGCAATCTCGGCCACCGCCGCGGTGAACGCACCGCTCGGTCCGGCCTCGTCGAGCAGGCGCAGCCTGCCGCGATCGTTCTTTAGCACGTCCTTTTCGGCCAGGATCGCTTCGGCCTGTGGCGTTGCCTGCAGAATGCGGCAGTCACGGTCGACGATGATGGCGCCCACCGCCAACCGCCCCAGCGCACCGGCGAACAGCTCGCGCTCGGCCTCGAGCCCGTTCAGCCTGAGGAATAGCCCCATCGCCTGCGTCAGATGCGGCAACAGCCGTCGGAACGACTCTCGTTCGGCCGTACCGAAATTGTCCCGACCCAGCACACGTGTCGCACGCATCCGCACCCGCGCCCCGGAGGGCTCGACGATATCGGCACCCACGACATGCATCCAGCCCGAGCCGGTCATGAAACTCGTCATGAATTCCGAGCGGGAGAATCCTCCCTCGCCGACAAGCTCGGCAAGCGTCGTCACCTTGCCGAGCGGCAGGTCGATGAACGGGTCTTGCGTGTAGAGGTCGTTGTAGCGCGCGATGCGCTCTTCCGACGCCGCCCCGGAATAGATCGCACCCGGTCGGTCGCGGCGCTGGCGCTCGATGATCAGCGTACTGCTTTCAGCATCAACCGATGCCCGCAACCCCTTGAGAAAACTGTCGAAGGGCTTTGCTTCGCCGATACCGGCATAGAGCAGTTCGACCAGCCGGTCGTGATCGGGCGCGGCACCAGATACTTCCGCGCGATCGGCCACGGTCAGTTCGCGTCCGGCGCGTAACGCTTGATCAGGTCGAGGAACAGCGGTGTCTCGCCGCCGCCATGCACCTCGAGCTGCGCACCGGTGACGAAGGTCGCCGTCGGACTGGCGAGGTAGAGGGCGGCGCGGGCGATGTCGTCTCCACGCCCCATGCGCTTCATCGGCACCGAGGCGGCAATCGCCTGCTGTGCCTCGCATGAGCCATAGGTCTCATCGGCTTTTTCGGTCTCGACGAGGCCGACGATGATGGCGTTGACGCGCACCTTGGGCGCCCATTCCTGCGCAAGGCTGGTGGTCAGGCTGAGCAGGCCGGCCTTGGCCGCGCCGTAGACCGAGGTGCCTGGCGACGGCCGGCGGCCGGACACGCTGGCGATGTTGATGATGTTGCCGCCTTCCGGCAGCCTCGCCATCCAGTGGTAAACGGCCTGCGACATGTAGACGGGCGCCATCAGGTTGAGATTGACGATGGCGTCGGAGAAGCGCGGCGATACCGTCGCTGCGTCGACATGGGGCGAGCCGCCGGCGTTGTTGACCAGCACGTCGATACGGCCATGCTCCTCGCCGACACGGTCGACCAGCTCCTTGCAGGCCTGGGCCGTGCGCACGTCGCATTGCATGAAGATCGCCCTGTTGCCGTTAGAATGCGGCAGGCTGTCCGGCTCGGTGCGTGCGCAGACGACGACGGTTGCGCCCGCGCCGAGAAAACCCTCGGCGATCGCCCGGCCAATGCCCTTGGTGCCGCCGGTCACGATGACGACCCTGCCCTCGAAGGTCGAGCCAACAGGTTGCGGGGCATTGCTCATGTCATAACTCCAGGCATGGTCCGTCGCGCGCGTCTGTACGCAGTCCTACAGCCTTTATGTCGGTCGCCGTAAGGTTTATTCGTCTCTTCGGACGATGCTGGCCGCCCGCCGACGCCTATGTTCCCGCCAAACTAGCCCGGTGACCGTCCGCGGCCGCCATACCGTCGAACAGGCCCAGTGCCTCCAGGTATACAGATGATCTCAGAAGACGCCGACTGGAAGTTCACCACCATTCCTGCCCTCTGCGCGCGCGCCGCCGAGCTCTATGGCACACGCACGGCCGTTGAGGACAATGGCGTCGTGCTGAACTTCGTCGAGCTCGACGCGATGCGCAAGCGCGTCGCCAAGGCGATGATCGCAGCCGGTGTCGAGAAGGGCGACCGCATCATGGTCTGGGCGCCCAACACCTGGAAATGGTTCGCCACAGCCCTTGGCCTCGTCACCGCAGGCGCCGTGCTCATTCCCGCCTCCACCCGCTTCAAGGGCGCGGAGATCGCCGAACTGGTCAAGCGCAGCGGCACCTCGGTTCTGTTTTCGGTCGGCGACTTCCTGGGCACCTATTACCCTGACCAGCTCCGTGCCGAGACGCGCGACCTGCTGCGCGAAGTTGTCGTCATCGGCGACGGCAGCAAAGGCGATCGCGACTGGCAGAGCTTCGTTGCATCGGGCGACAGCATCAGCGATGCCGAGCTTGCCGCACGCGAGGCCACTGTCGGTCCCGATGATCTCTGCGACATGCTCTTCACCTCGGGCACCACGGGTTATCCCAAGGGCGTCATGTACGGTCACCAGCAGTGCCTTCAGGCGATCGATGCCTGGGCAACGCGTGTCGGTATCCGCGAGCATGACCGCATCCTGGTCATCCCCCCTTTCTTCCACGCCTTCGGCTATCGCTCCGGCGCCATCGTTTCGCTGATGCGTGGCGCGGTTCTGATGCCGCATCTCACCTATGATGCCGGCGAAATCCTCAAGCGCGTCGCCGAAGAGAAGATCAGCGTCATCCCCGGTCCGCCTGCCATCTTCCAGGGCATGCTCCAGCATCCGGACCTGGCAAAATTCGACACCTCCAGCCTGCGCCTCGGGGTCACCGGCGGCGCGGTCGTGCCGTCGATCCTCATCCGGCGTATGCGCGAGGAACTCGGCTTCGCCGGCGTTGTAAACGGCTATGGGCTGACCGAGTGCGGCGGCTACGGCACCATGTGCCTGGCGTCGGACCCGGATGAGGTGATTGCCAACACTGCCGGCAAGGCAGCTCCCGGCGTGGAAGTGCGTATCATGGGCGACGACGGCCATTTCCTGCCCGACGGCAAGCCCGGCGAAGTGGTGATCCGCGGCTACATCGTCATGAAGGGCTACTTCAACGATCCAAAATCGACGGCCAAGACCATCGACCCCGAGGGCTGGCTGCACACCGGTGATATCGGTTACTTCGACAGCGACGGCAACCTGCGCATCGAGGACCGTCTCAAGGACATGTACATCACCGGTGGCTTCAACTGCTATCCGGCCGAGATCGAGCGCATCCTGAGTCAGCACCCGGCCATCGGCATCGTTGCCGTGATCGGTGTGGCAGACGAGCGTCTCGGCGAGGTCGGCAAGGCCTATGTGGTGCTGCGCCCGGGCACCAGCGCCACCGAGAAGGACATCATCGACTGGTCGCGCGCCAACATGGCCAACTACAAATGCCCGCGCAGCGTCGAGATCCGTCCGTCCCTGCCCACCAGCCCGCAAGGCAAGGTGCTCAAGAACATTCTGCGCGAAGAGGTCCCCCAAGACGCCTGATCGCGTGCGCCTGCCCTCCGATGCGGGGTCCGGAGCGGCAGGTGCAGACTTTTCCCCAAGGGCCGGTGCGCAAGCGCCGCCCTTCTTTCTTGGCCGCGTTGCCCAGACTGCGCGTCCCCCGGGATGCGGCATCCCCGGGGATGCTGCATTGACCAAAGAAAAGGGCGCCGGTTGCCCGACGCCCTTCAGTTCTTCCTGACGCAGTGGCTCGGCTACGCCCCGTAGACCGCCTTCGGTGCCGGACGCGTGGCCACCAGTTCCTTGATCCGGTCGCCGAGCTCGGCTGCGTCCCATCGGCTGCCCTTGTCGAATTCAGGGCCGTCGTTCCAGCCGAGGCAGATGCGGATCTTGCCGCCGATCAGCTCGAAGATCTGGCCGGTCACTTCAGCCGACGCCGAACTGCACAGCCAGGCAACCAGGGGTGCGGTGTTCTCAGGCGCGAAGATATCGAACTCGCCGTCCTTGGCCTGCATGGCCTCGGCAAAGGCGGTCTCTGTCATGCGCGTGCGGGCATTCGGCGCAAGACCATTGGCGGTGATGCCGTAGCGGCGGAGCTCGGCTGCCTGGACCAGTGTCAGCGATGCGATGCCGCCCTTGGCCGCCGAATAGGCGCTCTGGCCGACGCTACCCTGCAGGCCGGCGCCCGAAGAGGTGTTGATGATGCGGGCGTCGACCGTCTTGCCGGCCTTCTGCTGGGCGCGCCAATAGTCGACGGCGTGTCTGCTGACGCAGAAATGGCCGCGCAGATGCACGCGCAGCACCGCGTCCCATTCATCGGGCGTGCATGACACGAACATGCGGTCGCGCACGAAGCCGGCATTGTTGACCACGGCATGCAGGTCACCAAAGGCGTCGAGTGCGGCCTTGACGATGCGGCCGCCGGCCTCGAAATCGGTGACGTCATCATAGTTGGCGACGGCCTGGCCGCCCATGGCCTTGATCTCGTCGACCACCTGCTGCGCCGGCGTCTCCGCCGTCGCGTCGCCATGAGTGCCGACGCCGAGATCGTTGACCACGACCTTCGCGCCTTCGGCCGCGAGGCCCAGCGCATAGGCGCGACCGAGGCCGCGGCCGGCGCCGGTGACGATCACAACCCTGTTTTCGCAGATCGCTGCCATGTCAGTCCTTCTCACTTTGTCTTGGTCGACAGGCGCACAGCGCGCGCCTTGCCGGTGTTGCGTTTGCGGCCAGGTTCCGCGACGCGGAGCGGTTCGCATTCCACGAGATCGGCAAGCGACCGGTCGGCCAGCCGCTGATACTCACCGTCGCCATTGTTGCGCCAGATGATAGCGGCTTCCGGCATTTCCTTGATCACCTTGGCTGGATTGCCGGCGATCAGGCTACGTTGAGGCGTCACCACCTCGTTCTTCACCAGGCTGAGCGCTGCCACCAGGCTGTCGTCGCCGATAACGGCGCCGTCGAGCACCACGGCATTCATGCCGATAAGTGCATTCTCGCCCACCGTGCAGCCATGCAGGATGGCGCCGTGGCCTACGGTCGCGCCGCGGCCGACGATGCAGTCCGAGCCCGAGCCGGTGTGCAAGGTGCAATTGTCCTGCACGCTGGCATCGCCGATGACTGTGATGCGGCCGAAATCGCCCCGCAGCGACGCCCCGGGGCCGATGTAGCAGCGCGGCCCGATGGTCACGTCACCGATCAGCATCGCCGTCGGATGCAGGTAAGCAGTGGGGTCGACCACCGGCACGATGCCTTCAAAGGCATAGCACGGCATGGTCAGAGCCTCTCGATGATCGTCACGTTGGCCTGGCCGCCGCCTTCGCACATGGTCTGCAGCGCATAGCGGCCGTTGCGGCGCTCGAGTTCGTTCAGCATCGTGGTCATGATGCGCGCGCCGGTGGCGCCGAGCGGATGGCCGAGTGCGATCGCGCCGCCATTGACGTTGACCTTGTCCCGCGGAATGCCAAGGTCCTTGATCCAGGCGAGCGGGACCGAGGCAAAGGCCTCGTTGCACTCGAACAGGTCGATGTCCTCGATCTTCAGGCCGGTCTTCATAAGCGCATGGCGCGTCGCCGGGATCGGCGCTGTCAGCATCCAGACCGGGTCGTCGCCGCGCACGCTGATGTGGTGGATGCGGGCGCGCGGCTTGAGGTTGTGGTCCTTCACCGCCTGTTCCGAGGCGATCAGCAGTGCGGCCGACGCATCGGCGTTCTGGCTGGCGACGCCGGCATGCACGCGGCCTCCTTCGACCAGCGTCTTCAGCGTCGCCATCCTGTCGAGCGATGTGTCGCGGCGCGGCGTCTCGTCCACGGCGAAGTCGCCGACCGGCACGATCTCATTGGTGAACCGTCCCGCGTCGATGGCGGCAATGGCGCGCTGGTGGCTCTCCAGCGCGAACTGCTCCATCTCGTCGCGGCTGCACTGCCACTTCTCGGCGATCATTTCGGCCGAGCGGAACTGGCTGACCTCCTGGTCGCCGTAGCGGGCGCGCCAACCCGGCGAGGTGCTGAACGGATCGGGAAAACCGAATTGCGGCCCGACCAGCATGGCCGACGCCATCGGGATCATGTTCATGTTCTGCACGCCGCCGGCAATCACCAGCTCCTGCGTACCGCTCATCACCGCCTGCGCGGCGAAGTGCACCGCCTGCTGTGCCGAACCGCACTGGCGGTCGACGGTTACACCAGGCACATGGTCGGGCAGACCCGCCACCAGCCAGCAGGTGCGGGCGATGTCGCCGGCCTGCGAGCCGATCGTGTCGGTGCAGCCATAGATGACGTCATCGACCGCGTTCGGGTCGATGCCGGTGCGGGCGATCAGCGCCTTGATCGGCTGGGCACCAAGGTCTGCCGAATGCAGGGCGGCAAGCGAGCCCTTCTTGCGGCCGACCGGCGTGCGGACGGCGTCGACGATATAGGCTTCAGGCATATCAGGCCTCTCCGGCAAAGGTGTGTTCGGGTCCGAGCGGACGCGCAAAGACGCGGGCTGCGACGCGCTCGCGATGGAAGGCGGTGCCGCCCCACCAACTGGTCAACGCGATGCCACGCTTGAGGAAGAAGTGGACGTCCACCTCCCAGGAATAACCCATGGCGCCATGCACCTGGATCGAAGTGCGAGCCGCGACATCTGCGGCATCAGTGCAGGCAAGCTTGGCCTGCGAGATGCGAGCGCGGCTGTAGAGATCGCCCTGCTCCAGCTGGGCGGCTGCCGCATGCAGCACCGGACGAGCGAACTCGATCTTGACCTGGGCGGTCGCGAGGTGATGCTTGACCGCCTGGTAGGAGCCGATCGGCTTGCCGAACTGCTGGCGTTCCTTGGCATAGGCGACACCGAGATCGACGCAGCGCTGGGAAATGCCCTGCATCTGGGCAGCAGCAAACAGCGCACCGCGGTCGAGAGCGGCAGCCAGAGGGACTGCGGCCTCACTGGCGCCGGCAACCAGCGTCGCGTCGCTCGGCTCGAATTCAACCGTGAACAGCCGGCGGAACGGGTCGACACTCGGCTGCGCCACGATCCTTGCCTTGGCGGTTTCGACGAGATGGACAGCACCGTCGCGGACGACGAGTACCGCCTCGGCCGTATCGGCATCGGCGACGAACGAATTGGCCGGATGTGCCACCGTGACGGTTACATCGCCGGCGAGCGCACGCTCGAGCAGCGCGGCCGCCCGGGCATTGTCGGAGAAGGCAGCAAGCAGCGGCAGCGCCACGCCTGCATTCTCGACCAGCGGCTCCGGCAGCCCGGCGTAGCCGCAGGCCTCGGCGATCTGCACGAAGTCGATGGCCGACAGTCCGAGGCCGCCACTGTCTTCAGCCACCAGGGCACCGGCGAGGCCCATCTCCAAAATCTTGGCCCAGCGGGCCTCGTCGCGGGCAGCGCCCTCGCCCATCAATCGGCGCAGGTCGGCGGGCTGGCAGACGTCAGCGAGCAACTCACGGACGACGTTAGCCGTCATCGTCTGTTCTTCGGAGAAACGGAAATCCATCTTTTCGCCTCCCCTTATGCGCGCGGCAGCCCGAGCATACGCTCGGCGATGATGTTGCGCTGGATCTCGTTCGAGCCGGCATAGATCGGTCCGGCCAGCGAGAAGAAGTAGCCGTCCAGCCAGCGGCCGATGTCGCCCGCCTCGGGCGCCGTGCGCAGCAGTTCCGCACGGGCGCCCAGGATCGACAATGCCGCCTTGTGCATGGCGATGTCCATTTCCGACCAGAAGATCTTGTTGGTGCTGGCCTCGGCGCCGATATGGCCGCCTGCGGCAAGCCGCGATGCGGTGGCGTAGATCGACAGCGCATAGGCCTCGGCGTCCATCCAGGACTGCAGCACCGCCGTGCGCACCGTTGGCTCGACCTCGGCCTCATGCGCCTTGTAGAGCTCGACCAGCTTGCGCGCCGCCACCTGGAAGCGCGCCGGGCTGCGCAGCATCAGGCCGCGCTCGAAGCCGGCAGTTGCCATACAGATGTTCCAGCCCTCGCCCTCGCCGCCGAGGCGGTTGAAGGCGGACACGCGGACATCGTCGAGGAAGATTTCGGCAAAGCCGGTCTCGCCGTCGATCTGCGGGATCGCCTGCACCCGCACGCCGGGGGCGTTGAGCGGGAAAAAGATCAGGGACAAGCCCTTATGGCGCTGCGACGCCGGATCGGTGCGGAACAGCCCAAAGGCCCAGTCGGCGAAGACCGCGCGCGACGACCAGATCTTGTGGCCCTTGAGCACATATTCGTCGCCTTCAAGCACGGCGGTCGCGCGCACCGAGGCCAGGTCGGAACCGGCTTGAGGCTCGGACCAGGCTTGCGCCCAGATCTCGTCGCCTGAGGCCATGGAGGTCAGGAAGCGCGCCTTCTGCTCCTCGGTGCCATATTCCATCAGCGTCGGCCCGAGCAGGAAGATGCCGTTCTGGTTGACGCGCAGCGGCGCGCCGGCACGGTAATATTCTTCTTCGAAGATCAGCCACTGGATCAGGTCGAGCCCGCGCCCGCCATAGCTTTCCGGCCAGGTCACCATGCCCCAGCGGCCCTCGGCCAGCACGCGCTCCCATGCGCGATGCGCCTCAAAACCCTCGCGGCTGGCATCGAAGGACGGCAGCGGCTTGCTGGGCACATGCTTTTCGAGCCAGGAGCGCACTTCCTGGCGGAAGGCCTGCTGCTCGTCGGTGTAATCAAGATCCACGCTTGGAAATTCCCGTTGGTCGGCGGCGGGCTCAAGCCTCGCCGGCCTGCTTCTTGTTGGCGGCGGCCATGCTCTTGGCGTCTTGTCCGCCCAGCGTGTTGCCGGTGGTCAGGTCGTTCTGGGCATGAGCGAAATGATGCATGTGATAATGCGCGTCCATGGCGGTGCGCTTTCCGCGCAGGTCCTCGACATGATTGATCGCCTGCTTGGACAGCCAGAGGCCGAGGCGCGGATACTGCGCCAGCTTTTCGGCCATGGCCCGACCGGCGCCTTCCAGTTCGTCGCGGGCAACCACCTTGTTGACCATGCCGAACTGCTCGGCGCGTGACGCCGGCATGCGTTCACCCGTCATCAGGAATTCCTTGGCGACGCGCGGCGGCAGCTCGAAGGCATGTGCGAAATACTCGACGCCTGGAATGCCCATGCGCACCACCGGATCCTGGAAGAAGGCATCGTCGGTGGCGACGATGAAGTCGCAGACCCAGGCAAGCATCAACCCGCCGGCGACGCAGGCGCCCTGCACAAGTGCGATCGTCGGCTTGGGGATGTCGCGCCAGCGTCGGCACATGCCGAGATAGACCTCGTGCTCCCTGGTGTAGAGCATTTCGGCAGCCGGCTTATTGGTGTGGTCGGACCACATCAGGCGACGGTCGAAGGTCTTGTTGACGTCGCGACCCGGCGTGCCGATGTCGTGGCCGGCAGAAAAATGCTTCCCCGCGCCGCGCAGGATGATGACCTTCACCGTGTCGTCGTCGACTGCGCGCTTGAAGGCATCGTCGAGCGCATAGGTCATCTGGGAGTTCTGGGCGTTGTTGAACGTCGGGCGATTCATCGTCACCCAGGCGATCGGTCCCTCGGTTTCGTAGAGGACCGGCTCGCCCGTCTCATAGGTGATGTCTGCCGTACGCGGCTCAACCAGATCGCTCATATCAAGGGTTTCCGCTGACAATTCAACTTGGTAGCTCCGGAGAAACTACGTTCCCCGCCAAGGGGTGCAATCGTCCAAAGGGACTAAAGCGCCGGCAACTTTGTGCGCCGCACAATCACTTGCCGCACGATCATTTGCAGATCGTGTCGATCTCGGCGAGCTCCGCTGCCGTCAGATTCCACGAGGCAGCCGCGGCATTGGCCACCACCTGCTCGGGACGGGTGGCACCCGCAATTACGCTGGAAACGATCGGCTGGCAGGCCAGCCAGGAAAACGCCAGCTCGAGGATGGTGCGTCCGCGCGCTTCACTGAAGCCGATCAGCTTCTCGACCTTGTCGAGATTGGCGTCGGTCAGGCCGGATTTGAAATAGGCCATGTTCATGCGCGTGTCCTCCGGCAGCGCCTGACCCTTGCGGTATTTGCCGGTCAGGAGGCCGCTCGCCAGCGGGAAATAGGGCAAAAGCGTCATGCCGGTGCGGTGCATCGCCGGGAACAGCTCGGTCTCGGCCGTGCGCGAGATCAGATTGTATTCGGCCTGGGTGGATTGCAGGCTGTGCAGATTGTGATGGCGCGAAGTCCAGCTGGCATCGACCAGCATCCATGCCGGCAGGTTCGAGCAGCCGAGATAGCGGACCTTGCCCTGCTTCACGAGATCGTCGAGCGCCCGCAGCGTCTCCTCGACTGGCGTCTGCGGATCGGGGAAATGGTACTGGTAGAGGTCGATGTAGTCAGTCTTGAGCCGGCGCAGGCTGTCTTCGACAGCATTCATGATGTAGCCGCGCGATCCGTTGTAGCGATTGCTCTTCTCGCGGTTGAGCGGCGAGGCGAACTTGGTCGCCAACACCACATCCTTGCGCCGGTCGCCGAGCACCTCGCCCAAAGTGATCTCCGACCCACCATTGACGCCGTAGGAATCCGAGGTGTCGAGCAGCGTGATGCCGGCATCGAGCGCGGCATGCACCACTTTGCGGGCGCCCTCGATGTCGAGACTCCTGATCATGCCGCCAAAATTGTTGCAGCCGAGACCGACAACCGAAACCTCAAGGCCCGTGCGGCCGAGAACGCGCTTTTCCATCTCGTCTACTCCATCATCTTCGTTCGCTAACTATCTTATTTCAAAGGCAAACAGCCTATGCGGCCGCCTTGATAATATCGGCAGCCTTCTCCGCGATCATGACTGTCGCGGCATAGGTGTTGCCGTTGACCAGCACCGGCATGATCGACGCGTCGGCGACACGCAGCCTTTCGACACCACGCACCCGTAGTTGCGGATCGACCACCGAGTCTGTGTCCGCACCCATCCGGCAGGTGCCGGCAGCGTGGTAGTGCGTCACGGCCGTCGCCAAAATGTCCTCGGCGATGTCGTCGAGCGAACGGATCGACCGCGCCGGCAACAGTTCCTTGGCAAGCACATTGCGCAAAGCCGGCTGATTGACAATCGCACGCGTCCGGGCGGCTCCCTCCGTCAGTATCTTGAGATCGCGCGGATCAGAGAAATAGTTCGGCGAGATCGCGGCATGCGCCATCGCATCGGCCGACTTGAGTGTGACTTGGCCCCGGCTGTAGGGCGAGCCATGGTTGAGCAACAGCGTGAAGCCATGTTCCCGCGGCAGGATACCAAGCACCCCGGGACCACGGCGGATCACTGTTGCCGGTGCCATGCAGACCTGGATTTCGCTGCCGGGATCGCCCTCGACGGCGTGGAAATAGCCTGATGTTGGAAACAGCCCGCGGCTCAGCACGCCACGACGCTGGAACACATATTGCGCGCCGGCCTTCAAAGCGCCCCACGGCTTGACGTGACTGTATGCGCTGACCGGCTTTGTCGTCGTGTACATCAGCCGGTACATCGGGTGGTTCTGCAGGTTCTGTCCGACCTCGGGGCTGTCTGCGTTTACCTTGATGCCGAGACGCTGCAGGCTGCTCGCGTCGCCCACGCCCGACAGCATCAACAATTGCGGCGAGTTGACTGCGCCACCGCTGAGTATCACTTCCTTGACCGCGCGCGCCACGCGTGGCCGGCCCTCATGGGCAAACACCACACCGGTGGCGATCCCCGCCTCGATCACCACCCGCTTGACCGGGGCGTTGACGATCAGCGTCAGGTTCGGCCGCTTCAGCGCCGGGTGCAGGAAGGCCGCAGCCGTGCTTGAACGCTTGCCCTTGCCAATGGTCAGGTCGACATGACCGAAGGCTTGGGCCGCGTCCTTGTTGAGGTCGTCGGTCAGCGGCAAGCCTTCGTCGGCCGCCGCATCGAGGAACATGTCGCAGACGGGGGCAGTGCCCTGCCCCTTCGACACCTGCATCGGCCCGCTGCCGCCATGAATGTCGTTGGCGCCGCGCTCGTTGGTCTCGGATTTCTTGAAATAGGGCAGAACATCGTCATACCCCCAGCCGTCATTGCCCAGCGCCTTCCAGTTGTCGTAGTCGCGCCGGTGGCCGCGCATGTACATCATGCCGTTGATCGAGCTGGAGCCGCCGACGAGCTTGCCCTGGGCCCAATAGAGCTTGCGGCCGCCCAGCGCTTGCACCGGTTCGCTCTCGTAGTTCCAGTTGTAGGCCGGATGCGTGCCGGTCACGACATTGGCGCCCGGAATACGGATCAACATGTCCTTGTCCAGCCCGCCGGCCTCTATGACGGCAACCCGCACATTGGGGTTCTCGGACAGGCGTGCGGCGAGCACGCAGCCGGCCGCACCTGCGCCGACGACGACATAGTCGAATTCGAGGTCGCTGAACGTCACGTCCTTGCCCTGAGGTCTCGCCGCGCCACGCCCCTGGGCCACGGCAGGCGCGCGTGCTCCTGGGCAAGCCTTGTCAGCGGCTCGGCCACGGCAGCCTCGACGATCCTGGCTGCCTTGCGCAGACGCAGGTCGACATGGATCGACAGGCCTTCGACCGTCGCGGCGCGGTAATTCTGGTCGACATTCCACAATTCGTGGAAGTGGTGGACGCGCTTCAGGTCGGTCCACAGCACGACGCTGCGGGCTTCCAGCTTTGCATCCGGCATCAGTTCCCGTTCGTAGCGAACGCTTTTTTCCAGCCGAAAGAAGCTGTAGCTGGTACGCCTGATGTAGTCGTCATGGATACCAAAGACCTCGAACAGATCGCTTTCGGCGATATCGAACACATGATCGTACCAGGACACGTTCATGTGCCGGTTGACGTCGAGCCAGCGCGGCTCGACCTGCCCCCGGAAACTGATATAGGCGCGCGGCCCGTCTTCAGGGTCTCCGGCATTCGCGCCCGAAACTTGGTCCCCGACCGCGCCCTCGTCATTCATCAGCCCTTACTCCGCCGCGACAGCCGGAGCGTTCAGCTTCTCGTCCAGTTCTGAGGCGAGACACGAAAACTTCACCTGGCCGCGCTCGATGATCATGGCGCGGTCGGCATATGGGGCGGTAACAGCCAGATGCTGCTCGACGATGACAACCGCCGTGCCGGTCTGCGCCCAGCGACGCAGGAAGGCGAGGATCGGTGGCAGCAGCGCCTGGGCGAGGCCCATCGACGGCTCGTCGCAGAGCAGCACCTTGGGCTGGGCGATGAAGGCTTGGCCGAGCGCCAGCATCTGCTGCTGACCGCCTGAGAGATCGCGAGCGTAGAGTTTCTGCTTTTCCTTCAGGATCGGGAAGACCGAGTAGATTTCCTCGACCGCGTTGTTGAAGCCGGCACGGTCGCCACGCCGGGCGGCGGCGCCCATGCGCAGATTGTCGAACACGCTGAGCTCGGGAAACACACGGTGCCCGTCAAGCACAAGGCGCAAGCCCGACTGCGCCACCTTCTCCGGCGCGACCCCGCCGATCGCCTTGCCGTCGAGCTGGATCTCGCCGCTGTCGGGTTTGTTGAAGCCGGCGATCGCCCGCATCAGCGTCGACTTGCCGGCGCCATTCTCGCCGCCGATGAGCAGGATCTCGCCCGCCTTTGCGGTCAGCGACACATCGCGCAGCACCGGGATGGTGCCATAGCCTGCAACCAGATTCTTGACCTCAAGCATGGCGCGACCCCACGAACATATGCTGCACAGCCGGGTCCTTGGCGACTACGTCCGGCTTGCCTGAAGAAACCACTCGGCCCTGTTCCAGCACAGTGATGGTGTCGGCAATGCCCCACACCAGGTCAAGATCGTGCTCGACCAGGATGACTGTCTTGCCCATCTGGCGGCTCAGGAACTTGACGAGATTGGCGAAGTTGGTGCGCTCGCTCTGCGACAGCCCGGCAGCCGGCTCGTCGAACAAGACGATGGTTGCCTCCTTGAGCACCGTGCGCATCACTTCGACCAGACGACGTTGGCCGTGCGACAGCAGCGTCGCGCTGTCCTGGCCAAAGCTCTTCTCCATCGCCTTGGCGAGCGCGGTGATGTCAGCGCTGGCAGGGCCGACGCGGGCATCGATGCCGATCTTCAAGTTGTCCCACAGCGACATCTGGCTGAAGATGCGCGGCGCCTGGAAGGTGCGGCCGAGGCTCATATTGGCGATGCGGTCGGCCGCCATGTTGGTCGCGTCTACCCCGTTGATCATGAAGGAGCCGGTGTTCAGGCGCGACAGACCGCTCAGCACGTTGAGCAGGCTGGTTTTGCCCGAGCCGTTGGCGCCGATCAGTCCGTGCACCTCACCCTTGCGAACCTTGAGGTCGACAGCACTGACAGCCACCACCTCGCCGAACTTCTTGGTGCCGTTGCGCACCTCGACGGCGATCTCCTCGCTCGGCTCGCGGACCGTCTTGCCGGCCTGCAGGTCGGCGAGAAAACCGTCGATGCGGAAGGCCTGCTCGCCGCCGCCGCTCTGCTTGCGCTTGGCGCGCAGGCGCTCGACCGAGCCGACGATGCCATCGGGGAAAGCCATGACCGCAACAAGCGTCAGGCAGCCATACATCAAGAGGCGATACTCGACGAAACCGGCCAAGAGGATGTTCGGCAGGATGTAGACGATCCAGATGCCGATGATCGGACCGAGCATCTGTCCGCGACCGCCGACAACGACCGCGAAGAAGAACACGAAAGACAGCTCGATGTTGAAGCCCTGCGGGCTGACGAAAGCTACCGTCGGCAAGTAGAGGATACCGCAGATACCGGTCCCGATCGACGCGACGATGAAGGCGGTGAAGCGCATCACTCCCGGCTTGATGCCCAGGGAACGCGCCGCTTCCGGGCTCAGCGCCGCCACGAACATCATACGGCCGAGCTTCGAGCGCCGAATGCCGTAATGGACGAACAGCGCGATCATCGGGAATACCGCAACCGCGATCGCCAGCAGCGACATGCTACCCACGATCGGATTGGTCAGCGCCGGTACGGTGACGCTGATACCGTTGATGCCGTTGGTCCACTTGTCGAGCGTCACCAGAAGCTGCGGGAAAACGATCGCGGCACTCATGGTTACGAAGCCGAGGTGGAAGCCTTGTACACGCAACGCCGGCAGGGCAAACAGCAGGCCGCCAAGCATGGCAGCGACGATGCCACCCATCGCGGCGGCTGCAAACGACCAGCCATGCAGGCCGAACAGGATCGCAGCGACATAGGCGGCAAGTCCGAGGATGGCGCCCTGGCCGAACGACTTCTGGCCAGCATCGACGAACAGCATGTTCTGGAAGATGGCTGCTGCGATATAGATGTTCACCAGCTGGAACGTGTGAATCCAGTAGGAGTTGCCGGCGATCACCGGGCCGAAGCCGGTGATCGCGATCAGCGCCACGCCGATCCAGACCTGCGTCAGGTCGGAGTTGAAGCGGCCTTTCGGCTTGGTTTCAGCCATGGAAACGGGTCCGGTTTGTACGTTCGCGGTCGCCTGCATGATCACACCCGCCTTGCGCCGACGCGCCCGAACAGGCCTTGCGGCCGGAACATCAGGATCAGCACCAGAACCAGCAACGATGCGAGGTCCTGATAGGCACCACCGACCTTGTAGGCGGTCAGCATCGCCACCACGCCCACCAGAGGTCCACCGATCAGCGTGCCGGCGTTGGAACCGATGCCGCCGACGACGGCGGCGACGAAGCCGTTGAGCACATATTTCAGGCCGGCGTCAGGGCTGACCGAGATCACAGGAGCAACGAGGAAGCCGACGGTACCGACCATCAGGCCGCTGATTGCAAAGGAGATGAGCTGCAGCCGGCGCACCGGCAGGCCGGCAGCACGCGCGGCGTCGAAATCCTGCGACAGCGCGCTGATGGCGAGACCGATGAAAGTGCGGCGCAGGAAGTAGCGCAACGCGAAAAACCAGAAGATCATCGCAGCGATCGCCAAGGCATAGGCACCCGGCGTGCGGGTCCCGAAGATGCGGAAGCTCGGCACGACGCTCTGGACGGAATAGGCGAACGGCCCCTGTGTGATCATCAGCAACGCCGCCACGATCACCGAGACCGACACCGTCGAAATCAGCCAGCTGTCCTGCTCGACCGAGGAGCGCAGCGGCAAAAGCGTGATGTAGCCCTGGACGGCGACGACGGCGGCGATGCCCAAGCCAGTCAGCAGCAGCATCAGACTCCACTGGCCAAGCCCGACCTGGTTGGCCAGGAAATAGGCGGCGAAGCCGCCGAGGATGAACATGTTGCCTTGGGCGAAGTTGAAGATGTTGGTCGCGCCATGGACGATATTGAAGCTCATCGCGATGGTGGCAAAGATCGACCCGATGGCGATCCCGCGTATCACGATGATCAGTATTTCGCTGAGCATAAGCTCGCCTCCCTGACCTCACTTATGAACCCGCCCTGCCTGCACCGCGGGCAAGCCCGGAACGCTGACGAGGAAGGCGTATTTTGAGGTCAGCTTATGCGTGCCAGCGACGCCCGCAACATCGTTCGAACGGACTAACGACAATTGCAGGAAAACGGAGCGGTCGGTCGCCCCGTGCAAGGTTCGGACGCGGTTGTTCGGACGCCGACTTTGTCGTCGTCATCCATGGCCGCACCCCCCTTGGGCGCTAATGGTCAGGAAAAGCAGTCCCGTGCCGTGTCGAACGAAATCTTCGCCGCCTCATTCCGGCCGAGAGCTGCGAGTTCGGGCGAAATCACCTCGACGCTGAACGGCGCGGCAACGCCCATGTCATCCAGCGTCGCAGCGAAGGCGGAAAGATCGAATGCGCCCTGCCCGCACAGGCTGCGGTTCATGGTCTCGGCCGAGCGCTGGCCGACCGGCACCTTGCCGGCATCGTTCACCTGCACGCACAGGATCCTGTTCGCGGCAATCCGCTTGAGATCCGCCAACGGCACGCCGGCGCGGAAAACATGCCACGAATCGATGACCAGCCCGGCATTGGGAATGTCGCCGATGATCGCCAGCGCCGTGTCTACGTCCCGCACATTGCCCCAGGCCACCAGTTCCAGCGCGATCGAAAGCCCATGTTCGACCGCCCGGCCGCAGAGGTCGCGGAATTTCCGCTGCATCGTCTCAAGCGATATGCCACGTTCGCCAAGATCGGGTCCGACATTGATGACCTTGGCGCCGAACGCGGCCGCCGCCCGGAACGCCGTCTCTTCGTTGCGGCGGGAGATGAGGCCCGCCTCGCCGTCCATGAACCAGTCGGTCAGGAACTCGACCGACACATGCTTCATGCCATGTGCATCCAGAATGGCGCGAAGCTCGCCATCGCCAAACCCACGCGCCCGCTGCTCGGCATAGTCGCGGAAATGCAGGCACATGCCGGTGTAGCCGGCCGCAGCACACGCCTCCACACGCTCGGCAAAGCCATGGCGCGAGGCAACTGGGTTGCCTGGCATGACGCCGCTTATCGTGTGCGAGCTGCAGACATATTCGCGCGTCTTCATTGGTCATCCCGGGGCTGGCTGCAATCGGCCCAAAATGTCCTCGCGGCATCAGGCATACAGGTCCATTCGGACTAGGCGCCAGCTGCATGCGACGCCTGAAACGAAAAACCCCCGGCATAACCGGGGGTTTCCTTGAACCGCGAGGCGTCTCGCAGCCGATATCGATCCGCTTACTGCGGCAGCTTGTCGTCCACGCCCTTGACGTAGAAGTTCATGCCGAGCAGCACGCCGTCCTCGGCCACTTCGCCAGCCTTCAACCATTCCGAACCGTCCTGTTTGGCGATCGGGCCCGTGAAGGGGTTGAACGAGCCGGACTTGATCTTGGCGGTGGTCTCTTCGGCCAGCGCCTTCACGTCGTCGGGCATGTTGGTGAAGGGCGCCATCACGACGTGGCCTTCCTTCATGCCGCCCCAGACGTCCTGCTGCTTCCAGCTGCCGTCGATCACGGCCTTGACCCGCTCGATGTAGTATGGGCCCCAGTCATCGACGATCGAGGTCAGCTGGGTCTTTTCGCCGAACTTGATCATGTCCGAAGCCTGGCCGAAGGCCTTGATGCCGCGCTCGGTCGCAACCTGCATCGGGGCGGTCGAGTCGGTGTGCTGGGTGATGATGTCGACGCCCTGGTCGATCAGCGCCTTGGCGGCGTCGGCTTCCTTGCCCGGGTCGAACCAGGTGTTGGCCCACACCACCTTGACCTTGAAGTCGGGGTTGACCGACTGCGCACCGAGCACGAAAGCGTTGATGCCCATCACCACTTCCGGGATCGGGAAGGACGCGATGTAGCCGGCAACGCCTGCCTTCGACAGCTTGGCGGCGATCACACCCTGCACATAGCGGCCTTCATAGAAGCGCGAGTTGTAGGTCGCGACGTTGGGATGCTCGCGCTTGTAGCCGGTGGCGTGCTCGAATTTCACATCCGGGAACTTGCCGGCAACCTTGTTGGTCGGATCCATATAGCCGAACGACGTCGTGAAGACGATGTTGCAACCCGAGCGCGCGAAGCGCTCAATGGCGCGCTCAGCGTCGGCACCTTCCGGCACGCTTTCGAGATAGGCAGTCTCGACCTGGTCGCCGAGCGCCTTCTTCATCTCCTCCAGGCCCTGGTGGTGCTGGTACGACCAGCCGAAATCGCCGATCGGGCCGACATAGATAAAGCAGGCCTTGGTTGCTGCTTGCGCAGCCATGGTTCCGAAAGACATCACGGCAGCCGCCGCGGCGAACGACAATATTGTCTTCTTCATACTCTTGTTCCTCTAGTGGTTGCCCGGGGCACTATCCCATCCTTTTATAGTCCCTGTACATGGTTCGGACCGGAAGTCACCGGAACGACTTCCGAATCGTCGCCATGATCTTAGCGATCTGGCACAAACGGCCGCCCCAATGAAGCCGGAGTGTTCACCATCGTGAGCCGCCTGTTGCGCGAAATGAGCACAAGCACCACGACGGTTGCCAGATAGGGTAGCGAAGAGAGCAGTTGCGACGGCACGCCGACACCCAGGGCCTGGGCATGCAACTGGCCGATCGAGACCGCTCCGAAGAGATAGGCGCCCGCAAGCACGCGCCACGGCCGCCAGGACGCGAACACCACCAGCGCCAAGGCAATCCAGCCCCGGCCGGCGGTCATGTTTTCGATCCACTGCGGCGTGTAGACGAGGGACAGGTAGGCGCCGGCGAGTCCCGCACAGGCGCCGCCGAACATGACCGCGAGATAGCGGATGCCGATGACCTTGATGCCAAGCGCGTGCGCCGAGGTGTGGTTGTCGCCGATCGACCGCAGCGTCAGGCCGGCGCGCGAGCGAAACAGGAACCAGGCGACGCCCGCCGTCAGCAGAATCGACACGTAAAAGAGCGGATCCTGACCGAAGAACAGCCTGCCGATATAGGGAACATCGGTGAGATAGGGGATGTAGAGATAGCTCATCTTGATGCCCGGCAGGCCGACGAAACCTTCGCCGAGCATACCTGAGAGACCGAGCCCGAGCAGCGTCAGGGCCAGGCCGGTCGCCACCTGGTTGGTCACCAGTGTCAATGTCAGGAAACCGAACAGCAGTGAAAACAGCATGCCGACGATGATCGCGGCAACAACGCCAAGCCAGGGAGAGCCGGTCGTCAGCGCAACGCCGAAACCGGTCACCGCGCCCATCACCATCATGCCTTCGACCCCGAGATTGAGCACGCCCGAGCGCTCGACGACGAGTTCGCCGACAGCCGCGATCAGCAGCGGTGTTGCCGCCGTTGCAATCGTTATCAGGATATCTTCAAACATTTTGCGTGGCCTCCACGGTCTTTGCAGCGGAGGCGCCGACAAAGCGGATGCGATAGAGAATGAGCGTGTCGCAAGCGAGCACGAAGAACAGCAGCATGCCCTGAAAGGCGCGGACCACCTTGTCCGACACGCCGATCGATATCTGCGCCGCCTCGCCGCCGAGATAAGACAGCGCCAGTACCAGGCCCGCGGCAATGATGCCGAGCGGGTTCAGGCGTCCGAGGAAGGCAACAATGATCGCGGCAAAGCCGTAGCCGGGTGAAATCGTCGGCCGGAGCTGGCCGATGGCACCTGAGACTTCCGAGATGCCGGCAAGGCCTGCAAGACCGCCCGACACCAGGAAAGCGAAGAACACCATGCGCGACTGCGAGAATCCGGCAAAACGCCCTGCACGAGGGCTCTGCCCCAGCACCAGCACCTCAAAGCCTTTCAAGGTACGCGACAGCATGAACCAGAGCGCAACCGCCGCGACGATGGCAAAGACAAAACCCCAGTTGGCACGGCCCGATGCTGACCAGATCTCGGGCAGCACGGCACTTGGGCTGAAGGTGCGCGTCTCCGGGAAGTTCATGCCGGCCGGGTTGCGCCAGGGACCGCGCACCATCCAGTCGAGGAAAAGCTGCGCGACATAGACGAGCATCAGGCTGGTCAGGATCTCGTTGGTGTTGAAGCGCACCTTGAGATAGGCGGGGATGGCGCCATAGGCGGCTCCGCCGGCGATACCCATCAAGAGCATCAACGGCAGAACGATCCACGATTGGAAGTCGGGGAACATGACCGGCAGTATCGAGCCTGTGATGGCGCCGACGATGAACTGGCCCTCGGCGCCGATGTTCCAGTTGTTGGAGAGGTAGCAGATCGACAGGCCGACCGCGATCAGGATCAGCGGCGCTGCCTTGACCGCCAGCTCATGCAGCGACCAGACCTCGCGCAGCGGGTCGATGAAATAATAATAAAGTGCCTCGACCGGGTTCTTGCCGAGCAGGCTGAACATGATCGCGCCCGCAATAAGCGTCAGCCCGAGCGCGATGAAGGGTGAAAGTGCCGCAAACAGCTTGGAGCGTTCGGGACGCTTGACGAGTTCGATACGCATCACGCCACCTCCTTCGCAGGGTCGAGGTGACCTGGTTCGGCGCCGCCCATCAACAGCCCGATACGTTCTAGCGTGGCCTCCGCGATCGGGATCGGCTTGGACAGCTCGCCATTGTGCATGACAGCGATGGCATCGGAGATTTCAAACAGCTCGTCGAGATCCTGGCTGATCACCAGCACCGCCGAACCATTGCGGGCGAGTTCGATCAGTGCCTGGCGGATGCGCGCCGCAGCACCGGCATCGACGCCCCAGGTCGGCTGGTTGACCACCATCACCGACGGATTGCGATCGAGCTCGCGGCCGATGATGAATTTCTGCAGGTTGCCGCCTGAAAGGGCTGCGGCCTCCGGATCGGGCGCGCTCTTGCGCACGTCCATCACCTCGATTATGCGCTGTGCCGCCTTCTGGATAGCACCAGACTTGACCATTCCGCCGGTACCGACAAACGCCTTGCCGTCCGTGCTGTGGCGCGACAGCAAGAGATTGTCAGACAGCCGCAGGCGCGGCGCGGCACCATGACCGAGGCGCTCCTCCGGGACAAAAGCCGCCCCCAGCAGACGCCGCGCCGAAATGCCCATGCGCCCGGCCGACTTGCCGCGAATGCGGACGGCGTCTGCGCTTTCCTGCAGCGCCTCGCCCGAAATCGCCTCGAACAGTTCTCCCTGGCCGTTGCCCGCGACACCGGCAATGCCGATGACCTCACCGCCGGCGACGCTCAGCCAGATGTTCTTGAGCGGCATCGAGAACGGCCCGGCTGGCTTGCGGCTCATGCCGCAGATGCTGAGCAGTTCCTCGCCACGCACCGATGCCGTGGTGCGCTCGGCGTTCTTGACCTCGGTGCCGACCATCATGCGAGCCAGCGAGGACGGTGTTTCGACCCGGGGATTGCAGTGGCCCACAACCTTGCCGTGCCGCATGATCGTGGCGCTGTCGCAAAGCCGGCGGACTTCATCGAGCCGGTGTGAGATGTAGAGGATCGACTTGCCCTCGGCGCGCAGGCGCTCCAGCGTCTCGAACAGCTTGTCGGCTTCCTGTGGCGTCAGCACCGAAGTCGGCTCGTCGAGAATGATCAGGTCGGGTGTCTGCAGCAGGCAGCGGATGATCTCGATGCGCTGGCGCTCACCGACCGAGAGATCACCGACAAGCGAGTCCGGATCAAGCGGCAGGCCGTAGCTGTAGGACAGCGCACGCGCTTTGGCAGCAATGGTGCTGATCGGCGTGTCGTCGGCCAGCGACAGCGCGATGTTCTCGGCGGCCGTCAGCGCCTCGAACAGCGAAAAATGCTGGAAAACCATGCCTATGCCGAGTTTCTTGGCGACGCCTGGGCTGGTGATCCTGACAGGCTGTCCGTTCCAGGCAATTTCGCCGGCATTGGGCTCGAGCGAGCCGAACAGCATCTTTACCAGTGTCGACTTGCCGGCGCCGTTTTCACCGAGCAGAGCATGGATTTCGCCCTTGGCGATGGTCAAGTCGACCTGGTCGCACGCCTTCAACGTGCCGAATATCTTCGTCAGGCCGCGAACCTCAAGCAGGTTCCGACCATTGGCTAAAGGGGTTGTGTCCACAACGCCTCCCATGTCAGTTCTTTTTTATGTTCCCGGGAGCATGGTAGGCGCGTCCTGCTCCCGGCGCAAAGCATGTCAGAAGTTGAAAGAGCTTCAAGAATTCCAGCGAAAACTCAAGGGATAAGAACCGTCGTCCCCGTCGTCTTGCGGCCTTCCAAATCGGCATGAGCCTGTGCCACGTCGCGTAGCGCATAACGCTGGTTGATCCTGATCTCGACGGCGCCGCTCAGCACCACATCGAACAATGCGTCAGCCGACCTTACCATATCTTCGCGCAGCGCATTGTAGACAAACAGCGTCGGCCGGGTGGCAAACAGCGAGCCCTTCTGGGCCAGGAGCGAAATGCTGAACGGCGGGATCGGTCCCGAGGACTGGCCGAAGCTGACGAATGTGCCGAGCGGCCTGAGGCAGTCGAGCGAACCGGGAAAGGTGTCGTTGCCGACGGAATCGTAAACGACGTCGCATTTCTTGCCGCCGGTGATGGCAGCCACCTCGGCGACGAAATCCTGGCTGCGATAGTTGATGACGTGGTCGAAGCCATGCGCCATGGCAAGCTCGCCCTTGTCGTCCGAGCCTACAGTGCCGATGACTGTCGCACCGAGGTGCTTTGCCCACTGGCCGAGGATCAGGCCGACGCCGCCAGCGGCCGCGTGGTAAAGAACCGTATCGCCGGCCTTCACTTTGAAGGTACGCAGCAGCAGGTATTCGGCGGTCATGCCTTTCAGCATCATCGCCGCCGCCTGCTCGTCGCTGATGCCGTCGGGCAGCTTGACCAGCTTGTCGGCGGCAATCACGCGCTGCTCGCAATAGGCGCCCGTCGGAATGGAATAGGCGACGCGGTCGCCGACAGAAAGCCAGTTCACGCCCTCGCCGAGTTCGAGCACCACGCCGGCCGCTTCGCCGCCAGGCGTCACCGGCATGCCAGCGGGCGCAGGATAAAGCCCCGTGCGGAAATAGACGTCGATGAAGTTCAGGCCGATCGCGGTATGGCGGATGAGCGCTTGGCCGGGCCCCGGTCGGGCGACCTCTACCTCTTCATAGACAAGCGCTTCGGGGCCGCCGTGGGCGTGAACGCGTATGGCTTTGGGCACGTCGTCAGTCTTTCTCTGTCTCGATTGCCGGCTCGCCGCCGAGTTTGGGGAAAAATTGCATAACGCCACCGATGAAGAACAGGTAGATGCCGCTGATGGCGATGCCGATCTTGACCCATTCGCTGGCATCCATGGCCTGCCACAGCGCGACACCGCCAAACGCGCACCAGATCAGCGTCATCGGCAGGTTGATGTTGCGAAGCCTGACGACCCGCACCGGATGCAGGAAGTTCATCGGAACGAAGGTCAGTATGCCGGCGATGACCACCACTGCGAACGACACCCATTGCCCCGGCTCGATGACGAACAGCGTGAACACCACCATGTTCCACACCACCGGGAAGCCCTTGAAGAAGTTCTCCTTCGTCTTCATCCCGGTGTCGGCATAATAGATCGCGCTCGACACCACGATGATCGCGCCCGACAGAAACGACAGCCCCTCTCCCATGAAGCCGCTCTGGTAGAGCGCGAAGGCAGGGATCAGGACGTAGGTGACGTAATCAATGATGTTGTCGAGCAGTTCGCCCGACCATGTCGGCAGGATCTCCTTGACCTCGAGCTTGCGCGCGATCGGCCCGTCGATACCGTCGACGAAAAGAGCGAGCCCCAGCCACCAGAACATCGCCGTCCAGCGCTCCTCACTCGCCGCAACCAGCGACAGGAAGGCAAGGAACGAACCCGATGCGGTGAGAAGATGGACCGAAAAGGCCCGCGCCTGCGGCCATGTGACTTTCTTAGGCTTCACGTTTCCCGCCAATCATTGTGCAGAATTGAGCCGAGTGGATGAACATGACCGAGCATATGGAGCAAATCTGTTGCGGCATGATTGCACGAATTCTCTAGTCATCGTGCCTCCTGTTTGCCACCGGTAGTCTCCCTTGCCATTCCGGCACTTAATAGCAGCGTCGCTTTCCAGACAAGACGAAAGCCAAACCGAAAATGCCTTGTCACGGCGCCAACACTGCTTCATCCACTTCGGCGTGATGAGCCGGCAAGTTATCAGGCTGGCTGAAATTGCGCCGGGATCGACTGTTGCGACCGAATGGGATGAATCGCCGCGTTGATCAATGGCTTAGGCCTGCAATATACCGGGAAAACCAAGGTGCTGAGACAGCACTGGAACAGCATGGGCTGCCGATGAGCGTCGACACGAGAATTCTGGTGGCAGGCACCGGGCCCGTGGGGTTGATATCAGCCCTCGCCTTTGCCAAGGCCGGCTTCAGCGTCGTGCTTGCCGGACCGCCGGCCCGGACCGACGATGGCCGCACCACAGCTCTGATGGTCCCGGCGCTGAAGTTCCTGGCCACGCTCGGCATGCTCGATTCGCTCGAGCCAGATGCTGCTCCCCTCAAGGTGATGCGCATCATCGACGGCACGTCGCGGCTGATCCGCAGTCCGATGGTCACCTTCCGCGCCGGCGAGATCGGCGAAGAGCATTTTGGGCTGAACTTCCAGAACCGCGTCTTCAATGCAGTCCTGGAAAAGGCGGTCGAAGCCCATTCGGGAATCGAGTGGCGCCGCGCCATGGTCGACAACTGGACCCTTGAGCCCGGCAAGGTGATTGCCACACTATCGGACGGCACGTTGGTTGAAGCGCCATTGGCGGTTGCCGCCGATGGCAGGAATTCACCGGCCCGCCAGGCCGCCGGCATTTCGGCCTCAGCGCAGTCGCTGCCACAGGCCGCTCTGGTGCTGAATTTCGTCCACAGTCGTGACCACGCCTTCACCTCGACCGAATTCCACACCGAAACCGGGCCATTCACCCAAGTGCCGCTACCCGGCCGCCGCTCAAGCCTCGTCTGGGTGCTCAGACCCGAAACCGCCAAGGAATTCGCCAGCGTCGGCGACGATGCGCTGTCGCAACGTGTCGAGCAGCAGATGCAGTCGATGCTCGGCCGCGTCACGATCGAGGGCGGACGCCAGATATACCCTTTGTCGACATCCTTGCCGCGGCGCTTCGCCCAGAACCGCATCGCCCTGGTCGGCGAAGCAGCGCATGTGTTTCCGCCGATCGGCGCGCAAGGGCTCAATCTCGGCATCAGGGATATCGACCAACTCGTTGAAACGGCAGCCAAACATCGCGACGATTCCGGGGCTCCAGAAGCGCTGGCAGCCTATGATGCCGCACGGCGTCCCGACATTGTTGCCCGCACCAGCGCGGTGAACCTGCTCAACAGGTCGCTGTTGTCCGACATGCTGCCGGCGCAGCTGGCGCGCAGCGCCGGCCTCAACGTTCTCGGCGTCTTCTCGCCACTCCGTGCCTTCTTCATGCGCGAAGGCCTGCGCCCGGGTAGCGGCTTTTCCTCGGCCGTCGCCGGGCTTCGTTCGCCGCGCCGCGGCGGCGATGCCGCCACCGACTGAGCTTAAGGAAAGAGATCCGGCGGCAAAATGCCGTGCTGGATCGCGTAAAGCAGCCCGGTCACCGTCAAGACAGACAGACAGGTGGTGACCAGCACGCTGGCCGAAGCCCGCTCAACCCAGACGCCATATTGCTGGGCGATGACGAAGACATTGGTCGCCGTCGGCAATGCCGCCATGAGCATGGCCGAGAACAGCCAGACCGGCTCGAAATTGCCAACCCAGCTCAGCACGACGTAGCACAGCAGCGGATGCAGGATCAGCTTGAGCAGCGCGATCGGCACCATCTCATGCGGCACCCGCTTCAACGGCCGCAAGGCCAGCGTCACGCCCATGGCAAACAATGCGCAGGGTGCTGCCGCCCGCGACAGATATTCAAGGAAGCGTTCGACAGGCAGGGGCGGCCGGAATTCGACATAGGCCGCGAGCACGCCGATCGCCGTTGCAACGATGAACGGATGAAAGGCGATCTTCTTGACCACGTCCAGAGCAACGCTCATCGGCGAGCGCGGCTCGTCGCCGGCCAGCGCCATCATCATTGGTGCTACGGTGAAATGCATGATGTTTTCGAAACAGAAGATCAGTGCGACTGGAACCGCCGCCTCCTCGCCGAAGGCCAGCAGCGCCAGACCTGGGCCCATGTAGCCGATATTGCCATAGGCCGACGCCAGCCCCTTGATCGTCGATTCGGCGATCTCGCCGCGCCCTCGGATGCAGGAGGCCGTAAACATCAGCATGAAGATGACGAAGGTCGAGAACACCGCGCCTGATATGTAGCCCCATTCGGTCAGCCGCTCGAACGGCGTCTTGGCCAGCAGCTGGAAAAACAGCGCCGGCAGGGCGACATAAACGATGAAGGTCGTCATCCAGCCGAGCGCTTCCAGCGGCTGCCGGGTGATCCGGGCAACGACGAAACCCATGAAGATCAGCCCGAAAAAGGGCAAGACCAGACCGATCACCTCAGACATCGGCGCTTTCCCGCTTCTCGTGCTGGAAAAGGCGCGTTCGCCGCCAAACGGCAACGGATGCGCGATGGAGCATTGCTACCAGCCGGTATCGTGCCGCCGGACCGGCCGTCAAGCCGCTATGCCATTGAAATGGCTGCCTTGCTGCGCCAAATAGGAACTTGGAAGGGCGCGATTGGCAGGGCCAGTAGGTCTTATCGACCTCGAACGTGTCCTAAGCGATTGAAAGCGCGTGTGAATTGGCAACTCTCACGCGGTGCAGGTGATCCATGAAGACGGCAAAATTCTCGATCGGACAGGTGGTGCGCCACCGGGTCTTCCCGTTCCGGGGCGTGATCTTCGATGTCGACCCCGAATTCGCCAACACCGAGGAGTGGTACGACGCGATCCCCGCCGCCGTGCGCCCGCGGCGTGACCAGCCCTTCTATCACCTCCTCGCAGAGAATGCGGAGACCGAATACGTCGCCTATGTCTCCGAGCAAAACCTGCTCGAGGACAGCTCCGGCGAGCCGGTGCGGCATCCGCAGGTCGGTGAGTTTTTCGACAAGACAGCGGACGGTCACTACGCCCCCAAGGCGCGTAGCAGCCACTAGACGCAACCAGTTGATATGCAACAAAAAAGCGGGGCCTAAACCCCGCTTTTTTTAGTTCAGTACGGTCAGGTCGATCAGTTGGCCGTCTTGGCCTTGTCCTGTTCTTCCTTGAGCTTCTTGGCGAAGTCCTCGTTGTTCTTCGACACGAACTCCTGGAGCTTCTTCTGGCGGTCTTCCAGGTCCGACTGCTTCAGCGGCTCGCCATCGAAGGCGCCGGTGAATCCCGACAGCGAAACCTTGATCGGGTTCGGCTGGTTCTGGAAGTTGATCGAGGTCAGGGTCAGGTCGGTGCCCTTCTTGAACGAGCCGACGAGCGCGTCGGTCAGGGCGATCTCGGCCACGCAGCGGTCCGGGAAGCAGATCACGTATTCCAGCTTCTGGGCCTTGGCGCCATCGACCTGCAGGCCGATTCCCGGAGGGATGAGGCGGCCGCTCGGCACGGTGACCTGGAACACCTTGCGGTTGACCTTGCCCTTGAGCTCGATCATCGAGATGCCGGTGACCAGCTGGCCGTTGCTCGCGGTCAGGATGTTCTGCACGTTGCAGATATCGACGTCAGCCTGCTTGGAACAGGCCTTGAACCAGCCCTGCGGCACCTGCTGCTGCTGCGCAGCGGCCGGCGCGAGGCCCGACGCCAGCAGACCGGCAACGCCAGCCGCCAAGGCCGACAGGCGGAGACCGTCGAATTTCTGGCTCGTCATCTTCATGAATTCCTCTCAAACAATCCCGGAACCGGCCCTAGCCGTGTGTCGACGCTACCTGTTGGGCAAATGAGGCAACAGCATGACTTCGCCGCGCGTGTTACACTGCCGCGAGCCGCGAATCCAGCCTGTTTCCATGCATTTCTTGTGCCTTGCGCCAGCAATGGACGGGCCACATACGCCTGCGCTACGCTTCGAATCAGCAAAGCTTCCCCGAATTCGTGGAGAATCGTCGTGAGACGCACTCTTTCGCTGCTGGTTGCCACCGCCGCCATCACAACTCTGGCGCCGCGCGCCGCTCTGGCCGAGCCCGTTCATGGCCTTTCCATGCATGGCACCCCTGCCCTGCCCGCCGATTTCAAGAACTTTCCCTACGCCAATCCCGACGCCCCCAAGGGCGGCAAGATCACCTACTGCGTCATCGGCAGCTTCGACAATCTCAACCCGTTCATCATCAAGAGCCTGCGCACCACCGCGCGCGGCATGATAGATACGATCTACGGCAATCTCGTCTTCGAATCGCTGATGCAGCGCAGTGCCGACGAGGCCTTCAGCATCTATGGCCTGACTGCCAAGTCGGTCGACATCGACCCCGAGCGCAAATGGATCGAGTTCCACCTCGACCCCAACGCCAAGTGGTCGGACGGCCAGCAGATCACGCCCGACGATGTCATCTTCACCTATGAGGTCTTCACCGAAAAGGGACGCCCGCCCTACAGCGACCGCATGGCCAAGATCGAGAAGATCGAAAAGACCGGGGACAACAGCGTCCGCTTCAACTTCAATGACAAGGCCGACCGCGAATTCCCACTGATCATCGCGCTGACGCCGATCGTGCCCAAACACGCCTTCTCCAAGGACACGTTCGACCAGACCACACTGAAACCGCTCGTCGGCAGCGGCCCTTATACGGTTGCCGAAGTGAAGCCCGGCGAGCGCATCGTCTTCAAGCGCAATCCCGAATATTGGGCACGCGACATCCCGTCCAAGCGCGGCTTCGACAATTACGACCAGATCACCATCGAGTATTTCCTCAACGCCGCTGCCCAGTTCGAGGCGTTCAAGAAGGGCATCTGCGACACCTTCACCGAGGCCGATCCGGTCAAGCGCGCACGTGGCTTCGATTTCCCTGCCTTCAAGAACGGCGACATCGTCGCCGAGACCTTCAAGAGCGGCCTTCCGCCTGTCGTCACCGGCTTCATGTTCAACACCCGGCTGGCGAAATTCGCCAACCCTGAGGTTCGCCAGGCGCTCGGCATGCTTTACGACTTCGAATGGGCCAACCGAAACCTGTTCGCCGGCAAGTATGAGCGCACCGTCAGCTATTGGCAGGGTTCGGAGCTTTCCGCCTTTGGCGTGCCGGCCAACGACAAGGAAAAGGCGCTGCTGGCGCCCTTCCCCGATGCGGTGCGCCCCGACATCATGGACGGCACATGGCGCCCACCTGTCACCGACGGCTCCGGTCAGGACCGCAAGGTGATGAAACAGGCATTCGAGCTGTTCAAGGCCGCCGGCTACACCTTGCAGGGCGGCAAGATGCTCGATGCACAAGGCGCGCCCTTCGCCTTCGAGATCCTGACTTCGTCCGAGGCCGAGCAGCGGCTTGCCGCGCTTTACCAGCGCACGCTGGAAAAGCTCGGTATCGCGGTCACCATCCGCGCGCTCGAAGCCGACCAGATTCAGTCACGCAAGCAGGCTTTCGAATTCGACGCGCTGATCGGCGTCACAGGCTTCACCGGGACCCTGTCGCCGGGCATCGAACAGATCGGGCGCTGGGGCTCGTCGTCGGCCCAGAAGCCTGGCTCATTCAATCTTGCCGGCGTTTCCAGCCCCGCCGTCGACGCAATGATCGACGCCATGCTCAAGGCGCGCGAGAAGGAAGATTTCGTGGCTGCGGTGCGTGCCCTCGACCGTCTCTTGATCTCCGGCAACTATATGGTGCCGTTCCAACACAACTCCGAGCAGTGGATCGCATTTGCGAAGAGACTAAAACATCCGGAAAAAACACCCATATTTGGCTATCAGTTGCCGGTCTGGTGGAGTCAGGGCGGTTAATCGAACTGCTTGAGCTAAGGACTTTTCCATGTCTGAACAGAACCGGATCACCATCGACGTCGTCTCGGATGTTGTCTGCCCGTGGTGTTTTCTTGGCATGAAGCGCCTCGAAAACGCCCTTGCCAGCCTGCCCGACATCAAGGCCGAGGTGCATTGGCGCCCGTTCCAGCTCGACCCGACGATCCCGCCCGAGGGCAAGGAACGCAAGGCCTACATGCTGGCGAAATTCTCGGACGAGAACCGGCTGAAACAGGTCCACGCCAATCTGGTCTCGCTGGGTGCTGTCGAAGGCATCTCGTTCGACTTCGACGCCATCACGGTTGCGCCGAACACGCTCGATGCCCACCGCCTCATCCGCTGGGCAGCGGCTTCGGGAGACGGCGTGCAGGACAAGCTCGCGCGTTTGCTGTTCAGCCTCTATTTCGAGCAGGGCAAGAACATCGGTGACCACGCCGTGCTGGTCGAAGCAGCGCGCGAAGCCGGCATGGATACGGCGGTCGTCGAATCGCTGCTCGCCACCGACGCCGACCGCGACGACGTCACCAACGAGATCGTCACCGCCTCGCGCATGGGGATCACAGGCGTGCCCTGCTTCCTGCTCGACGGCAAATACGCGGTCATGGGCGCCCAGGACTCGGCCACCCTTGCCGATGCCATTCGGCAAGTGGCAGCCGAAAAGGCTGCCGGCGAGCCGACGCTCAACTAAGCCCGCCCGGCCGCTGCGCCGGTCGGTGTGATACAATGTATCCAAAGCCCCCTTCGCTTCGGCGATCGGGGCTTTTTTGGTGTTGGCGATAAGCAGTGCCGGCGATGGAGCGTCAGTGCCCATTGGGGCCGACATCGGGGATTAATGGCTTCATGGACGCCACGGCATGGAGCGGCCAAGGGCCTTGTGTGAATTCGCGACGACGCGTGAGCGTGACACCCCTCGCCTGCTCAGGCCACTCTTGGCCAGAAACAGCAATTTGGGCTACGCAAGTAACCGCGATCGTTCGAGGCAATTTCCGCAATGAAAGACATAGCGTCCCGGCCCTACGTGGCCGAAGACTTTGCCGCCTGTCTGGCGATATTCGACAGCAACGTGCCGACCTTCTTTGCTCCGGAAGAGCGCGCGGACTTTTGCCAATTTCTGGAAAGCATCGATACCGAAGGTTGGCCCTATCTGGTGCTCACACGCAATGGGTCGGTCATCGCCTGTGGCGGGCTGGCAGTCGAGCCAGAACGCAAGCGCGCCAGCTTGGCATGGGGAATGGTCGACAGGGTGTTTCACGGACAGGGTCTGGGGACCAGATTGACGCAGGCCAGATTGGCGCAGGCACGCGCTATCCCTGGCATCGCAGAACTGATCCTGGAAACCAGCCAACACACCCATGGCTTCTATGAGAAGTTCGGCTTCACCGCCTCGAGAGTCACGCCCGATGGTTTCGCGCCAGGGTTGGACCGCTGGAACATGACGTTGCGCCTTACGGACACCTGATCCAATCCAGCGGCTGCTCCGGCATCGCGCCCCTGGCGATGCCGGTCCCTATCCCATGCGCACGGCATCTCAAGCCGCCTGTTCGGCCAACTTCGCCAGTTGCGTCATGATGACGGCCGAGCCGGCCAGGCGCTTTTCAGGGTTCGGCCAGTCGCGGGCGAACACCACCGAGTGATCCGGCCTGATCTTGGCCAGCGAACCCTGCTCGGCGATGTAGCGCACCAGACCCGCCGGATTGGCAAACTCCTTCTTGCGGAACTGCACCACCACGCCCTTCGGCCCGGCATCCAGCTTTTCAACATTGGCCTTGCGGCACAAAGCCTTGATGAAGACGATCTTGAGCAGGTGCTTGACCTCCTCCGGCAACGGCCCGAAGCGGTCGATGAGCTCGGCGCCAAAACCGTCGATCTCCTCGGTGTTTTCGAGATCGCCAAGTCGACGGTAGAGCGCCAGTCTGAGCTGCAGGTCGGGCACATAGCCTTCCGGGATCATGACAGCCGTGCCGACAGCGATCAGCGGCGACCAGCCGGTGTCGATCGCCTC
Organism: Aminobacter sp. MDW-2; assembly: GCF_014250155.1. Lineage (NCBI taxonomy): Bacteria > Pseudomonadati > Pseudomonadota > Alphaproteobacteria > Hyphomicrobiales > Phyllobacteriaceae > Aminobacter > Aminobacter sp. MDW-2. The sequence goes on from NZ_CP060197.1 coordinate 3,925,987, forward strand.
ACCGCTGCCGCGCAGCTCGGCCACTGCCTCTTCCAGCATCTGCTGGTAGAGCTCGAAGCCGACTTCCTTGATGTGGCCCGACTGCTCCTCGCCGAGGAGGTTGCCGGCGCCACGGATGTCGAGGTCGTGGCTGGCGAGCTGGAAGCCGGCGCCCAGAGTATCGAGCGACTGCAGCACCTTGAGCCTGCGGTCGGCGGTGGCAGTCAGCGTCCGGTTGGCGGGCAGCGTGAACAACGCATAGGCGCGCACCTTAGAGCGCCCGACGCGCCCACGCAGCTGATAGAGCTGCGCCAAGCCGAACATGTCGGCGCGGTGCACGATCAGCGTGTTTGCGGTCGGAATGTCTAGGCCCGATTCGACGATGGTCGTCGACAGCAGCACGTCGTACTGGCCGTCATAGAAGGCGTTCATGATGTCGTCGAGCTCGCCTGGCGGCATCTGGCCATGCGCCACCGCCACCTTCAATTCAGGCACCGATTCCTGCAGGAACTGATGAATTTCGGCGAGATCGGCGATGCGCGGCACGACATAGAAGCTGTGGCCGCCGCGATAGCGCTCGCGCAGCAGCGTCTCGCGGATGACCAATGGGTCGAAGGGCGAGATGAAGCTGCGCACCGCCATGCGGTCGACCGGCGGCGTGGCGATCAGCGACAACTCGCGCACACCGGTCAGCGCCAGCTGCAGCGTGCGCGGGATCGGCGTCGCCGACAGCGTCAGCACGTGCACGTCGCTCTTCAGCTCCTTGAGCCGCTCCTTGTGCTTGACGCCGAAATGCTGCTCCTCGTCGATGATCAGCAGGCCGAGGTTCTTGAACTGTATCGACGAGCCGAGCAGTGCATGTGTGCCGACGACGATGTCGACAGTACCGTCTGATATGCCTTGCTTGGTCTCGGCAAGTTCCTTGCTGCCGACGAGCCTGGAGGCCTGCCGCACCTTGACCGGCAGGCCGGCGAAACGCTGCGAGAAGGTCTTGAAATGTTGGCGCGACAACAAGGTCGTCGGCACCACGACCGCCACCTGGAAACCTTCCATGGCGGCAATAAAGGCCGCGCGGAGGGCAACCTCGGTTTTTCCAAAGCCGACGTCGCCGCAGATCAGGCGGTCCATCGGCTTGCCGGCACCCAGGTCCTCCATCACTGAATCGATGGCGCTCTGCTGGTCGTCGGTCTCCTCATAGGGGAACCGCGCCGCGAATTCGCCATAGACGCCATCAGGCGGGTTCATCGCGGGTGCTTCGCGCATATGCCGTTCGGCGGCAAGCTTGATAAGTTGCCCGGCCATCTCCAGCAGGCGCCGCTTGAGCTTGGCCTTGCGCGACTGCCAGGCGCCGCCGCCGAGCTTGTCGAGCTGGGCCTCGGCTGAGTCCGAGCCATAGCGCGACAGAAGCTCGATGTTTTCGACCGGCAGGAACAGCCGGCCGTCCGAGGCGTAGTGGATTTCGAGGCAGTCATGCGGCGCACCGGCCGCCTCGATTGTCTTGAGGCCGACAAAGCGGCCGATGCCGTGGTCGGCGTGGACGACGATGTCGCCCGACGACAGCGACGCTGCCTCGGCGATGAAGTCGGCAGCGCGCTTGCGCTTCTTCGAGCGCCGGATCAGCCGGTCGCCGAGAATGTCTTGCTCGGCAACGACGACGAGGTCACCTGACTCGAAGCCGGCCTCGATCGGCAGCACCGCGAGGCCCGCTTCGCCCGGCTTCAGCGCCTCGACCTCGGCCATGTTCGCCACACGCTTGAGGTTGCCGAGCTCGTGCTCGTCGAGGATCTGCGTCAGCCGGTCGAGCGAGCCTTCGGTCCAGCCGGCGACAACGACGCGGCGCTTGGCCGCCCGCTGGTCGGCGATGTGCCGGGCCACCACGTCGAAGACGTTGGCGTTCGGGTCGGCGCGCTCCTCGGCAAAGCTGCGGCCGGCATGCGAACCGGCATGCAGCACCTTGCGTCCGCTCGAAAACGGCGTGTCGAACGGCGTAAGCTCAGCATTGACCTGGTCGGCGAGCGCGGTGAACACCTCTTCGGGCGACAGATACATCTGATCTGGCGCCACAGGCTTGTAGGGCACGGCATCTTTGAGCCCCTTGCCCTCGCCCTGCTTGCGGCGGGCCTCGTAGTGATCAAGGATCAGCGCATGGCGCTCGCCCAAAGCCTCGCGCGCCAGATGGTCGAACACCACAGGCGCGTCGGGCAGGTAGTCAAAGATCGTTTCGAGATGCGAATAATAGAACGGCAGCCAGTGCTCCATGCCGGCAAAGCGCCTGCCTTCGCTGACCGCGGCGTACAGAGCATCGTCGCGCGACGGCGCGCCAAAGGCTTCGATGTAACTGCGGCGGAACTTGCTGATCGTCTCCGGCGTCAGCGCCACCTCGCTCATCGCCTGGAGTACCACCTGATTGCGGCTGCCCGTCGTGCGCTGGCTGGCGACGTCGAAGGCACGGATCGTCTCCAGCGTGTCACCGAAGAAGTCGAGGCGCAGCGCATCCGCAGCACCCGGCGCATATAGGTCGAGGATGCCGCCACGCACGGCGAATTCACCGACGCCGCGCACCGTCGGCACGCGCTCGAAGCCAGCCCGTTCGAGCCGCGCCACCAGTTGGTTCATCTCGACCTGGTTGCCCGGCTTGGCGCGGAATTCCTGCGCTTCGAGCGCAGCCGACGGCGGCATGCGCTGCAGAAGCGCATTGGCCGTCGTCAGCACGATCGCCCGATGCGGCTCTTTCCTCAATGCGATTATCGCCGCCAGCGCATCGAGCCGGCGCGCTGCCGTATCCGACCCCGGCGACACGCGGTCGTAGGGCAGGCAGTCCCAGGCCGGCAGTTCGAGCACCGGCAGGTCGGGCGCGACGAAAGCCAGCGCTTCGACGATCTGCGGCAGCCGCTGTCCGTCGCGCGCGACAAACAGCAGCGGCTTGTCAGGCGCCGTCTCGGCGGCGGCGATGGCGAGCGCGAAGGCCTCATAGCCGTCGGCGACGCCGTCGACGATGAACTGTCCGGCGCGACCCTTGGGCAGGCCGATTGCTTTGGTCAGGCTCATGATTTCACTCAGGCTGTGAACGCGCCGCGCGACGCCACGATCTGGCGATAGACGTCATGGTCGACAGCTTCAGGCACCGGGTGCTCGCCGATGATCCAGGACAGCAGCTCCTTGTCGGTGATGTCGAGCAGCACCTCGTAGAGGTCGAGCTCCGCATCGCTCAGCCTGTCGATATTGGCGTCGGCGAAACTGCCGAGGATCAGGTCCATCTCGCGCATACCGCGATGCCAGGAGCGGAACAAAAGCTTGCGCCTGCGCATATCAAGCCCTTCGCTCGAGCGTGTCGATCCGGTCATGTCAGCAATCCTCTGATGTCGAGGCGCATATAGCGTGGATAGCCGGCCATGTCAGCCTTTGCCCGGGCTGCAGCAGCGCATAAGCTGACACGATGCGTCCATCCCTTCTCGATCCCCTGTTCTCCCCCATCACTTCGCTCACCGGCATCGGACCTAAGGTTGCCGTGCTGATCGAAAAGGTCGTGCCTGCCGATCTCGGCGACCGGTCCGCCCGCGTCGGCGACCTCGCTTTCATATTGCCCAACAGCGTCATCGACCGCCGCAACCGACCTGGTATCGCGCTCGCCGCGGAAGGTGCCATCGTCACGCTGGAGGTCCGCATCGACCGCCACCAGCCGGCGCCGCGCGGCAACCGCTCGGCGCCCTACCGCGTCTTTGCGCATGACGACACAGGTGAGATCACGCTGACCTTCTTCCATGCGCATGCCGCCTATCTCGAAAAGGCGATGCCCGAGGGCGAGAAAGTCATCGTCTCGGGCCGCATGGAGTGGTTCAACGGCCGCCCCTCGATGGTTCATCCTGACCACATCGCGCTTGCCAGCGAGGCCGACAAGCTGCCGCTGGTCGAACCTGTCTATCCGCTGACGGCGGGCCTGTCGGCCAAGGTGCTGCGCCGCGCCATCGGCCAGTCGCTCGAACGGGTGCCTGAGATGCCTGAGTGGCTCGACGGCGATGTCATACGCCGGCAGAGTTTTCCCGCTTTCGCGGCGTCGCTGCAACGCGTCCACAATCCTGCTGATCCGATCGACGCCTCGCCCGAAAATGCCGCCTGGCGCCGCCTCGCCTATGACGAGTTGCTTGCCGGCCAGGTGTCGCTCGCCCTCGTCCGCGCCCGCGTGCGCAAGCTGCATGGTCGGCCACTGACTGGCGACGGCCGCCTCGTCAACGCACTCCGCGCGGCACTGCCTTATCAACTGACCGGCTCGCAGCAGGCCGCCCTGGAAGAGATCGATGCCGACCTCGCCAAACCCGAACGCATGCTGCGCCTGCTTCAGGGCGACGTCGGCTCGGGCAAGACGGTGGTCGCACTTCTGGCCATGGCTCGAGCCGTCGAGGCGGGAGGCCAGGCGGCACTGATGGCGCCGACGGAAATCCTTGCCCGCCAGCATCTGGCGACAATCGCGCCCTTGGCCGAACGAGTCGGCATGCGCGTGGCGATCCTGACCGGCCGCGAAAAGGGCCGCGACCGCGCCCAGACGCTGGCGGGGCTCGAAAGCGGCGAGATCGACATCGTAATCGGCACCCACGCCTTGTTCCAGGATACAGTCACCTTCCGCGACATGGCGCTGGCCGTCATCGATGAGCAGCACCGCTTCGGCGTGCACCAGCGCCTTGCCATGAACGCCAAGGGCCAGGCGCCCGACATGCTGGTCATGACCGCGACGCCGATCCCACGCACGCTGGTGCTCACCGCCTTCGGCGACATGGATGTGTCGCGCCTGACCGAAAAGCCGGCCGGCCGACAGCCGATCCGCACTGTCACCATGCCGCTCGAGCGCTTGGAGGAACTCGTCGGCCGCATGCGCGACGCCGTCGCCGAAGGCCAGAAGGTCTATTGGATCTGCCCGCTGGTCGAGGAATCCGAAGAGATCAAGCTGATGTCTGCCGAGGATCGTTTCGCCTCGCTGCAGCCGGTCTTCGGCCAACGTATCGGCCTCGTTCATGGCCGGATGAAGGGCGCGGAGAAGGACGAGGCCATGCGCGCCTTCAAGGAGGGCGAAACGCGTGTGCTGATCGCCACCACCGTCATCGAAGTCGGCGTCGACGTGCCCGACGCCACCATCATCGTCATCGAGCACGCCGAGCGCTTCGGCCTCGCCCAGTTGCACCAGCTGCGCGGTCGCGTCGGCCGCGGTTTGAAACCATCTTCCTGCGTGCTGCTCTACAAGGATCCGCTTGGCGAAACCGCCAAGCGCCGGCTGTCGGTCATGCGTGAAACCGAGGACGGCTTCCTCATCGCAGAGGAAGACCTCAAACTGCGCGGCGAAGGCGAGTTGCTGGGCACGCGCCAGTCCGGCACGCCGGGCTTCCAGATCGCGCGCATCGAAGCGCACGCCGACCTCCTGGAAATCGCCCGCGACGACGCGCGCCTGATCCTTGCTCGTGATCCAGAGCTCGTGTCGCCACGCGGGGAAGCGTTGCGCCTGCTGCTTTACGTGTTCGGCAGGGACGAGGCCGTGCGCTTGCTGAGGGCCGGCTGAGGCAGCGCGCCGGCAGGAGGGTTGCCGATGGGCCCTTCGATCGCCTTGCTCTTGGCTGCTGCGCCCGGCGCCGGTTCTGGCACCACAAGGCCAGCCGAGACGATCAGCTTGGCGCCGTCCTCGATGCTCATGTCGAGCAGCACGACCTCGGAGCGATGCACATACATCAGGAATCCCGTGGTCGGATTGGGCGTGCACGGCATGAACACCGCAATCAGCGGGTCGCCTTCCTTGTCGAGCTTGTCATTGATCTCCGTCCGCTTTTCATTGCCGACAAAAACGATCGACCAGACACCCTTGCGCGGATATTCGACCATGCCGACGGTCCGGAACATGTCGCTCTTATTCGACAGCGCGGTCTCGAACAGCTGCTTCAGCGTCTTGTACAGGCCGCGCACCAGCGGGGTCCTGTTCAGGAGCCGCTCGCCGAATCCGACGATGGCGCGTCCGATGAAGTTGGCCGTCAGGAAACCGATCAGCGTGATCATCACCAGGGCGACGATCAGGCCGAAACCCGGCACCCGAATCGACAGATAGGTATCGGGATTGTAGCTCGCCGGAATATACGGCTTTACCCAGGAGTCGGCCCAGCCGATGAACGACCAGACGATATAGATGGTCAGCACCAGCGGCGCGCAGACGATGAAACCGGTGAGGAAATAGTTCCTCAGCCGCGTCATCCCAGAAGTCTTGTGGCCATCCGACATCGTTCACCGCCGCACCGTTTGCAGCGCAACATTAGTCAAGCGCGCGACGCTTTGGAACACAGATCTTGGTAGGGGTGTCGGCCCTACTCCACTGTCACCGACTTTGCCAGGTTGCGCGGCTGGTCGACGTCGGTGCCCATGAACACGGCCGTGAAATAGGCCAGCATCTGGATCGGCAAGGCATAGATGATCGGCGCGATGAACTCCGGCACGTCGGGCAACACGATGGTCTCGAGTGTCTTCACCGTCGCCTGCGCGGCACCCTTCTGGTCGGTGATCAGGATGATCTTGCCGCCGCGGGCCGCCACTTCCTGCATGTTCGACACGGTCTTTTCAAAGATGCGGTCATGTGGAGCGATGACGATGACAGGCATGTTCTCATCGATCAGTGCGATCGGGCCGTGCTTGAGCTCGCCGGCGGCATAACCCTCGGCATGAATGTAGGAGATTTCCTTGAGCTTGAGCGCGCCTTCCATGGCGAGCGGGAAATTGGTGTCGCGGCCGAGATAGAGCACGTGCTTGTAGGAAGCCAGCTCACGCGAAACCTTCTCTATCTGCTTGTCGAGCTTGAGCACCTGGGCAGCATAGCGCGGCGTCTCCGACAGGCTGCGCACCAGCGCCTTTTCTTCTTCCGCCGTAATCGTCCCGCGTTGCGAGGCGGCCCGTATGGTCAACGCCGCCAGCACCGAAAGTTGGCAGGTGAAGGCCTTGGTCGAGGCAACACCGATCTCGGGGCCGGCAAGCGTCGGCATCACGACGTCGGATTCGCGCGCCATCGTCGATTCGCGTACATTGACGATCGCGCCGATCGGCACGCCTTCCTTACGGCAGTAGCGCAGCGACGCCAGCGTGTCGGCGGTTTCACCCGACTGCGAGACGAAGAACGCAGCACTCTTCCTAGAGATCGGCATCTCGCGGTAGCGGAACTCCGAGGCGACATCGATGTCGACCGGCAGCCGTGCGTGGCGCTCGAACCAGTATTTGCCGACGAGCCCGGCAAGATAGGCCGTACCGCAGGCCGAAACCGCGAGGCGGTCGATGTCGGCGAAGTTGAACGGCAAGTCGAGCGGCTTAGACGTCCCTTGCGTGAAGTCGAGATAGTGCGCCAGCGTGTGCGAGATCACCTCCGGCTGCTCATGGATTTCCTTTTCCATGAAATGGCGGTGATTGCCCTTGTCGACGAGATAGCTTGTGCCGACCGACTGGCGCCGCTGGCGCTCCACCGGCACACGATCCATCGTGTAGATCTGGAATTCGTTGCGGCGCACCACCGCCCAGTCGCCGTCTTCAAGGTAAGTGACCGAGTTGGTGAAGGGCGCAAGCGCAATCGCATCCGAGCCCAAGAACATCTCGCCCTCGCCATGGCCGACAGCCAGCGGTGGCCCATTGCGGGCGCCGACGATCAGGTCCTCGTCGCCCTTGAACATGATGGCGAGCGCGAAGGCGCCGTTGAGGCGCTTCAGCGCCGCATGCGCTGCATCGATAGGCTTGGTGCCACGCGCCAGTTCACGCGCAATCAGATGCGCCACGACCTCCGTGTCGGTCTGCGACGTGAACTCATAGCCATCGGCCATGAGTTCCTGACGCAGCTCGGCAAAATTCTCGATGATGCCATTGTGGACGATCGCCACGCCGTTGGAAAAATGCGGGTGCGCATTGGTCTCGTTCGGCACGCCGTGCGTTGCCCAGCGCGTATGGCCGATGCCGATATTGCCATCCAGCGGCTCGGCCTTGAGCCGGCGCTCGAGATTGACAAGCTTGCCCTCGGCGCGGCGGCGCGCCAGTTCGCCATTCTCAATCGTGGCGACACCGGCGGAATCATAACCGCGGTATTCCAGCCGCTTCAGCGCATCCACGATCAGCGGCGCAACCGGCGTCTGGCCGACGATACCAACGATTCCGCACATGATTTTGCCCCGTCCAATCCCTCAAAACCCTGTCGGCCTTTTAGGCAGCACAGCAGCCAAGCGGAAGTCACATTCCGTTTCGCAACGTATCAGCCGCCCGACCGGGCAAGAAGGACCATCCATGGCACGGCAGGATTGAAATGCCGTTACTTTGCACCCGCCTTTTTCGCAGCGGCGGCAGAGGCGAAGCGTTCGCGCAATTCCTTGCCCTTGCCCGGCAAGGTCTTCTGGCGCGCCCGACCAAAGGCCAGTGCATCCCCGGGCACTTCCTCTGTTATGACGCTGCCCGAGGCGACATAGGCGCCGGCCCCGATGACAATCGGCGCAACCAGCGACGAGTTCGAGCCGATGAATGCGCCCTCGCCGATATCGGTGAAGAATTTCGAGTAGCCGTCATAGTTGCAGGTGATCGTGCCCGCGCCGATGTTGGCGCCGACGCCGACGCGCGCATCGCCGATATAGGTCAGGTGGTTGATCTTGGCGCCCTTCTCGACCGTCGCCTTCTTGACCTCGCAGAAATTGCCGACCTTGGCTTTCTCATGCAGCTCCGCACCCGGGCGCAGCCGGGCATATGGCCCGACCTCGGCACGGGGGCCGACATCGGCGCCTTCGAGATGGCTGAACGCATGGATGACGGCGCCGTCGGCAACCTTCACATCAGGACCGAACCAGACGTTCGGCTCGACCAGCACGTCGGCGCCGATCTCCGTATCATGCGAAAAATAGACGGTTTCGGGCGCAATCAGCGTCGCACCGTCGAGCATGGCCTGCCGGCGGCGGCGCTTTTGCCAGATCGCCTCGGCTTCGGCGAGTTCCGCCCGGTTGTTGATGCCAAGCACGCTTTCGAAGCTCGCCTCGGTGGCAACAACCATGAGACTGGCCTTGTCGGCGATCTCGACGATGTCGGTAAGGTAGAACTCGCCCTTGGCGTTTGAATTGCCGACTTGATCGAGCAGCCTCAGCGCATCCTTGCCCGCAATTGCCATCAGCCCGGCATTGCAGAATGCGATCTTGCGTTCTTCGTCGGTGCAATCCTTGTCCTCGCGAATGGCGACTAGGCGCCCATCCTTCTCCAAAAGGCGGCCATAACCTGCCGGGTTCGGCGGCCGGAAGCCGATGACGACCACGGCAGCCCCCTCGGCAAGCTTCTGACGCGCCAAGGCAAGCGAATCGGCCTCGACCAGCGGCGTGTCGCCGAACATTACCAGAATGTCGTCATGGCCCTTGGCGATCGCCGCCCGTGCCGCCAGCACCGCATGAGCCGTACCCAACCGCTCAGCCTGGACGAATGCATCCGCCTTCGGCGCGAACGCCTCCGCTGCCTTCTTCACCGCGTCGCCGCCATGCCCCACCACCAGCGCGACTGCGTCGGCGCCTGCGCCCTCGGCGGCCCTGGCGACATGCGCCACCATCGGCAGATTGGCAATCTGGTGCAGAACCTTGGGTGTCGCGCTCTTCATCCGAGTGCCCTCGCCGGCGGCAAGGATGATCGACAGGCAGGTTCTCGAGGTCATGGCGTCGTCCGGATTGGCAAGAAGAGGCGGGATTCGCCCGCCTTTCTAGCATTGCTGGCAATCGCCTCCAATGCACAGGCTATCTGGACGTTTTTGGAGCTAGCCGAGCTGGCCGAGCACCGGAAAGCGCTCCAGCAACCAGTAGGATGCGGTCTGCACGCCACCGGTCAGGAACAGCACGCCTGCAACCACCAGAAGCGCACCGATGGCCTTTTCGACCTTGCCGAGATGGACGCGGAACTTCTGCAGGAACCGCATGAAAGCGCCCGAAAACAGCGCCGCGATCAGGAACGGAATGCCAAGGCCGAGCGAATAGACAGCCAGCAGGGCAGCGCCCTCTCCCACCGTCTCGCGGCCGCCGGCCAGCGTCAGGATCGGCCCCAGCACCGGTCCGATGCACGGCGTCCAGCCAAAGGCAAAGGCTAGGCCCATCAGATAGGCGGCGAGATTGCTCGCCGGCTTGCCTTGCGACTGGAAGCGCGCCTCGCGCGAAAACAGCGGAATGCGCAGGATGCCGAGGAAATTGAGGCCCATCAGGATGATCAGCACGCCAGCCGCCATCGCCAGCGGTTCCTGCCAGGTTCGCAACAGCTGCCCGATCGTCGAGGCGCCAGCACCCAGCGCCACGAAGACGGTGGAAAAACCGAGCACGAAGCAGGCCGACGCGGTCAAAAGCGCGCCGCGGGCGCGGGAAACGGTTGCGGCCCCGCCCTCGGCCCGGAAGTCGTCGACCGAAACGCCCGCCATGTAGCAGAGGTAAGGCGGCACCAGCGGCAGCACGCAAGGCGACAGGAACGACAGGGCGCCCGCCCCCAATGCGCTGAGATAACCGACGTCCAATGCCATTCAATGCCGCTCCACAATGTGCAGGGCCGCTATAGCGGCAGCGGCAATCAGGTACCAATCACCATTTTGTGGCAGACGGGCCGGTTGCTTCCGGCCCGGTGCAGTTTTCTTCGGCGTTCCTGCGGCGTGCATTGCCGATAGCCACTCTATTCGGGGTTCGGCGCAAAAGGTGCCGAATCTATTCGCGGCGTGACCAGCCCGGGGCTTGCTCGAAGCCAGCCCTATTCGTGGATCGTGTATTCGCCGAGTTCGCAGAGGTTCTGCTTGTCCTCGGTGGTGTCGAGGTCTGAGCCTTCCTCGAATTCGAAGCGCATGTCGTATTCGCAGACGCTGCGGCCATCGGCGATGGTGATCTGCATGCTTTCGCCTGCGCCCAGCGTGTCGCGGCCGAAGATGTCGTCTTCCCACTGGTCAACGCCAACCGGCGAGGCGTAGAAATTCGTCAGCACCGATTTCGTGCCGTTCTTGAGCGTGAAAACAAGATCTTCTGCCTGTGCGACGGCGGGAATGACGGAAGTTGCGAAAACGGAAGCAACGGCGAGTTTCAAAAGAATACGCATCTATCAAATGTCCAAAACGATAAGCCCGATATTGGGCCCCCGATGTCTAGCAGCGCTGCCGGATGCCAGCAATATCACCAAGAGGTAATATTACGCGCGTGAGGGGTTGCCAGGAAATGCCGAGCGAGTTGAGTTGCAGGGTCGAGAGCCAATTGCCGGTGGCCATTCGACAGCCTGTTTGCAATGATGTTTTTCCGGTTGACCCGCCGGGACACTCTCCCTATGTTCCGCCGCAATTTCGGGGTCGCCATACGCCCCCGGGAGCGCGTAGCTCAGCCGGTAGAGCAACTGACTTTTAATCAGTAGGTCCAGGGTTCGAATCCCTGCGCGCTCACCACCTTCAAACTGTGTACAGCCCGAAGACATAGGTAACAGTTTGTACCTAAGACATGGGTGACAACCTCGTGCCGAACGGGTTGTCGATGGTCTGCAGGGTCCTCTGTTCGAGGTCGATATAGCCAAGATCATAGTGCATGAAGGAGACGAGCCAAATGGCGTCGTCGACTTCAGTGATTCCGAGCCTCTGGCCGGCGAGCACGGTCGAGATATTGATCTTCTTGCGGTGCATGCAGATGCGGCCACAGGCGGTGACGAGGATGTCGCGGTCATGGAAGGGGTAATGCAGGTCTGGCAGCCCCTCATAGGCTCTTGAAGAGGGCTTATAGAGTTCGTCCGGCACCTTCATGCCGATCGCTTGGTGCGGTCGTTCGGCATTGAATTCGCTGACGAATGCATCGAACCTGGCCTGCTGCTGTAGAATGTTCATGCCCGGCGGCCGGGTCGTCTCCTGCTTGAGGGTCCGGTGCATACGCTCATGCCTGCCGTTCTGCTGCGGGTTGCCGGGTTTGATGCGCTCGATGTCGATGCCCAGCCGCAGCCAGAAGACCGAGAGCCTGGACAGATTGTAGAGCCCGTTGGGAGAGGCGAAGGGCAGCCCGTTGTCGCTTCTGATCGCCGCCGGCAGACCGCGCTGCTTGAACAACCTCACGAAGGCTTCGACGACGGGCACCTCCCGCGTTGATTCGAGGGCTTCGCACAGAAGGATCATGCGCGAGGCCTGGTCAGTCACCGTCAAAGGGTAACAGTACTGGCGATTGCCGAGCCTGAACTCGCCCTTGAAATCGACACACCACAGATCGTTGGGGCAGCATGCCGCCGACAGCGGCGTGCCCTCGGCCTTGCAGCGCCGCCTCTGACGGGCGCGCGTGACAAGGCCGTGGCGGTCGAGCACGGCATGGACCGTGCTCGTCGACGGCAGCCGAACGTCGCCGGCCAGCTTGCGCACCAGAAGCTCACGGATCTTCCTGGCGCCCCGGTGCGGCTTGTCCTTCTTGGCCTTCACAATCGCCTGCTCGATCTGACAGGGCAGTTGGTTGGCATAGCGGACCGGCCGCCGTGACCGGTCGGTCAGCGCCTCCAGGCCGTCGTCCTTGTAGCGGTTGAGGATCTTGTAGCCGGTCTTGCGGGAAATCCCGAACTCTCGGCACACATCACTCATGCCCTCGCCATCCAGAAGCCGCGCAACAAAACGAAGACGTTCCTCCATCACCGAACTCTCCTTCCACGGCATCAACACCTCCGGCCAAAAGCCAAAAGTGTTACCCATGTGTCCGGTACGAAACGTCACCTATGTCTCGGGTCGCTCAAACCCTTACAGATCAAGGTCTTCAGCGTTGTCGGCTTCCGTGAACGGAAACGGAACGAGGGATAAAAGGGAGAAGTGTGGAGAAACTTTTCTCGCACGGCGTTTCCGGCTTGTTCATGCGGAAACGGGTTCAGCGAATGTTGAGTGCTTCTTGTTGAGTACGTCCCGGATGCTAGCCTCGTTGAACGAGGCGCCGAGGAAGTCGAAAAGACCGCGCAGTGCTGACGCGTTACGGGCGTAGTCATCGTAGTGAACGTGGAAGACGTCAGAAGCACCTTCCGACACAAACTCCCGCAACATGACGTCAGCATCGGTGAACTGTTCGGACGCCATGCCCATGCCAGTGCGGGTAGCGCTGGCTATCGTGTTGTCCAAACTTCTCATGTTCACGATGAACGCCGGATGACGAAAAATCGGCGAGCAAAATCGATCGTTCGCCGGAATGCCTCGTGTTCCATGACTGCGTACCGGATTTCCTTGAAACCGATCACGCTTGCGCCACGACAAGGCGAAACATGCCTGCGGCCGCAGGTGGCATTGGCAGTTCGATGCGGAAAATGCTGTGACGCAGAAAGGTGAGCGCCCAGGGATTCGAACCTTGGATCTGCTGATTCCGTCTCGCCGCCCCAGGAACAATTGTCGTCTCCCGCCGTTATGCCCGTGAAGGAACATCCGCTTTACGAGGAAACGATCATGAACAAATTCATCTCAAGCGTCATGGCAACGGCCATCGCGGCTTCATTTGCGGTGCTGCCTGTGGCCGAGGCGATGGCGGCGCCGGCCTTCGTGCCCAAAGCTCCCCAGGCCGACACGGCTATCCAACAGGTCCAGTATGACGGCTACTGGAAAAAGCGCCGTGTGATGCGCAGCGACAGCGCCAGCCATTTCCGCGCACCGCGCAGCGGTTTCTATCGCGAACGTGGCGACGTGGTGTATTTCAATGGTCATCGCGGTTATCGCGACTACCGACCCGGCTATCGTCGCCACAACAATTTCTGGTTCCCGGCAGGCGCCTTCATAGCGGGTGCGATCATCGGCGGCGCCATCGCCAACCAGCCCCAGCCCCGCTACGTCCAGCCGAGCCGCTACGGCAATGCGCATGTCCAATGGTGTTATGACCGCTACCGGTCCTACCGGGCCTATGACAACACCTTCCAGCCCTATAACGGGCCGCGCCAGCAGTGTTATTCGCCTTACTAGGCACGCTGACGCTCAGGCGCGCTCACTCAGGACCCGCGCTCACGGCGCGGGTCTTTTCGTTTCGACGAGTTGCACGTCCGATTCCGCACAGATCTTGCGGATGCTGGGAATGTCGCAATGGTCGGTGATGAAGGTGTCCATTTGCGACAGATGCGCGATGCGCACCGGTGCGGTGCGCTCGAACTTGGTCTGGTCGGAGACAAGGATGACGTGGCGTGCGTTGGCGATGATTGCCTGCGCCACCTTGACTTCGCGGAAGTCGAAGTCGAGCAAAGCGCCATCATGGTCGATCGCCGAGGCGCCGATCACCGCATAATCGACCTTGAACTGGCGGATGAAGTCGACCGCCGCCTCGCCGACGATGCCACCGTCCGAGCCGCGCACCACACCACCGGCGATCACCACCTCCATGTCAGGGTAGACCCGCATCCTGTTGGCGACGTTGATGTTGTTGGTGATGACCATCAGCCCCTTATGGTCGAGCAGCGCCTTGCCGACGGCCTCCGTGGTGGTGCCGATATTGACGAACAAAGAGGCGTTGTCGGGAATGATGCGCGCCGCCGCCTGGCCGATCGCGTCCTTCTCGTCGGCGGCAATCTTGCGCCGCGCCTCATATTCGAGGTTCTCGATGCCAGAGGGGAATAGCGCCCCGCCATGGATGCGGCTCAACAGCCGCTGGTCGCAGAGATCGTTGAGATCCTTGCGGATCGTCTGCGGCGTCACCTGGAAATGGCTCGCCAGGTCGTCGACCAGCACGCGTCCGTTGTCCTTGGCCAGTTGGATGATCTCGGACTGGCGCGGCGACAGATACATGATGAGCGTTCCCTGAATTTCGTTTTGAGCAACGATAGGCCAGAACGAAAGCAGTGAAAAGGCACTTCGAAAGTCACATCGAAGCCGCATTGGTCGAATATCCGGCCTCCGCGGGATGTGGAACAAATGCGGTTTCGGCCTTGAAATCCGTGCAGCGATCGATTACCAACCTGCCACCCAGGCCGGGCCCCTCTGGCAGTCACCATGGCTGCGATGTCGGACTGGAGTTTCCAATCCGGCGGCCTGGCTCAACATGCATTCACCACTCAGCACGTCCTGATTCTTGCTCGACCGGAGCCATCCCGGTGCGGCATATCATGTCTGCAAGCCACGCCGCCCTTGCTGAAAGCAAAGGGTGCCATATGACAGAATTCTTTACCCCCGAGGCCCTGACCGCCCTCTTCCAGGTCATCATGATCGATCTGGTTCTGGCCGGTGACAATGCCATCGTCATCGGCCTCGCCGCCGCGGGCCTGCCCAAGGACCAGCGCGCCAAGGCGATCTTGGTCGGTATCATCGCCGCAACGGTGCTCCGTATCGGCTTTGCCGCTGCAACGACCCAGCTTCTCCAGATCGTCGGCCTGCTGCTCGCCGGTGGCGTGCTGCTTCTGTGGGTGTGCTGGAAGATGTGGCGTGAACTCCGCCACAGCCATGCCGAGGAAACCCAGGCCGTCGAAGCCTTGTCCGACCAGGATATCGACAAGGACGGCAAGGTCGCGGGTACCGCGCCGCGCAAGACCTTTGCCCAGGCCGCCTGGCAGATCCTCATCGCCGACGTCTCGATGTCTCTCGACAATGTGCTGGCCGTCGCCGGTGCCGCGCGCGACCATCCCAACGTTCTGATCTTCGGCCTGGTGCTGTCGATCGCGCTGATGGGCGTTGCCGCGAGCTTCATCGCCAACCTGCTGCAGAAGCACCGCTGGATCGCCTATGTCGGCCTGGTCATCATCCTCTATGTCGCCGGCGAGATGATCTATCGCGGCACGATCGAGGTGCTGCCCTACATCCAGAGCGCCTGACACATTGCCTGAACAATGAAGCCAGCCGGAACGTCCTGTTCCGGCTGGTCTTTGCTACGATTGACGCCTATCCCGCAGCCCGTGCGATCTCGACGATCACCTCGAAAGCCGTGTCGACATCGGCTTCCGTCGCCTCGAACTGCCCGGCCTGGAAGCGGATTACGGCGCGCCCGTCGAGCCGCGTCTGCGTCAGATAAATGCGTCCGTCGCGATTGATCGCCTCGACCAGCACCAGATTGTGGTCGTCGAGATCGTCAACGCCCGGCGGCGTATGGCGGAACGAAAACAGCGACAGCATCGGCTCGCTGGTGATCTCGAAATCGACCTCACGACCCAGCCGCTGCGCCAGCCCCTCGCTCCATCTGACATGATTGCGGATCATCCCGCGCAAGCCATCCAGCCCATGCGCACGCAGCAGAAACCACAATTTCAGCGCCCGGAAGCGTCGGCCGAGCGGCACCGACCATTCCGAATAATTGGTGATCCCGTCGCGGCCATGCGTCTTCAGGAACTCCGGCCGGATCGCCAGCGTGCGTACGAGGCTTTCGGGATCGCGGATGAACTGGATCGAACAGTCGAACTGCGCCCCCAGCCACTTATGCGGATTGAAGACAATGGAATCCACGCCCTCGACACCTGCCCAGAAATGGCGGAACTCCGGGCAGATCATCGCCGAGCCAGCCCAGGCGGCGTCGACATGAACGTAGAGGCCGTGGCGCCTGGCCACCTCCACGACCGCCGCCACGTCGTCAGTGCCGCCCACGCTGGTGCCGCCGACACAGGCAATGATGCCAGCCGGCAGCAGGCCATTGTTGCGGTCCTCGACGATTGCCGCATCCAGTCCCTCGGGCGACAAGGCACGAAAGCGCCCCTCGCTCGGAATGCGCACCAGATTGTCATCGCCAATGCCTGATATCCAGATGGCGCGATCGATCGACGTGTGCACGTGCTCCGAGCAGTAGACGCGGATCCGGGGCGCAGCCGACAGGCCCGACTTGTTGCCCTGCCAGTCGAGTGCGCGTTCGCGCATCGTCAGCACGGCGGCAAGCGTCGCCGACGAGGCCGAATCCTGGATCACACCGGTAAAGCTTTCAGGCAGACCGAGGGCCTGGCGCATCCAGTCGACGACGCGGGTCTCGAGTTCGGTCGCTGCGGGCGAGGTCTGCCACAGCATGCATTGCGCCGCCATTGCGCTCACCAGATACTCCGCCACCACAGACACCGGTGCCGCATTGGCCGGGAAATAGGCGAAAAAGCGCGGATGCTGCCAATGCGTCATGCCCGGCACGATCTTGGCCTCGAAGTCGGCGAAGATCTCGTCCATCGGCTCGGCGGCCTCAGGCGGGCTGGCGGCAATCGAGTTCAGCACCTGGCCCGGCTCGAGGCGCGGTCGCACCGGCAGGTCGCGCAGGCCGTCACGATAGTCGGCGCCCCATTCGGCGGCCTTCTGCGACCAATGGCGAAACGCCTCGCTATGCATGGCAATTCTCCCTCCCCATCAGCCTCAGGACCGGCCAGGCATTCGATTATTCGATGAAATCGGGCAAGCTCTGGAACGCGGCCTTCAAGGCATCCGACCAGCCTTCGGACACACTCCGGTAATAGGGATCGTCGGGGCCGATGCGCCTCTTCAGCCCGATCTTGAAACTGTCCTTCTCGTAGAACGCCAGATCGAGCGGCAGGCCGACCGACAGGTTCGATTTCAGCGTCGAATCGAACGACACCATCAAAAGCTTCACCGTTTCAGCAAAGCTCATTGCGCGGTCATAGGCGCGCACGATGATCGGCTTGCCATATTTGGTCTCGCCGATCTGGAAGAACGGCGTGTCGTCGCTGCATTCGACGAAATTGCCTTCGGGATAGATCATGAACAGTCGGGGTTCGCTGCCTTTGACCTGGCCGCCGAGAATGAAGGAGGCGTTGAAGGCAGCATCCGCTGTCTGGCCGGCCGGGGCCGATTGGGCGATCACTTCCTTGACCGTGTCGCCGACGATGCGTGCGATCTGGAACATCGAAGGCGCTTCGAGCAGCGTCGGCGCACGCTCGGCGGCAGCCTTGGTGCGCTCGTCGAGCAGGCTGACCACGGCCTGCGTGGTGGCCAGATTACCGGCCGACATCAAGACGACCGCGCGCTCGCCCGGTTGCTCCCAGATGCGCATCTTGCGAAAGGTAGAGATATTGTCGACCCCGGCATTGGTCCGCGTGTCCGACATGAACACCAGGCCACGGTCAATTTTCATGCCGACGCAATAGGTCATCGATTCCAGTTCCGGCGAATGTTCTTATGCCGGATTACTGCTCTACCGTGATGTGGACTGCAAGCCGTTCCTGCGCATGCCCGATCAGAATGCCGGCTATCGGCATCGCCTCGCGATAGTCGCGGCCGACAGCCACGCGCACATAGCGTTCGTCGGGCGACATGCCGTTGGCTGCATCGAAGCCGACCCAGCCGAGGTCGCTGACATAGGCCTCCGCCCAGGCGTGCGTGGCAACCTGGTCGACCCGGTCGTTCATCATCAGGTAGCCGCTGACATAGCGCGCGGGAAAACCAAGCAGCCGGGCCGAAGCGGCAAATACATGTGAGTGGTCCTGGCAGACGCCGGTCCCTTTCACCAGTGCTTCCTCGGCGGTCGTGCGCGAGTCCGTCGTGCCGGTGACATAAGCTATCCGCTGCTGGATGAGCGCCATCAACCCGTGCAGCCGCTGCAGATCGCCTCCATCGCCGACGCTTGCCGCCAGATCGCGGATCGCTGTGCCGGGCGCCGTCAGCGGCGTCTGGTGTTCGAACAGCCAGAGCGGCGCAAAACCGCGATGTGGTCCCGAAACACCAGCCGTATCGTTGGTCTCTATCTCGCCTTCAGCCACCACGCTGATCGTATGCGGATCTCCATCGATGGACAGAAGCCGCGTGTCGTTGCCGAACTGATCGAGGAAACGCACCTCCTCCCGCGCGCCTTCGATGTGCAGCGCCCAGGTCAGCATCGTCTGCGCCGGACCGCTCGCGGGCCACAGCCTGAGCCGCTGCAAGCCGTAGCGGATCGGCTCGTCATAGCTGTATTCGGTGCGGTGGCTGACCTTGAGCCGCATCATCCTATCCGATCAATAAAAGCCGAAATCCTGGGCGACCTGATCGCCCAGCCGGTTATTGTCCCTGATGAAGTCGGCCAGGAACTCGTGCAGACCGGTTTCGAAGATATCCTTGATTTCGGTGCCACGCAGACGGGCATAGATCCGCTCGGCGATCTCCTGCGCCGGATGCCGGGCGCCATAGTCCTCGCCGAGGAACTTCAGATGCTCGGCAAGGAAGCGATAGCTGAACGACAGCGAACGCGGCATGCGCGCATTGAGGATCAGATACTCGGCGATGTTGGTTGGCTTGTATTCGGCCTCGTAGACCCAGCGATAGGACCGGTGCGCCGCAACCGACCGCAAGATTGATTCCCACTGGTAGTTGTCGAGCGACGAGCCAACCCAGGAGACCGAGGGCAAAAGCACGTAATATTTGACATCGAGGATACGCGCGGTGTTGTCGGCGCGTTCCATGTAGGTGCCGAGCTGAGCGAAATCGAAGATCTCGTTGCGTAGCATCGTTCCATAGAACGAACCGCGGATCAGCGCGGTTTCACGCTTGATGGCGTCGAGCACGCCGGGCAATTCGCGCTGATCGATCGGAGACGCCAGCATGCGCTTCAGCGCCATCCACGCTTCGTTGATGCTCTCCCAGGTCTCCCGCGTCAAGGCCGTGCGCACCATGCGCGCATTGTTGCGCGCGGTCTCCATCGCCGCCACGGCACTCGACGGGTTCGACATGTCGCGCAACAGGAAATCGGCAACGTTTTCCGCCGTGTAGTCTGAGTGTTTCCCGGCAAAAGAGCTGGCAGCACCGGCGGAGAGCAGCACCGATTTCCATTCCTCGGAGGCATCCTGGCTGCGGGTCAGCGCGATGCGCAGGCCGGCATCGATCAGCCTCGCCATGTTCTCGGTCCGCTCGATATAGCGGTTCATCCAGTAGAGGCCGTTGGCGGTGCGTCCCAGAAGCATGAAAAATCAACGTCCCCCTAGTCGTCCAGAACCCAGGTATCCTTGGTCCCGCCACCTTGCGATGAATTCACCACCAACGACCCCTCCTTGAGGGCCACACGCGTCAACCCGCCCGGCACAATGCGGATACGGTCGGAGACCAGCACGAACGGCCTGAGGTCGACATGCCTGGGGGCAAGCCCCTTCTCGGTCAGGATCGGGCAGGTCGATAGCGATAGCGTCGGTTGGGCGATGTAGTTCGACGGCCGGGCCGCGAGCTTCTTGGAAAACTCCTCGCGCTCCTTCCTAGTAGCCGCAGGGCCGACCAGCATGCCGTAGCCGCCCGAGCCGTGCACTTCCTTGACCACCAGCTCGGCCAGATGCTCCTGGACATATTTCAGGCTGTTTGCTTCCGAGCAGCGCCACGTCGGGATGTTGCCGAGGATCGGCTTGCGGCCGGTGTAGAACTCGATGATCTCGGGCATGTAGGAATAGATCGCCTTGTCGTCGGCGATACCGGTGCCTGGCGCATTGGCAATCGTGATGTTGCCGGCGCGGTAGACGTCCATGATGCCGGGCACGCCGAGTGCCGAATCCGGCTTGAAGGTCAGCGGGTCGAGATAGGCGTCGTCGACGCGGCGGTAGAGCACGTCGATCTGCTTGTAGCCTTCGGTCGTGCGCATCGCGACATGGCCGTCGACGACGCGCAGATCCTGTCCCTCGACAAGCTGCACGCCCATCTGGTCGGCCAAAAACGCATGCTCGAAATAGGCCGAGTTGAAGCTGCCCGGCGTCAGCACGGCAATAGTCGGCGCACCGTTCACACCGTTCGGCTTCACCGCCGCCAGCGACTGCCTGAGCAGTTGCGGATAGTTCTCGACCGGATGCACCTTGATGCGCTGGAACAGCTCGGGAAAGAGCTGGAGCATCGTCTCGCGGTTCTCCAGCATGTAGGATACGCCCGAGGGCGTGCGCGCATTGTCCTCGAGCACGTAGAACTCGTTTTCGGCGATGCGTACAATGTCGACGCCGATGATGTGGGTGTAGACGCCCGCCGGCGGCCGAACCCCGATCATCTCCGGCAGGAAGGCCTCATTGGTGGCGATCAGCTCGCGTGGCACGCGCCCTGCCCTGAGGATCTCCTGGCGATGATAGATGTCGTCGAGAAAAGCGTTGAGCGCCTGAACGCGCTGCTCGATGCCCTGCGTCAGCCGGCGCCATTCATTGCCTGAAATGATGCGGGGGACGATGTCGAACGGGATCAGCCGTTCCGATGCTTCCTGCTCGCCATAGACGGCAAAGGTGATGCCGGTCTTGCGAAAAACGCGCTCGGCATCGCGCATTTTTTCAGTAAGTCGGGCGGGGTCCTGGTTTTTCAGCCAGCCGTCATAGGCCTCATAGGGTCTTCTCAAACCGGCTTCTGCCGGCAGCATTTCGTCGAACGCAACCAATGGCAAACTCCCCTCTTGGCCAGTGAAATGACCTCGGGAGAGAAAATCAAGCGCAATCGCCGGTTTTGGCGACAGCCGGCTTATTTATCGGAAAATTGCCCGTATTTTCGGCAGTATGCAGGCGATATGAGCAGATCCCTGCCCTTGTCCCGCTCAGAACGCGCGGAACGTCACCGTGGTGAAGGTATCCTTGATGTTGCCGATGGCATGGACTCGTTCGTTGACGAAGTGGCCGATGTCCTCTTCGTCATCGACGTAGAATTTGACCAGCAGGTCGTAGTTGCCGGCAGTCGAATAGATCTCCGAGGCGATTTCGGCGTCCGCCAATGCGCTCGCCACCTCATAGGCCTTGCCGAGCTCACATTTGATCTGCACGAAAAAGGTCTTCATCGCTTGGTCCGTTCCATCGTTGCCCGTCTTGTCGCAGAACGGACCATGCCTTTCAAGCGACAGCTGCGTTGTGACCACGGCAAAGAGATTTGATTACGGTGCGACGACTTTCCCGAACCTGCGAACGGAGCTGCAGCCTGTCCTCCCAACAGCACGGGAATGCCTGATGCGCAACCGGCTGATCTGATAAACTCCTTGCCGATGCAACCATTTTGCGCGGTCCAGCGTGTCTGCTGGCATCGCCCATGGTTGGCGACCGGAGAACCTCATGCGCCGCGCCGCCCTTTTTGCCTGCCTGCTCATTTCCCTCCCGGCCTATGCCGGTGAGGCCGAAATCAAGGCAGCACAAGACAGCATTTCGGGCCAGCTCCATGCCTTCCGCTCGGGCAACGACGCCACTGCCTACAGCTACGCCGCCCCCAATGTGAAGCGCATTTTCCCGACCCTCGACACTTTCATGAACATGGTCACGGGCGCGTACAAGCCAGTGCACAAGCCGCAGAGCTTCTCCTTTGGAAAATTCCAGGAAACGAGCCCGACATCGATCGTCCAGCAGGTGATCATCGTCGGTGCCGACGGAAAGGACTACGAAGCCGTCTACACGCTCGAACTCCAGCCCGACGGCGTCTGGCGCATCACCGGCGTCAGCCTGCGTGCCTCAAACTCGCTCAGCACCTGATCAGAGCCGCGACCGACGATCGCCCGAACGCATCCGGCTCCTGTCAGCCAAGTCGACCCGCCTGGTGATCCCGATCGCCTCGAGGAATGCCTGGTCGTGGCTGACCACCAGCAGCGCCCCGTCATAGCCGCGCAATCCGGCTTCCACGGCCTCGATGGCGTCGATGTCGAGATGATTGGTCGGCTCGTCGAGGATCAGCAACGCTGGCGGCGCCTTGCCGCCGAGCACGCAGGCCAGTCCAGCCCGCAGCAACTGGCCGCCGCTCAGGCTGCTCGCGACCTGCAACGCCGCATCTGCACGGAACATGAAGCGCGCCAGCGCCGCACGGCAGGCATTTTCGTCCGCCTCGGGATTGATGCGGCGGAAGTTGTCGCGGATCGAAGCCTTGGCGTCGAGCAAGCCGACCTGCTGGTCGAGCATGGCATAGGCGGTCAGTATGGAGACACTGCCCGCCCATGGCTCGAGTTCGCCCGAGATCGCCTTGAGCAGCGTTGTCTTGCCGCTGCCGTTGCCGCCCACCAGCGCGACACGCTCCGGCCCGGTCACAGCGAGGGAAAAGTCCGAAATGACCGACCTTCCCGGCTCGTAGCCAGCCGTCAGCCGATCAACGCGCAGCACCGACTTCGTGGGCGGCAGGCCCGTCGACGGCAATTTCAGCAAGATGGGCTGCAGCACCTCGATCCGCTCGCGGGCGGCGGCGGCATCTGCTTCCGCCTGGGCGCGCCGGCGCTCGGCCAGGCGGATGTTTTCGCCTGATGTGTTCTCGGCGCGGTTTTTCAGCCCGTTCATCAGGATGCGTGGCATGTCACCCTTGGCCGCTTTGCGTTTGCCGGCACCGTCCTTGCGTGCCTTGCGCTCGGCCGTCGCCTGGCCTTTCACGGCAACCTCCGACACACGTCGTTCAGCGTCGAGCAGATCGTGCTCGGCCGCGGCCAGTTCGATCGCCTTGCGCTCGCGATAATGGCTCCAGTTGCCGCCATGACGCGTCGCGCCCAGCGACGTCAGCTCGACTATGGCGTCCATGGTGTCGAGCAGCTCGCGGTCGTGGCTGACGACGATAGCCCCGGTGCGCCAGCCGGCCAGCAGGTCGATCACCGCCTTCCGGCCGTCACGATCGAGATTGTTGGTCGGCTCGTCGAGCAGGATGAAGTCGGGCTCGCCAAAGACCAGCGCGGCGAGCCCCGCACGCGTACGCTGGCCGCCCGACAGGGCATCGAGCGCCGTGGCAGGCTCCGCGCTCAACCCGACGCGGGCGAGTGCAGCCTCGATACGTGCCTCCAGCGTCCAGTCGGCATTGGTCAATTCCTCGACACTGGCAAGTCCGGCCCCAGCACGCCGCAGCAGGTCGAGCCCCTCAGATGCCCCGAACAGGTCGGCCACGGTTTCGCCTGGCGAGATCTGCGCCGCCTGGCGCAGCAGCCCTAGCGTGCCAGCGACGGATACATTGCCGGTCTCCGGTAGCAAGGAGCGCGATATCAGATGCAGAAGCGTCGACTTGCCAACGCCATTGCGTCCGACAAGCCCCGAACGGCCTGCTTCGAAGTTCAGCGATAGATTGGAAAAGAGCGTCCGGCCGTCAGGCGTGGACCAGGCAATATTCGACAGAGAGATTGATGCAGGCATGGAATTCCCCAATGGCAATGCGGTTCGGCGTTGCTGTCGGGCAAAAATCCATTGAGGCACACATCCTGTTGAAATTACTGATGGCTGCTAGATAGTCGAGCTGCCGCCTTGGTTCAAGCCATTGATTTCATTCCGGCCGGCGCGCCTCGACGCTGATCGTCTCGCAGCCAGTGGCCGGCGCCTGGCCGTAACGATAGTCACCAGAGGCGACGACGTCGACGAAACCCGTTTCACGCAGCGCCATGGCAAATTCCTCGACGCCCCACCAACGCAGGCTGAACAGCTCCAGTTCGGAATCGACGAGCTTGGTGTCCTTCCACAGTTCGTAGCGCAGATGCGTCACGGTGGTCTGCGCGACATAGTCGGTTGAAACGCGCGCATCGGTCAGCGTCATCAGATCGCCGTCCCAGGTGGCCCAACTCCGCACCCGGCCGCCCTCGCCCAGGAAGCCGCCGATGGCGTCCAGGTCGATCATCAGCCGCCCGCCCGGCGCCAGATGATCGAAGAACCGCCGCAAAACGGCCTTCGCCGCAGCCATGTCGGTGATCAGCTGGAACGAGCCAAGCGGCACGACGATTGCCGCAAAGCGGCGATCGTAGGCAAAGGTCTCGAACGTCCCATGGCTGATCCGCCCCTCGTCGAGCGAGCGCTCCGCACAGGCCCTCCGACAATAGCCAAGCATCTCGTTCGAGGGGTCGAAGCCGCTGATGTCGAAACCGGCTTCCAGCATCGGCACGAAAAAGCGACCATTGCCGACAGCAGGCTCCAGGATGGAGCCGGCACAATCCGCAAGACGCCCACGATAATATTCGATGTCTCCGAAAGAGCGCCCAACCGGCTTGTCGAGATTGTAGACCCAGGAGGCGAGCGTTCCGTATCTGTTGTTCATGCGCGCCTGCCCCGTCTGATCTACAGCAATTTCCGCTGACCTTCGCGCGGCCAAGCATGTCCGCGCCATACGACGGACTTGCTTGCCACGTCCAGCCACCAAATCTTCGGGAACGAGCGTTGCGTGGTCGCTGTGGCGCGGACACAACGCCTTCAGGCGGAGAGTTGCGCGCCACAGGCTCAGGTCAGACGTCAGGCGTCGGCGAAGAACCCACTCAATGCCTTCAGGTCGACATTGCCGCCGCTGAGCACGATACCGACGCGTTTGCCCGCACAGTCGACGACGCCGTTGAGCGCTGCCGCCGCCGCCAGACAGCCGGTCGGTTCGACAATCAGCTTCATGCGTTCGGCAAAGAAGCGCATCGTCGACACCAGTTGCGCATCGCTGACCGTGACGATGCCGTCGACCTTGGCCTGCAGGATCGGAAAATTGTGGTCGCCGACATAGGTGGTCAGCGCCCCATCGGCGATCGACTTCGGCGGCGCGATGCGAACCACCTCACCCTTCTGCAGCGACTGCTGCCCGTCATTGCCGGCCTCCGGCTCAACGCCGATGACGCGACAGCCAGGCGCCAGTGCCTTGGCGCTCAGCGCACAGCCGGCAAGCAGGCCGCCGCCTCCGAGCGGCGCGATGAGGATGTCGAGCTGTCCAACCTCGTCGATCAGTTCAAGTGCCGCCGTGCCCTGGCCGGCAATGATGTCGGGGTGATCAAAGGGCGGGATGACGGTCATGCCGCGTTCCTCGGAAATCCCGCGCGCCATCGCCTCGCGATCATCCTTGTAGCGGTCGAAGAACACCACCTCAGCGCCATAGCCCCGGGTCGCCGCAACTTTGATCTCGGGGGCGTCCTTGGGCATCACGATGACAGACGGCGCGTCGAGCAGCGTCGCCGCATAGGCGAGCGCCTGAGCGTGGTTGCCAGAGGAAAAAGCGACGACGCCCTTCTGCCTGGCTTCCGGCGACAGCGCCGAAACGGCGTTGTAGGCACCGCGGAACTTGAAAGCACCGGCGCGCTGCAAATTCTCGGCCTTGAAGAACAGCTCGCCGCCAATCTTGGCATTGGCAGCGCGCGAGGTCAGCACCGGGGTCCGATGCGCCTCGCCAGCGATGCGCGAAGCCGCAACCCTGACGTCTTCAAATGTTGGAACGCGCAGCGAAACAGTCATGGGATTCTCCTTGGATTGCGGCACCATAGTCGACGCCAGCGATTTCCATAAGCCCGCACCGGACGCCACCGCTTGCGCCAGCGCGCTTGACTTTTCGCATGTATGTTCTCTTTATGTTCCGAACACTCTCGACAGATCGCCTCTATGGAAAGCGCAGCCACCATCCTGCATGCCGACCTCGACGCCTTCTATGCGTCGGTCGAACAGTTGCTCGACCCGAGCCTGCGCGGGCAGCCCATCGCCGTCGGCGGCGGGGTGGTGCTCGCCGCGTCCTACGAAGCCAAGGCGTTCGGCGTCCATGGCGGCATGCCGGGCCGGCGCGCCCGCGAACTGTGCCCCGGCCTCATCTTCGTCGGCGGCAATTTCAGGGAGTACCAGCGTCTGGGCGACGCAGCGATCGCGGTGCTCGGCGATTTCACGCCGCTGGTCGAGCGCATCTCCATCGATGAGGCCTTCGCCGACGTCGCCGGCTGCACCCACCTGTTCGGTTCGCCCGAGGAGATCGCGCAGAAGATCAGGAACAGGGTCCGGACCGAACTCGGCCTGCCGATGTCAGTCGGCGTCGCCCGCACCAAGCACCTCGCCAAGATCGCCTCGCAGGTCGCCAAGCCCGACGGCATCGTCGTGGTCGATGGCAGTGCGGAAATCGCATTCCTGCACGGCTTGCCTGTCGGCCTGATGTGGGGTGTAGGCCCAGCGACCGAAACGCGCCTGGCGGACGCCGGCATCACCACCATCGGCCAACTGGCCAACGCCAACCGGCATGTGCTCGAACGCCTGCTCGGTCACGCATCAGGCGAAAAGCTGGCGGCACTTGCCTGGAACCGCGATCCACGCCGCCTCCAGCCGCATCGCCGCGCCCATTCCGCCGGCGCGCAGTCGGCGCTCGGTATGAAACCGGCGCGGCCCGATATCTACGTGCCTGCCCTGCGCCACCTCGCCGACCGCGTCGCTTCGCGCCTCCGGGCCAAATCACGCCCCGGTCGCACCATCACCGCCCGCGTCCGCTTTGCCGACCTGCGTTCGGTGACGCGGTCAATCACGCTCGACGCGCCGATCTCGGCCACCGCAATGATCACGGAAGTCGCCGAAGAACTGGTGCGCGGCGTGCTCGCCCAGTACCCGAGCGAACGCGCCATATCGCTTCTGGCAATCTCTGTCTCGCATCTCGAGGAACATTCCGGCCTGCAGCTCGAACTGCCGCTTGGGCTCGCCGACGAAAAACACCGACCAGGCACGCGAAAAGGCCAGGCGCGCTGGGGCGCTGACCGTGCCATGGACGCGATCCGCGAACGTTTCGGCTGGGAAGCGGTCGGCTACGCCTCGGTCGCGCTCGGGCACGCGGGGTCCGTGCCCGATGCCTTCCGCGAACTGGCCGAGAAAGAGCTGTGAGCGGCTGACCTCAGCCCTTGTGCAGCGGGATGTCGCCGCGCGCCCATCCTTCGCTGATCTCCGTGGTACGGTCGGCAAAACGCCCGGCCTCGATCGAGGCACGGATCTCGCTCATCAGGTGCTGGTAATAGGACAGGTTGTTCCAGGTCAGCAGCATCGCGCCCAGTGCCTCGCCCGACCGCACCAGATGATGCAGGTAGGCGCGCGAATAGTCGCGCGCCGCCGGGCAATCGCTTTCCTCGTCCAGCGGCCGCGGATCGTCAGCGTGGCGCGCATTGCGCAGGTTCACCTTGCCGCGGCGTGTATAGGCAAGGCCGTGGCGGCCAGCCCGCGTCGGCATCACGCAATCGAACATGTCGATGCCACGCGCCACCGACTTGATGATGTCGTCGGGCGTACCGACGCCCATCAGATAGCGCGGCTTCTCCTGCGGCAGTTCCGGACAGGTGATGTCGAGCATGTCGAGCATCACCTCCTGCGGCTCACCGACGGCGAGGCCGCCGACGGCATAACCCTTGAGCTCCAGCCCCGTCAGCGCCTGCGCCGAGCGCACGCGCATGTCAGGGATATCGCCGCCCTGCACGATGCCGAACATTGCCTTGCCCGGCTGGTCGCCGAAGGCGGTCTTGCAGCGCTCGGCCCAGCGCAGCGACATTTCCATGGCGCGCTGGATTTCCTTCGGCGTCGACGGCAGCGCCGTGCATTCGTCGAGCTGCATCTGTATGTCGGAATCGAGCAGCCCCTGGATCTCGATCGAACGCTCCGGCGACATCTCGTAGGGCGCGCCATCGATATGCGAGCGGAAGGTCACGCCCTTTTCGCTGATCTTGCGCAGCTTCGACAGCGACATCACCTGGAAGCCGCCGGAATCGGTCAGGATCGGATGCGGCCAACGAGCAAAGTCGTGCAGGCCGCCGAGCTTGGCCACCCGTTCCGCGCCGGGACGCAGCATCAGATGATAAGTGTTGCCGAGGATGATGTCGGCGCCGACGCCGCGCACCTGATCCATATACATCGCCTTGACAGTGCCGCCTGTGCCGACAGGCATGAAGGCCGGCGTACGGATGATGCCGCGTGGCATGGTGATTTCACCGCGCCGCGCCTTGCCGTCGGTCGCGAGCAGCTTGAAGGTGAACTCAGAACTCATCGGTCGTCCCTGAACAGCAGGCTTGAATCGCCGTAGGAATAGAAGCGGTAGCCGCTCGAAATGGCATGCGCATAGACATCGCGCATGCGCTCCAGTCCGGCAAAGGCCGAAACCAGCATGAACAGCGTCGAGCGCGGCAGGTGGAAGTTGGTCATCAGCGCATCGACGAATTTGAATCGGTAGCCGGGTGTGATGAAGATGTCGGTCGGGCCTGACCAGGCGGCCAAGGTACCGTCTTCGCGCGCGGCACTCTCCATCAGGCGCAGCGACGTGGTGCCGACGGCAACCACCTTGTTGCCCCGCGCCCGCGCCGCATTCAGCACGGTTGCAGTCTCGGCCGAAACGTACCCGACCTCCGAATGCATCTTGTGGTCGGCGGTGTCATCGGCCTTTACGGGCAAAAAAGTGCCGGCGCCGACATGCAGCGTCACGAACTGCTTTTCGATGCCGCGCGCCTCGAGCGCCGCAAACAATTCCGGCGTGAAATGCAGGCCGGCGGTGGGCGCAGCAACAGCCCCCTCTTCGCGGGCATAAACGGTCTGGTAGTCCTTGCGGTCGCGCTCATCATCCGGGCGCTTCGAAGCGATATAGGGCGGCAGCGGAATGTGGCCGACGGCATGCAACGCCTCATCAAGCCCCGGTCCAGAGAGGTCGAAGGCCAGAAGCGCCTCACCACCCTCGCCTTTTTCCAACACCGTGGCGTCGAGCTGGCCGAGCATGCAGGCCTCGGCATCGTGGCCGAACCGGATGCGGTCGCCTATGGCAACCCGCTTGCCTGGCCGCATGAAGGCAAGCCAGCGGTCGGGTGCGGTGCGCATGTGCAGTGTCGCATCGACATGCGCCACGGCCTCGCCACGCACCCGAACACCCTTGAGCTGAGCCGGAATGACGCGCGTGTCGTTGAGCACCAGCACATCGCCAGGGTTCAGCAGCGACGGCAGGTCGCGCACCGACAGATCGGCCAGCGCTTCGTCCGGCCGCACGCACAAAAGCCGCGCCATGTCGCGCGGTTCGGCCGGGCGCAGCGCAATGTTCGCCTCCGGCAGCTCGAAATCGAAAAGATCAACGCGCATCAGTAGATACGGATCATCAGCGCGCCGGTGAGCAGAAGCACGGCACCGACGATGCGGCCCATGGAAATCTCACGCACGGCAACACCCAAAATGCCGGCCTTGTCGACCAGCATGCCGGCCAAGAGCTGCCCCGTCACCAGGAAAGCCATCAATGCCGCCGCACCGATGCGTGGGGTCAGCAGCACGGTCGAGGTGACGTAGGCCGCGCCGAGCACACCGCCAGTCACGAACAGCCAAGGTGCCGGCGCTCTCCAGTCGATAGCTGCGCCTGGCATGCGCGTGGTGAGCAAGGTGACCACGCCGAGCACGACAGCACCAGCGAGGAAAGAGATCGCAGCCGCCGCGACGGGCACGCCGAGGCCGCGCGCCAGCTGCGCATTAATCGGTGCCTGAATGGCAATGAAGGCGCCCGCCAGAACGCCGAGAAGCGACCAGAGAGCGCCAGCCATTGTCAGTTATTCCGCGACGTCGGCCGCAACCTTCAGCGACACGATCTTGTCGGGATCCTGCACCGGCTCGCCGCGCTTGATCTTGTCGACATTGTCCATGCCTTCGATGACCTGGCCCCAGACCGTGTACTGGCGGTTCAGGAAGCCGGCATCCTCGAAGCAGATGAAGAACTGCGAGTTGGCCGAATTCGGGTTCTGGGCACGCGCCATCGAGCAGGTGCCGCGGGCGTGGTTCATGTTGTTGAACTCGGCCTTCAGGTCCGGCTTGTCCGAACCGCCCATGCCGGCACGCGACGGGTTGAAGTCCTTGCCGCCCGACTTGCCGAACTTGACGTCGCCGGTCTGGGCCATGAAGCCGTCGATGACGCGGTGGAACACCACGCCGTCATAGGCGCCTTCGCGCGCCAGTTCCTTGATGCGGCCGACATGGCCGGGCGCCAGGTCCGGGAACAGCTCGATGACCACATTGCCCTTGGTCGTTTCCATGATCAGCGCGTTCTCGCGATCCTTGATCTCGGCCATGATGAAATTCCTTCTCTTCGTTTTCGTTTACTTGGCGTCCGCGGCGATGCGGACCTTGATCATGCGGTCGGGGTCGCTGACCGACCCGTTATTGGCCGCGTCACCCTTCTTGATGGCGTCGACCAGATCCATGCCGCTCTCGACGTCGCCGACGATGGTGTACTGGCCGTCGAGTGAGGACGCGGTGTCGAACATGATGAAGAACTGCGAATTCGCCGAATTCGGGTCCTGCGAGCGTGCCATGCCGACGACGCCGCGCTTGAAGTTTTCCTGCGAGAACTCCGCCTGGATGTCCGGCAGCTTCGAGCCGCCCATGCCGGCGCGGTTGGGATCAAAGCCATCCTTCATGTCGCCGAACTCGACGTCGCCGGTCTGGGCCATGAAGCCGCCGATGACGCGATGGAACGCGACGTTGTCATAGGCGCCTTCGCGCACCAGCGTCTTGATCTGCGCGACATGCTTGGGCGCGAGGTCGGGACGCAGCGCGATGGTCACGTCGCCGCCCTTCAGCGTGATGACCATGGTGTTCTCGGGCTCGGCAGCAATGGCTGCAGCCGATCCGGCCAAAAGGCCGGCGAGGACGACGACGGACGAGGCAAGCTTCCTAAGCTGCATGTTTCGATACTCCGGAAAAATTATTTCGCGAATTTGGCGTTGAGCGCGCCGGCAACCGCCGCCGGCACGAACGGACGTATGTCGCCGCCCATCGAGGCTATCTGACGGACAAGTGTGGCGGTAATGGTGCGAACCGAAGGGCTCGCCGGCAGGAAAACGGTCTGCAATTCCGGTGCCATGGTCTCGTTCATGCCGGCCATCTGCATCTCATAGTCGAGGTCGGTGCCGTCGCGCAGGCCGCGGATCATGATCGAGGCGCCTTCCTTGCGCGCCGCGTCGATCACCAGCCCGTCAAAGGCCACCACCTTGATGCGTCCGCCATCGGCGCCGAATTCCGCCGTCGTCGCTTCCTCGATAAGCGTCACACGCTCTTCGAAGGAAAACAGAGGCTTCTTGCCGGGATGAATGCCGATAGCGGCATAGACGACGTCGGCAACGGCCAGCGACGCCTTGAGCACGTCGAGATGGCCGTTTGTGAGCGGGTCGAACGACCCGGCATAGATGGCGATGCGATCAGTCATGGGCTGCTTCTAGAACATCGGCGCCAAAGGTGGAAGCGCGCATTGCCGCCAACCTGCTCGGTCTCCGACCGGAAAATTGGTTTACGAGATGAATGCGAGATGAACGGCAATCTCAGGATCAGTTCAAGCGGATGTGAATAGAACGTCATTATAGTGGGTGAAACCAAACAGCGTCTCGTCCGTTGTTTCCAGCAGGAGAACAGCGCCATGATGATCTACATGCTCGCCGCGGCCATGACTCTGGCCATGCTTGTCGCCACCGCCTTCAGCCTCCACCAGGAGGCTCACCGCGTCCGCACCAAGGTGCAGACCGCCCGCGTGCAGCTTCCGGGCTGGCGCAATCCGCGCGCCCCGCGCTGAACAGTTTCTGCCCCTCCAGGCAAAAGCGGCGCCACGGCGCCGCTTCTTTCTCTTCCTGATTGTCTGATCTCAAGCTCTTGAACGGACGCTATTTTCAGGCGCCCGTAAAGATCAGCCCTGTTCCCCCTCGGGTGCAGGGTCTGCGCTCAGTGCTTCGCCGGCAGCGCCGTCGCCATTGACCACCTCGTCGGCCTCATCCTCGCCCTGCGGCTCGGAAATCCGCTCGACCGACACCACCTTCTCGCCGTCGGCGGTGTTGAAGATCGTCACGCCCTTGGTGGCGCGGCTGGCCGTGCGGATGCCGTCGACAGGCACGCGGATGACCTGGCCGCCGTCGGAGACGAGCATGATCTGGTCGTCATTGCCGACCGGGAAGGTCGCCACCAGCTTGCCGATCTCCGCCACCTTCGACACGTCGGTGGCGCGGATACCCTTGCCGCCGCGGTTTGTCAGGCGGAAATCATAGGACGACGAACGCTTGCCATAACCATATTCGGTGACCGTCAACACGAACTGCTCATGCTCGCCAAGGAACTGGTAGCGCTCCTCGGTGATGTCGGCTTCCTCGCCGACATCCTCGTTGGTCAACGCGATATCCTCGTCCTCGCCGGCGGCGACTCCGGCGGCCAGTCGCCGCTCGGCGACCGAGCGCTTGAGATAGGCGGCACGTTCGGCCGGGCTTGCCTCAACATGCTCGATGATCGCCATCGAGATGACGCGGTCGCCGTCGGCCATGCTGATGCCGCGCACGCCGACAGAGTTGCGGCTCTGGAACACACGCACGTCGTCGACGCGGAAGCGGATGCACTGGCCGGAATCGGCGGTCAGCAGCACGTCGTCATTGTCGGTGCAGGTCTCGACGCCGAGGATCTCGTCGCCTTCCTCCTCCAGCTTCATGGCGATCTTGCCATTGCGCTTGACGTCGACGAAGTCGCTCAGCTTGTTGCGGCGCACGGTGCCGCGCGTGGTGGCGAACATCACGTCGAGTTCGCTCCAGCTTGCCTCGTCCTCCGGCAACGGCATGATCGTGGTGATGCGCTCGCCCTGCTGCAGCGGCAACAGGTTGATCAGAGCCTTGCCACGCGACTGAGGATTGCCGATCGGCAGGCGCCAGACCTTTTCCTTGTAGACGATGCCACGCGACGAGAAGAACAGCACCGGCGTGTGCGTGTTGACGACGAACAGGCGGGTGACGAAATCCTCGTCCTTCGTCGACATGCCGGAGCGGCCCTTGCCGCCGCGACGCTGTGCCCGGTAGAGCGACAGCGGCACGCGCTTGATGTAGCCGGAGTGGCTGACGGTGACGACCATGTCCTCGCGCGGGATAAGGTCCTCGTCTTCCATGTCGGAGCCGGCGTCGGTGATCTCGGTGCGGCGCGGCACGCCAAACTCGTCACGCACGGCAACCAGCTCGTCCTTGACGATCTGCTGAATGCGAGCCCGCGACGACAGGATGTCGAGATAGTCAGTGATCTCGGCGCCGATCTTGTTCAGTTCGTCGGCGATTTCGTCGCGGCCAAGTGCCGTCAGGCGCTGCAGGCGCAGTTCGAGAATGGCGCGGGCCTGCTCTTCCGACAGGTTGTAGGTGCCGTCATCGTTGATGCGGTGGCGCGGATCGTCGATCAGGCGGATCAGTGACTCGACGTCGGACGCCGGCCAGCGTCGCGTCATCAACTGGTCACGTGCCGTCTGCGGATCGGGCGCGGTACGGATCAGCTTGATGACCTCGTCGATATTGGCAACCGCGATCGCCAGGCCGACCAAGATGTGGGCTCGGTCGCGCACCTTCTTGAGCAGGTACTTGGTGCGACGGCTGATCACCTCTTCACGGAAAGCGACGAACGCCTTCAGCATGTCGAGCAGCGTCAGCACCTCGGGCTTGCCGCCGTTGAGCGCCACCATGTTGGCGCCGAACGACGTCTGCAGCGGCGTGAAACGGTAGAGCTGGTTGAGGATGACCTCGGCATTGGCATCGCGCTTGAGCTCGATGACAACGCGGTAGCCCTGGCGGTCGGATTCGTCGCGGATGTCGGAGATGCCCTCGATGCGCTTGTCGCGCACCAGTTCGGCCATCTTCTCGATCATCGTCGCCTTGTTCACCTGGAAGGGAACTTCGGTGATGATGATCGCCTCGCGGTCGCCGCGGCTCTGCTCGATATTGACCCTGCCGCGCATCATGACCGAGCCACGGCCGGTCGAATAGGCGTTGTAGATGCCCGAACGCCCGAGGATCAGGCCGCCGGTCGGGAAATCCGGGCCGGGAATGATCTCCATCAGGTCAGGCAGGTCGATCGCAGGGTTTTCCATGACGGCGATGGCGCCGTTGCAGACTTCGACGAGATTGTGCGGCGGAATGTTGGTCGCCATGCCGACGGCGATGCCGCCGGCGCCATTGACCAGCAGCGCCGGGAAACGCGCCGGCAGCACACGCGGCTCCTGGCCCGACGCGTCGTAGGTATCCTGGAAGTCGACAGTGTCCTTGTCGATATCCTCAAGCAGCTCATGCGCGACCTTGGTCAGGCGCGCTTCGGTGTAGCGCATCGCCGCGGGCGGATCCCCGTCGATCGAACCGAAATTGCCTTGCCCATCGATCAGCGGCACGCTCATCGACCAGTCCTGCGCCATACGCACCAAGGCGTCATAGATCGAGGCGTCGCCGTGCGGGTGATATTTACCCATCACGTCGGCGACCGGACGCGCCGACTTCACATATTTGCGGTTCCAGTGGTAGCCGCTCTCATGCGAGGCGAAGAGAATGCGGCGATGCACCGGCTTCATGCCGTCGCGCACGTCTGGCAGCGCGCGGCTCACGATCACGCTCATCGCGTAATCGAGGTAGGAGCGCTGCATCTCCTCGATGATGGAAATCGGCTCGATGCCGGAGGGACCGTCAGGTCCACGCGGTGATTTCTGGTCGGTCAACTCGGATCACGCATGTTGGGAATCATTTACCTTATATATAGGAACGGTCGTCGAATGACCAATTTCGGCCTCGCTTTTCCAATGCTGATTTGGGACGCGATTTCAAAAGGATAGCTTATCCTTCCAACATTGCGGCGAGATGTCCTGCCTGTTCTTGCCACCCTTGCACCCGACGACTCCACGATCCGGCAGCGGCAACTGCCGGCCATGGCCAAATGACGGCCGCTCGATCTGATTTTGCCACTGGCGCGGCAACTGTCGTCAGGTTAGCCTGCATTCGCCGGGGAGATGCCTGATGCCGCTTTTCGACACTGTTTTCAATGCCTTCGTCACCATCCTCGTAACCATAGACCCGCCGGGCCTGGCGCCGCTGTTCCTTGCGGTGACACGCGGCATGAACCGCGAACAGCGCCTGCAAGTGTCGGTGCGCGCCAGCGTCATAGCCTTTGTCGTGCTGGCGGTCTTCGCCGTTGCCGGTGCGGCCATCCTCACAGTCTTCGGCATCACGCTGCCCGCCTTCCGCGTCGCCGGCGGCTTCCTGCTGTTCTTCATCGCCTTCGAGATGGTTTTCGAGAAGCGCCAGGACCGCAAGGAGAAGATTTCGGATGTCGCGATCACCCGCGACCACATCCACAACATCGCCGCCTTCCCGCTCGCCATTCCACTGATCGCCGGTCCCGGCGCGATCTCGGCGACGGTGCTGCTCTCCGGCTCATTTCAGGGCTGGGCCGGCCAGCTGGCGCTGGTCCTGATCATCCTCGCCTGCCTCGCCGCCACCTATCTGGTCTTCGTGCTCGCCGAACGCATCGACCAGTTCCTAGGCCAAACCGGCCGCTCGATCCTGACTCGCCTCCTCGGTGTGATCCTGGCAGCCCTCGCCGTGCAATTCGTCGCCGACGGTATCAAGGCACTGATGGCGGCTTAAGGCGCGACAGCCCACCAGGCCGCTCTGACCCCGTCGATCCAGACCACCGGCCTTCGTCACCTGCGCAACCGGCTGCAGGGGCCTGAAGTCAGCCGTTCGTCGCACGAAGCAGCCTTGACCCGGGCCTCGATATGGCTAAGGCAGCGCAAAAGGAAAGCCCCGCATGAAACAGCCCGATGCGCCGGACCATGACGGGTGGTGCGCCTGGCATCCAACCGAGTTGGCACGTCGCCTCACCGGCGTCTCCGTGCCATGGTGCGTCGCCGGCGGATGGGCGCTCGACCTCTGGCACGGCCATCAGACACGCGAGCATGAAGACCTCGAATTCACGGTCCTGCTCAGCGACGTACCCGTCTTCCGCCGCGCACTGGCCGACATGGAATTCCACACTGCTGGAGACGGCATCGTTAGACACCTGCCCGCGCAGAGTGCTCCGCCTGCTGAAATCTCCCAGGTCTGGTGCCTGGACGTTGTGCAACATTGCTGGCGGGTCGACATGATGATCGAGGAGGGTTCGCCGGATCTGTGGGTTTACAAGCGAAACCCCGCCATATCAGTGCCGCGCGCCGACATTGTCGCCACGACACCGGCCGGCATCTCCTACCTCAAGCCGGCAGCCATCCTGCTGTTCAAGGCGAAACACGGGCGCCCCAAGGACGAAGTAGATTTCGCCAACGCCCTGCCGAAGCTGCAGCAGTCGGAACGCAGCTGGCTGAAGCACTGCCTCGACCTATGCCACCAGGGACATCGATGGGCGGAAAGGCTGTAACCTCGTCCATCTCGAATTTCGTGCCAGCACGCCCGACCTATTGCTTGAAGCAATGCTCGCGATGCCAGTGCAGGAAGTGTGGATGAGGACGATCGGATAGACGCTGGGGGCCGATTGCTCGGCCGCTGCGATTGACGATGCCCTTGATGCCATCGGGATCGTTTGCCTGGCGGGAAATCAGGATCTCAAGATCATCCGATAGGCTGATAAGGCCGCGATCAAACATCCAGTGGGCTGTTCCGGATAACGCGATGCCGTTGCTGACGACGTCCGGCCCGTCGGCCTCGACAGGGCGAATATGTGCCGCCGCAACTTCCGCCCTTCCGCCACCATTGATGAGCTTCAATCCTGTGATCGCACAGCGCTCGTCATAGGCACGCAGGACGATCTTTCGGAAGACGCGGTCACGCACGATGCGGGATGTCAGGAACTGCGCACGCTCTCGGCTCTCCTCAAACACAAAAGGCGCCTGGTCTTCGAAGAAGCCGCCGGCTGGCGCCACCAGATCGACCCTCGGAAGCGTGGATTCTGCCTGATCCAGCCCCAACGTTACGATGCGACTGAAATCGGTTGGAGAAAGCGGTCTTACCGCCGCCTGGGCGCGCCCGGAAATTCGCCCGTCGTCGTTGAGAAGCCCGCGCTCGATCACACCGTCAGCATCACTGAAGGGAACTGGATTGGCAAAATCGAGATAGCTGCCTGGTTCGATAAGCGCGAGAAACATGCCCTTCGCGCTGGGATCCGGGATGACCTGCTGCACCTTGGCGACTGCGAAGTATCCCTTGGTGTCGGCTACCTTACGTGGCTCGTAGTAGACGATCCAATCGCCGACACAGGCCTGCACCCGGCCGAAATATTGCGGCGGGAACTGATACCGTTCGGCAGGACTGTCGTCGTAGATCGAATCCGATCGGTGAATGAAGACCCCGTACCCCATTCACCTTAGTAACGCGAAGCAGAAAGATTTGCGAGAACAGCCATTCACGAAATCCAGCAACCAACTCTTGCCTTGTCGCAGGCCGTCAGCGTGCAACTGCAAAGCCAGCCTGCCCATGTAGTCCTGCCGACGCCGCGCATCGCTTTCGCAACGGCGTTGGCACAGCAGTTTTGTAATGGCCTTGACGCAGAAAGGCTTTCACCGGCCCGCGTCGCCCAGGCAGACGATCAACGACCTCGATCGCTCGCCTCCTTGGCTACACTCAGAACGGGATTTCGTCGTCGAGGTCGCGCGAACCGCCACCGCCCATGCCCCCACCGCCGCCCTGGCCGCCGCGATTGCCACCGCCGCCGCCAAAGCCGCCGCGGTTGCCGCCGCCATAGCTGTCAGTCGGGCTCGACTGACCGAAGTCAGAACGGCCGCCGCCGCCATAGCCGCCACCCTGACCACCGCCGTAACCGACCTGGCCGCCACCGCCGCTATAGCCTGCGTCACCGCCCTGGCCGCGCGCGTCGAGCATCTGCAGTTCGCCGCGGAACTTCTGCAGCACGATTTCGGTGGTGTAACGCTCGATGCCATCCTTCTCCCATTTGCGGGTCTGGAGCTGGCCCTCGATGTAAACCTTCATACCCTTCTTCAGGTACTGCTCGGCAACCTTGGCGAGGTTGTCATTGAAGATGACGACCTGATGCCACTCGGTCTTTTCCTTGCGCTCGCCCGAATTCTTGTCGCGCCAGCTTTCCGAAGTCGCGATCCTCAGGTTGACGACTGGCTCGCCCGAATTGAGCCGGCGGATCTCAGGGTCAGCGCCCAGATTGCCGACCAGAATGACCTTATTGACGCTACCTGCCATGACACTGCTCCGCGCTCGTCCGAAACCAAATTCCAAGAAAATGTGAGGGCGCACACTAGCCCATTGCACCCTCCGCCCGCGCCCCCTGGCAGCGGAAAAGCTCGTGCCGTCCACAAGTCATTTTTGTTCTTATTTTGTTCTATCGCCAACAATTGAAAATGGCAAGAGGCATCGTCCCGAATGCGAGCAGGCCGCCCTTCCGGACGGCTCGCCAGCTTATCGGTGTCAGGAACAGGATTACGCTTCGCCCTGCATCCGTTCCTTGAAGAAGTCGAGATGCTTGCGCTGCGCCTCGATCATCTTTTCGCGGTAGAGGCCGTAGATCACGTCGGTATCGTGCAACGTCACGCCTTCGATTGTCGGCGAGGCAAAGGTCGGCAGCTCGATGCCGCGGTCGGCAAGCCTTTGCGCCGTGCGCGCGATCAGCTCATGCGTCATGATCATAGCGAGCACCGTCGACGAGCCGGCCACAGG
Organism: Aminobacter sp. MDW-2; assembly: GCF_014250155.1. NCBI lineage: Bacteria > Pseudomonadati > Pseudomonadota > Alphaproteobacteria > Hyphomicrobiales > Phyllobacteriaceae > Aminobacter > Aminobacter sp. MDW-2. The sequence continues at coordinate 3,964,899 of NZ_CP060197.1, forward strand.
GCGGCTCCAGCCCTTCACCGGCACGATGGCGTCCTCGATCGGTGAAGTCGTGTCGATGACGACGTCGGCGGCATCGGCCAGGCGCTTGCCGGAGGAATGGCTCGCCGGCTTGTCCAAATTGTTCTTGCTGGTGATGGCGACGACGAACAGCCCGCGCTTCTTGGCGTAGAGCGCGGTGTCGATGCCCGACGCGTTGCGGCCGCTATGGCCATAGATGATGATGGCATCTCCAGGGTTGAGCGGCTGGTGGTCGAGGAATTTTTCCGCGTAGTTCTCCGTGCGTTCGAGCCACAGGAGTTCGCGCACGCCGCCCGAACCCAGCACGTTGTGCCACATCACACGCGGGTCGGTCAGCGGATTGAAGCCGACATAGGAGCCGTAGCGCGGAAACGCCTCCTGGCACGGCAGCACCGAATGGCCGGAGCCGTAAAGATGCACCAGCCCCTTGTTGGCAAGAGTCTCGGCCAGCCGTGCCGAAACGGCCTCGAACGCGGCCTCGTTGGCGCTTGCGGCCCCGTCGATGAGCTTGGCCAGCCGGCTGATGTAGGAAGTCGTCATGGGAAAGAACCTTTCAGATGGTCAGAGATGGAGAACGGAACGGATTTCGTAGCGGTCGCCGCGCATGGTCGAGACCGTGAATTCAAACGGGCCGGAGCGGTCGAAGGCGATGCGTTCGACCATGAAGGCGGAGCTGCCGGCCTTTAGCTGGATCAGCTCGGCATCCTCCGGCTTGACCTCGCCGATGCGGTAGATTTCGCGTGCCTCCTGGGGCACGATGCCGTAGCTCGCCTTCAGCGTCTCATAGAGCGAGGAGACGCTTGCCGCCGTTTCCAGCAGGCCAGGCACGAGCGCCGCTGGCAGATGCGCGGTCTGGATACCGATCGGCTGGTCGTTGCCAAGCCGAAGGCGGCGCAACTGGAGTACCGGCGTGCCTTCCTCGATCTCGAGCGCGCCGGCCACCTGAGCGTCGGCGGCAATGATCCGGGCGTCGAGCAGCCTGGTTCCCAGATTGAGCCCGAGATTGGCCATCTCCTGGGTGAAGCTGGTCAGGCCGCGCACGCCGGCAATGACGGTCGGGCTGCGCACGAAGGTGCCGCGCCCATGTTCGCGGCTGAGCAGGCCGGAATCCTCGAGGTTGCGCAGGGCATGGCGCACGGTGATGCGGCTCACTCCCAATAGGTCGCACAGGCGCTCCTCATTGGGGATCTGCGCGCCCGTCGCCCACTCGCCGGACGAAATCAGCGTCCGCATCGCCTGCTCGGCCTGGTGCCACAGCGGCTCCGGCCGGTTGCGGTTGGGTTTTGCAAAGATTCCGCTCATCGGATTTCGTCCCATTGTTGGCCGCGCGCGCCGGCGAATGCTGCCCCCACAAGGCTGGCGTCCTTGCCGAAGCTGCCGGCCTCGATGCGCACGCGTCTCAGATGCGGCGGCAGTTGCTTTTCCATCGCGGCTCGCACCATCGGCACCAGCACGTCGGCCGCCTCGGCCACGCCGCCGGCCAGGATCACTGTTTGCGGGTCGAGCAGCGCCACGGCGGTTGCCAGGCTCACGCCCAGCGCCTTCGCCGGCCGCGCCAATGCATCAATCGCAGTCGCATTGCCCGCACGCGCCGCCGCCACCAGCCCGCGACCGTCACTGAAGCCGGCCTGCCGCCCGATAGCATCGAACGCCCGACCCGATGCCTGCCGCTCCAACCAGCCGTCGCGGTCGTGGCCTTCATCGTCCAGGTCGGCGCAGGCCCAGCCGAAGGAACAGGCAGCTCCCTGCCCGCCACGCATGATACGCGAACCCGACAGCACGGCGGAACCGATGCCGGTACCGATCGCCACCAGCATCGCGTCCGACAGCCCCTTGGCCGCACCAGCTGACACCTCAGCCAGCAGCGCCAGCTGCGCATCCTGGCCGAGTCCGATCGAGAGATTGGGGAACAGCCCGGCGAGATCGACGCCGTCGAGCCAGGGCAGATTGGGGATCCACAGGCAGCGCGTTCCGCGTGCCGTGCCTGGCACCGACACACCGAACCGCTCGGCACCATGGTCGTGCGCCATCCGGGCGATCGCCTCGCGGAAACCGTCGAGCCCCTTGGGCGCCGGCCAGGCGCCAATGTGCTCGACGGCGGCAGGCGCGGCGGCGGCGCAAAGCCCTGCCCTGAGCTGCGTGCCGCCAAGGTCGACGGCCAGAACCTTGCTCATCCCTTCACTCCGGAGCTTACGATGGAGTCGACGAAGAAGCGCTGCAGGAACACGAACAGCACCAGCGGCGGCAAAACGGCCAGCGTCGCACCCGCCATGACCAGGTTGGTGTTCATCGCACCCCTGTTGTAGCTCAACAGCCGGCTGAGGCTGATGACGATCGGGTACTGGTCGGCGTTACCCTGCAGCACCGTCAGCGGCCAGAGATAGCTGTTCCAGTGATAGACGAAGGCAAACAGCGCGAGAGCTGCCACCGCCGGCGTCACCAGCGGAGCCACGATGACGAACAGGATGCGCATCTCCGAGGCGCCGTCCATGCGCGCCGCATCGATCAAGTCGTCGGGCACGCCGGCAATGAACTGCCGCATCAGGAAGATGCCGAAGGCATTGGCCAGGTTGGGCAGGACCACGCCTGCCAGGCTGCCGTCGAGCCCGATGGTGCCGATCATCCGGTAGAGCGGGATCAACGTCACGATCGGCGGTAGGAACATGGTCGCGATCAGCAGCGCAAACAGTGCATTGCGACCATGGAAGCGATGCTTGGCAAAGGCGTAACCTGCCATCAGGCTGGTGACGATGATGCCGGCCGTGGTGATGGCGGCGATGACGGCCGAATTCAGCATCGAGCGGCCGACATTGATGACGCCAGACACCTTGCCGAAGGCCTCCAGGCTCGGGCTCTCGGGTAGCCACACCGGCGGCACCTGCATGGTTTCGGCCGGCGTCTTCAGGCTCGACAGTACCATCCACACCAGCGGAAAGGCCGAGGCCACGGCGACCACAAGCATCAGCGTTGCCACGATATAGTCGCCGCTGGTTGGGCGTGACCTGAAGAAAAACAAGCCGCGGCGCGGCCGCCATTCGCCAGCCGCGCTCATTCGTCGTCCACCTTCCGAGCGAAAGCGAACAAAGCGAAGATCACGACGATCAGCGACAACATCAGCGTCACCGCCATGGCGGAGCCCAGGCCACCCTGGGCGCGTTCGATGCCGACACGCCTTATGTGATAGGTCAACACGTTGGTCGAGCCCACCGGCCCGCCCTGCGTAATCAGCGCCACCGGCTCGAACACCTGCACGGCATTGATGATGGCAATGACGGCGCTGAACAGCAGCGTCCGCTTGAGCAGCGGCAGGGTGATCGCCGTGAACTGCTGGCGCCCGTCCGCACCGTCGATGGTCGCGGCCTCGTAGAGGCTGGTCGGGATCTGGGTCAGCCCGGCCACGACAAGCACGGTGAAATAGCCGACCTGCTGCCAGACATTGAGAACAACGATTGATACGAGCGCGGTGCTGGGCGACGACAGCCAAGGCTGCGGGCCGATACCCAGCCAGCCGAGCATCTGGTTGATCGGTCCCTCACTCGGCGAATAGAGTTTCGACCACACCAGCGCCACTGCGATCATCGGCACCATGTAGGTCGAAAACAGGATGGTCCTGAGCGCGTTGCCGCCGGCGACATTACGCTGGTAGACGAGCAGCCCGAGGCCAACCGAAACAGGCAAGATAAGCGCCACCGACATCAGCGTGTAGAGCGCCGTGTTGACCAACGCGCCCTTGAAGTCGCGCCCCACCGAGGTTGCGCCAAAAATCTCGCGGAAATTGTCGAGCCCGACGAATTCGGCCGTCTGGAAACCGGTCTGCGTCGACCAGTGCTGCAGCGACAGCCACACCGTCAGCACCATCGGTACGACGATGAAGGCGCCGATCAGCGAGACGGCCGGCGCCAGCATCATCCAGACGGAATGTTGGTGGGTTCTGGTCATGAGATGGATCAGTTGCAGTCGAGGGGTGCGCGAGACGGTGACACTGCGTGCTTCTCCCCGTTCACGGGGAGAAGATGCCGGCAGGCAGATGAGGGGCAGAGCTTACCTCTCCGAACATGGAGCCGCCCCTCATCCGGCCCTTCGGACCACCTTCTCCCCGTGAACGGGGAGAAGGAAGTGAGCGCCTACTTCGCAGCTTTCTCCAGGATCGCAGCCGCGTCGGCCTGCGCATTGGTCTGCGCCTCGGTGGCTGAAACCTTGCCATATTGCAGCGCCTCGATGGTCTGCTGCAGCGACTCCGAAAACTCCTGGCCGCCGAGAACGACCGGGAATGGTTTTGCATCGCCCAGCACGCTGACATAACCAGACAGGAATTCCGAACCAAGCTTGTCCTTGAAGGCATCGACGTCGGAACTGCGCGACGGCAGGATGCCCATCGACATCAGGATGTTGGCCATGGCCGAAGCGCCGTTCGGGCCCGACTTCGGGCTGTTCAGCCAGGCGAGGAAATCCCACGCCGCCTTCTGCTCGGCCTCCGCCGCGCCCGCATTCACCACGGTCATCCACGAATAGGAGATCGAGCGCGGCTTGTCGCCTGAGGGCCCGACAGGGATCGGCGCCGTGGCGATATCGGCGAACTTGTCGCCCATGCCTGTCTTAAGCGCACTCTCCCACCAGTTGGCCATGATGATCATGCCGGTCTTGCCGGAGACGAAATTGTCGAGGAACGGCCCTGTCGTGTTGGCGTCGGCCGTGCCCATGGCCGGGTCGCTGGAGCCCGACTTGATCAGCTCCTCATAGAGCTGGAAGGTCTCGCCGGCGTTCTTGCTGTCCAACACCGGCTTGCCGCCGGTCACCAGTTCGCCGCCATTGGACACCAGCAGCGACGAAAACGGATGCACCACGCCCGCCGCCCAGCTGTTGATCATGCCAAACCCCTGCTGTCCCGCATCCTTCTTGGTCAGCTTGGCGGCGGCGTCCTTCAGCTCGTCCCAGGTTTTGGGCGCCGCTTCGATGCCCGCCTCCTTGAACAGCGCCTTGTTGTAGTTCAGCGCATAAACATCGATCTCGTTGGGCACGCCGTAGAGCACCCCACCGACGCTCGCCGCCGTCACCACGCCTGCCGGCCAGGCACCCTTGACCTCGCCGGCAACCGTCTCGGGTGCAGGGGCAACGAGCTTGTCGCGCGCCAGTTCCGGCAGCCACAGATCGTAGATGCCGGCGATGGTGGCAGCCTGCCCGCCACCCTGAGAGCGCAGCGTCGTCAAAAGGTCGCCGAACGGCACGGCGCGCACTGTTACCGCCACGTCGGGATGGTCCTTGGCAAAATCCTTGGCCGCCTGTTCCAGCAGCGCCACCGTCTCCGGCGACCAGTGGGTCAGGTAGGAAACATTGACTGACTGCGCCCATACGGCGCTCGGCAACAGGGCGACGCCGGCGGCCAGCGCGCCCTTGATCCACGCGAGTTTCATAAAATCGTCCTCCACATGCGGGGCCACGTTCCCAGCTTGACCCGCGCCAGGAGGTTATAACGTCATACTGACCTGTCAAGACAGCAGGTTTCGATTTCCGGCGCGTTTCGCACAGCCGCAATTTCAGGTCCGCACTTTGTCAGGAGACCGACCGCCCTTGTCTTGCAGTGCCAGACACGGTCCACGACAACTGAACTCGGCAACGACTCACGCCTCGGGAGGATCCGTTGATTGCCGCCTATATCGACGAGTTCATCATGCTCTGCGCCGGCACCTGGATGACGGCCGTCGGCTTCGGTTATATCGATCTGACGACGTCTCCCAACCAGCCCTGGCTCGCCAACCTCGTACGCCAGTTCAAGTGGATGGGCCCGCTCCTGATGCTGATCGCCGTCATCCTCGGTATCGCTGCTCCGTCCTGACGAGCGCGCGATGCGCATTACTGAAATCGGGGAGGCCACAATCCCCATTTCGCGCTACGCCGACCCGGCGATTGCGTCCGGCGGCCTGACAACAAGCATCGTCGCAGTCGTCACCGATGTTCTGCGCGCCGGCAGGCCGGTTATCGACTGGGGTTACGCTCAGTTGGACGCTTCTCCCAAGGCGGACTGATCCGCGAACAGGCATCGGCTTCGAGGCCAACGCAGCAACCCGCGCTGTTCAAGGCAAAGCTCGGCGTGCCGTGATCGCGCACCTCCGGCTTGCCGCCGCCGCGCCCGCCTGCTCTTATTTGCAGCGGAAAACGGAGAGAGGCAGGGCATGGGTTTCATCAAGGTCACGGCGGTTTCGCCCTCGGGGGCAACATCCTACATCCGCATCGCCGACATCGTCGGCGTGGCCGCCGGCACGAGCAGTCCGAACACCGGCAAGGCAGTGGTGCAGGTCCGCTCCGGCGGCGACAGGCCCTACCCCTGGCAGGTCATGGAGACGCCCGACGAGGTGATGGCCCTTATCGCGGCCGGATCGTAACAGCAGCGGCGGTACAGTCGGAACTCCACGCCCTGCCCAGCAGGCATGGCGGTGCGCTGCGGCGCTCGCCTAATACTCCTGCTGCCCGCCAGGAATGCCTCCCACAGCACATTGCCGTACCACGCCTGGCAGATCGCCTCCGACCACTCCTCGCTGTCGGTTGCCAAGCGCCCAGACGCTCCCTCACCCCGCCAGTGCCAGCTCCACCGCCGCCTCGGCATGCAGCTTGACCACGTCGAATGCCGGCATCGGATAGGCATCCATACCGAGCAGCAGCGGCAGTTCGGTGCAGGCGACGACGGCGGCTTCTGCCCCGCGCGCGCCGAGATCGCCGGCCAGTTGCTGCAGCACCGCGGCCGACACCGGCTTCACCAAGCCGAGCGTCAGTTCGTCGATGATGATGCGATGCAGTGCCGTGCGCTGTTCCTCCGATGGCACGATCACCTCGATGCCAAAACGCTGCTGCAGCCGCTCGGCGAAGAACCCGAGTTCCATCGTGTAGCGCGTTCCGAGCAGCCCGACGCGCTTGATGCCGGCGGCACGGATCGCTTCGCCGGTTGGGTCGGCGATGTGCAGCAGCGGAATGCCGATCGCGCCGGCCACCTGATCGGCAACCGTGTGCGGCGTCACCGCTGTCAGCATGGCGAAGGCGGCTCCCGCCTTTTCAAGGCTGCGCGCCGCCTCCGAGATCACCGCTGCAACCCGCATCCAGTCGCCTTCGGCTGCCAGCCGATTGAGTTCGTCGAAATCGAGCGTGAACATCAGCGAGCGAGCATTGTGATGCCCGCCCATCCTGGCATGTGCCGCCTGATTTATCAGCCGGTAATAGAGCGCGCTGGACTCCCAACTCATCCCGCCCAAAAGTCCGATCAGCCTGGTCCGGTCAACAGTCACGATTGTTCCCCCGCTCGGCCGTGCTGGCGGCCTCAATGCTAGGTCGGAACGATCAGGCGATTGTGCAAGGGTTGTACAAGCGGAGTTTCAGCACCTCGCATGCTTTGGAAAATCGAGCCCGGAATCGGCAGCGACAAACAGACCAGGGACAGGCGCAGCCCAGGGACAGGCGGGCCCAAAAAAGTTGGCCCCGCCGCTACCAGGAGCGCACGGGGCCTGTTGTCGGGTTATACCCTTGCCTGCCGGGAACGGTTTACCGGCTTTGCTCTCTCGGATGCTTCGTGGCTCACAGCCAACGATCCGACCATGGTTTCAAATTGTCTGAGGGAACAACAGGTCGGGGTTTGCGTGAGGCTTTTCGCTAGGGAAAGCCAGGCACCTGCGCCTGCTGTGGTTCCGTCCTGCTAGCGGAACCCTTTGGGACTGTCCGGTGGAGTCATGCTCTGCTCCTACGTCAGTTGCGCCATGTGTTCGCCCGCTGCTCAACTCGCGTGTCTGCGGCGTCTCGCAGACCGACCGTAGCATGGTGAGGAGCCCTCAAGGAGGCTCGGCCTCAGGCGACACAGGCACTCTGCATCCCTGATTCCCTCACGTCAACCACAACATTGTTAGTCGGGAAAAATGTGATCGAAGTCGGCTTTCGCGGCCTCGGATTCGCGTGATGCTCCTGCCATAACGTTGTCAGGAGCGCGTTCGGCCTTTGTTCTTTCCACTTGCCCCTGCGCGCCAAAGGCGCTTAAACGCGTTTGGTTGCCGCCCCTCTCGACCGGGCGGCGAAATTACCTACATGAGGGGGATGGTTGGGCTCGCCCGCCACTCCAAGCAATTCCAGATTTGAGGCGGCGGCGCGGCAATGGCCGATCACAAGTACATTTCCATTCGCGGTGCGCGCGAACACAATCTCAAGAACGTCGATCTCGACCTGCCGCGCGACAAGCTGATTGTCATGACCGGCCTGTCCGGCTCGGGCAAATCCTCCCTCGCCTTCGACACCATCTATGCCGAGGGCCAGCGCCGCTATGTCGAGAGCCTGTCGGCCTATGCCCGCCAGTTCCTCGAGATGATGCAGAAGCCCGACGTCGACCAGATCGACGGCCTGTCACCGGCGATCTCGATCGAGCAGAAGACGACGTCGAAGAATCCGCGTTCGACGGTCGGCACGGTCACCGAGATCTACGACTACATGCGCCTCTTGTTCGCGCGCGTCGGCGTGCCCTATTCGCCGGCGACCGGCCTGCCGATCGAGAGCCAGACTGTCAGCCAGATGGTCGACCGCGTGCTGGCGGTCGACGAAGGCACCCGACTGTTCATCCTGGCGCCCATCGTCCGCGGCCGCAAGGGTGAGTACAAGAAGGAGCTCGCCGAGCTCCAGAAGAAGGGTTTCCAGCGCGTCAAGATCGACGGCGCCTTCTACGAGATCGCCGAAGCGCCCGTTCTCGACAAGAAGTACAAGCACGACATCGATGTCGTCGTCGACCGCATCGTCGTCCGCCCCGACCTCGCCACGCGTCTGGCCGACTCGATCGAAACCGCGCTCAAGCTGGCCGAGGGCCTGGCGGTCGCCGAATTCGCCGACAAGCCGCTCGATGCCAGCCAGACCGGCGCCGACGCGATCAACAAGTCCGCCAACGAAACCCACGAACGCATTCTGTTCTCGGAGAAATTCGCCTGTCCGGTCTCGGGCTTCACCATCCCGGAGATCGAGCCGCGTCTGTTCTCCTTCAACAACCCGTTCGGCGCCTGCCCGGCCTGCGACGGCCTCGGCAACCAGCGCGCCATCGACCCGGCGCTCGTCGTGCCGGAAGAGCATGTTTCACTGCGCGAGGGTGCGGTTGCGCCCTGGGCCAAGTCGACCTCGCCCTACTACACCCAGACACTGGAAGCGCTCGGCAAGGTCTATGGCTTCAAGATCGGCGACCGCTGGCGCGACCTTTCGACTGAGGCGCAGGAGGCCATCCTGCGCGGCACGGGCTCGAAGGAAATCACCTTCAATTATGACGACGGCCTGCGCTCCTACAAGACGACCAAGACCTTCGAGGGCGTGATCCCCAATCTCGAGCGCCGCTGGAAGGAAACCGAATCCGCCTGGATGCGCGAGGAGATCGAGCGCTTCATGTCGGCCACGCCCTGCCCGACCTGCGCCGGCTACCGCCTCAAACCGGAAGCATTGGCGGTCAAGGTCGGCGGCAAGCACATCGGCGAAGTCACCGAGCAGTCGATCCGCAAGGCCAATGCCTGGTTCGAGGAATTGCCGGCCCTGCTCAACGACAAGCAGAACGAGATCGCCGTCCGCGTGCTCAAGGAAATCCGCGAACGCCTGCGCTTCCTCAACGACGTCGGCCTCGAATATCTGACGCTGTCGCGCAATTCCGGCACGCTGTCGGGCGGCGAAAGCCAGCGCATCAGGCTGGCCTCGCAGATCGGCTCGGGGCTGACCGGCGTGCTCTACGTGCTCGACGAGCCGTCCATCGGCCTGCACCAGCGCGACAATGCCCGCCTGCTCGACACGCTGCGTCACCTCAGGGACATCGGCAACACCGTCATCGTCGTCGAGCATGACGAGGACGCGGTGCTGACCGCCGACTATGTCGTCGACATGGGCCCGGCCGCCGGCATCCATGGCGGCCAGATCATCGCCGAAGGCACGCCGCAGCAGGTCATGGCCAACCCCAACTCGATCACCGGCAAGTATCTGTCGGGCGAACTCGAGATCGCGGTTCCGGCCCAGCGCCGCGAATTGAAGAAAAACAGGCGCATCAAGGTCGTCGGCGCGCGTGGCAACAATCTCAAGAATGTCAGCGCCGAGATCCCGCTGGGCACCTTCACCGCCGTGACCGGCGTGTCGGGCGGCGGCAAGTCGACCTTCCTCATCGAGACCCTGTTCAAGGCAGCGTCGCGCCGCATCATGGGCTCGCGCGAGCATCCAGCCGAGCACGACCGCATCGAGGGCCTCGAATTCCTCGACAAGGTCATCGACATCGACCAGTCGCCCATCGGCCGCACGCCACGCTCCAACCCGGCCACCTACACCGGAGCCTTCACGCCGATCCGCGACTGGTTCGCCGGCCTGCCGGAAGCCAAGGCGCGCGGATACCAGCCCGGCCGGTTTTCGTTCAACGTCAAGGGTGGCCGCTGCGAAGCCTGCCAAGGCGACGGCGTCATCAAGATCGAGATGCACTTCCTGCCCGACGTCTATGTCACCTGCGACGTCTGCCACGGCAAGCGCTACAATCGCGAAACGCTCGACGTGTTGTTCAAGGGCAAGTCGATCGCCGACGTGCTCGACATGACGGTCGAGGAAGGTGTCGAATTCTTCGCTGCCGTTCCCGTGGTGCGTGACAAGCTGATGACGCTCAACCAGGTCGGCCTCGGCTACATCCACATCGGCCAGCAGGCCAACACGCTGTCCGGCGGCGAAGCCCAGCGCATCAAGCTGGCCAAGGAGCTGTCGCGCAAGGCCACCGGCAAAACGCTCTACATCCTGGACGAACCGACCACAGGCCTGCACTTCCACGATGTCGCCAAGCTGCTCGAGGTGCTGCACGAGCTCGTCGACCAGGGCAACACGGTGATCGTCATCGAGCACAACCTCGAGGTGATCAAGACCGCCGACTGGGTGCTCGACCTCGGCCCCGAAGGCGGCGACGGCGGCGGCGAACTCGTCGCTTCGGGCAGGCCCGAAGACATCGTCGCCGAACCGCGCAGCTACACCGGCCAGTTCCTCAAGGAACTGCTGGAACGCCGCCCGCGCGGCAAGCAGGAGGCGGCGGAGTAGCGATTGGCAGGCGCCAGGGAGGCGCTTGCTCAGTCAAGTTGACGCAGCCCGGCAGCAGGATGCCGGAGGGTCTATGCGATGCGTGGGCGCCACGGCTCGTGTTCGTGCGTGAGCCAAACCAGTTCGGGGTCGAGCGCGAGCACCCGCAACTGACCTTCGCTGTACGGCTCATCCAGCTCGCCGAACCAGACCGCTACGTCGCCGCCAACGACGATCGGGCGCCCACCAGTCTCAATGACGACGACCTGCATGCCGGCTGTGTGGCCCGGCGCCGGGACGAGCCGGAGCCCGGCAAGCAGCTCGAATTCGCCGTCGATCTGTACATACTGCACGCCGGGCGCGTCGACCCACTCGCGCATTGGGTATTCGTTCTCGTCGCTACGCGCGTCGTCGAGCTCGCGACGCTGGACATAGATCGGCTTGCCGGCGAAGAGGTGGTTTCCGCCGCAATGGTCGGCGTGCAGGTGTGTATTGACGACGATATCGATGCCGGCGGTGTCGAAGTCCTGCTTGTCCAGCGGATGGAGACGGGGATTGAAGGCCGCCACCAAGGTCGGGTGCAGGTCCGTCATGCCGGTGTCGACCAGAATGCGCGCTTCGGGATGGTCGATGACATGTACATAGACTGGCATCCACTCGCCCTCGACGCTCAACTCGGCAACGAGGATTGGCGTGATGGTGATCGAGGCGTGGGCGGTCATCCTTCTTCTCCTTCGACATGTTCCAGGCAGCCGTTCAGGTCGTGCATGCCCCCCAATGATGTCGCGCGCGGGCGCATGGCTTGGCTGAAACGCCGCGTGGTCGACGCGGCCCTCCTCATCGCGAACGCGGCCATGCCACTCCCACCCCATCACTCCGATTGCATTATGCAACCGGTTCGAAGATAATTTGACCGATCTTGTTTTGCAATCGGTTTTTGCTGTGTTCTAAGGCCAGGGCTCAGCCATCTACGATACGCCTGTTGGTCGCCATCTTTTCGACCTGGGAGGGAGCGATGACTCAAGAACGACCGCAGCTTCGATGCCGTCCTGACCGAGGCCGAGAAGGCGGCCTGGGCGTGGAAAAGGTCATGCGCCGCAGCACCCTGGCGCGGTTGCGGCGGTCGCGCCAGGCTGCGGCCCCGAGCGCAACCAATGCGCCGATGAAAACCACCTCAATCAGGATGCTCAGCACCTGCCCTTCCCGCACCGTCTCGTTGAGAACCGGCGGCACAGCGGCAACCGCAATCGCCGCGGCCAGCAGTGCACCGGCCATCAGGTAGGATGCACCGAGCAGCAGCAGCGCCTGGCCGTCATCCAAAGGCGATCGCGCATGATCAGGCTGATACAGCGCCGCGACCAGCAGGCAGGCAGAGACCAGGGCGACGAATGGCCTGATCAGCCCGAACATCGTCCAGTCGAGACGGTCCTTGGCCAGCAGGTCACGGTCGTTGACCGCGAAATCGCAGGCTATCAGCGACACGATGGTTGCCCCGGCCAGGGCGATCATGCCCATCCGCACCACCCCGTAGGGCGAAGCGGCCCGCGTCCCTGGAATCGTCGACATGAAGGCTCAGACATGTTTGTGTTTGTATGAGCTTCGCTAGCCGGCTACCCTCCGACAAACAGTAAATCTCACACCGGTTCCGCGCGATATATTGCCTGCCGGCCTCGGCCTTCGCGCAAGTTGCTGTCAGGATGCTTGCCCAAGACATCGTTCGCGGCTTTGACGCTCCTCTGCCTTCCGCTAGAAGAGACCGCAGCGACTGAGAAGGGATAGATCGATGACTGGAAACATCCGGGCAGGCATGGGCGGCTGGACGTTTGAGCCCTGGGAGGGCACGTTCTACCCGGAAAAGTTGTCCAAGGCCAAGCAGCTACAATTCGCCAGCAGCCACGTGCCGACGATCGAGGTCAACGGTACCTATTATTCATCCTTCAACGAACCGACCTTCCTGAAATGGGCCAGCGAGGCCCCTGATGGTTTCGTCTACGCGCTCAAGGGCAACCGCTTCGTCACCAACCGCCGCGTACTTGGTGAGGCTGGCGAATCAATGACGCGGTTTCTCGGCTCCGGCGTTGCCGCACTTGGCGACAAGCTCGGCCCGATCCTGTGGCAGTTTGCGCCGACCAAGAAATTCGACGAAGCCGACTTCGGCGCCTTCCTCAAGCTTTTGCCTGAAAAGCAAGATGGCGTGAAACTGCGCCATGCGGTCGAGGTGCGCCATGATTCCTTCATCGTGCCCGAGTTCGCCGCGCTGGCCCGGAAGCATGACGTCGCCATCGTGTATGCCGACCACGCCAAATATCCGGCAATTGCCGACATCACCGGCGATTTTGTCTATGCGCGGCTGCAGACCGGCAGCGACGACAATCACGATTGCTACACGTCGGAGGCACTTGATGTGTGGGCCGAACGCGCCAAGGTCTGGGCTGACGGCGGCACACCTGCCGACCTGCCCCGTGCCGATCCAGGCACCGAGGCGCCGGTCAAGCCGCGCGACGTGTTCGTCTACTTCATCACCGAGGGCAAGGTCCGCGCGCCCTTCGGCGCCATGGCGTTCATGAACAGGATCAACGGCTAGCGCACTCCAGGAGAGCCGCCGCAGTTTTCCAGAAAGGCTTTGATCAAGCTCCGGCGTTGCGTCCGGAACCAGCCGTCAGCGCATCCCAGGCGGCCATCGCCCCATCGGCAATGGCCAGCAGCGCCGCACGTGAGGCGCCATCGCGGGCCTGCACCGACATGCCTTGCTGCACGGCAAGGTAAAACGCCGAAATCGCGTCACAATCGGCGGACTCGGGCAGTTCGCCCGCAGCCACGGCCTGTTTCAGGCGGCCGGCCAAGTCGCGCGCGCTCGACATGCGGCGTTCGCTGAGATCGCGGAACACCTCGGCATTGGTTTCGCTGACATTGAGTGCGCCCAGCACGATAAGGCACCCCCTGGGATCGCCAGGTTCGCTGAACGCCCGCGCCGACGCACGCAGAAAATCGCTGATCGCCTCCCTGGCACTGCCGGGGCGCTCGAAGGCGCCCCAGATATCAACACCTTCGGTAGCCCCATAGAGATCGACAGCCTCGCGAAACAACGCTTCCTTGCTGCCGAAAGCCGCGTAAAGGCTGGGCGAATTGATGCCCATTGCCGTCGTCAGCTCCGCCAGCGACGCCCCGTCATAGCCCTTTTTCCAGAACACGCGCATTGCCTGCCGCAACGCTGCATCGCGGTCGAAGCTGCGTGGACGACCCTTCCGAGACATCTCAAACCTTTCTGTTATGAACGATACATAATGTTCTTGACGCCCTTGCGCAAGGCTGCCATCTATTTTGTATCGTTCAATACAGAAAGATAAATCATGTCCTCCCTCAGCGATACGAAACAACACTCCGGGCTCAAACTGTCCGGTCTGGAACTGGCCGGCAAGGTCGCCCTGGTGACCGGCGGCAGCCGTGGCATCGGTGCTGCCATTGCCGTCCAGCTCGCCACATCAGGCGCCGACGTCGCCCTGACCTATGTCCGCTCTGCGGAAAAGGCCGAGGCCGTCGTCGGGCAGGTCGAAGCCCTTGGGCGGCGTGGCCTGGCGATCCAGGCCGACAATGCCGATGCCGCAGCCGTCGAAGCGGCGGTGACTGCCACCATCGCGGCGTTCGGCCGTCTCGACATCCTGGTCAACAGCGCCGGCATCTGGCACCACGGCCCCATCGACACGGTTTCGCTGGAACAGCTCGACGAAGTGATGTCGGTCAATTTCCGCGCCCCCTTCATCGCCTCGAAGGCAGCGGCCGGCGTCATGCATGACGGCGGTCGGATCATCTCGATCGGCAGCAACCTGGCTGACCGTGTTCCCTTCGAGGGCATCGCGCTCTATTCGGCCAGCAAGGCAGCGCTTGTCGGCCTGACCAAGGGCCTCGCGCGCGACCTCGGCCCGCGCGGCATCACCGTCAATGTCGTGCATCCCGGCTCGACCGAAACCGATATGAACCCCGCCGAGGGCGACGTCGCCGACTACCAGCGCAGCCTGATGGCAATCCCGCAATTCGGCTTGCCCGACGACATCGCCGGCCTTGTAACCTGGCTGGCCGGCCCGCAATCCCGCTTCGTCACGGGTGCAGCGCTGACGATCGACGGCGGCACCAACGCCTGATCACGTCCTCTCCACCACCCTGCCTACGGAGCGTTGAGCGCATTTCACCTTTGTCGCGATCCTTCCCCCCCTCTGGCCTGCCGGCCATCTCCCACGCAAAAGGGGATATCAAGCCGTCATTGACCTCGCAGTCAATCGCCATGGTTGCACATTGGGACATCACAGCATAGGCGCCGCCGGCGACGCGACTGATCTCCACCCTTGCAGGGGAGATGGCCGGCAGGCCAGAGGGGGGAAGGAACGCGAAGCAAAGGATTGCTTCGCACGACACCTGCCAAACTGACCAAGTCCGTAGTCACCATCCGTCACCCAATCCGCGTGGATAGTCCGGCCCGGTTGCCCACGCCCGACGCGGAGAAAGCGCGCGCCCTCACCCGCTCAACGCAGCCACCACCTCCCGCAATGCCAGCGGCAGGTCCTCAGCGATCAGGCCGGGCCCGAAACGCCGTGCCGCCTCGGCGTGAATCCAGACGGCGGCGCAGGCCGCCTCGAAAGCCGGCACCCGTTGCGCCAGAAGGGCGGCAACGATGCCGGACAGCACGTCACCCGACCCTGCGGTCGCCAGCAGCGGCGTGCCATTGGCATTGATCGCAGCACGCCCGTCGGGCACAGCTATCACCGTGTCGGGGCCCTTGTATATGATGATGGCATTGGCCTTGGCCGCCGCCACCCGCGCCCGCTCGAGCTTGGACAGCGACGCATCGGCGGCGATCTCGGGAAACAGTCGGCCGAACTCGCCATGATGCGGTGTCAACACAAGCGCTGGCGCATTCGGGCGTTTTCGTGCCTCGAAGAAGGCGGCGCGGCGATGCGAAAGCGAGGTGATGCCGTCGGCATCGAGCACAAGTGCTGCGAAGCGGCCCTCGGCGACAGACATCAGCTCCAGCGCAAAACGCCCGATTTCAGGCTCGGAGCCAAGGCCTGGGCCATAAACCAGCACCTCGGGCTTGCGTGCGCCGAGGAAGGCCAGCACATCTTGAAGCGTATCGGAACGCCTCAGGATGATTGAGGTCAGGTGCGCCGCATTGGCAGCCAGTGCCGCTCCAGGTGACAACACCGTCACCGCACCCGCCCCTGCCCGTGCTGCCGCCATCGCCGACAGTCGCGCAGCACCCGTGGCCGACGGACCACCGGAAAAGACGCCGACATGGCCGCGGCTATATTTGTGGGCGTCATTCGCCGGCGACGGAAAATGCCGCCGCCACCATACCGGATCGTTTTCGAAGCAGCGCACGGACGTAGCGCCAACTATGGCCGCGGCAATACCGATATCGGCAACCACCACCTCGCCGCACTGCGCACGCCCGGGATAGAGCAGGTGCCCCGGCTTCTTGCGGGCAAAAGTCACGGTCACCGTCGCCTGGAAGGCACTGCCCAAAATCTCGCCGGAAGCACCCGACACGCCGGAGGGTAGATCGACCGAAATCACCGGAACAACGGCCGAATTCGTCCGTGTTATCGTCTCGACCACCGCACTGTCGAGCGGCTTGGAAAGACCGGCGCCATAAAGCGCATCGACGACGATCGCGCCCGACTCGGGAGCGAAGGCAGCCAACGGCTCCACCTTGACCGAACATTCGGCAGCGGCCAGCGCCGCATCGCCGCCGCTGCGCGGCGCAGCGGTCGCGAAGAGCCTGACGGCAACGCCGCTTTCGGCAAGCAGGCGCGCCGCGACATAACCGTCGCCGCCATTATTGCCCGGCCCACACAGCACATGGACGGCCTTCGCACCGGGAAACCGCTGGAGCACCACATCGGCAACGCTGCAGCCCGCCCGCCGCATCAGGCCGATGCCGTCGACGGGCCCGGCGGCGATCGTCAGCCTGTCGGCCTCAGCCATCTCGCTGGGGGTCAGCAGTTCAAATGCCATGGCAGTCATCCCGGATGAATCCTGCTACCGAGTTAGCACGCCGCAGCCACTCGGCCCAAACGGCCATGCCTCAATTCAACCACGCACAAATCGAAGGCATGTTGCCGCATTTTTGTGCACCACCAGCGTTGCGAAAACGAT
This sequence comes from Aminobacter sp. MDW-2, assembly GCF_014250155.1. Lineage (NCBI taxonomy): Bacteria > Pseudomonadati > Pseudomonadota > Alphaproteobacteria > Hyphomicrobiales > Phyllobacteriaceae > Aminobacter > Aminobacter sp. MDW-2. The sequence continues at coordinate 3,982,095 of NZ_CP060197.1, forward strand.
GAATTTTTGTGCGCATCTCGACCCGACGCTGGAAATCGGCTCCAATCGCCCACGTCTTCGGCTGCCTCCTGGGCAAACCGAACAAAGTTGCCGCACCCACTCGACTTGGCACGCTTCGTGCTTGAAGTTGCGCGAGTGGGTGCATCACCCCTGAGTTACGGCAGTGGAGGCCATATCCGCATGAAAAAAATCGAAGCGATCATCAAGCCGTTCAAGCTCGACGAAGTGAAGGAAGCGCTCCAGGAAGCCGGGCTGCAGGGCATCACGGTCACCGAAGCCAAGGGTTTTGGCCGCCAGAAGGGTCACACCGAACTCTATCGCGGCGCCGAATATGTCGTCGACTTCCTGCCCAAGGTGAAGATCGAAGTCGTTCTCGGCGACGAGTCGGTCGAGGCGGCCATCGAGGCGATCCGCAAGGCGGCCCAGACCGGCCGCATCGGCGACGGCAAGATCTTTGTCTCCAACATCGAGGAAGTCGTTCGCATCCGCACCGGCGAGACCGGCGTCGACGCCATCTGACCTCGCAAAGAATTCTCGTTTCAACGTCATCAAGACAGGAAAACCCCACATGACGACAGCCAAAGACGTAATGAAGCAGATCAAGGACAACGACGTTAAGTTCGTTGACCTGCGCTTCACCGACCCCAAGGGCAAGCTCCAGCACGTCACCATGGACATCGCCGAGGTCGAGGAAGAGATGTTCGCCGACGGCGTCATGTTCGACGGCTCGTCGATCGCCGGCTGGAAGGCCATCAACGAGTCCGACATGGTGCTGATGCCCGACCTGGATACGGTCCACATGGACCCGTTCTTCGCCCAGTCGACCATGGTCATCCTGTGCGACATTCTCGATCCGGTTTCGGGCGAAGCCTACAACCGCGACCCGCGCGGCATCGCCAAGAAGGCTGAGGCCTACCTCAAGGCCGAAGGCATCGGCGACACCGTCTATGTCGGCCCGGAAGCCGAATTCTTCGTCTTCGACGACGTCAAGTACAAGGCCGATCCCTACAACACCGGCTTCAAGCTCGACTCGACCGAACTGCCGTCCAACGACGACACCGACTACGAGACCGGCAACCTCGGTCACCGTCCGCGCATCAAGGGCGGCTACTTCCCGGTCCCGCCGATCGACAGCTGCCAGGACATGCGTTCGGAAATGCTGACGGTGCTGACAGAGATGGGCGTGCGCGTCGAAAAGCACCACCACGAAGTCGCTGCCGCCCAGCATGAGCTCGGCGTCAAGTTCGACACGCTGGTCCGCAACGCCGACAAGATGCTGATCTACAAGTATGTCGTGCACCAGGTCGCCAACGCCTATGGCAAGACGGCAACCTTCATGCCGAAGCCGATCTTCGGCGACAACGGCTCGGGCATGCACGTCCACCTGTCGATCTGGAAGAATGGCAAGCCGACCTTCGCCGGCAACGAATATGCCGGCCTGTCGGAAAGCTGCCTCTATTTCATCGGCGGCGTCATCAAGCACGCCAAGGCGATCAATGCCTTCACCAACCCGCTCACCAACTCCTACAAGCGCCTGGTCCCCGGCTATGAAGCCCCCGTCCTGCTCGCCTATTCCGCGCGCAACCGTTCGGCCTCCTGCCGCATTCCGTTCGGCAATTCGCCGAAGTCCAAGCGCGTCGAAGTCCGCTTCCCAGACCCGGGCGCGAACCCCTACCTCGCTTTCGCTGCCCTCTTGATGGCCGGCCTCGACGGCATCAAGAACAAGATCCATCCCGGCCAGCCGATGGACAAGGATCTTTACGACCTGCCGGCCAAGGAGCTGAAGAAGATCCCGACCGTCTGCGGCTCGCTGCGCGAAGCTCTCCAGAACCTCGACAAGGACCGCGGCTTCCTGAAGGCCGGCGGCGTCTTCGACGACGACCAGATCGACTCGTTCATCGAGCTCAAGATGGCCGAGGTCATGCGCTTCGAAATGACCCCGCACCCGGTCGAATACGACATGTACTATTCGGTGTAATCATCGGAAAACAATGAGAAAAAGCCCCGGATCGCTCCGGGGCTTTTTTGTTTGGCGAGGCAGTCACCGGCAAGGTTCGGCGACTGCGGAGGATGCGCCGCCAGACGATCAGATACTCTTGGCGCCCATCTGCTCGGCGATGTAGTCGGCCTGGCGGATCGCCAAGGTCACGATGGTCAGCGTCGGGTTTTCGGCGGCACCCGTGGTGAACTGGCTACCGTCGGAGACGAACAGGTTCTTGATGTCGTGCGCCTGGCCCCATTTGTTGACCACGCCGTCGGACGCCTTCTCGCTCATCCGGTTGGTGCCGAGATTGTGGGTCGAGGGATAAGGCGGCGTCGGGAAGGTTCTGGTTGCGCCGACCGCGTCATACATCGCCATGCCCTGCTTGTAGGCATGGTTGCGCATGGCGACGTCGTTGGGATGGTCGGTGAACCAGACGTCGGGGATCGGCATGCCGTATTTGTCCTTGAGCTCGCCATGCAACTTCACCGCATTCTGCTCCTGCGGCATGTCCTCGCCGACGATCCACATGCCGGCCATCTTGTCGTAGTGGTCGAGTGCGGTGGTGAACGAACGGCCCCAGCCGCCGGGATCGAGGAATGCCGCCATAAACGGCAGGCCCAGCGCCAGCGTTTCGAGCTCGTAGCCACCGACGAAACCGCGTGACGGATCGTGCTTCGCCTCGTCCCTGACGATGCCGGCCATGGTCGTGCCCCGCCAAAAATGCACCGGCTTGTCGAACACCGCATAGACCGAGCCGGTGGTGTGGCGCATGTAGTTCTTGCCCACCTGCCCTGACGAGTTGGCCAAGCCGTCAGGGAATTTCGACGATGCCGAGTTGAGCAGGATCCGTGGGCTTTCGATGGAATTGCCGGCGACGCAGACGATGCGCGCCTTCTGGCTCTGCAGCTTGCCGTCCTTGTCGGCATAGACGACCGAAGTCACCTTGCCGCTGTCGTCGTGCTCGATCTTGAGCACGTGGCTGTTGGGCCTGACCTCCAGCTTGCCGGTCGCCTCGCCCTTGGGGATTTCGGTATAGAGCGTCGACCACTTGGCGCCCCATTTGCAGCCCTGGAAACAGAAGCCGGTCTGCTGGCATCCCATGCGGCCATCGCGGTCGGCGGAGTTGATTGCCATGCGACCGGTGTGGCACTCCTTGTAGCCGAGCTTATCGGCGCCTGCCTTGAACACCTTGAAGTTGTTGTTGCCGGGCAGTCCTTCGATGCCGTTGGTGCGGGTGACGCCCATCTTGTCCTCGGCTTTGGCGTAATAGGGGTCCAGGTCGGCGAGCGTGATCGGCCAGTCGAGCAGGTTTGCGCCTTCGACCTTGCCGTAGTTGGTCAGCGTCTTGAACTCATGCTCCTGGAAGCGCAGCGAGGCGCCGGCCCAGTGCGTGGTGGTGCCGCCGACCGCCTTGACGATCCAGGCCGGAAGGTTGGGAAAATCCTTGTGCACGCGCCAGCCACCGCCTGTCGTGCGGTTGTCGAGCCAGGCGAGCTGGCTGAAAGAATCCCATTCGTCGTTGATGAAGTCCTCATATTCGATGCGCGGGCCGGCTTCGAGAATGACGACGTCGATACCCTTCTGGGCGAGTTCGTTGCCGAGCGTGCCGCCACCGGCGCCGGAGCCGATGATGACGACGACGCTATCGTCGTTAAGACCATATGGTGCAGGCATGTTTTCCTCCCGGGAATGCTGAAAAGGCTGGGTTCGCGACTGGGGCCGATCAGAGCCACTCGATGTCGTCGAAGCCGCGCGCGATGTATCCGCCCTTGGAGTAGGACTCGCCTTCATAGCCAAAGATCGGCCACAGCTCCTTCTGGTTGTAGAGGCCGACGACGAGTCCGCCGCGGATTGCCTGGAAGAACGGGGTGCTTTCGATCTGCCGGAGTACGGCGACACGCTGGTCTTCCCATCCAAGGCCGGTGTAACCGCCGGCGCCGGCCTTCTGGTCGAGATCGGCGATGCCCTTCTCGATCAGCTCCTTGTGGGCCGGATCCTTGCCCGCGAGCTCGTCATGGCTCTTGATGGCAATGGCGTAGAACTTGTCCGGCACCTGGTCGTGCGGATAGACATCGCGCGCCATCTGGATCAGCGTCGCCACGGTTTCGGGTTTCAGCGCCGTGCTTTCGAGCCCCCAGGCCTCGCCGGTGCTGAGTACGGCAGAGCCACTGATGATGAGTAGCGCGCCGGTGGCTGTGCCGCGCTTGAGCAGCTCACGCCGCGAAAGGCCGGCCCTGCCTTGATAGATCGTCACCATGATTTCCTCCCTTGCTTGCTATGCGCGTTCGGCGCTTGGCTGGCACGGCGCTCCTCCGCCGCGACATGTCACTTGAAGCGGCCGCCCCTCTGCAAAACCTCGATCTTGTAGCCGTCGGGATCCTCGATAAAGAAGAAGCGGGCCAATGGCGTACCGCCCGGCGCAAACTCGACGATGTCCCTGGGGCTGAGCCCGGCGGCAAGCATGCGGGCGCGCTCGCCGTCGAGATCGGCCACCGACACGGCGAGATGGCCGTAGCCGTCGCCGAGAGCATAGGGCTCGGCCCTGCCCTTGTTGACCGTCAGCTCGACTTCGAACTCGGTCTCGGGATTGCTGAGATAGATCAGCGTGAAGGTCTCGAAGTCGAGCCTGTCGGCGATTTCGAGGCCGAAAGCCGTGTGATAGAATGACAGCGAGCGCGCTTCGTCGAGCACACGCACCATGGAATGGATTGCCTTGGCCATTCGCCCTCCTGGCAGTTGGAACGGGAGGATTATGAATCGCTGCAAAGCCAAGTGGTGGCAGCCCGTTACCACGCTTTCAGGAGCATAGTTTGCTAGTCAGCAACGAAAGCATGGTTGCGATGGCGTGCCGTTGGGTCGATGATGGCGCTCAAGAGCCAGCACCGGCGCTGTCAGCCCGGGCAAGCCAGCGGGAGAAATGACATGTGCAAGGTATTTGCCGGACAGGATCCGAAGGGCTATCGCCAGATCAACCGGTCGATCCGGATCGCCGGACATTCGACCAGCATTCAGCTGGAAGCGACCTTCTGGGACCTGCTCGACGAGATAGCCGCCTCCCAGGAGCTGACGACGCCGAAATTCATTTCGAAGCTTTATGACGAGGCGATCGAGATCAACGGCGAGATTCCGAACTTTGCCTCGATGCTGCGCACCACCTGCGCGCTCTACCTGCGCGGCCACAAGCCGGCCGCTGACGAAGTCGACGCGCTGAAGCGCTACGCAGCGTGACCTTCAGCTTCCATCGATAACGCTTAGAAAACACGAACAAAAAACCCGGGGTCGCCCCCGGGTTTTTGATTTGCGACCCATATGTTGCCTAGAAATTAGGCAGCAGCCCTGGTCTCGACGCTGGTCGGCACCGAGTTGATGGTCTTCAGAATCTGCGAGGCGATCTGGTAGGGGTCGCCCTGCGAGTTCGGGCGGCGATCTTCGAGATAACCACGATAATCGTTGCGCACGAAGCTGTGCGGCACGCGCACCGAAGCGCCACGGTCGGCAACGCCCCAGGTGAAGACGTCGATGGAAGCCGTCTCGTGCTTACCGGTCAGGCGCAGGTGGTTGTCGGGACCGTAGACGGCAATGTGCTCTTCGCGGGCATCGCCGAAGGCCTCCATGAGCGCTTCGAAGTACGCCTTGCCGCCGACGTCGCGCAAGTAGTCGGTCGAGAAGTTGGCGTGCATGCCCGAGCCGTTCCAGTCGGTGTCACCAAGCGGCTTGCAGTGATACTCGATGTCGATTTCGTACTTCTCGGTCAGGCGCTGCAGCAGGTAACGGGCAAGCCACATCTCGTCGGCAGCCTTCTTCGAGCCCTTGCCGAAAATCTGGAATTCCCACTGGCCCTTGGCCACTTCGGCATTGATGCCTTCATGGTTGATGCCGGCCTCGAGGCAGAGGTCGAGATGCTCTTCGACGATCTGGCGGGCAATGCTGCCGACGTTCTTGTAACCGACGCCAGTGTAGTACTCACCCTGCGGCGCCGGGAAACCGTTTTCCGGGAAGCCGAGCGGGCGGCCGTCCTTGTAGAAGAAATATTCCTGCTCGAAGCCAAACCAGGCACCCTCGTCGTCGAGGACGGTGGCGCGGGTATTGGACGGATGCGGGGTGACGCCATCGGGCATCATCACTTCGCACATCACCAGCACGCCGTTCTTGCGGGCGGGATCGGGATACACAGCGACGGGCTTCAGCACGCAATCCGAGCTCTTGCCTTCGGCCTGGCGGGTCGAGCTGCCGTCAAAACCCCAGAGCGGAAGCTGCTCGAGCTTCGGGAACTCCGCGAATTCCTTGATCTGGGTCTTGCCGCGGAGATTGGCTGCCGGGGCGTAACCGTCCAGCCAGATGTACTCGAGCTTGTACTTCGTCATGCTATCCTCTCAGTGTCGTGCCTGCCGGCCCTGGGATGGCCGGCGTGTCACAAGAGAGAAAGCAAGCCCCGTGCCAACTCGAAAATCCCAGATTCTTAGCAGGGAAGGCGGTTGCACGGAAAAGCAACTGCTCAAGAAATAGGCAGACTACGGCAGCATGGCTGACATTTTGCCCAAGACTCGGGCTGATCTGCCTTGCCGGCTGGCTAAGCTGCCTTGAGCGCCTCAAGCAGGGCGACAGCAGCGAGCATATCGCGCTTGCGGGTGGCACGGCGCGCGACAGCCTCCGAGTCCTGGCCCCAATGCTCGATCTGCCAGTCTTCGTCGACATGGGCCGCTGCCCAGGCTTCCTCGACCGTCAATTCGCCGGTCTCGACGGCAAGGGCGAGAAGCGCCGAACCGGTCAGGGTGGTCATGACATGCAGGGCCGCGAGCTTCATCGGCTCGGTGCGCTGCGACAGGTGCACGCCAAGCGCTGCGATGGCCTCGCGCGGCTGCTCGACATGCATGACGCCCTCGGCCAGTACAAAGCGTGCGCCGAGCGACGCACGCGCCCAGTCCAGGACCGGATCCCAGGCCTCTGCCTGGCGCTCGACGAGCTTTTCCGGGCTGTCGGCGCGGTAGCACAACAGGTCGCTTGACGAGAAGCGCAGGATATCCTCGAGCACCGCCTGCGGATCGGTGGCGACGCCGTCGATCGCCGTGTTGACCAGGCGCAGCACCGGCATGGTGAAAGGATCGATGACCTCGACCTGGGCGACGAACTCGTCGGCAACCAGCTGTGCCGCAGCCGCCGTCGGCAGCGCGAGCAGCGCCCTGCCCGGCGTCCGCACCGACTTGCCGTCGAGCAGGACGGCATAGCCTTCTTCAAACGCAGCGACGCTGGCTGCTTCGTAGAAGCGCTTGGGCAGCTGCTTGCGCAACGTGCTCTGGGCGCGGCGGATGGGATCGGGATCGGACAGGCCGTCGCTGGTTTCGAGGTCGCTCAGGATTTCTCGCATCTTTACTCCGCTCCGGCCGCACGTCTGCGCGATGGCCGGTTTACAATGATCAGCCCGGTCGCGATGAGACCGAGCGCCAGAAAAATGTTCCAGGTCAGGGCTTCGCCAAGCACCAGCCAGCCGCATATCACGCTGAATGCCGGCGACAGGAAGGCAAAGCTGGAGAGGCCCGCCGCAGGATAGCGCCGCATCAGCCAGAACCACAGAATATAGGTGAAGGCGACGACATATACAGCCTGAAACAGCAACGCTCCGGTGGCGACCGTCGATACGTCGCGGAATGCCGGACCGGCGAGCGAGACGAGCGGGATCGCCATGAGCGCTGAGACGACAAGCTGGTAGAGCAGCACCTTCTCGGCCCCGGCGCTGGCAAGCTTGGTGCCCTTGATTGCCAACGTGGTCAGCGCCCAGAGCAGTCCGGCGACGAGTGCGAGAAGATCGCCGAACAGCGTCGGACCGCCGGCATCGCCGAGCTTGTCGGCAAAGACCACCGCGACGCCGCCGAAAGCCAGGATCAGGCCGAACAGCTTTTGCAGCGACATACGCTCGCCAAGCCAGAAATGCGCGCCGATCAGAACCCAGAACGGCATCGTGTTGACCAGGAGCGAGTTGCGCGCAACCGTCGTGTGTTCAAGGCTGACGAAAACCAGAATGAACTCGGTGCCGAACAGCAGCCCGGCCAGGATGCCGGCCCACAAGGTGCCGTCGCGGGCAAACAGCGGAACACGGCGGTAGAGGCACCAGAGATAGACCAGCACGCAGGCTATGCCCGAGCGCGCGACATTGAGGAAGATCGGGTTGTAGCCCGACGTCGCCAGCTTGGCCGCCACACCGTTCATGCCCCAAGACATGGTCAGCATGAGCATGAACACGACGGCTGCCGTATCGATCGCGTCGCGACGTTCCAATGGCTGTGTGACGGCTGTCATGAATTCCTCCACGCTCACCGAGCGCGATGCTGATGGACAAGGGCTGGCCGGGCCGCATTGCGAGGCAGGCTGGCCGCAGCGGACTCGGGTCCAACTGCGCGGCGGGCCGCACCTTAACGCACGGCAGCTACCGCAAATTGGTCCAGCTAGCCGATAAGGGGTAGCAGTTCCCCAGGTCTGTCGATGACGGCGTGCGCGCCAGTGGCAAACAGGCCTTCACGGTTGTGGTAACCCCAGGCAACGCCGATGGCGCGGGCACCGGCATTGCGGGCCATCTGCATGTCGTAGACAGCGTCACCAATGACCAAGGTCGACGCCGGATCGACACCCATCTCGGCGCAGCATTCCAGCACCATCGCCGGATGCGGCTTGGACGGGCAGTCGTCGGCGGTCCGGATGGTCACGAAATGGCGGCCGAAGCCATGCGTTTCCATGACCCGCTCGACGCCGCGGCGCGACTTGCCGGTGACCATGCCGATCAGTACATCATCACGGCGTGCGAGCGCTTCGATCAGTTCGCCAATGCCGTCATAGAGCGGCTCCTTGAAACTCGGCAGGTGGCGCGAGGCGATGAAGTGTTCCTTGTAACGCGCTGCAAGCCTTGTGCTTTCGGCATCCGGTGCGCGCTTAAGCAAGGTCGCGATCGCAATGTCGAGGGTGAGCCCGATGATGCCCTTGGTCGCGGCCTTGTCGGGTTCCGGAAGTCCGGCCTCGCGGAACGTGGCCAGCATCGAGGCATGGATGATGTCGGCGCTGTCGACCAGCGTGCCGTCGCAATCGAACAGGACGAGCTTCAAGACGCCTGCGTCGCGCTCCGGCGATGTAACAGACGTCACGCCGGCTCCCCGCTCTCGTCGTCGAAGCCGATCAGGTTCCAGCTCTGGCGCATGTGCGGCGGCATCGGCGCTGTGACGTCGATCACGCCCTGGTCGGGATGCGGAATGACGATGCGGCGGGCATGAAGATGCAGACGGTTCTGGATGCCACCAGGGAATTCCCAATTGGTGTCGTGCTCGAAATATTTGGGATCGCCGATGATCGGGCAGCCGATATGGGCGGCATGCACGCGCAACTGGTGCGTGCGGCCGGTATAGGGCTCCATTTCGAGCCAGGTAAGCGCCTGCGCCGCCTGTTCGAGCACCCGGTAATAAGAAACGGCATGGTCGGCGCCCTTTTCGCCGTGCTTGGCGATGCGCATGCGGTCGCCGTCCGGTGTCATTTCCTTGATCAGCCAGGTCGAGATCTTGTCTTCGCGCTTGGGCGGCACACCCTTGACCAGCGCCCAGTAGGTCTTCTGTGTTTCGCGGGCGCGGAAGGACTCTGCAAGCTTCATCGCGGCAAGACGCGTGCGGGCGACGACCAGCACGCCTGACGTGTCGCGGTCGAGGCGGTGGACCAGGCGCGGCTTCTCGCCCTTCTTGTTGCGCCATGCCTCAAGCATGTCGTCGACGTGGCGGGCGACGCCCGATCCGCCCTGCACGGCAAGGCCGGCCGGCTTGTTGAAGACGAAGACCTTGGGATCTTCGTAAAGCAGCATCTGCGCCAGCACGTCGCCATCGTCCTGATTGCGCATGGTGCGCGCCGTCAGCGGGCCGTCGCTCTTCTTGTCGACTTCCAGCGGCGGAATGCGGATGACCTGGCCTGGCTCGACGCGCGTGTCAGCCTTGGCGCGGCCGCCATCGACGCGGATCTGGCCCGAACGCAGCAGCTTCTGCAGATGGCCGAAGCCGAGCCCCGGATAATGGGCCTTGAACCAGCGGTCGAGCCTCATGCCCGTTTCGCCGGCTTCCACCGTGATCTGTTCAACGCCTGCCATAATTCAATCGTCCTTTTCGAAGCGGCCCAATAGCATCAGCCGATGCTTCTTGCGAGCCACATTCCCAGGAACAGCGCCAGAATGGCTGTTATGACGCTGGCAAAGGCATAACCGAAGGCCGAAAACGTCGCTCCACGCTCCCACAGCGTGGCAAAATCGAGCGAAAAGGCTGAAAAGGTGGTGAAGCCGCCAAGAATGCCCGTGGCGACGAACAGCCGGAGTTCGGTCGAGCCGCCGAAGCGGCGGGCCAGCAGACCGACGAACAGCCCCATCGCCAGTGAGCCGACAACGTTGATCGCAAGCGTGCCCCAGGGAAAGTTCGGCCCGACCAGCCTGAGCGCCAGAAGGTTGGCGAGATGGCGCAGTGCGGCCCCGATGGCGCCGCCGAGTGCAACGAGAGATAGGTTTAGCATGAGCCTGTCCTGCCTGCGCGCTGGTGTCAGGTCAATAGCACGGAACGGCTCGCAGGCAGCCCGGCGGCCTGCCCCTGCCGCCGAATTGCTTGTGGACAAGGGCTGCGGGCAACAGGGCGTTGTTGGGAGGGCGACAACCGGGCTATAGCATCGCCCCATGCAACCTTCCAAAGACATCACCCGCCTGATCGAGATCATGGCCGCCCTGCGCGAGCCGGAAACCGGCTGCCCCTGGGACATCGAGCAGAATTTCGCGACGATCGCACCCTATACGATCGAAGAGGCCTATGAGGTCGCCGACGCGATTGCGCGCAACGACATCGACCATCTCAAGGAAGAGCTCGGCGACCTATTGCTGCAGGTCGTCTACCACGCCCAAATGGCGGAAGAAGCCGGCGAGTTCACCTTCGGCGATGTGGTGCAAGGCATCACGACCAAGATGATCCGCCGGCATCCGCATGTCTTCGGCGACGCCAAGGCGCGGGAAGCCCGTTCGGCCAAGGGCATGTGGGAAAAGATCAAGGCTGAGGAAAAGGCGGAAAAACGCGCCGCGCGCATCGCCCGCGGCCTCGACCCCGAAGATCATGGCAAGGGTTTTCTCGACAGTGTACCGGTGGCGCTGCCGGCGCTGACACGGGCATTGAAGCTGCAGGAAAAAGCGGCACGCGTCGGTTTCGACTGGGGCGAGGCAGCACCGATCCTCGATAAGATCGAGGAAGAGATCGGCGAGCTGCGCGAGGCCATGGCCAAGGGCGATCAATCAGCGGTCAAGGACGAGTTCGGCGATATGCTGTTTGCTTTGGTCAATCTCGGTCGCCACCTGGAACTGGACTCGGAGGCGGCGCTGGGCGGCACCAATGACAAGTTCCGCACACGTTTCCACTATGTCGAAAAGGCGCTCGACGACGCGGGGCACAGCCTGGAAGCGGCGACGCTCGATGAGATGGAAGCGCTCTGGCAGCAGGCCAAGACGGCGAAGTAGCCGGCTTAGACAGGATTGCGGCCAAGCTCAGCGTGGCCGCCCCCTGGTTCGCTGCGCGAACCATCTCTCCCCCCGCTTCACGGGGGCGAGGAAACCCGAGCACGCCAGGCTTAGCGCTTGTTCCTGAGAATCTTGGCCGCGATCTCGTCGCGCGCCGAGGCGGTCGCTTTGAGCGTCATCGACACGCTGCCGTCGTCATTGTCCTTGCGCTTCACCACATCGCCATTGCGATAGAGCCAGTCGATCTGGCCGAGCTGGCTCGGTTCCAGCGTGACGTCGATGGATTCGAGCTCACCCGAAACCCGCTGCTCGATCAGGCCGGTGAGCGCGGAAAGGCCCTCGCCCGTAGCAGCTGAAATGGCAATCGGCGGCGTCTTGCGGCCGTCACTGCTGTCGGCAAGCAGGCGCTCGCGATTGCCTTCGTCGAGCTGGTCGATCTTGTTCCAGACCTCGACGACCCGGTCGGTGTCGGCCGCATCGACGCCGAGATCGGAGAGGATACGCTCGACGTCGTCGGCCTGAGCCGCGGTATCGGGATCGGAAATGTCGCGCAGATGGATGACGAGATCGGCTTCGACCACCTCTTCCAGCGTCGCCCGGAAGGCTGCGATCAGGTGTGTCGGCAGGTCGGAGATGAAGCCGACGGTGTCGGACAGGATGATCGGCGTGCCATGCGGTAACCGTACCCGGCGCAAGGTCGGATCCAGCGTCGCAAACAGCATGTTCTCGGCCAGCACGCTGGCACCGGTCAGCCGGTTGAACAGCGTCGACTTGCCGGCATTGGTATAACCGACGATGGCAACCACGGGGAACGGCACCTTGCGCCGCTTGGAGCGGTGCAGGTCGCGGGTGCGGACGACGGTTTCGAGCTCGCGCTTGAGCTTGATGATCTTTTCCTGCAGCGCGCGCCGGTCGGATTCGATCTGGGTTTCGCCGGGGCCGCCGAGGAACCCGGCACCGCCACGCTGGCGCTCGAGGTGGGTCCAGCTGCGAACCAGCCGGCCCTTCTGGTAGTTGAGGTGGGCAAGCTCGACCTGCAGCGTGCCTTCCTTGGTACGGGCGCGCCGGCCGAAGATTTCGAGGATCAGCCCGGTGCGGTCGAGCACCTTGGCGTGCATCTCTTTTTCGAGGTTGCGCTGCTGCACCGGCGTCAGCGGATGGTCGACGATCACCAGTTCCGCCCCGCGCTCCTTCACGATCGCCGCGAACTCCTCAACCTTGCCGCTGCCCAGCAACGTCGCCGGACGCGGATCGTTGAGGGTCACGATCGCGGTGTGAACGGGTTCGAGATCAATGGCGCGGGTAAGCCCGACCGCCTCGTCGTGGCGCGCCTCGGCCGAACGCTGCAACCGCGGGCGCGCGCTGTCGTCGTCATTCTTAGGCTGGCGCGTCAGCACCGGCACGATGACGACCGCACGCGTGGGGGCCTTATCGCCCCCTACCGATTCGGGTCCATTGCTGTCGCCGGCCTTGGCGCCGGCAGTCCTGTCGCGTGCCAATCAGCCGCCCTGGCTTTCCTCGCCATCGAACATCTGAACCGGCTGGCTCGGCATGATCGTGGAGATGGCATGCTTGTAGACGAGCTGGGAGTGCCCGTCACGGCGCAACAAAACACAGAAATTGTCGAAGGAGGTCACTACTCCGGTCAACTTCACGCCGTTAATCAGGAAAATGGTGAGTGGGTTTTTGCTCTTGCGAACTGAATTCAGGAAAAGATCCTGAAGATTCTGCGATCGTTCCGCCATTGTTTTTTTCTTTCGCCGATCCCTGTGTGCTGCCAATGCGCCAAATTACCGGGCCCATGTCAAGCCAGCAAACACCCCCTTGCCACAACGCGTGGCAAGCTGAACGAGATGAATTTAACCATTTACGCCCAAGCGGTTATCAGGCTTGGATTTTTTCCGCAACGTCAAAAAATGCCTCACGCAGCGAAAGCGCGACCGATCCCGGATGCCCGTTGGCGACCGGCTGGCCGTCAATGGCGACGATCGGCATGATCACCGTGGTCGCAGCCGTCATGAACGCTTCGCGCGCCGACTTGGCTTCCTCGACGGTAAAACCACGCTCCTCGACCTTCAGGCCGAGCTTCTTGGCGACATCCATCAGCGTCGTGCGGGTGATGCCGCGCAGGATGCCGCTGTCGGCGGGCCTGGTGACGAGATGGCCGTCCTTGGTGACGATCCAGGCGTTTGTCGCCGCCCCTTCTTTGACGGTTCCGTCCGGGTCGACGAACCAGGCTTCCTGGGCGCCGGCCTCCTTGGCCTGCTGACGCGCCAGCACGTTGGGCAGCAAACCGACCGACTTGATGTCGACACGCTCCCAGCGATTCTCCGGCACAGTGATCACCTTGATGCCGGCCGCCGCGCGTTTGGCCGATGCCACCGGGTCGGTGCGCTTGGCTGTCACGACAAGCGAAGAAAGTGTTGTGCCAGCCGGGAAGACGTGGTCGCGCGGCGCAACACCACGCGTCACCTGGAGATAGACCATGCCGTTGTGGACACGATTGCGGGCGATGACTTCGCGCATGATGTGGACCAGCGCGGCGCGATTGACCGGCCAGGCGATCCTGAGTTCCGAAAGCGAGCGATCGAGGCGGTTGAGGTGGCCGACGCTGTCGACGATGAAGCTGCGCGCCACTTCGCAGACCTCATAGACGCCGTCAGCGAACTGATAGCCCCGGTCCTCGATATGCACACCTGCCTGGGCATGAGGGAGATAGCGGCCATTGACGTAGGCTATGCGCGGCATGGTTTTCGTGTCCCCGAAAATTCAAACGGAGTTCTAGTCGATTTGTGCCACGCGGCAATCCGCAAAAGGCTGGTCCAGGTCAGAAGAATTCGAGGCTGACACGGAACATCTGCTCGACCTGTTTGACCGCCTTATCAAGCGCGAAGATGACGACACGATCCCGAGGCTTGATCTTCACCGATCCGCTTGGCTTGACGACATGGCCATCCCTGTAGATGGCACCGATGCGCATGCCATCGGGAAGTTCCAGGTCGCGCAGCAGCGTGCCGACCAGCGGCGAGGTTTCGAGCGCCTCCGCCTCGATGATCTCGGCGGCACCGCGCTGGATCGAGTGCACCTGCCGGATGCGGCCGCGCCGGACGTGCTGCAATACGCGCGAAATGGTCACTGCACTCGGATTGACGTGCGCATCGATGCCGAGCGGCTTGGTCAGGTCGTGATAGGCCGGGTTGTTGATCAGCGCCAGGTTGCCCTTGCAGCCCAGGCGCTTGGCCATGACCGAGGACAGTATGTTGACCTGGTCGTTGTTGGTCAGCGCCACCATCAGGTCAGCATCCTGGATGTCGGCTTCCATCAAAAGCTTCTGGTCGAGCGCGCTGCCGTTGAGAACGACCGTGCGGCGGAGCACGTCGGCGACCTTGACCGCCCTCTCCTTGTTGGCCTCGATGATCTTGATCTTGGTGCGGCTCTGGCGCTGTTCGAGCGTGCGGGCAACAAACAGGCCGATATTGCCGCCGCCAGCGATGACGATGCGTGTCGCCTCCTGTTCGTCATGGCCGAACAGGCCGAGCGTGCGCCGGACCTGCTCCTTGGTGGTCACCACATAAGCAAGGTCGCCCGCCACAAGCTGGTCGGCCGAATGGGGGATGAACAGGCGGCCGTTGCGGGTCACGCCGACAACGGTTGAAGGCAGATCGGGGAACAGCTCGCTCAACTGCGCCAGCGGCGTGTTGATGACGGGGCAATCCTCCAGGCACTCGATCGCCACCATGATGATGTGGTTTTCGGCGAAGCGGACGACATCGACGGCGCCGGGCAGCGTGATGCGCCTGAGCACCATTTCGCCGACTTCCAGCTCCGGCGAGATGATAACGTCTATCGGCAGGTGTTCGCGCGAGAACAGGTCCTGGTAGTGCGGCTGCAGATAGGATTGCGAGCGGATGCGCGCGACCTTCATCGGCACGTTGAACAGCGCGTGCGCCACCTCACAGGCGACGATATTGACCTCGTCGAACAGCGTCACCGCGATGATCATGTCGGCGTTCTGCGCACCGGCGGCTTCGAGCACCTCTGGATGCGAGCCGTGGCCGACGAAGCCGCGCACGTCGAGCTGGTCACGCACCGCCTGGATCAGCTCCGGCGCGGTGTCGATGATCGAGACATCGTTCTTTTCAGCCGCCAGCCGCTCCGCAATGCCGTAACCGACCTGCCCCGCCCCACAGATGATTACGCGCATGTCATCGACCGATCCTGCCTGTCCACCGTCTCAGCTGAAACCGCATCGAGCATGCTAGACGCCAAGCGATTTGAGCTTGCGATGAAGTGCGGAGCGCTCCATGCCGATGAATTCGGCCGTCTTCGAGATGTTGCCGCCGAAGCGGTTGATCTGGGCGATCAGATACTCCTTCTCAAACATCTCGCGCGCCTCGCGCAGTGGCAGCGCCATGATGTGTTGGTCCGACTGGTTGGGCGCGCGCGGCATGACGTCGCCGATTTCAGACGGCAGCAAGTCGGCCGTGATCGGCGCTTCGGGGTTGTCGCTGCGGGCAAGGATCAGCAGGCGCTCGACATTGTTGCGCAGCTGGCGGACGTTGCCCGGCCAGTTGTGGGCTTGGAGCACGGCGAGCGCGTCGTCGCCGATGCGGCGCGGCTTGATGCCGGCCTGCTTGGCCATCTGCTTCATGAAGTTGTCGACGAGGTAAGGAATGTCCTCGCGGCGCTCGGCAAGCCCCGGAACCATGACCGGCACGACCGCCAGGCGGTGATAGAGATCCTCGCGGAAACGCCCCTCGGCGATCATCGCCTCGAGATTCTGCGCCGTCGACGAGATGATGCGCACGTCGACCTTGACCCGCTTGGTGCCGCCGACGCGCTCGAACTGCTGCTCGACGAGCACGCGCAGGATCTTGTTTTGCGTCTCACGCGGCATGTCGGCGATTTCATCGAGGTAGAGGATACCCTGATGCGCCTCTTCGAGTGCTCCCACCTTGCGTTCGCCGCCGTTCGATTCGGTGCCGAACAGCTCGATCTCCATGCGCTCCGGCGTGATCGTCGCGGCATTGAGCGCGACGAACGGGCCGTTCTTGCGTGACGACAGCGCATGGATGGCGCGCGCGGCCATTTCCTTGCCCGAACCCGACGGGCCGATGATCATGATGCGGCTATTGGTCGGCGCAACACGGTCGATGGTCTGGCGCAACTGGCTCATCGCCGACGACATGCCGATCAGGTCGTGGGTTTCGCCACTACGCATCTTGAGGTCGGAAACCTCGCGCCTAAGCTTCGAGGTTTCGAGCGCGCGCTCGGCGATC
Organism: Aminobacter sp. MDW-2; assembly: GCF_014250155.1. Lineage (NCBI taxonomy): Bacteria > Pseudomonadati > Pseudomonadota > Alphaproteobacteria > Hyphomicrobiales > Phyllobacteriaceae > Aminobacter > Aminobacter sp. MDW-2. The sequence continues at coordinate 3,998,863 of NZ_CP060197.1, forward strand.
AGGATCAGCCGGTCGGCCTTGAACGGCTTCTCGATGAAGTCGTAGGCGCCGCGGCGTATCGCCGAAACGGCCGTTTCGATGTTGCCGTGGCCGGAGATCATCACGACAGGCAGATTGGGGTGCAGCGTCTTGATTTCGTCGAGCAGCGCCAGGCCGTCGAGCCGCGACCCCTGCAACCAGATGTCGAGAAAGACAAGACGCGGCGCACGATCCGCTATCGCGGCAAGCGCGCTGTCGGCGTCGAACGCCGTACGGGTTTCGTGGCCTTCGTCGCTCAGGATGCCCGCGACCAGTTCGCGGATGTCTTCCTCGTCGTCAACGATAAGAATATCAGACGCCATTTCCGACCTTTTCGGTTTCTCTGCCCTGTACTGCGTCGTCGGCACCCTTGGGTGCCGCGGCCTCTTCGGCCGCCGCAGGCAGGATCATGCTGATCATCGCGCCGCGCCCGCCATGGAAATCGGCTGGTGCGTCGTGAAGTTCCAATCTTCCGCCGTGGTCCTCGACAATCTTCTTGACGATAGCGAGGCCGAGCCCCGTGCCTTTCTCGCGTGTCGTCATATAGGGCTCGAGCAGCCGCTGGCGATTCTCGCGTGGCAATCCCTTGCCATTGTCGATCACATCGATGCGGATCGAGTTGCCGTCCCGCCGCGCCCGGATTTTGATGAACCCGGCCTCACCGGTCTGGCGTTCCGCCGCCTCGATCGCCTCGGCGGCATTCTTGATGACATTGCCGAAAGCCTGGGCCATCAGGCGGCTGTCAAACGTTCCCTTGAGCGGTCCCGGCGTGATCTCGCGCTCGAAGGCGATGTCGGCGCGGCTGACCTCGACGAGGAACGACGCCTCGCGCAGCGGTTCGCGGATGTCGATCACCTTCATCTCGGGCTTCGGCATACGCGCAAAGGCCGAGAATTCATCGACCATACGGCCTATGTCGCCGACCTGGCGGATGATCGTTTCTGTGCACTGGTCGAAGACCTCGCGGTCCTCGGTGATGACCTTGCCGTAGCGCCGACGGATACGTTCCGCCGACAGCTGGATCGGCGTCAGCGGGTTCTTGATCTCGTGGGCGATGCGGCGCGCAACGTCGGCCCAGGCGGAGGTGCGCTGCGCGGTCACTAGGTCGGTGATATCGTCGATCGTGACGACATAGGACTTGTCGCCGACCTCGCTCTCGCCCTCCTCGACCGTCACCTGCACGTTGAAGGTGCGCTCGGCGCCGGCGCGGTAGAAGGTGACCTGCTCGCGGTAGACGGCGCGGCCTGACTTGCGGCCGATCTCGAAGACGCGACCGACATGCGGCAACAGGATCGACAGGTTCTGGCCAAGCGACTCGGAAGCCGAGATTGCCAGCATCGCCTCCGCCGACGGATTGACGATGGTGATGCTGCCATAAGGGTCGACGCCGATGACGCCGGCGGTAACGCCCGACAGCACGGCTTCCGAGAAACGACGGCGCTCGTCGATGACGTCCTTGGCGGTCAGGATCTCGTTGCGTTGCGACTTGAGCTCGAGCAGCATGTTGTTGAACGTGTCACTCAGCGCGCCGACGTCGCCATCCGACTGCCGCACCGGCACCGAGACGTCGAGATTGCCTGTGGCAACCTCGTCGGCGGCGCCGATCAGCTGGCGGATCGGCCGGACGATGCGGTCAGCGACCGCAATACCGGTCCAGATCGCCGACAGCACGACGATCAGCGTCAGGCCGAGATAGAGCAGCGCAAAGGCGATCTGCGTGGTACGCCGGTTGGCGCCGAGGTCGCGATATTCCTCGGTGTTGGCGGTGACGATCTGGCGCGCCTTGATCACCTCCGGATCGACCAGCCGGATCGTGTAGAGGTAGAGCCCTTCGATCTCGCGCAGCTTGATGATGGCGCCGACGATGTTGCGCGTCTTCGGCTCGATCAGCACCGGCTTGCCGTCGGCGGCGGTCTGGACCGCAACGGCCGGAGGCTCGGGCATGGCGAAATCGGCGCCGGTCTTGGCGCTCATGACGAAGGAGCCGTCGGCGCTGATCAGGGCCGCGTGGGCCAGCGCCCGCAATTGCGCTTGCCGGCCCATGAAGTCGAGGAAGCCGCTGCGGTCGAGACCGTAGAGCGGACGGTTGTTGTCGAGGTCGTTGGCCATCGACAGCGTCGTGCTCTGCAGGTTGCGGGCGTTTTCCTGGACATAGGCTTCGGCGATCGACAGCGATGAATTGACGATCGTCGTGGTGCGGATCTGGAACCAGCGGTCGAGGCCGATGTCGAGCGTGATCGAGGCGACGACGGCGACAAGCAGCGCCGGCAAGGCTGCCACCAGCGCGAACATCGTGACAATGCGCACATGCAGCCGCGACGCGGCCTTGCCGCGCTTGCGGGCCATGACGATGCGCTGGATCTCGAAGGCGATCAGTCCGACGAGGATCAGCACCAGCACGGCATTGATGGCGATCAGCGCCAGCGTCGTCGTCGAATCAGGCGTGATCGGGGTGACGCCGATCAGAATAGCGAACGACACCGCTGCCGAAACCAGCGCGGCGGCGATAGCCAGCACGCCCGGAAGCGCGAGAAGGCGGCGACCTTCCTGCCGAGGGTGTACGGGCGTCTTGTCGTTTAGAGGTTTTGCCTGGCTCGCCATGCTGCCGTGTAGAGACATTGATTGCGGCGCATCTATGCAACGCATTGTGGCGATTATGCAACATTTTCGCCCGAAGCAAAAATGTTTAGACGGGCTATCGACAGATAAGCGTGTTCAGTCCCGACGCGATGTTCGCGCGTCAGGCCGGCCGCGACGATTTGTAGACGTTGACGCCGAGTTCGCGGATCTTCTTGCGCAGCGTGTTGCGGTTGAGGCCCAGAAGTTCTGCGGCCTTGATCTGGTTGCCGCGCGTCGCCGTCATCGAAGCGAGCACCAGCGGGTATTCGACCTCGGCAAGGATGCGCTGGTAGAGCCCGGGCGGCGGCAGGTCGCCGGCGAACATCGCGAAATAGCGCTGCAGGAAATGTTCGACCGCTTGGCCGACCGACAGATCGTCGGGGATGAGATTGCCACCTGGGACAACCGGCTGCTCGCCGGTCTTGAGTTCGGATTCGATGATTTCGGCCGAAATCTCGTCCTGCGGATAGAGTGCAGCCAGCCGGCGCACCAGATTTTCCAGCTCGCGCACATTGCCCGGCCAAGGATAGCGCTTCATCAACTCGACGCCGCCGGCCGAGATACGCTTGGCCTGAAGCCCTTCGCTGACGCCGAGCTTGAAGAAGTGGCGGACGAGGTCGGGGACATCTTCCGAACGTTCGCGCAGCGCTGGAAGGCGAAGCGGCACGACATTGAGACGATAGAACAAATCTTCGCGGAACAGGCCCTGGTTGATGAGCGTGCGCAGATCCTTGTTGGTGGCTGCGACGATACGCACATCGGTCTTGATCGGGGTGCGGCCGCCAACGGTGGTGTATTCGCCCTGCTGCAGCACGCGCAGCAGCCTGGTCTGCGCCTCCATCGGCATGTCGCCAATCTCGTCAAGGAACAAAGTGCCGCCGTCGGCCTGCTCGAACCGGCCGGTGGAGCGGTTCTGCGCCCCGGTAAAAGCGCCCTTCTCGTGACCGAACAGCTCGGATTCGATCAGGTCGCGCGGGATGGCGGCCATGTTGATGGCAACGAACGGTCCGTTGCGGCGACGCCCATATTCATGGAGCGCGCGCGCCACCAGCTCCTTGCCGGTGCCCGATTCGCCCGAGATCATGACGGTCAGGTCCGTCTGCATCATGCGGGCGAGCATCCGGTAGATGTCCTGCATCGCCGCCGAACGGCCGACAAGTGGCATGGCGTCGGGCTGCTCGTCATGGCGCTGGTCGCTCTTCGGCCGCCGTGGCTCGGACAGCGCACGATTGACGATGCTTAGCAGCTCGGTGAGATCGAAGGGTTTGGGCAGATACTCGTAGGCACCGGTCTCCGACGCGCGGATGGCGGTCATGAATGTGTTCTGCGCGCTCATCACGATAACCGGCAGCTCCGGGCGCGCCTTCTTGATGCGTGGCAGCATGTCGAAGGCGTTCTCGTCGGGCATCACCACGTCGGTAATGACAAGATCGCCCTCGCCGGCCGCCACCCAGCGCCACAGCGTCGCGGCGTTGGAGGTGACGCGAACCTCATGACCCATGCGCGACAGCGCCTGGTTGAGCACCGTGCGGATCGCCGCATCGTCGTCGGCGACAAGAATGTTTCCGCGCACGCTCATCGATGGGCTCCTTCGCTGTCGTCGTCGAGATGCACGGGCAGTTCCTTCCAGGCAGGCATCAGGATGCGGAAGGTGGTGCCGCGCGGGGTCGAATCGCACTCGATCACGCCGCCATGGTCACCGACGATCTTGGCGACAAGCGCCAGACCGAGACCCGAGCCATTGGGCTTGGTGGTGATGAAAGGGTCGAACAGGATCGGCAGGATGTCCTCTGACACGCCCGATCCGTTGTCGTGGACGCAGAATTCCAGCGGCAACGAGACACGATCCTGTGTGCCAGGGATCGACATGCGGATGCCGGGCTTGAAGGCGGTCGACAGCGTGATTTCGCCATGCGGGTCGTGGCCGATCGCCTCGGCGGCGTTCTTGACCAGGTTGAGAAACACCTGGATCAGCTGGTCACGGTTGGCATAAACCGGCGGCAGCGACGGATCGTAATCCTCCAGGATCTTGATTCCATTGGCAAAGCCGTTCCTGGCCAGCGCCTTCACATGGTCGAGCACGACGTGGATGTTTACCGGATAGCGGTCAACAGGTCGCTCATCCGAAAACACCTCCATGCGGTCGACGAGCGAAACAATACGATCGGTTTCATCGACGATCAGCCGCGTCAGCGCGCGGTCTTCGTCGGAAGCGGAGAGCTCCAAAAGCTGCGCGGCCCCCCTAATGCCGGAGAGCGGGTTCTTGATCTCATGCGCCAGCATCGCGGCCAGGCCGGTGACGGAGCGCGCGGCACCGCGATGCGTCATCTGACGGTCGATCTTGTCGGCCATCGAGCGCTCCTGGAACATCACCACCACCGATCCCGGCAACTCGGATGCAGGTGCGACGTAGAGATCGACCATCTTCTCGATGCCCAGCCGGGGCGACGAAACATCGACGCGGTACTCGTTGACGGGCGTGTTGCGCTCGCGCACCTGCTCGACCAGCGTCAGGATGGGGCTGCCGAAAGGCACGAAGCGCGACAGCTCGCTGCGCGACAGCATGGCAGCACTGGAACGGAAGAAGTCCTCGGCATCGGCATTGGCGAAAGTGATGAAATTGTCCGGCCCGATCATGATGACCGGGCGACGGATCGTGTTCAGCACGATCTGCGCGGCATCAACCGACTGAGGCGCCCGGTCGAAACTCATGCCGCATTCCTTTCGAACATGCATTCGCCGAAAGCCGCAAGTGCTTCACGCAGCGATGAAATCACCTGCTGCGGCTCGAACGATGTCAGCACCCGGCGGCGCAGCTCGTCAGGCAGTGAAGCGGTGTGGCGATCGAGATACCAGCCGAGATGCTTGCGCGCCTGGCGCAGGCCACTCGCGATGCCATAGAGCGCCAGCATGTCCTCGTAATGGGCAACGACATAGTCGACCAGGTCGGACGACGACCTGGGCACATCAGTTGCACCGCTCCTGCCTGCGGCAGCGGCGATCACGCCAGCAGTCCATGGCGCACCATAATGCGAACGCCCCGCCATGACGGCATCGGCACCCGACTGCTCGAGAATGCCCATCGCATCTCCCGGTGTCGCCACATCGCCATTTGCGACGACGGGAATGCTGACTGCCTGCTTGACGCGCGCGATGGCGCGCCAGTCGGCTTTGCCCTGATAGAACTGGCAGCGCGTGCGGCCATGCACGGTGACCATCCGGACGCCCGCCTGCTCAGCACGGAGGGCCAGTTCGGGGGCATTGAGCACGTGGTCGTCCCAGCCCAGCCGCATCTTGAGCGTCACGGGCACGTCGACTGCGCCAACGACGGCATCGATCAAGGTCAGCGCGTAGTCGAGGTCGCGCATCAGCGCCGAGCCGGCATAACCGCCCGTCACCTTCTTGGCCGGGCAGCCCATGTTGATATCGATTACATCGGCGCCTTCGCCGACGGCGATGCGGGCGGCCTCGGCCATATGCGCTGCCTCGCGGCCGGCCAACTGCACCATGTGCACGGGCAGGCCAGAGTGGCGGATGCGGAAGCCGCTGGAGCCGCGCCCCTTTGCCAATTCGCCGCTCGCCACCATCTCCGACACGACAAGGCCGGCCCCATGGGCATAAGCGCGCGTGCGGAAGGCTTCGTCGGTGACACCCGACATCGGCGCCAGGAACACCCGATTGCGGATTGTCACATCGCCGATCGAAAGCGGCTCGCCGAGTTTTTCCAGATCAGTCATGCACAAAAACAAAGCACCATTCACTGCTGCACAATGAGTAGCCACTGTCGGGTCATTGTGCAACTGCGAAATGACAGCCGAATGCGGCGCTTTCTGGATTCCTCTGGCCTTCCTGAGGGCTCGCGGCTAAGCCTCTGCACATGAATCCGAAGCCGTTGCCGAACCAGCAGAATTCGAACGTCGCCGTCGTGGTCGTGGCGGCCGGGCGCGGTGAACGCGCCGGCCAGGCTGACGGACCGAAGCAATATCGCCGGATCGGCGGCAAGGCGGTGATCTGGCACACGCTGAAGGCATTTCTCGACCACCCCAAGGTTGGCCCGATCGCGGTTGCCATCCACGCCGACGACAGCGAGCTTTTTGCCTCAGCTGCCGGCGAATTGGCCGCGCGCGTCACCACTGTCGTCGGCGGCGCAACGCGCCAGGATTCGACGCGCTTTGCGCTCATTGCCTTGCAGCAATCCAGGCCACAGGCCGTGCTGATCCATGATGGCGTCAGGCCGTTCATCAGCCCTGAAGTCATCGATCGCGCCATTTCGGGCATCGACGCCAGTCACGGCTCACTGCCGTCGCTGCCAGTTTCCGACACCCTCAAGAAAGAAGCCTTCGACCGTACCGTGGCCGAAACAGTGCCGCGCGCGGGCCTGCATTCGGCGCAGACGCCGCAAGGCTTTCCCTTCGATCCGATCTTTTCCGCGCACCAGCGCGCCTTCGAGGCCGGCCGCAGCGATTTCACAGACGATTCCGCCATCGCAGAATGGGCAGGCATCCCGGTTCGCCTCGTGCTCGGCTCGCCCGACAACGTCAAACTCACCTGGGCTAAGGACATCGCCATGGCCGATCAGCGCCTTTCCGGCCAAGCAATCAGCTTTCCCGACGTCCGTACCGGCAACGGTTACGACGTGCACTCATTCGAAGCAGGCGACCATGTCTGGCTGTGCGGCGTGAAGATCGCGCATTCGAAGAAGCTGAACGGACATTCCGATGCCGATGTGGGACTGCATGCGCTGACCGACGCATTGCTGGCCACCTGCGGCGCCGGCGACATCGGCACCCATTTCCCGCCATCCGACCCGCAGTGGAAGGGTGCCGCGTCACGCCAGTTCGTCGAACATGCGGCGGCGATCGTGCGCTCGCGCGGTGGCCGCATCGCCAATGCCGACGTCACGCTGATCTGCGAGGCGCCAAAGGTCGGTCCCCATCGTGCGGCAATGACGGCGGAACTCGCAGACATGCTGCGCATCGCGCCCGAGCGCATCTCGATCAAGGCAACGACCAACGAGAAGCTCGGCTTCATCGGGCGTGAAGAGGGCATCGCCGCGATCGCAACCGCAAGCGTGGTCTATCCCGGGGAACTGCCGGAATGAGCGACGTCACCGCCCTCGCCTCGGCCCTGCTCGACGCCTGCCTTGCCCAGGGCATCATGATCGCAACGGCCGAAAGCTGCACGGGCGGCATGATCATCGCTGCCCTGACTGATATTGCCGGCTCGTCGGCCGTCGTCGACCGCGGCTTCATCACCTATTCCAACGAAGCGAAGATGGAGATGCTCGGCGTCTCCGAGGCGACGCTCAAGGTCCACGGCGCGGTGTCGCGCGAAACTGCGCTTGAAATGTCAGCGGGTGCGCTTGCCCATTCGCGTGCCAGCCTGGCGCTTGCGGTAACAGGCGTCGCCGGCCCCGGCGGCGGCTCGGCCGAAAAGCCAGTCGGCCTGGTCTGGTTCGGCGTCGCGCGCAAAGGCGCGCCAGTGGAAGCGGAGTTCCGCATCTTCGAAGACAAGGGCCGCGACTTCATCCGCCGTGAGACGGTCAGGACAGCGCTGGGACTGGGCCTGCGGGCCGTCGGTCAGGCCGGCTTCGCCGGACCGTAGATCGCGTCGGCGCGCTTCTCGAAAGCTTCGGCGAACATGCGGAAGGCGCGGTCGAACATGGTGCCCATCAGGGCGCCGAGGATGCGGTTCTTGAACTCGTAGTCGATGAAGAACTCGACGCCGGAGCCACCGTCGGGCGCTGGGACGAATTTCCATTCATTGGTGAGATAGCGGAACGGGCCATCGAGATATTTGACGTCGATGGTATTTTCGTCAGGGGTGAGCAGCACCTGGGTGGTGAAGGTCTCGCGGAATGCCTTGTAGCCGACGGTCATGTCGGCCACGAGAATCTCACGTCCATCGCGCTCACGCCGCGAGCGGACGTTGAGTGCTTCGCACAGCGGCAGGAATTCGGGGTATTTCTCCACGTCGGCAACCAGGGCGAACATCTTGTCCGGCGGGTGGCCGACGTGACGGGTGGTTTCGAATTTCGGCATCCGGCGCTGATCAGGCCTTTTTCGTGAGCAGCGCTTCGCGCGCGGCGCGCAGCTTGGCGAAATCATCGCCGGCATGGTGCGACGAGCGCGTTAGCGGGCTTGAGGCAACGAGCAGGAAGCCCTTGGACTTGCCGACGGTCGCGTAGGACTGGAATTCATCAGGCGTCACGAACTTCTTGACCGGGTGGTGCTTCTTCGACGGCTGCAGGTACTGGCCGATGGTCATGAAGTCGACATTGGCGCTGCGCAGGTCGTCCATCAGCTGAAGCACTTCATTGCGCTCCTCGCCGAGCCCGACCATGATGCCGGACTTGGTGAAGATAGAGGGATCGAGCTCCTTGACCCGCTGCAGCAGGCGGATCGAATGGAAGTAGCGCGCGCCGGGGCGAACGGTCAGATAGTTCGACGGCACGGTTTCAAGATTGTGGTTGAAGACGTCGGGGCGCGCGGCAACCACGATCTCCAGCGCCCCTTCCTTGCGCAGGAAGTCTGGCGTCAGGATCTCGATGGTCGTGGTCGGCGTCAGCCGGCGGATGGCGTGGATCACGTCGGCAAAATGCTGGGCACCGCCGTCGGCAAGATCGTCGCGGTCGACCGAAGTGATGACGACGTGAGTCAGGCCCATCTGGGCGACGGCCTTGGCCACGCTCTCCGGCTCGTTCGGGTCGAGCGCCGTCGGGATGCCGGTGGCGACATTGCAGAATGCGCAGGCGCGGGTGCAGATCTCGCCCATGATCATGAAGGTAGCGTGCTTCTTTTCCCAGCACTCGCCAATGTTGGGGCAGCCGGCCTCCTCACAGACGGTGACCAGCTTGTGCGACTTCACGATCTCGCGCGTTTCCTGATAGCCGCGCGACACCGGCGCCTTGACGCGGATCCAGTCTGGCTTGCGCAGAACCTCCTGATCGGGCCGGTGGGCCTTTTCCGGGTGCCGCGCGCGCGGACGGTCTTTGAGATCAAGCACAGTGACCATCAGTCTATCCTATCAAGGCCGACGCGCTTGCGAGCGGCCGAAAATCCAGAGCACGATGACCGCGCCTGCGATGGCGACGATCAGATTGCCCATGAAGCCGTAATAATTGATACCGAGCAGCCCCGCCAGAGTGCCGCCGACAAACGATCCGGCGATGCCGACGAGGATGTTGGTCAGGAAGCCGTGGTCGCGGTTCATCGTGCGCTCGGCGACGTAGCCGGCAAGGAAGCCGATGAGCAGCATGCCGAAGAAACCGACGCCCGGCATGCCCATGATTCCGTAACTCTGTTCCATCAGTCGTCTCCGGCCACTCGCGGACGTTCTGCTGATATAGTTCCATCAGGCGCGCCGCAACAGACGCGCCGATGGGTATCGGTCATGCGTTGAGCGCACGCCCATAGGCGTCGAGCACGCTTTCCTTCATCGTTTCCGAGATCGTCGGATGCGGGAAGATGGTGTGCATCAGCTCTTCTTCCGTCGTTTCGAGGTTCATCGCCACGACAAAACCCTGGATCAGCTCGGTCACTTCGGCGCCGACGAGGTGCGCGCCGAGCAACTGGCCGGTCTTCTTGTCGAAGATGGTCTTGACCATGCCCTGATCCTCGCCAAGCGCGATTGCCTTGCCGTTGGCGACGAAGGGGAAGCGGCCGACGCGGATGTCGTGGCCGGCTTCCTTGGCCTTGGCTTCGGTCAGGCCAACGGACGCGACCTGTGGGTTGCAGTAGGTGCAACCTGGGATCTTGAGCTTGTCCATCGGATGCACGTTGGGCAGGCCGGCGATCTTCTCGACGCAGATGACGGCCTCGTGCTCGGCCTTGTGCGCCAGCATGGGCGGACCTGCGACGTCGCCGATGGCATAGATGCCAGGCACATTGGTCTTGCCGTAGCCGTCAATGACGATGCAGCCGCGGTCAGTCTTCACGCCGAGCGCTTCGAGGCCGATGTTTTCGATGTTGCCCTGCACGCCGACGGCCGAGATCATGCGGTCGGCGGTGATCTTCTCTATCTTGCCGTCCTTCATCTCGACATGGGCGGTAACCGAATTGGCGCCCTTCTCGACCTTGGTAACCTTGGCTTCGAGATGGATCTTCATGCCCTGCTTTTCGAACTGCTTCTTGGCGAAGGCCGAGATCTCGGCGTCTTCCACCGGCATGACGGCTGGCATCACTTCGACGACGGTCACCTCGACGCCCATCGTACGGTAGAACGAGGCGAATTCGATGCCGATGGCGCCGGACCCCATGACCAGCAGCGACTTCGGCATCTCCGGCGGCACCATCGCCTCGAAATAGGTCCAGATCAGCTTGCCATCCGGCTCGATGCCGGGCAGCGCGCGCGGACGGGCACCGGTAGCAACGATGATGTGCTTGGCGCTGTAGGTGCCCTCACCCAGCGTGTTCTTGGGCAACGGCGCCTGCGGCTCCATCGGCTTTTTCGACGATTTCGACACGACGATCTGGCCGGGCTTGGTAAGCTTGGCCTCGCCCCAGATGACGTCGACCTTGTTCTTCTTCATCAGGAAGCCGACACCGCCATTCATGCGCTGGGCGATGCCGCGCGACCGGTCGACGATGGCCTTGAGGTCGGGCGAGATCGAGCCTTCGAGCTTCAGGCCGTAATTCTTGGCGTGCTCGGCGAGATGCAGCACTTCGGCCGAGCGCAGCAGCGCCTTGGTCGGGATGCAGCCCCAGTTGGAGCAGATGCCGGCGAGGTGCTCGCGCTCGACGACTGCAGTCTTGAGACCGAGCTGGGCAGCGCGGATCGCAGCGATATAGCCGCCGGGGCCGGAGCCGATAACGATGACGTCGTAATTGTCAGCCATGAGTGTGCCTCTTGTTCAGGTCGCGCTGCGGGTGAGCAGCACCCAGTCGTGTTGTTTGCTGTAGGTGTCGGTCGATACGGATGGCTGGCGCGCGATTTCCTCAAACCCGCAGGATTTGTAGAGGCCAAGCGCCACGTCATTGTCGCTTTCGGTGATCAGGCTGACCGGCCGGGCGCCGGCACGCTCGAGCTCATGATCGACGAGCTTTCTGCCGATGCCATGTCCGCGATGGTGCTGGTAGACACCGACGCTGTCGATGAACCAGTGGCCGATGGTCTGTTGCTGAAGCACGAGGATCGGCTCGAACACCGGGTGAGGCGCTTCCTCTTCGGCAAAGGACGGTTCGACGACATGGCCGATCACCAGACCGGCGATCTCGCCATCGACCTCGGCCAGGCTGGCATTTTTCCAGCCGGCACGGTCGTCGTCGCAACGCAGCTGGTTGCGGCCATGCTCGAGAGCCGTCTGCGTCGTGCCTTCCAGCACCGCGCCATACCATAGCCATGACGCCAGCCCGTGCGATGACAGGTCGACGAGGATGGCGAGTTCGGCGGCATCGCGCCGCTCGGCCCTGCGGATGGTGATAGCGCCAGCCAAGCTCTAGAGCTCCAGCATGACGCGCACGATCGGCGCGAGTGCCGTGCCGATCGCCCGCGTGTTCTGAGCATCGAGATGCACGCCGTCGAGCGGTGTCGTCTCGGCGATGGAGCCGGCGTCGAAGAAACCGCAGCCGACCTCGTCGGCTAGCGCTGCATAAAGCGGGGCCAGCTGCTTCGAAGCTGCGTCGCCGCCGGCGAACATGTCCTTGTATTCGGCATTTTCGGTGCGACTAACAGCTGGCGGCGAAACCAGCAGGATTTCTGGCGCGGCATGGCCCATGCCGTGGTCGTAGGAGCGCACGATGGAGACGAGGCGCGCCATGCCCTGCCTCGCGGCCAGCGGGTTGCCGTGGATCCAAGGCTTCATGTCGTTGGCGCCGAGCATGATGACGACCACATCGATCGGCGCATGAGTGCCGAGGATGGTCGGCAGAAGCCGCGCACCATTACGGTCGGCAGCGGCAAGGTTGTCATCGAAGGCAGTCGTGCGGCCGTTCAGCCCTTCCGCGATAACTTCGACGCCCTCGCCCAGTTCGGCCTGCAGCACGCTTGGCCAGCGGTCTTCAAGCGCGTGACGGCCCGGCCCCGCGGCATCGTAGCCCCAGGTCAGCGAGTCGCCGTAACAAAGCACAGTCTTCATGATTGAAGTCCTCGAATCCCCTCCCTTGGCAGGGAGGGGAAATGGGGAAACTACACCAGCATGCCCATCGGGTTTTCGATGAAGCGCTTGAAGGCCGAGAGCAGTTCGGCGCCAAGCGCACCGTCGACGGCACGGTGGTCGGTCGACAGCGTCACCGACATCACATTGGCGATCTTGATCTCGCCATTCTTGACGACCGCCCGTTCCTCGCCCGCGCCGACCGCCAGGATGGTGGCGTGCGGCGGGTTGATGACGGCCGAGAAGTCCTTGATGCCGAACATGCCGAGGTTGGAGACGGCACTGGTGCCGCCCTGATATTCCTCAGGCTTGAGCTTGCGGTTGCGGGCCCGGCCGGCAAGGTCCTTCATTTCATTGGAAATGACAGACAGCGTCTTGATGTCGGCCTGGCGGATGATCGGGGTGATCAGGCCACCCGGGATCGACACGGCAACACCGACATCGGCGTGCTTGTGCTTGACCATGGCCTGGTCGGTCCATGACACATTGGCGTCGGGAACGGCCGTCAGGGCCAGCGCCATCGCCTTGATGATCATGTCGTTGACCGACAGCTTGTAGGCCGGCACGTCGCCCTTTTCAGTCTTGCGCACCGGCGCCGCCGCGTTGAGCTGGGCGCGGAGCGCCAGCAGCGCGTCGATCTCGCAGTCGAGCGTCAGATAGAAGTGCGGGATGGTGCTCTTGGCCTCGACAAGACGGCGCGCGATGGTCTTGCGCATGTTGTCGTGCGGGATGAGTTCGTAGCTGCCTTCTTCGAACAGCTTGAGCACCTGTTCGTCCGACATGCCCTTGGCAGCGGGTGCTGCAGCCGGAGCACCGGCAGGAGCCTTGGCAGCAGGAGCAGCCTTGGCGCCGCCACCCGAGATCGCAGCCTCGACGTCGGCTTTGACGACACGGCCATGTGGGCCGGTGCCGGTGACAGCCGAAAGGTCGATGCCCGAATCCTTGGCGATGCGGCGGGCGAGCGGCGATGCAAAGGTCCGGCCGTCGCCGGAGGGTGCAGCGCCGTTGGTCGCAGCTGGCTTGGCTGCCGAGGCAGCAACGGGCGCGGCAGCGACCGGAGCAGCAGCGGGCGCCGCAGGTGCCGCGGCAACAGGTGCTTCCGCCTTCGGCGCGTCTGCCTTGGCAGGAGCGGCATCGCCGCCCTTGGCTGCAGCCGCGACATCTTCGCCGTCGCCGGCGAGAATGGCGATCAGCGCATTGACCTTGACGCCTTCGGTGCCGGCCGGAACCAGCAGTCTGGCGACAGTGCCCTCATCGACGGCCTCGACTTCCATCGTTGCCTTGTCGGTCTCGATCTCGGCGATCACGTCGCCAGGCGAAACCTTGTCGCCTTCCTTGACCAGCCACTTGGCCAGATTGCCCTCTTCCATGGTCGGCGAAAGGGCAGGCATGGTGATATTGATCGGCATGATGACCTCCCGCCCGTGTCAGCGATACGTGACTGCTTTGACCGCCTCGATCACTTCGCCGACATTCGGCAGAGCGAGCTTCTCGAGATTGGCGGCGTAGGGCATCGGCACGTCCTTGCCAGCGATGGTGATGACAGGCGCGTCGAGGTGATCAAAGGCGCGCTGCGACACCTGGTTGGCAATGTGGTCGCCGACCGACGACTGCGGGAAGCCCTCTTCCACCACGATCAGCCTGTTGGTCTTCTTCACCGAGGCAATGATGGTGTCGAAGTCGAGCGGACGGATGGTGCGGAGATCGATGATTTCAGCATCTATGCCCATGCCGCGAAGTTCTGCCTCGGCCTTGATCGCATAGGTCATGCCGATGCCGAACGACACGATGGTGACGTCCTTGCCGGTCTTGTGCATGCGCGCCTTGCCGATCGGCAGAACGAAATCATCGAGCTTCGGCACGTCGAAGGAATGGCCGTAGAGGATTTCGTTCTCGAGGAAGATGACCGGGTTCGGATCGCGGATGGCAGCCTTGAGCAGGCCCTTGGCGTCGGCTGCCGAGTACGGCATCACCACCTTGAGCCCCGGAATGTGGCTGTACCATGCGGCATAGCACTGCGAGTGCTGGGCCGCGACGCGGGCAGCCGCACCGCTCGGTCCACGGAAGACGATCGGCGCGCCCATCTGGCCACCCGACATGTAGAGCGTCTTGGCAGCCGAGTTGACGATCTGGTCGATCGCCTGCATGGCGAAGTTGAAGGTCATGAACTCGACGATCGGCTTGAGGCCGGTCATCGCAGCACCGACGCCGACGCCGGCGAAGCCGTGCTCGGTGATAGGGGTATCGACGACGCGGCGCGGGCCGAACTCCTGCAGCAGGCCCTGGGTGATCTTGTAGGCGCCCTGGTACTCGGCGACCTCCTCGCCCATGATGAAGACGTCACCGTCGCGGCGCATTTCTTCGGCCATGGCATCGCGCAGCGCTTCACGCACCGTCGTCGACACCATCTCAGTGCCGGCGGGAATGTCGGGGTCGGCAGCGACTTCAGTCTTGGGCGCGGCAGCGACAGGGGTGGCGGCAACCGGACCAGCGGCAGCGGCCGGTGCTGCCGCGGCAGCGGGTGCCTCGGCCTTGGCAGGCGCAGCACCCTTACCGATGTCGGCAGCACTTTCGCCGTCCTGCAAAAGCACAGCGATCGGCGTGTTGACCTTGACACCTTCAGTGCCGGCGGCGATCAGGACCTTACCGAGGGTGCCCTCGTCAACAGCTTCCACTTCCATGGTCGCCTTGTCGGTTTCGATTTCGGCGATGACGTCGCCGGCGACGATCTTGTCGCCTTCGTTCTTCAACCACTTGGAAAGATTGCCCTCTTCCATCGTCGGCGAGAGCGCAGGCATGAGAATTTCGATCGGCATGTTCGCGCCCTCCCTTAGATCAAGATGTCGGTCCAGAGCTCGGAAGCATCCGGCTCGGGATCGGTCTGAGCAAAGTCTGCGGCGTCAGCCACGATGTCGCGAACATCCTTGTCGACCGCCTTGAGGTCGTCTTCGCTGGCCCACTTCTTGGCGATGAGGCGCGCCTTGACCTGTTCGATCGGGTCGTGCTCGGAGCGCATCTTCTGCACTTCGTCCTTGGAGCGGTACTTGGCCGGATCAGACATCGAGTGACCGCGATAGCGGTAGGTTTCCATCTCGAGGATCATCGGACCGTTGCCCGAACGGCACCATTCGGTGGCGAGATCGCCAGCGGCCTTGACCGCGCGCACGTCCATGCCGTCGACCTTGATGCCCGGAATCTTGAAGGACACGCCGCGCTGCGAGAAATCCGTCTCGGCCGAAGCACGCGTAACGGCGGTGCCCATGGCGTAGCGGTTGTTTTCGATGACGTAGATCACCGGCAGCTTCCACAGCGCGGCCATGTTGAAGCTCTCATAGACCTGGCCCTGGTTGGCAGCGCCGTCGCCGAAATAGGTCACCGAAACATTCGGATTTTCGCGATAGCGGTTGGCGAAGGCCAGGCCGGTGCCGAGCGACACCTGGGCGCCGACAATGCCATGGCCGCCGTAAAAATGCTTTTCCTTGGAGAACATGTGCATGGAGCCGCCCTTGCCTTTCGACAAGCCGCCCCGACGCCCGGTCAGTTCCGCCATGACGCCGCGCGCCGACAGGCCCATGGCAAGCATGTGGCCGTGATCGCGATAGGCAGTGATCATCTGGTCGCCTTCGATCAGCGACATCTGCAAGCCGGTGACGACAGCTTCCTGACCGATATAGAGGTGGCAGAAGCCGCCGATGAAGCCCATGCCGTAGAGCTGGCCGGCCTTTTCCTCGAAGCGGCGGATCAGAAGCATCTCGCGATATGCCGCGAGGTCCTGTTCCTTGGTGAAATCGACCGGCTTGGGTGTTACCGGCGCTGAAAGGGATTTTGAATCGGATCTAGATTTGGCAGGCGCTTTTTTGGCTGCGGTGGCCATGCATCACTCCCTAGTGGCGTCTCTTTGCGGACAATGAGGAGATCATGCATAATCTCTCCTCTCCATGTCCAAACGCTAGCATGGTGAGTGACGCTGCGCCATGCGGAAAAATGCATAGCAGGCATGCGGTTAAGCGCCTAAAAACGTTGGATTTCTTGTTGATTAACTGGAAGTCAGTTAATACGGCGCCCGGATGGCCGCATTATGGTCAGTTCATCAGCATGGGACATATTCAAGGCGTTGCGCGCCTGTTCGTCAAGCATGTCCTTCTCCAGCGAGCCGTCGTGGAGCATGTGGACGCGGCGCTCGACATCGAGGCGTTGCGCCCTGACCGTGTCCAGCCGGGCCTGGAGTTCGATGGCGCGCGCCTCGAGCCTGTACTTGGAATAGATACCGAATTCGCCATGATAGGCGTGGAAGCCGAAATAGGACAGGAACATCACCGCCAGCGCCGGCACGATCAGGCGCCCGGTGTTTGTCTGCTTATGCTGGCGTGTCCACATGGTCAGAACCTCTTTCAGGCTCTTGTCGCTCCATTGTGCTTAATGGAGCGTTACGGTCTGGTGCTCACCCGCTTCCAGAACCAAAAAAGGCGGGAAACATCCCGCCTTTTTCAATCATCTATGCAACAAGCGATCAGCCGCGCAGGATCGACCTGCCGGCGAAGCGCGCCTGCTTGCCGAGCTCTTCCTCGATGCGGATGAGCTGGTTGTACTTGGCGGTGCGATCCGAACGGGCGAGCGAGCCGGTCTTGATCTGTCCGCAGTTGGTGGCAACGGCGAGATCGGCAATGGTCGAATCCTCTGTCTCACCCGAACGGTGCGACATGACGGCGGTGTAGCTTGCCTTGTGCGCGGTCTCGACGGCGTCAAGCGTCTCGGTCAGCGAGCCGATCTGGTTGACCTTGACCAGGATCGAGTTGGCAACGCCCATCTTGATGCCGTCGCGCAGGCGGGCCGAATTGGTAACGAACAGATCGTCGCCGACCAGCTGCACCTTGTCGCCGCACAGATCGGTCAGGTACTTCCAGCCTTCCCAGTCGTCCTCGGCCATGCCGTCCTCGATCGAGATGATCGGGTAGTCGGCGGCGAGCTTGGCCAGGTACTTGGCCTGGGCCTTGGGATCGCGGGTCTTCTTCTCGCCTTCATAGACATAGTTGCCGCCCTTGAAGAACTCGGTCGCAGCGCAATCGAGCGCGAGTGCCACGTCCTCGCCCGGCTTGAAGCCGGCCTTCTCGATCGATGCCATGACGAAGTCGAGCGCAGCCTGCGCGCTCTTGAGGTTCGGCGCGAAGCCGCCTTCGTCGCCGACATTGGTGTTGTGGCCAGCGTCCTTCAGCCCCTTCTTCAGGGTGTGGAAGATTTCCGAACCCCAGCGCACGGCGTCGCGCAGCGAAGGCGCGCCGATCGGCATGATCATGAACTCCTGGAAGTCGATCGGATTGTCGGCATGCGCGCCGCCATTGATGATGTTCATCATCGGCACCGGCAGGACGC
This sequence comes from Aminobacter sp. MDW-2, assembly GCF_014250155.1. Classification (NCBI taxonomy): domain Bacteria; kingdom Pseudomonadati; phylum Pseudomonadota; class Alphaproteobacteria; order Hyphomicrobiales; family Phyllobacteriaceae; genus Aminobacter; species Aminobacter sp. MDW-2. The sequence continues at coordinate 4,016,963 of NZ_CP060197.1, forward strand.
GGGCGTTCGGGCCGCCAACATAGCGGTAGAGCGGCAGGCCCGACGATTCGGCAGCGGCCTTGGCAACGGCGAGCGACACGCCAAGGATGGCGTTGGCGCCGAGGCGGCTCTTGTTGGGCGTGCCGTCGAGCTCGATCATCGTCTGGTCGATGTGGATCTGGTTCTCGGCTTCCATGCCGCCGATTGCCTCGAACAGCTCGCCATTGACGGCTTCGACGGCGCGCTCGACGCCCTTGCCGAGATAGCGCGGGCCACCGTCGCGCAGTTCCATCGCCTCATGGGCGCCGGTCGAGGCGCCAGACGGAACGGCGGCGCGGCCCATCGAGCCGTCCTCGAGAACCACGTCCACCTCGACGGTGGGATTGCCGCGGCTGTCGAGAATCTCGCGGCCGACGATATCGATGATTGCTGTCATGTGAGGCATCCCCGGGAGCTGATCGCAGATGGATCGGTTGGATTTCCGCGCCCGTCTTAGCCAAAGATCAGGAAAACGCAATCGCGGGCGGCCAAATATCACGCTGCGTCAGCCGCGGGATTCACTTTAGACAAAACGCTGTCATCATAATTCATCCGAACAGGCAGGCATCGGCCAAACTTTCGGGTAAACTGCGGGCGCGCGGGGCGAAACAGAGGGAGTTTCGCCATGTCCGAGTTGAGTGGTATCTTGAGTTTGTTCTTTATCGCCGCGGCGTTTCTGACCTCATGCGACAGTCAACCGCCCCCGCAAGGCGTGTCGCAGGTGCGGATACTACCGACACCAAGGTAAGTCGCCGGCACAAAAGAAAAGCCCCGCAATGCGGGGCCCAGACTGCTGACAAACCCCGTCGAATTTCGGCGGGGTTTTGTTTTGTGGGTTGATTGAGCTTTTGGATTGATTTCGGGGAGCAGATGCTAGTGCCGTTGCGAGCCGGCTTTGGCCTCATGCGAGGCTTGGTTTTGGCTTTGGCCAGAGGCTGATTGCGATCTTTTTCATGTTCTGGGCGGCGGCTGCGATCAGGCACTGGCAGGCGACGCGTGTTCGCCCTCGGAAGCGGGCATAGCGATGGCCGAAGAGCTGCTTGGCATCGGCGAAGGATCGCTCGACCGTCTCCTTGCGGCGTCGATAGATCGCCTTGCCCCATGCGGTTAAGCGGTTGGCATCGACCCGCTCGCGGACATCCTGCCAGACATGGCGCGTGATGGTGCGCTCGGCCTTGGCGTTTGATGTGCAAGACGCCAGCAGCGGACAGTTGCGGCAGATCGTCGGGTCGCTCCTGTAGTGGCGATAACCGCCGCGATCGGTGGTGGCGTAAGTGAGCAACTGGCCCTGCGGGCAACGATAGCCGTCAAGGTCCGGCTCATGGACGAAAGCGCCCTTCCTCATCTTGCCAGGCTTTGGCCGGGGCGGGTTGCGATAGCCGACGACACCGTGGATGTTCCTGTCCTCCAGGCCCTTGGCGATGCCTGGCGTGGCATAGCCGGCATCCAGCCCCGCCGCCGTGACATCGAAGCCGAAACGCTCCACCTGGCGGTCGAGCCGGTCGAGATAGACGATCGAGTCATGCACGTTGGCCGGCGTGGCAAACGTGTCGGTGATGATGCCGAAGCCGCCATCCACCGTGCGGTGATCGAGATAAAAGAAGCCCTTCGGCTTGCCCTCGCGCACCATATAGCCTGCCTCAGGATCGGTGCGCGAGACCTTCGTCTCTTTCACCGCAGGCTGCCGCTCCTGCTCCTTCAGCGCCTTCTGGCCGTGCAACGCCCGTTCGGCATCGATCGCCCGGTCGAGCTCGCCCCAGTAGTCGGCACGCGACTTGGCGACCATGGCAAGGTCGTACTTGCCCTTGTTGGCATTGGCCTTCAGGTGCGTGCTGTCGGTGTAGAGCACCGTGCCGTCGACCAAGCCTGCCCCGATCGCCTGCTCGACAATGCGGTCGAAGATCGCCTGCGCGATCGTCTCGTCCTGGTAGCGCCGGCGTCGGTTCTGCGACAATGTCGAGGCGTCGAACACCTTGTCCGTCAGCTTCAGCCGCAGGAACCACCGGTAGGCGACATTGACCTCGATCTCTCGCACCAATTGCCGCTCCGAGCGCACCCCGAACAGGTAGCCGATGAACAGCGCCTTGAACATCAAGGTCGGATCAAGTGGCGGGCGACCATTGTCGGCGCAGTAAAGCGGTGCTGTCAGATCGTGGATGAACGAGAAATCGATAACACCATCGATCTTGCGCAGAAGGTGATCAACTGGAACCAGTTGATCGAGCGTGACGATCTCAAGTGCGGTTTGTTCAGGGCCGGCTCGCTTCAACATCACCCACTGAATCACAAACCCCCAACTCTCGCCAGGGGTTTGTCAGCAGTCTGAGCCCCGCTTCGGCGGGGCTTTTTGCTTGTCAGGCATTCGCCACCAGCACGCCTAGTGCCAGTAAGGCTCGACGCGATAGTGTTCATAGGATGCATCGCGCGCCAGACGGCCATCGTCCTCGGTCAGTTCGTTCACCGAGTAGGAGGGTGCCGCCTTGAGCTGCTCCTTGGAAAACGGGACGACATAGCCGCCGCGACCCTTGTCGAAGTCCAGCGTCGACCACGGTATGGCGTGGTAGCGCTCGCCAATGCCCAGGAATCCGCCGAAACCGATGACGGCAAACATGATGCCGTTCGACAGCTTGTCGAGCATCACGTCCTCGATCGTTCCGATGGTCTCGCCCGACGTGTTGTAAACGTTGGTGCCGATGACCCTGGATGCGGGAATGGCTTTGGTGTGACCAGTGACTGTCGTCATGATCCTGCTCCTCGTTGGTTTGTGGATGCAGGACTAACGATCCCCCGGCGTGGAGGTTCCCCGATTTTCCCGGCGACAGGAATGCCGGCGGTTCAGTCGTTGAGGATGAAGGTCACTTTCATGTTGACCCGGTAGGCGACGATCTTGCCATCCTCGACGACGACCTTCTGGTCCTGAATCCAGGCGCCCTCGACATTCTTGAGCGTCTTCGAGGCGCGCGCGATGCCCTCTTCGATGGCGTCCTTGAAGCTCTTGGTCGACGACGAGGTGATTTCGGTAACGCGGGCAACAGACATGGAGGCTCTCCGGCTGATACGCTCAGTCACGGAAGCGAGCCTACGCCCGGCGCAAGCCGGGCTCAAGCTGGAGTTGCAGACAGCCTGCCTCAGCCCTTGGCGATACGGTCGAAGGCCATCAGGCGTTCGAGCAAGGCCGGCATGTCCTTGAACGGCACCATATTGGGACCGTCCGAAGAGGTCGAATTGTCGGGGTCTTCATGTGTTTCGATGAACACGCCGGCAACGCCGACGGCAACGGCCGCCCGCGCCAGCGTCTCGACGAAGCGGCGCTCGCCGCCCGAGGTGGCGCCCTGCCCGCCCGGCTGCTGCACCGAATGGGTGGCGTCGAAGATCACGGGGGCGCCTATGTCGGCCATGACAGGCAGGCCGCGCATGTCGGAGACCAGCGTGTTGTAGCCGAACGACGTGCCGCGCTCGGTCACCAGCACGTTCGGATTGCCCGAGCCGGTCACCTTTGCCACCACGTTCTTCATGTCCCAAGGCGCCAGGAACTGGCCCTTCTTGACGTTGACCACCTTGCCGGTTTTTGCGGCAGCAATCAGCAAGTCGGTCTGGCGGCTAAGGAAAGCCGGAATCTGCAGCACGTCGACAACTTCGGCGACGATGGCGCACTGCTCCTCGGTGTGGACGTCGGTGACGACGGTGACACCGAGTTCCTTACGCAGGTCGGCGAAGGCGGGCAGCGCAGCTTCAAGGCCCGCGCCGCGCGTGCTCGACAGCGAGCTGCGGTTGGCCTTGTCGAAGCTCGACTTGTAGACGAAGCCGATGCCGAGCTTCTGGGTAAGTTCCTTGAGCTTGCCGGCCATGTCGAAGGCATGCTGGCGCGATTCGAACTGGCACGGGCCGGCGATCAGCGACAGTGGCGCATCATTGGCGAAGAGGGTCTTGCCGACCGTCACATTTGCATTCGGCTTGGTCATTTGTGCTCCTCGAAAATGAAGATTGCGCCCTGCCCCGGCGCAGCCGGAACCACAAGGCGCTGGCCGTCTAGATCGTGCGCGACGGCGCGTTCGACAAGAAGCGCCCTTGTCGCGGCAAGGTCGTCGACGACAAAGACGATGGCTTCAAGTCGAATGCCCGGCGCATATGGCTCGTCGCGGATGCTTAGCCGCGCATTTGCGAGTGCCACGCCGGCATCGTCGGCCGCACTCCGTGCGATTGTCGCAAGCAACTTGGCCGCCGCCGCGATGTTTCCGGCAGCAAGCTCGATCGCCAAGACGCGTCTGGCGCCATTGGCATGTGCCTGGAGCGCCGACCGGTCGACGGCAGGTACGTTGGCACGCTCGCAGGTGAAAAAGAAGGCGTCAGCATCGGCATTCGGCTGGGCAGCGAAAGCCAGCCGAAACGATGCTACGTCGGACCTGCCCGAGGCGTCGACGAAAGGACGCGAAAAATCGAGCCGGCTGCCTGCGGATACGCCTGCAGCCACGAACGCGGTATGGTCGGCGTCGGCGTCATCGGATCCGAACACAACGGCCGAAAAGCCCTCCTCGCCATGCGCGTCGCGGAAGACACGATCGCGCGCAACAAACGCGTTGCCTTCACGAACCGCCTTGTCGGCCGCGACCCGGTCACCGACGGCAAGCGGCTCCAGGAAGGTGCCGTCGCTGAGATAGACGCAGCAATTGATGGTTCCGAACGGGTGCGTGCCTTGCGGCGAGACGCTGAAGCCAAGTGCGGCAAGCCGGTCGCGCGCCAGCGTCAGGTCACCGGTCGGCAGGACCACGTGGTCGAGCGGCCGCGGGCTGTTGGTTTTCGTCATGGCTGCGCTGTGCCCGAAATCCCGATGTGAAGCAAGACTGCCCGCTCGCGCTACGACGCCACCATGTCGCCCAGCCGGCGGACCGTGTTCCAATTGCGCGACGTGCCGACACCACCGGCGCGCTTGGGCGTCAGAGCGCCAAGCAGCCGCGACGACGCCATATTGCGGGAAAAATAGAGCCAGATGTCGCCGTCGACAGATGTGAGCTTTTCGTCGGCGGCGGCATAGGGGCGAAGCCGCTCGATCACTTCCGAAGTCACCGGCTCGCGCATCACACGGACACCGACCTGATCGGCGTGCAGTTCGGATTCCGCGAGAAAAGGGTTGGCAGCGACGAGCTTCAGCCAGGCGGCGGCATCGCGGACGATGATATCGACATGCTTGCCGAATTTTGGCGCGAACGCCGCTTCGAGTTCGCGCTCCAGTGCCGAAACCGTCTTGCCTTCTGCCTCGAAGACGAGGTTTCCGGTTGCAACCAGCGTACGCGGATTTTCGAGGCCGAGATCCGTCGTCATGTCACGCAAGTCGGACATGACGAGGCGACGGCCGGGTCCGAGAACGACGCTGTAGAGCAGCGCGACATAGGTGGTCATGCGGCCGGCCACCCGGGGAAAGAAATGCGCGCCGGCGAGTTCACGTCGGCGCGCATGGATATCAGACCAGCCGGCTCTGTTCGACAGCGGCTTCGATGAAGCTCGCAAACAGCGGGTGCGGCTCCAGCGGACGGCTCTTCAGCTCCGGATGGTATTGCACGCCGATGAACCAGGGATGGTCGGGATACTCGACGGTCTCGGGCAGCACGCCGTCGGGCGACATGCCGGCAAAGACCAGGCCGCACTCTTCGAGGCGGTCCTTGTAGTCGATGTTGACCTCGTAGCGGTGGCGGTGACGCTCGGAGATGTCGGTGTCGCCATAGATCTCGGCGATCTTCGAGCCTTCGGTAAGCTTGGCGTCAAACGCGCCGAGACGCATCGTGCCGCCGAGATCGCCCGAAGCCTTGCGCTTCTCGAGCATGTTGCCCTTGAGCCATTCGGTCATCAGGCCGACGACCGGCTCCTTGGTCGAACCGAACTCGGTCGACGAAGCAGCCTCGATGCCGGCCAGCGAACGGGCAGCCTCGATGCACGCCATCTGCATGCCGAAGCAGATGCCGAAATACGGCACCTTGCGTTCGCGGGCGAACTTGGCCGCCAGGATCTTGCCTTCCGAGCCTCGCTCGCCGAAGCCGCCGGGAACCAGAATACCGTGGACCTTTTCGAGGAATGGAGCCGGATCTTCCTTCTCGAAGACTTCGCTTTCGATCCAGTCGAGCTTGACCTTGACGTTGTTGGCGAGACCGCCATGCGACAGCGCCTCGATCAGCGACTTGTATGCGTCCTTGAGGCCCGTGTACTTGCCGACCACGGCGATGGTAACTTCGCCTTCCGGGTTGTGGATCAGCTGCGACACATTCTGCCAAGGGTCGAGACGCGGCTTGGGTGCCGGATCGATGCCGAAGGCGGCCAGGACTTCCGAGTCCAGACCTTCCTTATGGTAGGCCAGCGGCACGTCGTAGATGTGGCCGACGTCGAGCGCCTGGATGACGGCGGATTCGCGCACATTGCAGAACAGCGACAGCTTGCGGCGTTCTTCCTTCGGGATGTCGCGGTCGGCGCGCACCAGGAGGATGTCGGGCGCAATGCCGATCGAGCGCAATTCCTTGACCGAATGCTGGGTCGGCTTGGTCTTGAGCTCGCCAGCGGTGGGGATGTACGGCATCAAAGTCAGATGGACATAGACAGCGTTGTTGCGCGGCAGGTCGTTGCCGAGCTGGCGGATCGCCTCGAGGAACGGCATCGCCTCGATGTCGCCCACCGTACCGCCGATCTCGCAGAGCACGAAGTCGTACTCGTCATTGCCGTCGAGGATGAAGTTCTTGATCTCGTCCGTGACGTGCGGGATGACCTGGACGGTTGCGCCGAGATAGTCGCCGCGCCGCTCGCGTTCGATGATGTTCTTGTAGATGCGGCCGGTGGTGATGTTGTCGCTCTGGTTCGCCGAACGCCCGGTGAAGCGCTCATAGTGACCCAGATCGAGATCGGTTTCCGCGCCGTCGTCGGTCACGAACACCTCACCATGCTGGTAAGGCGACATCGTTCCCGGATCGACATTGAGATACGGATCGAGTTTTCGGATGCGCACGCGATATCCGCGTGCCTGCAGAAGAGCCCCGAGGGCCGCTGCGGCTATGCCTTTTCCAAGGGAAGAGACCACGCCGCCGGTAATAAAAACATATCGCGCCATGGGATTCATCGCTTAACGCGGCCAAATCGATTCCGCCAGAGAAAAATCCGCCGCGTCGGACTTTTCCCTATCTGGCTGTTCAGTGTTGCTGCCTGTAGGCCATGCAAACAAAAAGGCCGGCGTGACCGCCGGCCCGCTATCAGCGTTATGAAAACGCCTTACATGACGATGACTTCAGAGCCCATCCTCACGCGGTTGTAGAGATCCATGACGTGGTCGTTGACCATACGGAAGCAACCGTTCGAAGAGTTTGTGCCGATCGTCTGCGGCTGGTTGGTACCATGGATACGGATATGGGTATCCTTCTTGCCCTGGTAAAGGTAGATGGCACGCGCTCCCAGCGGGTTTTCCGGCCCGCCGTTCATGCCGTCCTTGTACTGGCCGTACTTCTTGGGCTCGCGTTCCTGCATTTCCTTGGTCGGGATCCAGCGCGGCCATTCCTGCTTGTCGCCGATGGTGGCCTTGCCCTTGAACTCCAGGCCTTCGCGGCCGACCGCAATCGCATAGCGGCGCGCCGTCGACGACGATTCGATCAGATAGAGATAGCGCGCGCCGGTATCGACGACGATCTGGCCGCGCTCGTAGCCGGAGAACGAGACTTCCTGCGGCTCGAAGTCGGACTTCACCTTGAACTGCTTCTTGGCCTGCTTGGCTTGCAGCACGGCGTCGAGCGCACGTGTCTGCGGCAGCATCGACTGCTGCGGCGCGCTGCCGCCGAAGATGCCGGCGAGCAGGCCGGTCTGGCGCGGACGATCCTGGCTCTCGCTGCGCAGCTCGCCATTGTTGCCGGCAGAAGCCACTTCCGCGACATCGGGCGCCAGTGGCTCGATCGGCTTCATCACAGCGAGCGGCTGGAGATCGCGCTTGGGAGCCGGAGCTGAGGCGGTGGCAACCTGGGCGGTAGCCTTTTCAGACTTCTTCAGGCGGGCAAGTTCGCGGGCCTGTTCGGCCTTCGCCTTGGCTGCGGCCCGCATCGCCATCTTCTTGGCCTCGAGCATCTTCAGCCGGGCGACTTCCTTATCGGCCTTGATCTTGGCTTCGAGGTCCTTGATTCGCGACAAGTCCTCGTCGGTCGGCTTCTTCTTTTTCTTGAGCAGCTTGAGTTCAGCAGCATCGCTCTTGGCGGCGACAGTGATGACGTCGCTTGCGGCAGGCTGCGGCGCCGCAACGGTGCCGGCCGAGGTGGCGGCAAAGGCTGTCGAGCTCATGAAAGTGGCGCAAAGGCCAGCAAGAAGGATGCGGCGGAGCTGCATGGCGAAGGGATCCCGAACGTTCAACGCGAAATTTTCTTGCGACCAAACGCGGTGCCCCCAAGGCTCCCCCGCCGAATGCCGCAACCCTGCTATAATAGATTAGCCGGAGGCGCCTCAAGGGAGGCACCACCGGCTGACCAATCGAATTGTCGTGATTGACGCGGCATTTGCCGCAACTGTGTTCAAACAACAACAGGTTGCGGCAAAGGGTAAATAGTTAGTTAGGAACCTGCGGCGTCGCAGGGGCTGCCGGCGTGGCCGGAGCTGGCTGCTCGGTGCCCGAAGCGGCAGGCGCGGCGGGCTGAGTCGCGGGAGCCGCGGGTGCCGTGGCGTCTGATGCCGGAGCAGCCGGAGCGGTCGACCCGCCGAGCTGGTCGAGAACGCCGTTGCCGCCGGTGGTTCCACTCTGGGTAGTCGGTACGCGGTCGAGGATGTCGGTCGGCTTGGCGCCGTAACGGGCAACGATCGACAGCGTCAGCGACGTGACGAAAAACACCGTCGCGAGGATGGCGGTGGCGCGAGTCAGCGCGTTGGCAGCGCCGCGCGCCGTCATAAAGCCCGATCCGCCACCGATACCGAGGCCGCCGCCTTCAGAGCGCTGCAGGAGCACAACGCCGACAAGGGCGAGCACGACCATCAAGTGGATGACGATGAGGACGGTTTCCATTGCGCTTCCTGGGATCTTTCCTGACGTGGGAGGGCCGCGCACAAAAGCGCCCGGCACTCCGGAGGCGGCTCAATACAATGCTTTCTAGGCATTTCCAAGCCCGCCGGCCGAATATGGGGTGACATGTTGCCTTTGCAACGGTCACGTGTGGTGAATCAGAGCTTGCGATAGGCGTCGGCAATGCCGAGGAAATCTGCCGCCTTGAGGCTGGCGCCGCCGACCAATGCGCCATCGACGTTGGCGACAGCCAGCAATTCGTTGGCATTGGACGGCTTGACCGAACCGCCATAGAGAATGCGCATCTTGGCAGCCGACGCCCCCAGCTTCGCGGCAAGGCGTTCGCGGATATGGGCATGCGCCTCGGCGACATCGGCAGCCGTGGGCGTTAAGCCGGTGCCGATCGCCCAGACCGGCTCATAGGCGATGACAGCATTGGCAGGCGTTGCCGTCGTCGGCACCGAGCCTTCGATCTGGCGCGACAATACCTGCAGCGTCGTTCCGCCTTCCCGCTCGGCATGGGTTTCGCCGACACAGATGACGGCAACCAGCCCTGCGCGCCAAGCCGCTTCCGCCTTGGCACGCACGATCTCGTCGGTTTCGCCATGGTCGGTGCGGCGCTCCGAGTGACCGACGATAACGTGGCTGGCACCGGCGTCCTTGAGCATCTCGGCGGAAACGTCGCCGGTATGGGCGCCGCTCTCCTTGGCATGGCAGTCCTGGCCACCCATCTTGACCGGGGTTCGGTGCAGGATCTCGGCAGCACGCGAAAGCAGCGTCGCCGGCACGCACAGAAGCGCGTCGGTCTCGGCATCGAGGCCGCTCATGAAACCGCCGGCAATGTTGCGCAATTCGTTGAGCGAGTTGCTGGTGCCGTTCATTTTCCAGTTGCCGGCAACGAGTGGGCGGATTCCTGGCGTCATAGTGCTCTTCCCTCGAAATCGATGTTCGCTCGGGCAACCTCACTACCAAAAACAAGCCACAAAGCAATCGACACTGGCGGCGAAGGGCGCTATTGCGCTTCGTTCATGCAGGCGCATGCGACAATGCGCGTATACGGGATCTGTTACATGCTCGAATCGATGCGAAGTGCTGCTGGAACCTGGGTTGCGAAGCTGTTGCTTCTGCTCCTCGTCGTCAGCTTCGCGATCTGGGGCATCTCGGGTCAGATGATGAGCCAGTTCGGCGGCGACCAGGTGGTCACGGCCGGCGGCACGCATGTTACAGGTGTCGAATACCGCCTCGCCTATGACCGCCAGATGAACGTCATGTCGCAGCAGTTCGGCCAGCGCCTGACCCGCGACCAGGCCAACGCGCTCGGCATCGACAACCAGGTGCTTTCGCAGCTCGTCGCCGGTGCGGTGCTCGACGAACAGGCACGCAAGCTCGGCCTCGGCCTCTCCAAGGACCGCCTCGCCGAACTCACCTGGGACGACCCGACCTTCCGCGGCGCCGACGGCAAGTTCGACCGCCAGGCTTTTGAATACATCCTGCGCCAGATCGGCATGCGCCCCGAAGACTATCTGAAGAACCGCGCCCAGGTTGCGGTCCGCCAGCAAATCGTCGAAGCCGTTTCCGACGGCCTCGAGGCTCCTGATACCTTCCTGCGCGCCGTCGCACTTTACCGCGGCGAAGATCGCACCATCGACTACCTGCCGCTGCCCAAGTCGCTCGTCGAGCCGATCGCGGCACCGGGCGACGACGTGCTCAAGGCCTGGTTCGAGGAAAACAAGAAGAACTACGCCGCCCCTGAATTCCGCAAGCTGAGCTACGTCAAGCTCGAGCCGGAAGACATCATGGATGCCGCAGCCGTGACCGAAGAACAGGCGCGCCAGGACTACGACAAGAACAAGTCGCACTTCACCACCGCCGAGACGCGCAAGATCGACCAGCTTGTGTTGAGCGCCCATGCGGCCAAGGCTGCTTCCGATGCGATCAAGGGTGGTGCGACCTTCGACAAGGTAGTCGCCGACCAGGGCAAGACCGCGGCTGACGTGGCCCTCGGCTCGCTGACCAAGGACAGGATCGCCGACAAGGCGGTCGCCGACGCCGCCTTCGCGCTGCAGGCCAATCAGGTCAGCGACGTCGTCCAGGGCGCTTTCGGCCCAGTGCTGGTCCGCGTCAGCGAGATCACGCCGGAAACCGTCAAGACCTTCGACGAGGTCAAGGACCAGATCCGCAAGGAGTTGGCGCTGGCCGAAGCCAACCGCATCCTGCTCGACGTGCACGACTCCTACGAGGACGCCCGCGCCGCAGGTGAGTCGATGAAGGCTGCCGCCGACAAGCTGAAGCTCAAGATGGTGACGATCGATGCCATCGACCGCGCCGGCCAGCAGCCAGACGGCACCATCGTCAACGACCTGCCGGACTCGCGCAACCTGATCCAGGCGGCCTTCACCGCCGAATCCGGCACCGAAAACCCGCCGCTCAATGTCGGCACCAATGGTTTCGTCTTCTACGAGGTCGACGAGATCACGCCTGCCCGCGACCGCACGCTCGACGAGGTCCGCGAGAAGGTCGTCGCCGACTGGACCGCTGCCGAAGCGACGAAGCGTCTCAAGGCAAAAGCCGACGAGTTGGAGAAGCGCCTCAAGGACGGTGCCTCGCTCGACGTGATCGCAGGCGAACTCAAGCTCGAAAAGCAGACCAAGCGCGGCCTCAAGCGCGAGGCCGACGATGCCGATTTTGGCCGCGAGGGTGCCTCCGCGATGTTTGCAATGGGCCAGGGCGGCACTGGCATCGTCCCCGCCCCCGCCGGCGATGCGCAGATTCTGTTCAAGGTCGCCGAAGTGTTCGAGCCGGCCGGTGCGGACAAGAGCGCGGTGCCAGAGGACGCGCAGAAGCAGTTTGCCTCGGGCATGTCGGACGACCTGCTCGACCAGATCGTCGCCCAGCTCCAGGGCGAGTATCAAGCAACGATCAACCAGGCGGCGATCACCCGCGCACTTGCGGTGGGAACGCCATGAGCGCACTCAAGCCGCATATCGCCAAGGTCGCCGCGGGCACCCCTCTCACCTTCGAGGAGGCACGCGAGGCCTTTGACATCATCATGTCGGGCGAAGCCACGCCCGGCCAGATCGGTGGCTTTCTCATGGCGCTGCGGGTGCGCGGCGAGACCGTAAGCGAGATATCGGGCGCCGTTGCCACCATGCGCGACAAGATGCTGCGCGTCGAAGCCCCTGCCGATGCCATCGACATCGTCGGCACCGGCGGTGACGGTTCGCACAGCGTCAACATCTCGACTGCCTCGGCCTTCGTCATCGCGGGCGCAGGTGTGCCTGTCGCCAAGCACGGCAATCGCGGCCTGTCCTCGCTGACCGGCGCCGCCGACGTTCTGACCGCCCTTGGCGTCAACATCGACCTCACGCCCGAGGCGATCGGCCGCTGCATCCATGACGCCGGCGTCGGCTTCATGTTCGCGCCGGCGCATCACCCGGCGATGAAGCATGTCGGCGCGACCCGCGTCGAACTTGGCACCCGCACCATCTTCAACCTGCTCGGCCCGCTCTCCAATCCCGCCGGCGTCAACCGCCAGCTGGTCGGCGTGTTCTCGCCCGAATGGGTGCGTCCGGTGGCCGAGACGCTGAAGGAACTTGGCGCCCAGCACGTCTGGGTGGTCCACGGCGACGGTTATGACGAGATCACCACGACGGGTGAGACCCATGTCGCAGCCCTCAAGGACAGTGTGATCACCACGTTTACGCTGGCGCCCGAACAGGTCGGCTTGAGCAAGCATACGCGCGAAGAGCTGCGCGGCGGCGATTCCGCCTACAATGCCGCTGCCCTGCGCGGGGTTCTCGAAGGTGCCAAGGGTGCCTATCGCGACACGGTGCTGATGAATGCCGGTGCCGGCCTCGTCGTTGCCGGCAAGGCTGCAACGATCGGCGAAGGCGTGCCGCTTGCCGCCGAGGCAATCGACAGCGGCCGCGCCAAGGCAGTGCTCGACCGACTGGTCGCCGTTTCGAACGGATAGAGACATGGCCAATATCCTGCGCCGCATCGAAGCCTACAAGCGCGACGAGATCGCCGCAGCGAAGGCGCTGCTGCCGCTCGCCGAGCTCAAGGCGCGCGCCCGCGACGTCACCAAGCCGCGCGGCTTTCTCGCGGCACTCGAAACCAGGCACAGTGAAAGCCGCTTTGGCCTGATCGCCGAGATCAAGAAGGCGAGCCCGTCCAAAGGCCTGATCCGTCCCGACTTCGATCCGCCGGCGCTCGCCAGGGCCTATGCCGACGGCGGCGCTGCCTGCCTGTCGGTGCTGACGGACACGCCATCCTTCCAGGGCGCACCGGAGTTCCTGACCGCCGCGCGCGACGCCTGCGCCTTGCCGGCATTGCGCAAGGACTTCATGTTCGAGCCCTACCAGGTGCACGAAGCACGTGCCTGGGGCGCGGACGCGATCCTGATCATCATGGCGAGCCTGAGCGACGAAGATGCCAGGCGTATCGAGGATGAGGCGTTCGAAATCGGCATGGACGTGCTCGTCGAGGTCCATGACGAAGAAGAGACAGAACGCGCGCTGAAGCTTCAGTCGCGCCTGCTCGGCATCAACAACCGCAACCTGCGCACATTCGAGGTCAGCCTCGACACGTCGGAGCGCCTGGCGCCGATGGTGCCGGCAGACCGGCTGCTGGTCGGCGAAAGCGGCATCTTTACGCATGCCGATTGCCTGCGTCTGCGGAAATCCGGCATCTCCAGTTTCCTCGTCGGCGAAAGCCTGATGCGGCAGGCCGACGTGACCTCGGCGACGCGTGCGCTGCTCGATGGCGCAGCCCTGGCAAGCGCCTGACATGGCAACCACCCTCACCCATATCGGCGCCACCGGCGAGGCTAACATGGTCGACGTCGGCGACAAGGCCGAGACGACACGCACGGCAATCGCCGAAGGCCATGTCGTCATGCGTCCTGCGACACTGGCGTTGATCCTGTCGGGCAACGCCAAGAAGGGCGACGTGCTCGGCACCGCCCGCATTGCCGGCATCATGGCCGCCAAGCGCACGCATGAACTCGTGCCGCTCTGCCATCCCATCCTTTTGACCAAGGTTTCGGTCGAGATCGAGCCAGATGAGGCGCTGCCCGGCCTGCGCGTCACGGCGCTTGCCCGCGTCACCGGCAAGACCGGCGTCGAGATGGAAGCGCTGACGGCTGCCTCGGTCGCCTGCCTTACCATCTACGACATGGCCAAGGCCGCCGACCGCGGCATGGTGATCTCCGGCATCCGGCTGGTCGAGAAGACCGGCGGCAAGTCGGGCGACTACAAGGCTGCCGAATAGATGGCGCTGCTGCCCGTCGCCGACGCCCTGGCGCGCCTGCTCGACGCTGCCGAACCGCGCGGCACGGAAACTGTCGGCCTTGCCCAGGCATCAGGCCGCGTGCTGTCGGCTCCACTACACGCCCTGCGCACCCAGCCGCCCTTTGACGCCTCCGCCATGGATGGCTACGCCGTCCAGGCCGCCGACATCGCTTCACTGCCGGCGCAGCTCAAGGTTATCGGCCAGGCACCCGCCGGCAAGCAGTTCACGGGCACCGTCGGACCAGGCGAGTGCGTCCGCATCTTCACCGGCGCACCGGTGCCACAAGGCACTGATACCGTCGTCATTCAGGAGAACGTTCGCGATCTCGGCAATGGCGAGATCGCGGTGCTCGAGCCAACGCTTGCTGGCCGTAACATCCGCGCCAGGGGCCTCGACTTCAAGCAGGGCGACCTCATCCTTGATGCAGGACGTGTGCTCGACCCGGCAGGGCTCTCGCTGATCGCAGCTGCCAATCATCCCAGCGTCGAAGTGCTGCGGGCGCCTCTGGTCGCCATCATCGCCACCGGCGACGAGCTATTGCCGCCGGGCAGCAATCCAGGGCCCGACCAGATCATCGCCTCCAACGCCTACGGCGTCGCGGCGATCGTTCAGTCGGTTGGCGCGCGCGTACTCGATCTCGGCATCGCCGCCGACCGCACCGAGGCAATCTCCGCACTGGTCGCCAAGGCGCTCGCCGCCGACGCCGATGTGATCGTCACGCTGGGCGGCGCTTCGGTCGGCGACCACGACCTCGTTCACCGTGTCCTGACCGATCTCGGCATGGATCTCAACTTCTGGAAGATCGCGATGCGCCCGGGCAAGCCGCTGATGTTCGGCCGGCTCGGCAACAGCCGCTGCGTCGGCTTGCCGGGCAATCCGGTCGCCAGCCTGATCTGCTCGCAGATTTTCCTGAAACCTCTGCTGGCGAAGCTTGGCGGCCGCCCTTATTCGCCCGACATGCGCAACGGCATTCTCGACACGGCAATGGCGGCCAACGACCTGCGCCAGGACTTTGTCCGCGCGATTGCGCGCGAGACCGCTGAGGGTCTCGTCGTCACACCCTACCTGATCCAGGACTCTTCGATGCTGCGCACGCTGGCCGACGCCAATTGCGCCATCGTGCGGGTGCCCTTCGCGCCTGCAGTCGAAGCCGGCAGCGCCTGCCAGGTGATGATGTTGCGCTGAGCAGCACCTTCCACCCTTCACGAAATATCAACAGTTGCGGAACACAACTGGAACAGATAGTGTTTGTTCTGGGTTTGTTTTTCTTCTGATTCCTCGGGGGTGGCGATGCTGACGCGCAAACAACACGAGCTTTTGCTATTCATCCACGAGCGGCTGAAGGAAGCGGGTATTCCGCCGTCCTTCGACGAGATGAAGGAAGCACTCGACCTCGCCTCCAAGTCCGGCATCCATCGCCTGATCACGGCGCTCGAAGAACGCGGCTTCATCAGACGCCTGCCCAACCGGGCGCGCGCGCTTGAAGTGCTGCGCCTGCCCGATTCGATCGCGCCTGGCCTCAACGCGGCGAAGAAGTTCTCGCCCAGCGTCATCGAGGGTAGCCTCGGCCGCAAACCCGAGCCGTCACGCAGCATGTCGGCCGGCAATGACGACGATGTTGCTTCGGCGGTTGCCATTCCCGTCATGGGACGCATCGCTGCCGGTGTGCCTATCGACGCCATCCAGCACAAGACGCATTCGATTTCGGTGCCGCCAGACATGATCATGGGCGGCGAGCATTACGCGCTCGAGGTCAAGGGCGACTCGATGATCGAGGCCGGCATCTTCGACGGCGACACTGTGGTCATCCGCAGCTCGACCACGGCCAATCCCGGTGAGATCATCGTCGCCCTCGTCGACGACGAAGAAGCGACGCTCAAGCGTTTCCGCCGCAAGGGTGCCTCGATCGCTCTTGAGGCCGCCAATCCGGCCTATGAAACCCGCATCTTCGGACCGGACAGGGTCAAGGTGCAGGGCAAGCTTGTCGGCCTGATCCGCCGCTATTGATTGCCGGGGCTGCGTTTCCGCCAGCTCGGCCTGTCCATCCTGCTGCAATCTGTAAGCCGGACTGATCTGCACTGTTGCTATCGTGCCGTATCTGACGGCTCTGCGACGGCGGGTACAGATTCGGACTCACCGTGTGGTCGCAGTCGGCGCTTTCGGGTGCGCCTTGGTTGCCCCGGCAGATGTCTTTGGGGGCATCTCCACTCGCTTGTAGGGTGGCAGGCCCCTCGCCTCGCGCGAAAATTGGCGCTGCGCATGCCACGGGCGGTACGGTTCCGCCACGGCGTGGCGTATCTCGACCGCCCGATCTACGCCAGCCGCCGCGGCTGTGATGAATATCGACGCACTGCCAAGGCGCGCCAGCTCGCGTTTGGTGAGCACGGCCACGCCGGGGCAGACGTCGCTTGCCGTGGCATCGTCGACGACGATGAGATCCGCGTTGTCGCAGGCTCGTGCAGCGGCGCTCGCATTCGCCGCATGGACGATCCGTGCCCCCTCCGGTTGTTGAACCGTGCACAGCTCGCTGTCACAGACGAAGGCGTCCGCGCCGGCAGCGTTTAGTTCTCCAGATACTGGATTGCCGGGTATCGTACCGGCGACATCTGCCTCGGCTGTTGGCTGTGAGCCGGTCTCGCTGGGCAAACGGACAGTCCCGTTCGTTGCATTCGCGGCCGAACGGGCCGGGGTGACGAGTGTTTCCGACGCCAGCGCGCGCTGCCAGTTGTCGACGGTGAACTGGTTCGGCCGGACGCGATTGACGGCCAGCTTGCCATCGTCGACCGGGACGCCGACGAGGCGGCCATCTTCCGAAACGAGAACCGTGGGCGTTTCCGTTTCCACGACCGTCAGCAGCCCAAGGGCCGCGAATGGCAGTGCGGCGGCGCGCAGCCAGGTCGTTGCCGTCGACGCGATGACGAGTGCTGCAGTGAGCAACAATACCGCATGTGACGAGACAAGGCCGACCGCATCGACCGGCGAGCGCTCGGAGAACCAGGTGGCGATGCCAATCATTGCCTTCAGGCCGAAGCCCATCGTGTCGAGGAAGGGGCCGTCGAGTCCAAGCGGCATGAAGATGCCAGCCATGACGGCAAAGGGCATGACCAGGACAGACACAAACGGGCTGACTGCCAGATTGGCGAACAGGCTGAGGGGCGAGACACGTTGGAAATGCCATGCACCAAAAACGCTGGTCGCGAGCCCGGCAATCACCGACGTCGCGGCGAGACCTATCGCAACTGTCGCAAGCCAGCGCCAGATTTTGGACGGCAGCGATCTCTGACCGACCGGCAGCGCCTGCTCCTCCCGCCGGTCCGACCACCAGGCATATGCGCCAACGAGGGCTGCCGTTGCGGCGAACGACATCTGGAAGCTCGGCCCGACGACTTCGTGGGGCGAGATCATGATCACGACAACGGCCGAGATCGCCAGGTTGCGCATGGTGAGTGCTGCGCGGTCGAGCAGCACGGCCGTCAGCATCACCGCCAGCATGATGAAGCTGCGTTGCGCCGCGACCTCGGCGCCTGAAATGAACAGATAGCCACCGGTGGCGAGCAGTGCCGCGCCTGCCGCGTACTTCTTGACCGGCCGGTGCGAGGTGAAGCCGGGAAAGGCGGCGAAGCCTAGCCGCATCAAAAGCATGACCGTGCCTGCGACCATCGCCATGTGCAGACCCGAGATCGAGATGATGTGGTAGAGCCCGGTACGCCGCAGCGCCTCGTTGACATCCTCGGGAATGCCGCCGCTCACGCCGACGACCAGGGCAGCCGCGATTTCGCCCTCCGGACCGCCAATGCGGTCGCGAATGCGCTGGGCAATCTTCTGGCGCACATTCTCGATCGACGCGAATGCACGATCACTGGCCGACAGCGGCTGGGTGGTTGCAGCAAACTCTGGGCCTTTCATGAAAAAGCCGCTGGCGCCGATGCCATCGAAATAGCTTTCGAAGGAAAAATCATAGCTGCCCGGCCGCACAGGCCCGGACGGCGGCATCAGCCTGACATAACCCGTCACCTCGGCCCCCGCCATGACGCCCTCAGGAAGCTTGCGGGCAACGAGCCGCACCCGATCGGGCGTATAACGCAAGACCGGGCGCGCAGTCGCCAGAACGTCGAGCGTCAGCCGCACCCTGCCCTTGTCCAGATTGTCGATTTCGACGACGCGCCCGGTGATGGCAGTCGAGATCTCGGCGCCCAGCATCTTCGTTGCCATGCGTTCGGTCTCGAACTTTGCACCCGCCATGCCGAGCATTGAGGCGGCGAGTGCGGCGAGCGCGTAGTGAACAGGCGGCCGTGCGCGCGTTAGGAAGGCGAGGACGGCCGGTGTCGCTGACACAATGACGAGCGGCGCGAGATCCGGCTCGTTCGGAAGCGCGAAATACACCAGGGCACCAGCGGCCAGAAAGACCGGAAGAAGCAGGAACGCCGCACCGCGGTCGAGTTCCGTTTCGATCGCGGCCAGGGTGGATCGTGCGGTGATCCGGTGACCGACCAGCAATTGCGATCCTTGCCGTAGCCAGGACTTGTGTCCTCGCTGAAACGGCGATGCATCGGCGTCAGGAGCAGCATCTCTCTCGGGCAGAGCTGGTGGTGTCCACGCAACGGCAGGCACAGCCGGAGAGGTCAGCAAGTCGCGCTCGCTGGCTTCTACCACCGGATTGTTACCGGCTTGCCCCTCCCGCATGCGGTCGCCCATCGGGCCTGCCTCTTGCGCCCCAGACCTTCTATGCTACATCAACCGCACACAAACGCCATGCGCCGCCGGTTTTCGGCCAAGCGCCCTGCTTCCCTTGGAAATCGCTATGCCTGTCGTCACCCGCTTCGCCCCCTCGCCCACCGGCTATCTGCACATTGGTGGCGCGCGTACCGCTCTCTTCAACTGGCTTTATTCCCGCCACACCGGCGGCACCATGCTGCTGCGTATCGAGGACACCGACCGCGAGCGCTCGACCGACGCCGCAACTGCCGCGATCCTCGAGGGCCTGACCTGGCTCGGCCTGACCTGGGAGGGTGAGCCGATTTCGCAGTTCGAGCGTGCGCCGCGCCATCGCGAGGTGGCCGAAGAACTCGTGCGCATGGGCAAAGCCTATTATTGCTACGCCTCGCAGGAAGAGCTGACCGAGATGCGCGAGAAGGCGCGCGCCGAGGGCAAGCCGCCACGCTATGACGGCCGCTGGCGCGACCGCGACCCGTCCGAGGCGCCGGCTGGCGTCAAGCCGGTCATTCGCATCAAGGCGCCGCAGGACGGCGAGACGCTGGTGCTCGACCGCGTGCAGGGTGATGTGCGCTTTCCCAACAAGGATCTCGACGATTTCATCATCCTGCGTTCGGACGGCGTACCGACCTACATGCATGCTGTCGTCGTCGACGATCACGACATGGGCGTCACCCACATCATCCGTGGCGACGACCACCTGACCAACGCCGCGCGCCAGACCGTCATCTACAACGCCATGGGCTGGGACGTGCCGGTGATGGCGCATATCCCGCTGATCCATGGTGCGGACGGCGCAAAACTGTCCAAGCGCCATGGCGCGCTCGGCGTCGATGCTTATCGCGCCATGGGCTATTTGCCTGAGGCCCTGCTCAACTACCTCGCCCGCCTCGGCTGGAGCCATGGCGACGACGAGGTGATGAGCATCGAGAACATGATCAGCTGGTTCGAGATCGAGGACGTCAACAAGGGTGCGGCACGCTTCGACTTTGCCAAGCTCGAGGCGCTAAACGGCGTTCATATGCGCCAGATGGACGACAAGAAGCTGTTCGACATCTTCGTTGTCACCTTGCCCTATCTGCCCGGCGGCGATGCCATCCTCGGCGGGCTCGACGACACGCGCAAGGCACAGCTGCTTGCCGCCATGCCGGGCCTCAAGGAGCGTGCCAAGACGCTGATCGAACTGGCTGACGGCGCAGGCTTCCTGTTTGCCCAGCGTCCGCTGCCGCTCGATGAGAAGGCCGCCGGCCTGCTCGCCGGCCCAGCCAAGGATATCCTCAAGGGCGCGCATGCGGCGCTCGCGACGGTCGCTGCCGCCGACTGGACGGCGGCCAATGCAGAGGCCGCGATCCGCGAGTTTGCCGGCCGCGAAAATCTGAAATTGGGCGGCGTGGCGCAGCCTTTGCGGGCCGCCCTGACGGGCAAGAGCACTTCCCCCGGAGTGTTCGATGTGCTCGCCGTTCTAGGGCGCGACGAAAGTCTAGCCCGCATTTTTGATCAAATCGATTAGGTCAGCAGTGCTTTCCTAGTTTTGCATTGAAATGAGGCTGTTGCGGTGCAACATTGCGGCAACAGGTCAATTTGAAAGCAGCGGGAAAGCTGGGAAGCGAGTTCAAGCGTTCCGGGCCTAATGGGTTGCCTTGTTATGACGATTGCGCCGCGCAAGGCGGCAACTCAGCACTAAGGAGTATGCGATGACTGATTCGACCGCCAAACTGGAGTTCCGCGGCCAGACCCACGAGTTCAAGGTCCGCGGCGGAACGGTCGGACCAGATGTGATCGACATCGCATCGCTCTACGCAACGACCGGCGCATTCACCTACGACCCGGGCTTCACCTCCACCGCAAGTTGCGAATCGGAAATCACCTTCATCGACGGCGACGCCGGTGTCCTGCTGCACCGCGGCTATCCGATCGACCAGCTCGCCGAGCACGGCGACTTTCTCGAAGTTTGCTACCTCCTGCTCTACGGCGAACTGCCGACCAAGGCGCAGAAGGACGACTTCGACTACCGCGTCACGCGCCACACCATGGTGCACGAGCAGATGTCGCGCTTCTTCACCGGCTTCCGCCGCGACGCACACCCGATGGCGGTGATGTGCGGCGTGGTCGGCGCGCTGTCGGCCTTCTATCACGACTCGACCGACATCTCCGATCCGCACCAGCGCATGGTCGCCTCGATCCGCCTGATCGCAAAGATGCCGACGATCGCCGCGATGGCCTACAAGTACCACATCGGCCAGCCGTTCATTTACCCCAAGAACGAGCTGAACTTTGCCGCCAACTTCCTGCACATGTGCTTTGCCGTGCCGTGCGAGGAGTACAAGGTCAACCCGGTGCTGGCCCGCGCCATGGAGCGCATCTTCATCCTGCACGCCGACCACGAACAGAACGCCTCGACCTCGACCGTGCGCCTCGCCGGCTCGTCGGGTGCCAATCCGTTCGCCTGCATCGCCGCCGGAATCGCCTGCCTGTGGGGCCCCGCACATGGCGGCGCCAATGAAGCAGCGCTCAACA
The DNA here is from genome assembly GCF_014250155.1 of Aminobacter sp. MDW-2. NCBI lineage: Bacteria > Pseudomonadati > Pseudomonadota > Alphaproteobacteria > Hyphomicrobiales > Phyllobacteriaceae > Aminobacter > Aminobacter sp. MDW-2. Next base: position 4,038,507 of record NZ_CP060197.1, read on the forward strand.
TGCTCAGCGAGATCGGCCACGTCGACCGAATTCCCGAGTTCGTCGCCCGCGCCAAGGACAAGAACGATCCGTTCCGCCTGATGGGTTTCGGCCACCGCGTCTACAAAAACTACGATCCGCGCGCCAAGATCATGCAGAAGACCACGCATGAAGTGCTGGGCGAGCTCGGCATCAAGGACGATCCGATGCTCGACGTGGCAATGGAACTCGAGCGCATCGCGCTGACCGACGAGTATTTCATCGAGAAGAAGCTGTATCCGAACATCGACTTCTATTCAGGCATCACGCTGAAGGCGCTGGGCTTCCCCACCACCATGTTCACCGTGCTGTTCGCGCTTGCCCGCACCGTTGGCTGGATCGCGCAGTGGAAGGAAATGATCGAGGATCCGCGCCAGAAGATCGGCCGTCCGCGCCAGCTCTACACCGGCGCCACCGAACGCGACTACGTGCCGATCGCCAAGCGCTGAGCCTTTCAGCGCCGCGTTCGTTCAGGCGCGCGGCGCCGTCGCAGCTCGAAGCTGCGAACGACTTGAAAAACACCCGCCAGGCCATTGCCTCGGCGGGTGTTTTTCATTTCGTGATGTGTTTGAGAACCGTTTCTGCAGCGATCTCGCCCGACGACCGTTCGGTCGCCATGCGCCTGGCAATTTCGGCAAAACCGTCTTTCTGCCAGCGTCGAAGGGCGCCATCCTCGAACAGGCCTTCGACATAGCGCGCCATCCATTGCGGGCGCACATATTCGTTGTAGTTTTCCTGCACGACCGGCCTGTCGGCAATCAAGTTGGGCAGTGCAGCACTCCACACCGTGACCATGCTCTGGATCATCCGCGCCAGCGTGTCGAGTTTGTAGGACGACAACATCGGCACACCCGCAAGCGCGAGTTCCAGCGACACCGTGCCCGATGCGATCAGGGCTGCGTCGGCTTCGCCAAAGGCCTGCCACTTGTGCTGCGGATCGAGGATAATCTCCGGCTTTTGCTGCCAGGTGGAGACAGCCTCTTCGACGAGGCCGGTGACATGCGGCACCGTCGGCAAGAGCAGCCGCATACGATGGCCGCGTGCGCGCAGGATCGAAACGGTCTCACCAAATGGACCGATCAGGCTGCGCACTTCGCTGCGGCGCGATCCCGGCAAAAGTAGAAGCGTCTTCTCGCGGTCAGGCGCCGGATTGGCCTTTCCCTCCTGCATCGCCGCGGCAATGGCGATGCCCGGATCGGTCGCCAGGCGATGGCCGACAAATGTACCATGTGGGCCGCCCAGGCGCTCCAGTTCGGCCGGCTCGAACGGCAGGATGCACAGCACCTCGTCGACATGCGGCTTCATCGCCTTGGCCCGCCCCGGTCGCCAGGCCCAGACGCTCGGGCAGATGTAATGGATGATAGGAATGGTGGGATCGAGCGCCCGCACCTTCCTGGCAACGCGCAGCGAAAAATCCGGGCTGTCGATGGTCACAAGGCAATCCGGCTTTTCGGCCGCGACGAAACGGGCGGTCTGGCCAATCCGCCTGATCAGGCGCGGCAGGTCGCGAATGACCGCCGTCAGTCCCATCAATGCGATCTCGCTGGCATTGAACAGCGGCGAAAGGCCAAGCTCCTGCAGATGCCGGCCGCCAGTGCCGACAAGCCTGACCTCGCGCCCGCTCAAGCGCTGCAGCGCCTGCACCAGATCGGTGCCGAGCAGGTCGCCCGACTCCTCGCCCGCGACGATGGCAATCTTGAGCGGTGGCTGGGTCATCGCTCATTTCCCTCGCCGGACAGGCCGATGACGAACAAGCCGAGCCTGTCGGCGCGTTCGACCACCTCGCCATAGTCGAGCACCAGTGAGCGTCCGGCCTCAATGCCGATCCCGGCAAGCCCCGCTGCATGCGCAGCATCGACCGTTGCTGGGCCGATTGTCGGCAAGTCCGCACGCAGTTCCTGGTTCGGCTTGGCGCATTTCACCAGAACGCCGCGCTTTCGCCCGGCAATGCGGCCATTGTCGCGTAGCTCGCGCACGCGTTCGAGCAACAGGTCTGTGCCCTCGATGCCTTCGAGTGCGATGGCGCGCCCGCCGATGGCAACCGCCGCCTGGCCGATATCAAGCGCACCGATCGTGCGTGCGGCCTCCTGGCCTGCCCGAAGGTCGTCCCAGTCACTCTGCTGAGGCGCCAGCGCCCCCATGCTGCCGGCCACGGCCAGCAGCTCCGGAACGACCTGATGTGCGCCGACGACCTTGATACCGTTGTCTTCGATCGTCTTGACCAGGATGCGCAGCAGGCCGTCGTCGCCGCGGGCAAGCGCTGCAAGCGCGCGCGGCAGGACACGCAGCAGGGCGATGCTGGGGCGAATGGCCCGCCACACCGGGCGACGGCTGATGCCACCGGCAAGCACGCAATGGGTGATGTCGTGGCGCTTGAGCAAAGGCACCAGCGAGGCGAACTGCTCGATGGCAAGCCGCTCGCCGGCATAGCTCCAGAGGCTGGTGCCGGGATCGGTCTCACCGTCAATCAGAACGATGAAAGGCTTGTGCCCGGCCTCGGCGAGACTGTCGGCGACATTGACCGGGAGCCGACCGCTGCCGGCAACGACAGCAATCCGGTCGGTCGCGGAAAGGTTGATCCTCTTTCCGCCGTCAGCCTTCGTCATCGGCGGCGTCTTCGGCGACGGCGTTTCTGAGCGGCGGCACGGTGAAGTGGCGCTTGCCGCGCGCCTGGATGAAATCCAGGACGTCACGCACGATGGGCGAGCCGGCGAATTCGCGTTCGACTAGCGGGATGCTCTCGGCCACCGAACGGGTTGGGTCGAAGATCATCTTGTAGGCCTTGCGCAAGGCGAAGATCTCGGCGCGCGGCAGGCCGGAGCGGCGCATGCCGATGACGTTGAGCCCACGCAGGCGGGCGCGATTGCCCATCACCATGCCATAGGGGATGATGTCGCCATCAATGATCGCGCCACCGCCGGCAAAGGCATGGTGACCGATACGCGTCATCTGATGGACGGCACACAGGCCACCAAGCGTGACGTTGTTGCCGACTTCGACGTGCCCGCCGAGGGTCGCGACATTGGCCATGGTGACGTTGTCGCCGACGATGCAGTCATGCGCAATATGCGCATAGGCGAGAAACAGCCCGTTGTCGCCGACGGTCGTGGCACCTCGACTGGTGTCGGTGCCGACATGCATGGTCACGCCTTCACGCATCGTGCAATTCTTGCCGACAGTGAGCGTCGTCCGGCCACCCTTGTGCTTGTTGTTCTGCGGAGCAGCGCCAAGCGTTGCCTGCGGAAACACCGTGCAGCCTTCGCCAAGCGTCGTTGCACCCAGGATCGCGACATGGCTCATCAGTTCGACGCGGTCACCGATGACGGCATCAGCGCTGACATGGCAGAAAGGACCAATGCGGACGCCTGCACCCAGTTGTGCACCGGCTTCGACGACAGCGGCAGGATGGATAAAGGTTTCAGTCATGGAGTTGTTGCTTATTCCTTGGGCACCATCATCGCGGCCACCTCTGCTTCGGCTACGGTCGCACCATTGACCTGCGCGTCGCAGGCGAACTTCAGGATGTTGCCGCGCTTCTTGATCTTCTTGACGTGAATGCGGAGCTGGTCTCCCGGCACGACCGGCTTGCGGAACTTGGCGCCGTCGACCGTCATCAGGTACACAAGCGACGGTGTTTCGTCGACGACCAGCCGCAGGCAGATGGCGCCCGCCGTCTGTGCCATGGCCTCGATGATCAGCACGCCGGGCATGACCGGATGGCCCGGGAAATGCCCTTGGAAGTGCGGTTCGTTGAAGGTGACGTTCTTGATGCCGACAGCGGAATCGTCGCCGTCGATGTCGACGATGCGATCGATCAGCAGGAACGGGTAACGATGCGGCAGCAGCTTGTGCAGGCCGAGGATATCGACGGCTTCGAGTGTCCTGGTCGCCTGGTCAGTCACTGCTCCCACCCCCCTTTGGTTTTCCCATGGCCATTTTTCTGATCAACGCGAACTCGCGCATTGCCAATTTCATCGGTTTTGCAGGAAATCCTGCCCAAACTTCGCCTGCCGGCACGTCGTGCATCAGGCCGCTGCGCGCTGCCAGCTGCGCCCCCGATCCGATGGTCAGGTGATCGGCCAGGCCGACGCCGCCGCCCATCATCACGTTGTCGCCGACGACAACCGAGCCCGAAATACCCGTCAGCCCCGCAATAACGCAATTGCGGCCAATGCGCACGTTGTGGGCGATCTGGACGAGATTGTCGATCTTGGAGTTTTCGCCGATGATCGTGTCCGACATCGCGCCACGATCGACCGTCGCATTGGCGCCGATCTCGACATTGTCCTGGATGATGACGCGGCCGATCTGCGGGATGCGTTCAGGACCGCGCGCACCGCCGGCGAAACCAAAGCCATCCTGGCCGATGCGGGCGCCGGCGTGGATGATCACGCCATTGCCGATCAACGCATATTGGATCGAACTGTGCGGACCGACATAACAATCGCGGCCGATCTGGGTCGAACGACCGATGACCGCATGAGCGGATACCACAGTCCCGCTGCCGACTGCCGCGTTCGGGCCGATCACCACACCAGCCTCAATGACGGCGCCTGGCTCGACATGAGCGGTCGGATCAATGTGGGCGAATGGCGAAATGCCTGCTTCACCGCTCACACCTACCGGGCGCTCGGCATCCGGATAAATTAGCCTGCCGATGCGGGCAAAGGCCTGCTGCGGACGCGGCGAAACGAGAATGGCAATGCCATCAGGGACAAGGTCGGCGACATCGGCCGTACACAGGACAGCGGCCGCATGCAGCGACTTGAGCGGTGCTGCGTTGCGCTTGCCGTCGACAAACACCAAAGCGCCATCGCCACCACTGCTTGCCGCTGCGATGGTCGAGATGGCGATTTCGGAATGTTTGGGGTCGACGAGCGTCGCGCCGGTAAGGCCGGCCACCTCGCCCACCGTGTAGCGGCGTGACGGCACAAAAAATACCGGATCCGTCATGAAATGCTGTTCCAGCCAAGCCGGGTAAAGAGTTTCCGGGCCGTGACGGCCCGGAAACGTTGTACCACGCAATTAGAAGCGGGTCGAAATGCCGAAGTTGAATTCCTGCGTATTGTCGGTGTCCAGCTTCTTGACCGGTACCGCATAGTCGATGCGCAGCGGACCGAAGGGCGAAGCCCAGAGCAGACCGACACCGACCGAGGCACGCAATTCCATGTCAGTCGAGACGATGTTGGTGCCCGCGACATTAACCTTGCTACCATAAAGCGTCGCTGCATCCGCAAAGACGGCGCCACGCAGGCCGAAGCTCTCCGGCACGACCGGGATCGGGAACTGTGCTTCGGCAGACGCATTGAAGTAGGTCGTGCCGCCGAGATGGTCGCCACCGTTCTTGTCGTACGGTCCGATGCCGTTGTACTCGAAGCCGCGGATCATCCGATCATTGCTCTTGAAGTGATCGAAGACGCGCAGGCCGTCGTCGCCGAAGCCCTGGATGTGACCGGCGCCAGCCGATACGAGGCCAACGATATCAAGCTCTTCCGACAGCGTCTGATAGTAGCTCGCACGGCCCGTGAACTTGACGAACTTCGCGTCGCCGCCAAGACCAGCCACTTCGGTCGTGAAGTTGGCGTAGATGCCGTTACGCGGGTTTTTCATGTCGTCGATGGTGTTGTAGACCAGCGTACCGCTGACCGACGACTTGATCCACGGACTGTTGGCGATGCCATCCTTGATCGCCGGCGAGATCGTGCACTTCGCAGGGTCAAGAACACCGCCGCTCAGACAGTCCTCATCATACTCATACTTCTCTTGCGCGATGTTGTAGGCAAGTTGCGTCGAGATGTTGTTGGTGATCGGCAGGCCGAAACGGATGGTGCCACCCGTAATGTCGCTCTGGTACTTGTCGTCATACTTGCGGGTCTGGCGATAGATGTCGAAACCAGCAGCAATACGGCGGCCGAGGAAATACGGCTCGGTGAACGAGAAGCTGTAGTCACGCGAGTTTTTGCCGCCACCGGCCGAGAACTTAATGAACTGACCACGGCCGAGGAAGTTGCGCTCGGTGATCGAGCCTTCCACCGACGGACCGGCATTGTCGCCGCCGGTCGAATAGCCGGCGCCAATCGAGAACTCGCCGGTCGACTTCTCGACCAGATCGACAACCAGCACAACCTGGTCAGGCTGCGATCCGGGAGCGGTCGAAACTTCGACACGCTCGAAGAAGTTTAGCGCCTCGAGGCGCTTCTTGGCGCGCTGGATCAGCACCTGGTTGAAGGCATCGCCTTCAGAGACGTCGAATTCGCGACGGATCACGAAGTCGCGGGTGCGTTCGTTGCCGCGGATTTCGATGCGCTCGACATAGGCCTTGGCGCCCTGGTCGACGGTGTAGACAACCGAGATCGTGCGGCTTTCGAAGTTGCGGTCACCGCGCGGCGTTACCTTGGCGAAGGCATAGCCAGCGCCGGCAACGTTCTCGGTGATCGCGATGATCGAATCTTCGACGTCCTTGGCGTTGTAAACATCGCCCTTGCGCGTCTCGACGAGACGCTGCAGGCTCGCGCCGTCGACCTCGGGGATGCTGCTTTCGACCGACACATCGCCGAACGTGTAGCGCTGGCCTTCGTCAACGGTGATCGTGATGGTGTACTGGTTGGTCGCCTCGTCGAGTTCGCCGAAGGCGGAGACAACCTGGAAGTCGGCGTAGCCGTGATTGAAATAGAAGCGACGCAGCGCTTCCTCGTCGGCGCGCAGGCGGTCTTCGTCATAGATGTCGTCACGCAACATGAACGACAGGAACGACGAGCGCTTGGTCGAGATGACATCTGCGAGGCGGCGATCGCCATAGGCGTCGTTACCGACGAAATTGATCGCGGCGATCTTCGTGCGGCCGCCTTCATTGATCTCGAACACCACGTTCACGCGGTTTTCGCCGAGATCCATGATCTGGGTGCCGACGGTGACGTCGTCACGGCCGACGCGCTTGTAGGCTTCCTTGATCGCCTGGGTGTCAGCCTCAAGCGCTGCCTGCGAAAATGCGCCGCGCGGTTTGAGTTGGATGGCGCCGCCGAGTGCCGCGTCCTTGAGCTTCTTGTTGCCCTGGAACAGCACGTTGTTGACGACCTGATATTCGGAAACCTGAACGACGAGCGTCGAGCCGACCTGGTTGATGCGGACGTCGGAGAACAGGCCGCTGCCGAACAGCGCCTTCACCGCGTCGTCGATATCGGTGTTCGAGAACGACTTGCCGGGCTTGATGGAGATGTAGTTGCGGACGGTATCCGCATCGACGCGCTGATTGCCGCGCACTTCGACCCGGTTGACCACCGCCGCTTGCGCGGCTGACACGGCAACAAACTGGACCGCCACTGCGCCTGGAATGGCTAGAGCGGCGGAAAGAGCAACCGCGGACGCGGCGCTCGCAAACTTAAGTGCTGCCTTCATAGTCGGCCTTTACAACCTTTTCTCGAAGTCCCCACGGCGAGAAAACCGGACGTCGCGGTAATTTCCCGTACCGTAATAACTGGATTTTCCCTACACGCAAGGCTTCTGGTTAATTTGCGCTTACTTCCTCAGCGAGCGTGACTTTCGCGTCACGCATACCGCCCCGGATGGTAAACGCCCTCTCAACGGACCCCTTGCCGGCCCCAAATTTCTTCATGATTTCAGCAGCCAAACAGGTCGTTCCAGAAAACGAAGCCCATAAACGCCAGCACGAGAATCATCCCCACTCGATATACAGCCTCCATCGCCCGCTCGGAAACAGGGCGCCTGATGACAGCTTCAACTGCATAGAACGCCAAGTGGCCGCCGTCGAGTGGAGGAATCGGCAGAAGGTTCAGAAAACCGATGCCGACCGACAAAAGAGCCACCAATTGCACCAGCCAGACGAAGCCCAGCTGGGCCGCCTTGCCGGCCATGTCGGCAATCTTGACCGGTCCACCGAGCTGACACTTGTCCTCCCGGCCAACGACGAATCGCTTCAGGAACTGACCGGTACGCTCGATGATGTGCCCGGTTTCGGAAACCGCCTGCACAAATGCGCCGCCTGGGCTGTAGCTGATCAGCCTGGGCTGCCCCAGCTCCTCATTGTTGACGACGCCAATGACTGCAACCTTGACCGAATTGCCGAGCGCGTCCTTCTGCTCCATCATTTCGGGCGTCGCCGTAACAGAGACTTCCTTGCCGTCGCGCATCATCACGAAGGTAAGCGGATCGCCACCGCGTCCCGAGACGATGCGCTGGACGTCGGAGAAGGTTTCCACCGGCTGGCCGTCGACACTGACGAATCGGTCGCCCGGCTGGATACCGGCATTCGCCGCCGGGCTGGCGGCGCGCACCTCGGCAACCGTCGGCTCCATGACGTAGCGGCCATAAGCCGAAAACAGCACAGTGAAGACGGCAATCGTCAGCAGGAAGTTGAACAGCGGTCCGGCGAACACGGTCGCCGCGCGCTTCCACACTGGTTGCGTATGGAACGCGATCTTACGTTCGGCGGCACTGAGATTGTCGTCCCCGCCGCCCTCCGGCTTGCTGGTGACGCTCATGTCGCCGACGAACTTGACGTAGCCGCCCAAGGGAATGGCGCAAAGCTTCCAACGCGTACCGCGACGATCGTTGAAGCCGAGCAGTTCGGGGCCGAAGCCGATCGAAAAGGCCTTTACACCGATACCGCACCAGCGGCCGACCAGATAATGGCCCATCTCGTGCACGAACACGACGATGGTGAGCACGAACAGGAACGGCACGATGGTACCGATCAGGAGACCATCCGTAGTCAGGAACGCGGGAAGATACTCGCTCAATTCAAGCCCTCAACCAGATACCTTGGCGCTTCAAGTGCAGCACCGCGCCTTGCCCGAGGCTTGCGCCCCTGAACTTGGTCGCTCAGGCCGGAAACAATCCCTGAGCCGGATGGTCGGCGGAACCGGACATCCAGCCGATGACGTATAGGGCAAATGCAGCCGCGACAAGCCCATCGACGCGGTCCATCACGCCGCCATGGCCGGGTATCAGCGCCCCCGAATCCTTGTAGCCATGCCGACGCTTGACCCACGATTCGAACAGATCGCCGGCCTGCGAGATCACCGAAAGCAGTAGGCCTATCACGGCAAGGAGGAACAAGTTGCCGGTACCGGCAAAGTTGGCGAGCAGCAGTCCGGCAACCACACCACCGACAGCGCCGCCAACCGCGCCGCTGCGCGTCTTGCCGGGCGAAATGGCCGGTGCCAGCTTGGGCCCGCCGACCTTGCGGCCGACAAAATAGGCAAAAATGTCCGTCGCCCAGACAACCGCGAACAGAAACAGGATGGCGACGAGGCCCGACGCGTCGTCGCCGCGCAACAGGGCAAGGGACAGGCCGGAGAGCGCAGAATAGCCAAAGCCGGCAGCTTCCCACGCCCCTGCCCTGCGCAGCTTGCCCAGCCCCCACAGGATGAACGTGAAGACAGCGGCCAGGATGATCAGCGCAAGTGCCGGAATGCCCGCGACCAGGGCGCCGGCGAACATCAGGATGAACACTTCCGGCAGCATGTTGAGGTTGCCGCCGGCCCACCCTGTTTCGCTGTTCGGCCGCGACATGCGCGACCATTCGTAGAAGATGGCAAGCGCTATCGCCGCGGTCAGCATCCTGAACGGCAGCCCGCCCAGCCATGTCAGCAACAGCACAGCAGCTGCCAGCACGATCGCTGAAATTGTCCGGAGCTGGAGATTGCTCATGGCAAGGTCACGAAGCGACGTCGCGCGCTGCAAGCCCGCCAAAACGGCGTTCGCGGCCGGTATATTCGCGCAAGGCCTCCGACAGATGCTCGCGGGTGAAATCCGGCCAGTAGCAAGGCTGGAAGATCAGCTCGCTGTAGGCCGACTGCCAGGGCAGGAAATTGGAGAGCCGGATTTCGCCGCTGGTGCGAATGACCAGATCGGGATCAGGAATGCCCGATGTGTCGAGTTCCTCGGCAAACAGCTCCGGCGTGATCTGCTCGCTTGAAATGTCGCCACGCTTGACCGCTTCCGCCAGCCGGCGCGCGGCGCGCGCGATCTCGTCGCGCCCCCCATAGTTGAACGCGATGACCAGTGTCAGCGCATCATTGCCCGATGTCAGCGTTTCGGCTTCCTCGAGCAGGCTGCGGATATCGGGCTGCAGTGTGGCCCTGTCGCCGATGATCTGGACGCGTACACCGCTGTTGTGGAGTTCGGCAAGATCGCGCCGAATGAAGATCTTGAGCAACCCCATGAGGTCGGTGACCTCGGACTTGGGCCGCGACCAGTTCTCCGAGGAGAAGGCGTAGACGGTCAGCCAGGAAATACCGAGGTCTGCAGCGGCACGAACGGTGCGGCGCAACGCCTCGACTCCGGCCCGGTGGCCCGCAACGCGCGGCAGGCCGCGGGCTTTTGCCCAGCGACCGTTGCCGTCCATGATAATCGCGACATGCGCGGGCGTAGTCATCCGTTCGCTTTCGGGCCGGCCGTATGCCTGCCTCAGACTTGCATGATCTCGGCTTCTTTGCCTGCGAGCAGGCTGTCGATCTGGCTGATCGTATCGTCGGTCAGCTTCTGGACCTTGTCGGACTGGACGCGCTGGTCGTCCTGGCTGATGTCGCCATCCTTCTCGGCCTTCTTGAGTGCGTCCATGCCGTCGCGGCGCACATGGCGGGTGGCGACCTTGGCGTTCTCGGCGTAGGTGTGGGCGATCTTGACCAGTTCCTTGCGGCGCTGCTCGTTGAGCTCCGGCAGCGGAATGCGCAGGTTGGTGCCGTCGACGATCGGGTTGAAGCCAAGGTTGGATTCGCGGATGGCGCGATCGACAGCACCGACCATAGACTTGTCCCAGACCGAGACCGAGATCATGCGCGGCTCAGGCACGGACACTGTGGCCACCTGGTTGAGCGGCATCGACGAGCCATAGGCCTGGACGTGGATCGGATCGAGCAGGTTGCTCGAGGCACGGCCCGTGCGCAGCGAGGCGAGGTCGTGCTTGAAGGCGTTGATGGCGCCTTCCATGCGGCGCTGAAGATCGCTGTAATCCGTGCTCATTGCAGTCTCCTTGGTCCCGATTTCGGGGCCATCGTTCCAATCGTCAGGCGTCCGCAACAATCGTGCAGCGGCCGCCACCTTTCAATATTTCGCCGAACCCGCCTTTTTCATGGATCGAATAGACGATTATCGGGATGTTGTTTTCGCGCGCAAGAGCAATCGCGGCCGTATCCATGATGGACAGGCCTTTTGTGATGACTTCGGCGTGCGTGATGCGTTCGAAGCGCGTCGCAGCTGGGTCCTTCTTGGGATCGGCCGAATAGACACCATCGACCTGGGTGCCCTTGAACAGCGCGTCAGCGCCAATCTCGGCGGCACGCAGGGCCGCTGCCGAATCGGTGGTGAAGAATGGGTTGCCCGTGCCACCGGCAAAAATCACGACCTTGCCGGCATCCATGTAAGCGGTTGCCTGGCGCTGCGAGAAGCTCTCGCACAGTTCGGGCATGGCGATCGCCGAAAGCACCACGGCATCAACGCCAAGCTTGTGCAGCGAGGTGCGCAGAGCCAGCGAATTGATGATGGTGGCAAGCATGCCCATGTGGTCGCCAGTGACGCGATCGCCACCCTTGGATGCCACTGCCACGCCGCGGAAGATGTTGCCGCCGCCAATGACTACGCCGACCTCGACGCCGAGCGCCCTCGCCTCGGCGATGTCGCTGGCAATACGGTCGACAACGGAAACATCGATGCCGAAATGCTGCTCGCCCATCAGGGCTTCACCCGACGCCTTAAGCAGTACGCGCCGGTAGAGCGGCTTGTCGGTCATGGGTTCCTCGCGGCTGTTGAATTTGGGTTCCGATACACGAAGGGCGCCGCGATGTCACGCGGCGCCCTTCGGCTATCCTCAGGAAGCGCTTGATGCAGCGCTGCTTTTTAGCCCTTGACGGCCGCAGCGACCTCAGCGGCGAAGTCGCTCTCTTCCTTCTCAATGCCTTCACCGAGCGCGAAGCGAACGTAGCCGGTGATCTTTGCCGGCGCGCCGATCTGCTTTTCAGCGTCCTTCAGTGCCGCCTCGACCGTCAGGTCGGGGTTGAGCACGAAAGCCTGCTTCAACAGCACGACTTCCTCGTAGAACTTGCGCATGCGGCCTTCGACCATCTTCTCGATGATGTTCTCCGGCTTGCCCGACTGGCGGGCCTGATCGGCGAAGATCGACTTTTCGCGCTCGACGGCAGAAGCGTCGACTTCGTCGGGCGTCAGGGCCAGCGGGTTGGTCGCAGCAACGTGCATGGCGACCTGACGCGCGAAGGCGCGGGCCGCGTCATGATTGCCGGCGGTCTCGATAGCGACCAGCACGCCGAGCTTGCCGAGGTTGTCGGCAACCGCGTTGTGGACATAGGTCGCAACCACGCCTTCAGAAACCGACAGCTTGACCGAACGGCGGAAGCTCATGTTCTCGCCAATGGTGCCGACAGCGTCCTTGATAGTGTCGGCAACGGACTTGTCCGAACCCGGATATTTCGCAGCGGCAACAGCGTCGGTGTCGCCATAAGCGAGAGCGACCTTCGACACGTTGGCGACGATTTCCTGGAAGGCGGCGTTGCGGGCAACGAAGTCGGTCTCCGAGTTGACTTCGACGACGACGGCTTCGCGCATGCCGGCATCGACGCCGACCAGGCCCTCGGCCGCGGTACGGCTGGCCTTCTTGTCGGCCTTGGAGATACCCTTCTTGCGCAGCCAGTCGACCGCGGCTTCCATGTCGCCGCCGGTCTCGGTGAGAGCCGCCTTGCAATCCATCATACCCGCGCCCGAGAGTTCGCGGAGTTCTTTAACCTGTGCTGCCGAAATGCTCATTGTGGCCTCTTTGCTTCAAAATGCGCGAGCGCACCACCGAGGGTTCGATGATGCGCCGAACGCCGGCGCTGGTTGCGCCCAATCCTGAAAAGGAAGGCCGGTCTCCCGGCCTTCGTGATTACGCCTGGGGCGCTTCAGTCGACGGAGTCTCGTCGAGCGCAGGCTCAACCGGGGCTTCGGCCGATGCGCCGATGTCGACACCGAGCGCGCCTTGCTGGCGAGCGATACCGTCGATCGCAGCCTTGGCAACCAGATCGCAGTAGAGCTGGATGGCGCGGGCAGCGTCGTCGTTGCCGGGGATCGGGAAATCGATCTTATCCGGATCGCAGTTCGAATCGATGATCGCGACAACCGGAATGCCGAGACGCTTGGCTTCCTGGATGGCGATGGCTTCCTTGTTGGTGTCGATCACGAACATCAGGTCTGGCGTCGAGCCCATGTCCTTGATGCCGCCGAGGGCCTTGTCCAGCTTTTCGCGCTCGCGCTCAAGGTTCAGGCGCTCCTTCTTGGTGAAGCCGTGGGCTTCGCCAGCGAGCAGCTCGTCGAGCTTGCGCAGGCGCTGGATGGAGTTCGAGATCGTCTTCCAGTTGGTCAGCATGCCGCCGAGCCAACGCGAGTTGACATAGTACTGGGCCGAACGCTGAGCAGCGTCAGCAACGATGTCCGAAGCCTGACGCTTGGTGCCGACGAACAGCACGCGGCCGCCGCGCGAAACGACGTCCGAAACCTGCTTGAGAGCCTGGTGCAGAAGCGGAACAGTCTGCGACAGGTCGATGATGTGGATGTTGTTGCGGGCGCCATAGATGTAGGGCGCCATCTTCGGGTTCCAGCGGTGGGTCTGGTGGCCGAAGTGAGAACCAGCTTCAAGAAGCTGGCGCATGCTGAAATCAGGCAGTGCCATCGTTATTTCCTTATCCGGTTGGCCTCCACGGACAATGACGCTTTTCGCTGGATGCTCGAAACGCCACCGGGGGGTCTCAGCCGGATTTCTCCCGGACAGAAACCGAAGTCCGTGTGTGGAATGCGGCGGCATATAGACGTATTGGCTGGTGAGCGCAACCCCGGGACCGGCCCGATTGCCCGGGAAATCGAGGCTTTCCGTGCTTGTGGGCCTCAACCAAAGCCTCCCGAAGCGCACGATCGCCACTGGTCAGGCAGAGGATTCCTTGGCAGCGATTCCCTTCGGAACAGAAGATCAGCTGCCGGCCGCCCAGCGCGACATGCCGGGCTCCTGTTCCACCGGTTCCTGCACCACCTTGGGTTCGCGGCGCTTGAAGTTGCGCACGCGCACGCGGCGAAACACCGCCACGATCTCGTCGCGGCTGCATTCGATCGCGCCAAGACGCACGGCACGATCACGCTCGAAGCCTGTAATGTCGTAATGCGGCGCCGAGGTCTTAGGCGGGCCCTGATAGGACGAACGCTTCAGGCCGAGCTGGGCGGCGAAACGATGCAACTCGTCGGTGTCGTCGGCGAGCAGGTGGCACCAGCGATGGCCCACCCACTTCCAGATTGCCGCGTCGACATAGACCGCCACGACAGCGGCCTAATGCTTGCAGTCGCCTTGCGGCACAGGAAACAACGATAGATTGACCAGCTTGCCGGTCATCGAGAAATCGCCGTAATCCATCACCAAGTCGCGCGTCAGGCCGTTCTCATGCAGCTTGAAGCTGATGCGATACTCCGGCACTTCCTCACCGCCGCCCTTGCTTTCGTCGAAATAGGCGATGTCGACCGGCCAGAACTTGTCCTTGGCGAGTGCCGCAAGCGCAGGGCGCTCCGGATCGGCCTCCGGCGCCTCGCTCTTCTTGCCGACGATGACGGTGGTGGTCATCACCTTGTCGGCGTCCTCGGAGCCGTCGAACAGGCTCGTTTCATAAAAGGTCTCGCCCTTCTCGGCCTTGTCGATCAGCTCGACGAGATGCTGGGTCGGGAACTGCGTCTTCGCGAGGTCGACGGAACCCGCCGACGGTTTTTCCAAAGCGACCTTGAGCCCGTTGGCTTCGCGCGTCGCCGTGCCCTTGACCTCGCGGTCGAGGTTCTGATCGACGAAGGATTTGGTGACGAACGAGAAGGTCTTGCCCTCGCCGTCCTCGAAGGTGGTCGTCTGCTGATCGGTCAGCCGCGTGTTCTCGCTGGTCGCGATCTGGGTCACGAAGCGGAACTTGACCGTGTAGCCTTCGCAAGCGGAGCCATTGAACTCATAGACCATGCGCCCGGAAAGGCCTGTTATCCCTGACCGGTCGGAGGCCTGGTCGAGCACCAGATCATAGACGGCGCGATGGGGCGCAAGCACGGGAGCCGCAAGAGCTGGCGTCAGGGACAGCAGCGAGGTGGACAGGGTGGCAAGAAGAACAAGGCGCTTTGCGCGCATACACTGGCTCCGATCGGCGCGGCCATGACAAGCCGCCTTGAATGATGGTCCACCTTAAAAAAAGTCGTGGCGGAAGCGAGGCAAACATAGCAGTTTCGGCGCAGCCTCACCCGCCACACGAGACTCAGAGATAAGGAAAGACGATGGGCGAAACAATCGAAAAGCGGCTAAGCGATCTTGGCATCACCTTGCCCGAAGCCGCAGCCCCCGCCGCCAACTACGTGCCCTTCATGGGCTCGGGCAATCTCGTCTTCACCGCCGGTCAGCTGCCGCTCAAGGACGGCAAGCTCACCGTCACCGGCCTGCTTGGCCGCGATGTCGACGTTGCAGGCGGCAAGGAGGCGGCCAAGCAGTGCGCCGTTAACATCCTCGCCCAGGCAAAGGCAGCTCTTGGCGATCTCGAAAAGATCCGTCGCATTGTCAAGATCAGCGTCTTTGTCGCTTCGTCCTCCGACTTCACCGAGCAGCATCTCGTCGCCAATGGTGCGTCCGACTTCCTGGTCGCGGCACTTGGCGACCGCGGCAAGCATGCGCGTTCGGCCGTCGGCGTCGCCTCGCTGCCGCTGAATGCCGCCGTCGAGATCGAAGCCATCATCGAGCACGAATGAGCGGCCTCATGACCGACCTATCCTGGCTGACCGCCCGCCCGATTGCTCATCGCGGCCTGCACGACCTCAACAAGACCTGCTGGGAAAACACGCTGTCCGCCTTTGAGCGCGCAGCGGCGCGCGGCTTTGCCATCGAGTGCGATGTCCATCTGACCGCCAACGGCGACGTTGCCGTGTTTCATGACGACGTGCTCAACCGGCTGACGGGTACGGATGGCTTCATCTGGCAACGTACGACACGCGAGCTTGCGGCACTTCGCGTCGGCGGCACCGCCGATCATGTGCCGACGCTTGCCGAAATGCTCAAACTGGTCGACGGGCGCGTACCCCTGGTCATCGAACTCAAGGGCATTCCCGGGCATGACGGCGAACTCGTCGAACGCGTGGCGGCGGCCTTGCGCAACTACAAGGGCAAGGCCGCGATCATGTCCTTCGATCATTGGCTGATCCGCGACTTCTCCCGTCACGCGCCGGGCATTCCGGCCGGACTGACCGCCTGGGGCGATCTGGATCACGAGCTCGAAGCACATTTTTCGATGCTGGCACACGGCATTTCGTTTGTTTCCTACTCCGTGACGCACCTGCCGAACAGGTTCGTCAGCTTTGTGCGCGACAAGCTCGCCATGCCGGTCATCACCTGGACAGTGCGCGACGAAGACGCCGTGCGGACGACCTTCGCGCAGGCCGACCAGATGACCTTCGAGGGTTTTGATCCGGATGCGCTGGCGGTGGCCTGACCCTTGCAACGGCTGTTATCGAGCGTAAGTAACTACGCATGAGCAATGCGAGCGATGTCGGGGCGACGAATGCGGATGGCGGCTACGCCGTCCGCGTCGTCTCAAGCATCAGCGAATTCGGACGCGACGACTGGAACAGCCTCTCAGGCACGTCAAAGGCTTCAGGATCGGCCTATAACCCGTTTGTTTCATTTGATTTTCTGAGCATCCTCGAGGAATCCGGCTGCGCCGTACGCAAGACCGGTTGGCAAGGCCACCATCTCCGGCTGGAAAAGGCCGACGGCAGCTTTCTCGGTGCCCTTGCCTGCTACGCCAAATCACACAGCCAGGGCGAATATGTCTTCGACCATGGCTGGGCCGACGCTTTCGAGCGCGCAGGCGGGCGATATTATCCCAAGCTCCAGGCTTCGATACCGTTCACGCCGGCGACCGGCCCTCGCCTTCTGGCTGTTCCCGGCAACACGGCAACCGTAACCAAGGCGGCGCTGGCAACGGCGCTGCGCAGTGTCGCCGAGGGCGTCGGGGTGTCGTCGGCACATGTCACCTTCGCCGAGCCGGACGAAGTCGACATCCTCGCCGACACCGGCTTCCTTCGCCGCACCGACCAGCAGTTCCATTTCTTCAACGAAGGCTTCGGCACCTATGACGACTTTCTCGCCACGCTGGCCTCGCGCAAGCGCAAGGCGCTGAAGAAGGAGCGGCGCGAGGCGCTGACCGAAGGCATTTCGATCGAACGACTGACCGGCAAGGACATCACCGAAGCGCACTGGGACGACTTCTTCGCCTTCTACATGGACACCGGCGGCCGCAAATGGGGTCGGCCTTACCTCAACCGGACATTCTTCTCGCTGATCGGCGAACGCATGGCCGACGACGTGCTGCTGGTCATGGCCAGGCGCGGCGGCCGCTACATCGCCGGCGCGATCAACTTCATCGGCTCCGACACGCTCTACGGCCGCAACTGGGGCTGTATCGAGGACCACCCCTTCCTGCATTTCGAGGTCTGCTATCACCAGGCCATCGACTTCGCCATAGAACGCAAGCTGCGCATCGTCGAGGCCGGCGCCCAAGGTGAACACAAGCTGGCGCGCGGCTATCGCCCCGTCACGACGCAGTCGGCGCATTACATCGTCCACCCCGGCCTTCGCCGCGCCGTCGCTGAATATCTCGAGCGCGAACGCCGGGAGGTCGCCCAGATCGGCGAGTATCTCGATGATCACGGGCCGTTCCGGCGCGGCTGAGGTTCAGTGGGCTATCGACTTCGAGAAGAGGTTGATCACGATGACGCCCGCCATGATCAGCCCGATGCCGAGAAGTGCCGGCAGGTCGAGCGTCTGGCGGAACCAGATCCAGGCAATCGCCGTGATGAAGACGATACCGGCACCGCACCACATCGCATAGACGATGCCGACCGGCACCTGGCGCAGCACAAGGGAAAGGAAATAGAAGGCGCAGGCATAGCCGGCCAGTGCTACGACGGATGGCCACAGCCGCGTGAAACCGTTGGTTTCCTTGAGGGCGGAGGTTGCAACGACCTCGAAGGCCACCGCCACGATCAGATAGATGTAGTTCAACTCAGCTCCTTGCAGCCTTCCGCGGCTTGACGTTCCGCCTGCCAGCGCCGAAACATCCACCACGAAATCGCAGCAAACGGGATAGGCCATGTCGAGCGCCGGTTACGATCCAAACAACATCTTCGCCAAGATCCTGCGCGGCGAGATCCCCTCGCATCGTGTCTACGAAGACGATGCCGTGGTGGCGTTCATGGATGTCATGCCGCAGAGCACCGGGCATACGCTCGTGGTGCCCAAGACGCCGTCGCGCAACTTTCTCGACGCCGAACCCGAGACATTCGGCCGGCTGTTCGCAGCAGTCCAGAAGGTGGCAAGGGCCGCCCAGCAGGCTTTCGACGCCGACGGCATCGTGATCTCGCAGTTCAACGAAGCTCCGGCCGGCCAGACGGTGTTCCATCTCCACGTCCACATCGTGCCTCGCTTCGAAGGCGTCGCACCCAAGGGTCACGCGGCGGTGATGGAAAAGCCTGAAGTGCTGGCGGCAAACGCAGAGAAGATCAGGGCTGCGCTGGCGGGAGCATGACAGACGCAGCGCGTTTCAGGCCAGCGAGAGCGCTGCCTCGGCGGCCGGCCTGTCGAATGCGCCGTAGTCTCAACCGCTACTTCAGAGCCCCTGCTCCAGATCACGCGATGGCTTCCACGGCCAGCCGGCCTTCAACAACCGTTGAGAGCTTCTCAGCCATCCCCCAGGCCAAAAACGCCACAAGAACGCCGGCCAACGCGTCGGCAAGATGATGGCCGCCGTCAACTGGGGAAGACAAAATGACGGCAAGGTTCAGCGCCAACACAGGCCAGAACCAGATCCTGACCCTCCAGAAAGCAATCACGGTCAACACAGACAGCGTCCAGTGATAGGACGGGAACGCAATGAGCCCTTGGGGGTGGTCAAGTGAGATCAAGCGTGATGTGCCGGCGCGAATGTCAAAAAACGCCTGCTTGTATGCGAGATCGACGATTGGCTTGTTCATAGCCATGAAGTCGGCGGATGGACGGACGGTCCCGAGAGCTCCGGCTGCCGACAAGAGGGCTGAAACCAAGACGCACACCAGCGCACCCAGCATAACCGCAGTCACGACCTGCTGAACGCGCCGGGTTCGTCCCAGCAAACTGGTCGCAAGTATTGTCAATGCAACCTGCGACAGTGATGTGACAAAGACCATTGACGACGGTTGGCCGAGCCAGGGTCTCGCATTGACGAAATCGACATAGGCACGCCAATCGAAACCCAACGCAGCGTCGAATGTGATCAACCGGTCGTCGATCAGCGGCATGTCGTTGGAATCACCAGAACGCTGAGCACGGCCGCGGCCGCAGAGAATGCTAACAGCACAGCTGTTTCGGCACACAGGACCTGGAAGCGTTCGACCGGGCGCATTACGGCATAGAACCAGGATATGGACGCCAATCCGGATACCACGGCAACTACTTTGACCGCGCTGACAGGGTCAAAAACGAAGTCCGTCGCCCCTATCCACTGCGCATCGATCGCAATCAGCAAACCAACGAGCGCCATTTTGACGGACAGCAGGGCATCAGTCCGCTGCCTGAGTTCAGGCGCCGTCACGTCCAGTTCAGTCATTGTGGATCCCCCAACCCTTGGGGGATATTAGGCATCAGAAATTAAGCTGTCGCGAATGTACCGAGACACAGCGGAACCAGCGCTGTGGCTCTGGAATGCGGGCAATGTCCCAGCGGCTCAGGATGTCCACATCCCTACCAGCAGGATCACTTCGGCCGCAACGATGCCGACCAAAATTTTTCGCCCGAGGCAGATATAGGCAACGAACCCAGCGCAGGCGGCACCGATGCGGAGGGCAAGCGCGGTGTCGACAAGCGCTCCGCTGGGAAAGACGATCAGATTGCCGATGACCGCGGCGACGAGTGCGGTGGCGAGTGCGCGGACCAGGACAAGCAGGTCCGAGTCCTCCGACAGGCGGTCGCCGAGATAGACGCCAAGGAAGCGCCAGGCGTCAGTGGCGAGCCAGCCGCCGACGAGGATGAACAGGAACGGCCACCACCAGTTGTCGAAAGCGGCGAAGGTCATGCCGATGTCCTCCGCCACGCCCGCTTGTGGAAGGCAAATGCGATACCGCCGCCGATCAAGCCGGCGCCGAGCAGGTCGAAGCCGGGCACGACGAGGTGGAGAAGCGGGCCGAGAATGAGGCCGAGGATCATGGCAACGTGCCCTGCCCGCTCGCGCGCCGAGCCCCAGAGCGAGGTCAGGAAGTACATCGGCGTGAGCAGGAACAATGCCGCCGAGACGATAGGCGGCAGGCTGTCGGCGACGAGATAGACGATGGCCGTGACCACCATGTTGAACAGCACGAGCGTCGAGCCGAGCCCGGCATAGTAGGTGGTGCGAAGCTCCCGCGGGATGCCGCGCAGCCGCTCCATCGCCAGTACCCAGGAGGTGACGGCGACGAAGTGCGACAGGACATAGAGCACCCAGCGCGGCGTCCTCGGCCCACGCAGCTCCGGCACCAATGCCACCACCATCGGGGTCAGACGTATCGATGACAACGCCACCGCAAAGGCCGCCGCCGGCAGCGAAGCGCCTGACAGAATGGCACCGATCAGCACCACCTTGGCCGGAAGAGCCCAGACCATGCCGACCATGAAGACGGTCTGCGCAAGCGTCAGCCCGGCCTCTTTGGCAAGCCCGGCAAAGCCGATAAAGGCGCTGGCGAGGATCAGGCCGGGGATCGAGAAGGCAGCGCGAACGCCGCGCAGATACCAGAGGCGGCGTGTCGATAGGCTCGGCGTTGGAGATGCGTGGTCAGCAGGCATTGAAACCGCGCATAGCATGGCCTCCCTGCCAAGTCAGCGCTTCGATCCGCCTGGCGCAATCAACTGCACCTCGTGACCACCGATCCGACCGCGCCATATCGCGCCAACCAGCGAAAGAGACGGCATATTAACGGTTTACCTACCGCGAATGTGTAGATAGGCCTTTGGGTGGGAAGCGAGGAACAGCCAGGTCATGACAGGTGCATTGCTGCTGGTCCTGCAAGCGCTGATCTACTTCGTGACCATGGCCGCGGTTTTCCATTCACGGCACAGATTCGGCATCGGAATCTTTGTTTGCGTGCTTGGGGTCATGCACTTCCTCGAGACCTATCTTGCCGCCGTCTTCTTCGTTCAGCTGCCCTTTGGCCTGATATCCCCCGGCTCTACGGTGATGTTTTCCGGCAAGCTGCTGATGTTCCTTCTGCTCTACATCAAGGAGGATGCCGAGACAGTGCGCCAGCCGATCTACGGGCTTCTGATCGGCAACTGCCTGATGGTGGCGCTGGCCCTGATCCTGCGCCTCTACGGCGATGTCGCGGAAATGCCGGGTTATCAACCCGACCTGACGTTCCTTGACGACATGGGCGTACTGATGGTCTGGGGCACGGCCCTGCTGTTCCTCGACAGCATCGCCTTGATCCTGATCTACGAGAAGCTCGGACAGCGCATCGCCAACACCCTGTTCAAGCGCATTTTCCTCAGCGCCGCTCTGGTCCTCACCTTCGACCAGTTGATGTTCTTCCTTGGCCTGCATCTCGTGTCGGGTGTGCCGATCAGCGCGCTTTACGGCGGCTGGATCGCCAAGATGGCGGCAGCGGCCCTCTACAGCGCAATGCTCGTCATCTACCTCAGATATGTCGAGACACGTCCGGCACTGGCCGGCCCCGAGCCGCTGCTCAAGGTCTTCGACCGGCTGACGTTCCGCCATCGCTACGAGGACCTGCTGGAAAAGACCGGCAAGGACACGCTGACCGGCACCAGTGACCGTGGCCATTTCGAAGCGGTGGCACAGTCGCTGATCGACCGGCCACTGGCCGACCGCAAGCCGGTGAGCATGCTGATGATCGACATCGACCACTTCAAGAGCATCAACGACCAGTATGGCCATGTCACCGGTGACAAGGTGCTCAAGGATGTTGCACGCGCGCTGGACGGCGCTTTGCGCAGCGGCGACCGCCTGTTCCGTTATGGTGGCGAAGAGTTCGTCGCCATCTGCCAGGACTTGAACGCCGGCGACGCGACGATCCTCGCCGAGCGCCTGCGCGCTGCGGTAGCGAGCATGACCCTGGCTGAGCCCGGCCTGAGCACCACCGTCAGCATCGGGGTGACGACCGCCAGAAGCGGTCCAGTTTCGGTCGAGCAGATGATCAGGGATGCCGACACCTGGCTGTATCGTGCCAAACGGCTCGGCCGGAACCGCGTCGAGAGCCCCGTCATCGCCTGAAGCAAGCCGCCGGGCAGTTTCGATCAGCCAAAAAGGAAGCCCCGTTGCCGGGGCTTCCTTGTTTTTCCAATCAGCCCTTTCGAGGCAATTGGGGAACGAGGCTGCGCTTGCCGCCATCCTTGCCCTTCGGCTCGGACTTCGGCTTCGCCGACACGACCTTCTTGGCGACCGGCTTCTTGGCAGCAGCTTTCTTGGGCTTCGGACGATCGGCCGGATCTTCCTTCTTCGGCTTCACCGGCACTTCGTCGGCAACCGTCTCGAGTTTCAGGCCGGATTCGCCGGTTTCCTTCTTCTCGACGGTGACACGCACCGTGCCGCCCTTCTTGAGCTTGCCGAACAGCACCTCGTCGGCCAGCGGCTTCTTGATGTGCTCCTGGATGACGCGGCCGAGCGGACGCGCGCCCATGCGCTCGTCGTAGCCCTTCTCGGCCAGCCAGGCGATGGCATCCGGCGACAGGTCGAAGGTGACGCCCCGCTCGGAAAGCTGGGCTTCCAGCTGCATGACGAACTTCTGTACGACCTGATGCACCACCGGCACCGGCAGCGAGCCGAACGGGATGATGGCATCGAGGCGGTTGCGGAACTCGGGCGTGAACAGCCTGTTGATCGCCTCGACATCGTCGCCTTCGCGTTTTGTCGACCCGAAACCGATCGCCGCGCGCTGCGCGTCGGACGCGCCCGCATTGGTGGTCATGATCAGGATGACATTGCGGAAGTCGATCTGCTTGCCGTTGTGGTCGGTCAGCTTGCCGTGGTCCATGACCTGCAACAGGATGTTGAACAGATCGGGATGGGCCTTTTCCACTTCGTCGAGCAGCAACACGCAATGCGGATGCTGGTCGACGCCGTCGGTCAGAAGACCACCCTGGTCGAAGCCGACATAGCCGGGCGGCGCGCCGATCAGGCGGCTGACGGTATGGCGCTCCATATACTCCGACATGTCGAAGCGGATCAGCTCGACGCCGAGCGACAGAGCGAGTTGCTTTGCCACTTCGGTCTTGCCGACACCGGTCGGGCCCGAGAACAGGTAGGAGCCGATCGGCTTCTCCGGTTCGCGCAGGCCGGCACGTGCCAGCTTGATGGCCGAGGTAAGCGCGGTGATCGCCGTGTCCTGACCATAGACGACGCGCTGCAGCTCGACCTCGAGGCCGGCCAGCACCTTTTCGTCGTCGGCCGAGACGGTCTTCGGCGGAATACGCGCCATCGTGGCGATCGTCGCCTCGATCTCCTTGATGCCGATCGTCTTCTTGCGCTTGCCTTCCGGCAAAAGCATCTGCGACGCGCCCGTCTCGTCGATCACGTCGATCGCCTTGTCGGGCAGCTTGCGGTCGTTGATGTAGCGTGCCGAAAGCTCGACGGCCGCCTTGATCGCCTCGTTGGTGAACTTCACCTTGTGGAAGTCCTCATAATAGGGCTTGAGGCCCTTCATGATCTCGATGGCGTCGTCGACGGTCGGCTCGTTGACGTCGATTTTCTGGAAACGACGGACAAGCGCCCTGTCCTTCTCGAAGAACTGGCGGAACTCCTTGTAGGTGGTCGAGCCGATGCAGCGGATGGCACCCGACGACAGCGCCGGCTTGAGCAGGTTGGAGGCATCCATCGCGCCGCCCGATGTCGCACCCGCACCGATGACGGTGTGGATCTCGTCGATGAACAGCACAGCGCCCGGATACTCCTCGAGCTCCTTGACCACCTGCTTCAGCCGTTCCTCGAAATCGCCGCGATAGCGCGTGCCGGCAAGCAGCGTGCCCATGTCGAGCGCGAAGATGGTGGCATCCTCGAGCACTTCGGGAACATCGCCCTCGACGATGCGCTTGGCGAGGCCCTCGGCGATCGCAGTCTTACCCACGCCGGGGTCGCCGACGTAGAGCGGGTTGTTCTTGGAGCGGCGGCACAGCACCTGGATGGTGCGGTTGATCTCGGACTCGCGGCCGATCAGCGGATCGATCTTGCCGGCCCGCGCCTTGACGTTGAGATTGACGCAATAGGCCGTCAGCGCATCCTGCTGCTTCTTGCCCTTGCCTGTCTCTTCGTTTGCCTCATTGTTCGAGCTGCCCTGCTCCTCATCGGCGCCGCGCGGGCTGCGCGTTTCGGTGGCGCCGGGACGCTTGGCGATGCCGTGCGAGATGTAGTTGACCGCGTCGTAGCGGGTCATCTGCTGTTCCTGCAGGAAATAGGCGGCATGGCTCTCGCGCTCGGCGAAGATCGCAACGAGCACGTTGGCGCCGGACACTTCCTCGCGGCCGGACGACTGGACGTGGATGACGGCGCGCTGGATGACGCGCTGGAAACCGGCGGTCGGCTTCGAATCCTCGTCATAGCCGGTGACGAGATTGTCGAGCTCGGTGTCGATATAGGTCAGCACTGTCTGCTTGAGTTCGTCGAGATCGACGTTGCAGGCGCGCATGACCGCTGCTGCCTCATTGTCGTCGATGAGAGCGAGCAGCAGATGTTCGAGCGTCGCATATTCATGGTGACGCTCGTTGGCGAGCGTCAACGCCTGATGCAGCGCTTTTTCGAGGCCCTGGGAGAAAGCCGGCATTCAATACCTCACTTCTTCTCCATCACGCATTGCAGCGGATGCTGATTTTGTCTGGCGAAATCCATGACCTGGGACACCTTTGTCTCGGCCACTTCGAACGTGTAGATCCCGCATTCGCCGACGCCATGGTTGTGGACATGCAGCATGATGCGGGTAGCGGCCTCCCTGTCCTTCTGGAAGAAGCGTTCGAGCACATGCACGACGAACTCCATCGGGGTGTAGTCGTCGTTGAGGATGAGCACCCGGTAGAGGCTCGGCCGCTTGGTCTTGGTCTTCGTACGGGTAATGACTGCGGTGCCGCGGCCTGGGCCGTTGCCTCCCTCGTCACCGCTCTGCATCCGCGCCACGTCGAAGTTCGTGGCTTCCAAGCCGGTCGTCAATCTGGTCCTGCCCTTCATCAATTCCGACACTTCGTCATGTAGGTGTCATTAGGGGGATTTTAAGCCCTTCTGACGTGCTGACAATATGGTGACGGGGGCGGCATGGCCCGAATTGCCATAAACGTGAAGCACTTGTGCAAAAGAAAAACAAAAAACCCGGCTGCGCGGGCGCAACCGGGTCGTATCTGCCGGATCTTTCGATCCAGCCCCCTGAAATCGGGGATCAGTCGATCACTTCGCCTTGGCGACGAGCGACTCAAACGGCTTGTAGGCATCCTTGGCGAGTTCGGCATAAAGTTCGCCGAGCTTGGTCGCCTCGGCGACAAAACCTTCATAAGCCTGCTTGGCATAGTCGGTCTGGATTTCGACGGCCTTCTCGAGCGACTTGACGCCGAGCAGCTTCTCGAAGGTGGCAGCACCTGCCTCGAAGCTCTTCTTGGTGTAGTCGGTCGTCTCGGTGGCGATCGCCTGCGCGCCCTTGGAGAGCGAAGCGAAGCTCTTCAGGCCGGTGTCGACGAAGTCCTTGCCGTATTTGCTGAAATCTTCATAGGTCTGGGTCATCGCTGCATCCTTTCGGGTTCCGCGCGCTGCGCTATGTGATTGTGCGATGCAGCCTAGATATTGTGCAGCGCACAAAATGTCAACTGACCCCGCGTCATTCCATACCGCCCGAAGCGACGATCCCGTTCGGTAAAGTTAGACTAAAGCCCAAGCAAAAGTGTGAACGAGCCGGTTACCATAAACGGATTGGTAACGCTGTGACCCTACTGTGCATCGATACGGGGCAGGAACCTTTGCCGCCCCACATGCAACAATAATTCAAGGGTGTAACAGTGCGTCAAGCGTTGCCGGGTAAAGTGCTCAAGTCGGCCATCTCCATCAAATCGTTCATGGTTTTCACCCTCGCCGCAGCCATAGGGATGGCGTCGGTGGCTCCTGTTTCTGCAGCCAAGGCGACCAGGGACAGTCGCTACGCAGCGATCGTCGTCGATGCGAACACCGGTGAAACCCTTCACTCCTCGAGTGCCGATTCCCGGCGCTATCCGGCGTCGCTGACCAAGATGATGACGCTCTATCTGACCTTCGAGGCGCTTTCGAAGGGTCGAATCCAGAAAGATTCCAAGGTCGTGTTTTCCAAGAACGCAGCCGCCGAGCCGCCGACCAAGATCGGCGTCAAGGCAGGCGGTTCGATCAGCGTCGAAGCAGCGATTCTCTCGCTCATCACGCGCTCGGCCAACGATGCCTCCACCGCGCTCGGCGAAATGATCGGCGGCTCGGAAGAAAACTTCGCCCGCATGATGACCGCCAAGGCACGCAGCCTAGGCATGAAGGGCACCGTGTTCCGCAATGCCAACGGCCTGCCCAACACCGCCCAGTTCACCACCGCGCGCGACATGGCCAAGCTCGGCATCGCGCTACGTGAGCATTTTCCGCAGTATTACAGCTATTTCTCGACGCGCTCGTTTGCTTTCGGCCGCCAGCGCATTGCCAATCACAATCGCCTGCTCGGCCGCATCAAGGGCGTCGACGGCATCAAGACCGGCTACACCCGCGCCTCGGGCTTCAACCTGGTCTCGTCGGTGCAGGACGGCAACCGCCGCATCGTCGCCGTGGTTCTCGGCGGCACCAGCGGCGCCAGCCGTGACAACAAGATGGCTGAACTGATCAAGACCTACATGCCGCAGGCCTCGAAGCGCGGCGGTGGCGACCTGATCGCCAAGACCGATACGCCGATGCCGGCCGTCGCGGTCGCCAAGGCTCAGCTGCCCAAGCGCAATGCGCCGACGCCCGACATGCGCCCGGAAGCCGAGGAGATCGTCGTCGCCGACGCTTCCGCCGATGAGGCCGTCGAGAGCGACGAAGTTGTCGTGGCTGCTGCCGTGCCCGCTCCGAAGCCGGTCATCGCACGCACCAGCGAGCCGAAGATCGCCATGGCTTCGACCGAACGTTTCGGCGGCAAGATTCCGTTCCAGATCCGCAAGGCCAAGGATCGCGCTCCCGCTGAGGGCGTCGAGCAGGCCTACGCAGAAGAGCGCGCTCCGGCCGTCCAGGCCCTCGACCAGATGAAAACCGCGTCAGTCCCATCGGGCTGGGCGATCCAGGTCGCGTCGTCGCCGAGCGACGGCGAGGCGCGTGCCATCCTCGACAAGACGGCAAAGCAGGCTGGAGCAGCACTTGCCAAGGCTTCGCCCTTCACCGTGCCCTTCGAAAAGGGCGGCGTGACCTACTTCCGTGCCCGCTTTGCCGGCTTTGAATCCAAGGACTCCGCCTGGAATGCCTGCAACGCACTGAAGAAGAAGAAGATCGCCTGCTACGCCATCGCGCAGTAGGCGCCCCCAACCTCCTGGAAAGTTCTGTGTCGAAGGAGAGTCTAGTGATGATCGGAGAGAAGGACGTCCTTGGCTTCGTTGATCCTCGCCGCGAGGAAAGACGAGCCTCCGAGATCGGGATGCAGGCGCTGAATCAGTCGTCGATGCGCCTTGCGGACATCCGCCGCGGCGGCCCCCGCTTCAAGACCAAGGACCTTGTAGGCCTCCTCCTTAGTCATGGCGCCAGAACTTGGCGCAACACGCTGCCCGTCGTCTCGGTCAGGTTGCGCGTCTTCTCGCCAAACGGGAAAGCGGCCGTCAAGATAGGTCTCAAGTAGCTGTAGGCTTTCCGGATCGCCGGACAGCTCCTTGTAGAGTGCCTTGAGTTCAGTAAGGCCGAGTGAGGCGAGTGACTTGCCTTCCTGGTGGCCGGCCAGGACGAACCCCTGCAGGCCACCTGTGTCGTGATCAAGCTCCATTTCGAGCGCTGCGGTCCTTACGGTCGAACGCCGCCCCGGCGTACGACTGGTAGAAGCCCCCCTCCTTCCGGCCGCATACCAGGCCAGGGCCGCGGAGATCAGGCCGCCGCCGACGGCTGCCCGACCCAACAGCAACAGAACCACGCCAACCAGCCCCAGCGCCAATGGCCCTGCCATCTTCAGCGCCCTGGCGAGCTGGGTCGCATCTGCGCGCAAGAAGATGGTGACGGCCAGCGTCGAAAATACCAGGACAGCGGCGAGGACGGCGAGAACTGTCATGGCGCCTTGCCGCTCCTCAAATGCTCGATCATCAGAATGTCCTCGGGACGGCCCCTCGCCTCCAGCGCCTTGATGCCGCCCGTGGCAAAGACGGCGACCGCGGACAAAAGCTTCGACAAGGTCGCCGCGGCCTTGCGGTCAAAGCGGAACCAGGCGCCCTTGCTGAGCCGCGCGATCTCCTTGAAGGCGCGCTCGGCGTCTGCGTCATGGCCTTCCTGGAAGACGAAGGCCGGAACGCCTAACAAGCCAAGTTTGCCGGCCTTTTCGGCCAGTTCGTCGATGTTCTCTTCCATCGCATCGCCGATGTAGACCAGCGCATCGACCTTGGCGGACGACGTCTCCTTGAGCGCATGCGCCAGCACCTTGCCGACCTGCGTCTGACCGCTGCGGCACTGGATGGACGTCATCAGCTGCTTGAGTGACGCCGTCTCGGCAACAAATTTGGACGCCCGGCATTCGCCAAGCCCGCGGAAATAGACAAGCTGCACGTTCAACCTGCCGGTGTTGCCGACGGCGTCGAACATCTGGCCCTGCAATTCACAGGCGAGATCCCAGGTCGGCTGCCGGCTCATCGTGGCGTCGAGCGCCAGCACCAGTCGACCATTGGCCTTGCCGGTGGCCAGCGCGCGAGCCTGGCGCACGAATGCGTCTATCGCCGCGGAATCCGAACGGCGCTCGACCGGCGGGTGATTGGCTGACGTAGCCGGAGGTTTGCTTTGGTCGCTCATCACCAAAGAAGATGTGGCGGCGCGCGATAGCTTGCAAGCCCGTCGTTGCGGGCTTCGGCACCCGAGCTAGAGTAGCCCGAGTTCGGCAAGTTCGAGCCGCAGCTTTGGCGGCATTTCGGCCAGCGCTGCATTGCCCTGGCCGAGATCGGCCGGCGCATCTACCGGCTTGAGGTAGCGCCAGCCCTGGAAGGCGCGGCGCGGCTGCCAGTCGGTGCGCACAACGGTCGGCTCGAGAATGAGATGGCAACGGCCAATGCCTTCTGCATCGGTGAAGGGCCGGATTTCCAGCAAGCGCTGGCGGCACTGAACGTTGCCCTTGATAACCCAGTAGAGCGAGCCACCCGACGTCAGTTCGGCACCGCGGGTCGGCACCATGCGCGTGGTGTGGAACTGCTCCACAGGCTCGCCATTGCGCCTGCGCTCGTCCAAGCGGAAGGCGATCCATTCCTCGAGATCCTCGACGCTGTCGCAGCCGACGCAGAGCTTTAGCATGTTCAGTGACATGGGCTGAAAACTAGCGTCTCCGTCAGACGCATTCAACGCCGCCAGTGGTTTTGCACAGGCTGGCCCGTTGGGCCAGCCCGTCGGACACCCTCAGCACTCGACGACGTTGACCGCGAGACCGCCAAGGCTGGTTTCCTTGTACTTCTCGCTCATGTCCATGCCGGTCTGGCGCATCGTCTCGATGGCGGCGTCGAGCGGCACGAAATGCTTGCCGTCGCCTTTGATGGCGAGCGAGGCCGCGGTGACCGCCTTGACCGCGCCGAGCGCGTTGCGCTCGATGCACGGCACCTGGACAAGGCCGCCGACGGGATCGCAGGTCATGCCGAGATGGTGTTCGAGCGCGATCTCGGCGGCGTTCTCGACCTGCTCGGGTGTACCGCCCATGACGGCGCACAGCCCGGCCGCCGCCATCGCCGACGCCGAGCCGACCTCGCCCTGGCAGCCGACCTCGGCGCCGGAAATGGAGGCGTTGGTCTTGATGATGCCGCCCACGGCGGCTGCAGTCAGCAGGAAGTCGCGGATGCTGTCCTTGTCCGCCTCGACATGGAAATGCAGCCAGTAGCGCAGGACGGCCGGCAGCGTGCCGGCAGCACCGTTGGTGGGCGCCGTGACGACACGGCCGCCGGCGGCATTCTCTTCGTTGACGGCCATGGCGTAGATCGACAGCCAGTCATTGGCAAGCAGCGGGTTGGGCCGGTTCTGGCTCCACTGCTCCTGCAGCTTGTCGTGCAGCTGGCGGGCGCGACGACGAACCTTGAGGCCGCCCGGCATGATACCGTCCTGCGACAGGCCACGGTCGATACAGCGGCTCATTGCGTCCCAGACGGCATCAAGACCGGCATCGAGATCAGCGCGCTGCATGTGGATTTCTTCATTGGCGCGCTTCATCTCGGCAATGGAGAGCCCGCTCCGCGACGCCATAGCCAGCATCTCGACGGCATTCGCAAACGGATAGGGCACACGCTTGCCCGCCGCCGGAGCCGCGGTCTTGGCCTTCATGCGCTGCAGCTCTTCCTCTGAAACGACGAAGCCGCCGCCGATGGAGTAATAGATGCGCTTGAGCAGCAGGCGGTCGCTCGCGTCATAAGCGTAAAACGCCATGCCGTTGGCGTGGCCGAGCAGTGGCGTCTTCTTGTCGAGCACAAGATCGATGCCCGGATCGAAGCGATAGGACGGATGGCCCTCCGGCGACACACGCTTGTCGCGCGAGATCTGCTCGACGATGCCGTCCGTCTGGTCCGGGTCGACGGTGACAGGGGTCAGCCCGTAGAGGCCGAGCATGACGGCGCGGTCGGTTCCGTGGCCGACGCCGGTATAGGCGAGCGAACCGTGAAGGCTGGCGCCGACGCGGTCGACCTTGGCGCCGGCCGGGCGCGGCCAGTCGCCGGTGAGGATCTCGTCAAGAAAACGCGCGGCCGCCGTCATCGGCCCCATCGTGTGCGAGCTCGACGGACCTATGCCGATCTTGAACAGGTCGAATACCGAAAGAAACAAATCTCACTCCCTGCGACGTCGGCGGCTCATGTCGCGTATACGATCATTCCGCCCTTTTCACGTCTGTGGCTAGGCGCGATCCGACGTGGTTTGCTCAGCGCGCGACATTTGAAAAAACCGCCTGACAACGCAAGGCCATATAGCAAAAAAGCGCGGCCCAGCCGCGCTTTTTGTATCCAATCCTGGCGATGTTCGATCAGCCGGCGGCCACGACAGCTGCCGTTTCGGCACCGCTCACCAGCCAGGCAATAAGAAGAAAACCTGCAAAGCCAATCACTGCCTTGGCCGTAAGGCCCCAGCAGGATTTCTGAACGCCGTCATCCATGATGTTTAGCAAGATCCTTGTGGTTCGGTCAGCGGGCGGTGGGTCCGCCTCAGCACGCGGCCGAGTTGCCTGCTGGATACGCCTTTGCGCGCGCCTTCGCAATTGCAAAAAATGGCCAAAGCATGGCGAAATCTGCATGGCAGCCATGCGGCCATCAATCCATTTTTAATCAAATCAGGCACTTATGCCGAATTCACGATTCACGCTTTCTAAACACCTGTGACACTGCCGTGGCAGGCAGATGATCTCGAAATAGGTGCGGCGCACATGCTAGCCTGCACTGGATGATCAACGATTCCGTTTCCATGACCGGCCCATTGGGCGCTCTCGACATCGCGGCACTGGCGTTCTTCCTCGCCGGCTGGGTATTTCATGCCCTTGGCGCCGAAGGCCATATTGTCACGCGCATGTCGCTGACGCGGGCGATGAACGCCCAACGTGCCGCCTGGATGGCGACGATGGCTCGGCGCGAGGTCAGGATCGTCGACACCTCGATCATGAACGGGCTGCAGCAAGGCACCGCCTTCTTCGCCTCCAGCTCGCTGATTGCCGTCGGCGGCTGCTTTGCCCTGCTTGGCGCCTCCGATCGCGTTCTGGCCATCTTGAGCGACGTGCCGCTTGCAGGCGCCACCGCACGGCCACTGTTCGAGATCAAGGTCATCGGCCTGATCGTCATCCTGGCCTATTCGTTCTTCAAGTTCGGCTGGGCCTACCGGCTGTTCAACTACTGCTCGATCCTGATCGGCGCCGTTCCCCAGCTCAGCCCCGGCAGCGAGCCCAACGCGGCGATCGACGTCGCAGTCATGCGGGCGACCCGGATGAACCAGCTGGCCGGCAAGCATTTCAACGCCGGCCTGCGCGGCGTGTTTTTCTCGATCGGCTATCTCGGCTGGTTCGTCGACGCGCGCGTCTTCTTCGTCACCACAGTGGTGCTGCTCGCGGTGCTGATCAGACGCCAGTTCTTTTCCGAGGCTCGCAAGGCGGTGCTGGTTCAGGATTTCGGGCCTGGAAACGGATCGTCGATTCGACCCGACAGCCAGTAGGCGAGAAGGCCGATCCATTCGCGCATCGCCATCGTCGTGTTCTGCAGCGAATCGGCGGGGTTGTCGGTGAACAGGCCGACGCCCTCTTCGCCCGATGTCCGGTAGTCGACAGGCCAGGCGGTGACATCGAAACCGGCCTTGGCAAACAGCGCCATCGAACGCGGCATGTGGAAGGCCGAGGTGACCAGCAGCCACGTCTCGCCAGGCTTTGGCGTCACCATCTCCTTGGAGAACAGCGCATTTTCGTAAGTGTTCCGCGAACGGTTTTCGAGAATCAGCCTGTCGCGCGCCACCCCGAGCGCTTCGAGCAGGCGCGGCGCCGTGTCGGCATCGCCTTCGCCTTCGAGTACCAGCGTTCCTGTGCCGCCTGAAATGACGACCTTCGCATCGGGATAGCGCCTGGCAAGGATCGCCGTCTCGACCATGCGGTCGCCACCGCTGTTGAGCTCATAGCCGCCCCGCACCAGATTGATCGCGCCCTCGAAGCCGCCACCGAGCACGATGATGCCGTCGACCCTGGCCGGCTGGGCTGGTCGCTGGAACCGCTCTTCCAACGGATTGAGCATCAGCGAGCCAAGCGAGGTCCAGGTCGCGAGGGCCAGAATCATCAGCGAGGCGAAAGTCGCAATGCGGAAGAGGCGCCGGCGCCCGAAGAAGCTGGCAACGAGCCCGGCCGCAAGCAGGAAGATTGCGAAATTGAGCGGCTGGGCGAAGAACCAGAAGATCTTGGAGAGATAGAAGAACAAACCGATATGCCGTCCGTAGTGGAATGGAGCCCCCTCCAATCCACTACTATGTCAGCCCGCAAAGTACGACCCCGGACTTGCTCGACTGGACAGCTGACACGTGCCCGGCTTCGGCTGATAGGCGCTATACGCCTACCACCATTTGTCCGGCTGGAAACGGCCAGCGGCCTGCTCGATGACATGAGCGGTCTGGAACAGCGTCTCTTCGTCAAACGGGCGCCCGATCAGTTGTAGGCCGAGCGGCAGGCCGTGGCCGTCGAGGCCGGCGGGGACGGCGATGCCAGGCAGGCCGGCCATGTTCACCGTCACCGTGAAGATGTCGTTGAGATACATCTTGACCGGATCGGCGGCCATGTCCTCGTCGGCGACGCCGAACGCGGCCGAAGGCGTTGCCGGCGTCAGGATGACATCGACGCCGGCGGCAAACGCCAGTTCGAAGTCGCGCTTGATCAGCGTGCGCACCTTCTGCGCCTGGAGGTAGTAGGCGTCGTAATAGCCGGCCGACAGCACATAGGTGCCGATCATGATGCGGCGCTTGACCTCGCGGCCGAAGCCGGCGGCGCGAGTGTTCTCGTACATCTCTATGATGTCCTTGCCCGGCACGCGCAGGCCGTAGCGGACGCCGTCATAGCGAGCGAGGTTCGACGACGCTTCGGCAGGCGCCACGATGTAATAGGCCGGCAGCGCGTATTTGGTATGCGGCAGCGAGATATCGACGATCTCGGCGCCGGCATCCCTGAGCCAGGCAATGCCCTTCTGCCAAAGTGCCTCGATGTCCTCGGGCATGCCGTCGACGCGGTATTCCTTGGGAATGCCGATCTTCATGCCCTTGACCGATTTGCCGATCGCCGCTTCGTAGTCCGGCACCGGCAGGTCGACCGAAGTGGTGTCCTTGGCATCGACGGAGGCCATCGACTTGAGCAGGATCGCAGCGTCGCGCACGTCGCGGGCGATCGGACCGGCCTGGTCGAGCGACGAGGCGAAGGCAACGGTGCCCCAGCGCGACACACGGCCATAGGTCGGCTTGATGCCGACAGTGCCGGTAAAGGCCGCCGGCTGGCGGATCGAGCCGCCCGTGTCGGTGGCCGTCGCACCGGCGCAGAGGAAGGCCGAAACGGCTGCCGCAGAGCCACCCGAAGAGCCGCCTGGCACAAGTTGCATGTTGTCATAGCTGCGCGCGGTCTTTGCGCCACCTGATGCAACGAAGCCGCCATCGCCTTGATGGGTTGTCGGCATCACCACCGTCTCGGTGCGCGACCGCCGCCACGGGTTGATCACTGGACCGTAATAGGAGGTCTCGTTGGACGAGCCCATGGCGAACTCGTCCATGTTGAGCTTGCCGAGCATGACAGCACCGTCGGCCCACAGATTGGCCGTCACCGTCGATTCGTAGCGCGGCTCGAAACCGTCCAGCACATGGCTGCAGGCCTGGGTATGCACGCCTTCGGTGGCGAACAGATCCTTGATGCCGAGCGGAATGCCCTCGAGCGCACCGCCGTCGCCCCTGGCGAGCCTGGCGTCGGACGCCTTGGCCATCTCGCGCGCCTTGTCAGGCGTGGTGGCGACATAGGCGTTGAAGGTCGCGTTGGCCTGATCGATCGCCTTGACGTAGGCGTCGGTCAGCTCCGTGGCGGTGATCTCCTTGCCGCGCAGCTTCTCGCGCGCTTCGGCAATCGTCAGTCTGGTCAGGTCGGTCATGGCGAATTCACTTCGGGGTCACGCAGCCGAAAGCTGCTTTTGATGAGACGACGGACTGGCCGGCAGGGCCTATTCCACCACTTTCGGCACAAGGAAGAAATTCTCGTCGGTGGCAGGCGCGTTGGCGACGATGTCGGCCGCCTTGTTGCCGTCGGTGACGGCATCGACGCGCTTCTTCATCTCCATCGGCGTGACCGACGTCATCGGCTCGACGCCCGTGACGTCGACCTCGTTGAGCTGCTCGACGAAGCCGAGGATAGCGTTCAATTCGCCGGTCATGCGCTGGGCATCGTCCTCGCTCACGGCGATACGGGCGAGATGCGCGACGCGCTTGACGGTCTTGAGATCAACGGACATCGAAAAACTCCGGAAAGCCGGTAAATTTGGTCAGGTCGGGCTATAACGGCGCGGCGCGCGCGGTGCAACATCGATGATCATGCTCATGGCATGGTCACGCCATCGCACAGCACGTAGGTGCCGCCATTGTCGGTCTGGCCGCCCTCGGGATCGACCTGGCGCACCGAAACGAGCTCGAGTTGCGTCGGGCTGAGTTCGAGGATGGAGAGCGTGTCTGGGAACAGATGCCCGGGCTCCTGGCACACGGCGGTCACCGCCCATGCAGGCGCCCGCGTCGCGCGCGTGACGTTGAGGAACTCGCAATTGTACTCGACGCTTTCGAGGCCGTTCGACGACAGGATCAGGCTGCCGGCGTCGATGACCGACTGCAGCGTATCCTTCTTCGCCTGGGCGCAGAGCTCCTCGGACTGGAGATAGACACCCTTGATGAAGTCGGCGGCATGGGCCGACGTGCCGAACACTACCAGCGAGCACACCGAAAGAATGCACAAGAACTTCATGTCAAACCCCACTTCGCGGCACAGCCGCCAGCTCAAATGTCGGTCGCCACGCCAACCCTGGGCAGCACGACCTCGATGCCTGAGCCTTCGAGACCGGCGACGAACTGTTCCGCCGTCTGGTCGATGATCGGGAAGCTGGCGAAGTGGCATGGCAGCACGGTTTCGAACTTGAAGAAGCGCCGGCAGGCAAGGGCTGCAACAGCACCGCCCATGGTGAAGCGGTCGCCGATCGGCACGAGGCCGATGGCCGGCTCGTGCAGTTCGTTGATCAGCGCCATGTCGGAGAAGATGTCGGTATCGCCCATGTGATAAAGCGTGCGCTCCTCGGCGAAATGCAGCACCAGGCCGCCGGGATTGCCGAGATAGACGTTGCCGCCATTCGGCCCGCTGACCGACGACGAATGCAGCGCCGCAACGAAGGTGGTAGTGAAGCTGCCGCAATCGACGGTGCCGCCGATGTTGCCGGGATTGATCTGCTTGTCGCCGACACCCTGGCCGACGAGATACATGCAGATCTCGAAATTGGCGACGAGCATGGCGCCGGTCTTCTTCAGGATCGCTGCGGCATCGCCGATATGGTCGTCATGGCCGTGCGTCAGAAGCACATGGGTGACGCCCTCGGCGGCCTGCTCCCAGGACTGTCCCCATGACGGATTGCCGGTCAGGAACGGGTCGATCAGAATGGTGGCGCCAGCGACTTCAACACGGAATGCCGAATGTCCATACCAGGTCAGCTTCATCGTTTCGGCACTCCTCGTCATTTCGTCGGCCAAAGGATAGAACGCACGAAGCCCCTTTCAAAGAGGCCGATACGTAAATTCAAGGTGTTAGGACCTGCGCTGCCCGTCCGGGCGCACGCATCCGGCAATTCATAGAGGAAAGCCGCTTGGCCATCGTTACGATTGAACAACTGCCCGGGCTGCTGGCCGGCGGAAAGACGCTAGCCGGGCTCGACCTCGGCGACAAGACGATCGGCGTTGCTGTCTCCGATCGCGGCCTCGCCTTCTCGCATCCGCGCCAAGTCATCATCCGCAAGAAATTCACGCTCGACGTGGCCGCCTTGCTTGCCATGCTGGCGAAGGAGAACACCGGTGCGATCGTCATCGGCCTGCCGATCAACATGGATGGCTCCGAGGGGCCACGCGCCCAGAAGTCGCGCGCCTTCGTGCGCAACGCAGCCAATCTGACCGACCTGCCGTTCCTGTTCTGGGATGAGCGGCTGTCGACGGTCGCCGCCGAACGCGCGCTGATCGAGATGGACGTCTCGCGCAAGAAGCGTGACGGCCGCATCGATTCGGCCGCCGCCGCCTTTATTCTGCAGGGTGTACTCGACCGGCTTCAGACACTCGACGCATCTCCGGCCGGGGATTAGAGCGCCAGCCCCTCACCTTCTCGGCAATCAGCTTGCGGCGGCGGAACGCCCAGATTCCCAAAAGGATGAATGTGTCGATGATGCAGGCCTTGCCGATCATCCACGGAATCTTGGCCGCTTCGACGCCGAGCAATTCGCCATAGAGGTCGAAGATCGCCAGGTTCAGGGCGCGGCTCAGGATCGGGTAACCGAAATGGAGGTCGTTGATCGACAGGAAGTACCAGCCCCAGAACAGGACCAGCGGCGCAGCCCAAACGGCGAAGACATAGCGCATCAGACGCTACCTCTGGCCGGCGGTCTGGCGGCTTCATCGCCCTGGAACTGTTTCGAAAGGACCGGCATCGGGATTCCTGCTTCTTTGCAAAAGACAGTGGGCCCTGCGCCTGCGACGTGCAACGTAAACCATTTGTTAAGGTTAATTTGGCCGCAGCCGTCCGAAAATGGGACGGCCTGTGACCCGGAACGTGTCAGCCCACCTGTGGATAGAGCGTATCGATGATCAGGCGCGAATCGTGGCGCGCGTCGAGCATGCCGTAGGTGCCGCGCCACTGGCCGGCGAGACGGGTCTCGATGAAGGCGTCGGCGATCCGCCCTGCCCCCATGCGGCGCAGTTCGGCCGCGGCCGCCGAGATCGCCAGTTGTTCGGTCAGGATGCGTGCCGAGCCCTCGTCCGACGATGCCACCTGCATGGCTGCGCGGAGCACGCCGAGCACACTGCGTCCGCCGGGCCCAAGGTCGCGCTCAAGTGTAGCCAGTACATCCTCGAACAGGCCGGGCGCGCGCTGCAGAACGCGCAGCACGTCGAGCGCCATGACATTGCCCGAGCCCTCCCAGATCGCGTTGACCGGCGCCTCACGATAATAGCGGGCCAGCGGCGCTTCCTCGACATAGCCGTTGCCGCCGAGGCACTCCATCGCCTCGTAGAGCAGCGCCGGCGCGATCTTGCAGACCCAGTATTTGACGACGGGCGTCATGGCGCGGGCAAAGGCCGCCTCGCCGCGATCCGATGCCGCTTCGTCAAAGGAACGTGCCAGGCGGAAGGCGAGCGCGGTCGCGCCGGCGACATCAAGCGCCATGTCGGCCAGCACGCGCTGCATCAGGGGCTGATCGACAAGATTGGCACCGAACACCTGGCGGTGACGGGTATGATGGACGGCTTCCGCAAGCCCTGCCCGCATGATCGCCGAGGAGGCGACGGCGCAGTCGAGTCGCGTCAGCGTCACCATGTCCATGATCGTCTTGATGCCGCCGCCCGGTTCGCCGACGAGGTCACCGATGGCGCCCTGGATTTCGACTTCCGACGAGGCATTCGAGCGGTTGCCGAGCTTGTCCTTCAGGCGCTGGAACTGCAGCCCGTTGGCCGAGCCGTCGCTCAATATGCGCGGAACGAGGAAGCATGACAGCCCTTCGGGCGCCTGCGCCAACATCAGGAAGGCATCCGACATCGGCGCCGACATGAACCATTTGTGACCGGTGAGCCGGTAGAAACTGCCGCCGGCACGCTCGGCCTTGGTGGTGTTGGCGCGCACGTCGGTGCCGCCCTGCTTCTCGGTCATTCCCATGCCGAGCGTCAGGCCGGTCTTTTCGACCGGCGGCTTCTGCGCCTGGTCATATTTGCGCGTGGTGACACGCGGCGCCCATTCGCGAAACAGCTTCGGGCTCGCCATCAAGGCAGCAAGCGAGGCATTGGTCATGGTGATCGGGCACAGATGCCCGCATTCGAGTTGTGCTGTCAGATAAAAGCGCGCCGCGCGCACCTGGTGGCGGCGGCCGGTCTCGGTGCCGCCATTCTCCCAGACGGAGGAATGCAGGCCGCCCGCGATCGAGCGGCGCATCAGCGCGTGATAGGCGGGATGGAACTCGACCTGATCGATACGGCGGCCCTGGCGGTCATGGGTCCTGAGCTTCGGCACTTCGCTGTTGGCGAGCCGCGCCAGGTCCTGCGCTTCATGAGTCAGCACGAAGCGGCCGAGCCCGTCGAGGTCACGGCGCACGGGATCGGAGAAGCCTTCCGCGATCTGGATCAGCAGCGGGTCACCGCGCCAGGCATTGCTGCCCGTCAACGGAGGGGGCTGGTTCGGCACGTCCTGCGTCACGCCTTGTCCTTCATCGGTGTGGGCGACGGGCACGAATCCGCAGCCATGGCCGGCTTTATAGCCGAAATGCTTATCGATAGCTTATGGCCCAGCTTGGAAGCGACGAAAATCCCGTGGGAGAACTTTCATCGATGAAATGCCGGCTTGCGGGTCACCTAAGCACAGCCTATAGCAGCGCCTTGAGATGACAGACCTATCGTCCCTGCCGCCCTACCCGCACCGCCATCTTCTTGGCATCCGCGACCTTTCTCCATTCGACATCGAAATATTGCTCGACCGCGCCGACGCGGCCGTCTCCATTTCGCGTCAGTCGGAGAAGAAGACTTCGACGTTGCGGGGCAGAACCCAGATCAATCTGTTCTATGAAGCCTCGACGCGCACGCAATCGTCGTTCGAGCTCGCCGGAAAACGCCTCGGCGCCGACGTGATGAACATGTCCGTGGCGAGCTCTTCGGTGAAGAAGGGCGAAACGCTGATCGACACGGCGATGACGCTGAACGCGATGCGGCCCGACATCCTGATCATTCGCCACCAGTCGGCGGGTGCCGCCGCACTGTTGGCGCAAAAGGTTGGCTGCTCGGTGGTCAATGCCGGCGACGGCGCGCATGAGCACCCGACGCAGGCGTTGCTCGACGCACTGACCATCCGCCGCGCCAAGGGCCGCATTGCTCATCTTACGGTGGCGATCTGCGGCGACATCCTGCATTCGCGCGTCGCCCGCTCCAACATCCTGCTGCTCAATGCGCTCGGCGCCCGCATCAAGGTCGTGGCTCCTTCGACGTTGCTGCCTTCCGGCATCGCCCAGATGGGCGTCGAGGTGACGCAATCGATGGCCGAGGGCCTGAAGGACGCCGACGTAGTCATGATGCTGCGCCTGCAGCGCGAACGCATGGCCGGCGCATTCGTCCCTTCGGTACGCGAGTATTTCCGCTATTACGGCCTCGACGCCGAAAAGCTGAAGGCGGCCAAGCCCGACGCGCTGGTGATGCACCCCGGCCCGATGAACCGCGGCGTGGAAATCGCCTCGGAGATCGCCGACGGCCCGCAGAGCGTCATCCAGGAACAAGTGGAAATGGGCGTCGCCGTGCGCATGGCGGTGATGGAAGCGCTGCTCGACCCGCGCCGCAATCGCGACGGAAAGAACGCATGAGCATCACGGTTTTCCAGCGCGCCCGCCTCATTGACCCCTCGCGCGGCATAGATGAGACCGCAACCGTCATCGTCGACGGCAAGAAGATCGTCGCCGCAGGCGCAGACGCGCTCAACCAGGGCATACCAGGCGGCGCCGAGGTCATCGACTGCGCCGGCAAGGCGATCATTCCCGGCCTGATCGACGGCCGCGTCTTCATCGGTGAACCCGGCGGCGAACATCGCGAGACGATTGCCTCGGCCAGCATCGCGGCGGCCGCCGGCGGCGTAACCTCGATCGTGATGATGCCCGACACCGATCCTGTCATCGACAATGTCGCGCTGGTCGAGTTCGTCCTGCGCACGGCCAAGGAAACAGCCTCGGTCAACGTCTTTCCCGCCGCTGCCGTCACCAAGGGCCTTGACGGCCATGAGATGACCGAGTTCGGCCTGCTGCGCGAAGCTGGTGCTGTCGCCTTCACCGACGGCCGCCACACCATCGCCAGCTCACTGATGATGCGCCGGGCGCTGACCTATGCCCGCGACTTCGACGCGGTGATCGCCCACGAGACGCAGGACGCCGATCTCGCCTCGACAGGCGTGATGAACGAAGGCCTCTACGCCAGCTGGCTCGGTCTTTCGGGCATTCCGCGCGAGGCCGAGACCATCCCGCTCCAGCGCGACCTGGCGCTCGCCCGGCTGACCCGCGGAAACTATCACGCGGCAAAGATCTCGACCGCGATGGCGGCAAGTGCCGTGTCGCGCGCCAAGGCCGACGGCGCCAGGGTCACAGCAGGCGTCTCGATCAACAGTCTGTCGCTCAACGAAAACGACGTCGGCGAATACCGCACTTTCTTCCGGCTGGCGCCGCCCTTGCGCGCCGAGGAAGACCGCATCGCCATGATCGAGGCGTTGAAGGACGGCACAATCGACCTGATCGTTTCTTCGCACGACCCTCAGGACGTCGACACCAAGCGTCTGCCCTTTGCCGACGCCGCCGTCGGCGCGATCGGCCTGGAGACGCTGCTGGCCGTGGCCTTGCGCCTGCACCACAATGGCGAAGTGCCGCTGCTGCGCATCATCGATGCACTTTCGACCGCCCCGGCAAAGCTGTTCGGCCTGCCGGGCGGCACGCTGAAGCCCGGTTCGATTGCAGATTTGGCGCTTGTCGATCTTGGCGAGCCGTGGCTGGTGCGCGAGGCCGACATCCGCTCGCGCTCCAAGAACACTTGCTTCGAAGGCGCGAGGCTGCAAGGCAAGGTCTTGAAAACCTTGGTCGGCGGACGCACAGTGTTTTCGGCCTGATAGGCCACGGGGGAGACCACAGACCTTGATGCCGGATGACATTTTTCCGACGGCCATGCACGTGCTCATCGCGGCCGCCGTATTCGGCTATGCCCTCGGCTCGATTCCGTTCGGCCTGCTGCTGACCCGCGCGGCCGGCCTCGGCGACGTGCGCAAGATCGGCTCCGGCAATATCGGCGCCACCAACGTGCTGCGCACCGGCAACAAGAAGCTGGCGGCCGCAACGCTGCTGCTCGACGCGCTCAAGGGCACGGTCGCGGTGATCATCGCCGCGCGTTGGAGCCACGACGCGGCCCTTGCCGCTGGCCTCGGCGCCTTCATCGGCCATCTCTATCCGATCTGGCTCGGCTTCAAGGGCGGCAAGGGCGTCGCCACCTATCTCGGCGTGCTGTTCGGCCTGTCGGGTCTCGGCGCGCTGGCCTTCGCCGTCACCTGGCTGCTCGTCGCCTTTGTCAGCCGCTACTCGTCGCTCGCAGCACTCACCGCCGCCATCGTCGTGCCGATTGCTCTTTATATGATCGACATGCCCAAGGCCGCCGGCCTGCTGGCCCTGATGAGCCTGATCGTCTTCATCCGCCACCGCGCCAACATCTCGCGTCTGCTTGCTGGCACTGAATCGCGGATCGGGTCCAAGGGATGACCCGCGCCGCCGCCGGGCCGCATCTCAGCGACCGGCAGCGGCTTCATTGGCTGCGCCTGATCCGTACGCCAAATGTCGGCCCCGCAAGTTTTCGCGACCTGATCAACCGCTTCGGATCCGCCGAAACGGCAATTGAGATGCTGCCCGAAATCATGATGGCCGGCGGCGCAAACCGCCCGGTTCGGGTTCCCTCGATGGCCGAGGCAGAGGTGGAGATGCAGCTGGCGCGCAGATGCGGCGCGCGCTTCGTTGCGCTTGGCGAGCACGACTACCCGCAGACGCTCACGCGCATGGACAACCCACCGCCGCTGCTCGCCGTCAAGGGCACCGCTGCCGTCTTCGGCTTGCCGCCGGTGGCCATCGTCGGCGCGCGCAACGCCTCGCTCGCCGGCATCAAGATGGCGCGCATGCTTGCCTCGGAGCTTGGTCGCAACGGCTATGGCGTGATCTCGGGACTGGCCCGCGGCATCGACACCGCGGCCCATCAGGGCAGCCTCGACACGGGCACGGTCGGTGTCCTGGCCGGCGGCATCGATCGCCCCTACCCGCCCGAGAATGTCGGCCTCTGCGACGAGATCGCCGAACGCGGCGCCATCGTCTCCGAAATGCCGTTCGGCTGGGACCCACGCGCCCAGGACTTTCCGCGCCGCAATCGCATCGTCGCCGGCCTTTCGCTCGGACTTGTCGTCGTCGAGGCGGCTCAACGTTCGGGTTCGCTGATCAGCGCGCGGCTTGCCGGCGAGATGGGACGCCTGGTCTTCGCCGTGCCCGGCTCGCCGCTCGACCCGCGCGCCACCGGCAGCAACGGCCTGCTCAAGGATGGCGCGATGCTGGTGACAGAGGCTGCCGACGTGCTGGAAGCTCTGGCGCCGCTGGTCGGACGCCAGCCTTTTGCACCGGCCAGACTCGAGGAACCGCCTGATTTCACCGCGACGCCGCCACCCGTCGACGGTGACCGCGCCCGGGTGATCGAGGCGCTCGGCCCGGTTCCCGTCGAGGTCGATGAATTGATCCGCCACACCGGGCTTCATCCGGCGCAGATCTTCATGATCCTTCTGGAGCTCGACCTCGCCGGTCGGCTCGAGCGCCATTCAGGCGG
Organism: Aminobacter sp. MDW-2; assembly: GCF_014250155.1. Taxonomy (NCBI): domain Bacteria; kingdom Pseudomonadati; phylum Pseudomonadota; class Alphaproteobacteria; order Hyphomicrobiales; family Phyllobacteriaceae; genus Aminobacter; species Aminobacter sp. MDW-2. The sequence goes on from NZ_CP060197.1 coordinate 4,081,850, forward strand.
GCGTGTTTCGCTCGTTGAGCCCGACATGTGACGGGCGCTCGCCGGGGGCGACACCGGCGGCTTCCGACATAGGCCATGTCGATCAGACAGGCGGGTATGCCGCGAGGCGTCGACCAGGATGCCGAGCTGGCCGGGCATCGACAGTATGGAATCAAGAGTTTTGGCCCGCCTTTGCGCAGGTGCCTGCTTGTCAGGAAGCGGGCCCTCTGCCGCCCCGCGTGAGTCGCGTGACCAAGGCTGATTTCAACGCCAATGGCCGGCTCAACCGGCGATGGTGGACATTCAGCAAATCTAGCAGAGATTGCAATAGGACGAATTAATATACCCAGGATTGCAATCCGGTTCTTCACCGTCGTTTTTGCCCCCTTCCCCTTGACCGGACCGAAAAGCGCGGCCATGTGACGAGCGAATTGAAAATCTTCGCCACGCGCCGTTTGCCGTTGTTTGGGCGCTTCACTGGAAAATCAGCCACATATGGACGTCGTTGTCGTCGAGTCACCGAACAAGGTGAAAAGCATCAACAAGTACCTGGGCCGGAACTACAAGGTTCTCGCCTCGTTCGGCCATGTCCGCGATTTGCCGGCCAAGGACGGCTCGGTGAAGCCGGAAGACGATTTTGCCATGTCCTGGTCGGTCGACACCGCATCGGCCAAGCGGCTCAGCGATATCGCCAAGGCGGTCAAGGAAGCCGACGGCCTGATCCTCGCAACCGATCCGGATCGCGAAGGTGAAGCCATCGCCTGGCACGTACTCGAGGTGCTGAAGCAGAAGCGCGTGCTGAAGGACAAGACGATCAAGCGCGTCGCCTTCAACTCGATCACCAAGCAGGCCGTGCTCGAAGCCATCTCCAACCCGCGCGAGATCGACCCGCCGCTGGTCGATGCCTATCTGGCGCGCCGCGCGCTCGACTATCTTGTCGGCTTCACCCTGTCGCCTGTGCTGTGGCGCAAACTGCCCGGCGCCCGTTCGGCTGGCCGCGTGCAGTCGGTGGCCTTGCGCTTCGTCTGCGACCGCGAAGCCGAGATCGAACGTTTCGTGCGTGAGGAATACTGGCAGATCGCCGCCATCCTCGGCACGCCGCGTGCCGAAAACTTTGAAGCCAGGCTGACCGCCTTCGACGGCAAGAAGCTGCAGAAGCTCGACATCTCGTCGCAGGCCATGGCCGATGACATCAAGGCGATGCTCGATGGCGCAAGCTTCAAGACGCTGTCGGTCGAGGCCAAGCCGACCCGGCGCAACCCGAGCGCGCCCTTCACCACCTCGACCTTGCAGCAGGCTGCGTCGTCGCGCCTCGGCTTCTCGGCAAGCCGCACCATGCAGGTCGCCCAGCGCCTCTATGAAGGCATGGAGATCGGTGGCGAGACCGCCGGCCTGATCACCTATATGCGTACCGACGGCGTCCAGATGGCGCCGGAGGCGATCGAAGCCGCACGCAATGCCATCGCCAAGGAATTCGGCACAAAGTACCTGCCCGAAAAGGCGCGCCAGTACACCACCAAGGCCAAGAACGCCCAGGAAGCGCACGAAGCCATTCGGCCGACCGACTTCAATCGCACGCCGGCAGAGATGCGCAAATTCCTCGATGCCGACCAGGCCCGGCTCTATGAGATGATCTGGAAGCGCGCCATTGCCAGCCAGATGCAGCCGGCCGAGATCGAGCGCACCACGGTCGAGATCGAGGCGCGCAACGGGTCAAGAATCGCCGGCCTGCGCGCCGTCGGTTCGGTCACCCGCTTCGACGGCTTCATCGCCGCTTATACCGAGCAGAAGGACGAGGATTCGGAAGACGAGGAAAGCCGTCGCCTGCCCGAGATCCGCGCCGACGAAACGCTGAAGCGCGAGAGCGTCGACGCCAGCCATCACACCACTGAGCCGCCGCCCCGCTACTCCGAAGCCAGCTTCATCAAGAAGATGGAAGAGCTCGGCATCGGCCGGCCCTCGACCTATGTCGCCACGCTCAAGACGCTTGAGGACCGCGACTATGTGAAGATCGAGAACCGCAAGCTCGTGCCCCAGGCCAAGGGCCGGCTGGTCACGGCCTTCATGGAGAGTTTCTTCCGGCACTATGTCGAGTACGACTTCACCGCCTCGCTCGAGGAAAAGCTCGATGAAGTCTCGGACGGCAAGCTCGCCTGGCGCGACGTGTTGGCCGATTTCTGGAAGGACTTCTCGGGTGCGGTCGACGAGATCAAGGAACTGCGCGTCACCAACGTGCTCGACGCGCTGAACGAGGAACTCGCGCCACTGGTCTTCCCGGAACGCGAGGACGGATCGAACCCGCGTATCTGCCCGAAATGCGGCACCGGCAACCTGTCGCTCAAGCTCGGCAAGTACGGCGCCTTCGTCGGCTGCTCCAACTATCCCGAATGCGGCTTCACCCGCCAGCTCGACGGCCCCGGCGGCAACGGCGACAATGGCGGCCTCGAAGACGGCACCAAGGTTCTGGGCAGCGATCCCTACACCAATGAAGAGATCACGCTGCGCAGCGGCCGCTTCGGCCCCTACATCCAGCGCGGTGACGGCAAGGACGCCAAGCGCTCCAGCCTGCCCAAGGGCTGGGCGGCTGCGTCCATCGATCACGAAAAGGCGCTCGCCTTGCTGGCACTGCCACGCGATGTCGGCCAGCACCCAGAGACGGGCAAGATGATCTCGGCCGGGCTTGGCCGCTACGGCCCGTTCGTGCTGCATGACGGTGCTTATGCCAATCTCGAAAGCATCGAGGACGTGTTCTCGATCGGCCTCAACCGCGCGGTCACGGTGCTTGCCGAAAAGCAGGCCAAGGGCAAGGGCGGACGCGGCGGCGGTACGCCGGCGGCGTTGAAGGATCTCGGCGAACACCCCGCCGGGGGCGGCAACGTCACCGTGCGCGACGGCAAGTACGGCGCCTATGTCAATTTCGGCAAGGTCAATGCTACCTTGCCGAAGAACACCGATCCGGCCACCGTGACGATGGAAACGGCACTCGCGCTGATAGCCGAAAAAGAGGCGAAAGGCGGTGGCGCCAAGAAGCCTGCCCGAGCCGCCAAGAAGCCGGCGGCCAGCACAACCAAGAAAGCGGCCGCCAGCAAGGCCAAGAAGAAGGACTAGGCGACCGTGGCGCGAAAGATTTCCGGACGAAATGCCGGCACCAGACGCGCCGCAAGCGACGAGGTCCGTGGCAAGGACGTCTACCGGCCGTCGCGGGACGAGATTCTGCGCTACATCGCCGAGAATCCTGACCGCAGCGGCAAGCGCGACATCGCCAAGGCCTTTGCGCTCAAGAACGACGACCGCATCTGGCTGAAGCACCTGCTGCGCGAGTTGCAGGACGAAGGTCTGCTGGAAAAGAGCCGCAAGCGCCTGACCCGCGCCGGCGCGTTGCCGCATGTCGCCGTGCTCGACATTTTTGGCCGCGACGCCGAAGGCACGCTTTTGGCCCGCCCCTCCGAACAGCCTGACGGCCCGATCGTGGCCATCAAGCTGTCGCGCAGCGGCAATGGACCTGTGCCCGGCGTCGGCGACCGCGTGCTGGCCAAGACCTTCCCCGTCGACGATCATATCGACGACAACGAGCCGGCCTACACCGCCCGCGTGATGAAGATGTTCGAGAAGCGCGCCGACACGGCGCTCGGCATTTTCCGCATCCTCAAGGACGGCAGCTTCCGCATCGAGCCGGTTGAACGCCGCCAGCCCGAGCTGGTGATCGACAAGGACCACCACAACGGCGCCAAGGACGGCGATCTGGTCGAAGTGGTGCCGGAACGGGCCAGCCGTTACGGCCTGCCGCGCGCCAAGGTGGTCTCGGTACTGGGTTCGTTGACCAATGAGAAGGCGGTCTCGATGATCGCCATCCATGCCCACGACATTCCCCACATATTCCCCGCCGACGTGATCGCCGAAGCCGAGGCCGTGAAACCGGCGACGCTAGACGGCAAGCGCGAGGACTGGCGCGAGCTGCAGTTGGTCACCATCGACCCCGCCGACGCCAAGGATCACGACGACGCCGTCTATGCCGTCGCCGACAGCGACGAGAAGAACCCCGGCGGCTTCATCGTCACCGTCGCTATCGCCGACGTGGCAGCCTATGTACGTCCGGGCACGGCGCTCGACAACGAGGCACTGAAGCGCGGCAACTCGGTCTACTTCCCCGACCGCGTCGTGCCGATGCTGCCCGAGCGCATCTCCAACGATCTGTGCTCGCTGCGCGAAGGTGTCGACCGCCCGGCGCTGGCCGTGCGCATGACGTTTTCGGCCGAGGGCCGCAAGATCAGGCACGCCTTCCACCGCATCATGATGCGGTCTTCGGCCCGCCTCGCCTATCCGCAGGCGCAAGCCGCCATCGATGGCATCCCGGATGAGAAGACCGGGCCGATCCTGGAGACCGTCCTCAAGCCGTTATGGGCCGCCTATGACGTGCTCAAGCGCGGCCGCGACAGTCGCCAGCCGCTCGAACTCGACCTGCCCGAACGCAAGATCCTGCTCAAGCCGGACGGCACGGTGGACCGCGTCATCGTTCCCGATCGCCTCGACGCCCACAAGCTGATCGAAGAGTTCATGATCCAGGCGAACGTCGCGGCTGCCGAGACGCTGGAGAACAAGAAGCAGAAGCTCGTCTACCGCATCCATGACGGCCCTTCGCTGGCCAAGCAGGAATCGCTGCGCGAGTTCCTGCAGACGATCGGCCTGTCGCTGGCGCGTGGGGCCGCGATGCGTCCAAGCCAGTTCAACGGCATCCTCGAGCAGGTGCGCGGCGGCGACAATGAGCAGCTCGTCAACGAGGTGGTGCTGCGTTCGCAGAGCCAGGCCGAATACAATCCCGACAATATCGGTCACTTCGGCCTCAATTTGCGCCGCTACGCGCATTTCACCTCGCCGATCCGCCGTTATGCCGACCTCATCGTGCATCGCGCGCTGATTGGGTCGCTCGGCCTCGGTGCCGGCGGCCTGACGCCCCAGGAGGAAGCGCGGCTGGAAGAGACCGCCGGGCTGATCTCGCAGACGGAACGCCGCGCCATGGCGGCAGAGCGCGAGACCGTCGACAGGCTGGTCGCGGGTTTCCTGGCCGAGCGCGTCGACGAGACATTCGAGGCGCGCATTTCCGGCGTCGTCAAGGCGGGACTATTTGTCCAATTGCCGCAATATGGCGCGGATGGTTTCATCCCGGTGTCATCGCTAGGTGACGACTATTACCATTTCGACGAAGCAGCCCGCGCCCTGTTCGGCGAACGCTCCGGCAAGGGCTATCAGCTCGCCGATCGCGTCGAGGTCAAGCTGGTCGAGATCGCGCCGCTGGCGGGTGCCATGCGCTTCGAGATGCTGACCGAACCGAAGCCCCTGCCCGGTTCCAAGCGGTCCTTCCACAAGACCAAGGGGCAACGAACGCGTGCCCGCGCCTCCCAGCCACGGCGAGGACCTCGCGGCAGGAGATGACGATGGAAGAGCAGGTATTCGGCGGCAACCACCACAAGGCGCGTGAACCTCGGCCGGTCTGGCAAGCGATCAAGCGGGGCCTGCTCTGCAAGTGCCCGAACTGCGGCCAGGGCCGGCTGTTTGCGTCGTTCGTCAAGACTGTCGACAGATGCGAAGTCTGCCACGAGGAGATTTTCCATCATCGCGCCGACGACCTGCCCGCCTATCTCGTGGTTGTCATCGTCGGCCACATCGTCGTCGGCGCCTTCATGGGCGTCGAGGCGACCAGCAAGCTGGCCCTATGGCAGCATCTGCTGATCTGGGTACCGCTGACCATCGTTTCCGCGCTCGCGCTGCTGCGCCCGATGAAGAGCGCCGTGGTCGGCATGCAATGGGCGCTCTACATGCACGGCTTCGGCGGCGAAGAAGACGTGATCGAAACGCATCCCGAGGCTTGAACCCGCGCTGGCGCAATGCCCAAGAGCAAGCAAGTGCTTCCGTCCAACCCGACATTCCGTTAGGACAGCCGCGATGGATGGCATTAGCAAAGCAGACCTCGACAGGCTCGAAGCCAGGGAAATGGCCAAAGGACCAGCCCCCTTGCGTCCGCGCGACGCGGCGACGTTGATCCTGCTCGACCGCAAGGGCGACGACGTGCTGGTGCTGATGGGCCGGCGCCACATGAAGCATGCCTTCATGCCCGGAAAGTTCGTCTTTCCCGGTGGCCGCACCGACCCGACAGACAGCCGCATCAAGGTGGCCGAAGAGCTCCATCCCGACGAGCAGGACAAGCTGCGCGCCGGCACCGGCCGGGTCAGCGTCGCGCGCGCCCGGGCGATTGCGCTTTCGGCCGTTCGCGAAACCTACGAAGAAGCAGGGCTTCTGATCGGCCGGCGCGGCCCGTTCTCGACCACCAAGGCCGACTGGCAAGGCTTTGCCGAGCATGGCGTCGCGCCTGCGCTCGGCTGCCTGCGCTTCATCGCGCGCGCGGTGACCCCTCCCGGCCGGGTCAGGCGTTTCGACACACGCTTCCTCTCCGCCTGGCGCAGCGACGTCGCGGTCGAGTTGCCTCAGGGCGGACCGACAAACGAGCTCGAGGAACTGATCTGGTTGCCCTTGGCAGATGCCATGCAGGCCGACATTCCGGCGATCACCCAGTCGGTGCTTGGCGACCTGAGGCAGCGGCTAGCTGTCGATCCCGGACTCCAGCCGGGTGGCGAGGTGCCATTCTACCGCATGCTCGCCCAACACTTCCGCCGCGACATCCTGTAGGGCTTTGCATGACCGATACCGTTCAGGAGGCTGAAAACGTCGAACGCGTGCACTGGCGCGCGATTTCAGCGGCCATTGCCTCGATCAGCGTCGTCGGCATCGCCATTGGGCTGGGCATACCGCTGTTGAGCGTGATTCTCGAATCGCGCGGCTATTCCTCCTCGATGATCGGCCTCAACACGGCAGTCGCCGGCATCGCCTCGATTGCCGCCGCCCCGCTGGCGACGCCGATCGCCATGCGCTTCGGCGTCGTCTGGACGATGCTGGCGATGATTCTCGCCGGCGCCGTGGCCTTCGTCGGCTTCTATTTCGCCCAGTCCTTCTGGATGTGGTTTCCGTTGCGGGCCGTGCTGCATTTCGCGCTGACAGTGCTGTTCATCCTGTCGGAATTCTGGATCAGCACCTGTGCTCCGCCACATCGGCGCGGCCTGGTGCTCGGCATCTATGCCACCGTGCTTTCGCTCGGCTTCGCCGCCGGCCCATGGCTGTTCTCGCAGATCGGCAGCAGCGGCTTCCTGCCGTTCGGCCTGACCTTCGCCTTCGTCATGATCGCCGCGATCCCCGTCTTGCTGGCGCGCAGCGAAAGCCCCAGGATCGTCTCCGAAGGCGGCAAGGGTGGCTTCTTCCGCTACATCTGGATCGTGCCGACAGCGACCGCCGCCGTTCTCGTCTTCGGTGCGGTGGAAACAGGCGGCTTCGCCCTCTTCCCGATCTACGGCCAGCGCATCGGCTACAGCGAGGGCGAGGCAGCGATGCTGCTGACCATGATCGGGCTCGGCAATTTCCTGCTGCAGATTCCGATCGGCATGCTGAGCGACCGCATCGGCGATCGCCGCATCCTGCTGCTCATCTGCGCCCTCGTCGGTCTGGGCGGAACGCTGGCGATGCCGTTGTTGACCATCAACTGGCACCTGATGGCGGGCATGCTGTTTGTCTGGGGCGGCGTGGTGGCGGCACTCTACACCGTCGGCCTCGCGCATCTCGGCGCACAGCTATCAGGCCGCGACTTGGCCTCGGCCAACGCAGCCTTCATCTTCTGCTACGGCCTCGGCATGATCCTTGGACCGCAGGTGATCGGCATCTTCATGGACGTCTTCGGCCCGAACGGATTCGGCTGGGCGCTGGCGGTGTTCTTCGGCGGCTACATCGCCATCGGACTGGGCCGAATTGCCGCGAAAGCGAGCCGATAGCGCTCCAAGGCTTGACTTTCCGGGCGCGTTCTTTATGTGTCCCGCAGGTTTTCCGCGTCCGGGTTGTTTTCCCGTCCTGAGGCGGGTGCAACTCCAGACGATTAACGGACGAGAATCATGGCCAAGGCTGCAAACATCAAGATCAAGCTTCTGTCGACCGCCGACACCGGTTTCTTCTACGTGACGAGCAAGAACAGCCGCACGAAGACGGAAAAGCTGTCGTTCCGCAAGTACGACCCGGTTGCGAAGAAGCACGTCGAATTCAAGGAAACCAAGATCAAGTAATCTTGTTGCCTCCAGGAATTCCAAAACGCCGCCCATCGGGTGGCGTTTTCGTTTTCAGGACTGTCTACCGCACGGCGGCTTGCGCCAACGCATCGAAGGACACACGGAAAGCCGCCTGCCCCATACTCAGTCAAAACGGGATGATTTCGAGATAGGGGGCCGGTCGGCGTCTGGCAGCGGTACGAGGAGGCCACTATGTGCCAGTGCCGGCCGGCCGACCCCACGGACCCAGGAGATGCGGCGGACCTGAGCATCATGGGGTATCGATAGGGCATCCGGCCTGTGCTCCTCGTGCCGGCGCCCGTCCTTCTTCTCGATCTCACAGTCGCGCAAGATCGCTTGAAAATCAACACTTTCTTAACCACGGCTCGCGAATCGCTCGGGTTAAGGTAAACGATTGAGCTTAACGCGCTTGACCGTGAAGCCGTACTGCGGCTCAGGCCGCTCTCGCCACCACGCGATTGCGACCACGTGTCTTGGCGTCGTAAAGCGCCAGATCCGCGCGCTTCATCAGCCCGGCAACCGTGTCACCTTCCATGACCAGCGCCGAGACGCCGACGCTGACCGTCACCGACACGCCCTGCTCGGTTCCGCCGACCTTGAACGGCGTCCTGGCGATTTCGGAGCGGATGCGTTCGGCAACGATCTCGGCCAGCGCGCCTTCGGTATCCGGCATCACGATGACGAATTCCTCGCCGCCGAATCGGCAAGCGAGATCAATGCCGCGCACGCTCTTCTTCACGCGCCGTGCAAATTCACGCAGGACCTCGTCGCCGCCGTCATGGCCGAACGTGTCGTTGATGCGCTTGAAGCGGTCGAGGTCCGTGATCATCAGCGACAGCGGTCGACGACGGGCAGCCGCACGTTCGACCAGCCGCGGCAGGTGGCTGTCGAGGTAGCGGCGGTTATGCAGACCGGTCAGGCCATCCGTCACCGCCATCTCAATGGTCTGGCTGACGCTTTGCCTGAGCTCGTCATTGTAGCGCTTGCGCCGCACCTGGGTGCGCAGGCGCGCGATCAGCTCCTGCCTGTCCAGCGGCCGCACGAGATAGTCGTTGATGCCGAGTTCGAGTCCGCGAACGGTAAGGTCGTCCTCTTCCTTGTTGACCAGCAGTACGATCGGCAGCGAGCGCGTGCGGTCGAGCGACCTGAGCTGCGAGCACAGTCTGAGCGGATCGAACGCGGAAAACCCTGACGACACGATGATGCACTCATAGGCACCTTCGGCCGCGTTGAAGAGCCCCGACTGCGGATCGGCAGCCAACTGCACGTCGGCGGCGCCATCCAGCAGCGCGCAGATATGAGCAGCGGAAGACGTTTGCTCATCGATGAGCAGGACCTTCGGCAGTTCCCCCCGGACCAGGTCGGATCGGGCCAGAAGCTCGTCCATGCCGATGCTGTGGGTGGTCGAGGCGCGCAGCCTGAGCTCGTCGGTCAGCACCTTGAGACGGACGAGACTCTTGACGCGGGTGATCAGTTGCAGGTCGTTGACAGGCTTGGTCAGGAAATCGTCGGCGCCGACGTCAAGGCCGCGCACGCGGTCGGTGACATGGTCGAGCGCAGTGACCATGACGACGGGAATGTGGGCGGTCGCCGGATCGGCCTTCAGGCGGCGGCATACCTCGAAACCGTCCATGCCGGGCATCATCACGTCGAGCAGCACGACATCGACCTTGCCGTCCTCGCAGGCGGCGATGGCATCAGGTCCATTGAAGGCGGTCAGCACCTCGAAATACTCGGCGAGAAGCCGGACTTCGAGCAGCTTCACATTGGCCGGTATGTCGTCAACGACGAGGATGCGCGCTGTCATGCTAGTCCCTCGAGCGAGCCGGCGAGCACATCAGGCATCGCCCAGATAGGATTTGATCGTCTCGATAAAGCGCGGCACCGAGATCGGCTTGGAAATGTAGGCTTCGCAACCGCCCTGCCTGATCCGCTCCTCGTCGCCCTTCATGGCGAATGCGGTGACGGCAATGACGGGGATGGTGTGGAGGTCGTCATCCTCCTTCAGCCATTTGGTGACCTCGAGGCCCGAGACCTCGGGCAATTGGATATCCATCAGGATGAGGTCCGGCCGATGCTTCCGTGCAAGATCGAGCGCTTCGAGCCCGTTGCGCGTGCGCACGGTCTCGTAGCCGCTTGCCTCGATGAGGTCGCGAAAGAGCTTCATATTGAGCTCGTTGTCCTCGACGATCATCACCTTCTTGACCATAGAAATTCCGTCCCGATTGCTCGCCACAGGCCCGCGGCAATCCTGTTGCGCGCCGGATGCGCACACCAACCCCGAATCCGACCGTAACTCAAGAACATTACGAAACGTAAAACACCGAAGCCAAATCACGGATGGTTGCGCGACCGCTTTAGCGGTTGCCGCGATGGCTGCTTGCGGTTACTCCCGACAGAGGTCGATCGGGGCGAACACCAGATGCAGAAGAACCAACAATCGCAGGAAAGCGCCGAAGCGCTGGCAGTCCAGGCACTTGGCTTCGTCGCCTCCGACGCGGAACTCCTGCCGCGCTTCCTGGCCATATCAGGCATCGAGGCGCACCAGATCCGCCGAGCTGCGCAGGAGCCCGGCTTCCTGGCCGGCGTCCTGAACTTCATTCTCGCCCATGAGCCGACGCTGCTGCGCTTCTCGCAGGAAGTGGGCATCGCGCCGGGCGAAATAGGCAGCGCCCTGCGTGCCCTTCCCCTTGGCAATGACGATCACGAGCGTTCCGCATGAGCGAAGATCCCGAAACAGCACGGCAGATCGCCGAACTGGCCCGCGACACCAGGCCGCTGCTGGTGCTCGACGTCGACGAGGTGCTGCTCGAATTCATGGTGCCCTTCATGCGCTTCCTCGATGCGCAGGGGCTGGCCTTCTCGGCCAGGTCGTTCAAGCTGACCGGCAACATCATCAACGTGAAGACACAGATCCCGCTGGACCAGGAAGCGGTGTCGGCGCAGCTCGACGGTTTCTTTCATGCCCAGAGCGAATGGCAGACGGCGGCACTTGGCGCTGCCGATGCGGTGGCGGGGCTCGCGGCAGGCGCGGAAGTGGTACTGTTGACCGCGATGCCGCATCGCCACCGCGACATCAGGCGCCGGCATCTCGATGCGTTGGGTTTCCCCTACCCGCTTCTGACCACTGAAAGGGCCAAGGGCCCCGCGCTGCGGCTGTTGCGGGGCGAAACCAGCCGCAGGGTCGCCTTCGTCGACGACATTCCGCACAATCTGGTCTCGGTGCGCGACGCCGTCGCCGACGCGCATCTGTTCAACCTGATGTCCTATCGTGAAATGCGTGCATTTCTGCCGCCGCTGCCGGACGGAATCGTCATCGAGGACGATTGGTCCCAGGCCGCGCCGAAGATCGCCACGGCCTTGGGTCTCTAGTCTCACTGACTATTCGCCGAGATTGCGCCACCAGTTGCGGCCGGTGTCGAGCCTCTCGATGCCTTCGCTGTCGAGCCTGGCGGCCCATTCGGCCGCCGACTTGCCTGCCAGCATGAGATTCGGCGCGATTTCAGCCAGCGGGACCATGACGAACGCACGGTCGAGCATGCGCGGATGCGGTATCTCAAGTCCGACATCGCTGACATTGCTGTTGCCCAGCAGGAGCACGTCGATGTCGATGAGGCGCGGGCCCCAGCGCTCGATGCGCACGCGCTTCAGCCGCCGCTCGAGCTCGAGGCAGAGCTTCAGCAGTTCGAGCGGCGCGAGCGTGGTAGCGACTTCGGCGGTGACGTTCAGGAAATCGGGCTGATCGACCTTGCCCCAAGGCGGCGTGCGGTGCAGAGACGAGACTTCCACAACGCGCGTGCCGCCGGAACTGTCGAGCATGTGAAGCGCCGACGCCATCGACTTCGCTGGGTCGCCCAGGTTGCCGCCGAGGCTGAGAAAGCCGCGCTCCTCAACCTGGCCAGACAACGGTCACCTCTACGTAATCGAGGACGCCGGGCACGGGCGCATTCGGCTTGCGGACCGTAATTTCGGCCCGCTTGATCTGCGGGAAACGCGCTGCGAGCGCGCGACCGCACTCCTGCGCCAGCGCCTCGATCAGGAAGCGCCGCTGGCCGGTAATGATCTTTTCGATGACCTGGAAGGCAACGCCGTAGTCAACGGTGCTGTCCATCGAATCGTCCTCCAGCGGACGCGACGGATCGACCGTCAGCTCGGCATCGACATAGAAGCGCTGGCCAAGTGCCTCTTCTTCGTCGAACAGGCCGTGCCGGGCGAAGAAGGCGCAGTTTTTCATACGGATAAGGTACATCTGGGTCAGCGTCCCGGCAGGTTGGTCTGTCGCGCCAGCATAGCATCTGCGAATGCCAGCGCGTCCACGTTGATTGCGACATCATGGACGCGAAATATATCCGCGCCCTGCAGGCGGAGTATGACGCTCGTCGCCGCCGTCCCCGCGTCACGGTCGGCTGCTTCGCGCCCGGTAACATGGCCGACGAAGCGCTTGCGCGAGGTGCCGGCGAGCAGCGGATAACCGAGCCCTTTCAGCTCCGAAAAACGCGCCATCAGGTCGAGATTTTCGTCCGCATCCTTGGCGAAGCCGAAGCCCGGATCGAGCACGATCTGAGCGTCCTGGACACCGGCCTCCCGGGCGATCTCCAGCGAACGGCGCAGGAACAGCAACTGGTCGTCGATCACGTCGGGCAGCTTGTCGCGCTCGCGTCCGGTATGCATGAGCACCAGCCCTGCCCCGGTGTCGGCTGCGACCCGGGCAATACCTGGCTCGCGCTGGGCGCCCCAGACATCGTTGACGATGTGCGCGCCGGCGGCAACGGCGAGCCGCGCTGTCTCCTCGCGGTAGGTGTCGACGGAGATCAGTGTATCGCCAGATCGGGCGAGTGCGGCGATGATCGGCAGCACGCGATCCTGCTCTTCGGCTGAAGAAACAGGTGCTGCGCCCGGGCGGGTGGATTCACCGCCGACATCGATGATCACGGCCCCTTCGGCGACCATGCGGCGCGCCTGTTCGAGCGCGCGCTCGGGCGCATCGAACGCGCCGCCGTCGGAAAAACTGTCGGGCGTGACGTTGAGGATGCCCATCACAAGCGCCCTGTCGCCGAGGTCGAGTTGGCGCCCATGCGCCAGTTGCCATCGTTTGCCGGTCATGCCGTCGCCACAAAACAATTCCAGAGCACAGACCACGTCACGAAATATCAACGCTTGCAGCTTCAACTCGCTGCACGGTCACATCAGCGGCACGATCCGATTTCCGTTGCGCCGCCATCGCCCCTAACGCAAGGTAGGCCAAGAGGCAACTAATGAAGCAACTCTTCCTGGCCGCCCTACTCGCTGGAGGCATTTGCCTACCCGTTCAGGCGGCAACTGTGTCCAAATCCTACAGCTATTTCACCATCACCGGCAAAACGCTCGACGAGATCGAGCAGCAGCTGATGACGCGCGGGCCCGAGGTCAAGAGCACCGGCGGCAGGCACCCGGGCGCAACCCAGATGGAATTCACCAGCCGCATCGGCTACGCCGAGGTCAAGGGCGGCTGCGCCATCGTCTCGGCCCAGGTCACCGTCAAGGCCAAGGTGATCCTGCCGCGCTGGCGCCAGAACGGCAAGGCAGCCCAGGACGTCAAGCTGATCTGGAACACGCTGTCTTCCGACATCAAGCGCCACGAGGAAAGCCACGTCGTCATTGCCAAGAACCACGCCCGTGAACTGGAACAGGCGCTGAGGGCGATCGGCAAGCAGAAGAGCTGCGACATCGCCGCCACCAAGGCAAAGGCGACGAGCAACCGCATCCTCAATGCTCATGACCGGGCACAGGAGGAATTCGACCGCATCGAAGGCATCAATTTCGAAAGCCGGATCGTCAGGCTGCTGCGCTACCGGCTGGAGCGCATCGACGCCGGCAAGCTCAAGAACTGAGGGCCAGGCCTCTGCAAAATCAGTCAGGAACGCCGAGCTTCTTGTGCAGGCTCGTCGACGACGTCGTGTATTGAAACACGACGCGTTCCTTGGGGCTGATGATGTGTTTGGCAGCCTGCGTCATCAGCGCGGCTTCATGAAAGCCCGACAGGATCAGCTTGAGCTTGCCCGGGTACCAGTTGATGTCGCCGATGGCGAAGATTCCCGGCTCCGACGTTTCGAATTTTTCGGTGTCGACCAGGATCTGGTTCTCGTGAAGATGGAGGCCCCATTCTGCCACCGGCCCCAACTTCATGGTCAGGCCGAAGAACGGCAGCAGCCGCGTGCAGGCAACCTCGGTATCGGCATCCGCTCCCTTGACGGTGACGGAGCGCAAAATGCCGTCCTCGCCTGACAGGCCTGAAACCTGGCCGATCACAAGGTCGATGGCGCCCGCATCGCGCAGCGCATGCATCTTGCCGACATTGTCGGGCGCGGCACGGAATTCCGGACGCCGATGGACCAGCGTGACGCGTCTGGCCACCGGCTGCAGGTTGAGCGTCCAGTCGAGCGCGGAATCCCCGCCGCCAACGACGACCACCTCCTGATCGCGGAAATCCTCGATGCGCCGAACCGCATAGCGGACGCTGGCCTGCTCATAAGCCTCGATGCCAGGGATCGGCGGGCGCTTGGGCTGGAACGAGCCGCCGCCGGCGGCAATCACCACGACCTTGGCGTCGAAGACCTCATTCTCGTCGGTCGTGACGCGGAAGCTGCCATGCTCGAGCCGCTCCAGCGCAGTCACCATCCGGTTGAAGGTGAAACCGGGCTTGAATGGCGCGATCTGTTCCAGAAGCTTGTCGACCAACTCCTGGGCGCCGATCACCGGATAGCCGGGAATGTCGTAGATCGGCTTTTCCGGATAAAGCTCGGCGCATTGCCCGCCGGGGCGGTCGAGAATGTCGATAAGGTGGCAGCGCATGTCGAAGAGACCGAGCTCGAACACCGCAAACAGGCCGATCGGCCCGGCTCCGATGATCAGGACGTCGGTTGTGGTGATGTCGCTCAAGGCCACCTCGCCGCTGACGCACGCATTTCGAGAATGTGCATGACAACAGCTGTCATGCCAAGCAAGGCCAAGTTGGGAACGTCAGCCCTGGCGCTCGGGAATGGAGACAACCAGGCCGTCGAGTTCGTCGCGAACCTTGATCTGGCAGGAAAGGCGCGACGACGGCCGGACCTCGTAGGCGAAGTCGAGCATGTCTTCTTCCATTGCCTCGGGCTCGCCGACGATCGCCGTCCATGCGTCATCGACATAGACATGGCAGGTGGCACAGGCGCAAGCGCCGCCACATTCCGCCTCGATGCCCGGCACGGCATTGCGGATCGCATTTTCCATCACGGTCGAGCCGTTCTCGGCCTCGACTTCGAAACGCGTGCCATCATGGGCGATGTAAGTCAGCTTGGTCATGCTCGTTCCCGAAATAGGTCACACGGCAGATAATCACTCCGCCGTGTGTGTCAACTGCCGTGCGATAGCGCCGCCGGCTGTCGGAATTACACTGACTGGTCCACAAATGTTACTGCGGCCTTTGCACGCCCCTGCAAAGGCGGCGGCGTGTCAGCGGCCGAACGAGGCGATGAAGTCGCGCGCCTCGTCGATCAGGCAAGTAAGTCGGCTGATCAGTCCGGCATTGTCAGGGTCCATTTCAATGGCAGCGACGCAATCGGCAATAGGGAATGCGCCGACGCCACGCGCCGAACCTTTCAGGGCGTGGCACAGCATCAGCCGCTCGGCGAGGTCGGCTTTGACGATCGCATCGCGAACCGACAGCGCCTGGTGAACGAACATGTCGAGCACCTCGCGCTCGACATCGCGGTCGCCGATCGTCTGCCGGGAAAGATGCTCGAGGTCGATCGGACGGCCATGAACGGATGCCGAGGATTCGCCTCCCGGCATGCCAAAAGCCATCGAAGCCGTCTCGCGCGTTACCATTCAACCCGTGCCCCGCCACTCGCCCTTGGGTTGGTAAGCTAGGGCGTCCATGTGGATAACCCGTTAACCTGACAAAGCCCGGAACCCCAAGGGATTGGGGCCAACAATCACTGCAGTGTTAACCTTATATTTAAACTTTTACGTATCGGGGCGAATGCATGTTTTCTTTACCCGATTGTGTCACTACGATACGGGCGGTCCATATTGAGCCTCGGCCGCGGACAAAAATAGGACAAAAAGTCCAGCAAATCCGCGTCTTTAGTACAGGGTAGCGAAGGCATGGCGAAGAAATCCACTCCGACAAAGAACCTCGATCTCGACGTAGCCAAGGAGCTCGAGCAGGCGCTCGACCTCGACCTGAGCGGCGACGAAGGCGGCCTCGACATGGCCGCGTCGATGGACGATCTCGAAGCACAGATTTCGCAGGCAGCTGAAGAATTGGCACGCGAAGGCCGCAAGCAGAAGGCTGCTGCGCCGACGGCCGAGCCCGCCCCCGTAGCACGCGCGGCCGAGCCGCCGACCCAGTTGCGCCCCGTCGAAACCCGCCCGCTGCAGCCGGAAGGCTTCAAGCCCGCAAACGACGATCGCGCCAAGGACTACAAGTCGCTGCTGCATAGCCTCAACCGCCGGGCGTCCAGCACCATCTATTGGATGGTCGGCCTTGTTTCGGTTGCCTGGGTTGCCGGCGCCGTCGCGCTGGCCGACCGCATCGTCACCCCGAGCATCTGGACCATCCGCTCGTTCGACGACGCGCTGGCGCGCCCGGGCCTGCTGATGCTGCTCGTCGCCACCATCGTGCCGATCGCGCTGTTCTGGGCTTTTGCCGCGATGATCCGCCGCGCCCAGGAAATGCGCATTGCCGCGCAGTCGATGACCGAAGTCGCCTTCCGCCTCGCCGAGCCCGAAAACATGGCGCAGGACCGTGTCATGATGGTCGGTCAGGCCGTGCGACGCGAAGTGGCTGCCATGGGCGAAGGCATCGAGCGCACGCTGGCGCGCGCCGTCGAGCTCGAAACGCTCGTCCACACGGAAGTCAACCAGATCGAGCGTTCCTATTCGGAAAACGCCGCCCGCATCCGCTCGCTCGTCGACGGCCTCGGCAGCGAGCGCGAGGCTGTCGTCTCCCACGCCGAACGCGTCCGCGCCTCTATCTCGGGCGCCCATGAGACGCTGCGCGACGAGCTCGGCTCGGCCAGCGACATCATCCGCGACAGCATCCTGAACGCCTCGACCAAGCTGTCGATGACGATCACCAATTCCGGTGACACGCTCATCGACCGCATCAACGAAGGCGGCATGGGCCTGTTCGAGGCGATCGACAACCGCATGGATTCGCTCAGCGACCGCCTGTCGACTTCAGGCGAAGCCTTCGCCAGCCTGCTCGACACCCGCATCGCCAAGCTGACGCAGAGCACCGACGAGGTGACCCGCTCACTGACCGACCTTCTCGACAACCGCACCTCAGGCATGGTTTCGCTGCTCGGCGGCGCTGCCAAGACGATCAACTCCGAGTTCGAGGCGAGCCTGCACGGCATCGAGCGCACACTGGCCGAGCGCGGCCAGGCGCTGATCGGCGAATTCCAGACCCGCGCCGAAGCGCTCGACACCGGCACCGCCAAGCTCAATGCGGCTCTCGAAGCCCGCGCCCGCCAGATCAACGAGACGCTGGTCGAGCGTGCGCGCGAAATCGCCACCACCTTCGTCCAGGGCCGCGACTCGCTGTCGGCGATGATCGACCAGGGCAAGACCCAGATCGGCACCGACCTCGCCGACATCATCACCTCGACCTCGACCATGCTCGAAGCCCGCGCCAGCGACTTCGCCGGCCGCATGGAAGCCGCCCGCCATCAGGTGTCGCGTGCCTTCGACGGCGACATCCAGCGCCTGTCCGAGGCCCGCGTAGGCATCGAGCAGGCCGTGGAAGACCACACCACCAAGCTCTCCGAGGCACGCGACCGTATGGCCGCAGCGCTGCGCGACGACCTCAGCAAGTTTGCTGAGGGCCGCGCCAGCATCGAGGCCGCCGTCGGCTTCCAAGTGCAGAAGCTCGCCGAAGGCCGCAGCCTGATCACACGCGCCCTCGACGACGACATGCGCAAGCTGGAGCAGTCGCGCCAAGCCATCGACGACACGCTCAGCAGCCAGTTCAGGCAGCTCGCCCAGGGCCGCGAACAGCTTGCCCAGGCACTCGTCGAAGACTCCGAGAAACTTGTCCAAGCCCGCACGAACATTGATGAAATGGTTGCTGGCCACGTCGGCAAGCTGGCCGAGGGCCGCAACATCCTGTCGCGTGCGCTCGAAGCCGATCTCGGCAAGCTCGCCGACAGCCGCACGAGCATTGACGGTCTCGTCGCCGGTCAGGTCGAGAAGATCGCCGAAGGCCGCGCCATCCTGGCCAATGCGCTCGAAACCGACCTCGCCGGCATCAAGGCGCTGGTCGACGGCCACTCCTCCAAGATCGTGGCCGACCGCGCCGAACTGTCGCGCAGCCTGGAAGCCGACATCGCCAACGTCCACGGCCTGATCGAAGGCCATGCCGAGAAGCTTGCCGACGAGCGCACCCTGCTCTCCAAGACGCTGGAAACCGATCTCGCCAAACTGGCCGACAGCCGCGCTGGCATCGACGGCCTCGTCGCCGGCCAGGTCGAGAAGCTGGCCGAAGGCCGCGACATCCTCAAGCGCGCCCTCGAAACCGACCTCAACGCCATCCACAACACGATCACCTCGCAATCGCAGAAGCTCGCCGAAGACCGTGCGCTGCTGGCCCGTTCGCTGGAAACCGACCTCGACAACGTCAGAGGCCTGGTGTCGAGCCACGCCGAGCGCCTGGTTACCGAGCGCAGCACCCTGTCCAAGGCACTGGAAGACGACCTCGCCAAGCTGGCCGAAAGCCGCTCAGGCATCGACGGTCTTGTCGCCGGCCAGGTCGAGAAGCTGGCCGAAGGCCGCGACATCCTCAAGCGCGCCCTCGAATCCGATCTCAACGCGATCCACAGCACCATCACCTCGCAGTCGGAAAAGCTCGCCGAGGACCGCGCCATGCTGTCCCGTTCGCTCGAGGCCGACCTCGACAACGTCAAGGGCCTGGTGTCGAGCCACGCCGAACGGCTGGCCGCCGAGCGCGGCACCCTGTCCAAGGCACTTGAAGACGATCTCGCCAAGCTGGCTGAAAGCCGCTCGGGCATTGACGGCCTCGTTGCCGGACAGGTCGAGAAGCTGGCCGAAGGCCGCGACATCCTCAAGCGGGCTCTCGAAGCCGATCTCAACGCCATCCGCAACACCGTCGCTTCCCAGTCGGAAAAGCTCGCCGAGGACCGGGCGATGCTCACCCGCTCGCTCGAAGCCGATCTCGACAGCGTCAAGAGCCTCGTTTCCAGCCATGCCGAGCGCCTGGTTGCCGAACGCAGCACCTTGTCCATGGCGCTCGAAGACGACCTCGCGAAGCTTGCCGAAAGCCGCTCCGGCATTGACGGCCTCGTTGCCGGACAGGTCGAGAAGCTGGCCGAAGGCCGCGACATCCTGCGCCGCGCGCTTGAAGCGGACCTTGCCAAGATCGACGGCATGATGCTGGGCCAGGTCGACAAGCTAGCCGCCGGTCGCGACACCCTGACCAAGGCCCTCGAAGCAGACCTGGCCATGCTGAACGACAGCCGCGCCACCATCGACAGCCTCGTCGCCGGCCATGTCGGCAAGTTGGCCGAAGGCCGCGACACCATGGCTCGCGCTCTGGACGAGGATCTCGGCAAGCTCGGCGAAGCCCGCCGTGACATCGACCTGGCCATATCGGGCCACATCGACCAGATCGCCGCCCGCCGCGTCGACATCTCCGACGCGATTGCCGGCGATATCGAGAAGATCGAAGAGAGCTTCCGCCGCCAGACCGGCGTCATCGAAGAGCGCACCTCCACCATGGAACGCGCCCTGTCGCTGGGTGTCGACAATGTCCGCGGCGTGCTCGAAAAGAGCGCCGTCTTCGTTGCCGGCGCCCTGCGCGAAAAGGTCATGGAAGTGACCGCAGCTCTCAACGAAGAGGCAGGCAAGGCCTTCAGCGACGCCGACCGCGTCATTGCCGAGCGTGCCGAGCAGACATCGAGCGCCCTGCTCGCGCGGGCCGAAGACATCGCCCGTGCCTTCGACGACGCCGACCGTCGCCTTGCCGCCCGCGCCGACGAAACGTCGAACGCGCTGCTGGCGCGTGCCGAAGAGACTGCCGACACGCTGTCGGCCAAGGCAGGCGAGATCGCCAGCACCTTCGACGCAGCCGACCGCTCGCTGATCGCCCGCGCCATCGAAACCGCGGATGCCCTGTCGGCTCGTGCCGGCGACATCCTGCGCAACTTCGACACCGCGGACGAACGCCTTGGCATGCGCATCGGCGAATCCGCTGACGCGCTTGCCGCCCGCGCCTCCGAGCTCGGCCGCATCTTCGACACTGCCGACGAGAAGCTCGCCGCCCGCATCGCCGAAGGCGCGGATTCGCTGGGCAGCCGCGCCGGCGAACTCAGCCGCATCTTCGATGCAGCCGACGAACGTATCGCCGCCCGCGTCGCCGACAGCTCGGCGACGCTCGGCAGCCGTGCCGGCGAAATCGTGCGCAACTTCGAGGAGGCCGACGAAAGGCTCGCGGCGCGTGCGGCCCAGACCGCCGACACGCTTGCCGGCCGCGCCGCAGAAATCGGCCGTACCTTCGAAGAGGCCGACGGCCGTATCGCAGCACGCGTCGACAGCACCGCGGAGACGCTGCTTGGCCGCGCTGCCGAAATCAGCCGCGCCTTCGACGAAGCCGACGGCCGCATCGCAGCACGCGTCAACCAGACGTCCGAGGCCCTGCTCGGCCGCGCGTCGGAAATCGGCCAGGCCTTCGACGAGGCAGGTCGCCAGCTTGCCGCCCGCGTCACCGAGAGCACTTCGGGCATCGGCGAGCACGCGGCACTGATCGCCAGCGCCTTCAACGAAACCGAACAGCGTGTCGTTGCCCGCGCCCACCGCACCTCGGCCGACCTCGATGCCCGCGCCAAGGCGATCGAAGAGACGCTCGCCAATGTCGATGAGCGCCTGGCCGCCGGCGCCGAAAACGTCGCTGCCCGTATCGGCGAACACCTGTCGAGCGCCGAAAACCGCCTCGCCTATGGTGCCGAATCGATGGGCCAGAAGCTCAACGAACAGGTCACCCAGGCCGAGGCACAGCTTGTCGCCCGTGCCAACGTCATCGCCGAGACCTTCACCGCCGTCGGCCAGCATATCGGCCAGAGCACCAACGAAGCTGCACGCACCATTGGCACCAACACGCGTGAACTCAACGCGATGCTGACCGAACGCTCGAACGAGATCGCCAAGATCCTCGACGAGACGGCGCGCCCGCTGGTCGACCGCTTCGCCGAAAGCGGCAGCGAGCTTCACCGCTCGATGGAAGAAGCGACCGCACGTGCCACCGAAAAGCTGCGTTCGGAAAACGCAGCCCTCGTCGACGCGCTCGCCAACCGCACGGCCGAGACGCTGTCGGCTGTCGAGGGTGCACGTTCGACGCTCGCCGAAAGCGTCGCCGACCTGATCGGCCGCATGACGACGTCGAGCGCGCAGCTGGGCAACCTCATCGACCAGGCGACGGCAAACCTCGCCAATGTCGACGAGCGCCTGACCAGCAGCACCTCGAACTTCGCCAACACCACCGAAAAGGCCGCTCAGACCTTCTCGAGCGCCGCCCGCCTGGTCGACTCGAACACCAATCGCCTGACCGACCTGTCGTCCAGCACATTGCGCGAGGTGGCGTCCATCGCCACCAAGTTCGACGAGCACAGCCGCCTGCTGTCGAGCGCTTCCAACCTCTTGTCCTCGGCGCAGAGCAACCTCGAGCACACGCTCGAACGCCAGTCGTCGCTGGAAGACTTGGCTGTCGGCCTGGTCAAGAAGTCGGAAGACCTCGAGCGCGTCATGCAGTCGTTCGAGCGCCTGGTTGGCCAGACGCTGGAGAACGCCGAAGGCAAGACGATGGAGTCGGCGGACAAGATCCGCGCGGCGATCTCCGACGTCGTCGAGACAGCGACCAAGCGTTTCGCCGACGCCACCGAGGACATGCGCCGCACCGCAGGCTCGATCAAGACCGAGCTCGAAAGCACCCGCGCCGAGCTCAAGAAGGGCGTGCTCGACATGCCTGAGGAAGCCAAGGAATCGACGACGGCCATCCGCCGCGCGGTTTCCGAGCAGATCAACGCGCTCAAGGAACTGTCGGCGATCGTCGCCAAGTCCGGCCGCGGCGTCGATGTCTCCGATGCCTCGCTGCGCCCTGCGCAGCAGCCGGCGCCGCGTCGCCCAGCGCCTCAGCCCGAGCAGCGCCGCAAACCGCCGGCACCCCAGGTGCCGCTCGGCGGCGCCGGCCTGCGTGGCACGCTCGACATCGAGCGCCCGGCCGCTCCTGCCCCGCAGCAGCAGCCGGCACGTGAACCGGCCGCCAGCCGTGGCGGCCAGCAGCAGGGCGGTTGGGTCCGCGATCTGTTGACCGGTGCTTCACGCGAAGAGCAGCTGACCCGTGGCGCCGCCCAGGCAGAACCACGCGCCGTGCCTGCCCAGCGTTCGCCGCTGCACGTCGTCGAGTCGCTCAACTCGCTGTCGGTCGACATTGCGCGTGCCATCGACCACGACGCCTCGATCGAGCTTTGGGACCGCTATCGCCGCGGCGAGCGCGACGTCTTCACCCGCCGCCTCTACACGCTGAAAGGTCAGCAGACCTTCGACGAGATCCGCCGCAAATATCAGGGCGACAGCGAGTTCCGCTCGGCCGTCGACCGCTATTGCGACGACTTCGAGAAGCTGCTGAAGGACGTCTCGCGCAACGACCGCGACAGCATCATGACCAAGACCTACCTGACGTCGGACACCGGCAAGGTCTACACCATGCTCGCACATGCGGCCGGCCGCCTGAAGTAGGCCGCGGGAAGGCAGTACGGCATTAAGGAAATAGGGCAGTAGGTATCCACCTGCTGCCCTTTTTGCTGTTTGCTTCCTCGACTTGCGGCGTAGTTCTGCCTAGGGTCACGCGCCAAACGCCGAGACCTCCGTCCATAGGCAGCCGGGTGATGGAAACGGAAAGCCGCCCTACGTGGCGGCAATGATCCAGGCGAGCGGAATAGAAGAGTTTGGGCATCTACTACTGCCTCATTGCCCTACTGACCTGTTCAGATCAGCGTCTCGGTCCATTTGACGATTTCGGTCGCGGCCTGGCCGAA
Organism: Aminobacter sp. MDW-2; assembly: GCF_014250155.1. NCBI lineage: Bacteria > Pseudomonadati > Pseudomonadota > Alphaproteobacteria > Hyphomicrobiales > Phyllobacteriaceae > Aminobacter > Aminobacter sp. MDW-2. Next base: position 4,105,056 of record NZ_CP060197.1, read on the forward strand.
TGCGCTGTCGAGCGCCGCCGCATAGGCATCGTTGCCGCTGCCGGAAACTGGGGCACTGGACGTGAAGACGCGCGACGCGCGCACCTGACCGTTGCGGTCGTTGAGCAGCCTGACGAACAGCTCGACCTCGGCGCGTTCGCCGCCGCCGACCTTGATCTCGAAGCTGCGCAACTCGACGATCACCTGGTAGTCGATGGCCAGGCCCTCGCCCGGCTTGCCGACCCCGATATAGCCGCCGGCGCGCTGGAAGGTTTCGGCAAGCCGTGCCTGGACGATGCGCGGCAGCCTGTCCGACCACTGCGCGCCCTTGAGGAACTGTATCGACCCGGGCGATGGCTTGATGACGATGCTCTGGCCGTCGAGAGATTTGAGCGCCGACGGTTCGGCAATCAGGATCTGGCGGCGGCTCGGGCCGTTGCGGCCGTCGACAGCGGGCGCAGTCAGTTCGTAGGTGTCGAGCGGCGGCGGCGTACTGACGAACAACGAGGTGCAGCCGGACAGCGCAAGCGTGACTGCGCTCAGCAGCAAAGTTGATCTAGCAGCCTTCACGTGCTGTCCCCGAAACAGACTCACCCGCGCCGCGCGCGAACACCCCTCATTTGCCTTCATGCGATTGCATGCCGGCGATGTCAACGACGCACCCGGCCGTCAAACTCGCGCACCGAGCCCTCGCCGCCGGTGATGATGCGTTGCGGATTGCGCTCCAGGTCGGAAATGGCCTGTTCTATGCGGCTGATCGAACGCCGGGAATCCTGCACCAGCGCATCGACGTCGCGCAGCCCCTGGCCGGAGAAGCGCGACAGGCCGTCCATGATCGTGGCGAGCCGCGAATTCAGCGTGTCAGCCACCTGCTTGAACGACTTCAAGGTGGCGCTGGCGTCCGACATGACACCTTCCGCCTCGCCCGAACCGAGCAGCTTGTCGACCTTGGCCATGACGCCGTCGACGCGCACCGAAGCAGCGTTAAGGCGCGACGCCAGTTGCTTGGCGTCCGTAATGATCTGGTCGATGTCGTCGGCGCGGTCGCCGAACTTTTCGGTGACCTTGGCGACGTCGGCCGCAGCCTGGTTGGCGCTTTCGCTGGCCTTACGGATGTTGTCGAGCGATTCGCGCACACTGGCCGCATCGACGCCGTCGAGCACGCCGTCAACCTTGGTCAGCGTCTGCTGGGTCTTCTGGGCGAAGTCGTTAATCGAGGCGACCGCAGTGTTGACGCCCTTGACGATGCCGTCGAGCTGGTCGCTCTGAGCGCTCAGGTTCTTGGTGAAGGTGTCGACACTGGCAACGATGTTCTTGACCTTGTCACGGTCAACCGACTTGAGCAGGCCTTCCGCCGCCTCGATGGTGCCATCGAGCTTGCCCGAGACCGCAGACAATTGCTCCGACAGCGCACTGACGCTCGCCAGGAACTTGTCAACGCCATCGGCATTGCGCGCCAAGGACTCCGAGAATTTCTGGGCATTGCTGACGGTCTCGGTCAACGGCCCGCGGACGTCATTGGTGAAGCCTTCGAGGTTGGTCAACACGGTGTCGGCGCGCTTGAAGATGTCCTGCGCTGTCTGCAGCAGATTGGTCACGGCGGACGGATTGGCAACGATCTCGGCGATCTTGCCCTCCGCCTCGGCCTGGTCGAGCAGGTTGGGCTCCTTGATGTTGGCGCCCTTGAGCTCGATATTGGCCTGTCCCGTCAGGCCGGCGAGGCCGATATCCGCCTGTGTCGACTGGGTGATCGGCGTCAGCTTGTCGATCTCGGCGTCGGCGATCGCCACCTGGGGATTGGAAATGTCGAGATAGACGCGCCGGACGTCGCCGACCTTGACGCCGTTGAACAGCACGAAGCTGCCCCTGGCCAAGCCCGATGCGGAACCGGGAATACGGACACGCAACGTTGCCGTCTCGCCACGTTCACCGATTGCCGCCGTCCAGTAGACGAACGCAAAGGCGGCCAGAACGGCAAACAGCGTGAAGATACCGACAATGACGTAGTTTGCCCTGGTCTCCATCACATCATTCCATTCTATGCCCTTGCGGCAAGATCAAGCTGCCGCGCGCGTTTTCCGCGGAAATACGACCTTACCCACGGTTCTTCGCTCTTCAGCATGTCTTCGATCGTGCCTTCGACGAGCACCTTCTTGTTGCCCAGCACCGCGACTCGGTCGCAGACCGAAAACAGGCTGTCGAGATCGTGGGTGACCATGTAGACGGTGAGCCCCATCGTATCGCGCATCTTGCCGACCAGTTCGTCGAACTCGGCAGCACCGATGGGGTCGAGACCCGACGTCGGCTCGTCGAGGAAGACGATGTCAGGGTCGAGCGCCAGCGCACGCGCCAGTGCCGCACGCTTGATCATGCCGCCGGAAAGCTCGGACGGAAACTTGCGGGCCGCGTCAGGCGGCAGGCCGACGAGCTCGATCTTGAGCATGGCGAGCTCGTCCATCAGCTTTTTCGGCAGGTCGAGATATTCGCGCATCGGCACCTGGACGTTCTCCAGCACGGTCAGCGCCGAAAACAGCGCGCCATGCTGGAACAGCATACCGACCCGCATGTCGATCCTGAGCCGCTCCTCCTCGTTGGCCTGCTCGAGATCGACGCCGAACAGCTTGATCGTGCCGGATCGCTTGCGGATCAGGCCAAGCACGGTGCGCAACAGCACCGACTTGCCCGACCCCGAAGCACCGACGAAGCCGAGAATTTCGCCGCGCCGGATGTCGAGATCGAGATCCTCGAGAATGACCTTGTCGCCAAAGGCCACCGTCAGGTCGCGCACCGACAGCAACACCTCGCCCCTGGCGTCCTGGCTTTGGCTCTCCGCCTCGATAGTCTGTGTCCGGTTTGCCATGTCAGAAGTTGATCGCTGCGTAGAACATGGCAAACAGGCCATCGAGGATGATGACGACGAAGATGGCCTTGACCACCGACGCGGTGACGTGGCGGCCAAGCGATTCAGCGCTGCCGCCGACCTTCATGCCCTCGACGGAAGCGATGGTGCCGATGATGAGCGCCATGAACGGCGCCTTGATCAGCCCGGCGAAGATGGTGCTGAGGTCGATTGCCAGGCGCAGGCGGTCGATGAAGGCGGCAATCGGAATGTCCGAATAGAGCCATGCCGCCAGCATGCCGCCGCCAAGCGCCGCAAAATTGGCGATGATGGTCAGACATGGCAACGCAATGACCAGGGCCACGAGGCGCGGGAACACGAGCACGCCGATGGGATTGAGCCCGATGACCGTCAGCGCGTCGACCTCTTCGCGCATCTTCATCGAGCCGATCTCGGCGGTGATGGCGCTGCCCGAGCGGCCTGCGATCATGATCGCGGTCATCAGCACGCCGAGTTCGCGCAACACCAGCACACCGACCAGGTCGACGACGAAGATATCGGCGCCGAAATAGGCAAGCTGGTAGGCGCCCTGCTGGGCGACGATGGCGCCGACGATTGCCGACATCAGTACGACGACGGGAATGGCGCCGACGCCCATGCGGTCGATCTGGTTGAAGATGGCGGTCGGATTGACCGCATGGCCACGGCCGAGCTTCATCTGGGCGCCGCGAATTGTTGCGCCAAGGATGTTCATCGACGACAGGAAGTCGTCACGCATCTCATAGACGCGGCGGCCGACAGCCTCGAGCATGCGCATGACGATGTTGGGCGGGCCGGCCGGCGCAGATTCGCCTTCGCGCCTTACGGCCTCGCCGACGGCGCCGAGCAGGATCTTGGCCACCTCGCTGCGGCCTTCCATCCTGATCTCGACGCCCTTCTTCTCATTGGCGCTGACGAGCCTGTCGATGACCCAGGCGCCGGCGGTGTCGATCTTCTCGATGCCGCCGAGGTCGAGCGCCAGGGTCTTGAAGCCTTTGCGGGCCTCGATCTTGCGCATTTCGGCGTCGATAAAGGCGACGGTGCGGGTGGTCCAGATACCGGTAAAGACACAGGCGAGCACACCTTCGCGCTCCGCCACAGCAACCTGCGGTCGGTGATCTCGGCCGTCGGCTGCCCCGCCGCTTGCTTCCCGTTTGCCGATGGTCAACATGGCATCCTACTTAACGCGTCGGCTGCGGCATGTCGATTTTCGCAGCCGCGCCAAGCAGTTGAACGGAGCAGATTTTCATGCCGCGTGTCCTTTCGGTCGTTGACGAGCGTTTTCCCATCGCCGGAACGTTCACCATCTCACGCGGTTCCAAGACCGAAGCCGAAGTCATCACCTGCGAAATCGCCGAATCAGGCGTCTTCGGGCGCGGCGAATGCGTGCCCTACAAGCGCTACGGCGAGACCATGGCGTCCGTAGCTGAAGCGATCGAGCAAGTGCGCCGCGCGGTTGAGGACGGTGCCTCGCGGACCGAGCTGCTGTCGCTGATGTCGGCAGGCGCGGCGCGCAATGCCGTCGATTGCGCGCTCTGGGACCTGGAAGCGAAGATCAGCGGCGTGCCGGTCAAAGACAGGCTCGGCATTGCTGCGCCGCTGGCGCTCGAGACCGCCTACACGCTGTCGCTCGGCGAACCCGAGACTATGGCAGCCCAGGCCCGCGCCAACGCGGCGCGGCCGTTGCTCAAGGTCAAGATCGGCGGCGACAACGACATCGCCCGCATCCGCGCGGTCACCGAAGCCGCCCCCGACAGCCGCATCATCCTCGACGCCAATGAAGGCTGGACCGATGCCAACATCGCCGAGAACCTTGCCGCTGCCGCCCAGCTCGGCATCGCGCTTATCGAACAGCCGCTGCCCGCCGGCGCCGACGAGATTCTGGGACGCATCGCGCATCCGGTGCAGATCTGCGCCGACGAGAGCGTCCACATCGCCGCCGATCTCGCCGAGCTCAAGGGCCGCTACGACGCCGTCAACATCAAGCTCGACAAGTCGGGTGGGCTGACGGCAGCACGCGAACTGCGCGACCAGGCCCGCGCGCTCGGGTTCCAGGTGATGGTCGGCTGCATGGTCGGCACTTCGCTCGCCATGGCGCCTGCGGTGCTGCTCGCCCAAGGCGCCGAGTTCGTCGACCTCGACGGCCCGCTGCTCCTGGCGCGCGACCGTTCGCCGGGGCTTGTCTACGAGGGTTCAATGGTGTCGCCGCCCCTGCCCGAACTTTGGGGCTGAGCGGGACGCCAGCACAACGAGCACGATGGCGCAGGCAGCAACGGCTGCCATGAAATAGAAGCCGTCGACGCCGAAACGCTGGTAGAGCGGGCCGGACAGCAGCGTCACGATGGCCATCGACATGCCGTTGGCGAAATAGGCAACGCCCTGGGCAGCGCCAGTGCGCTCTTCCGGTACAGACTCGGCGATCAGCTTCTGGACGCCGATCAGCACAAGGGCTGTGGACACAGCGTGCAGGCTCTGAACGGCGAAGAAGCCCGGAACACCCAGCCCGAGCGGCCAGATCAACGGGTATGCTACCCAGCGGACGATAGCGCCTGCGCCCGCCAGAACGAGCACCAGTGCCGTCGACCTGTTGCCGAACAGCCGTGTGAAGAACATGAACATGACGATTTCGGCCGCCACGCCCCAGCTCCACAGCAACCCGACGATCGTCTCGTTGATGCCGAGCGACTTCCAGTAGATCGACACGAAGCCATAGAGAAAGCCGTGGCTGCCGATGATGACGCCGGTGCCGCCGGCCATCAGCAGGAAATAGCGGTTGAACAGTTTCGGCGCTGCCTGCATGTCCGTCGCCGAGAGCGGTGAGGCCTTGCGCGGTCGGCCAAGGCGCGGTGCAATGAACGACATCAGGAAGCAGCCGAGCAGGCCGATCGAGATGATGGCCGGCACGGCGGCAGCCCCTGTCAGCGACAGGATGAAGCCTGCCCCGAGGCTGCCGGCGAGGAAGGCGATCGAGCCCCAGATGCGCATCGCCGCATAATCCGAGCCGAAGCGGCGGACGCCGGACAATGCCAAGGAGTCCGCTATCGGCGAGTGCGGCGTCCACACCACGGCCAGCGCCAACGAGACGGCCAGAACGATGAGGTAGGTCGGCTCGAGGAAATAGCCGAGCGACAGAAGCAGGGACGATGCCGCCAGGAAGATGAAGACGTTGGCGCGGTCCTTGGCACGATCTGCCATGGCGGCGATCAGCGGCGTGGTGATGACGCGCAGGAACATCGGTGCCGACAGCACGATAGCGATCTGCTCGGGATCGAACCCCTTGGCTTCGAGCCACAGCGGAAAATACGGCAGATGCACGCCCATCGGCACGAAAAGCGCTGCGAAAAGCAGGGAGATTCGCAGTTCAAAGCGTCGTGGCTTGACCTGCTGCTCTGGCGTGAGTGGCGGTAATGTCATGGTGGGTAAGTGTGTCCGGGCGCGACCCGAACCAACCAAGCCTCACCGATTTGCCTGATCCCTTACCATGGGCGGCCACGTCACGAAAGCCAACTGGACCAGCGCAACGCCCCAAAGCTTGGACCAGCCTTGCATAGGCTTATCGGCCAAGTCGCGGCGTTGCCTGTGTTTCCATGGGCAAGTGATGCGCGCCGAGCCGGCGCGCGCGCCTGTGCAGCGCCTCGGCGGCACGAGGCACTGATATCGCCGCATGGCCTGGTCCATCCCGCCAGGGGCGCGAGGCATATCTCGAGCAGCACATCGATGTCGTTCCGTTCAGGCAGCTGCCTTGTCGGCGCGCTGATCGACGACCATCGGCACGAAGGGTTCGTTGACCAGCTTGCCCGCCAGCACATGCGGCCAGGACAGGATGACAAAATTGCCTTCGAAATCCTCGGCAACCGCCGTGCAGTTTTCGACCCAGTCGCCGGTGTTGATGTACTGGATGCCGTCGAAATTCTCGATCGTCGGATGGTGGATGTGGCCGCAGATGACGCCGTCCACGTCCGAACGCCGCGCTTCCTCGGTCAGCACGTCCTGAAAGGCGCCGATGAAGTTGACGGCCTTCTTGACCCGGACCTTGGCCCAGGACGAAAACGACCAGTATGGCATGCCGAAGGTGCGGCGGAAGCGCGCCACCAGCCGGTTCATCGCCATCGCCGCGTCATAGGCAAAATCGCCGAGATAGGCGAGCCAGCGGGCGTTCTGCACCACCGCGTCGAACTGATCGCCATGGATGACCAGGAAACGCTTGCCGTCGGCCGCCTCGTGGATGGCCCGATCGGCAACGACGATGCCGCCGAAATGCACGCCCTGGAAATTGCGGGCGAACTCATCGTGATTGCCGGCTATGTAGGTGATCTCGGTGCCCTTGCGCGCCTGCCGCAGCAATTTCTGGACGACGTCGTTGTGCGTCTGCGGCCAATGCCAGGACCGGCGCAGGCGCCAACCATCGACAATATCGCCGACGAGGAAAATCTTCTCGGCCTCGTGGTGACGCAGGAAGTCGATCAGGAAATCGGCCTTCGCTCCCTTCGATCCCAGATGCACATCTGAGATGAACAGCGTGCGAAAATTGCGTGTGCTCGTGCCGGACATGGCAATCGACCCGTTGCTTTTGCCGTGGCTATGCCCAGATTCATGCAACAGCCGTATGACGGTTGCGGCTTTGGCCGGGCAGTTCTAGGCTGGGTCATCACCGACAGGAGAACGATCATGGATCTCGGCATCAGCGGGAAGAAGGCAATCGTCTGCGCCTCGAGCAAGGGCCTTGGCAAGGGCTGCGCGATGGCGCTGGCCGAAGCCGGCTGTGAGCTGTTCCTCAACGGCCGCGACGCCGGCATCCTGAACCGCACGGCAACCGAAATTCGTCAACGCTACGGCGTGCCGGTCACCGAAATCGTCGGCGACATCTCCGATCCGGCGATCCAGAAGACCCTGCTCGCCGCCTGCCCTGACCCCGACATTCTGGTCAACAACAATGGCGGTCCGCCCTACCGTGACTTCCGAGAGCTCGACCGCGAGAAGATCCTTGCCGGCGTCACCAACAACATGGTCACGCCCATCGAGTTGATCAAAGCTGTCATCGACGGCATGGCGGCGCGTGGCTTCGGCCGCATCGTCAACATCACCTCGTTGTCGGTCTACACGCCCATCCCCGGCCTCGACCTGTCCTCCGGCGCCCGCGCCGGCCTGACAGCCTTCCTGGCAGGCGTTGCGCGCACTGTCGCCGACCGCAACGTCACCATCAACAACATGCTGCCCGGCAAGCTCGACACCGACCGCCTGCGCGGCCCGCACGAGCCCGGCAGCATCGAGGATCCGGCGGAAGGTGATGCGCGCCGCGCCCGCCTCAGCGCCGGCATACCAGCCGGCCGCCTCGGTACGCCGGAAGAATTCGGCCAGATCTGCGCCTTCCTGTGCTCGACCCATGCAGGCTACATGACCGGCCAGAACATTCCTGTCGACGGCGGGCTTTACGTGAGCTCATTCTAGGCTCTCGGCGGCACGAACCTATCCCAAAGGCAGCCAACAGCGCGTCGCAAGGACGCGCTGTTTCAGCCAAGCCTCACAAAAGACCGAATCAATCTCTCAACCGCCACCCGCAAGTCGCTGGAATGATTGCAGTTCCGGCGCTTGAAAGTGATTCAACGTCCATTTGGCCGTTGAAGCCTCGAAAATCGTGCTGGCCGTGCTAATAACGGCCTTTGCTGTTGGATTCTGAAGGAGCGGGACATGGCTGGGGAAGACAAGAAGAAGGAAGCACTGTCCGATCTGGATCAGGCCGCGCTCTTCTTCCACAAGCACCCCATTCCCGGCAAGCTCGAGATCCAGGCGACCAAGCCGCTCGGCAACCAGCGCGACCTGGCGCTGGCCTATTCGCCCGGCGTCGCCGCCCCTTGCCTCGCCATCAAGGATGATCCCGAGACCGCCGCCGACTATACCGGCCGCGCTAATCTGGTCGCCGTCATTTCCAATGGCACAGCCGTGCTCGGTCTCGGCAATATCGGCCCGCTGGCATCCAAGCCGGTGATGGAAGGCAAGGCCGTTCTGTTCAAGAAATTCGCCGGCATCGACGTTTTCGACATCGAGATCGACGCGCCCGAGATCGGGCAGATGGTGAGCACGATCGCGGCACTCGAACCGACCTTCGGCGGCATCAACCTCGAGGACATCAAGGCCCCAGAGTGCTTCGAAGTCGAGGAGCAGCTCAAGGCCAAGATGCGCATCCCGGTCTTCCATGACGACCAGCACGGCACCGCGATCATCGTCGCGGCCGCCGTTCTCAACGGCCTGGAACTCGCCGGCAAGAAAATCGAGGACGTCAAGATCGTCACCTCGGGCGCAGGTGCCGCGGCACTCGCCTGCCTCAACCTGCTGGTGTCGCTCGGCGCCAAGGTCGAGAACATCTGGGTCACCGACCGTTTCGGCGTCGCCCACAAGGGCCGCGTCGAGGAGATGGACCGCTGGAAGGACCCATACGTCAAGGACACCAACGCGCGCGTCCTGGCTGATGTCATCGGCGGCGCAGACGTCTTCCTCGGCCTGTCGGCAGCCGGTGTGCTGAAGCCGGAGCTGCTGTCCGAGATGGCCGGAAAGCCTCTGATCCTGGCGCTGGCCAACCCCAATCCCGAGATCATGCCGGAAGTGGCGCGTGCCGCCCGTCCCGACGCGATGATCTGCACCGGACGCTCTGATTTCCCGAACCAGGTCAACAACGTCCTGTGCTTCCCCTACATCTTCCGCGGCGCGCTCGATTGCGGCGCGCGTGCCATCAATGAAGAGATGAAGATGGCCGCCGTGCGTGCGATTGCTGCACTCGCCCGCGAAGAACCTTCCGACGTCGCGGCGCGCGCCTATTCCGGCGAGACGCCGACCTTCGGCCCCGACTTCCTGATCCCCTCGCCCTTCGACCCCAGGCTGATCCTCAGGATCGCACCCGCAGTCGCCAAGGCAGCCTGCGAAACCGGAGTGGCGACCCGCCCGATCGCCGACTTCAACGCCTATGTCGACAAGCTCAGCCGCTTCGTCTTCCGCTCCGGCCTGGTGATGAAGCCGGTCTTCTCCAACGCCAAGCAGGCAACATCCAAGCGTGTCATCTACGCCGACGGCGAGGACGAGCGCGTGCTGCGCGCCGCCCAGGTGGTGCTCGAGGAAGGGCTGGCCAAGCCGATCCTGATCGGGCGTCCGCATGTCATCGAGGTCCGCATCAAGCGCTACGGTCTGCGCATCCGGCCGGGTACCGATTTCGACATCATCAATCCCGAGGATGATCCACGCTACCGTCACTATGTCGACCACCTGATCGACCTCGGCGGCCGCCAGGGCATCACGCCCGAGGCGGCGCGCACCATGGTGCGTACGAACAACACGGTGATTGCGGCGATCGCGCTGAAGCGCGGCGATGCCGATGCCATGATCTGCGGCCTGGAAGGCCGTTTTGAGCGGCACCTGCGCAACGTCACGCTGATCGTCGGCGCCCGCGACGGCGTCAAGGATCGCGATCTGTCGGCGCTGTCGATGCTGATCTCGCAGCGCGGCGTGCTGTTCTTCACCGACACCTACGTGACCGTCGACCCGACTGCCGAAGAGATCGCCGAGATGACGATGCTGGCGGCCGACGAGATCCGTCGTTTCGGCATCGAGCCCAAGGCGGCCTTGCTGTCGCACTCGAATTTCGGCTCCCGCGACTCGCAAAGCGCCCAGAAGATGCGCGCCGCGGCCGCCATCCTGAAGCGCATCGCGCCGGAACTCGCCAGCGACGGCGAAATGCATGGCGATTCCGCGCTGTCGGAAGTGCTGCGCCAGCGCGTCTATCCGCACTCGACGCTGAAGGGCGAAGCCAACCTGCTGGTCTTCCCCAATCTCGACGCCGCAAACATCGCGCTGACCACAGTCAAGACGATGATGGACGCGCTGCATGTCGGGCCGATCCTGCTCGGCACCGCCCAGCCGGCACACATCCTGACGCCTTCTGTTACCTCGCGCGGCATCGTCAACATGACGGCACTCGCCGTCGTCGAAGCGTCGCAGCGCGCAAGTGCTGCGTGCTGATCGGGCACGGGTTAGCCGTTTCCAAAGAAACGGTTAACCTCGTCGGCGCTAGGGTTCGAGCCGAGGCATGTTCCGCGCGTCGCGCGGCAGGTCGATGGAAAGCGGGATGTTCGGGCGCGGCAGAAGCAAATTCCCGGTAAAGCGGCCGGCCATCGCATTGCTGGCCGCATTCACTGCGTCGTTGCTGACGACCGGATCTGCATTCGCCGTGTCGGCGGAATGCCTGGAACTCGAGGTCCAGTTGGCCAACTTGCCGACGCGGGAGAGCGGGAGCTTCATCCAGCCGGATGAATTCGCCGCCGCTGCCACCACCCAGCAAGACCAGATCGACCTCGCCCGCATCAGGGCTTCCGACCTTGGCTGCGACAGGGCGATCTCGGGCGACGTCATCGCTCAGTGCGCCGCGCTGAATGCCAAGATCGCTGAGATGCAGGACAATCTCGGCAAGCTCGACAGCCAGACCGCGCAACCGAACAGGAACGTCCGGCGCGAGCGCATCCGCATCCTTGATGCGATGCAATTCGCGGGTTGCAACGACCAGGGCGAGAAGACGGAAGAAGGCGCAGGCAACGATCCCGCGACGGAGCAAGCCGGCGCGATCGTCATCCGCGGCGGCGAGGCGACCAGCCTGAGCTTCAATGAAAGCTATCCGCAGCACATCGTCATCGGCCGCAGCCAGCAACAAGGCTTGGGCGAATACCGTACCTTGTGCGTGCGCACCTGCGACGGATACTTCTTCCCGATGTCGAATGCAGCCGATGTCTCGGATTTCCAGCGCGACGAGAAGAATTGCGAAGCCAGCTGCCCTGGAACTGAGATCGAGCTGTTTTATCACCTCAATGTCGGCCAGCCCCAGGAGAGCATGGTTTCAGCCCGCTCCGGCCAGCCCTACCGCAATCTCGCGACCGCCTATCGCTACAAGCGCCTCGACCTGCCGCGCGTGCCCGCCTGCGGCTGCAATATCAGCCTGAACAGGAATTTTTCGGTCATCGCCGGCGAAGGACGCCCGGTACCGAGCACCCCGCAGGTAAAGCCGGTGGAGCAACCGCAGGCACCGGTGGCGCCACGTCCGGCACCAGATCCCAACCGCAAGGTCAGGGCCGTCGGGCCAACGTTCCTTCCCGACCCACAAGCGGCAACAGATCTGCGAGTTCCGGGCCCGACTCAAGACCGGTGAGCGCCAGCCTGAGCGGCATGAACAGCGCCTTGCCCTTGCGGCCGGTCGCTTTCTTCACCTTGGCCGTCCAGTCCTTCCAGACATTGCCGTCCCACGGCTCTTCAGGCAGAAGGTCGAGCGCCTGGCCGACGAATTCGCGGTCCTCATCGGCGATGTCGGCAGCCGGCTGCGGCCCTTCACGCAGGATGCGCCACCAGGCCACGGCGTCCGACAGCCTGTCGAGATTGCCACGCACTGCCATCCAGAACGCTTCGGCATGGTTGCCGCTGACACCGAGCACCATCAGGCGATCACGCACCTCGTCAAAGGACATGTGGTGCAGCAGCGCCCGATTGAGCACCACCAGTTCCTCAGGATCGAACTTCGCCGCCGATTTCGAGGTCGCGGCCGGATCGAACTTTTCGGCAAGGTCGCGAAGGTTGGGCACCGCGGTGACATTCTCCGACGTGCCGACAAGCACGGCGAGCGAGGCAACCGACATCGGTTCGATGCCGCCGTCGCGCAGGCTCTCGATCGACAGCGCACCCGTGCGCTTGGACAGGCCCTCGCCGGAAGCCGTCGTCAGCAGATTGTGGTGACCGAAAACAGGAGGCTCGGCGCCGAGCGCGCGGAACAGCGCGATCTGAACACCGGTGTTGGTGACATGGTCGTCGCCACGAATGACGTGGGTGATCTCCATCTCGATATCGTCGACAACCGATGGCAGCGTGTAGAGATAGGTTCCGTCCTCGCGCACCAGCACCGGATCGGACAGCGACGCCAGATCGACAGTCTCCTCGCCGCGCACGATGTCGGTCCAATGGACGTCGGTGCGCTGGGTCTCGAACGGATCGGAGACGAAATTGGGCAGCAGGAAACGCCAGTGCGGTCTGCGCCCGTCATGTTCGTAGGACAGGCGCTCGGCATCGGTGAGCTTCAGCGCCTCGCGGCCATAGACCGGCGGCAGGCCGCGCGTCCGCCGCACCTTGCGGCGCAGGTCGAGCTCCTCGGGCGTCTCATAGCAGGGATAGAGCACGCCTGATGCCTTGAGCTTGTCGACGGCGGCGTCGTAGCTGGCAAAGCGGCGCGACTGGTATTCGGTCTGGTCGGGAAAGATGCCGAGCCAGTGCAGGTCGTAGAGAATGGAGTCTGCGAATTCCTGGCGCGAGCGCTCGACATCGGTGTCGTCGAAGCGCTGGACAAACCGCCCCTTGTGCTTGAGGGCGAAGAGCCAATTGAACAAGGCGGTGCGCGCATTGCCGATGTGGATGCGGCCGGTGGGCGAAGGGGCGAAGCGAACTGTAACTGTCATGATCGGGGCGTAGCGGATGGCTTTTGCGTTGACAAGGCGGCGCCCCCGCACCTCTGCACCAGAAATAAAGCAACCAGAGCGCGAATGGAAGCCGACCAATGGGGCTACATCTTCTTGCGGGCCGCTTCAGCATGACGAACGGGCCGCGATCTCTCGCGGCCCGCTCCAGATCTAGACGAGCCCTTTGGTGAGCTCCAGCGCCTGGCGTTCGAACAGGCGGCGGTAGATGCCGCCTTCGCGGCGTACCAGCGCCTCGTGCCGGCCCTCCTCGACGATCTCTCCGCGATCGAAGACGAGCAGCCGATCGAGCGCCCTCACCGTCGACAACCGGTGCGCGATGATCAGCGTCGTGCGCCCGACCATCAGGCGCTCCATCGCCTGCTGGATCAGCACCTCCGATTCCGAATCGAGGCTGGATGTCGCCTCGTCGAGAATCAGGATCGGCGCATCGGCCAGGAAGGCACGGGCAATCGCCACGCGCTGGCGCTCGCCGCCCGACAGCTTGACGCCACGCTCACCGACCAGCGTGCCATAACCCTTGGGCAGACGCTGGATGAATTCGTGCGCGCTGGCGAGCTTTGCCGCGCGCTCGATATCGGCCTGCGTCGCGCCCGGCCTGCTGTAGGCGATGTTCTCGGCCAGCGAGCGGTGGAACAGGATCGGCTCCTGCTGCACGATCGCGATCTGCGAACGCAGCGACGACTGTGTCGCCTTGGCGATGTCCTGCCCGTCGATGGTGATCTTGCCGCCGCCGACATCGTACAGCCGCTGGATCAGCTTGACGAAGGTCGTCTTGCCCGAACCGGAATGGCCGACGAGACCGACGCGCTCGCCTGGTTTGATCGACACCGAGAAGTCCCGGTAGAGCGGGTTCGCATGCGTGCCGTAGTGGAACGTCACATGCTTGAACTCGATGCCGCCGTCGCCGATCTGGATCGGCTTGGCGCCAGGCCGATCGGCCACACCGAGAGGCTGGCCCTGGATGTCGACGAGTTCCTCCATGTCATTGACCGAACGCTGCAGGTTGCGGATGTGCATGCCGACATCGCGCAGATAGCCTTGGAGCAGGAAGAACGAGGTCAGCACGAAGGCGATATCGCCTGCGCTGGCCTGCCCGCTTGACCACAGGAAAAGGGCGAAGCCGATGATCGCGGCGCGCAGCAGAACCAGCGTGATGTTCTGCGACGTACCGTTGATCGTTCCGCGCATCCAGGTGCGCCCCGTGCGGTGACGCCACTTGGCGATCACCTTGGCGAGACGCCCTTCCTCACGCTCCTCGGCGCCAAAGGCCTTGACCACCGAATTGCAGCTGACGGCGTCGGCCAAGGAGCCGCCGAGACGCGTGTCCCAGCTGTTGGCAAGGCTGGCCGCCGGGGCGACGAAACCGAGCGACATCACCACCGTCTGGGTAATGAAGATCAGCGAGCCCACGGCAATGATCAGGCCCATCATCGGCCAGTGCCATCCCAGCAGGATGGTCGAGCCGACAAGCATCACGAAGGACGGCAGCAGCGCCACCAGCAGCGTGTCGTTGAGCAGGTCGAGCGCCCACATGCCGCGCGTCACCTTGCGCACCGTCGAGCCGGCGAAGCTGTTGGCGTGCCAGTCGGTCGAGAAGCGCTGGACGCGGTGGAACGCATCCTGGGCGATGTCGGACATCATCTTGAGCGTCAACTCGATGATGCCGGCAAAGGCGATGTGGCGGAACACCAGCGAGCCAGTGGCAAGTGCCAGCAAGGTGAAGAACGCGGCGAGCGCCGCATTCCATGCCACCTCGTCAGTCGCCGCGCTACTGGCGACGGCGTCGATCAGCCGGCCCGAATAGAGCGGCGTCAACACGTCGGCCATCGTCGAAATGAGCACGGCCGCCGAGATAACGACGAGCCGGGCCGGTTGGCGTTGCCAGTGCCTGAAAGTGAAACCCAGAACGCTGCGGAAAGCGCCGCCGCGCAGGTCGATACGAAAACGAGCCATGATGCGTTGAGGCGCCGAAACCCGACGCCACCCCTAGAAAAAAAGATGTTCAAAGGCGCGACGAATAATTCTTGCTGAATCAGGAAGTCGCGGTACGGCAGCGTCAGATAAAAGGGACGCCGAAGGTGGTTCGCGAGGTCAACGACCTCGGCGTGAACCCCGGGAGGACATGTCATATTCTGGCATTCAGACCTCCCTGTTTGTGGCCGCGAAGAATTTGCTTATATCGAAGCATTTTTGCTTAGCCAACCCCCGCGCTGGACCGAAGCCTGTTGTGCCAGTTTCGCAGGCATCATTGGGTGGCACTTGCGCAACAGATAAGTCCATGCTTATCTCATTTCCATGAACGAATCCGAGATATTCCGCGCCCTGTCCGATCCCACCCGCCGTGCCGTACTGGACCGACTGACAGCAGGCGAGAAAAACGCGACGGAACTACGCCAGGGGCTGGAGATTTCACAGCCAGCGATCTCACAGCACATCGCCGTGCTGCGCGGCGCAGGCTTGATCAAGGAAGCGCGTGCCGGCCGGCATGTGAACTACAGCGTCAACCCCGACGGGCTGCGGCCGCTTTTCGACTGGCTCACCCGCTATCGCAGCTTCTGGCCGGAACGTGTCGAGAGGCTGAAGACACTGCTCAAGGAGATGGACCAATGACGGACGCCCAAAGGCAGGAAGAGACAGACGACACCATCGTCGTCGAATGCGAACTGGAAGCGACGCCCGAAAAGGTCTGGCGCGCGCTGACGGTACCGGAGTTCGTCGCAACCTGGCTCGATGTGCCGGCGGCCGACAAGGTCACCGCTGATACGACCGGCCCGGCCTACCGCATCATCGAGGCTCTGCCGTTCTCGCGCGTTCGCTACGCCTGGAACGACGCAACGGTGAGCGAACCCGAAACGGTCGTGACTTTCGACCTCGAAGCGCAGCCGGACGGCGGCACGTGGTTCCGCCTGACCCATAGCGTCGAGACGGCCAGGACCATTGCTTCGCCGGCGAATTCGAACAGCCCGCCGCTGATGCGCGCCGCCGCCTAAGCCCAAACAGTCTCCATTGATAAAAGGAATTTCGCGCATGCGCGACACGATGCAACTCGTCCCTATGGTGGTGGAACAATCGCCGCGCGGCGAACGCTCCTTCGACATTTTTTCCCGGCTGCTGCGCGAGCGGATCGTCTTCCTCAATGGCGAGGTCGACGACAATTCGGCCTCGCTGATCTGCGCGCAGCTGCTGTTCCTTGAGTCGGAAAACCCTACCCGCGAAATCTCGTTCTACATCAACTCCCCGGGCGGCGTGGTCACCAGCGGCTTTGCCATCTATGACACGATGCAGTTCATCCGCTGCCCCGTATCGACTTTGTGCATGGGCACGGCGGGCTCGATGGGCTCGTTCCTGCTGATGGCCGGCGCACCCGGCAGGCGCATCGCCCTGCCCAATGCGAGCGTAATCCTGCACCAGCCCTCCGGCGGCTTCCGTGGCCAAGCCTCCGACATCGAGCGCCATGCCGAAGACATCATCAAGCTCAAGCGGCGCATGACCAGGCTCTATGCCGAGCATTGCGGGCGCACCGAGGAAGAAGTGGCGCGCGTGCTCGACCGCGATTACTTCTTCACGGCGGAGGAAGCCAGGGATTGGGGTATCGTCGACCACGTCTATGACCGCCGCGAGACCGTGGAGAGCATATCCGGGAAGTAGTCGGCTAAACGCCAACCACGGCTGGTGCCGGCTGAACATGGCTTCGCGCGCGGATCCGCCGCGAAGCCAACAGCAGAACAAAGGAAATGGCCAAGCAGTAGACCGCCATCGCCACGATCTGGCCGGGGTAGCTGACGCCGCCGTCGATCAGGAACCCGGTCAGGCCCGGCCCGATTGCCGAGGCGAACACGCCGGCAGAAACGATCAGCGCCCTGATCGAGCCAAGGTGCCTGAGGCCATAGACTTCGGGCCATATGGCACCGAACAGCGTCGTCGACAGGCCATTCGAGATGCCGAGCAGCGCCATGAAGCCGAAGGCGCTCCACTGCGCGTCGACAAGGCCCAGCACCAGGCAGGCCAGCCCCAGAGGCAAGAGCACGAAGGGCAGCAGCGAGACGCCGGAAAAGCGGTCGATGAGCTGGCCGACGACAAGCGTGAAGGCGGCGTTGACCACCGCCGTCACCAGAAAGGATGAGGCAAAGACCTCGAGCGACCAGCCACGCAATTCCACCAGATAGACCTGGTGGAAGAACAAGGTCGTCACGATCAGCCCCGGCGCCATGACGCCGAGCAGCAGCACGTAGAAGATCGGATCGCGAACCACCTCGGCGCGCGTCCAGTCGCGCGCGTCGATCTGGCGTGCCACGGGATCGGACGAGCGCGGCTTACGGTCCACGGCGACAAGCAGCACGATCGCCGGCAGGGCGATGAAGGCAATCATTGCTGCCGCAAGCAGCCAGCCGTTGCGCCAGCCAACGGAGGCGGCGATCAGCACGAAACCCATCGGGATGATAGCGTCGCCGGCGTTGTGGCCGAGGATGACGGTCGACAGCGCGCGCCCCCTTTGCGCCGAAAACCAGCGCGCGGTTGCGGTGTAGGCGGTGTGCACCATCATGCCCTGGCCAAACAGCCGCAGCAGATAGATGGCGACGAACAGGATGACGAGGTGTTGCGACAGTGCCATCGATGCACTCGCCAGCGCCAGCATCGGCACGATGAACAACGTCACCTTCTGTGCGCTGTAGCGATCGACGATCTGGCCGAGCCGCGGCAGGCTCAAGGCGCTGGCCAGCGTGGCGACCATGTAAAGCGTGCCGAACTCGCCATGGGACAGCCCATAATCGCGACGGATGTCACCGGCCGACAGCGCGATGAACGAGGTCATGCCGAAGGTCGAAAAGAAGGTGAGCAGGAACCCGCCGGCCAGCCAGCGCGGATTGTCCCGAACGAAGGAGATGTAGGACACGCCTCTGGTCTATCCTTGGGCTGCCGGCTGCCTCGACAGGCGCATGTACATGCCGTCAGTCGAGGTCACGAAGCCGAATTGTTCATAGAGGCTGTGCGCGTCCGAGGTTCTGAGCGAGAAGCCGGTCACGCTCGCAAGCTCAGGATGGTCGATGAGCGCTTGGATCAGCTTCTTACCGATGCCGAGGCCGCGCCGCTCAGGCCAGACGATGACGTCGGCGACATAGGCAAAGCAGGCATAGTCGGTGATGGCGCGGGCGAAACCGACCTGCTCGCCGTCGATATAAGCGCCCAGGCACAGCGAATTGGCGAAGGCCCGGCGATGGATGTCGTCGGTCCGGCCCTCGCCCCAATAGCTCGCCTTGATGACGTCCGACGTCTTGTCGAAGTCGATGCGCGACACGTCGAAACTGATCTCGACCTCGGTCATGAACCCTCCGGTCTGCTGGCGGTTTTCATTTCAGTTCCAGCGACTTAGCCACGATCCCTGAATCTGTTCGTGATCGGGTAGCGGCGGTCGCGACCGAAATTCTTCCTGGTGATCTTCACGCCCGGTGCCGCCTGCCGGCGCTTGTATTCGGCGATGTAGAGCAGGTGCTCTATCTTGTGGACCGTATCGCGATCATGACCGCGGGAGACGATGTCATCGACGCCCATCTCGTTCTCGACCAGGCATTCGAGGATGTCGTCGAGCACCGGATAGGGCGGCAGCGAATCCTGGTCGGTCTGGTTGGGCCTGAGTTCCGCAGACGGCGCCTTGTCGATGATGTTTTTCGGAATGACCTCGCCCGAGGGGCCGAGCGCCCCCGGCGGCACATGCGTGTTGCGCCAGCGCGACAGCGCATAGACCTGCATCTTGTAGAGGTCCTTGATCGGATTGAAGCCGCCATTCATGTCGCCATAGAGCGTGGCATAGCCGACCGACATCTCGCTCTTGTTGCCGGTCGTCACCACCATCGAGCCGAACTTGTTGGACACCGCCATCAGGATCGTGCCGCGGGCGCGGCTCTGCAGGTTCTCTTCGGTGATGCCTTCCTTGGTGCCCTCGAACAGCTGCGTCAGCGCATGCGAGAAACCGTCGACCGGCTCATGGATGGGCACGATGTCGTAACGGCAGCCGAGCGCCCGGGCGCAATCCTCGGCGTCCTTGAGCGAATCCTTCGAGGTATAGCGATAAGGCATCATGATCGCCCTGAGCCGCTCCTCGCCGAGCGCGTCGACGGCGAGTGCCGCGCAGATCGCCGAATCGATGCCGCCGGAAAGGCCAAGCACGACGTTCTTGAAGCCGTTCTTGTTGACGTAGTCGCGCAGGCCCAGCAGGCAGGCGCGATAATCGGCCTCCTCGCGCTCGGGGATTTTCGACATTGGCCCTTCGACGCAGGCCCACCCTTCGTCGCCGCGCTTCCAGGTTGTCATCGCCACCGTCTCTTCGAACTGGCTCATCTGGAACGCCAGCGAATGGTCGGCGTTGATGGCGAAGGAGGCGCCGTCGAAGACGAGTTCGTCCTGCCCGCCGAGCTGATTGGCATAGAGCAGCGGCAGGCCGCTCTCGATCACCTGACGGATCGCCACCTGATGGCGCACGTCCATCTTGGCGCGATAATAGGGTGAGCCGTTGGGCACGAGCAGGATTTCAGCACCACTCTCGGCCAGCGTCTCGCAGACGCCGAGCTCACCCCAGATGTCCTCGCAGATCGGGATACCGATGCGAACGCCACGGAAATTGATCGGACCCGGCATGTCGGGACCGGGCTGGAACACACGCTTTTCGTCAAACTCGCCATAGTTGGGCAGGTCGACCTTGAAGCGCTCGGCAACGATCTTGCCGCCATCGGCAACGACGACCGCGTTGTGCACGCCGCTCTTGCGCTTGAGCGGCACGCCGATGATGACGCCGGGGCCATTGTCCGATGTGTCCTTGGCGAAATCTTCCGCCGCACGCTCGCAGGCAGCCAGGAAGGCCGGCTTGAGCACCAGGTCCTCCGGCGGATAACCGGCGAGGAAAAGTTCGGTGAACAACACCAGATCGGCACCCTGTCGCGCCGCGTCCGCCCTCGCCTCGCGCGCCTTGGCGAGATTGCCGTTGATGTCGCCGACCGTCGGGTTGAGCTGGGCAACGGCGATGCGCAGGATGTCGGGAGATTTTTTCGTCATGTCAGCGGTTTAGCCTGCGTTGTGAAGTCGGGCAATCGAGTTCGGTTGGGCCATCATTCGCCCATGTAGCTCGCCAGTTCCTCGGCCGGACGGTTGACGCCGATCGACATGGAGAGGATGCGCGAGATATGCGCCCGCGGCAGCTTGGTCGCCTTTGCCCATTCGTTGATCTGAGCCTGCACCTTGGCCTGATCCTTCTTGGAGGACGCTGCCTCGCCGATGTCGAGACCCGCGTCGCGCAGGGCCAGGATCATGTCTTGTGACAGGATGAACGTGTCCCAGCCCAGCCAGCGCAACAGATATTGGCCGGTGTTGCCGCCGAGTCTGCTGCCGTGCTTGCCCAGATAGCCCGTCAGCCCGACCTGGTCGTCGGCCGGCCATGCCGCAAGGAACCTGCCGAAGCTGCCATGCTCCTGCGAGACGCGCTCGACAAAGGCGGCGTTGTCGCGAACCGAGCGGATCTTTTGTGGATTGCGCACGATGCGCTTGTCGGAGGCGAGGTCG
This sequence comes from Aminobacter sp. MDW-2, assembly GCF_014250155.1. NCBI lineage: Bacteria > Pseudomonadati > Pseudomonadota > Alphaproteobacteria > Hyphomicrobiales > Phyllobacteriaceae > Aminobacter > Aminobacter sp. MDW-2. The sequence goes on from NZ_CP060197.1 coordinate 4,125,960, forward strand.
TGCCAGAAGTCGTCAGGCTGGAACAGAAGCCGTTTCGGCTCGAAATGAAGGAACGCCTCCTCGAAGCCGGGCCATTTCTGCTCGATGACACGCCAGACGAAACCGGCGGCAAAAACACGCTCCGCCATCGTCGACAGGATCCGGTCGTCAGGGACCTTGGCAAGCGTCGTATTGTCGAACGCCGGCCCCAGCAGCGACTTCAGCACCGCATCGCCGCCCTTGCGCTCCTCAGCGCGCGCCCTGATCCTGGCGAAGTCCATCATTCCATTCCCCTGCAACCTCATCTTGGCGACATCGCCAGCCATCTTCATATAAGGATTCGTGGCTGCCAAGCAGCCGGTTGGAAAGCGGGGGCGTGCAAATGAACAAGACTGTGGCTGACCTTGCCGGAAGATGGCTGAAGCGCGCACCGGAGCATTTGAGCGAACTCGAGCACAAGGTCCTGCAGAGCGCGATTGATCGCAAACCGGTTTCCCTCAACGTCAATGACAGCGTCGCTCACAGCGAAAGCCGGGGCGAACGACTGGCGGACGGCATCGCCCGCGTCGGCGGCTCCTGGAGCTTCATCCTCGGCTTCCTGGGTTTCCTGGTCGTCTGGACGATGCTCAATGCCTGGCTGCTGGGATCCGGCTCGTTCGATCCCTACCCATTCATCTTCCTCAATCTTGTGCTGTCGATGTTGGCGGCGATCCAGGCACCGATCATCATGATGTCGCAGAACCGGCAGGCCGAGCGCGACCGCATCGATGCCTCGCACGACTATGCCGTCAACCTGAAGGCCGAGATCGAGATCATGGCGCTGCACGAGAAACTTGATGAGATCCGCTTCCAGGAGATCATTCTGCTGCGCGAGCAGGTGCAGCAGCTGACTGTCCAGGTCCAGCGCATTGCCGACTCCTCCGCACCTCAGTCGCCCGCTCGATGATCGAAACCCTTCACCACCTCGTCGAGCGCTTCGGGCTTCTCGCCGTCTTCATCGGCTGCATGGCCGAAGGCGAGAGCTTTGCCATCCTCGGCGGCTTCTTCGCCCATCAGCGGTTTTTCGAACCGTGGAGCGCCTTTGCCGTGGCCGCGACAGGCGCCTTTCTCGGCGACACGCTGTTCTTCATCCTTGGACGGCGGTTCTCCAACCACAAATGGGTGCGATTGCTGCGCCGCAGGCCTGGCTTCAGCCATGCCTTCCGCCTGGTGCAGGCGCATCCCAACCTGTTCGTGCTCGGCAACCGCTACGTCTACGGCATGCGACTGGCCGGCGGTATCGCCGCAGGCCTGTCGCGCATCCCGGTCTCGCTGTTTCTGGCCCTCAACGGCCTGTCGGCGCTCGTCTGGGCCGGCATCTTCGTCAGCCTCGGCTATGTATTCGGCCTCGGCGCCGAGCACATCCTCGGCGACACGCTGAAGGCGCACCACCGGCTGTTTCTCGGACTTGGCATCGGCATCGCCGTGGCGCTGGGAACCTGGCTCCTGGCCCGCCACATCGCCCGCAGGCAGCCGAAGGATTAGTCCGAGCCCACCAGTTCCCGGTCGCCGCGATCGAGAATGAGCGGGATGATCAGGTCTTCCTCGTCATCCAGATGCCGCGTCAGCATGGCGACAAGCCGCGCATTCTCGTCGGCATAGGCGTCGGCGGCAAAGCGTTGCTTGTCCTCATTTTCCTGCAGCGCCTGGATGAACGCGTTGGCCGAGTCTGCATTGCGCTCCAGCGCCTCATGGATCAGGTGATGGTCGGCGTCGAGGATCTCGAAGCCTCGCTTCAGCCGGCTTTCAGCCTTGGCGAAGACAGGAAAATAGTGATGGTCCTCGACATTGTGGTGGCCATCGAGATTGCCGAGGAAATGGTTCAGCCGCGGCGCGAACCAGCGGGCGAATTGCTGCGCGTCCATGCGGCCCTCGCGATAATCGCCAATGCCTGCGGTCAGCATGCCGCCCAGCTCGCGGAACATGTCGTGACGCTGCAGCCACATCGAGGCCATGCCATGGACGTTGTCGTGGGCGCGCCAGTCCTCGCGCGGATACTTGGCGACGAGCCAACGCAGGTCCTCCGGCAGGCCGGCGCGCGTCTCGAGGTGGTGGATATCGGCCTTGTCAGCCATGTCGGTCTCCTTTGGTAACCGACATGTAGGTACGCGACCTTCAGATCGGAAGCCCGGCCAGGCGCTCGGCGATGGCGTAGACCCAGACGCCCAGCACGATGACGATCGAGATCAGCACGGCGAGCGAGCCGCAGTCCTTGGCAAGTTGGATGTCGATGTTGAATTCGCGGCTGACGGCGTCGCACGCCGCCTCGATGCCGGTGTTCAGCACCTCGACTGTGATCAGGAACAGGATCGATCCGATCAGCAGCGCGTAGCCGCCCCAGGTGCCTGCCACGAACCAGCCGATCGGCAGGGCTGCGACGAGCAGCATGATTTCCTGCTGGAATGCCGCCTCGGAGCGGATCAGTCGCGAGAATGCCCGCACCGAGTTCTGGAAAGCCTTGACCAGCCGCTCCATGGAATGCCCTTTCAATTCGATCGAAGCGGCATCATTTAGCGGCTCGACGCTCAGTCGAACAGATATGAATCGTTGGCAAAGAAGCCGTGATCGACCGAATCGTGCACGCGACGGCCCTTCGCACCCTCACCTGCCGCACCGTAAGCGAAGAAGATCGGCATCAGATGTTCGTCGGTCGGGTGGTTCTCCCCAGGGAAAGGCGCCTTGTCCTTCCAGTGCAGCAGCGCTTCGGTATCGCCGAGCGCCAGCCTGTCGGCGAACCATTCGGTGAACGCATGCACCTTGCCGGCCAGCGCGGGATCGGGTTCGGCTCCGCGCCGAAGCCGACTGAAATAGGCGCGCAGATTGTGGGTGATGTGGCCTGAGCCGATCAGCAGTACGCCTTCGTGGCGCAATGACGCCAGCGCCTTGCCGATGGCATGATGCCAAGCGGCATCGCGACTGGGGTCGATCGACACCTGAACCACGGGAATGTCGGCGTCGGGGAACGCCAGCTTGAGCGGCGTCCATGTGCCGTGGTCATAGCCGCGCTTCTCGAACGTATGCGGCTTCAGGCCGGCTTGATCGAGCATGCCGAACACTCTTTCGGCCAGGGCAGGTTCGCCGACGGCCGGATAGATCATCTTGTAGAGCTCGGGCGCGAAGCCGCCGAAATCGTATATCATGCCCGGCTTGGGGTCCGTCACGACGGCGACGCCGTCGGTCTCGAAATGCGCCGAGACGATCACAATGGCTTTGGGCTTCTCGACGAGACCCGAGAGGCCTTCGAGATAATGGCGCGCCGGCGTGTCGGCCAAAACGATGTCGGGGCCGCCATGCGAAATGAAAAGTGTGGGCAACGAGGTCATGTCATGTCTCCTTGCCCTGAAATATACGCGCTCCTCACTGTTTCGAGCAGAGCGCCGAACCACGACGAAGCGTTCAACAATCGAGAACGATCGACAGTCTCCCGTTCAATCCTCCAGCACTTTGAACGAAGGCGACGACCGTTCGTATCGCGGCAAGTCGTCATCGATCTCGTAATATGAGCCTTTGTCGGCGATGAAGATGTGATAGCCGCCAACCAGCGACGACGGCTCCTCGAACGAACCGGCCATGATCGAAACGTAGCCTTCGTCGTTCGGCTTCCAGAGCATCACCGAGCCGCAACGACTGCAGAAGCCGCGCCGGGCGAAGCTTGACGCGGCAAACCACGTCACGGTCTCACCGCCTTCGATATCGACCATGTCGTCATTGATATTGGTTGCAGCGTAGTAGTGGCCGCTCTGCTTCCGGCACATGTTGCAAAAATTGCGCGAGCGGCTCTGGATCGTCGGCAACAGTTCCGTTGTGCCAGTCGGCAAACATCGGAGACAATCCCATCCCAGGCCGGCTACTCATAAATGCGATCCTGGTGCACGTCATGAACGACAATGAACATACAACAACGCTCAGGCCGGCACGGAGCGGGGACGGACGAGCGGTGTTTGACGTGACGCGACATTCCGTGCGTGAGCTGGCGAAGGAGCACTATTCCGCCGAACAGATTGCCGGATGGATGGGCGATCGGACGCCGGACACTTACGAAGCCCTCATTGCCAAAGGGCTGATGGTTGTTGCCGAGCGAGGCGACAGGATCGTCGGCTTCGTCGATTCCGAGCCAGGTGAGGTGACACGGCTGTTCCTTGTTGCCGACGCGGCAGGATCAGGTCTCGGCAAAAAACTGCTCGAAATCGGCATCCGGAATGCACGAAGGAACCATGAAGGGCCGGTCCGGATAGAATCGACCGTCAATGCCGAGGGCTTCTATCTCCACCACGGCTTTCGCACGGTCGAGCGAGGCTATTTCTCCCACGGTGTCGGTGGCGACCCGATCGAGATCGTGCACATGGAACTGTGAGCTGCACCGTCTTGCACCAGCAAGGTCGGATCGCTACATCCGCGACATGAAGGTAAAAGACGCCGATATCATCATCGTGCCCGGATACACCAATTCGGGGCCCGCCCACTGGCAGAGCCGCTGGGAAGAAAAGCTGTCGACCGCACGCCGCGTCGAGCAGGACGAGTGGTCGAAGCCGGTCCGCGGGGACTGGACGGACAAGGTCGTCAAGGCAGTGAACGCGGCGGAGCGGCCGGTGGTGCTCGTTGCCCACTCGCTCGGCATCCCGACGGTCATTCACGCCATTCCCGAATTCAGGAAACCCGTCGCCGGCGCGTTCTTCGTGGCGCCGCCTGATGTGTCCAACCCGGCGATCAAGCCGAAGCACCTGATGACCTTCGGCCCCTACCCGCGTGATCCGCTGCCGTTTCCGTCGGTCGTCGTCGCCAGCCGCAACGACCCCTATTGCGCGCTCGACGTCGCCGAGGACATCGCCGCGGCCTGGGGATCGCTTTTCATAGATGCCGGCGATTCAGGCCACATCAACGCCGATTCCGGCCATGGGCCGTGGCCGGAGGGATCGATGGTATTCGCGCAGTTCCTGTCGCGGCTGGAAAGCTAGCCCAAAGACTTCTTGAGGTCCGCCAGAAGACCCGCGGCGCCGGCCGCGATCAGCTGGTGCTCGGAGCCTGTCGCCAGCACCTGGTAACCCATGTCGACGAAACGCCCCGCGATCCTGGGATCGGTGACGTAGATGCCGGCATGCTTGCCGGCGGCACGGGTCCGCCTGCCGACATCGGCGACCGTTTCCATCATCGCTTCGAGTGTCGAGTTGATCGTCTCGCCCTTCGTCCAGGCGATGGAGAAATCACCCGGCCCAAGGAAGATACCGTCGATGCCGGGCGTTTCCAGGATGCCGTCGAGCACGGCAACCGCCCCATGGGTCTCGACCATGGCAAAGGAAACGGTGCGGGCATTGCTTTCCTTCAGCCACTTGACCGAATCCTTGCTGCCGTGACGCGGTGCTGCGAAGGTTGGGCCCCAGGAGCGTTCGCCGAGCGGCGGATATTTCATCGCGGCGGCAAAGCGCCGGGCATCCTCGACCGAATTGACCATCGGCGCGATGACCGCCTCGGCACCAAAGTCGAGCGCGCGGCTCGCCATGTCGAATCGGCCAACCGGAACCCGGACGATCGAATGCTTGCCCGCCCGGAGCACCGGCGCGATCGAGCGCAGCACGCTGTCTTCATTGTGGCCGCCATGCTGCATGTCGAGGGTGACGGCATCGAAGCCTTGCCCGGCAAGGATTTCGACCGTCAGCGCATCCGGCACGCCGGACCAGGCGGTGATGATGGTCTCGTTGGCGTGCAGTCTCTCGGCAAGCGACATCTTTCTCTCCCTCAGGTCGTAGCCATTTCAACCGGAAGCTGGCGTCGGCGCAAACAAAAACCGCCCGGGATGCGGGCGGTTCGTTGGTCCAGGGCTGCAGAAACTCGCGCCCCGGCATCCAGCATTTGGTCTTGATCAGGTGTTCTTGATCTGGTCGATCGCCTGCGCCATCAGCTCGTCCATGGTGCGGCGGATCTGATGATCGGACTGGTCGACGCCGGCGGCGTCGAAATCAGCGCGGATCTTGCGGAAGACGTCATGGTCGCCGGCTTCCTCGATGTCGGAAACCACGACTTCCTTGGCGTAGGCCTCGGCGTCGGCACCCGACTTGCCAAGCTTTTCGGCAGCCCAGAGGCCGAGCGCCTTGTTGCGCCGCGCATTTGCCTTGAAGCGCAGTTCTTCGTCGAAGACGAACTTGCGCTCAAAACCTTCTTCGCGGTCCTTCATGTTGCTCATGGCAATCCTCCAGGGAGTGGGAAATCGATTCGACTTCCGGTGCATATGATATCGACTTCCTCAAACCAAAAGCCCGCCGCCCGGTCAATACGTCTCTTTTGAGCTGTTTGCCTGTGCGGTGCGGCATTTCCGCAGCAAAAGGCGTTAATTGGCAGGAAATGATGATTGAGCAATTGGCCCGATTAAGATAGAGACCGGCCTTGAAACCCACAGCCGCCGCGGCTTTGCGGCGTGAGAAAGGGACCGGTAGCTTGCCGTCCACCCTTCCAACCAGAGAAACAATCAAATGAAGAGTCGCCGCCGCATCTACGAAGGCAAGGCCAAGATCCTTTATGAAGGCCCCGAGCCGGGTACCCTGATCCAGTTTTTCAAGGACGACGCCACCGCTTTCAACAAGAAGAAGCATGAAGTCGTCGACGGCAAGGGCGTGCTCAACAACCGCATTTCCGAGCACATATTCAACCACCTGAACCGCATGGGCATTCCGACCCACTTCATCCGTCGGCTCAACATGCGCGAGCAGCTGATCAAGGAAGTCGAGATCATCCCGCTCGAGGTCGTTGTCCGCAACGTCGCCGCCGGCTCGCTGGCCAAGCGCCTCGGCATCGAGGAAGGTACCGTGCTGCCGCGCTCGATCATCGAGTTCTACTACAAGGCCGACGCGCTCGACGACCCGATGGTCTCCGAAGAGCATGTCACGGCCTTCGGCTGGGCGAGCCCGCAGGAAATCGACGACATCATGGCGCTGGCCATTCGCGTCAACGACTTCCTCTCCGGCCTGTTCATGGGCGTCGGTATCCAGTTGGTCGACTTCAAGATCGAATGCGGCCGCCTGTTCGAGGGCGACATGATGCGCATCGTGGTCGCCGACGAGATTTCGCCCGACAGCTGCCGCCTGTGGGACGTCGCCACCCAGGACAAGCTCGACAAGGACCGCTTCCGCCGCGACATGGGCGGGCTGGTCGAAGCCTATCAGGAAGTGGCGCGCCGTCTCGGCATCATGAACGAGAACGAGACGCCCCGTCCGACCGGGCCGGTCCTCGTCAAGCACTGACAAATCCAAGCACGGGCGCGAGTAACTTCGCGCCCGACTGTTTTCCATTTCTGCTCCGGAGTGAAATGCCCGTGATCAAGGCCCGCGTCACCGTCACCCTCAAGAACGGCGTGCTCGACCCCCAAGGCAAGGCTATCGAACATGCGCTCGACGGCCTCGGCTTCGGCGGCGTCGGTTCGGTACGCCAGGGCAAGGTCTTCGACGTCGAAATCGACGGCGCCGACAAGGCCAAGGCGGAAGCCGACCTCAACGCCATGTGCGAGAAGCTTCTGGCGAACACGGTGATCGAGAATTACGCAGTGGAGATTGCCTGAAGTGAAATCAGCGGTCGTTCTCCTCCCCGGCCTGAACCGCGACCGCGACATGATCGCGGCGCTGACCAAGATTTCGGGCAAGGCGCCCGTTACCGTCTGGCAGACCGACACCGAAATCCCCGATGTCGACCTGATCGCCATTCCCGGCGGCTTCTCCTTCGGCGACTACCTGCGTTGCGGCGCGATCGCAGCCCGCATGCCGGTGATGCGCGCGGTGGCCGAGAAGGCCGCCAAGGGCGTGCAGGTCGTCGGCGTCTGCAACGGCTTCCAGATCCTGGTCGAGGCCGGCCTGCTGCCGGGCGCCCTGATGCGCAACGCTTCGTTGAAGTTCGTCTGCCGCGAAGTAAAGCTCGAGATCGCCAACGCCAACACCGCCTTTACGCGCAACTACGCGGCCGGCCAGATCATCCGCTGCCCGGTGGCGCATCACGACGGCAACTATTTTGCCGATCCCGAGACGCTGGCGCGCATCGAGGGCGAAGGCCAGGTCGTGGTCCGCTACGCCGAGGGCACCAACCCGAACGGCTCGATCAACGACATTGCCGGCATCATCAATGACAAGGGCAACGTGCTCGGACTGATGCCGCATCCGGAAAACCTGATCGAGGCAGCGCATGGCGGCGACGATGGCCGCGCGTTGTTCGAGAGCGCACTCGGGCTGCCCAAGGCAGCCTGAGCGAACCTCCTCCCCTCACCCTCTGAAAAGGCTGGTATCGGCGCATGAAGACTCTGCGGATTCTGGCGGCAACGGCCGTGGTCATCGGCCTCGCCGCCTGCAATTCCGGCCCGAAGACGCCGCCGCCCTCGTCATCCGGCAAGAGCGCTTCGCTGCGTTCGATGGAACAGGTGGCGATCGCTGCGCACAAATGCTGGTTCGCCAGCAAGGATCCGGCCTTCAAGAAGTACCAGATGGCCAATGAGCTGAACAATTTCGGCGGCACGCCGCGGTTCCTGCTCGTGCCGGCCAAGCAGTATGGCGCGCGCCCGCTGCTGGTCGTGCAGGCACAGGGCAATTCCAGCCAGGTCCAGGTGTTCGGCCCGCTGATGAGCGAAGCGCTCGGCAGCCGGATCACATCTGACATCAATCGCTGGCGCAGCGGCGACGCGTCCTGCGGCTCGGCCGCCTGACGGACCGACAAATCGTCAATTACCCGCCTCTCGTGCCCGCCTCGGGGCAAAAGAGGTGGAGGCACCAGGGGCGCGCCTCCACCTGAACCGAACCGTCAGTGGGTCGTGACGGCCCGTGACCATGGGAGTGGGCCGCATCGGCCCGAAAGCCGAACCCGGCTTTCGAAAAGTCCGATGCGAAAACGCAAGGATCGAGAGCGCCCACTTATGCGTCCTCACGGACGCACGGCGCTCTAGTCGTAGAAGGGGCGTAGCCCTTCGCGATAGGCGTCGCAGCGCGAAATTCCGATATCGGCGAGCTGGTCGTCGGTCAGCTCCAGCAGCGCCAGCCTGGTGCGCCGGCGCTCCATGCAAAACGCCAGCCAGCGCACGAAGCCGCGTATACCGCTGCGCTTCCCGTGCGGAGATGCAGCCGTGGCAACTCCGCCAATTGCATCGATTGTACTCATTTTTGCTGTCCACATTGTGTCTACTTGTGACGATCAATGCTATGAATTGACTCAACGACGATAGCAATTTAGGAATTGTCACCATGACAATTTGGCTTCCCGACCTCTCCTCCGGCTCCGGCCCGCTCTATCTCAGGCTGGCCGAGCGGATCGAGCACGATATCGACAACGGCATACTCGCTTCCGGTGCCAAGCTGCCGCCGCAGCGCGACTTGGCCTACGACATCGGAGTGACCATCGGTACTGTCGGTCGCGCCTACGCGCTGCTGCGCGAACGCGGGCTGGTCAGCGGCGAGGTCGGCCGCGGTACCTATGTGCTGGAGCGCAACGGCATCCAGCCCTCCATCATCGAGCCCGCGCCCCTGCCCCATGAGGGATCGCGGCCAGTCGAGGCGCCGGCGGGCAAGCTGCATTTCGACAGCACGGCTGCGCCCAATGTCGGGCAGAACAGTACAATCGAGACAATCACCTCGGCGATCTGCCGCGACTTTCCCGACGACGTCGCGAGCTATGCCCGGAACTTCCCCGAGCACTGGTTCAGGGCCGGCAGCGCCTGGCTGGGCCGCAATGGCTTTGCTCCTTCGCCCGACACGATCGTGCCGACGCTCGGCGCGCATGCGGCGATCGTTTCGATCATCGCGGCGGTGACGCAGCCGGGCGACTTCATCGTGTTCGAGCACCTGACCTATACGCAGGTGGCGCGCAGCGCCGGACTGATCGGGCGCCGCATGGCGCTTGTCCGGTCGGACGCACACGGCATCGACCCCGCTGATTTCGAGGCCGTCTGCGCACAGAAGCATCCGAAGGTCGCCTTCCTGATGCCGACAGTGCAGAACCCGACCGGCGCGACCATGCCGGCCGAGCGTCGCGCCGCGATCGCCGACGTCGCGCGCAGGTACAATGTGCTGCTGATCGAGGACGATCTGTATGGCGCCCTGACCGATGATCGCACGCCGCTGCTGGCGGAATTTGCACCCGAGCGGGTCTTCGTCGTCGGCGGTCTGTCGAAATCTGTCGCCGCCGGCGTACGCGGCGGCTGGTTGTCCTGCCCGGCGCATTTCCGGCACAGTATCCGCGTCGCCCACAAGATGGTCACCGGCGGCATGCCGTACCTTCTGGCGGAACTGTGCGCGCAACTGGTGCTGTCAGGCGAAGCCGCCGCCATTCGCGCCCGCTCCATCGCCGAGATCAATGCGCGCCTCGACATCGTGCGCAAGACGCTCGACGGCAGCGACTTCAACATCGCCGCCAACATCCCCTTCGTCTGGCTGGCCCTGCCGGAGCCTTGGAATTCAGGGACATTCAAGAATGCCGCCTATGGCCAGGGCGTGCTGGTCGACGACGAGGACGAGTTCAAGGCCGGCCGCTCCGACCAGGTTTTCCACCGCGTCCGGATCGGCATTTCGGCACCGCGCACGCGCAGCGAGGTCGAGGGCGGGCTGATCAAGCTGCGCCGCCTGCTCGACGAGGGTGACGCCGGCTACGACAGCTTCGGCTGAAACCCTGAGATCTCGGGCGGATGGCCGTTTCCGTGCCATAAAGGGTGACTTTCTGGCCATTGGCGGTATATCCCGGCGCAATCATGCGCTATGGAGCCACCAACGCACCCCAACGGATTCTGCGATCTACGATGACCATTCAGAATGACGTGAAGATCACCGGCGAACTCATCGCCGCGCACGGGCTCAAGCCGGACGAATACCAGCGCATCCTCGACCTTGTCGGGCGCGAGCCGAGCTTTACCGAACTCGGCATCTTCTCGGCGATGTGGAACGAGCACTGCTCCTACAAGTCGTCGAAGAAGTGGCTGCGCACGCTGCCGACCAAGGGTGACGTCGTCATCCAGGGCCCCGGCGAAAACGCCGGCGTCGTCGACATCGGCGACGGCGACTGCGTGGTCTTCAAGATGGAGAGCCACAACCACCCCTCCTACATAGAGCCCTATCAGGGGGCTGCGACCGGTGTCGGCGGCATCCTGCGTGACGTCTTCACCATGGGCGCCCGCCCGGTTGCCTCGATGAACGCCCTGCGCTTCGGTGCGCCCGACCACCCCAAGACCCGCCACCTGGTCTCGGGCGTGGTTGCCGGCGTCGGCGGTTATGGCAACGCCTTCGGCGTGCCGACCGTCGGCGGCGAAGTCAATTTCGATGCCCGCTACAATGGCAACATCCTGGTAAACGCCTTTGCCGCCGGCCTCGCCAGGACCGACGGCATATTCCTGTCGCAGGCCAAGGGTGTCGGCCTGCCGGTCGTCTATCTCGGCGCCAAGACCGGCCGTGACGGCGTCGGTGGTGCGACCATGGCCTCGGCCGAGTTTGACGACAAGATCGACGAGAAGCGCCCGACCGTGCAGGTCGGCGATCCATTCACCGAAAAATGCCTGCTCGAGGCCTGCCTCGAGCTGATGGCTTCAGGCGCCGTCATCGCCATCCAGGACATGGGTGCCGCCGGCCTGACCTGCTCGGCCGTCGAGATGGGCGCCAAGGGTGACCTCGGCATCGAGCTCGACCTCGACAAGGTTCCGGTGCGCGAAGAGCGCATGAGCGCCTACGAGATGATGCTGTCGGAAAGCCAGGAGCGCATGCTCATGGTGCTGCGTCCCGAGAAGGAGAAGGAAGCCGAGGCGATTTTCGTCAAGTGGGGCCTCGATTTCGCCATCGTCGGCAAGACCACTGACGATTTGCGTTTCCGCGTCATCCACCAGGGAGTCGAAGTCGCCAATTTGCCGATCAAGGAGCTCGGTGACGAGGCGCCCGAATATGATCGCCCGTGGGTCGAGCCGGCCAAGCGCGCGCCGCTGGCTGACGACGACATACCACAAGCCGATGTCGCCGACGCACTGCTCAAGATGCTCGGCGGTCCAGATCTTTCGTCGCGCCGCTGGGTCTACGAGCAGTATGACACGATGATCCAGGGCAACACGCTGCAGCGCCCCGGCGGCGACGCAGGCGTGGTGCGTGTCGAGGGCCACGCCACCAAGGCGCTGGCGTTCTCGTCAGACGTGACGCCGCGCTATTGCGAGGCCGACCCCTATGAGGGCGGCAAGCAGGCGGTCGCCGAATGCTGGCGCAACCTGACCGCGACCGGCGCCGTACCGCTCGCCGCTACCGACAACCTCAATTTCGGCAATCCCGAACGCCCCGAGATCATGGGCCAGTTCGTGCGCGCAGTGACCGGCATCGGCGATGCCTGCCGCGCGCTCGGCTTCCCGATCGTCTCCGGCAATGTCTCGCTCTACAACGAGACCAACGGCCAGGGCATCCTGCCCACACCGACCATCGGCGGCGTCGGCCTGATCGACGACTGGTCGAAGATGGCCAAGGCCTGCTTCGCTCGGGAAGGCGAAGTGATCCTGCTGGTCGGCGGCCCGGCCCAATGGGGCAGCCACCTGGCACAGTCGATCTACATGCGCGACCTGCACGGCCGCACCGACGGCCCGCCGCCGTCGGTCGACCTCGAACATGAGAAGAAGGTCGGCGACTTCGTGCGCAAGCTGATCCGCGGCGGCATGGCCACTGCCGTGCATGATCTGTCGGACGGCGGCCTTGCCGTAGCCCTTGCCGAAATGGCGATGGCGTCCGGCATCGGGGCGACTGTTCCGGGCCTCAGCGGCACCAACCCGATCCCGGTGTTCTTCGGCGAGGACCAGGGCCGTTACCTGGTCACCGTCAAGCTTGACCCGCAGTCGGCCGAGATGCAGGAATTGTGGAACGAAGCCAAGGCGCTCGGCATCCACGCGCCGTGGATCGGAACGACCGGCGGCAAGGAACTGAAGCTGGGCGAGGCACGGGCGGTGAGCGTCGACGAGTTGACCTCGGCTCACGAATCCTGGTTCCCTCGCTTCATGGACAACTGAGCGGGAACGACAACATGGCAATGGACGCACACGACATCGAGCGGATGATCAAGGACGGCATTCCGGATGCCCGGGTGACCATCCGCGATCTCGCCGGCGATGGCGACCACTACGCCGCCGAGGTCGTCTCGGAAAGCTTCCGCGGCAAGACCCGCGTGCAGCAGCACCAGATGGTCTACGACGCGCTGAAGGGCAATATGGGCGGCGTGCTGCACGCACTCGCCCTACAGACCAGCATTCCCGAATAAGGGTCTGCGCTCCCATGACGCGGCGCCCGGATGACAATCACGTAGGGCGCCGCGCCTACTCGACTTTTGCCGAGCGCTACGACGCGGCAGCCCCCACCAAGCCCCACAACGCACTGTACGAGCGGCCGGCGTCGCTGGCCCTGCTCGGCGATGTCGCCGGACTCGACGTGGTCGATGCCGGCTGCGGCTCCGGCATCTGCTCGGAAAAGCTGGCGCGCGGCGGCGCCCGAGTCCGCGGCTTCGACATCACGCCCGAAATGCTGGAACTGGCGCGCAAGCGCTGCGCCGGTCTCGACGTCGCGTTCCACCAAGGCGATCTGGCCAGGCCCCTGGATTGGCTGGCGAGCGGCAGCACCGACGCGATCCTGTGTTCGCTGGCGCTCGACTATGTCGAAGACCTCAAGCCTGTCTTCGCCGAGTTTCATCGCATTACGCGCAGCGGAGGCCGTCTGGTGTTCTCGATGGGCCACCCGATGCGTGACTGGGCCGATCCCCGCGCACGCCGCGATGCCAACTACTTCACGACCAACCGCTGGGGCCTGCATTGGGGCGGCTTTGGCGAGCCCAGGCCTTACGTCGAATCCTACCGTCGCCCGCTGCAGGACATTTTGAACGGCCTGAGCGATGCCGGCTGGCGTCTCGACCGTTTTGTCGAACCGCTGCCGGTGGCCGAGATGGCCGCCGTCGACCCCGAACACTTTGCCGAGCTCAGCCATTCGCCTGGGTTCATCTGCGTGCGGGCGATCAAGTAGGCCAGAAGGCCGAGGCCCTCGACATCGATCGCCCGATCTTTTATCCGGGACATTCCACAGAACAGGGGCGCGCGCTGATGTCATTGATCAACGACCTGGTCCAAGGCGTCGTCGACGGCGTGCTGAAGGACATTCTGAAGAAGCCGTCGAGCACCTCGAAGCGCGCCCGCCGCCGCAAGCGGACGACGTCGACAAGTTCGGCCACGCTGCGCCAGATCGAGAAGCTTTTGAGGCCAGCCAAGAAGCAGACCAGCCGCAAGCGCACGGTCCGCTCGCGCTCGAAGGCACGCCGCAGCAGCTGACTGACGCCGCAACGCAGGTGCTGCACGGCAAAAAGGTCACATTTCCGGATTTCGGGTCGACCCGACGCTTGGAATGCTCGACTGTTGCAACCACATAGTGGCAGATGCTAGCAGTCTAACGAACATTGCCGGTCCGCCGGCCAGATCTGAGGTTTAGGTGCGCCATGAGCGGAATCAACGAATACATCGATAGCGAAGTGAAGAGCCAGGATGTCGTGGTTTTCATGAAGGGCACGCCCGGCTTCCCGCAGTGCGGCTTTTCCGGCCAGGTCGTCCAGATCCTCGACTACCTCGGGGTCGACTACAAGGGCGTCAACGTCCTGACCTCGAACGAGCTTCGCCAGGGCATCAAGGACTATTCCAACTGGCCGACCATCCCCCAGCTCTACGTCAAGGGTGAGTTCGTCGGCGGTTGCGACATCATCCGCGAGATGTTCCAGGCCGGCGAACTGCAGTCGTTCCTGGAAGAGAAGGGCGTGAGCGTCAAGGGCGCCGCCTGACCTAAGAATTACCGGCTCCGGCCTGTTCCGGGGTCCCGTTTGTGGCAAATGCGCCGGCTTGCCCGGCGCATTTCCGTTTGAATTGGATTCCGAATGGAACAGAAAGTCGCTCCCAGCGTCCGTCAGGACGCATTCCCGATTCCGCGTTGGGAATTCATCGCGCTGGCCGCCGCATTGATGGCCGTCAACGCGCTTGCCGTCGACATCATGCTGCCGGCGCTGCAGCAGATCGGTGCTGCCCTCAACGTCGAGAGCGAGAACCACCGGCAATATGTGATTACCGCCTATTTCGCCGGCCTCGCACTGGCGCTGCTGGCCTATGGCCCGATCTCCGACCAGTTCGGCCGGCGCAAGCCGCTGCTGTTCGGCCTCGGCATCTATGTGCTTGCGGCCTTCGCGGCGGCATTCGCGCCAAGCTTCGAAACGCTGCTTTTGCTGCGCTTCGTCCAGGGCATAGGTGCTGCGTCGACGCGCGTCATTGCGGTGTCGGTGGTGCGCGATCGCTTCGGCGGGCGGCAGATGGCCGAGATCATGTCGCTGATCTTCATGGTGTTCATGGTCGTGCCGGTGGTGGCGCCCGCCATGGGGCAGATCGTCATGCTGTTTTCGGAATGGCACATGATTTTCATCGTCATGGCGGTGTCGGCGCTGGCGATCACGCTGTGGGCGGCGATCCGCCTGCCTGAGACGATGCATCCCGAGGACCGGCGGCCGCTGTCGGTGATGTCGATCGCCCGGGGCTTCCGCACCGTGCTCACCACGCGCATGTCGCTGTGGTACACGCTGGCCTCGATGACCATCTTCGGCGCACTGTTCGGCTTCATCAACTCGGCGCAGCAGGTCTATGTCGGCCTCTACGGGCTCGGCGTGTGGTTCCCGGCGGTGTTTGCGGCCATTGCCGGCATGATGTCGGTGTCGTCGTTCCTCAACTCGCGTCTCGTCGTCAAATTCGGCATGCGCAAGCTGTCGCACGGCGCCCTGATCGGCTTCCTGCTGGTGAGTGCGATCTGGCTCGTCTGGTCGCTGACCGGGCCGGTGCCGTTTCCAGCCTTCATCGTGCTGTTTGCTCTGGCGATGTTCCAGTTCGGCTGGATCGGCTCCAACTTCAACTCGATCTCGATGGAGCCGCTCGGCCATATCGCCGGCACGGCATCCTCGGTGCAGGGTTTCATGCAGACCCTGGGCGGTGGCATGATCGGTGCGGCCATTGGCCAATCCTTCGATGGCACGACGGTGCCGCTGGCGATCGGTTTCTGCAGCGTCGCCTCGATTGGCCTGGTGATGGTGCTGATTGCCGAGAAGGGCAAGCTGTTCCGCGGCCAGCACGATCCGAAGCCGGCAGTTGCCGAGGTCCACTGACAGCGTCGACGACGTACAGCCTCTGAAATAGAAACAGCCCGAAAACCTCAAGGTTTTCGGGCTGTTCGTTTTGGTGACCCTGTCGACCTCAGCCAGCCATCAGGCTGGTGAAATCGAACAGCTTGCGATCGAGCAGATGCGACGGACGGGTGTTGGACAGCGCCCGCAGCATGGTGTCCTTGCGGCCCGGCATGCGCTTTTCGATATCGTCCAGCATCGCCTTCATGGCGTTGCGCTGCAGGCCTTCCTGGCTGCCGCAGAGGTCGCAGGGGATGATCGGAAACTTCATGCCCTCGGCGAATTTGGCCATGTCGGCCTCGGCGCAGAAGGCCAGAGGCCTCAGAACCATAACGTCGCCCTCGTCATTGAGCAGCTTGGGCGGCATGGCGGCGAGGCGTCCGCCATGGAACAGATTCATGAAGAAGGTCTCGAGAATGTCCTCGCGATGGTGGCCGAGCACCAGCGAGGAACAGCCCTCCTCACGCGCGATGCGGTAGAGGTGCCCTCGCCTGAGCCGCGAGCACAGTGAACAATAGGTGCTGCCCTCCGGCAGTTTCTCGGTAACGACCGAATAGGTGTCGCGATATTCGATGCGATGGGCGATGCCATTGGCATTGAGATAATCGGGCAGCACGTTCTTGGGGAAGTTGGGCTGGCCCTGGTCGAGATTGCAGGCGAGCAGATCGACCGACAGCAGGCCGCGCCATTTGAGATCCATCAGGACCGCGAGCAGGCCATAGGAATCCTTGCCGCCCGACAGCGCCACCAGCCAGCGCTCGCCTGACCTGGCCATGGCATAGTCTTCGATCGCCTGGCGCGTCTGGCGCAGCAGTCGCTTGCGCAGCTTGTTGAACTCGACCGAGGACGGGGCATCGCGATAGAGCGGGAATGCACCCTCCGCAGGCTCGGCCAGCGCGTCCTGTTCGTGAATGCCCATCGGTCTGGTCCTTCAATCCACGGCGCGCATACGGGACAGCGCTGCCGCCAGCGGTATTCCGCAAATTCAGGCGGCGCGCAAGACATGCGCCCCAAACGAAAAGAGCGGCCGTTGCCGGCCGCCCAGACTGCTGACAAACCCCTGGCGAGAGTTGGGGGTTTGTGATTCAGTGGGTGATGTTGAAGCGAGCCGGCCCTGAACAAACCGCACTTGAGATCGTCACGCTCGATCAACTGGTTCCAGTTGATCACCTTCTGCGCAAGATCGATGGTGTTATCGATTTCTCGTTCATCCACGATCTGACAGCGCCGCTTTACTGCGCCGACAATGGTCGCCCGCCACTCGATCCGACCTTGATGTTCAAGGCGCTGTTCATCGGCTACCTGTTCGGGGTGCGCTCGGAGCGGCAATTGGTGCGAGAGATCGAGGTCAATGTCGCCTACCGGTGGTTCCTGCGGCTGAAGCTGACGGACAAGGTGTTCGACGCCTCGACATTGTCGCAGAACCGACGCCGGCGCTACCAGGACGAGACGATCGCGCAGGCGATCTTCGACCGCATTGTCGAGCAGGCGATCGGGGCAGGCTTGGTCGACGGCACGGTGCTCTACACCGACAGCACGCACCTGAAGGCCAATGCCAACAACGGCAAGTACGACCTTGCCATGGTCGCCAAGTCGCGTGCCGACTACTGGGGCGAGCTCGACCGGGCGATCGATGCCGAACGGGCGTTGCACGGCCAGAAGGCGCTGAAGGAGCAGGAGCGGCAGCCTGCGGTGAAAGAGACGAAGGTCTCGCGCACCGATCCTGAGGCTGGCTATATGGTGCGCGAGGGCAAGCCGAAGGGCTTCTTTTATCTCGATCACCGCACGGTGGATGGCGGCTTCGGCATCATCACCGACACGTTTGCCACGCCGGCCAACGTGCATGACTCGATCGTCTATCTCGACCGGCTCGACCGCCAGGTGGAGCGTTTCGGCTTCGACGTCACGGCGGCGGGGCTGGATGCCGGCTATGCCACGCCAGGCATCGCCAAGGGCCTGGAGGACAGGAACATCCACGGTGTCGTCGGCTATCGCAACCCGACCCGGCCAAAGCCTGGCAAGATGAGGAAGGGCGCTTTCGTCCATGAGCCGGACCTTGACGGCTATCGTTGCCCGCAGGGCCAGTTGCTCACTTACGCCACCACCGATCGCGGCGGTTATCGCCACTACAGGAGCGACCCGACGATCTGCCGCAACTGTCCGCTGCTGGCGTCTTGCACATCAAACGCCAAGGCCGAGCGCACCATCACGCGCCATGTCTGGCAGGATGTCCGCGAGCGGGTCGATGCCAACCGCTTAACCGCATGGGGCAAGGCGATCTATCGACGCCGCAAGGAGACGGTCGAGCGATCCTTCGCCGATGCCAAGCAGCTCTTCGGCCATCGTTATGCCCGCTTCCGAGGGCGAACACGCGTCGCCTGCCAGTGCCTGATCGCAGCCGCCGCCCAGAACATGAAAAAGATCGCAATCAGCCTCTGGCCAAAGCCAGAACCAAGCCTCGCATGAGGCCAAAGCCGGCTCGCAACGGCACTGGCATCTGCCCCCCGACATCAATCCAAAAGCTCAATCAACCCACAAAACAAAACCCCGCCGAAATTCGACGGGGTTTGTCAGCAGTCTGAGCGGCCGTTGCCGGCCGCCCTTTGAAATTCGGTGCTATCCCGGCGCATCGCCAAGATGCGCCCAAGGCAGCGAGATTGAACGCGGCGCGAAGCACCGCGCTCTGGGGATTAGCGCGAATAGAATTCGACGACGAGGTTCGGTTCCATCTGGACTGCGTACGGAACGTCCGACAGGCCGGGAACGCGAGCGAAGGTCGCGACCATCTTGTTGTGATCGACTTCGATGTAGTCAGGAACGTCACGCTCGGCGAGACCAACCGACTCGAGAACGATGACCAGCTGCTTCGACTTCTCGCGGACTTCGATCACGTCGCCAGCTTTGCAGCGGTAGGACGAGATGTTGGTGCGCTTGCCGTTGACGTTGACGTGGCCGTGGTTGACGAACTGACGGGCAGCGAAAATGGTCGGCACGAACTTGGCGCGGTAGACGACCGCATCCAGACGCGACTCGAGCAGGCCGATCAGGTTCTCGGAGGTGTCGCCCTTGCGGCGGTTTGCCTCTTCATAGGTCTTGCGGAACTGCTTTTCCGAAACGTCGCCGTAGTGACCCTTCAGCTTCTGCTTGGCGCGCAGCTGCAGACCGAAGTCCGAGAGCTTGCCCTTGCGGCGCTGGCCGTGCTGGCCGGGGCCGTATTCACGCTTGTTGACCGGGGACTTCGGACGGCCCCAGATGTTCTCGCCAAGACGGCGATCGATTTTGTACTTAGCGGATTCGCGCTTGCTCATCGCATTTCCCTTCAAAACGTTGCACCCGGAACTTCACGTTCCAGGCGAGGAAAACGCGCCCTCCTCTGGCCCCCGTTTTCGGAGCCTGACAGGATCTTCCACGCACGCATTGCGGAAAAGGTCCACGGGACACGTCAAATGAAACACCGGGCGTTTCGGCCCGGCGTTGGCGGCTAACTAGGCGAAACCGGCTGCAATGTCAACGCTTCCAAGGCAGCCGGCTCACTTCGCATCATGGAAGATGATGCCGAGCGTGAAGCGCTCGCCAGAGCGGATGCGGCTGACGCCGTGGCGCATCTTTACCCGATAGTCGCCGCGCGAACCAGCCTTGGGCCGGTCGTTGACGGCAAACAGCGCGCCATGACCGATGCCGAGCGGAACCACCTCGGCGCGCGACTGCATGCGCGGACGCTGCTCGGTCATGACGATTTCGCCGCCTGCGAATTCGGATTGCGGGTCGGAGAGCAGAATCACCAGCTGGACCGGAAACAGGTGCTCGCCATAGACGTCCTGGTGCAGGCAGTTGTAGTCGCCGGCACCGTATTTCAGGAGAAGCGGTGTCGGCCTGGTCTGGCCGTCGGCGTGGCATTCGGCAAGGAAAGCGTCGAGTTCGCAGGGATAACGCCTTGCGAGCCCCATGCGCTCGTTCCAGCCATTGGCGAAGGGCGCAAGGTGCTCATAGAAGCCGTGGCGCAGGCCCGAGATCACTTCAGGAAGCGGGTTGGCGAAGTATTTGTACTCCCCCGCCCCAAAACCATGACGCTGCATGACGATGCGGCTGCGGAATAGCGCGTCGCGATCATAGAGCGCGCGCAAGGCCTGGCAGGTCTCGTTGTCGAGCAGCGGACCGGTCGGCGCGACACCAAACTCGTCGAGTTCACTGAGGATTCGCGTCCAGTCCAGGCGCGAAACGATAGGGTTTGGCTTCATGGCGGCGCTCCGTTGTTGTTGGAGGCCGACGCTATGCGCCCAATCCGGGCGCCGCATTCCGATTCCTGCGCGGCTCAGGTATCGAGATCGAACGCCTCCCGCGCCTGGCGCATGTTGTCACGATTGCTTGCGGCCCAGCCGCCGAGCGACGCGATCGGCACGGCAAGCGACTGGCCGAGCTCGGTCAGCCCGTATTCCACCTCTGGCGGGGTTGTCGGCCGCACCGTCCGGGTGACCAGCCCGTCACGCTCCAGCGAACGCAGGGTGACCGTCAGCATGCGCTGCGAGATGCCTTCGATCGCGCGCTTGAGCGCGTTGAAGCGCACCGGCTGCTCCTGGAGATTGATGATGACGAGGATGCTCCAGGTGTCGCCGACACGGTCGAGCACCTCGCGGATCGGGCATGTGCTGCGGCCATCGGTTTCGAAGCCGGGGGTGGTGTGAAGCAGCGGCACCGCGGTTGTGGGTTTTGTCGGGGCGTTCATGTGGTTCCTCTGACGTAACCTGGGCACGAAATCATGCGTTCTTTTCGCCCTCTTCGGTTCGATCTATATAGTTATCGTTGGTAACCTGATTACAAATCATACCTGCATTCGCCTGAAATGGCAAAGCAGGCGAACAAGGAGAAGATCATGAAACTCGCTCTCATCGGCGCATCCGGCTTCGTCGGCAACGCGGTGCTCAAGGAAGCCGCTTCGCGTGACCACGAGGTCACGGCCATCGTGCGCACCCCGTCCAAGGTCGCCGCCCTCGACGGCGTCACCGCTGTCAAAGCCGACGTCAACGACATCGACGCGCTGAAGGCCGCGATCTCGGGCAGCGACGTCGTCGTCTCCGCCTTCAATGGCGGCTGGGGCGATCCGGAGATCTATGCCAAGCATCTCGCCGGCTCGAAGGCGATCGTCGCAGCCGCAAAGGCCGCCGGCAAGCGCGTCATCGTCGTCGGTGGCGCTGGCAGCCTCGAAATCGACGGCAAACAGCTGGTCGACGGCCCGCACTTCCCCGAAGCCTACAAGGACGGTGCACGCGCCGCGCGCGACGCCCTTGCGGCCCTGCGCGGCGAGACCGGTCTGGAATGGTCTTTCCTGTCGCCGGCAATCATGATGGCCCCGGGCGCACGCACCGCAAAATTCCGCACAGGTGGCGACCAGCCGGTGTTCGATGCCAATGGCGAAAGCCACATCTCGGTGGAAGACCTGGCCGTCGCCATCGTCAACGAGGCCGAAACGCCTGAGCATACGGGCAAGCGCTTCACCGTCGGCTACTGATCGGCTCGCCGAGGCTCAGTGCCCGACGGGTTTGCCGGACCTCAGTGCTTTGTCCTGTGCTCCGGCAAACCCTTGTGGCTGGTCTCGGCGAACTCCTCGAGTTCCTTTTCGGTCATCGATTCGTACATTTCCTTCGATGCGCCGACGAGTTCGCTCTTCTTGATCTCGCCGCGCTTGGCGGCGAGGGCTGCTCCAGCGGCTTTCTGCTGGGCTTTGGATACGGCTGGCATGGCGTTTCTCCTTACCTCTGGGCCTTTGGACCTCTGGGCCTTTGGACCTCTCGGGTTTGGAAAACGCCTGCCGGGCCGTCATGTTCCTTCGACCGTCAGTCCAAAGCCCTGCATCAGCCGGCGCGTCGCAAAATCGGTGCGCTTCGAGGTGAAGACGGCGATGTCGCGGCCGGCGTCGTCGCGCCACTCGCGCGAACCGTCGAGCAAGGACAGCGCGCGGCGCGCGATCGCCTCGGCCGGATCGATCCAGTCGACCGGCCAGGGCGCTGTCTTGCGCATGCGGTTGACCAGGAAAGGATAATGCGTGCAGGCAAGCACGACGATGTCGGTGCGGCGGCCGTCCTGCTCGACGAAGCACGGGGCGATTTCCTCGGCTACCGCCTGTTCATCGACGAAACCCTCGCGCATGTAGGTCTCGGCCAAGGCTGCCAGCCTGTGGCTGCCGACGAGGCGGACATGGCACTTCGACGCCCATTGGGTAATGAGGTCGCGCGTGTACTGGCGCTTCACCGTGCCCGGCGTGGCCAGCACCGAAACCAGGCCCGAACAGGTGCGCTCGGCCGCCGGCTTGATGGCCGGCACTGTGCCGACGAATGGGTGGTCGGGAAAACGCTCGCGGATCGCCTCGATGACCAGCGTCGAGGCGGTATTGCAGGGAATGACCGACAGCTCGGGCTTGAAGCGCTCGAGCAATTCGTCGAACAGGCCAAGGATGCGCTGCTTGAGCGCCGGCTCCTCCCAGTTGCCATAAGGAAATGCCGCATCATCGGCGACATAGACAAAGCGGCGGTCGGGCATCAGCACACGCGCCTCGCGCAGCACGGTCAGCCCGCCAATGCCGGAATCGAACATCAGGATCGGGCGGTCAGTCATTGTCGAGCCCTCTGCCGCCGACCGGCGGCGTGTCGTCCTCGTCGCTGCCGGCGCCACCCGAATGGGCGGCGAGGTCAACCCTGGCCTTGCGTTCGGGATAACCCTTGCCGCGCGGCTCCTTGGGCGAGAAATAGTCGAGCGAGGCAACGACGCCGCGCAGCACCTTGAGCTCGGGGGAGAAGAAGCCGGCCCGGGTCAGCACCGAGCGCAGATTGTCGACCATCTTCGGCTTCTTGGTCGCCGGGCGGAAATAGCCGCGCGCCTCGAGGGCGGATTCGAGGTGATTGAACAGGCCGTGCAACTCGTCCTTGGTCGCCGGCTTCATTTCCGGGCCAGAGAAATTGGTCTGGGTCTCATCTTCCAGACCTGATTTCATCCACTCATAGGACATCAACAGCACCGCCTGGGCGATGTTGAGCGAGGCAAATCTGGGATCGACCGGGAAGGTGACGATCTCGTCGGCCAGGCTCACTTCCTCGTTGTAGAGACCGAAACGCTCGCGCCCGAACAGTATGCCGGTGCGAAGACCTGACGCGGCGCGGCCGCGCAGCATGCGGCCGGCCTCGACGGGACCGCGCACTTCCTTGAAGCCGTCACGCTCGCGCGCGGTGGTGGCGAAGACGAAGTTGAGGTCGGCAACCGCCGATGCGAGGTCGGGGAAGACCACGACGGCGTCGATGACGTGATCGGCGTTGCTGGCAGCGGAGCGCGCCTTCTCGTTCGGCCAGCCGTCGCGTGGATTGACCAGGCGCAGTTCGCCGAGGCTGAAATTGGCCATGGCGCGCGCCACCATGCCGATGTTCTCGCCGAGCTGCGGCTCGACGAGGATGATCACGGGGGCCGCTGTTGGCATGGGGTTTTCTGACATTGTTGCGATTGAACCGAGAATTGCGCCTTTTGCGCGTCCCTGACATATTCGCGCGCGAAAATGAAGTTCCGGTAAGGGCGAGCCATGGCGGACGATCTCGCGGAACAGATCCTGGCCTTTGTCGGCGACGATCCCAATGTCGGCGAAATCCGTATGTTCGGCGGCACCTGCTTCACGCTCAACGGCAACATGATGGTCGGCACGCTGAAGGACGGCGCCTTGCTGGTGCGCGTCGGTGAGGAACAGGAGCCCGCGGCTCTCGCCTTGCCGGGCGCCAGGCGAATGGACTTCACCGGCCGCGAGATGAAAGGCTTCATCATGGTGGCGCCTGATAAGCTGGACGACCGGGCGATCGAGAGCTGGATCGCCATGGCGTCGCGCTTCGTCGGGCCGATGCCGCCGAAGACGGGCTCAGCCAGGCAAAAATGACCTGCGGCACCAGCGACGGCCAACGTCGCAGCCAGGCATTTCATACAATGTCAGCAAACAGGCCGAAGGTCGCAATCGCAATCATTTGCGCCGTCCGATTCGCTTTGGTATAGGGGCCGCACTCCCAATCGTGAACCCTCCGGGACCGGCTGGTTCCAGGCAAAAAGAGGCAATTTCCTATGGCGAAGATCAAGGTGGCCAAGCCCGTCGTCGAACTCGACGGCGACGAGATGACCCGCATCATCTGGCAGTTCATCAAGGACAAGCTGATCCACCCCTATCTCGACATCGACCTCGAATATTACGACCTCGGCATCGAACACCGCGACGCCACCAACGACCAGGTGACCATCGACGCTGCCAACGCCATCAACAAGCACGGCGTCGGCGTGAAGTGCGCCACCATCACGCCTGACGAGCAGCGCGTCGAGGAGTTCAAGCTCAAGAAGATGTGGAAGTCGCCCAACGGCACGATCCGCAACATCCTCGGCGGCACGATCTTCCGCGAGCCGATCATCATGAAGAACGTGCCGCGCCTGGTTCCGGGCTGGACCAAGCCGATCATCGTCGGCCGTCATGCCTTCGGCGACCAGTACAAGGCAACCGACTTCAAGTTCCCGGGCAAGGGCAAGCTGTCGATCAAGTTCGTCGGCGACGACGGCCAGGTGATCGAGCACGACGTGTTCGACGCCCCGGGCGCCGGCGTGGCGATGGCCATGTACAACCTCGACGAGTCGATCCGCGAATTCGCCCGCGCCTCGCTGAACTACGGCCTGCTGCGCAACTATCCGGTCTATCTGTCGACCAAGAACACCATTCTCAAGGCCTATGACGGCCGCTTCAAGGACATCTTCCAGGAGGTCTACGAGAAGGAATTCGAGGCCGAGTTCAAGGCGCGCAAGCTCTGGTACGAACACCGCCTCATCGACGACATGGTGGCTTCGAGCCTGAAGTGGTCGGGCGGTTATGTCTGGGCGTGCAAGAACTATGACGGCGACGTGCAGTCCGACACCGTGGCCCAGGGCTTCGGCTCGCTCGGCCTGATGACTTCGGTGCTGATGACCCCGGATGGCAAGACGGTGGAAGCTGAAGCTGCCCACGGCACCGTCACCCGCCACTACCGTCAGCACCAGAAGGGCGAGGAAACCTCGACCAACTCGATCGCCTCGATCTTCGCCTGGACCCGTGGCCTCGCCCACCGCGCCAAGCTCGACGACAACGCCGATCTGAAGCGTTTCTCCGAGACGCTGGAACGCGTCTGCATCCAGACGGTTGAAAGCGGCTTCATGACCAAGGACCTGTCGCTGCTGATTGGCCCCGACCAGCCCTGGCTGTCGACCACCGGTTTCCTCGACAAGATCGACGAGAACCTGCAGAAGGCGATGGGCTGATCTGCAAAAAGACAAGGCCGAACCCAGTGCATGCCGTTCATGTGACGTTTGCGACCGCGAACTATTCACAGGCCAGCAAATTGCTAGCAAAGACGGCATGCCGGTTCGGCCTTGATACCGTTGTCTACACACCGGACCATCCTGTGCTGCGCGATTTGGCGCAACGTTACCCGGCCATAATGAGCGCACGACGCGGTGCGGGCTATTGGCTCTGGAAGCCATTTGTCATCATGGATGTACTGAACAGCGTGCCGGATGGCACGCTGGTTCTCTACACCGACATCGCCATGACATTCATCGCCGACCCCGCGCCGCTCATCGCGCTGGCTGAAAAACACCCTGTTTGTCTCTTCCAGATGGGCAGCGCGATGCTGCAGTCGACATGGACAAAGCGCGATTGCTTTGTCGAGCTGAACGCCGACACCGATGAGTTCTGGTCGCTGCCGCAACTCGTAGGCGGCATTCAGCTTTACCGGGCTGGGCCGGAAGCAAGGCAGTTTGTGTCACGCCTTTCCGAAGCCATGACAAGCGAGGCATGTCTCACTGATGCCCCGAACATACACGGGCTTCCGAACCTGCCTGGCTTCGTCGACCATCGACATGACCAGTCGGTGCTGACGATCCTTGCGAAGAGACACAACGCAGCGCTGTTTCCCGATCCGTCGCAGTTTGGTCCATGGCAGAACGAGCCAGGCGAACAGCCATTCGGCGAGACAGTCTTTCTCCATCGCCGGCGGAACCAGCCGCTCCACAAGTGGGTGATCCGGCGGCTTCGCCGTCAATATACCGGTGGCCGCGAGTTTATCTGACGACCGCCGGATTTCCCTGCGCCCCCAACTCAGGCCAACGGCAGGTGGATGTCGGTCAGGAGCTCTGATGGCGCCACGTCGCGCGGGTTGTTGAGGTATTCCTCGAACATCAGCGCGTCGCGCAGTTGGCGACCCGATTTCGGCAACCATTCGGCATAGAGCCATTTGTAGGCCATGTGCATCTCGGCATACGGCCCCTTGTGGCGCAGCACGGCGTATTCGCCGCCCTGGATGGCGCGGCGCTCGAGCGGTGCGGCGGCAGGTGCCGACGCATCGGCGCTGACGCAGGCGACCGAGCGCAGTCTGTCCTCGGCAACGAGATCGGGGTCGTCGAGATAGATACCGATCATGCGCATGTCGGGCCGCGCCTGGCCGCGGGCGTAGAGCGTGCCGAACAGCTGCTCGAAGGCCTTGCCGATCTGCATGTAGGAGCCCTGATGGGGAACGCCGACGAGGCTGGTGTCGGATATGGTGCGGATCTGAACGTCGAACATGTGGGAAGCCTTTCCTCTGTGGGTTTCGAAGAGCTTGTGGCTTCCCTCCCTCCGGTAGCGCGCCGGCGGCATGCCGTAGACGGCCTTGAAGATGCGGTTGAACGACTGGACGTTGGGATAGCCGGACCGTTTCGCAATCTCCAGGACAGTCAGATCCGTCCCCACGATGTCGCCGGCGGCGCGGTGCAGCCTGAGGCGCTTGACCGTGGCGGCAGCCGTTTCACCGTAGATGGCGCGGTAGATCCTTTGCCAGTGGTAGCTCGACATGCAGGCGATGTCGGCCAGGCAGTCCATATCCAGCTCCTCGTCGAGATGCGCGTGGATGTGAGCCGAAACCCTTCTCAGGCGGGTTTCATAGACTGCCCATGCCGTTTCACCGTTCATGCCAAACCCTTTGCAAATCGATCGGCCGGACAGAAACATAGCCTGATTTGACAAATCCTGCTGAGTTCAAACCGGAGGTCCCGCACGCCTGCCGCATGACAATCCCCCAGGCCAGTGGGATAGCGGATGAGGACTGGAAGCGATACAGCTTGAGATTGCAGGCAAACAGCGTTCAGGGGCCAAGCCGATGCTGCATCACGTCGAAATCTATGTGTCGAACCTGGAGAGATCGCATGCCTTCTGGGCGTCTCTTCTCGCGCAGATCGGCTATGAGGAAACCGGGCGCTGGAACGATGGCTTCACGCTCGCCCACGGCAACCATGCCTATTTGACCTTCGTCCAGGTGGCCGAGAAGCACGCCCATCGGCCCTATCACCGGTCCGGCGTTGGCCTCAATCATCTGGCCTTTCGCGTGGAAGACAGGACGACCGTCGACAGGCTCAGGCAGGTCTGCCGGGACAACGGCATTCCCTGCCTCTATGACGAGCGTTATCCCTTCGCCAATGGCGGCAGCGACTATTACGCACTGTTCATCGAGGACCCCGACCGGATCAAGGTCGAATTTGTCGCTGCTTTTGAAGACTGATCCGCTGAAGACTGATCCGCCGGCCAGCGACCTGGACGTCGAGACGGCCAAATGAAAAGGGCGGGTGCCGAAGCTCCCGCCCTGTCGATTCCTCAGCCTGATCCAGGATCAGCCGGCCATTGCCTGGGCGACAGCCTCGACAGCCTCGTCGGCCTTGGTGGCGTCGGGGCCACCGGCCTGGGCCATGTCCGGACGGCCGCCGCCGCCCTTGCCGCCAAGGGCTGCGGATGCGACGCGAACCAGGTCGACGGCACTGAGGCGGTCGACGAGATCGGCCGTGACAGCCACGACAGCGCTGGCCTTGCCATCTTCCGACACGCCGATCAGCGTCACCACGCCCGAACCGAGGCCGGCCTTGCTTTCGTCGGCCAAGCCCTTGAGGTCCTTGGGGTCGACGCCTGACACAACTTTGCCGAGATACTTCACGCCAGATATCTCGCGCACCGCATCGGCGGAACCGCCCTGCCCGCCACCCATGGCGAGCCGCTTGCGCGCTTCGGTCAGCTCGCGTTCAAGCTTCTTGCGTTCATCGACCAGGGCTTCGACACGCGTCAGCACGTCGGCGGGCGACACCTTCAGTGCTGCTGCGACCGTCTTCAGGCGGCGGTCCTGCTCGTCGAGGTGACGACGCGCCGCCTCGCCGGTCAGCGCCTCGATGCGACGCACGCCGGCAGCGACGGCGCTGTCGGAGACGATGCGCACCAGGCCGATGTCGCCGGTGGAGCGGACATGGGTGCCGCCGCACAGCTCGACCGAATAGGGACGGTTGGCCTTGGCACCATGCAGGCCGGTGCCCATCGAGACGACCCGAACCTCGTCGCCATATTTTTCGCCGAACAGCGCCATCGCGCCCTCGGCAATGGCATCGTCGACGCTCATCAGGCGCGTGGTGACGGGGCTGTTCTGGACCACGATCTCGTTCGACATGCGCTCGACTTCCTCGAGCTCCTCGGCCGAGATCGGCTTGTTGTGCGAGATGTCGAAGCGCAGGCGCTCAGGCGCAACCAGCGAGCCCTTCTGCGCGACATGAGTGCCGAGCACCTCGCGCAGCGCCTCGTGGATCAAGTGGGTTGCCGAGTGGTTCGACCGCAAACGCGTCCGCCTGTTGTGGTCGACCTTGAGCTCGACGGCAGCGCCCGTCTTGAGCTTGCCCTTGGTGACCTTGCCGTAATGAACGAACAGGCCGTCGGCCTTCTTCTGGGTGTCGGTCACCTCGACGGCGAAGCCTTCGCCTGAAATGGTGCCGGTGTCGCCCATCTGGCCGCCCGACTCGCCGTAGAACGGCGTCTGGTTGACGACGATGGCGACGATGTCGCCCTCGTTCACGGCATCGACAACGGCGCCGTCCTTGAGCAGCGACAGGATCACGCCTTCGGCCTGCTCGGTCTCGTAGCCGAGGAATTCGGTGGCGCCGGTCTTTTCGCGGACGGAGAACCAGACGACCTCGGTCGCAGCCTCGCCGGAGCCCGCCCAGTTGGCGCGCGCCTCGGCCTTCTGCCGCTCCATCGCATCGGTGAAGCCGGCGAGATCCACCGAAATGCTGCGCTGGCGCAATGCGTCCTGCGTCAGGTCGAGCGGGAAGCCGTAGGTGTCGTAAAGCTTGAAGGCGGTTTCGCCGTCGAGCATGTCGCCCGAGCCCAGCGTCTCGGTGGCGTCCGCCAGCAGGCCCAGGCCGCGGGCGAGCGTCTTGCGGAAGCGGGTCTCTTCGAGCTTGAGCGTCTCGGTGATGAGTGCTTCGCCACGGACGAGCTCGGGATAGGCCTGCCCCATCTCGCGGATGAGTGCGGGCACCAGTTTCCACATCATCGGCTCCTGCGCGCCGAGAAGCTGCGCATGACGCATGGCGCGGCGCATGATGCGGCGCAGCACATAGCCACGGCCCTCATTCGAGGGCAGCACGCCATCGGCGACGAGGAAGCAGGACGAACGCAGGTGATCGGCCATAACGCGGTAGGAGGCGACATTGCTGTCATCCGGGCCACGGCCGATCGCCGAGGACGCGGCATCGATCAAGGTGCGGAACAGGTCTGTCTCGAACACGGTCTCGACGCCCTGCAGGATCGAGGCCATGCGCTCGAGGCCCATGCCGGTGTCGATGGACGGGCGCGGCAGCGAGATGCGCTCTTCCTTCGTCACCTGCTCATATTGCATGAAGACGAGGTTCCAGAATTCGAGGAAGCGGTCGCCATCCTCCTCGGGGCTGCCGGGAGGGCCGCCCCAGATGTGCTCGCCGCGGTCGATGAAGATTTCCGAGCACGGGCCGCACGGGCCGGTATCGCCCATCGCCCAGAAATTGTCCGAGGTGGCGATGCGAATGATGCGGTCGTCGGTGAAGCCGGCGATCTTCTTCCAGTGGTCGGCCGCCTCGTCGTCGGTGTGATAGACGGTGACGAGCAGCTTGTCCTTCTTGAGCCCGTACTCCTTGGTGATCAGGTTCCAGGCAAGCTCGATCGCCTGCTCCTTGAAATAGTCGCCAAAGGAGAAGTTGCCGAGCATCTCGAAGAAGGTGAGATGGCGCGCGGTGTAGCCGACATTGTCGAGGTCGTTGTGCTTGCCGCCGGCGCGCACGCTCTTCTGCGCGGTTGCGGCGCGCGAATAGGAGCGCGTCTCGAGCCCGGTGAAGACATTCTTGAACTGCACCATGCCGGCATTGGTGAACATCAAGGTCGGGTCATTGCGCGGGACGAGCGGACTGGAGGCTACGACCTCGTGTCCGTTCTTCTTGAAGTAGTCGAGAAATGTCGACCTGATCTCGTTCACGCCACTCATATTGCCGCCTTTGATCGCCGCCCTGAACAGATGCACCCCGCCCTTTGCAGGCGGAAATTGGAACTGGCCTTTTAGCCGCCCACCTTAACCCTGTCCAGAAACACCGGACCGGCAATAGCCCGCAATCCGCCGCCCGATCAGCGAAGCAGTCTTCACAAACGCAAACCGCCGGCACAATGGCCGGCGGTCGCTCAGATCGTCTGTCTTGGGTCTGGTCCGACGTTCGCCGGACCGGCCCCGAATGCGCCTACATCGCGCCAGCTTCGTCGCCGTCGTCTTCCTCGCGCGAGCCGTTCTCGAGGAACTTCTCGGCGATCAGACCGGCATTCTGCCTGAGCAGCTGTTCGATCTCACGCGCCGCGTCGGGATTGTTGCGCAGGAACAGCTTGGCGTTCTCGCGTCCCTGGCCGAGCCGCTGCGAATTGTAGGAGAACCAGGCGCCCGACTTCTCGACAACGCCGGCCTTGACGCCGAGATCGACGAGCTCGCCGGTCTTGGACACGCCTTCGCCATACATGATGTCAAACTCGACCTGCTTGAAGGGCGGGGCCAGCTTGTTCTTGACCACCTTGACGCGGGTCTGGTTGCCGACGACCTCGTCGCGGTCCTTGACCGAGCCGATGCGGCGGATGTCGAGGCGGACCGAAGCATAGAACTTGAGCGCGTTGCCGCCGGTGGTGGTCTCCGGCGAGCCATACATGACGCCGATCTTCATGCGGATCTGGTTGATGAAGATGACCATGGTGTTGGAGCGCGAGATCGAGGCCGTCAGCTTGCGCAGCGCCTGGCTCATCAGGCGGGCCTGCAGGCCGGGCAGCGACTCGCCCATTTCACCCTCGATCTCGGCGCGCGGCGTCAGCGCTGCAACCGAGTCGACGACCAGCACGTCGATGGCGCCGGAACGCACCAGCGTATCGCAGATCTCCAGCGCCTGCTCGCCCGTGTCGGGCTGCGAGATCAGCAGGTTCTCGAGATCGACGCCGAGCTTGCGGGCATAGACCGGGTCGAGCGCGTGTTCGGCGTCGACGAAGGCGCAGATGCCGCCCTTCTTCTGGGCTTCGGCCACGGTGTGCAAAGCGAGCGTCGTCTTGCCCGAGCTTTCCGGCCCGTAGATTTCGATGATGCGTCCGCGCGGCAGGCCACCGACGCCAAGAGCGATGTCGAGGCCGAGCGAGCCGGTGGAGACCGTTCCGATCTCGACAACCTGCTCATTGGCGCCCAGGCGCATGATCGAGCCCTTGCCGAAGGCGCGTTCGATCTGCGACAGCGCCGCGTCCAGAGCCTTGGATTTGTCCACCGAATTATCCTCTACAAGCCGCAATGAATTCTGAGCCATGATACATCACCCCGTGGTCGTCAATGAAGGCCGGCAGATCCGGTACCGATATAATTTTGTATCTGTTTTGTTCTCATTTGGCAAGAGCAGTCAACTTACTGATATTTATGTTTAATCACATGCGTGTTCTTTTTTTGTTTTAAAGCTGCACGTGATGCGATGTCGCATATGGCGCGACACGCCGCCGTGAAAATCCGCCCGCGCCGCGATTCGGTTGCCGCCCGCCTCGCCAGACACTAAGTTCCACGCCCGAAACCTCTGCCGGACACCTGCATCATGACGTCACCCAAGATCCTTGCCATCGGAGGCGCACATGTCGACCGGCGCGGCCGCATGACGGCACCGTTCGTGGCGGGCGCCTCGATCCCCGGCTCGATGAGCGAGGAGGTTGGCGGCGGCGCTTTCAATGCGTTGCGGGGTGCAGTGCGTCGCGGGGCGACCGGCGCCTTGATGTCGGTGCGCGGCGGCGACGCGGCCGGCGACGCCGTGGCGTCGGAGATCGCGACCAACGGCATCGAGGACCTGTCGGCCATCTTCCTCGACCGGGCGACGCCGAGCTACACCGCCCTGCTCGACCGCGACGGCGACGTGGTCGCGGCACTGGCAGACATGAGCCTCTACGAACTTGCCTTCGCCAAGCAGCTCAGGCGCGCCAAGACGCGTGAGGCGATCGCAGGCACGGATGCCGTGCTGTGCGACGCCAACCTGCCCGAAGCAGCGCTGACCAGGCTCGGCGAGATTGCCGACAAGCCGCTGTTTGCCATTGCGATTTCGCCCGCCAAGGCGGTGCGGCTGGCGCCGATCCTCGGCAAGCTCTCCTGCCTCTACATGAACCGGCGCGAGGCGGCGGTGCTGGCTGATGTCGCTGCCGATTCCACGCCCGACGCCTTCGCCCGCGGCCTGCGCGCCACGGGGCTCAAGCGCGGGGTCGTCACGGCAGGCGGAAGCTCGGTCTTTGCCTATGACGCCGCCGGCCTGATGGAGATCACACCGCCTGCCCCACGCTGGATCGTCGACGTGACCGGCGCCGGCGACGCGCTGGCGGGGGCAACGACGGTGGCGCTTCTGCGCGGGCTGCCGCTCGAGCGGGCGCTGCGCGAGGGCATTGCCGCAGCCGTGCTGGCCATAGAAAGTGCCTCGGCGGTGCCCGATCTCGCCCAGGCAGACTTTGACGCGGCGCTGGCCCTTGTGCCGCAAGCCCGGGAAATGGCATGACGCGGACCAAGGAGACCAACATGACGCCTGAAACCGCCCGCCCCTTCATCGACATCCACGCGCCCGTCGCCGCAGCTCTTGCCGCCGGCAAGCCGGTTGTCGCGCTCGAAAGCACCATCATCACCCACGGCATGCCCTATCCCGACAATTCGGCTATGGCGGCCAATGTCGAGAAGATCATCTCGGACGAAGGTGCGGTGCCCGCAACGATCGCCGTCATCGGCGGCCGCATCAAGATCGGCCTGTCGGACGGCGAGCGCGAATCGCTGGCCATGACCGGCGGCGCAATGAAGCTGTCGCGCGCCGACATCGCCTATGCGGTTGCCGAAGGCCGCACCGGCGGCACGACCGTGGCGGCGACGATGATCGCGGCCCATCTCGCCGGCATCAAGGTGTTCGCGACCGGCGGCATCGGCGGCGTGCACAAGGGCGCCGAGAAGAGCTTTGACATCTCGGCCGACCTCGACGAGCTGGCGCGCACGCCTGTCATCGTGGTCTCGGCCGGCGCCAAGGCGATCCTCGACATCGAAAAGACGTTGGAAGTGCTGGAGACGCGCGGCGTGCCTGTTGTCGCCTACGGCTCCGACATCGTGCCGGCCTTCTGGTCGCGCAAGTCGCCCTATGCGGCACCGCTGCGCCTCGACACAGCTGACAAGATCGCCCGCCTGCATGCGACGCGCGCAGCACTCGGCCTCGACGGCGGCCTTTTGGTCGCCAACCCGGTGCCGGAGAGCGACGAGATCCCGACTGAAACGATGGCCAGCTACATCGAAGCGGCCCAGAAGGCGGCCGAGGCGCAAAACATCTCGGGCAAGGCGGTGACGCCGTTCCTGCTGGCCAAGATTCTCGAACTGACCAACGGCGCCAGCTTGAAGACCAACATCGCCTTGGTCGAGAACAATGCGCGGCTGGCGGCCAAGGTGGCGATCGCGCTGGCCAAGGCGTGAACCGCATCCACGTCAATATTAGCGCTTCATCATATACATTCCGAACAAGCAGGCTTAAGCTGCGGCGCGGCCAGCCTGCCGTCCGGGATTGCCCGGCGGCATCATCGGGGTTTGCGTGATGTCCGACAGTGGCGGGCGTTGCCGACTTCTCAGCATGCAGGCATTCGCGCGCTGCTGCGCTGCCGTAGCGTTTGCGTTGCTGGCATTGTCTGTCATGACCGCCCCGGCTTCGGCGCATCGGGCGGCTTCAGGCTGGAACTATCCGCCGGCCTGCTGCCATGGCGACATCGAACATGGCGAGTGCCAGGCCATTCCCGAGAAGTCAGTCAAGGAGAATGGCGGCGGCTGGTCGATCGTGCTGGAGCCCGGCGATCACCGCAAGGTGACGCACCACAACCGCTATTTCGTACCCTATGGCTCGGAAATCCCCTCGGGCGACGGCAACTATCACATCTGCCTGCATCCGACCGAAGAGCACGAGAACTGCTTCTTCGTGCCGCCCGGCGAGATGTGAAGTTATTTCTTGCTGCGCAGTGCCGCCTCGAACGCCTTGCGCGCCCACACGGTCATTTCATCAGGATCGTCGACAGCGCTTTCGGGGATTGTCCAGTAGGGCATGTTGACCGGTCGCCCGCCGGCATCGGTCCAGCGCGTTGCCCCCGCCGCCTCGAAATCGGGCGCGCTCACCGCATCGGCCTTGAGCAGGATTTCGCCACGCACCTCGACGCCGACGATCAGGCCGTCGTGATAGATGCCCTTGCCGCCGAACATCTTGCGGATGGTGACATCGCCAAGGCCGGAGAAGGTCTCGCGGATGGCTTCGTCGCTCATTGGCAAACCTCTCGGATTGGGCGCAGCCCTCTCGGATTGGCGGCAGACCTCCCGGATCAGGCCTGCGCGCGCGCTTCGGCGAGCGCCTTGAGGTCGGCGGGCTTCAGCTCGACCGACTCACCGCAGCCGCAGGCCGAGCTCTGGTTCGGATTGTTGAAGGTGAAGCCGGTACGCAAGGTCGTGACCTCGAAGTCCATCTGCGTGCCGAACAGGAAGAGCGCGGCTTCAGGAGCGACATAGACATGGGCGCCGTCGCGCTCGATGTGGTCGTCCTTGGGGTTCGGCTCGGTCACCAGGTCGACCGTATATTCCATGCCGGCGCAGCCGCCCTTCTTGATGCCGAGGCGGATGCCCTTGGCATTGTCACGGGTGGCCATGATCTCGCGCACCCGCTCAGCGGCCCTGTCGGTCATTGTGATGACGGCGAAGCGTCCCATTTCATTCTCCACTTTCGCGCGGGTTCAAGGCCTGCGGAATGAGTCTTCCTGTTAACATGGGGAAGTCCCTTGCCTCGCGCAAGACACTCCCTGAATCAGTTGCATTCGCTAGCTTGACCAACGCACAACCGCACGCTGTATTGGTGCAATGTCAGAGGCTGGACGCATCAGACAGGCACCTAATGACTCGGTCGAGTTTCGAGCTTCGGTGGTACGGTTGGCGCTAATATTCCTCGGATCGCTTGTGCTGGCAGCTTTGGCCGTTTGGATGGCCCGAAATGCGGAGATCGATCCATTCAGAAGGCTTGTTGGCTGGCTAGGGGCACCCTTCTTTCTGTTGTGCGCCATAATCTCCGTTCTTCGATCGTTTAACCGGCCAGTCGTAATCGTGTCGCCAGATGGCATACAAGACACGCGCATCTCACCACAATTCATTCCCTGGACAGCTGTCGAATCGGTTTCGACCATACAGGTCAGAGACGTAAGATTCATAGTGCTGAATCTGAGTGCGCCTGCTTATGCAAACCTGCAACTGTCTTCACTAACCAGGATAACCAGCCGTTCCAATCAGGCCTACGGAATGGACTGCGTCCACATAGGAACCGTAGAGCTTCCAGTCAAATTCGACGAGTTCCACTCCACCGTGACATCGTTCGCGCGCGCCCGCGGCGTCAAAGTTGACTGACCTCAGTACCAGCCCACTGCGACCTGGGCTTCTTCCGACATGCGGTCGGGCGTCCATGGCGGGTCGAAGGTCATGTTGACCTCGACGCCCGACACGCCTTCGACGGCGCCGACGGCATTCTGCACCCAGCCGGGCATCTCGCCTGCCACCGGGCAGCCCGGGGCGGTCAGCGTCATGTCGATCTTGACGGTGCGGTCGTCCTCGATGTCGATCTTGTAGACGAGGCCGAGCTCGTAGATGTCGGCCGGAATTTCCGGATCGTAGACCGTCTTCAGCGCCGAGACGATGTCGTCGGTCAGCCGCGCCAGCTCGTCCGCCGGAATGGCCGAGGCCGACAGGACGCCGTTGCCGCCGGTTTCGGGAGCGGTCTCGTCGGTGGTCGCTGCGATAACGTCTTCCATGGTGCTCATCCGAAGAATTTCCGTGCTTTTTCAAGCGCCTCGGCCAGGACGTCTATCTCGGCCTTGGTGTTGTACATGCCAAAGGATGCCCTGCATGTGGAGGTGACGCCGAAGCGTTTCAACAGCGGCTGGGCGCAGTGGGTGCCGGCGCGCACGGCGACACCCTGGCGGTCGATGACCATCGACACGTCGTGGGCGTGGATGCCCTGCAGCTCGAACGAGACGATGGAGCCCTTGCCGGGTGCATCGCCGAAGATGCGCAGCGAGTTGATCGAGCGCAGCCGCTCATGGGCGTAATCGCGCAGCATCGCCTCGTGTGCTGCGATGCGCTCGCGGCCGATGCCATCGATGTAGTCGAGCGCAGCACCCAGGCCGATCGCCTGGACGATCGGCGGCGTGCCGGCCTCGAAACGGTGCGGCGGTTCGTTATAGGTGACGATGTCTTCAGTGACTTCGACGATCATTTCGCCGCCGCCATGGAACGGGCGCATGCGCTCGAGCAGCTCGCGCTTGCCGTAGAGCACGCCAATGCCAGAGGGGCCGTAGAGCTTGTGGCCAGTCATGACGAAGAAGTCGCAGTCGAGATCCTGCACGTCGATCGGCATGTGGACGGCACTCTGGCTGCCGTCGACAAGAACCGGGATGCCGCGCGCATGCGCGATGCGGCAGATCTCCTTGATCGGCGTCACCGTGCCGAGCGCGTTCGACATATGGGTGATCGCAACCAGCTTGGTCCGGTCGGTCAGGCGCTTCTCGAATTCCTCGACATGGAAGGCGCCGAGGTCGTCGACCGGCACCCAAACGAGCTTGGCGCCCTGGCGTTCCCTGATGAAATGCCAGGGCACGATGTTGGAGTGGTGCTCCATGATCGACAGAACGACATCGTCGCCCTCACCGATATTGGGCATGCCGTAGCCATAGGCAACGGTGTTGATCGCCGAGGTGGCGTTGGAGGTGAAGACGATCTGATTGACATCAGGCGCGTTGAGGAAGCGGCGCACGCTCTCGCGCGCCTTCTCATAGGCATCGGTCGCGGCATTGGAGAGGAAATGCAGGCCGCGATGGACGTTGGCGTATTCGTTGGAATAGGCGTGGGTGATGGCGTCGATGACGACCTGCGGCTTCTGGGCCGAAGCACCATTGTCGAGATAGACGAGCGGCTTGCCATAGACTTCGCGCGACAGGATCGGGAAGTCCCGGCGGATCGCCTCTACGTCATAGGTGCTGGCTTCGACTTTGTTGTCCATCTTCATGCCCTTGCCGTCATCAGCTGTGCCGGACCTTCTCCCCTGGCAAGGGGAGAAGGATCAGGCCTCAGCCATGCGTCGCAAACCAGTTGCTCAGCAGCTCTTCCAGCGGATCGACGACGCTTTCGTCCTCGAGTTCCTCGATGACCTCGGCCAGGAAGGCGCGGATCAGCAGGCCCCGGGCCGACTTCTCGTCGATGCCGCGCGCCATCAGATAGAACAGATGGTTGTGGTCGATCTCGGTGACGGTGGCGCCATGACCGCAGGCGACGTCGTCGGCGAAGATCTCCAGCTCCGGCTTGGTCGAAAACTCGCCGTCGTCGGACAACAACAGCGTGTTGCAGGCCATGCGGGCGTCGGTCTTCTGGGCGATCTGGTGCACGTTGATACGGCCCTGGAACACGCCCTTGGCGCGGCCGGTGACGACATTGCGCACCACTTCGGTCGAGGAGGTGTGCGGCACGGCGTGGTCGAGCACCATGGTGACGTCGACATGGCTGTCGCCGGCGAGCAGGTTGACGCCGCGCAGCTTGAAGTCGGCGCCTTCACCTGACGCCTTGACGATGACCTCCTGGCGGACGAGCTTGCCGCCGGCATTCATCACGAACAGGGTCAGCTTGGCGTTCTTGCCGAGTTCGGCCTTGAACTGGGCGAGATGGGTCGCCGTCTCCGGCTGGTCCTGGACGATCAGCCACAGCACCTCGGCATCGTCGCCGACCAGAAGCTGGCTGACGGAGCTGACGAGGCCAGCGCCCTCGCCCGTCTGGCGCTCGACGATGGTCGCCTTGGCGCCGGCACCGACACGCACCGGTAGACGCACATGGCTCTGGCCGCCGGCCTGGAGGTTCTGCAGTTCGACCGGCTTGTCCAGCTGGACGCCTGCTTCGATGTCGACGAAATAGCCGTCAGCGACAAAGGCGGTGTTGATGGCGCCGATGGCGTCATCGGTACCGTAGGTGACGAGCGCCGCGGCATAGCTGCCGTCGGTGAGCTTGTCGGCAAGACGCTGGAGGGTAACGCCCTCGATGCTCGACACCGCCTGCGACACGCCATTGGCAAGCGACAGCACGGTCGAACCTTCGATCAGCGGGGCGACCGACTTGGCCTTGACGCTGGCGTCGAAGGCGGGAACGGTAGCCAGAAGGCGGCGCAGATCGGTGTAGTGCCAGGATTCGACGCGGCGCGTCGGCAGGCCGGCCTTGACCTGCTCGATGGCGTCGTCGCGCTTGACCATAATGGCGCCATCGCCGGGAAGCAGCGACAGCCGCTCGCCGAAGGCGTCGACAAGCGCCGCCTCCGCGGGGGTGCGCTGGATTTCAGCACGCATGTTCATGGTCGACACCTCAAGCCGCCTCTTCGATGATCCCGGCGTAGCCGTTCTCTTCGAGTTCGAGCGCCAGCGACTTGTCGCCCGACTTGATGACCTGGCCCTTGTAGAGCACATGGACGGTATCGGGAACGATGTGGTCGAGCAGGCGCTGGTAGTGGGTTATGACGACCACCGCGCGGTCGGGCGAACGCAGTGCGTTGACGCCGTCGGAGACGATCTTCAGCGCATCGATGTCGAGCCCGGAGTCGGTCTCGTCGAGCACGCAGAGCTGCGGCTCGAGCAACTTCATCTGCAGAATCTCGGCGCGCTTCTTCTCACCGCCGGAGAAGCCGACATTGACCGGACGCTTGAGCATGTTGATGTCCATGTCGAGCGAGGCAGCGGCTTCCTTCACGCGCTTGAGAAAGTCCGGGATCTTCAGCGGCTCTTCGCCACGCGCCTTGCGCTGCGAGTTCATCGCCACCTTGAGGAACTCCATCGTGGCAACGCCCGGTATCTCCATCGGATACTGGAAGGCCAGGAAGATGCCCTTGGCGGCGCGCTCGGCCGGGTCCATCTCCAGGATCGACTCGCCGTTGTAGAGGATCTCGCCCTCGGTCACCTCATAGTCCTCGCGGCCGGCGAGGATGTAGGACAGTGTCGACTTGCCCGAGCCATTGGGGCCCATTATGGCTGCGACTTCGCCTGCCTTCACCGTCAGGTTCAGGCCGCGGATGATCTCGATGCCGCTGTCGGCGATACGGGCATGCAGGTTCTTGATCTCAAGCATTTCGTTCAGCTTTCTTCACTTCAGGCGCCGGGCGGGCGGCGCAATTCCTGTCAAAGACGTTGCCGGCGCGCCGGTCAGATTCCGAATGCGCGCCGCAGCAACGGCAAGAGAGTTGCAGCGATGATGCCGGTGACGGTGCCTACGACCAGCCGCGCGGCGCGCGACTGGAACGACGGTGCCATTGCGGCGAGCCCGCCGCAAACAACTGCGTAGAAGACCGTCGACACCGGATCCATCAGCCGACGCTTCCTTCCAGGCTGATGCCGATGAGCTTCTGCGCCTCGACGGCGAATTCCATCGGCAGTTCCTGGATGACTTCCTTGACGAAGCCGTTGACGATCAGCGCGATGGCCTCCTCCTCGGGAATGCCGCGCTGCATGACGTAGAACTTCTGGTCGTCGGAAATCTTCGAGGTGGTCGCTTCGTGCTCGAACTGCGCCGACGAGTTCTTCGCCTCGATATAGGGCACGGTATGCGCGCCGCACTGATTGCCGATCAGCAAGCTGTCGCACTGGGTGAAGTTGCGCGCGTTGGTCGCCTTGCGGTGGGCCGAAACCTGGCCGCGATAGGTATTCTGCGAGAAACCGGCGGCAATGCCCTTGGAGATGATGCGGCTCGACGTGTTCTTGCCGAGATGAATCATCTTGGTGCCGCTGTCGACCTGCTGGTAGCCGTTCGACACCGCGATCGAATAGAACTCGCCGCGGGAGTCATCGCCGCGCAGGATGCAGGACGGGTACTTCCAGGTGATGGCCGAACCGGTTTCGACCTGGGTCCACGAGATCTTCGAACGGTCGCCACGGCAGTCGCCGCGCTTGGTGACGAAGTTGTAGATGCCGCCCTTGCCCTGGGCGTCGCCCGGGTACCAGTTCTGCACGGTCGAATATTTGATCTCGGCATCGTCGAGCGCAACCAGTTCGACCACGGCGGCGTGAAGCTGGTTCTCGTCGCGCTGGGGTGCGGTGCAGCCCTCGAGATAGGAGACATAAGCCCCTTCCTCGGCAATGATCAGCGTGCGCTCGAACTGGCCGGTGTTCTTCTCGTTGATGCGGAAATAGGTCGACAGCTCCATCGGGCAACGCACGCCCTTGGGCACGAACACGAACGATCCGTCGGTGAAGACGGCCGAATTCAGCGTCGCATAATAGTTGTCGGAGGTCGGAACGACCGAACCGAGATACTTCTTCACCAGTTCCGGGTGCTCGCGGATGGCTTCCGAGATCGAGCAGAAGATGACGCCGGCCTTGGCCAGCTCGTCCTTGAAGGTGGTGACGACGGAAACCGAATCGAACACGGCGTCGACGGCGACGCGGCCCGATTTGTAGACGTTGTCGCCAGCCTCTTCATCCGCCAGTCCGTCGAGCGGGGCCGATTGCTTCTGAACGCCGGCGAGGATTTCCTGCTCGCGGAGCGGAATGCCGAGCTTTTCGTAGACCTTCAGAATCTCGGGATCGACTTCGTCCAGCGAGGTCGGTCCGGGCGTGCTCTTGGGAGCGGCATAGAAGTAGATGTCCTGGAAGTCGATCTTGGGATAGTCGACGCGCGCCCAGTTCGGCTCTTCAAGCGTCAGCCAGCGGCGATAGGCACCGAGGCGCCATTCGAGCATCCATTCCGGTTCGCCCTTCTTGGCCGAGATGAAGCGGACAATGTCTTCGCTCAGGCCCTTGGGGGCCTTGTCCATCTCGATGAACGATTCGAAGCCGTATTTGTATTGGTCGACGTCGATCTTGCGGACCTGCTCGATCGTTTCCTGCACAGCAGGCATAGGCGTTCTCCATCCACGCCGGGGTCAAGGCCCGACAGTTTTCAAACTATGGCACCGCTGGAGCGGCGTAAGTTCCATATAGTGTGTTTTTGCCCGGAATTCACCCGGAAGGATGCCTTTGGCGTCCCTGACACACCCGTTCACTGGCCGTTGGGCCAAATTTCCGCCGATCAGGCGGCCTTGGTACGGTCCGTGCGGCGCGAAAGAAGCGCCGCCAGGGCCGTTTCGAATTTCTCCACGTCCGCCTCGGACGTCTGCCGGCCAATCGACACGCGCAGCGCACCCAGATTGTCGGCAAAGCCCATCGCCTTCAGCACATGGCTGGGGCCGACCTTGCCCGACGAGCACGCGGAACCTGCCGAGAGCGCAACGCCTGCGAGATCGAAGGCGATCTGTGCCGTCTCAGCCTTGACGCCCGGAATAGCGAAGAATGTCGTGTTGGCAAGCCGTTCGACTGCCTTTCCGAAGATTTCCGCATCGGAAACAAGCCGCAGAACCGTCTCTTCGAGGCGATCGCGCAGGGCCCGGACCTCGCCGATCCCGGCCAGCCCGTCCAGAGCGGTGCGCGCGGCAGCGCCAAATCCAGATATCGCCGGCAGGTTCTCGGTGCCGCCGCGATGGCCCTTTTCCTGACCGCCGCCCGTCACCAGAGGTGCCGGCATCATCAGGTCGGCTTGGGCGACGATCGCGCCGGCACCCTTGGGGCCGCCGATCTTGTGCGAGGAAAGAATCAGATAGTCGGCATAACCCTCTGACATATCGAGAGGAATGCGGCCCGCAGCCTGGACGGCGTCGAGCACCAGCACCCCACCGGCCACCTTCACCAGTTCAGCAATGGCGCGGATGGGCTGAATGACGCCGGTCTCGTTGTTGGCGGCGTGGATCGCCACCAGCGGCAGGCCTTCCGACTTGTCGTGGGCGGCGAGTGCGGCTTCCAGGGCAGCAAGGTCGACGATGCCGTTGCCATCGACGCCAAGACGGGCAACCCGCTCCACCGGGAAACGGCCGCCATTCAGCACGCAAGGATGATCGGCCTCGGTGACATGAAGGCGCGACATGCGCACCGCGCCGCGCCCCATGCGCCAGTCGGGCGACAAAAGCGTTGTCGCGGCTTCGGTGGCACCGGAGGTAAAGACGACATGTTCAGGCCTGGCGCCGACGAGGGCGGCGACATCGCGCCTGGCATCCTCGATGATCTTGCGGGCGGCCCTGCCCTCGCTGTGAACCGACGACGGGTTGGCCTCGACTTCGAGCGCCGCGACCACGGCGGCACGCGCTGCGGGCAGCAGCGGCGCACTGGCATTGTAGTCGAGATAGGCTCGCGGTCCGGCCATTTTCCTGGTTTTTGCCCTGTCAAATCATGTTCGGATGGGAGGACGCGCAATTTCCTTGAAATTCCAAGGCCAGCCGTCCTATCTACCCGCTTTGCCAAATGGGTTTCGCCACCCAGTTTTGAACAGTTCTAAACTAGCTTCTAAGAAGACGCGCCCCTCGCGTCAAGGCTGGGCACAGGATTGTTTCATCGGCCTTGCGTCAAGTGGAGTAGTTTATGCCAGAGGTCATTTTTACCGGTCCGGCGGGTCGCCTGGAAGGTCGTTATCAGCCGTCCAAGGAAAAGAACGCGCCGATTGCCATCATACTGCATCCGCACCCGCAGTTTGGCGGCACGATGAACAACAAGATCGTGTACGACCTCTTCTACATGTTCCAGAAGCGCGATTTCACCACGCTGCGCTTCAACTTCCGCGGCATCGGCCGCAGCCAGGGCGAATTCGACCACGGCACCGGCGAACTGTCGGATGCGGCTGCCGCACTCGATTGGGTGCAGTCGCTGCATCCTGACTCGAAGAGCTGCTGGGTCGCCGGTTATTCTTTCGGCGCCTGGATCGGCATGCAGCTTCTGATGCGCCGCCCGGAGATCGAAGGTTTCATCTCGGTGGCGCCGCAGCCCAACACCTATGATTTCTCGTTCCTGGCACCCTGCCCATCGTCGGGCCTGATCATCCATGGCGACGCCGACAAGGTGGCGCCGCCGAAGGACGTGCAGGGCCTTGTCGACAAGCTGCACACGCAGAAGGGCATCACCATCACCCAGAAGACGCTCCCCGGCGCCAACCACTTCTTCGGCAACGACCCGGAACTGGTGATCGACGAGTGCGCCGAGTATCTCGACCGCCGTCTCGCCGGCGAGCTTTCGGACCCGCGTCCGAAGCGCCTGCGCTAAGAGGAGTTCCGCGCATGTACCAGCCGCCGCTGTTTCGCGAGACCAGGCTGGACGTTTTGCATGCGCTGATCCGCAACCATCCGCTCGGCCTTCTGATCTGCAACGGATCGGAAGGCCCGGTGGCAAATCCGCTGCCATTTCTGCTCGACGCCGACATCGGCCCGAATGGACGGCTGCGAGCGCATCTCGCCCGCGCCAACCCGCAATGGCAGTTGTTGGCTGAAACGCCTGACATGCCGGTGCTGGTGGTGTTCCAGGGCG
Organism: Aminobacter sp. MDW-2; assembly: GCF_014250155.1. Lineage (NCBI taxonomy): Bacteria > Pseudomonadati > Pseudomonadota > Alphaproteobacteria > Hyphomicrobiales > Phyllobacteriaceae > Aminobacter > Aminobacter sp. MDW-2. The sequence continues at coordinate 4,169,923 of NZ_CP060197.1, forward strand.
AGGACGCATACGTCACCCCATCCTGGTACGAAACCAAGCGCGAAACCGGCAAGGTCGTTCCGACCTGGAACTATGCGACCGTGCAGGTGCGCGGCATGGCGCGTGTCATCGACGACAAGGACTGGCTTGCCGGGCAGATCGCCGCGCTCACCGCCAGCCAGGAAGCCGGGCGGACCGAGCCCTGGCAGGTCTCCGACGCGCCTGATGCCTACATCGCAGCCCAACTGAAGGGCATCATCGGGCTCGAAATCGACATCACCGCCATCGACGGCAAATGGAAGGTCAGCCAGAACCGGCCCGTCGGCGACCGCATCGGCGTCGCTGAAGGCATAGAGGCCGAGCAGAAGCCGGCCGGCGGCATGGCGCAACTGGTCCGCCAGTATGGCGGGCTCGCGGGCGAATAGCCCTTTCGACCTGGAGCCTCTCATGAACATCCGTCCCCGCGTCGCGGCCGACAATGCCGTGCTCGTCGCCATCTGGGAGGATGCCGTGCGTGCCACACATCACTTCCTCGGCGAAGACGACATTCAGTTCTTCCGTCCGCTCGTCCGCGACGACTATCTGCCCGCCGTCGAGGTGCTGGTGGCGGAGGACAGCGATGGCAAGCCCGTCGGCTTCATCGGCCTGGACGGCCCAAAGGTCGAAATGCTGTTCGTCAGCACCAGCCAGCATGGCAAAGGCATCGGCAAGGCGCTGATCGAGCATGTCGGCCGGCTGAAGGGGCCGCTTGCGGTCGACGTGAACGAGCAGAACCCGGGTGGCGTCGCCTTCTATCTGAAATGCGGCTTCAGGCAGGTCGGGCGCTCCGAACGCGACGGCCAGGGAAAGCCATTTCCTCTGCTGCACCTGGCGCAGGCGTCCTGAGGCATGAACGGGATCAGCTTCCGGCCGTTTCGCAGCTACGAGCTAGCAGCTTATGTGGCGTGGTTCGATGATGCCGAGGTGGCACGGCGCGTCGACTTCCCCGGCACGGACTGGTTCGCCTATGTCACGGATCCGGCAAGTCCGGCCCATCTTGTCGTGGCCACGCATGGTGCGAGCGACACTCCGCTTGCCGTGTTGCAATATGACGAGCAGGACGACGGCGGCATCAGCCTGCTGATCGTGCTCGACCCCAGCCAACGCGGCCGAGGGCTTGGCAAACGTGTGCTGGCGGCCTTGGTCGCGCATGTCAGCGGCCGTTACACCCATATCGACGGCCAAATCGAAAACGACAATCTCGCCTCCATCGCCTGCGTCGAAAGCTGCGGCTTTGTCCGTCAGGCCGAGAAGCCGGACGACGGATTCCTGTTGTACCGAAAGCCACTTGGGGTCGGAATCTCATAGAATGAATCCGGGCCGCCAAGGCGGCCCGGATGTTGCCTTACTTGGCCTTCAGGAAGTCGCCAACTTCAAGCAGGACGAATTCGTTGTCGTCAGCCTTGTCGAGCGAGCGGCCGGCCGAGAACGGCAGGTTGTTGTCGTTGCCGACGACGATGTGGCTCTCGTCGACGAGATCGACATTCTCGATGGTGACGAAGGGCATATCATAAAAGCCCTCGCCGCCGCCCTGGCGCTTCTTGTTGTCGGGGTCGGCAATCTTCATGAGGTCGATGTAGCCGACCTTGCGCACGGCCTTGCCGACATTGTCGTCAGTCATCTCGATCTTGTAGATGCGCTTGACCTTGGCCGCGCGAGCGAAGCAGTCGGGCTTAGGGGCGTTGGCGTCTGCGCAGGCCTTGTCGGCGGTGCCGGCGCCGTTGTCGCGCTCGATGACGAGTGCGTCGGTGGCGCTGATCATGTTGAAATCGCCGATCGCCTCGCCGCCGTCGGCCAGCGGATAGAGCCAGCTACGGCCGGTCCATTCCTTCTTGGCGGCATCGAACTCGATGACGCGCAGCGCCGTCTTGCCGTCGACCTTCTCGACTTCGCCGTCGGCCATGTAGCGCGGCCCTTCGAGCATGCCGAAAAGCCTGGAGCCGTCCTTGGACATGGCAAGGCCTTCATAACCACCCGAACGCTTGAGGTTGAAGACCGGATTCTTGGCGACCGGATTGCCCGGCAGGGTCAGCGTCGGATGGTCGGGCGAACGGACGGGCTCGCCTTCGGCAACGGTGTCGATGACGTCGGTCAGCTTGCCGTCGAGATCGAACTTCAGCAGATACGGGCCGAACTCCTCGCCGACCCAGAAGCCATCAGCGACCGGCTGGATCGATTCGACGTCGAAATCACCACCGGTGAGGAAGCGGGTGTCGGAGCCTTCGAGCACGATCGGGAACGGCGCCTTGCGGTCGGGATCGGTCAGGAACAGGGTCTTGATGCGGTTCATCGTGCCCTTGTCCCAATCGAATGAGACGTGGTGCAGCATCAGAGCAGCGTCGGTGGAGTTCAGCTTGTTGCCGAAGCCGTTGTCCGACAGCGACCAGAACGTGCCGTCGCCGACGGCCTTGATGCCGGAGAAGCCCTGGACGGGCTGGCCGTCGAAAGGCAGCGACAAGCCGGTCGGGCGCACGCCGTCCTTGCCCGGCACAGTGCCGAGGCCTTCGGCGCGCTTGCGGTCGGGCGTGGTGAACTTGCCCGAGCTGCGCAGGTGCTCCGGCGCGTTTTCGGGTGAAGCAATGATCGTGTTCGCCGGCAGGATGGCGTGACCGGCAAGCGTTGCCTTGAATTCCGTCTCCTCCGCGAAGGCGGAGGCGGTGGTAAGCGCGAGAACAGCCGCAGCCAGATAGAGAGAGCGTCGCATGTTGGACCCCGATTGGTTGAAGGAACGCCCTCCAGCTAGGTCCGGGCCATGTCGGGCAGGTGACGCCTCGGTGAAACTTTGATGAAGTCCCCTGACGCTGGCGGCAGGACCGCCTAGCGCTTCCGCGGGTCGGTGCTGCTCATGGTGTAGACGTGGGCCTCAAGCCCGTTCATCGGTCCGGTGTGCTGGAAGCGCATGCCGATCTTTTCCAGCACGTTCAGCGACGTCGCGTTGTCGACATGGGCAAAGGCGATGAAGTGATCGCCTATCCTGCGGTCGAAGAAGAAGTTGGCCAGGGCTGCGGCTATCTCGGTGGCGTAGCCATTGCCCCAGAATTGCGGGGCAATGGCATAACCGAGTTCGAACTGGCCGGTAGCGGCGAACATGGAGAAACCGGCGCGACCGACGAAGCGCGCGTCCTCGCGCCGCTGCAGCTTGAGTTTGGTGATGCCGTGCAGCCGGTATTCCTCGGCCCAGCCCCTCATGCGGCCGGCAGCCTCGTCGCGTGTCCAGGGCTGGCCGGTGATCGACAGATAGCGCGACGCCTGCACCTGCGAATGCAGCCAGACGAGATCGTCCAGGTCGGTGTCGCGCCACGTCCGGAGCAACAGCCGTGGTGTCTCGAGAACCGTTTCATCCGTCATGTTGGCGTCCATCCATGCACCGCAGTCGTTTCCGGCACCACAAGGGACGCCGCTGACGGTTGGCAATCCTTGTGATTCTGGCACTTCAGATGCTAAAGCGCTGGCGTCGCCGATCCAAAGCCGGATCTGCCGTACCAATCGTCCGCCGAGAGAGAAACCATGTCCGCCTTCAAGTCCGATTTCCTGCGCACCCTTTCCGAGCGCGGCTTCATCCACCAGACCTCGGATGACGCCGGCCTCGACGATCTGTTCCGCAAGGAAACCGTGTCGGCCTATATCGGCTTCGATCCGACGGCGTCGAGCCTGCATGCCGGCGGCCTGATCCAGATCATGATGCTGTACTGGATGCAGAAGACCGGCCATCGCCCCGTGCCGCTGATGGGCGGCGGCACCGGCATGGTCGGCGACCCGTCCTTCAAGGACGAGGCGCGCAAGCTGATGACGCCCGAATTGATCCAGTCCAACATCGACGGCATCAAGCAGGTGTTTTCGAACTACCTGACCTTCGGCGACGGTCCGCGCGATGCGATGATGGTCAACAACGCCGAGTGGCTGCTGCCGCTCAACTATCTCGAATTCCTGCGCGATGTCGGCCAGCATTTCTCGGTCAACCGCATGCTGAGCTTCGATTCCGTCAAGCAGCGCCTCGACCGCGAGCAGTCGCTGTCGTTCCTCGAATTCAACTACATGATCCTGCAGGCTTACGACTTCGTCGAGCTCAACAAGCGCTACGGCCTGCGCCTGCAGATGGGCGGCTCCGACCAGTGGGGCAACATCGTCAACGGCATCGACCTGGGCCACCGCCTCGGTACGCCGCAGCTCTACGCGCTGACCTCGCCGCTCTTGACGACCTCGTCCGGCGCCAAGATGGGCAAGTCGATGAACGGAGCCGTCTGGCTCAATGCCGACATGCTGTCGCCTTATGATTTCTGGCAGTACTGGCGCAACACCGAGGACGCCGATGTCGAGCGCTTCCTGAAGCTATACACGGCGATGCCGCTCGACGAGATCGCGCGCCTGGCAGCCCTTGGCGGCTCGGAGATCAACGACGCCAAGAAGGTGCTGGCGACCGAGGTGACCGCGATGCTGCACGGCCGCGCGGCAGCCGAACAGTCGGCCGAGACGGCGCGGAAGACCTTCGAGGAAGGCGCGCTCGCCGATACGCTGCCGACGGTCGAGGTGCCAGGCGACGAGCTGAAGGCCGGCATCGGGCTGCTGTCGCTTGTCGTTCGCGCCGGGTTGGCCGCTTCGAACGGCGAAGCACGCCGTCACGTCCAGGGCGGTGCTGTGCGCATCAACGACCAGTCGGTCAGCGACGAGCGTCGCGCGGTGACGACCGCCGACCTGACGCCGGAAGGCGTGGTCAAGCTGTCGCTCGGCAAGAAGAAGCACATTCTGGTGCGCCCGGCGTAATCAACGCCTGGCGTAATCAACGCCCGGCGTAACGCCCCCCGCAGGAACCGAGATGGCCGGCAATGCCGGCCATTTTCATGTCTGGGGACAGGTGCCGCCTGCGTGCTCAGTATTCGAAGATCGACCGGAAGATACCGGGCGCGATCGCGGACAGCGGATTGACGTGCAGCTTGGGCGCGTTGGCATCGCCCGAGAGTTTGTAGGTAACGCCAATCAGGCCGCCGTCGCGTCCGTTGCCCAAAATGACCCCGACAAGCGGCAGCTCGCCAAAGATGCGGTTGAGGCCATAGGCCGGCATGAAGGTGCCGGTCATGTTCATCTGGCCCTGCTGGTCGTAGAGCGTGCCCTGGAACGTCGTCCCGATCAGCGGCCCGCGCAGGACGCCTTTGTCCAATGCCAGGTACTTCGAGCGCTTGTCGATCTGGGCGAAACCGCGTTCGAACCTCACCTTGGAGACGTCGATGTCCTTACGCATCGCCTGGTTAAGGCTGCGATTGTCGCCGGCCGGCTTGCTGGCGACGATCGAGGCCAGCCTCGGTTCATCGACGACGACGAATTCGCGCACATCGACCTGGCCCTTGAGTGGCCCGTCGCCTGAGGATTCCAGCGCGAGCGCCAGCGATCCGCCCTGCATGCGGGCATAGACGTCAAGGAAGCGCAGGATGGCGCCGGCGTCAGCGGATCGCACGTCGAGGCGGCGGCCACCGCCCTGAAGCACGTTGCTGACGGTGATCTGGCCACCGGAACTGGCTGTCGCGTCGACCTTGAGCCCGCCGACCTTTGAGCCGGAGCCCGAATACTCGAGCGTAACGCCCGAAAGCTTCTCGCCGCTGAAGCCGACCAGAGTGTCGACATTGGCAGTGACCGAAATGGAGTTTGAACCGGCTGATTTCGTCGCACTGTCGACGTCGGACATGAACTGCTTGATCAGCGCGCGCGCATCGAGCGAGTTGCCCTTGACCTGGACCGCAAAACCCTTGCCCGAGCGCTTGATGTTGACCGCGACGTCGTCGCCGCGGTTGAGCTGCACCTTGTTGAAGCGCGCCGAAGACAGGCTGCCATTGGCGAGCGCGACGTCGCCCGTGATGGTGAATGTCTTTCCGTCGAGGTTGAAGTCGGACAGCGTCGACCTGTCGCCATCCGACGTCATGGTGAACGACACCTCGGCTGATATGCCCGGCCCCTTGCTCCAGCCGACCCATGGCAGATCGAGCCTGGCCGCGGTCAGGTCGGCCACGATGTGGCGCTTGCCGGGTTCGGGCTGTTCGACATCGACCTTGATGGTTCCCGAGAGCATGTCGGACAGGCCGGGAACAAGCGCGTTGCGTGCCTTGTCGTCGAGCACGAACTGGACATTGCGTTGCTTATCGATGCCATTGTCGCGCAGCGGCTCGACAAGGTCGAGTTCCGCCGGAACACCATTGAGCTTGCCCTTGGCAACGATGACGGCCTTGTCTGGTGTGACGGTGATGTTGCCGTCGGCGTCGGACAGCTTCTGGCCGTCGAACTCCTTGGCCACAGCCAGGCCGTCATAATCGAGCGCCACCTTCCAATCGAGCTTGTCGGTGTCGATGCCGCTGGTGAGCGGAATGTCGGCCTTGACGTTGCCGGTGACGTCGCCCGTCAGCTCCTCCGGCAGGATGCCGACGTGGCGCATGGCATTGATCGGCTCATAGGAAGCGAGTTCCGCGATTGCATCGGCGCTGCCATCGACATCGATATCGAGCGAGCCGATGACCGGCATGACATTGGCCTTGACGACCTTCAGCGTGCCGTTGCTGGCGGCGACGGTGCGGCCGCTGGGCATGAAGACGGTGCCCTGGGACAAGGACACGTCGACGTCGTTGCCGTGGAATTCGACGATGCCCCTGGCATCGCGAATGGGCGGAATGCGGCCGGCGACGTCGAAGCGCGAGCCGTCGATCTCGAAACGACCGAACACTTCCTGGGCGTTGAGCGGCACGCCGTTGCCGAGACGGTCGGGCCTGACGTCGAACTGCACGTTGCCGTCGACGACACGGCCGCCATAGAGATTGTGCAGCACCCAGAGCCGGGCATTGCGGGCCGAAAACCACGGCCACAGCTGCTTCACATGCGCGACCGACATGTCATGGATGGTGAAGGCGACAAAGATGCCGGGCGCCTTGCCGTCGACGAACTGCACCGACGCCTTGCCGAGCGCCTCGCCGCCCGGTCCTGATTTCAGGCCGATCTGCTCGGCAGCGAGCGTGTTGGTGACCACGTCGTAGGTGCCGGCGATCCGCGCCAGGAAACTGAGCGCAGGCTCGGGCGATTCATCAGGCGCCAGGCGCGAGTCGCGGCTGATCAGCTCGAAGCGATAGGCTGGATTGTCGGAAGCATTGCCGGTCGCCGGGCGCGGGCCGAAGCCGCCGGTGAAATCGAATGTCGAGCGGCCGGTCGAGACCAGCAGCTTGCGGATGTCGAGCTTGTTTTCGCCACCGGCAAGGCGAAGGTCGACGGTGACGTCGCCGACAAGCTGGCCGCGTTCGTGCAGATCCAATGTGGATTTGCCGATCGAACCTTTGGCGATCAGTTCGGAACCGTCGCCGCCGATGCCCTCCTGTCCGGTGATCGTCAGTTCGGCAGAGCCGATGCGGCTTGCCTTGGCTGCCGGAATGTCGGCCTTGCCGGCGAAGGGGTCGCTCATCGACACGGTCGCATCGAGGGCTGCGACCCGATTGGCGGCGCTGTCGCGCCGGGCCGCGGCGGTCAATTCGACATCGCGGCCATCGACGTCGAAATTGGCAGCGATACGCAGCTCGCCAGAGCGGGTCTTGGCGAGCGAAGCGTCGATGACGCGCACGACCTTGACCTCACCGCCGGAAGGCAGGACGAAATCGACATTGCCGAGCGCGATTTCGCGCATCGCATCGAACTGGACCGCGTCAAAGCCGCGGCGAATGCCCCGGAACGTCTCGTCCAGCAGCTTCTGCGGATCGACGAGGCCCTGTTCGTTGCGCAGCACGGAACTCCAGTCCGAACCGCCGGCGGCCGGCATCGCATCGACGACGATCCTTGCATCGGAAATGCTGGCATTGCCGAGGCGGACATTGCCGGTGAGCAACGGCACGAGCCGGATGCCGAAGCGCATCAGGCCGGCTTCGGCCATGGGCGAGCCATCCGCGCGGGTGAGCCTGACGTCGGGAACCTCGACCGCGATCAGCCTGAGGCCATCGAGCGTCAGCCGCGCCTGCCCCATCGAGACGTCAACATCGACGCCGGCAAGGCCCTCGATGGCATGTTCAGCCTCTGCACGCAGCCTGTCCTGGCCGAAACCGGAGTAGCCGAGCGCTTCGATGGCGATGATTGCCAGAAGCACAAGCGAGCCAAGGACAGCCACCGCGGCAAGCACGCAATGGCCGGCACGCCGCCGCACGGAGATACGTGGACGCGGCGGTTCCTGGCCCGCAGCCGACGGCATGGCGCCGAGATCGGTAATCTCATCGCGCCTGAACCGGATTTTCTCGTGCCGGGGCACTTCCTGATCCACGCTATGTCCCGTAGTCGTTTCGGTCGTGGACGAATCCAAGTCCGGCATTCTTAACCTGACATCCTTGCCGGCTCACCCCGTAACTTCAAACAAGGGTATCGATATGTCTGAACTCGAGACAGGCCTAACCGCCCCGCAATTCACGCTGCCGCGCGACGGCGGGGGCATTCTGACGCTTTCCGACTTCGGCGGCAAACCTGTTGTCCTCTATTTCTATCCCAAGGACGATACCTCGGGCTGCACCGCCCAGGCGATCGACTTCACCCAACTCAAGCCTCAGTTCGAAAAGGCTGGAGCGGTGGTCATCGGTGTTTCGCCCGACAGCGCCAAGAAACACGACAAATTCAAGGCCAAGCACCAAATTGGCATCGATCTGGTTGCCGACGAAGAGCGAAAGGCGCTCGAGGCCTATGGCGTGTGGACCGAAAAATCCATGTATGGCCGAAAGTATATGGGCGTCGAACGCTCAACCTTCCTGATCGGTGCCGACGGCAAGATCGCGAGGATCTGGCGCAAGGTGAAGGTATCAGGCCATGCCGCCGAAGTGCTGGAGGCGGTGAAGGCGCTCTAGCGAAAATCGCGCGCTGCGGAACCGATGCCCGCTCCCGACGTTCTCATCCAGACGACCATCAACGGGAGAAGAAAGATGTTCCGCAGCGTCATCCTCTGGATGCTTGGCATTCCCATCCCCATCATCATCCTGCTCTGGCTTTTCCTACGTTAGATCGGGGCCAGTCGACAATATCAGAATAAAGTCCGGTCGCGTATAGTCTCGCCTTATCAAATCCGGCGCAAGATTATCATCGCATGACTTGGACAGACAGGAACCCGCCATATCTTGTTGTGGCGGGTTTTTCTTGTCTTTGCCCATCCGGAAAGCAGGCCGCCGGGCCGATGCGGGCAAAGCTTTGTTAACCCTAATAATGTGTAATCGGATCGTCGCTGTTCGTGATGAGAGTTCGGTCCGGTGAAAGCAGCAAATCAGGCCGCCGTTTTCGGCAGGCGCAAAGAGCCCCATACCGTCATCATTGCACGCGGCAACGAGATCCGGCACTTCACAATACGCCCATGGGTGGCCGCAGCAGCCGGTTCGGCACTCGCCGCGATCGCCATCGGCTACCTCACGGCCACGTCCTATCTCGTGCTGCGCGACGACCTGATCGGTGCCGCGACCGCCCGCCAGGCGCGCATGCAGCACGCTTACGAAGACCGTATCTCGGCCCTGCGCGCCCAGGTCGACCGCATCACCAGCCGCCAGTTGCTCGACCAGCAATTGATGGAAACCAAGGTCAGCGAGCTGCTCGAACGACAATCGCAGCTCAGCCAGCGCGATGTCAGGCTTGGGCCGGTCCTCGACAAGGCGGCAGCCTCAGAGGTGACCGACGCCGCGCCCGCCGGCAAGACAGACGAACGCGCCGACATCACGCCCACGATCGATCACCCCCTCGCCTACGCGGCGGCCGACACTGCTGCGGTGCGCCCGTTCTCGTTCTGGTCGACACGGACCGCCGAGCCCGATGGCGAAAGCCGGGCCGACCGGGCCGACAAATTGTTCGTCGCCATCAACAAGTCGCTGCGCAGCATCGAGGACGATCAGGCAAAGCGCATCGGCGCACTTGCCGATAACGCCTACCAGACCGCAGGTGCGATCACCGACGCACTGGAGAATGCCGGCCTGCCCGTCTCCACGGAAAAATCGGGGGAACTCGGCAAAACGGGCGTGGGTGGCCCGCTGGTGCCACTCGACAATCCGATGGCCTTCGACAGCCCAATCGCCTTCGAAAGCAAGGTCAAGGAGCTCGACGCAGCGCTCGACATGCTGGACCGCCTCAAGACGGAAGCACGCAAGCTGCCGCTCGCCAATCCGGCCGCCGGCCGCTCGATCTCGAGCACCTTCGGGGTCCGCACCGACCCGCTGATCGGCACGCCCGCCCTCCATTCCGGCATGGACTTCCGCGCCCCCTACGGCTCGCCCGCGCGCGCCACGGCCGCAGGTATCGTCACCAAGGCGGGCTGGAACGGCGGCTACGGCCGCATGGTCGAGATCGACCATGGCGGCGGCTTCACCACACGCTACGCCCATCTCAGCAAGATCCTCGTCGCCCCCGACCAAAAGATCGCGGTTGGCGACGAAATCGGTGAGGTCGGCAGCAGCGGCCGCTCGACAGGCCCGCATCTGCACTACGAAGTGCGGCGCGACGGCGAGGCGGTCGACCCGCTGCGCTTCATCAAGATCGGCAAGAAGCTCGGCCAGTATCTCTGAGCCGAGGCAGCCGCCGGTCATCCACAGGCTCAGGCATCCCCCTGTCGCGCTTCGTGCATCCCGTGCGGTGTGCTCGGCGAATCTGCCCGAAGCAGAGAATCATTCCCCAAAAAGGCGCGAGCGAAAAAACAGCCCACAGGGTGATTCTCCTGCCGGCACGAATCGCCGGCGATGGACCGTTCCATCGACGCGATTCGCAGCTGCATATCGACGACATGCGGCTGCGCGGATATGTGTGGAGATTGGGATGGATCCTCGGTTCCCGGCACCTTCAGGGAAGGCATTGAAACCTTGATCTAGAGGATCAGTCGGCAAAGGCTAAGCCTTTGAAAAACTGGCGCGAGTGACGGGGCTCGAACCCGCGACCTCCGGCGTGACAGGCCGGCACTCTAACCGACTGAGCTACACCCGCGCTCTGGACGTTGGCGCTGGGCGCCGCGTCGTTGGCGGTGAATTACGGGGTTCGATGGGGAGTGTCAAGCGACATCGAAGAGATAATCGACAAACTTTGTCGTCTATTTTTCGATGTCCACAAAGCCGGGCTTTCCGACGCCTCGACCTGCCGCAACGGCATGCATTTGAACTTGCGGATCACAGGCGAACCGCTTATTGGTCCGCCCGGTTGGGGCGATTAGCTCAGTTGGTAGAGCGCTTCGTTTACACCGAAGATGTCGGCGGTTCGAGCCCGTCATCGCCCACCATTCTCCTTCTGATATTGCGATGATTTCTGGCCTCGCGGCTGAATGTGCGAAGTGCCGGACCTGACTAGGCGGCAACTGCCGGCATGGCATCGCCCAGGCGACATCGGCATCTCCACGTTGCCTCCCCCAAACTCGGCGCTAGACTGCCGCCATGGGCTTTCTACTCTATGCCTTCCTGCCGGTCATCATCATCACGCTTGCCATTGTCGGCGCGCTGGTGTGGCGCGGCATGCAGTTTGGCGAGCTGGCGCGTCATGGCCTGCCGGTGACAGGCATTGTGGTCAGGAAATTCCGCACCGGGACGGGCAAGGCCGGATCAATGGGGCGGCGGATCGCCTTTTCCTATGTCGGAGCCGACGGGGTCGAGCATCGCCGGGCGGCCACGGTGGCCAGCAGCAAATGGGCAGAGCTTGAGGAAGGTGGGCCGATCCAGCTTGTCTACCTGCCCGCAAAGCCCGGCGTCAGCGCCCCGGCCTGGCTGGTCGAGGACGCACGCAAGGCCTTGCGCAAGGCAACGTCATAGCCGGAAGCGAAAGCCGTTGACGCGACATTGGAAAGGCAGGCCGCGTCTCTTCGAAATGCGGCTTTGTCTGCCAAGCGACTGCCTGTCTGATTGATCAGCCTTTCGCAATAGCCCCTGCAGATCCTTGATTTTGGCCGGGCGCATTCGCCTCGTCCGCGGAACGGTGCATTTCACAATCCACGGTGTGTGCATCGGCAGTTGGCAAGGCAAGAACCGCAATGAACTCGCAATGTTGATGGCGCCATATGAGCAAATTGACGCTGTTTTGCACCCTCGAACAACTCGACAGCATGAAGCAGCTTTGGCTGCCGCCGCAAGCTTTGGGAGAATTTCTGATGCCAGTTCAGTCGCCCTTCAAATCCGACGCGGCCAGGGACAGGGTTCTTGACGACTATGATGCACTGCTGGCGCGATGGCCGGTATCTTATGAAAGCCGTTTCATCGATACCGAATTCGGCAAGGCCCATCTCATCGCTTCCGGCAATCCGACGGCGTCTCCGCTGGTGCTGCTGCATGGCGGGGGTGGCAACGCGACGATGTGGTTTCACAACATCACTGCGCTCGCTGCGACGTTCCGCGTCTATGCTCTCGACATCATCGGCGACGTCGGCAGGAGCACAGGCGCGCGACCAGCCTATGCATCGGGCGGCCATGTCCGCTGGCTGGCGCAAGTGCTCGACGGCATCGGTCTTGGACAAACGGCGCTGGCGGGTGCGTCTTTCGGCTCATGGTTGGCCGCCGATTTTGCGCTCAAACACACCCCGAACGCGTGTCAGGACTGGCATTGCTCGCGCCGCCCCATATCGAGCCGCTGCGTTTGAGCTTCATGCTGAGGGCGGTTGTGGCGACCATTGCTCCAACAGACTCCAGGATTCGCAGCTTTTATCGCCTGATCTCATCGCCGCACGCGCCGCAACCGACTGGGCTGGTCATGCAGGATTTCGCGTCACGCGCTGGCAGTCGCAGCGGCAGAGCCCACCGCCGCCGCCAAGGCTGTCAGCAGAGGATCTGCAACGTTTGCCGGCGCGAACCCTGTTCCTGCTGGGGCAAGATGATGCGCTCTACGACGTCAACAAAGCAGCGGCGCGTATCCGCGCCAATGCTCCAGCCTGCAAAGTTTCGCTGCTGGCACAGGCCGGACATACGCTGACAGTGGACAAGCCTCGCGAGGTCAGCGATCTGCTGGTTGCGTTCTTTGCTAGAACTTCAGCACCAGTTGCCCTGTAGCAAGGCGACATCAGAGCCCTGATGACTGCTGCGACCCAGGAACCAGCGCGCATATAGCCGTGATCGCGCGCCCACAATTCACCCTCGCAACGCTGCCCCCGCTTCCTATCTCTAGGCGATGTTTGCTGTCGTCGCCGTGATGTCCTTCGTCTCCCTCGCCGTGCCGCTCGCCTTTTGCTGGCGATTGTGGCGGCTCGACGAGCCCAGCCGACTGGGCTGGCTGCTGGTGCTGGTTGAAAGTGCTGTGCTGGTGACCTTGGTCGTCATCGTGGCGCGATGGGACATTGCCGGGATGTGGAGCCGCATCGCGCTGGTCGGCCTGTTCGCGACAGTGGCTGCGGTCTCGGCCTGGCGACACCTGCGCAAGCCCTGGCTGCCCGCGGACGGCTCCCCGATCTCCAGCAGGCATATCCCGGCATTGGCCTCAGTGGTGGTTTTCGGCACCGCACTCGCCTATGTCATGATCGGTGTTTTCGACCAGCACGATCCGCGCGACTTCACTTTTCCGCTCGAGGGCGGGCACTTCGTGGTCGCGCACGGCGGCACGATCGGCGTGCTCAACCATCACAGCGATCACGCCGCACAACGGCATGCCCTCGACATCACCGCCGTCAACGCACTGGGGTTCCGGGCGTCGGGGCTGCTGCCGGACGATCCCGCGCGTTATGTCGTCTTCGGCAAGACGGTGGTCAGCCCGTGCGAAGGCACGATCCTTGCCGCGGTGGACAGGCTACCCGACCTTGCACCACCGGCGGCCGACCGCGACAATGCCGCCGGCAACCATGTCGTGGTGTCCTGCGGCGATCTCAATGTCGAGCTTGCCCATCTGCGCAAGGGCAGCGTTGCGGTCGCGGCCGGCGACAGGGTCGTTGCCGGCGCTCCGATCGGCCAGGTCGGAAATTCCGGCAACAGCACCGAACCGCATCTGCACGTCCACGCCGTCGATGCGGGCTCCGGCACCGGCGTCCAGATGTCGTTCGATGACACCATCCCGGTGCGCAACACGCTCATCATCAGGTAGAAGGCAACCAGCAGAGGAAATCGTCGCCTCGGCGCGCGGGCAGAACCCTGGCTTGGCGCTCAGCGCACCAACGGCGCAACCGCGTTTTCGATCAGGCGCACAAGGCTGAGCGCAGTCATCTCGGAGGACTTCGGATTGGTCCTCAGCGGCTCGTTCTCCAGTCTCAGATCGAGCTTGCCGAAGGCGCCGGCGGCACTGATCTCGTGGATGTTGCGCGCGGCCGAGGGATCGGCGACCAGCACGACGCGCGTACGGTCCAGGCCGATGCCCGACAAGGCCGAGATGACGGCGACGTTTGCATTCTGCGGAAATGCCTCCGCAGCCTGGCGCGCCGTGCCGGCAAAGAACTCGGTGCGTCTGGCCAGCCTGTCCAGGTCGATCATCTCGGCGGCCCGGGTGCCCTTCCAGGCAAGCGGCGGCTTGACGATCGTGTGCCTGACCTCGTCCAGCGGCAGCGCCGAGGCAGCAGCGAGCGCGCCAAGTTCGCCGAGCGCGCCCGAGGGAACGACGATGCGGCTGCCCGTTTTCTCGGCGACAGCCAGGAGAAGGCCAAGCAGCGCGTCATCGGTGAATGCGCTTGCCGAGGACACGACGAAACTTGACGCATGGCGCAAGGCCGCCTCGCCCCAGATGGCGACCGCCGGGCGGCCGGCCACCTCGATCACCATGTCGACGTCGAGCCCGGCGAGCTCGTCCGGCCCGCCGATCAGGCGCGCACCTTGCGGCAGCGCGGTGCGCTGGCGCTGGGGATCGCGCACGGCAACCGCCACGATCTCCACGCCCGCCGGCTGCCGCTCGGCGAGCAGCTCGCCCACCCGCGAGGCGATCGCCCCCCAACCGACGAAGCACAGCCGCAACCGGCGAGACTCAGAGACCGACATAGCTCTGCACCAGCTCGGCATTGTTGGTCAGGTCCTCGCCGGTGCCGGACCAGACGGTGCGGCCCTTTTCGAGGATATAGTGGCGGTCGGCCAGGCGCTTCAGCACGTTGAGGTTCTTGTCGATCAAAAGGATCGACTGCCCTTCCGCCTTGAGCGCCTCGATGCAGCCCCAGATTTCGGCACGGATGACCGGCGCCAGGCCCTCGGTCGCCTCGTCGAGGATGAGCAGCTTGGGATTGGTCATCAGCGCGCGGCCGACGACAAGCATCTGCTGCTCGCCACCCGACAGGGTTCCGGCAGCCTGCCCGGCGCGCTCCTTCAGCCTTGGAAACAGCGCATAGACGCGTTCCAGCGTCCACGGGTCCTTGCGGCCGAGACGATTGGCGGCGGTGGCAACGAGATTTTCACGGACCGTCAGTGTCGAGAAGGTCTGTCGCCCCTCGGGCACCAGGCCGACGCCGAGCCGGGCGACCGTCTCGGGCGTGGCGCCGCAGACGTCGCGACCGGTGAATCGTACTTCGCCCGACAGCGGCTTGAGCAGCCCCATGATCGACTTGACGGTGGTGGTCTTGCCCATGCCGTTGCGGCCGAGCAGCGTCACCACCTCGCCATCGCCGATCTCGAGCGCGACGTCGAAAAGCACCTGGCTGCGGCCATAGGCCGACTGCAGTCCGGCGACGCTCAGCATAACTCGTCTCCCTCCCCCAGATAGGCAGTGCGAACCTCGGGATTGTCCCTGATTTCGTCGACGGTGCCGGTGGCGATGATGCGGCCATAGACCAGCACCGAGATGCGGTCGGCCAGCGCGAACACCGCCTCCATGTCATGCTCGACGAGCAGCATCGAGACCTGGCTCCTGAGACCCCGCAGCATCTCGATCATCTGCTGGCTCTCGACATGGCCAAGGCCTGCCATCGGCTCGTCGAGCAGCAACAGGCGCGGCTTTGTGGCCAGCGCCACGGCAAGCTCGAGCTGCTTCTGCTCTCCATGCGACAGGTTTGCGACAAGTTCGCCGGCCCGGTCGCCAAGACCGGCAGCATCGAGGAAGCCGCGGGCGCTTTCACCGAGCTGGTGCTCGTGGCGGACGTTGCCCCAGAAGCGGAAGCTGTGGCCCTGCCGCACCTGGACGGCAATGGCGACATTGTCGAGCACGGTGTAGTCGGGCAGCAGGCAGGTGATCTGGAAGGTGCGCGCCAGGCCCATCGACACGCGCCTGGCAGTCGGCAGCGTGGTGATCGGCACACCATCGAGCTCGATCGTGCCCTCGTTCTGCCTGAGCTCGCCCATCAGCTGCGAGATCAGCGTCGTCTTGCCGGCGCCATTGGGGCCGATCAGGGCGTGGATCTCGCCCGGCTTGACGGTCAGGTCGACGTGATCGGTGGCAAGCAGGCCGCCGAAACGCTTGACCATGCCCTGGACGTTGAGGACCGGAGTCATGCGCGCCTCCCGAAAAGCCTGGTGCCCAGCCCCTGGACGCCGCCTTGTGTGTAGAGCACGACGAACAACAGGATCAGGCCGAGGCCGAGCTGCCAGTTCTCCGTCCATGAGGCGAGGATCGATTCGAGCACGATGAACACGGCGGCGCCGAGCAGCGGGCCGAACAGCGTGCCGACGCCGCCGAGGATGACCATCACCATCAGCTCGCCCGACTTGGTCCAGTGAATCATGTCGGGGCTGGCATAACGCAGGAAATTGGCCATCAGCGCGCCGGCAAGGCCGCAGCCCATGCCCGAGATGACGAAGGCCATCAGCTTGTAGCGGTAGGCCGGCAGGCCGGTCGCGGCCATGCGCTTTTCGCTCTGGCGCAGGCCGACGATGACGTTGCCGAAGCGCGAATTGACGATGCGCCACAGGACGAAGAAGAACGCCACCGTGACCGTAAGGCAGACATAATAGACGGTCTGCTTGTCGCGCATGTTGAGGCCCGGCAGTTCGTTGGCCCGGCGGATGATCAGGCCGTCGTCGCCGCCATAGGTTTTCAGCGAGACGAACAGGAAGAACAGCATCTGCGCGAAGGCGAGCGTGATCATGATGAACTGCACGCCGCCGGTGCGCAGAGAAAGTGCGCCGATGAGCGCTGCCATCAGGCCTGATATCACCAGCGCGACCGGAATGGTGATCAACAGCTGGTTGGTGCCGGGGATGAAGCCGAACAGCGGCTCGCCCAGCGAATAATGCTGGTAGAGGATGCCGACGACATAGCCGCCGATGCCGAAGAACGCGGCGTGGCCGAAGCTGACCATACCGCCATAGCCGAGCACGAAATTGAGGCTGGCGGCGGCAATGCCGTAGATCAGCACGCGGGTTGCGAGCGACGTCAGCGCGGCATAGCCGGTTGCGTCGGCGACCGCGGGCAGTGCGATCAGTGCGATCAGCACGCCGGCAAGCAAGGCGGGTCGCTTGAGTGACTTTTCCATGGGCATGTCGGCGCCTGGTTCAGGAATTTCGGATGAACAGGCCCTTCGGCCTGATGAGGAGGACGATCGCCATCAAGAGATAGATGCCCATCGACGAGATGCCGGCGCCGAGCGCATCGGCTTCCGGGCCGACCATGACCTGGCGCAAAAGGCCCGGCAGATAGGCGCGCAGGCCGGTGTCGACGACGCCGAGGATGAGGCTGGCGAAAAAGGCGCCGCGGATCGAGCCGACACCGCCGATGACGACGACGACGAAGGTGGTGATCAGTATCTGCTCACCCATGCCGACCTGGACGGCGAGGATCGGACCGGCCATGAAGCCGGCGAGACCGGCCAGAAGCGCGCCAAGGCCAAAGACCAGCGTGTAGAGCAGACGGATGTCGACGCCGAGCGCGCGCACCATCTCGCGATTGGTCGAGCCGGCGCGGACCAGCATGCCGATGCGGGTCTTGTTGATCAGCAGATAGAGCCCGAGCGCCACCAGCAGGCCGACGGCGATGATCGCCAGGCGGTACACCGGATAGACCAGCCCGGGCAGAAGCTCGACCGACCCGCCGAGCATTTCGGGCATCGACACGAACAGCGGCTGGCGCCCGAACAGGATGGTGATGGTCTGGTTGAAGATCAGGATCAGGCCGAAGGTCGCCAGCACCTGGTCGAGATGGTCGCGCTGGTAAAGCCTGCGCACGACGAGGAATTCGATCGCGGCACCGGTGACGGCTGCGGCCGCAAGCGCTGCCGGAATGCCGAGCCAGAATGAGCCGGTCTCTGCGGCCGCCCATGTGCCGGCATAGGCGCCGATCATGTAGATCGAGCCATGCGCCAGATTGATCACGCCCATGATGCCGAAGATCAGCGTCAGGCCGGCTGCCAGCAGGAAAAGCATGACGCCGAATTGCACGCCATTCAGCATTTGTTCGAGGAAGAGCGTCATCGCCTGTCGCTTCGATTGGAAAAACGGGGAAACTGGCGGACGGCACTGCTGCCGCCCGCCGTCGCGAGCCGATAGAGGTTACAACTTGCACTCGGCGGCATAGGCGTCGCCATGGTCCTTGAGGACCTCGCCGACGGTCTTCAGCATCGGCTTGCCGTCATCGCCCTTCTCGACCTTCAGCGCGTACCAGTTCTGCACCGGGTGCTGGTTGGGGCCGAAGGCGAACTTGCCGCGCACGGATTCGAAGTCGGCCTTGCGCAGGGCATCGCGGAAGGCGTCGGCATCATCGAGGCTGCCGCCGGTGGCCTTCAGCGCCGAGGCGTAAGCCAGGGCGGCATCGTAGCCTTGCGATGCGTAATAGGTGACGGGACGGTCGTAGGCCTTGTTCCAGGCGTCCATGAACTTCTTGTTGGCGGCGTTGTCGAAGTCCGCGTTCCAGTGGCTGGTCACGTTGAGGCCGATGGCGGCATCGCCAACGGCGGCAAGAGTGACGCCATCCATCGACGGCTCGGCCACGACCATCGGGATTTCCTTCATCAGGCCCGACTGCTCGTACTGGCGCAGGAAGGTGATGCCGAGGCCGCCGGGGTGGAACTGGAACACCACGTCCGGCTTGGCGGCGCGAACCTGCGCGAGTTCAGCGGCGAAATCGGTCTGGTCGAGGCGGGTGTAGATTTCGCCCGCGATCTCGCCCTTGAAGTAACGCTTGAAGCCGGCGATGGCATCCTTGCCGGCCTGGTAGTTCGGGGCCAGCACGAAGGCCTTCTTGTAGCCGAGATTGGTGGCGTTCTGGCCGGCGCTCTCATGCAGGCTGTCGTTCTGCCAGGAGACGACGAAATAGTTCGGGTTGCACTCCTTGCCGGCCATGTTCGACGGCGCGGCGTTGGGGCTGACATAGAAGGCGTCGTTGTCGACGATGTCGGGAACGGTGGCGCCGGCGACATTGGAGAAGACGATGCCGGTGAACAGCTTGATGCCTTGCTCGCCCATGAAGCGCTCGGCGATCTGCTTGCCCTGGCCGGGCTTCAGCCCGTCATCCTCGACAACCAGCTCGACCGGCACGCCACCAAGCTTGCCCTCCTCCAGCGCCAGCATGAAGCCGTCGCGGATGTCCTGGCCGAGATAACCGGCAGGGCCTGACAGCGTGGTGATCATGCCAATCTTGACGGGATCGGCAGCCATTGCCGGAAACGTCGCAAAGGCTGCGATCGATGCGGCAAGAAGTGTTGTCCTCACGTTCATCCTCAGTTCTCCTCTGATCGGCGCATTTCAGCGCGCATTGTTGATTGCCAGGTCGGTCGCAAGCCGGTCGGTTGCCTCGATGTCGAGAGGCACGAACAGGAACGAAGCCGCCTCTGCCTTGAGCCGGCCGAAGACAGGGGCGGGAAAGTGGTAGGGCGCAAGCACGGTCGCGTTGGCGGCGGCCTCGGTGAGCAGGCCGATCCGCGTCGTCCGCGCCTCGACCGGATCCTCACAGAAGTTGCAGACGATGCCGTCGTCACCGAGCTGCAACGGATGATGCACGGCGTCGGCCAGGAACAGCACCTCGCACTCTTCAGTGTCGAGCGCGACCACCACCATGCCGGGCGAATGTCCCGGCGCCGGCTTCAGCCGCAGGCCTGCCGCCACCTCGGCGTCCGAAGCCACCGCCTCGAAGCCGACCGACCGGATGATGGGCAACACGCTATCCGCGAAGGCGCCATGCAGCGTATTGCCGTCGACCGAGGCCTCGTGGACCTTGGTCCAGTGGGTTAGTTCGGTCTGGGCGACGACGTAGCGCGCATTTGGAAAGGTCGGCCGCCAGGTTTCGCCTTCCCGCCTCGTGTTCCAGCCGACATGGTCGGCGTGCAGATGCGTGTTGATGACGATGTCGACGCGCTCGGGCGAAATGCCGAGCGCAGACAAGGTCTGGAGGAACTGGGTTTCGCGGCGATGCCAGGCCGGCCGGTGCGGCCGCTCCTTGCCGTCACCGATGCCGCCGTCGATCAGCGCGACGTAATCAGACGTCTCGACGACATAGCAGTTGAAGCTGAGCGCCACTGTCTCGGCTTCCGGATCGACAGTGCCTGCGGGCGAGCGCCTGGCAGCGGCTTCCAGATCCTCGCGGGAAAGCCCCGCGAAGATCGCCTTTGCCGGCCAGGCGACATTGGCCATGTCGGGAATGCAGGTCACCGTGACTGGACCAGCGTGAAGCTGTTCCAGTTCGATGCCAAGTTCACCTATGCGCTGACGCGTGACCTTCATGCCGCAAGCCGCCTCAAAGGTCGCATTCGCCGGCGAACGGATCGCCATGCGCGCTCATCAGCTTCTTGCGGGTCTTGAGAGTCATCTCGCCGGCGGCGTCCTTGACCACCTGCATGGCGTACCAGTCCTGAACCGGATGCTGGTTCTTGCCGAAGCTGAAGCTGCCGCGTGTAGTTTTGAACTCGGTCTTGAGCAGCGCCGCACGGAAGGCCTCGATGTCCTCGACATCGCCTTCCGTCTGCTTGAGCGCCGAGGCGATGGCGAGCGCCGTATCATAGCCCTGCGCCGCATACATGGTCGGCGTGCGCTTGTAGGTGTCTGCGAACTTGGCGACGAACTCGCGATTGGTCTCGTTGTCCAAGTCGGTGTTCCATGAACCCGATACGTTCAAACCTGCAGCCGCCTCACCCACGGCCTTGAGGATGGCGTGGTCCATCGACGGCTCGGCAATGACCATTGGCACGGCACCGAGCAAACCCGACTGCTGGTATTGACGCAGGAAGGCGATACCCAGGCCGCCAGGCTGGAACTGGAACACAACGTCCGGATTAACCGCCTTGATCTGCGCCATCTCGGCGGCAAAGTCAGTCTGGTCGAGACGCGTATAGATCTCACCCGAAATCTCGCCCTTGAAGTAGCGCTTGAAACCGGCGATGGCGTCCTTGCCGGCCTGATAGTTGGGTGCCAGCACGAAGGCCTTGGTGTAGCCGAGATCGGTGGCATTCTGGCCTGCACTGCCCTGCATCGTGTCGGTCAGCCACGAGAGAACGAAGTAGTTGGGGTGGCATCCCTTGCCGGCGAATTCGGACGGGCCCGCATTGGGGCTGACGAAGATCGCGTCAGCGTCGACGATCTCGGGCACCGTCGCACCAGCTACGTTCGAGAAGACGATGCCGGTGAACAGCTTCACGCCCTCGTCGTTCAGAAACTTGTCGGCGATCTGCCGGCCATTTCCTGGCTTGAGGCCATCGTCCTCCACCAGCACGGTGACAGGCACACCACCAAGCTTGCCGCCTTCCATGTCGATCGCCAGCTGAAAACCGTCGCGCACGTCCTGGCCGAGATAGCCAGCCGGTCCGGAAAGCGTCGTGATCATACCGATCTTGACCGGGTCTTGTGCAAGTGCCCCCGGGGCGAAAAGCGACGCAGCCGCGAAGGCCATGAGCGAAGACTTCAGTTTCATGCCTGGATCCTGAGCTGGAGCGGCCCACTCCTGGGCGAACCGTTGTGACAATGCGGTCGGATTAGAGCTTCACCCAGCCTTCCGGCGGGGTCTTGCCCGGATGCAGCGCGCCGCATTGCGGGCAGGTGCGCGCCTTCTCGTCGGCGTAGAACGCCTGATAGATCGGCGGCAGGTCGCGGACGATGCTCTTCAGCGTGACCTCGACGCGCTTGACCAGCCCGTTGCACTCGAAGCAGTACCATTCGAAGGCGTCGAGCAGGCCGTCATTGCGCTTGGGCTCGACGACCAGGCCTATGGAGCCTTCCTGCGGACGCTGCGGCGAGTGGCGCACATGCGGCGGCAGCAGGAAAATCTCGCCCTCGCGGATCGGCACGTCGTAGAAATTGCCGTTGTCCACCACCTTGAGCATCATGTCGCCCTTGAGCTGGTAGAAGAACTCCTCGACCGGATCGTCGTGATAGTCGGTGCGCTTGTTGGGGCCGCCGACGACAGTCACCATCAGGTCGGCGTCTTCCCAGATCTGCTGGTTGCCGACCGGCGGCTTGAGCAGGTGGGCGTGCTCGTCGATCCACTTCGAGAAGCTGAAGGCCGAAAGGCGTCTGGTCATTGTCGTTCCTCCTTTGGGTCGGCGCGCGAGCGTCGGATTGATCGGTCAGGCTGAAGTCTTCAGCCCACATGCCTCGAAGGCGGCGCGGGTGGCGCGCTTTTCGTCCTCGGTCAGTTCGAGCAGCGGCGGACGCACGCGTCCACCTGCCTGCCCCAGAAGCTCCTGCCAGTACTTCTGGTGCGAATGCGGCTTCTCGGCCGGGCGCGTGTTCTTGAGTGCTGCGCGCACCGGGTCGAGGCTGTCGCGGATGCGGCGTGCTTCCTCGGCTTTGCCTGACAAGGCAAGGTCGGTGTATTCGCGCATGCGCCTGTCGTGCTTGGTCTGGATCAGATAAGGCGGCGACGAGCAGAGATAGAGCTGCCAGTTGAGCTCGAGGATGTTGTCCAGCCACTCCTCCTCTGAGGCGGTGCTGACGAGGATGCGGTCGCCGGCAAGCCGGGTCAGTTCGGAATACATCGGCCGCGGCACCGAATACTTGATGGCGACCACGTTCTCGATGTCGGCGAGCTTGTTGCACAGTTCGGGGCTCATCAGATAGCCGCTGTCGGGATGGCTCCAGAGGGCTATGCCGATGTCCACCTTGTCGGCGATGGTGCGATAGTAGTTGAGCAGCGTCTCGTCCTGCTCCTTGAAGAAATGCAGGATCGGCGCGTGCACGACGATGTAGTCGGCGCCGCATTTCTGGGCGTGCTTGGCGAGGTCGATGACGACGTCCATGTTCTGGTCGGAGCAGGACATGATGGTCTGGGCGCGGCCGGCGCAGGCGTCGACGGCGAGGTCGAAGCAACGCTTGCGCTCGTCGAGCGACATCGAGAAGAACTCGCCCTGCTTGCCGGCAATGAAGAAGCCGTCAATACCGAGGTCGCCGATCCAGTGATCGACATTGCTGCGGAAACCGTCCTCGTCGATCGAGAGGTCGTCCTTGAACGGCATCAGGGCGGCAGCCCAGATGCCCTTCATCGTCGCCCTCGAATGGGCCTTGGCGGTCTTCTTGTCGTACTTCATCGAATGCGAACCTTTACGAGGCGATTGCGGGCTTCGGCTAGATTGCCATGCGGTGCGAAACGTTCTTGATCACGGTGTAGTGCAGGATGCCTTCGGCGCCGCCTTCGCGACCGAAACCGCTCTCCTTGACACCGCCGAACGGCGTCTCGGCGACCGAGGCCTCCAGCGTGTTGATCGAGACGTTGCCGGCTTCCAGATCGTCGGTGATCTGGTCGACATTGGCGGCCGAATTGGTGAAGGCGTAGGCGGCGAGGCCGAAAGGCACGCCATTGGCCTTCTCGATCGCCTCTTCGAGCGAGGAGACGGGATTGATCACCGCCAGCGGGCCGAACGGCTCCTCGCGCATGACACGGGCATCGCCGGGCAGATCGGCGAGGACCGTCGGCGGATAGAAATAACCGCTGTTGCGCGGCCGCTCGCCGCCGAGCAGAAGCTTGGCGCCCTTCGAGACGGCGTCGGCGACCAGCATTTCCATCGCCTCGACGCGGCGATGGTTGGCCACCGGGCCCATTTCGACACCCTCTTCCAGTCCGTTGCCGACCTTGACGGCGCGGGCGCGCTCGATGAAGGCCTCGGTGAACGGCTTGTAGACGCTCTCATGGACGAAGAACCGCGTCGGCGAGGTGCAGACCTGGCCGGAATTGCGCACCTTTCGGATGGCCGAGGCAATGCCGGCCTTCACCGGATCGGCGTCGTCGCAGACGATGACAGGGGCGTGGCCGCCGAGCTCCATCAGCGTCGGCTTGACATAACGGGACGCAAGGCCGGTCAGCGTCCTGCCGACGGCGGTCGAGCCGGTGAAGGCAATCAGGCGCACCTGCTCCTGCGGGATGAGATATTCGGAAATCTGCGCCGGAATGCCGAAGACGAGGTTGAGCACGCCAGCCGGCAGGCCAGCATCATGGAAGGCGCGTGCGATGTGCAGGCAGCCTGCCGGGGTCTCCTCGGCGGCCTTGATGATGATCGAGCAGCCGGCGGCCAGGGCGCCGGCGATCTTGCGCGCCGGCTGGCTCATCGGGAAATTCCATGGCGAGAACGCCGCCACAGTGCCGATCGGCTGGTGATGGACGATGTAGCGGATGCCCGGTTCGCTCGGGATAACGCGACCATAGGTGCGCTGCGCTTCGCCGGCATCCCATTCGAAGAACTCGGCGCCGCGAATGACTTCGAGGCGCGCCTGCTGGAACGGCTTGCCGTGCTCGCGGGTGATGTCGGTGGCAACCTCGTTGATGCGCTCGCGCAGAAGTGCAGCCGCCTTGCGCAGCACCTCGGCGCGGCGGGCGGGCGAGGTCTTGCGCCAGACGGCAAAACCGCGCTCGGCGGCTTCGAGCGCAGCGTCGAGATCTCCGGTGGATGCGACGGGAACAGCGCCGATCACGCTCTCGTCAGCCGGGTTGATGACAGGCAGCGTTTCCGCCGTCCGCCGCCAGGCGCCGCCGATGTAAAGCTGGAGATCGGGGTAGTTGGACATCGGGCGCCTCGGCTTCGCAATTGGCATCAGTTCGACGGTTCCGGGCAGCGGCCCGTGCGTCTTGGTGCCAACATCGACGGAAACCATTATATCGACAAGATGGATTTATCTGATAAATTAAGACTGTTTTCTGTATAAGTTTGCGACGCAAGAGGCCGGCCGCCGGAGCCGTGCGCGGAGACATCAGTGAAGATCACCATCAAGCAGATCCAGCAGTTCCTGGCGGTCGCCGAGCTCGGCAGCTTTTCGCGCGCCTCGAAGCGGCTGGGCACGGCGCAGCCGGCGCTGTCGCAGGCAATCCGCGATCTCGAGGCGGAACTGTCGGTGCGCCTGTTCGACCGCACCACGCGGCGGGTCGAGCTGACCGATGCCGGCCGCGAGTTCCAGAACTCTGCAACCAAGGTGATCGAGGAACTGGAGCATGCGGTGGAAGGCGTGCACATGCTGGCCGAACGCCGGCGCGGACGCCTGCGCATTGCCGCGCCGCCGCTGCTCGCCTCGGTGGTGCTGCCGCAGGCGATTGCCGAGTTCCAGAAGAGCTATCCCGGCATATCGGTGCAACTTGCCGACGTCGGCACCGAGCAGATTGTCGACAGCGTGCGCAGCGGCCAGGCCGATTGCGGCCTCGGCACCTTTTCTCCGGCCGAGGACGGCATAGAAAGGCTGTCTTTGGTGCGCGACAGCCTGATGCTGTTCTGCGACCACCGCAGTCCGTTCTTTGGCGCGGAGACGGTCAGATGGGCGGCCCTGGCGGACCAGCCGCTGATCACGCTGACGCGCGACAGCGGCATCCGGCTCTTGGTCGAGGTCGGCTTCGAGATGGCGCAGATGCCGTTCAAGCCGGCCTTCGAGGTGACGCAGGTGACGACGGCCATCGCGCTTGTCGAAGCCGGCCTCGGCATCGCCGTTCTGCCCACCTATGCGCTGGCGGCGGCGCGGTTCAGGAAGGTCGCCGGCAAGCCCTTGGCCGAACCGACCATCTCGCGCGAGGTGTCGCTGATCCACGCCACCGGGCGCTCGGTGTCGCCTGCCGTCTCGGCCTTTGCCAGTGTCGTGCGCCGCTACGCGCAGCAATTGACGCCGCGCGACGCCAGCTAAGGCTCAGCCCTTGATCAGGCGGAGCAAGGCCTGAGACAGGACCGTGTCCTCCGAGGCAAGGTCGAGCAGGACATCGAAATGATTTCGGCCGGGGATTTCCATCAGCTCGGAGGCAAAACCAGCCTCGCGCCACATCTGGTCATATGCGGTCGATTGCCGCCGGAAGCCGTCGGGCTCGCCATCGGCATAGGCAACGACGATCGGGCAGCCGACCCTGGGCAGGTTGGCGGCGGGGCTCAGCCGTTTCACCGCCGCGTCGTCCAGCTTGATCCAGTCCTGCACGAAGGATCTCGAGATCGGCGCGAGCTGGAACAGGCCGCTGATCGGCAGCGCGCCCTTGATGACGTTCTCCGGCACACCTGCCTCGTCATGCCAGCCGCGCGAGAGCACCGCTCCGGTCAGATGTCCGCCGGCCGAGCTGCCGCCGACATGGATGCGTGCAGGATCGATGCCGAACGCACGGCCATTCTTCCACAGGAAGCTGATCGCCGCCCTGACCTCGCGCACGATCTCGTCGAGCGACGCCTCGGGCGCCAGCCGGTAATCGACCACGGCGGTGGCGATGCCGTTCGTCGCCAGCATATCAGCCATGAAGGCGGAATCGTGCTTGGAGAGCATGCGCCAGTAGCCGCCATGGATGAACACGAACACCGGCCGCGCCTCGCCTGAGGTGCCGTAGATGTCGATCGTCTGGCCGCTCTCTTCGTCGTAGACGACGTCGAGATGCGTGGCATGGTCCCGCATCTCCTCGGAACGGCTTCGGTAGTCACGCATTGCCGCCTCGAAGACCTCGGGCGTCACGGACGCCCGCGCGCCATAGTCGCGGTCGAGGACGTCACGCGGCCAGTTGGCTTCTTCGGCAAGCACGCTCATGCACACCTCCTGTCAGGCGACGAAGGCACGGATGGTGTCGGCCACCACCTTGGGCTGCTCGAGCGTAGGGAAGTGCGTTCTCCCGGGCAGCTTGTTGGGCTTGTACCAGTCGTTGCCGGCAGCGAAATCGAGCTGCGCCTCAGCATATTCCGGCTCGAAAGGCTGCGAATAGATGTGGGTGATCGGACGCTTGTCCTTCAGTGCCGCCATGCGCTGCATCGGGTTGCCCCATTTGCGGTAGGCCTTGCCGATCTCGCGGCCGGACCGCGCCCACATTTCGAAGCTATATTTGGCCATCTCGTTGTTGACGTGATTGACGATGTCCTGGTTCTCGGTGTCGCCGATCCAGTAGTTGAAGAAATCGCCGCGGCCGTTTTCCCAGTTGGTGCGATCCTGGATGTGGTCGATCATACGGAAGAAGTCTTCGTTCGGCGTGGTCTGGATCCAGTCGATGACGACGGTGCGCGGGATGCGCGCCACATCAAGACGATCGGTCACCTCGATATTGGCCCAGCCGCCATGCGAGGTCGACACCGGCACCAGCCTGTCGATGTTCATCTTGTCGAGGAAGGCTGCGACGTCGGACGCCTGGTCGTCGACGGTGAAGTCGCCGTCATGCTCGCGATGCTCGCCATGGCCGCGCCAGTCCAGGCGGATGACGCGATGGGCCTTGGCGAGTTCGGGCGCCAGCGTCTTGAACAGGCGGTGGTCCTGGCACCAGCCCGACAGCAACAAGAGAACCTCGCCCTCGCCTGCCTCGTCGTAGGACAGCGTGTTGGCGCCGATCTGGATGGATTTCATCTGAAGTCTCCGAAGTCTGGGGCGCACAGCACCCGATGTTTGCTGGTCAGGCGAGCGGCTCGGTGGCGGTCGGCTGATAACGCGCCGTCTTCATGCGCTCGGCGCCGAGTTCGCGGCTCTTGCCGGTGATCTTCATCACCTCGGAGCGCAATTCGTCGGGCCAGAAATTCATGTCGCCGAGCCGCTCGGCGGTGTCTTGCGTATGTTCGGTGATCGGGCGTTCGCGCTCTTCCCAGGCAGCAAGCGCCTGCTCGATGTCGGGCGCATCGGCCACGGCGGCGGCAAGCCCGAGGCCGTTCATCAGGGCGCAACCGCCGCCCTGGCCGAGATATGGCGGCATGGCGTGTGCTGCGTCACCCAGGATCGCCGTGCGGCCCTTGCTCCACTTCTTGAGCTTGACCACCTCGAAGGCGTCCCAGCGGCCGGCATCGCCGAAGCGCGAGACCAGATGGGCGAGATGCGGGAAGGATTGGGTCCACAGCGCGCGGTCGGCCGGAACCTTGAGCGCTGCCGCATCGTCGGCGGCGCAGCACAGCGCGACATAGAGATCGGTGGCGCTGGCCGGCGTGTAGAGTATGCGGCGGGTGCCGGTGAAATATTCGATGTAGCGGTCGCGGTCCTCTGCCGGCACGTCGGCGTCGTCGCGGCCGATCAGCATGCGGATGGCGCCATAGCCGAGATGCTTGCGGTACATCATCAGGTCGAGCGAGTCGCGCAGCTTCGAGTTGATGCCGTCGGCGCCGACGACGAGGTCGGCCTTGCGTCGCGTGCCGTCGGCGAGCAGCAGCTCGCCCTCCGGCGTCGCGCCGACCGCTTCCGAATTGGTCAGGATCTCGACGCCGCTGCGGCGGCAGGTATCGACCAGTGAATTGATGAGCTGCTCGCGCAGGATGGTGATCAGCCTGGCGTCGCCCTGGCCGTTGATGGGGATTTCCTCCATCGTCGTGTTGTCATGGTCACGGGTGTGGAACTGCGGGCCGATATGGGCGCCGACGACGGCCTGGTCATAAGCGCCGATGGCCTTCAACACGCGCAGGCCGTTGCTCCAGATGTAGATGCCGGCGCCAAAGGTGCGCAGGTTCGGCGCGCGCTCGTGCACCGTCACCGACCAGCCGCGCTGGGCGAGTGCGGCAGCCGTGGTGAGCCCGCCAATTCCAGCGCCTGCGATCTCCGCATGGCGCCTGGTTCCGGTTTTGTCGGTCATGTCTGGATTGTCCTCCCCGTGCGGCAGATCCTGCCGACGTCTGGGGCCTGGCCGCAATGGGGCGCCTCAGGCCGAAAATGCCTCCGCGCGCTGGCAACGCCTTGCGCCGCCAACGCCTCCTCCAGCCAAGTTTCCAGCGATTGGACATTCAGACAAGTGAATTCTCTGGAAATTCCTATGAGGATTTGGAATATCAATCTGGCATAACGACTTGAAAGTGAGGCTCCGATGAAACTCGTCACCAGCCGTCTCACCATCCGCCATTTGCGCATGGTCGTGGCGATCGTCGAAGAGGGCAATCTGGTGCGCGCCGCCAAGCGGCTGAACATGACCCAGTCGGCGGTGACCAAGGCGCTGCAGGAAATCGAGGCGCTGACCAAGGCGAGGCTGTTCGACCGCACCAATCGCGGCGTCGTGCCAACGATGTTCGGCGACACGCTGGCCGAGCACGCGCGCCTCGTCATCACCCAGTTGGCGCATGCCGAAGAGCATCTCGCCGACCTGCGCGACGGCACCGGCGGCCGCGTCGCCATCGGCACCTTGCTGTCGGCCTCGGCCGAATTGCTGCCGACGGCCATCGCCCGGCTGCGCAAGGAACGGCCCAAGCTGGTGGTCAAGATCGTCGAGGGCACCAACGACGTGCTGATCCCGGCCTTGCGCGCCGGCGAGCTGGACATGGTGGTCGGGCGCCTGTCCGAGCAGCGCGACCGGCTGAATGTCGTGCAGGAGACGCTGATGGACGACATTGCCTGTGTCGTCGCGCGCCGCGGTCATCCGCTGGCCGAGCGCAGCGCGCTCAGCCTCGCCGACCTGATTGGCTGGGAGTGGATCCTGCCGCCACAGGAAACCAGCCTGCGCCGCCAGATCGACATCGCCTTTCGCGAGGAAGGCCTCGAGCCGCCGTCGCATGCGGTGGATTCCGTTTCGCTTCTGACCAATCGGGCGCTTTTGATCGATGCCGACTATCTCGGCGTGTTCCCCGCCCAGGTGGCGCGCCGCGAGGCTGCCGCCGGCGCCATCGTCATCCTGCCGGTGACCTTGCGCGCCACGGCCATGCCGATGGGCATCACCACCCGGACCAATGCGCGGCTGTCGCCGGCGGCCGAAGTGCTGGTGGAGACGCTGCGCCGCACCGCCGCCGACCTGGCGCGCCATGACGTATAAGTAATCGCTGGACGATTGATATTCCCAGACGTCATGGCTGGATGACGAGTTTTCCATTTACCGGAATGCTGGTTGGGCCAAGCTTGGGCGATTGGACAACACTGCGGAGGAGCAGCTGTTGCCTGCGGTTTCTGCCCGACGACGACCGGCGAGCTGATGCGCCGGCGACGGGCAGCGTCCGCCTGCCCTGCTGCCCCTCCCTTTGAAGCGTCCACTGCGACGGCCGGCACAGCCCGCGATCGAGGATTGCGGAGGCTTTGCCCGAGCGGTCGGGAATTTTGGGGAAGAGGAATAATCTGATGCATTTCAAGGGAATCTTGTCGGCCGCCGTCCTGGCTTTGTCGGTCAGTGCGGCCTATGCCGAGGACCCGCTCAAGATCGGCATGATCACGACGCTTTCGGGTCCCGCCGGCTATCTCGGCCAGGACATCCGCGACGGCTTCCAGCTCGCCATCGATGCCAACCAGGGCCAGCTCGGCGGCAAGGCGGTCGAACTGGTGGTCGAGGACGACAGCCTGAAGCCGGGCAATGCCAAGCAGATCGCCGACAAGATGCTGTCCGAGCAGGGCATCAAGCTGTTCACCGGCATGGTGTTCGCCAACGTCGCCTTCGCCGCCCTGCCCGACATTCTCGACGGCGACGCGATCTATGTCAGCGCCAACACCGCATCCGCCACCTTCGCCGGCAAGGAATGCCACCCGAACTATTTCGTCAGTTCGTGGCAGGACGACAGCCAGGGCGAAAGCGCCGGCGCCCTTGCCCAGTCGCTCGGTTACAAGAAGGCCTTCCTGATCGCGCCGAACTACCAGGCCGGCAAGGAAACGATGGGCGCCTTCAAGCGCTTCTACAAGGGCGAGGTCGTCGGCGAGACCTACACCGGCCTCGACCAGACCGACTTCGCCGCCGAGATGGCGCAGATCCGAGCCGCCAAACCCGACGTCGTCTACGAGTTCGAGCCGGGCGGCCTCGGCATCGCCTTCATGCGCCAGTACCAGCAGGCCGGCCTGCTCAAGGACATCCCGATGGTCGTCCATCCGGCGTCCCTCGACCAGGTCATCGTCGGTGCCGTCGGCGACGCCGCGCTCGGCGTGAAGGTCACCAGCCACTGGAACGACGACTTCGACAATCCTGTGAACAAGGACTTCGTCACGGCCTGGAAGGCCAAGTTCGGCGACCGTCCGATCACCTACTACGCCGCCCAGGGCTATGACGCGGCACTTCTGATCGGCACCGGCCTGGAAAAGTCTGATGTCGACGACCTGCCGGCCTTCCGCAAGGCGCTGCTGACGTCTGAAATCCCGTCGGTCCGCGGTTCGTTCAAGTTCGGCCCCAACCAGCATCCGGTGCAGGACTGGTATTCGCTCAAGGCGGAAAAGGGCGCTGACGGCAAGATGGTGCTCAAGACCGAGAGCAAGGTGCTGACGGCGCACAGCGACAGCTACGCCGCCGACTGCAAGATGCCGACGGACTGATCGACAAAGGAGACACGCGTCCCGGGGCGGGTGGTCCCGGGACGCGCACTCGACCAAGATGCGCGACGGGGCCTGCAGCCCCGGCAGCAGTGGCCAGGCTCTCCGCTGAGCGACTGGCCTCAGGCAGTTGCAGCGTGGCTGCCGACGTAGAAGACCTCTCGGCCAAGCAAAGCGATGTCCTTGGTATCGATGCTGCTTTCGGGGCTGTTCAGCATTTCCCCACACACGCGTCAGCTTCTTGTCAGCCCGGCGAGACAGCTTTACCCATCGTCACGCGGTAATCCCCTTCGGCATGTGGATTTTCTTGGCTTTGCAGGCCAATAACCATCAAACACTTGATGTGATGAAGGTCGGCGGCAGGCAATTGGGTGTTGACCTTTGGTCCATCTGGCTTTCCGATTGCAGCCGGAAATCGACGAAGGGCAAGATGCTGAAGACACCAGGGGCGGACAAGGAAGGTGCAGCTGAGCGTCGTGCGATCAGCGCGGATCTGATTGCGGTGCTCGTCGCGGCCCCCAACGGAAATCCTGTCGTGCTCACCGTCAAGGAGGGCACCACCCTGCCCTCGGGCCCATTCGCGCTTGGCCATCGTTCGCTGCAATCGGGACTGCGCGACTGGGTGGAGCAGCAGACCGGCCACCCGCTTGGATACATCGAGCAGCTCTACACCTTCGCCGACCGCGACCGCAGCATCGAGGAAGCCACCCGTCGGGTGATTTCGATCAGCTATCTCGGCCTGACGCGCGAAGAGCCCTCGCACCGCACGCCGCCGGGCAGCTGGCGCAACTGGTACGAATTCTTCCCCTGGGAAGACCACCGTACGGGCGCGCCCGCAATTATCGACGACATCATCGTGCCGCGCCTGCGTCAGTGGGCTGATGCTGCCGAGCAACAGGACAAGCGGCAGAACCGGCTGCGCCGCGCCGCCGGCGCTTTCGGCTTCGACGACCGTCACTGGAACGAAGAGCTGGTGCTGCAGCGCTACGAGTTGCTGTTCGAGGCAGGTCTGGTCGAAGAGGCGGTGCGCGCGAAAGGCGACACGAATGCCCCTGCCGTGCCGGGCCGGACCATGACCGGCGATCACAGGCGAATCCTCGCCACCGGCATCGGCCGCCTCCGGACCAAGATCAAATATCGCCCCGTCGTGTTCGAGCTGATGCCGCCGGCCTTCACGCTGCTGCAGTTGCAGCGCGCGGTCGAAGCACTGGCAGGCGTTACCGTGCACAAGCAGAATTTCCGCCGCCTTATCGAGCAGCAGGACCTGGTCGAGGAAACCGGCGAAATGAGCGCCGACACCGGTGGACGCCCGGCGAAACTGTTCCGTTTCCGCCACGCCGTGCTCGACGAACGTCTGGTCGCCGGCACCAAATAGCCAATTCGCGGCTTGACAGAGCTTATGCTCATGCTAAGCATATGCCCCAATTATACTCAGTTCGAGCATAATAGGAGCAACGATGTCTGGCATGACCCCTTCCGCCGCCTCGCTCTATGACCGCGTCCAGCGCGTCATTCCCGCCATCGAGTGGCCGGTCTTTTCCGATGACATCGACGCCATCCTGCGCCTCAAACGCGAGCGCAACGCCGTCATCCTGGCGCACAACTACCAGACACCGGAAATTTTCCATTGTGTCGCCGACATCGTCGGCGACAGCCTGGCGCTTGCGCGCAAAGCGATGGAGGTAGAGGCCGACGTCATCGTGCTCGCCGGCGTGCATTTCATGGCCGAGACCGCCAAGCTGCTGAACCCGTCCAAGACGGTGCTGATCCCCGACATGGGCGCCGGCTGCTCGCTGGCCGATTCGATCACGCCCGAAGACATCCGCCTGCTGCGCCAGCGTTATCCCGGCGTGCCTGTTGTCACCTATGTCAACACGTCGGCCGCGGTGAAGGCGGAATCGGACATCTGCTGCACTTCGGGCAATGCCAAGGCGGTAGTGGAATCGCTCGGCGTGCCGCGCGTGCTGATGCTGCCCGACGAATATCTGGCGCAGAACATCGCCGCCCAGACCGACGTCGAGATCATTGCCTGGAAAGGCCATTGCGAGGTGCATGAGCGCTTCACGCCCGAAGACATCCGCGAGATGCGCGCCGCCCATCCCGGCGTTACCGTGCTGGCCCACCCGGAATGCCCGCCCGAGGTCGTTGCCGAAGCCGATTTCGCCGGCTCGACGGCCGCGATGTCCGACTATGTCGGCCGTGAGAAGCCGGCCCGCGTCGTCCTGGTGACGGAATGCTCGATGAGCGACAACGTCGCCGTCGACCATCCCGACGTCGAGTTCATCCGGCCGTGCAATCTGTGCCCGCACATGAAGCTGATCACGCTCGGCAATATCCGCTCCGCCCTCGAACGCAACCAACACGCCGTGACCATCGACCCGGCCGTCGCCGAGCGCGCCCGCCTCGCCGTCGAACGGATGCTTGCGGTATGACCGACGTCGCCCGCCTGGCCGGACGCCCCGTCATCATCGGCGGCGGGCTCGCCGGCCTGATGACGGCGCTCGAGCTGGCGCCGGAGCCGGTCGTGTTGCTGTCCGCAGCCCCGCTGGGCAGCGACGCCTCGAGCGCGATCGCGCAAGGCGGGCTCGCGGCGGCAATGGGCAACGACGACTCGCCGGAACTGCATCTCGCCGACACGCTGGCTGCCGGCGACGGCCTGTGCGACGAGGCAATCGTCCGCAGGATCGTCGAGGCGGCGCCACGGGCCATCGACAGGCTCGCCGCGCTGGGCGTCGCCTTCGATCGCGATGCCGGCGGCACCCTGCAGCTTGGGCTCGAAGCCGCCCATGCGCGCAGGCGCATCGTGCACGCGGCAGGGGCGGCGACCGGACGCGAACTGATGCGCGCGCTTGTGACCGCTGTCCGCAACACCGCGTCGATATCAGTCGTGGAAGGCTTCGCGGCGCGCCGGCTGCTCGTCGAAAACGGTGTCATCGCAGGCGTTCTCGCCGCCGGCGGCACCGGCAGCATGGCGCTCGCCACCGGCCGCGTCGTGCTCGCCACGGGCGGGGTCGGCGCATTGTTTCGCGACACGACGAACCCGCTCGGCTGCTTCGGCCAGGGCCTGGCGCTCGCAGCGCGCGCAGGCGCAGCATTTGCCGACCTCGAATTCGTCCAGTTCCACCCGACCGCGCTCGACGGCGTGCTGCGGCCGATGCGGCTGGTCAGCGAGGCGGTGCGCGGCGAAGGCGCTGTACTGATCGACGAAACCGGACGGCGCTTCCTCGCCGAGCTGCCGGGCGCCGAGCTTGCCACGCGCGATGCGGTTGCGCGCGGCGTCCATCGCCATCTCGCCCGCGGCCACCGGGTGTTTCTCGACGCCCGGGCCTGCCTCGGCGCAGGTTTTGCCGACCGCTTTCCGACGATTGCGGGCTACTGCAACGACGCCGGGATCGACCCCGCGCGCGAGCCGATCCCGGTGCGTCCCGCCGCGCATTATCACATGGGCGGCGTGGCGGTGGACCGCGAAGGCCGCAGCACCGTGCCTGGCCTGTGGGCCTGCGGCGAGGTCGCCTCATCCGGGTTGCATGGCGCCAACCGGCTGGCCAGCAACTCGCTGACCGAAGCCGTCGTCGTGGCCGGCTGGGTGGCACGCAGCGTCGCCGCCTCCGCCGATACGCACCATGTGGCAAACGCCTTGCCGCCGGTGCCTGTACGCCCCGATCCGGCTTTTGCATGCGACATCGTCTCGTCCTCGCTGGGCGTCTTGCGCGACGGCGAAAGCCTGCGCGAGGCAGTTGCGGCACTGCTACCGATTGCCAGCGGCAATTCGCCGGCAGCCGATCCCGCCGCCGTGGCGCTGATGATGGCCGTCTCGGCGCTCGGCCGCGAGGAAAGCCGCGGCGCCCATAGCCGCAGCGACTTCCCCCTGCGCAGCGCCGCGGCGCGCCGATCGCGCATCACGCTCGACGCGGCACAGCAGGCCGCGGCCTCGCTCGATTTCTTGCCCATTGCCCGGAGCGCCTGACGATGCACCTCACCCCCCTGCCCCGGATCATGCTCGAGCCACTGGTGCGCGCCGCCCTGCTGGAAGACCTCGGCCGCGCCGGCGACATCACCACAGATGCCATCGTGCCGGCGGACCACCGGGCGACAGTCGTGCTCGCCTCGCGCCAGCAGGGCGTCGTGGCTGGTCTCGACCTGGCAGCGCTTGCCTTCAGCCTGATCGAGCCCGCAATCGAGATGAAGGTCGAGAAACCCGACGGCAGCCGCCTGGTTCCGGGCGACGTCATCGCCACACTCAGCGGGCCTGCGCGTGGCTTGCTGACCGGCGAACGCGTGGCGCTGAACTTCCTGTCCCATCTCAGCGGCATCGCCACCGCCACGGCAGGCATCGTCGATGCGGTTGCCGGCCATAGAGCGCGCATCGTCTGCACCCGGAAAACCACGCCCGGCCTGCGCCCGCTGGAGAAATACGCCGTGCGCTGCGGCGGCGGCTCCAACCATCGCTTCGGCCTCGACGACGCGGTGCTGATCAAGGACAACCACATCGCCATTTCGGGCGGTGTTCGCCCGGCCATCGAGCGCGCCCGGGCCAATGTCGGCCATCTGGTGAAGATCGAGGTCGAGGTCGACACGCTGGAACAGCTGGACGACGTGCTGAAACTCGGTGTCGACGCCGTCCTGCTCGACAACATGTCCCCTGATACCTTGACCACGGCCGTCAAAATGGTCGCCGGACGGGCGATCACCGAAGCCTCGGGCCGGGTCAACCTCGCCACCGCCCCCGCCATCGCCGCCAGCGGTGTCGACCTGATTTCCGTAGGTTGGCTGACCCACAGCGCACCGATCCTCGACATAGGACTGGACACGGCACCCTGACCGGGGCAAAGGTCCCGCCCCGGGTGGGGATGGCAAGGACACGTCTTGGCAATGGAGAGCGCATGAACGCCGATTTGCACCTGAACGCAGCCGCAACCGAGATCAATGCCGCGCGTCCGCAGTGGAGCCGCGCGGAAGCCCAGGCGATCTACGATTCGCCCTTCAACGACCTGCTGTTTCGGGCACAGACCGTCCATCGCGAGAATTTCGACCCCAACCGGGTGCAGATGTCGCGCCTGCTGTCGATCAAGACAGGCGGCTGCCCCGAGGATTGCGGCTATTGCAGCCAGTCGTCGCGGCATGAATCCGGCCTCAAGGCCTCCAAGCTGATGGAGGTGCAGCGTGTTTTGGCCGAGGCGAAGAAGGCCAAGGACGGCGGCGCCACGCGCTATTGCATGGGTGCAGCCTGGCGCAGCCCCAAGGAGCGCGACATGGATGCCGTCGTCGCCATGATCGAAGGCGTCAAGGAACTCGGCATGGAGACCTGCATGACGCTCGGCATGCTCGATCTCGGCCAGGCCCAGCGCCTGAAGCAGGCCGGACTCGACTATTACAACCACAACATCGACACCTCCGAGCGCTACTACAACGAGATCATCACCACCCGCACCTTCGCCGACCGGCTGGATACGCTGGCCAATGTCCGCGACAGCGGCATCAAGGTCTGCTGCGGCGGCATCGTCGGCATGGGCGAGGAGAAGGCCGACCGCGTCGACATGCTGTTGACGCTCGCCAACCTGCCCGAGCATCCCGACTCGGTGCCGATCAACATGCTGATCCCGATCGAGGGCACGCCGCTCGGCGAAGCTGATCCGATCGAGCCGATCGAATTCGTCCGCACCATCGCACTTGCCCGCATCATGATGCCGAAGTCGCATGTGCGCCTGTCAGCCGGCCGCACGGCGATGAGCGACGAGATGCAGGCGCTGTGTTTCTTTGCCGGTGCCAACTCGATCTTCGTCGGCGACACGCTTTTGACCGCCGAAAACCCCGGCGAAGACAAGGACACGGCGTTGTTCCGTCGTCTCGGCATCCAGCCGATGGAGCTCGACGCGGGGTGACAGGGCGGGCTTTGCTCGACCGCTACGAGGCCAGCCTGCGCGGGCTGGCCCGCAAGAGTCGGCTGCGTGCGCTGAGCGGCCGTGCCGGGCTCGATTTCGCTTCCAACGACTATCTCGGGCTGGCCCGCAGCAAGCGCATGGCCGATGCGGTTGCCACTGCCCTCGCCAACGGTACATCGGTCGGCGCCACCGGCTCGCGGCTGTTGCGCGGCAACGACCCCGAGCATGAGGCACTGGAAGAGAAGGCCGCGAGCTTCTTCGGCGCCGAACGGGCGCTGTTCTTCGGCGGCGGTTATGTCGCCAATTTCGCCGTGCTCACCACCTTGCCGCAAAAAGGCGATCTGATCGTGCTCGACGAGCTGATCCATGCCAGCGCCCATGAAGGCGCGCGCGCCGGCCGCGCCGAGGTGGTGGAAGCAAAGCACAATGACGCCAGCGCTGTGGACGACGCCATCCGGAGCTGGCGCACGGGCGGCGGCAGCGGACGTGCCTGGATCGTCACCGAAAGCCTTTATTCGATGGATGGCGATTTCGCCCCGCTCGACGACCTCGCCGCCGTCGCCGACCGGCACGAGGCCTTCCTGTTCGTCGACGAGGCGCACGCGACGGGCGTCTATGGCCCCGAGGGGCGCGGGCTGGCTCACCATCTCGAAGTCCGCGACAATGTCGTCGTGCTGCACACATGCGGCAAGGCGCTGGGCGCATCGGGCGCGCTGGTCACGGCCTCGGCGGTTTTGTGCGACTATCTCGTCAACCGCTGCCGGCCCTTCATCTATGCCACGGCGCCCTCGCCGTTGATGGCGGTGGCGTCTGCCACGGCACTCGACATCGTCGCCGACGAACCAGAGCGGCGCGAGCGGCTGGCCCGGCTGGTGAAGCTCGCCGGCGACAAGGCGGAGACGCTTGGCTTTGTGCCGAGCGGATCGCAGATCCTGCCCATCGTCATCGGCGACAATCCGCGCGCCATGCAGCTTGCCGAAGCGCTGCAGGCGCGCGGCTTCGACGTCCGCGGCATCCGCCCGCCGACAGTGCCCGAGGGCACGGCGCGGCTGAGAATCTCGCTGACGCTCAATATCGGCGAGGACGATGTTTCCTCGCTGTTTGCAGCCCTTCAAGAGGAATGCTCGCAATGACGGCGCAGCCCACGATCGTGGTCACCGGCACCGACACCGGCATCGGCAAGACCGTCTTCGCCGCGGGCCTGACCGCCCTGCTCGACGGCGTCTACTGGAAGCCGGTGCAGTCGGGCATCAAGGAAGAGACCGACAGCGAGATCGTGACACGCCTCGCCGGCCTTGCGCCTGAACGGATGCTGCCCGAGGCGTGGCGGCTGAAGGAGCCGCTGTCGCCGCACCGCGCTGCCGAACTCGACGGCGTCGAAATCGACACCGACGCGCTCGCCCTGCCCGCCACCGCACGGCCACTGGTCGTTGAAGGCGCCGGCGGGCTGATGGTGCCGGTCAACCGGCGCACGCTCTACATCGACGTCTTCGCGCGCTGGGCGGCACCGGTGGTGCTCTGCGCCCGCACCGGCCTCGGCACGATCAACCACACGCTTTTGTCCATCGAGGCGCTGCGCGCCCGCTCGGTGCCGCTGCTGGGCGTCGCCTTCATCGGCGACGAGATGGCAGACACCCAGCGCACCATCGCCGAGATGGGCAATGTGCGTGTGCTTGGCCGCCTGCCCCGGCTCGACCCGCTGACGCCCGAAACGCTCGCCGAGGCCATGCGGACGAGCTTCAACGCGGCCGACTTCCTGGAGGCCCAGTTCTTGCAGGCAAAGCCATGAGCCGTTCCGCCGTCTGGCATCCCTTCACCCAGCACGCCGCCGAGCCCGTGCCGCCCGTCATCGCGCGCACCGAGGGCGCCTATGTCGAAACGACAGAGGGCAAGCGCATCCTCGACGCGATCTCCTCCTGGTGGGTCATCACCCATGGCCACCGCCATCCGAAAATCGTCGAGGCGATCCGAAATGCCACCGAAACACTCGATCAGGTCATCTTCGCCGGCCTGACCCACGAGCCAGCGGAAAAATTGGCCTCGGCACTTGTCGAGATGGCGCCCTCAGGCCTCGACTGGGTGTTTTTTTCCGACAGCGGCTCGACCAGCGTCGAGGTGGCGCTGAAGATGGCGCTCGGTTTCCACCGCAACAATGGTTCTCCGCGCTCGCGCCTCGTCGTGATGGAGCACAGCTATCATGGCGACACCATCGGCACGATGAGCGTCGGCGAACGCGGCGTGTTCAACGCCGCCTACGACCCGCTGCTGTTCGAGGTCGACACCATCCCCTTCCCCGCAGCCGGCCGCGAACAGGAGACGCTCGACCGCTTCGAGGCTTTGACCCGCGACGGCAAGGCTGCTGCCGTCATCGTCGAACCCTTGGTGCTCGGCGCCGGCGGCATGCTGATCTATCCGGCCCGGGTGCTGACCGAGCTCAAGCGCATCGCCGAAAAGTCCGGCACGCTGTTCATCGCCGACGAGGTGATGACCGGATGGGGCCGCACCGGAACCATGTTCGCCTGCGAACAGGCTGGCATCTCGCCCGACATTCTCTGCACATCGAAGGGCCTGACCGGCGGCTCGGTGCCGCTGGCAGCGACGCTCGCCACCGACGCGATCTTCCGGGCGCATTTCTCCACCGATCGCGCCAAGACCTTCTTTCATTCGAGCTCCTACACCGCGAACCCCATCGCCTGCGCTGCGGCCCTCGCCAATGTCGGGATCTGGCGCGACGAGCCGGTGACTGAGCGTGTGGCGGCCTTGTCGAAGATGCAGGCGGAGAAGATCGCGCGCTTCAACGGCGATGCACGTTTTGAGAATGTTCGGACGGCCGGCACCATCGCCGCCGTCGACCTGCTTGTCGGCAAGGCAGGTTATCTCGCCGAAGTCGGGCCGAAGCTGCGCGCATTCTTCCTCGAGCGCGGCCACCTGGTCCGCCCGCTCGGCAACGTCATCTACGTACTGCCACCCTATTGCGTCACCGCAGCCGAGCTCGACCGGCTCTATGACGCCGTCGACGAGGCCGCCGAGCTGGCGAAGAGCGGATGAGCCGGACCGCGCGCATTTCAGCCTTCGGCCACCATGTGCCGGGCCGCAAGGTCGAGAACGCCGAAATCGAGGCGAGCCTCGGCCTCGATGCCGGCTGGATCGAAGGCCGCACCGGCATCCGCTCGCGCTACTGGGCCGAGCCTGAGGACACTTTGTCCGACCTCGCGGCACATGCCGGG
This sequence comes from Aminobacter sp. MDW-2, assembly GCF_014250155.1. NCBI lineage: Bacteria > Pseudomonadati > Pseudomonadota > Alphaproteobacteria > Hyphomicrobiales > Phyllobacteriaceae > Aminobacter > Aminobacter sp. MDW-2. Next base: position 4,210,408 of record NZ_CP060197.1, read on the forward strand.
GAGATGGCGCTGCAGCAGGCTGAAATCGCGCGCGAGGATGTCGGCCTGCTTTTGCTCGCCACCTCGACGCCCGACCACCTGTTGCCGCCGAGCGCACCTCTGGTGGCGCATAAGCTCGGCCTCGCCAGGTCGGGCGGCATCGACCTCGCCGGCGCCTGCGCCGGTTTCATCTATGCGCTGACCTTCGCCGACGGTTTCGTGCGGCTGCACAACAAGCCGGCGATCGTCATCGCCGCCAACATCCTGAGCCGCCGCATCAATCCGGCCGAGCGGGCAAGTAGCGTGCTGTTTGCGGACGCTGCCGGAGCGGTCGTGCTGACGCCTTCCGACGACGCGGGCCACGGCATTCTGGGTGCGTCCGTTTCCGCCGATGGCGGCGGCTACGGCTTGATCCAGATCCCCGCCGGCGGCAGCAACCGGCCCTTCTCGGACGAACTCGACATCACAGAGACGCGCATGACCATCGCAGATGGACGCGCGGTGTTCGCCAAGGCGGTCGAGATGATGAGCCGTTGCTCCACGGAGGCGCTTGCTGCGGCAGGCCTGGAGACATCAGCCGTCAGCCGCTTCGTGCCGCACCAGGCCAATGCCCGCATCTTCAATGCGGTGGGCAAGTCGCTCGGCATCGCCGACGACAGGATCGTCAAGACGATCGCCGACTACGGCAATTCGTCGGCGGCGACGATCCCGCTGTCGCTGGCCCTGGCGCATCGGACTATGCCGTTCCGGCCGGGCGAGACGCTTTTGCTCTCGGCGGCAGGCGCCGGCATGACCGGCGGTGCGTTGGTGGTTGGAATGTAGCGTCGCGCCGGCTGGCGGATCAGGGAGGAACAATGCGCAAGATCGTCGCCGGCAAGCTGCACGGCATCCATGTCACAGAAGCCAACCTCAATTATCACGGCTCGATCACGCTCGACCCCGATCATTGCGAAGAAGCCGGCATTCTGCCGATGGAGTTCGTCGAGATCTGGAACAAGAGCTCCGGCGCGCGGATCTCGACCTATGTCATCCTCGGCGAGCGCGGCTCACGCTGCTGCATCCTCAATGGCGCTGCCGCCCGCACATGCCAGGCTGGCGACCAGGTCATCATCTGCAATTCCGTCTATCTGAACGAAAGCGAGATCACCGCGCTCAAGCCCCGCGTCCTGACCTTCGACAAGGACAACCGCATCGCCGACCGGCTGACCTATTCGGTCGAGCGCGACCAGGCCGGCCGCTACAGCTTCTCGATCCTTGACGAAGCCAGTGCCAGGCTTCCGATCCCGGCACTGGTCAGCAGTCATTAAAGCCTGTTCCATTCCGATGAACCGGAACGGGGCTCTGTCTTTTTGCCGTCGCATGATCTTTTCCGAAAACCGGTCCCGCTCTTCGGGATCATGCCTTAGAGCCGGGCCGACAGACGGCCCGGCATCAATCTGGTTCTAGCGGCGTTCGAGATGCTCGACGGCGAGGAAGGCAGCCTTGGCGGCCAGCGACAGCTGCCTGGCGGCTTCGACGCGCGCCGGCGTGTAATAATGCTCTTCATGCAGCATGTTGACGGTGCCCAGCATGGTGTCGCCGACAAAGACCGGCCAGTTGAGCACCGAACCGCAGCCGAGCGACCAGATCAGCTCGTGATCGGGGAAGACGTCGGCAATGTCCTTGATGGTGTTGGCGACGAAGGGCTTACGCTGGACGTGGATCGTCTCGAACCAGTGGGTGCGGTTGATCGGCTTGGTGCCCGAGACGGGATAGGCATCGGGATGGCTGGTGTAGGTGCGGCCCGAAACTTCGGTCGCCCAGTCGAGCTTCATCACGGTGAACAGCTTGGCGCCGACGATCACGTCGGCCAGAGCCTGCAGCGCCGCCCACACGCCCTCGACCTCTGATGTGGTCGCAATTGCGGCATCGAAGGCGGCCAGCGCCCCGGCGAAATTGGTCTCTGTCATGGTGTACCTCTATTTCAAGTCTTGGGAAGAGACGCGCTGAACCTGGTCAGTTCGCGCGAATAGGGATCGACGAGTTCGCCGCGCTTGAGCTGGTCGACATCAGCTACCTCGACGACCCGGCCATGGCGCATCACGGCAAGGCGGTCGCACAGGAACGACACGACGGGCAGATTGTGCGTGACCATCAGATAGGTCAGCCCCTGCTCGCGGCGCAGGCGCTTGAGCAAATTGAGGATTTCCGCCTGCACCGAGACGTCGAGCGCCGAGGTCGGCTCGTCCAGCAACAGCATCCTCGGCTTGAGGATCAGCGCACGGGCAATCGCCACGCGCTGGCGCTGGCCGCCCGAGAGCTGGTGCGGAAAACGGAAGCGGAAGCGGCGGTCGAGGCCGACCGACTGCATCACCTCGTCGACGCGCTCGCCGCTGTTGCCGATGCCGTGGATGGTCAGCGGCTCGCTCAGCGTCGCATCGACAGTCTTGCGCGGATGCAGCGAACCATAGGGGTCCTGGAACACCATCTGGCATTGCCTGGCAAAAGCACGGTCGATGCCATGGGTGCGCGGCTCGCCGAAGACCGAGATCGAGCCGGTCCAGCTTTTGGCCATGCCGGCAATGGCCTTGAGCACGGTGGTCTTGCCCGAGCCGCTCTCGCCGACAAGCGCAAAGCTCTCGCCCTCGGCGACTTCGAAGCCGATGCCGTGGGTGACCTTCGAATCGCCATAGGAGATGTCGAGATTGTCGATCGCCAGCGCCGTCATGTCGAAGCCCCAGTACGTTCGAGGACAGGAAGCTCGTCGCGGCTCTCGTCGAGGCGCGGGATCGAGGCGAGCAAGCCCTGCGTATAGGGATGCCTGGCGTTCCTGAGCTCGCCGGCATCGCACTCCTCGACCACCTCGCCGCTCCGCATCACCAGGATGCGGTCGCAATAGGCCGAGACGAGGTCGAGGTCGTGGCTGATCAGGATCAGCCCCATGCCCTTGCGCTTGACCAGGTCGTCGATGATTTCGAGCACCTGGGCCTGGACCGAGACGTCGAGCGCCGAGGTCGGCTCGTCGGCAATCAGAAGATCGGGCTCCGGGATGAGCATCATCGCGATCATGACGCGCTGGCCCATGCCGCCCGAGACCTCGTGCGGGTAGAGGCCGAGCACCCGCTCCGGATCGTTGATGCGCACCGCTTCCAGCATGGCGAGCGTGCGGCTGCGGATGTCGCTGCGCGCCAGATTCTGGTGGGTCAGCAATGCCTCGGCGATCTGATCGCCGATGGTCATGACCGGGTTGAGCGAGAATTTCGGGTCCTGCATCACCATAGAAATGCGCGCGCCGCGGATCGAGCGCATCTGCTTTTCCGACAGCGACAGGAGGTCGGTGCCGTTGAAGGTCATCTCATCTGCGGTGACCCGGCCGGGCGAGCGGATCAGCCGCAGGATCGAGCGGCCGGTCATCGACTTGCCGGAGCCGCTCTCGCCGACGATGCCGAGGCGCTCACGGCCGAGCGTCAGCGACAGGCCCTTGACCACGTCGACAGGACCACGCGCCGTCGGGAACGTGACCTTCAGGTTGCGGATTTCAAGCAGCGCGTTCATTGCCGATCTCCATGCTTGGGGTCGAGCACATCGCGCAGGCCGTCGCCGAGGAAACAGAAGCCGAGACTGACGATGACGATGGCAAAGCCGGGCATCGTCGCCACCCACCACTGGTCGAGGATGAAGGAGCGGCCGCGGGAGATCATCGCGCCCCATTCCGGCAGCGGCGGCTGGGCGCCGAGGCCGATGAAGCCGAGGCCGGCGGCGGTCAGGATGATGCCGGCCATGTCGAGCGTGACGCGGATGATCATCGAGGAGGTGCAGAGCGGCAGGATGTGGTTGACGATGACGCGGAACGACGAAGCGCCCTGCAGCTCGACGGCGGCAACGAACTCCGAATTGCGAATGGTCAGGGTTTCGGCGCGGGCGATGCGGGCATAGCCGGGCCAGGTCGCAATCGCGATGGCGATGATGGCGTTCTGGATGCCGGGTCCAAGTGCTGCCACGAATGCCAGTGCCAGGATCAGCTTCGGCATCGACAGGAAGATGTCGGTGATGCCCATCAGGATGCGATCGACCCAGCCGCCGAAATAGCCGGCGACGGCGCCGATGATCAGGCCGACGGGCGCGGCAAGGACTGCCACCAGCGCCACGATCATCAGCGTGATGCGCGCGCCGTAGACGACACGGCTCCAGATGTCGCGGCCAAGCTCGTCGGTGCCCATCCAGTTGTCCCAGCTCGGCGGCTTGAGCCGCATGGCGAGATCCTGGCCGACAGGCGAATGGGTGGCGATCCAGGGCGCGAACAGCGCCACCAGGATCAGCGTCAGCACAATGACCGCGCCGACCATGGCGAGCGGATTGCGCGCCAGCGCGCGGCTCAGCCGGTAGCTGCGGCCAAGCCGGGCCTGCAGGCGCGAGGACGGCGAATCGTCGAGAAGCCAGTCACGTCCAGTAGCCATCAGCGTGCCCTCGGGTCGAGGACGCGGTAGAGCACGTCCGAAATCTTGTTGATGCCGATGAAGACGGCGCCGATGACCAGCGTCGCGCCCAGAACGGCGTTCATGTCGGCATTGAGCAGCGCTGTCGTCAGGTAGTTGCCGATGCCCGGCCACGAGAACACGGTCTCGATCATGACCGAGCCTTCGAGCAGGCCGGCATAGGACAGGCCGATGACGGTGATCAGCGGCACAAGGATCGGCCGGAAGGCATGGCGCCACAGCACCAGCCTCTCCGACACGCCCTTGACGCGGGCGGTGGTGACATATTCCTGCGCCAGCTGGTCGAGCATGAAGGAGCGCGTCATACGGGCGATGTAGGCAAGGCTGAAGAAGCCGAGCACCGCAGCCGGCAGCGCGATATGGGTCAGCGCGTTGACGAAGATCTCGGTGTCGCCGGCAATGAGGCTGTCGATCAGAAGCAGGCCGGTGACCGGCTCGACGAGGCCATCGTAGAAGATGTCGATGCGGCCGGGACCGCCGACCCATTGCAGCTTGGCATAGAACAGCGCGAGACCAACGAGGCCGAGCCAGAACGCCGGCACCGAATAGCCGAGCAGGCCGACGACACGGATGACCTGGTCGAGCAGGCTGCCCTGGCGGCTGGCGGCATAAACGCCCATCGGCACGCCCATCAGCACGCCGATGATGATGCCGATCGTCGCCATCTCCAGCGTTGCCGGGAAGACGCGGGCCAGATCCTCGGCGACCGGTCGGCCCGTCGACACCGACATGCCGAGGTCACCCGTCAGCACATTGCCGACATAGTGGAAGAACTGGACGATCAGCGGCTTGTCCAGCCCCATCTCGATGCGCACAGCCTCGTAGACGGCGCGCGGGGCGCGGTCGCCGACGACGGCGAGAACCGGGTCGATCGGCACGACGCGGCCGATGAAGAAGGTGATGGCAAGGAGGCCGAGGAAGGTGAAGGCAACGGCGACGATGACGCCGAGCAGGCCCTTCACCGTTTTCCAGGCGTGCCGCGCATTGGGCGACGAGCCGCCAGGCCCTGTTGGAAGCGCCTTGGCGGCGGTAGAGGTTTCTGATGCCACGCGGTCTTTGTTCCTACCACATTGGCCGCGTCGCGGATGCGGCACGGATGTTTTCTGTCGAGCAAAATTCTGCTTGGACTATACAAAAAATTTTGGTTAGATCAAAAAAATTTTGATGGGAGCAAAAAAGCGTGTCCTCGGAGGCCAGCAAAAACACGCCGTCGAGCCAGCCCAAGGTTGGCGCGCTGATCCGTGCCCGCCGCCGCCAGCTGTCGATGACATTGCAGGAATTGTGTGACGCCGCAGGCATTTCGGTCGGTTACCTCAGCCAGGTCGAACGCGATCATGCCACCCCCTCGCTCGGCACCCTCGCCCAGATCGCCCGCAGCCTCGACGTGGGTGTGGATTATTTCATCGCCACGCCCAGCGCCGAGGACGGATTGACCCGCGCGGCCGAGCGCAACCGATTCTCGGTCGACGGCTCGTCGATCGTCTATGAGCGCATCGCCGCCGACTTCACCGGCAACGTGCTCTCGTCCTTCGTCCTCAATGTCCCGCCGGGTTACCGCTCCGAGACGGTCAGCCATGAAGGCGAGGAAATCCTGTTCATCCTCGAAGGCTCGATCACCCAGCGCCTCGAGGACGAAGAGATGGTGCTTTCGGCCGGCGACAGCCTGCATTTCCGCGGCAATCGTCCGCATTCCTGGTCGAACGACACCCAACAGTTCGCGCGCATGCTGTGGACCGGCACCTTGCCGATGTTCAGGTCGCGCACGGAGCATCCGGCCCTGCGCGGTTCACGGGCCGAAGAGAAGACAACGGGAACCAAAAAGGAGAGAAAATGATGAAACTGTTCAAAGCCGCGCTGCTCGCCGCGGCGCTGGCGATGCCGATGACGCCCGCCATCAGCCTTGCAGCCACGCCCGCAGGCGTGCTCGTGGTGGCACAGAACATCGACGACATCGTCAGCATCGACCCGGCCGAGGCCTACGAGTTCTCGTCGGGCGAATATGTCTCCCAGACCTATGACCGCCTCGTCCAGTACGACGCCGCCGACACCAAGACGCTGGCCGCCGGCCTCGCCAAGGAATGGACCGTCGACGACGCCAACAAGACCATCACATTCACGCTGCGCGACGGCGTCAAGTTCACCTCGGGCAACCCGCTGCGCGCCGAGGACGTGGTCTATTCGTTCAAGCGTGTCATCGTGCTGAACAAGGCACCGGCCTTCATCCTGACCCAGCTCGGCTGGACGCCCGAGAATTTCGATTCGATGGTCAAGGCCGACGGCAACAAGGTCGTCATCAAATATGCCGGCGACTTCGCTTCGGCCTTCGTGCTTAACGTGCTGGCCGCCCGTCCGGGTTCGATCGTCGACGCGGTGACGCTGCAGGCCAACGAGGCCAATGGCGACATGGGCAACGCCTGGCTGAAGTCGAACTCGGCCGGCACCGGCCCGTTCGTGCTCAAGGCGTTCCGCCCCGGCGAGCTGATCAACCTGACCGCCAACCCCGACTATTTCAACGGCGCGCCAGCCATCAAGGGCGTCATCATCCGCCACGTCGCCGAAGCCGCGACCCAGCAACTGCTGCTGCAGTCGGGCGACGTCGACATGGCCAAGAACCTGACCTCGGACCAGATCGCAACGCTTGCCGGCAGCGACAAGGTAACCACCGAGACCTATCCGCAGGCGGCCGTGCACTTCCTGTCGTTCAACCAGAAGACGGAGTCGCTGACACCGCCGGCCGTCTGGGACGCCGCCCGCTACCTGGTCAACTACAAGGGCATGACCGACACGTTCCTGAAGGGCCAGATGCAGACGCACCAGGCCTTCTGGCCGAAGGGCTTCCCGGGTTCGCTCGACGAGACGCCCTACAGCTACGATCCGGCCAAGGCGAAGCAGATCCTGGCTGACGCCGGCATCAAGACGCCGATCAAGGTGACGCTCGACGTCATCAATTCGACGCCGTTCACCGACATGGCGCAGTCGCTGCAGGCAAGCTTCGCCGAAGCCGGCATCAACTTCGACATCGTGCCGGGCACCGGCTCGCAGGTGATCACCAAGTACCGCGCCCGCACGCATGAGGCGATGCTGCTGTACTGGGGTCCCGATTTCATGGACCCGCACTCCAACGCCAAGGCTTTTGCCTACAACACCGACAACTCCGACGGAAACTACCAGTCGACCACCACCTGGCGTAACAGCTGGGCGGTTCCGGAAGAGCTGAACAACGAGACCAAGGCAGCTCTCGCCGAGGCCGATCCGGCCAAGCGCAGCGCAATGTATGTCGACCTGCAGAAGAAGGTGCAGGAGAAGTCGCCGATCGTCGTCATGTTCCAGGCCGCGACCCAGGTGGCGCGTGCCAAGAACGTCGAAGGCTATGTCAACGGCGCAACCTCCGACTTCGTCTATTACCGCCTCGTCAAGAAGAACTGACGAGCCGGCCTGGCAGGGACCGCCCATTTGCGGGCGGTCCCATCGCCCTCACCTCACATTCCCCCTCCCCAAATCCGAAGAAGGCAGAGACGATGTACGAAGAGCGGATGGCGCGGCTGCGCGAGCGCATGGCTGAGACGGGAACCGACCTGGTGGTCGTTGGCCCCTCCTCGCACCTTGTCTGGCTCGCAGGCATGTCGCCGCATGGCGACGAACGCCCGGTGCTTTTGATCGTGTCGCAGACGCATGCCGGCTTCCTGATGCCGGCGCTGAATGCCGACAGCCAGCGCCCCTTCACCAAATTGCCCTTCTATCCCTGGGCCGATGCCGATGGTCCGCAGGCGGCCCTAGTGCAGCTTCTCGCCGATTGCGGCGTTGGGGGCGGCACCGTCTCGGTTGCCCTCGACGAGACCATGCGCGCCGATTTCGCGCTGCTTGCGCTCGATGCCCTGCCCGGCGCTGCGCGCAGCTTCCTGAACGACACGGTGAGCTTCCTGCGCGGCAAGAAGGACGAGGCCGAATATGCGCTGCTCAAGATGAACGCAGTGCTCAATGACGGTGCCATGAAGGCAGGCTTCGCCGCGCTCAGGGAAGGCGTGACCGAACTCGAAGTCGGCAAGGCCATCCGTGACTTCTACGCAGCCAATGGTGCGACCGGAGAATTCGTCAGCGTCTGCTTCGGCGAGAACGGCGCCTTCCCGCACCATCACACCGGCGACCGCAAGCTCAAGGCGAACGAGGCCGTGCTGATCGATATCGGCGGCCGCAAGGACGGTTATCCCTCCGACATGACCCGCGTCGGCGTGTTCGGCGACAAGCCGGAAGGTTTTGACGAGGTGCACGGCGTGCTTGAGCGTGCCGTACAGGCAGCAATCGCCGCCGCAAAGCCCGGCGTTGCCGCCAAGGAGGTCGACAAGGCCGCCCGCGACGTCATCACCGCCGCCGGCTACGGTCCGAACTTCCTGCACCGCACCGGCCACGGCCTGGGCATCGACATTCACGAGCAGCCCTATATCACCGGCACGTCGGAAACGATCCTGCAGGAGGGCAACGTGTTCTCGATCGAGCCCGGCATCTATCTGCAGGGCCGCTTCGGACTGCGCCTGGAAGAGATCGTCATCCTCCGCGGCAACCGCGCCGAGGTGCTGTCGGACCTGCCGCGCGAGGCATTCCTGGTCAAGGCCTGAGCGCTTGCCAATACAGCCAAACTCGCAAAGGGCCGCCGCAGCGGCCCTTTTTTTTTGAACCCGGGCCCCCCATCAACGCCCCATTGTCGACCTGCCGCGTTCCGGTGCAATCTTGCGCCTTGGGACGTTGGAGTTGCGCTGGAGGGGCGATGCGTTCTGTGCTGGTGGCGGTGATCGCCCTGATCTCGATCGATGCAAAGGCTGCGGAACAGAGCTTCCCGGCCGACGGCGGCCTTGTCTACTTCAACATGCCCTCGGGCAAAGTCGGCTGCCAGTACACGCCGGCCGGCGGCTCGGACGTCTACGAACCCGAAGATGGCGGGCCGGAGCTCGGCTGCGATCGCATCGAGCCGACCTATCTCAGGTTCATCCTCGGCAAATCGGGAAAAGCCAAGCGCTATCAGAATGTTGGCGACAGCGGATGCTGCGACGGCTCGCACACGCTCGACTATGGCAACAGCTGGAGGAAGGGCCCCTTCAGCTGCACGTCGGACAGATCCGGGCTGCGCTGCAGCCGCAATGACGGCCATGGCTTCTTCATCAGCCAGTCGAAAACCCAGGTCTACTGAAGCGCGAGACCACCCGCTGCGCGCCTGGCTTCAGGCAAAAGAAAAGCCGGGCAAGCCCGGCTTTTCGATCAGTATCTTGGCTGGAAAGCGATCAGTTGACCGCGTCCTTGAGGCCCTTGCCGGCCGAGAACTTCGGCACGGTGCGAGCCGGGATCTTCACTTCTGCGCCGGTCTGCGGGTTGCGGCCGGTCGACTCCGCGCGTTTTGACACGGTGAAATTTCCGAAACCGACAAGCCGGACATCGCCGCCATTCTTCAGTTCGCCGGTGATGACGGAGAACACCGCATCAACTGCGGACTGCGCATCGCCCTTGGAAAGCTTGGAAGCTTCGGCGACGGCGGACACTAGTTCGTTCTTGTTCATTCAAATTCCCTTCCATGAGAAAACCGGGACATTAGACTCAGCCGGTAGGACACGGACTTTAGGAAAAACTTCGAGCACAACCAAGTCGAAAAGGGGCAAAAAGCCCGGAATTCCGGGGTTTTTTCACATGAAAAAGCCGGGCGCGAGCCCGGCTTTTTGTTTTGACGGCGACTTTAGATACAACTAATGAGCGAAGCCCTTGCCGGCATCCTCGCCGGCATCCGACTTGGCCGCGGGAACATCGACCGGTTCGGTCCACTCGATCGGTTCCGGCATCCTGACGAGTGCGTGACGCAACACTTCGCCAACCCGCGAAACCGGGATGATCTCCATGCCGCTCTTCACGTTTTCCGGAATCTCCGCCAGATCCTTGGCGTTGTCTTCCGGGATCAGCACCTTCTTGATGCCGCCGCGCAGGGCCGCAAGCAGCTTCTCCTTCAGCCCGCCGATCGGCAGGATGCGACCGCGCAGCGTGATCTCGCCGGTCATCGCGACGTCGGCCCTGACAGGAATGCCGGTCAGGATCGAAACGATCGCGGTGGCCATGGCGGCACCTGCGGACGGACCGTCCTTAGGCGTGGCGCCCTCGGGCAGGTGCACGTGGATGTCGCGCTTGTCGAAGAGCGGCGGCTCGACGCCGAAGTCGAGGGCACGGCTACGGACATAGGATGCCGCAGCCGAGATCGACTCCTTCATGACGTCGCGCAGGTTGCCGGTGACCGTCATCTTGCCCTTGCCGGGCATCATCACGCCTTCGATCGTCAGCAGTTCGCCGCCGACCTCGGTCCAGGCAAGCCCGGTGACCACGCCGACCTGATCCTCGCCTTCGACCTGGCCGAAGCGATAGCGCTGTACGCCGAGATAATCGTCCAGGTTGGCAGCGGTGACCTTCACCGACTTCTTCTTGGTCTTGATGATCTCGGTGACGGCCTTGCGCCCGAGCTTCATCAGCTCGCGCTCGAGGCTGCGCACGCCGGCTTCACGGGTGTAGAGCTGGATCACGGCACGGATCGCATCTTCGGAAACCGAGAACTCCTTGGGCTGGAGCGCGTGGTCGCGGACGACCTTCGGCATCAGGTGCCGCTTGGCGATCTCGACCTTCTCGTCCTCGGTGTAACCGGCGATACGGATGATCTCCATGCGGTCCATCAAGGGCGCAGGGATGTTCAGCGTGTTCGCCGTCGTCACGAACATCACGCTCGACAGGTCGTATTCGACTTCGAGATAGTGGTCCATGAACGTTGCGTTCTGTTCCGGATCGAGCACCTCGAGCAGCGCCGACGACGGATCGCCGCGGAAGTCCTGGCCCATCTTGTCGATCTCGTCGAGCAGGAAGAGCGGGTTGGACTTCTTCGCCTTCTTCATCGACTGGATGACCTTGCCGGGCATCGACCCGATATAGGTGCGGCGGTGACCGCGGATCTCGGCCTCGTCACGCACGCCGCCGAGCGCCATGCGCACGAACTCGCGGCCGGTCGCCTTGGCGATCGACTTGCCGAGCGAGGTCTTGCCGACGCCGGGAGGACCGACGAGGCACAGGATCGGCCCCTTCAGCTTCTTCTGGCGGCTCTGCACGGCGAGATACTCGACGATGCGGTCCTTGACCTTGTCGAGGCCGTAGTGGTCGGTGTCGAGCACTTCCTGGGCAAAGTGCAGGTCCTGCTTGACCTTGGAGTTCTTGCCCCACGGGATCGACAGGATCCAGTCGAGATAGTTGCGCACGACGGTGGCTTCGGCCGACATCGGCGACATCGACCGCAGCTTCTTGAGCTCGGCATCCGCCTTTTCGCGGGCCTCCTTCGTCAGCTTGGTCTTCTTGATGCGCGCCTCGATCTCGGCAGCCTCGTCGCGGCCGTCCTCGCCCTCGCCGAGCTCCTTCTGGATCGCCTTCATCTGCTCGTTGAGATAGTACTCGCGCTGGGTCTTCTCCATCTGCCGCTTGACGCGGCTGCGGATGCGCTTTTCCACCTGCAGGACGGAGATTTCGGCTTCCATGAAGCCCATCGCCTTCTCGAGCCGCTCCTTGACGGACAGCGTGCCGAGCATCTCCTGCTTCTCGGTGATCTTGATCGCGAGATGCGAGGCCACCGTGTCGGCGAGCTTGGAATAGTCCTCGATCTGGCTGGCAGCACCAACCACTTCGGGCGAAATCTTCTTGTTCAGCTTGACGTAGTTTTCGAAGTCGGAAACCACCGAACGCGCCAGCGCCTCGACCTCGACCTCTTCCTCTTCCGGCTCGCTCAGGATGAGCGCGTGGGCCTCGTGGAAGTCGGACTTGTCGGTGAAGGACTGAATCTTGGCGCGCGTCGTGCCTTCGACCAGCACCTTGACGGTGCCGTCGGGCAGCTTCAGCAGTTGCAACACATTGGCAAGCGTGCCGATGTCGTAGATCGCATCGGGCTCGGGATCGTCGTCGGCGGCATTCATCTGGGTCGCAAGCAGGATCTGCTTTTCCTGACCCATCACCTCTTCCAGGGCCTTGATCGACTTTTCACGGCCCACGAACAGCGGGACGATCATGTGCGGGAACACGACGATGTCGCGCAACGGCAGGACTGCGAAGGTACCTTCGCTGGAAGAGCGGGATATTTTGGCCATTGTCCAACCTTTCATTTCGCAGCCGCGCGAGCGCCAACCGCGAATCTCATATTAACGACCATGGACGGTTCCGCCTACCGCCGATTACCGCGCGGCATTACAGCACGAAAACCTACCCATCGCCTCTTCTTCCGTTAGTTGGAGCTTCGCCGGGTAAACATCAAGGCCAATCCCCAACAGGTATGGCACACGTTTCCCTGAAGTCCCAAAATGAAGCCCCAGAATGCGGAACGGCGCCGCTGGGGCGCCGTTCGCTGGAGCGGTAGTTCGTATCGCCGCATCATGCGGCAGGCAATTCGCCAAGCCTTGGGTCGCCAAGCCTTGGGTCGCCAAGCCTCAGGCGCTGACGCTGCCCTTCTTTTCCTTCTGTTCGGAGTAGATGTAGAGCGGCCGGGCACTGCCGGTCACCACCTCTTCCGATATCACGACTTCCTGGACGCCTTCCAGCGCCGGAAGCTCGAACATGGTGTCGAGCAGGATCGCTTCCATGATCGAACGCAGGCCGCGGGCGCCCGTCTTGCGCTCGATGGCGCGCTTGGCGATCGCCGAGAGTGCGTTCTCGTGGAACGTCAGGTCGACATTTTCCATTTCGAACAGGCGCTGGTACTGCTTGACCAGGGCGTTCTTCGGCTCGGTCAGGATCTGGATCAGCGCCGGCTCGTCGAGGTCCTCGAGCGTCGCCAGCACGGGCAGACGGCCGACGAATTCGGGGATCAGGCCGAACTTCAGCAGATCCTCTGGTTCAACCTGGCGGAACAGGTCGCCGGTGCGGCGGTCCTCAGGCGAAGCGACATTGGCGCCGAAGCCGATCGATGTCTTGCGGCCGCGATCCGAGATGATGCGGTCGAGGCCGGCGAAGGCGCCGCCGCAGATGAACAGGATGTTGGCGGTGTCGACCTGCAGGAACTCCTGCTGCGGGTGCTTGCGGCCACCCTGGGGCGGCACGGAAGCGACTGTGCCTTCCATGATCTTCAGCAGTGCCTGCTGGACGCCCTCGCCCGAGACGTCGCGGGTGATCGAGGGGTTGTCCGACTTGCGGCTGATCTTGTCGATTTCGTCGATGTAGACGATGCCGCGCTGGGCGCGCTCGACATTGTAGTCGGCCGACTGCAGCAGCTTGAGAATGATGTTCTCGACGTCCTCACCGACATAACCGGCTTCGGTCAGCGTCGTCGCATCCGCCATGGTGAACGGCACGTCGATGATGCGGGCGAGCGTCTGGGCCAGCAGCGTCTTGCCGCAGCCGGTCGGGCCGATCAGCAGGATGTTGGACTTCGCCAACTCGACGTCGTTGCTCTTCGAAGCGTGCGCAAGACGCTTGTAGTGATTGTGGACAGCCACCGACAGCACGCGCTTGGCGTGGGGCTGGCCAATGACGTAGTCGTCCAGAACCTTGAGGATTTCCTGCGGTGTCGGCACGCCCTCGCGCGACTTCACCATCGAGGTCTTGTTCTCCTCGCGGATGATGTCCATGCACAGTTCGACGCATTCGTCGCAGATGAAGACGGTCGGGCCGGCGATGAGTTTGCGTACCTCATGCTGGCTCTTGCCGCAGAACGAGCAATAGAGCGTGTTCTTGGAGTCGCCGCCGCCGTTGCTGACCTTGCTCATCTTGTCCAAGTCCTTTCACTGCCGCCCGGCCGAAGGTCTGGCTCCGGGGCGCATATGCAATCTAACGACGGACGCCGCCACCGCCATTCCCTGGCCGCCGCAACGATTTCCGTACACTCACATTCCAGAAGTCGCTGCAACGAGTCGCGGCACCCTTGAACAACGCTAAGCCGTCGAAGCTCAACGCCACCTTAACGTAGGCCGACGCTTCCATCGAGGGAACAGCAAAATGTGTCCGAAATGCCGCAGGGCACCTCAAAAATGCGAGATGTGGCCCTGCAGGCAGGTCGCAGCGTCCAATCACGAAGCCGTGGCACCCTCAGCGACGTCGCGGCTTTCGATGACCTTGTCGATCAAACCGAAGTCACGCGCCTCGTCGGCAGTCATGAAATGGTCGCGGTCGAGCGTCCGTTCAATGGTGTCATAGTCCTTGCCGGTGTGCTTGACGTAGACCTCGTTGAGGCGACGCTTGAGCTTGATGATGTCCTGGGCGTGGCGTTCGATGTCCGAAGCCTGGCCGGAGAAACCGCCGGAGGGCTGGTGCACCATGATGCGGGCGTTCGGGGTTGCGAAGCGCATGTCCTTGTGGCCGGCGCAGAGCAGCAGCGAGCCCATCGAGGCCGCCTGGCCGATGCACAGCGTCGATACCGCCGGCTTGATGAACTGCATGGTGTCGTAGATCGCCATGCCCGAGGTCACCACGCCGCCCGGCGAGTTGATGTAGAGGTTGATCTCTTTCTTCGGGTTCTCGGCCTCGAGGAACAGCAACTGGGCGCAGACAAGCGTCGCCATGCCGTCCTCGACCGGACCGGTGATGAAGATGATGCGCTCCTTGAGCAGGCGCGAGAAGATATCGTAGGCGCGCTCGCCGCGATTGGTCTGCTCGACCACCATCGGAACGAGGTTCATGTATGTTTCGACGGGGTTCTTCATCGACTGTCCCTTTATCGTGAGGGGATTCCGGCGCCGGACGGGCAGAATCGGTTCAGAGGCTTTGCCCTGTAAATAGGATGCCGCCTCACCATTGCGCAAGGCCGGTGACCACCCGTGATTTCAGCTACTGCTAACTTTCGCTGCGACAGCTGGCTCAATGCTCGGCACTGGAACTTTCCATGCCTGCTGCGGTAGTGGCTCCTCTCAAATGACGCTCGGCTGTCGGTTGAGCGGATATCCGGCCTTGATGACGATCTCGATGGCCTGTTTGCGGACACCAGCTATCGGAGCGATCGTGAGGGAAGCCAAAGACCAGGAAACGATCCGGTTCTACTCGAACGAGGCAGAAACCTACACGGCAAGGGGCCAGCCGGCGAGCAGGCACCGTCTCCACGACTTCATGGCCCGCCTGCCCGCCGGCGGCCGCGTGCTGGAACTCGGATGCGGCGCGGGACAAGACAGCGAGGCCATGCTTGCCGAGGGCTTCGACGTAACGCCGTCAGATGGTACGGAGGCAATCGCGGCGGCGGCCGCGAGACGCCTTGGCCGAACCGTCAAGGTCCTTCTGTTTGACGACATCGACGAAATCGACGCCTATGACGGCGTGTGGGCCAATGCCTGCCTGCTGCATGTGCCGCGCGAACATCTACCGGCAATCATTTCCCGTGTTCAGCGGGCACTGGTCCGCGGAGGGGTGTTTTACGCAAGCTTCAAGGCGGGCGAGGCCGAGGGGCGTGACCGCTTCGGAAGGTACTATAACTACCCTTCCCCGGAATGGCTGGCAGGCGCATATGGCGACCGCGGCTGGAACGGGCAAATCGAAATCACCAGCCGCAGAGGCAGCGGCTACGACCGCCAGCCAACCGACTGGCTTCATGTATTCGCCATCAAAGCCTGAGTGGCTGGGGTGCGCCCCGAGGATCTAAAGCAATGAAAAACGACGCCAGGCACTGGTCCAAGGTGGAACTGCTGCACGAGACCGTCACCAATCCGAACATCCATGTTCGCGGCACGCACAGCTACTACAGCGATGCCTGGTCGGGATCGTTCGAGGACAGCGTGGTGCGGTATCTCTATGGCGACGCCTACAGCCTCAAGGCATGGCAGCCGGCCTGGCCGATCGACCAGCTCCACATCGGCGACTATGTCTGCATCGGCGCAGAAGCGGTGATCCTGCTGGGCGGCAACCACACGCACCGCACCGACTGGTTCAGTCTCTATCCGTTCCCGGAGTTCATTCTGGATGCCTATGCCGGCAAGGGCGACACGATCATCGGCGATGGCGCCTGGATCGGCATGCGCGCCATGATCATGCCGGGCGTGACCGTCGGTGAAGGCGCCATCATCGCCTCGGGCGCGATCGTGACCAAGGAGGTGGCGCCCTACACGATCGTTGCCGGAAATCCGGCCGTGCCGATCAAGACGCGTTTTGCGCAGGCCGTTGTCGACAGATTGCTGGCGCTCAAGGTCTACGAATGGCCCGCGGAGAAGTTCGAGGCGCTGAAGCCGCTGCTATGCGCCAACGAGATCGACGCGCTGGCATCGGCGTCGGAAAAATTCGATGCGGGGCGAAGCTGACGCTCAGAGCCGGATCACGTACTCCTTGCGAGTCGTTTCAAGCACTTCCCAGCTTCCTTTGAAGCCGGGCCTGAGGACGAAGCTGTCGCCGGCCCGCACCGTGCGGGCCTCGCCGCCCTCCTCCGAGATGACGGAGACACCCGACAGGATGTGGCAGAACTCCCATTCGTCATATTCGATGCGCCATTTGCCCGGCGTCGACTGCCAGATGCCGGCATAGAGCCCGCCATCGGCCTCCTCGGCATTCCAGGTGGTGAATTTCGGGTCTCCCGAAATCAGACGGCCGCTTGCCGGCGCGCCTGCTTCCGGCTCGATGCCATTGACGTCGATGGTCAGAAACAGCGGCAAGATCGCACTCCCAAACAGCAAAGGGCCCCGGCAAAAAGCAAAAGACCCCGGCAGCACACGCTGCCGGGGCCAAGTCTTGCACGGCCGGTCAGGCCTTGGCCAGCGCCTGCTCGAGGTCGGCGATGATGTCGCTGACATCCTCGATGCCGACCGAGAGGCGGACGACGTCGGGTCCGGCGCCGGCGGCGATCTTCTGCTCGTCGGAGAGCTGGCGATGGGTTGTCGAGGCGGGATGGATGACCAGCGACTTGGTGTCGCCGATATTGGCGAGGTGCGAGAACAGCTCCAGGCCCTCGACGAACTTGACGCCCGCTTCGTAGCCGCCCTTGAGGCCGAAGGTGAAGACCGCACCGGCGCCATTGGGCGAATACTTCTTCATCAACGCATGGTTCTTGTCGCTCTTGAGGCCGGGATAGGCCACCCATTCGACCTTGGGGTGGTCGGACAGCCAGCCGGCGACGGTCAGCGCATTGTCGCAATGGCGCTGCATGCGCAGCGGCAGGGTCTCGAGGCCGGTGAGGATCAGGAACGAGTTGAACGGCGAAATGGCGGGGCCGAGGTCGCGCAGGCCGAGCACGCGGGCGGCAATGGCGAAGGCGAAGTTGCCAAAGGTCTCGTGCAGCACGACGCCGCCATATTCGGGCCGCGGTTCCGACAGCATCGGATACTTGCCAGACTTCGACCAGTCGAAGGTGCCGCCGTCGACGATGACGCCGCCGATCGAGTTGCCATGGCCGCCGATGAACTTGGTCAGCGAATGGACGACGATGTCGGCACCATGCTCGATCGGGCGGATGAGGTAGGGGCTTGCCAGCGTGTTGTCGACGATCAGGGGCAGGCCGTGCTTGCGGGCGATGTCGGCGATCTTCTCGATGTCGACGAAGGTGCCGCCGGGATTGGCCAGGCTCTCGATGAAGATCGCCTTGGTCTTGCCGTCGATCTGCTTGTCGAAGCTCGAGATGTCGTTGGTGTCGGCCCAGCGCGCTTCCCAGCCGAAATTCTTGAAGGCATGGCCGAACTGGTTGATCGAGCCGCCATAGAGGCGGGTCGCGGCGACAAAATTGTCGCCCGGGCGCATCAGGTTGTGGAACACCAACAGCTGGGCGGCGTGACCGGAGGCGGTGGCAAGCGCCGCCGTGCCGCCTTCCAGCGCTGCGATGCGCTCCTCGAGCACGGCCTGGGTCGGGTTCATGATGCGGGTGTAGATGTTGCCGAAGGCCTTGAGCCCGAACAGCGAGGCTGCGTGGTCGGCATCGTCGAAGACATAGGACGTCGTCTGGTAGATCGGCGTGGCGCGTGCGCCGGTTGCCGGATCGGGCTTGGCGCCGGCGTGGACGGCAAGCGTGTTGAAACCAGGGGCGCGCTGGGACATCTTTTTCCTCCAAAGAATAGGTTCGTCAAATCAGCTGGCATCTTTGGCCAAGGCCGCGGCGGAAAGCAAAGACGAAAATTTCACATCTGCCGCGGCAGGCAGAGATTATTTGCGCGGCATTGCAAAAACCCGGACGAATGCCGGACTATTTTGCGCGGATGCCGAAACTCTGGAAACCCTCGCGCATGACAGGGCGCTTCGAGGAGAGCACGCCGGAATTGACGCCGTTCCAGCCGATTTCGCCGGCAAGCCGCGCATATTCGATCTTGGGGCAACGGTTCATGACGACCTTGATGCCCGCAGCCTCAGCGCGCGCGGCGGCCTCGTCATGGCGAACGGTCAACTGCGTCCAGATCACCTTGGGCAGCGGATCGAGCTTGAGCACCTCGTCGACGATGCCTGGCACGGCAGGCGACGCCCTGAAAACATCGACCATGTCGATCGGCGCGGGGATGTCGGCAAGGCTGGCATATGTCATGCGGCCAAGGATGTCCTTGCCGGCATGTCCGGGATTGACCGGAAAGACCTCGTAGCCCTTGTCGATCAGATATTTGGTGACGAAGTAGCTCGGCCTGACGTCATTGGCCGACGCGCCGACGACGGCGATCGTCTTCACCGCATTCAGAATTCCGGCGATGTAGGCGTTGTCGTAGCTGTCGTGGTTCATCTGTCGTTGTTCATGGCCGCGTCGTTCGACGGCACTGGATACCGGCTTTCGAAAGCGTGTGCAAACACACGTCACGGCAGCGAGATCGAGCCATCCTCGGCGATCGGGAAATCGGGATTGTGGGCCACTTCCCACAAATGGCCTTCGGTATCGGCGAAATAGCCGTACCAGCCGCCCCAGAAGGCGCGCTGCGCCGGCTTGACGATGCGGCCGCCTGCCCTTTCGGCCGTCGCCAGGATCTCGTCGACCTCCGCCTCGGAGCGCGTGTTGTAGGCAATCGACACACCGGAGAAACCGCCCTTGCCGCCGGGAACGCCGGCGTCGGCAGCCAGCTGGTCGCGGCTCCAGAGACCGAGCACGATGCCCCCCATCTGGAAGAAGGCGACACCCTCGGTGATCGACTGATTCCGCCTGAGCCCCATTGCTTCATAGAAGCGCACGGCGCGGCCGAGATCGTCCACTCCAAGTGTTACAAGCGAAAGGCGTTGTTCCAAACCTATTCTCCTGTCCAGTCGGCCTGGCGCTTGTCGATGAATGCGCCAATCCCCTCCTCGGCATCCTTTGCCAGCATGTTGTCGACCATCACCCTGGCTGCATGGTCATAGGCTTCGGCAAGGCTCATCTCGGCCTGGGCGTAGAACGCCTCCTTGCCGATCTTCAGCGTCAAAGGCGATTTCGAAACAATGGTTTGCGTATATTTGCCAACAATGTGATTCAGGTATTCACGCGGCACGACACGGTTGACCAGCCCGAAGTCGCGCGCTGTCGTGGCGTCGATGGTCTCACCGGTCAAAAGCATCTCCATCGCCTGCTTGCGCGAGACGTTGCGCGAGAGCGCGACCATCGGCGTCGAGCAGAACAGGCCGATATTGACGCCGGGCGTGCAGAAGGTCGACTGATCGGAGGCAATGGCGAGATCGCAACTGGCGACGAGCTGCAGGCCGGCCGCGGTGGCGAGGCCGTCGACCTCGGCGATGACAGGCTTGGGGTGGCGCACGATCGACTGCATCAGCGCCGAGCAGCGCGACATTGTGAGCTCGAAGAAGGCGCGGCCGCGATCGGCATCGCTTCGGTGCGCCGTCAGTTCCTTGAGGTCATGGCCGGCTGAAAACACGCCGCCCTGGGCGGCGATGACGATCACCCGGATCGCCTTGTCGTCCATGGCGCCATCCAGCTGGGCCTGAAGTGCTGCCATGGTCGCGACCGAGAGCACGTTAGCCGGCGGATTGGAGAGCACCAGACGCAGCACGCCCTTATCCAGACTGGCCCAAACCGGACCTTCCGGTGTGCTACGTTTGATGGCGACGATTTCTGCCATGGTGTCCCCTGAGCGAGTTCAGTGCGGCGAAAGACGAATCGCCAAAGTCGAGCCTCAGCCATATACGTTTGCACACAAACTTGGTTCCCAACCATGTGAACGTGGCGAACTCGACGGTTCATCCGGCAAGCCTAGAAATGGGGCCGGGGCGCATGGTGGGAAAGTCGATGGAAAGAGCTATATGCCCGAGCAGCACGGACTGACGCCGACGATGACGGCGAACGAGGTCAACGATCTCCTCAAGCAGGTCTACCCTCAGCTCAACGAACAGTACGACTTTTACCGGGTGACGGAGGTTTTCCCGGGTGGATGCACCGTGCGCCTCAACGCCGACGAACGCCATCTCCGGCCCGGCGGCACCGTCTCGGGCCCGTCGCTGTTCACGCTTGCCGACATCGGCGGCTATGTCTGCGTGCTGAGCCACGCCGGACCAGACGCCTTGTCGGTGACGACGAATCTCAACATCAGCTTCATGCGCAAGGCCGAAGCCGGCCCGATCGACGGCCACTGCCGAATTCTGAAGCTCGGCAAGAGCCTGATGGTGTTCGACATCGACATCGTCGCCGGCCCGGACCGGCAGACGGTGGCGCACGCAACCGGCACCTATTCGATCCCGCCGAAGCGCCAAACTACGCGGTAAAATATTACCACACTCATAACATATTGTTTTTGCTTCATATTACAAGACGACTGCCTTTTTTGGCTCGCTTGACGGGCCATCAGCCCTCGCCTATAAGCCCATCCAAAGCAGCGGTCCGCAAAGGCCGCCGTTTTGTTATTGGCGGCAGGCCCTGGCCGAACGCCAATGAAAGCAACAAGAAACGCCTTCTCTTGAAGGTCCGAACCGAAAGCATAAGACCATGACAACCTTTTCGCAGAAGCCTGCGGACGTGGTGAAGAAGTGGGTGCTGATCGACGCCGAAGGTCTCGTCGTCGGCCGTCTCGCCACCATCGTCGCCAACATCCTCCGCGGCAAGAACAAGCCGACCTTCACCCCGCACGTCGACGACGGTGACAATGTCATCATCATCAACGCCGACAAGGTCGCGTTCACCGGCAAGAAGTTCACCGACAAGGTGTACTACTGGCACACCGGCCACCCCGGCGGCATCAAGGAGCGCACCGCGCGCCAGCTGCTCGAAGGCCGTTTCCCTGAGCGCGTGCTCGAGAAGGCCGTTGAGCGCATGATCCCGCGTGGCCCGCTCGGTCGTCGCCAGATGAAGAATCTCCGCGTCTATGCAGGCGCCGACCATCCGCATGTCGCCCAGCAGCCTGTGACGCTCGACGTCGGCGCGCTGAACGCCAAGAACAAGAAGGCCTCGTAATCATGGCTGATCTCAGCTCGCTCGCAGAACTCGGCACCGTCGCTGCAGCCGCACAGCCGGCAGCTCCGGTCCACGTCCAGAAGCTCGACAAGAGCGGCCGCGCCTATGCCACCGGCAAGCGCAAGAACGCCATTGCTCGCGTCTGGATCAAGCCGGGCACCGGCAAGATCATCGTCAACGGCAAGGAATTCGCGACCTATTTCGCCCGTCCGGTGCTGCAGATGATCCTGAACCAGCCGATCGTCGCGGCTGCTCGCGTCGGCCAGTACGACGTCATCGCCACCGTCGTCGGCGGCGGTCTGTCGGGCCAGGCCGGTGCTGTTCGTCACGGCGTCTCCAAGGCGCTGACCTACTACGAGCCGACGCTGCGCGGCGTGCTCAAGAAGGGCGGCTTCCTGACCCGCGACAGCCGTGTCGTCGAGCGTAAGAAGTACGGCAAGGCCAAGGCCCGCCGTTCGTTCCAGTTCTCGAAGCGCTAAGCGTTTCGCAGTCCGGATTTCGGAAAGGCCGCCTTCGGGCGGCCTTTTTCTTTTCCGCATGCTGTTCCGGCCGGCCTGGCTTATGCTTGGAAGCGCAACTTCAAGCCGCCGGTGGAAATCACCATGGTCCGCATGCTCGCACTGGCAGTCGCCATAGCCTTTGCCGCTGGCCCAGCAGAGGCCGCGTCGAACAAGTTTCTCAAGCGGGCAACCTCGTTCGACAGTTGCTGGATGCGCGCCTATGACAAGGCGATCGAAAAGGGTGCCGACGCGCGAAAGGCCGCCGGCAAGGCCGACAGCCACTGCAAGAAAAAGGGCAAGAGGCTTCTCAAGGAGGGCGGCTCGAAATATTCGCTCAAGGACCGGCGCAAGGCGCTTCGGGGCTCGAGTGCGTATTAGCCCCTTCCCGCGGCATCAGTTGGTCGGCGGCTGGGACGCGCCCGCCTGGCCTGCGACAGAGGCCACGGGTTTTTCCAATTCGGCATAAGGCACACGATAGCCATTGGCGGCCAGCCAGTTGATGGCTGCACGCGGCTCGTCGGTCTGGATCATCGTCGCGCCGCGTTCGGCCCAGAAGCCGAACACTTCGTTGGGAAACCCGGCGGCCACCGCCAGTTCGTCGCCGCGGCCGCCGGCGAGATAGCCACCCGGCTTGTTGACGATGGCATGAGTGTCGACCCAGATGTGCCAGTTGCCGCGAATGGCCGCTGCCTTGACCCTGGCCGAAAACAGCGGCCCGCCAGATACGGTCATGGTTTCGGTGTCGCCGCGCCAGGCAATCATCTCCACGGCATTTGCGGCGAAAGCCTTGCCCGATGCCTCGACGAAAGCGGGGTCGCGCACGGCGTCGTCAGCCATGATCGGCATGAACTGGAAGCCTTGCCCCACCCGCGCCATCACCGCCTTCACGGCGGCGACACGCTCGGCATTCCACAGGTTCGCCTTGACCACCACCTGCTCTTCCATCTCCATGGCGCGCGCCAGCGCAACCATGTCGATGAGGTCGGCGGTGTCGAGCTTGTTGTCGAGATTGACCAGGATCCTGCCCTTGGCGACCGACAGATATTCCCGCAGCGTCGGCACTGTTTCGGCGGTGACAGTGCCGGTGCCCTCGACGACGAGCCGGCATGTCCTGAGCTCGTCCATGGCGCGGGTTACGACCTCGCCCGTGCAGTCGGTGGTACGGTCGAGCCAGCTGTCATGCATGACGATCAGTTCGCCGTCGGCGGAGCGGCGGATGTCGATCTCGACCATTTCGGCGCCGAGAGAGATCGCATCGCGCAGGGCGGCGATGGAGTTTTCGGCAAAGCGCCGCTTGCCGTCCTGCAGGCCGCCTGCCCTGTGCGCCACGACCATCACATGGTCACGCCACTGATTGGCATTTTCGAAGCGCGCGAGGATCTCTTCGGAACGAGAACCGGCATGGCCAGACGTCGCCAGAGCGAGGGTCAGCAAGACCGAGACTGCGCCTGCCAGAACTGTCCGCATGGGAATCGCTCCATGGCTTGATATGCCTGGAGCGACCTAAAAGGCGGCGATGACATGGGCGTGAAAGACAGATGACAGGGCGATGAATGCAGCTGTCACACGCAATTCGCCATGGGGCTGGCATGTTGGTTCAGGCTTCTGTAGTTCTTGCGCCTCGCAATTCTGAACGACCGAATTCCGAAAGACCGAATAAGGAAACTGCCCATGCCCTCTTCGTCGATCGATCACGCCTTTACCGCACGCGGCCCCAAGGGTCGCTCGGGTGATCCGACCTATGCAGGGGCATTGTCCTTCATGCGCCGCAAGTATTCGAAGAATGTCACTGGGGCCGAGGCGGTGGTCTGGGGCATCCCCTTCGACGCCGCCGTCACCAATCGGCCGGGCGCACGCTTCGGCCCGCAGGCCATCCGTCGCGCCTCGGCGATCTTCGATTGCGACCCGCAATACCCGTTCAACCGCGACCTGTTCGACGACCTCGCCGTCATCGACTATGGCGACTGCCTGCTCGACAGCGGCAACCACCAGAAGACCCCTGTTGCAATCGAGCGCGAAGCAGCCAAGATCCTGAGATCGGGCGCCTTCCTTTTGACGCTCGGCGGCGACCATTTCGTCACCTGGCCGGTGCTGAAGGCGCATGCGGCGATCCACGGCCCGATGGCGCTGGTGCAGTTCGATGCCCACCAGGACACCTGGCCTGACGACGGCAAGCGCATCGATCACGGATCGTTCGTGGCGCGCGCCGTCAAGGACGGCATCATCGACCCCGATCGCTCGATCCAGATCGGCATCCGTACGCACGCGCCCGACGATTGCGGCATCAAGATCCTCTACGGCCACGAGGTCGAGGAGATGCGCGCTGCCGACATCGCCTATGCGATCGCCGAACGCACCGGCGGCAAGAAGACCTATGTCACCTTCGACATCGACTGCCTCGACCCGGCCTTTGCGCCCGGAACCGGCACGCCGGTGGCCGGCGGCCCGTCGTCGGCCAAGATCCTGTCGGTGCTGCGCCAGATGACCCAGATCGACATCGTCGGCGCCGACATCGTCGAGGTTGCACCGGCCTATGACCATGCCGATATTACGGCTATCGCCGGCTCGACGGTCGCCATGCATTATCTCGGCCTGTTGGCCGAGAAGAAGGCGCGCGACAAGGCCTGAGGCATTGAATCAACGGCTTGCGGACGAGAGTCCGAATTTGGCCATAACCACCTGAAATAACGAATTTTTCGACGGACGGCAGACAATGAAACCGAAAATCTTCATCGACGGCGAACACGGCACCACGGGCCTCCAGATACGCACGCGCCTCGCCGCCCGCGACGACCTCGCCGTGCTGTCGATCCCGGAAGCCGAACGCCGCAACGTCGACCTCAGGGCCGAGCGCCTGCACGAGGCGGATGTCGCCATCCTGTGCCTGCCCGACGATGCCTCGAAGGAAGCCGTCCGCATTCTCGAAGGCAACAACTCGACCCGCATCATCGATACGTCGACGGCGCATCGCGTCCACCCCGACTGGGCCTATGGCTTTGCCGAGATGGACGCTGCCCAGCGCAAGCGCATCGCCGATGCACGGCTCGTCGCCAACCCGGGCTGCTATCCGACCGGCGCGATCTCGCTGATCCGTCCGCTGGTCGCGGCCGGCACCCTGCCGGCCGACTACCCTGTCAGCGTCAACGCCGTTTCCGGCTACACCGGCGGCGGCAAGCAGATGATCGGCCAGATGGAGGACGCCTCGCGCCCCGACCACATCGCTGCGCCGCACTTCCTCTACGGCCTGCCGCTGATGCACAAACACGTTGCCGAGATGAAGCAGCATGGCCTGCTCGAGCGCCGCCCGATCTTTGCGCCCTCGGTCGGCCGCTTTGCCCAGGGCATGATCGTCCAGGTGCCGCTGCACCTCGCCGACCTCAATGGCTCGGCCTCGATCGCCGACATCCACGCAACGCTTGCCGCGCACTATGCCGGACAGGAAATCGTCGAGGTCGTGCCGCTTGAGGTCAGCGCCAAGCTCGACCGGCTTGACCCGACCGAGCTTGCCGACACCGACGGCATGAAGCTCTATGTCTTCGGCACCGAAGGCCAGGGCCAGGTCAACCTCGTGGCGCTGCTCGACAATCTCGGCAAGGGCGCTTCCGGTGCCGCTGTCCAGAACATGGACCTGATGCTCGGGCTCAAGCACTAGGAATGGATCAGGCTGGCATTTCCGATCGCGGGCCGGAACGGTGGCCAAAGAACTGGAATGTCAGCGATCCCCAGCTGATTGCCGAGACGTTTTCCAGCCGCATCTGGAAGGTGCGGCTGGCCGACGGCAAACCGGCCGTGGTCAAGGCGCTCAAGCCGTTCGACGATGTCGCCGACGAATTGCGCGGCGCACATTATCTCAGCTGGCGCGACGGCGTCGGCGCCGTGCGCCTGCTCGGCTTCGAGGGGCACGACATGCTGCTCGAATATGCCGGCGAGCGATTGCTCGTCGATGAACTGAACGATCACGGCGACCGCCACGCCACCGACATCGCCAACGAGGTGATGGCGCAGCTGTTTTCGCCGTCCGACGTCCCGCCTCCTGCCGATCTGCAGCCGCTGCGGCAGCGCTTCGACAGCCTGTTCAAGAAGGCCGAACTCGATCGCGACGCCGGGCTTGCAAGCCCCTACCGGGACGCATCAGTCATTGCCGAGCGTCTGCTGTCCGATCCGCACGAGCTGCGCGTGCTGCATGGCGACCTGCATCACGACAACATCCTTTTCGGCGAGCGCGGCTGGCTGGTCATCGACCCCAAGGGCATCCTTGGCGATCCGGGTTTCGACGCGGCGAACTTCTTCTACAACCCGCTTGACCGGCACGACGACCTCTGCGTCGATCCTCAGCGCATCGCCTACATGGCCGAGGTCTTCGCCAGGACGCTGGGGCAGCGCCCTGACACGATCCTGGATCACGCCATCGCTTGGGGCTGCCTGTCGTCGTCCTGGCACGCCGAGGACAAGAACGACGAGGACGAGGCGAGCGAACTCGCCGTCGTCGCAGCCGTCAGAGCTGTTCGCGCTAGCTTCTGACCGCGACGTCGTTTTCAAGGGGATATGCCCCCTTGGTCGCGCGCCAATGCGCCGTGGCAAAGATCAGCACGATCAGCGCAAAACCCTGATGCAGCAGCGCCCAGTGCATATGCGCCTGCATCAGCAAGGTGCCGACGCCGATTGCCGCCTGCGCAACGATCAGCAAAGCCAGCACCCAGGCCCGGCGGGAATGGGTCGTGCGCGGCGCCTGTGTCATTGTCGTGAACGCATGCCAGAACGCCACGACCAGCACCGTATAGGCGAACATGCGGTGGACGAACTGCACGGTCTTCGGGCTTTCGAAGAAGTTGCGCCAGACGGGCTCGATGACCAAAAGGTCGCCGGGGATGATGGCGCCGTCCATCAGCGGCCAGGTGTTGTAGGAAAGGCCGGCATGCAGGCCGGCAACCAGGGCGCCGAGATAGATCTGGAACATCACCAGCAGCACCATGATGCCCGCGAAGCGCTGGATGCGCCGGTCCGCCGGCGCCTCCGAATAGGTCGCAAGGCCGCGCGCGATGTAGGCGACAGCGGTGACGATGATGCAGGCGAAGGTGAGATGGATCGCCAGCCGGTACTGGCTGACCGAGACACGCTCCGACAACCCCGAGGCGACCATCCACCAGCCGATGAACCCCTGGAACCCGCCGAGCGCCAGCAGGCCGACGAGGCGCGGTTTCAGCCGCCGCTCGAGGCGGCCCGAGATCCAGAAGAAGGCGAGCGGAATGGCAACGAGGAAGCCGACGCCGCGGGCGAGCAGGCGATGGGCCCATTCCCACCAGAAAATGCCCTTGAACTCGTCAACGGTCATGCCCTTGTTGATCTGCTCATATTGCGGGATCTGCTGATACTTCTCGAACTCCTCCTGCCATTCGGCCTGGTTGAGCGGCGGAATGACGCCGTGGATCGGCTTCCATTCGGTGATGGAGAGACCGGAGCCGGTCATGCGGGTGGCGCCGCCGACCATGACAAGCGCAAACAGCACCAGCAGCACGAGATAAAGCCAGCCGCGAACCAGCGTGCGGTTGTGCAGCTCCCTGTTGCGCTCGGCAAGCGGTGCGGCAGTGTTGGTCATGGCTGACATTACAATCTTTCCCGGCAATCGTTCCCGGCAATCGTTCCCGGCTCATCGAAACCGCGGGACTGGTGGACCATGATGGCCCCGCTGGCAAGTTCGGCCCACGCGACACGCAGTCGCGCCGGCCACCCTACCCGGTTGCACCGGCTGGCCAGAGCGACTATGCGAAGCCTGGACAAAGGATGAAGAAATGCCCGTGCGCGTCAAGAAGCTGATCGGAACCGTGCTGCTGGTGCTGCTGGTCGTCGTCTACGCGCTGATCGCGACCATGGTGGCTGTTGCCCAGCTGTCGCAATCAGGCCCTGTCACCCACCTGCTGTTCTTCTTCCTCAGCGGCCTGCTCTGGATCCTGCCTGCGATGCTGATCATCAAATGGATGGTCAAGCCATCCAAGACCGCCGGTCACTGAACCTACACAGTCACGAGCTTGCGACCGCCATTGGTGATCAATGTCGTCGCGCCCGACAGCATGGCGCGCATCGATGCGAGATCCTGGTAGCGGCCGTTGACCGAAATCCGCGGCAAAGCATGCATATGCGCGGCATGGCCGGGTACAAGAACGCCGTGCCGGGTCGTGACCGCCGACACGAAGCCGGCCTGGCGCGCCAGATGGGTCTCGCGCATGCCAGCCGCCGCCGCATAGCCGTAAGGATAGGCGAAATGCTGCGGTGCCTCGCCCAATTCGGCCTCGATCAGACTGCGCGAGCGGTGCATCTCGCGCAGCGCCTTGCCGGCTTCGAGGCGCTTGAGATTGCAGTGATGGACCGTGTGGGCCCCGATCGTGACCAGCTTGTGGCTGGCGGCTCGCCTGATCTCGGTCCAATCCATCAACAGGTCGCGGTTCGGCGCCGAGGCGTCGACGCCAACCTGCTCGGCCAGGCCGCGCAGCACCTGCCGCTGATCTTCTTCCGACACTTCCGACGTCAGCCAGTCGGACAGTTCAAGGAAAGCGCCTTTGCGGTCACGCGGCGTAGTGCATTCGAATGTGCGTTGCTCGCCCATGACCGTGGCCGTCACCGGCTTGCCGGCTTCGACGATGTCGTCGAGAACCTCCCACCACAGGTCGGCAGCACCCGAGGTGAGCCCCGGCGCGACATAGATGGTGATGGGCGCGCCATGGCTCTCGAGAACCGGCAAGGCCTCGATGAGATTGTCGCGATAGGCGTCGTCGGCAGTGAGCGCTGCGAAGGGCCCCTTCGTGCGGCCGGAGCTCAGGCGGCCGACAACCTCATCCATGGAGACGAAGGCATAACCGAGCCGCTTCATCTCGCCGATAAGCACGTCGAGAAAGCCGGGCGTTATGGTCAGATGACGATTGGGGCCGTCGGGCCGGTCGAGCAGCGCACTGACCCGGTGCAGCATGAGGATAACGCCGACGCCGCCCACCAGCGGCTTGGCCAGAGCGCCAAGCCCACCATATCCGATCAGCAGGAAAGCCAGCTTTCTGGCTATGTCGATCATTCCTTCACCTTTGGCGCCTAGGCTCGGTGGCGTCGAGCATACCGAGGAATGCTCCATATATGCCGACCAATAGCCGGCAAGGATTGAAGTATGGTTGACGCTACTGCCCCCAGCGAAAACAATGCCTTGCTCCGTCATGCTGCCGCCACCGGCAACGCGACGACGGCAGTTGTGCTGGCGGCTTCGTGCGATGCGTTGAGCGCCTACGGCAAGTTCACCAATATCCATGCGCCGGCCCAGAGCCCGGAATGGGTTGCCGCCTGGATCGAGACCAGCAAACCCGACGCCATCCTGGCCACTTTGAACGCCAATGGCCGGCCGGTCATGTCGCTTGCCCTTGAAGTCGTCCGCGAAGGGCCGTTTCGCATTGCCAGGTTCCTGGGCGGCAAACATGCCAACGGCAACTTTCCGGCTGCCGACAGGAACTGGCTTGCGGCGGCCAGTGCCGATGACATCAGCGTCCTCGTCCGCGCAATCGGCACGGCCCGGCCGGATATCGACCTCGTTGCCTTCGACCGCCTGTTCAGCGACCTCGATGGCCTGCCCAATCCATTGCTGAGGCTGCCGTCGGCGCCGAGCCCGAATCTCGCACTTGCCGTCGATCTCGACAGCGGCTTCGAGCGCGTGCTGACGCGAACCAGCGGCAAGAAGAAGCGCAAGCGGCATCGCAGCCAGGAGCGAAAATACGAAGCTCTCGGCGGCGCACGGCGCACAATGGCAACGACGACCGTCGAGGCCAATGCCATGCTCGACGCGTTCTTCGCCATGAAAGAGCAGCGCTTTGGCGCGATGGGCATCACCGACGTGTTTGCCGAGACCAACGTACGCACATTCTTCCGCAAGCTGTTCGTCGACGCGCTGGCAAGCGAACATCCATCCTTCGTCCTGCACGGGCTCGAGGTCGGCGGCAAGTATCGCGCGGTGACCGGCTCGAGCCGTGCCGGAAATCGACTGATCTGCGAGTTCGGCGCCATATCAGACGACGAACTGGCCCATGCCAGCCCAGGCGAATACCTGTTCTTCGACAACATATCAGAAGCCTGCGGCCAGGGCTTCGGTGTCTACGATTTCAGCGTCGGCGACGAGCCTTACAAGCGGCAGTGGTGCGACCTCGAGATCCAGCATGCCGATGTGCTGGCGCCGCTGACGGCCAAGGGCCGCGTCTATGCGCTTGGCCTGAGGTCGCTGTCGCGCGCCAAAAGCGTCGTCAAGAACAACGACAGGATGTGGGCGCTGATCAAACGCTTGCGTTCAGGCGTGCGCGGCAAGCCGGCCGCGGCGGCGCCCCCCGAAGAAGATTAGCTCAGGCAGCCGTCCGCGTCGGCTGCGGCGTCGTCGGCAAGTGATGGCCGACCGGGGTCACCAGGATGACGTCCTCGTAGCCGCCGGCGCGCAGGCCGTCGGCGACATAGGCAATCTCATCGTCATGGCGGAGGAAGCTGACCAGCACCTCGGTGCCGTCGCCGACCAGCCGCGTGATTTCGCCGGCGTCGGCCGGGCCGCATTCGACGACGACGAGGTCATAGGCGGTCGTCAGCGAGTCCATGATGATCGGCAGACGGTCGGCGGCACGCATGGCGCGCGCCGGATCGGCTGTGCCGACCGGCATGACATCGCAATCGGAATAATGGTCGGCGCGGATGACATCGGTGAACTGGGCTTCGGAGGCGAGCAGGTTGGTGATACCGGGATAACGGCCACCATCGAGCATCGGCCCTGCCGCGGCACCCGAAGCGGTCAAATCGAGCAGCAGCACGCGCAGGCCGGAATCGGCGACTTCGCGGGCAACCAGTACCGCCGTTGCTGCCGCATCGTCGCCCTCGGGTGAAACGAAGATGGCACGCGCGGCACCCCCGGCAATCAGCCTTTCCGCCGCCGTCTCGATGCTGATGCCGCCATGGGTCGGCGCTTGCATGGGTTCCCCGGCGGGCTCATCGGCGACGGCAAGATCGTCCTGCGTATCGACCATCTCCTGCGGCTCGCCGTCGACGTCGGCAAGCAGGGCTGCAGCCGCCGGTTCTTCTGCTTCAACCCAGGCCCTGGGCGCGTCATCTTCCGGCAGCTCGGCGGCGTGGCGCGCCGGCATCGCCACCGTCACAGGTGTAACGCGGGCGCCGGCGGCGGGGCGCATGGCGCGACCGGAGAACAACTCCTGCAGCAGGGTGAAGATCGCCATCAGCAGCAGCGAACCGACGAAGGCGGCGCCGACGATCGGGACGACCTTGGGAAAGTAGGATTCGGACGGAACGATCGCTGTCGAAAACACGCGCGCGTCGACCGGCAGATAGTTGCGGTCCTGACGCGATGCGGCCTCGCGATAGCGGGTGAGATAGGATTCGAGCAGCGCGCGCTGGGCCGCGGCCTCGCGCTCCAAGGCGCGCAGTTCGACCTCCTCCTCGGAGACGCGGGCCGACTCGACCTTCAGCCGGTTGAGGTCGGCGACAAGCTGCTTTTCGCGCAGGTCGGCGCTGCTGGCCTCGTTGACCAGTCCGACAAGCACCTTTTCAGCCTGCGAGCGGATCTGCGCGTCGAGGTCCGAAAGCTGGGAATTCAGCGCCCGGATGCGCGGATGATTGGGCAAAAGCGATGTCGAAAGATCGGCGATATCGGCGCGCAGCTGAATCTGGCGCTCGCGCAGGCGCTGGATCAGGCCAGATGACAGCACCTCCGGGATGGCGTCGATCGACCCGCCGCCCTTCAAGGCCTGGCGCACGCTCTGCGCCGTGGCCTCGGCGGCCGAACGGCCGGCACGGACACGCGACAGTTCGCTCGAAAGTTCGGACAGCTGCTGGGTGGCAAGTGCGGAATTGTTCTGCCCGACGAGCAGGTCGGATTGCGAGCGGAAGCTGGCGACCTTGGCCTCGGCATCCTTGACGCGCTTGTTGAGGTCGGCGATCTCCGGCTTCAGCCAATCGGTCGCCTCGGTGCTCGACTCGAGCTTCGAGCCGCGCTGGAATTCGAGATAGGCCTCTGCGATCGCATTGGGCACCGCTGCCGCAAGCTTGGGATCGGCCGAAGAGAACTGGATGACGATGACGCGCGATTTTTCGACGCGATAGACGGTCAGCTGTTCGCGGAATGCCTTGAGCACGCGCTCTTCGGGCGGCAGCTCGCTGGGATCGCTCTTCAGCCCGGCAATGACCAGCAGGCGCGATATCGTCGACATCTCCGAAGCGGCGTCGAACTCCGGCAGGCTGGCGAGGTCGAGCTTCCTGGCAACCTGCTTGAGGATGTCGGTCGAACCGATGACCTCGACCTGGCTCGTCACCCCCTCCTCGTCGAGGATCGGACGTTCGTTGTCGCCGCTGCCGTCGGGCCGGGTGAAGACGGACTCGCGCGTTTCGATCAGAAGTCGGGTCTCGGCGCGGTATTTCGGCGTCGCCAGCGAAGTCAGCACGAAGGCAAGAGCAGTGACGGCAACCGAAAACAGCAGCAGGCGCAGCCAGTTCCTCGCAAGACTGGCGAAGAGCTGACGCAGATCGACATCGACATCACCGGCAGTGGATTGGACGCCAGACATGCAGTTCCTACTCCGAGGCTGAGCAGACTGCACGGTAAACAAACATGGTAACCCATGCGTTAACGGCGCAACCTCATATACAACCCAGGCCATGCAAGATGGGCCACGTCCTTTACCGGGCATTAACCCTAACAAGTCGATAACTGGCGCGAACCAATACTCCGCTGCATGGCGGCAAGCCGTCGAAGGTGTGTCTGCAGAAATGAAAAGCTCCCTTCCCATTTGCCATGCGCTTCTCGCAGCCATGCTGGTCGTCAGCGGCTGCTCGAGCTACCGCCCCGCGCCTGCTGCCTTTCATGAAGTGCTCGACCAGCCTTACCGTCTCGGCGCCGGCGACCGCATCCGCGTCACCGTCTTCGAGCAGGAAAGCCTGACCAACACCTACAGCGTCGACCAGTCGGGCTACATCTCCTTCCCGCTCGTCGGCGGCGTCCCGGCGCGCGGCTATACTGCGCAAGAGGTCGAAAAGGCGCTGGCCGCCAAGCTGCGCCAGGGCTATCTGCGCGATCCCGACGTTTCCGTCGAGGTCGATCGCTACCGGCCGATCTTCGTCATGGGCGAAGTGGGTGCGGCCGGCCAGTACTCCTATGTTCCCGGCCTGACCGTCCAGAAGGCCGTGGCCATGGCCGGCGGCTACAGCGCCCGCGCCAACCAGGGCAATGTCGACATCACCCGCGACATCAACGGCAAGGTGATGACCGGCCGCGTGCTGACCACGGACCCGCTTCTGCCCGGCGACACGATCTACGTGCGCGAGCGGCTGTTCTAAGCCGCCGTGCAGCAGACCCCGCCCCGCCAGCTCAGGATCGTCCATTGCTTCAGGTCGCCGGTCGGCGGCATCTTCAGGCATGTGCGTGATCTGACCGAAGCCCAGGTGGCCGCCGGCCACCAGGTCGGCATCATCTGCGACTCGACCACCGGCGGCGAGCATGAGGAGCGCCTGTTCGAGGCGATCCGGCCGATGCTGGCGCTCGGCATCAGGCGCACGTCGATGCAGCGTCATATCGGGCCAGGCGACATCGCGGCGGGCTGGCGCACCTACAAGATCATCAAGGAATTGCGGCCGGACGTGCTGCACGGGCATGGCGCCAAGGGTGGTGCCTATGCGCGTGCGTTCGGCTCACTGTTGCGGGTTTCAAGGTATTGCGTGGCCCGCCTCTATTCGCCGCATGGCGGCACTCTGCACTATGACGAAAGGACGATGACCGGAAAGCTGTTCTTCGGGCTCGAACGCCTGATGGAGCGTTTCACCGATCATCTGCTGTTCGTCTCCGACTACGAACGCCGCACCTTCATCCGCAAGGTCGGTGAGCCGCGCGTGCCCAACAGCCTGGTCTATAACGGCCTGCGCGACGCGGAATTCGAACCGGTAGCGGCTCAGCCCGATGCCGCCGACTTTCTCTACATCGGCATGATGCGCGACCTGAAGGGTCCCGACATGTTCATCGACGCGGTGAAGGCGGCAAGGCAGGAACTCGACAAGGACGTCACCGCTGTCATGGTCGGCGACGGCGAGGATCTGCCGCGCTACCACGCGCAGGTCGAAAGGCTTGAGCTCGACGGCAAGATCCGCTTCCTTGCGCCGATGCCGGCGCGCCAGGCATTTGCGCTTGCCCGCTTCGTCGTCGTGCCGTCGCGCGCCGAGGCGATGCCTTACATCGTGCTCGAGACACTTGCCGCCGCAAAGCCGATCGTGGCGACCGCCGTGGGCGGCATTCCGGAGATTCTCGGAGCCCGGTCGCCGGCGCTGGTCAATCCGGACGCTGGCGAAATCAGCCTGAAGATGATCGAGGCCTTCCGGTCGCCTGCTGCCTATGCCGCCGCGATGCCCGACACCGCCGAGCTCAAGGCCCGTTTCGGCGTCGACGTGATGGCCCGCGAAGTCGAGAAAGCCTACTTCTCCGCGCTGCCGAAAAAACGCGCCTGAAATACGCTACAAGACAATTTTGTTGCTCAAGGGTTTCTTAGCTCATCTTTGATATGTCAATCTGGCAAACGGGCGACCGGCCAACAGATCGACGACGATGAACAACTTCGACCCAAAGCGCCGCTTCACCCCGGAAGCCGTGAAGGCGGCTGACGGCGACGGCAAATCGACCGACAAGGCCAAGCTGAGCAATGTCGCGCAAGAGGTGGCAGCGCAGTACCGTCGCGACACCATGTCCCCGGTCATGCTCAGCGGCATCCTGCGCCTGACCGAATTCGGCATGCTTTTCGTCACGGGCTTGGCACTCTATGCCTATCACGTCGGATTCCTCGGCCATCTGAGCTGGCAATATCCGCTGGTCATCCTCGCCGCCTCGCTGGCCGCGATCGTCCTTTTCGAGATCATGGACTGCTACCAGCTGCAGTCGCTGATGCGGCCGGGCGTCTCGCTGGGACGGATGGCGCTGTGCTGGGCCACCACCTTCGCCCTGATGGCGGTCACCGCCTTCTTCATGAAGGTTTCGGCGGAGTTTTCGCGCCTGCTGTTCGGCAGCTGGTTCGTCATCGGGCTGGCGCTGCTCGTCGTCCAACGCCTGATCATGGCACGGGTCATCCGGCGCTGGGCCCGCAACGGCCGCATGGAGCGGCGGGCAGTCATCGTCGGCGGCGGCAAGGCAGCCGAAGTGCTGATCCGCTCGATCGAGCAGCACCCCTACAACGACATCCGCATTTGCGGCATCTTCGACGACCGCGACGACCGGCGCTCGCCGCCGATCGTCGCCGGCTATCCCAAGCTCGGCACCGTCTCGGAACTGTTGGAATTCGCCCGCATCGCGCGCATCGACATGCTGATCGTGTCGCTGCCGCTGACGGCCGAAACCCGGGTTCTGCAGCTGCTCAAGAAGCTCTGGGTGCTGCCCGTCGACATCCGCCTGTCGGCGCACTCCAACCAGTTGCAGTTCCGGCCGCGCTCCTATTCCTATATCGGCGCGGTGCCGATGCTCGACATTTTCGACAAGCCGATCAACGACTGGGATTCGGTCGCCAAGCGCGCCTTCGACATCATCTTCAGCCTGTTCGGCATCGTCGTCTTTTCGCCCGTCATGCTGGCAACCGCGATCGCCATCAAGCTCGACAGCAAGGGCCCGGTGCTGTTCAAGCAGAAGCGCCACGGCTTCAACAACGAGGTGATCGAGGTCTACAAGTTCCGCTCGATGTTCACCGAGCTGTCCGACCCCTCGGCGAAAAAGACGGTGACCAAGAACGACCCGCGCGTCACCCGCGTCGGCCGCATCATCCGCAAGACCTCGATCGACGAGCTGCCACAGTTCTTCAATTCGCTGTTCGGCAGCCTGTCCCTGGTCGGCCCGCGCCCGCATGCGATTGCGGCGCAGTCGCACAACCTTCTCTACAATGAAGTGGTCGACGGCTACTTCGCCCGCCACAAGGTCAAGCCCGGCGTCACAGGCTGGGCCCAGATCAATGGCTGGCGCGGCGAGATGGACACCGACGAGAAGATCCGCAAGCGCACCGAGTTCGACCTCTACTACATCGAGAACTGGTCGCTCTGGTTCGACATCAAGATCCTGTTCCTGACGCCGATCCGCCTGCTCGACACGGAAAACGCCTATTGAGCGCGATCAGCTATGATCTGCCGCGGGCCGCGATCAACGCCAAGCTGATCGGGCTCATCTCCACCGGCGCCATTGCGCTGGGCGTATTGCTGTCGGGTTTCGTCATCCGCGAGCCGGCGCCTTACGAACTCTACATGGCCGGGCTGATCGCGGTGTGGTCGCTGTTTGGCCTGCGCATTTCGCGTGCCATCACCCCGTTGCTGGTGCTGATCGTGACCTTCAACATCGGCGGCATGATTGCGATGACGCAGATGGCGGAGCTGATGAACACGCCGCTCTATCTCGCCGTGTCGCTGTTCCTCGGCTTCACCGCCATCTTCTTCGCCGCGGTCACCGAAGCCGATCCGAGGCTGTTCAGGGTGATCTTCCTGTCCTGGGTGGCGTCGGCAGTGGTTACCTCGGTGCTCGGCATGCTCGGCTATTTCGGCGCCGTGCCCGGGGCGGAGATGTTCACCAAATATGGCCGCGCCGCCGGCGCCTTCCAGGACCCGAACGTCTTCGGGCCCTTCCTCACCTTGCCCGGCATCTACCTGCTCTACCGCGTGCTGACCGGCAATCCGCTCAAGATGGCGATCTATGCGGTGCCGCTGCTCATCGTCACCGGCGGCATCTTCCTGTCGTTCTCGCGCGGCGCCTGGGGGCTGTTCGGCGCCTCGGCCATCCTGCTCACCGGCTTCCTGTTCCTGCAAAGCGACAGCGGCAGGTTCCGGCTGCGGATCGTGGTGATGAGCATTGCCGCCATCGCGCTGCTGACCGTCGCACTGCTGATCGTGCTGCAGATCCCCAGCATCGCAGAACTGTTCACCACGCGCGCCCAGCTCGTCCAGGATTATGACGGCGCGCGGCTCGGCCGCTTCGCCCGCTACGCAATAGGCTTCCTCCTGGCGACGGAGAAACCCTTCGGCATCGGACCGCTGGTGTTCGGCCAGATCTATGGCGAGGACACCCACAACATCTGGCTCAAGACGCTGATGGACTATGGCTGGCTCGGCTTTGCCAGTTACCTCTCGCTGATCGTCTGGACCGTCGCCGCTGGGTTCCGCATCCTGCTGCGCAACCGGCCCTGGCAGCCCTATCTGCTGTCGGCCTATGTCGTCTTCCTCGGCCATATCGCGCTCGGCACCGTCATCGACACCGACCATTGGCGCCACTTCTACCTGCTGCTCGGCCTGATCTGGGGCTCGATCGCGCTCGAAGCCCGCCACCAGCGTGCCCAGACCTCGCCCGCCTACTGACGCCTCGCCCGGTTTCTGACTCGCCGGCGACGGGCCCCGTTGCACACAAGATTCGCGTTTTGTGAACGGTCCGGCACCGCTTTGCCGGCTCAACTCAGCGTGACCGCTTTGTGAATCAGAGTGACCGATCAGCCTATGGCAATCGGAAAGGTAGGCGCCTATCTCACAGTGGTCAGCGAGACGGCAAAAACAACAACCGCCGCTTTGCTACCGAAAAAGAAAGGAATACCCACATGAAGAAGATCATCCTCGCCGCTTCGGCAATCACTCTGATGTCTGGTTCGGCATTTGCTTCGTCCGCAGAAGGTGTTGTTGCCAAGTTCGACCCGGCCGTTCGCGTCATTACGCTCGAAAGCGGCCAGAGCTACTCGGTTCCGCGTGACGTTGCTATCCCGTCGATCCAGACCGGCGAGAAGGTTTCGATCCAGTTCAACGACGAAGGCGACAAGGTACAGGGCGTGCTCCGCTAAGCGGAAACCGCGATATCCCTGAACTGCCGATACCACCGAAAAAGCCACGGGCCCTCCCACCCGTGGCTTTTTTTCGTTTGCGACGCTTGGCTCGCGGCACGAAGCGCAGGTCCGCCCCATCGACCGCTACCTTGCCTCACACAGCATACACGGACGCACAGTTTCGCTCCGCAAGCCTCCACAATCCACACACGCACGACAATCCGGACACGCAGGGCCTGGCTGCGACCACAGCCATCCGCACAACGGCGCAACCAGACTCGATGTTGCGCCAGGGTCGTTGCGCACAACTGCGCCGATTTGTGAACGGTCCGGCACCGGTTTGCCGGCTCAACTCGGCGTGACTGCTTTGTGACCGAGAGTGACCGCTCCAGCTATGGAAATCCAAAAGTTAGGTGCCTATCTATCAGTGGTAAGCGGAACGACAAAACAACGAACCGTTGATCCGCTACCGAACATTGAAAGGACTAAAACAATGAAGAAGATCATCCTCGCCGCTTCGGCTGTCGCAATGATGTCAGGCGCCGCATTTGCTTCCTCCGCGAACGGCGTTGTTTCTCAGTTCAACGAGCAGGCGCGCGTCATTACGCTCGAGAGCGGCCAGAGCTACACCGTCCCGCGCGACGTCGCCATCCCGGCGATCCAGGCTGGCGAAAAGGTATCGATCCAGCTCAACGACGAAGGCGACAAGGTCAATGCCGTTCTCCGCTAAGGCGGAACAGCCTTGACGGCCTGACTTGCCTCACAAGCTGGCCACTTCAGCAAAAAGCCATGGGTCCTCCCACCCATGGCTTTTTTTTGCGCTTCAAGACATGCCTGACACGGGGTCCGTAGGCGAAAACAATCGCGCGAACGGCCGTTCGCCATCGGAGTTTCAACGATCCCGCGGCACGTTCGCGTGATCGAAACGTGTCTCGAGTTTACCTGTCAGCGTGTAACAAGCACGGCCAGCTGATCGTAGTTGACGGTATCAGCAAGGTGCCCCGCAGCAAAAGCAGCACCTCGCACAACCCCATCAGGAGAACGATCATGAATAAGCTCATCTTGGCTGCCGCCGCATTCGCACTCTTCTCCGGCTCGGCTCTCGCCTCCGACGCCAGCGGCGTCGTCACCCGCTTCAACGCCGACACCCGCGTCATCACGCTCCAGGGCGGCGACAGCTACACCATCCCGCGCGATGTCGCCCTGCCCTCGGTCAAGGTCGGCGACAAGATCTCGATCCTCTTCAACGACGAAGGCGACCAGATCCGCAACGTGCTGGCCGGCCCTGACATGATGTGAGCCCGCCACGGCAAGACGACAGTGAAGCCATGGGCGCACTCCACGCCCATGGCTTTTTGTTGCACCCGGTCACGCCTGTTGCGCCCGGCCCGGCCGCGGCCGACCTCTGCCCGAAAGTTCTCGGGCGATCGGAACTTCAAGCCGGTGCGACACCGTGACAGCGACAAAAGCGCGTGAGCTATTCGTGTTAGTTGTTTACCGAACCAAACCAACGGCAGGCCGTTTCTTCTCTGCACAAAGCAATTGGCGTCTCCCTCCCGGATCCAAGCTTTGGTCATCAAGCAACAGGAGAAGTACAATGAGAAAGCTCATCCTTGCCGCCTCCGCCCTCGCCCTCATGTCGGGCGCAGCCCTTGCCACCGAGGTCGATGGCACCGTTGCCAAGTTCAACCCGGCGGTCCGCGTCATCACGCTCACCAATGGCGAGAGCTTCACCATCCCGCGCGACGTCGCGATCCCGCCGCAGCTGGCTCCCGGAAAGCGGGTGGCCATCGACCAGCATGACAACGGCGCCAAGATCGAATCCGTGATGGTGGACGCGGCAAGCTAGCGTCCGGCCCATCCTCCCACCCCGCAGGTAGCAGACAACGCCATGGACGCCAGTCAGCGTCCGTGGCGTTCTTCCTTTCGACAAGAGGTGCCATCCAGGGCAGCGAAAAATGGGCACGGTGTCTGGATTCGAACCGCCCAGTCCGGGGCCTGCTGCAATCCCACACGCCCTCTGATACGGTCAAAGGTACCGCCATTCCCGCCGGCAGGAGAAGCCATGAGCGACCTGACTACTGCGATCCTTGTTGCGGCAAACGCGCATCATGGCCAGGTCGACAAGGCGAGGCAGCCCTATATCCTGCATCCGCTCCGGGTGATGCTTGCGGTCAACAGCGACGAAGAACGGATAGCCGCCGTCCTGCATGACGTCGTCGAAGACACTGATGTCACTTTGGACGAACTGCGGAGCAAGGGGTTCGGTGTTGTGGTTGTCCAAGCGGTCGACGCGCTCACACGCCGGGATGATGAGCCCTATGTCGACTTCATCAAGCGGGCGCGCGCCAACGAGATCGCGCGACGCGTCAAGATCGCCGACATCCTTGATAACACCAACCCCGACCGCGTGCGGGCCGCTGGGCTTGGGGAGCAACATCTCGATCGCTACCGCGAAGCACTTCAAATGCTGACAGACGCCGAGAGCCAATCCTGATCGCCGACCACCTGCACCACCGCAGTCGACGGCAACACCGTCCGCTGCAACGGCCCGGCGCCTGACAGCACGGCTCGGACAAACCATTCTCGACGCCGAAAAGATCGAAGCGAGATGGTAAATGTAAACCTTGGGGAAATCGGCAAACCGCAACCTGGGGGATGGCGGTTAAGTCTTTGTTCTAATGGTCGGAGTGGCCGGATTCGAACCGACGACCCCTTGACCCCCAGTCAAGTGCGCTACCGGGCTGCGCTACACTCCGGACCGGTCGCGATGTATCTTGATATGACCGCTTCGGTCAACCCAATTCGTCGGCTTTCCCGCCAACTTCTTCATTCGCGAGCAGAATATTCTAGTCGGCCTGACCGGCCTCAACGAACCTGGTCGAGCAGGCGCTTGCATTCGAGCAGATCAAACAGCGCCTCCTGCAGCAAGGCGCGGTTGTCGCGCGACAGCTTGCCGGAATCGGCTGCCACCGGTCCCTCGTCGTCGCCCTTGCCCAGGCCGAAGAAGCGGCGGCTCGGCTTGGCGCGAGCCTCACCGACCAGCATCTCCTCATCGGGGCCGCGCGGCTGCGCTGCCGGCGTCAGCGGCGCCTCGGCCTGCTTGCGCTGGGCGATTGCCTCGACGGCCTTCATGTCGCCGCTGCCGATGGCGACCAGGAACTGGTTGCCATTGTCGCGCAACAGCTTCTGCACGCCCTTGATGGTGTAGCCCTGTTCGTAGAGCATGTGGCGGATGCCCTTGATCAACTCGACATCCTGCGGCCGGTAATAGCGCCGGCCGCCGCCGCGCTTCATCGGCTTGATCTGGGTGAAACGGGTTTCCCAGAAGCGCAGCACATGCTGCGGCAGATCAAGGTCTTCGGCAACTTCGCTGATGGTGCGGAAGGCGTCGGGGCTCTTGTCCATGGTCGCCACTTTCGCAAAAAACGATTCGTGATCCATTTCAGCGCTTTGGGCAACAACATTCAAGCCCGGTGCGAATCACGCACCAGGCTATCAACCGGATTATCGGGAGCTGGCTGCCTACTTCGAGGCCTTGGACTTGCCGTTCTGGTGAGCCCGCAGGATGCGGCTCTTGAGCACGTTGGATGCCTTGAAGGTCATCACCCGGCGCGGCAGGATCGGCACTTCTTCACCCGTCTTGGGGTTGCGGCCGACACGTTCGTTCTTGTCGCGAACGTGGAAGGTGGCGAAAGACGACAATTTCACCGTCTCGCCACGCACGATTGCTTCGCAGATTTCGTCGAGAACGGTTTCGACCAGCTGCGCCGATTCCGTGCGCGACAGGCCGACTTTCCGATAGACGGATTCAGCGAGGTCGGCACGTGTCAGTGTCTTTCCCCCCATGCGACGGGCCCCATCCTCAATATCTGAAATCCAGCAACGCGCCGGAGGTTAAGTAATTGATCCGTCAAGGTCAAGGACCGATCCGATGACCTTTTCAAGACACCGCGCGGAGGCCTGAGCCTGCGCGCTCACCACCTCACGAGCACGGCGCCCCAGGTGAAACCGCCGCCCATCGCCTCAAGCATGACAAGGTCGCCCTTCTTGATGCGTCCGTCGGCAACGGCAGCCGAAAGCGCCAGCGGCACCGAGGCGGCCGACGTGTTCCCGTGCAGATGCACCGTCACGACGGCCTTTTCCTCGGCAATGCCGAGCTTCTTGGCCGAGGCATCGATGATGCGCTTGTTGGCCTGGTGCGGCACGAACCAGTCAAGTGTGTCGGCTGATACACCGGTCTGGGCGAAGACGTCCTCGATCACGTCGGTGATCATGCCCACCGCATGCTTGAAGACCTCGCGGCCTTCCATCTTGAGATGGCCGACAGTGCCGGTGGTGGACGGACCGCCATCGACATAAAGCTTGTCCTTGTGCGTTCCGTCGGAGCGCAGGCTGGCGGCCAGCACGCCGCGGTCGGCGATGGTGCCCGCACTTTCTTCAGCTTCCAGCACCAGCGCTCCGGCGCCGTCGCCAAACAGCACGCAGGTCGAGCGGTCGGTCCAGTCGAGAATGCGCGAAAACGTCTCGGAGCCGATCACCAGCACGCGCCTGGCAAGGCCGCCCTTGATGTAGAGGTCGGCGGTGGTGACGGCGTAGACGAAGCCACTGCACACGGCCTGCATGTCGAAGGCGAAGCCATGGCGCATGCCGAGCCGGTTCTGGATCTCGACGGCTGTGGCGGGAAAGGTGTTGTTCGGCGTCGAGGTGGCGAGCACGATCAGGTCGATGTCGTCAGGCGTCAGGCCGGCATTGTCGAGCGCTGCGCGGGCCGCAGCCTCACCGAGCGAGGCCGTCGTCTCGTCGTCGGCGGCGATGTGGCGCTGGCGGATGCCGGTGCGCTGGGCGATCCACTCGTCCGAGGTCTCGACCATGCCTTCGAAATCGGCGTTCTTCATGATGCGGCGGGGCAGCGCCGAACCAATGCCGCGCACAACTGATCTGATCACGTTGAAAAATCCTATTCCTGATCTTCGACCGCGGCCGCGGGGCGACCCATTGCAGCATGCGGGTTGCGTGCATGAAACAGGTCGAGGTCTGCTTCGATACGGTCGAGCAGCCGGTTCCGGACCATATCATAGGCCATTTCGATGGCAGCGGCGAAGCCGTCGGCGTCAGCGCCGCCATGGCTTTTCACCACGATACCGTTGAGGCCGAGGAAGACGCCGCCATTGGCGCGGCGCACGTCCATCTTCTCGCGCAGCCGGTCGAAAGCGCCCTTGGCAAAGAGATAGCCGATCTTGGCCATCAGCGTGCGGCTCATCGCTTCGCGCAGATAGCCGGCGATCTGGCGTGCCGTGCCTTCGGCGGTCTTGAGCGCGATGTTGCCGGAAAAGCCCTCGGTGACGACCACGTCGGTGGTGCCCTTGCCGATGTCGTCGCCTTCGACGAAACCCTGGTAGTTCATCGAGGCCATGTTGGCCTCGCGCAGCATGCGCCCGGCTTCCTTGACCTCTTCCTGGCCCTTGATCTCTTCGACGCCGACATTGAGCAAGCCGACAGTCGGCCGATCGATGCCGAACAGGGCGCGCGCCATGCCGGTGCCCAGAATGGCGAAATCGGTGAGCTGGTGCGCATCCGCGCCAATGGTGGCGCCGACGTCGAGCACGACGCTCTCGCCGCGCGCCGTCGGCCACAGGGCGGCGATTGCCGGGCGGTCGATCGTCGCCATGGTGCGCAGGCAGAATTTCGACATCGCCATCAGCGCGCCGGTGTTGCCGGCGGAGACGCAGGCGTCCGACGTGCCCGACTTGACCGCTTCGATCGCCTTCCACATCGACGACTTCCAGCGCCCCTGGCGCAGCGCCTGGCTCGGCTTGTCGTCCATGCGCACGGCGACCTCGCAGTGCACGAACTCGCTGACGGCAGCAAGCTTGGGATACTTGGCCAGCTCGGGACGGACCACTTCTTCGCGGCCATAGATGATGAAGCGAATATCGGTGCGCCTGATGGCGACCTTGGCCAGGGCAGGAATGATCACGGAAGGGCCGTGATCGCCACCCATGGCATCAATGGAAATCTTGATCACGCGTCGGTCATCTCACTGTTGGCGTAGCTGGGCACGCAAAAGTCCGGCGAAAGTAACGATTTTGGGCAACCGCACAAC
The DNA here is from genome assembly GCF_014250155.1 of Aminobacter sp. MDW-2. Taxonomy (NCBI): domain Bacteria; kingdom Pseudomonadati; phylum Pseudomonadota; class Alphaproteobacteria; order Hyphomicrobiales; family Phyllobacteriaceae; genus Aminobacter; species Aminobacter sp. MDW-2. Next base: position 4,254,591 of record NZ_CP060197.1, read on the forward strand.
CGGGATTACGCGAAACGGCAGGCGTTTTCAAAGCTTCTTGGATATTAGGCGGAGCTTTTTCTGGAATTCGCTCTCGACTGGCTCGACATCGTCATCGTCAGTACTGGCGACCGCGACGCCGGTCTTGCGCGGATAAGGGTCGATGGCGAGGCCGAAGAACTCCTCGGCCAGCGCGCCCGCATCGATGGTGTCGCCGGTGAAGGTTTCGGGCGCGTCGGGGCCCTCGGCGTCGAGCAGGATTTCGCCGGCCGCGTTGAAGCCCTGCCTGGCAAGCTTGGAGTCCTCGGGCAGGAAAACGCCCTCGACATCCTCGTCGATCACCGCCTCGACAGGCTCAAGCGTGACGACGCAGGCCTGGGTGATCGCTGCCTGGACCCGACCGCGGACCTTGACGCCATTGCGCTTCCACTTGGTGACAAGCAGGTCCGCCTTGTAGCGTTCGACCGACGTCAGGCCATGCACCTCAGCCAATGCGGCACGCTGGGCGGCATCGGCATCGACTGTTACAGCCATGCCCTTCTGCGGCAGCCTGGCGACATTGACCTTGAAGGAAACCGGACTCTGGGTCTCGTCAGGCATCATGGGGTGGCCTCCTTCAGGCTGCCTGTGGCGCCGGATATGACAATTTGCCGGCACATATGTCTTCCGATGGCTGCTCGGCAAGAGCGCGATTCGCCGCAAAGACATATTCGGCGAGTGCTGCGGCTTCCGGCCAGTCCTGCACCTCGGGGCGGACATTGCGCAAAAGTGCTGCGGCAAGCGCCGGATGATCATCGCCTTCGAGCGCGTTCTTGTAGGATTCTGTGCGGCCGTAAAACATCTTGGCCAGCTTCTTCATGCGCTTGGGCACGCCGACGTCGCTGATGCCGAGCTCGCGCAGCGAATGGTCGACATCGAGGAAGAACTCGTCGATCAGGCGCTGGGCGATGTCGGCCGCAGCCCCCGGCTCGCCGCGCAAACGATGCTGAAACAGGAACATGTGCAGCGAAAGCATCTCGAAACGGCCAAGCGGCGTGTCGGGAACATTCCATGCGGAATAAAAAGGTTCCTGCCGCGCGGCTGCCACGATTCGTGTATAGAGCGCCTCGGTGATGGCGCGATTGGCCTGGCGTTCACGGCCAAACAGACGCTTAAACATTTTGAGGGCGGTCTCCCGGGGACCCGTTTCGCTTAGTGGCCTTGTTGCATCGGCGCGCAAGCTGGTTTACCGGTTTTGCGGCTTCGCGCAAGCAGGGGCTCTGGCACGACAGGATGGAGTTGTTGTTGCACTCGCTGAAATTCAAGATGCCATTTTCGTTGCGTCCGGCTGGCGCCGTGTCGCTGATCGTGGCCGCTGCCGCGCTGTCGGCATGCAACACCTCGAAGACGTTCGGTGACCTGACCCCCAGCGAGACGCTGACCCAGGGCTATGTCATCGACCAGCAGTCGATCGACTCCGTGCCGGTGGGCTCGAGCCGCGAGCAGGTGCTGCTCGCTCTCGGCACGCCGTCGACGACGGCGACCTTCGACAATGAGGTGTTCTACTACATCTCCCAGACGCGCCGGCGCGCCGTCGCCTTCGCCAAGCCGAAGCTGATCGAACAGCGCGTGCTGGCCGTCTATTTCGGCGCCGACGGCCGCGTCTCGAACATCGCCAATTACGGCCTGCAGGAAGGCAAGGTGTTCGACTTCATCTCGCGCACGACGCCGACCGGCGGCAAGGACCAGAACTTCCTCGGCCAGCTGCTTTCGGGCGCGGGCAAGATGGGGTCGAGTGCTGCCAGCAGCATCTTCGGCAACTGATCCGCCCACTGAGGTTCAGAAATCTCAGGCAACAGGACCCGCGGAAGCAATTCCGCGGGTTTTTCTTTGGGCTGGACAAGGCCTACGAAAAACCCCGCCCGCAGAGGCTGCGGACGGGATCAATGGTTCTGCCTCAGAGAGGCAAGCAGTTCGAAAGGATCAGCCGCCGCTGTGCGCGAGCACGGCAAGCAGCAGAAGGGCGACGATGTTGGTGATCTTGATCGCCGGGTTCACTGCCGGGCCGGCAGTGTCCTTGTAGGGATCGCCGACGGTATCGCCTGTCACAGAGGCCTTGTGGGCCTCGGAGCCCTTCAGGTGCTTGACGCCGTCCTTGTCGGTGAAGCCGTCCTCGAACGACTTTTTGGCGTTGTCCCAGGCACCGCCGCCTGAAGTCATCGAAATCGCAACGAACAGGCCGTTGACGATGACGCCGAGCAGCGAGGCACCGAGGGCGGCAAAGGCCGAGGCCTTGGAGCCCGAGATCAGCAGCACGCCGAAATAGACGACGAGCGGCGCCAGCACCGGCAGCAGCGACGGAATGATCATTTCCTTGATCGCCGCCTTGGTCAGAAGGTCGACGGCGCGGGCGTAATTGGGCTTCGAGGTGCCCTTCATGATGCCCGGATCCTCGCGGAACTGCTTGCGCACCTCCTCGACGATCGAGCCTGCGGCACGGCCGACGGCGGTCATTGCGATGCCGCCGAACAGATAAGGAATGAGGCCGCCGAAGATCAGGCCGGCGACGACGTAGGGGTTGGACAGATCGAACGACACCGTGCCGATGTCGGCGAAATACGGGAACTGCGCGCTGTTGGCGGCAAAGTACTGCAGGTCGTAGCTGTAGGCGGCAAACAGCACCAGAGCGCCGAGACCGGCCGAGCCGATGGCGTAGCCCTTGGTGACGGCCTTGGTGGTGTTGCCGACCGCATCAAGCGCGTCGGTCGAATGACGCACTTCCTTGGGCAGGCCGGCCATTTCGGCAATGCCGCCGGCATTGTCGGTGACCGGGCCGAAGGCATCGAGCGCCACGATCATGCCGGCAAGGCCGAGCATGGTGGTGACGGCAATGGCCGTGCCGAACAGGCCGGCAAGCTGAAAGGTGGCGATGATGCCGCCGACGATGACGATGGCCGGCAGCGCCGTCGATTCGAGCGATACGGCCAGGCCCTGGATCACGTTGGTGCCGTGACCGGTGACCGACGCCTGGGCGATCGAATTGACCGGGCGCTTGTTGGTACCGGTGTAGTATTCGGTGATGACGACGATCAGCCCTGTTACCACCAGGCCGATCAGGCCGCAGATGAACAGGTTCTGACCCGTGATCACGACACCACCCCCGGTGCCGATTTCACCCCAGCCGACAGTCAGCGAGGTCGCCGCCCCCAGGCCGACGATCGAGAGAAGGCCGGTGACGATCAGCCCCTTGTAGAGCGCGCCCATGATCGAGCCGTTGGAGCCGAGCTTGACGAAGAACGTGCCGACGATCGAGGTGATGATGCAGGCGCCGCAGATGGCGAGCGGGTAGAGCATCACGTTGGAGAGAACCTCGGTTCCGCCGAAGAAGATGGCGCCGAGCACCATGGTGGCGACGACGGTCACGGCATAGGTTTCGAACAGATCGGCGGCCATGCCGGCGCAGTCGCCGACATTGTCGCCGACATTGTCGGCGATGGTTGCGGGGTTGCGCGGATCATCCTCGGGGATGCCGGCTTCCACCTTGCCGACGAGATCGCCGCCGACATCGGCACCCTTGGTGAAGATGCCGCCGCCGAGACGGGCAAAGATCGAGATCAGGGAAGCGCCGAAACCGAGCGCCACCAGCGAATCGATGACGACGCGGTCGGCAGGCGCATGGCCCATCGGGCCGGTCAGAACGAGATAGTAGACGGAGACGCCAAGCAGAGCGAGGCCGGCCACCAGCATGCCGGTGATCGCACCCGACTTGAAGGCGATGTCGAGGCCGGCGGCGAGGCTGTTGGAGGCGGCCTGCGCAGTGCGCACATTGGCCCGGACCGAAACATGCATGCCGATGAAGCCGGCAGCACCTGAAAGCACTGCACCAATCAAAAAGCCGATCGCCGCGGTCGCGGAAAGCAGCCACCATGCGAGCAGGAACACGACGACGCCGACGATGGCGATGGTGGTGTATTGGCGCGCCAGATATGCCTGCGCACCTTCTCGGATGGCGGCGGAGATTTCCTGCATGCGCGCATTGCCCTGGTCGGATGCAAGCACCGACTGAGTCGCCCAGATGGCGTACAGGACAGATAGCAGGCCGCAGGCGATGACGACGTAAAGCATTGTCATTGCCAATTTCTCTTCCCTGATTGTGCCCGGAATTCCCCTCCCCGGGCTAGTGAACGAGACCGGCAGCCTCTCATTGGTTTCCGGCCCCTGGCGAACAATCCGAAACAGGGCAGCGCACGTCAAGATATCGAAAAGGTGTTTCTCGGCTTTCGCCGCCCCGTTATTGCCGACAACAGAGCTTTGGAGCGCCGTGCGTCCGGATAGACGCACAAACAACGCGCCAACTCATCAACTCTGCGCATCATGCTTTCCGAACATCGATTCCGATTTTCGGAGCATCAGGCCAGATCACGATCCGGCTGATTGACGAAGATCAGCACCGCCAGCATGGTCATGTAGAATTTGAAGGCGGCGTCCTGGCCGTTCCATGTGCTCGACTGCCACATGGCGAACCATTCGCCGCCAATGACCATGAAGCCCAGGAACCAGACCAGGAACCCCATGGTGGCGCCGATGACGACGAAGCCCTTGGCGTCATCGAACTGCCGGCCCGAACCTTTGCGTGCCTGCCAGAGTTGCAGCGCGGCGATCAGGAACAGCACGCAGGTCAGCGCCTCGCCGAAGATGATCAACCAGTAGCCGACGGTCCACAATGTCGGACTGGTGATCGAGCGATACATCAGCGCGTTGCCCGGGAAAGTGGTGTCCATGCTCAGGACGTGCTGGACGAAGGCGAAGTTGGAGCCGTAGTCGGTGATATTGCCGAACGCCACCAGAAAGGCGAAAGCTGCAAGACAAAGACACATCACGATCTTAGAGAGACGCCAAACCATGGCAAAAACTCCTTCAAATGGCAGACCGGGGCATCAGCCAGATCAATCACCGAGTCTCGGCGGCGGCGCAACTGCCGAGACGATCGACGTGACGTTGACCGGCTCGGCGCGGATCCATGCCAGCAAGGCGGGGTTGGAGGGTGTGCTCGGCACGCTTGCGCTTTCGCCACAGTGCCAGACGGGCGACGTGGTGACGGTGTCGGCAAACGGCGCCAGTCACGACTTTGCCGTGCTGCGCCGCCGCTGGATCGTTGGTGCAGCGGGCAACCGGCTCGAGATCACGCTCGACTATCCGGCGCGTGGCCGGTAGGCCGCTCAGGCCACCTGCCCCATGCGCCGCGCCGCCATGCGCTCCAGCGCCGACAGCGCGTCATAGATCAGAACGGCAAGGGCCGCGACGATCAGCCCGCCCTGCAGGACGAAGGCCAGATTGTTGGATTGCAGCCCGGCGATGATGACCTCGCCGAGGGTCTTTGCGGCAACGGTCGAGCCGATGGTGGCAGTGGCGAGACTGATGACGACCGACAGCCGGATGCCGGCGAGCATGACCGGCAGGCAAAGCGGCAGCTCGACCTTGGTGAGGCGCTGCCAGCCGGTCATGCCGGCGCCGCGGGCCGCCTCGACGATGCTGGGCGGCGTGGTGGTGAGGCCGGTCAGCGTGTTTTCGAAGATCGGCAGCAGGCCGTAGAGGAACAGCGCAATCAGCGTCGGCTTCTCGCCGAAGCCGACGGCGGGAACGGCAAGCGCCAGCACCGCGACCGGCGGAAATGTCTGGCCGATATTCACCAGGCTGCGCGACAGGGGCAGGAATTCGGCGCCGATTGGCCGGGTGACAAGGATGGCGAGTGCAACCGCAACGACGATCGCCGCAGCGGTGGCGATGGCGACGGTGCGCAGGTGCAGCAGCGCCAGAGACAGCAGGCTGCCCTGGTTGTAGACCGCCGGCGCGCCATTCTGGGTCAGCGGCCTGAGCAGCGGCTCGAACCACAGCGGATTGCTCAGGAACGCCACCAGCAGCGCCAGCAGGCACAGGCGCAGCAGCAGCGGAAGCCAGGCCCTCATTGCGGCCTCGCGGCACGTTTCACAAGGCCTTCGACCGTCACGCGGCCAAGGGCAGCACCATTTTCGCCCGTCACCGGCATGGCGGGGCGTCCCGACCACAACAGCTCGGCGAGCGCGTCGCGCTGGCTTGCCCCGGCACGGATGCCCTCGCCTGCCGCCGGTCCCGGCTCGACGGCATCACCGACGGTGCCGAGCGACAGAAGCTTGAACGGACGGTCGGAGGCGCCAATCAGCGTCTCGACGAAATCGCTGGCGGGATTGGCCAGGATATCGGCCGGTGTCGCATACTGGACGAGCTTGCCGGCATCCATGACGGCGATGCGGTCGCCGAGGTGAACCGCCTCCTCCATGTCGTGGGTGACGAGGATGATGGTGGTGCCGAAGCGCTTCTGGATCGCGAGCAGGTCTTCCTGCGCCTTGGTGCGGATGATCGGGTCGAGCGCGCCGAAAGGTTCGTCCATCAGAAGCACGTTGGGCTCGGCGGCGAGCGCGCGGGCGACGCCGACACGCTGCTGCTGGCCACCCGACAACTCATGCGGATAACGCGGGCCAAAGGCTGCGGGATCGAGCTGCAGCAAGGCCAGCAACTCGTCGACCCGCGCCTTGATGCGCGCGGCGTCCCAGCCGAGCAGCGCGGGAACGGTGGCGATGTTCTGCGCCACGGTGCGGTGCGGAAACAGACCATTGCCCTGGATGGCGTAGCCGATGGAGCGGCGAAGCTCATGGCCCGGCACCGAGCGGTTGTCGATGCCGTCGAGCCTGATCGTGCCGGAGCTCGGCTCGACCAGACGGTTGATCATGCGCAACAGCGTCGTCTTGCCCGAACCGGAGGTGCCGACGATCACGGTGACCGTGCGCGGCTCGATGACCATCGAAACGTCGTCGACGACAGTGGTCTCACCGTAGCGCTTGGTGATGTGGTCGATTTCGATCATGCGGCAGCCACTTCGGTGGATTTGCGGGTCGCGACTGTTTCGACCACTGCGTCAAGAATGATGGCGGCGGCAAAGGCCAGCGCCACCGTCGGCACGGCGCCGAGCAGGACGAGATCCATCGCCGTCTGGCCGACGCCCTGGAAAACGAAGACCCCGAAACCGCCGCCGCCGATCAGCGCGGCGATGGTGGCAAGGCCGATGTTCTGGACCAACACGATTCGGATGCCGGTCAGGATGACGGGAAAGGCGAGCGGGAACTCGACGCCGCTCAGCCGCTGCCAGCCCGTCATGCCCACGCCGCGCGCCGCGTCATTGGCTGCACGCGGCACGCCGGCAAGACCGACGACGGTGTTGGCGACCACCGGCAGCAGCGAATAGAGAAACAGCGCGACGAAGGCCGGTGCGGCACCTATGCCGCGAATGCCGAGCACTGAGGCGCCGGGAACATTGGCGGCGACCCAGCCGAGCGGCGCGATCAGGATGCCGAACAGCGCAATCGACGGAATGGTCTGTATGATGTTGAGCACGTTGAGCACGCCGTCCCGCAGCGCCTGGACACGGTGACACAGGATGCCGAGCGGCAGGCCGACAAGGGTGGCGGCAAAAAGCGAGCCGAGGGCCAGTTCGACATGACGCCGCGCCTCGTTCCAGAAACTGTCAGCGCGATTGGCGTATTCCTTGAGGATCGACAGACTGTCCCATTGGCCCGAGGCGAGCAGAAGCCAGATTGCCGCGGCGCCGATGCCGAGCACGACAACGCGCCCGACCGGCGACAGTTGCAGCCGGGTCAGGACATCGGCGAGCAGAAGCGTGAAGGCAAAGATCAGCAGCCAGAAGCCGGAGGCCGGCGATATCCGGGCAAAGGTGTTGCCTTCAGGGGTCAGGTGGCTGCCGGCGACGCCTATGAGCAATGCGAGCGACGCAAGCGTCACAGCGGCGGCGCCGAGCCGTGCCACCAGGGGCGTCCTGAACAGGGCAATGAGGCCGGCGGCAACCAGAACGGCAAGCAGAACCGCGCCGAGCGGCTGCGGCAGGGCCTCGATGATCGAACGCGGCTCGCCAGCGACGATGCGGTTGGCGCGGAAAATGGCAAATGGCGCCGAGAAGGCGCCATAACAGGCGATCAGGGCGATCACCACGCCAAGTTTGTCGAACCTGATGCTCACGACTGCGATGCGTCCCCGGTTCCCCTGGCGCGCACCCCGATGCATGACCCCGACAATCGATGGCGATTGTCGCACGGGATCATTCACGGTGTTCCTGTCTTGCAGTGCCGTGCGTCCGAAAAGGACGCTCGGCGCCGTAAGCGAGCACGCGCCGGAAGAGCTTACTTCAGAAAGCCGTTCTTCTTCAGGAAATCTTCGGCGACGGCCTTGGCTGGCTCACCGCCGACCTGGACGCGGCCGTTGAGCTCCTGCAGCGTGACCAGATCGAGCTTCTCGAACACCGGCTTGAGCAGCGTTTCGATCTCCGGATGCTCCTTCAGCACGGCCTCTCGGATGATCGGCGCCGGCTGGTAGACCGGCTGCACCCCCTTGTCGTCGTCGAGCACGACGAGGCCGGACGGCGCGATGCCGCCGTCGGTGCCATAGACCATGGCAGCATTGGCGCCGTTGGTCTGGTTGGCGGCCGCACCGATCGTGGCAGCAGTATCACCGCCGGAGAGCGTGATCAGCTGTTCGGGCTTGAGGGTGAAGCCATAGGTGGTCTGGAAGGCCGGAAGGGCTGCGGCCGAGTTGACGAATTCGGACGACGCGGCCAGCACGACGGTGCCGCCGCCGGCGACATATTTGCCGAAGTCGCTGAGCGTGGCGAGCTTGTTGGCCTCGGCCACGTCCTTGCGCAGGGCGATCGCCCAGGTGTTGTTGGCGGGCGACGGCGACAGCCAGACGATTTTGTTGGCGTCATAGTCGAGCTTCTTGGCGGTCTCGAAACCCTTGGCGGCATCCTTCCACAGCGGATCGTCGGCCTTTTCGAAGAAGAAGCCCGCATTGCCGGTGTATTCGGGATAGATGTCGATCTCGCCTGCGGTGATCGCCTTGCGCACGACGGGCGTCGCCCCGAGCTGGATGCGGTCGGTGGTGGCGATGTTGTTGGCGTCGAGCACTGCCTTGATGATGTTGCCGAGCACGCCGCCTTCGGTGTCGATCTTGGAAGACACCACCACCTGGGCGCTCGCGGCACCCGTGGCGAGGCCGAGCGCGATCGCCGCAGCCGCGATGGATTTCTTGTACATAATGAAAAGCCCCTTCTCACTTCAGGATTCCGGTGGCCGCATATGAGCATGGCGACCCAGCGTCCGTCGGGGCATACGGTTTCACAATGCGCAGGGGCAGCGCAATATTTTTCTGAATATCAAAGAAAATCGGGAGGACCTCCTCCCGACAACGTCTTGTCAGGAGCAGCCTGTCAGGTGGGCTGCCGGCGCTGCGCCAGGGACAGCGTGGCCAGCGCCGCGAGACAGATGGCGCTGACCGGGAAGACGATCCAGTTGAGCGTGTCCCAGCCATAGGCGTTGTAGACCGCGCCCGACATCAGCGAGGCGAAGGCAACGGCGCCGAACAGGACGAAGTCGTGGAAACCCTGGACCTTGCTCTTCTCGGACGGGCGATAGGCCGTCGAGACGATGGCCGTTGCACCGATGAAACCGAAATTCCAGCCGAGACCGAGCAGGATCAGAGCCGTCCAGAACTGCCACAGTGCGATGCCCGACAGGGCGACGATGGCGCAGGCGATCAGCAGCAGAAGGCCAAAGGCAACGACACGCTCGGCGCCAAAACGCTGGATGACGCGGCCGGTGAAGAAGCTGGGACCGAACATCGCCATGACGTGCCAGGAAATGCCCAGCGTCGCCTCGTCAGGCGAGAAACCGCAGCCGACCATGGCCAAGGGCGCGCCGGTCATGACGAAGCTCATCAGCGTGTAGCTGCCGACGGCGCAGGTGAGTGCAGCGGCGAAACGTGGTTCGGTGACGATCTCCTTCAGCGGCCGCGCGCCGGCCTCCGAAGCCGCCTGGTGATCGTGAACCGGTTCCTTGACCCTGAGGAAGGACAGGATGATGGCGCCGACGGCGGCCAGGCCGATGATCGAGGCGAAGGAGCCGGCAAACATCACAGGCGCGAACAGCTCGCGCGTGAAGATGACGATCTGCGGCCCGATAATGGCGGTGATGATGCCGCCAGCGAGCACGAAGGAGATCGCATTGGCCTTGAACTGGGGCGGCGCATTGTCGGCGGCGGCGAAGCGGAATTGCTGGACGAAGGCACCGCCGGCGCCAAGCAGCACGAGGCCGAAGACGAAGAGCCAGAACTCGGCACGGAACAGCGCGAGCGTGGCGACCGCGCCGCCGATGGCGGTGACGGCGGTGCCGAACATGAAGCCGCTGCGCTGGCCGATCCTGCGGATGATGGCCGCCGCTGGCAAGGCGCCGATCGCCAGACCCAGGCTGAAGCCGGTGATGGGAAGGGTCGCCAGCGACTTGTCGGCGTCGAGCAGATAGTAGCCGGCGAGACCGCCGATGGCGAAGGAGATCGGGGCGGCGGAACCGATGATGGCTTGCGATGCGGCGAGAATATAGGCAGTTCGCCGCGCTTCGCGTTCGCCACCGGTCATAATGCGTCCTTGCCCTTGCCTTCGCCGCGCAGCTTGCGCGAGACACGATCCAGTACGGCGTTGACGAGCTTGGGCTCGTCTTCGATGTAGAATGCCTTGGCGATGTCGACATATTCCGACACGATCACCGCCACCGGCACGTCCTGGCGCTTCATCAATTCATAGACGCCGGCGCGCAGGATGGCGCGTAGTGTCGAGTCGAGACGCGACAGCGGCCAGTCCTCGGTCAGCGACTGGCGGATGACAGGATCGACGACCTTCTGATTTTCGACGACGCCGGCAAGGATGGCGCGGAACCACTGGGCGTCGGCCTCGCGGTAGAGCGCGCCGTCGACTTCCTTGCCGAGGCGGAACGCCTCGTATTCGGCGGTAATTTCGAGCAGGCCGCTGCCGGCCACGTCCATCTGGTAGAGCGCCTGGACGGCGGCCAGACGGGCAGCGCCGCGCTTGTTGGCGTGGCGGACTGGCGGCTGGCCGTTATCTTCGGAAGACGTCACGAGCGGGCTGCTCCGAGTTTTTCGCGCACGGCGATCATAGTCAGGGCCGCGCGCGCGGCAAAGCCACCCTTGTCGCCTTCGGTGCGGCGGGCACGCGCCCAGGCCTGGTCGTCGTTTTCGACCGTCAGAATGCCGTTGCCGATGGCAATCGACTCGCCGACCGACAGATCCATGATGGCGCGGCAGGATTCGTTGGCGACGATGTCGAAATGATAGGTCTCGCCGCGGATGACGGTGCCGAGGGCGACATAACCGTCATAATGGGTGCCTTCGTCGTCGGCCGCATCGAGCGCGAACGAGATCACGGCCGGGATTTCAAGCGCGCCGGGAACCGTGATCACGTCATAGCCTGCGCCGGCGGCATCGAGTGCGGCCTTGGCGCCGTCCAGCAGCGCGTCCGAAAGGTCGTCGTAGAAGCGCGCCTCGACGATGAGGAGCTTCAGTTTCTTGTCGTTGGCCATGTAAAATCTCCGGCAGGAGCGGCTGACTTAGGCCGAACCGGATGAGTTCGCAAGCGAAGTGTTAAGGCCTGTGGCAGGAAACCGCTGTCCAGCGAGCGGCGCGCCAGTGTCCGGCGTCAGAGCCCTTCCCTTGCCGCCTCGGCCAGGCGCGCGGCATAACGCGCCATGGTGTCGATCTCGAGATTGACCCGGTCGCCGACCTTGCGCTCGCCCCAGGTCGTCACCTGCAACGAATGATGGATCAGCAGCACGTCGAAGCGGGTGGCCTCGACCTTGTTGACGGTCAGCGACGTCCCGTCGAGCGCAACCGAGCCCTTGGGCGCGATGAACCTGGCCAGCTCGCGCGGCGCCTCGAGGCGGAAGCGCACCGCTTCGCCCTCGTCCTCGCGGGCTATGATCTCGGCCATGCCGTCGACATGGCCCGACACGATGTGGCCGCCGAGCTCGTCGCCGATCTTCAGCGCCCGCTCGAGATTGATCCTGCTGCCGGCCTTCCAGTCGCTCGCCGTGGTCAGTCGCAGCGCCTCTTCCCAGGCCTCGACCTCGAACCAGCGGGCGTTTGAGGTTGCCTCGGGCAGCGCGACCACGGTCAGGCAGACGCCGGAGCAGGCAATCGAGGCGCCGATGTCGATGGTCTTCGGATCATAGGCGGTGTCGATACGCAGGCGCACGCCCTGGTCGAGCTGGGCTGCGGACGCGACTGTGGCCACGTCGGTGACGATCCCGGTAAACATCAGATTTCCCTTATCCATTCGGCGAAGCTGTCCTCGCCGTAGCGCGCCTCGCGCACGAGCGTGAACTCTGCCGGTATATGGTCGCGGCCAATGGGGGCCGCAATACCGTCGGCGCCGATGGCCTCGGGGCCGTAGAACAGTGCGATACGGTCGACCAGCCCCTCGTCGAGGAAGGCGCGCGCGGTGTCGGCGCCGCCTTCGACGATGATGCGCGATATGCCCTGGTTGCCGAGATCCTCGAGCAGCTCCGGAAGGGCGACGCGGCCATCATAGGTCTCGGTGGCCAGGAACTTCACCCCGGCGCGTTCCAGCTCCGCCCTGTTGGCGGCGTGGCTCTCGGAACAGGCGGCGACGATGACCGGAACGTCGGAGGCCGAGCGCGCCAGTTTCGAAGTCGCGGGCAGCCGGATGAGCCGGTCGAGCACGATGCGGGCCGGCGAACGGCTGCGCAGCCCGGGCAGGCGCACGGTGAGCTCGGGGTCGTCTGCGATGGCGGTGCCGATGCCGATCAGGATGGCTTCGCATTCGGCGCGCATGACATGGACCTGGCGGCGGGCGATCTCGCCTGTTATGCCGATCTGCCCCTCGCCGCGGCGGCCGATCATGCCATCGGCGGAAAGCGCAAGCTTCAGAATCACTTCCGGGCGCTTTCTCATCGAACGATTCATGTAACCGGCGAGCTGGTCGGCGGCCTCGCGGGCCAGAACGCCCTCTTTGACCTCGATGCCGGCTGAGCGAAGGATCGCGTAGCCCTTGCCGGAAACACGCGGGTCGGGATCGCTGGCGGCGCCGACGACACGGGTAATGCCCGCGTTGACAAGCGCGTTGGCGCAAGGCGGGGTGCGACCGTGATGGGCACAGGGCTCGAGCGTGACATAGGCGGTGGCGCCGCGCGCCAGCTGACCCGCCTCGGCGAGTGCTTCGGCTTCCGCATGCGGCCGCCCGCCAATGGCGGTGACGCCGCGGCCGACGATGACGGGTCCATTGCCGTCATCACGGACGATGAGCGTGCCGACCGCCGGATTTGTCGATGTCAGTCCGAGATGCTTGCGCGACAGCCTGATTGCGGCTGCCATGAAACGGCGGTCTGTCCTGTCTTGCCCGGATGCACTGATATCGACCATCGTTCAGCTGGCTTCCTCGTCGCCCTTCAGTTCGCCCAGCACCTCATGGAAGTCCTTGGCCTCGCGGAAATTGCGGTAGACGGATGCAAACCTGACATAGGCGACGTCGTCGAGCGTCTTCAGCGCCTCCATCACCAGGCGACCAATCTCGCCCGACGGAATCTCGGTTTCGCCGGAGCTTTCGAGCTGGCGGACGATGCCGGTCACGGCGCGCTCGATGCGCTCGGGATCGACATTGCGCTTGCGCACTGCGATCTCGACCGAGCGAGCCAGCTTGTCGCGGTCGAACGGCACCTTGCGGCCGGTCTTCTTGAGCACGACGAGGTCGCGCAGCTGGACCCGCTCGAAGGTGGTGAAGCGGCCGCCGCAGACCGGGCAGATGCGCCGGCGACGGATCGCGGCACCATCCTCGGCCGGACGCGAGTCCTTCACCTGCGTGTCTTCAGACTGGCAATATGGGCAGCGCATCGTTCAGCCTTGTCATTCGAATCCCCGACCGGAAAAGGCTTAATGCATCCTCCGGAAAAGCAGAAGCCCCATGCCGGGATGACCGGCACGGGGCTTCGAAATGTGGAAGGCCCTTATGGCCCCGGATCAGCCGAGATAGGGATAGAGCGGGAAGCGCTCGGTCAGGCTGACGACCTTCTGCTTGACCGCCGCTTCGACGGCAGCGTTGCCCTCGTCCGAATTGGCGACCTTGAGGCCGTCCAGCACTTCGGTGATCAGCTGACCGATCTCGCGGAACTCGGCTTCGCCGAAGCCACGCGTGGTGCCTGCCGGGGTGCCGAGACGCACGCCCGAGGTGACGAAGGGCTTTTCCGGGTCGAAGGGAATGCCGTTCTTGTTGCAGGTGATGTTGGCGCGGCCCAAAGCTGCCTCGGCGCGCTTGCCGGTGGCGTTCTTAGGGCGCAGGTCGACCAGCATCAGATGGTTGTCGGTGCCGCCCGAAACGATGTCGAGGCCGGTGTCCTTGAGGCTTGCGGCCAGCGCCTTGGCGTTGGCAACGACATTGGCGGCATAGGTCTTGAACTCGGGCTTCAGCGCTTCGCCGAAGGCAACGGCCTTGGCGGCGATGACATGCATCAGCGGGCCGCCCTGCAGGCCGGGGAACACGGCCGAGTTCATCTTCTTGGCGATGTCCTCGTCATTGGTCAGGATCATGCCGCCGCGCGGACCGCGCAGCGACTTGTGCGTGGTGGTGGTGACGACATGGGCGTGCGGCAGCGGCGACGGATGCACGCCGCCGGCGACGAGACCGGCGATGTGGGCCATGTCGACCATCAGATAGGCGCCGACTTCATCGGCGATCTCGCGGAAGCGCTTCCAGTCCCAGATGCGGGAATAGGCGGTGCCGCCGGCGAGGATCAGCTTCGGCTTGTTCTCGCGGGCAAGGCGCGCGACCTCGTCCATGTCGAGCAGGTTGTCGTCCTTGCGCACGCCATAGGAGACGACCTTGAACCACTTGCCGGACATGTTGACCGGCGAGCCGTGGGTCAGGTGACCGCCCGAATTCAGGTCGAGGCCCATGAAGGTGTCGCCCGGCTGCAGCAGCGCCAGGAACACCGCCTGGTTCATCTGGCTGCCGGAGTTCGGCTGGACGTTGGCGAACTTGCAGTCGAACAGCTTCTTGGCGCGCTCGATGGCGAGCTCTTCGGCGACGTCGACGAACTGGCAGCCGCCATAATAGCGCTTGCCGGGATAACCCTCGGCATATTTGTTTGTCATGATCGAGCCCTGGGCCTCGAGCACGGCGCGGGAAACAATGTTTTCCGAGGCGATCAGCTCGATCTCGTGGCGCTGGCGACCGAGCTCGTTGCGGATCGAGCCGAAGATCTCGGGATCAGCCTCCTCGAGCGGGGTTCCAAAGAAGGTTTCGAGGTGTTTCGAAGCGGCCATCGGTTCTGATCCTTGCTGTTCCGGGGACTGGTCCGGAGGGGCATCGGGGAAGTTCGGCGGCCATTAACATACTTGCCCCAGCGTCGCCACGTGCGGTGCGAAATTTCGTGGTCGCATTTGGACCAAACGGCCACTGCGACCGAAAAAGGGGCGGGTCCACGGAGCGATAGCGCGGGATAACGCCGGCACCGCCTTGCGATGAGCGTGACCTGCAAGGCCCCCCAAGCAGTATGCCGCCATGCAAAAGATGTCGCTCGAATTGATGCTGCGCGGCGAGCAGCAAAGCCCGCTCTGGCCTGACAGCACGCTGGGGAAAATCGGGTACTTCCTCGGAACACCCGATCGCTGGGACTTTGCGAACGAAAGCTTCTTCTCGTGCCAGCTTGGTTACGCTGACTTCGAGATCAATCTTCAGGCACGCGACAACCAGGTTGTCGTGACCAGGTTCTGGGTGGAACTTTGGGACACGCCGGAAGGCGAACCGTCACCCAAGAAGACACGCATCCGCCTCGCACGCGGGATCAAGGTGGAGCTGGGCCGCGTCCAGCCCGGGCTTGCGCTTGCCGATGCCCGGACCTTGCTGGACTCTCTTGGCGTCAAGTTTCAGGAGTTCGATCGCAACGACGCATCCGCAATTGTCAAAGAGTTCAGGACAGCGTCAAATGCCGAGCTGTTGTTCTTCCGGGGTCCGGATGGGCCGGTGCTGATGGAAGTGCACTTCTTCTCGGCGGACGAGCAGCAGCATCCATTCGCCAATGTCGGCACCGATACGAAAAAGGCCGCCCCGAGGGACGGCCTTTCGAAAGGTCGCTGCGGCCCGGTCAGAGAGCCGAGGTGATCTGCAGCTCGTCGACGCCGTCGCGGCCATAGATGTCGTCGCGGAACTGCACGACACCATCGCCGGTCGACCATGCCGAGACGTAGGTGAAATAGACCGGCACCGGGTTGGTGACGGGGACCGGGGTGTTTTCGCCCGACTTGATGGCCTGCTCGAAATGCGAGCGGCTCCAGCCCGGCGTGTCGCGCAGGATCCAGGTGACGAGGTCGCGCACGTTCTGGACGCGGACGCAGCCCGAGGAATCGAAGCGCATCAGCTTGCCGAACAGGCTCTGCTGCGGCGTATCGTGCATGTAGACGCCATCCGGGCTCGGGAAGTTGATCTTCACCGACGCCATGGCGTTGTTGGCGCCCGGATCCTGGCGGAAGCGGTACTTCGCAGCCTCTTCGGTCGACCAGTCGACATTCATCGGATCGACCTCGCTGCCGTCCGGCGCAAACAGGCGGATCTTGTTGTCGGTCAGATAGTTCGGGTTCTTGCGCATCAGCGGGATGATGTCCTTGCGGACGATCGACACCGGGGCATTCCAATATGGATTGACGATGATCTCGTTGATCTTCGAATTGACGATCGGCGACTGGCGGTCGACCTTGCCGACGATTGCGGTGTGGCGCAGCACGACGCGGTCGTTCTCGACCGCTTCGACCTGGGCGGCCGGAATGTTGACGTTGACATAGCGCTGGCCGAGCGTGCCAGCCTGGGCCTGGATGCGGCCGAGATTGGTCTCGAGCTGGCCGAGGCGGATCTGGGCGCTGATGTTCATCGCCGCATAGGTGTACTGGCCCATGACGCCATCGTCAGGCAGGCCGTGGCGTGCCTGGAAGCGCTTGAGGGCGGCATCGACATAGGTGTCGAACGAATCGGAAAGGCCGGCGCGCGGCGACAGGTCGCCCGAAATCATCAGGCGCTTGCGCAACACCTGGACATCGGGATCCTCGACGCCGAGGCGGAGCTTCTTGGTCGCCGGAACGACCGGCCAGCCGCCCTGGGCGACGATGTTCTGATACTGGGCAATCGCCTGCTGGGTAAAGGCTGCCGTCTGCGCGGTGAACACCGGCAGCGTGCTGGCGACCTTGGCGCCCTGGCTGACGCGGGCATCGAACTGGTCGTCCCAGTTGCCGCGGCGCGACGAGCCGAGAACTTCGCCGATCACGTCCTGGGCACTGGCTGCCCCCGACAAGGCTGCCATGGCGATCGCGCCGGCACCGGAGAGAAAGAAACGGCGGCTAGTTTTCATGGACGTTCCAGACATATTCGCGCAACACAACCGGCAGGAAAACTCCCGCGACGACGATATGACGGCCATACTTAACAATTAGCCAACCATAACCCGGCATCACCGACACGTGAAACGCGACTTCATCGCACGGGTTGCTGACGGCCGAACAGGCAGATCTGGCACATCACAGCTTTTCCGATAGTCATTCGAATATGGCGGCAACATGGCTGGCGCACCTTCCATTGGATGTCGGCGCGCTAAAAAAGGAAGGACCGGTGCATTTCTGCAACCGGCCCTGCGACTGGAGGTCGTTCCTTTTGGGTGGAAACGCTTACATGCGGTAAGCGATGGTGTCGTTCCAGAAGCGGTCGAGGCGCTGCAGGGCGCGGTTCATCTGCTTGAACTCGTCGGTGTTGATACCGCCGACATGCTCGATCGAACCGACATGGCGGTCATAGAGGCCGGCAACGACCTCGGCCACGTCCTGGCCCTTCGGCGTCAGGCTGACACGGACCGAGCGACGGTCGATGCGCGAGCGCTGGTGATTGATGAAGCCGAGCTCGACAAGCTTCTTGAGATTGTAGGAGACGTTCGAGCCGAGATAGTAGCCGCGTGAGCGCAATTCGCCGGCGGTCAGTTCCGCATTGCCGATGTTGAAGAGCAGCAGAGCCTGGATCGCATTGATGTCGCTGCGGCCGTTGCGATCGAACTCATCCTTGATAACGTCAAGAAGACGACGATGAAGTCTTTCAACAAGCTGCAGGGATTCCATGTAAAGCGAACGGATCGCTTCGTTACGGTCCTCGGAAACCATGGCGGGCTTGGCCGCCTGACGCGAATTGATCATTGTCTTTGCCTCTCTGTTTTCGCCTGGTGACTTTTTTGTTTGATGTCACCTTGATCGCGAACTTATCGAATACCCATAAAATTCGACTTAAACGTCAGGCTTAACAAGGGCTTACCGAGGACAGGTTTCGAAAGAGGGTTAACGAAACCCACTTCGAGTAAGAATAATTAACCTTGTATTTTACGGAGTGTCGGCCAACGCACTGAAAGCGTTGGCCGGAGCAATTCCAGGAAAGCCGTGAGGCGGCATTCTGCCCGGAGTTGCGCGAAACAAAAAAAGACGGAGATCGTCCGCGGTCCGAAGGAAAGCGGAAACGCCCTAATGCGCGGCGCGGCGCCTTTTCAGGTGCAGGACAACGCGGAAGGCCGCGTAGATCAATGCCACCGCGACGTGGGAGACGACGATCAGTGGCCTGTTGCCGAACAGTTCGGGGAAACCGGCATACATCACGACTTCGGTCGCAGCGCAGATGAACCAGATGACCGGCCCCCAGGATGACAGCATCCACAGGCCGATGGCGGCAAAGGGGAAAAACACCGACAGCGTCACCGCCGCGACCTGCCAGTGGATCGGCATCAGGTCGAAACGCCAGAGCGGGCCGTCATAGAGACCGATCAGGCGCACCCAGTAGAGGATGCCGAACAGCAGGCAGTAGCCGGCCACCACACGCAGGAACAGGGCGAAGGCGCTTTCTATCGCCGACGGATGCATCTCGCGCAGGCGGCTTGCACTGTCGGTCACAGGGCAAGTTCCCGGTCGCCGAGCGTTTCGAAATAACGGTCGATGTCGAGCGGGTCGACATCCTCGAGCCGGGCCGGATGCCATTGCGGCGTCGAGCCCTTGTCGATGAGCACCGCGCGGATGCCTTCATAGAAGTCGCGGCCGGCGAGCATGCGGTTGAGGATGCGGAACTCCATCCGCATGCAGTCCTTCATCGACATGGTCAGGCCGGCCCTGACCTGCCGGAAGGCGACCGACAGGCTGGTGGGCGAACGCTGCAGGATGGTGGCGAGCGTCTTTTTGGCGAACTCGCTCGAATCCGTCTCCAGGCTGGCGATGACGTCGGACAGCGTGGGCGCGGAGAAATGACGGGCAATCGCTTCCAGCGTCTCGCGCTCGGTCTCGCGCTTGGCCGGCCGGAAGAAGTTGCGCAGCACCGCCTCCGTGTCGCCGGTCTCGCACAGCCGCTCCAAGAGCCCGATCTGGCCGTCGGCCGAGATCGTGTGCGTCGCCAGCCCCGACCACAGCGCGTCGCCGTAGCGGATCCTGTTGCCGGTCAGCGCCAGATACATGCCGAAATGGCCGCCGAGGTCGGGCAGAAGATGGCTGCCGCCGACGTCGGGGAAGAAGCCGATGCCGACTTCGGGCATGGCGAACTGCGCATTTTCGGTCATCACCCGGTGCGAGCCGTGACAGGAGATGCCGACCCCGCCGCCCATGACGATGCCGTCGATGAAGGAAATGTAAGGCTTGGGATAGCTCTGGATCTGGGTGTTGAGCCGATATTCGTCGGCGAAGAAGTCGACCGGCGGATTGCCGGCGAGACCGGCGTGATAGACGTGCAGAATGTCCCCCCCGGCGCAAAATGCCCTGCCCTCGGCCTTGACCACGACGATGGCCACGCTGGGGTCGACTTGCCAGGCGGTGAGCGCGCGCGACAGCGCCAGGACCATCTTGTGGGTCAGCGCGTTCAGCGCCTGCGGCCGCGTCAGGGTGACGATGCCGGCGGCTCCGGAGTGCTCGAAGCGGATTTCGTCGTCGCCGCCAAAGTCCATGTCCACTGGAATCCCTCACATCAGGCTGAGTGTGCAGAGCTAATGGGCAGCGCATGGGTGCGTCAATGCCGCAGGTCACATCCTGCATCTTGGTCTTGGGCAAACCGGCATGCTAAAAACTGCACAATTGCCGGAGAATGCCGATGAACAAGTTTACCCCAGCCAAGCCAGCGGGCGCCCGCAGCGTCGACGAGATCACCGGCAGCCGCCGCCTGCGCCGCATGCGCAAGGCCGACTGGTCGCGCCGGCTCGTCCAGGAAAACCGCCTGACGGTCGACGACCTGATCTGGCCGATCTTCATCATCGACGGTGAGAATCGCAAGGAAACGATCCCGGCCATGCCCGGTGTCTATCGCATGTCGGTCGATCTCGCCGTCAAGGAAGCGGAGCGCGCGGCAAAGCTCGGCATTCCGGCACTCGCCACCTTCCCCAATGTCGAGATGGAGCTGCGCGACCAGACCGGCGCGCACATATTGGAGCCCGACAACATCATCAACCGCGCCACCCGCGCCATCAAGGCAGCGGTGCCGGAGATCGGCATCATCACCGACGTCGCGCTCGACCCGTTCACCAGCCACGGCCATGACGGCATCCTGCGCGACGGCATCATCGTCAATGACGAAACTGTCGCCCAGGTGGCAGCCGCCGCCGTGCTGCAGGCCGCGGCCGGCTCCGACATCATCGCCCCTTCCGACATGATGGACGGCCGCATCGGCGCCATCCGCGACGCGCTCGACGACAACGGTTTCCATGATGTAGCGATCATGTCCTATGCGACCAAGTTCGCGTCTGCCTTCTATGGCCCCTATCGCGAGGCGATCGGCACGCAGGGCCTGCTCAAGGGCGACAAGAAGACCTACTACATCGACCACGCCAATTCGGACGAAGCGGTGCGCGAGGCCGAGCAGGACCTCGCCGAGGGCGCCGACATGCTGATGGTCAAGCCCGGCCTGCCTTATCTCGACATCATCCGCCGGCTGAAGGACGAGTTCCGCGTGCCGACCTTCGCCTATCAGGTGTCGGGCGAATATTCGATGATCAAGGCAGCCAGCGCCAATGGCTGGATCGACGGCGAAAAGGCGATGCTCGAAAGCCTGCTCGCCTTCAAGCGCGCCGGCTGCGACGGCATCCTGACCTATTTCGCGCCCGAAGTGGCCGAGATGCTGAAGGGCTGAGGCGAGAGCTTCCCCGACAGGATTTCTGCCCTCGCGCGCCGGGATTCTTGAATCCGGCGCGGCAATTCCCATTTGTTTTCCGGCGCGGGCAATCTCGTCCGCCGATAGAGGAAGTCATGACCGCACGCGTTCTGGACGGTGAAATCATCAACAGCAGGCTCGACGACAGCCGCGCCTATGACGGCGTGCGCACCCGCCGCATCCTGGCGTTCCTGGTCGACTATCTGATCGTCGGTCTCCTGATGATCCCCTTTGCCATCGTCATCTTCTTTCTTGGCGTGCTGACGCTCGGCCTCGGCTGGGCGCTGTTCGGCATCCTGTTTCCGGCTGTGGCCCTCATCTACATCTGGATGACGCTCGGCGGCCCGAACCAGGCCACCACAGGCATGCGCATGATGGGCATCCGGCTCGACCGCCTCGACGGCAGGCCGATCGACGGCCTTCTGGCGGTGGTTCACTCGGTGCTGTTCTGGGCCGGCAATGTCGTTCTGACGCCGCTGGTGCTCCTGGTGTCGCTGTTTTCCGACCGCAAGCGCACGCTGCATGACCTGCTGCTCGGCACGGTGGTCAGCCGCAGCGACAGCTAAAATGGCCATTCGGCGAGTCAAAACCGGCACTTGCGCCAAAATGTGAAGGCAAAGATTGGGCCTGCCTTCACATTCATGTTGAATTTTTCGCCGGCAGCGCCAAGCTAGGGAACATTGATTGGGAGTCTTCCTGACGCTCGATGACGCAGCATCCGACCCATTCCCCTCAGTTCTTCCTGACGGCGCCGTCCCCCTGCCCCTATCTCGAGGGGCAATTCGAGCGGAAGGTCTTTACCCATCTCGTCGGTGACAAGGCGCCCGAGATGAACGACCTGCTGACGCAAGGCGGCTTCCGCCGCTCGCAGAACATCGCCTATCGCCCGGCCTGCGAGACCTGCCGCGCCTGCGTCTCGGTCCGCATCCTGGCTCAGGAATTCAAGGCCACGCGCAACATGCGCCGGGTGATCGAACGCAACTCCGACCTCGTCGGGGCGATGCACGACGCCGAACCCTCGACCGAGCAATATTCGCTGTTCCGTTCCTATCTCGATGCCCGCCACCGCAGGGGCGGCATGTCCGACATGACGGTGCTCGACTATGCCATGATGGTCGAGGACACCCATGTCACCACCAAGGTGATCGAATATCGCCGCCGCGGCCCCGATACCTTCATCACCGGCCAGGGCCAGGGCGAGCTGATGGCAGTGGCATTGACCGACCAGATGTCGGACGGCCTGTCGATGGTCTATTCCTACTACAATCCGGAAATGGACGAACGCTCGCTTGGCACCTTCATGATCCTCGATCATATTGCCCGCGCGCGCGCCATGGGCCTGCCCCACGTCTATCTGGGCTACTGGGTCAACGGTTCGCGCAAGATGAACTATAAGGTGCGCTTCACACCTCAGGAGCATCTCGGCATGAAGGGCTGGGAGCGCTTCGAAGGCGACATCTGAGCACGTCCGGCCCGTTTCCACGCTGCCGTCGACCATCTGGCAGGGGAAAACAGTGGCGGACACCCAATCGAACCACTCCAAGGGACTGCTGCTGACCGGCATCGGCGGACTGGCGCTGACCGTCGACATCCCGCTGATCAAGCTCGCCGACGGCAACAACTGGTCGATCCTGCTGATGCGCAGCGGCACGACCTTCATCGCCGCCATCATCATCTGGCTGGTCTGGCGCGCGCTGAGCCCAAAGGCGCCGCAGCTCATCCCGGGCCGCGCCGGCCTCCTCGTCGCCGGCCTCTACGGCATCGGCTCGATCACCTTCATCACCGCCGTCTACAACACCTCGACCGCCAATCTGGTGTTCATCCTCGCCTTCAACACGGTATTTGCCGCCGTGCTGTCGTGGATGTTTCTGCGGGAAAGGCCGCGGCCGGCAACGCTGCTGGCCATGCTGGCGATGGTCGGCGGGGTGTCGATCATCGTCGGCAGCTCGATCGGCACCGGCCACCTGTTCGGCGACCTGATGGCGGTGTGTTCGGCCTTCTGCATCGCCTCGGCCATCACCATCTCCCGCTCCAGCGGCAAGGACATGGGTTTTACCGCGCTTGTCGGCGTGCTGCTGCCGGGGCTGGTGGCGGCCTATATGGTATCCAAGACCGGCTTCAGGGTCGATGCACCGTGGTGGATCATCTTCAACGGCGCGGTGATCATGCCGATCTCGTTCTTCTGCCTCGCCAACGGCCCGAAATACATTTCCGGGCCGGAGGTTGCGATGTTCTACCTGCTCGAGACGGTCATGGCGCCGATCTGGGTGTGGATGATCTTCGCCGAGGTGCCGACCCGCAACAGCCTGATCGGCGGGGCGATCCTGATCATCACGCTGATCGCCCACTCGGCCTGGCAATTGTCCGAGGGGCGCAGGCGCCGGGCGAGCCTGGCACGACAGCTGGCGTAGCCAGCCGGCCCTTCAATACCGGGACCGCAAGAACTGCCCGCCCCTAGCCGGCCTGATTGGTCGGCACGTCGTTGCGGATCGCCTCGATGCTGCGCGGCGTGTCGCTCTCAGGCAAGGCGTTGGCTGCGGCCAGCATCGCCGCTTCGTCGGTCAGCTCGACCTCGCGCAGCCATTCGCGCCAGATCGCGACAAGCAGCGCCATCAGCACCGGGCCGATGAACAGCCCGAGAAAGCCCATCGTCTTGACGCCGCCGATGAGGCCGAAAAAGGTGGGCAGGAACGGCAGCTTGATCGGCCCGCCGACAAGCTTGGGACGCAGCGTCTTGTCGACGATGAACAGCTCGATCGAGCCCCAGGCAAACAGCGCGACACCGGCAATCGGCGAGCCGCTGGCAACCAGATAGACCGAGACGAGGGTGAACGACAAAGGCGCGCCGCCGGGGATCAGCGCCATGAAGCCGGTGAGCACGCCGAGCGTCACCGGCGACGGCACGCCGGCCACCCAATAGGCAAGGCCCAGCACCACACCCTCGCCGATGGCGATCAGCGTCATGCCGGTGACGGTGGCGCTGATGGTCTTGGGCACGACGCGCGAAATGCGCTCCCAGCGCATCGGCAGGATGCGCTCGCCGAGCCGGTCGAGTTGGCCGACGAAGGTTTCACCGTCGCGATAGGTGAAGAACAAAGCGATCAGCATGAACAGCAGCGTCAAGAGGATGCCGAAGGCGCTGCCGCCGGCAGCAAGCACGCCGCGATAGATGCTGCCGATGTTGGCGCCGCTGAGCAGTTGGGCCAGTTCGCCGATGGCGCCGGGATGGCCGACATAACGCGTCCATTGCTCGTTCAGCCACTCGCCGACAACCGGCAGGTTGTTGATCCATTGCGGCGTCGTCGCGCCGTGACGATTGGTTTCGACAGCCCAGCCAACCCAGTCGCGGATTTCGTTGACGGCGTAGGTCGCAGCAAATGAGATCGGCACGACGAGGAAGGCGATGATGAACAGCAGCGCAAGCGTGGCGCCAATGGTCCTGTTGCCGTCGACGGCGACGAGCAGCCTGCGGTAGAGCGGCCAGCTGGCGAAGGCAATGACGAGCGCTGCCAGCACCGGCACCAGGAAGCCATGGAAGAAATAGATACCCGCCGCGACGATCAGCACGAGCAGCCAGCGCGCCGCCGAAAGCGGCGGCACCAAAGCGGCACGCATCGGCTGGGCCGGGCCGAACAGCCTCTGCTCTCGCTCCGGCTTACGGGGATTGGTCACGTTCAAGAGCCTGGATCTCCTCGGCCCTGAAGTGGACCCGATTGATGCCCGGCGCGCGGTTCGGCGCCGGTGGGGAGATCATAGAGGCTAATGCGGTGCCGCGCACGAAAACTTTGCCGCACCGCACGCGTTCATTCCCTCATTCCGGCCCTCATTCCGGATTTCTTGTCCTTGCGCAATTCCCGGGAAACCCGCGGCACGGTTTCCCCAGGACTTGCGCTAGCCGAAGCGGCCGGTGCGCGGAAAGCCCTTGGGGACCATGCGTCCGGAGGTGGCGCGGGTGCCAATCCACTCGAGCAGTTCCTCGCGCGACCGGGTGAAGGTGCGCTCCGCCGAATCCAGCCAGCTCAGGCCGGCCTCCATCGTGAAGGTCTTCACGTCGAGCACGCCGCCGTCCTTGTACTTCTGGAGCCTGACGCCCTTGCCACGCGTCATCTCGGGGATCTGCTCGAGCGGGAACACCAGCATCTTGCGGTTCTCGCCGACGATTGCGAGATGATCGCCAGTCAGCGGGATGCAGCGCTTGGCTTCGTCGGGCGCCTTGACGTTCATCACCTGCTTGCCCTTGCGGGTGTTGGCGATGACCTCTTCCTCGGGCACGGTGAAGCCGTTGCCTTCATGGCTGACCAGCAGGAGCTTGCGCTTGGGCTCGTGGACGAAGGCGGTGACGATGTCCTGGTCGTTGTCCATGTCGACGATGATGCGGATCGGCTCGCCATGGCCGCGCCCGCCTGGCAGACGGTCAGCGCCGATGGTGTAGAACTTGCCGCCCGTGGTGAAGACCAGGATCTTGTCGGTGGTCTGGGCCGGGAACGCCAGCTTGAGGCTGTCGCCCTCCTTGAAGGTGAGCTGGGAATAGTCGGCCAGATGCCCCTTCATCGCGCGCAGCCAGCCCTTTTCCGAGACGACGACCGTTACCGGCTCCTTCTCGATCATGGCGTGGTGGATGTCGGTCAGGTCATGGTCCGGCGCTTCGGCAAAAACGGTACGGCGCTTGCCCAGCTCGGTCTCGGGACCGTAATGCTTGCGGACCTCGCCTACTTCCCACTTGATCGTCGCCCACTGCTTGGCATCGGACGCCAAGAGCGCCTCGATCTGCTTCTTCTCAGTGCTGAGCGCGTCATGCTCCTTGCGGATCTCGAATTCCTCGAGCTTGCGCAGCGCCCTGAGGCGCATGTTGAGGATGGCTTCAGCCTGATTGTCGGTCAGGTCCCAGCGCGCCATCATCGTGCGCTTCGGCTCATCCTCCTCGCGGATGATGCGGATCACCTCGTCGATGTTGAGGTAGGCGATCAGATAGCCGCCGAGAATCTCGAGGCGCTTTTCGATCTCGCCGAGGCGGAACTTCGAGCGGCGGACGAGCACCTCGCGCCTGTGGTCGAGCCATTCGCGCAAGACGCTCTTCAGCGACAGCACGTTCGGCACCTTGCCGCGCGACAGCACGTTCATGTTGAGCGGGAAGCGGCTTTCGAGCTCGGTGAGCTTGTAGAGCGATTCCATCAGCAGGCCCGGATCGACGGTGCGGCTCTTGGGCACCAGGACGACACGGATGTCTTCTGCCGACTCGTCGCGGATGTCTTCGAGCAGTGGCAATTTGCGGGCGATCAGAAGCTCGGCGATCTTCTCGATCAGACGCGCCTTCTGGACGCCGTAGGGGATCTCGGTGACGACAAGGTTCCAGGTGCCCCTGCCCTGGTCTTCCTGCTTCCACGTCGCGCGCACGCGGAAGCCGCCGCGTCCGGTCTCATAGGCGTTGACGATCGCCGCCCAGTCGTCGTCGATGCTGCCGCCGGTGGGAAAATCGGGCCCACGCACCTTGCAGGCGAAACGCAGCTCCGCATCGTCCTTGATACGCTCCCACTCGCCCGGCGAGGTCATCAGGTCGGTGACCGAGGCATCGGGATTGTCGATCAGGTGAAGGGCGGCACTGCACAGCTCGGCTGCGTTGTGCGGCGGGATCGACGTCGCCATGCCGACGGCGATGCCGGACGAGCCGTTGGCGAGAAGGTTCGGAAACGCGCCCGGCAGGACGACGGGTTCTTCGTCTTCTTCGTTATAGGTAAGGCGATAGTCGACGGCGTCCTCGGTGATGCCTTCGAGCAGCGACACCGACACATCGGTCATGCGCGCTTCGGTATAGCGCATCGCGGCAGCACTATCGCCGTCGATGTTGCCGAAATTGCCCTGGCCGTCGATGAGCGGGTAGCGGACCGAAAAATCCTGTGCCAGGCGCACCAGCGCGTCATAGATCGACTGGTCGCCATGCGGGTGGAACTTGCCCATGACCTCGCCGACGATGCGGGCACATTTGGCGAATCCCTGGTCGGGATTGAGCCTGAGCAGCCGCATGGCGTGCATGATGCGGCGATGTACCGGTTTCAGTCCGTCGCGAACGTCAGGCAGTGCCCGGTGCATGATGGTCGACAGCGCATAGGCAAGATAGCGCTCTTCGAGCGCCTTCTTCAGATCGACCGGTTCAATATTGTCGCCGCCACCGTTTCCGGGCGGCACAAGCCCTTTTCCCATGGTTTGGGACTAGCGGAACGGGCGATTCGCGACAAGCCTTATCGCCAAATGCAAGAGCCGTCGGCGTCGGAGTGCGACAAATCTGCCCGCTCGCTAAAGTAGCAATCACGCGATCAGGGGGTCATTCACCATTTTTGCGCGTGTTGCACTGCGGTGATTGCCTTTTGGATCGAATTGCGGCCATTGTCGTTACGTCGCCTTCTTCCGGTCCAGTTCGTGGCTGACGTAAGGCTGAATCATTTCAAAGTCTCAGGGATCTATGATGACGCAACACCGCTCTGCATTCCGCAAGCTCGCACTCACGACCTTCCTGTTCTCGCTTCCGCTCAATGCAGCGATGGCCCAGGATGCCACCGCTGTCGCCGAGCGGCTCAAGTCGGTGCTGGCCGGCCAGAGCCTGACGCTTGGCTGGAGCAGCGTCACCGGCGACGCGTCCGAAGCGGTCATCGAAGGTGCGACCATCGCCATGGACGGCGAAGGCAAGCCGCTGTCGATCGGCAAGCTCACGCTCAGCGGCATCACCGAGGAGAATCGCGGCTTCAAGATCGAAACGATCACCACCGAGCCCTACAGCCTCAACGAAGGCCCGACCAAGGTCGAGGTCAGCCCGCTGACGCTCGGCAACGTCACGCTGCCGGCCACCGACTCGACCGACATCCTGGCCTCGTTCCTGATGTATGAGACCGCCAATCTCGACACTGTCAGCGTCAAGGTCGGCGACAAGCAGGCCTTCCAGATGACCAATTTCGCAGCCGAGGTGACGCCTCCGGCCGACGGCAACGCCATGGAGTTCACCGGTTCGGCCGAAAAGTTCACCGCCGACCTGACCCTGGTGGAAGACCCGCAGTCGAAGGCTGCGATCGAGGCGCTCGGCTACCAGAACATCTCGGGCGACTTCCAGATGGAAGGCACCTGGCAGCCAACAGACGGCCGCATGGCACTGTCGAGCTACGACATCACCGTCGACAATGCCGGCACGCTCGGCATGACCTTCGACCTCGGCGGCTACACCGTGGAATTCCTGAAGTCGGTGCAGGAACTGCAGAAGAAGATGGCCGCCCAGCCGGAAGGCGCCGACAACTCGGCCCAGGGCATGGCCATGCTCGGCCTGATGCAGCAGCTGACCTTCAATGGCGCAACCGTGCGCTTCGACGACGATTCGGTGACCAACAAGGTTCTCGAATACGTCGCCAAGCAGCAGAACATGACGGCCAAGGACATTGCCAACCAGGCCAAGGCGATCGTGCCGTTCCTGATGATGGAACTGAACAATCCGGAGCTGTCGACCCAGGTGACGGCGGCCGTCACCGCCTATCTCGACGCGCCCAAGTCGATCGAGATCGCCGCCAAGCCAGCCTCGCCGGTCCCGTTCGCCCTGCTCGCCGCAAGCGGCATGTCGAACCCCAAGGACCTGCCCAAGACGCTCGGCCTGACGGTGACCGCAAACCAGGACTGATCCTGGCCGCGACATCAGAAACGCAAAAGCCCGGCAGCGATGCCGGGCTTTTTTGTTGAGCCGAAAGCGTCGCTTGCGCAGATCGCCTGAATTTCGTTCTTGGTTGCGGCAGCAAATCAGCATTGACCCGGTCGCCACAACTCGAAACGTAAAAGCCCGGCAGCGATGCCGGGCTTGTTTGTCGAGTCAAAAGAGTCGCTTGCGCGGATCGCCTAAGCCTCTTTCTTGGCCACCGCGACACGCAGCGACAGCTCGCGCAGCTGCTGCGGGGCGGCTTCCGACGGCGCGTTCATCAACAGATCCTGCGCCTGCTGGTTCATCGGGAACAAAGTCACTTCACGCAGGTTCTTGGCGCCGACGAGCAGCATGATGACGCGGTCGACGCCGGCAGCCATGCCGCCATGCGGCGGGGCACCGTACTGGAAGGCGCGGTAGAGGCCGCCGAACTGCTCCTCGACCTCCTCGCGCGTCTTGCCGGTCAGCTCGAACGCCTTGACCATCAGCTCGGGCAGCTGGTTGCGGATCGAACCGGAGGCGATTTCGAAGCCGTTGCAGACCATGTCGTACTGGTAGGCCTTGATGGTCAGCGGATCCTGGTTGTTCAGAGCATCCAGGCCGCCCTGCGGCATCGAGAACGGGTTATGGGCGAAATCGATCTTCTTTTCTTCTTCCAGCCATTCGTAGAACGGGAAGTCGATGATCCAGCACAGCTCGAAGCGATCGCGGTCGACGAGGTTCAGCTCCTCGCCGGCGCGGGTGCGGGCAGCACCAGCAAACGAGACGAACTTCTTGGGATCGCCGGCGACGAAGAAGGCAGCATCGCCGTCGGACAGGCCAAGCTGCTGGCGGATGGCTTCGGTGCGCTCCTCGCCGATGTTCTTGGCGATCGGGCCGGCGCCTTCGAGCTTGTCGCCTTCCTTGCGCCAGAAGATGTAGCCGAGACCCGGCTGGCCCTCGCCCTGCGCCCACGAGTTCATGCGGTCGCAGAAGGCGCGGCTGCCGCCTGTCCTGGCCGGGATCGCCCAGACCTCGACCTTCGGGTTCGAGGCGATCATGCCGGCGAACACCTTGAAGCCGGAGCCGTCGAAATGGCTGGTGACTTCCTGGATCTCGATCGGGTTGCGCAGGTCGGGCTTATCGGTGCCGTAGGTGCGCAGCGCGGTGTCATAGGGAATGCGGCGGAACTGTTGAGTGACCGGCTTGCCGTCGGCAAACTTCTCGAACACGCCGCGCATCACCGGTTCCATCGTGTTCCAGACGTCTTCCTGGGTCACGAAGCTCATTTCGAGGTCGAGCTGGTAGAATTCGCCCGGCAGGCGGTCAGCGCGCGGGTCTTCGTCGCGGAAGCAGGGCGCGATCTGGAAGTACCGGTCGAAGCCGGCGACCATCAGCAGCTGCTTGTACTGCTGCGGCGCCTGCGGCAGCGCGAAGAACTTGCCGGGATGGATGCGCGACGGCACCAGGAAGTCGCGCGCGCCTTCCGGCGACGAGGCCGTCAGGATCGGCGTCGAATATTCAGTGAAACCCTCGCCGGTCATGCGGTTGCGCATTTCGGCGATGATCTTGGTACGGGCGACGATGTTCTTGTGCAGCGTTTCGCGGCGCAGATCGAGGAAGCGGTACTTCAAGCGAATGTCTTCTGGATAGTCCGGCTCGCCGAACACCGGCAGCGGCAATTCCTTGGAGGCCGACAGAACCTCGATTTCCTGGGCAAAGACTTCGATCTCGCCGGTCGGCAGGTTGCCGTTGACGGCTTCCGCCATGCGCGCCTTGACCTCGCCGTCGACGCGGATGACCCACTCGCCGCGCACCGTTTCGGCGGCCTTGAAGGCGGGCGAATCGGGATCGGCGACGATCTGGGTCAGGCCGTAATGGTCGCGCAGGTCGATGAACAGCAGGCCGCCGTGATCTCGCACGCGATGCACCCAGCCGGACAGGCGAACGGCGGCGCCGACGTCGGATTTCCTCAATTGAGCGCAGGTGTGGCTGCGGTAACGATGCATGGCAAATTTTCCGGTTCAGGCTGTTTGGACGTCACGCCGGGGCGACAGCTGCGCCCGGGCCTAAAATTTGGCGCGAAAAGCGCATGGGTGCCCGGTTTTGTCAAGGTAAAGCGGTTTTAAGACCGCTCAGGCGCAGGGTCAAAACCGCTTCTTCAGCCAAACCCTGGAATGTCCGGCCGGGTAATCGTCGATGCGGCCGAACTCTTCATATCCCAATCGCTTGTAGAACTCCGGCGCCTGGAACGTATACGAATCGAGGTGAACGCCGATGCAGCCGCGCTGCCGTGCCACCTCCTCGGCCCGGGCAATCAGCCGCTGGCCAAGGCCCTCGCCGCGATGAGCGCTGCTGATCCACAGCCATTCGACGAACAGCCAGGTGTATTCGGACGACCCTTTGAGGCCGCCGGCGACCGAGCCATCCTTGCCATGGGAGACGATCCAGAGATCCTGGTCGTTGTGCGGACCGGCGGTGTCGAAATTATAGGCGTTCAGCCCCTCGCCGATGAAGCGGGCCGTTTCCTCGTCGATGCTGGTGCTCACTGTCAATGTCGTCATCGCGGCCTCGTCTGTCCCTCACAATCCAGCCAGCGGTCCACTTGTCAGGGATGAACCGGGCCGCGCGCACGCTAGACGCTGCCGCGGCAGCGACGTTGGCGCAGTCGACGGAATATGTCGCACCAGCGGCTGTCCGGCATTGACCGATCGGGCAAACTGTAGCCACCTCAGCTTTTGTACTGCGTTGCCTGATGTCCTCCATACGCCCCCTCATCCCGCTCCTGATCACCGCCGGCATCCTGTTGGGCGGCAACGGCCTGCAAAGCACCTTGATTGCGCTGCGCGGCGCACAGGAGGGATTTACTGCCTCGACCATCGGCCTGATGGGGACCTGCTATTTCGTCGGGTTCCTGCTCGGCTGCCTGTTCATCTCACGCATCATGAAGGCCGTCGGCCACGTCCGGGCTTTCGCGGCACTCGCCGCCATCGCCGCCTCGGCAACGCTGACTTTGGTTCTCGTCATCGACCCGGTGATGTGGTCAGTGATCCGCTTTGCCACCGGCTTCTGCTTCGCCGGACTGTTCACGGTCATGGAGAGCTGGCTCAATTCAGGCGTCTCCAACCACGACCGCGCCCGAATCCTGGCGATCTACCGCATCATCGACATCGGCTCGGTGACTGGCGCGCAGTTCATGATCCCGGTCTTCGGCGCCGGCGGCTTCACCATCTTCGCCATCATGTCGATCATGATCACACTGTCGTTGGTGCCGGTCTCGCTGGGCGACCGCTCCAATCCGACACCGCCCGAAGACGTCAAGCTCGACCTCAAACGCGCCTGGCAGATTTCGCCACTCGGCAGCATCGGCTGCATCTTCGTCGGCGTCACCAACAGCGCCTTCCGCACGCTGAGCCCGATCTATGCCGAGCAGATCGGCCTGTCGGTGACCGACGTCGTCACCTTCGTCAGTGTCGGCATCATCGGCGGCGCGCTGGTCCAGTACCCGCTCGGCTACATGTCCGACTTGTGGGACCGTCGCAAGGTGCTGCTCGTCACCACTGCCGGCGCCATGGCCTCCGCGCTGATGCTGGTCTTCCTCGCCGGCAATTCGCCGCTGGCCAACTTCGTCTTCGTCTTCATCTTCGGATCGTTCGCCATGCCGCTCTATTCGCTGTCGGCAGCACATGCCAACGACCGCGCCGAAAAAGGCGAATTCGTGCTGATCAACGCGGCACTGATGCTGTTCTATTCCGTCGGTGCCATCGCCGGCCCCTTCGTCGCCTCACTGGTGATGGAAAAGTTCGGCCCGCATTCGCTGTTCAGCTTCAGTGCGGCCGTCTATGTCGTGTTCGTCGCCGTCATCATCTACCGCATGGGCTCGCGATCGCCGGTGCCGGCCGGCCACCGCGGACGCTTCATCGCCCTGTTGAGGACGTCCCCGATCTTTGCCCGGCTTGCAGGCCGAAACAGCGCTGCAAACGGCAGCGATGAGGGCTAGACTCCGTGATCGGACGTGCAAGTGCTTGACGAAAGGGCGCTCGGCTGAAATGGAAAGACAACGCGTTCTGATAAAAGCAATATTATGCATGTAATAACGACCCAGGACGAACTCGAAACCGTCATAGCCGCTCTCGAAAAGTCCAACTTCGTCACGGTAGACACCGAGTTCATTCGCGAAACCACTTTCTGGCCCGAGCTCTGCCTGATCCAGATGGCAGCGCCCGGCGTTTCCGCACTGGTCGATCCCCTGGCGCCCGACCTCGACCTCAAGCCATTCTTCCGGCTGATGGCCAATGAGGCGGTGACCAAGGTTTTCCATGCCGCCCGCCAGGACATCGAAATCATCTTCCATCTCGGCGCACTGATCCCGCACCCGGTGTTCGACACCCAGGTCGCGGCCATGGTCTGCGGCTTCGGCGACAGCGTCTCCTACGAGCAGATCGTGCAGAAGATCACCGGCGGACGCATCGACAAGTCATCGCGCTTCACCGACTGGCGCCACCGCCCGCTGTCGGAAAAGCAGCTCGACTACGCGCTGGCCGACGTCACCCACCTGATCGACGTCTACAAGCATCTCGTCACCGAGCTCGAGCGCGAGAATCGCGCCCACTGGCTCAATGAAGAGATGGAGGTCCTGACCTCACGCGAGACCTACGACCCGCATCCCGAGGACGCCTGGAAGCGGCTTAAGATGCGGCTGCGCAAGCCGCAGGAACTGGCCATCGTGCAGGCAGTGGCTGCCTGGCGTGAGCGCGAGGCGCGCGAGCGCAACGTGCCGCGCGGCCGCGTGCTCAAGGACGACGCGATCTACGAAGTCGCCCAGCAGGCGCCGCGCGATGCAACCGCACTTGCCCGACTGCGCACCACGCCCAAGGGCTGGGAACGTTCGTCGTCGGCGACGGCGCTGCTCACCGTCGTCAACGCGGCGCTCGAAATTCCGCGCGACCAGATGCCCAAGCTGCCCAAGACATTCCAGCCGCCGGAGGGCTCCAGTGCCGCCTCCGAGCTGCTCAAGGTCCTGCTGCGGCTCGTCTCGGAGAAGGAAGGCGTTGCCCCCAAGGTGCTCGCTTCGGGCGACGATATCGACCGTATCGCCGCAGAAGGCGAAGCTGCCGACGTCCCTGCCCTGCAGGGCTGGCGCCGTTCGGTGTTCGGCGATGCAGCACTGAAGCTGGTGCGCGGTGAACTGGCCATCCGCTTCGACAAGCGCCGGATCTCGGTGTTCGAGGTCAACAGCTGAACGGCCTGTTCGGCGCGGTCAGACCGCGCCGGCAAGGTGCAGCGCAAACCAGATCCAGATCAGCGCGAGAAGCAGCGCGCCAAGAATGAAGGCCCTGCTGCGATACTTGACCCTGTTGGCGGTCAGGTGGAACCAGGCATGCGCATAGCGCGACGCCACGAACAGCCAGGCCAGCAACAGCGCCACATATGAAACGCCCGACGTCACATAGAGCGACAGGCAGGCGGCGTAGAGCAGCACCGGCAGTTCGAACTGGTTGATGATGTTGTTGGCGGCGGTGACGCTGGATTCAGGTTCGGTGGACCGCGTCTTGAACTGATTGATCCGCGCTTCGCCGGACCGGACAGCATTCCTGCGCCTGGCCGAAAGTACGGCATAGACGATGTAGACCAGCAGGACCTGGGCAAGCATGGGCCAGAAAATCGTGGCCTGGTTCATAAGCATCCCCTGAATAAAAGCAGATAATCACAAGAATATCCGTCACAACACTTCATCTTGATTAACGGAGAATTCACTGGCGCGGACGAGACTAGGGACGAAAAGCACAGTCCCATGATCGGCCAAACATGATGCTTCCCGCAACCGCCAATCGCTTTCAGCCGGCCCTTTCGGTCATCCAGCCCCACGAACGCACGATACGCGAGGATTGACGGCCACGAACCGCCGGGGGCAAAGGCACGTCACGGCTTGCTCGCCCGCTACCGAGTCTCCGAGCCGGTCGAATCCGAGAAGAAACAGAAATGCTCGATACGGCTCTAAGCCTGTCAGCCAGCCCTGTGGCTTCCAACGTCGGCCGAATTTGATCGGTTGCGCTTCGCCGCCAGGGCAAAGGCAGCGATGACGACAACCGGCACCGCCAGAAATGCGAACTTGGTCACGACAAGCGCCGAGGCCAGCGACATCGACCTTGAGCCGGCCGATGCCGGGTCGGACAGGATGCGCGCAACGACGATGTTCTGGGCATAGTCTGATATCATATAGGGCAGCACCAGGGTCAAAGCCGTGACCGAGCGCATGGTTTCGGACAAGCTCGAAAAACGCTTGAGACGCTCGCCTGATTTCAGCATCAGGCTGACCAAAGTGGCTGACAGCAGTGCCGGGAAGATCAGATCGAAGGTCAGATAGTGCCAGACGAGAATGATCTCGGCACCCGGCCGCCCCATGGCCGCGATCCAGGCAAAACCCTCGGCCTCGGAGAAACCGAGAAAACGCAGG
The DNA here is from genome assembly GCF_014250155.1 of Aminobacter sp. MDW-2. Lineage (NCBI taxonomy): Bacteria > Pseudomonadati > Pseudomonadota > Alphaproteobacteria > Hyphomicrobiales > Phyllobacteriaceae > Aminobacter > Aminobacter sp. MDW-2. The sequence continues at coordinate 4,289,754 of NZ_CP060197.1, forward strand.
TCGAGCGACGGCAGGCCGCCGCTCAGGCTGCGGAAATAGAGGAACTCCAGCATCGTCATGGCGGCGAAGACCGCCGCCGTGGCGACACATAATGCGGCCGCGTGGCGCCGCAGCCGCAGCACCATCAAATCACATGCCGCCCGGATAGTTCGGGCTTTCGCGGGTGATGGTCACGTCATGCGCGTGGCTCTCGCGCAGGCCGGCGTTGGAGATCCGCACGAAGGTGGCGCGCTCGCGGAAATCGGCCAGGGTGCGACCGCCGACATAACCCATGGCAGCCTTGAGGCCGCCGGCGAGCTGGTGCAGCACACCGCCGACCGGGCCCTTGTAGGGCACCTGGCCCTCGATGCCCTCAGGCACCAGCTTGAGCGTGTCGCGCACCTCGGCCTGGAAGTAGCGGTCGGCCGAGCCGCGCGCCATGGCGCCCACCGAGCCCATGCCGCGATAGGCCTTGAACGAGCGGCCCTGGTGCAGATAGACCTCGCCCGGGCTTTCCTCGGTGCCGGCAAGCAGCGAGCCGATCATCGCAGCGCCGGCGCCAGCGGCAAGCGCCTTGGCCAGATCGCCCGAATATTTGATGCCGCCGTCGGCAATGACGGTGACGCCGGACTTCTGGGCAGCCTCGACGGCCGACATGATGGCCGAAAGCTGCGGCACGCCGACGCCTGCGACGATGCGCGTGGTGCAGATCGAGCCTGGTCCGATACCGACCTTGACGGCGTCGGCACCTGCATCGATCAGCGCCTGGGCGCCGTCGGCGGTGGCGACGTTGCCGGCCATGATGCGGACCGAGTTGGAAATCTTCTTGGCGCGGGCAACTGCGTCGAGCACGCGCTGCGAATGGCCATGCGCTGTGTCGATGACGAGCAGGTCGACGCCGGCATCGATCAGCCGTTCGGCGCGCTCGAAGCCGTCATCGCCGACGCTGGTGGCCGCTGCCGCCCTGAGGCGTCCCTGCGCATCCTTGGAAGCGTTCGGGTTGAGCTGCGACTTCTCCATATCCTTGACGGTGATGAGGCCGACGCAATTGCCATGCTTGTCGACGACGAGCAGTTTTTCGATGCGGTGCTGGTGCAGCAGGCGCTTGGCTTCGTCCTGCTCGACCGTCTCCTTGACGGTGATCAGGTTCTCGCGGGTCATCAGCTCGTAGACCTTCTGCGCCGGGTCGGAGGCAAAACGCACGTCGCGGTTGGTCAGGATGCCGACCAGCCGGCCGGTCTGGTGACCGCCGGTGCCGCCATTCTCGACGACCGGAATGCCTGAAATGCCATGCGTGCGCATCAAGGTGAGCGCGTCGGCCAGCGTGGCATCCGGGCCGATGGTGACGGGATTGACCACCATGCCGGATTCGAACTTCTTGACCTGGCGGACCTGCTCGGCCTGTTCGACCGGGGTGAAGTTGCGGTGGATGACGCCGATGCCGCCGGCCTGGGCCATGGCAATCGCCAGCCGCGCCTCGGTCACTGTGTCCATGGCCGCCGAAATGATCGGCACGTTGAGGTCGATGTCGCCGGCAATGCGGGTGCTGATGTCGGTCTCGCCGGGCATGACCTCGGAATGGCCGGGCTGCAGCAGCACGTCGTCAAAGGTCAGCGCCAGAGCGCCGGTGGAGGATTCGATGATTTTTGCCATGGCCAACCTCGGAATGCGTGAAGGGACGCTGGAACCATTGGTATGCAGCGTCGACTCGTCTTTTCCCTTTCAGGATTGGCGGTGGCTGGTACCACGTCTTCGAAGCGATGAAAAGCGCATGATGACGGCCAATTGCACGCCGCGCAGATCGGCCGGCTTGCGCCCGGCACGACAAACATGGCGGCAAGGACGACAACGACTTCCTGTCGACACATCCGCCAACCTCGGAATGCATCGCCGAGACTATGCGTTATGCCCGCGAGGCCGGCACCTCGAAGTATCTGGCCCTGAATTGCAAAAGGCGCTGGCTACGGACATATCAAGGCATCCGTGATAACGCTCGGTTGCGGTCGAACCAGCGACCGCCTTGCGTCAGACTTCCTGCCCCCCGGACTTGCCCCGCGTGAACAGAACCACCCCGCTGATCCTTGCCGTCGCCCTGTTCATGGAGAACATGGATTCGACCGTCATCGCAACGTCCTTGCCGGCGATCGCCACCGACATCGGTACGAGCCCGATCGCGCTCAAGCTGGCGCTGACGGCCTATCTCGTCTCGCTCGCCATCTTCATCCCGATCAGCGCCTGGATGGCCGACCGCTTCGGCGCCAAGCTGGTCTTCCGCGTCGCCATCGGCGTGTTCATGCTGGGCTCGGTCGCCTGCGCCGTCTCTGGTTCCCTAGGCGAGTTCGTGCTGGCGCGCTTCCTGCAGGGCATGGGCGGATCGATGATGACGCCGGTGGCGCGCCTGGTGCTGGTGCGCACAACTGAGAAGAGCGGACTGGTGTCGGCCATGGCGACGCTGACCATCCCTGCCCTCATCGGCCCACTGATCGGCCCGCCGGTCGGCGGCTTCATCACCACCTTCTTTGCCTGGCATTGGATCTTCGTGATCAACATCCCGATCGGCGCGATCGGCATCTGGCTGTCCGGGCGTTTCCTGCCTGAAATCCCGCCCGAGCCGACACGCCCGCTCGACGTCACAGGCTTCTTCCTCTCGGCCATCGCCGCCTCGGGCATCGTCTTCGGCCTGTCGGTCGTCAGCCTGCCGGCATTGCCGCCGGTCGTTGGCGTCGTGACCATCGGCATCGGCGTGATCAGCGCCCTGCTCTATGTCAGGCACGCCAGGGGCAGGGATTACCCGCTGCTGCAGCTCAAGCTGTTTTCCAACCCGGTGTTCCGGACGGCCATTGCGGGCGGATCGCTGTTCCGCATCGGCGTCGGCGCGACACCCTTCCTTTTGCCGCTGCTGTTCCAGCTCGGCTTCGGGCTGACGCCGTTCCAGTCCGGCATGATCACCTTCGCAACCGCTGCGGGCGCGCTGACGATGAAATTCGTGGCGCCGCGCATCCTGCGCACTGTCGGCTTCCGCACCGTGCTTCTGGTCGCCTCGGGCTGCTCGGCTTGCCTGATCGCCGCCAACGGCTTTTTCACGGCCGAGACGCCTTACGTGCTGATCCTGTCGGTGCTGTTCCTCGCCGGCTTCCTGCGCTCGATGTTCTTCACCTCCACCAACGCTCTGGTGTTCGCCGATATCGAGCCGGCGCAGAGCGGCCAGGCAACGGCGATTTCGGCGGCCGCCCAGCAGATCACGGTGGCGCTCGGCGTTGCCGTCGGCGGCGGCGCGCTGGAGTTGTGGAGCGTGTTCACAGGCCAGGCCATCGGCGGCGCAGGCTTCACCTTCGCCTTCCTGGTCATCGCCGTCATCACGGCCCTGCCGATGCTTTTGTTCTCGCGGCTGGCGCCCGACGCCGGCAAGGCTATTTCAGGTCATGGCGGGCAGAGGCCCACAGTCGAAGAGCCGCAACAGCTATGACGGGTCGGGGGCAGCCCTACCCTTGAAGTCCTTGGCGAGCAAATAAAGCTCGGCCGATTCGTCGCGCGAGGCCGGCGGCTTGACGTGATGGACGCTGCGGAAATTCTGCTTGAGCAGGTTCAAGAGCTCGGCCTCAGTGCCGCCCTGGAAGGTCTTGGCCAGGAAGTGGCCGCCCGGCTTGAGCACCGAAATGGCAAAATCGGCGGCGACCTCGCACAGATGCATGGTGCGGATGTGGTCGGTGCGGCGGTGGCCCGTCGTCGGCGCCGCCATGTCGGAGAGCACGACGTCGGGGGCGCCGCCGAGCGTTTCCGAAAGCCGCTGCGGCGCGGCGTCATCCAGAAAATCCATCAGCAGCACGGGCGCACCGGGCACGGCATCCATTTCGAGATAGTCGATGCCGACGACATGCGGGTTCTCGGCGGTCGAGCCGGTGCGGGCCGCCGCCACCTGGCACCAGCCGCCGGGCGCGGCACCGAGATCGATGATCTTCATGCCGGGCTTGAGCAGATGATGCTTGTCGTCGATCTCGATCAGCTTGTAGGCCGCGCGCGAGCGGTAGCCGTCGGCTTTGGAGCGCTGGACATAAGGATCGTTCATGTGGCGCTCGAGCCAGCGGCGCGACGATTCCTTGAGGCCGCGCTTCTTCTTGATCTTGGTGCGCATCACGCGTGTCGCGCCTGCCGCCACCTCCGGCTTAGTCGGCTTCTTGGTCATCTCATTTGTCCGTTTCGCCAGTTGCGGCGCCACACGCCGTCATCGGCCATCAATTCGCTCAATATGCCTTCGCGCAAGCCCCTGTCGGCGACACGCAGCCTTTCCGACGGCCACACCGCGCGGATCGCCTCGAGAATGGCGCAGCCGGCGAGCACCAGGTCGGCCCGGTCGGCACCGATGCAGGGATTGGCGACGCGCTGCTGGAAATCCCAGCCGAGCACCTTTTCGACCATGCGGTCGACGCTTGAGCCGTCCATCCACAGGCCGTCGACGCGGCGACGGTCGTAGCGGTCGAGTTCGAGATGCACGCCGGCCAGCGTGGTCACCGTTCCAGACGTTCCGAGGAGGTGGAATTTCGGGCTGGAGACGATGTGGCTCAGGCGGTCGCGCCCGTCGAAGGCGCGCAGCCGCGTCGCGACATCCTCGACCATGGCGGCAAAGATCTCGCGCGTCACCGTGCGGCCGCCGAATCGCTCGGCGAGCGAGACGACGCCGACAGGCAGCGAGGTCCACGAGACGATATGATTCGCCAGGCGCGGCGAACGATGGCGCGAGACGTCGATCAGCGCGATCTCGGACGAGCCGCCGCCAATGTCGAACAGGACGACGCCGTCGGTGTCGCGCTCGACCAGCGAGCCGCAGCCGGAAACGGCAAGCCGCGCCTCGGTCTGACGGTCGATGATCTCGAGCTTGAGGCCCGCTTCGCGTTCGACGCGGTCGATGAACTCCGCCCCGTTCGCTGCCGTGCGGCAGGCTTCGGTGGCGATCAGCCGCGCCTGCCGGATCTTGCGGTTGCGCAGCTTGTCGCTGCAGACCTTGAGCGCCTCGACGGCGCGGTCCATCGCCGGCTGGCCCAGCCGCCCCGATGCCGACAGTCCCTCGCCCAGCCTGACGATGCGCGAGAAGGCATCGATGACACGGAACTGCCCGGGCCTGCCTGGTACGGCGACCAGCAAGCGGCAATTGTTGGTGCCGAGGTCGAGCGCGGCAAAGACCGGCAGCTCGGCCGTCGGCACGCGACGTGCCAGCTCGGCCTGATCCGGCCTGGGTGCGGGACCAGGTTTTGCCGGCGGCATGTTCGGCTTGAGTGCGGCCGGCGGGATCGCTGTTTCAGCCTGTCCGCCGCCGGCAACGGGTTGTGCGCCATCGCGCGCAAAAACCTTGCGCCCGCGCCGGCGCTTGCGCCTTTTCCGGGTCTTTGTCTTGTGTTGCGCAGCGTCCCCTTGGCCGTGACCGTTGACCGGTCGTGCGGCGGCCTGACGGCCCTTTTGAGATCGGCCGGCGCTGTGACGCGACGACCCATCCCGGGAGACACCCGCATCCGACGCGTCAGCGCCGGGCTCGCGGTCCTTCACCTTGCAACTTCCTTCTGGCGCCGCGCGAACCTTTCGGACGCTGCACGCGCATCTCATCTTGTGTTGCGGCCACAGTATCAGCGTGCGCGCCGATCACCAAGGCCGCCCGCGTCGTAATTTGCCGCCCGGCATGCCGGACGCGCCGGGCTTGCGCACAGAAAACCGCAGCTCGGGTTGAATAGCCGGCTTCGATGGGGCAAAGCTGGAACCCCACCCGGTCGTGCGAGCGGACGCATAGCCACAATACGAGGTATCGAAACGCCAGACCGAAAGGAGTGGGCAAGCGCAGCCGCATGAGAATCAAGGACTTTTTCTGGCCCGTCATCGGGCTCGGCGCCGTCGCCGTTTCTGCCTGGCTGCTCTACAATGAGTGGCGCGAAATCTCCATCAACGATGTCTGGAGCGGGCTCGCCGCCATCCCGCCGCATGGCTGGATCCTGTCGGCATTGAGCTCCGTCGTCGCTTATGCCGCGCTTGCCGGCTATGACCACATCGCCCTTCTGCACCTGCGCAAACGCGTGTCGTGGTTCTTCGTCACCGTCTGTTCCTTCACCACCTATGCGCTGTCGCACAATATCGGCGGCTCGGTGTTTTCGGGCGCCGTCATCCGCTATCGCGCCTATGCCAGCAAGGGGTTGAGCGGCCAGGACGTCGGCGTCCTTGTCGGCATCTGCTGGTTCACCTTCGTGCTGTCGAGCGTCTTTGTCGGCGCCGTGGTGATTCTGCTCGAGCCCGGCCTGCTCGACCGCTACACCGAAGGCAGCCATGAAGGCTGGTGGATCGCACTCGGCATTGCCATGCTCGTATCAGTCGCGGCTTACGTCTTCGGCAGCTGGCTGCATCTCAAGCCGCTCGCCATCCGCAACTTCCGCCTCTATTACCCGTCCCTGCCCATCGTCGCGCGCCAGCTGATCATCGGCCCGCTGGAGATCCTGGCAGCTGCTGCGATCATCTATTTCGCCCTGCCCACTGAGAACAATCCCGGCTACCTGATCGTGCTCGGCATCTTCCTGGTCTCGTTTGCGGTGGCGCAGGCATCACATGCGCCGGGCGGCCTTGGCGTGCTCGAAGTGGTGTTCCTCACCGGCCTGCCGGAAATGGATCCGGCGACAGTGCTTGCCGCGCTTTTGGTTTTCCGCCTGTTTTATCTCATCATTCCGCTCATTCTCGGCATCGTCGCCGTGCTTGGGTTCGAGCATTCGCAGTTCGGACGCAGCGGCAACACGGACAAGAGCTGAAAACCAAAATTGCCGCCGCCTGTGGGGTTGACTATTTCCCGGCGGCGGCTAAAAGGCGCGCACCGGCGGCGTTGAATAAACGTCGCGGCCGACACCAGATCGGCCTTGCTGGGGAATAGGTTAACGGTAGACCCACGGACTCTGACTCCGTTAGTCCTGGTTCGAATCCAGGTTCCCCAGCCAAATTTTCTCTAAAAGCCTTTAATCCCTAAATTCATTCCAGTACTGCCGGACCCCGTTTGGGTTGCTCACCAAAGCCTAATACCAATCCTCCCCCTTTATCTCCATCAGCATCTTGGGGGGCACTCCGCTGAGCCCGGCGACACGAGGCTTACACGGCTTTGCTGGAGGAATGCCCCGCCAGGCGCTTGTCTCACCCTGCACGCCATGGAGCGGCACCTTCCTTCCGCATAGTCAGCAGGCGGCCGTCTCGGCCGCTGGCAACTTCGCAGCCATGTACTTCGTGGCGCAGATTGCCTTCTGAGCGAGCTGATCTGGTTATGCCCGCGTGGACATCGTCCAACCCGCCTTGAACGCGACAGCATGTCTACTGCAAAGGAGATGTAGAGAGCCGAGAACGCCTAAGTTTGGTAAGTTGCAATCCGTGGCAAATACAATTTTGATCAAGCAATCTGGGATTATGTCGGCAGGTTCAAACGCTAAGCTGGCGTCCGCTGCCGGGTTTCGGGCTGGGGGAGCGATGTTCGGTTGGATTCGGAAGGCAAATGCCGTCAACGTGGCGACAGAAGCTTGCGTGCAACTGGTACGACTGAAGGAAATGGATGGCGGCATCCCGCCGGGGTTTTGGCGTGACCCCTATGTACTTGGATATTTTGGCGGGATGATCCGGGTGCTGGCTGCGTTCAGCTCCAACAGTAAACTCGCCGGCGAAGATTTGGGGAGAGTGATCACGAGCACGCTGGCGAAGCTGACAGGAGCTCGCGGCAGGGAGGTCGTACAGAATTACCTGACGGCGACGAGGGAGATGGACGACGATTTTAAGCTGGGCGTGCTCCACGCACAGAAGGTCATGATGATCCTGTACGGATCAAACCATTTCGACGATGATGCCGACGTCATCATCGCGAAACATGCATCAAAGTACATGGCGGATGCCGGTGCGATCGTCGGTGTAAAGCTGAGCGAGCAGGGGCAGATATCGAGCTATCTGACGCGGAAATACTTCCTCGACGGAGTCAAGCAACGGCTAGGCGCGACCTGAAGAGTTCAGCCGGTTGCCTATGATGCACCCTGCTGTGATCGGCTGTCTGTCGGCACCGAAGCGAGGCGATGCAATGCATTGGAGAGGCGATTGCCCGCCTGGCTGGCCCTGCCCCACGCCCGGCGCACCGCCCTCGTCCTGCTCCCGCACCTCACCGCGCGCGCAGCACGCTCGGCAGGATGCCGAAATGTTCCTTGAAGCTTTTCGAGAAGTAGGACGCCGAATCGAAGCCGCAGGCGATGGCGATGTCGGTGACCGACATGTCGGTCATTTCGATCAGCTGCCGGGCGCGACGGAGCTTGAGTCTGAGGTAATGCTGACGCGGCGTGGTCGACAGATGGCGCTCGAACAGGCGTTCGATCTGGCGCCTGGACAATGACACCTCGCGGGCGATGTCCTCAAGCGACAGCGGGTCCTCGATGTTCCGCTCCATCAGCTGCAGGATGCGCGACAGCTTCTTGCCGCCGCTGCCGAAACGCAAGCCGGGCAGCAGCGACTGGGCGCTCGCCCCGTCGCGCCAGCGGTCGGCGGCGAGATGCTGGCAGATGGTGCGCACCAGCTCGACGTCGCCATGCTGCCCCACCAGATCCATCGCCAGGTCGAAGCCGGCAAACGCGCCGGCGCAGGTGACGATGGAGCCGTCGCGGACAAACAGTGCATCGTCGATGGCAAGGCCGTAAAAGGTCTCGTACAGCGCCGCCATCTTGCCCCAGTGGATGGTGCAGCGGGCCTCGTCGAGCAGCCTGGCGTCGGCGAGCAGCCAGGTCGCGGTGCCCAAGGCATAGATCGGCACGGCGGCGCGGTGGATGCGGCGCAGGAAATTGCGCAGTTCGCAGGTAGCGTGCTGCTCGACGCCCTCGCCGGCGCAGACCAGCACGGCTGTGTGGCGGCACGCGGTGACCGCCGCCTCCTCGGCAAAGATATTGCCGGCCACGTCAAGCGCCATGCCGCTGGCGCAGACCACCTGACAGCCGTCGAGGCTTGCCAGCTGCCAGCGGAACAGCTCCCTGCCCGACAATGAATTGGCGAGCCTGAGCGGCTCGATCATCGATGCCAGGCAGAGCTGCGAGAAACCGGGCAAGAGCAGGATCTGGAAGCTCGACACCTCGGATGTCGTGGACGCGCCGGAGGAGAGAGCCCGTGCGGCGCGTGGCCGGGCTTCAGGATCAAACGATGCGGGCCTGTGAGCGATGTTCACGTGCCTCTCCTCCCGAGGTCGTTATGTGCCGTCGTCAACCTTTCGAGCGGCGGATTTCGATGAACGGCAAGGAGACAACAGTGGCCGGGACCCGCCCGATGGCCGCACCCTCGTCGTCCTTCAGCTCGACATCGACAACCGTGCCCGGTGACGACAGCTCGGCGGGCAGGAAAGCGAAGCTGATGGCGCGCTTCAGCGTCGGGCTGAAGGCAAGGCTCGAGGCGCGGCCCACCGGTTTGCCGGCGTGGGAGGTACCCTTGTGGAAGATGGGCATCGAGCCCCAATACACCCGGGACAGTGCGGTGCCGCAAGCGCTGTTTTCGGCAGCCGCGGTGACGATCGCGCTGGCGTCATAGTGCAACCCGACGAAGCGCCGCCCCGGCTCGGCCGCGGCGGCCTGAAGCGCCTGCTTGCCGACAAAATCGCTGCCGAAATCGATCAGCCGCCCAAGGCCGGCCTCGATCGGCGTGATGTTCAATTCGTCTGTGACGTCGACGCGCGCGGTGCGGGGATCGGGACCGGCGCCGTTGTAATCGGCCGAGACCAGGATCAGGCCGGCCTCGATGCGGGCGACGTCAACGGCATATTCGCCCGCCGGCAAAACGCCGAATGGCTGGCCGACGGCCTGGAGTTCTTGCCAGACTGCGGCACCCGCTGCCCTCGGCACCCAGAGCTCGAAGCCGAGTTCGCCGGTGAAGCCCTGCCGGGCAACAAGAATGTCATGGCCGGCAATGGCGGCGCGCCCGATCTGCGAAAATTTGAGGCCGGACCAGTCGCGGCCGGTCGCCGCCTGCATCAGGTCGAAGGCGCGCGGCCCCTGCAGCGAGAGGATGCCATAGTCGTCGGAGGCGTTGCGGATCGTAACCTGCAGGCCGCCGGCCTGACTGGCAAACCATGCGTGGCTTGTTTCACCCGAGACGATGAACCAGTCGTCCGCGAGGCGGAAAACCAGGCCGTCGCCGACCAGAAGGCCGTCGCGGTTGCACCATGGCGCATACATCACGTGGTCGACCGCGAGCCGCGTCATGTCGCGGGTCATCAGCCGGTCGACGAGGCGATGCGCGTCGGGGCCACGCAGCTCCATCTTGGGCAGCGGCGACATGTCGATCATGGCTACCGCGTTGCGGATCGCCGCCAGTTCCTGCGGCATGCTCGTATAGACGTCGGGGACGATGTATTTGTCCCACTGATACCACCAGGTGGTCCGCATCTCGGCGCTCGTCGCAGCATGGAACGGTGTGCCGTTGCCTGCCAGTTCAGCCTTGTCCTGCACTGTCTTTCTCCTCCTGACGTGAGTGTCTTGACTGTGCAGCCAGCGGGGCGCGGAGAGAATACCGCGCCAACGGCAATGCATATCCCTGATTAAAGCCGGGATGGAATTTATCCAACAGCGATCTTACTATGCTTTACCTGAACAAAGCAGAGGGTGTGCTGGCATGGACTCCATCGTCGACGTCGGCCACGGTTTCGCCTTCGGCGAGGCGACCTATTCCCGCGGCGGCGTCTATGGACCTTTGTCGAGGCAGTATGTCAGCCTGATCTTCGTCCATGAGGGGTTGATCAGGGTCACCTGCGACGACGAGAAAACGACCCTTGCGGGTGGCCAAGCCGCCTTCTTCAAGAATGACCGCCTGTTCCTGATCGAGATGGAACGCGACATCCTGCACCGGGTGGGATGGTGCGAAGGCGTACCCGGCAAGATCTGGGCAAGCGGGCCCTCGCCGCTCGCCGGCGCCTCGCCTGTCGTCGCTCTGACCGAAAGACTGGCCGCTTTGCTGCGCATCGGCGTCGAGCTCGGCTTTTCCTCGAGCACCGGCCTCAACGACGTGCGCAATGCCGTTGGCTACGCGCTCTACACCGCCTTCTTCCATGAGGCGCGGCTCAGCGAACGCGACCGCTTCGTTCCCAGGCAGATCCTCAGGGTGAAGCGACACATGGATGAAAACATAGACAAGGACATCACCGGCGGCGCGCTCGCGGCCATCGCCAACCTGTCGCCGCAACAGCTGATCTCATCGTTCCGCAAGCACCTTGGCGTCACGCCGATGCGCTATCTCTGGCAGATGCGGGCCAATCGCGGCCGGGCCCTGCTGCTGCAAAGCGGCCTGTCGGTTTCCGAGATCGCCTATCAGTGCGGCTACAAGAACCCGTTTCATTTCTCGCGTCATATCAGGCAGAATTTTGCGATGACGCCGACCGAAATCCGCGCGAACAAAGGCTATCGCGCTCCCAGCGACGTGCTGGAGAACCCGGGCAATACGGCGTTCTGACCATCATAACGAAACAGGCGACATGCCGGCCGCATGTCGCCTGTTGAAGATGCCGGTGGAAGCGACAACCCTCGGGTCATTCCCTGGCGTAGGGGATGCCGAGCCTCGCCGGCTGGCCCGAGCGGAAGCGCAGGCCCATCAAGAGGCCGATCGAGGCGAGATAGGGCAGCGCGAGCAGCAGCTGGTGCGGAACCTGGGCGCCGACCACCTGCAGGTGGGTGGCGAGCGACTCCAGGAAAGCGAAAGCCGTCACCGCGATCAGAACGCCCCTTGGCCGCCAATTGCCGGCGATGAGCGCGACGATGACGATCCAGCCGCGACCGGCGGTGAAATCGGCCAGGAAGCGGTCGGAAAAGCCGAGCATGAGGAAGCCGCCGCCCAGCCCGGTCATCGCACTTCCCAGCATGACGGCCAGATATTGCCGGGCCGAAACGCTTAGGCCCTTGACGTCGAGCGCCTTGGGATTTTCGCCGAGGCAGCGCAGTTCGAGGCCGTAGCGGCTGCGATAGAGCAGGAACCAGACCACCGGTACGACCAGCAGGGCGACATAGGTGAGCGCCCGCTGCGAAAACAGCACCGGGCCGATGACGGGAATGTCGGACAGAAGCGGGATGTCGACGTCCTGGAAGCCCGAAAAGATCGGCTGGGCGCGGCCCTGGATGTAACTCTGGAACCAGTAGAGCGTGAGCCCACCGGCCAGAAGGTTGAGGCCGAGACCGGCGATGAAATGGTCGACGCGCAGGGTCGCGGTCATGAAGGCGATGACGAGGCCCATCAAGGCGCCGGCAACGATTGCCGCAAGTACCGCCAGCCATAACGAACCGGTCAGCGTGGCCACCAGATAGGCGGCAAAGGCGCCCGTCAGCATCGTGCCCTCGACGCCCATGTTCCAGATGCCGGCGCGCTGGGTGATCAGCTCGCCCATCGCCGAAAACAGCAAAGGCGTCATGATACGGATGGTCGAGGCGAGGATGCTGATGATGATCGCTTCCTGGAACAGCTGGCTCATTGGACGGCAACCTTCATGACGATGCGATAACGCGCCAGCACACCGGCGCAGAGGAAGAAGAACAAGGTGATGCCTTGCATTGCCGGGACCAGCGAAGCCGGCACGTCGCCGAGCACCCGCATATAGACGGCGCCGCTCGCCAGGCCGCCGAAGAACAGCCCGGCAAAGACGGTTCCGATCGGGCTCAGGCCGCCGATCATGCCGACGATGATGCCGGCATAACCAAGGCCGATGAGATTGTCGGCGCGCAGGCGGTGAGAAACGCCGAAAAGCTCGATGGCGCCGGCAAGGGCGGCAAGTGCTGCACTCGCCATCATGATCACGCTCACCGTTCGGGCGATGTTGACGCCCTTGTGGCGCAAGGCCTCGGGATTGTAGCCCAGGCCGCGGATCTCATAGCCCAAAGGCGTGCGCGACATGACCAGCGCGCAGATGGCGGCAGCGAGGAAGGGCAAAAGCACCCCGGCATGCAGTCGGCTGCTGCCGAACAGCGCTGGCAGGAAGGCCGTATCCGGCAGCATCGGCGACTGGTGGTAGGAGATCGTGCCGCCCGTCTCGCCCCAGGGGCCGCCCTGCAGCAGCCATGACAGCAGGTAGACGACGAGATAATTGAGCATGACCGTCGAGATGATCTCGTTGACGGCAAAGCGGTTGCGCAGCACCGCAGCGATCCAGCCGAGCCCCATGCCGGCCGCCATGCCAAGTGCGAGCACGCCGGGGAAAAACAGCAGCGGCGGCAGGCCGGCAAGCAATTGCGCGCCGAGATAGCCGCCCATCGCCCCGGCAAAGACCTGCCCTTCCTGGCCAATGCTCCAGATCTGGGCGCGGAAGGCGATGACAGTCGCAAGGCCTGTCAGGATCAGCGGTGTTGCCTTGACCAGCGTCGTTGCCAGCGCCTTGGGCGAGCCGACAGAGCCTTGCAGCAATGCGCCGAAGACATCAGGCACATTGGCGCCCGTCGACGCGATCAATACGGCCGAAGCCGCCAGGCCGGCGACAATGGCCATGATGAAGGACGACAGCGTCCAGAGCGCATTCGCCTCCATCCTGCGTTCGAAGACGATCATGCCGAAACCCTTTCCTTGCTGGCCGCAATGTCCCCACGGCGGCCGGCCATCATCACGCCGACCTCGGCGACCGTGACCTTCCTGGGGTCGACGATGCCCATGATCTCGCCCTTGAACATCACCGCGATGCGGTCGGCGAGGCTGAACAGATCGCTGAGCTCCTCCGAGGCCAGCACGATGGCAAAGCCCTCGGCGCGCTTCTTCAGGAGTTGCGTCTGCACATATTCGATGACGCCGACGTCGAGGCCGCGCGTCGGCTGGTTGGCGAGCACCAGGCCCGAGGCATGCAGGAACTCGCGGGCGATGATGATCTTCTGGGCGTTGCCGCCTGAGAGTTTTCCGGCCGACACATGCTCGTCGCGCGTGGTGATCTGGTATTCGCCGATCATCTCCCGCGCCAGGCCGGTGATCGCCTCGCGGTCCATCAGCGGGCCGTTGCAGTATTTCGGGCTGCGCTGCCAGCCGAGCACGACGTTCTCGGCGACGCTGAACTCGGGAACCAGTCCTTCGCGGAAACGGTCGTCGGGAATGTGGCCGACGCCGCGGTCCATCATCGCCCGCGGCGACATGCCGGCCACCTCCTCGCCCTTGAAGCGGATCGAACCGGCGGCGGGCCTGCGCACGCCGCAAAGCACCTCGAACAGTTCCTTCTGGCCGTTGCCGGCAACACCGGCAATGCCGAGAATCTCATGCTGCGCGACCGAGAAGGAGACGTCCTTCAGCACCGCATCGCCCCAGAAGCCGCGCGCCGACAGGCCCTCAACGGCGAGGATGGTTTCGCCGGGAGCCAGTTCGGGCTTGGTGACAGTGAAGGAGACGTCGCGGCCGACCATCAGCCTGGCCAGCTCGTCGGGCGTGGTGGCGGGCGTGTCGAGCGTCGCCACCACCCTGCCCTTGCGCAGCACCGTGACCCGGTCCGACTGCATCACCTCGACCAGCTTGTGGGTGATCAGGATGATCGACATGCCGCGGGCGCACATCTTGCGGACGATGTCGAACAGCACCTTCGACTCGCCCGGCGTCAGCACCGCCGTGGGTTCGTCGAGGATCAGGATCTGCGCATCGAGATACAGGGCCTTCAGGATTTCGACCCATTGCTGGCGCCCGACAGGCAGCTCCCAGACATAGGCGTCGAGGTCGAGATCGATGCCGTAGCCGTCGCAGATGCCCCTCAGCTTCTGGCGCGCCTCGGCGGCGTTCAGCCGCCAGCCCGAGCGCTGCGTGCCGACGATGATGTTTTCGAGCACGGTGAATTCGGGAACGAGCACGAAATGCTGGTGCACCATGCCGATGCCGTGACGGATGGCGTCCATCGGCGAGGCAATCTGCACAGGCTGATCGCGCAGCAGGATCTCGCCCTTGTCAGGTCGGTAGAAGCCGAAGATGCAGGACGAAAGCGTCGACTTGCCGGCGCCATTCTCGCCGAACAGGCAATGGATCTCGCCGCGGCGCAGGTCGAAGTCGACATCGTCGTTGGCGGTGACCCCGGCGAACCGCTTGGTCAGGCCTTCGACACGCAAGGCAGTGGACATGGGAGGCACCCAATTTCGAGTGAGCGAGGGCCGCGGCAGGCGGAAGCGCCCGTCGCGGCCGGGCTTGCAATGGACTTACTTGGCCTTCGGATCGGAGACGTCGACAGGCACCTCGAAACTGCCGGCCATGATCCTGGCCTTGAGCGCGTCGAGGTCGGTCTGGACCGCGGCGGGCACGTTGGCTTGCAAGTCGGCGTTGGGCACGACGGCCGAGCCGCCGTCCTTCATGGCGAACCAGCGCTTGTCTGTGTTGCCCTGATAAGACTTTCCTTCCGCCTTGTGCGCCCACCATTCGTCGACGATCCAGCTGACATCGGGATCCCACTGCGCCACGGCGCTGGACAGCACGGTCGACGGCGAGAACAATTTCTGGTCCTGGAAATTGCCGAAGCACAGGATCTTGGCTTCCTCGCACGGCTTGAAATTGCCGGTGAGCTGGAAGATCAGGTCGGCGCCCGTGGCGATCTGCGCCTTGGTGTATTCACCTGCCTTGGCCGGGTCGTACCAGGATTCGATGAAGGCGACGGTGCGCTCGACGGCTGGGTTTGCCGCCTTGGCACCAGCGAAGAAGGCATTGATCTCGTCGTTGACGTCATCGGCCGGGAAGGTTCCGACGGCGCCCAGCCTGTTCGACTTGGTCAGCTTTCCAGCGGCATATCCAAGCAGATAGGCCGGCTCGTGGACACGCTTGTAGACCCAGTACTGATTGCCGCCGAGCCCTTCATTGCCCGAGCCGACGACGACGAAGAGAATGTCGGGAAACTCTTCCCGCAGCTTCTTGACCTGGTCGGAATAGGTGCTGTGGGCCCAGATGACGTCATATTCGCCACTTTCGGCAAAAAGCCGCATGGCATCGCCGGCATCGTCGCCCCACAGCGGGTCGGTGTATTTCCAGGTGATGTCGAGCCCGTGCGGCTTGGCCACTTTTGCGCGTTCTAGCGCCTCGATCAACGTGCCGTCCCAGGCACTCTCGATGCCGGCCGACAGGATGACGGCGATGTTGAGCTTGTCAGGGTCGGCTGCCGCTGCGCGCTCGGGACTGCCTGTCATGGCTGATATGGCAAGCATCGCCAAGATCGCCAGCCTTCTCGCGAGATGTTTCAACATAGGATCGTACCTTTCCCTCTGGTGTTATTGTCCGGGTTCTATCCCGTCTGTTCTTGTTGGTTGGGCCGCCTCCTCCTCGAGCCGGCCTGGTCTCAATTGGTGACGTGCGCCTCCTCCGGCTCGGCCATCAACAGGTCGATATCCCTGGTCCACTCGGCCCGCCAGGCGCGCCTGGTGCTGTCGTCGAGCCAGGCCGCATCGAGAGAATTCAGCGCCAGCGCGGCAAGGCTCGCCCGGTCGAGCGACATGGTTTCGGCAAGCAGCCGGTATTCCTTGGCAAGGTCGGTCTGCAGCATGGGCGGGTCGTCGGTATCGACCACCAGCTTGAGACCGGCATCGAGCATGGTGCGGATCGGGTGGTCGGCGGCGGTAAGGTCGCGCCAATGTGTGAGGATGACTGTCGAGCTCGGGCAGACGGTGAAGGCGATGTCCTCGGCGATGCAGCGCGCGACGAGATCGGGATCTTCCATGACGCGGTAGCCATGGTCGATGCGCTCGACGCCGAGCAAGTCGAGCGCGTCACGCACATTGGCCGCAGGGCCGCCCTCGCCGGCATGGGCGGTCAGCCGCATGCCCGCCTTCTTCGCCTTGTCGTAGACCGGTTTGAACGGCGCCGGCGGAAACGGCTCCTCGTCATAGTCGAGGCCGATGCCGATGACCTTGTCGGAGCGGAACGGCAAAATCAGCTCGAGGAATTCGAGGCTGCGATCGAGGCTCAGCTCGCGATTGATCGCCGGAATGAGCCGCGACACCAGGCCGAAGTCGCGCTCGGCGTCGTCCATCGCCTGGAGGATGCCGGAAAACATGGTCTGGTAGCTGATGCCGGCATCCTGATGCACCTGCGGGCTGAAGAAGAATTCGGTGTAGCGGCCGCCGGCTTTGGCGACATGTTCCAGCGCCTCATAGGCAATCAGGTGGAAATCGTCTGCGTCGACGACGGAGCGCGCGACGAGATCATAGACGTCGAGGAAATCGACAAGATTGTCGTAGCGGTAGAGGTCCTCGACCTCGTCGAAATCAGGCAGCGCAACATTGTTCTTGTGCGCCAGCTTGAGGAAGGTCCGGGCGTTGACCGCACCGGCAAGATGCAGATGAAGCTCCGCCTTGGGCAGGGTCCGCACGAATTGTTCCAGTTGCATCATCTTTTCCTCGGTGGCTTTTCCTTTTCGGGCCAACAGCCCTCGCGCTTCGCTGCCTGGTCGACATTCAGTGCCGCATGGAAAACGTCCTTCCGGCCTAGAGATCGAGGATCAGCTCGGCGCTCAGGGCGCGCGAGCAGCACAGCGTCATGTGGTCGGCACGCTGCCTGTCGGTCAGAACGAGATCGCGATGGTCGGGCTCGCCCGACACCACCCGCGTCACGCAGGTGCCGCAGATGCCCTGTTCACACGACACCGGAATGTCGATGCCGTTGTCGGCCAGCACCTCGACGATGCTGCGCCCAGAGGCGACGTCGAAGCTGCGGCCGGTGCTCGCCAGCGTGATCCTGAACGGCTGGTCGGATTGCGCCTTTGGTGCCGCGTTGGCGAAATACTCGCGATGCACGGCATCCGCCGGCCAGCCTGGCTTGGCCCTGGAGACCACGGCGTCGAGAAACCCCGATGGACCGCAGGCGTAGAGATGCGCACCCGCAGGCCGATAGGCCAACAACCTGTCCAGGCTCAGCCGCTGCACCTCGGGGCCATCGTCGAGATGGAACCTGACCTTGCCGGCAAAAGCCGAGGCCTCGATCTCATCGCGAAAGGCGAGCCGGTCGGCGCTGCGGGCGCAATAATGGAACTCGAAATCCCGCCCCAGCGACGATAGCCGATAAGCCATGGCCAGGATCGGCGTGACGCCGATGCCGCCGGCCAGCAGCAGCGAAAACGGCGCGGTTTCATCGAGCTCGAAGGCGTTGCGCGGCCTGCTCGTGTCGATAAGGTCGCCGACGTTCAGCCTGTCGTGGACATAGGCCGAACCGCCGCGACCACCTGGCTCGCGCAGCACGCCGATCGCATAGCGGTGACGCTCGCGCGGATCGTTGCGAAGCGAATATTGACGCGTGAAGCCACCGGGCAGGAACAGATCGATGTGAGACCCTGCCGTAAAGGCCGGCAGGGGCGCGCCATCGGAGGCCGTGAGATCGATTGCGACGATGCCCTCGGCAGAAGTCCACTTGCGCGCGATCTTAAGCTTCAGCCTGGTGTCGGCCGGCGCTGCTGATGTAAGCCCGTTTCTTGGAAACGCCATGGTCAAGACGCCCTCCTCTCTTGCCGGGCTGTCCGGCCGTCATCCTGTCCCGCCCGGGTGCCAAGCCCGGTGTAGCGGTGGAAGCGGGTTGCGAGACGGATCGGCATCGATATTCCTGATATCTGCGGTTGCGACATTGTTCCGAGATCAACTCGCGATCGGCGCACCGAGGCCAAATCTGCGGACCAGCCCGCGGCGATATTCGAGCGACATGCGATCCGACGGCACATGGATCTCCTCGGTCAGATCGAGCGGCAGCTCCTCGGGATGCTGCTCCTCGACCATCGGCTTGTCCTCGTCGTTGATCAGCAGCGCATCCTTGACCCAGTAGTCGGTGTCGGGATTGCCCGAGGTGTCGGTCATCAGTTGGAAGATGCGCGTCTCGCGCGCCGAGACCGGGCAGACGGTGTCGGCGAAATAGACGACGTAGTCGGAGCCCTGCGGATCGATCTTGATCAGGGTGGAGAACGGATAGGTCAGCTCGTAGGTGTAGACCACGTCGCGCTCGTCGCCTTCGACGCCGTCGTCGAAGCGGTTGAAGCCTTCATGATAAGGCAGCTCGAAGCGCAGGCCATAGTCCGTCTGCTCGACGTCGTAAGGCGGGATCGGATCGGCCGTGCTGCCGCCGAAGCTCTGGGTGTGAACCCAGGGAAAATGGGCAACGTCGTTGAAGTTCTCGACATGCCGGCTTGCTGCCGCATACCAGGTGCCTTCGGGCACATAAACCTTGCGCAGGGCCGGGTTGGAAATGCCGTCCCACTCCGGCAGCCGCCAGATCGCCTCACCCTTCAGGCAGGTCCAGACGATGCCGTAGCGCTCGACCGAGGCGTAGGTTTCGAGGCGCAGCTTGGGAGGTATGCGCCCTTCGGAATTGGCGATCGACGGGATCTTCGAACAGGCGCCGTCATGACCGAAATGCAGCCCGTGCATCGGACAGACGATCTGGTCGTCAGCCATCCAGCCGGCGCTGATGCGGGTGCCGCGATGCGGGCACAGATCGCGCGCCACAGTGATTCCGGCGGATGTCTTGTAGATCACAAGGTCGACGTCGAGCAGCTTTGCCCGCACCGGCTTGTCGGCGATGTCGTGAACGAAGGCGATCGGATGCCAGAACGAGGCAAGGATATGCCAGTCGCTGGCGGCAAATGTGCAGCCACGCGGCAGCTCGTCTCTCGTCTTGGAATGGTCGGCGGGCAGAAACACGTTTTCCTCCAGAGGATGCGTCTTGCTGGCATGTCCAGGCGGCGTGACCGGCTCGCCCGTTGATGTCTGGAGTATTCCGCAGCCCCTGTTTTCACGGAATGCCTGCGTCGGCCGAAAACATATCTGACGTTAAGGCCACATTCTTCTTATCTTTGACGACGCATTGAGCCGTGTTAGGAAAACGCATGGCACGGCAAGCGAGGCCTTGGCTATGCGCGCATTCATCGACAATGGAAGAGGCTTCGCCTTCGGTGAGGCTATATATCCGGCAGGCGGCGTCTATGGCCCGCTCAAGGAGCGTTATGTGACCTTGCTGATCATCCATGAAGGCAAGGCAAAGGTCATCTGCGACGACGAGGAGACGGTGCTGGGTGCAAGAAGCTGCGGCTTCTTCCGCAACGAACGCGGCCTGTCCATGGAATATAGCGAGGGGCGGCACACCAGGGTGAGCTGGTGCGAGGGCTATGCCGGCGACGTCAGCGAGGCGCTTGCCTCGCGGCTGCGTTCGCTGCCGACCCGTATTCCCCTGCCACAGCGCATCGAGAGCATCCAGCGGCTCGGGGTGGAGCTCGGTGCCGGCTCGAGCTCCAACCTCAACCAGTTGCGCAATGCGCTGGGAGAGTCGATCTTTCTTGCCTATTTCCATGAAGCGCAGATGTCCGAGCAGGAGCGGCAGACGCCGCGTTCGGTTCTGCGCGCCCGCTTCTATATCGACGAGAACTACGAGAAGGAGATCACGGTCGACCGCCTCGCCGCGCTCGTCGGCGTCACGCCGCAGCATCTGGTTTCGTCGTTCCGCAAGCATATCGGCGTCACGCCGGTGCGCTATCTCTGGCAGGTCAGGGCCTCGCGCGGCCACTTCCTGCTGCTGCAGACCGGCCTGCCGATCTCCGACATCGCCTATCAGTGCGGCTACAAGAACCCGTTCCACTTCTCCAGGCAGATATCCGAACAGTTCGGCCTGTCGCCGCGCCAGGTGCGCGAAAACAAGGGCTACCGCATGGCAAGCGACGTCGCCGAAGGCGCCGGCGACACGGCCTATGGCATGGCGCTTTCAGACAAGACGGTGCTGCAGCCCGAGGCGTCAGCGACGATGACGCCAATCGAGGACCCGAGCGACCCCACGGGTGCACGGGAGGTCTAACCGACCGCCGCGCCGGCGCCGGCCACCGGGCAAACAGGTCCAGCCAGGCGATGACTTCCCGTGGTGGACGTCATCTGGAGCGCGGGAAAGACCGACGGACCCGGATCACGGCCGGCGCAGGCGGGCCTGCCTGGCGATGTCCGGCCGCAGTCCGGATCTGGCGGCAGCCCGACTGGTCGCGAGATAGGAACGGCTAGCTTCTGAGTTGGCTGGGAAGGCTGCCAAAATGCTCCTTGAAGCTCTTCGAGAAGTAGGACGGCGAGGCAAAGCCACAGGCAATGGCAATTTCGGTCACCGGCATTTCGGTGAGCTCCAACAGCTGCCGGGCCCGCCCGAGGCGCAGCTTGATGTAGTATTGGCGCGGCGTCGTCGACAGCAGTCTCTCGAACAGGCGCTCGACCTGGCGGCGTGACAATGACGCCCAGCGGGCGATGTCGATCAGCGGCAGTGGATCCTCGATGTTGCGCTCCATCAGCTGGATGATCTGGAGCAGCTTGCGTCCGGTGGCGCCATGGCGGAGGCCCGGCGGGGCCGACTGACAGCTTGCGCCGTCGCGCCAGCGGTCGGCGGTCAGGTGCTGGCAGATGGTTCGGGCAATCTCGATGCCGCAATGTTGCTGGATGAGATCGATCGCCAGGTCGAAGGCAGCGAAATCGCCGGCACAGGTGACGACCTGGCGATCGCGTATGAACAGGGCGTCATCGATTTCGATGTCGTGGAAGCGCTCGGCGAAAGCCGCCATCTTGTTCCAGTGGATGGTACAGCGCTTGTCACCGAGCAGCCCGGCATCGGCCAGCAGCCAACTGGCGGTGCCCATGGCATAGACGGGCACCCGACGCCTGGCGGCATGGCGCAGCATGCTCCTCAGATGTGGACCGCCCTGCCCCTCCACCTCCTGCCCGGCGCAAATCAGCAGCGCCGGCGGCCGATCAGACTGGACGGCGACCCCGTCGAAGCATCCTTGAACACCAATTGAAATGCCGCTGGCACTCACCACCGGCAAGCCATCGAGACTTGTAAGCCGCCACGTGAACGGCGACCTGCCGGACAAGCTGTTGGCGAGATTGAGCGGTTCGGTCAGCGCTGCGAGCGACAATTGCGAGAACCCGACCAACAGCAGGATTTCCATGTCGACCCCATCGCCTGGCTCAGGCACGAGACCGGAGAGTGGGCTGCTCGCCGGCCTGAAATCCGTTTGCTTGCAGGGCGCGTTCATCGCTTGCTCCTCCTGGCTGCCCCTCTCTTGCTTCGTCAGTTCGCCCGCCGGCGTCGAAACTCCTCAAGCCACGACAGCGATTTCTCCCACCCGCCGAAGGGAAAGATGTGCAGGAAGGTCTGCGCACCGCAGTTTGATGCCAGGCCAGCCTCGATGGCCTCGATTAGGTCGCCGGGGTCCTTGTCGGCAAGTACGTTGAACAGCCCGACGCCGGAGCGGCGAAGAGCTGCCAGCGATGGCCCGACACCGCACATCATGGCGAACTTGATCAGCTTGGTCAGCGACGTGACGCCGGCCACTCCGAGATGGACCGGAATGCCCGGGTAGGCGCGATGCAGATCGTTTGTCCAGGCCGCCATCATCGCCCCGTCGAAGGCGAATTGCGAGACGATGCGCGGAGCAAGGTCGCGGTCATGGCAGATGGCGATCTTGCGCAGCAGCGCATGGGCGAGCGCGCTCCGGCCGATTGCGGGATGGCCCTCAGGGTAACCGCCGATGAAGGCCGTCCGGATCGTGCTGTCGGCGATGACGGGATGGGCAAGCAGGTCGGCAGCATCCTCAAGCGGCCCGTTGGCGGCAAGCGGGTTGCCGCCGACAAACAAGGCCTCGGTGACGCCGTTGCGGCTATGGGCGCCGACGAGGTCGACGAACTCCTTCGGTGACGCGAAATGCCTCGCCCCGAAATGCGGCACGGGCACGAAACCTGCCTGCCTGAGCTGCCTCGCCGCCTCGACCTGCAAGGCCAGAGGCTTGCCTTCGAGATGGGTCAGGAAGACACGTGAGCCCTCGGGAAAAGCCGTTTCGAGCGGCAGGAATCCCGCGGCCTGCGCCGGCGCCAGCTCGAGTGACACGCCCTCGGCGACAAGGTTCGGCGAATTCTCGGGTGAAAGGCGATGCTTGGGTTCGGGCATTTCGGATCTCCGGGCAAAGAGGGAGCAAGCGCCGGCTTGGGGGCCGCGGCGGGGACTGTGAAGGCGCAGGAGGTTCAGCCCGGGATCAGGGCGGGGAGAAGTCGTAGGCGCATTTCGGCCGGGCCGGCGCAACGCCCGTCCACATCTCGCCGGCCATGTCGGAGGTGTTGCTCATGACCTGCTGTAGCTTTCGCCAAGTGCTGCCGGCTGTCGGCTCTTTCCCCTGGCCATGACGATGATGGCGATGGAGATGACGTAGGGCAGCGCCAGCAGCAACTGGTAGGGAACCGCCGCACCGATCGCCTGGCTGTGGGTCGCCACGGACTCCAGGAAGGAGAAGGCAAGCACGGCTGATGTTACCCGAAGCGGATGCCAGTTGCCGGCGATCAGCGCGACGACGACGAGCCAGCCACGGCCGGCGGAAAGCTCGGGAACGAAACGGTCGGAAAAGCCGAGCATCAGGAATGCGCCGCCAAGGCCGGTCAAGGCACTGCCGAAGATGGTCGCGGCATATTGCCGGGCCACGACGTTGAGCCCCATCGTGTCGAGTGCCGCCGGGTTCTCGCCCAGCGCCCGGAGTTCAAGCCCGGTCCTGGTACGGTACAGGAATGCCCAGACGACGGGCACCAGCGCGAAGGCGGCGTAGGTCAGAAGGCGCTGGTCGAACAGCACGGAGCCGATGACGGGGATATCCGAGAGATAGGGAATCGGCACGGTGCCGATGCTGTCGAAGGTCGGCTGCGCCTTGCCCTTCACGAAGCTGCGGAACCAGAACAGGGTGAGCCCGCTGGCGAGCAGGTTGATGCCCAGCCCGGTGATGAAATGATCGACCCGGAGCGTGACACTGAGGAAAGCGGTGATGGCCCCCAGCACCATGGCAGCTGAGATCGCCAATGCGAATGCGGTGAGGTGATCGCCGCTGACGGCGTAGGCGATGTAGGCGATGAAGGCACCGGTCAGCATGGTGCCCTCGACGCCGACGTTCCAGATGCCGGCGCGCTGGGTGACCAGCTCGCCCATGGCCGACAACAGCAGCGGCGTGGCGATGCGGATGGTCGCCGCGAGCAGGCTGACGAAGATGGCTTCCTGAAACAGTCCGCTCATTTGGCCGAGCTCCATGTGAGGCGGTAGCGGGCCAGTGCCGTGCCGCAAAGGACGAAGAGAAGGATGGTGCCCTGCATCGCCTGGATCAGGGAATCCGGGACGCCGCTCTGGATGCGCATGTCGACGGCGCCCGAGGACAGGCCGCCGAACAGGATGGCGACCGCCACGGTTCCGGCCGGCCGCAGGCCGCCGACCATGGCAACGATGATGCCGCCATAGCCGAGGCCGAAGAGATAGTCGGCCTTCAGCCGATGCTGGACGCCGAGCAGCTCCACGCCACCCGCAAGCCCGGCAAGCGCACCGGACAACAGCATGGTGACCAGCACGATGCGCGGCACATCCATGCCCATGAAGCGCAAGGCGGTCTGGTTGGCGCCGAGCGCCCGCATGTCATATCCCGATGACGTGCGTTCGAGCAGGAGATGGACGGCAATCGCAGCCAGAAGCGCAATCAGGATGCCGGCATGCAATGGTCCGGCCAGATGCGGCAGCCAGGCCGTCTGCGCCAGCAGCGGCGTCTGGTGGTAGGCGACCGTGGTGCCCGCTTCCGTCCATGGTCCGCCCGACAGCAGAAAGGACAGCAGATAGACGATGATGTAGTTCAGCATCACCGTCGAGAAAATCTCGTTGACCTCGTAGCGGTTGCGCAGAAGCGCTGCGATGCCGGACATCGTCGCGCCGCCGAGCATGGCGCCGGCAATCGCCAGCGGCCCGACGACAACAAGCGGCGCATCGGCCAGCGACGACGCGACCCAATAGGCCCCCATCGCGCCGGCATAGACCTGGCCTTCCTGGCCGATGCTCCAGATCCGGGCGCGGAAGACGACGACAGCGGCGAGCCCGGTGAGGATCAGCGGCGTGGCGGCGACGAGCGTGCGCAGCATGGCGCGCTGGCTGCCAAGGGCGCCGCGAAAAAGCGCCTCGAAGGCGGTCGTCACGTCGGCCGAGGACAGTTTCAGCAACATTGCGGTGGCGACGAAACCCGCCAGTATCGCCAGGCCATACGAAGCGCCCTGCCAGAGCAGGCTGGAACCATGGCGTTGTTCGAGCTTAATGTGCATGGGCGTCTCCTCCCGAAACTGCCTGGCCGGCCATCATCAGGCCGAGATGCTGCGGAGTGGTGCCTGAAGGGTCGACCACGCCGACGATCTTGCCGCGGTGGATCACGGCGATGCGGTCGCAGAGGGTCATCAGGTCGTCGAGCTCTTCCGAAGCCAGGAGGATGCCGAACCCCTCGGCCTTCTTGGCCAGAAGCTGGCGGTAGACATAGTCGATGACGCCGATGTCGAGGCCGCGCGTCGGCTGGTTGGCAAGCAGCAGCGACGTGCTGCGCTGCAGCTCGCGCGCCAGGATCACCTTCTGCGCATTGCCGCCGGACAGGCGGTCGACACGAGTGCCGCTGTCCCTCGCCGCGACGCGGTACTCGGACATGCTGTCGGCGGCAAAGGAACTGATCGCCTTGCGGTCGAGGAACGGCCCCTTGCGAAAGGCGCAGTCGTGGTGCCTGCCGAGCACGATGTTGTCGGCGATGGTGAAGCTGCCGATCAGCCCCTGCAGATAGCGGTCGTCAGGAATATGGCCGACACCGAGATCGATGACGTCCCTTGTCGATCCCGCAGTTACGTCCTTGCCGTCGATGCTGATGCGCCCGGCCTCGAGCGGACGCACCCTCATGATGGTCTCGAACAGCTCGCGCTGGCCGTTGCCGGCAACACCGGCGAGGCCGACGATCTCGTGCGCGCGCACCTGGATGCTCAATCCGTCGAGGACGCGGTGGCCGCGCTCGCCATTGACGTAGACGTCGCTCAGATCGAGCACGATCTCGCCCGGCGTCTCCCTGTTGTGGTCGTAGGACGGCGAAACCTTGCGTCCGACCATCAGCACCGAAAGTTCTTCAGGAGATGTCTCGGCGGTCTTGAGGGATGCGACCAGCTTGCCGGCGCGCAGGACGGTGACACGGTCCGAACGCATCACCTCGCGCAGCTTGTGGGAGATCAGCACGATCGCCATGCCGGCGTCGCGCATGCGCTCCAGTGCCGCCATCAGGCGGTCGGATTCCTGTGGCGTCAGAACCGCCGTCGGTTCGTCGAGGATCAGGACCCGCACGCCCAGGAACAGAACCTTGATGATCTCGACCCACTGCTGCAGGCCGACCGGCAGTTCCTCGACGATGGCGTCAGGAGAAAGCGCGACGCCGTAGTCGGCGCACAAAGCTGCCAGCCGCCGCCGCGCTGCCCTGGTGTCCAGGAACAGCCCCCGGCCGCCGGCACCAACCAGAATGTTTTCGATGACGCTCAGCCGTCCAACGAGCTTGAAATGCTGGTGGATCATGCCGATGCCGAGGCGCAGCGCTTCGGCCGGCGAACGCAGCCGCATCGGCCTGCCGTCGATGGCGAGCGCGCCGCTATCGGGCTGGACATAGCCGTAAAGGCAACCGGACAGCGTGGATTTGCCGGCGCCGTTCTCGCCGAACAGGCAATGGATCTCGCCGGCATGTATGTCGAGCGACACGTCGTCCAGCGCAACGACGTCGCCATATCTCTTGCTCAATCCGCTGGCCTGCAACGCAACAGTCATTTGCCTAGAACTCCTCCGGCGCATCAGTGCAGTTCGTCGCGCCCCGCCGGTCTCCTCACCGGCGGGGCGCCCCAGGTCCGCCTATTGCGAAACCGGCAAGGCAGTATCGAGCGGCACCTTGAAGATGCCGTCGCGAATGGATTTCTCGGTTTCGGCAACCTTCGCCTTGACCTCGGCCGGCACCTTGGCGTCGAGCGCGTGGTAGGGCGCAAGCGTCACGCCGCCTTCGGCCATGGAAAACCAGCGCGGCTCGGCATTGCCCTTGTAGGGCGCGCCCATGGTGGCGTGGTTCCACCATTCGTCGATCACCCAGTTGATGTCGGGATCCCAGAGGGCCACCGCGCTGGTCATCACGTTCTCAGGCGCGAAGTAGTTCTCGTCGGCCTTGCTGCCGAAGCAATAGATCTTGTTGAGCTTGCAGGCTTCGAAATTGCCGGTGAGCTGGAGGATGCCGTCGACGCCGGTCGCCACCTGGGCATTGGTGTATTCGGCCGCCTTGCCAGGGTCGTACCAGGACTCGACGAAAGCGACGCGCTGCTTGATGTCGGCGTGCATCTGCCGCGCACCGGCAAAGAACGCATTGATCTCGTCATTGATGTCGTCGCCGGGGAAAGTACCGACCACCCCGAGCGATCCCGACTTGCTCATGCCGCCGGCAAGCATGCCGCCGAGGTAGGATGCCTCGTGGACACGCTTGTAGATCCAGTACTGGTTGCCGCCCAGAGGCTGGTTGCCCGAGCCGACGACGGCGAAAGCCATGTCGGGGAATTCGTCCTTCACCTTGGCGACCTGATCCGAATAGGGCCCGTGTCCCCAGATGATCTGGTAGTCGCCGGACTCGGCATAGATGCGCATCGCTTCTGCGGCGTCGTCGTCGAACACCGGGTCGCCGACGGTCCATTCAACGTCGAGGCCGTGCGGCCGTGCGGCCTTCACCCGTTCGAGCGCCGCGATCAGGCTGCTCTGCCACGACGACTCGACGCCGCCGGTCAGCACCAGCGCGATCTTCACCTTTGTCGGCTCATCGGCGAAGGCCGGGCCGGTTGCGATGGCGCAGACCGCAGTGACCGCCGCAATTGTTGCTTTGCGAAGCATAGACATTTCCAAGGTTCCTCCCTTTGTCGTTCGCGGCCGGGCCCGTTCTGGGCTCCGGCCGAACTGTGCAGGCTCAGGCGGAGCGCTTCAGCGCGGTGAACGGCGTGGCCACCTGGCGGGTCGACACCAGCCCGAGCACGCGCCCGGTCTCGTCGGTCCATTCAACCTGGATGTCGTTGCGCCCGACCTCGATCAGCTCCGCGCCGAGGCAGGCAAAGCCGATGATGGCGCCAACCGTCGGGCTCCAGGTGACGCTGGTGGCGCGGCCGACGACGCGTCCCTCGTGGACAAGCTTCATCGCCTGCCAGCGGACACGCGGGCACAGATTCGGCGAGGCGTTGGCGCGGCGATAGAGCGCGTAGATCTCGTCGGTGTCGAAGACCAGTCCGGTAAAGCCGTTGGCGGCGTGACCATTGGCCCCCTGCACTTCAAGCGCTGCCTTGCCGACGAAGTCGGCCTTGCCGAGATCGACGAGGCGTTCAAGCCCAAGCTCGCCTGGCGTGACCAGGTTCTCGCCGTCGAGAACGCCATGGGCGAACTGCAACTGTGGGCCTGCGCCGGTGTAGTCGGCGCGGATCAGGATGATGCCGGCCTCGACACGGGCGATGTCGGCGGCGTATTCGCCCGCCGGCACGATGCCGAAATCCTGCCCTGCCCGGCGCACCGCTGCCCAGACCGCGGCGCCATCCTCGCGGTTCAGCCAGATCTCGTAGCCAAGTTCGCCGGTGAAGCCCTGCCTGACCACGTCGACCTCGGCACCGCCGATGATCGCCTTGCGGATGCGGGAGAAGCGGAATTTGTCCCAGCTCTCGCCGGTCGCCTTTTCCAGCGTCAGCGTCGAATTCGGCCCCTGCAGCGACAGGATGCCGACCTCGTCGGTCACATCGCGGATCGTGACGTCGAAACCCTTTGCATGGCGCTCGCACCATTCGACGGCCGAGTCACCCGACAGGCGATAGACATTCTCGGCGATGCGCAGCACCAGCCCGTCGGAGACGACGTGCCCGCTCTCGGCGCAGAGCGGCGTGTAGATGGCATGACCGATCTCCATGCTGGCGACCGAGCGGGTAATCAGCCGATCGAGCAAGGCAGCAGCACCGGCGCCGGCAATCTCGGCCTTGGGCAGCGGCGACATGTCGATCATCGCGCCCGTCGTGCGGATCGCCCGGATCTCCTCCTCGACGCCGCTGAACATGTCCGGCACGAGGTAGCGGTCCCATGCGTACCACCAGCGCGTCGCATTGTTCGCACTCGAATGGCTGTGAAACGGGGTACCCTTGAATTCCATGGTGGCTCCTGCCCTCTGTGGTCCGTTCATTGGCCGGACGATATGAAAGCGGGGGCTGACCGTGAATGACTTTGAGACCTAGAAACATGTCTCTATGTCAGATAACCTTGGGCCAGAGAGCCATCACCGCCAGCGATTTCAGACCGGGAGGCTTGCATGAGTTCGATCGTTTTCGCCGGCGGGCAGACCTTCTCGTTCGGTGAGGAAACTTACGAAAACGGCGGCTTCTTCGGTCCGATGAAGCTCGCCTATCTGCAGATCCTTGCCGTGTTCGAGGGCCAGGCCAAGGTCGGCAGCGATGATGGGGACTTCGAGGTCAATGCCGGCGAAGCGGCGCTGATCCTCAATCGCACGCCGATTTCCTTCCTCTATCCACGCGACAGGCACACACGCGTCGCCTGGTGCGAAACTGCGCCGTCGGCGGTCTCGAGCCTGATCATGAAATCCTGGCGCAGCGGACCCGACATCGTGCCGCTCGACAACCGCATCCACCAGCTGATGCTGCTCGGCGTGGAACTTGGGGGATCATCGCGCAGCGGCGTCAACGAGGTGCGCAACACCATCGGTCAGGCGCTTTGCAGCTCCTTCACCCTTGCCGTGCAGGACAAGGAAAAGCTCGGCGCCCTGCCCGATGTCGTGCAGCGCGCCAGAGCCTTTGTCGACGCCAATTTCAAGACCCAGATCACCGTAGCCGATGTCGCTGAAGCGGCCATCGTCAGCCGCCAGCACCTGACCTTGCTGTTCGTCAGGCATATGGGGCTGACCCCTGCCCGCTACATCTGGCATGTCAGGGCCTCGCAGGGCGCTGCCATGCTGATGAACAGCGGCACGCCGATCGCTCGGATCGCCTATGAATGCGGCTACCAGGACCCGTTCCATTTCTCGCGCCATATCCGCAAGGCTTTCGGCCAGACACCGCGCGAGCTCAGGAGCGGCAAGGGTTTCCGCATGTCGTCGCTCGACGCCGAGGAGATGGAGAGCACCAGCTTCTGACCTTGTATGGCACGCTCTGCGCGCCTGCTGATTGTGCCCGGCTGGCCGATCTTACTTCTAGACATGTATTCATGCCTTCCCGGCATGTCACACGGACAGGCGATCACCTAGCGTACAAAAGCCGCGCCTAATAAGCCCAGACAAACAGGTGGCGTCCCGAACCCGCCCTGCACCTCCCTCGCCACGTCGCGGGGGTCGAACCCTTCGTTCGGGTTGCACCAGGCGAGGACCGGAGGTGCGGTGCCGGCTGCTGCAGCCGGCCCGACAACCAAAACGAGGGGACTGGAATGCGATTGAACAGACTTGCGCCCGCGCTTGCCGGCGCCACCCTTCTGGCTGCCTCCAGCACGTCAGCTGCACTGGCCGTCGATGCCGAAAGCGTTGACTATGTCCGTGTCTGCGACGTTTACGGCACCGGCTTCTACCACATTCCCGGCACCGAGACCTGCCTCAGGGTCGGCGGCTACCTCCGCCTTGAAACCGGCTTCGGTCCGCTGTTCGGCGTCGATGTCGACAGTGATGGCGACCGCGACACCTATTACACACTCGCCCGTTTCCAGTTGCAGGCCGACGCGCGAGCCGAAACCGAGTTCGGCACGTTCCGGACCTATGCCTACATCAATTTCCAGCACAAGCGCGACGCCGCCGACGCCGTGCAGAGCGCCGAAATCGAGATGGCGATGATCGAGCTCGGCGGTTTCTTCGCCGGCGTCAACGATTCCTTGTTCATCACCCAGACCTATTATGCCGGCGGAGTCTCCAACGACGCCATCGTCGGCTACGGCCCGTTCACCACCACCACGCTCGGCTACAAATGGGCCGGCTCCAACGGGCTGTCGCTGGCGCTTGCGCTCGAAGGCGGCTGGAACGGCGACGTCATCGACAGCTACATGCCGCGCGTCGTGCTCGGCGGCGGCTACGCCAGGGACTGGGGCGGCATCACCGCGGTTGTCGGCTACGATTCCGTCACCGAGGAATGGGCCGGCAAGCTCAGGCTCGACGTAACCGTCAACGACAGAATCTCTCTCTGGGCGATGGCCGGCGCCAAGACCGACGACAGCGACCCCTACTCCCAGTTCTACGGCGTCTGGGGCGGGCGCTGGGCCGTCTGGGGCGGCGGCGCGGCCAAGCTAACCGACAAGGCGACCTTCAACCTGCAGCTCGGCTACGACGCACAGGAGAATTTCGCCGCCGTCGCCAACATCGCCTGGAAGGTGGTCGACGGCCTGACCGTCTCGCCCGAGATTGGCTATTACGACAATTTCGACATGCCCGACGCCGACGCCATCGGCGGTTTTGTCCGCATGCAGGCCGACTTCTGACGGCAGCATCGTCCCAGGCTGTCTCTCACGGCGTCCGGTTCCTGCACCGGACGCCGTTTTCGTTCAGTCCCTGGAGAGCGGTCTGCCGGCCTTGCTGACGGATATGCCAGGCTCCAGACGTTGCGTCTCTCCTGTCGCCGCAGCTTGAAGCTGCCGGTCCGCTGCCGGCCTGCAGGCAAATACTAAGGCATGTACCTTATTTTCCTTGACCGGCGTTTTCGGTTCGATTACTAAGGCACATGCCTTACCATTCAACGCCACTCGATCTTGCCTTTCACGCGCTCAGCGACCCAACCCGCCGTGCGGTGGTGTCGCGGCTGGCCGCGGGCGAAGTGCCGGTCAGCGCCCTGGCCGAACCTTTCGACATGGCGCTGCCCTCCTTCGCGCAGCATCTCAAGGTGCTGGAAGAGTGCGGGCTGATCGTCAGCGAAAAGCGCGGGCGCAGCCGCTGGTGCCGGCTGGTGCCACAGCGCTTCGACGAGGCGGCGGACTGGATGGAAGCGGAGCGCCGGCGCTGGGCCGAGCGCCTGGATCGGCTGGAAACCTATCTGGACAAGACGGAAGGATGATGAAGAACATGGAAAAGCTGTTTGAAACCTGGTCGCTCGACCGCGAAATCGTGCTGGTCAAGCTGCTCAACCACCCGCGCGAAAAGGTCTTTGCCGCCTGGATGGACCCCAAGGCGCTGGCCCAATGGTACGGGCCGGCCGGCCTCGCCATCGAGAGCCACGAGGCCGATATCCGCGAGGGCGGGCTCTGGCGCTTCGACATGGTCGGCGTCTTCGAGGGCAAGCAGCAGCGCTTCCCCAACCTGATGCGCTTCCTGGAGATCGTGCCGAACGAGCGCATCGTGATGGACTACGGTACGCCCGCTTCAGAGGACCCCGAGCGTTTCCGCGTCACGGTGACCTTCGACGAACAGAGCGACGGCAAGACCGTGCTGACCATGCGCCAGCTCCACCCCAGCGCCAAGCGGCGTCAGGAGGTCATCGGCTTCGGCGCGGTCGAATACGGGCTGCAGACGCTGGACGGCCTCGCCGCCTGGCTGGACCGCTAGGCCTTTGACGGCGCGGTGCATCTGTCGACGACGGTGAGCCCGCCTCGTCATTCGTGTGCGGCGATCACCTCGAGAAAGGCGGGGCCATAGCGGTCGAGCTTGGCTTCGCCGACACCGGGCACGCTGGCCATCTCAGCGCGTGAGGCCGGCCTGGCTGCGGCCAGCTCGATCAACGTCTTGTCGTGGAAGATGACATAGGGCGGCACGTTCTGGGCCCGCGCGATCTCGGTGCGCTTCCGCCTGAGCGCCTGGAACAGGTCCTGGTCCGCATCGCTGACGGCAGCCTGGGCCGCACCGCGCGCGACCTTGCCGCGCCTGGCGCGCACTGGAGCCGGCACGCGCAGCATCAGCGTTGGCTTGTCGCGCAGGAATTCGCGGCCGGCTGATGCAATCGACAGGCCGCCATGGCCGGAAAGGTCGACGTCGACGAGGCGCAGCGCGATCAGCTGGCGCAGGATCGCCCGCCAGGTGCGGTTGTCATGTTCGGTGCCGATGCCGAAGGTGGAAATCCTGTCATGGCCGAACTGGGCGATGCGCTCGTTGTCGACGCCCAGAAGCACGTCGACGACATAGGCCTGTCCGAAACGCTCGCCGGTGCGGTAGATGCATGACAGCGCCTTTTGCGCCGAAATGGCGCCGTCGAACAATTTCGGCGGCTCGGCACAGGTGTCGCAATTGCCGCACGGTTCGCACTCGTCGCCGAAATAGGACAGCAAAACCTGCCGCCGGCAGCTTGCCGTCTCGGCCAGGCCCAATAGCGCATCGAGCTTCTGCCGCTCCATGCGCTTGCGCTGGTCGGGTGCATCAGACTCCTCGATGAAGCGGCTGCGCAGCGCGATATCGTCATAGCCATAGAGCATCAGCGTCTCGGACGGCAGGCCGTCGCGGCCGGCGCGACCGGTCTCCTGATAATAGGCCTCGATGCTGCCGGGCAGGTCGATATGGGCGACGAAGCGCACATCCGGCTTGTCGATGCCCATGCCGAAGGCGACGGTGGCGACCATGATCACCGCCTCGCCATGCTGGAAGCGCATCTGGTTGGCCTCGCGCGCCGCCTTGTCCATGCCGGCGTGATAGGCCAGCGCATCATAACCGAGGCCCTTGAGCCAGGCGGCGGTTTCTTCGGTCCGGCGTTTCGACAGGCAATAGACGATGCCGCTCTCGCCCTCGTAGCGCTTGAGGAACTCCTTGAGCTGGGCGCGCGGATTGTCCTTTTCCTCGATGGCGTAGCGGATGTTGGGCCGGTCGAAACCGGCGATGAAGGCGTCTAGCTCGTCGATTTCGAGATGCGACAGGATTTCCGCGCGCGTCGGCTCGTCGGCGGTGGCGGTCAGCGCCATGCGCGGGGTGCCGGCAAAGCGCGAGACGATCGCGTCGAGCTGGCGATAAGAGGGACGGAAGTCGTGCCCCCACTGCGACAGGCAGTGCGCCTCGTCGATGGCGATCAGCGACAGCTTCACGCTCTCCAGCAGCTCCAGCACATCGGGCCGCAGCAAGGTTTCAGGCGAGACATAAAGCAGGTCGAGCGCACCGGAACGGATATCGCGCCACAGCGCGCGGCGGTCGTCGGGCGACAGGTCGGAGTTCAGCCCGGCCGCCCGCACCCCTGCCTGCCTGAGCGCTGTCACCTGATCGGCCATCAGCGCCAGCAGCGGCGACACGACGAGCCCCATGCCGGGACGGACGATCGCGGGAATCTGATAGCAGAGCGACTTGCCGCCGCCCGTCGGCATCAGCACGAAGGCATTGTTGCCGGCGATGACATGCTCGACGATCCGCGCCTGCGGTCCCCTGAACGCATCATAGCCGTAGACGGTCTTGAGGATGTCGAGAGCGGTGGCGGTCATCGGGCAGCACGGAGAATCATCTTGACCTCGTTCATAGCAGCTTCGCCGCCCTGACGATCATCGCTGCGCCTTTTTGTCGGTCTGCCTGTTGGTGGTGTCCTCAACCTGTCCATCTGTACCGCAGGGCAAGCCGCCACCCCAGGCACCGGCCTTTTCCCCCGGTTCCCATTCCTTCCTGGAATACCGTTAGTCCCAGTCGCTATGCGTGATGCACCCTCGATGCTGATAGCGTGTCCCCACTCTCAACCGATCGACCCAACTGATCGACCCAAACTGATCGACAAAGTCCGATGCCATCGCTTCACAAACTGATCGTCCTGAAGAGGATCTTCGCCGAATTGCTCGGCGCGTGCATGCGCGAACGGTATCACCCGGAACGGCACTATATGCGCGGCCCCGGCCCCGCCACGCTGAGCAAGGCGATGTCCGCCGACATGCGGCTTCGAGGTGGTCCGCGACAAGCCGAGCAGGCCTAGCAGCCTTAAATAGCGGGCTTCCAGCCGAACCCCGAGCAGCCATTTCATGAGAAGTATCGCGGGTGGGCATTTATCTCCCGATTGCTGAGATGTCGGTCAATGTGTTCGTGCTCCTGGCGATGGGTGCGGCGGTCGGCTTTCTGTCTGGTATGTTCGGGGTCGGCGGCGGTTTCCTGATCACGCCGCTTCTGATCTTCTACAACATCCCGCCTGCCATCGCTGTCGCCACCGGCGCCAACCAGGTCATCGCCTCGTCCTTCTCCGGCGCGCTCGCCCATCTCAAGCGCGGCACGCTCGACTTCAAGCTCGGCACGGTGCTTTTGATCGGCGGTATCGCCGGCTCGGCGGCCGGCGGCTTCGTCTTTGCGCTGCTGCGCGCCATAGGCCAGCTCGACCTGTTCATCTCTTTGCTCTACGTCGTCTTCTTGGGCACCGTCGGCGGGCTGATGCTGATCGAAAGCGTCAATGCGCTGCGGCTCACCAAGGGCGGCGTGCCGCCGGCCCTGAAGAAGTCGGGCCAGCACAACTGGATCCACCGCCTGCCCTTCAAGATGCGCTTCCGCACCTCGAAGCTGTTCGTCTCGGTCATCCCGGTGCTCGGCATCGGCGCCGGTATCGGCTTCCTCTCCGCCATCATGGGCGTCGGCGGCGGCTTCATCATGGTGCCGGCGCTGATCTATCTGCTCAAGGTGCCGACCAACGTCGTCGTCGGCACCTCGCTGTTCCAGATCGTCGTCGTCTCGGCCTTCACCACCTTGGTGCACTCCTCGACCAACCAGACCGTCGACATCATCCTGGCGCTGGTCCTGATGGTCGGCGGCGTTGCCGGCGCCCAATACGGCGCCAAGGCCGGCCAGAAGCTGCGCGGCGAACAGCTGCGCGCGCTGCTCGCACTGCTGGTGCTGGCGGTTGCCTTGCGCCTCGGCTTCGACCTGTTCGTCAAGCCGCAGAACCTCTATTCGCTGACCGGCGTGAGCGGGCTGTTGTGATGCGGGTCGCGGCATGTCTCGCAGCCCTGATGCTCGCGGCAGCGGGGCCAGTGCGCGCCCAGGAGCCGGCGCATCCCGAAAGCATCCAGATCGGGCTTTCGACCGACCGCGTCGCCATCACCGCCGACTTCGCCGGTGCCGACCTCACCATCTTCGGGGCGCTCGAAAACGCCGACCCGCTGATCAACCGCCAGGGCCGCTACGACGTCTATGTCGTGCTCGAGGGTCCGGCGCGGCCGGTGGTGGTGCGGCGCAAGAGCCGCGTGCTCGGCATGTGGATCAACACCCAGTCCGAGACCTTCGTCAACGTGCCGATGTCCTATTCGGTGGCGACCACCCGCCAGCCGCAGGACATCACCGATCCCAACAACTACCGCCAGCTCTCACTGGGCGCCAACAACATCTACATGGAGCCCGAGGACAAGCGCGACAGCCCGCTGACCATCCAGGAGTTCACCGAGGCGCTGCGCGAGCGCAAGCTGGCGACCGGGCTCTACTCCGACAATATCGGCGGCGTGCAGTTCCTGTCGCAGAGCCTGTTCCGCGCCACGCTGCACCTTGCCCCCAACGTGCCGGTCGGCACCCACAAGGCGCGTGCCTTCCTGTTTCGCAACGGCATCTTCATCAAGGAAACCTCGGCCCAGCTGGCCATCGTCAAGTCGGGCTTCGAGCAGACCATCTTTCGCTTCGCCACCGACCACGGCTTCGGCTACGGCCTCTTTGCCATCGGGCTGGCCATGCTCACAGGTTGGCTCGGCAGGATCATCTTCAGGAAGGATTGACGGGGGCACATGTCGGGCGCCGCGCGCCGTGGCACAATCGCTCTTAACGCGCCTGCGCTTTTTATTGAATCAAGAAACCTATCTATCCTATTGTTTCTGCTTGGCTTGAAGTGGCTTCCCTAGCCGTTGGCGCGGATGAAGGCGTCGATGTCGGCCCGCGTCGGCATGGAGGGCGCGGTACCCGGCTTCTGCACCGAAAGGGCGGCCACCGCAGCGCCAAAACGGACGGCATCGACCGGGTTGCGGCCTTCGGCAATCGCAACGGCGAAGCCGCCGTTGAACGCGTCTCCCGCCCCCGTCGTGTCGACGACCTTGGTTACCTTGAAGGCCGGGACGAAATGCGTGCCGGCCTCGCCGTGCAGCAGCGCGCCCTTGGCACCCAGTGTGATGAGCGCATTGCGGGCGCCACGCCTGACCAGGCTGGCTGCCGCCTGCAGGGCGCCCTCGTCCGTTGCCGTGTCGATCCCGGTCAATGTCGCGGCCTCGGTTTCGTTGGGGGTGACGAAATCGCAATTGACGTAGATGGCGTCGTCGACCGGCAGCGCCGGCGCCGGGTTGAGGATGGTGGTGACGCCATGGCCGCGTGCCAGGCGAAGGCCTTCGATGGCCGTCTCGATGGGCTGCTCGAACTGGGTGACGAAGACCCTGGCGCCGCTGATCAGCCCTTCCGCGGCACGGACATCGGCAGGGCTCAGATTGGCCGCAGCGCCGCTCTCGATGATGATCGCATTGTCGCCTGTCCTCGAGGAAACGAAGATGAACGCCGCCCCCGTCGGGGCGGCCTCGTCGATCAGGACGTGCGAGGTGTCGACCCCATCCCGCGACCAGGTCTGCCTGGCCATGTCACCGAACGAATCCTGCCCGACCCGGGTGATCATGGCGGAACGCGCACCGGCGCGTGCGGCTGCGATCACCTGGTTGGAACCCTTGCCGCCGGGACCCATGGCAAAACCCTGGCCAAGCAGTGTCTCGCCGACAACCGGCAGCCGCTCGGCCTTGAAGGCCAGGTCGGCGACAAAGGTTCCAAGCACGACGATATCGGCACGATCCATCACATTGTCTCCCATTCCGAACATGAAAATCAGCGCGGGAATCTGGCCGCAGCCAGCCGCAGGCATTGCTCGAAGGCCTGATGGTCGGTGTACAGCGCCTCGGCCGCAACCTCGCGCGTGACGATCGTGCCGCCACGCGCCTCGATGCCGCCGTCGAGCATGAGATTGTCGATCATCTCGAAATCTTCGACGGCCAGTCCATCCGGCCCCCGCGGCCTGCCCTGCGCGTCGGCCTCGATGCGCCCCTCATAGAGCACAGCTACCCGAGCATAGTGATCGCCAACCGTGTTGGAAAACGCATAGGCGGGGCAGCCGCGGGCACACATGAAGCCGAGTTCGAATGCCGTACCGATATCCGCCGCGATGCCACGGAATGGCGTCAGATTGGCGATGATCATGTCGGCGCTCATCATCAGGCGTTCGTTGATCGAGCTGATGGCAAGCCCTTTCGCCCTTTTGGTATCGGTCGCCGGCACCTCGAGATCGCCGGGAGAAACCGGAACGAAGCCGTAGCGCCTGGTCAATTCGATCTTGCGATCAAGCACCTCGCGCGCATTGGGCAGGAAGACTTCGGGGCCGGCAAGATAGATTTTCATGAATGCGTGCTCTCGGACTGGACGTTATTTGCGGAGGGCCAGGGCTGCAGGGAAGTAAGGGAGTAAGGGAGTAAGGGAAGGCGATAACCCTATTCCCCTATTCCCCTATTCCCCTATTCCCCTATTCCCCTATTCCCCTATTCCCCTATTTCCCTCAGTCCCCGTATGGGACCCAGACGTTCTTGACCTCGACGGCGCGGCGGAGGAAGTCTTCGCCCTGGGCGGTCGGCCAGTCGAGGCTGCGGCCGTGCCCGGTCCAGACGCGCTTGAGATTGCCGACAGATTCAGCCTCCGCTTTGGCGCAGATCTCGGCCTCGGCGACGACCCAGAGGCCGTCGACGTCGTCATGCTTGGCAAGCACGGCTGTGAGTTCCGCCGTATGCCCGGTGACGATGTTGATCGCACCGGCAGGGACGTCTGAATACTCGAGCACCTGGTAGAGGTCGGTGGCCACGAGCGGGGCGGCGGCCGAGGGCACCACGACCGTGGTGTTGCCCATGGCAAGTGCCGGGGCGAGCAGCGAGATCAGGCCGAGCAGCGGCGCTTCGTCAGGGGCAACGATGCCGATGACGCCGACAGGCTCGTGCAGGGCAAGCGTGACGGTGCGCGCCGGCGGCTGGTGCACCCTGCCCTCGAACTTGTCGGCCATGCCGGCATAATAGAACAGCCGCTCGATCGAGGCCTCGACTTCTGACTTGGCAGCCTTGTGGGCAGCACCGGTCAGTTCGACGATG
The DNA here is from genome assembly GCF_014250155.1 of Aminobacter sp. MDW-2. Taxonomy (NCBI): domain Bacteria; kingdom Pseudomonadati; phylum Pseudomonadota; class Alphaproteobacteria; order Hyphomicrobiales; family Phyllobacteriaceae; genus Aminobacter; species Aminobacter sp. MDW-2. The sequence continues at coordinate 4,328,529 of NZ_CP060197.1, forward strand.
CGGGTCGCGAACTCTTCCGTGCGGCCGGACAGGTTCTCGGCGAGATAATAGAGCACCTGGGCCCTGTTGTAGGCGGTCGCTTCGGGCCAGGCCTTGCAGGCGCGCGCCGCCGAGACCGCATCGCGGATGTCCTTGCGGCTGCCCAAGCCGACCTCGCCCGCGAGCTTGCCCTTGGAGGTGAGAATCGGCAGCGAATAGTTACCGTCGGGGCGCACCTGCTTGCCTGCGATGAACAGCTTTGCCGTGCGGTCGATGGCCTGGTTCTCGCTGGTGTCGCGGGCGGCCTGTTTCGGCGCCGTCGACGGCTTGATGACCGGGCCATGCGGCTCGCCCGGCGCCAGATATTCCTCCAGCCCCTCGCGCCCGCCCTCGCGGCCAAAGCCACTCTCGCGGTAGCCGCCGAAGCCGCAGGCAGCATCGAACATGTTGGTGCCGTTGATCCAGACCACGCCGGCCTTGAGCTGCGGGGCGACATGCAAGGCGAGATTGACGTTTTCGCTCCACACCGAGGCGGCAAGGCCATAACGGGTGTTGTTGGCGAGTTCGACCGCCTCTTCGGTGTTGCGGAAGCTCATGGTGGCGAGCACCGGGCCGAACACCTCTTCCTGGGCAAGGATGTTGGCGGGCGCAACACCCGTCGCCAGCGTCGGCAGGTGATAATAGCCTGATGATGGCACATCCTGGTCGGGCTGCCAGCAGACGGCACCCTGTCTTGCACCTTCCTCGACAAGGCGCCTGACGCGGTCGAGCTGGGTCTTGTCGACCAGCGGGCCGATGTCGGTGTTCTTGTCGAGCGGAGAACCGACCCGCAGCCGGCTCATCCGTGTCTTGACCTTGGCGATGAAGGCTTCGGCTACGCTCTCCTGCACCAGAAGCCGCGAGCCGGCACAGCAGACCTGGCCCTGGTTGAACCAGATGCCGTCGACAAGTCCCTCGACGGCGCTGTCGAGATCGGCGTCTTCGAAGACGATGAAGGCCGACTTGCCGCCGAGTTCCAGCGACAGCTTCTTGCCAGAGCCCGCAGTTGCCTTGCGGATGATCTTGCCGACCTCCGACGAGCCGGTAAACGCGATCTTGTCGATGCCGGGATGGTTGACGATCGCCACCCCTGCCTCGGGTCCGCCCTGGACGATGTTGACCACGCCCTTGGGCACACCGGCGCGTTCGCAGATCTCGGCAAACAAGATTGCCGTCAGCGGCGTGAACTCGGCCGGCTTCAGGACAACGGTGCAGCCGGTGGCGAGGGCCGGTGCGATCTTCCAGGCCAGCATCAGCAGCGGAAAGTTCCACGGGATGATCTGGCCGACGACACCGGCTGGCTTGCGGCCTGGGAATTCCCGGTCCAGCGACTGGGCCCAGCCGGCATGGTGGATGAAGTGGCGGATCGCCAGCGGCACGTCGATGTCGCGGCTCTCGCGGATCGGCTTGCCGTTGTCGAGGCTTTCCAGCACCGCAAACAGGCGCTGGTGGCGCTGCATGGCGCGGCCGATGGCATAAAGCACTTTTGCGCGCTCATAACCCGAGGCAGCACTCCACTTCGGCAGCGCCTTGCGGGCTGCGGCCACCGCCGTCTCGATGTCGGCGGCAGAGGCGTCCGACACCTTGGCCAGAAGCTTGCCGGTTGAGGGATCGGATGTGTCGAAGCTCTTGCCGTCAATGCCGGCGCGCCAGTCGCCTGCGATGAACAGCGCCTTCGAGAAATCGCGGGCCCCAAGCCAGGCATCGGCTTCTGAGCGGGCCTCGGGGGCTGGGGCATAATCCATGGCGTGGTATCGTTCGAGAATGTTCATGAGAGGCTCCGGACTTTGCGGCGCGAGGATCGGGCGGGGAGCGCTCTACGTTGCCCCCCTCTGGCCTGCCGGCCATCTCCCCCACAAGGGGGGAGATCAGCTGTCATCGCGGCCTTCTCCAAGTTGACATGCAGTCGGTTCAAAGAAATCGAGGTCGGCATTGCCGAGTGGCCGCTAACTGACGAACTGCCGATCTCCCCCCTTGTGGGGGAGATGGCCGGCAGGCCAGAGGGGGGCGCGAAGGAACGCGGCATGGCCAGGTCGCCCCTCACGCCATGGCGTGGCGGTGGTTGGCCGAGTAGCGGCCGCTGATGTGGTGTTCGAGCTGGCGCTCGATGTCGGTCAAAAGGCTCGACGCGCCGAAGCGGAACAGCTCCGGTTCGAGCCAGGGCCGGCCAAGCTCTTCCTTCATCAGCACCAGCCAGTCGAGCGAGACCTTGGCCGTCGAGATGCCGCCGGCCGGCTTGAAGCCGATGAGGTAGCCGGTCTGCTCGTGATAGGCGCTGATGGCCCTGACCATGGCGAGGCCGACGGGCAGCGTCGCATTGACGCTTTCCTTGCCGGTCGAGGTCTTGATGAAGTCGGCACCCGCCATCATCGCCACCATCGAGGCCAGCGTGACATTGCGCAAAGTCGCCAGATCGCCGGTGCCGAGGATGACCTTGAGATGGGCCTCGCCGCAGGCAGCACGCATCTGCCTGATCTCGTCGTAAAGCTCCCGCCACTTCGCACCGAATACCAGTCCGCGCGGGATGACGACGTCGATCTCGTCGGCGCCGTCCGATACCGACGCCTCGATCTCGGCAAGGCGTGTCGACAGGGGGGCCAGGCCATGCGGAAAGGCCGTCGACACCGCAGCGACATGGATGCCCGAGCCCTTCACCACTTCCACGGCGGTGGCCACGAACGGATGATAGACGCAGACCGCCGCCGGCCGGATCAGCACCTCACCCAGTCCCAGAGCCTCGGTCAGGTCGCGGCGCAGCGGGTTCAGCGCCTTGGCACAGAGCCGGCGCACACGCTCGTCGGTGTCGTTGGAGTTGAGCGTCGTCAGATCCATCAGCGAGATCGACCTGAGCAGCCAGGCCGCCTGGTTGTCGGCCTTGATCGAGCGCCGTTTGATCAGCGTGCCGACCCTGCGCTCCAGCGCCGAGCGGTTGACGCTGCGCATCGATTCCAGAAAGCCCAGATCCAGCGCCATGCCGGGATTGCGCGGCAGGCCGACATCGGCATCTGACGCAGCACGCACCACGCGCATGACCGCGCCGCTGCCCTCATTCATTTCCATTGCCAATCCCACGACAAGATCCATCAAAGCGCTACCGGACAAGCGGCCACCACGATGTTTGTGCTTCGATCGAGAGCACGATCATGGAGCCGCCGCGACTGAAAAGGGCATTATATTTGTGAGAATGTCAACATCATAATGTTATAATTCTCACAAGAAGTTTGACGACATCCTGCAAACTTGTACTGCCTGGACCAACTTGTTACGTCTCTGAAATTCAACGATGGGAGTCTCCCGTGGCGAAAGCCGGCTCAGCAAAAGCGCAGCGTATGGAGCGCCTCCAGGCAGAGCTGGCACAAGGCCGGGCGCTGCACATCAGCGCCGTCGCGAAACTCCTTGACGTCTCCGAAATGACAGTGCGTCGCGACATCCAGCAGAACCCGGACAAACTGGGCTATCTGGGCGGTTATGTCGTGCCGCGCGGCATGTTCGATCCGGAGAACTCCTACACTCTTGATATGGCTGCCGATCAGCAGCGCGACGCCAAACGACGCGCCTGTGAAGCCGCCCTGCGTTACGTCAAGGCCGAAGAGACAATCTTCATCGACTGCGGCACGACGCTCATCGAATTGGTCGACCTCATCCCCAACGACATGCCGCTTACCGTTGTCTGTTACGCGCTCAACGTTGCCGAGCGGCTGGCACACAAACCGAATGTGACGCTGGTGATGCTCGGCGGCGTCTATTATCCCGCTTCGGCCACCTTCTTCGGCCCAGAGGCGCTGGCCACCATCGCATCGCTGGGCATCAACGTGGCCTTGTTGTCGGCCGCCGGTTTCGACTGGGCGCGAGGCGCGACCTGCGCACATTTCCACGAGGCCGAGATAAAGCGAAAGGTCATGGCCACTGCCAGCCGCAATATCCTAGTCATCGACACAAGCAAGGTAGGCAGACTGCGCTCCGTCCTGTTCGCCGAAAGCAGCAGCTTCGACGCGGTTGTCACAGAACGCAGTGAGGATGAGACCTCGCAGCGCTCCACATGAGACAGCCGGGCTCGTGCCGGCGCCGGCCATTGCCCTGACACGGGGATTGCGCCGACCATCTGCACCGTCAGCCTCCAGAGCTGCCCAGGATCGTGCGGCGGAACAGCTGCGCAAGACGGGCGCCATCGACCGCCAGCGCGACATCGACAGGTTGCCCCAGGCTTGCGCCATTCAGCTCGGATTCGCCGCGATGGGAACGACGGTCGACGATCGTCTGGCCGCGCGACCGCGATCCATCCGTGCAGACGCTGACCGGAAACCTGTGCGTCGTCAGGCCGGCGGGGTCGACAACGGCGCAGACCGTGCCGGCATCGCCCAGGGCTGCGATGGTACCGGCAGGGATGCGTTTCTGGTCGGAATCCTTGACCGCCATGTGCCGGAACAGCTTGGCGCACAACTGCGCCACCGGCCGGCTCGACCTTTCGAGTGCCGCGACATCATCCTCCGACACGGCCGCGCTGTAGAAGACGTCGAGCCCGTACATGACAGTCGGAATGCTGCTGTCGACGACGATCGCCACCGCTTCCGGGTCGGCCCAGCTGTTGAATTCGGCGACCGGCGTGGCGTTGCCGATGCTGGCGCTGCCGCCCATGAAGACGATCCGCTCGAGCCGAGCCGCCACCTCAGGATACATGCGCAGCAGCAGCGCCACATTGGTCAGCGGCGCCAGCGCGATCAGCGTCGGCGATGTCGGGCTGGCCAGTATCTCCCGGCGCATGAGCTCGACCGCATGGATGTCGCTGCCGTCCGCTTCAGGAACGGCGAGCTCCAGCCCGGCGAGACCGTTATGGCCATGGACATGGGCGGCGTCGCGCGGGGCGGCAATCAACGGACGCGAGGCGCCGCGGGCGACGGGAACATGTCCCGCGCCGGCAATGGAAAGGACGGCACGGGTGTTGCGGTAGACGTTGTCGAGCGAGGCGTTGCCGGCAACGCAGGTCACCGCCCGCAGGTTGATATCAGGGTGCAGTGCCGCAAATGACAGCGCCAGCGCGTCATCGACACCGGTATCGACATCGATCAGAACTTCGACGTGTGCCATATCACTCGGTGCTTTCCATTGCTTCTGCGACGTCCTCGATCAGCGGCTGGTCGAGGAAGTCTATGGTCAAGGTCTCGAACGACCGCTTTGGGTAAGCGAAGTCGGCGGGATAGGCGCTGGAGACCCTGTCCGCCGCATCTGTGCCGACATCGATGCCCCAGAACGACAGATGTGCGGCGGTCACCGGGATACGTGCCGCCCCTACCCTTCGGCGGCCATGCAGCAAGACGATTTCGGCAGAATGGCCGTTTCGGTTATGGAGAGCAAATCCGGCCTCGCATGTTCCCGAGGGCAGGACGGCATCGGCGACGCAGACGACACGGTGGCCGAGTTGCACATGTTCGAAGCTCAGGCGTCCGTCCATAACATAGAGCACGTAGCCGCCTTGCGCGTCGCCACTCGATACCAGCACGCCATCTTCGCCGGCGGCGCGATCGCGAAACGATGCAGTGACGACCATGGATCGTTCCGAACCCGCGATCATGCTGCTGATCGGCACATGGCTCTGGCCCGGGCGGAAGACCAACCTGTCGCGCGACATCAGCCCGATGGGCGGCCGAGCGCGCAGCAATTGCACCAGCGTCCGGTCGTCGAGCGGCAGCACGTTGTTGGCCTCGGCTTCCTGCCACCAGCGGCCGATCAATTCCTTGAGCAGGTCCGGCTCCTGTCCGGCGCAATCCTGCGATTCCGAAAAATCGCCCTCGGTGTCGTAGAGCCGCCAGTCGTCGTCTTCATAGGCGTCGCCCTGGCGATGCTCGGTGACCGCCCGCCAGCCTTCATGCCAGATCGCGCGATGACCGAGGTTCTCCCAATATTGCGTGGACCGCGGCGCCGGTGCATCGGCATCGGCAAAGGTCGATGCGAGGCTGCGGCCGTCACAAGGCAACGGATGGTCGAGGCCGGCAAGCGACATGATTGTCGGAGCGAGGTCGATGACATGCGAGAACTGCGTCCTGACTTCGCCTGTCGCGGCGATGCCGCCGGGCCACGACACCACCATCGGCGAGCGCACGCCGCCAAGATCGACATGCTGCTTGTAGCGGCGGAAGGGCGTGTTGCCCGCCATGGCCCAGCCTTGCGGATAGTGCGCGCCGCCGTGACGGGTGCCGATCTGGTCGAGGCGCTTGAGCTGTTCGTCGACACTCTGCGGCAGTCCGCTATAGGGTGCGTTGGTGTCGACGGCACCATCCTTGCCGCCTTCGCGGCTGGCGCCATTGTCGGAGAGCACGATGATCAGCGTGTTGTCGAGTTCACCCAATCTTGCGAGCTCATCTACAAGGCGGCCGAGATGCAGGTCGGTGTGCTCAAGGAAGCCGGCATAGGCCGCCTGAAGATGGGTGTAGAGCAGTTTCTGATCGTCGGAGAGCGTGTTCCAGGCCGAAACCTCCTCGTTGCGCGGCGCAAGTTCGGTCTCTTCAGGTGCGATGCCAAGCGCCTTCTGGCGCAGCAGCCGGTCCTGGCGCGTCGCGTCCCAGCCCTTGGCGAAGACGTCGACATAAGGTTCGATGAAGGACCGCGGCGCCTGGAACGGCGCGTGCGTGGCACCGAAGGCCAGTTGCAGGAAGAATGGTTCCTCGTCGCGGAACACGGTGTGGTCGCGGACGTAAGAAATCGCCCGGTCGACCAGATCCTCGGTGAGGTGATAATTCTGGGGAAATTCGCGATCGACCTGGTGGTTGTCCTCGCACAGTTCGGGCGTCATCTGGTCGGTGCAGCCGGGAAGGAAGCCATAGAACCGGTCGAAGCCGCGGCCGAGCGGCCAGTTGTGATAGGGTCCGGCCGGCGAAATCTCATGCGACGGCGTCAGGTGCCACTTGCCGACGAGATAGCTGCCATACCCCTGTTCGCGCAGCATGGCCGGCAAAAGCGCCACGTCGCGGTCGATTGAGCCGCGCGAATTGGGGAAGCCGGTGTCGGTATCGGACAGAAAACGCATGCCGACGGCGTGATGGTTGCGTCCGGTGAGCAGGCAGGTGCGCGTCGGCGAGCAGAGCGGCGTGACGTGAAAATTGGTGTAGCACAGCCCGCGCGCCGCCAGCCGGTCGATTGTCGGCGTGTTGATCTCCGAGCCGAAGCAGCCGAAATCGGCCCAGCCGGTGTCGTCAAGCACGACAACCACGATGTTGGGTTTCTGCTGCTTGTGGTTGCGGCTCGTCGGCCACCAGGGCGTCGACTCGGCGACGGTGCGGCCGACATGGCCCGGAAACTTGTCATGTTTCATTGCAGTTCCTCGAAATCAGAAAGATCCGGCTGATGGCGCCGGCATGTCGGCCGAGCATCGAAAGCCAAGGTGGCTCGAGGCGGCATCGACGGCGTTGGAGGTGCGCGCCGAGACGCGATAACGATTGCAGTGGCTGCGGTGGCAGAGATAGGAGCCGCCGCGCATCGCTTTCAGCTGGGGCTGGCTCTGCGACCAGCTGTCCGACGTCCATTCCCAGACATTGCCGACCATGTTGAACAGGCCGTAGCCATTGGGCTCGAAGGCATCGGCAGGCGCGGTCGAGAGGAAGCCGTCCTCGGCCGTATTCTCCCGGGGGAAACGCCCCTGCCAGATGTTGCAGCGGTGCCTGCCCTGCTCCAGCAGATCGTTGCCCCAGGGATAGATCCTGTCTTCGAGCCCGCCCCTGGCTGCGATCTCCCATTCGCTCTCGCTCGGCAGCCGCTTGCCGCTCCAGAGCGCGTAGGCAACGGCGTCGTTCCAGGAAATATGCACGACCGGATGGTCGTCGCGGTCGCGCCAGTCGGTGCCGGCGCCGTCGGGCCTCGACCAGTTTGCGCCGCGCACCGGCAGCCACCATTCCGGCGATCCGGTCTCGAGATCAAGCACATCCTTTTCGGCGCTGGGATGAAGCTGGGCGTAGAAGACGAAGGACCAGCCGATCCGCTCCGCCTCGGTGACATAGTTGGTCGCAGCCACGAAACGGGCGAAGGCGCTGTTGGTCACTGCCGTCCTGTCGATCAGGAAGCCGGGGCTCGCGACCATCCGCCGGGGCCCCTCGCGATCCTCGGCATAGGCCTCGGGACCATCATGGCCGATGCGCCAGATGCCGGCGGGGACAGCCGACATGCCGGAGAGATCAGCCTTGCGAGCGGCTGGCCTGACCTCGTGTGAAGGGGCCAGTTGCGGCTCGCTTACCCGGACGGGTGAACAACACGACATCGCGGCGTTTCCTGGTGATAGCAGGAGCTTCAGCTGGTGACTTCAGCTCCGGGCGATAACAGGATTATTTGACAAAGCTCCATCAGGGGCCAATACATTTAGGCTTGAAGGTAATTCCAATAGGTTATGAGGCAGGCATCCGCCATGTCGTTCGAAGTCCCCAATCTGACGCTGCTCAAGCACTTCGTCACCGTCGCCGAAGACAAGGGAATATCGAAGGCGGCCAAGCGCTTGCGCATCTCGCAGCCGGCGCTCTCCAAGAATGTCAAGCGGCTGGAGGAGATGCTCGGCACGCGCCTGTTCGAACGCCATTCCAGCGGCGCCGACCTGACGCCGACCGGGCAGGCCTTCTTCAACAGGGCGCAGATCATCGGGCTCGAATACGAACATGCGGTGCAGGAGATCCGCAATCTCCTGTCCGAGCAGGACGCCACCATCAGGGTCGCGGCCGGCCCGGTCTGGTCGTCGACGATCCTGCCGCCGGCGGCGTCACGCTTTCACCGGCGTTTTCCCAGGCATCGGCTGTCGGTGCAGACCGGACCGGTCGACCAGCTGATCGAGGATTTGCGGCTTGGGCGGGTCGACATCTTTGCCGGTGCTGTCATTGCCAAGAGCCGGCTGCCCGGCTTCACCTCGCGCCGGGTCGCCAAGGCACAGATCGGCATCATGTGCGCCGAACATCACCCGCTCGCCAAGGTGGAGGGCCCGGTCGACCCGATGGAGCTGGTCAAATACCCGTTCGTCTCGTTCAACCTGAACCGGGACGTGCTGAAGATGCTGTCCGACTGGCTGAAGGAACGGGGAGCGCCCCCTGCCCGCTATTTGCTCGAGACCAGCTCGCTCTTCACCTGCGCCGAGCTGGCGCGCTCTGGCGACTATCTGTTCTTCGAATCGACGATGGTGGCCGGCAGCCCAATCGGACAAGGCCTGAAGGTGCTCAAGACCGACAAGGAGATCTTCCAGTACGATCTGGGCTTCGTCTTCCGCCAGGGCATGGACCGGCTGCCCGCCCATAGCGGACTGATGAAGGCGATGGTCGAGGTGTTCGAAAACAAAGGCCTGCGCAGCCCGCAGAACGCCGCCGAATAGGCGGCAGCATGGAGCAATTCCAGGAAAACCGTGCAGCGGTTTTCCCGGGAAATTGTGCAAAAACAGGAAGATAGAGCGTTCAGCACCTAAGCCGAAACGCTCTGTCAGGCGTCAGTCGATCTCGCCGCTTGGCGGCACGACCTCGCGGTCATCGCCGAGTTCGATCACCAGCCGGTGCAATGTGCCGGTGAAGCGGAATTCGCCGTCGATGCCGTCGCAGACAGGCGGCAAGCCGCTGCGGCCGATGAACATCGGTGCCAGCGCAATGCGCAGCAGGGTCTGGTGCTCACGCTCGCCGGCTTGCCGCTCTCCGTTGACGAGAAGGGTACCGATGCCCTTGAGCAGACCTGTTTTGCGGTACTCGAAACCGAGGGAAATCGCGCCTGACGTGGTCAGCGGCACCGACACCAGGCGGGTGATCTCGCCAACATGGTTGTAGCTGTAGATCAGCCTGCCATCCTTGAGGTAGAGCACATAACCGCTGCCATTGTTGCCGTAGCTGACCAGCGTGCCTTCGGACTGCGGATCGATTGTCACTTCGGCGGTGATCCGGTGCGACGTGTCCTGGGTCAGGGGTGCTGCCGATGACGGGATCGATTCGAGCTGCGGATAAAAGACGTAGCGGCTGCGCGAACGGATGGAATCAGGCTTCGCCTTGGCGCGGAAACGAACCTCGCGGTCGTCGAGCGGCATGACGTCGTAGCGGCCGGCTTCCGCCCACCAGCGTTCCGTCATTTCGCGGAGCTTGGCCGGGTTCTCGCTCGCCAGATCGCGGGTCTCGTTGAAATCCTCGTCGAGCTTGTAGAGCTCCCAGTCGTCGAGTTCGAAGTCGTCGCCGCGCCGGTGCTTGGTGACGGCCTTCCAGCCTTTGTGCCAGATGCCGCGGTGCCCGAACATCTCGAAATATTGCACGTCCTTGCGCGTCTCCGCGTCGGGCGCATCGAAGGTGTAGGCAAAGCTGGTGCCGTGCACCGGCATCTGGCCGACACCTCGGTAGATTTCGGGGGCCGCGACGCCGCAGACCTCGAGCACCGTCGGCGTGATGTCGACGACGTGGTGGAACTGATGGCGGATGGCCCCCTTGTCGGCGATGCGCCGGGGCCATGACACGATCATCGGGTCACGCACGCCGCCGCCATGGGTGAAGGATTTGAACAGGCGCAGCGGCGTATTGCTGGCCTGGGCCCAGCCCCAGGGGTAGTTGCTGTTGCTCCTGGGGCCGCCAATCTCGTCGATCTCAGCCAAATTGCGTTCGAAGGATTCCGGGATCTGGTTGAACCGCCTGAGCACGTTGGTCGTGCCCTCCGGGCCGCAGTCGATGGACGCGCCATTGTCGGAGATGACGACGATCAGCGTGTTATCAAGCTTGCCTGTCGTCTCGAGGAAATCGAGCAGCCGGCCCAGTTGCTCGTCGGTGTATTCGAGGAAGCCGGCATAGGCCTGCTGCAGCCTGACGGCGACGCGCTTCCGGTCGGCCGAAAGCAGGTCCCAGTTCTCGACGCCGGGGGCATCGGGCGGCAATTCGGTATTTTCAGGCACCAGGCCCATCGCCTTCTGCCGTTCGAGCCGCCTTTGCCTGACAACGTCCCAGCCGCAGTCCCAGACTCCGTCATAGCGGTCCATATAGGCCCTGGCGACCTGGTGGGGAAAATGCCCTGATGAAAAGGCGAGGTTGAGGAAGAACGGCGTATCAGGGGCGAGCGAGACATGGGCACCGAGCATCGCCATCGCCTTGTCCACCAGATCGGCGGTGAGGTGGTAACCTTCCTCGGGCGATTTCGGCTGGGTAACAGGGTGATTGTCCTCGACCAGCTCGGGATAATACTGGTCGGTGCTGCCATTCATGAAACCGTAGAAACGATGAAAGCCGCGGCCGAGCGGCCATTGGTCGAACGGCCCGACCGCGGTGATTTCGTCGGTCTGCGCGACGTGCCACTTGCCGACGGCAAAATTGGCGTAACCGGCGCTTCCGAGCATTTCGGCGACCGTCGCTGCCCGATGCGAGATCGAGCCGCGGCCGTTGCGGTAGCCGAAATCGAAATTGGCCAGGCAGCGCATGCCGACGGCATGATGGTTGCGCCCGGTCAGCAGGCTGGCCCGCGTCGGCGAGCACATGGTGGTGGTGTGGAAATTGCTGTAGCGCAGCCCCTGTTGGGCAAGCCGGTCGAAATTGGGCGTGCGGACCTCCGAACCGAAGCAGCCCAGGTCGGCGAAACCGACATCGTCGAGAATGACATAGATGACGTTGGGGCTGCCCGGCGCCGGCATGGGCCTGGCTTCAAACCAGTTGTCCGACTCGTGATAGGTGCGGCCGACACGGCCTGGATTGTGGTCGTTGGACATTGGGGCGCCTCGGAATTCGGACAAACCGGAGATGCCGCATCGCGTTCATCGACCATGCCGCATCGATCGAAACCCGGCCGGCCCTGGGGCAAGCCGGGTCCATGGACTTTCTGCTGCGGAGACTACATCGCGGCGCCGGGATCCCAGCGGATGACCCACTTCTCGAGCATCGAGACGATGGCGAAACCGGTGATGGCGATGACAGACGCCGTCAGGATCGTCGCAAACAGCCGCGGCGCGTTGAAGTCGAACATGCTCTGCAGCAGGAGATAACCGATGCCCTGGTTGGCGCCGATCCACTCGCCGACGATCGCGCCGAGCACACACATCGTCACCGAAATCTTGAGCGCCGAGAAGATGTAGGGCAGCGCGCTGTAGATGCGGATCCTGAGGAACACTTCGGTCTTCGACGCAGACAGGACATGCATCAGTTCGAGCAACTGCGGATTGACGGCGCGGAAGCCGCGGACCGAATTGACCAGCGTCGGGAAGAAGCAGATCAGTGCTGCGATCACGATCTTCGGCTCGATGCCGTTGCCGAGGATGATCTTGAGCACCGGCGCAATCGCGACGATCGGGATCGTCTTGATCAGGATCGCGACGGGATAGAACATCTCCTCGATGACCTTGTTGTAGACGAAAGACACCGCCACCAGCAGGGCAACGGTGTTGCCGAGGAGAAAGCCGAGAAAGGCTTCGGTGATTGTCGGAACGGCTGCTTCGACAAGCAGCGGCAGGTCACGCGACAGCGCGCCGGCGACGTCGGTCGGCGCGGGCACCAGATATGACGGCACGCCGAACAGCGTGACGACGAGCTGCCACAGGACCAGCGTCAGCGACAGCCCGAGCACTGCCATGCCGAGCGCACGCATCACTTCGGGGCCGGGGAGGATGCTCCAGATGCGAGGCAATGGGGCGGCGGTTTCGATGGAACGGTCAACGCTCATGGCTTATCCAGCTCCCAGCATGTCGCGCAGCCTGGCGACGTGGTGGCCCAGTTCAGGGGCGTCCTTCAGGGCAAGGTCGCGCTCTTCCGGCAGGTCGATTTCGAGAATTCCGCCGATCCGCGACGGACGTCGGCTCATCACCACGACACGCTGCGACAGGAAAACCGCCTCATGCAGCGAATGGGTGACGAAGACGATGGTCATCCCGCTCTGCTTCCAGATCCGCAGCAGCTCGACATTCAGCGTGTCGCGCACCAGCTCGTCGAGCGCGCCGAAAGGCTCGTCCATGAGCAGGACCTTCGGCCTTGTGACGAGCGCCCGCGCGATCGAGACGCGCTGGCGCATGCCGCCGGACAGCTCCGACGGCAAGGCATCCTCGAACCCTTCCAGCTCGACAAGCTTCAGCGCCTCATGCGGGTCCATGAAGTTGCCGGCCTTCGGGTTGGCCCCGCCCACCTCGAACGGCAGGCGGACATTGTCGATCACCTTGGCCCAGGGCATCAGCACCGATTGCTGGAACACCATGGAAAATGTGCGCGAGGCGCGCGCCGCCGCCGGCGTTCCGCCGAATATGGCAACCTTGCCTTCGGTCGGCGCGATGATGTCGGCGATGGTGCGCAGCAAGGTGGACTTGCCGCAGCCGGAATGCCCAATCAGCGAGACGAACTCGCCTTCGCGAACGGTCAGCGAGACATTGTCGATGGCCCGCACCGCCCGCGAGCTGCCGCCGAAGGTCACGGCGACATTGTCGATCTCGATGGCGTTGCGGGCCGAGGAGACGCCGAGGTCGCCAGTGTGGGCGTCGCCGGAACGGGCGGCCCCGGAAGCAGCGATTGTCGCCATCATGTTCACCGCTTCGTCCTCTGTGCTGCGGCGAGGATGCTGCCGTCGAAGACGTCGTCCGCCGTCAGTTCGGATTTGATCTCGCCGATCTTGGCGTAGGTCTGCAGCGTCGCATTCCAGCGGTCCTTGCTGATGTTGGCAAAGCCGTGCTCGCGGGTTTCGTCGGTGTAGATGAAGTCCGACACGATGACCTTGAGCGAGGCGAGCTCCTTGTCTTTCTCGATCGCGCTCGACATCGAGGCAACCATGTCGATGGCCTCTTCGGGATGGTCGGCGGCATAGGCCCAGCCCTTGTCGCAGGCCTCGAGGAACTTCACCAGCATGTCGCTGTCGGAGCCGATCAGGTCGGTGCGGGCGATGTAGTAGTTGGACTGGAACTGCAGCCCGTTGTCCCAGATACTCTGGGTGTTGTAGCCAGCCGGATTCTGTACGATCGGCACGTTCTGGGCAACGTTGGTCGGCCAGGAGGCGACGACGTCGACCTGCCCCTGGAGCAGGCCGGGGATCTGGGCCTGGATGAAGGTGATGTCGTCGAGCTTCATTCCGTTATGGTCGAGCACGACCTTGATCTGCGCGGTCGCGCCCTGGCTCGCGCCGATGCGCTTGCCCTTCCAGTCGGCCACCGACTTGATGTTGGATTCGCCGAGCGAATAGAAGGTCAGCGGCGCTTTCTGGAAGGCCGCGCCGAAGGTCTTGATCGGCAGCCCCTGGTTTGCGGCATACATGATCTCGGGCGCATAGGCGGTGGCGATCTGCGCCACTCCGGAGAGCGTCTCCTGCACCGTGTTGGAGTTCGGGCCACCGGGAAGGATCTCGACGTCGAGGCCCTTTTCAGCGAAGAACCCCTTCTTCAAGGCGACGATTTCGCCGGCGGCGGCTCCATTGAAGAGCCAGGCGAGTTGCAGTTTGACCTGCTTCTGCTGGGCATAAGCGGGAGCCACGCCTGCAAGCCCCAGCGAGGCGAGCGAGATGATGCTGGCAGCTGCCAGAAGTGAACGTCGGCTGATCATCTATATCCTCCAATCAGACAAACCCAACGACCTAGTTTCTGCGAGGATAGACCGCGTTCCGCGGCTCCACACCATAACATGCTTCGGCGAACTCATTCCATGTGGTTATGGACCTCCATTCGGATCAGGCATGGTCGATCACTGCCCGACAAGGTCGCCAGCGCAGCGAAAACCGAGATGGCTCGAGGTCGCGCCCTGGTGGTTGCCGGTCCGTGCCGCGACCCGGTATCGGTTGCAGTAGCTGGCGTGGCACAGATAGGAGCCGCCGCGCATGGCCATCAATCCGGTCGGCTCGCCCGACCAGGGCGAAGCGGTCCATTCCCAGACATTGCCGAGCATGTTGTAGAGGCCGAAGCCATTGGGCGGAAAGCTGCGCGCCGGCGCTGTCGCGAGGTAGCCGTCTTCGGCGCTGTTGCTGAGCGGAAAGCGCCCTTGCCAGATGTTGCACATGTGACGGCCGCCGGGATTGAGTTCGTCGCCCCAGGCATAGATCGCCCGCTCAAGCCCGCCGCGCGCCGCGGCTTCCCATTCGGCTTCCGTGGGCAGTCGCTTGCCGGCGAAGTTTGCGAAGGCAACGGCGTCGTTCCATGAGACATGGACGACCGGATGGTCGCGCCGGTCACGCCAGCTGGAACCTGTGCCATCGGGCTTGCGCCAGCAGGCGCCGCGAACCGGCGCCCACCAGTCCGGCGCGCTGGCGTCGGCGTCGGTTGCGATCACCGCGTCAGGATGGATCTGGGCCATGAAGACGAACGACCAGCCCAGGCGTTCGGCCTCCGTCACGTAGCCGGTGGCACCGACAAATGAAGCGAAGGCCTGATTGGTCACCGCGGTCTTGTCGAGCAGGAACGCCGGAAGGTCGACTGCTAGCACCGGACCTTCGCCGTCGTCAGGATTGGCGATCGAGCGATCCTCCCCCAGAAGCCAGCGCCCAGCCGGTATCAACGCCATGTCAGGCTGGCTGCCGGCATCGAGCGGCGCAGGCGCTGCAGCTGGCTCGGCAACATGATCGCCTAGGGATCGGCCCGGAGAACAACACGACATGGCGCCTTCCTGTCGAAAAATGGATCGGCGGAGTTTGACTCTTTCATGATCCTGCGTAAAGGTAGGACGTCCTACCTCTTGGAGGAGAGAGCGATGTCGGGAACTGCCACCGAACGTGTCCTGCAGTATATTCGCCAGCAAAAGCTGGTTGCCGGCGACCGCTTGCCGGCGGAAATCGACATTTCCCGGATACTCGGCCTCAGCCGCAATTCGCTGCGCGAAGCCTATGCCGACCTGATGGCCAAGGGCTTGCTCAAGAACAAGCACGGCGTCGGCACCTTCATCGCCAACCCGCCGATCCTCAACGCCTTGACCGGCTCCGCCGGCTTCTGGAACCTGATCGAAAATGCCGGAATGAAGGCATCTTTCCGCGAGATCCAGCGCGACCAGGTCATCGCGCCGAAGGAGATCTCCGTCATCCTGGGCCTGACGTCCGAAAAGCCAGTCCATCGTTTGCGCTGGCTGTTTCTCGCCAACGGTCAGCCCTGCATTCTCGTCGACCATTTTCTCGCGCGCAGCGTGCCACCAGGCGCCTTCAACGAGAGCACGGAACACGACGCGCTCGCCGCCATCGCCCCGTTCACCGTCATCGATGGCGCATCGCTGTCGACCCGCACCTCGGCGATCAACGCCACCGCCGACGTCGCCCAATTGCTCGAAGTCAGCGAAGGCGACGCGCTTTTGTGGAGCACGGCGCTCGTGCATTCGGGCAATGGCAGCGTGCCGTTGGCCTCGCGCTCCTGGATGGTGCCGCAGCTTCTCGCCAGCCATCAGATGATGGCGCTCTCACCCGTTCATTTTCAGGGCAGTTCAGCCCTTTCGCCGGAGGACGAACCGAAATGACCCGCTTCACCAAAATTGTCCTGAGTCTCGCATCGAGCCTCATGCTCCTCTCGGCCGGGATGGCCGGGGCGCAGACCCTGGAGCCTGTGCGCTTCGGTGTCGACGCCTACACCACCGGCTCCCAGATCTGGGTCGCCAAGGAAAAAGGTTTCTTCGAAAAGGAAGGCATCGACGCTCAGATCACCACCTTCGCCACCGGCGTCGAGGCGATCGATGCGCTGCTGATCGGCCGCGCCGATATGGCTGTCGGGCTCGATTTCCCGATCGTCTCGCGCATCCAGGGCGGCAAGCTGACCGTCCTTGCCGGCATCTTCCATTCCAAGCCCGGCTTCCACAAGCTGGTGGTCAGCAACGACATCAAGGACGCCAAGGATCTGGTCGGCAAGAAAATCGGCATCGCCACCGGCACCGCCCAGCACCTGATCACCATGAAGTATCTCGAGGAAAACGGCATAGCCGAGGACAAGGTCGAGATCGTCGGTTTCACCAGCCTGCTCGAGATCGTCGCATCGCTCCGCTCCGGCCGCATCGATGCCGCTTTCACCTGGGCCGACGGCACCGAGAAATCGACCGACGGCGGCGACCACTATGTGCTGACCGACGATGCCGCGGCCAAGCGCAACAGCAGCGCCTACATCGCCGCCCAGACCGAATTCACCGAAAAGCACCCGGAGCTGACGGTTGCGACGCTGCGCGCGCTCAATGCGGCAAGCCAGTTCATCGCAACCAACAAGGACGAGGCGGCAGCCCTCATCGCCAAGAACACGCGTGCCCCGCGCGACACGGTGCGCGACCTGCTCAACTACAATGAATTCGCCCTGGCGCTGACTGACTATGAGCGCGCCGGCTTCAAGGAAGTCGCTGATTTCCTAGCCAAGACGAAAGCACAGCCGGTCAGCTTCGAAACGGGCGTCAATCCGAAATTCCTTGAGCAAGCTGCCCCCGACCTGGTCAAGCTGGGCAACTGAGCGGACCTGCGATGACAAACAATCAAACAAGCGCGGCCACGCCCGGAGCTGCCATTCCTGCGGTCGTCTTCGACAAGGTCGGCATGGCCTATCCCGGCCAGAAGGCAGGCAGCGAGCTGATCCTGGCCGACCTCTCCGTCGCGGTCGCGCAAGGCGAATTCTTCGTGCTCGTCGGCCCCAGCGGCTCGGGCAAGTCGACCTTGCTCAAGATCGTTGCCGGGACCGAAAAGCAGACCGAAGGCCGCGTGCTCGCCAATGGCGAGACGATCGCCGGCCCCGACCGGCGGCGCGGCATGGTGTTCCAGTCGATCGAGGAGCCGCTGTTCCAGTGGCTGACGGTCGCCGAAAATATCGGCTTCGGCCCCAGCGTCGCGGGCAAGCCGCGCGCCGAATGCCTTGAAATGGCGCAGCGCTACGTCGACCTCGTCGGCCTGCGCGGCCACGAGCAGAAATTTCCGCATGAGCTGTCCGGCGGCATGAAGCAGCGTGTGCAGATCGCCCGCACGCTGGCCGCCCAACCTGAGCTGATCCTGTTCGACGAACCGTTTGCAGCACTCGACGCGCTGACGCGCCGCGTGCTGCAGAAGGAGCTGACGCGGATCTGGCGCGAGACAGGCTGCACCATGGTCTATGTCACCCACGACATTCGCGAGGCCGTGCTGCTTGGCCAGCGTGTCGCGGTGATGAGCCGGGGCCCGCGCGCCAACATCACCCGCATCTACGACATCGACCTGCCCTATCCGCGCGATGACCTCGACAGCCGTTTCGCCGATGCGGTCAAGGCGATCGAGGGCGACATCGAAAGGGAGGCGGCTTCGCAATGGGAGCAAAACTGATGCCATCCTACGCGTGGTCGGCGCTCAGCGTCGCTGTCGTCGTGATCTTCTGGCAGATGGCCTCGACCTGGCTGGTCGACCCGATGTTCCTGCCTGCACCGCTCGCCGTCCTCAACGGCGCCGGACAGATGCTGGCCGAGGGCACCCTCACCCAGTCCATCCTGGTGTCGATGATGCGCATTCTCTCGGGCTGGTTTCTCGGCAGCGCCATTGCCATTCCGATCGGGCTCGCCGTCGGCGTCTCGCCGGTGGCGCGTCACTTGGTCGACCCGTTCATCCACTTCTTCCGCTTCGTTCCGGCCATTGCGCTGGTGACCTTGTTCATCATCTGGTTCGGCGTCGGCGAGATGTCGAAGATCATCCTGATCGCTTATGCGACGGCCTTCATCGTCATGGTCAACACGGCCAGCGGCGTGTCCTCGATCTCGCAGGACAAGCTGAACGCCGCCCGCTGCCTCGGCGCCAATGAGCGGCAGGTGTTCTTCAAGGTGATGATCCCGGCCTCCCTGCCCTCGATCTATGTCGGCATGCGGCTGGCGCTCGCCTCGTCCTTCCTGGTCATCGCGGCCGCCGAAATGCTCGCCGCCGATGCCGGGCTCGGCTACATCATCTGGACCTCGCGCCTCTACTTCCAGGTCGACTGGATGTTCGCGGCCATCATCGCGCTCGGCCTTCTCGGCTTTGCCACCGACCGGCTGTGGCGGCTGCTCGGGCGGACGCTGCTCAAGCGTTATCTGCGCGGCGTCACCGGCTATTGATCCAATCGGCCGGGCCGCCCTCCTGTTGCGGCCCGGCGACCATCTCACAAGATCGGGACAGAGCATGACTTCCGAATTTCGCGGCCATATCGGCCGCACGCACCACGAATCCGAGCGCGACTATGCCGACATCCCCAGCGGCCCTGCCGGCAAGCCGAACGTCATCTATGTCGTTCTCGACGACGTCGGCTACTCCGACCTCGGCTGTTTCGGCTCGTCGATCGACACGCCGAACTTCGATTCCCTCGCCGACACCGGCCTGCGCTACAGCAATTTCCACACCACCACCTTGTGTTCCCCGACACGCGCCTGCCTGCTGACCGGGCGTAACCACCACTCGGTCGGCATGCGCTATCTGGCCAATGCCGACATGGGCTGGCCCTCCGGCCGCGGCGCGATCAGCCATCGCGCCGGCACGCTCGCCGAAATGCTCAAGCTCAATGGTTATGCGACCTATGCGGTCGGCAAATGGCACCTTGCACCGACAGAAAACGCCAATGCCGCCGGCCCCTTCGACCAGTGGCCGCTCGGCCGCGGCTTCGAACGCTTCTACGGCTTCATGAATGGCAGCACCGACCAGTTCCACCCGGAGCTCTGCCAGGACAACCAGCAGATTCCGCCGCCGGCGACGCCTGAACAGGGCTACCATCTGTCCGACGACCTGTCGGACCGCGCCGTGCGCTACATCGCCGACAAGATGGCGATCTGGCCCGACAAGCCGTTCTTCCTCTATCTCTGCTACGGTGCCGGACATTTCCCGCACCAGGCGCCCGCATCGACGCTGGCCAAATATCGCGGCCGCTTCGGCCATGGCTGGGACGAAGAACGCGTACAGAGGCTGGCCAGGCAGAAGGCGATGGGCCTCGTGCCGGAAAGCACCGAACTGCCGCCGCCAAATCCCGGCGTGCGCGCCTGGGCCGAGCTTTCTCCCGAAGAGCGCGAGGTCTCGGAGCATATGCAGGAGGCTTATGCCGCGCTTCTGGGCCACACCGACGCCGCCTTCGGCAGGCTGCTCGACTTCCTCGACCGCACCGGCATCCGCGACAACACCATCATCGTGCTGATTTCGGACAATGGCGCCTCCACCGACTGCGATCCGGACGGTACGACAAACGTGCTGCGCTGGTTCAACCGCCTGCCTGAAGACTATGCCGTGTCGCGCGATCGCCTGGCCGAGATCGGCACGGCGCGCAGCTCGGGCAACTATCCCTGGGGCTGGGCGCAGGCGTCCAACACGCCACTCAAGCTCTACAAGAGCTTCACCCATGGCGGCGGCGTGCGCGACCCGATGATCTTCTCCTGGCCTTCTGGCATAGCCGACAAGGGCGAGGTGCGCAGCCAGTTCACCCATGTCACCGACATCACGCCGACAATCATGCAGCTTTGCGGCGTCACCGCGCCCGAAAGCATCAACGGCGTGGCGCAGATGCCGATCCATGGCGAGAGCTTTGCCTATTCCTTCGACGCGCCCGATGCGGCGACCGCCAAGCAGTCGCAATATTTCGAGATGTACGGCCATCGCAGCATCTGGCATCGCGGCTGGAAAGCGGTGACGCAGCACAAAGCCGGCGACGATTTCGACAGCGAACGCTGGGAGCTCTACCATCTCGACGAGGATTTTTCCGAGCTGCGCGACCTCTCCGGGGAAAAGCCGGAAAAGCTCGCCGAGATGAAGGAACGCTGGTGGGCGGAAGCCGGCCGCTACGGCGTCATGCCGCTCGACGACAGCGACGTGCTGTTCAAGCCGCCCTACCGGCCCGGCGCACCACGCTGGCGCAACGAATGCAGCTTTTTCCCGCCGATCTCGTCTATCCCCGCGGAAGCGGCGCCGATGACGCAGGACGTCTCGCACCGCATATCGATCGAGATCGAGCGCACGGACAAAAACCAGGGCGGCGCGCTTGTCTGCTTCGGCAGCTGCCATGGCGGCTACGCGCTCGACATCGTCGCGAACCGGCTGGTCTACACCTACAACTATGCCGGCTTCGAGGTCACCCGCCTCGTCTCCGACCGGGAGATCCCGCTCGGCAAGACGACCGTCGTGTTCGACTTCGAAAAGACCGGCACGCTGAAGGGACGCGGCCGCCTGACGGTCGACGGCGAGCCGGCCGGCGAACATGTGTTCGAACGCACCCTGCTCAGGTTGTCGCTGTCGCCGCTTACCTTTGGACGCAGCAACGCCGAACCGGTCGATCCGGACAGGCAGACGAACCCGGATTTTTCGGGCCGTATCCTGCGCATCGACTACGCCATCGCAGATGATCGCGAGGTCGGCCCGGTCAACCTCGACGTGGACTGACCAGCATGTCGCGCAGACCGGTCGAAGGACTGTCGCTCCGTTGACCAGCGACATCCGTTTCGACTGTCGCCGCTCGTTCCGGCGCTTGATCAAACGCCGGCTTCGATCAGATGTGTGCGCGCATCCTGAAAGCTCGGTAGCAGCGCGGCATCACCGGGCTGCTGGTCCTTCTTTCGCGGTATGGTTCAAAGCGTCGGGCCGACAGCTCCAGTTGCTGCCGACCTATCGCTGGAAGACGCTGCGGCAGCCTCCGATCGCATCAGTTCGCCGGCCAGCCAGTCATGCAGCTTGCGGATCGCCCTGTCCTTGCGGCGGGCCGGTGCGGCGATGAAATAATAGGCGCCGAGCCGGATGTCAGTGTCGAACAGCTCGACGAGGCGACCCCTGGCCATTTCGTCGCCTGTCGTCAGCCGTGTCGCCAGCGCGACACCCTGCCCGGCCAGAGCGGCTTCGAAGCCAAGGCTGGCATCCCAAAGGCGCGGACCCTGCAGCGCGTCATGCGCCACGCCGGCCTTGCGAAACCAGTCGGCCCATTGCTGGCGGTTTTCCTCGTGGATCAGCGGTGCCCGCACAAGTGCAGCAATGCTTTCCAGGGGACCTGCCGCATCCAGCCATTGCCGGCTGGCCACCGGAAACATCCTGGGATGAACGAGCAAGGTCGCTCCGACAGGAAGGTCGTCGGGGTCGCCGAAGCCGACCATCACATCGGCCTCGCCGACCGAGAAATCCGGCAGGCGGTCGATGGCGCGAAACACCAGTTCCGTGTCGCCGAGCAGATGCTGCATCTCAGGCAGCCTCGGCCCGAGCCAGCGCGTGGCGAGGCCGGGCATGCACCATAGCCGCAGACTGCGCCGATGCGACGGCGGGCGAAGCTCCTCGGTCGTCGTCGCGATGAGCTCGAAAGCCTTTGAAACGGCAGAATGGAAGATTTCACCCTCACGGGTGAGGCGAAGGCCGCGCGGGCTGGACGTGACGAGTTTGACCGCCATCCAGAATTCGAGATTCCTGACATGGCGGCTGACCACCGAGTGGCTGATGCCCAGGTCGTCGGCTGCCTTCCGCATCGAGCCCATGCGTCCCGCCGCCTCGAAGGCGCGGACCATCTGCAATGGCGGCATGAGCTGTTCGCTCGGTTCGGCGGGGCGGCGTCGGCGAGGTTCGGTAGCCAATGGCTGTCTTTCGAAATTGAGTGGTGCACAGAGAGCACCACCGCATCTAAATCAATCGCGCACTGCTTGCAAAGAACTGTCGCTAGGTTGCCGGCGAAAATCTTGCGGAGCATCTACCCCATGACCAATAACACCACCTTGCAGGCCCGTCGGACCGCGGCAGTTGCGCGCGGCGTCGCCACAGCCTTCCCCGTCTTTGCCGGCAAGGCCGAAGGCGCCGAGATCTGGGATATAGAGGGCCGCCGCTACATCGATTTCGCCGCCGGCATCGCGGTTCTCAACACCGGCCACCGCCACCCCAGAGTGATCGCCGCCGCGAAGCAGCAGCTCGACGCCTACACCCATACCGCCTTCCAGGTGCTGCCCTACGAACCCTATGTCGCGCTGTGTGAGCGCCTGAATGCGCTGGCGCCGTTCTCCGGCGAGGCAAAGTCGCTGCTGTTTTCGACCGGCGCCGAAGCCGTCGAAAACGCCGTCAAGATCGCCAAGGCGGCGACCGGGCGTTCCGGCGTCATCGCCTTTGCCGGCAGCTTTCACGGACGCACGGCGATGACCATGGCGCTGACCGGCAAGGTTGCGCCCTACAAGCAGAAGTTCGGCATTTCGCCGGCCGGCATCTATCACGTCCCGTTCCCGGCAACGCCGCTCGATATCGACGTCGCGGATTCCGTGCGGGCGCTGCAGATTCTGTTCCGCACCGACATCGCGCCGTCCGACGTGGCTGCGATCATCGTCGAGCCGGTTCAGGGTGAAGGCGGCTTCTGGCCGGCTCCCATCGAGCTTCTGGCCGAACTCCGCAAGATTTGCGACGCGCACGGCATCGTGCTGATCGCCGACGAGGTGCAGACGGGATTTGCGCGCACCGGAAAGATGTTCGGCATCGAACATTCCGGCGTCGAGCCAGACATCATCACCGTCGCCAAGGCGCTCGGCGGCGGCTTTCCGCTGGCTGGCGTCGTCGGGCGCGCGGCGATCATGGACGCTGCCGAACCGGGCGGGCTGGGCGGCACCTATGCCGGCAATCCGATCGCCTGTGCGGCCGCCCTCGCCGTGCTCGACATCATCCAGGACGAAGGCCTTGTCGCCCGCGCCAATGAGATCGGCACGACGATGCGCGCTGCGCTGGAGCGGATGTCGCAGCGCAACGACGCGGTGGCGATGGCGTCGATCCGCGGCCCTGGCGCGATGGTCGCCTTCGACATCGTGACGCAGCGCGGCACCAACACGCCGGATGCCGAAACGACGAAGAAGGTCGTGCAGGCAGCACTCGGCCACGGGCTGGTGCTATTGTCCTGCGGCGTGTTCGGCAACACCATCCGCCTGCTCTGCCCGCTGACGATTTCCGATGCGCAGCTTGGCGAAGGGCTCGAGCTGCTCGAGCGCGCGCTTGTCTCCGCCAACGCCTAGGAGCCGTCATGCGCACTCTCGAAGACAAGGGCCTGCTCAAGACGCAGGCCTTCATCGACGGCAACTATGTCGGATCTGCCGACACGCCTGTCACCGATCCCGCTTCCGGCGCCGTCATCGCCCGCGTCCCCAACCTTGGCGCTGATGCGGCAACCCATGCTGTCGAAGCCGCTTCCAGGGCATTCAGGCCCTGGGCAGCCCGAACGGCCAAGGAGCGTTCGGTTATCCTTCGCCGCTGGTTCGAGCTGATCGTGGCGGCACGCACCGATCTTGCGACCATCCTGACCAGCGAACAGGGCAAGCCGCTGGCCGAGGCGCTCGGCGAGATCGACTATGCCGCGTCCTATGTCGAATTCTATGCCGAGGAGGCCAAGCGCATCGCCGGCGAGATCCTGCCGTCGCACCGCGCCGACGCGCGTATCCTGGTGCAGCGCCAGCCGCTCGGCGTGATCGCCGCGATCACGCCGTGGAATTTTCCCGCCGCGATGATCACCCGCAAGGTCGCCCCGGCACTTGCCGCAGGCTGTACCGTGGTGGTCAAGCCGGCGCCGGAAACGCCGCTGACCGCCCTTGCCCTGGCCGAGCTGGGCCGCCGCGCCGGCTTTCCATCAGGCAGCTTCAACGTCGTGACAGGCGATGCTGTCGCCATTGGCGGCGTGCTGACCTCGCATCCGACGGTCCGGCTCGTCGGCTTCACGGGCTCGACGCCAACGGGCAAGCTCTTGATGCGGCAGGCGGCCGGCACGGTCAAACGTGTGGCGCTGGAGCTTGGCGGCAACGCCCCCTTCATCGTCTTCGACGACGCCGATGTCGACGCAGCGGTCGACGGCGCGATGGCCTCCAAATTCAGGAACTCCGGCCAGACCTGCGTCTGCACCAACCGCATCTATGTCCAGTCGGCCGTCCATGACGTCTTCGTCGCCGGGCTGACGGAGCGAGTGAAGCAGCTGCGCATCGGCTGCGGTTTCGACGACGGCGTCGTCCAGGGACCGCTGATCTCGGAACGCGCCGTCGCCAAGGTCGAGGCGCATATCGCCGACGCCGTCGCCAAGGGTGCTGAGATCGCAACCGGCGGCAAGCGCCACGCGCTTGGCGGCACCTTCTTCGAGCCGACTGTTATAACAGGTGCTGCTTCGGACATGCTTTTGGCGCAGGACGAAACCTTCGGCCCGCTGGCGCCGGTGTTCCGTTTCGAAACCGAGGCCGAGGTGCTGCAAGCGGCAAACGCCACCGAGACCGGGCTCGCCGCCTATGTCTTCACCAGGGATTCGGCGCGGGTCTTCCGCATGGTGGAGCGGCTCGAATTCGGCATGGTCGGCGTCAACACCGGGCTGATCTCGACGGAACTGGCGCCCTTCGGCGGCGTCAAGGAAAGCGGCAATTCGCGCGAGGGTTCGCATCACGGCATCCTCGAATTCACCGAGCTCAAATATGCCTGCATCGGCGGCATCGCTGCGGAGGGCTGAGACGGACAACGCCCTGTAGTCCTCAGGACGCATGCGTCCTGAGGATGTCGCCGTCGAGACGAGCTGGTTCGGCTTCAGCGCGAGCGGAAAAACTCGGGAAGCCGCACCAGGACGATCTCGGCGACCATGACGGTCACCGCACCGACGACGATGGAATGCGCAAGCATCTCGCCCAGGATCTGCGGCAGCCCGCCCGACAGGGCGCCAGCCAGCGCGGGAATGCCCAGGCCCGCCATCAGGCCGAGGGGGGCCACCATGTTCTTAACGGGCGAACCCCGGTCCTGGCTCGCCATCTGGATGCCGGTCATGACCACTGTTGCCGCCGCAGGCAGGAACAGCCCGCCGACAACCGCCGCCGGTGTCGCCACCAGCACGGCCGCGACCTTGGGCAGGAATGCCAAAGCGATGAAGATGAAGCCGGCGACGCGGACGACATGCCGGCTGGCAACGCCGGTCAACCTGATGACGCCGAGATTCTGGGCATATGCGGTGGTGCCGAAGCCGCCGATCAGGGCAGCCAGCATCGAACCGCCGGCTTCACCTGCTATGCCGGCGTTGACGCGGCGGTCGTCGAGTTCCGTGCCGGTCAGCCGCGCGGTCGCCTCATACATGCCCATGGCCTCGACGACGGCAACGACGAAGACGATGCACATGGTGATGGTGATCGCCGGATCGAAGCTCAGTGCGCCATAAGGCAGAAGCTTCGGGAAGGCCAGCCAGGGTGCCTGGCCGACGGCGGAGAAATCGAGCAGCCCGAGACCAAGAGCCAGCAGGTCGCCGACGATCAGCGCCGTCAGGAAGCCGAACATGCGCAAGCTGCCACCGAAGGCGGCGCTGACCAGCACCACCGCCGTCGTGACACAGGCCAGCAACAGGCTCGATCCCGTGGCAAAACTCGGCGAGCCGATGCCGCCGAAGAACTCCATGAAGGTGAAACCCGCCAGCGCCACGCCCACCAAAGTGATGATGGTTCCGGAGACGGCCGGCGACAGCAGGCGCCGGAGCCTGGCGAACTGGCCGCAGATGGCGGCCAGGAAGACGAGTGCCGCGCCGATGATCAGGCCGAGGCTCGCCGCGGAAATCGTTCCCGCCTTGTAATAACCGATGGCCAATGGCGAAAAGGCCGAGGACGGCCCCTGCACCACCGGCAAACGGACCAGCCTGGTGCTCTGGATGACGGTGACCACGCCCGCGGCAAGGAAGGTCGCGGTCACCAGATTTGTCGCCAGCGTGGCGGAGAACCCGGCCACCGAGGCGATGAATATGGGATCGAGCCAGGCGTTGGACACCAGCGCCTGCTGCAGTCCCAATGCGAAACGACGCTTGGCAGGGATGACCTCCTCGACGTCCCCGACCACGCCGTCGACCGCTTCAAGCTCGCCCATATGGGCATGAACATGATCCGTCATTGATATACCTCCTCCCAGAAGCATGAGCCGCCTGCGCGGCATCAGGTGAAATGAGCTGGTGACGGTCAGGCCTCGAGGCACTGCATGCGGCGCGAATGGCGGGCATGCTCGCGCAGCACGTCGCCGAGTTCGGTCATGACCGGACGGCAGTCCTCGACCAGCACCTTGCCTGCGACGACTGTCGTGCCGGCGACCGCCGGGCCGCAGCGCAGCCAGGCCTCGACCGGATCGCTATGGGCGCCGGCAAGCGCCACATCCGACATGCTCCAGACGACGAGGTCGGCACAGGCGCCCGGCCTGAGATGGCCGATCTCATCCTCCCAGCCGAGACAGGCGCCGCCGCCGCGCGTGGCGATGTCGAGCGCATCGCGCGCCGACATCGAATGCGGGCCGTTGCGATAGCGTCCGAGCAACAGCGCTGTGCGCGCCTCCAGCCACATCGAGGCATGGTCGGTGGAAGCCGAGCCGTCGCAGCCAAGGCCGACACGCATGCCGCGGGCGCGCAGCCCCATGGCGTCGGCTGAGCCGCCGCCGATCAGCATGTTCGAACAGGGGCACTGGGTGGCACAGACGCCGGCATGTGCGAGGCGTCCGATCTCGGCATCACTGGGATAGATGAAATGCGCGACCCAGGAGCGCTTGCTGGCCCAGCCGACGCGCTCGAAATATTCGGTCGGCGTGCAGCCATAGACCTCGGCGCAATATCTGTCCTCCTCGGGGTCCTCGGCGAGGTGGGTGTGCAGCCTGAGATCGTATTTGTCGGCAAGCCCAGCCGATTCCGACATGATCCGCTCGGTCACCGAGAACAGCGAGCACGGCGCCAGCGCCACGCGCGTCATCGCGCCCGGCCCGGCATCATGGTAGCGCTCCACCAGCCGCACGCTGTCTTCGAGGATGTCGTCCTCGCGCTGCACGACCGAGGCCGGTGGCAGGCCGCCATGCTCGACCGAACGCGTCATCGAACCGCGTGTCGCATAAAAACGGAAGCCGATGTCGGTGCTGGCGCGGATCTGGGCGTCGATCAGCCTCGGCCTGGGATGGACATACATGTGGTCCATCGAGGTGGTGCAGCCGCCCATCAAAAGCTCGGTCATCGCGACATAGGTGGAGGCATAGACCGAGTCCTCGGTCAGTCCGGCCCACATCGGGTAGAGCCCGGTCAGCCACTCGAACAGCGAACCGTTGGTCACCGGCGCGTAGGACCGCGTCAGGTTCTGGTACATGTGGTGGTGGGCGTTGATCAGTCCCGGCGTGACCAGCCGGCCATGCGCCGAGATGGTCCTTGCGGCGACCGGCTCGTCGCCGGCCTTGCCCAGGGAATGAACTCTCTTGTCTTTGACGGCGATCCAGCCGTCGGCGATTTCCCAGCCGCGATCGACATACACATATGCGTCACGGACGAGCAGGTCTACGGACATGCAGCTTCTCCAGGTCGGTTCTCATTCACTCCGACGCAGCTGGTTTCAGCTTCGTCGCGCTATGAGCCCTGTCCCTGGAATTGCGAGTTCCGGATCGTCATCGACTGGTAGGTTGAGCGGGCTGCTCTGATCATTGCTGTGCGGGAGATCGGCCTTGTCACGGCATCTCTCCCCGCCTGAGCGAAAGCTCGCGCTCGCATCATCAGGCCTGCCGATGCAAACGCAGTTTTGCCTCTCTGTCAAATTATTTTCACATCAGGAACCGACGCGCGAAATCGCTAGCCGCCCGAACGCGTCTTGAGGATCGCCGAAAAGCGCGGGTCGAAGGCGCGGCCGATCGGCTCGGCGGCAGCGCCAAGGGCGATCGACCAGGGGTCGGTGATGCCGAGCTGCAGGCGCGGCAAGGTCCGTCCCGGCCGGTTGGCGATCGACAGCGGCAGCGGCAGCATCGCCGCGAGGATCAGCCGCGCCAGCGCCTCGGGCGCGCCGCTGGTCAGGATCACGGTCTCAGGGTCGAAAAGCGTCTCGATGAGCTGGACGCTCCAGCGCAAGTCCATGGCGGCGTCCCTGACCCAGGCGATCAGTGCCGGGTCTTCGGCCAGGGCCAGCGCCTCGACATGCTGGTAGAGGCCCGTTTCGGAGGGGTCGAGTTCGAGGTGCTGGTAGAGCGAGGCCAGCGAGGCTCGGTGCTCGAGCACGGCACCATCACTGCCGCGCGGCGACAGCAGCGCCATGCCGATTTCGCCTGAATTGCCGTTGCCGCCCCGGTAGAGCTCGCCATTGAGGATGAGGCCGGCGCCGATGCCGTAGCCGACATAGAGGCAGACGGCGTGATCGAGCCCGTGCGCCGCCCCCACCATGCGCTCGGCGATGGCACAGGCGGCAGAGTCGTTCTGCAGGCTGACGTCGAGGCCGGTGCCAGCGGCCAGCGTCTCCAGCAGCGGATATTTCTGCCAGGCCGGCATCATCCATTTGTTGTCGCCGAACTCCTCCAGCCCGAACGGGCCGGGCATGGCGACGCCAAGGCCGACGATGCGCTTTTCCGACTGCTGCGAGATCGCGGCGAGGTCGCGCCTGATGCCCTCGACCACGCCGAGAATGATCTTCACGCCGCCATGCGGATCGTCGGGCGGCAGCTTGGCCTCGGCGCGCACCAGGACGGTGCCGACGAGGTCGACGGCGACGGCGCGGGTCAGGTGGCGGTCGATCTGCAGGCCGATGGCAAAGGCGCCTTCGGGCACCAGACGGTAGGGCGTCGAGGGCTGGCCCCTGCCCTTTCTCACCGCGTCGAGCGAGACGACGAAACCGTCGCGCTCCAGTTCCTCGACGATGTTGGACACAGCCTGCTTGGTCAGCTGTGTCGCCCGCGCCAGGTCGGCCCGCGACAGCGCCCCGTTGAGCCGCAACGCGTCCATCATCACACGGCGGTTGTGGGCGCTGGTGCCCTCCTGGTTGGTGCCGCTGGTGGCGCGGATCGGGCTGATGTCGCTCAACTGTTTTCCCCTCTTGACTCCACTAGATAATTGCAGAAGTAATAAGTCAAGTCAGTTGACTTAATAAGGAGCCGCGAGAGTTCCAGGGAACCAACGGCGGCTGGAGCCGCCGCATTTTTCGATCAGGACAGCCGCTTGCGACAGATCGCGAGGCCGAGGCCCCGTGCCTTTCC
This sequence comes from Aminobacter sp. MDW-2, assembly GCF_014250155.1. Lineage (NCBI taxonomy): Bacteria > Pseudomonadati > Pseudomonadota > Alphaproteobacteria > Hyphomicrobiales > Phyllobacteriaceae > Aminobacter > Aminobacter sp. MDW-2. The sequence goes on from NZ_CP060197.1 coordinate 4,358,307, forward strand.
CAGGCGAGACGGCAGCGTGAAGCGCGCCGCCGGACGGATTTGCATAAGCTAGAAATGGAGGATCAAATGTTGAAATCGATTAGCAGGACATTGCTCGGCGCGGCTTTCATCAGTGGCGCCTTCATGCCTCATGCCTTTGCCGAAACCTCGATCAACGCGCTGTTCATGGCCCAGGCCGCCTATAGCGAGGCCGACGTGCGGGCGATGACTGAAGCCTTCACCAAGGCCAATCCCGACATCAAGGTCAATCTCGAATTCGTGCCTTACGAAGGCCTGCACGACAAGACAGTGCTGGCCCAGGGTTCGGGCGGCTACGACGTGGTGCTGTTCGACGTCATCTGGCCGGCCGAATATGCCTCCAACAACGTGCTCGTCGACGTCTCCGCGCGCATCACCGACGACATGAAGAAGGGCGTGCTTCCAGGCGCCTGGACCACCGTCACCTATGACGGCAAGTCTTACGGCATGCCCTGGATTCTCGACACCAAATACCTGTTCTACAACAAGGAAATCCTCGAGAAGGCGGGCATCAAGAGCCCGCCCAAGACCTGGGACGAACTGGCCGAGCAGGCCAAGATCATCAAGGACAAGGGGCTGCTGGCAACGCCGATCTCGTGGAGCTGGTCGCAGGCGGAAGCAGCGATCTGCGACTACACCACCTTGGTCAGCGCCTATGGCGGCGAGTTCATCAAGGACGGCAAGCCGGCCTTCCAGAGCGGCGGCGGTCTCGACGCGCTGAACTACATGGTGACGAGCTACAGTTCGGGCCTGACCAACCCGAACTCCAAGGAGTTCCTCGAAGAAGACGTGCGCAAGGTGTTCCAGAACGGCGAAGCGGCTTTCGCGCTCAACTGGACCTACATGTACAACATGGCCAACGACCCCAAGGACAGCAAGGTCGCGGGCAAGGTCGGCGTCGTGCCGGCACCTGGCGTTGCGGGCAAGAGCGAGGTCTCGGCGGTCAACGGCTCGATGGGCCTCGGCATCACCACGGCCAGCAAGCATCCCGAGGAAGCCTGGAAGTTCATCACCTTCATGACCTCGCAGCAAACCCAGAACCAGTATGCCAAGCTCTCCCTGCCGATCTGGGCCTCGTCCTATGACGATCCAGCTGTGACCAAGGGCCAGGAAGAGCTGATCGCCGCCGCCAAACTCGGGCTCGCCGCGATGTATCCGCGCCCGACCACGCCGAAATACCAGGAGCTGTCGACGGCGCTGCAGCAGGCGATCCAGGAATCGCTGCTCGGCCAGGCAAAACCCGAAGACGCGCTCAAGAGCGCTGCCGAAAACAGCGGTCTCTAAGCTTTACTGCCCCAATTTTCCGGGCGGCTGCGGCCGCCCGGCCCCGTCGTATCAAGTCAAAAGGCGCCTCATGTCGGGCTCATGGATGACGACCCGGGCATGGCTGCTGATGCTGCCGCTGCTCGCGGTCATGATATCAGTCATCGGCTGGCCCCTCGTCGACACGATCCGCCTGTCGTTTACCGACGCCAAACTCGTCGGCACCGAGGGCAGTTTCGTCGGCCTCGACAACTACGTGAAGATTCTGACCGGCGCGAACTTCCAGCGCACGCTTGTCACCACGACATGGTTCGCGGTCGTCTCGGTGGCAGCCGAGATGGTGCTCGGCGTGCTTGCGGCGCTGCTGTTGAACCAGCAGTTCTACGGCCGAACCATGCTGCGCGCGCTGATGATCCTGCCCTGGGCGCTGCCGACGGTCGTCAACGCCACGCTGTGGCGGCTGATCTACAATCCTGAATATGGCGCGTTGAACGCGGCACTGACCCAGGCCGGCCTGCTCGACGCCTACCGCTCCTGGCTCGGCGAGCCCAACGCCGCACTTGCGGCGCTGATCGTCGCCGACTGCTGGAAGAACTTTCCGCTCGTCGCCCTCATTGCCCTTGCCGCCCTGCAGGCCGTGCCGCGCGACATCACCGCGGCGTCGATGGTCGACGGCGCCGGACCGCTCGCGCGCTTCCGCTTCGTCATCCTGCCCTATCTCGTCGGCCCACTTCTGGTGGCGCTGGTGCTGCGCACCATCGAGGCGTTCAAGGTGTTCGACCTGATCTGGGTGATGACCCGTGGCGGGCCGGCCAATTCGACCAGGACACTGTCGATCCTGGTCTACCAGGAAGCGTTTTCGTTCCAGCGCGCCGGCTCGGGCGCCTCGCTGGCGCTGATCGTCACCTTGCTGGTCACCGTGCTGGCCGTCGCCTATGCGGCCCTTGTCAGCAAAGCCGCGGGGAGCACAAGCTGATGGAACGCAGGAGCCTGGCTTTCACCATCTTCATCCATGCCGCCGCACTGCTTCTGGCGCTCGTCATCATGGCTCCGGTGCTGTGGCTGTTCGTCATGAGCATCTCGCCCGCCGCCGACCTCTCCGCCAAGCCGTTGCGCTGGTGGCCGCAACAGGTCGACTTTTCACGCTACGCCTTGCTGCTGTCGACCGTCGAAAACAGCGCGGGTGCTGCCTTCACGGCCTCGCTGTGGAACAGCCTGAGGATCGCCGCCATGGCGACGATTGCGGCGATCGCGCTGGCCATCCCGGCCGGCTGGGCGGTGTCGCGCACGCCTCAGATCGGCTGGTCGCTGTCGGTGGTGATCGCCACCTACATGTTGCCGCCGGTGGCGCTCGCCGTGCCGCTCTATATGGGCCTGGCCTATTTCGGCATGCTCAACAACATCTTCGGCCTGGCGCTGGTCTATCTCACCATCCTCGCCCCCTTCACCACCTGGCTGATGAAATCGGGCTTCGACGCCATCCCGCGCGAGATCGAAGCAGCCGCGATGATCGACGGCGCCAGCCTGTTCCAGACGCTGCGCATCATCACCTTGCCGCTGGCAGCACCCGTTGTCGCGACGTCGGCCCTGTTTGCGCTGCTCTTGGCCTGGGACGAGTTCTTCTATGCGCTTCTGTTTACCTCCGACCTGCGCGCCAAGACCCTGACGGTCGCCATCGCCGACCTCGCCGGAGGCCGCGTCTCGGATTACGGTCTGATTGCCACCGCGGGCGTGCTGGCGGCCCTGCCGCCTGTTTTGATCGGGCTCGTCATGCAGCGCGCTTTGATTTCAGGCCTGACCAGCGGCGGCGTGAAAGGATGACGACAATGACCTCACCGAAGCCCAGACCTCTAGGCCTCGTGGCCATCGACCGCGAAATGGCACGGCAGAATGGCGACGCACTGGCCTCCTTTGCCGAAAACGCAGGCATGGCGGCCCGGGTCGCCGCCTCGCTTGAAAGGACCGGCAGGCTGCTACTCCTCGGCATGGGCGGCTCGCACGCGGTCGGCCGGGCGGTCGAGCCGCTCTATCGCGCACTGGGCATCGACGCCATTGCCCTGCCGCTGTCGGAGCAGCTCGGCCAGGGGCTTTCACTCGATGGCCGCACTGTCATCATGACGTCGCAGTCGGGCGAAAGCGCCGAGGTGCTGCGCTGGTTCACCGAGACGGGCGGCAATGGCGAGACCTTCGGGCTGACGCTGGAGGCCGGCTCGTTCCTCGCCCGGACGGCACCCTCGCTGGTCGGCGTCGGCGGCACCGAGCTGGCTTTTGCCGCGACCCGCAGCCTGACGGTGACGCTTTCGCTTCACCTCGCCATTCTCGCCGCCCTTGGCGAACATCCTGGTGGGGCGCTTGTCGCCCTGCAGATGCCCGAAATCGTCGATGTCGGGCCAGCACTCAAGGCTTTGGCCGATGTCGACACCGTCGTCACCTCGGGGCGGCGCCTGCAGGGTGTTGCCGAGGCGCTGGCGCTCGGCCTGACCGAGCTGTCGCGGCGCCCGTGCTTTTCGCTCGAAGGCGGGCAACTGCGGCATGGGCCGATGGAGATGCTCGGACCCAGAATCGGGGTCGTGCTGTTCCGCGGCAAGGACCCGACGGCGGCGCTCGTCACCGCCATGGCGGTCTCGGCCGTCGAGACCGGTGCTGCCGTCGTGATCTTCGATTCCTCCGGCGCGGCGCCGGTGGCGGGAGCAACCACGCTTGGCTTCAGGCCTGCAACCGGCATGGATGCCATTTTTGCCATGCTGCCGACAGCCCAGCGCCTGATGATCGCCTTTGCCGATGCCCGTGTCGACGACGCCGGCACGCCGGTGCGTTCGACCAAGATCACGCGGAGCGAATGAATGCGGCCGCTTGCTGTCATCGGCAACGTCAATGTCGACCTCATCCTCGGGCCGACAGCACCCTGGCCGAGGGCGGGAACGGAGATCATCGTCGACCATGACGAATTGCGTGTCGGCGGCCAGGCCGGCAACAGCGCCCTTGCCTGGGAGGCGCTCGGCGTCGACTTCGAGATCGCAGCCAATGTCGGCAACGACCAGTTCGGCCTGTGGCTGCGCGATGCCTTCGGCGATCGTGCAGCCAGATGGCCCATCGCTGCCGAGAGCACGACTCTGTCAGTCGGCATCACCCATCCTGACGGCGAACGCACCTTCTTCACCACTCATGGCCACCTGCCCCGCTTCAGCCTGGCCGATGTGCTTTCGGTGCTCGACGGGGCGCAGCTTTCCGGCGGCTATGCCTTGTTGTGCGGCGCGTTCCTGACCACCGATTTCACGCGCGACTACGACGCCTTCTTCGACTGGGCGCATGGCCACGGCATTTCGGTCGTGCTCGACACCGGCTGGCCGCCCGCCGGCTGGACGGACGAGAACTGCGCCCTGACGCGGACATGGCTTGCGCATTGCGACTGTGCGCTGCTGAACGAAGTCGAGGCAACGACGCTTGCCGGCCTCGACAGTCCGGCCGCAGCCGCCGTCGCCCTGTGGCGCAGCATGCCCAAAGGCGCCATCCTTGTCATCAAATGCGGTCCGGACGGCGCGGTCGCCATCGGTCCCGACGGCGCCCTGGTGTCGGTGGCAGCCCCCGTCGTCACTGTCATCGACACGATCGGCGCCGGCGACGTCTTCAATGCCGCCTTCCTGGCGGCCCTTGCCGGCGACCGGCCGCTCGCTGCCTGCCTGACGGCCGGCGTGCAGGTTGCCTCGCGCGCCATTTCCACCTTGCCCCGCCTCTATGGCGGGCTGCCCGAGATCAGGGACGAATTTGCATGAGTGCGCTCGACATCCAGAACATCCGCAAGAGCTACGGCGCGGTCGAGACGCTGAAAGGCATCGACATCGCCTTGCAGAGCGGCGAGTTCCTGGTGCTGCTCGGCTCGTCGGGTTGCGGGAAGTCGACGCTGCTCAACATCATCGCCGGGCTTGCCGAGGCGACCAGCGGCGACATCCGCATCGCCGGCAAATCTATCCTCGGCATCCATCCCAAGGACCGAGACATCGCCATGGTGTTCCAGTCCTATGCGCTCTATCCCAATCTCAGCGTGCGCCGGAACATCGGCTTCGGCCTGGAGATGCGCAAGGTGCCGCTTGCCGAACGTGAGAAAGCCGTCGCGGAGGCGTCGCGGCTGCTGCAGATCGAGCCCTTGCTCGACCGCAAGCCGAGCCAGCTCTCGGGCGGCCAGCGCCAGCGCGTCGCCATCGGCCGGGCCTTGGTGCGCAAGCCTCAGGTGTTCCTGTTCGACGAGCCTCTGTCCAATCTCGATGCCAAGCTCAGGCTCGAAATGCGCACCGAACTCAAGCGCCTGCACCAGATGCTAAAGACGACAGTGGTCTATGTCACCCACGACCAGATCGAGGCGATGACACTGGCGACACGCATCGCTGTCATGAAGGACGGGCGTATCGAGCAGCTCGGCACGCCGGAAGAGATCTACAACCAGCCCGCCACGCTCTATGTCGCGGGCTTCGTCGGCGCGCCGCCGATGAACATCCTCGACGTCGAGGTCGACAATGGCGCGCTACGAATCGTCGGATCCGAGGTTCGCCTGCCTTTGCCCGACCGCTTCAGGCCGCTTGTCCAAAACAAGGCGCGGCTGGCGCTCGGCATCAGGCCGGAGGCGCTGCGGCTGGCCTCCCTCGACGGCGCTGGCGACAAGGCTGGCGACCGGGCCGGCAGCCATGCCCTGCCGGTGCGAATCGAGGTCGTCGAACTGACCGGACCCGAACTGGTAGCCACCGCCCGCATCGGCCCGCAAAAGCTCACCGCATGTCTTGCGCCAAGAGCCAGGGTCGGCCAGGGTGACGTGGCGGCATTTGCCGTCGACGACGACGCGCTGCACCTGTTCGACCCGGCAACCGGCCAGGCGCTGCTCGCCTGAGGCATCGTCCGAACGGGCGCAATCCATCAACAAAAACGCGAAACTGCTTAAAGCAACCGCCACTTGTGCGATGGCTGCATCAGGCAGAATTTAGGCCACGTTTGCGCAGGCAATCATGCCTTGCGCCATTTGTTGGCGGAAGCCGGTCCGGGGTGGAGACGCAAGACGCGTCCTGGGTCGGCACGAGAGGGCAGCAGGAGTTCGGCAGGAAAACGCCGGCGGCCATGCGGGGAAAGCATGGGTGCGTCGGCAAGCCTGCGCCAGGACCAGGCTGCCCCCTAACCGTCTGGGAGGAAGCAAAGAGTGCTTGAGAAGTATTTCAACCTGAAGGAACAAGGGACATCGGTCCGGACCGAAGTGATCGCCGGTGTCACGACCTTCCTGACCATGGCCTACATCATCTTCGTCAACCCGGAGATCCTGTCGTCGACGGGCATGGACCGCAACGCCGTGTTCGTTGCCACCTGCCTTGCCGCAGCGATCGGCTCGCTGGTCATGGGCCTGGTGGCGAAATGGCCGATCGGCATGGCGCCGGGCATGGGCCTGAACGCCTTCTTCGCCTTTACCGTCGTCGGCGCCATGGGCTTTTCCTGGCAGCAGGCGCTGGGCGCGGTGTTCATTTCAGGCGTGATCTTCCTGATCCTGACCGTCAGCGGCGTGCGCAGCTGGCTGATCGCCGGCATCCCGCACTCGATGCGCAGCGCCATTGCCGCCGGTATCGGCCTGTTCCTCGGCATCATCGCGCTGAAAAGCTCCGGTATCGTCGTGGCCAGCCCGGCAACGCTGGTGACGCTGGGCGACGTCAGCCAGACCGGGACGCTGCTTGCCATCGCCGGCTTCTTCATCATCGCGGCCCTTGACGCGCTCAAGGTGCGCGGCGCGATCCTGATCGGCATTCTGGTGATCACCATCGCCTCGATGGCGCTCGGCGTCAGCCAGTTCAACGGCATCGTCTCGATGCCGCCGTCGATCCTGCCGACCTTCCTGCAGCTCGACGTCTTCGGCGCCCTGCATGCCGGCCTGGTCCATGTCATCCTGGTGTTCGTGCTGGTCGAGGTCTTCGACGCCACCGGCACGCTGATCGGCGTCGCCAAGCGCGCCGGGCTGATCGAGCCGGGCAAGCCCAACCGCCTCGGCCGCGCCCTTCTGGCCGACAGCACGGCCATCGTCGCGGGCTCCCTGCTCGGCACCTCGAGCACGACGGCCTATGTCGAAAGCGCCTCGGGCGTGCAGGCAGGCGGCCGCACCGGCCTGACCGCTTTGGTCATCGGCGTGCTCTTCCTCGCCGCGCTGTTCTTCTCGCCGCTGGCCGGCTCGGTGCCTGCCTATGCGACGGCGCCTGCCCTGCTCTATGTCGCCGGCCTGATGATGCGCGAGCTGGTCGAGGTCGAATGGGCCGATATCACCGAGGCAGCACCGGCGGCGCTGACCGCGCTGATGATGCCCTTCACCTACTCGATCGCCAACGGCCTTGCCTTCGGCTTCATCAGCTATGCCGCGCTCAAGCTGCTCACCGGCCGTCCCGGTGAAGTCCATGCCGCGACCTGGCTGGTGGCGATCCTGTTCGTCATTCGCTTCGCCTTCTTCCCCCACTGACTTTCCCGAACCCCATCTGCAGCCGGGGCCGCCGACGCGGCCCCGGCTTTTTTGTTGTCCACAGCCGGCCGCACAGACGCCGCCTGCCGCCGCGACATGCACCGGAAATTCCGCCTTCGTTTTGGTCAATGAAGGCTGAAAACGAAGATCACAACCGGGAATTGTCCTGTATTGCCCGAGGCAACAGTGTTTCGCCTGGCAAAAAACAGAAGATTCCGCCCATTTGTAGGCTTTTAGCCGTCTAAACTGACGGATACACGCCAAGCCCCTGCCCCTGACACAACGTCAGCACGTCAGCCTGCGATCAGCGATATATTTCGTTTGACATTCACTTTCAGTTCGAAATAATCCAAATCGAGCTTCGAATGGTGCTTAAATTGCTGCAGTGCGAAAAGGCGGCGAAGGCGTGAGCAGACCAGAAATCCACGACATCTTCGTTATCGGCGGCGGCATCAATGGCTGCGGAATCGCCCGCGACGCGGTCGGCCGCGGCTACTCCGTCTACCTTGCCGAAATGAACGATCTCGCCTCCGGCACCTCGTCCTATTCGACCAAGCTGATCCATGGCGGGCTGCGCTATCTCGAGCATTACGAATTCCGCCTGGTGCGCGAAGCGCTGATGGAACGCGAGGTGCTGTGGAAGAACGCGCCTCACATCATCTGGCCGATGCGCTTCGTGTTGCCCTATGCCAAGGGCCTGCGCCCGGCATGGCTGATCCGGCTCGGCCTGTTCCTCTACGACCATATTGGCGGCCGCAAGCTGTTGCCGCCGACACGCACGCTCGACATGCACAGCGACGTCGCCGGCAAGCCGCTGAAGCCGATGTTTGCGCGCGCCTTCGAATATTCCGACGGCTGGGTCAACGATGCACGGCTGGTCGTGCTCAATGCCCGCGACGCCGCCGACAGGGGTGCCGTCATCCGCACCCGGGCCAAGGTGACGAGCGCGCGCCGCGACAACGGCCATTGGAACATCCGCGTCGAGGACCTGCGCAGCGGCCAGGTCGAAGAGGTCAAGGCGCGGCTCATCGTCAATGCCGCCGGACCCTGGATCGACCATGTGCTGACCGAAACCGTCGGCCAGAACAACGTCCACAATGTCCGCCTCGTCCAGGGCAGCCACATCGTGGTGGCGAAGAAGTTCGACGATCCGCGCGCCTATTTCTTCCAGAACAAGGACGGGCGCATCATCTTCGCCATTCCTTACGAGGAAGACTTCACCCTGATCGGCACCACCGACCAGGATTATCAAGGCGACCCCCACACCGCCAGGATCAGCCAGGCCGAGATCACCTATCTCTGCGAGGCGGCAAGCGAATATTTCGCCGAGCCGGTGAAACCCGAACACATCGTCTGGACCTATTCCGGCGTCCGCCCGCTTTATGACGACGGCGCCAGCAAGGCCCAGGAAGCGACACGCGACTATGTGCTGAAATCAGATGGCGGCGAAGGCCGCGCGCCGATCGTCAATATCTTCGGCGGAAAGATCACCACCTATCGCCGCCTTGCCGAATCCATGCTCGAGATCATCGAGAAGCAGCTGGGCAAGAGGGGCAAGGCCTGGACGGCAACCGCCGCCCTGCCGGGCGGCGAGTTCGAGGCGACCGGCTTCGACGCCGAAGTGGTCAAGCTCAAGGCTGCCTACCCCTTCCTCGATATGCGCCTCGCCCGCCGCCTGACCAGGCTCTACGGCACACGCGCCAGGACGCTGCTCGGCCTGGCGAAGTCGGAAGCCGATCTCGGGCGCAATTTCGGCGCCGATCTCTACGAGGCCGAGGTCCGCTATCTCGTCGCCCATGAATGGGCGGTGAGCGGCGAGGACGTGTTGTGGCGGCGCACCAAGCGGGGGCTGAAGCTCAGCAAAGAGCAGGCCGCGGCACTCGACGAATTTCTGCATGGAATGAGCCCAGGCGTGCACAACGCCGCGGCAGAATAGGCCTGCCCGCCTGCATCTGCCTCTGGGAGGAGGATTTATGCTCGAACTGCGCAACGTAACCAAGACGGTGGCCGGCACGGATCATATCCGCGACGTCTCGCTGGCGCTTCAGCACGGCAGCCTCAATGTCCTTCTGGGACCGACGCTGTCGGGCAAGACCAGCCTGATGCGGCTGATGGCCGGGCTCGACAAGCCAACCGCGGGCTCGGTCTGGTTCGACGGTGTCGACGTCACCGGCGTGCCGGTGCAGAAGCGCAACATCGCCATGGTCTACCAGCAGTTCATCAACTACCCGGCGATGACGGTCTATGAGAACATCGCATCGCCGCTGCGTGTCGCCGGCGCCGACAAGGCCAGGATCGAACAGGAGGTCAAGCGCGCCGCCGACCTGCTCAAGCTGACACCCTATCTCGACCGCACCCCGCTCAACCTGTCGGGCGGCCAGCAGCAGCGCACAGCGCTCGCCCGTGCCATCGTCAAGAATGCCCGGCTCGTGCTGCTCGACGAGCCGCTCGCCAATCTCGATTACAAATTGCGCGAGGAACTGCGCGCCGAACTGCCGAGGATCTTCGCCGAAACCGGCGCGATCTTCGTCTATGCCACGACCGAGCCGCATGAAGCGCTTCTGCTTGGCGGCAATGTCGCCACGCTGTCGGAAGGCCGCATCACCCAGTTCGGCCCGACGATCGAGGTGTTCCGCAAGCCGGACGACCTGATCACGGCGCGGACCTTCGCCGACCCGCCGCTCAACACCATCGTGTTGAAGAAGAGCGGCCGCAATTTCCAGCTTGATGGTGGGGTGGACCTCCCGGTGCCGGCGGACCTCGCCGGCATTGCCGACGCCAGCTATACGATCGGCTTCCAGCCCCACCATCTTTCTTTTGAGAAGCGCACGACCGACGCCGTCGGCGTCAAGGCCAAGGTGTCGGTCACCGAGATCACCGGCTCGGAGAGCTTTGTCCACCTCAACTACGCCGACGCGCGCTGGGTGATGCTGACCCATGGCATCCGGCAGTTCGAGCCGGACGAGACCATCGAGGTGTTCATCGATCCGCGCCACGTCATGGTCTTCGATGCCACCGGTCGCGCCGCTGGCGCACCCTCGTCACGCGCCGCATAGGAGGGGAAGATGGCACGCATCGACCTGAACCACATCCGCCACGCCTATGGCGCCAACCCGAAGTCCGACAAGGACTATGCGCTGCGCGAAGTCCATTACGGCTTCGAGGACGGCGGCGCCTATGCCCTGCTCGGCCCGTCCGGCTGCGGCAAGACCACGCTGCTCAACATCATTTCCGGCCTGCTGCATGCCTCGCACGGCCAGCTTCTGTTCGACGGCAAGGACGTGACCCGGCTGTCCACCCAGGAGCGCAACATCGCCCAGGTGTTCCAGTTCCCGGTCATCTACGACACCATGACGGTCTACGACAATCTCGCCTTCCCGCTGCGCAACCGCGGCGTCGGAGAAGCCGATGTCGACCGCAAGGTGCGCGAGACGCTCGACATGATCGACCTCGCCAGCTGGGCCAAACGCAAGGCGCGGGGGCTCACCGCCGACCAGAAGCAGAAGATCTCGCTCGGCCGCGGCCTCGTCCGCTCCGACGTCAATGCGATCCTGTTCGACGAGCCGCTGACCGTCATCGACCCGCATATGAAATGGGTGCTGCGCTCGCAGCTCAAGCAGCTTCACCGGCGCTTCGGCTACACCATGATCTATGTCACCCACGACCAGACGGAGGCTTTGACCTTCGCCGAGAAGGTGGTGGTGATGTATGACGGCGAGATCGTCCAGATCGGCACGCCGGCCGAGCTGTTCGAGCGCCCCAAGCACACCTTCGTCGGCTATTTCATCGGCTCGCCCGGCATGAACGTCATGCCGGTGGCGGTCGAAGGCCGGCGCGCCCGGCTCGGCGGCCAGACCATCGAGCTGCCCGGCACGCCCAAGGCCGAAGGCGCAAGCATCGAACTCGGCATCCGGCCCGAATATGTCAGGCTCGGCGCCAAGGGCATGCCCGTCACCATACGCAAGGTCGAGGATATCGGCCGCCACAAGGTGGTGCGCGCCAGCCTCGAAGGCCGCGAGATCGCGGCGATCCTCGGCGAGGACGATCACGTGCCGGCCGATCCGCATGTCAGCTTCGATCCTGCCGGCATCAACCTCTACGACAAGTCCTGGCGCGTCGAGATGGGAGCGTAACCCGTGGAAAAGACCTGGAACAACAAGGCCTGGTTCATGGTGCTGCCGGTGCTGGTGCTGGTGGCCTTCTCGGCGGTCATCCCGCTGATGACAGTGGTCAATTACTCGGTGCAGGACACGTTCGGCGGCAACCAGTTCTTCTGGGCCGGCGCCGAATGGTTCGAGGAGATGTTGCACTCCGACCGCTTCTGGGCGGCGATGGGCCGTAACCTGATCTTTTCGGCGATCATCCTGGCGATCCAGATTCCGCTCGGCATCTTCATTGCGCTCAACATGCCGAGGAAAGGCTGGGGCGTACCCGTCTGCCTGGTGCTGATGGCGCTGCCGCTGCTCATTCCGTGGAATGTCGTCGGCACCATCTGGCAGGTTTTCGGGCGCATCGACATCGGCCTGCTCGGCTACACGCTGCACGCGCTCGGCTTCGACTACAACTACGTCAACGACCCGTTCGACGCCTGGGTGACGGTCATCGTCATGGATGTCTGGCACTGGACCAGCCTTGTCGTGCTGCTCTGCTATGCCGGCCTGGTGTCGATCCCCGATGCCTTCTACCAGGCGGCCAAGATCGACGGCGCCTCGCGCTGGGCGGTGTTCCGCTACATCCAACTGCCCAAGATGCAGCGCGTGCTTTTGATCGCCGTGCTGCTGCGCTTCATGGACAGTTTCATGATCTACACCGAACCCTTCGTCGTCACCGGCGGTGGCCCCGGCAATTCCACGACCTTCCTGTCGATCGACCTCGTCAAGATGGCTGTCGGCCAGTTCGACCTCGGCCCGGCGGCGGCGATGTCGATCATCTACTTCCTTATCGTGCTGCTGCTGTCATGGGTCTTCTACACCGTCATGACAAATTACGACGTGGAGAAGTGAGATGGCGGGGACAAGGCAAGCAGTGGCGGACACCGACAAGGACAAGATGATGCGCAATGCCGGGACCACGACGGGCGTTGTCCATAGCGGTGCTCCAGACGAGGCTCTGGCGCGCAGGATGCGGCGGCGCGGCGAGGAATCGCGCTTCTGGTGGGTGGTGCCGACGGTCTACATCATCTTCCTGATGCTGCCGATCTACTGGCTGATCAATATGAGCTTTAAGTCGAACCAGGAGATCCTGGGCACATTTTCGCTCTGGCCGCAGAACCCGACACTGCGCAATTACGGCGTGATCTTCACCGATCCGTCCTGGTACAAGGGCTACATCAACTCGATCATCTACGTGGTGATGAACACGGTGATTTCGATCGCCGTCGCCCTGCCCGCGGCTTACGCCTTCTCGCGCTACAGGTTCCTGGGCGACAAGCACCTGTTCTTCTGGCTGCTGACCAACCGCATGGCGCCGCCGGCGGTGTTCGCCCTGCCCTTCTTCCAGCTCTATTCGGCCTTCGGCCTGATCGACACCCACATTGCCGTCGCACTGGCGCACTGCCTGTTCAACGTGCCGCTGGCGGTGTGGATCCTCGAAGGCTTCATGTCGGGCGTGCCGAAGGAGATCGACGAGACCGCCTATATCGACGGCTACTCGTTCCCGCGCTTCTTCGTGAAGATCTTCGTTCCGCTGATCGCCAGCGGCATCGGGGTCGCCGCCTTCTTCTGCTTCATGTTCTCATGGGTCGAACTGCTGATCGCCCGCACCTTGACCACAACCGATGCCAAGCCGATCGCCGCCATCATGACGCGCACCGTCTCGGCCTCGGGCATGGACTGGGGCGTGCTCGCCGCGGCCGGCGTCCTGACCATCATTCCGGGCGCGCTCGTCATCTGGTTCGTCCGCAACTACATCGCCAAGGGCTTTGCCCTGGGCCGCGTCTGAGGGAGCGTTTGTGATGGACTTCTCATGGATGGCCTGGACGCTGCCGACAGCGGCCTTCTTCATCACCATCTTCCTGATGCTCGTAGGCATGGGCGTGTGGGAATATGTCTCGCCGGGCGGCAATCCGCGCGTCGGGATCCTCCGCTTCGAAACGACCCGGGGCGACAGGCTTTTCGTTTCGCTGCTCGGCAGCGCCTTCATTCATCTCGCATGGCTGGGTCTGATCGGACCCAACCTGTGGTGGGCTCTCGCTCTCGCAGTGGTCTACGCGATCGGCGTATTCCGCTTCGTCTAGAGGGGGAAATGTTGGGCCGCCGCAAGCCCGCGGCGGAGCCAAATGGCAATGCAACCTTGTTTGGGAGGAAATTAATGCGACGCCATATTCTAGCATCAACAAGCGTGATCGCCCTGCTTTTGGGATCAAGCAGCGCCTTTGCCGGCATGGACGAGGCGAAAGCCTTCCTCGATGCCGAGATCAAGGACATGTCGGCGCTCGACCGCGCCGGCCAGGAAGCCGAAATGCAGTGGTTCGTCGATGCGGCGAAGCCTTTCGCCGGCATGGAAATCAAGGTCGTCTCGGAAACCATCACCACCCATGAGTATGAATCGAAGACACTCGCCAAGGCGTTCTCCGACATCACCGGCATCAAGATCACGCATGACCTGATCGGTGAAGGCGACGTCATCGAAAAGCTGCAGACGCAGATGCAGTCGGGCGAAAACATCTATGACGCCTATGTCAACGATTCCGACCTGATCGGCACGCATTGGCGCTACCAGCAGGCACGCAGCCTGACCGACTGGATGGCCAATGAGGGCAAGGACGTCACCAATCCGAACCTCGATATCGCCGACTACATCGGCACCAAGTTCACGACCGCGCCAGACGGCAAGCTCTACCAGCTTCCCGACCAGCAGTTCGCCAACCTCTACTGGTTCCGCTACGACTGGTTCAACGACGAGAAGAACAAGGCCGACTTCAAGGCGAAGTACGGCTACGATCTGGGCGTTCCGGTCAACTGGTCGGCTTATGAGGACATTGCCGAGTTCTTCACCGGCCGCGACGTCAACGGCCAGAAGGTCTATGGCCACATGGACTATGGCAAGAAGGACCCCTCGCTCGGCTGGCGCTTCACCGACGCCTGGCTGTCGATGGCCGGCAACGGCGACAAAGGCCTGCCGAACGGCCTGCCGGTCGATGAATGGGGCATCAAGGTCAATGAAAAGTCGCAGCCCGTCGGCTCCTGCGTCGCACGCGGCGGCGACACCAACGGACCAGCCTCGGTCTATTCGATCGTCAAGTATCTCGACTGGCTGAAGGCTTACGCGCCGCCGGAAGCCCAGGGCATGACCTTCTCCGAGTCCGGCCCGGTGCCGGCCCAGGGCGCGATTGCCCAGCAGATCTTCTGGTACACCGCCTTCACCGCCGACATGGTCAAGCCCGGCCTGCCTGTGATGAACGAGGACGGCACGCCGAAGTGGCGCATGGCCCCTTCGCCGCATGGCGTCTACTGGAAGGACGGCATGAAGCTCGGCTACCAGGACGTTGGTTCGTGGACGATCCTGAAGTCGACGCCTGACGACCGCGCCAAGGCCGCATGGCTCTATGCGCAGTTCGTGACCTCGAAGACTGTCGACGTGAAGAAGAGCCATGTCGGCCTGACCTTCATCCGCCAGTCGACGCTCGACCACAAGAGCTTCACCGACCGTGCCCCGCAGCTCGGTGGCCTGATCGAGTTCTACCGTTCGCCGGCCCGCGTTCAGTGGTCGCCGACGGGCACCAACGTGCCTGACTATCCGAAGCTGGCTCAGCTCTGGTGGCAGGCGATCGGTGATGCGTCCTCGGGCGCCAAGACGGCCCAGGAAGCCATGGACTCGCTGTGCGCCGAGCAGGAAAAGGTGCTCGAACGCCTCGAACGCGCCGGCATCCAGGGCGACATCGGCCCGAAGATGGCGGAAGAGCACGATCTCGCCTACTGGAATGCCGAAGCGGTCAAGGCCGGCAATCTCGCGCCGCAGCTGAAGATCGAAAACGAGAAGGAAAAGCCTGTCACCATCAACTACGATGAGCTGGTGAAGAGCTGGAGCAAGTAAGCGTTCGGGCGGTTGATCCGCCCGGCCAACTATCCGGGGAGGCGGCACAGCGCCGTCTCCCCTATTCATGCAAGTGACTGCGGAGGGCAAGATGAGCGGCTTCATTCTGGCGATCGATCAAGGCACGACATCCAGCCGTGCCATCGTCTTCGACGCGGCGATGAAAGTCGCAGGTGTCGGCCAGAAGGAATTCGCTCAGCACTTTCCCGCCTCCGGCTGGGTCGAGCACGACCCGGAAGAGATCTGGGACAGCGTCGTTTCCACCTGCAAGACGGCACTGAAGAAGGCAGGCAAGGACGCCGCCGACATTGCGGCCATCGGCATCACCAACCAGCGCGAAACCGTCGTCATCTGGGACAAGGCGACAGGCAAGCCGATCCACAACGCCATCGTCTGGCAGGACCGCCGCACCGCGCCGCTCTGCGCCAGGCTGAAGAAGCAGGGGCTGGAGCCGAAATTCACCGGGAAGACCGGGCTTCTGCTCGACCCCTATTTCTCCGGCACCAAGATCGCCTGGCTGCTCGACAAGGTGAAGGGCGCGCGCAAGCGGGCCGAGCGCGGCGAGCTGCTTGCCGGCACCATCGACAGCTTCCTGATCTGGCGCCTGACCGGCGGCAAGCTGCATGCGACCGACGCCACCAACGCCTCGCGCACTTTGGTCTACAACATCGCAAAGAACGACTGGGACGCCGAGCTGCTCGACATTCTGAAAATCCCTGCCGTCATGCTGCCCGAGGTGAAGGATTGCGCCGCCGATTTCGGCGTGACCGAGAAGGCGCTGTTCGGCGCGGCAATCCCGATCCTCGGTGTTGCCGGCGACCAGCAGGCGGCGACCATCGGCCAGGCCTGTTTCGAACCAGGCATGATGAAATCCACCTATGGCACCGGCTGCTTTGCCATCCTCAACACCGGCAGCGACATGGTGCGTTCGAAGAACCGGCTGTTGACCACCATTGCCTATCGGCTCGACGGCAAGACCACCTATGCGCTGGAAGGCTCGATCTTCGTTGCCGGTGCTGCCGTGCAGTGGCTGCGCGACGGCATCAAGGTGATCGGCAAGGCCGAACAAAGCGGCAAGCTGGCGGCCGACGCCGACGACAGCCAGGACGTCTATCTCGTGCCGGCCTTTGTCGGGCTCGGTGCGCCGCATTGGGATGCCGAAGCGCGCGGCGCCATTTACGGCCTCACCCGCAACACCGGGCCGGCGGAGTTTGCCCGTGCAGCGCTCGAATCCGTCGCCTACCAGACCCGAGACCTGCTTGACGCGATGAAGAAGGACTGGAAGGGCGGCAACGGCAAGACCGTGCTGCGCGTCGACGGCGGCATGGTCGCCTCCGACTGGACGATGCAGCGCCTGGCCGACATCCTGGACGCGCCGGTCGACCGGCCGACGGTGCTCGAGACCACGGCACTCGGTGCTGCCTGGCTCGCCGGCTCGCGCGCCGGCGTCTGGCCGAAGGCCAAACAGTTCGCCAAGGGCTGGGCGCTCGACCGCCAGTTCAAGCCGGCGATGGAACCTGCGCTGCGCAAGGCCAAGCTGAAAGGCTGGCACGACGCCGTGCGGCGGACGCTGACGCCCAGGTAATCCGCTTCAGTGCGACGATAGCTGGTCGTTTGTCGGCGCGAGGCAGAAGGACGTTTGGCGTGGACCAATGGACATAGCAGCACGGCTTGCGAAAGAGACACAGGACTGCTTCGACCGCATTACATCCTTTCCGTGGGATGTTCATGCCGCAGCAATTCGACGGAGGGCACCCTTCCTCGCCGGCGAAACATTCGGCTTCTCGGAAGATGGTGTCTACTTCGACGTCGGGGATAGCGCCGAATGGCTAAACGAGCCAGACGGTGACATTCTTCTCAAGGCTTTTGTGGTCGCATTTCCTGACCCGTCTGTCGATGATGGCATCAGGGAAGAGCGATCCGTGATCCTGAAACGCCTGTAGCTTGATTTTCCGCTGAGACACCAACCAAAAAAGGCTTCGCTTTTTGGGGAGCGGAGCGTCACGTTCCCCGAATTGCGCTATCGGCCGAAGCGCGACAGCAGAGCCTGTGTTTCCGCGGCAAGGGCGCGCGTAAGATCCGCCGCCGGCATGTCGCGGCCAAGCCTTGCTGCCTGCCCCGACCACAGCGACATGAAGTCGCCCGAACCTTTCGGTTCCGACGCCGCTCGCAGCGGTGCCAGTGCCCCGCCTGCCAGCGGGAATGCCGGCGCGTCCTCAGACAGCGGGCCGATCTCGCGCATGATGCGGTTGACGATGCCGCGCGCCGGCCGGCCGGTGAACAGATTGGTCAGCGCGGTGTGGTCGTCCTTGGCCGAACGCAATGCCGCCTTGTGCGGTGCTGCCACCTTGGCCTCGGGGCAGAACAGATAGGCGGTGCCGACCTGCACAGCGGAGGCGCCAAGCGCGAAGGCAGCGACGATGCCACGCGCGTCGGATATGCCGCCGGTGGCGATGACGGGCACTTTGACCGCATCGACCACCTGCGGCACCAGAGCGAAGGTGCCGGGCTGGTTGGCGACGTCGTCGGTCAGGAAGATGCCGCGATGACCGCCGGCCTCGGCACCTTGCGCGATGATCGCATCGCAGCCCCGCGCCTCGAGCCACACCGCCTCGTCGGCCGTGGTCGCCGACGACAGCACCTTGGCGCCCGTCGCCTTGACGCGCCCGAGCAAGGCGGCATCAGGCAGGCCGAAATGGAAACTCACCACCTCCGGCCGGAACTCTTCGACGATGTCGCAGAAGGTCTCGTCGAAAGGCGCACGCGCCGAACGCGGCGCAGGGGCCGTGGGGTCGAGGCCGAGCTCGACATAATAGGGCGCGAGCCGCTGTTTCCACGCGGCTTCGCGGGCAAGGTCGTCTTCGGGCTGCTTGTGGCAGAAGAAATTGACGTTGATCGGCTTCGAGGTGCGCTGCCGGATGATGCCGAGTTCGGTCCGCGTCTTCTCAGGCGTCATCAGCGCGCAAGGCAGGCCGCCGAGGCCGCCTGCCTCGGAGACCGCGATCACCATTTCGGAATCGACAGGCCCGGCCATCGGCGCCTGAAAGATCGGAAGCTCGAGGCCCAGAAGATCAAGAATTCGCCGATCGGGCCACATGATTTCTTCCTTCCTTCAAGGGGTCGTCAGGCCTGCTGGCGCTCGGCCCTCCGGGCGGCAATCTGGCGCATGGCTGTGACACGGCGGCGCCAGATCTCAGTGCGCATCGCCATTAGATGCAGAGTGAAGAACAGAAGGGTAAAGCCAAGCGCCATGGTCATGAGGGGCCAGAGCATGCTCGGATCGATGGTCGGGCCGTCCATGCGGAACACCGAGGCCGGCTGGTGCAGCGTGTTCCACCATTCGACCGAAAACTTGATGATCGGAATGTTGATGAAGCCGACAAGCGTGATGACGGCGGCAGCACGCGCCGAACGCGCGGGGTCGTCGAGCGCGCGGGTCAGCGCGATGATGCCGAGATACATCAAAAACAGCACGAAGACCGAGGTCAGCCGGGCGTCCCACACCCACCAGGTGCCCCACATCGGCTTGCCCCAGATCGAGCCGGTGAGCAATGCGAGCGCGGTGAACACGGCGCCGACCGGTGCGGCCGACTTGAGCGCGACATCGGCGAGCGGATGACGCCAGACCAGCGTGCCGAGCGCCGCGATGGCCATGACCGAATAACACATCATGGCGAGCCAGGCGAAAGGCACGTGGATATACATGATGCGAACGGTGATGCCCTGCTGGAAATCGGCCGGCGCGGCAAAGCCGAGATAAAGCCCGGTCGCCAGCACCAATACTGAGGCGCCGCCGAGCCAGGGCACGATCTTGTCGACCAGCGAGATGAAGCGGGTCGGATTGGCGAGGTCGCTGAAACGCCAGGCCTGCGAGGTCGTCTGTGTCATGGACGCTAAATAGCCTTGGGCGTGCGTCTTCGCAATCTGTTCCGGCGTCGCGGGCAAACGCAAACGGGGCGCCAAGGCGCCCCGTCCGGATCCGTATGACGATGATGGACTAGGCCGCGGCCTCGACATGGGTGACGCGGCGGACTTCCTCATCATTGAGCAGGCCGCCGGCGCGCAGCAGGGCGGCGAAGCGGCCATTGCGGGTCGACAGCTCGTTGAAGCCGCCCATCTCGACGACATGGCCGCGATCCATGAACACCACAAGGTCGGCGTCGCGGACAGTGCTGAGGCGATGCGCGATGATGAAGGTGGTGCGGCCGTCGCGCAGCATGTCGATGGCGTCCTTGACCCGGTTCTCGGTCTCGACGTCGAGGGCGCTCGTCGCCTCGTCGAGCACCAGGATCGGCGCGCTTTTGAGGATGGCGCGGGCAATTGCGATGCGCTGGCGCTCGCCGCCGGACAGCTGGCCGCCACGCTCGCCGACATTGGTGTCGTAGCCTTCGCTCTTGGACAGGATGAAGTCCTGCGCCGCAGCCGCGGTCGCTGCAGCATGCACTTCCTCGTAGCTCGCACCAGCGCGGCCGACGCGGATGTTGTCCTCGATCGAGCGGTTTAGCAGGCCGGCGTCCTGGAAGACGGTGGCGATCGAGTGGCGCAGCGACTTCTTGGTCACGGTGCGGGTGTCGATGCCGTCGATCAGGATGCGGCCATGCTGGGGCGTGTGCACGCGCTGCAGCAGGTTGATCAGCGTCGTCTTGCCGGCACCGGTCGGGCCGACGATGGCGATGGTCTGGCCGGCGCGCACTTCGAAGGAGACGTCGGTGACGCCCTGCCCCGAATTGGGGAACTCGAAGCTGACGTTTTCGAAACGGACGTGGCCGGTGACGTTGTCGAGCTCACGCAGGCCTTCCGGCTCGCGGTTCTCGCCGGCGGCGTCCTCGAGGCGATAGAACTCCTCCAGCTTCGAACGGGCGTCGAAGATCTGGTTGGCGAAGTTCGAAACCTGGTCGAGGCGGCTGATCAGCAGGGCGGCGAAGCCGGTGAAGGCAACGATGTCGCCGATGCGCAGCTGGCCCTTGCTGACCAGATAGGCGCCGATCAGAAGCACCACCATCATCGAGATCGTCGAGGCCAGGCGGTGCATGGCGGATGCCAGCGCCCACCAGTCGAGCACCGGGTTCTGCGTGGTGATCAATGCCTTCACATAGGCACGCAGCGATTCCGTTTCCTGGCCGACGCGGTTGTAGCTCTGCAGCACGGCGACGTTGCTGACCGAGTCCGAGACGTGGGAGAAAACCTTGTGATAGTGGCGCTCGACGGAGGCCTGGCCCTCCTTGGTCTTGCGCATGACGAGCCGGCCGATGGCGAGATACAGCGCGCCAAGCACGATCAGCACCAGCGACATGCGGACGTCGAGCGAAAAGGCAGTCGGGATCAGCAGCGCCAGCGCCACCGCCGTCGACAGATGGGTGCGCATGAATTCGAGCCACAGGCTGAACAGCGCTTCGACCGCGCGCAGCAAGGTGTGCAGCGAATGCGACGTGCCGCGCTGCTGGTGCCAGGCCAGTGGCATGGTGATGACGCGTTCGAACGACTGGCACAGCACCTCGCCGCGGCGCGCATGCGCCAGGCGGTCGGCGCCGCGTGCGACCAGAACGAAGGCGACGATGTTGAACGCGCCGAAGCTCGCCCACAGCGCCATTGTCGGAACGACTTCCGTCTTTCCAGCGATGGCATCGATGATACGCCCGAACAGGATCGGTTCAGCAATGGTCACGATTGCCAACACGACGTTGGCTGCGCAAATCAGCCCGACCTTCTTGCCGTCGGCGGCAAGATAGCGGAGGGCTCTCCAATAAACTTCAAGCAACGACACTTTGGTACCCCTTGAGTCCCGTTCGTCCCTTTATTGTGCACTGCACCATAGCCGACAAATAGCGGTCATGGGTCCGCAAGACAATGCGCAGATAGCCGCTCCGTTCAAAAAAATCGAACAACACATGGCTACGGCCGGTAATCTGCTGTGATCCGATAAGGAATTGAGATTTAACGAAAAAAGGCATCGTTGCGGCAAAATGATGACAAAGCCGGCAACCAAGTTGACGCAGGGGCATCCCGGCTAGGCCGGGATGCGGATCACAACGTCGACTTCGCCGCTGTCGCGCATGGCAAAGGACGCGTCCTTGCCCTTCACGCCATCGACTTCTGCTTTCGCAGCTTTAGCGGCTTTGTCCCTCACCACACGCAACCTGTAGACGGCACCACCCAAACGGAGCGTCGCCGAATAACCTTCCCAATGCCTGGGAATGGCTGGTGCCACGACGAGCCTGTTGCCACGCTGGCTGATGCCGAGGATGCTTTCGACCGCCGCGCGATAGAGCCAGCCTGCCGAACCTGTGTACCAGGTCCAGCCGCCGCGGCCCGCCTTGGAGGCGTCGGCATAGACGTCGGCTGCCACCACATAGGGTTCGACCCTGTAGGTCTCGGCCGCCGCCTCGTCGAGCGCATGGTTGACCGGGTTGAGCATCGAGAAGCAGCGATAGGCCTCGTCGACCTGCCCCATTTCCGCCAAGGCAATGACAAACCAGGTCGCGGCATGGGTGTACTGACCGCCATTTTCCCGCACGCCAGGCGGATAGGACTTGATGTAGCCCGGCTCCTTGTCGGTTTCGGAAAATGGCGGGGTGAACAGCTTGATCAGCTTCAGCTCGTCATCGACCAGCATTTTGGTCGCCTGTGCCATCGCCGTGCGCGAACGTGCCGGATCGCCCTCGCCCGAAATGACGCTCCACGACTGTGCGATCGAGTCGATCTTGCATTCATCGGAGTTGCGCGAGCCGAGCGGCGTGCCGTCGTCGAAGCTGCCGCGGCGATACCACTCACCATCCCAGGCCGCATTCTCCAGCGCGCGCTTCAATGCCGTGGCATGCTTGTCCCAGGCGTTGGCGCGTTTTGAATCGCCCTCGGCCTTGGCCAGCGGGGCGAACTCTCCCAGCGTCCGCAGCAGGAACCAGCCGAGCCAGACGCTGTCGCCCTTGCCCTCCTCGCCGACGCGGTTCATGCCGTCGTTCCAGTCGCCGCCGAGGATCAGCGGCAGGCCGTTCTTGGCCGTCCGCTTGATGGCGAGGTCGAGCGCGCGGGCACAGTGCTCGTAGAGCGAGGCCTTCTTCTTGGACTGCTCCGGCGTGAAGAACGCATCGTGCTCGCCCGGGTTGAGCTGCTGACCTTCGATGAAGGGCAGTTGCTCGTTGAGGATCGCCGCATCGCCGGTCACCGTGACATAGCGCGCGGTGGCACTCGCCAGCCAGACGACGTCGTCGGAGATCATGGTGCGCACGCCGGCGCCGGTGCGCGGCAGCCACCAATGCTGCACGTCGCCTTCGGCAAACTGCCGGCCGGCGGCGTTCAGGATCTGCGCACGGGCAAGGCTTGCGTCGTGCATCAGGAGCGCCAGCGTGTCCTGCAGCTGGTCGCGGAAGCCGAAGGCGCCGCTGGCCTGGTAGAAGGCCGAGCGTGCACGGATGCGGCAGGCCAGGCTCTGGTAAGGCAGCCAGTTGTTGACCATGGCGTCGAGCGCCTTGTCGGGCGTCTCGACCTCGATGGTGCCGAGGAACGAACGCCAGTTCCGCTCGTTGTCGGCCAGCCTCTGTTCGAAATCGACCTTGAGATGGCGGGCGACCAGCGCGCTCGCCTCCTCGTCCGAACCGGCATCGCCGAGCAGCCAGAGCAGGGAGATCGAGCCACCGGCAGGCACCTCGACATCCCTCGAGATCGCAGCACAGGGATCGACACCCGCCTCGACGCGTCCGGTCAGATCGGCGCCGAGGGTCACGGCGCGCGGCGCCTCGACGGTGCCGCCCAAGCCGATGAACTCGTGGCGATCCGAGGTGACCGAGTTGGTCTTGCCGTCCATCGCCATGAAGGCGACACGCTCGCCGAAATCGAGGCCGTAGCTGTTGCGGGCGAACAGCGCGCCCGTCGCCTCGTCGAGCGACGGCACGATGTTGGGCGCAGTCCTGGCCCGACTGTTGCCCAGCACCCACTCGGCGTAGGCGTAGACCTTGAGCTTGGCCGGCACCGCGCCGGAGTTCTCGATCTTCAGCCTGGAAATGCGCACCGGATCGTTCGGATCGACGAGATGCGTCAGTTCGGTGGCCAAAGTGCCGCGCTTGGAGCGGAAGGTCGAGAAGCCCTGGCCGTGACGGGCTTCGTAGCTTGCGCCCGCGTCACGCGCCACCGCTGCAATCGGCGAACAGGTCCTGCCGCTGGCGCGATCGAAGACATAGATCGCCTCGCCCGGCCGGTTGGTGACCGGATCGTTCGACCATGGCGTCAGCTGGTAGTCGCGGCTGTTGCGGCTCCAGGTGAAGGCAGCGCCTTCCGCCGAAGCGTGGAAGCCGAAACCGCCATTGGCGATGACGTTGATCCAGGGCTGCGGCGTCGACCGGGCGCCATTGAGGCGCACGACATAGTCCCGGCCATTGGCGTCGAAGCCGCCGAAACCGTTCCAGTAGGACAGGCCGTCGCCGCCGCTCTTGCGGGCGCTGCGCGACGGCGAGGTCTGCAGTGCCGAGGTTTCCGGCCGGTCGGTCGCCTGGGCGGCGGTCAATGCGTCGCGGGCGGCAAGCGCTGCCGCCTCGGCGCGCTCGATCTGGTCAAAGATCGTGCCGTTG
Organism: Aminobacter sp. MDW-2; assembly: GCF_014250155.1. NCBI lineage: Bacteria > Pseudomonadati > Pseudomonadota > Alphaproteobacteria > Hyphomicrobiales > Phyllobacteriaceae > Aminobacter > Aminobacter sp. MDW-2. Next base: position 4,382,658 of record NZ_CP060197.1, read on the forward strand.
CGGGTGTGCAGGCAGACACGCGCGACGGCCAGCAGCGTGCGGTAGGATGCCTCGTCCATCAGGTCGCGGCGAACCGCGAAGATATGCTGGCGTGGTCCGAGTTCCTTGCCGCGCAGGCGGCTGTTCTCGCACAGATGCTCGATCGCCTGCTGCAGGTCCTGGACATAGGACGAGGCCTGCTCGTTGACGATGACGAGATCGGCGACGAGGCCGCGGGCGCGCATATATTCCTGGAAGCGCAGCGCCTGGGCGACGATCTCGATATCGGCGACGTCGCCGATCCGGATCGCCAGGATCGGGAAGTCGCCCGAGATCGCCATCGGCCACAGCGCCGACTGTCGGCCGAGGCCGGAGGCGATGGCATCCGCCGACAGGCGCAGGAACGGATCGGGATAGATCAGGAAGCGGGCCAGCTTCTGGACGTTTGCGGCGTCAGCCAGGTTGAGGCCGAGATGGCGCGTTTGCACCTGCGAGCGGGTCCAGGACAGCATGGCCTGGCGCTGGAAGCCTTCGGGGTGGTCGAGCTTGGCGACAGTCTCTTCGACCTCTTCGCGGGTCGAGCCGACGATGGTCCAATAGGTCAGCGTCACCTTCTTGTTGGCCGGCACGCGGACGCGGCGGCGCAGGGCCGCCACCGGATCGAGCGTGAAGCCGGCGCTGCCCGAAAGCTTGGCGCCCGGATCGAACGCCGCCGGATCTGATATGGTGCGGCCACGGCCGATGAAGGCGCGGCGGTCGGTCTCGGCCTCGGTGTCGCGCACGAAGCCCGACTGGTCGGTGACGAAATGCGCCGCGACGACCGAAGGCTCGTTGGCGGCGCGGGTGCGCCGCGTCGCCAGGATGGCGCTGCCATTGTGGGTGATCTCGGTCTCGACGAACATCTTGGAGAACGCCGGATGGGCGTTGTCATTGGCCTCGGGCGCCAGCACCAGCTCGGCAAACGACGTCACCTCGATGTGGCGGTCGACGGCAGCGTCGTTCCAGATGGTGACCTTGCGGGCCTCGCCATTGCCTTCGGAGACGACGATGCATTCGACCTCGCTGCGCAGCGTGCCGACCGTCTTGATGAAGCTCGCCTTGTCGTCGCAGAACAGGGTCTGGGTCTGCTCACCGGTGGCGCGCTTCGGCTCCGATGTCGCCGACCACCAGTCGCCGGTTTCGGTGTCGCGCAGGAACAGATAGGTGCCAAGCCGATCCTCGGTCGGATCCGGCTGCCAGCGCGTGATCGCCATGTCGTTCCAGCGGCTGTAGCCCGAGCCTGTCGCCGTGACCATGACCGAGTAGCGGCCATTTGACATCAGGTTGGTCGACCGCAGGGCGCGCATCGGATTGAGCACCAGGCGCGTATCGGCGCTGTGATCGGCGGTCTCGTCCTTGGTGTGTTCGGCCACCTCGGTGCGGACGGTGGCGACGGGAATGTCGCGCGGCGCCTTTTCCTGCAGCAGCAGTTCGGCCGCCTCGATCACCGGATCGCTGTGGAAGCGGTCGCGCATGCGGCCTTCGAAAATCGCATTGGCAATCGCCACGATCGACATGCCCTGGTGATGGGCCATGTAGTTGTAGACGACGGCGTGGTCGGTGCCTTCGGGCACACGCTGCGGCGTGTAGTCGACGGCGTCGTAATAGCCGTAGCGGCCAAGCGCGCCGAGCTTGCGCAGGCGCCTGAGATTGGCCGTCGCCTCGCTTGGCAGAAACTGTGCCGCCAGCACGGTCGCATAAGGCGCGATGACGGTGTTCTGGCCAAGGCCGCGCTTGAGGCCGAGCCCCGGCACGCCGAAATTGGTGTACTGGTAGGTCAGTTCGCGGTCGCGGCCGTTATAGGCAGCCTCCGAGATGCCCCACGGAATGCCTTTCGAGCGGCCATACTGGATCTGCCGGTGGACGATCAGCTTGTTGGTCTGGTTGAGGATGCCGCCCTGCGGCTCCTTCATCACCAGCGGCGGCATCAGATACTCGAACATCGAGCCCGACCACGACATCAGCGCGCCCTGGAAGCCGATCTCGACGATCGGACGGCCGAGGCGGAACCAATGCTCGGTCGAGATGTCGCCCTTGGCGATGCCGAACAGGCTGGTCAGCCGTGCTTCGGAGGCAAGCAGGTCGTAGCAGCTTTCGTCGAGCTGGTGCTCCTCGACGCGGTAGCCGATGGACAGAAGCTTGCGCTCGTTGCGCATCAGGAACGAGAAATTCATCTCGAAGGCGAATTTGCGGGTGCGTTCGCGCAGTTCCATCAGCTTGCTGCGCAGGGCCGCGACCGCCTGGTCATCGCTGTGCGCGTCATGCACATGCGCCTCGCAGGTGACTTCCAGCGTCCTCGCCCAGTCGGCAAGCACTTCGCTCTTGGTCGAGGCCGCTTCGGTGTGGATCGCGCCCGCCAGCTTGCGGATTTCGCCTGACAAGACGGCCAGGTTGATGGTGCGGATCGAGGCCATTTCCGGCTGCGACTTGATGGTTTCCACGGCCCGGCGCATGCCGTCGATGCGGTCGATCAGGCGCTGGCGCAGCGGCCTCAGCTGGCGGCGGTCGTCAGGCAGGTCGGCGACGCTCTCCTCGATGATCGAAACGATGTCGAGAATGCCCTCGAAATCGCCCTGGAGATGGACCGAGGGCGCCTCGGCCCATTCCGAACAGGCGGCGGCAACCGCCACGAGATGGCCGGCGAGATTGCCGCTGTCGACACTCGAGACATAGAGCGGATAGAGCGGCCTGAGGTTTGTCGTGTCGTACCAGTTGTAGAGATGGCCGCGGTAGCGCTCCATCTTTTCGATGGTCGAGACGGTGGCGTCGATGCGCGACACCGCGTCCGCCAGGCTGATCCAGCCGAAGTCGCGGGCCGAGACGACCGACAGCAAATACACGCCGATATTGGTCGGCGAGGTGCGCGTGGCAATCACGCCGGTCGGGTTTTCCTGGAAATTGTCAGGCGGCAGGAAGTTCTGCTCCGCCGTGACGAAGGTCTCGAAATAGTGCCAGGTGCGGCGTGCCACGGTGCGCAGGGTGTGGACGTCCCAGGGCGCGACATGCAGCCGGTCTTCGGTTTCGGCCGAGCGGCTGATCAGCCAGGCAAAAGCCGGCGAACCGGCCCAGAAGATGGCGAAGGCGAAGGCAACGAAGGCGCCGGTCGAATCCGTCATCACAGGCAGGACCAGGCCGACGGCGGCGATGATCACCGCGCCATACATCATGCGGTAATAGGCAGCGAGGTCGTTGCCGCCCGACTTGTGCGCCTGCGAGGCGGTGCGCCATTCCAGAAGGTTCTCGCGGCTGACGAACAGGCGATAGAGCGTGCGGATGATCGCATCGCCCATCATCCAGGCCAGATGCGCCATCAACACGACCTTGAGCGCCACCATCGCGGTGCCGAAGGCAAGGTCGCGGCCGAGCGCGCTGAAATGGCCGCGCGGGGTCGCTTCGCGGTTCTTGGGCAGGATTGCGTCGATGATGTCGAAGGTCGGCGCCATGAACAGGCTGAGGATCAGCAGCGCCTGCCATTGCGCGGCCTGGGTGAAGGGCAGCAGCGTCCAGCCGGCAATCGCCGCCATGACCCAGAAGATCGGCGTCAGCGAGCGCCTGAGATTGTCGACCATCTTCCAGCGCGACAGCGCCGGCACGCCCGACTTCGGGTCGAAGATGTAGCCGAGCAGCTGCCAGTCGCCACGCGCCCAGCGATGCTGGCGCGAAGCGTCGACCGAGTAGCGGGTCGGATAGTCCTCGACCACCTCGACGTCGGTGACCAGTGCCGAGCGGGCGAGCGCGCCTTCGAGCAAATCGTGGGACAGGATGGTGTTTTCGGCGATGCGCCCCTTGAGCGCGGCTTCCATCGCGTCGACATGGTAGAGGCCCTTGCCGGTGAAGGTGCCTTCGCCGAAGACGTCCTGGTAGAGATCGGACACGGCAAAGACGTAAGGGTCGAGGCCGCGATGGGCTGAAAACACGCGCTGGAAGAACGAGGCTTCGTCGCCCGTCGTCAGCGACGGCGTCACGCGCGGCTGCAGGATGGCGTAGCCTGAGGTCACCAGGCGCTTCTCTGCGTCGAACTCCGGCCGGTTGAGCGGGTGGCACATCTTGCCGACCAGCTTGGTGACGACGCCGCGCGTCATGCGCGTGTCGGCGTCGAGGGTGACGACGTGAACGACATTGTCAGGCAGCGGCGTATCGGTCGGCAGGAAGGTGGTGTCGGCGTCGCCGCGCAGCAAAAGGTTCAGCTCGTGCAGCTTGCCACGCTTGCGCTCCCAGCCCATCCAGCAGCCCTGCGACGGGTTGAACAGCCGGCGACGGTGCAGCAGGTAGAAACGCGCAGCACCCTCGCTGGGATAACGCTGGTTGAGCCTGGCGATCTCGCGACGGGCATAGTCATAGATCTCGCGGTCGCCGACGGAGATTTCGGCCTGGCTGTCGGGCCAATCGGAGAGCACGGCGAAATGGATCTCGCCCGTCATGTTGGCGAGGTGATGGATCTCGATGTTGCGGATGTTCTCCTCGACATCGTCGCGCGAGCCGATCAGCGACGGCACCACCACCAATGTCCGGGCTTCCGCCGGCACCCCGTCCTTGAACTCGTAGCCGATCAGGCGGGTCGGCTCGAGAAACTTCAGCACGATGGTGTTGAAGAAGGCGAGCGCACCCTCGCTGGCCGGAACCGAAAACAGCACCAGCATCACCACCACCGCCGCCGTCGGCAGGCCCAGCGCAGCCAGCGCGTTACCAGCCAGCAGAAGCAGTAGAACGGTCAGGGCAAAGACCGGGAGGGCAATGCCGAGCCAGTTGGTCTTGCGGAAGGCGCGGTTGACGATGCGTCCGATGGTCGGGCGGTAACCGATCGACTGTTCCAGCTCCTGCCGGCGCGGACCGACGAGGAAGAAACCGACGTCAGAGCGTTCCTTCTGCAGACCCGAAGGATCCTCTGATGAAGCAGGCGCTTCCTTGAGCGCAAAATCGGTCGCCTGTTCGGCGACTTCCTTGCTTGCAAAGGCGGTCGCCTGTTCGGCGACCTGGAATTCCGACAGCTTGGAGTGACGCGCCAGTTCCTCGATCGCGGTGCGATACTGGTCGCGCGAGGCGAAGTCGAGTTCGGCAAAATTGGTGCGCTCGCGCAGCAGCGTGTCGACGCGGCTGACATCCTCGAACCAGACCGTCCAGTCCTGGTCATTGATCAGGCGCAGGCCACGAATGATGTTGCCGGTCGTGACGTTGCCGGAAGACAACGTGTGGTGCTCGCCGATGATGATCTCTTCGGCGTCGCTGCCCGACTTCTCGAGCTCGTTCTCAAGCCAGATCAACGCCTTGCCGGCGTTCTGCGAACCGTCGCGCAAGCGATAGAGCAACTGCGTCGCAAAGGTCGTGTCGCGGGCGTGGGCAGCATAGGCCCTGAGCAGGGCCAGGCCGTCGTCCTGCTCCTGCACGCTCTGCAGGCGGTCGGCGACGTCGTTGGCGATTGCGCGCATTTCGCGGGCGCGGTTCACGCGGACGGCGATGCGGCGCAGATTCTCGACCAGAACGAAACGCAGCAGCGACGGCAGCGCCCAGAGCTCGCCGATATGCAGCGGCTCGACGGCCTGGTAACCCTCGACGATCGCCTTGAACATATGCGCCGAAACGGTGCTGTCGGAATGGGCGACATAGACCCAGGCGATGGCCAGCGCGCGCGGCACCAACTGGCCGTTGCCGAGATCGATCGTCGGCAATTCGCGGTAGAAGCGCTTGGGCAGGTCGCGCTTGACCTGGTAGATGGTCTCTTCGACCAGATAGTTGTTGTCGAGCAGCCATTGCGCCGCCGGCGTGATCGGCTCGCCCCTGCCCTGCGCGGCATTGGTGTCGCGATAGACCTGGAGGATCTTCTTGGCGCTCTCGCGGATGCGGGCGTGGAAGTCGAAGGCTTCGAGACCGAAATAGGAGCGCAGCTCCTTGCGGGCCATGCTCTCGCCCGTCGCGCGCAGCCGGTCCTCATGCAGCACCGTCGCCCTGATCGGCTGTTCGGCCACGGCCGGAAAACTCGGCACTACGTCTTTGATCCGGCGCGGGTCGGTCTGAATATTCATCTACAGCATTTCCGTTTGACAGAAAGTCCGCAGCGCCTGCCGGCGTCGCGGACCTGCCACATAAACCGTTTCAAACAAGAATTGGTTGCATGCAACCAACAGGTCGATTGAGCGCTCTTGCACCTGGATGGAGTGAAAATATGGCGTCGGCGCCGCCAATCTCCCTCCGCGCCTCATAGCAGTGCAGGGCCGCGAGCGGAACGCAAGGATTGGGGCTTTTTCGTGTTCGCATGATGAATCTTTGCCATATTTCAGGCGCTGCGCGTCAACCTTCGCAACACCGGCATTTCTTCAGCCGAATTTCAGGCCACCACCGTGGCCAAACGGGCTTCGAACCGCTCAGCCGCCACTCAGCCGCCGCGGGGCAACACGGTGTAGACCCTGACCACGAAGGCATGGAATTCGGCCATGTAGTTCTTGAGGAATTCGGCGGTGCCTTCATTTGTCACCTCGCCCTCGTCGGTGATCAGTCCTGGCTTGAACTGGATGTAGGCTTCGGGCGCGTTCATCTGCGGCGAGTTGCAGAAACTCAGCACGCTGCGCAGGCTTTGCTGGGCGACAGCGGTGCCGATCGCGCCGGGCGAGGTGCCGATGACAGCAGACGGTTTGCGGGTGAAGGAATTGGTGCCGTAAGGCCGGCTCGCCCAGTCGATGGCGTTCTTGAGGCCGCCGGGGATCGAGCGGTTGTATTCGGGCGTGACAAACAGCACGGCATCGACGCCGGCCAGTGCCTTCTTGAAGGCGCGCGCCGGCGGCGGAAAGTCGGCGTCGTAGTCATAGCTGTAGAGCGGCAGGTCGCGAAACTGGATCTCTTCCATCTCGAGGTGCTTGGGCGCGAGCCGGACCAGCGCCTTGGCGAGCTTGCGGTTGATCGACGCTGTGGCAAGGCTGCCGACGAAATAGCCGACCTTGTAGGTGTCCATGGCACATACTCCACTGCGCCGCGCGATCTGGATCGCCGGCCTGACCTACCCGTCCCCCAGGGGAGTGTTTGCCAGTTCCGCGCCGATGTCACGACGATTTTGGAGATTGCCCTGTTATATCAGGCGAATGGAGACCTTGAGAAGCGATACCGGCCCGTTCGGCGCGACCGTCAAGCTGGCCGGCCCGTCATCTGAATAGAGCGTATCGAAGGCCGCGACCGCTTCGCTGCCGATGCGCGCCGCACCTGATGCGACGAAGACCAGGCTGATGCCCTGCCCCAGGGCGATTTCGCCCGGGTCCGAAAATTCCAGCCGCTCGACAGCATGGCTGACACGGTCGCGCCGGGTCATGACGTTGAAGTCGAGCACCGGCCCGTCGATGAGCACGGCCTCGGTGCCGACATCGCCCGGGAAAGCGTAAGGCTGCGACTGCGGAGACAACGCCACCGGTGCGGCATCGCCCGCTGCAAGCTGCATCGTGCCCGACAGAACGGTCAGCGTCCGGTCGATGCCGGCAAAGACCGAAAACGGCCCGCCGCCGGCCACCTGCGCCATCGAGATGCGCCAGTCGAAGGCGTCGAGCCCGGCCGCGGACGGCCAGGCCAGGATTTCTGTCGTCACGCCGCCGCTGTTCTTCCACGGCATGGGGCGGCAGTCGGCGTGACGGATGATGCGCGCTGCCATTACGCCAGCCAGCCCATGCTGATCGCCAGCCAGGCGATCGGAGCGGTGACCAGAATGCTGAGAGCGGTGCGGATATACCAGATGATGATCAGGTCCCGGAAAGACAGAGGGATGGACGTCGCCAGCACGCACGGGATCGATGCCGACAAAAACAGCACCTGGCTGACCGACACGACCGCGGCAACGAACCTCAGCCCGAGATCGGCTTCTTTCAGCAGGATCGCCGGCAGGAACATTTCCGCCAGACCGGAAGCCAGCGACTTTGCGGCAAGCATCGGATCGTTAAACTGCGCCAGCCAGGTGAATGGATACAGCGCCAGACCCAGTATGTCGAAGATCGGCGTGTATTTGGCCGCCAACAGGCCGAGAAGCCCGACCGCCATGATGCTGGGAAGGATGATCGATGCCATGCGCAGGCCGTCGATGAAGGTGTCGCGCAGCAGCGCGTGCAGCTGCGGAGCCGCCTGGGCCTGGTCGAGGCCGACATCGATCGCCGTCTGGAGGCGGGACTTTCCGGCCGCAAGCGGCTGGTCGCGGTTGGCGGGATGATCCTTGCCGGAGATCGGCCAGATCCGGGCGGTGATTGCCGAAACGACGAACGTCACGACGAAGGTGGTCCAGAAGTAGAGGTTCCAGTTGCCCATCAGGCCGAGGGTCTTGGCGACGATGATCATGAAGGTTGCCGAAACGGTCGAGAAGCCGGTGGCGATGATCACCGCCTCGCGGACGGTGTATTTGCCTTCCTTGAAGACCCGGTCGGTGATCAGCAGCGCCAGCGAATAGCTGCCGACAAAGGACGCAACCGCATCGATGGCCGACCAGCCCGGCGTCCGCCAGACCGGCCGCATGACCGGCTGCACAAGCACACCCGTGAACTCCAGCAGGCCGTAGCCGACGAGGAAAGCGAGCGCCAAAGCGCCGATCGGCACGATCAGCCCGACCGAGAGCACCAGCTTGTCGAACAGGAAGGGCAACATGTCGGGGGCAAAGAAAGTCTCCGGCCCGACCCCGGTGAGATACATGACCGAGAGCCCGAGCCCGAGGACACGCAGGGCCGAAAAGATTGCTTCGGTGACGTTCCTGTTCCAGGAACCGCGAACGAACGGGCCGATGGCGCCATAGGCGATCAGCAGACAGACGAAGGCAACCGCCACGGGGCGCAACTGGACCGCCAGCGCGGTCGCGGCATGATCAAGGAGGATGGTGGATTTTGTGCCGATCGTGACCGGTACGAAAAAGAAGACTATGCCAATGAGGCTGAAAAGCACAAGTTTCAGGCCGGCGCCGGCCCGCGATCCGCCTTCATGGCTGGTGATATCGGTCATGAGGGTCCTCCTCCCAGTAAGTCAACAAGATGCGAGGCGGCACCGGGTGCCGCCTCGCAAGGTCGATCAGTTTCAAAGGATTCCGGGCAGGTTGAGGCCCTTGTCCCTGGCGCAGTCGAGCGCGATGTCGTAGCCGGCATCCGCATGGCGCATGACGCCGGTCGCCGGGTCGTTCCACAACACGCGCTCGAGACGGCGGGCGGCATCCTCGGTGCCGTCGGCGCAGATGACCACGCCCGAATGCTGCGAGAAGCCCATGCCGACGCCGCCGCCATGGTGCAGCGACACCCAGGTGGCGCCCGAGGCGGTGTTGAGCAGCGCGTTGAGCAGCGGCCAGTCAGAGACGGCGTCCGAGCCGTCCTTCATCGCCTCGGTCTCGCGGTTCGGCGAAGCGACCGAGCCGGAGTCGAGGTGATCGCGGCCGATGACGACAGGCGCCTTGAGCTCACCCTTGGCGACCATCTCGTTGAAGGCGAGGCCGAGGCGGTGGCGGTCGCCGAGGCCGACCCAGCAGATGCGCGCCGGCAGGCCCTGGAAATGGATGCGCTTGGCCGCCATGTCGAGCCAGTTGTGCAGGTGCTTGTTGTCGGGCAGCAGTTCTTTCACCTTGGCGTCGGTCTTGTAGATGTCCTCGGGATCGCCCGAAAGGGCTGCCCAGCGGAACGGTCCGATGCCGCGGCAGAACAGCGGCCTGATGTAGGCCGGCACGAAGCCCGGGAAGTCGAAGGCGTTCTCGACGCCCTCTTCCTTGGCGACCTGGCGGATGTTGTTGCCGTAGTCGACGGTCGGGATGCCCATCTTGTGGAAGTCGAGCATCGCCCTGACGTGCACTGCCATCGAGGCACGCGCCGCCTTTTCGACCGCCTTGGGGTCGCGCTCGCGCTTTTCTTCCCATTCGGCAACGGTCCAGCCGATCGGCAGGTAGCCGTTGACGGGGTCATGCGCCGAGGTCTGGTCGGTCACCGCATCCGGCTTGACGCCGCGCTTGACCAGTTCGGGCAGGATTTCGGCGGCATTGCCGAGAAGGGCGACCGAAATCGCCTTCTTGTCCTTGCAAGCCCTGTCGATGATGGCGAGCGCATCGTCGAGATCCTTGGCCTGGACGTCGACATAACCGGTCTTGAGGCGCATCTCGATGCGGCTTGCCTGGCATTCGATGGCGAGGCAGGCGGCACCGGCCATGGTCGCGGCCAGCGGCTGGGCGCCGCCCATGCCGCCGAGGCCGGCGGTCAGGATCCAGCGGCCGGCGAGGTCGCCGCCGAAATGTTGGCGGCCCATCTCGACGAAGGTCTCGTAGGTGCCCTGAACGATGCCCTGGCTGCCGATATAGATCCACGATCCCGCGGTCATCTGGCCGTACATCATCAGGCCCTTCTTATCGAGGGCGTTGAAGTGGTCCCAGTTGGCCCAGTGCGGCACCAGGTTGGAGTTGGCGAGCAGCACGCGCGGCGCATCCTTGTGGGTGCGGAACACGCCAACCGGCTTGCCCGACTGGATCAGCAGCGTCTCGTCGCCTTCGAGCTTGCGCAGGGCAGCGACGATGCGGTCGTAGCTGTCCCAGTCGCGGGCAGCACGGCCGATGCCGCCATAGACGACGAGCTCGCCCGGCTTTTCGGCGACGATCGGGTCGAGATTGTTCATCAGCATGCGCAGCGGCGCTTCGGTCAGCCAGCTCTTGGCGGTGAGCTCGGTGCCGGTGGCGGCGCGGATGACGCGGGCATTGTCGATGCGGGAATGTTGGGTCATTACGAAAACCTCCCTAGGAGTGTCGGCTGCCCGCCCAGGCGAGCGCGGTTTCAAGGATCTTGGTGAGCGTCGCGCGCATCGGTGCGGCGAATTCGGGATCGTAGCGGCTCGGCCAGTTGGCCGGTTCGACCTTGCCTGTCGGCTCGAGCATGTAGCCGCGGCAGGACAGTTCCATCTGCAAGGCATGGACGCCCTGCTCCGGCTGGCCGTGCCGGCGGGTGATCCAGCCGCCCTTGAAGCGGCCATTGACCACCCAGGGCCTGCCGCTGGCTGCCATCAGCGATGCGACCTGTTCCTGCAAGGCGGGATCGGCACTCTTGCCGGAATTGGTGCCGAGGTTGAACAGCGGCAGCTTGCCGTCGAACAGCCTGGGGATGACCGAGCGGATCGAATGGCAGTCATAGAGCACGATCTCGGGATGCAGTGCCCTGAGACGGACGATCTCGCCTTCGAGCGCTGCATGATAAGGATCGTAATAGGTCTGGCGACGCCTTGCGACTTCGGCCTCGTCGGGCTCCTGTCCTTCGTTGTAGAGGGCCTCGCCGTCGAAGGTCGTGGTCGGGCAGAGTTCGGTCGTCGCCTGGCCGGGATAGAGCGAGGCACCGGAGGGGTCGCGATTGACGTCGATGATCGAGCGCGACACCGTGGTGCGCACCACCGTTGCACCGAGGCCGGCGGCAAAATCATAAAGCTGCTCGATCCACCAGTCGGTGTCGCGCCGCGCCAGCCAGCGCGACACGAACAGATCGTCGAGCCCGGCAAGGTCTATGCCGGTGTGAGGGATGCTGACGAGCAGCGGGGCGTCGCCGCGCTGGACCGTCAACCAGGGCGCGCCGCTCATCTTTCGCCACCCGAGATCTCGGGCAGGCGGACGCCGGCGATCGCCTGGACGATGGCGCCGCTGCGGACAAGGGCGATGGCCTTTTCCATGTCGGGGTGGAAATGGCGGTCGTCGTCAAGATGCGGAATCTGGGCACGAACGAGCTTGCGCACGGCTTCGAGCGCCGAACTCGAGGCCAGCGGCGCATGGAAGTCGCAGCCCTGGGCCGCGGCAAGCAGCTCGATGCCGAGCACGCCATTGGCGTTTTCGATCATGCCGAGCAGCCGGCGGGCGCCATGGGCGGCCATCGAGACGTGGTCTTCCTGGTTGGCCGAAGTCGGGATCGAATCGACGCTGGCCGGATAGGCCTTCTGCTTGTTCTCGGAGACCAGCGCGGCGGCCGTGACCTGCGGGATCATGAAGCCGGAGTTGAGGCCGGGCTTCGGCGTCAGAAACGCCGGCATGCCCGACAGGGCCGGATCGACCAGCATGGCGATGCGGCGTTCCGACAGCGAGCCGATCTCGCAGACGGCAAGGGCGATCATGTCGGCGGCAAATGCCACCGGCTCGGCGTGGAAATTGCCACCCGACAGCGCGGTGTCGTCCTCGGTGAAGATCAGCGGATTGTCGGTGACGCCGTTGGCCTCGGTGCCGAGCGTCTCGGCGGCCTGGCGCAACAAGGTCAGGGCAGCACCCATGACCTGCGGTTGGCAGCGCAGGCAGTACGGATCCTGGACACGCTCGTCGCCGATGCGGTGGCTTTCGCGAATAGCGCTGCCGGCCATCAGATTGCGCAGCGTCTCAGCCGTCTCGATCTGGCCGCGGTGCTTGCGCAGGATATGGATGCGCGGGTCGAACGGCGCATCCGAGCCCTTGGCGGCATCGGTCGACAGCGCGCCTGACACCAGCGCCGAATGATAGAGGTTTTCCGCCTCAAACAGAGCGGCGAGCCCGTAAGCGGTCGAGAACTGGGTGCCGTTGAGCAGCGCCAGGCCTTCCTTGGCGCCCAGGGTGATCGGCTCGAGTTCGTGGGTAACGAAAGCGACCTTGGCCGGCACGATGCCATGCGGGGTGTGGCAGTCGCCGACGCCGATCATCGTTGCGGTCATGTGCGACAGCGGCGCCAGATCGCCCGAGGCGCCGACCGACCCTTGCGCCGGCACGACCGGAATGACGCCCTTGGCGAGCATCTGCTGCAACAGGTCGATGGTCTGTTCGCGCACGCCGGAGGCGCCCTGCGCCAGGCTGGCGAGCTTGAGCGCCATCATCAGGCGGGTCACGGCAACCGGCATCGCCTCGCCGACGCCGGCGGCATGGCTGAGCACGATGTTGCGCTGGAGCGTTTCGAGGTCATTGGCCGGGATGCGGACGCTGGCGAGCTTGCCGAAGCCGGTGTTGATGCCATAGACCGGCTCGCCCTTGGCAACGATCCGCGCCACCGTCTCCGCGCTGGCCTTGATCCCGGGACGGCAGGCCGGATCGAGTTCAGGAACGGCGCCGCGATAGATGGCGCGCCAGTCGGCAAGCGTGGCATTGCCGGGGTTCAATATAAGCGTGGTCATTTTCCCCTCCAGATACGGGCATGGAGCGGGTTGAACCCCATGCGATAGACAAGTTCGGCCGGGCTTTCGATGTCCCAGATGGCGAGATCGGCCCATTTTCCTTTTTCGAGCGTGCCGGTCTCGGTGCGCAGCCCGAGCGCGCGGGCGGCCTCGCGGGTGGTGCCGGCGAGGCATTCCTCGACCGTCATGGCAAACAGGGTCGCTGCCATGTTCATGGTCAGAAGCAGCGAGGTCAGCGGCGAGGTGCCGGGATTGTTGTCGGTGGCAACCGCCATCCTGACGCCGTGGCGGCGGAACAGCTCGACCGGCGGCTTTTTGGTCTCGCGGATGAAATAGAAGGCGCCGGGCAGGATGACGGCGACCGTGCCTGCCGCAGCCATTGCGGCGGCACCGGCGTCATCGGTGTATTCGAGATGGTCGGCCGACAGCGCACCATAATGTGCGGCAAGGGCCGCACCGCCGAGATTGGACAGCTGGTCGGCATGGAGCTTGACCGGCAGGCCCTTGGCGCGCGCGGCGTCGAAGACACGCGTGATCTGCGCGGTCGAGAATGCGATGCCCTCGCAGAAGCCGTCGACGGCGTCGGCAAGGCCCTCGGCCGCGATCCTGTCAAGCATCGGGCCGGCAACGAGGTCGATATAGGCGTCCTTGTCGCCGTTGGCTTCCGGCGGCAGCGCGTGCGCCCCGAGGAAAGTGGTGCGCACGGTCACCGGCCGCAGTTCGGCCAGGTGCCTTGCGGCGCGCAGCGACTTGGCTTCGTTGTCGAGGTCGAGACCGTAGCCCGACTTGACTTCGACGGTGGTGACACCTTCTGAAACCAGCGCATCGAGGCGCGGCAAGGTCTGGGCCACCAGATCGGACTGGCTCGCCGCGCGCAGCGCCTCGACCGACGAGACGATGCCGCCCCCTGCCCGCGCCACCTCTTCATAGGTCGCACCCGCCAGCCGCATCTCGAACTCGTTGGCGCGGTTGCCGGCATGGACGAGATGGGTGTGGCAGTCGATCAGGCCCGGCGTGATCCAGCGCCCCTCGCAGTCGATGAGGTCGGCACCGTCGCGCAGAGCCTGGGGCATGTCGGCTTCCGGGCCAGCAAAGACGATGCGGCCGTCACGGGCGGCAATCGCACCGTTTTCGACAATGCCAAGGCCGGTGGCAGCTTCAGCCAGCGTCGCCAGCCGCGCATTGCGCCAGATTCTTGCCGATGTCGCTGATTGGTTGCCAGCCATCATCTTTTTCGTTTCCTCCAACTGCGATTATGTATATACATATCAGAAAGGCGATGCAAGTGCTATCGTGCACATGAAAGGTGAGGAGATTCTGGTGGCGACGATCTTTGCGGAACAGGCGCTGCTGGCCGACGGCTGGCAACGCAACGTGCGGATGACATTGGCCGGCGGCCGCATCGCGACGGTGGAAACAGGCACGGCCGCTCAGCCCGGCGACGAGCGCCACGCCATTGTCCTGCCCGGCATGCCCAATCTGCACAGCCATGCCTTCCAGCGCGGCATGGCCGGCCTCGCCGAAATCCGCGGGCCGTCGTCGGACAGCTTCTGGTCCTGGCGGGAGGTGATGTACCGCTTCGCGCTGTCGATGACACCGGAGCAGGTCGAGGCGGTCGCAGCCCAGCTCTATGTCGAAATGCTGGAGGCCGGTTTTTCTCGCGTCGGCGAGTTCCACTATCTCCATCACGACCGCGACGGCAGCCCCTATGCCAACATCGCCGAGATGGCCGAACGCATCGCGGCGGCCTCTGTCGATACCGGCATCGGGCTGACCTTGCTGCCGGTGTTCTACGCCCATTCGGGTTTCGGCGGCGCGCCCGCCAATGACGGCCAGCGCCGATTCATCAACGATACGAATCGCTTCGCCAGGCTTTTTGAGAGGTGCGGCGAAGCGCTGAAGGGCATCAACGGTGCGGTGCTCGGCCTTGCGCCGCACAGCCTGCGCGCCGCAACGCCTGACGAACTGGCCATAGTCACCGCGCTGACGTCAGGCCCTGTTCACATCCACATCGCCGAACAGGTCAAGGAAGTCGAAGACTGCGTCGCCTGGTCGGGCGCCCGGCCGGTGGAATGGCTGCTTAGCCACGCCGATGTCGACAGGCGCTGGTGCCTGATTCACGCCACCCACATGACCGAAGCCGAGACGATCGCCATGGCGCGGTCGGGCGCGGTCGCCGGCCTGTGCCCGATCACCGAGGCCAATCTCGGCGACGGCGTCTTTGCCGCACCGCTGTTTGTCGAACATGGCGGCAAATACGGCGTCGGCTCGGATTCGAATGTCGAGATCGGCCTCAGTGGCGAACTCAGGATGCTCGAATATTCGCAGCGCCTCGCCCATCGCGCCCGCAATGTGCTTGCCACCTCAGGCCAGTCGACCGGCCGCGCCTTGTTCGATGCGGCACTTGGCGGCGGCGCGCAGGCGCTCGGCGTGGGCACGGCGGGACTTGGCGCCGGCGCTGCCGCCGATTTCGTCTCGCTCGCGCCCACCCACCCGACGCTTGCCGGCAAGTCGGACGACGCCATTCTCGATGCCTGGATCTTCGCCTCGGGCGGAAAAGTCGACTGTGTCTGGGCAAATGGCCGCAAAGTCGTGACTGATGGCGCACATTTCCGCAGGGATGCTATTGCGGCCCGGTTTCGTAACGTGATGATGGAACTGACGGCGGCGTGAGAAAGGGAGACTGGGGTGTCCGATTCGATAGCGGAGATGGTTGAAGAGACGGTTGGCGGCGATGCATCGACATCGCTCTACCAGCGCATCCTCAACGACATCAGGGACCGCATCGTCTCGGGCGAATGGGAGCCCGGCTACCGCATTCCGTTCGAACACGAGCTGACCGAGCAATATGGCTGCTCGCGCATGACCGTGAACAAGGCGCTGTCGCAGCTCGCCAAGGCCGGGCTGATCGAAAGGCGGCGCCGCTCCGGCAGCTTCGTGCGCCGGCCGCAATCGCAGGCGGCGGTGCTCGAAATCCACGACATCCGCGTCGAGGTCGAAGCGCTCGGCCTGCCCTATCGCTACGAGCTGATGGCCCAGACCAGACGGCGCGCCACGACGGTCGACCGCGACAGGCTCGGCCCCGGCCCGTCGACCGCAGGCCAGGTCCTGGCCTTGCAGTGCCTGCATTATGCCGGGGTGCGTCCATTCTGCGTCGAGGACCGGCTGATCAGCCTCGCCGCCGTGCCCGAAGCCGCCGATCAGGAGTTTCGCAAATCGGCGCCCGGGCCGTGGCTGATCGGACAGGTGCCATGGAGTGCTGCCGAACATGTCATTCGCGCCGCCTCCGCCGATGGCGAGACGGCCGCCGACCTTGGCCTCGCCAATGGCGCGCCCTGCCTGATCATCGAAAGGCGGACCTGGAGCGCGGAGCGCCCGGTCACCCATGTGCGCTTCACCTATCCGGCCAATGCGCATGCCGTGGTAGCGCGCTTCACGCCGTCCGACGGCTAGGCGATTTTGAGCGAGCATCCGGCGGCGGCGGCATGCAGCTCAGTCCTGCCCGCCCAGGCGGTCTTGAACAAAGGCTTTCATCTCACGCCAATCAGCTTCGATTGTCGCCGTGCATGTCGCGCCCCATGAAAAACGTCCAGATCATCGACGGCGCTGAGAACGCCACCTTCAGCGTGTTCCAGGCAGCGGAGGAGGAGTTTGCCGCCATCTTCCCGGCCGAACGCGACATGGAATTGATCGAAGACCTGATCGAGCGGCTCGGCAAGAAGGCCGCAGGCTCGGTCCTGGCGCAGTTGTGGAGCCGTCCCGTGCTGAAGCGCGATGCCTTGGGAATTCATGGCACCCTGTTCTACGACAATCAGCATCGACGACCCCATATGCCGTTGTCGAAGCGTGAAGTCGATTGGGACGATGGCTCCGTCAACCAGGCTCAGCGGGACCTGTTCGCCAGACACCGTTAGTTTTTCCAAGTCGCCTCGATGCAGAATCAGAAACGCCGCGCATCCCCTTGGATACGCGGCGTTCTTTGGGCTTCGAGCCGAAACGCGTCGCTTATGCAGCGGCGGTGACGATGATCTCGACCTTGTATTCCGGGCCGGCCAGCTTGGCTTCGCCAGTGGCGCGCGCCGGCGTGTTGCCCTGCGGCACCCAGCCATCCCAGACCGAGTTCATCTCGGCGAAGGTCGACATGTCGTCGAGCCAGATGATCGCCTGCAGGATCTTGGTCTTGTCGGTGCCGGCCTTGGCGAGCAGCGCGTCGATCTCGGCCAGGATGGCCTTGGTCTGCGCGGCAACGCTTTCGCCCGGGGCGCCGACCTGGCCAGCCAGGTAAACGGTGTTGTTGTGGATGACGATCTGGCTCATGCGGGGGCCGACATCGATACGACGAACGCTCATGGGTGGGTCTCCTTCCGTTAGGGGTGGCCCTTCTTAGATTTTGCCACCTCCCCGGGCAAGGCCGCAGTGGTCGAATTGCGTGGGCCAGCGGCTTTGCCGCACCGATCCACCGCTTTGTCGCCCGACCTCGTTGACTAATGTAATAACATCACATATCCAAGGACCAGTTCGCTGCGACAAAGCATGAAGCCGATGACCGACGCCTGCCTGACATTCAAGGACCTGACGCTTGGCTACAACAGCCATCCGGCAGTGCACCATCTCAGCGGCTCGATCAGCTCGGGATCGCTGACCGCCGTGATCGGCGCCAATGGCTCGGGCAAATCCACTTTGATGAAGGGCATCGTTGGCGTGCTGAAGCCGATGGCCGGCATCTGCACCGTCACACCGGGCAAACGCGTCGCCTATCTGCCGCAGCAGTCCGAACTCGACCGCAGCTTCCCGGCCCGCGTCGTCGATCTCGTCTCGCTCGGTCTCTGGCCGAGGCGCGGCCTGCTTGGCCGCTATTCCACGGAAGACCGCGATGCCGTCTCCAGGGCGCTGATGGCGGTTGGCCTCGAAGGTTTCGAAAAGCGCGCCATCGACACGCTGTCGGGCGGCCAGCTGCAGCGCGCCCTGTTTGCCCGTGTGCTGGTGCAGGATGCCGATCTGATCCTGCTCGACGAACCGTTCAACGCGGTCGACGCCAAGACTGTCGGCGACCTGATCCAGCTGATCCAGCGCTGGCATGGCGAAAGCCGCACGGTGCTGGTCGTCGCCCACGACCTCGAACTGGTGCGCGCACATTTCCCGCACACGCTGCTTCTGGCCCGGCGGCCGGTCGCCTGGGGCGAAACGCGCGAGGTGCTGCGCCCGGAAAACCTGCTCAAGGCGCGCCGTTTCGACGAGGCCTGGCATGACGATGCGCCCTGGTGCGAGCCGGACGACGGGCACGGCCATGCGCATTCCCACGCTCATGGACATGAACACGCGCATTCCCACACAGAGGGACATGACGGGCATCACCATCACGATCACGGCGAGGTCCATGATCGTCCCGACCATGAATCCGGCCCCCGGGCAGCGTGACCTTCGCCATGTATGAGTTCCTGATCGCTCCCTTCGTCGAATTCGGCTTCATGCAGCGCGCGCTGGCCGGCTCGCTGATGCTGGCGCTGGGCGCCTGCCCGGTCGGCGTCTTCCTGATGCTGCGGCGCATGAGCCTGACCGGCGATGCCATGGCGCACGCCATCCTGCCCGGTGCTGCCGCCGGCTTCCTGCTTTATGGCCTGCAGATCGTGCCGATGACCATTGGCGGGCTGATCGCCGGCGTCATCGTGGCGCTCGGCGCAGGTGCTGTGTCACGCTTCACCGTGCAGCGCGAAGACGCCTCGATGGCGGCGTTCTACCTGATTTCGCTGGCGCTCGGCGTGCTGATCGTGTCGCTGCGCGGCTCGAGCGTCGACCTGATGCATGTGCTGTTCGGCACCGTGCTGGCGCTCAATGACGACGCGCTGACGCTGATCGCGCTGATATCGGGCCTGACGCTGCTGACGCTCGCCATCTTCTGGCGCGCACTCGTCGCCGAATGCCTCGATCCGCTGTTTCTGCGCTCGGTCAGCCGGCTCGGCACGCCTGTCCATTTCATCTTCCTCGGCCTCGTCGTGCTCAATCTCGTCGGCGGCTTCCAGGCGCTCGGTACGCTGCTTTCGGTCGGCCTGATGATGTTGCCGGCAGCTGCGGCACGCTTCTGGACGGCGCGCGTCGAGCCGATGTGCGCGCTCGCCTTCGGCTTCGGCGCCATCTCCTGCATCGCCGGCCTGCTGGTGTCCTACCACGCCTCCCTGCCCTCGGGCCCGGCCATCATCCTGTCTTCAGGCGCGATCTATCTCGCCTCCATCCTTTTCGGCACACGCGGCGTCTTCAACACCAAGCTGCGCCGCCACCGCCACCGCACCGCCTGATCCGCTTCAACATGGAGAGACACATGCTCAGAACAATTGGCTTCGCCTCGCTTATGAGCGTTATAACATTAACGTCGCTGACCACGATTTCGGCCGCAGCCGAACCGCTGAAAGTGGTGGCGAGCTTCTCGATCATCGGCGATTTCGCCAGAAATGTCGGCGGCGACCGCATCGAGCTGACCACACTCGTCGGCCCCGACGGCGACGCCCATGTCTATGAACCTTCGCCCGCCGATGCGGTGAAGATGTCCAAGGCCGATGTCGTGCTGGTCAACGGCCTGCAGTTCGAGGGTTTCTTGCAGCGGCTTGTCGAGGCCAGCGCCACCAAGGCGTCGGTCGTCGAGCTGACCAAGGGCGTCGAGCCGATCAAGATGAAGGAAGAACATGAGCACGCCACTGAGGCAGGCGGTGATGACCACCATCACGGCGACCTCGACCCGCATGCCTTCCAGTCGATCGCCAATGCCAAGATCTATGTGAAGAACATCGCCGACGCCTTCTGCGCGGCGGATGCCGCCGGTTGCGATGCCTACAAGAGCAACGCCGACGCCTATACGGCCAAACTCACCGCGGCCGAGACCGAGGTCAAGGAAGCGGTGGCATCGATCCCCGAGGCGAAGCGCACCGTCATCACCTCGCATGACGCCTTCGGCTATTTCGAAAACGCCTATGGCCTGACCTTCCTGGCCCCCGAAGGCATTTCGACCGAAGCCGAGGCCTCCGCTGCCGACGTGGCGGCCCTGATCTCGCAGGTTCGCGGCGACAAGGCGTCGGCGATCTTCGTCGAAAACATCACCAATCCGCGCCTTGTCGAGCAGATTTCGGCCGAAACCGGGGTCAAGGTCGGCGGCACGCTCTACTCCGATGCCCTGTCCAAGGCCGACGGCCCTGCCGCAACCTATATCGAGATGATGAAGTCCAACATCGCCACCATCAAGGGCGCGATCCTCGGCAGCTAGGACTGCCCGTCCGAAGCACCGGCGGCCCGCGCGATCGGGCTGCC
The DNA here is from genome assembly GCF_014250155.1 of Aminobacter sp. MDW-2. NCBI lineage: Bacteria > Pseudomonadati > Pseudomonadota > Alphaproteobacteria > Hyphomicrobiales > Phyllobacteriaceae > Aminobacter > Aminobacter sp. MDW-2. The sequence goes on from NZ_CP060197.1 coordinate 4,403,052, forward strand.
GCACGACCCGACCAGCCTGGTGAAGGCGGGGCGCAAAACCTCGCCTTTTCTTCTCGCACAATCTGTTATGTAATAACATTTATGAGGACATCATGAAACACCTGCTCGCCACGGCATCCGCGCTCGCCATGCTGATCGGCCTCGCCACCACCCCCGCCTCTTCAGAGGAAAAGACGGCATGGCGGCTGTTCGTCTCCGACCATGCAGCCTCAGTCGTCCATGCCCTCGACATGGAAACCGGCAAGACGATCGAAACCTTCGACGTCAAGGCGCCAACCAGCCTCTACCGCTCAGACAGCGGCCGCAGCATCTTTGCCGTGCAAGGCAAGGGCGACGTGATCTCGGTGCTGTCGAGCGGCATCGCCTTCGGCGACCATGGCGACCACGGCGACATCAAGGTCGAGGCACCCAAGCTGCTCGACGTCGCCTTCGAGGGCAAGAAGCCGTCGCATTTCGTCGATCATGACGGCGACATCGCCCTGTTCTTCGACGGCGAAGGCAAGGCGCGCGTCACCCGCGAGGCTGACATTCTGGACGGCAAGCCGGCCATCCGCGAGGTGGTGACCGACGCTCCCCACCATGGCGTCGCGATCGCCCTTGGCGACGACGTGCTGATATCGGAGCCCAACACGGACAAACCCGACGAGCTGCCGACAGGCATTCGTGTCGTCGATCGCGCCGGTGCGACCGTCGGCGATATCCATGCCTGCCCCGACCTGCATGGCGAAGCATCCTCGGGCAACCTCGTGGCCATTGCCTGCGCCGAAGGGCTTCTTATCACCTCAGGCGACGGCAAGATCGAGCTTTTGCCTTATGACAAGGCCTTGCCCGCGGGCAAATCGACGACTTTGGTCGGCGGCCGCGGCCTGCAATATTTCCTCGGCAATTATGGCCCAAGCGCTGTCGTGCTGATCGACCCGAAGTCGGAAGACGCCTTCCGGCTGATCGAGCTGCCGACGCGCCGGGTGCATTTCACCGTCGATCCGGTGCGGGCGAAATTTGCCTATGTCTTCACCGAGGACGGCCAGTTGCACCGCATCGACGTGGTCGCGGGCAAGATCGACGCCTCGCTGAAGCTGACCGAACCCTACTCCATGGACGGCCACTGGAGCGACCCGCGCCCGCGCATCGCGGTTGCCGGCAGCCGCATCGTCGTCTCCGATCCCCTCAAGAGCGTGCTGCATATCGTCGATGCTGAGAGCTTCAAGCAAGGCGACGACATCGCGCTCGAAGGCAAGCCCTTCAACCTCGTTGCCGTCGGCGGCTCCGGCGAAACGCACTGATCAGCGACTCGCACATCCGGCGGCATTCGCCGCCGGATGTTTCGCCCACGTCCCGGCCGGCGGCGTTCGCCGCCGGACTCTTCCCCAACGTCCTGGCCGGCGGCATCCGTCGCCGGCTACCCACATCGAAGGGAATGACCAATGCCCGTCCCAAACAAGCCGACACGACTGCCCGTCACAGTGCTGTCCGGTTTCCTCGGTGCAGGAAAGACCACGCTTCTCAACCACATCCTCAACAACCGCGACGGCCTTCGCGTCGCCGTCATCGTCAACGACATGAGCGAGGTCAACATCGACGCAGCGCTTGTCCGCGACGGCGGCGCCGACCTGTCGCGCACCGACGAGCAGCTGGTCGAAATGACCAATGGCTGCATCTGCTGCACCTTGCGCGACGATTTGCTCAAGGAGGTGCGCGCGCTCGCCGGGCAGAACCGCTTCGACTACCTGCTGATCGAATCGACAGGCATTTCCGAGCCCCTGCCCGTCGCCTCGACCTTCCAGTTCCGCGACGAGAACGGCCAAAGCCTGTCCGACGTCGCCCGCCTCGACACCATGGTGACTGTCGTCGACGCCGCCAACCTGCTCAAGGACTATGCGTCGTCCGACTTCCTAAGCGACCGTGGCGAACAGGCCGGCACAGGCGACGATCGTGCCTTGGTCGACCTGCTTGTCGAGCAGATCGAATTTGCCGATGTCGTCGTGCTCAACAAGGCCTCGACTGCCAGTGCCGCCGACCGCGACGCGGCGCGCAAGATCGTCGTCGCGCTCAACCCCGATGCCCGGCTGGTCGAGACCGATTTCGGCCGGGTGCCGACAGACACCGTCCTCGGCACCGGCCTGTTCGATTTCGACAAGGCCGAACAGCATCCCTTGTGGTTCAAGGAGTTGAACGGCTTTGGCGATCACGTGCCCGAAACCGAGGAATATGGCATCCGCTCCTTCGTCTATCGCGCGCGGCGGCCGTTCGACCCCGAGAAGCTGCACGCCTTCATCAACCGCCAATGGCCCGGCGTCGTCCGCGCCAAGGGCTTCTTCTGGCTCGCCACAAGGTCCGAATTCGTCGGCGAGATCAGCCAGGCCGGCGCCCTGGTGCGCACCGGCAAGCGCGGCCTGTGGTGGTCGGCAGTGCCGCGCGGGCAATGGCCCGACCATGCCGAATGGCATGAAGCGATGAAGCCCTATCTCGACCCGGTCTGGGGCGACCGCCGCCAGGAGATCGTCTTCATCGGCTGCGATCCGATGAACGAGCAGCAAATCCGCGCCGAGCTCGACCACTGTCTTGTCGACGCCTCGTCCTTCACGCCGGGCAAATGGCGCGATCTCGTCGATCCGTTCCCGTCCTGGCAGCGCCCGGCTGCCTGAACGAGGTCCAACAGCAGTTGCCCCGCGGCGCCAGCAGTGGCAAGACTGGCGCCGACGCGCCGCCAAAGCGGCCAACAAACTGTGAGGACCAAGATGGAATACCGTCAGATCACCGACGACTACTCGGTTTCAGGCCAGATCACCCCTGATGAAGTTGCCGCCATCAAGGCCGCCGGCTTCAAGAGTGTCATCTGCAACCGGCCCGACGACGAACAGCCCGGCCAGCCCTCCGCGGACAGCGTCAAGTCCGCCGTCGAAGCCGCCGGCCTTGCCTTCCGCTACATCCCGGTCATCAGCGGCGCCATGACCGGCGACAATGTTGCCGACATGGCCGAAGCGCTCGACGAGATGGACGGTCCTGTTTTCGCCTATTGCCGTTCGGGTACACGCTGCACCAATCTCTATATGGCAATCCAGCAGAGCAAGGGCTGACCGGCCAACCGGCAAGACGCGGTCACCGACACGCGTCTTGCCCGCTCTAGATCCCCAGCCGCTCGACCTCTTCTCCCCTGAAGCGCAGATCATAGTCGAGGAAGAACTCGTCGAGCTGCGGCGGCGCGACCGATGTGCCCGACAGCATCGCATGAACCTGGCCGCGGTGATGGATCTGGTGAATGAACAGATGGGCCAGGAGGTCGCCGATGCGTTCGGGGATCTGGCCGGCCTCGCCGCGATCCGACAGCACCCGCCTGTCGAGATCGGAAGCACCCAGACCGTCGCAGCAGGCGACCAGCCGCCGGTCGAAACTGGCCTGCGCCGCGGCAAGGCTTTGCGCCGTGTCGAAGGCAACGTAGCGATCGAACAGCTTCTGCCCCTCGCCGCCTTCCTCGACCATGTCGAGATAGAACAGGTCGACTTCCAATATGTGGTTCAGCGTGTCCTTAAGCGAGGGGAAAAAGCTCGTCCGTTCGGCCTCGAGCTCACCCGGCTGCAGGGCCAGCACGGCGCGGTAGATGCGGTCGTTGGACCACAGATTGTTCCGCGCCATGCGGCTGAAATGGCCTGTCATTTCCACCAGGCGGCTCAGGCCGGCTCGAACCTGCCGACCTGGCGTTCGATGGCACCGAAGATCGAGTGGCCGGCCTTGTCTTTCATCTCGACGCGCAGCGTGTCGCCGAGCGACACCGACAGCGTTTCGACAGCGCCCCTGACGATGGCCCCGGTGCCGAGCGCGCGGGTTGCGGCGGCGTCCGCAATCAGCTTGGGAAAGCTGGTCCAGACGGAGGTGACGTTGCGCGCCCCGGCAATCAGCGGCAGATGCACGGCCCCGTCCCAGCCGCCGCCCAGCTCATCAGGGGTGACCGCGACAGGCGACAGCGCCGAAGTGCCGGCCTGGCCGCCATCGAGGATGGTATCGGTGGAGAGCACGATCAGCGCCACCGCCTCCTTCGCCGCCTCTTCGGTCGCCGCCATGGCAACGTCGCCGACGATGACGGCGACCGCGGCTTCGATCCTGGCGTCGCGGATCTTGCCGGGCAGTTCGATCGGATCGCGCGGACCGGCAAAGGCATCGCCGCCGCCGAGACGCTGGTAGGCGCGCGGCAGGGGCGAATGGGCGTCATGCTCGTGGAAGCGCGACGACGGCACCGCGCCGATTTCGAGCGAGCCGGCCAAAGCCGCGAGATGCGGGGAGATGCGGCGCCAGTCGTCGAGCGCCGCCTGCAGGTTGGGTGCCAGGAACGAGGCATCGGTGTATCGCGTCAGGTCGCGCGAGACGATGACCAGTTTCCCGTCACGCGAACCGTTCTTCAGCGTCGCCAGTTTCATGCACGTCCTCCCGGTTAGGGGGCGTCTTCGCCCTTGTCAGTCACAACAAGCCCGTCGCGACCAATCGTCAAGGGACCATTCCATGTTTTCCTGACCGCTTCGACCCAATCGGCCTCGCCGATGTCGGGATCGTCAGCCGGAATGAGGTGGTTGAGCACAAGGCGGCCGACGCCGGCACGCGCCGCAATGATGCCCGCCTCGCCGGCCAGGCTGTGGCTTGCCATCAGATGTTCGCGCAGCCGCGCGCCATTGCCGGTGCGCGCCACCAGCCGCTCGACACCTTCCTCCAGCATCGCCTCATGCAGCAGGATGTCGGCGCCGCGGGCAAAGTCCGCCAAAGGCGGGAAAAAAGCAGTGTCGGCGGAAAAGACGATCGACGTGCCCTGGTGCTCGAAGCGCAGGGCAAAACACTCGGTGACGGGCGGATGGTCGACACGCAGCGCGGTGACCGACAGGGTGCCGTCGCTCAGCACCTCGCCTTCGCCAAACTCGACGACCTCGACCATCTCGCGCAGATCGGGGCGGCCTTCGTCGACGATGCGGATTTCGATGTCGAATTCAAGCGCTTGCACGAAACTCTGCCAGTATCGATTCAATCCAACCGGCCCGAAAAGCCTGACCGGCGTGGCCAGCCCCGCGGTCCAGGCGGTGTGCAGCAACGGCCCGAGCTCGAGCACATGGTCGGAATGGAGATGGGTGATGAAAACCAGGTCGAGCGCCTTGAGGCTGAGACCGGCATCGGTCACGCCGCGCGTCACGCCGAGCCCGCAATCGACGATGACGGTGCGGCCGCCGAGTTCGAGCAGCGTCGATGTCGGCCATGGCCCGCCCGGCCTGATCGCCGGCCCGCCCTTGGTGCCGAGCAGGACGAGACGGTCGCTCATGCGCCCCTGCCCGCGCGAACAGTTGCGATCTGCGACTCGGATTTCATCTGATACCTCTTTTTGCCTGCGCCCAAGCTAGAGCGGCAGCAAGCACCGAGGCAAGGTCAAAGCGTCAGTCGACGCGGCGCGGATATTGGGCGCGCGGCGGGATCCAGTGATGGACCAGCGCCAGAAGCAGCAGGCTGATGCAGCTCAACAACACGACGATGAACAAGGTGCTGCCCTGATAGGGCGTCGCCGTCGCCACCAGTGGGATGGCACCCGCCGGCGGGTGGGTGACGCGGAACATCAGCATCAGCGCGATCGAAACGCCGACGGCCACCGCCGACACTTCCCACAGGCCGGGAAAAGCCATCGCAGCGGCGACGCCGATCAGCGTGGCGATGAAATAACCGGCGAAAATATTGATCGGCTGGGCCAGTGGGCTGGCCGGCTGGCCGAACAGCAGAACCGCGGTCGCGCCCAGCGGCGCGATCAGCATCGGCAGGCCGGTGACCGAGGCAAGTCCGCCGACGGCGGCCAGGCCGACGATCGCACCCGATCCCGACTTGACGTGCGAAAGCATCTGTCCTTTCGGCTCATGCCGGGCAGTAAGGGTGCGAATGTGACGGCGCATCGTTGGTTCCAGGCCGAAGGGCCCGCTTCAATAGCAAATCAGAGCTTCGGCTGGCAACGTGGCTTTGTTCGAATTTTTCGCCCTACAGTGAAAAAACTTTCCCTGGAACCTCTACCAATCCCCCTACCAGTCCATGACGACCTTGCCGGAATTGCCGCTCCGCATGGCGTCGAACCCGGCCTGATAGTCGTCGATGCCGATGCGGTGGGTGATCAGGCCGCTGACGTCGAGCGGCCCCTGCACCAGCGCGATCATCTTATACCAGGTCTCGAACATTTCGCGGCCATAGATGCCCTTGAGATGCAGCATCTTGAAGATCACCTTGTTCCAGTCGATCTCGAAACCGGTGGGCGCAATGCCGAGAATGGCGATCTTGCCGCCATTGTTCATGGTGTCGATCATGTCGCGGAAGGCAACCGCCGAGCCCGACATTTCCAGGCCGACGTCAAAGCCCTCGGTCATGCCCTCCTCGAGCATCACGTCGCGCAGCTTCTCTTTCGAGGCGTCGACGACGTGGTGGATGCCCATCTTGCGCGCCAGCGCCAGCCGGGTCGGGTTGATGTCGGTGATGACGACCTTCCGGGCGCCGACACATTGGGCGACCAGCGCGCCCATGATGCCGATCGGCCCGGCGCCTGTCACCAGCACGTCCTCGCCGACGAGGTCGAAGGACAGCGCGGTGTGCACCGCATTGCCGAGCGGGTCGAAGATCGCGGCGATTTCGTCGGAGACGTCGTCGGGGATCGGCACGACATTGTGCTGGGGAATGGCGACATATTCGGCGAAGGAACCCGGCCGGTTGACGCCGACGCCGAGCGTGTTGCGGCAGAGATGTCCCCGCCCGGCCCGGCAGTTGCGGCAATGGCCGCAGACGATGTGGCCTTCGCCGGAAACACGCTGGCCGACCTTGTAGTCCTTCACCCCGGCGCCGAAATCGGCGACGGTGCCGACGAATTCGTGTCCCGTCACCATCGGCACCGGCACGGTCTTCTGCGCCCACTGGTCCCAATTGTAGATATGGACGTCGGTGCCGCAGATCGCCGACTTCCTGACCTTGATCAGAACGTCATTGGGGCCGATCTCCGGCACCGGCACCTCTGCCATCCAGATCCCCGGTTCAGCCTTCGCCTTTACCAGTGCGCGCATCATGTTCGACATTGTCTTGTCCTCGGAATCGCTTGATCCGGAATCGCTTTTCGCAATCCCGGCAGTGCTACCAGATCACCTCGAGTTCGCGCCCGACCTCGGCGAAGGCCGCGATCGCGCGATCGATATCGGCTGAAGAATGCGCCGCCGACATCTGCGTGCGAATGCGCGCCTGCCCCTTGGGCACCACCGGGAACGAAAAGCCGATGACATAGATGCCGCGCTTCAGCATGCGCGCCGCCATCTCCTGGGCCACCGTGGCATCTCCGAGCATGACCGGGATGATCGGGTGGTCGGCGCCGGCAAGCTTGAAGCCGAGCTTGCCCATGCCGGCGCGGAAACGCTCAGCATTGGCATAGAGTTTTTGGCGCAGGTCCGCGCCTTCGGCGATCAGCTCGAGCACCCTGATCGAGGCGCCGGCTATGGAAGGGGCAAGCGTGTTGGAGAACAGATAGGGCCGCGAGCGCTGGCGCAGCCAGTCGACGACCTCGCGTCTGCCCGAGGTGTAGCCGCCGGAGGCGCCGCCCAGCGCCTTGCCGAGCGTGCCGGTGATGATGTCGACCCTGCCCTCGACGCCGCAATGCTCCGGGGTGCCGCGCCCGTTCCTGCCGACGAAGCCGACGGCATGACTGTCGTCGACCATCACCATCGCGCCGTATCTGTCGGCGAGATCGCAGACGCCCTTGAGATTGGCGATGATGCCGTCCATCGAGAACACACCGTCGGTGGCGATCAGCTTGAAGCGGCTGCCTTCGGCCTTCTTCAGCTCCTCCTCAAGTGCTGCCATGTCGTTGTTGGCGTAGCGAAAGCGCCTGGCCTTGGACAACCTGACGCCGTCGATGATCGAGGCGTGGTTGAGGGCATCCGAGATGATCGCGTCCTCTTCGCCGAGCAACGTCTCGAACAGGCCGGCATTGGCGTCGAAGCAGGAGGAATAGAGGATGGTGTCCTCCATGCCGAGGAAGCCGGAGAGTTTTGCCTCCAGTTGCTTGTGCTCTTCCTGGGTGCCGCAGATGAAGCGCACCGAGGCCATGCCGTAGCCATAACGGTCGAGGGCTGACTTGGCGGCGTCACGCAGTTCATGGCTGTCGGCGAGGCCGAGATAGTTGTTGGCGCAGAAGTTCAGCACCTTTTCGCCGCCGACCTCGATCTCGGCACCCTGCGTCGAGGTGATGACGCGCTCGGACTTGTAGAGCCCGGCGGTTTTGAGGCCGGACAGTTCCGCCTGGAGATGGGAGAGGAAAGCATTTCTCATCGCGTCACGTCCCGTTCGTTGGCCTGATATGGCGGCAAGACCTGGCCGATACTACAGGAAATACGACCCGAGAGGTCGATCATCCCTGGCACAGGATGCGGCCAAGCCGGGCCCCTTGCAACGAGCACGTTTCACGAGAAAAGAGCCGGCCGGGACGACCGGCTCTTCAAGACGGGTCAGGACAGCGGCGCGCCGATGATGTCGATGCCGTTGCGGGCACAGGCCTCGGTGAGCGCCGTGATGGCCTCCGGCGTCGGCGCGACCTGAGGCGGCAACTCCGCCTTGTCGGTGGGCACGCCGATCTCCCGCACCAGGCGCTCGAAGTCGCCGCGCGTGGTGACGGTCAGGCAACGGGCGCCCTCGGCGGATTCGACGCGATAGCTGTGCGGAACCCCCTTCGGCGCCATCATGGTCTGGCCGGCGCGGCCGAAGAACTCCTTGCCGCCGACATTGAAGCGCATCACGCCTTCGAGGATATGGAACACCTCGTCCTCGTTGACGTGGATGTGCAGCGGCGGCGACGCGCCATAGGGCATTAGATGTTCGATGACGCTGATCGTGTCGGTGCCGGCCTCGCCTGATACCTTGATGATCGCCAGGGAGCCGGCGAACCACAACAACTCGCCGTCACTGTCCGTCTTCGTATGCATTGTCATGTCTGGTCCTTTCGAGCAGCGCGGCCTCAAAAGCCGCGGTGGCCCCGATGTAAGGGGCGGCCGTATCCGTTCGAATTCAGCAAAACCGAACGCTGTATCCGAAACCTGAAACAATTCGCGCCTTATACGAAACAAAAGAACACTTCACTGGAGAGCCCGACCTGTCAGGAAAACGACGCCGCCATGCGCCGTTTCCCTCGCCGCGGCGGCCGATTGCCCGGTCTATCCTTGGTCGAGATCATATTTCGCCGAGGGGACAACATGGCCGACGCGACCATTTCAGGCATCCGCATCTACAGGCAATGGCAGCCGTTTCGTGACGGCACCTACCGCTGCTCCGGCGGCCGAAGCGCCGAGGGCTTCGATTCGACTATCGTCGAGATCACCAGCCGCGACGGCACCAGCGGCTATGGCGAGATGGCACCGCTCGGCAGCTTCTACGATCCGGCCTTTGCCGCAGGCGCCCGCGAGGCGATGAAGGAGCTGGCGCCGCAATTGCTGGGCTGTGACGCGTCCGGCATCGAGGCGCTCAACCGGCGCATGGAGCTTCTGCTCAAGGGCCATCCTTACGCCAGATCGGCCATCGACATGGCGCTCTGGGACCTGACCGGCAAACGTTCGGGCCTGCCGCTGGCCGCCCTGTCGGGCGGTGCCGAGGGCGAACTGCTTGCGCTCTATCGCTCGATCGCCCAGCAGGCGCCCGAGGCGATGGCTGTCAGGGCGACAAAATACATCGCCGAGGGTTACCGCCGCCTGCAGGTCAAGGTCGGGCTCGACGTCAACGAGGACATCGCGAGGCTCGAAGCGGTGCGGGCAGCAGTACCCACCGACACGGTGCTGTTCTGCGACGCCAATGCCAGCTGGGGCACAGCGGAGACGCGGCGCTTCCTGATGGCGACACGAAATCTCGACTACACACTGGAGCAGCCTTGCGCGAGTTATGAGGAAAACCTCGCCATCCGCCGCGCCACCGACCGGCCGCTGGTGCTGGATGAGACCATCGACGGCGCCGACGTGCTCATCCGCGCGATATCAGACGGGCTGGTCGACGGCATCACCATCAAGCTCGCGCGCGTCGGCGGGCTCACACGCGCAAAACTTTTGCGCGACATCGCAATTGCCAAAAACCTGAAGGTCACGATCGAAGACACCGGCGGCGCCCAGATCGACACGGCCGCCTATTCGGGCCTGCTTTTGTCGACGCCCGAACATCTCAGGCAGCACACGGTCGACTTCCACAACTGGGTGACGGTCGCCAATGCAACCGGCGAATTTGCCATTTCAGGCGGCATGATGGCTGTGCCCGGCGGGCCGGGCCTTGGCCTCCACGTCGACCCCGGCCTGTTCGGCGAACCGCTGTTTGTTTGCAGCCTTTGAAGAGATGGCTGGACGGACACGCCCCCGCACCCGTCCAGCCTGATGTCGGCGCTATGGTAGCGGAGCGCCGACGACCTTGATGTTGCGTTGCACTGAGCTGTCGAAGAAACGCCTGCTTGTGTCCCGCTCGGCCCTCGACGGCAGGTCGTCCGCCTGTAGCGGCAGGCTCATCTGGCGCACCATCTGCTCGAAAGCGCCACCCTGGGTGACGATCAGGCAGGTCGCGCCGTCGGTCGATTCGATCCTGAAATCATGCGGCAGCCCCCGAGGCGCCATCACCGTCTGGCCGACACTTGCCGGGAAATCCTTGCCGTCGACAAAAAACTGCATCGTGCCTTCGAGCATGTGAATGACTTCGTCGCCGCTGAGCGTGATGTGCAGCGGCGTCGTTTCGCCCTGCGGCATGCGGCATTCGATGACGCTGATCTCGCCGGCGCTGGCCGACACACGGATGGTCATGAGGTTGTCGCCGAACCACAAGATCTGGTTGGCGTTCTCAGCCCTGGTCTTATCGCTCACAGATTAGTCTCCCCGCACCCCGGCGAAACTGCCGCCCAGGTCCGGAGTTATCGACGCGATGTAACCGTTTGAGGTTGGCAGCCGCCATTCCTGTTTCAGATCAATGAAACAATTCGCGCTCAAGTCGAAATATATTCGCGCTTCCTAAACCAGAAAGCGAAAGCCGTTTTGCCGAAAATCCGGAATCCGGCGGTCTGCGGCGCCAAGAAAGCGGCCGCGAAGCGCTTGCTTCGCGGCCGTTTTAGGCGATTTCAGCTTGCGGCTGAGGCTTAGAAGAACGCCTGCAGGCCGGTCTGGGCGCGGCCCAGGATCAGCGCATGCACGTCATGCGTGCCTTCATAGGTGTTGACCGTCTCCAGGTTCTGCGCGTGGCGCATGACGTGGTAGCCGATCTGGATGCCGTTGCCGCCATGCATGTCGCGGGCGATACGGGCGATGTCGAGCGCCTTGCCGCAATTGTTGCGCTTGACTATCGAGATCATTTCGGGGGCGAATTTGTGCTCGTCCATCAGGCGGCCGACACGCAAGGACGCCTGCAGGCCGAGCGCGATCTCGGTCTGCATATCGGCCAGCTTCTTCTGGTAGAGCTGGGTGCCGGCCAGCGGCTTGTTGAACTGCTTGCGGTCGAGGCCGTACTGGCGGGCACGGTGCCAGCAATCCTCGGCAGCGCCCAGAACGCCCCAGGAGATGCCGTAGCGGGCGCGGTTGAGGCAGCCGAACGGACCCTTGAGGCCCGAGACGTTGGGCAGCAAAGCGTCTTCGCCGACTTCGACGCCTTCCATGACGATCTCGCCTGTTATCGAGGCGCGCAGCGACAGCTTGCCGCCGATCTTCGGCGCCGACAGGCCCTTCATGCCCTTTTCGAGCACGAAACCGCGGATCTGGTTGTCATGGGCCGAGGACTTGGCCCAGACGACGAAGACGTCGGCGATCGGCGCGTTCGAGATCCACATCTTCGAACCGGAGATCCTGTAGCCATTGGCGGTCTTCTCGGCGCGGGTCTTCATGCCGCCCGGATCGGAGCCGGCGTCCGGCTCGGTCAGGCCGAAGCAGCCGATCCACTCGCCCGAGGCGAGCTTGGGCAGGTACTTCCGGCGCTGCTCCTCCGAGCCATAGGCATAGATCGGGTACATCACCAGCGACGACTGCACCGACATCATCGAGCGATAGCCGGAATCGACACGCTCGACCTCGCGCGCCACCAGACCATAGGTGACGTAGCCGGCGCCAAGGCCGCCATATTCCTCGGGAACGGTGATGCCGAGCAGGCCGGCCTCGCCCATTTCGCGGAAAATCGCCGGATCGGTCTTCTCGTCGAGATAGGCGTCCTCGATGCGCGGCGCGAGCTTGTCGGCGGCAAAGGCTGCCGCACCATCGCGCACCATGCGTTCGTCTTCGGTCAGTTGGTCTTCGATCAGGAACGGGTCGGCCCAGACAAAGCTGCCGCCGCCGGCCGGTGTGGATGCGCTCATGGTTCCTCCGGAGAGTGGGTGAATTCCCAGATATCCTAGACCGCTTCGGCACATTTCGCTAACAAGTAATCTCGCATAGTTTATGCGTAAACTCGATCAACTCGACCCAAGGCCAGGCGATGCGGCGCAGCTATGTCCCAACGATTGCAGAGCTTGAGGCGTTTCGCGCCTGCGCCAGCCTCGGCACGACAATTCGCGCCGCCGATCAGCTCGGCCTGACGCAGAGCTCGGTCAGCCGCTCGATCGGGCAGCTGGAGGACCGGCTGGGCGTGGCGCTGTTCCACCGGGTCAGGCAGCGGCTGGCCTTGTCGGATGCCGGCCGGCGCTTTGCCCGCGATGCCGAGGCCATCCTCGACAGCCTGCATGAGGCGGCGGTGCGCACCATGGCCTTTGGCGGCCAGTCCGACGTGCTCAGCATCGCCGTGCTGCCGACCCTCGCCGACCGCTGGCTGATCCCCAGGCTTGCCGGTTTCCACGCCGCCCATCCGCATGTCGCCATCGACCTTGCGGTGCGGCTGGAAACCGTCGACTTCGAAACCGAAGCTTTCGATGCCGCGATCCAGCGCGGTCCGGCCGGGGCGGGACAGGCAGGCATCGTCAGGCTGTTCGACGAGGTTCTGGTGGTGGTCGCCTCACCTGCCCTGCTCGATGGCCGCGCAGCACTCGATGACGCCGAACTCGCCGCGCTGCCGCTTTTGCAGCAGTCGACGCGGCCGACGCTGTGGCTGCAATGGTTCCAGGCCGCCGGCATCGACCCGCGCACGACCTTGCGGGGCCATCGCTTCGAGCAGTTCTCGATGGTGGTCGAGGCGGCGGTTGCCGGCCTGGGCGTGGCGCTGGTGCCTGAGGTGCTGGCCGAACGCGAACTCGGCACCGGCCGGCTGGTCATGGCCTCGCCCAACCGCATCGCCGGCGAAGCGCCCTACCGGCTCGCCTTCCGCCCCGGCAGCGAGGACCGGCCGGGCCTGCGCGAATTCGTACGCTGGCTGACGGCGGAGACCGTCAGATCCTGAGGCCGAAGCGGATGCCGTCATAGATGGCGGCGTGGATGTTGCGCGCCTGGACCGCGTCGCCGATGCGCAGCAAGAGGAAACGGCCATCCGGATTGTTGTCAGGGAAGATGTCACCGCCATGGATCAGGCTGGTGTAGTCGATGGCGCCTGAATTCTTCGACAAAGGCTTGAGCTCGAGATAGAGCTCGTCGAGCGGCAGCGTGCCATGCTCGACCACCACCTGGTCGACGCGGCGCTCCTCGCTCCAACCCTTGGCGAAATCCGAAACAAGCGTTGCCACCAGCTGGTTGCCGTCGCGCCGCACCTGCTTGAGCCGTGTGTTGATGGTGATCTTCACGCCATGGCGGTGAAACGCCTCCATATAGGGCACGTGGTTCATGCCGCCGATCTCGGGGGCAAAGAAGCGCTCCGGCGTCAGAAGCTCGAGCCTGCTGCCGGCCTTGCCGATCAGTTCGGCCGCGGTCATGCCCTGGTGGCCGCCATTGTCGTCATAAAGCAGCACGTTTTCGGCCGGCTTGACGCTGCCGGCAATGATGTCCCAGCTCGAGGTCACCAGCTCGTCACCGCCGTCGAGCGGCGGGTTCTGCGGCAGGCCGCCGGTGGCGATCACCACGGCGTCCGGATCGAGCGCCAGCACGTCGTCCAAGCCGGCCCAGATGTCGTAGCGGATCTCGACGCCGAGGCGCTCCAGCTCGGCCAGCCGCCAGTCGACGATGCCGATCAGCTCGCGCCGGCGCGGGTTCTGGGCGGCCAGCCTGATCTGGCCGCCGGCCTGGCTCGCCGCCTCCAGAACGGTCACCTTGTGGCCGCGCTCGGCAAGGACCCGTGCCGCCTCCAGCCCGGCAGCGCCGGCGCCGACCACGACGGTTCTGCGCAGCGGCCCGTCGGTGCGGGCAATGACATGTGGGATCGTCGCCTCGCGGCCGGTGGCGGCATTGTGGATGCAGAGCGCGCCGCCGCCTTCATAGATGCGGTCGAGGCAATAGGTGGCGCCGACGCAGGGCCTTATCCGGTGCTCTTCGCCGGCCATCACCTTGGCGGTGATGTGTGGGTCGGCGATGTGGGCGCGTGTCATGCCGACCATGTCGAGCTTGCCTGATGCAATGGCATGGCGGGCGGTGGCAACGTCGGCGATGCGTGCGGCGTGGAAAACCGGAAACTTCGTTGCCGCCCTGATGTCGCCGGCGAAATCGAGATGCGGCGAGGACGGCATGCCGTGGATGGGGATGACGCCGGTCAGTGCGGCATCGGTGTCGATATGGCCGCGGATGATGTTGAGGAAGTCGAATTTCCCCGACGAGGCCAGCCGCCGGGCGATCTCGACGCCCTCCTGCCTGGACAGGCCCTTGTCAAAATCCTCGTCGGCGACCATGCGGATGCCGACGAGGAAATCCGGGCCGACGGCGGCGCGCACCGCATCGATGACCCGCCAGGTGAAGCGCAGGCGGTTGTCGAGCGAACCGCCATAGACATCGTCGCGGTGGTTGGTGGCAGGCGACCAGAAGCCGTCGAGCAGATGGCCATAGGCCTCGAACTCGATGCCGTCGAGCCCCGCTGCCTGCATGCGCTGGGCGGCCGAGGCATAGTCGCCGACGATGCGGTCGAGGTCCCAGTCCTCGGCGGTCTTGGGGAAGGTGCGGTGGGCGGCCTCGCGCACCGGCGAGGCACTCAGCACCGGCAGCCAGTCGGCCTTGTTCCAGGCGGTGCGCCGGCCGAGATGGGTGAGCTGGATCATCACCTTGCAGTCATGCTCGTGGCAGGCATCCGCCAGCTCGGCCATCCAGGGCACGATGGCATCGTCATAGGCGTGCAGGTTGCCGAAGGCGGCCGGGCTGTCGCGCGAGACGATGGCCGAGCCCGCCGTCATGGTCAGCGCCATGCCGCCCCTGGCCTTCTCGGCATGGTAGAGCCGGTAGCGCTCCTTGGGCATGCCGTCCTCGGAATAGGCCGGCTCGTGGCTCGTCGACATGATGCGGTTCTTGAGCGTGAGATGCCGGAGCTGGTAGGGCTGGAGAAGCGGATCGTTGCTGGTCATTGCCTTCCCGCATTGTCAGGCGCTAATACACGCCACTTGAAAATCTGGCCCGTGCAGTCTGGCGCATGCCGCCTTTCGGGCATTGAGCCAGGCCCATTCAGAAGAGCCGCCCAATGACCATCACCGACAGCCTCACCCAGCTTGGCACCCAGATGCAGACGCCGGCCTCGCCCGAGACCGCCGTGCTCGAAACCGTGCCTTACGACCGCCTCGGCGGTCCGCCCGCCATCGTGCGCTTCACCTGCCCGGAGTTCACCTCGCTGTGCCCTGTCACCGGCCAGCCCGACTTCGCTCACATTGTCATCGACTATGCCCCGGACCGGCTGCTGGTCGAATCCAAATCGCTGAAACTGTTCATGGTCTCGTTCCGCAACCACGGCGCCTTCCACGAGGATTGCACCGTGATGATCGGCCGCCGCGTCGTCGCCGCGACAAAACCTCTGTGGCTGCGCATCGCGGGCTACTGGTATCCGCGCGGCGGCATCCCGATCGACGTGTTCTGGCAGACCGGCAGGCCGCCGGAGGGCGTGTGGCTGCCCGACACGGGTGTCGCGCCCTATCGCGGCCGCGGCTGAACGCATCGAAGGGATA
Source organism: Aminobacter sp. MDW-2 (assembly GCF_014250155.1). Taxonomy (NCBI): domain Bacteria; kingdom Pseudomonadati; phylum Pseudomonadota; class Alphaproteobacteria; order Hyphomicrobiales; family Phyllobacteriaceae; genus Aminobacter; species Aminobacter sp. MDW-2. The sequence goes on from NZ_CP060197.1 coordinate 4,419,028, forward strand.
GCGGCGCTCACTGGCATTGATACTGGCTGAGCGCCCATTCATTGGTCACCGACAGCAGGTCGGCGACCTTCCATTCGCCGTCGACCTTCTTCAGCTTCCACTGCATGCGATGCGGCTCGCCCTGAGCCGTAAACGCCGCGACGACGATCGCGGTGTCGCCCGTTTCCGAGCCGATGATCTTCAGGCTCCTGTCGAGTTCGGCCTTGTCATAGGCTGTGCTGTCGAGCGGCATGTTGGCATCGAGGCAATCGCCCTGCTCCGATTTCTCGAGCTGGTCGCGGGCGTCGAGCACCGCCTTGGCCGGATCGACGAAACGGCCGCGCTCGGCCGGATCGAGTTCGAGCCCGACATGGTCGTAGAACGGCCTGACCGCCTCGACGGCGGTGCCGGCCATGGCAGGCGTGACCAGAAAGGGCAGGATGGCAGTTGCAAAAGCGGCTTTCATGGCGGCCTCGGCGTTGGCGTGATGGCCCTCAATAGCACGCCTCATCGGCCGCTGCCTTGCGCGCCAGCGTCATCCTTCACCTCGACACGCATGATCCTGCCGTCGACGTCGAACGTCACCGTCTCCTCGCCCGACCTGACAAGACGGACACCTGACACGGCATGCGTCGCCTCGAGCCGCCAGCGCGACCAGGCGGAGCGCTGTGACAATGCCGCCACCTGCTCGTCCTTGGAAATCTGGTCGCCATAACAGGCGAAATAGCCGCGAAATGCCTGGAGGATCGCGTCGCGGCCGACGACGGCGTCACCGACACCATCGGAGACATAACAGGCGTCAGGCGCGAAACAGGCTTCGATGGCGGCGAAGTCGAGCACGTCGATTGCCGCGTGGTAGGTTTTCAGAGCAGCGAGGGGATCGAAGGCCGTGTCCTGCATAGGTTGCGGCCTCAATACCAGGCATCTTCCATCGACGCCTTCCTGCGCGTCATGAAGTCCTGCAGCGCCTCGTTTATGCCTTCGTCGAGCGGCGGCGCCTCATATTCGGCGAGCATCGTCTTCCAGCGCCGGTTGGCGCGAGTGGCGGCGTCGACCGAGCCTGCCGCCTCCCATTTCTCGTAAGGCTCGTTGTCGGCAATGGCCGAATCCCAGAATGCCGTCTCGTAATTGGCCATGGTGTGGGCGCAGCCGAAGAAATGGTTGCCGGGGCCGACCTCGCGGAAGGCGTCGAGCGCCAGCTGGTTGTCGTCGATCTTGACGCCGTCGAGATAGGTGTGCAGCGCGCCGCAGAAATCGGCGTCCATGACGAACTTCTCGTAGGACATCGACAACAGCCCGTCGAGGAAACCGGCCGAGTGCAGGATGAAGTTGGCGCCGCAATGCACTGCCGCCAGCATCGACATGGTGCCTTCGTTCATGGCGTGGGCGTCGGGCAGCTTGGAGGTGGTGAAATTGCCGGAGCAGCGCAGCGGCAGGTTGAGCCGCCGGGCCAATTGCCCGATGACCATCGAGCCGATCGCCGGTTCCGGCGTGCCGAAGGTCGGCGAACCCGAGCGCAGCGACATGGACGACAGGAAATTGCCGAAAATGACGGGCGCGCCGGGCCGTTCGAGCTGGGTCAGGGCACAGCCGGCCATGGTCTCGGCCAGCGACTGGGCGATGGCGCCGGCATTGGTCACCGGGCCCATGGCGCCGCCGAGGATGAAGGGCACGATGACAGCCGCCTGGTTGGCGCGGGCATAGGCGCGCAAAGCCGTGGTCATGGTGGCGTCCCAGACCAGCGGCGAGTTGACGTTGACATTGCCCAGGATGACGCAGTTCCGGTCGGTGAAGTCCTCGCCAAAAACGATACGCGCCATGTCGATGGAATCTTCGGCACGGCTTTCCGAGGTCACCGAGCCCATGAAGGCGCGGTCGGAATAGCGGATGTGGCTGTAGACCATGTCGAGATGGCGCTTGTTCACCGGCACGTCGACCGGCTCGCAGATGGTGCCGCCGGAATGGTGCAGCCAGGGCGAGGACTGCGCCAGCTTCACGAAATTGCGGAAATCCTCGATGGTGCCGTAGCGACGGCCCTTGTCGAGATCCATGACGAAGGGCGAGCCATAGGCCGGCGAAAACACCACGCTTTTGCCGCCGATCTCGACCGAACGTTCGGGGTTGCGGGCGTGCTGGGTGAAGCTTGCAGGTGCTGTCTTCAGCACCTCGCGCAGCAGGCCGGGCTCGAACTTGACCAGCACCCCCTCGACCTTGGCCCCTGCCCGTCTCCAGTGATCCAGCGACACAGGATCGTCGCGGAACTCGATGCCGATCTCGGCAAGAATCCTGTCGGCGGTCGCCTCGATGCGGACAAGGTTGTCCTCGGAGAGAATGTCGTAGGTCGGGATGTTCCTCGTGATATAGGGCCGGCCATGCGCCTCGGGCCCATGCGAGCGCTGCTCGCGGCGGGCGTTGCGGCCGCCGCGCTCGCGGCGCTTGGCGGGCTCGCTCGGGGCTTTTGCGGTGGCGACGCTCATGTCAGGCTCCAAATCGTTCCAGCATGAAGCTAGCCTTTGGATCCGATGCTGTGACGCTTGAAAATCCTCATCACTTGCATAAGCTTGATTTATGCAAAGCCTGCGCCACCTGTTGCCCTCGGCCGGCAGCCTGATCGTCTTCGAAGCCGCCGGGCGGCTGGCGAGCTTCACCGCCGCCGGGCGCGAGCTCGGCATGACCCAGGCCGCGGTGTCCTACGCCATCCGCGGGCTGGAGGATCAGCTCAGTGCCAAGCTGTTCCAGCGCCGCCACCGCCAGGTGCTTTTGACCGAGGCCGGCGAACGGTTCCATGCCGACGTCACGCTCGGCCTGTCGCATATCCGCAAGTCGGCGGAAGAACTGCGCGCCCGCGCCGGCGGCATGCATGTGACGCTGTCGGCCTCGACTGCCTTTGCCTCGTTCTGGATGATGCCGCGACTGCAGAAATTCCGCGACGACCTGCCTGGCATCGACCTGCGCATCCAGACTGCCGACCGCGACCTCGACCTCGTCGCCGAGGGCATTCCGCTCGGCATTCGCGGCGGCGACGCCGCCGACTGGCCCGACTACGAGCTGTTGCAGATCGCCGACGAAGAGGTCTATCCGGTCGCCGGCCCGGCCTATCTGGCGCGCGCCGGCACGCCTATGACGCCGGCCGAGATGACCCTGCACCATCTGATCCACCTCGACGAGCCCTATCGCCCTGCTGCAACCTGGAACGAATGGTTCCAGTCGGCCGGCCTGAACGGCGCCGTCGCCAAGCGCGGCCTGGTCATCAACGACTATGTGCTGGTCATCCAGGCCGTGATGGAAGGCCAGGGCATCGCGCTCGGCTGGCGTCACCTCACCGACCGGCTGATCGCGGCGGGGCTGTTGGTCCGGCTGTCCGACCACGTCATGACGACGAACAAGGGGTTCCATGTCGCGTGGCCCAGGAATCGCGTGCTGAGCGAAAGCGCTGAAAAGGTGCGCGACTGGCTGGCGGCGCAGGCGTGAGGCGGACAGCGGCTGTGTCCCCAGTCTGCATCGTCGCGCTGCCCCTCATCCGCCCTTCGGGCACCTTCTCCCCGTGAACGGGGAGAAGGAAGAGCGCCAAGGCTGCGGCCAGCCTGCTTCTCCCCGTTACGGGGAGAAGGTCCCGGCAGGGGATGACGGGCAGCGCTGCCTCCCCTGTAAGATGCCAGTGTCACCAATCCGCTGTGGATGCCCTTGCCCCGCGCAATCTCCCTGTCGCCGCCCAACCGAATCCCGCTATAGTTCCGCCATGCCCATTCGCCAGCTTTCCGAAACGATGATCAACCAGATCGCCGCCGGCGAGGTCGTGGAGCGGCCGGCCAGCGTGGTCAAGGAGCTTGTCGAAAACGCGCTCGACGCCGGTGCCGGCCGCATCGAGGTGGCGACAGCAGGCGGCGGGCTCAATCTGATCCGCGTCGTCGACGACGGTTCGGGCATGCCCGAGGACGAGCTGGCGCTGGCGATCTCGCGCCACTGCACCTCCAAGCTCGGTGACGACATCCTCGACATCCGCTCGCTCGGCTTCCGCGGCGAGGCCTTGCCGTCGATCGGCTCGGTGTCGAAGCTCGCCATCCGCTCGCGCACCAGATCAGCCGACAGCGGCGCCGAGATCACCGTCGAGGGCGGCCGGGTGTCGGGCGTGCGCCCGGCGCCGAGCAACCGCGGCACGACAGTCGAGGTGCGCGACCTGTTTTACGCCACGCCTGCCCGGCTCAAATTCATGAAGACCGAGCGCGCCGAGGCGACCGCCATCGCCGACACCGTCAAGCGCATCGCCATCGCTTTCCCGGCCGTGCGTTTCACCCTGTCGGGCACCGACCGCTCGACGCTGGAATTGTCGGCGACCTCGGATGAGGTCGAAGGCAGGCTTGCCCGCATCGCCCAGGTGATGGGCAATGACTTCCCCGACAATTCGATCGCCATCGACGCCGCGCGTGAGAGCGTGCGGCTCGAAGGCCATGTCTCGATCCCGTCCTACACCAGGGGCAATGCGCTGCAGCAATATGCCTATGTCAACGGCCGGCCGGTGCGCGACAAGCTGATCGCCTCGGCGATCCGCGGCGCTTATGCCGACGTTCTGCCGCGCGACCGCCATGCGGTGACGGTGCTGTTCCTGACGCTCGACCCGGCCATTGTCGACGTCAACGTGCATCCGGCCAAGGCCGACGTGCGCTTTCGCGATCCCGGCCTGGTGCGCGGCCTGATCGTCGGCGCGATCCGCCAGGCGCTGGCCAATGCCGGCATCCGGCCGGCGACGACAGGCACGCAGGCGATGATGGGGGCGTTCCGACCGGGACCGACAAGCTACGGCCACCCCGGCCCGGCCAACGGCCATCGCAGCTACAATCCAGATTTCCGTGCCGCCACCTCGGCCAATTACGAACCGCAGCGCTCGCCGTTCCGGCCGCTCGATGCGGGCTTTGCCGAGCCGGCACAGACGAGCTTCGACGCCGGGCCGCTCGATAGTGCCGATGCCCGCGCCGGCCAGGCTGAGGTCGTCGAAGCGCTGCTGCGCACCGAACTGGGGGCTGCCCGGGCGCAGGTGCATGAAAACTACATCGTCGCCCAGACCAGCGACTCGCTCGTCATCGTCGACCAGCACGCCGCCCATGAGCGGCTTGTCTATGAGGCGCTGAAGAACGCGCTGCATGCGCGGCCGATCCCCTCGCAGATGCTGCTGCTGCCCGAAATCGTCGACATGCCCGAGGAAGACGCCGAACGGCTGGCGCTGCATTCGGAAACCTTGGCCCGCTTCGGCCTCGGCGTCGAACGGTTCGGCCCTGGTGCCGTGGCGGTGCGCGAAACGCCGGCGATGCTTGGCGAAACCGACGTCGTCAAGCTGGTGCGCGACCTCGCCGACGAGATCGCCGACAGCGACACCGCCGACACGCTGAAGGAAAGGCTGCATGCGATCGCGGCCACCATGGCCTGCCACGGCTCGGTGCGCTCGGGCCGCCGTCTCAGGCCTGAGGAAATGAACGCGCTGCTGCGCCAGATGGAGGCGACGCCGGGATCGGGCACCTGCAATCACGGCCGCCCGACCTATATCGAGCTCAAGCTCGCCGACATCGAAAAGCTGTTCGGCCGCCGCTAGGGCGTTTCGCGCTTTTCATCCTGAATCGCGAAACCGCTCTATCTCCTTGTTTCTACACAATCTCGGACGGAAAAGCGCTGCACAGCCCTGCTGGAATTGCGCCGGAGCGCAGCACTTGTGCCTGAATCAAGGAAACGCGCTATCTCCTTGTTTTTGCGCAACTCCTGGGGAAAACCGCTTCAGACATTGATGGCGCCAGGTGCTGCCACCTGGCGCCATCAAGGCAGTCGCTACAGTCCGCACGCCTCAGCGCTTGAGATTGACCAGCACCACACCGGCCAGCGCCAGCGCGCCGCCCAGGATGCCGAACAGGCCGGGGGTCTCGCCGAGCCAGACAAAGCCGATCGCCACCGCCACCGGCGGCACGCAATACATGAAGTTGGAGGCACGCGACGCCGGTAGGCGCGACAGCGCCACCGACCAGCTGCCATAGGCGATCAGGCTGGGCACGATGCCGAGATAGATGACCGACCAGAAGGGTTCCGATGAGGCGACCGACATCTGGGCAAGGCCGTTGGGCAGCGCCGGGGCCAGGAACAGCGCGCCGAGGATCATGTTCCAGGCCGAGACGGTCAGCGGCCGATGGCTGATGTACAGGCGCTTCTGGACGATGCTGCTCAGCGAGGTACAGAACGCCGAGCCGAGGATCAGCAAGGCGCCGGTGTTGAAGGTCAGCCCCTGCCCCTCGCCGAGCGCGATGATGCCGATGCCGGCAAAGGACAGGAAGGTGCCGGCCCAGGCAAGCACCGGAAAACGCTCGCCGAGCAGGATCATCGCCAGCACCGCCGTGATGATCGGATTGACGTTGATGATGAAGCTCGCCGCCCCCGCCGAAACCGTCGTCTCGCCATAGTTGAGCAGCACCGTGTAGAGCGCGATGAAGACCGCGCCGCCAAAGGCAAAACGCCAGAGTTCGTTCAGCGCCGGCAAGGCCGGGCGCAGGATCATCAGGTAGATCGCCGACGGCACGGCCGCGATGGCGAAGCGCAACGCGCCGAGTTCGATCGGATCGATGGCATCAAGCCCGGCGCGGATGGCCGGAAAGGACGAGGCCCAGCCGACGATCGTCACGACCACCGCAAGCACGGTGACAGTGGAAGCCCGCTGTGTCGGATTGCCGGTCTGGATGGTGGTCTGGGCGGTCATGGCTGGGCCTCTTCAGTCTGGGTCTGCATGCCAAGATGTCGCCGACACCGAGCTGATTGACAAACGAATAAATCGAGGCTCAGCTGTGAGCATGGATCACAGCTCAGAACAGATGCTCCCTCTCGAAACCTTGCGCGCCTTCCAGGCGGCGGCGCGCAGCGGCAGCTTCTCGGCGGCGGCCGAAAAGCTCAACATGACGCATGGCGCGATCAGCCGGCAGGTCGCCAAGCTGGAGGACTGGCTCGGCCTCCGGCTGTTCGAGCGCGGGGCGCGCGGCGTGACGCTGACGCTCGAGGGCCAGCGCCTGCATCTGCGCGCCAATGAGGCGTTTTCGCTGATCTCCGACACCACCGACCGCTGGGTCGAGCCGCGCGGTGCGGCCGTGGTGCGGCTGACCTCGATCCCGTCGATTGCCGGGCTGTGGCTGATGCCGCGCCTGTCGCAGCTCGAAGCGGGCGAGCCGAAGCTGCGCGTCGTGCTCGACGTCGACATCCGCCAGGCCGACCTCGCCGACGAGGGCATCGATCTCTCCATCCGCTGCGGCCGCGGCAAGATCCCGGGGCGGATCTCGACGCAATTGTTCGAGGAGCACTGCTTTCCCATCGCAGCACCCGCACTTGCGGCCCGCATCGGCAAGGGCGACGCGGCAAGGCTGCTGGACTTTCCGCTGATCCACGATTCCGATGCGTCGAGCTGGCGGTCCTGGTTCAGCACCCACGGCCTCGACTACCGACCGCGACCGCAGGACCGGCGCTTCGAGGACTACAATCTGGTGCTGTCGGCGGCGAGCCACGGTCTCGGCATCGCTTTGGCGCGGCCGCCGCTGACCGAAAACCAGCTCAAGGCGGGCCATCTCGTCATGGTCGACGAACACCGCGCGCTGAACCCTGTGTCCTACTGGCTCGATCGCCCTGCGGGACGGCCGCGACATGCTGCGGCCGAGCTGGCGCGGCGCATCGGCCACCATGCCGGGCTGTCGCTGGAGACGGTCGAACGCTTCCTCGCCGAGGACAGGTAACTTGACCCAGGACGTTCTGTGACCGTAAAAGCCGGGCAAGGCACGGCCCGCCCTTCTTGACGGGCGACCGCCTTGATGGCCCCCCTTCTTTAGCGGGTCAAGAAACTGTAGATTTCGGCAGGCGATGCCGCCGGCGACCGGCAGCCGGCACAGGGAGATTGAGCGAAAGCCCATGATGAACCGTTTCGAAGGCCCCGGCGCACGCGAAGCCCGCATCCGCTATCTCGACGGCGATTTCCAGGTGACGAGCCCCGGTTCCTTCGTGCGCTGCGCGGTGACGGGGGAATCCATCCCGCTGGACGAGCTCAAATACTGGAGCGTCGCCCGCCAGGAACCTTACCGCGATGCCGCGGTGTCGCTGTCGCGTGAAATCGACATGAACCCGGAGCTGCGCACGCGCAAATAAGCCGGCCAGCCTGAGATCTTCAGGCTGAGATTTTCAACCTGATATCTTCAACCTGATATCTTCCGGCGGCGCCAGGCTTCGAGCGTCTCGCTGATGATGCGCTCGGGCGCGTTCTCGACGTCGAAGACGGCGTCGATCTCCAGCACATTCAGGTTTTCGAGAAATTCCGGCGACGCCGCGCCATGGCGCAACCTGGCGGCATCCTTGGACGTCGTGACCAGTTCGAGCTCGCCGACGCGCGCGGCGGTGACCAGATCCTCGAGTTCGTCGGGCAGGTAGAAATGATGGTCGGCGAAGGGATGCGCCAGCACCACCGTCGCCCCTGCCTTGGCCAGCGTGGCGAAGAACTTTTCCGGATGGCCGATACCGGCGAAAGCCAGGAAACGACGGCCGGCAAAGGCCTTCTTGCCGCGTGGGCGCGCCACAGCGGCAAAGACCGGCTTGCCGGCACGCGCCGCCCGGCGCACCACCGCATCGGCGCGCTCGCCCTCGCCCATCTTGAGCACGGCGTCGGCGAAGCGGAGCTGGTCGATCAGCCGCGCCCGCATCGGCCCGCCGGGGATGACGTGGCCATTGCCGAGGCCATAACGGGCGTCGACGACGATCAGCGCATAGTCGATGTGGATGCGCGCGCTCTGGAAGCCGTCATCCATGATCAGGAAATTGCAGCCGCGCTCGATCAGCATGCGCGCGCCGGCTGCTCGGTTGGCCGACACCGCGACCAACGCATGTTCGGCCAGAAGCAGCGGCTCGTCGCCGACATGCTTGGCGCTGTCGTGATGAGGATCGACGATGTGCGGTTCGGAAAAACTGCCGCCATGGCCGCGCGACAGGAAACCGGGCACCAGATGCATGCGTTTGGCCTGCCTGGCAAGGGCTATGGCAACAGGCGTCTTGCCGGTGCCGCCGACGGTGAAATTGCCGACGCACAGCACCGGTGCGTCCATCTTTTCGCGCTTCGCCGCCTTCATCCGCCGGCCCGCCACCAAGGCGTACAGCGCCGACACCGGATAGAGCGCGTAAGCGCGCCAGTCCGGCTTTTCCCACCAGAAAGGAGGCGCTTCGCTGGCCAGAGCTACCTCCCGCCCGCGCCCTTGAGGCGCGACTGCACGATCAGCGGGTGGATGAAGGGTTCGAGCGCCTTCAGCGTGCGGGCGAGCGCACCGCGCATTTCCTCGACGGTGGCGGCACCGGCCAACATCATGTCGTGGCGTGCGATTTCGTTGCCGAGCAGGAAGTTGACCGCACCGGCGAGCATGTCGCGGTCGCGGACGATCTTGGCTCCGCCCTTGTCGATCAGGCGCTGGTAGGTGTCGCGGAAGTTCTGCACGTTGCGCCCGGCGAGAACGGCGGTGTCGAGCATCGCCGGCTCGAGCGGGTTCTGCCCGCCCTGGGCCGTCATCGAACGGCCGACAAAGGCGATCTCGGTCAGGCGCAGGTAAAGTCCCATCTCGCCGATGGTGTCGCCGAGCAAGATGTCGGTGTCAGGGGTGATGCGGTCGCCGGTGCTGCGGCGGGCGACGTTCAGGCCCAGGGCGGTCAGTTCCGTCACCAGGGCCGCGGCGCGGTCGGGATGGCGCGGCACGATGATGGTCAACAGGCTGCGATGGCGGCTGCGCAGCATGGCGTGCACTTCGGCAGCCATCACCTCTTCGCCGTCATGGGTCGACACGGCAGCCCAGGTCGGGCGGCGGCCGATCTGGCGCTGGATGGCGTAGAGCGCGGTTTCGTCGGCCGGCGGCGGCGCGGTATCGACCTTGAGGTTGCCCGAGACGGTGACCGGGCGTGCGCCGAGCGCGCGGAAACGCTCGCCGTCGACCTCCGACTGCGCCACCACATGGGCCATGTTTTCGAACAGCGCCTCGGCGATGTAGGCGCGCTTCTTCCACGACTTGAAGGAGCGGTCGGACAGGCGGCCATTGACCAGGATCTGCGGCACGCGGCGGGCGCCGAGTTCGAGGATGGTCATCGGCCAGATTTCGGATTCGGCAATGATTGCCAGATCCGGCTGCCAGTGGTCGAGGAAGCGGCTGACCGCCGGCTTGAGGTCGAGCGGCACATATTGATGGATGATGCGGCCGCCCAGCCGTTCCTCGGCGACCTGCGCCGAGGTGACCGTGCCGGTGGTCAGCACGATGTTGATGCCATAGCCCAGGATGGATTCGATCAGCGGCACGACCGCGATCGTCTCGCCGACGCTTGCGGCATGGAACCAGACCAGCGGCCCGTCAGGCCGCTCCCGGCTCGGCACGCCGTAGCGCTCGCGCCGGCGGTTGCGGTCTTCCTTGCCCTTGGAGGCGCGCCAGGCGACATAGCCGCCGACCATCGGATAGGCAGCGGCACCTGCGTAACGATAGGCTCTGAGGAAGGCGCGAGCCCAGCGTTCGCTCATTTGCCACCGCTCCCTTTGCCACCATCGACCAGGCGGTAGGCCTGCTCGGTGGCATGGTCGATCGCGGCGGTCAGTTCCTGGCGCTTGCGCTCCATCTCGGCATCGTCGGCGTCGGTCGGAACCTCGATCAGCGGCGCGACGAAGATGGCGCAGCGGCCGAACGGCAAATTGATCGTGGTCTTGTCCCAGCTGCCTTCCAGCACCTTGCGACGGCTGGTGGCAATCGCTGCGGGTGCGATCGGGCGCCCGGACAGCCGGGCCAGGAGGATGATGCCCATGCCGGCGTCGCGCGGCGTGCCATGCGGAATGTCAGCGATCATGCACACGTTCTTGCCGGCATCGAGCGCCTTTTTCAGGGCGATCAGCGCCACGGCGCCACCTTTTTCGTGCTTGCGCCTGGTTTCGCGGCCGCCCGAGCCGCGCACGGCCTCGATGCCGAACTTGTTGATGACAAGCGCATTGAGCTCGGCATCGGCGCTGCGCGACACCATCGCCACCAGGCCGCGTTGGCTCGGATAGAGCGCCGGCGCCAATAGATGCTGGCCGTGCCACAGGCCGACGATCAGCGGCTCGCTGTCGGCATGGCTGCCGCCGGCCAGCGCATAGGAGCCCTTGACCATCGGGTTGGTCAGCTTGATGAAGCGCATCGCCCCGGCAAACAGGCTCGCCACCGCCCCCTTGGCGAAGCGCGACTTGGCAAGCGGCTCGCGGATGCGGCGCCAGAACGTCTTCGACGCCGGCTGCTTGACGCGCTTCTTCTTCGCCGCGGGCCTCACGGCCGGCGACGCCATGCGGGGTTGCTCCATCAGTTCTGACCGGCAGCCTTCGTGTCGGGCTCCAGCAGCCGATGCAGGTGGACGACGAAGTAGCGCATGTGGGCGTTGTCGACGCTTGCCTGCGCCTTTGCCTTCCAGGCCAGCTCGGCCGACTTGTAGTCGGGATAGATGCCAACCATGTCGAGCGCATCGAGGTCGCGGAACTCGGTTCCGCCGAGCTTGGTCAACTCGCCGCCGAACACCAGATGCAGGAGCTGCTTTTTTCCGTTTTCTTCGGACATCTGTTTCCTTGATTCATCATCTCAGGGCTCGCCTGATCTAGACCAAAGCGCGCCGTTTTGGAACAGTCGGTAAAATCATCAACCGTCGTGGCTGGCAAGCACCCCGGCCATGACATCGAGCAGCGTGCCGCTGCCGGCCATCAGCGCGCCGTGAACGATGTCACTGCCGGCAAAGGCGAGCCTGTCGCCATGCCGGTCGAGCAGCTTGCCGCCCGCCTCGGTCAGGATCAGCTCGGCAGCGGCGATGTCCCAATCATGGGCATTGGGCTTGACGAAAGTCGCATCGAGCACCCCGTTGGCGATCATCGCCACGCGATAGGCCAGCGAGGGAATGTAGGTCTCGCGATCGAGCCTGCCCTGCCAGTGCACAGGCATCTTGTCGATCATCGGCTTGGGACCGGCAATACGCATGCGTTCGCCCGCCTCGCGCACCTTCAGGGGCTGGCCGTTGAGAAAGGCGCCACCGCCCTTGACCGCCCAAAAGGTCTCTTGCCGCGCCGGGCATTCGAGCACGCCGGCGAGCGAGCGGCCGGCCTCGACGACGGCAACGCTGACGCACCATGCCGTGCGCCCCTCGACGAAGCCGCGCGTGCCGTCGATCGGGTCGACGACGAAGGTGCGGCGCGCGCCGAGCCGGTCGGGATTGTCGGCGGTTTCCTCCGACAGCCAGCCATAGCCGGGCCGTGCCGCGGTCAGGGTTTCGCGCAAATAGTGGTCGGCGGCGTAATCGGCCTCGCTGACCGGCGAATTGCCGCCCTTGAACCAGACTTCCGGGCTCTGCCGGAAAAAGCCCATGGCGATCCGCCCGGCCTCGGTGGCAGCAGCACGCAGCAGGTCGAGTTCGGCCTTCAGGTCGGAATTGTCGATGTTGTCAGTCGCCTGCAAGGGTCATGCCTTCGATCAGAAGCGTCGGCGCGGCAGTGCCGAAATTGCGGTCGAGGTCGCTTGCCGGCACCATGCGCAGGAACATGTCCTTGAGGTTGGAGGCGATCGTCACCTCCGACACCGCCCAGGTGATCTCGCCATTCTCGATCCAGAAGCCGGAAGCGCCGCGGCTGTATTCGCCCGTCACCATGTCGACGCCCTGGCCGAACACCTCGGTGACATAGAAGCCGCGCTTGAGCGAGCGGATGATGTCCTCGGGCGAGCGCTCGCCCGGCTCGATGCTGAAATTGGTCGAGGACGGCGTGACCGACGAGCCGCTGCGCGCGCCACGGCCATTGGTGACGAGGCCGAGTTCGCGCGCCGCCGATGTCGACAGGAACCAGTGGTTGAGCACGCCCTTGTCGACCATCTTGAGCGTCGCACCTTCGATGCCCTCGCCGTCGAACGGACGCGACGCCTGGCCGCGCCGCTTCAACGGCTCGTCGATGGCGGTGATGGCGGCGGAAGCCACCGGCTTGCCCATCATGTCGCGCAGGAAGCTGGTCTTGCGGGCCACCGAGGCGCCGTTGATGGCGCCGGCGAGGTGGCCGGCAATGCCGCGCGCGACGCGCGGATCGAAGACGACGTCGACGGGTCCGGTTGCCGCCTTGCGGGCGTTGAGCCGCTTGACCGCGCGTTCGCCGGCGCTGCGGCCGATATCGGCCGATGCATCGAGATCGGCAAAGTGGATGCGTGACGAGAAATCATAGTCGCGCTCCATCGCCGTGCCCTCGCCGGCGATGACGCTGGCCGAGCGCGAGAAGCGTGAGCCGACATAATGGCCGACGAAGCCGTGCGAGGTGGCGAGCACCAGCCCGCCAAGACCGGCGGCAGCAACGGCGCCGGACGAATTGGTCACGCCCTTGACGGCGAGCGCTGCCTCTTCGGCGGCGAGCGCGTCTTCCTTCAGGCGTTCGGCCGAGACGATGGTGTCGTCGAACAGGTCGAGGTCGCGCGGCGTTTGCGCCAGCAAGGCGGCATCGGCCAGGCCCTGATAGGGATCCTCCGGCGATACCCTGGCCATCGCCACGGCGCGCTCGGCCAGAACCCTGGGGTCGGAGGCGGCGGTCGCCGAAACGCTGGCGACACGCTGGCCGACGAACACTCTGAGCGACATGTCCTCGCTCTCCGAGGCCTCTGTCGCCTCGACCTTGCCGAGGCGCACCGAAACGCTTGTCGAGCGGCCGCGTACCGCAACCGCGTCGGCGGCGTCAGCGCCGGCCTTCTTTGCCGCCTCGACGAGGCTCGCCACCCGGTCGGCCAGTTTCGCGGCGTCGTTGGTATCGTTCATTTGGCATGTTCCGATTGCTTGCCGCCCGTTGGACGCGGCCCGTACCACCCCATCTATTGTCCCCAACCCGCTTGTGCAATGGGCGGGTGCATGGTCAAACCACCGTGATGCGGTGCTTCGCCGCCGAAATTTCCAGGGAAATCGCATGTCCACACAGGCTCCGGCGGCGGCACCGGCAAAATTCACCACCGGTTCGACCATGCGCCATGTCGTGGTCATGACCGGCACCGGCTCGGTCGGGCTGATCGCCATCTTCATCGTCGACGCGCTCAACCTGTTCTACATTTCCCTGCTCGGCATCGAGGAGCTGGCGGCGGCCATCGGCTTTGCCTCGACGCTTTTGTTCTTCACGCTGTCGATCTCGATCGGCTTCACCATCGCCTGCGGCGCGCTGGTGGCGCGCTGCCTCGGCCGCGGCCAGCGCGAGGAGGCCCGCTCCATGGGCGGCGCCTCGATGGTGTTCATGGGCGTCGCCACGCTTGTGATGACGCTCGCTGCCTTGCCGTTCCTGCGGCCCCTGCTCGCTTTGCTCGGCGCCACCGGTGCGACGCTCGACCTGTCGACCCGGTTCCTGCAGATCGTGCTGCCGTCCTTCCCTGTCATGGCGCTCGGCATGTGCACGACAGGCATATTGCGCGGCGTCGGCGATGCGCGACGGGCAATGTATGTGACGCTCGGCAGCGGCATCGCCGCGGCCATTCTCGACCCGATCCTGATCTTCGGCTTCGACCTCGGCCTCGACGGCGCCGCCATCTCGACGGTGCTGACACGTTTCGTCATGCTGGCCATCGGCCTGCACGGCGCCCATGTTGTGCATCGGCTGATCAAGCTCCCGGATCTGAGCGGTTTGCGCGAGGCCGTCAGGCCCTTCTTCGCCATCGGCGTGCCGGCCATGCTGACCCAGGTCGCGACCCCTGTCGGCAACGCCTATGTCACCATCGAAATGGCTGCCTTCGGCGACCAGGCAGTGGCCGGCTGGGCGATCATCGGCCGTCTGGTGCCGGTCGCCTTCGGCGTCATCTTCGCGCTGTCGGGTGCCGTCGGGCCGATCCTCGGGCAGAACTACGGCGCCCGCAAGTTCGAGCGCCTGACCACGACGATGCGCGACAGCCTGCTGTTCACCATCGTCTATGTGCTGGCTGTGTGGGGGCTGCTGGCGATCTTCGCCAACCCGATCGCCAGCGCCTTCGGCGCCGACGGCATCGCCCGCGAACTGATCGTGTTCTTCTGCCATTTCGCCGCCGGCAGCTTCCTGTTCAACGGCGCGATCTTCGTGTCGAGCGCTGCCTTCAACAATCTGGGCTATCCGACCTATTCGACCGTGTTCAACTGGGGCCGCTCGACGCTCGGCGTCATCCCCTTCGTCTGGATCGGCGCGCATTACTGGGGCGCCATCGGCGTCATCGCCGGCTGGGGCCTGGGCGCTGTGGTGTTCGGTGTCGTCTCGATGTTCGTCTGCTTCCGCGTCGTCAACGCGATCGCGCGCGAACCGCAGCATCAGGACGAGCCGGTGCCGGCGCTGCCGCCGGCGGCACAGTCGCCCTTCTCCACCGGCAAGGCTTCGACGCTGCAATAGCTGGAGAAAGCCGCCCGCCGGGCCTAGCGCAGGATCTCGTCGAGGGCGTGCTTGAGCTCGTCCTTGATCGCCGCCGTCTCGGCCATGACCTGGTCGATCTTGAGGAAGTCGAGCGCCTTGAAGCGCGACACCGGCGGCCTCAGGAAAATGTCTGGCGGGTTCTGGCCGAGCTTGTTGGCGATGATCGACTGCATCATCAGCTGGCTGGCGCCGAACATCAGGTCGATCGAATTGGGCGGCTTGCGGCCGTTCTCGAATGGCGCGCCGACGACGTCGATGGCGATGACGTGGTCGGCCAGGCCCTCGAGCAGGTCGAACGGCACCGGATTGTAGATGCCGCCGTCGATATAGAGCGTGTTGCCGCGCGTCACCGGCTTGAACACCGCCGGGATCGCCGCCGATGCGGCGAGCGCCGAAAACAGCTCGCCCTCCTCGAACACCTTCAGGCAATGGCCGTAATAGTCGGTTGCCGTCACCTTCAAGGGCAGCTTCAGCTCCTCGAAGGTATCAGGCACGCCCTCGGGCAGAAACGACTTGAGGATGCGCTCGACATTGAACTGGGTGACCCTGATGCCGGTCTCGACCATCTCCGACAGCGTGCCCGGCCGGGCCCGCCACATGCGGCTGGCCACCTCGGCCGGCCGGCCGAGCACGGCGCGGGAGTGCTCGTGGATTTCCCTACCGGTCAGGCCGGCGGCCATGCCGGCGCCCATCACAGCACCTATGGAGGACCCTGCGATCGCCACCGGCCTGATGCCGAGCTCGTCGAGCGCCTCGATGACATGGATATGAGCGAGGCCGCGCGCGCCGCCGCCGCCAAGTGCCAGTGCGAAGGTGGCGCTCATCCCTTGCTCTCTCCGAATTTCGGACCGAGGATCATGATCGCGGGGTCGACCGACAACAGCTTGCGCGCCGCCGCCCTGACGTCGTCGAGCGTGACGGCGTTGATCAGCTCGACGCGCCTCTGCATATAGTCGATGCCGAGCTTGTCGGTCTGCAGGTCGACAAGCGTGCCGGCAATCGCGCCCGAGGAATCGAGATTGTTGATGGCATAGGCGCCGAGCATGTACTTCTTGGCCGCGTCGAGTTCAGCTGCGGTAGGCCCCTCCTCCGCCATCTTGCGGATCACCTCGCGAATGACGCCAAGCGTCTCGGCCGCCCGGTCCGACCGTGTCGCGGTGCCGATGATCAGCGACGACGAATGCTCCTGGTTGATCAGCGCGGAGCTGACACTGTAGGCCAGCCCGCGCTTTTCACGCACCTCGTCGAACAGCCGCGACGAGAATGTGCCGCCGCCCAGGATGTGCTCCATCAGTGCCGCGGCAAGGAAATCGGGCGCTTCGCGCGGCACGCCGGGATAGACCAGCTGCAGCGAGGTCTGCGGCAGGGGATATTCGATATGCATGGTCTGGCCGAGCCTGGGCTCGACGCGTTCGACCGGCCGCAATTCGGCTTTGTCAGGCAATTCGCCGAACACCTGGTCGAGCCGCTTCTTCAGCGTCTCGGCGTCGATGGCGCCGACGACGGCGACATGGATGTTTTCCCTGGCGAAATTGGCCTTGTGGAAGGCGCGCAGGTCATCGGCGGTGATGGTCGCCAGCGACGCCTCGGTGCCCATGTCGGGCCTGGCGTAAGGATGCGTGCCGTAGATCGCCTCGGCCCATTTGCGCGCCGCCTGGGTCTCGGGGTCGCGCGCATTGGCAACGATGCCGTTGACGATCTGCGCGCGGATGCGGTCGAGCGGCGCCTGGTCGAAGCGCGGCGTCTCGACCGCAAGCTTGAGCAGTTCGAAGGCATCGTCCTGTCGCTCGGCGAGCATGCGCATGCCGCCGCCGACGGCGTCATTGCCTTCGTTGAAGCCCATTTCGGCGCCAGCCTCGTCGAGCTTGATCTGGAAGGCGTCGCTGTCGAGATCGCCGGCGCCTTCGTCGAAAAGCCCGGTCATCAGGTTGGCGAGGCCTTCCTTGCCCTGGGGATCCTGGGTGCTGCCGCCATCGAACAGGAATTTTATCGCGATGATCGGCACCGAATAGTCCTCGACCAGCCAGGCGGTGATGCCCTTGTCGGACTTGACCTCCTGGATACGGACCTCGGCGCGCGCGACCATGGCGGGCAGGACCAGGAAAACCAGTGCCAGCATCAGCGTCGCCGCTGATGCACGCGTCGTCGAGAAAGTGGGGGCCTTGAAACGCATTGCCATGAGCCTGGTCATCACATCACTTCTCGACTGATTTCGCCGGCAGCAGATAGCCGGCAACCGAATGGTCGGGATTGAGATATTTGGCGGCAACCGCCTTGATCTGGTCGGTGGTGACAGTGCGGATCCTGTCCGGCCACTGTTCGATGTCGGCAACCGTGCCGCCGGTCGCCAGCGTGCTGCCATAGATGTTGGCCATGCTGGCCTGGTTGTCGCGGGCAAAGATCATCGAGCGGACGAAACGGTCCTTGGCCTTTTCGAGCTCGTCCGATGTCACGCCGTCCTTGATGATGCGGCGGATCTCGACGTCGACGGCGGCTTCCACCTGCTGCAGCCCGGCTTCGCCACGCGGCGCGCCATAGACGGTGAAGCTGGTGTCGTCGACCATCGTGCCCTGGAAGAAGGCGCCGGCGGAGGAGGCAATGCCGTCCTTGACCACCAGGCCCTGGTAGAGCCGGCTGCGGCTGCCGCCGCCAAGGATCTCCGACAGAAGATCGAGCGCTTCGGCTTCGCCCGGCTCGGCCGTCTGGTAGGACGGCACCACCCAGGCCTTGGAGAAGCTCGGCACGCTGACACGCTCGTCGGTCAGTTCGACGGTGCGCTTGGTGTTCTGCTCCGGCTCGACCGGGCGGATGCGCGGCGGCAGTTCCGGCCCGCGCGCCACCTTGCCATAGGTCTTTTCGGCCAGCGCCTTGACCGTATCAGGCTCGACGTCGCCGGCAACGATCAGGATCGCGTTGTTGGGGGCGTAATACTTGACGTAGAAGTCGGTGGCGTCGACGCGGTTGAGCTTTTCGATCTCATGCATCCAGCCGATGACCGGAATGCGGTAGGGCTGGTTCTGATACAGCGTCGCGTCGACTTCCTCGTTGAGCAGCGCGCCAGGATTGTTTTCGACGCGCGAGCGGCGCTCTTCGAGGATGACGTCGCGTTCGGGCTCGATCACCGCATCGGTCAGCACCAGGTTGCGCATCCGGTCGGCCTCGAAGCTCATCATCGTTTCGAGGGCAGCGGGGGTCACCGTCTGGTGGTAGGCGGTGTAGTCATAGGTGGTGAAGGCGTTCTCGCTGCCGCCGATCTCGGCGATCTTCTGGCCGAACTCGCCGGCCTTGTGGTTGCTGGTGCCCTTGAACATCAGATGTTCGAAGAAATGGGCGATGCCCGACTTGCCGGGCATCTCGTCGGCGCTGCCGACCTTGTACCAGACCATGTGGGTGGCGATCGGGGCGCGATGGTCGGGGATGACCACGACCTGCATACCATTGTCGAGCGTGAAGCTGGTGACCTTCCAGTCGCTGCGCGGCGCTTCGGCGAGAGCCGGCGCCGACGAGGCCAGCCCCAGGGCCAACAGGGCTGGCAGCGAGGCTTTCGCCCGCAAGAATCTCAAGATCATCAACTGCCTCTGAATGTGGACGTGCCCGCCTTATAGGCTTCGGCACAAAGCGGCGGGAAGTGAATTGTTCGTAATCTTCCGGTCCGAAAGAGGCCGAAGTCGGGCGCCGCAGCTATTGCGCCTCGATGAAGCGGATCACCGTCTCGCCATAAGAACGTTCGTCGACGACGGCAAAGCCGGGTCCCGGCTCGAACGCAACGGATGCCGCTTCCTCGACGACGCAGAGCGCGCCCGGCGCCAGCCAGGCGCCGGCGCGAGCCGAACGCAAGGCTTTCTCGCCCAGGCCCTTGCCATAGGGCGGATCGGCGAAGACCAGGCCGAACGGCCCGAGCGTGCCGGCGTCTCCGAGAGCGGTTGCGTCGCGGCGGAAGATCTTGGTCCGGCCGGTCAGGCCGAAACTCTCGACATTGGTGCGGACAAGTCCGCGGCCTTCGGCCGATTCCTCGATGAACACGCAATAGGCAGCGCCGCGTGACAGCGCCTCGATGCCGAGCGCGCCGGTGCCGGCGAAGAGGTCGAGCACACGCACGCCGTCGAGCCTGCCGCCGAAGCGATGGGCAAGCATGTTGAACACCGCCTCGCGTGTGCGATCCGTTGTCGGACGAATGGCGTTGTTGCGCGGCGTGGCCAACGGCCTGCCGCGCAAATCACCACCGACTACCCGCATCAGCCGCGATCCCGGCGCGGACCGCCGGGCCGTCCACCGCGCGGGCCGTCGCCGCCCGGTCTGTCAGAATGGGGTCTGTCAGAATGGGGCCTGTCGGAACGAGGCCTGTCGGAACGAGGCTTGTCGGAACGCGACTTGTCGAAGCGCGGCTTCGACGCGGCATCGGCCTTGGCCTTTTCGCTCTGCGGACGCGCGCCCGGAGCCATCCAGACATTTGTCTTGCGCGCACCAGGCGTCTCGAACGGCTTCTTTTCGCGCTCGTCACCCTTCTTGCCGCCGAATTTCGGCTTGTCGCCAAACCTGGGCTTGTCGCCGAACTTGGGCTTGTCCCCGAATTTCGGCCGGTCCCCGGATCTCGGCTTGTCGCCGAACCTTGGCTTGTCACCGAAACTCGGCTTGTCGCCGAAGCCGGCAGGGCGTTCGGTCGACAGGCGGCCCAGCACGTCCTCGCGATGACGCTCGCGATCGCGCTTGCGGTTCTTGATCAGGCCGCCTTCGCCGATGTCGAGGCGGGGCGCACGCGGGGCGCGCGGCGCCTCTTCCTCGCGACGTTCCTCGCGGCGGAAGGTCGGCTTGTTGGAGAACGGCTTGACGATGTCGGCGTCAAAATTGGCCCCCGACTCCTCGATCAGCCGCTCGCCGAGCTGGTCGCGCAGCATCTTGCCCTTGATCTCCTGGACATGGCCCTCCGGCAGCTCGCCGAGCTGGAACGGGCCATAGGAGATGCGGATCAGGCGGTTCACCTCGAGGCCGAGCGCGCCGAGGATGTTCTTGACCTCGCGGTTCTTGCCTTCGCGCAGGCCGATGGTGATCCAGGCATTGCTGCCCTGCTCGCGGTCGAGCGTCGCCTCGATCGAGCCGTAGAACACGCCCTCGACGGCGATGCCGTCCCTGAGACCGTCCAGCGTCTTCTGCTCGACCTTGCCGTGGACGCGCACGCGGTAGCGGCGCAGCCAGCCGGTCGCCGGCAGTTCGAGCACGCGCGACAGGCCGCCATCATTGGTCAGCAACAACAGGCCTTCGGTGTTGATGTCGAGGCGGCCGATCGTCATCAGGCGCGGCAGCTCTTGCGGCAGCACGTCGAAGACGGTCTTGCGGCCCTCGGGATCGCGGTTGGTGGTGACCACGCCGGCCGGCTTGTGGAACAGGAACAGGCGGGTGCGCTCGATCGGCGGGATTTCCATGCCGTCGAGATGGATGATGTCGTCAGGCATGACGTTGACCGCCGGAGACGCCAGCACCTTGTTGTTGACCTTGACGCGGCCGGCAGCAATCAGCTCCTCGGCATCGCGGCGCGAGGCGAGGCCCGCACGCGCCAGGCGCTTGGCGATGCGCTCGCCCGGCTCCGGTGCATCCTCGGAAGCACGCGGGCGCGGCTTGAAGCCTTCGCCGCGCTTCTCGAAGGGCTTGCCGCCCTCGGGGCGCGCGCGGTACGGGCGATCGCCGCCTGCCGGGCGCGCATCACCGTCGCGCGGACGGAACTCGCGCTGCGGACGATCGCCGCCTTCGGCAGGACGGGCACGATAAGGCTTGTCACCGCCAAACGAACGGCCGCCTTCACGCTTTTCATATGGCTTGCCCTCGGGGCGCGGGCCCTTGCGGAACGGACGCTCGCCGCCTTCAGCGCGCGCCTCGCCGTCGCGCGGACGGAATTCACGCTGCGGACGCTCCCCACCCTCGGCCGGGCGCGCACGGTACGGCTTGTCGCCGCCAAAGGAACGACCGCCTTCGCGCTTTTCATATGGCTTGCCTTCAGGGCGCGGGCCCTTGTGGAACGGACGCTCGGCGCGGGCTTCGCCATCACGCGGCGCGAAATCGCGCCTGGGGCGTTCGCCGCCTTCGGCACCTTCGACGGCGCGCGCACGATAGGGCTTCTTGGCAAAGGGCTTGTCGCCGCCGAACGAGCGGCCGCCTTCGCGCTTTTCATACGGCTTGCCTTCGGGGCGCGGCCCCTTGTTGAACGGCCGCTCGGCGCGCGCCTCGCCGTCGCGCGGGCGGAAATCGCGCTTCGGGCGTTCGCCGCCCTCGGCACCTTCGGCGCGCTTCACGAACGGCTTCTTGGCAAAGGGTTTTGCGCCACCTTCGCTGCGCGGCTTGCCGAATTTCTTGGCACCGCCGTCACGGCCGCCCGCTCCAGCCGGTTTTGACCCGCCCTTGCGGGGGAATTTCTTACGATCGTCGTCCATGGTGGCCTTTGCCCTTTTCGGCGGCTAGATAACAGGAAGCTCGGGGGTTAGCGAGGGGTAACAGGATGGTTGAGGCGTGAAACGGCCCGATTACATGGCATTGGCCTTCGACGAGGCCGAAGCGGCAGCGGCGCGCGGCGAAGTGCCGATCGGCGCGGTCATCGTCCAGGGCAACGAAATCGTCGCCCGGGCCGGCAACCGCACCCGTGAACTCAACGATGCCACGGCACATGCCGAGATACTGGCGATCCGCCAGGCCTGCGTGCGGCTCGGCCAGGAGCGCCTGACCGGGCTCGACCTCTATGTGACGCTCGAACCCTGCACCATGTGCGCCGCGGCCATATCGTTTGCCCGCCTGCGCCGGCTCTATTTCGGCGCCGCCGACGACAAAGGTGGCGCTGTGGTCAGCGGCGTGAGGTTCTACGCCTCCCCCACCTGCCATCACGCACCCGACGTCTATGCCGGCATCGGTGAAACCCGCGCCGCCGAGATGCTCAAGAGCTTCTTCAAGGACAGGCGCGAGGACTAGAGCGTTTCCGCTTTGCTTCGAATCGCGGAATCTCTCCAGCATTTTTGTTGTTGCGCAATTCCCAGGGAAAACCGCTGCACACTTTTCCTGGAATTGCTCCTCTTTTTGTTTTGCGCAATTCCCAGGGAAAACCGCTGCACACTTTTCCTGGAATTGCTGCAGGCAGCCCCGCAAAAACGAAAACGCCCTGAACCAGTCAGGGCGCCCGGTCAGTCTGCAATTGTGGCCAGGATCAGAACGGCCACCAGCTCGTGCCCTTCTTGGCGAGCTTCTTCTTGCGGCGTTCCTTCTTGATCTCGTCTTCGCCGAGCTCATCCTGGGCGGCGGTGGCGGCTGCCTGGCGGTAGGCCAGCGGCGGCTCGCTCAGATATTTGCGGGAAGTGGTGCTGCCCTGCTTGTTCTCGCGCAGGCGGCGTTCGATCTCGGCCTTGCGCTGCGCCGGCGTCCACTTGCTCATGTCGGGGCCGTTCAGCGCAGACATGTCGTTGACGACTTCCGGCTCGAAATTCGGGTTGTCGCGATTCTTGGTGGCGTTGTCGCGGATGCGGGCGCGGCGTGCCTCGGGCGATTCGGGCCAGTCGGCGCTTGCCGTGGTGACGATGTTGTCCTGCGGCGCCGGCAGGGCGGCGACCTGGCCGGTCTTCGGCTTCACCAGCTCCGGACGCGGCTTGTAGTCGATGGTGTTGGTCTTCGGCTTCAACGACATGATGTTGGTCAGGTCGGTCGCGAGCTGGGTCGTCGCCGACTTGTCGGTGCCGTAGGTGGGCGCGCTCATGCAGCCCGTAAGCGCCAGGCCGGAAACGGCGAGCGACGCAAGCAAAGCTCCGCGCGCGCTGATGCGGTCCGTCATGCCAGTAATTTTCACTCGAACGCCTCTCGCTAGATGCCGGCCTTGAGCCGGGTCCCGGTCCGTATGCTCATCCGACGGAATTCCGGCGACAATTTGTCTGCCGGAGTTTCGCGCTTTTACCTTAATGGGTCGTCAAGGGCAACGACCGGCCGGAGATGTCTACCGGTCGTTGCATTTCAGCATCTGTTAGAACCGGCCCATCTCAGAGCCGGCCCATCTCAGAGCAGGCCCATGCCAGCCGGTCGGGTGTCAGAGCCGGCCGAGCGCCTTGAGTTCGTGCAGGGCCGCGGCGTCGCGCGCGGAGACATCGGCAAAGGCGGCGTCGGAACCGACATCGCCGGTGTAGCGCCAGGAACGCGCGCATTTCACCAGCCCACGGTCCTCCGCCTTCTCGACGACGACGGCAACGCCGGGAACTTCGCGCAGGACAAAGGCATCGGCCGGCGCCGCATCATGGGAGATGACGAGATCGCTGGTGATGCTGATCTCGGCCAGGTCGATGCCCGAGAGCGCGTCTTCCAGCACCGCGTCGCTCATATGGACGACAGGAACCGCCTCCAGCGACGAGCCGATGGTCTTCTTGGCCCGCTCGAGCTCGAGCGCGCCGGTAACCACGCTGCGCACCTGGCGAACCTTGCGCCACTTCTCGGCCAGCGCCTCGTCGCGCCAGGCAGCCGGCACGTCGGGGAACTGTTCGAGATGCACCGACTCGGCGCCCGGGTGGCGTTCGAGCCAGGCCTCTTCGGTGGTGAAGGGCAGCATCGGCGCCAGCCACTTGACGACGCAGTTGAACAGCACGCGCACGACATGGACGGCCGCCTTGCGGCGGATGCTCGACGGCGCATCGCAGTAGAGCACGTCCTTGCGGATGTCGAAGTAGAAGGCCGACAGCTCGACGACCATGAAGTCGATCAACGCACGGGTGATACGCTTGAACTCGAAATCGTCATAACCCTTGCGCACCAGCGCATCGAGCTCCGACAGCCGGTGCAGCATCAGCCGCTCCAGCTCCGGCATCTCGGCCAGCGCCACCTCCTCGCCGTCGTCATGGGCGAGCGTGCCGAGCATCCAGCGGATGGTGTTGCGCAGCTTGCGATAGGCGTCGATGTTGGTCTGCAGCACGTTCTTGCCGAGGCGCTGGTCTTCCCAATAGTCCGTCGTCATCACCCACAGGCGCAAAATGTCGGCGCCCGACTGCTTCATGACGTCCTGAGGCACCACGGTGTTGCCGAGCGACTTCGACATCTTGCGGCCTTCCTCGTCCATGGTGAAACCATGGGTGACGACCGTATTGTAAGGCGCGCGGCCGCGCGTGCCGCAGCTTTCGAGCAGCGACGAGTGGAACCAGCCGCGATGCTGGTCCGAGCCTTCGAGATAGACGTCGGCCGGCCATTTCAGGTCGGGGCGATCCTCCAGCGTGAAGACATGGGTCGAGCCCGAGTCGAACCAGACGTCGAGGATGTCCATCACCTGGGTCCACGCCTCGTTGGCGCGGGAGCCCAGGAAGCGCTCGCGCGCGCCCTCGGCGAACCAGGCGTCGGCGCCCTCGTCCTCGAAGGCCGCGACGATGCGGGCATTGACCGCCTCGTCCTTCAGCACATTGCCGTCGGCGTCGGCAAAGATGGCGATCGGCACGCCCCAGGCGCGCTGGCGCGACAGCACCCAGTCGGGGCGGTCCTCGATCATGGCGCGCAGGCGGTTCTGGCCGGCGGCGGGCACGAAACGCGTGTCGTCGATCGCCTGAAGCGCGCGGCTGCGCAAGGTCGTGCCGTCGCCGAGCTCCTTGTCCATATAGACGAACCACTGCGGCGTGTTGCGGAAGATGATCGGCTTCTTCGAACGCCAGCTGTGCGGATAGCTGTGCTTGAGCCGGCCGCGCGCAAACAGCGCCGCGTGCCTGATCAGCTCGTCGATGACCGCCTTGTTGGCGTCGCCCTTCTTGCCGTTGTCGTCGATGACGCGCGCCGCACCACCTTCGCGGCCGGGACCGAAGCCCGGCGCGTCCTTGGTGAAGAAGCCGCCATCGTCGACGGTAAACGGGATCGCCGGGTCGATGCCGCGCGCGTGCAGATCCTTCGCCGCATCCATCCAGGCGTCAAAGTCCTCGCGGCCATGGCCGGGTGCGGTGTGGACGAAGCCGGTGCCGGCATCGTCGGTGACATGGTCGCCGGCAATCATCGGCACGCCGAACAGATAGCCGCCGCCGAAGCCCTTGAGCGGATGCGAAAGCACAGCCTTTCCAAGCTCTTCGCCGGAAACGCTGGCGATCTGATTCAACGTCACCTTGGCCTTGGCCGCGGCCTCGTCGGCAAGGGCTGCGGCAAAGATCAGCTTTTCGCCCGGCTGCGGGCCGAAATCGTTTTCGGCAGCGGTGACCTCATAGAGGCCGTAGGCGATGCGCGGCGAATAGCTGACGGCGCGGTTGCCGGGGATGGTCCAGGGCGTCGTCGTCCAGATGACGACATGGGCGCCGGCCAGGGCTTCGGAGCCGGAAGCGACCGGGAACTTCACCCAGATCGTGTCGCTCTCGTAATCCTGGTATTCGACCTCGGCCTCGGCGAGCGCGGTGCGCTCGACGACCGACCACATCACCGGCTTCGAGCCGCGATAGAGCTGGCCCGACATGGCGAACTTCAACAGCTCGCCGGCGATGCGCGCCTCGGCGTGGAAATTCATCGTCGTGTACGGGTTCTTGAAGTCGCCGATGACGCCGAGACGCTGGAACTCCTCGGCCTGGATGCCGATCCAGCCGGCGGCGAATTCACGGCATTCCTTGCGGAATTCGTTGATCTCGACCTCGTCCTTGTTCTTGCCGGCGGCGCGGTATTTTTCCTCGATCTTCCACTCGATCGGCAGGCCGTGGCAGTCCCAGCCCGGCACGTAGTTGGAATCGTAGCCGCGCATCTGGAACGAGCGGGTGATGACGTCCTTGAGGATCTTGTTCAGCGCATGGCCGATATGGATGTTGCCGTTGGCATAGGGCGGGCCGTCATGCAGGACGTATTTCTCGCGGCCGGCGGCACTTTCGCGCAGGCGCTTGTAGAGGTCCATCTTCTGCCAGCGCGCAACCGTCACCGGCTCCTTCTCGGGCAGGCCGGCGCGCATCGGGAATTCCGTCTGCGGCAGGTAAAGCGTCTTGGAATAGTCGAGCTTTTCGAACGTGTCGGTCATTTGTCTTGCCATCTTGCCCGGCAAAGCTGCCACGGGCGTTCAACTGTCATGATCTGGAAAAGGCGCCGGTAGCGCGCAGGCAAAAAGTCCCGGACTTGCGGACAGCCTCAGGCCACCCGGAAGGCCGGGCCTGTAATTCGTATCGACGTCGCAAAGACGGGCGCGAAAAATCTCATGGCCGCGCTTTTAGCGGAGCCGGAGCGCGGAATAAAGCGCCTAATTCGCCTGATATCAAAGCTTGAAGTCGAAGCGGTAGCTGGTCGACACGCCGATCGTCAGCTGGTCGCGCGAGCCGCGCTCCCTGACGATGGTCGAATCGGCCGCCGGCCCCATCAGGCGCGAATACTCGGTAAACAGGCTGGCGGTGACATTGTCGGTCGCCTTCCAGGTGACCGCGCCGCCGAGACCCGCCGAGCGCATGCCGCTGCCGGGATTGTACTGGCTGATGCCGGAAGCGGCGGCTTCCTGGGCGCTGACGCCGTAATAAGTGTCGAAATAATCGTTGGAGGCAAAGGACACACGCGGGCCACCCGAGACCCGGATTTCGGGGGTGACGTCGTGGAACGCATCGACGGCGATGTCGGCGACGATGCCGCTATGGGCGCGAATGCCATGCCGGACCTCGGCGCGGGCGCGCATCCAGTCGGTCGGGTAGAATTCGAAGAAGCCACCGACCTCACCGCCCCAGCGCACGTCGTGCAGGCCCTGCAGCTCGTGCTCGGCGTCGCGGCCGAAGATGATCTTGCCGTTCAGGCCGGCGCGGACGCCGCCATCGTCGATCAGCGCCAGGGAGATGTTGTCGTTGCGCGAGGAAAAGCGCACCTCACTGCCGGCCTTCCCCAGCGAAATGATCGGCTGGGCGCTGAACAGATATTTCTTGGAGCCCTCGAAACGCGGCGCGACCATGCCGGTGGCGCCGAGCGTCAGGTACCAGTCGCCGGAGAGAAAGCCGAATGCGCCCTCGCCGGCCGTTGCCGGAACCGTCACCAAGGCAAGCGCGGAGGCTGCCGCCAAAATACGAGCGAAACTAGGCATCACAACCCCGCGTACACGAAACACACCCAACAGGACACCCCCGGGTTTGGCCCAACTCGGTAAAATTTGATTTAATTTCTAGCCCTGGCACAACATTGGCCCACGCCCCGACGAAACCGGAATGCCGAAGCCGGAATGCTGGACGGATACAACCGCCGGTACTAGCGTTGGCGGTGTGGCCGGAGGTCACGCAACTGAAGCAGGCAACTTTCAGGAGAAGGGACCGATGGCAATTTCCGATCAAATGCCGCAAGGCGACATCGCCGCGTTGCGCTCCAAATGGGGCTGGTTCGTGCTTTTGGGCGCAGCACTCACCGTTCTCGGGATCATCGCGGCCGGCAACCTGTATATCGCGACGGTGACCTCGGTCTACCTCGTGGGCTGGCTGATGATCCTCGCCGGCGTCTTCGAGATCGTCCATGCCTTTGGCGTCAAGAGCTGGGGCGGCCTGCTGCTGTGGCTGCTCGGCGGCGTGCTCTACATCGTCGCCGGCTTCCTCACCTTCAACAATCCGCTGTTGGCATCCTCGATCCTGACGCTGTTCCTGGCGGCCAGCCTCGTCGCCTCGGGCCTGATGCGCATCTGGATGGGCATCAAGGGCAGAGGCCTGCTCGCCAGCTGGGGCTGGATCGTCGCCGCAGGTGTCGTGACATTGCTCGCCGGCATCGTCATCGCCATCGGCTGGCCGGTGAACAGCCTGATCGTGCTGGGCGCCTTCCTGGCGATCGACCTGATCTTCCAGGGCATCGGCTACATCGCCTTCGGCTTCGGCCTGAAAAGCGCCAACGCCTAGCGCTTTCGCATTTCTAGAAGGTGATGGCCTGGTCCAGTTCGGAGAGGGCGCGCACGCCCTGGAGCAGCGCCCTCGCCTCGGCCTCGTCCTGTTTCATCTGGACGACGAGGGCGTCGAGGCCTTCGAACTTGACCTCGCCCCTGAGGTAGCCGAACAGCGACACCGCAGCGATCTCGCCATAGAGATCACCGGTAAAGTCGAAGACGAAGGTTTCGAGCAGCGGCGCCAGATTGTCGCCCACCGTCGGGCGGCGGCCGAAGCTGGCGACGCCGTCAAACAGCGTTCCGTCGGCGCGGCGGAAACGCACGGCATAGATGCCTTCCTTGAGACCGCTCTCCGAAGACAGCCGCATATTGGCGGTCGGAAAGCCCAGGGTGCGGCCAAGCTGCGCCCCACCGACGACCTCTGCTTCGACCGTGTAGCGATAGCCGAGCAATCCGGCCGCTTCCGCCGCCTCGCCCCTGGACAGGAGTTCGCGGATCCGGCTCGACGAGATGATCTCGGTGCCTTCGTCGCGGAAGGCGTCGACAAGGGTCACGCCGAAGCCGTGCCGCTCGCCCGCCGCCATCAGGAAAGCCGGTCCGCCCTGCCGGTTCTTGCCGAAATGGAAATCGAAGCCGGTGACGACGTGGCTGATGCCGAGGCGCTGCTCCAGGATGGAGGTGACGAAATCCTCGGCCGACAGGCCGGCAAATTCGCGCGTGAACGGCGTTTCGACGACACCGGCAAAGCCGAGCGCCTCGATCAGCCGCGCCTTGACCGGCGGCGGCGTCAGCACGAACAGCGGCACGTCGGGCCGGAACACTTTGCGCGGATGCGGTTCGAAGGTCAGCACCAGTGCCGCCACGCCGCGCCGCTGCGCCTCTTTGAGGGCGCGCTCGAGCACCGCCTGGTGGCCGCGATGGATGCCGTCGAAATTGCCGATGGCAACGACGCTACCGCGCAACCGCTCCGGCACCGGCTCTTCCCCCGAAATGCGAAGAAAGCTCTGTGTCATCTTGGCGCTTACCGCAGCTTCGGAATGGTCGCCACCGGCGAATAGCCATGCTTGTCGAGGAACGCCGCGAGCATGTCAGGATCGGGCGCATGCGCCTCGCCATAGTCGCGGGCATGGATGCCGCCCGAGACGTAGAGCACGTCGATGCCGTTGTCGGCGGCACCCTTGACGTCGGTGAACATGCCGTCGCCGATCGCCAGCGCATCAGCCAGCTTGACCTCGCGGCCGAGCACTTCGCCCGCCGCCGCCAGCGCCGCCTCATAGATCGGCCGGTGCGGCTTGCCCGACACCAGCGTGCGGCCGCCGAGCTGGCCGTAGTCACGCGCCAGCGCGCCGGCGCACCAGATCAGCTCGTGGCCGCGCTCGACGACGATGTCGGGATTGGCGCAGATGAACGGCAGGTTGCGCGCGCGCAGGCGGCGCAGCATCTCGGCATAGTCGTCGGGCGTTTCGGTCTCGTCGTCGAAAAGCCCGGTGCAAACCACGACGGAGGCCTCGAACTCCTCGACAAGATCGACATCGAGACCGTCATAGATCGGAAAATCGCGGTCGGGGCCGATGTGGAAGACCCGGCGCGGCCCCGAGCGGATCAATTCGCGGGTGACGTCGCCGGAGGTTACGACACGGTCCCAGGCGCTTTCGGGCACGCCAAGATTGGCGAGCTGGGCGATGACACCGGCGCGCGGACGCGGCGCATTGGTGATCAGCACGACAGCCACGCCCTTGTCGCGTGCCGCCGTGAGTGCTGCCGCAGCTTCGGGGAAGGCGTCGACACCGTTGTGGATGACGCCCCAGACGTCGCAGAGCAGAGCCTGATAGCGGCCGGTGAGCGCTTCGAGCGACGCGATTGATTGCGGCAAGCCTGCCATTTCCTGTCCTTCGATCGATCCCAACGGGAGACTTTGGCTGAACGGCCAAGTAGCCCGGAATTATCCGAACCGGTCCGTCCTGTCACCAGCTTTTGCCCCTGATGCAACTATGCCAGCGGCGTCGACGGCGTCCCGGCCACGACGGACCGGCGTCCGCTTGGTAAACGGGACGCTAATCCGGAGCTGCGACTTCTCGATAGATTAGGAACCTCAAATTTAACGATTGTGTGCGAATTTGCCGGGGTTGAGCTCGGGGACCCCCATCCATGATCCGCAAATTCTTGCGCGACCGGCGCGGTAGCTATGCAATCCTCACAGTCGCAGCAATGGTACCGATCATGGGGGCTCTGGCTCTCGCGATCGACTATTCGGAAATGTCGCGTCAGCGCGAGATCACACGCAACGCGCTTGACGCCGCCGGCATCGCCACGGCCAGGCGCCTCATCGAAGGCGCCACCGACGACCAGCTCAAGACCTATGCGAGCGACTTCTTCAAGGCCAATCTCGGTCCGGTGAACCCGGCGAACACCACACTCGTGGTCACGCTGCCGAGCAACAATTCGGGCGGCGGCACGCTGAAGCTCGAAGCCAATCTCAAATACGATCCCTATTTCGTGCCTGCCGCGGCAGCCCTGCTCGGCAAGGGCAGCGGGTCGCACCGGATGGATTTTGCCGTCAAGTCGGAGATACGCCTCAAGAACACGCTCGAGGTCGCGCTCGTCCTCGATAATTCGGGGTCGATGAGCTATCTCGGCTCCGGTACCGGCCAGAAGCGCATCGATCTGCTCAAGGCAGCCTCCAAGCAGCTGGTCGACAAGATGGCCGAACAGGCCGCCGCGATGAAGCAGATCGACAAGCCGGTGCAGTTCGCACTGGTGCCTTTCGCCGCCTCGGTCAACATCGCGCCCGACAATGACGACCAGTCGTGGATGGACACGAACGGGCTTTCGCCTGTCCATCACGAGAACT
This sequence comes from Aminobacter sp. MDW-2, assembly GCF_014250155.1. Lineage (NCBI taxonomy): Bacteria > Pseudomonadati > Pseudomonadota > Alphaproteobacteria > Hyphomicrobiales > Phyllobacteriaceae > Aminobacter > Aminobacter sp. MDW-2. The sequence continues at coordinate 4,450,057 of NZ_CP060197.1, forward strand.
TCGACTGGTCGAAGATGACGCAAGCCAACATGACGAGCGCCGACATCGCCCAGATCGGCGAGAAGTTCGCCGAATATTCGGGCGGCATGTGGCGCAAGAAGGGGGCCGGCTGGGGAGCAGAGGCAGGCGAACCGCTCACCCGCTTCAGCCTGTATCAAGACATCATCGCGCAGACGGACCGGGAGGCTCTACCAAACACCGTCAGGCGGGTTTGCAAGCGCTACAGCAGCGGCAGGTGTCGCGAGTATACCAACGAACCAGAATACGAATACACGGTTACCCAATATACGAGCTGGCAAGGCTGCGTCGAAGCACGGCCGGCGCCCTACAACACCAATGACGCGGCAGCAACATCGACACATCCCGAAACGCTGTTCGTCCCGATGTTTGCGCCCGATGAGCCGAGGCATCTGTGGACCGACCTGAATGATGACGGCATTCCCGATCTGAACACCGACAACTGGAGCTACGACAACGACTGGTGGGCGGACTGGGAAAACACCACCACCAAGCCGAGACAGGCGGACATGCGCAAATATTTCCGCGTCAAGCCTTATGACGCGGCAGCCGCCCCTGACGGCAATGGTCCGAACTATTCCTGCACCACCAATCCGATCACCCCGCTGACCGACATCAGCGTGACCGGCGGAAAAGACGATATCAAGAAGGCCATCGACGACATGGAGCCGTCGGGCAACACCAACGTGCCGGAAGGCACCGCCTGGGGCTGGCGGGTCGTCTCGAGCCCTGCGCCGTTCACCGGCGGCAGGTCTGAATCGGAAAAGGGCAACGACAAGGTCATCATCGTCTTGACCGACGGCGCCAACACCTACAGCTCGTTCGGCGATTCGAGCTATGCCAACAACCGCTCGACCTATGCCGCCTATGGTTATGCCGGCAAGGGCTACAACGGCACCAGCACCTCGCGCATCTTCATGGGCACCAGTTCGTCGGTGAGCAAGTCGACCTACACCAGCGACAACTTCCAGGCGGCGATGGACGAGACGATGCAGACGGTCTGCTCCAACGCCAAGGGTCCCAATGCCCGCAAGATCGACGGCCAGGGCAATGACGCCGTCGTCGTCATGACCGTGTCGCTCGACCTCAGCGAAAGCAAGACCGCCGAGAAGAAGGCCATCGACGCGATGAAGTCCTGCGCCTCCTATTCGCGCACGACCATCGGCAAGAAGCTCTACTGGAATGCCACCGGCGCCAATCTGATGCAGGTGTTCAAGGAGATCGCCGACGAACTGTCGAACCTGCGCATCGTCGGCTAGCCGCCGATACGGACATGAAAAGGCGCCGTCCTCGCGGGCGGCGCCTTTTCTTGTCGGTCCATATGCGCTGCCGGCGCAGCTCAGTCCATATGCGCTGCCGGCGCAGCTCAGTCCATATGCGCTGCCGGCGCAGCGCTGGCCGCCGCCTGCACCTTCGGCTTGCGCAGCAGAAGCGCCAGCGGAATGGCGCAGAGCGAGACGATCATCATCAGCTTGAAGTCGTCGATGTAGGAGATCATCAGCGCCTGGATGTTGACCAGGCCGTCGACCTGCGACAGCGCCGTCGGGTTGCCTGATACCGCCCCCGGCGACAGTGCCATCAGGTTCGGGTTGAACGGCGTGATGTTGGCCGACAGCTCGGCGTGGTTGATCTGGACATTGCGCGTCAGAAGCACCGAGACGATCGAAATGCCGATCGACGAGCCGATGTTGCGGACCAGGCTGAACAGGCTCGCGGCATCGGTACGGTATTGCGGCGAAAGCGTCGCGAAGGCCACCGTCGACAGCGGCACGAAGACGAGGCCGAGGCCCAGGCCCTGCACGACGCCGGTCGAAACGATCAGGAACGCATCCATCTGCGGTGTGAAGCCGGTCATGTAATAGAGCGACAGTGCGGTCAGAAGCAGGCCTGCGACGACCAGGTAGCGGTTGTCGACCATGCGCACCAGGCGTCCGACCAAAAGCATCGAGATCATCGTGCCGACGCCGCGCGGCGCCATGACCAGGCCGGTGGTGATGGTCGGGTAGCCATAGATGCGGGCCAGCATCGGCGGCAGCAATGCCAGGCTCGCCAGCAGGATCACGCCGATGACGAAGATGAACACCAGGCCGGTGACGAAGTTGCGGTCGGTGAAGATCCTGGGGTCGAGGAACGTATTCTTCGATATCGCCATATGAACGGCAAAGACCCAGAAACCTGTGATCGCCAGGCCGAGCTCGATCCAGATCTCGACGGCCGAGAACCAGTCGACCTCACCGCCGCGGTCGAGCATCAGCTGCAGCGCGCCGACGCCGAGCGACAGCATGGCAAAGCCGAAGAAGTCGAAGCCGCGCAGGCGCTTGCCGATGGCCGGCAGATAGGCGGCCGAGCCGAGGAAGGCGACGATGCCGACCGGCAGGTTGATGAAGAACACCCAGCGCCAGTTGAAGCTCTCGGTCAGCCAGCCGCCGAGCGTCGGGCCGATGATCGGGCCGACCATGATGCCGGCGCCCCACAGCGCCATGGCCTGGCCGTGGCGCTCCTTGGGATTGATGTCGAGCAGGAAGGTCTGGCTCAACGGCACGATGGCCGCGCCGAACACGCCCTGGAGGACGCGGAACAGCACCATCGTCTCCAGGCTCCAGGCGACGCCGCAGAGCATCGACATGATGGTGAAGCCGACGACCGAGACGAGGAACAGCTCCTTGCGGCCGAAACGGTCCGACATCCAGCCGGTCAGCGGCGTCATGATGGCGGCGGCGACGATGTAGGAGGTCAGCACCCAGTTGATGGTGTCCTGGGACGCGCCGAGATCGCCGACCATCGAGGGCAGCGCGACATTGGCAATGGTGGTGTCGAGCACCTGCATTACCGTCGCCAGCATGATGGCAACGGTGATCAGGCCGCGATGCGGCACGTCGGTGAGGGATTTTGCTGCTGACTGGCTCATTCGACCAACCCTTGGGACCTGATGGTCGTCAAGCGGCGACCAGAAGCCGGAGTTCCGGCCGCATCAACGCGACCGGATCCACTTCGAAAATTCACTTAGACATTGAGGTGACGGCGCCTATTCCGCCGCCACCGCGTGACCGAAAATGCTGCCGAAGCCGCGCGACACGCCGGTGTCGATCGACACGGTGGCGCTCATGCCGGTGCGCATGGCGAGACCGGCGTCAGTGGCGTCGACCTTGATCCTGACCGGAATGCGCTGCGTGACCTTGACCCAGTTGCCGGTGGCGTTCTGGGCCGGCAGCAGCGAGAACTCGGCGCCGGTGCCGGCGCCGATCGCCTCGACGGTGCCGCGGAAGGTGCGGTCCGGATAGGTGTCGAGCACGATCTCGGCTTCCTGGCCCGCCTTCATGTGGGTCAGCTGCGTTTCCTTGAAATTCGCCTCGATCCAGGTGTCGCCCGTCTCGACGAGGCTGAACAAGGCGGTGCCGGTGCCGACGAACTGGCCGACCTTGAAGGACGCGGCCTGCGAGACCACGCCGTCGGCGGGGGCGCGGACCGTCGTCTGGGCCAGGTTGAAGGCGGCCTTGTCGCGTGCGGCAAGCGCCGACAGAACCGTCGGGTGCTTGTCGGTCTCGATGTCGGGATTGCCGCCAAGCGCCGCCTTGGCGCTGGCGATGCCCTGCACCGCCGCACTGTGCTGCTCCTCAGCCTTGTCGAGGTCCATGCGGGCCTCGTCGAGCGACGACTTGGTGTTGACGCCCTTGGTGACCAGGCCGTTGCTGCGGTCGAACTGCGCCCGGGCATAGTCGAGGCCGCTGGCCGCGACCCGTTCCTGGGCCACCGCCTGGCTGTAGGCGGCGCGCAACTGCTCGACATTGAGCCGGGCTGCGGCAAGGGATGCGTCCGACTGCGCCAGCGCGATCTTGTAGGGCTCGGGATCGACTTCGAACAGGACGTCGCCTGCCTTGACCGTGGTGTTGTCCGACACGTCGACCTTGACGATGCGGCCGGCCGCTTCCGAGGCGATGTTGACCTTGGCCTGGCGCAGATTGGCGTTTTCGGTTTCCTGGTAGCGGCCGCCGGTGACCCAGAAATAGCCGCCGCCGACCACCAGGGCGAGCGGCAAGGCCGCCATCAACAGAACGCGGCCGCGCTTCTTCGGCGCAGGCTGAGGTGCCGCGATCACGGGCTGGAGCTGGGTTGCGGCCGCACCATCCAGTTCGACCTTTGTGCTGTTCTCGTTCACTTTCGCCACCGCGTTCATGTCTTCGTCTCTCTCAAACAATTCGCATCCGTGGGCTCGCCAGCGGAAAGGTTGTCGATAATGGTGCGCAGGCCATGGACCGTGGCGAGGCGCTGTTCGTCGGAAAGGCCCGCCAGCGCCTTCTCGTAGACTTCGCCGGCCACCGCCTTGACCTTGGAAAAGGCCTCCAGCGCCTTGTCGGTCGGAAAGATCATCCGCACCCGTCTGTCGCTGGCGCCCTGGCGGCGCTCGATCCAGCCGCCCTCCTCCATCCGGTCCAGCAGTCGCGAGACGCTGATCGGCTCGATTTCAAGGAGCTCGGCAAGCCGCGCCTGGGCCACGCCCTCTTCCTTGACCAGCCGGACCAGCAGGCGCCATTGCGCCGCCGACAGCCCGAATTCGCTGCCGCGCTGCTCGAAACTGCGCCGCACCAGCCTTGCCGCGTCGTGGATCAGGAAACCCAGCCTGTCGATGCCTTCGTTTTTCATGAGCCGCATATATTATAAGCATGCTTATCATTCAAGCGGCGTTTTTGCATTGCACACTTGCATTCACGTCCGGGCATCCACGTCCCGGCCTTCACATCATCGTGTGCCGGCGCGGCGATTAGGCGGCTGTTAATCATGCGGGCTCATCGTCTAGGACAATTCCAGGAAAAGTGTGCAGCGGTTTTCCGTCCGGAATTGCGCAAAAACAAATAGCTAGAGAGATTCCGCGATTCGAAGAAAAGCGGAAACTCTCTAGGACAACGCCACGACAAACAGGATCGATCGCATGCCCGACCGGTCGCCCAACCGGCGTCATATCCTCAAGGCCGTTGTTGCCCTTGGCGCGCTGACCCCGCTGCCGCTCTGGGCCAATCCGATGCCGAGCGTCGAAGACGTCGCCTTCGACCCCGATATCCCGGTGCTCGGCAATCCCGACGGCGACGTCACGGTGGTCGAGTTCACCGACTATCAGTGTCCCTATTGCAAGCTGAGCTTCCTGCAATTGTCCGAGGTGATGAAGGAAGACACGGGCATTCGCCTGGTGCTGCGCGACTGGCCGATCTTCGGCGAGGTCTCGCGCAATGCCGCCCTGCTCACCCTGGCCGCAAACAGCCAGGGCCGTTATGCCGATGCCGTGCAGACATTGATGACCGCCCGCGAACGACTGACATTCCGCAGCACCGCCAATCTGCTTGGCGAGGCCGGCGTCGATGTCGAGCGCGCCCGCGGCGATCTCCAGGCCAGGCAGGACGTGCTTGTCGGCGTGCTCGCCCGCAACGAGGCCCAGGCCACCGCTTTCCAGCTCCAGGGCACACCCGGCTTCCTGATCGGCAAGGCGCTCTACAAGCGCGGCATGACCTCGGACGACTTCCGCAAGGCCATCGCCCAGGCGCGCGGCTGACACCCCTAAAAACTCGCTGTCGCGAAGCTGTCATTCCCTTGACAGCCGAGGGGTGGCGGACTATCTCAGCGGCACGTTAGCACTCGCCTGAAGTGAGTGCTAACCAAGTCCGGTTCAGCCGGACCGAGGGTTCTCAACAGTTCACCGAGGAAGTTCAAATGGCAAAGTCGAAGTTCCGCCCGCTTCATGACCGCGTGGTCGTTCGCCGGGTCGAATCCGAATCCAAGACCGCCGGCGGGATCATCATCCCCGATACGGCCAAGGAAAAGCCGCAGGAAGGCGAAATCGTCGCCGTCGGCTCTGGCGCTCGCGATGAAGCCGGCAAGCTCGTCCCGCTGGACGTCAAGGCTGGTGACCGCGTGCTGTTCGGCAAGTGGTCGGGCACCGAAGTGAAGCTCAATGGCGAAGACCTTCTGATCATGAAGGAATCCGACATCATGGGCATCATCGGCTGATCGCCTGATATCCGCACCATCCAATCTGAAATTCGGGCCGTAAAGGCCCATCGAGGAGCTTAAAATGGCTGCTAAAGACGTAAAGTTCTCCCGTGACGCCCGCGAGCGCATGCTGCGCGGTGTCAACATCCTCGCCGACGCAGTGAAGGTGACGCTCGGTCCGAAGGGCCGCAACGTCGTCATCGACAAGTCGTTCGGCGCCCCGCGCATCACCAAGGACGGCGTCACCGTCGCCAAGGAAATCGAGCTTGAAGACAAGTTCGAGAACATGGGCGCCCAGATGGTCCGCGAAGTTGCTTCGAAGACCAACGACATCGCCGGCGACGGCACCACGACCGCGACCGTTCTGGCCCAGGCCATCGTTCAGGAAGGCCACAAGGCCGTTGCCGCCGGCATGAACCCGATGGACCTGAAGCGCGGCATCGACCTCGCTGTCGGCGAAGTCGTCACCCACCTCGTCAAGTCTTCGAAGAAGATCAAGACTTCGGAAGAAGTCGCCCAGGTCGGCACCATCTCGGCAAACGGCGAGAAGGAAATCGGCTCGATGATCGCCGAGGCGATGCAGAAGGTCGGCAACGAAGGCGTCATCACGGTTGAAGAAGCCAAGACCGCCGAGACCGAGCTGGAAGTCGTCGAAGGCATGCAGTTCGACCGCGGCTACCTCAGCCCCTACTTCGTCACCAACCCCGACAAGATGGTTGCTGACCTCGAAGACGCTTACATCCTCCTCCACGAGAAGAAGCTGTCGAACCTCCAGGCCATGCTGCCGGTCCTCGAAGCCGTCGTGCAGACCTCGAAGCCGCTGCTCATCATCTCGGAAGACGTCGAAGGCGAGGCTCTGGCCACGCTCGTCGTCAACAAGCTGCGTGGCGGCCTGAAGATCGCTGCCGTCAAGGCTCCGGGCTTCGGCGATCGCCGCAAGGCCATGCTGGAAGACATCGCCATCCTGACCGGTGGCCAGGTCATCTCGGAAGACCTCGGCATCAAGCTCGAGAACGTCGGCCTCAACATGCTCGGCCGCGCCAAGAAGGTGTCGATCTCCAAGGAGAACACCACCATCGTCGACGGCGCCGGCAAGAAGGCCGAGATCCAGGGCCGCGTCGCCCAGATCAAGCAGCAGATCGAAGAGACCACGTCGGACTACGACAAGGAGAAGCTGCAGGAACGTCTCGCCAAGCTGGCAGGCGGCGTTGCCGTCATCCGCGTCGGCGGTGCGACCGAGATCGAGGTCAAGGAGCGCAAGGACCGCGTCGACGACGCGCTGAACGCAACCCGCGCCGCTGTCGAAGAAGGCATCGTTCCCGGCGGTGGCGTTGCCCTGCTGCGTTCGTCGCTCGCCATCAAGGCTGTCGGCGAGAACTCCGACCAGGCTGCCGGCATCAACATCGTCCGTCGCGCTCTGCAGGCTCCGGCCCGCCAGATCGCCTCGAACGCAGGTGCGGAAGCTTCGATCGTTGCCGGCAAGATCCTCGAGAACAAGACGGCTACCTTCGGCTACAACGCCCAGACCGGCGAATATGGCGACATGATCGCTTTCGGCATCGTCGACCCGGTCAAGGTCGTTCGTACGGCCCTGCAGGACGCAGCTTCGGTTGCCGGCCTGCTGGTCACCACCGAAGCCATGATCGCTGAAGCCCCGAAGAAGGACTCCGCCGGCGGCATGCCGGGCGGTATGCCTGGCGGCGGCATGGGCGGCATGGGCGGCATGGACTTCTAAGAAGTCCATAAAGCACGCCCATGAGCTAAAGTTGCTCAAGCCCGCTTGCGGGCTTGAGTGGCGGCATGGACTTCTAAGAAGTCCAGCTCCAGAAGCTTACGGAAAGGGCGCCTTCGGGCGCCCTTTTTCGTTTTGTACCCTCGTATCAGGCTTCGGCCTGAGGCCGCGGATTCTACCCGGCGCGCAGGACCGAAACGCCGGTGTCCGCGAAGATGGCCACACGCTCATCGGCAATTTCACCCTCGACGATCAGCGTCGAAATCTCGCCGATGCCACCGATGCGGAACGGCGACACCGCGCCAAGCTTGTCGCTTGTCGCCAGCACTGCCGTCTCGGCCGACGCTGTCATCAGCTGCCTTTTGATCGCCGCCTCTTCCATGTCGCCCGTCGTCAGCCCCTCGCCGGCATGAACGCCGGTGACGCCAAGGAAGAAAAGATCGGCGCGGATGCGCGCGATCGCTTCGGCCGCCAGCGCGCCTGTCGCCACCATCGAGTGACGGAAGAGTTTGCCGCCGATGATGACGACGTCGACATCAGGCCTGTCCTCCAGCGCCACGGCAATCGTCGGGCTGTGGGTGATGGCGGTGAATCGGGCCTGCGCCCGAAGGTGGCGGATGATCTCCAGATTGGAGGTGCCGCCGTCGAAGACGACAGTCATGCCGTCCCGGATCATCGCGGCACCGGCCTTGCCGAGCGCCGACTTGGCGTCCCGGGAGAGGCTGCGCCGCTCGGCGATCGGCACCACCGTCGGCGACACCGGCATCGCCCCGCCATGAACGCGCAATAGCAGGCCTTCCGCCGCAAGCTCCCGGAGGTCGCGCCGGATGGTGTCTTCCGACAAAGCGAGTTCGTGGCTGAGCTGCTTGGCGACGACCTGCCCGTCCCGGGCGAGGCGATCGAGGATCAGACGTTTGCGTTGGCTGGTGAGCACTTCGAACGGCTCCGTCAATTCAATGATGCCACACGATATTGCACGATGATGCGTGAGGCGATATCTATTTCGTGCAGATTCGTGCAATATCTGGAGATATCATGAACACCCCTGGAAAACCGCTGCTCATCCTGATCGCCGGCCCCTATCGCTCCGGCACGGGCGACGACCCGGTCAAGATGGCGGAGAATCTGAGCCGCCTCGAACGCGTCGCCGTTCCGCTGTTTCGCGCCGGCCACCTGCCGGTCATCGGCGAATGGGTGGCGCTGCCGCTCGGGCGGCAGGTCGGCTCGAAAGGCGCCGGCGACCCGCTCTATGACGAATTCGCCTATCCGGTCGCCGACCGGCTGCTGCACCATTGTAACGCTGTGCTGCGGCTGCCCGGCACTTCTAAGGGCGCCGACGAGGACGTGCGGCTCGCCCGCGAGCGCGGCCTTGCCGTCTATTTCGAGCTGTCTGACGTGCCCGGCATGGCCTGAGGCAACCGCGCAGCGCCAGACGGCCGTGCTGTCGGGCGCGCCCGCCGCCGAGATTGACAGCCGCCATCTGCGGGCCTAGTCAGCGCCCAGGGCATGAAGCGCCCGCCGCCCGCAGCGCAAGCACGGTAAAGCCTTCACTGTGTCAGTCGAAACCGACGCATCAGACCAATGGCAATGCGGGCCCCATTTGATCTCCGTTTGATGCGCTATCGGAGACGACGAGATGACTTCCCCCGACGCTCGAGGCGCGAATGCCTTTCTGCATGCCCCCTTGCCCGGCCTGTTCCTCAGGACGGCGGCACCGATCATCCTGATCATGGCCACCAACGGCCTGCTCGCCATCGTCGATGCCTATTTCCTCGGCGAATATGTCGGGCCGGACGCGCTCGCCGCCGTGACCCTGATGTTCCCGGCCTTCATGCTGCTTGTTGCGCTTTCGACGCTGGTGGCGAGCGGCATGGCGAGCCAGCTCGCCCGCCTGCTCGGCGCCGGCGAGCGCGACAAGGCGCGCGCGACCTTCCTCGATGCGCACGGCCTTGCCCTGCTCGTCTGCGCACTGGCGATCGCTGCCTTCCTGCTCGGCGGCAAGGAACTGGCCTTGCGGCTTGCCAACGGGTCGCGACCGCTCGCCGAGATGGGCTACGGCTACATCTCCATCCTGATCTGGGGTGCGCCTGTGATGTTTGCGCTGTCGCTCAACGGCGACGGGCTGCGCTGCGAAGACCGCCTCGGCGTCGTCGCCGCGGCCAACCTTTTGACCTCGGTCGGCAATGCCGGCCTGAACTATGTGCTCATCGTCGGCTTCGACCTTGGCGTATCGGGCTCGGCCCTGGGCACCGTGCTGGCCCAGGCGTTTGCCCTTGGCTTCATCGTCGTCTACCGGCTGCGCGCCGGCACGGTGCTGCAATACGCAGCTGTCCCGTCGATGCGCTGGACCGCCGCCTGGCGGCCATTGCTCTCGCTTGGGGCACCACAGAGCCTGAGCTTCATCGGCATTTCGCTGCTCGCCGCGACGGTCATCTATTCGACCCAGCTCTGGGAAAGCGAGGCCTATGCGGCAACCGTCGCCGCCTACGGCATCATCACCCGCATCATGACCTTTGCCTTCCTGCCGATGCTCGGGCTGAACATGGCGATGCAGACGATCGTCGGCAACAATTTCGGCGCCGGGCAATGGCAACGTTCGGATGCCGGGCTGAAGCTGGGGTTTTTGCTGGCGCTCGGCTATTGCGCGCTGTTCGAGGCGGCGATGCTGCTCAGCCATGGCAGCCTTGGCGCGCTCTTCGTCGACGATCCGGCGACACAGAGCGAGGTCGCCCGCATCCTGCCGATGACCGTTTCGCTCTACATGCTGGCCGGGCCCGTGATGATGCTGTCGGGTTATTTCCAGGCCATCGGCGATGCCCGCCGCGCTTTGCTGCTCAGCGTCGCGCGCACCTATCTGCTGGCCATCCCGCTGACCATCGGCCTGCCTCATCTGCTCGGCGAACGCGGCATCTGGCTGGCCTCACCCATCGCCGAGCTGCTGATGGTGCTGGTGGTCTCAGCGCTGCTGCTGCACGCAAGGGCACGGACCGGCTTCGCCTGGGGCCTGTTCCGGGCCAAAGCCGCCATGGCCTGAAACGGCGTCGAAAAAACTTAGGATTTTTTTTCGAAACCGGTGGAACCTTTCTGCCGCCCGCGCATTGAGGTGATGTCGTCGGTACCTGAAGAAGCAATTCGGACGGAACATCGAACGACGAACAGGACGCCTCCAGCACTGTCACAGGTGCGGGAGGCGTTCTTTTTGTGCCTGCGGCGGACCTCGGGGGCAGAGCTCAGTTCGCGCCGCCCGAGGCGACCTGCTGCTGGTCGAGCACGCCGGCGTGCCGACGGATGTCGGCGACGGCTTCCTGGAAGCTGTCATTGACCCGAAGCGCTTCACGCCCTGCCGCAATCGTCAGGTCGACCTGTTCGACGGGCAGTTTCAGCCGCGTCGGCACGCGGTTCAGCTTTGCCTGGGCGGCAGCATCGAGGTCCTGGAATGACAGGTGCTCGACCACCAGCCTGATGTCGCGGCAGTTCCAGCCGGCAAGTGTTCCGCGATACCGCCTGACCGTTTCAGCCGGCAAGCTGCAGCGATAGCGGATCAGTTCGCCGCGCCACTCGCTCACGGCCAAGGTGAGCGCGTCGAGCTGGTCGCGAACGGCAGCCGAGAAGGTCGTGTTGGTCACCGCCTCGAGCAGGTCGCCGAGGCCCGGACCGTGGATGGTCTCGCCCCAGTCGACATCGTCCTCACGACCGGCATCGGCGACGATGAACAACAAGGTCCGCAGCTTGACGGCCGCCGCCGGCGACAGCGGACCATAGGGTGTGCCGGCCGACGAACGCTCGATGGTGAAGCCGGTGATGCCGAGATTGTCGGTCAGCCCGCCATCGAGCAGCTTCACATAGTCGAGCCGGTCGGCATGCTGGTAAGCCTTCAAGGCGCCGGCATAGGCCTTGAGCCGCACCGAGGCATCGGGATCGGCAAGCGCGCGGCTCAGCCACGCAGGCTGGCTGTACCCGCATTTCGGCATGATTGCCGACAGGACGACGGGTGCAAAGACCACGGGAACCGCAGCAGATGCTGCAACCGCATCGGACAGCCTGACCTTGTCGAGATCGCTGCACAGGGCAGCGAAGGTGTCATAGGTGAACAGGAACGGCGTGCGGTTGTAGATGTCGGAGGCGTTTATCCAGACGATCGGCGCATCCGGTCGCCTGAAATTGGCATAGGTCGCGCCATTGAAAAGATTGTCCTCGAGCCATCTCGCCAGGCCGTTGCGGTCGTTGACGCCGCCATTGAGCGCCCGCGCCAGGTTGAGCGGCGAGAGCGTCGAGGTCCTGAGATAGGCTTCGGCGTCCTTGATCAGGAAGCGCTCGCGGAAATCGCGATAGTCGTCCCGTCCCCTGTAGCCGAAATAGGACGCCGCGACCGCCCCGCCCGACGCGCCTGAAATCATGCGGATGTCGTCGACGAGGCTGCGCGTCGCCGGATGCTCGTCGATGATGGTGTCGTCGAGTTCGCGCAACACGCCATAAGCGAAGGCCGCAGCCCGCGTGCCGCCGCCGGAAAAACTCAGGCCCACCACCGTCGAGCCGTCATCGCCCATGTCGGGAATGAATTCGGGCGAGGCCTGGCCGACATGCGCGGTCAGCGTGTTGATCGGACCGACGTCGCTGGCGACGCAGCCGGCTGCCGACACTCCCGCCACCACGGCCCAGGCCGCGCGCATTGCCAACCGCATCCCCACCTCCGATGCCCGACAAGATCCGGCCGAGCCTAGCTCACCGTTTCACAAAGCGCATCCAGATTTGCCCTAGCCTTCAACGACTTCGCTGATCTGCACGATGGGGGCGATGTCGGTATAGTTGGCGACATCAGCGGCAATCTCGGCGCGGTGGGGAGCCAATGCTTCCTGGAAGGTCGCCAGGTCAGGCGAGTAGACGTGGCATGCTGCGACGAACTCCGGCGCGCTTCCGGCTTCGCGACCCGCAAGGCCCTTGTCGATCTCGTAGCGCAGGCAGGCATCGCCGAGCCGTTCCTGGAGCAGTGGCATATGACGGGTGCGGTAGTAGTCGTGATCGAAGGTCGAACCGCCATCGGCGCTATAGTAGACACTCATCTTGATCATGGTCATGCTCCTGCCTGAACGCCTCTCCGAGCGTTCGCCGGGCCTTTCTAGCTCGCCGACTGGTGACGCGCATCCCGATTTGGTTGAGCCAGTTTGGCGAGAGCATGGTGGCTGTGCTCTTCGAAGCGGTGGCCACGGCACGGAAGTTCCTGAGTTTGCCGAGCACGCAGTCGACGATGTTGCGGCACCGACAGAAGCAGGCGCTGAACTGCGGGCGGCGATTGCGGCTGGCCCATCAGCACCTCCCGTCACGACCAGAACCCTGCAACCGGGCGCCGGAACCGTAACGCATGCCGAACGTTGTGCTGCGCCACCCACCACAGGAGATGCGACATGGTGAACAAGGATCAGGTCAAGGGCGTTGCCAAGCAGATCGCCGGTTCGGTCAAGGAAGCCGCCGGCAAGGCCACCGGCAACAAGACGACCCAGGCCAAGGGCACGGCCGAAAAGATCGCCGGCAAGGTGCAGAAGGCCTATGGCGACACCAAGGAAAAGATCAAAAAGGCGCTCTGACCGTCAGCGAACGCCAATCGCGCAATCCCAGTCATGGGCCCAGCCATGTGCCCAGCCACGGGCCAAGGCACGGATCCAGCCACGGGCATCCGGTAACTGTTGTCCCAGCCACGGCTATTCCAATGGAGGCGGCGCCATGCGCCGCCTTTTTGCTGCGGCTACGGCGCCGGCTGACATGAGGTGCCGCCTGGTCAGCCGTCTCGCCCCATCGGTTCGAAACCGGCCGCACAGGACCGCAGCACAGCTGCATGTTGTGCGGTCTTGGCCATCGACATGGCGCCGGAATATGTCGCGACTGCCAGGGCAGCGAAGCGATCCGGATCCGTCTGCCGATCTTCGACCCCGCTGTGCTGGTCAGCCCTGATCTTGTCGGCAATGGCCGCCTGCCAATCGGCAAAAATCCGCGCCAGTGCTGCGCGAAACTCCGGATCGGCGAGCGACAATTCATGCGCAAGGTTGTTGAGCGGGCAGCCGCGCACGAAACCCTGGCGCTCCAGTTGATCGGCGACGCCGGCAAAAACCTGTCGCACGCCCTGCCGCGCCGAAAGCGCGCCCTCGACCGGCCGGATCCAGGTTTCCGCCACCGCCGCCGCCACCCTTTCGTTGATCACAGCCAGGCCAAGCGCCTTCTTGGTTGGAAAATGATGATGCAGCGCCCCGCCGGTCACACTGGCCGCCTGCATCAGGTCGCCGAGGCTCGTGGCGTGATAGCCCTGTGCCTGAAACTTCTCCTCGGCAACGTCCAGAAGCTTCTGGCGCATGCCTTCGGGGTCGTTGGTGCGGGTCCTTCGATCTGTCGGTTTCGCCATGCGCTGCTCCAGGATTGAGGATGCCGCAAAATACCAGTTTGACAAAACCGGGCAACCGGTCTTTTATTAAAACAGGTCAACCGGTTTGTTATTGAGAGGGAATGATGTCCGAACACCTGACCGTGCCGCCCCGGGCGGCCGCCGAACTCTGCTCGCCTGTTGTCGAACTCAGGCAATACACATTGCATCAGGGCCAACGCGACGTGCTGATCGACATCTTCGACAGCCATCTTGTCGAGAGCCAGGAAGCGTGCGGCATGAAAATCATCGGCCAGTTCCGCGACCTCGACCGACCGGATCATTTCGTCTGGTTGCGTGGCTTCGACGACATGGCTGCCCGAAAGGCCGCACTCGAAGCCTTTTACGGCGGACCGGTCTGGGCTGCCCACAAGGATGCGGCCAACAGGACCATGATCGATTCCGACGACGTCCTGCTGCTGCGCCCAGTCGGCGGCGGTTTCGATCTTTCGGGCAAGGCGCGCGGCATGGCTGGCCTGGTGCAGCCGGGCGCGATGATCGTTGCAACGATGTTCCACCTCCGCCCCGCAGCCGAAGCCGAATTCCTCGCGCTGTTCGAAAGCGACGTCGTTCCGCTGCTTGCCCGCCTCGGGGCGCCGCTGCTTGCGACATTCGTCACCGAACATGCCGAAAACACCTTTCCGCGCCTGCCCGTGCGCGACGACGTCAACGTCTTCATCGCCTTTTCCGCGTTCGAAAACGCCGAAGCGCATGGCCGTCACCAGGCCGCTCTTGCCGCCGAGCCGTCATGGGTCGAGGGCGTCCTGCCCCGTCTTCACGGCCACCTCGCGCAACCGATCGAGCGGCTTCGCCTGATGCCGACCTCGCGCTCACTGCTTTGAACCGATTAGGATTTCGGCACGCCCCAATCTCCGCTTGAAGCTGTGTGTGCAACGCGATAGGCCGATGCCCGCAACGAGATTTTTCGGAGACCTGATCGTGACAGCCCAGAAGACCAGAACCGAGACAGACACCTTCGGACCGATCGAGGTCGCCTCCGACCGCTATTGGGGTGCGCAGGCGCAGCGCTCGCTGGGCAATTTCAAGATCGGCTGGGAAAAGCAGCCGCTGTCGGTGGTGCGGGCGCTCGGCATCGTCAAGCGCGCCGCCGCCGAAGCCAACATGGCGCTCGGCCGCCTCGACCCCAAGATCGGCAACACCGTCGTTGCCGCCGCCCAGGAAGTCATCGACGGCAAGCTCAACGACCACTTCCCGCTTGTCGTCTGGCAGACCGGCTCGGGCACGCAGTCGAACATGAACGCCAATGAGGTGATCTCCAACCGCGCCATCGAGATGCTGGGCGGCGAGATGGGCTCGAAGAAGCCCGTTCATCCCAACGACCACGTCAATATGAGCCAGTCGTCGAACGACACCTATCCGACGGCCATGCACATCGCCTGCGCCGAGCGCATCGTCCACGACCTGCTGCCGGCGCTGAAGCACCTGCATGCCGCCCTCGACAAGAAGGCGCGCGAATTCGACCACATCATCAAGATCGGCCGCACCCACACCCAGGACGCGACGCCGCTGACCTTGGGCCAGGAATTCGGCGGTTATGCCGCCCAGGTCGCCTCGTCGATCAAGCGCATCGAGCTGACCCTGCCCGGCCTGCAGGAACTGGCCCAGGGCGGCACCGCCGTCGGCACCGGCCTCAACGCGCCGGTCGGCTTCGCCGAAAAGGTTGCCGAAAGCATTGCCGCCATCACCGGCATCGCCTTTGTCACCGCGCCGAACAAGTTCGAGGCGCTTGCCGCCCACGATTCGATGGTCTTCTCGCACGGCGCCATCAATGCGGCGGCCGCTGCCCTGTTCAAGATCGCCAACGACATCCGCTTCCTCGGCTCGGGCCCGCGCTCGGGCCTCGGCGAGCTGGCGCTGCCCGAAAACGAGCCGGGCTCGTCGATCATGCCCGGCAAGGTCAACCCGACCCAGTGCGAGGCGCTGACCCAGGTCTGCGTCCAGGTGTTCGGCAACAATGCCGCGCTGACCTTCGCCGGCAGCCAGGGCCATTTCGAGCTCAACGTCTACAATCCCGTCATGGCCTACAACTTCCTGCAGTCGGTGCAGTTGATGGCTGACGCGGCAATCTCGTTTACCGACAATTGCGTCGTCGGCATCGAGGCGCGCGAGGACAACATCAAGGCAGCGCTCGACCGCTCGCTGATGCTGGTCACCGCACTGGCGCCGACCATCGGCTACGACAACGCCGCCAAGATCGCCAAGACCGCGCACAAGAACGGCACCACGCTGCGCGACGAAGCGCTGGCGACCGGGCTGGTCAGCGCCGAGGACTATGACCGCATCGTCCGCCCCGAGGACATGACCCGTCCGGGCTGATTTCGGCCCGGGGTCGATCCCCTTGAAACGGCGCGGCAGTCACCTGCCGCGCCGTTTCTTTATGTGCAGCCCAGATCGTTCGGCCGACGGCTTCGAGCAATTCATTCTAACTGTGAACGATCTGTCGACACATCCACACCTTTAGTGAACAGTCGAGATCGACTAGGTGTTGGCCATCGAATTTCAACGGAGCCCCAAGCCCATGTCCAACGCTTCCATTGCCACCGCAAAGTCCGGCCTCAGCACCAACGCCTCGGCCCTCACCCTTGCCGGCCGCGTGCTTTTGTCGGTCATCTTCATCCTCGCCGGCTTTGCCAAGCTGACCGCCATTTCAGGCACCGCTGGCTGGTTCGCCAGCATCGGCCTGCCGCTGCCGACCGTCACCACCGTCGTCGTCGGCCTGGTCGAAGTGGTTGGCGGCATCGCCATCCTGGTCGGCTTCCAGACCCGCATCGCCGCGATCGTGCTCGGCCTGTTCACGTTGGCTGCCACCGCCGTTGCCCATCTCGACTTCGCCGACCAGGTCCAGGTGATGTTCCTGCAGAAGAACCTCGCCATTGCAGGCGGCCTGTTCGTGCTCGCCGCCTTCGGCGCCGGCGCCCTGTCGATCGACGGCCGCCGCCGCTAAGCTGCAGAAATTCCTCCCAAGAAATGGCCCGGGCTCGTCCCGGGCTTTTTTGTGCCCTGGCCCTGACGCCGGTTCGAGACGGTGATGACATCGAAAGTGAGCCGGTGCATCCTGCGGCTGCGAGGACACCTCCATGCTGAACAGCCTGCTTCTTCTTGTCGCCAGAATTCTGATCGCCGCGCTGTTCGTGCCGGCGGGCATCGGCACGCTGTCCAACATCTCGGGCACCGCAGGCTATTTCGCCGGGCTCGGCTTTCCCTTGCCGACGCTCGTCGCATTGGGCGTCGGGCTGTTCGAGCTGGTCGGCGGCCTGCTGGTGCTTACAGGTTTCCAGTCCCGCGTGGTGCCCGTCCTGCTCGCCGCCTTCGCGCTCGCTGCCGGCTTCATCGGCCATTACGGCCGGGGCGGCGACAATGCCGCCATGGCCTTCATGCACCAGCAGGCGCTGATGAAGGACATCGCTACCGCGGGCGGCTTGCTGGCGCTCTCAGTGGCGGGTGCCGGCGCGCTGTCGCTCGACCGGCTGCTCGCCCGCCAGCCTGTTTGACGGCGATGCTATTTGACTGAGATGCTGGGGCCGTCCTCGACCGCCAGCACCAGCTTGCGGCCGGTGACCTTGGCAAGCTGGGCCAGACGTCCCGCCGGCCGCTCGCCATAGAGCTGGCCGAACTCCGACGGGATCACCAGCGCCAACACGCCATTGCCCCTGTCTTCCCAGCGCAGCTTCGGCATCACCCCCGGCATCGAGGCCGAGAGCAGATAAACCACACGCATCATCGCGCCGAGGATGCGGGCGCGCTCGAGATAACGCGGCGTCGCCAGTTCCTTGAGCTCAGGGGCGAAGCTGTCGTTGAAGACACCGTCATGGCGGAACAGATTGGCCAGCGCCAGGAAGGCACGGCCGGGATGATCGACGCCGATGAACGAGGCATGCGCGATGATGTTGAGCGACTGGCGGCCGCGATATTCCGGGTGCGCCCGCCAGCCGATGTCGGCGAGAAGGCAGGCGGCGTGACGGTAACGCGCCTCCTCTTCGGTTTCCTCGATGCCGAAGGCGGCGAAGGACTGCTTGGTCCACTCGGTCAGTTCATGGGCATGGCGCACCGAACGCGCCCGCAGCACGGCCAGCTCCTCGGCCGCCGAGATCAGCGGATCGGCGCGCTGTTCCTGCTCTTCGAGCAACGAGAACAGAAAACCCTCGCGCACGCCGAGCGCCGAGACCACGATCTTCTCCGGCTTCATCGCCGTGATGATCTCCTGCAGCACCAGCGCGCCATAAGGCAAAAGCGACCGGCGGTTCTTGGAGACGCCTTCGATGCCCTTGATCTTCTCGACCTCGCCGCGCGCCACCTGGCGCAGGAACGGCACCAGGGTCACCGGGTCCATCTGGTAGTGATGCATCACCTCCAGCGGATAATTCGAGGTGTTCATGTGCAGCCGGGCGAGGTTTCGCCAGGTGCCGCCGACGGCATAGAATGTCCTGCCCTGCCCGCCCTTGAGCAATTTGGCGCGGGCGAGTTCGGCATGCGCGATCTTGGCGGCCGTTACAGGCGAGCCCTTGGCCATGTCCTGCAGCCTGAGGCCGCCCAATGGCAAGGTGATGCCGTCGCCGATGGCTTCGCCCCTGACGTCGACAAGCTCGAGGCTGCCGCCGCCAAGGTCGCCGGCGATGCCGTCGGCGGGATGGAAACCCGAGATGACGCCGAGCGCCGAATAATAGGCTTCCTCGCGGCCTGTCAGCACCTGGATCTTGGTGCCCAGCACGTCCTCGGCACGCTGGATGAAGTCGGGGCCGTTGATCGCCTCGCGTGCGGCGGCGGTGGCCAGCACATACATCCTTTCCGCGCCGGCCTGCTCGGACAGCGCACGAAAGCGCCGGAACTCCTCCATCGAGCGGGTCACGCCCTCGGGGTCGAGCTTGCCGGTGGAGACGATGCCGCGGCCGAGGCCGGCGAGCATCTTTTCGTTGAACAGAAGGGTCGGCGAGCGTGCCAACCCTTCATAGACGACGAGACGTATGGAGTTCGAGCCGATATCGATGATCGACAGCGGTCGGCGGTCCTTGAGCCGGCCCTGCGAAAGCTGCGCCATCAGCTGGCCGCCGCCTCCGCCTTCTTGCGACGCTTGAACTGGGCAATGCGTTTGGGCGCGTGAGACTTCAGCGCGTCACCCCGTCCGGAGAGGCTCGGATTGGTCATGAAATATTCCTGCGCATTGAACGGCTCTTCGCCCTCGTCGAGCGTGATCCGTCGCGAGGTTCCATCCGCCAATACTTCGAAACTTTGCTGGTTGTCCATGATATTTCCCAGCATGACCTGGCCCAGCACCTGCTCGTGCACCGTCGAATGTTTGGCGATCGGCACCATGGTTTCGACGCGCCGGTCGAGGTTGCGCGGCATCAGGTCGGCCGAGCTGATATAGACGATCGCCTCGTCCGACGGCAGGCCGTGGCCATTGCCGAAACAATAGATGCGGCTGTGCTCGAGGAAACGGCCGACGATCGACTTGACGCGGATATTCTCCGACAGGCCGGGAACCTGCGGCCTGAGGCAGCAGATGCCGCGCACCACCAGGTCGATCTCGACGCCGCTGCGGCTGGCGTCATAAAGCGCGTCGATGACGTCGGGATCGACGAGCGAATTCATCTTCATCCAGATCTGCGCCGGCCGGCCGGCGCGGGCATGCTCGACCTCGTCGGCGATGTGCTTGAGGATGCGGCTGCGCAGCGTGTAGGGCGACAGTGCGATGCACATCTCGTCGGCCGGCTCGGCATAACCGGTGATGAAGTTGAAGATATGCGCCACATCACGCGCGATCGCCGAATCGGTGGTGAAGAAGGACAGGTCGGTGTAGATGCGCGCGGTGATCGGGTGGTAGTTGCCGGTGCCGAGATGGACGTAGTTGCGCAGGCGGCCGTCCTCGCGGCGCACCACCAGCGACATCTTGGAGTGGGTCTTGAGTTCGAGGAAACCGAACACCACCTGCACGCCGGCACGCTCGAGATCGCGGGCCCAGCGGATATTGGCCTCCTCGTCGAAACGCGCCTTGAGCTCGACGAGTGCGGTCACCGACTTGCCGGCCTCGGCGGCGTCGACAAGGGCGCGCACGATCGGGCTGTCGTTGGAGGTGCGGTAAAGCGTCTGCTTGATCGCCACCACTTCCGGATCGATCGCCGCCTGGCGCAGGAACTGCACCACCACGTCGAACGATTCATAAGGATGGTGGACGACAAAATCCTTCTCGCGGATCGCCGCGAAACAGTCGCCGCGATGGTCGCGGATGCGCTCGGGAAAACGCGGATTGAAGGGCGGGAACTTCAGGTCGTCGCGGGCGATCGAGACGATCTCCGAGATCTGGTTGATCGCCAGCGGCCCGCTCAGCACGCTGACGCGGTTCGAGGCGACACCCAGTTCGCTGGCAACGAACTCGCGCAGCTCGGCCGGCATCAGGCTGTCGAATTCGACGCGGATCACCGAGCCGCGGCGGCGGCGCTTGAGTGCCGTCTCGAACAGCCGGACAAGATCCTCGGACTCTTCCTCGACCTCGATATCGCTGTCGCGGATGATCTGGAAGGTGCCCGAGCCCTTGACCTCATAGCCGGGGAACAGCTTGCCGATGAACAGGTTGACCGTTTCCTCGATCGGGATGAAACGCACCGAGCGCTTGCGGTCGGGCAAGCGGATGTAGCGCTTGAGCGCCACCGGCAGGCGCAGCAGCGCCGTCATTTCCTCGCCGCTCTTGCGGTGGCGCAATTGCAGGGCGATTGAGAAGCCGAGATTGGGGATGAAGGGGAACGGGTGCGCCGGGTCGATCGACAAAGGCGTCAGCACCGGGAAGACCTGCTCCATGAAATGATCTTCGAGCCACTTGCGCTCTTCCTTGGTCAGGTCGGCCGAGGCGATGGTCTCGATGCCTTCGAGCTTGAGCAGCTCAAGCAGGCTGGCGAGGCTTTTCTGCTGGTCTTCCTGCAGCCGCTCGACCTCATGCAGCAGCTGGTCGAGCTGCTGTTCCGGCGTGCGGCCGTCGGCGCTGCGGATGGTGATGCCTTCGCGCACCTGCCCGGCGAGACCGGCGACGCGGACCATGAAGAACTCGTCGAGATTGCCGGCCGAGATCGACAGGAAGCGGACGCGTTCGAGCAGCGGATGGTTGGGGTTCTGCGACTGCTCGAGCACCCGCCTGTTGAACTGCAGCCAGGAAAACTCGCGGTTGACGAAGCGGTCCGGATTGCCGTCGATCGCGCCGGTCGGCGACTTGTCGTTGACGAAATCGGTATGGACCGGTTTCAACTGATTCATTTGGACAACCCTTCCCCACTGCCGCGTTCCGCCGCTTATCCGGCTCAACTTATCCTCTGACAGGCAATTGCGACAGTTTCATTTCAGCATCTTGCAAAGCCGCCGCTTATGATACAAACGCTCTGCAATAAGGGTCCTCAGAAGGGAAAATACCATGGCCGGTGGCTCCATCCCCCACTTCCAGAACGACGCTGGACATGCCGTGATCGAGATCGGCGTCAAGGAGTTCATGTGCGTGGGCGCCAAGGCTCCGTTCGACCACCCGCATGTGTTCCTCGACATGGGCGCCGATTCCGAGAAGGTCTGCCCCTACTGCTCGACGCTGTACCGCTACTCCGCCAAGCTGAAGGCCACCGAGACCCTGCCGGCGGGCAGCCTCTACGCCATCGACCGCGCCGCCTGAGGCCCAGGCACGATCATGCGGTCGCCGCCGGTCGTCATTGCAGGCGCCGGCATCGCGGGGCTGACCGCCGCCCTTGCCTTTGCCCGGCACGGCGTCAGTGTCCACGTCCATGAACGTTCGCCGGTGCTCGAAGAAGTCGGCGCCGGTCTCCAGCTTTCTCCCAACGCCACCCGCATTCTCGACCGCCTCGGCGTGCTCGATCTGGTCAGCAGGACTGCCGTGCGGCCCGAGGCGGTGGTGCTGCGCTGCGCGGCAAGCCTTGTCGAGCGCGGCCGCGTGCCGCTGGGTGCTGCGGCCGAACGCCGCTGGAAGGCGCCTTACCTCGTTGCCCACCGCGCCGATCTGCAGTCGGCGCTGCTCAGCCGCGTCAGCGAAAGCCTGCTGATCTCGGTCGCCACCGGATCGACAGTCGACACGGTCGAGCCCAGGGCGGACGGTCTCGGCATCTCGATCACCCAGGACGGCATCACGTCACAGCAAGAGGCCGGCCTGTTCGTTGCCGCCGACGGCGTCTGGTCGGCCAGCCGGCGCCTTGTCGGCCCGCATGAAAAGAGCCGGTTCTCGGGCGAACTGGCCTGGCGCACGACGATCCCGGTCGACAGCGAGCCGGGCCGGCAGTTCGCCGGAGTGACATCGCTGACGACTGTCACGACCTTCCTGCATCCCGGCTTCCATATGGTCGCCTATCCGGTCCGCGCCGGCCATGCGGTCAATCTTGTCGCTTTCACCCCCGGCACGGCAATTTCCGAGCAATGGTCCGGTGAAACCGATGCCGGCGCCCTGGCCCGCGCCATGCAGGGCACGGCCCCGGCACTCTCCCGGCTTGTCCAGGAGGCCGGGCCGTGGACGGTGTGGCCGCTGCACACTGTCGATGCCTCCCGTCCCTGGACCTCGGCATCCGGCATCGTGCTGATCGGCGATGCGGCGCACGCCATGACACCCTTTGCCGCCCAGGGTGCCGCCATGGCGATCGAGGATGCCTGGACGCTGGCCGACGCCGTGCTCGCCGCCCAGAACAAGGCGGATGCGCTGCAACAGTGGGAAGCGGCGCGCAAGGCGCGTGTCGCCAGGGTGGCGCGGCGCGGCGCGCTCAACCATTTCGCCTGGCATGCGAGCGGGCCGGTGGCGCTCGCCCGCAACCTGTTCCTCAGGTTCAAGTCGCCGGCGAGCCTCGCCGCCGACATGGACTGGCTTTATGGCTGGACGCCGCCGGGCTGGTCGCCGCCTGGATCATCCGACGACCGGTTGTAGAGGCCGAGCGAAAAATTCAAGGTCGCCGGCAGCGGGTTCCACCAGCCTGTCGTCAAGCCGGCTTCCCGGAGTGCCGCCGCCGTCCAGGTGTTGCAGCCGGCGAGTGCGTTGAACTTGCCATGGGCATCGAAGAAGCCGTCATATTCGCCATAGGCTACCCCGAAAATGCGCTGAACGGCCCCTTCGTCGCGCACGAAACTGCGCTCGATGAAGTCGAGCATGGCGGCAAAACCCGCCTCGCCGAGCTCGAAACGCTGGACGGCGGGCTGAGGCAGGTCGACGTCGCCGGCGAGATCGACATGCATGACCGAATTGTCGAGCGTCAGCGCCGCAAACACCGGTCCGGGCTTCAGCTCCGACCAGGTCGGCGTGCCGATATAGAAGGCCTTGCTGCCCCAGCCGAACACCAGGTAACGCGCCGCCGGCAGGTCGGCCTGGATGCCGGCGTCGAGCAGGAAGCCGAATTTCTGCAGCACGGCATCGTCGATCGGCACGGCGATGTCGGTGTGGATCGGGTTGGTGAAGACGAGGATATGGCGGGGTGCGGCCTGATCGTCAGCACGCCCGAACAGCGGCCGCGGCACCAGCGTGCCCAGGGCCACCGCCGCCACGGCCACAAACACGACAGCGCCGAGCAGACGTAGAATTCTTTTCAACCGGCCCCGCCCCCGCTTCGGTCCAGCAGTAGCAACAAAAAAGCCCGGCCAAAATACGACCGGGCTTTTTGATCTTGCGGCAGGTCCCTGGAGAATTTCCGCTTTTCTTCGAATCGCGGAAACTCTCTGGACCCTTGTTGTTGCGCAATTCCTAGGAAAAACCGCCGCACACTTCTCCTGGAATTGCGCTAGTGCAGGATCTGGCTCAGGAACAGCTTGGTGCGCTCATGGCGCGGATGGTCGAAGAACTCGCTCGGCGTGTTCTCTTCGACGATCTGGCCCTGGTCCATGAAGATGACGCGGTTGGCGACCTTGCGGGCGAAGCCCATTTCGTGGGTCACGCACAGCATGGTCATGCCCTCTTCGGCGAGGCCGACCATGGTCTCCAGCACCTCCTTGATCATTTCCGGATCGAGCGCCGAGGTCGGCTCGTCGAACAGCATGATGCGCGGGTTCATGCACAGCGAGCGGGCGATCGCCACACGCTGCTGCTGGCCGCCCGACAGCTGGCCCGGATATTTGTTGGCCTGCTCCGGGATCTTGACGCGACGCAGGAAGTGCATCGCCTGCTCCTCGGCCTGCTTCTTCGGCGTCTTGCGCACCCAGATCGGCGCCAGCGTGCAGTTCTCCAGGATGGTCAGATGCGGGAACAGGTTGAAGTGCTGGAACACCATGCCGACTTCGCGGCGGACCTCGTCGATCTTCTTGAGATCGTTGGTCAGCTCCTTGCCGTCGACGATGATCTTGCCCTTCTGGTGCTCTTCCAGACGGTTGATGCAGCGGATCATTGTCGACTTGCCCGAGCCGGACGGACCGCAGATGACGATGCGCTCGCCGCGCATCACCTTGAGGTTGATGTCCTTGAGCACGTTGAACTCGCCATACCACTTGTGCATGCCGACGATGTCGATGGCGACGTCGGTATCAGAGATGTGCATCTTTGCCCCATCGACCTTGATGTCGTCGGCGCTGACTGCGTTTTCTATGGCCATGGGCCGTTCCCTTTTGTTGTTCGTTATCGCTTGTGCCCGGTGTCGAGGCGATGCTCCATATAAATGGAATATCGCGACATTCCAAAGCAGAACATCCAGAACACCAGCGCCGCAAAGACGAGCCCTGACGCCGGGGTCTGGGGCGACGCCCAGGCCGGATCCGAAAAATTCTGCCTGACGACGCCGAGCAGGTCGAACATCGAGATGATGTAGACCAGGCTGGTGTCCTTGAACAGGCCGATGAAGGTGTTGACGATGCCCGGGATGACCAGCTTCAGCGCCTGCGGCAGGATGATCAGTCCGGTCTTCTGCCAATAGCTGAGGCCGAGCGAATCGGCCCCTTCATACTGGCCCTTGGGGATCGCCTGCAGGCCGCCGCGCACCACCTCCGCCATATAGGCCGAGGCGAACAGCGACACACCGATCAGCGCCCGCAGGAACTTGTCGAAGCTGACGCCGGCCGGCAGGAACAGGGGCAGCATGACGCTGGCCATGAACAGCACCGTGATCAGCGGCACGCCGCGCACAGTCTCAATGAAGATGACGCTGAGCATCTTGACGACAGGCATCTTCGAGCGCCGTCCGAGCGCCAGGAGGATGCCGAGCGGCAGCGACACGACGATGCCGACATAAGACAGGGTCAGCGTCACCAGCAGGCCGCCCCAGAGCGGGGTCTCGACATGCGGCAGGCCGAAGAACCCACCGATCAGCAGGAAGGCCGCGACGATCGGAAACACCACCAGGAACAGGAATGCGTTCAGCCCCTTGCGCGGCACCCGGGGGATCAGCAGCGGCACCAGAAGCGCCACGAACATGATCGCCACCAGAATGACGCGCCAGCGCTCCTCGATCGGATAGCGGCCGAACATGAACTGGCCGAACTTGGCGTTGACGAAGGCCCAGCAGGCGCCGGACCAGCCTTCCGGCTGGATGCCGCCCTGGGCGACGGTCGAGCAGAAGGTCCGGTCGGTGCCGGTCCATTGCGCCTGGACCAGCGCCCAGTCGACCAATGGCGGCAGGATCATGATCACGATGATCATGCCGATGATGGTCAGCACCGAATCGAACGGGTTGGCGAACAGGTTCTTGCGAATCCAGGCCACCGGCCCGCGCTCGCGAAGCGGCGCTGGTTGCGGCAGCGCCATTTCGGTGCGGACGTAATGAAGGTCGTTTTGCGACATGTCCGCCTCCTTACCTTTCCACCAATGCCATCTTGGCATTGAACCAGTTCATGAAGGCCGAGGTGATCAGGCTGAGGCCGAGATAGACGACCATCCAGATGACCACGATCTCGATCGCCTGTCCGGTCTGGTTGAGTACCGTTCCACCGACGGCGACCAGATCCGGATAGCCGATGGCGATCGCCAGCGACGAGTTCTTGGTCAGGTTGAGAAACTGGCTGGTCAGCGGCGGGATGACGATGCGCATCGCCTGCGGCACCACCACCAGCCTGAGCGCCTGGCCGGAGCGCAGGCCGAGCGCCGAGGACGCTTCGGTCTGGCCCTTGTTGACGCCGCGAATGCCGGCACGCACGATCTCGGCGATGAAGGCTGCGGTGTAGAACGACAGCGCCAGATAGAGCGACAGGAACTCGGGCTTGATCTGCAGGCCGCCGGTCAGGTTGAAGGTCGACTTCTGCGGCAAGTCGAAGCTGACGGGAAAGCCGGTGGCGACAAGCGCCAGAAGCGGCAGGCCGACGATCAGGGCCAGCGAGGTCCAGAACACGGGGAATGTCGCGCCCGTTGCCATCTGCCGCTGCCTTGCCTGCCGGGCGACGAACCACGACATGGCGATGCCGAGCAACAGGGCCACGCCGATCAGCCACGCGCCTTCGCCCCAGACCGCCTTGGGGAAATAGAAGCCACGGCTGTTGAGATAGGAGCCGAAGGGCAGCTCGATGCTCTCCTTCGGCAAGGGCAGCACGGAAAGCACGCCGAAATACCAGAAGAAGATGACCAGGAGCGGCGGGATGTTGCGGAACAGCTCGACATAGACCGTGCAGATCTTGCGGATCAGCCAGTTGTTGGACAGCCGTCCGATGCCGATCAGGAAGCCGAGAATCGACGCCGTGACAATGCCGGCGCCGGCCACGACCACGGTGTTGATCAGGCCGACGAGCAAGGCGCGCTTGTAGGTCGAATCGGAATCGAACTGGATCAGCGTGTCGCTGACGTCGAAACCGGCGCGGCCGTTGAGAAAGGCGAAACCCGAGGCGATGTTGGCGCGCTTGAGGTTTTCGATCGTGTTGCCGATGATCCAGTAGACGAAGGCGGTGAGCGCAACGACCACCAGGATCTGGAAGAAGATGCCGCGCACCTTCGGGTCGTAGAGCAGCGACGCGCGGCCGCCCCCTACGTCTTGGGGAATGTCCTGCGTAGCCATCGGAAGTCCCTTCAAAAGAGGAGCCGGAAGGCGGCAGCGCCGCCCTCCGGGTGAGACTTCGGATCAGCGGATCGGCGGTGCGTACTGCA
The DNA here is from genome assembly GCF_014250155.1 of Aminobacter sp. MDW-2. Lineage (NCBI taxonomy): Bacteria > Pseudomonadati > Pseudomonadota > Alphaproteobacteria > Hyphomicrobiales > Phyllobacteriaceae > Aminobacter > Aminobacter sp. MDW-2. The sequence goes on from NZ_CP060197.1 coordinate 4,477,231, forward strand.
GGCCGCCCTTGGTCCAGAGCGCATTGATGCCGCGGGCGATCTTCAGCGGGCTGCCCTGGCCGACATTGCGTTCGAAGACTTCGCCGTAGTTGCCCACTGATTTGACGATGTTGACGACCCAGTCGTTGCCGAGGCCGAGATCGGTGCCGATCTTGGTGTCGGCTTCGGTGCCGAGCACGCGCTTGACCTCGGGGTTACCCGACGCCTTCATCTCTTCGACATTGGCCTGGGTGATGCCGAGTTCCTCGGCGGTCAGCAGCGCGAAATAGGTCCACTTGACGATGTGATACCACTTGTCGTCGCCCTGGCGCACGGCAGGTCCGAGCGGCTCCTTGGAGATGATCTCCGGCAGCACGACGTGATCGTCCGGCGCGCCCAGCGTCAGGCGGATGCCGTAGAGGCCCGACTGGTCGGTGGTGTAGACGTCGCAACGGCCGGCGTCATAAGCGGCGTTGACCTCTTCGAGCTTCTCGAAGACGACCGGGTTGTACTCCATCTTGTTCGCCTTGAAGTAGTCGGCGAGATTGAGTTCGGTCGTCGTACCGGTCTGCACGCAGACGGCGGCGCCCGAAAGCTGCAGCGCGGAATTGACGCCCGGCAGCTTCTTGGCGTTGATCATGAAGCCCTGGCCGTCGAAATAGGTGACGCCGACGAAGTTGAGACCAAGTGCGGTGTCGCGATTGATGGTCCAGGTGGTGTTGCGCGACAGCAGGTCGATTTCACCCGACTGCAACGCGGTGAAACGCTCCTTGGCGGAGAGCGGCGTGAACTTGACCTTGGTGCCGTCACCGAACACTGCAGCGGCCACTGCGCGGCAGAAATCGGCGTCCAGACCCTGCCAGTCGCCCTTGTCGTTCGGCGCCGAGAAACCGGCCAGGCCGGTGCTGACGCCGCATTGCAGGAAGCCCTTTGCCTTGACGTCCTCAAGGGTGCCGGCAGATGCGGCCGTCGCCACCATGCCGAGCGTGGCTGCCCCGAGAATGCCTGAAATGATGTACTTCATGACCCACGAACCCTTCTGTTTTTTACAGGCTTTTTTTGCCTGCCTTTTTGAATTGTGAACTCAGCATCCCCTACCCGGCCCAAATCCGGATTGCGCGTCCTGTCCGGCGCACATTGCTGCAGTCCGGTTCACGGATGCATCGAAGGCGATAATTCTTGTGAGGTCAAGCAATAAAGGCCCGCTGCCGCCGGCTGCGCCTTTAGTATTAGAAATCAGCGGCAATGATTGCTGCGGCCGGTGTCCGCTTCACTTCGAAGACGTCAGCGGGCGGCGCGTTTTCGTCTGCCAAAACCGACAGCCGCCGGCAGCAGCTTTCCCGCCACCAGCCTGAAGCCGACCCGCCGCACGGCGAAGAATCGGGCGGCGACGATGGTCACGATCAGGCCGAACAGGAAGCCGGCGGTGATGTCGGAGGGATAATGCGCCGCTGCCGGAATCCTGAGCGCCGACAGCGCCAGACCGACGATGCCGATCGGCAGCCAGTGACGCGGAAACCAGATCATCAGGATCGCCGCCACGGTGCCGATTGTCGTGGCGTGGCCGGAGGGAAAGCTCGAGGAATAACGCGTCACCACGAAGGGGTCGAAATGATAGGCGCCATATTCGCCATAAAAGGCCGGCCGGGCGCGGCCGAAGAACAGCTTGACGATGTTGACGGCAATGCCTGTGAAGGCAACCATGCCGAAGACGAAGGCGGCCTGGCCGAACAGCGTCACCAGCCGCGCCTTCACGCCGTGACCGACGCCGCGCCAGTCGGCGGCGGCGGTGGCGAGATAGACCAGCAAGGCGGGCACGAGATACCATTCCGACTTGCCGATATCGCTCAGCCAGGCGAGCCAGGCGGTGAAGCCGTTTCGGTTGCTGAGCATGAAGTTCATCACCTTCGAATCGATGGTGAACAGAAGCGCGACGCAAACGGCGCCGCAGAAAAGCAGCAAGGTCAGCCCGCGCGACCACACCGGCTGCGGCGCGCCAACGGGGCGGCGGCGGATGCGGCGCGAGGAAAACGCCACCGTCTCCCAAAGACGCCCGGCAAAACCCTTGGGCCAGATCTGGCCCAGCCGAACGGGCGCCTGCGGCGGTTGCACGGCTCGGGGCGTCGCTTTATGGCTGGCGTCTTCACTGAAAGGGTGCGGATTCATGACTCGTGACAATGGCAGGATCAAAGGCGTCAACACGCGGCTGACGCATTCCGGGCACGATCCACACGGCTTTCATGGCTTTGTCAATCCGCCGGTCGTGCACGCCTCGACGGTTCTGTTCCCCAACGCTGCGACAATGGCCGGGCGTGCTCAAAAATACACATATGGCACCCGCGGAACGCCGACCAGCGACGCGCTGTGCCACGCCATCGACGAGCTCGAAGGCTCGGCCGGCACCATCGCCGTGCCCTCTGGGCTGGCCGCGGTGACGATCCCCCTGCTCGGCTTCCTGTCGTCGGGCGACCACATACTGATCACCGATTCCGTCTACTTTCCGACCCGCCATTTCGCCGACACCATGCTCAAGCGCCTCGGCGTCGAGGTCGATTACTACGATCCGCATGTCGGCGCAGGCATAACGGCTCTGATCAAGCCGAACACCAAGGTGGTGTTCACCGAATCGCCTGCGTCCAACACCTTCGAGATCCAGGATATTCCGGCGATCTCCAAGGCAGCGCATGAAGCGGGCGCCATCGTCATGATGGACAACACCTGGGCGACGCCGCTCTATTTCAAGGCGCTCGACTTCGGCGTCGACGTCACCATCCATGCGGCGACCAAATATCCGGCCGGCCATTCGGACGTCTTGAGCGGCACGGTGTCGGCCAATGCCGCCTGCTGGCCGAAGCTGCACGACGCCTATGTCACGCTCGGCTGCTGTGCCGGCCCCGACGATGTCTACCAGGTGCTGCGCGGCCTGCGCACCATGGGCGTGCGGCTCGCCCATCACCAGAAGAGCACGCTCGAGATCGCGCGCTGGCTCGAAGGCAAGCAAGGTGTCGCCCGCGTGCTGCATCCGGGCCTCGAAAGCCACCCCGACCACAAGCTGTTCAAGCGCGACTTCTCCGGCTCGAGCGGCATCTTCTCGGTGGTGCTTGCGGGCGGCGGCACTGACAAAGCGCATGCCTTCCTCGACGCGCTCGAGATCTTCGGCCTCGGCTATTCCTGGGGCGGCTATGAAAGCCTCGCCGTACAGGTCAGCCTCGCCGACCGCAAAATCGCCAACGGTCCTTATGAAGGCCCGATCATCCGGCTGCAGATCGGCCTCGAAGACGTCGCCGACCTGAAAGAAGACATCGCTGCCGGCCTGGCAGCGGCAAACGCCGTGGGGTGAGACCGGCGGCGGCCGGGCGCAGCTGCACCCGAAAGCTGACCGTGATACCTCTTCCTGCGCACGCGAACCAACAGGCAGCGTCGCCATCACGACGTTCGCCCTTCTGAATGTGGCACGTTCATCGGGAGTATCGAGATGACAACCTCAGGCCGCCCTGCCGAAATCGCCCACTGGAGCGAGGTCGAAAAGCCCGACGGCGAGACCTTCATCGGCACCTCGGAGCTGCGCGGGCTCGGCGCGCCGCTCGCCCAGCATTTCGGCCTCGAACGCCTCGGCATCCACCATGTCCGCCTGCCGCCGGGCCGGCGCACCTCGTTTCCGCATGCCGAAAGCCTGGAGGAAGAATTCGTCCATGTCATCGAGGGCGAGCCCGACGTCTGGCTCGACGGGGTGCTGCACCGCCTCAAGCCGGGGGATTCCGTCGGCTTCCCCGCCGGCACCGGGCTGGCGCACAGCTTCCTCAACAACACCGACGCCGAAGTGCGCCTGCTGGTGGTCGGCGAAACCAACAAGGACGAGAACCGGATCATCTATCCGGTCAATCTCGAGCGCAAGGCGATCCGCGAGGACTGGTGGCACGACGCACCGAAGCGGCCGCTCGGCGACCATGACGGCCTGCCGGACCGGGTGCGTGCTGAGCGGGACACCGGCGAAAGCCGCGACTAGCCCAGGACCAGCTGTCGTCGGATGCCAGCAACGGGCTGGCCGGCGCAGGCGCGTCCACGGCTCAGCGGGCGCGCAAGACCAATGTCGGGCCGCCGATGCTGCCCGATGCTGGCCGGCCTTTCGCCGCCATTCCTCCCAAACGCAGGAAAAGCCACCTGCCTCCAGGCAGCGGGGGCGTTTTGAACGTTCCGATGGGACGCCACGGCGGAAGATCAGCCGTCTTGTCTTGCGTTGCCGCCCGTGATAGTCGCAAAAATGCATCGCGAACGCTGCCCCGTTCGCTCAACTTGAGCTTTAGTCGGGGCTATCAGAGATGGACCACAGTTCCACCTTTCGCCAAAACATCAGAATACGACTGGTCGTACTGCTCTTGGGCGCGGCTTTGCTTGTCACCAACGAAACAGCCGATGCTGGCCAGAACGGCTCCGCGGTTGACTGGTCGGGCGTCTATATGGGCGGCATGGTCGGATACGGAACCGGTGATACGAGCGCATTCGATGGCGTACACTCCGATGACATCGGCTACTCGGGAGCCATCGGCGGCCTAACAGTTGGCTACAACAAGCAATTCGGCAACTTGGTCGTTGGCGTCGAGGGTGACGTTTCGGGCGCGGGCATGTCGGGTAAAGGCGACGGCGGCGACGACTGGGGCTGCGGTGTTGAGGATATCTGCACGTTCCGGGTCGATTGGGCAGCGACACTGCGCGCTCGTCTGGGGTATGCGGTCGGTCCAGTCCTGCCATTTGTTTCAGCCGGTGTCGCCATCGGTCGCGTCAGTGGTGAACTTGATGGCGGGTGTCCTGGCGACGTTTGGTGCGGCAGCGATACCAAGACCGGCTGGACCGCAGGCGGCGGCCTTGAGTGGGCTTTCAACGACAAATGGTCAGCCAAGGCCGAGCACTTGTTCGTCGATCTTGGAAGAGCCCGTTTTGGCGAAGGCAACGGCGATGGTTTCCTGGCCGACTTCAAGTTCCATACCGCGCGGCTGGGCGTCAATTATCACTTCTGATCGCCGTTCGACGACAACAAGTTGACGGCACCGGAAGGCTGCTCCCGTAAAGGCTGGAGTTAGCCCACAATGCTGCGCCGGCAAGTTTGCCATGAGGGAGGGTGATGGCCCTGCCATGCTGGATGGCGGCAAGAGCCACTTTCACTATGGCAAGGATGAGGCTTGCTACTATCCGCCAACAACGATCGACCGCGTCCTGCGTGAAGGAGACGTAATTCGCCTGGGCGAAATTGCAGTCACAGCCTTGAACATGGGCGGACACACGCGGGGCAACACGACATTTGTGTTGGATGTCGTCGAAGACGCCAAGTCCCCGTGAAAAGCGATCTCAGTTCAACGCTCGGTTTCGATCTTGCCGACCACGCCACGTGGCGCGATCACGCTGATCAAATACGCACCCCCAGCCGTGTCATCTTCTCCCAAAGCGTCGAACGACCGATGCCGAGCAATTCGGCAGCTTTGATGACCTGTCCGTCGGTCTGTTCCAGCGCGCGTTCGATCTGCCGCCGTTCGGCTGCGTCGCGGACGTCGGCGAGAGGAAGGAAACCAGGTACGGGCCGCCTTCCCGGACTGTCGGGGAATAGATCGCCCGGCATGATCCATTCCGAAGCCGAGAGTGCGACCGCACGGTCGACGCGGTTGCGCAATTCGCGCACGTTGCCCGGCCACAAATAGACGAGTGCTGCCTCCTCCGTTAGTGCGCTGAAGCCGCGGATGCGGGCGTGGGAGCGCGCGACCGCATTCTCGAGAAAGCGGTCAAGCAGCCAGACGATGTCTTCGGGCCGTTGTCTCAATGGCGGAATCTCGACAGGGAGCACGGCGAGCCGGAAATAGAGGTCCTCGCGGAATCCCGACGCCTGACCCGGCGCCAGGTCTCTGTGCGTTGCGGCGACGATGCGGGCGCGGAAGGGAACCGGCGTCTCGCCGCCGAGGCGCGTGAAAGACTCGCTTTCGATCAGCCGGAGCAGCTTGGCTTGCAGCGCGGCCGGCATGTCGCCGATCTCGTCGAGGAAGAGCGTGCCGCCCTTCGCGCGTTCGGCGTATCCGAGGTGGCGCTGGTGGGCGCCGGTGAATGCTCCCTTCTCGTGGCCGAAGATTTCGCTCTCCAGGAGGTCGGCTGGGATTGCGACGCAGTTCACCGCGACGAAGGGCTGCTCTGCCCGCGCGGAGATCTGGTGCAGGAGCCGCGCCGCGACCTCCTTGCCGGACCCGGTTTCGCCGGTGATCAGCACCGGCAGATCGTGCACGGCATAGCGATGGATGAGATCCTCGGCGTGCTGGATCGTCGGCGACTGGCCAAGCACATATTCCTTCAGCCGCATGCCGGAGCAGGCGCTCCGCCGGCCTGTGGCGATGCGTTTCAGAAAGTCGTCCATTGCGAAGGGCTTGGTCATGAAGTCGGCCGCGCCTGAGCGCATGAGGCGAACGGCCTGGTCAATCTCGGCGAAGCCGGTAACGAACAGGAAGGGCGGCGCGTTGGGCTGCCGCGCTGCCTCTTCGAAGACAGCTTCGCCGGACATATCCGGCAGCCTTATGTCGCAGATCACGAGATCGAGCGCGCCGGCAACACGACCCAGCCCTGCGACAGCCTCGCGCCCGGTCTGCCACCAGGTCACCTCCCAGCCCTCAAGTTCCAGCCGCTGGACAATGGAACCGCCCATGACGGGATCGTCCTCGACGAGCCCGACACGCGCGCGGTCAGGCGGCACGACTGTTTTCATGCTTTGCTTCCTCCCGGATCGGCAAGATAAGCGTAACGATCGACCCCGACGACTGAGCTGGCTCTACGGTGGCCTTGCCTCCACAGGCGTCGACCATCCGGCGGGCCATCCACAAGCCTAGCCCTCTTCCGACGCGGACGGCGGGGCCGGGATCGTCGTCGCTCAGCATGGAGATCGATTCCCTGGGCATGCCGGGGCCTTCGTCGGAGACCGATATCTTCAACCGGTCCGCAGTCCGCTCGACCTTAAGACCGATCCTGCCGCCCTCGGGCGTCGCCGCGCTGGCATTGAGCAAAAGGTTGAGCACGGCTTGCCGTACCGGGCCGCCGGGGATCGTTGCCGCGGCGTCCGCAGGCCAGTCGACCTGCCAGTCCAGCCGCTGCCTGCGCCTGCGCAGTTCCGGCTTCATGAGCACTTTGACGTCCTCGAGGTCGTCGGCGCTGAGCGGCCGGGCCGATCGCTCCGGCCGATAGGTAGCAAGCGCCGCTTCGACGACTTCCCTTATGCCGTGCAATCCCCGCTCGATCAGGCTGATGGAGGTGTCGCGCACACCGGGCGTCCTGCCGTGGGTCTTCAGCGTGTCGATGGCGTTGAACAGGCCGCCCAGCGGATTGTTGATCTCGTGCGCCATGCCCGAGGCCAGCCGCCCGAGACTGGCCAGCTTCTCCTCTTCTGCCAGCTGCATGGCGAAATTGGCGCGCTCGCGCTCGGCATGGACGAGGGCGTTGTAGCCGTTGAAGAGGCTCGCCACCTCGCCGCCGCGCGCCGGAAACTCGGCTGACGGAATGGGCTCGGCGACACCGTTCGCAGCGGCACGCATGTGATCCTCCAGCACGCGCATCGGTTCGATCATGCGGCGGACCAGCAGGAAGCCGCCGAAGGCGAACACCGCCGCCAGGATTCCGTTGGTGACGAGCAGCGTCACCAGGATCTCACGGCGCTCGGCGAAAATGTGGGAGGCGTCGAAGGCGGTGTGGATCGCACCGACCGGCTGCCCCTGATAGACGAGATCACGGTGAGCGAAGCCGGTGGCGGAGTCCCGGTCGAAAGTCACCGTGCTCGCACCGTAGCGTGAGGCATAGGCTTCCGGCAGATCCGAGAAGGAGGGAATGCGGGTCGGGTCCGTGGCCGCCAGAACCTTGCCGTCGGCACCGGTGACCACCGCCTCGATTGGCGAAAGTGCCTCGTAGGATTTTCGCGAGCGATCGAGCGCGTCGAAGACCTCCCACACGTCGCCACGCAGCACCGCAGGCAGCACCGCCGCGGTCAGCCCGTCGAGATAGCTGCCGGCGAGACCGTCGAGGAAGGATTCCTGGGTGCGCGACAGCCGGTCGAGAACGCGCTCGGAAATCACCACGCTGATCGCCACCATCAGGAGCGCCACCAGCATAGGCACCCGATAGGAGACTGGAATGGTGCGCAGGCGGCCGAAGAACCTCATCCGAACCGCCTCACCGCATCGACCTTCGCCGCGATTGTGTCGAACAGCGCTGGCTCGGTGGCGAGGAAACCGTCGAGTTTCAGCAAGGCCAGCACCTTGCGGCCCTCCTCGTGCCGATCCATCGTCGTCAGCGCCTGCTTGAGCCGCGCGATGCGGGGATCGCCTGCCAGGGCCTTCGGCGACGCAACCGGCGGAAAGCCGAGCCATTCGGAACGGCGCACGATTCGTGTGCGGCCGACGAGGCCTGGCTCCATCTCGCGCATGACATCCCAGACATAGCCGTCGACGCTGCCGGACTGGGCGAGCCCGGAGGCGACGGCGCGGATCACGTTGCGATGACCGTAGGTATAGAAGGTGCGGGCGAAAAAACCTTCGGGCTTCAGCCCGTTCTCCGCCAGAAGCGCTCGGGTGACGAGGAAGCCGGAATTGGAGTCCGGATCCGAGAAGGCGTGGATGTCTCCTTTCAGGTCTTGCCATTGGTTTGCGGGCCTGTCAGGGGCGGCGATCAGGTAGGACTGGTAGAGCGGCTTGCCATGCCAGGACGGGGTGGCGACGAGATCGAGCTCCGACTTGAACTGGACGTACGGATAGCCGCAGATCCATGCCGCGTGGAGCTGGCCCGCGACGAGCAGTGCGGTGATCTCCTGGTAAGTCCGGCGGCTGACCAGTTCCACGGGATGTCCGGTCGCCTCGGACAGATACGCGCGAAGGGCAGCGAGCAGTTCGAGATCGTTCGAGAGGAAGACGGGCGTCAGGCCGAACCTGAACCCCTCGTCCTTCGCGGAGGCGAGGCCCGGCGCGAACGCGACCGACGCCGCCGCCGAGCCGCACAGCGCGATGGCCGAACGGCGCGTGAGTACCTGGCTCGCGGCTGGGTACCGTGCGGTCAAGACGCGAAATCCTCCCTGCCGGATAGACTAGCGCCGCACGCCGTCAAAATCGACCGGAAATCCCGCACTTTCGGCCGTCCGGGTTTCCGGACCTTCGGCGGCGCAGCATGTCCGGAATTCCGGACATCGCGATCGACGGCATTTGCAAGGTTCCTGCAACTGCGGCGTCGGGGTGGCGAACGGCAGCTGGCATGCTCCTTGCTGCACGCAATGCGTACCCAGTCGCGAACCAGGGAGGAAAACAATGGATCGTTGCGACAAGTTGGTCGATGTCGGTCGCCGTCAGTTTCTGCGGGGTGGCGCGATTGCCGCTGCCGCTACCGCCACCGCCGTCGCGCTTCCAGCGGCGCCTGCAAAGGCCGCAGCGCTTGCGCGGGTCGACTATCCCTTGAACCGCCTCGGCAATGTCGCCGACCTCAAGCCGAACGAACCCCTGGACGTCGCCTATCCGGACGAGAACGCCCCTGGCGTGCTGCTCAAGCTCGGCACGCGCGTCGAAGGCGGCGCGGGACCGGATGGCGACATTGTCGGCTTCTCGACGATCTGCCCGCATAAGGGCTTTCCACTGAATTACGTTGCTGCCGACCGCACGCTGAACTGCCCCGGCCATTACTCCCGCTTCGACTGCGAGGCCGGCGGCCAGCAGATCTGGGGCCAGGCAACGCAGAACCTTCCGCAATATGCGCTGAGGGTGGACGAGAAGGGCGACATCTACGCCGAAGGCGTGGACGAACTTCTCTACGGCCGCCTGTCGAACGTGCTCTGAGGGAGGGAACCATGGCTTACAAGCGAAACATCGACCGCCTGCCGATCATCCCGGCGGACGCGAAGAAGCATAACGTCACTTGCCACTATTGCATCGTCGGCTGCGGCTACCACGCCTACACCTGGCCGGTGAACAAGCAGGGCGGCACCGACGCCGCCGCCAACGCCTTCGGCGTGAACCTCGCCGAGCAGCAGCCGGCGGAGACCGAGGCCTGGTACGCGCCGTCGATGTACAACATCGTCAAGCAGGACGGGAAGGACGTCCATCTCGTCATCAAGCCGGACAGGGGCTGCGTCGTGAATTCCGGCCTGGGCTCCGTGCGCGGCGCCCGCATGGCCGAGAACCGCCGCTCCGACAAGACGGGTACGCAGCAGCAGCGTCTGTCGGAGCCGATGGTCTGGCGCTACGGCACCTGGCAGCCGACGAGCTGGGCCGACGCGCTCGATCTGGTCGCCCGCGTCACCACGCGCGTCATCGACAAGGACGATGAGGACGACCTGTTCGTCTCGATGTTCGACCATGGCGGTTCGGCCGGCGGTTACGAGAACACCTGGGGCACGGGAAAGCTCTATTTCGGCTCGATGAAGGTCAAGAACTGCCGCATCCACAACCGGCCGGCCTACAATTCCGAGGTTCACTCGACCCGCGACATGGGTGTCGACGAGCTGAACTACGCGTACGAGGACTACACGCTGACCGACACGATCATGCTGGTCGGCACCAACCCGCTCGAATGCCAGACCAACCTGTTCCTGAATCACATGGTGCCGGGCATGCGCAACGGGGCGAAGGTGATCATCGTCGATCCGCGCCGCACAGTGACCGCCAATGCCTGCGAAGTGGAGGCCGGCGCCGACAATGTGCTGCACCTGGCGATCAAGACCGGCACCGACCTGGCGCTGTTCAATACGCTCTTCACCTACATCGCCGACCAGGGATGGGTGGACAGTGACTTCATCGCGGCATCGACCCTCCAGGGCGACGTCGCGGTGCCGCTGGACGAGGCGCACCCTGCCGCTCTGGGCTCGTTCGAGATGGCGCGCGCCAAGTGCAAGATGTCGCTCGCCGAAGGCGCGTCGATCACCGGCCTGTCCGAAGCCGACATCGTCAAGGCTGCCGAGTGGATCGCCAAGCCAAAGGACGACGGCTCGCGCCGCAAATGCACCACCGGTTACGAAAAGGGTATCATCTGGGGCAACGACAACTACCGCGTCATCGGCGCGCTGGTGAACATCGGGCTCGCAACCGGCAACATCGGCCGAGAGGGCGGTGGCGTGTGCCGTCTCGGCGGTCATCAGGAAGGCTACTTCCGGCCCTCCGACGCACATGTCGGCCGGCCAGCGCCTTATGTCGATCAGCTCATCATCGGCGGCCAGGGCAAGGTGCATCACATCTGGGCCAACGACCACTACAAGACCACGCTCAACGCGACCGAGTTCAAGCGCGAATACAACCGCCGTACCAACATGGTGAAGGACGCCATGGACGCCCATGCGGGGTCCAGCCGCGAGGAACTGGTAGACGCCATCGTTGGCGCGATCAACGCGGGAGGCTTGTTCTCGGTCAACGTGGACATCATCCACAGCCAGATCGGCCAGGCCGCGCACGTCATCCTGCCGGCGGTGGAGTCGGGCGAGATGAACCTGACCTCCATGAACGGCGAGCGCAGGCTGCGTCTGGTCGAGAAATACATGGACGGTCCGGGCAATGCCAAGCCGGACTGCCTGATCGCAGCCGCAATCGCCCAGAACCTGGAGCGGGTCTTGCGCGAGGAGGGTCGCGACGCCTATGCCGACCAGTTCAAGGGCTACGACTGGAAGACCGAGGAAGATGCCTTCATGGACGGCTACAACTCCGGCAATCCGGAGGTGACGTATGACCGCCTGCGGGCCATGGGCAACAACGGCGTGCAGGAGCCTGTGGTCGGCTTCGAGAACGGCCAGTTGGTCGGGACCAAGCGGCTCTACACCGACGGCAAGTTCACGCGTCACGGCCGCGAGGACGGCAAGGCGCTGTTCTGCGGCGGCGAATGGCGCGGGCTGCAGGCGCCGGGCAAGGCCTACCAGAGGGACAACTTCGCGTTTCTCATCAACAATGGCCGCGCCAACGTGATCTGGCAGAACTGGTTCCTGGACAAGGCGAACGACTTCGTTTCCGACCGCTTCCCGATCCCGTTCATCGAGATCAATCCGGACGACATGGCCGAACTGGGGGTCAAGGCCGGCGACCTGGTCGAGGTGTTCAACGACGTCGGTGCGACGCAGGCGCTGGTCTATCCGACGCCGACTGCACGGCGAAAGGAGACCTTCATGGTGTTCGGGGCGCCGAATGGCGCGCAGGGCAACATCGTCAATGCCGGCACGAACGAGCTGATCCTGCCGAACTACAAGCACACCTGGGCCAATATCCGCAAGATATCGGATGCGCCCGCCTCGGCTGCGGATCTTTCGTTCAAGTCGATGGAATACAGCGCGGGCTGACCCGTGCATCGCGCTGCCGGACGGAAACGCCCGGCGACGCTCCCCCTCTCCCGTCGCGAGGCCCCTTCCGGAGCAGCCATGACCTCGCCTGCGCTCGCCTTTCAAAGACACTGCCAAGCCGACGCCGCCGCGGCAGTGATCCCGGTGGACATCGCTGCTGCGAAAGCGCTCGCGGTGGCGACGCCGGTCGCCAAGACGGAAACGGTCGACCTCCTCGCGGCCAGCGGGCGCGTGCTCGCCGCTGACATGACGGCGCGGCTCGATCTGCCGCCCTCCGATACCGCCGCAATGGACCGCCATGCGGTCAGGCTGGCCGAGCTGTTTGTACCGAGTCCCTGGCGGCTTCCACGCCTGTCAAAGCTTCCGGACCATCTGGCCAGACAACACGGTGGCCGAAGACAGGGTGTTGAAGATCGTGCCATATTTGCGGACGTTCTTATGCAGAAGTTCGATCCGACGGTCGTGTTCGTCGGTATCGACGATGATCTCGTACTCCACCAAAACCATCCGCGGCGGACTGTCCTCGCGCACGCCGCGCAGGTGGACCTCAACCCCCCGGAATGCGAACTTCAGGAGCGGGGCCGCCCGTTCGATGCCCTTGATCATGCAGGCGGCAAGCGACGCCAGCAGCATCTCCGCCGGGTTGAATGCGTCGGCGCGTCCATCCATGTCAGTATCGAGACGGATCGCCGCGTCCTTGCATCGCGCGACGCTGCCGTGCTCGTCGATGCGCGTCGCCTGAATCGTATGTTCGAGCATCACTTGACCCTCTGGTGAACGGCGCAATATCTCGCGTTCGTTCCCAGAAAGCCCTGATCCAGATCAAACAGATCGTTTTCTGAGTCGCCGGCTGGACCATACGCGCCGGCGCGCAATATGCCCCCACCGACAACTGGTCGCTTCGCGCCGAGTATCTCTATGTCGACCTCCAGGACAGCCGGGGATCGTTCACGACAACGGCGAATAGTCTCGAGCGATGCTGCTGAACGCAAAGGCCCGCCGGCCGAAGCCGGCGGGATCGACGCGCCTGCCCAAAGATGGCCAGCCAAGAATGTTCAGATGGCGAATCCCGATCCAGCAGGTCACCGACGACGGAAATCGGCCACGCCTAACGGGTTGCCTGCCTCTGCTGCACTGTTGCCCGGCATCTGGGGCTCAGTTCATTGATCATCTTGCCAAGCCTGCAATCGGCGCCACCCTTGGATGATCCGCATAAACGGGCCCTATCGGCCGCGCACGCACCGTCACCCTTCGCCTCGCGCTGTTTCGGCGCCTTTCCTTTTGCCTCCCGCTGCTTCGGCACCTTTCCCTTTGCCTTCATTTCAGGCTCGATAACGGCCCTGCACATCGTAGAGAGTTGATCGACGTACCGCCCGAGTTTGCATTCATGCCTTGCCAAACCGGGGCATAACCGTGCCCGGTCGCTCTTGCAGCTGTCGAGTTTCTTCTCCGCTGTTGCAAGGCCCGGCGTCAGGGTGATCAATGCGAAGACGATGGAAGCTGTCAGCAGGACGAATGATCGCATTGCGCACGCTCCTTGCAGGATCGCTAAAATAGCACGGGCCGCACAAAGCCGCATCCGCAAGATCGGCCGAAACGACGAAAGCCCCGCGACCTTGCCGCGGCGGGGCGCCGTCTAGCTGTCAAATATCGCTGAACAAGAGCGATACCGCTGTCACGGCAGCTTGAAGCCCCCGCCCATCATGAAGGCGATGGCCAGGATGATGCCGCTGATGACCAGCTTGGCGATCCAGTTGAGCGTGCCGCTGACGCCGTCGATCCTGGCTGCCCCGACCGCTGGCTGAATAGTCAACCACCTTGCCCCTGATCATGACTCATGATAACCGCACGCTGTATCGTGAACGCTGCCCTGTTCGCTCGACTTGAGTCGTGAATGAGGGCAAGCCATGAACCCCACCATAATCAAGTCTATTCGCAAGGCGTCCTTTGTGACACTTTTTGCGAGTTCTTTGGCGCTCGCGGCCAGCTTGCCGGCAGCCGCTTCTGACGCCCTCTCCGCCCCTCCCGCAGGGTTTGTCTGGACTGGCGGCTATGCCGGCGTCCACCTCGGCTATGGCGGCGACCGAACCACGGTCACAGAGCTGGATGACTATTCCTTCTCGGCGTTCGGCGACACGCAGTTCAAATTCAACTCTAACGGCTTCCTTGGCGGCGTGCACGCTGGATACAACTGGCAGTCGGGTCAATTGGTATATGGCGTGGAGTTTGACTTCACCGGCGCAAATATAGACAAAACCGTCGCCAATTCCATGATGCCGATGTCCAACGAAAGCTTCTCGACCAAGATCGACTGGTTCAGCACCGCTCGTGTCCGTCTAGGATACTCGATCGACCGTTTCCTGCCGTTCGTGACCGGTGGTGCCGCCATGGGCCACATCAGAAGCAGTTACGACGACAACGACCCTAGCCAGAACAATCATGCCGTTGCGGACGAAGTTGTGGGTGGCTGGACCATAGGTGCAGGCGCGCAATACGCCCTGACAGACAATTGGTCCGTCCGTGCCGAGTATCTGTTTGTCGACCTCAACGACAGCCAGGGATCATTGCTGGATGGAAATGACCGCTACAGATACGATTTCGACAACAACATCCATGCCGTGCGGCTCGGCGCGAGCTACAGGTTCTAGCGCGCGAGAGCGATCGCAAACCCCGGCCTCGGGGCTCCTGTTTGCGCGCACAAAAAAGGCCTCGCCAGCCCTGGGAGGTCAGTGGCGCCAGCATGTTGCCGGCGCCTGCGGGATGACCTGGTCAGCGTGAAGGCGCCGCCCGCCATCAAGATGATGCGCGCGTTCCGGGCGGCTACGGCTCTGCGGGATCGAGAATGTCAGGCGTGTCGTTCCTCGGCGAGCCGACCTTGCGGCCGATCTTCCACATCGTCATCAGCCCGGCGGGGAACGGCTTCATCAGCTCGGCCGGATCGGCATCCGGGCCGATCCATCTCTGGTAATCCACTGGTGCCAGGATGACCGGCATGCGGTCGTGGATGGTGGCCATCAGTTCGTTGGGGGAACAGGTGACGATGGCGAAGCTGCGCAGAAGCTCGCCGGTCTCTGGGTTGCGCCAGAGATCGACGATGCCGGCGAGCGCGAAGGGTGAACCGTCCTTCATCGCAATGGCGTAAGGCTGCTTGTCCTTGCCGGTGCCGTGAATGTCGTGCCACTCGAAATAGCCGTCGATCGGCACCAGGCAGCGCCGGGAGGCATAGGCGCGCTTGAACAGGCCGTTTGTGGCGATGGTTTCCGAGCGGGCGTTGACCGGCGGCGGACGGCCCGTGCCGGCCTCCTTCTGCCAGGACGGCACCAGCCCCCATTTCGCCTGGACGAACATCGCGCTGCCCTTCTGGGCTTCGTCCTGCACGATGACCGGATAGACCAGGCTCGGGGCGCCGTTGTAGCGGGGAAAGCTGTTGTCGAGCGCGCCGACGTCACCGGGGTCGGCAAAGCTGAAGCCGCGCACCATCTCGGCAAGGGTCGATCTGACAAAGACACGGCCGCACATGCTCCAACTCTGCCGCAACGCGCCTGATAAAGCCAGCCAGACAGGAGAACACGCCGCGCCAAAGTTGCTTGGGGCGCTTGCACACCACCATAAGCTGCAGTAGACAGCCCTTTATCACCACGAACGCTGCCCTGTTCGTTCTGCAGTCGCCAAAAACAGGGAAAGCCATGACCACGACAAGATTCATCCGCCAGGCGTCAGTTCTGATGCTGCTGACGGGCTCGCTGCCTTTTGCCGCCTGCCTGCCGGCCAGGGCCGCCGACGCGGCCTCCGCGCCAGGGTTTGTCTGGGCCGGCGGCTATGCCGGCGTCCATCTCGGTTATGGCGGGGCCCGAACCACCGTCACCGAACTGGACGACTATTCCTTCTCGAATTTCGGCGACACCGAATTCAGATTCGATTCGGACGGTTTCCTCGGCGGCGTCCACGCCGGCTACAACTGGCAATCCGGCCGATGGGTCTATGGCGTCGAGCTTGATATCACCGGGACCGACATCGACGCCACCGTCGCCAACTCGATGATCCCGGGCTCCAATGAGAGCTTCTCGACCCGCATCGACTGGTTCGGCACGGCCCGCGCCCGCCTGGGCTATTCGGTCGACCGCCTCCTGCCCTTCGTCACCGGCGGCCTCGCCTTCGGCCACGTCAGGAGCAGCTATGACGACAACGATTTCAGCCCAGGCAACCACGCCGTCGCCGACGATGTCGTCGCCGGCTGGACCATAGGCGCCGGCGCACAATATGCGCTTTCCGACAACTGGTCGCTTCGCGCCGAATATCTTTATGTCGACCTCCAGGACAACAGGGGATCGTTCGGATCTGGCGACGCCTACCGCTACGACTTCGACACCAACCTCCATGTCGTGCGGCTCGGCGCGAGCTTCGGCTTCTAGGTCGTGACAGCCGTGCCGTTGCCCGCCTCGCGCAGATGCATCGAGGCGGGGCCACCCCAAAACCCGCTCCATCGAGCTACGCCATCCAGCTGACTGTCGGCCGGCCGCTGCCTCAAGTAATATCAAGCATTGGCAAGGTGGGGTTGATCGCCGGCGCAACGCCTTACATCGACGAATGAGTGTTGCGTCGGCTGCCCCGCCAACCCATGCTACGCAACGAACGGCCCGACCTGGCGACGTCCAGGCGGGCCGTACTTGTTTGCGCTGGCGACTTTGCGCTCTCGACAAAAGCCCCGCGCCTTTCGGCAGCGGGGCAGGATGGGAGAGGTTCACGCACAGAGCATAACATGAGTCGTGCGGGTCCCGATGCGCCCCCTTGCCCGCCCGCCGACAGCAGCTATGCTTTTCAGTGTTCCGGGGACGTCCCTGGGGGCATTCCGGCGATCGGCAGGGGGGCTGAAGCCTAATGTGTTCGAATGCGAGACGAGCGGCGGGGAAGCCGTGACTGATCTGGCCGACATCAGACATCCGCGACGGCGGCGACCGCATCTGCGCAGCCTGATTGCAGCTGCAGTGCTGCTCGCCCTGCCTTGTCAGGCAGCGCAGGCATTTGAATTCCCGACCGATTCTACCGGATACTCCCAGCATCTGCGCGAGCTTTGCCTGATCAAGGCAAGGGTCGCCATGCCGGGCACAAGCTTTTCGGCTTCGCACCGCTTCTGCAGCCTGAATATCGAGATACCCATCGCGCTGGCCGCATCCTGCACCGAGGCGCTGGAACCCTGCACAAGGCGCGCCCTGAGCGACTATTTCAACGTGCGCCTGTCGAGGCCGATCGACAATCTGACGCGCTGCGACGACAGGGGATGCGCGGTCTACTACAATTTTCGCGACGCGGAGAACCGCTACGAATCCGCGACGCAATGCGGTTTCGACATCGGCGGCATCGCCCGGACCGACGAGCTGGGGAACGTGATCTCCCTGGTGTCGGTTTCCATTAACAGGAACTGCCTGAGAGAGGGATAGTCTCGCGGCCTGCATGAACGAAAACGAAAAAAGGCCCCGCTGCTTTGCGGCAGCGGGGCTCCTGGGAGGTCAGTGGCGCCAGCATAACATGTTTCCGGTGTCGGGCGCAGATCTGTGGGGCCGTTCGCCAGCTTCGCCGAACCGCACCCGATTTAAGGCGACCAAAGACCCGCTCTACGGCGAGCACTGCCGAAATACGGCATGTGACGTATTTTTTCCGAAGCGTCCTCTGGGTAGACGGCCGACTTGGGAAACGTCTGCCGGGAGCTACCAGTGGGGGACTTGCATCGAACGAATGGGGGCATCTGGCTGGTACTGGCGACAGGTGCATGGCTTTTTGCAATGCCCTTTGCCCTCGCCTCGGACTTCGCAACGAAATGGGGCGCGCATCTGGAGATTGAAGGTCGAGTGAGCTCGGCCCGTACGCTGGGCGACGCCGCATTGTTCGCGCCGCTGTGGCAGAATGACGCCTCGCTTTTGTTCGCCGACGTCCGAGCGCGTTTCGACGACAACTCCAATCGCGAAGGTAATTTTGGCGTCGGTCTTCGCCACATGCTCGACAAGGGCTGGAACATTGGTGGGTACGGCTACTTCGACGTTCGCCGGTCGGTTCACGACAACACGTTTCGACAGCTGACCCTCGGCATCGAGGCACTCAATGCCGACTTCGAGCTGCGCCTCAATGGTTACCTGCCGATCGGGCAGCGCACCCGCGACACAGGCCAAGCCGCCACCGCATCGATTTTCGGTACCAACATCTGGATTCAGGGCACGGAAGAGCATGCCCTCGCCGGCTTCGATGGCGAGATAGGCTGGCGTCTGCCCATTCTTGACCCGAGCGACGCCACCCAAATCCGCGCCTATGCCGGTGGCTTCTATTTCGACAGCGACAAGGTCGACGAGGCTATAGCAGGCCCGCGCGGCCGCCTCGAGGTCAGCTTCGACGGCCTGTCGGATCTCATCGGTATGGCCGAAGGTACCAGATTGACGGTCGGGGCCGAGCTGCAGCACGACAATGTCAGAGGCACCGAAGCGTCGGCCATTGCCCGCCTTCGCATCCCCCTTGGTCCAGCCGGCAGAAGCGGTCACCTGACCGCCCAGGAATCGCGGATGACCGAACGAGTGGTTCGGGACCTCGATGTCGTCACCCAGGTGACAGGTGGACCAGCAGAGCTGGCTACGCAAACGGCGGACGGTCGCTCGCTTTCGGTGATCAGCAGCAGCACGACGACTGGCGCAGATCTTGCCGGCGCAGTGGCCGGCGCAGGCGCCAACAGCCATGTCATATTGTCCGGCACATTCGACACCAATGCCCCGGTTCGACTTCAGACCGGCCAGACGTTGATGGGCGCCGGCGCCACGATCGTCAGCAGCGCTTCGGGCCGAAGCGCCACGTTGTACACCCAAGCAGCTACCATCAACTCGGCAATTTCAGGCAATCAGGCTGCGGTGGAGATGGCGGACTACAGCACATTTTCAGGAATGGTTGTTCATCGCCAAAATCCGGGAAGCTTTGGCAATCCTATCGCAATAGTCGCCAGAAACGTAAATCATGCAACAATTACCAACAACGCGGTGAGCACGACATCGGCGGGCCACACTGCTTTTGGTATCAGCGCTCGATGGTCTAACAATGTGACCATAGCCGACAACATCGTCGCCGTTGAGCACTACACCGATGGCAACGTTACTGGTGTTCAAATGTTCATGTCGAGCGGAACTGTCCGTGGCAACTCCATCGACGCTCGCGCATCTGACGTCGTCAACACGCGCGCCGTGCACATCTATGAGGCAAACATCTTCACCGGCTCGACAGGCAATACGATCGTCAACGGCAGATGCGACGCTGCGGCTCCAGGCTTCGGTGTCGCCGTTGAATTCACCAATGCCCCGGCCTGCGGGCCATGAGCACCCGCGCCAGCTTGCACAGAAAAAACTCGCCGCCTCCAGGCAGCGGGGCTCAAGGAACGTCGGCTTTCGGTCCATGATCAGGGCAGCTTGAAGCCACCGCCCATCATGAAGGCGACGATGGCGAGGATGATGCCGCTGATGACCAGCTTGGCGATCCAGTTGAGCGTGCCGCTGACACCGTCGATCTTGGCGTCGAGCGTCGAAAACCGCATGTCCATGTGCTTGAACTGTTCGTCCTTGCGTGCCTCGGCGATATCGCTCTGGCGCTGCCGGGCTTCGAGTGCCGCCAGGCGCTGGTCGCGGCTGGCGCCCTGATGCTCGAGCGCCACCAGCCGGGACCGCAGGTCGCCGTCGATTTCCGTGTTCCGTTCGTTCATGTCGGTGCCCCCCGCCGCCAGCCGGCCACCGCCAGCCAGCCGATCGACAGACCGAAGCCGATCAGCAGCACGTCGTTGATGGTGAGAAGCGTGGCCTGGATGATCATCTCGACCTCGGGCAGAGCTGTTCGCGCAGCTTGAGGGCGGCCAGGTGGCGCGCTGCCTCGGCTTCGTTCATGGCGTCATAGACCTGTTGCCGATAGCGGAGGTCTGGACCCAGGCAGATGCTGCCGCGCGCGGCGGTGCAGGCGGCAGCGCCCGTCAGCACGACGATCAGAAGCAGGATGCGGGTGATCAGGTCGAGCAGCCGGCGCTTCATTGTCGTGTCCTCATTGCCGTTTCCTCATGGTCGTGTGGTTCTGGCCGCGCCCTCATTGTCGTGTCCTTCTGGCGAGCTCGGCGCGCAGCTGGTCGGGAGACATGGCGCCAATGTCCGACTGCACCTCGCAGGCGATGTCCCTCGCCTTCTGCTCGGCCCTGGCCTGCCGGTCGCGCTCACGGCGGGCGCCGCGGCTGTTGCCTTTGAGGAAAGCGACCAGTGCGGCCAAAAGGCCGCCCATGACCGCCAGAAGCGTCGGGTTGGAGAGCAGGAAGCCGGTCATGAGCCGCCCCTTCCCCAGCGCTGCCGCGTGGCATGCATTGCGAGCAGGATGACGACGGCAACGACCAGCCCCAGCATGGAGCCCATGACAGTCAGCGCCTCGCCTGATGTGACGGCGCGATCGGTCATTTCGTCCATCCGAAGCGGCGCGCGCCCCAGTACCAGCCCTCGGCGACCATCGAGGCGACGAGGCCAAGGCCGGTGCCCAGCCATTCGACAAGCTGCGGATCGGCGACGAGCGCCTGCTGTTCCTCGGGCAGGATCAGGCCGAGCGCCAGCAGGGGAAGCGAGACATAACGCAGCAGGATGCGGATTATCGGTGCCATGGTCGGTGTCCTCTGATGAACCAGGCGGCGATCGCCCTGGTGATGAGTTGCAGGAATGAAGCCAGGCCGCTCCTGGTGGGGGCGGTCGGTTGCTTGACGTCCACTGGGTGCCCCACCGGCGCGGGTGACGGCGGCGCGTGTTCAGGCGCGTTGGGCACGGCCAGCTTCAGCGCCGCCGACCGAACGGCGGAGACACGGGCCGTCCAGCCCTTGCCGAATGTCGGCCAGGTGGCGAGGCCGCGCAGGAAGGCCATGCGCCTGTCGCACAGGTCGTTGATGACGGTGGCGTGCATCATGGCGCTGACAGCGTTCAGCGTCGCCGGGCCGATCCGTCCGTCCTGGACGGCACCGACGACGCCTTGCAGATATCTGGCCGCCCTGCCCGGCCCGCTGTTCACGGCGAAGTCGAAGACGGCATGATCGACGCCGTCGGGCAGCTCGGCGCCATGCACGGCGTCCCAGTAGAAACGCCGGTAGACGGTGGCCAGCTGCGCGTCGGTGATCCCGCGCAGATCGTCCTTGGTTGCATCCGCCTTCACGTAGCGGCGGAAATTCGCCAGCGTCACCCCCTTCATGGTGGCGCCGCCAGGATCGGCCGGATGATCCGACCAGCCGCCTTCATGCTTCAGGACGAGCGTTAGCGCCCGCGCGAAATTGCGGTCCATGAAAAATTCCTTCGGTTGGGATTGGTTTGAGCAGCCAGCAGGCGCGGTGACGCGACGTCGCGTTCGTCCGACGATCTGACATCGGCGGAATGGCTTGATCACTTCGGGGCCAGGCACCATATTGCGATTGCGCCTCTCACCGTTTCGGGAGTGACGCTTTCGGTTGCCGGCTTTTCCGGCATGCCATCTCAATCAGCGCTGACGCATTTCAAACAACCGCCAGCGCTGTACTCAAAATTTGGAGGCTAAATGTCTATTGCAACGCCCTTCGCGCTGCCGGCGCAAGTTCTGTCAGCAATTGCAAATGGAACGCCCGCCATCCAGGCTTACCGCCAATATTTGGGCTATTCGATCGGCGCCGTCGCTGTAACAAGCGGGCTTACGGTTGATGAAGTCGAAAGCATCGAGGCCGGACATCGCTTCGAAAAGGGATACCGGGACCGCATTGCGCGAGCCCTCGGCCTTCCGGATGGCATTTTCGACCAAATGTCGGACGTCTCGGACGCCGCGTAGTCCTGATGGGCCCCGCAGCAGTGAGCGGGGCCATCCCTCTTCCTCCACCGGGGGCGGCCAGGCGCCAGACTGCCCCGCACTGGCATGGAACGGTCAGCCGTCCAAGGAGTTAAGCAATCTTCTTGGGAGGCGAATATGACGGCCGATCTGAAGTCGTCCCGCAGCGACAATGACCTTGAAAGACGCGCTCTATATCTCCGTGGCTCAGGGGGCTCACGCGTCGAGCACATGGCACCTGTCGACCATCTGAGCGACGTTCCAGGACCGCAATGGACTGACCTGTTCTACATCGCCGTGGCGTTCGGTGCGGCTAGCGGCTCTTCTGGCTGGCCGGCTACTAGCTAGCAGCCATGGCATCCGGATCACGGTGCGATCAGCCCCCCTCACGTTTCAGGACGAGCGCCGGTGTAGATTGCGGCCACTGGTGATTTCCTTTGATGATGAAGTCGTTCAATCTGCCAGCATCAACGGGAGGGAGGGCTGAATGAAGTGGGTGATCCTCATCGCCGGCGTGTTCCTGTTCTTCAACGGAATGTTCACGCGAACCTACAGCTTTGACAACGAAAGCCCGGCCAGACATTGCTACCAGATGGATTACATCGGCCTCTATGGATGTTTCGGCAGTCCGATGATGCCGGCGCTGATCGCCTGGGGTGCAAGCCTGATCGGGGCCGGCCTGATTGCCTGGTCGGTATTTCGCGGCAGGCACAAGTCGGCCTGACCGCTCCGGCCACAGTTGAATGCGCACGCCAGGCCAGGTGCCGGAGCACGTGGCAGGCAATGCGAATGCATGGCGCCGAGGTGATCTTGCCGGCCGCAACGCAAATCGCGCCGACCGCTTGTGCGGATAGATCGAGCTCGATCTCTAACGCCACCAGATATGGGTGATCGCCCGGGCTCACGTCGCGGCGGACGTTCGCCAGCGTCACCCCTTCATGGTGGCGCTGCCAGGATCGGCCGGATGATCCGACCAGCCCCCTCATGTTTCAGGACGAGCGTTAGCGCCCGCGCGGCGTTGCGGTCCATGGTGGGATGTTACCTACGTTCCTGCAGGTCCGGACTACTCAGGCTAAGTTCGCAGACGCTTGAAAGTGGTTCTACTCGCTTTTCGAAGAACAAAAGAAGTGGTAGGTCGCCATTACCTGATGGGGATTTTCGAAATGCCGAGCCTGCGACAGTTACTGAGGGGCAAAAATCCCATGCCGAAAACCTGGGAAAACTCCCAGGTCTATGAGTTCAACTTCACTCGGCAATGGATGGAGGGCGAGGCATTTAGCGATTACCTGACCTCGCTCAAGTCTGACCGATCCCACATCGTCGCAACCCTCAAGAGCTACTTCTTTCAGGGGCACGAGGCCGAATTCGATGCGCTCTGCCTTCACGCCAGGGACCGTCAGAACCTTGAGATCGGCCCCAGTTGCGGCCCAATGATCTACGGATTCGCTCCGACCATCCCGCCCTACATCATCGAGCCGACGGGCGCGAAAATCGTCGAGTATCAGCGTCGACATTTTGGCTTCGACGTATTCGAGGGTGGCCGACTGTTTTCCACCGATGCGGCAAAGCCGATCGCGGAGATGGAACGTGCCATTGACGGGTTGATCTACGTCCGCAATTGCATCGACCATTCTCCAAAATGGCCTTTTATCGTCTCGAATATTGCCCGATATGCTGCCCCTGGCTGCAGGCTTCTGTTCTGGTCCGAGATGAACCACGGGCCGACACCCGACATTGGCCACTACAACATCACCGACGATGTGACAGACTTCTTGAGGATGGTTGAGGCACTCGGATTTAAGATCGATCGCCACTTCTCCAACGATCCGAACCTTCCCGATCTGGGAATAGTGGCCACGAAACTCTGAGGTTTACTGCGACAAGACACGTGGCAAATTGACAATAAACGCGAACACTGTCGGCTATAGGCGCTGCCCAGCTATCACCCAGTTCGGCATCATACGAGCGAAAGCGGCGCTTGGGGCTGTGCTGTTGTTCCCGCAGGATACGGGGAAGGCTGCGAATTTCGAAGACGGTTTGAAAGTGGCTGCCGATAGTCTAAAGCTGCCCTGTCTATTCCGCTGGGGTCCCTATGCGATTAAGCAACCTTATCAGATCAGCATTCCCACCAGCGTTCGTCCGAGGCCAGGGGGAACGCAAAAGCTATTCGCAACTCCAGCAAGACCTCTGGGCGCTGTCGGAGGTGGGAGATAGAACTGACGGATTCTTTGTAGAGGTCGGCGCTTATGATGGGGTTGCCCATTCCAATACCCTCATGCTTGAACAGATAGGCTGGTCTGGCATCTTGGCAGAGCCTAATCCGGCGCTGGAAGAACGCATCACCAGCCGGCGCAGATCTCCTCTCTGCATGCAGCCCGTCGGGAAAACTTCCGGCGTTGAAGTGGAGATGCTGTTTGTCCCAAACGCACCCGAGTTGTCCACGATGCAGCAGTACGCAGGAGGGGACAGCCATGCGCCTCGCCGCGCGAACCATTCGAGGGTGACTCAGACAACTATCAGTCTGAATGACCTGCTTGCCCGCTACAACGCCCCGAAACGGATCGATTTCATAAGTATCGACACCGAAGGCAGCGAGCCCGATATCCTCGCTGGCTTTGATTTCGGGCACTATGACGTCCGCCTATTTGCTATCGAGCACAACTTTACGCAGGCAGAAAAGGATATCGATCGGTTGATGAAGCTGCGAGGGTATGAACGCGTGCATCGCCTTTGGTCCCGATGGGACGCGTGGTACCGAAAGCGGCCTAGGCCGGCCAGTTGATCAACGGCAATTCGGCTAGGAACTCCGAGACGGCCGGCCGAGAACGCTGGCCGTTGGATGCCTTTTCGAGTTCACTGTAAGCATAGGCCCAGATAGCGTCTCGCCAAGCGACAAAAGCCCCCGCCTCCAAGGCCCATTGGGCATTCGTGCTACCCATGTACGTGGCGATTGATATCGCGCTGTCATAGCTACGTGTCCGGGCTTCACCGTCCAGGAGCGTTTCGATCGCCTTCCTGTAGTCGTCGATTGCTGGTGGTGGCGCCGGTCGGATAGTAATGACGCTCACTGCCCTGCCTCCTGTTCTGCGAACCATGCTTCAGAACCGATCCCGTGCCCGTCTGGTTTGGCGAAGTCTGCCGACCATAGCTCTCGCTCAGAGCGGTCTTCGGGCAGATCGGTCACATTGATGATGCGATACGGGACGCCAGCAGGGACGTCCTTGCGGGCAATCTCTTCGATAGGAATGCCACTCTTGCCAGCGGGGATAAGTACACACACCCCACCATTAAGTGATGGGAAAATAATACGATTGTTCATGATCAGTCTCCCATGACAATGATGCCTACATATGCGGTGTCAACACCACCAACGTTCGACTCGCCCACCACAATGCCAAGTGCTGTGGTTGTCTTAGTGCCGCCGCTATAGTTCACATCCCTGAGGTTGCCACTGGCCATGCCAACCGCGGCGTAGTTGGCATTGGCCAATGCTGTTGCGAAGTTGACTGTGTAGTTGCCAACTCCGTTGTCGGTGATCGAGGACACGTTGAAACTGTCATTGATGGCGACAGTGCCGGTGCCATTGAAGTTCACCCAGGCTTTGGCAACTCCCTGCGAGGTGGCGATAGCCGTCGCGACTGGCACCCCGTTCTGCTGCAGTTCGGTCGCATTGATCTTTCCTGTGCCTGGGTCGCCACCGGCCGCACCGTTCATCCAGAAACCGGAGCCGATGGTGAACTTGACCGCATAAGCACCGGCCCAATAGGTGCGGAAATCCAGTACGCTGGATTCCACCCCCACCCCGTTGTTCATGATCGACGCAACGATGTCGCCGTAATTGACCTTTGTTCCGGCGGCGTTCTTCCCTGGGAAGCGGATGATACCGGTGTTCCCGGTAATCACGGCGTCCCGGTAGAGTTCCAACGTAGGGGCTGCTCCTACTGACGCGCTCGTGTTGATGGCCACGATAGCGCCCTGTGCATTCAGGGTTCCGTTGATGATGGGGCTAGTCAGTGTCTTGTTGCTGAGCGTCTGGGTACCAGTCAACGTTACCTCGCCGGCGTCACCCGTCCTTTCGAAGATGAGCCAATGGGCTGCGCCGTTGGCCAGCGTGCCAGATCCGCCGACATATGCCAGCGTCAACTTGCGATAGCCGCTACCGTCCACCACAGAGCCGGTGACGTTGTAGCTGTGGCGGATCGCTGCGTTCGTCTTTGACCGGATCGTCAGGACACCGCGCACCGCTGTCGTGCTGTCGTCCCATGTATCGAGCACGCCGGTCGCCGTCACGCCGTCACTGTCGACATTGTCGATATAGGCAGCGGTTGCCGAGCCGGGAGCCGCGTTGTTGAGCCGGAAGATGCCGGCGCCAGGATCGGCGTCGGTCGTCGTGGTCGAGAAGTTGTACGGCAGCGCTGCCACCGCGTTGGCCGCAGCGGTCGCGCTGTTTGCCGAGGCAGTCGCGCTGTTCGCCGCATTGGTAGCATAGGTCGCTGCATTCGACGCCGAAGTCGACGATGAGCTTGCCGACGCTGCAGCAGCACTCGCCGATGCCTGCGCCGCCAGAACAGTCGCCGACAGTTCGCTGAGCGGAAACACCACCTCGAAACGGACACCGGTGAAGAACAGCACCGCCTGCCGTCCGGCGCTGAACTCGGTCGCGCCGATGTCGGCGCCGTTGCCATATTTCACGCCATAGCTGCCGACACCGGCGACCGTGATGGTGGCAGCGGCACTGTTGTTCTGCGTCGGCGTCATCAGGTATAGCCGGTTCGCTTGGAATCCCACCGGCTGGGATACCACGACGGCATTGCCGGTGCCGCCCGTCACCGTAAGCTTGTCCACGGCGGCGCGGCCGAACAGCCTGCCATAGCTCATCGGCACCCATGACGCCCCGGTCGCGTCCCACTCCTTGAGCACGGCCGGATCGACATTCTTGTCGAGCCAGAGCTTGTCGGTTGCGGGTGCGACGATGCCGTCGACCATGTTGCTGAACACGCCGGCCGCGCGAAGCGCCGACAGAACCAGCTCGGACACCCTGACATATTTTCCGGTCTCGCTGGTCAGCGTGGTTCCGGTGAGGAACAGGCCCCAATGCAGCGAATTGTCGAATTCCGTCGCCATATCTTGTCCTCAAGGCAATGGGGCTCGCCGCGGCGAGCGGTTCAGGGTGGTGATGCGGAGAGACAGGCCGATGCTTTTGCGCCTGGCGCGAACCACGCGCCGTCAGATCGATCGACGTCTGGGACGATTGTTGCCATCAGAAGTCAGGGCACCGGCGCAGAAGCAGCGCAGGTCGAGACGATCTGCGCTAATCTTGTTCGTCGCGGGCAGAACCGGCATGAAACCGCTGGCGCGAGCGAGCTCGGACCGCAGCGACCCTAGGGGCACCAATGCTTGTTCGTTTGTTTGACCGATGGTCGGAATGGCCGGCCTGGGCGCGATGGACATCCGGCATCGGCGACATCGTGCCGCTCGGTTCTGTCCGTGCGGCATGGGGCGAGCGCGATTTCGTGGCCGAGAGCCGGCCTTGAAAGGGGCGGCAATTTCAGGTTGAATACACGTTATACGCGAAAATAAGCGAAGCTTGGACGATGGGCCTGTTTATCGATCTGTTGATTGACCCTGCACGGATTGCCTTCATGGCATTTCTGTTGGCGACCGCTCTCGAACTCAAGAGCAGGATTGCGGTCGGATTGACGATCACTCTCGGGGCGATCGTGTTTGCAGTCCTGATGCCCTTGGTCAGGCCGACCGAGGCTCCCGGCATAGCGTTGGGCCTGATCGCCAACCTTTTCCTGCTGGCGATCTTCTACCGTTTTCATACCCTGGTGTTGCGCCGCCTCAACCCAGGGTCAAACCGACCTTCGACTGGGCTTCTCATGGGACTGTTCGATCTGCTTCGCAGCAGAAAAGCCCGCAGGGAGCAAGCACTCCTCGCGGAGGCGCGCGCCAGAGGCCAAAACCTCGCCATGCTGCGCTCGGCCATCTCCACGATCGGCGGCGAGATGATAGCCGCCGGGTCCGATACCCAGCTTGCGCCGCGCTCGGCAGCGCTTCTCGTAAGCCACATCATTACACCCCGCTCGGTCGTCGACAGCGACGTGCGCTTGCTCGCGGGTCTGTTCGCCATGGTGGCCGCGAGACATTTCTCGTCCAAGATCGGCACGAATTTCGAGTATGCCAGCACGCACGCGGTGCTCGAAGTGATCGGCCTCCGCAATCGGGATGAGCTCGCCACCATCATCGAAAATTACAACAAGCCGTGTGTGACCAATGCCGATCCGGTCGCGATGGTCGGGTATTCCGTTGGCGTCTGGATGGCCTGTCCAACGCAGGAAAATCTGGGTTTCCTCAGGGGCCTGTTTTCCCTGCTCTTCGGGTGGATGGCCAAAGAACGAGGTTCGGCGCCGCAGCAGCCATCGCCTGCGTTGCAGGCCGGCGCAATCCCGGAAGCCGGAAGTGCACCTCCTCCAGACACGAAACCCTATAGGCGCGGCGCCCGATTGGTGGATTGGGACGGCTGTCCGGCGATCTTCGGTGAAGCTGGAGCATTCGCCATGCTCAAGCCAAACTCCCTCTGGGTGCCGGTGGACTTCGTAGATGTCCAGTGGTCCGGTGACATACTCCCCGAAGAGATCTGGCGCAAACGCTTCAAGCGCTTCGGCGAACTCGACCCGCCGATGTTCGACCAGGTTTTGCCCCGAGCGCAGGAACCGACCGGCCGGCCGGCTGCGGAGCCTTCTGCCTCGGCGCCGCCATCGCCTGCGCTCCCGGCCGGCGCAGCCGGGGAATCCGCAAGTGCTGCATCACCGGACACGGAACCCTACAAGCGCCGCACCCTTTTGGTAGATTGGGACCGCCGTCCTGCGATCATCGGTGAACGCGGAGCATTCGCCATGCTCAGCCCCAACTCCTATTGGGTAGAAGTGGACTTCGTCGATGTCTGGTGGAACGCTGACGTGCTCCCCGAAGAGATCTGGCGCGCACGCTTCAAGAGCTTCGGCGAACTGGACCCGCCGATGATCGACCAGCTGTCGCCACCCGGACCGCTGGATCCGATCGTCGGGCCGCCTGATCCAGACCGGCGCAGCCCCGGAATTCAGATATGGTACCCCAAACCCGAAACGCCATAGCGGCCCTCCAATTCGTGAGCATCGCCTGTTGTAAGGCCGCCGGACGTGTCCCCGTCCGGTAGAGAGCTGGCGGGCGGGAATCGGGCACAGCGGCACCCTCTTTTTCCCTCGACAGTGTCCGTCCACAGTCCAGCCCCGACATATGTCGAGATGAGTTGCAGCCAGTTGCCGTCCCCTGAAAAGCGCCGCCCTATGCGGCCAGGGAGGTGAGCTCAGGTTCGACACCTCTGAAATCGTCCGGCAACCCGAAGCCACCCTCTATGATCCAGCGCCAATAGGGCAGCGTCAGGAACGGCGCCATCCTGGAGCGGCGGTCAACATCACCAGACAACATAGCGAGATCACCTGATGAGGCGTGAGCGGGAATGCCGAGCAACCGCGCCGCATCTGTCCCAAGCCGGAATGACGGGCCGAGCCGAGAGCCGTAGGCGTCCCGATCGGCGACGCGCGCGGCGGGCCGGCGCGCCTCGGCTGTCGGATCGGGCAATTGCCCGCCTGCCGAGGCCAATGCATGGAAGCCGGAGCCGCCCAGCTTTTCCCAGGCGTTGTTGATCTCCATGCCGACCGACATGATGCCGGAGCGGTCCAGCCCTGCGGCAATCCATGTTTCGGAATCCTCCGCAAGCTCGCTGCCCGATTCCATGGCCTCGAGCCAGTAGACCAGCATGCCCAGAGCAGACATGCCCAGCGTGCCCGAGACGAACGAGCCCGGACCGTCTTGCAGGCCGTGCATCGATGCACGCTGATTGGCGGCCAGCGCGAAGCTCGTGAATTGTTGCAAGGCCCTGCCCTCCGGCGTGTGAGCAAACAGCGGCACATCCGCCAAGCTCTCGGTGACCACCGTGGTGTCGACGTCCTTGTTGACGGCGGCAGTGAAGGCGCGGCGCGCTTCGTCATCGGTCCAGCGCCCGATCAGCGGAATGTGGACAGTCTCTTCGATCTGTCCGAACAGTGAGTACTGGGCCGCAATTCTTAAGGCCATATCCTCGTCGATACCGACGAATTCCATGTATTTGCGGTCGGCCGCAGAAAGGCCCGCATAGCCCCGGATTCCCGGCTGTGTTACACTTTTTCCAAACAAGGAATCCGATATGCGCCCCACCAATTTAGTGAATTGGGATAACCGCCCAGCAGTCATCGGTGAAGCCGGAGCATTCGCCATGCTCAAGCCCAACTCCCCTTGGGTTCCGGTGGACTTCATGGATGTCTGGGAAACCGCCGACGTGCTCTCCGAAGAGGCCTGGCGCGAACGCTTCAAGAGCTTCGGCGAACTGAACCCGCCGATGTTCTCGCTCGACCAGGTCTCGCCTGCAGCAGCCCGCGCCGCCGAATAGAGCTTCTCGGCCTCCTTCTCCAGCTTGAGGAATTCCTCGGACGTGGGATCAAGATCTCGCGCGAGATTGTACAGCTCTTCCCCGCGTCCGAACTTCGCGTCACGCAGGTTCGATTCCCATAGCTGGACCTCACCCACCGTTCCATCGTCAAAGCGCAGGATGACCTTGCGGTCGAAGTAGCCGTTGGTCTTTTTCTTCCAGCCTTCGTCTAGAACGTCGTATCGCTCCGCCAGCTTCGCAACCACTTCGTCGGCCCGGGCAGGTGTCTCGACCACGAAACCGGCCCGGACCACATCCGTCAGGTGGGACGCGTCGTCATATCCCTTGCGCGCAATCTTGACTGCCGCTTTCTCCTTGTCCTTGAATCCAGAATTTACGAAGGTCGAGCCGGTTGCCTCGGCGACTTCGCTTCCCGCGGCGACGAGTTCGGCCTGCCGTTTGCCGACCACCGCATAGAGCTCATCAAGCGATACAGTCGGCTGCTCAAAGAAATCGCCAATGACCAGCTCTCGGGCCGGCAGGGAAGCGCCATCGCTCGCCGCCAGCACATTCTTCAGGATGCGGTTCTGGACCAGCGCTGAAGAAACGTGCGTGTTCACGTCGGTCAGGAACGGCAGCAGCGTCATTCTGGAGAAGGTGGTGCCCATGTTGTCGATCAGTTGCTCGAAGGGCGGAATCATCGCATGAGGATCGGTCAGCCCGGCCATGGCGGCGATACGCGAGCGCAACAGGTGTTTCACCACCGTGTAAAGGCGCCTGGCATCGGCGGCCGCGAACTTGATCGCGCCGAGATTGGTGACCAGCGGTGCGATACCTTCGTTCATATACCGGCCCAGCCCGTGGACCATCGCCGGCCGCACGGCATCTCCCAGCGACGAAACCAGCATGCCGGCGAGCCGACCCATGACCTCGAACAGCCCCGCCGTCCGCAAGACGCGGGCGAAGTCGGTGTGCCGGCTGTCGAGCCCGGACTGCCCGCGCAGAAGATCGCGCATGGCGGTGACGTCCGCGATGTCGCTGCTTTCCCGGCGGGTCAGGTCCTGGAGTGCCTTGGCCTTGGCTGCTTCGTCCATGTCGGATGCCTGCACCTGTTCACGCAGTTGCCGGTAATCGTCTTCCAGCCGGCTCAGCTGGCTCTGAAGCGTCGGCTTGCCCGGCCCGCCAAGGCGCCTGTCCAGGCGTGCCAGTTGGACGTCGGCCGCAACGACGCGGGCAAAGCGCCGGCCGATCAATTCGACATCGTGTTCAAGAAACTCCTCGATGCGATCCAAATCGATGTCGAAGGGGCGTCCCGCCAGCAGCCCGTGTCTCGACATCACGATGTCATAGAACGGCATGTCCTGGTT
Organism: Aminobacter sp. MDW-2; assembly: GCF_014250155.1. Lineage (NCBI taxonomy): Bacteria > Pseudomonadati > Pseudomonadota > Alphaproteobacteria > Hyphomicrobiales > Phyllobacteriaceae > Aminobacter > Aminobacter sp. MDW-2. The sequence goes on from NZ_CP060197.1 coordinate 4,509,167, forward strand.
TGCCCGACTGGTGACCTGGGAAAAGATGTCGTCGACAACGCCGTTCACATAGTCCGCCCGCTCCCCCGGCGACCGAAACCGGTGGCTATTCGGCTCGGCCTCCGGCGCCAACTGGTCGAGCGCGTCGGGTTTCACGCCCTTGATGCGGGCGGGCTTGCCCATCTTGTCAGCCTCGCGCTCGAGGCGCGCAAGCTGTTGGTCAGCCGGTAGAGCTTGGCCCGCGACATGCCGAGCCGCTGGCACAAGAATTCCGGCCCGAGATCGGGCTCGGGCACGTTCGCCTCGATGAGCCGGCGCGCGGCCTGCAGCGAGGTGCCGGCGGACGCCTGCCCGATCATCCCGCGGCCATGGGCCGAGGCGCCGGCGAAGGCCGCCACAAGGGCTGCCGTGCCGTGGGCGGCGGCACCGGCGTCCTTCGCAGCCAGCACGGGGGCTTCGTCGTAAGGCGCGCCCAGATGGCGGGCCAGCATCGCGTTGAGCGCGGTCGAGCGCTGCAGGATGCGCCCATGCAAGACGTCGAGATCGGCGACCAGCGGGGCCAGCAGAGCGCGCGGCAAAACCAGCGAGAGGCTGCGGTAGCGCGGCGCGCAGGCTGGACTGCCGGGTCATGTCGAGAACAACTGCCGAAAGCGCGGCAAGACAACTCGACGAACTCATGGTCATCTTTCTTCGCCCCGAAGCTCCAGGTTCCTCCTTTCGACGCTTCCGGCTGGCTATCGGGTCTAACCGGGTTGGAACGGACGATACTGTCCGTTCCTTTCATTTGCCGGCATGCGCCACTTCCATTTTCTCAACCCTTTCCAACATCCGTTTTCGGGGTCGATTTTCCGGCTGACAACTGCCGTGCTGCCAGAAGCATCACCGTGTACGCTGCCTTCCGCCGGTCCCAGCCCGCGGATTCTGCCGTGTCGAGCACCTCGGTCAGCACCGGCTCCAGCACGACTTTAAGATCGGCCTCATAATCGAGTTCGGTAGCGGCACGTTGCGGCGGCGCAATCTTGTTGATGTTGCTCGTATCCATGCCAATCACCCGTCCGTCTGGCCGTGTCCGCGCCTCGATGGACGCGGACACGGCCTCTGTCTCTTAGAAGTCCATGCCACCGCCGGGCATCGCCGGCAGCGGCGCGTCCTTCTTCGGCTTCTCGGCCACCATCGCCTCGGTGGTGACCAGCAAGCCAGCGACGGATGCCGCGTCCTGAAGTGCGGTGCGCACCACCTTCACCGGATCGATGACGCCCTGTGTGTAGAGGTCGCCAAACTCATTGGTTTGTGCGTTCCAGCCATAGCCGAACTCGGCCTTGTCGCGCAGCTTGCCGACGATGATCGAGCCTTCGGCGCCAGCGTTTTCCGCAATCTGTCGCACCGGCGCTTCGAGGGCGCGCCGCACGATCTCGATGCCGTGTTTCTGGTCGGAATTGTCGGCCTGGACATTGTCGAGCGCCTTCACTGCGCGCAGCAAGGCAACGCCGCCGCCCGGCAACACACCTTCTTCGACGGCGGCGCGGGTGGCATGCATGGCGTCATCGACGCGATCCTTGCGCTCCTTCACCTCGACCTCGGTCGAGCCGCCGACGCGAATGACGGCGACGCCCCCGGCGAGCTTGGCGAGGCGTTCCTGCAGCTTCTCACGATCGTAGTCCGAAGTGGTCTCTTCGATCTGGGCCTTGATCTGGGCAACACGCCCCTGGATCTCGGTCTTGGAGCCGGCGCCGTCAACGATGGTGGTGTTTTCCTTCTCGACGACCACCTTCTTCGCGCGGCCCAGCATGTTCAGCGTTACATTCTCGAGTTTGATGCCGAGATCTTCCGAGATCGCCGTGCCGCCGGTCAGAATAGCAATGTCTTCCAGCATCGCCTTGCGGCGATCGCCGAAGCCAGGCGCCTTGACGGCCACGACCTTGAGGCCGCCACGCAGCTTGTTGACGACGAGCGTGGCTAAGGCCTCGCCCTCGACGTCCTCCGCGATGATCAGCAGCGGCTTGCCGGATTGGACCACCGCTTCCAGAACCGGAAGCAGCGCCTGCAGGTTGGACAGCTTCTTTTCGTGGATCAGCACGTAAGGTTCGTCGAGCTCGACGCGCATCTTGTCCTGGTTGGTGATGAAATACGGGCTGAGATAACCGCGATCGAATTGCATGCCCTCGACGACTTCGAGCTCGGTCACCGCGGTCTTGGCCTCCTCGACGGTGATGACACCCTCGTTGCCGACCTTTTCCATGGCCTCGGCAAGGAAACGGCCGATTTCGGCGTCACCATTGGCCGAGATGGTCCCCACCTGGGCGATCTCGTCGTTCTTGGTCACCTTGCGCGCATTGACCTTGAGTTCCGCGACCACGGCGTCGACCGCCTTGTCGATGCCACGCTTCAGGTCCATCGGGTTCATTCCGGAAGCGACAGCTTTGGCGCCTTCCTTGACAATCGCCTGGGCAAGCACGGTCGCCGTTGTGGTTCCGTCGCCGGCGATGTCGCTGGTCTTGGACGCGACCTCGCGCACCATTTGCGCGCCCATGTTCTCGAATTTGTCCTCCAGCTCGATCTCCTTGGCGACGGTGACGCCGTCCTTGGTGATGCGAGGGGCGCCGAACGACTTGTCGATCACAACGTTGCGGCCCTTGGGACCGAGCGTGACCTTCACAGCGTTGGCGAGAATGTCGACACCGCGCAGCATCTTCTCGCGGGCTTCGGTGTGGAATTTGACTTCCTTAGCAGCCATTTTTCTTGCTCCTTCTCAAAACGGCAGGTTCCACTCAGGCGGCCTTCTTCGCCTGGACCGCGGCATCGATCACGCCCATGACGTCGGACTCCTTCATGATCAGGAGATCCTCTCCATTGAGCCTGATCTCGGTGCCGGACCATTTGCCGAACAGGATGCGGTCGCCAACCTTGACGTCGAGCGACAGCAACTGGCCGCTGTCGTCGCGGGCGCCCGGACCAACGGCGATGACCTCGCCTTCCTGCGGCTTTTCCTTGGCGGTGTCGGGGATGATGATGCCGCCGGCCGTTTTTTCCTCGGCCTCGATGCGGCGGACCAGAATACGGTCGTGCAATGGACGGAACGTCATGTCGTTCTCCTCATGGACAAACAGATTTTTGAGGTTCCTCCGCGCCGCATCCGAAGCGGTGCCGGCGCGGGGTGCGCGCGACCCTCTTCGGCATCGCGCGCAATCGATCTGGGTGAGGTGTTTTCGAGTTTCAAGAGGTGGCTGCAAAAATTCCAGCGCTCAGGTTTGCCGAGTGCTAGCGCGCTGAATTCATGCAGCTATCCGCCGCGAAGCCGTGAAAGCGGGGCTTGCAATTTCGTTCGAATTCTCCAAATTTTTCTGTCCGACGGTGGTTCGCCTGGGACCATCGTCGGATCGTCAACGCAAGGAGATTTTTGTAACGGAGGACCATCGATGGAACGAACTGTCCCGACGATTATCCCCTCGACCGCCCCTGAAATCACGGATCTGTCACTGGACCGTCTGCTTTTCCCGGCCCGGTTCTTCAGCCATCCCGACGACGTGATAACGGACGATCAACTCGGCATTGAGGAAAAGCGCGCCATTCTTGCCTCCTGGGCATCGGATGCATGCGCGGTCGAATCCATACCGGCCCTGCGCAAGCCACCAGGCATTGCGGCCCCGGTGACTTTCGATGCCGTCATGGATGCGCTTCGCCGGCTCGATGAAATCCGCGCCGACGTCGCTTGCAAATTCGACCAGAGCGGCAACCGCGAACGCCCGGAAAGATTGGACGCTTGATGGTGACCGAGAAGAAGCTTGTGGTCAGCAGGGAATTCCGGCTCCAGATGGAGGGTTACGGCCTCACGACCGCGGAGATCCATTATCACCTTCCTGATTACCCGCGGTTGTTGCAGCTTTATGTCTGGCAGGAATACGACCTCGCACCGGAATTCCCAACGCTGAGAGGTTTCCTGAGCTACTGGGAACAGGAACTTGAAGGTGCGCTGCATTCCGTGCGCGTTGCCCACCACCGCCTGATCAAACCTGCCGAGTGGCAGGCAGTGGATGGGGTATTTACGATTCAGTGAGCACCGGGGCCCGGTGCAGCCGGGCCCTCTGTCTCCTCATCGTCGGGTTCAATCAAGTCGATCAGTGCCGCAACCCGCGTTCCGGGCAGAGGGCGGCCTTGCCCCATCAACGCGTCGTCGCCGAACGCCCACCCCCACGCCTCCCTGAGTTCCGCGAGCGAAGCGCCGGACAGGATCACTTGTGCAATCATCGTATCGTCCACCGGCCCGAGGACCGAGACAACGTCTTCCCGCGTCATGGTCATCGCTAACTCCATCGATTTGCCAGCAGACTAGATGGGCATTGGACGGAGCGCTTTCCAGCGGCCCCAGCCTGTGAACCCACCACCACGCCGTCAAAATGTCGGCTCGATGGCTCGCCCCTTGACGTCGCTCAAATCGCTTCCCAACTCATATTCCGTCGGCCGCTGCAAAGGGTCGACACGGTCAGGGAGCGCCAGGCTTCTTGGCGCGCCCTCGTACCTATGTTGCTCCAAGGAGGATGTAGCTATGAGAACAAATATGGACTTCTCTCCCTTCTACAGGTCGAGCATCGGCTTTGACCGGATTTTCGACCTGCTCGAAAAATCCAGTTCCCCACAGGCCGACAATTGGCCGCCCTATGACATCGTCAAGCTCGGTGAAGACACCTATCGCATCGCGCTTGCGGTAGCTGGGTTCGCAGAAGACGAGCTTTCGATCACCCATGAGCCAAACCTGCTCGTCATCAACGGCTCGAAGACGGAAAATGGCGACGTTTTTTATCTCCACCATGGACTGGCGATGAGGACCTTTGACCGTCGTTTCGAACTCGCCGACCATGTCAGCGTCATGGGCGCCAAGCTCGAGAACGGCCTGCTGATCATCGACCTCAAGAAGGAAATTCCCGAGGAGATGAAGCCGCGACGGATCGCGATCAACGCCGGCGCTGACACGAAGTCAGCCTCGAAGCGGATCGAAGGCAACGTAGCGGCATGATCTTGACTGAACCGTCCAGTGCGACACCCCATCTGGGGTGGGGGTGTCGTTGCGACCAAACGAGAAAGGACAAACAAGAAAGACGAAAGGAAAAAGGCAATGAGTGTACGTGACCTGATCCCATGGAACCGTGGCAACAACCAGGCCCCGGCGATCAATCGCAGTGAGGACATGGATCCGTTCATGTCGCTGCATCGCAACGTCAACCGGCTGTTTGACGAGGTGTTCCGGGACTTTGACACACCGTCGGTTCTTGGCCGCATGACGCCTCGCAATGGCACCTGGCCAAGCGTCGAATTCTCGGAGAACGACAAGGAAATCCGGGTGGTCGCGGAAATGCCCGGGCTTGACGAGAACGATGTCGAGGTTCTGCTTGAAGACGGTGTTCTCACACTTCGCGGCGAGAAGAAATCGGAAACCGAAGACAAGGATCGTCAGTTCAGCGAACGCTATTACGGGCGTTTCGAGCGGCGCCTTGCTCTTGGCCGCGAAGTCGAGGAGGACAAGGTGGAGGCGGCATTCAAGAACGGCGTCCTCACCGTGACCCTGCCCAAGACGGAAAGGGCGCAGGCGAACGCCAAGCGCATCACAATCAATACCACCAAGTGACAGCTGACTGACCGGCCGGGTGCCCAAGCCCCCCGGCCGGCATCCTTCAGACGAGGAGGAGTCGATGGCGGAGCGGCTGACACCAAACAAGGAGACGAACCGCATCCGGTCGAATTGCGGGCGGGCAAAGCCTTTGCCATGGCCGAGGCCGTGGTGACGTTGCGCAGGCGCCTTGCCTGGGCCCATCATTTCGATCCCGAGCGCAGCCTGTCCGCGACCTTCCAGACGCTGCCCGGCGCCACTTTCGTCGTCAATGGCGCTGCCATGGCGCGCGACACAGCACTGGTCGGCGCTGCGGTCGAGACAAGATAGCAAAACGGCTGGTCGGCAACGGCAGGCTTCGAAGGCGCATTCTCCGACGTGACGCGGTCCTGTTCAGGCAAGGGCGTGCTGCGTTACGCCTGGTGAAGCGAAACGAGCCGCTGCGCGCGCCTGCCCGCCGGACCGCGCCGCTCGAGCCATGGCGGGGGCACAATCAGGCCGGCACATAACTCAGCCGGATGACGTCGCCGTCATAGCGCTCGGTTCCGGTCAGGCGCAGCGGCGGCCGGGGGCCGGCGAAAAAGGGCGTGCCGTGGCCGAGCACGAGCGGGTGCAGGTAGATCCTGTATTCGTCGATCAGGCCCCATTCGGTCAGGCAACGCGCCAGTTCAGGGCCGCCGACCTCCACCTCGCCCTCCAGCTCGACTTTTAGCCGGCGGATTTCGGCCTCGGTCTCCGTGCCGAGCAGCCTTGCGTTGGGCCCGACCGTCTGCAACGTCCTGGAGACCACCCATTTCGGGTTCTTGCGCCACGCCGCCGCAAAGGCGCGCCTGTCCGCATCCCAGCCGGGCTGGTCCTCGTCCCAGTAGCGCATCGTCTCATAGAGGCGGCGGCCATAAAGGCTGCCGGCGAGCTTCTCCGTCTGCTCGACAAAGCGGCGATAGAGTCTTGGGCCCGGGGCGAAGGGGAAACGATCGTGATCGACAAAGCCATCCAGGGACTGGTTCATGCCAAAGAAGAAGAACGCCATGCAAAGGCTCCCTGAAACGGGCCATTCGACCTCGCTGCATCCTGCCGCGTGACCGCGGCAGGCGCAACGTCAACCCTCGCAACTTTGGTAGCCATCTCCGGCACGGCCGAGATGGACAGCACGGTCTACGCCAGTCTTGAATGATCGCGTTCGGCCAATCGCGCTCGGCGGCCGAACCCTTGGCAAATCCATGGCGCTTGGTCATCTCGCAGAAGCCTGCGGGAGCGATCCGTGCGGGGACTTGGGAGGTTTTGCTTTCCAGCGCGAAACGACAGCAAGCGGGCCGGTTGCCGAAGGGTCGTTGTCCTTTGAGTTGGCCCAAAACCAGTCAGTCTGCAATCGCCCCCTGGCCAGCCATGCAGTCGGCTTCAATGAAGATCTGAGGCAATCTCGCAGATCCTGGGCACCAATCGCCCGTGGATGATCTGGACCATTGCCAAGGTGATGGGCAGCCTGAACCTGCGCGGGCCTGCACTGCCCGGGTTGAGATAAATGGCGTCATCGCGGCTCTCGATACTGGCACGATGAGAATGGCCAGAAATCACGAGATCGATGCCCATCATGGCTGGAGCAAACGTCATATCCTTTCGGTCGTGGATGACGAATATCTTCTGCCCGAACAGCGTCACTTGAAGGGTATCCGCAAACGGAGACGCCCACGGCTCGACATCGACATTGCCGCGAATTGCCGAGACTGGCGCAATACGTTCCAATCTCTCGATGATGGTGGGGTTTCCAATGTCGCCCGCATGGACGATGTGGTCGACGCCTTGAAGAAGCGCAACGGCGTCCTCGCGCAGAAGGCCGTGCGTATCCGAGATCACACCGAGCGTGTTCATGGAGCCCAGAACTATCAGTCCTGGCTGACACTGGCGAGATGCCGACTTCGGCGTCGCTGGTCTGCGCCACCCGGAACGAGGACGACGTCAAGAGCACCCATCAGACCCTCGGCCGCCCGCTTCCTTCCAGATATGGAATGGGGCTACGGCGACAACTGACAGCAGCTTCCTGGTGACAGCAGCTTCCCGGCTGGACGCCAACATCGGAAACTGCGATTGGGTTGCGACTTAACAGCCCCTCTCGAATTGCTGGCCCGCGCCTCGCGGCATCCCTATCTAGCCGGTAACCTGAACAAGCCCCGAATTGTCATGCGCAGCCCCCGGTTCCAACACACTTATGCCGCCGACCTCCCCGAGCGGCTTTACGCCAGTCCGGATCCATCCCAGGTTTCGACACCGCGTCTGCTCGAACTGAATGAAACACTGGCGACGGAGCTGGGCCTCGACATCGGCTGGTTGCGTGGTCCCCAAGGTATCGACATGCTGGCCGGAAACCGCTTCCCCGCTGACGCGCGTCCCATCGCCCAGGCCTATGCGGGTCACCAGTTCGGCAACTTCGTGCCGCAGCTTGGCGACGGTCGTGCCGTCCTCGTCGGAGAGTTGCTCGATACAACAGGCCAGTTGCGCGACGTTCAATTGAAGGGCTCCGGTCCGACCCGGTTTTCCCGCAATGGCGATGGGCGCGCAGCGCTCGGACCGATGATGCGCGAATACATCGTCAGCGAGGCGATGCACGCCCTCGGCATCCCGACCACGCGAACCCTGTCGCTGGTTGCCACTGGCGAGCACGTCTTTCGCGAGACCAGGCTTCCCGGAGCGCTGATAGCGCGCGTTGCCGCCAGCCACATCCGCGTCGGCACGTTCCAGTACCTTGCCGTACGTGAAGACAGCGACGGCCTGAGGGCGTTGGCAGACTACGCCATAACGCGGCACTATCGGCATCTCGCCGAAGCCCCCCGTCGCTACCTCGGGTTCCTCAATGCCGTGGTAGCAAGGCAGGCGAAGCTGGTGGCGCAGTGGATGCTGGTCGGCTTCATCCATGGCGTCCTCAATACCGACAACGTCGCAATTTCCGGCGAGACGATCGATTATGGTCCATGTGCGTTCATGGACGCCTATCATCCGGCGACCGTGTTCAGTTCCATCGACCATCAAGGCCGCTACGCCTTTGCCAACCAGCCCCGCATCACCGTCTGGAACCTGGCGCGACTGGCCGAAGCGCTGCTGCCCATTCTGGGAAGCGAAGCAGGCGGAGACGATGAAGGCTTCGAGCAGGCGAAAGCGGCGATCGGATCGTTCCAGGCACGCTACGAGGCTGCGTTTCATGAAGGCATGCGCCACAAGATCGGGCTGTTAACCGAACAGCCTGAGGACCTTGGTCTTGCTGCCGAACTGCTTGCGCTGATGGCGCGCAACGGGGCGGATTTCACCCTCACATTTCGCGATCTCGCCGATGAGGTCGACGGCTCCGGCCGCGTGCGCAACCACTTCATCGACCCTGCTGCCTTCGATAGCTGGGCTTTGCGCTGGCGTGAACGGCTGGCTCGCGAGCCGGAGACTGCAGCCGACCGCACGGCGCGCATGCGCGGGGTGAACCCGAAATACATAGCACGCAATCACCGCGTCGAAGCCGCCATCGCCGCCGCCACCAATGAAGGCGACTTTGGCCCTTTCCAGAGCTTGCTCACCGTGCTGGCGCGCCCGTTCGACGAGCAGCCCGGGATGGAGGACTATGCGCGGCCACCAAAAGACGAAGAACGCGTCCTGCAGACATTCTGCGGTACGTAACAGCTACAGGTGCCGAATGGTGGGTTGCTGTCTGACCCATGCATGGGTCGGCGAGAATGGGGTGGGGGAGGAATGGCAGCTGTCCCCCCCAATCTGTCGGGCAACAGCCGGTCGATCGGGCTGCGGCCGGAAATCTTGCAGAGCTTCTGAGCCCCGCGAGACAAAGGCACGGGTGCATGGCTGGGCGCTTCGACATCTGCCGATCCCAGCCTGGCGCCGATCTGCCCAGGCGTTTCAGCTCGTGGGCAGCTGCTGCGGCTGGCCTGCCCCGCCGCGGCGAAAGGCGCTTGGCGGGGTGGCGTTGAAGCGGCCCCAGGCGCGGCGCAACTGCCGGCTCGAGCTGTAGCCGACGCGCTCCGCCACCCGCTCGATGTCGAGCCGCGTCTCGCTCAGAAGCTGCTGGGCGAGAGCCACGCGCAGCCGGTTGAGATAATCCGGAATGCTCATGCCGGCCTGGTCGTTGAACAGGCGGCTGAGGTGGCGGGGGCTTGATATGGCGATGTCGGCCAGGGTCGAAAGCGACCAGTCCCGCGCCGGATCGGCAGACATCGCGTCCTGCACCCGGTGGATGGCGGTGTGGATGTGGTTTCGGCCTTCGAGCCAGGGCGACAGCTGCGGATCGCTGCCGAGGCGCCTGATATAGACGACCAGCGACTTGGCCACCGCCGCGGAGACGGCAGGATTGGTCAGCCGGCCGATGATGTGCAGCATCAGGTCGATGCCGGCGGTGATGCCAGCGCTGGTGTAGCGTTCGCCATCCTCGACATAGAGCTTGTTCTCCTGCACCCGCGCCAAAGGTGCCAGGCGGGCAAGACGGTCGCAATCGCTGAAATGGGTGGTGCATCTGACCCCGTCGAGCAGCCCGGCCCTGCCGGCCAGAAGCGCGCCCGAGCAGATCGACACCAAGAGCATGCCGGGCCTTATGCTGCGCCTCAGCCAGCGGACCAGCTCGTCCGAATCCTGACCGGCCGCCTCGACCGGCTGGCCCGTATCCATCGGCTCGTCAGTGTCGCCCGACACCACGATCATGGCGTCCGGCTCGATGGTCTCGGGCAGCGGCGAGATGCCTGAAATGCGCAAGCCTATCGAGCTCGTCACCTCGGGCAAGGCGCCGACATAGGCGACGTCGAACCTGACGTCCTTTTGCAGCAGATTGGCATAACGCAGTGCCTCCATCGGCCCGGCGACATCGAGCAGAAGCGTCCGCGCCGGCATCACCACATAGGTCGGAATCCGGCGCGGCTCGATCATGCTGCGGCTGCCCTGCCCTCGTCGGCCAGGGATTCGTAGGCCAGCGCCTCGGATATGGTGCAGACGCGGGCGAAACGTCCATCGAGCACGGCCGCCGTGCGGGCCTTGATCTCTTGCGCCGTCCAGGTCTTTCCGCTCGCGTCGGTCAGTGGCATGGTGTGGGTCGCCTCGGTGACATAGTCGACCTGCCAGCCGAGATCCGAGCCATGGCGGGTGGTGGTCTCGCAGCACTGTTCGCTGCGGATGCCCGAGACGACGAGGCGGCGGATGCCGTTCTCGATCAGGAACACTTCAAGCGGCGAGCCGACGAAGGCGGAATGCCGGAACTTGTGGAATTCGAGGTCAGGCCTGTCGAGCCTGAGTTCGGCCAGCGGCCTGACGAAACCGGAAGCGGGCGAAAAAATGCCTTCAGGCTCGGCATGGAACACCCGCACGATCTTCCAGCCCTTCTTCACCGCGCCGTCGATCAGCGCCTGCTGGTTCCTGAGATAGGTCGGGCTGTCGACCTCGTGCCAGCTGGCGCGCTGCCGGAAACTTTCCTGGGCATCGATGACAAGCAGGGCGGTATCGGTCATTTCTGGACACTCCGTGGACCATGATGTGCTTGATCCTAGCCCTCGTGTCCAGCCGCGCCAGCCATGCAGCGGACAAGGATCGGACAAAAAAGGACAACCGCCTGCCGCCGGGTCCGGCCGCTGGGGCCGCTGCCCGGCAGCGGTGATGCGCCGGCGCCGCCGCGGCGGCGGGCGCAGAGGGCGGCAGCCGGTGGCGTCCAAGACCTGCCCGCATGCAGGGCCGTGCCGCTCTCACCCCGCCCCGACGCCGGGATTGCGGCGCAAGATGCCGCACCGCCGCGCCATTCGCCGACGCCGCCGATCGGCTCGAACAGCCGGCAGAGCTTGGCACGGACCTCTGTTCAATCCACCTCTGAAAAGCGCCGAGCTACCCTTTTGCGAGCGCTGTCTCACATGCAATCGCAACCTCGGAGAGCGGTTTGTCGGACCCAAGTGGAGTGGCCCAGCCGGCGCGTTCAATGACCCCACGGCGGTTGAAGCCTCGGCTGGTCTCCAGCTCCGACAAGACTTGGGTGGAAAGCGGGTCGGATCTTGAGCGTTCCAGGCAATACGGCGTCAGCACAGACGCCACAGCCATTTGCGATGAGGCCTCGGCCATCAAGAGGGCCGTGCTTTGGGTAACCCATCCGCCAACGGTGAAGCCGATGGTTGCTGTAGCCAGAGCGCCGATGGCGGCGCCGTAAAGCACCGCTATCGAGAGCATAGGTGATCTCATGGTTTTTCCGATCAACGGAAATGCAGGCATGGCGCCCGCAATGGGTCAGTCATACTTTAACACAAAACAAGCCAGAAACCCATCACGATAGTATATTGCGTCTAGGTTTCGCCATATCTCCTGCTATGGCGAGCGCGCCTTCCAATGTCTCGGAGTAGCGCGCAGTGTTCTCGAGGCCGCCAAAACTGTTTAACCGGATTGTCGTCCCTCTCTTGCTCATGACTATACCAAGCGGTCGAAGGTACTCTTGAAGCTCACGATATTTCACGTCGATCTCCCTCATTGAGGATGTGCACATGCTGTTCGTTGGAATCTCGGTTCCGATATCGCGGACCATTGCCTGGGAGCGTCGACTGAAACTTGCCGGCCATGGAAATATTGAGCAAGTCGCTGGCGTCTCGAGAGCGGACGTAGCGAGCGGTCCGAGCCATGCCCGATCCGCGTCATCGTCCACTTCCTTCTGGCCAGATTCAACGGACAGAGCGCTCAACGTCGCTGGTCGTCGGGCACGATGGGCACAATAGCCTAGACCAGCTGATGTCGCGTGTGCGTTTCTCTTGCCCTGCGCCTGATGCCGCTCGTGTCGTTTTCGCTCCGTCGCTGGGTTTCGGTTCTTGGTCCTCTCACGGCGGCGCCCTCATCGTCCGATTTTTCGATATCCATCACCTTTGCGGCATCATCAGAATTGACGCTGGGCCCAGCCTTCGATGTTTCACTTGCGGTGGCGTATGCGAGCCTCATGCCTGATGTATCGAGAGGGAACATTCGCCTGGCCGCTCCAAAGACCTCGAGCATAGCGAACGGACGAGCTGCCTTCTTGCATGTGTTCAGCAGAGTGCGGCTCGCGGCTCGCGCGTCTTGTGGGAAGCTGTTGATGACGAAACTCCAGACCAGATTTTGAGTTGCTCATATTGGCTGCATCGACTTTTCGGGTTGCGACCCAATCGGCAGCCAACGGCGTGAACGCCTGGGACAGGATCGTGCGCAGGCACGATCGGTCCCCGGGGCATTGGCTGTCTCACCGGAAATCGACGGCAGTCAGCGTGTAGTAGGTGCGGCGACCATGGGAATAGGCTTCGCGCGCGACATCGTAGATTGACTTGCGCGCTACGTCGAACGCGGTCAGGCATTCTGACTCGGACAGCTGTGTCCCGCTTGCACAGGCCCCTGCTCTCGCCAATGCGCCGGCTTCGACGAAGAAGCGCACTTCGAACATGCCGTCGTGACCGATGAAGCGGACGGCATTTTTTGCTTGGTCGAAGCTGCGGCTCGGATTGAGAAATGCAAGCGTCACGTGTTGCCTCCTGTTGCGCTCAGCCCAAACGCTTCCGGCCCGCTCCGTCCCCTGTGGCGGCCTGTATTGCGAAGATTGAGAAAAATCATCCCGCTCGTCGCACGAGACCGGGTCAGCCCCGTCATCGCCTGGCCGTCGATATTGACCGGGATGCCCGTGAAGACATGATAGACGGTCCAGGAGCGATCCGCTTCGATGCGGCGGCCAACTTGATGTTCGATGGAGTAAGGCGCCCCGCCTTCATTGTCCCAGATGTCGATCGCGGCGGCATCGCGTCTGGGTTGGCTTTCGGTGCTGCGGTCCGTCATGGTCGTGACCTTCCTTCAGAGAGTGCGTCGGCATCTACGTCCCCGGAATAGAGAACCCTGCCATCCGCGTCGGTAATCGTGATGCCGTCCGGCCGCTGCGGCAGGTCGAGGGTTTGCGACAGGCGCAGTGCAAGCTCTATCGCCCCCTCGACGTCGGCGACTTCATCTGTCTCGCGGCCCACGACCGCATGGGCATCGTCCTTGCCGCGGGTGCGATAGAATTCGATCACGATCTTCATCTGCCGCCCGCGGTCACCTTTCTGGCGAGCTTTATCTGGCTGCCGAACGTGACTTCACGCATCGGAGGTGTTTTCACCTGGGCCTGCTTGGGCTTTCGAATCTCGCGACTGCTGCGCTTTTGTCCCTTAGCCATGGCCGAATGCCCTTTCGATGAGACTTGCGTCGTCCTGCCCCAGTGGCGCGCCGAGCAGTTCGATATTGTCTTCGGACGTCACGCGCTCATGAAGTTCTCGTTCGTTGCGGATGCGGTACTGAGGCGAGTCTTCTCTCGCGGGCAACGTGCCCGTAATGCGGTATGCCTGCGTGCCGAAGCTTCGCTTCAACCGTACGGTCTGCCCTATCGAAAAACGATGGATCGTCGGGTCGCGCCGGGCAGGATGCTTGCCTCGCATGAGGAAGGTCGCAGTCATGATTGCCGGTCCCTTTCCAGTGCGGCTTCGAGGTCTGCCGGATTGATCGGCACCATCTGTTGTTTAGGCCCCGGCGTGTCGATCGCCGGCAGATGGAAGAATGTCTTGGTTCGCGGCCAGGCCACTCGGGAGACGCTTTCGATCAGTTCTTCGTCTCGATCGACACGGTAGGCTCCCGCCGGTTGCTGTCCGGCGATGCCCGCGAATGAAAATGCGGATGCGAAGTGGACGACGGTTTCTATGGTTCGGCTGGTCACGGCTGCGTTCTCCGCAGGATTGCGCGGGATACGTCCCGCAACGCTCTGACGCCACATTCACGGTCAACGTCAGAGATCACTCCAAGCTCCGAACCAGGCAAGATAAGCCCCGGATCGGTGCCCTGCATTCGCTTTCGAGAATTCGGCGGTGATGGCGGGTCGAAGGTCTTTGACACCGCGAAAGGCCAAGTCGGCAAAATCTACGAGTTTTATATATACGCCATTCCAGAGATTTTTTCAAGGAAAAATCTGAAATCTCCCGAAATAATATAAATACTCACCCACCTTAATTTAATCATCAATTTCATATTATGATCTTATAATTTGGAAAACAGTCTCACGAAATCAAAAACAATCATATTTATTCTTGCAATACATAAGATTATTCAGTTTAGAGATTCTATTATTCGAGTTCCTCAGGCGCTATATATGTGGCGTGGTTGCCCTATGCGCCGACCGCAGAAAGAGTGTCCATGACATTCCATCGCGACCGTTCAAGGCGACAGCGGCAAAAGCTGTGCTGGAAAGGAGCAGGCAAGCGCTCACAACATTCCGGAAAAGGGTGTTTGTTCGCACCTCGTTTCCTCTGGCGTTTGGGTGCCGGAGAAATATTGAAGGTCTGAAAAACCTCTAAACTCCGCTTGAGCTGGATTCATGTGCCATGGGAAGGACGATCGCCCGCTTTCCGATGATGCCCAGTCCGCGGTGGCCACGACCCCGCCCGGCGCTCTAATGCTTCATCATCATCGGCAGCGTGCTATGCGACAACAGGTAGTGGGTGACGCGACCGAGCAGCAGCTCCAGGAAATATCCATGCTTGAAGGCGCCGATCAGCAGGCAGGTGGCCTTCGCGGTTTTCGCGAAATCGAGGATCGTTTCGCCGACGGAGCAGTTGCCTGAGCTGGTCGTGACAACGTCGCCGTCCAGCTCGAGCTGCTTGAGCAGTTCCCGCGCCGTGAACTGATTACGTCCGTCGGTTTTGTCGTTGATGCATAGAACGGTGATGTGATCGGCTGCCGCCAGCCAGCGTCTCGCTGCGACGACGGCGCGCTGGGCATGATCGTGCTGCTTCCAGCCAACCACGATGTGACCCATCAGATCACCGGCATATTGGCCGGGCGGCGGCGCCAGGACGAGCTTGTGTTCGTTGAACAGAAGGTCGTGAAACGCATCGCGGGCATCTATGTTGCCATGGCAGGGGGCGACGGCGAGTGCCGTCTCATGGCATTCGCTCGTCACGCAGCGATTAAGGTCGCCGCGGCAATCATCAAGACGAAGACGGTCTCGACCCGGCTTGCCTCGCTTCCAGTCTTCGAATGCGGAAGTGACCCGCTCCAACCGCTGCGCCGGCGAGCCTTCGTCGAGGTCACGCAGCATCTGCAGGTCGATCTCCTCGGCGGCCGCGATCATCCTTTCAGGATCGGCGCCGACATGGGCGGCGGCCATGGTGCCGCCGACGGCACACGCTGCGTCTTCGGCGATATCCAGGCAAAGCCGCGTGGTTGCCGGATCGGCTAACAAGGCGAGAACGTCGGCATGGACGGTCAGCTCGTGGACAGGGTCTTTGAGAATGACGCCAGCCTCCGCCGCCGGCGGTTTTTGTGGGTTGTCGTTCGAGGGCGCTTCCATGCCGGACCTCCTTCCACAATGCTCCCGCATCGCTTCTGGTCCATCGGGTGTAAGTTTACTCCGGCGTCTCCCCGCTCGCAACGCCGCTGGCATGCCGGTTGGCGGCTGCGTTGGTCGGCTTTCCGCTCGCGTCAAGCCGGTTGCGCGCACAGGCAACGGGACGGAATTTTTCGGTTCGGCCGTCGAGGATCGCCGCCCCGCAGAACCACTATTCGCTCAGTCGGAAATTGCGGATCCTGTCGAACAGCACGGCAAGCACGATGGCGCTGCCGATGAATGTGCCTTGCCAGAAGGCGTTGATGCCGAGCAGGCCAAGGCTGTTGCGGATCACCTCGATCAGCGCCGCACCGATGATCGCGCCGAAGGCAGTGCCGACCCCGCCGGCCAGGTTGGCGCCGCCGATGACGGCGGCCGCAATCACCTGAAGTTCCATGCCTGCGCCGATATTGGTGGTGACGGCACCGAGCCAGCCGGTCTGGATGATGCCGGCGATGCCGGCCGACAGCGCCGAGATCATGTAGACGGCGACCTTGATCTTGCGCACCGGAACGCCGGTCAGCGTCGCTGCGTGCTCATTGCCGCCGATGGCAAAGACGTAGCGGCCAAATCGCGTCCAGCGCAGCACAAAACCGGTGAGCAGCGCCAGGACGATCATGTAGAGCACCGGATTGGCGATGCCGAAGAACCAGGCGCCGCCGCCCAGCGCCAGCAGCTTGTCGTGGTCGGGGCCAAACTGGAAGACGACGGTGTTGTTGGATGCGACCATGGCCAGGCTGCGTGCGATCGACAGCATGCCGAGCGTGACCACGAATGGCGGAAAGTCGAGATAGGCGATCAAGATGCCGTTGAACGCCCCGATCACCAGCGCGGTGCCGATGGCCGCCGCAATGCCGACCTCGATGCCGTATCCGGCATGCATGACCACCGCCAGCACCATGCTGCACAGGCACAGCACCGAACCGACCGACAGATCGATGCCGCCGGTGATGATGACCAGCGTCATGCCGAGCGCGATGATCGCGACGAAGGTGACGTTGCGGGTGATGTTGTAGAGGTTTTTCGTCGTCGCGAATGA
Organism: Aminobacter sp. MDW-2; assembly: GCF_014250155.1. Lineage (NCBI taxonomy): Bacteria > Pseudomonadati > Pseudomonadota > Alphaproteobacteria > Hyphomicrobiales > Phyllobacteriaceae > Aminobacter > Aminobacter sp. MDW-2. The sequence goes on from NZ_CP060197.1 coordinate 4,526,159, forward strand.
ATCGGTGGCGAAGGACAGGAAGATGCAGGCCAGAATGACGGCAATGAGGACCCAGAAGGTCTGGCTGCCGAGAACCTGCGCCATCCAGCTCTGCTGTTTCTGTGAAATGGTCTGGTCAAGGGTAACAGCCATCATCGACCTTCGTTTCGTCACTGCGCGACCGGCAGGGTTGATCATACCTGTTCGATGGCACCGGTAATAAGCCCCGTCACTTCCTCCGGCGAACTCAAGGCAATCGGCTTGTCGGCAACCTTGTGGCCACGCCGCATGACGATGACCCGATCTGCCACCGTAAAGACATCAGGCATGCGGTGGCTGATCAGCACGACGGCAATGCCGCGATCGCGCAGCTGGCGGATCAGGTTGAGGACTTCCGCCACCTGACGGACCGAGATCGCCGCGGTCGGCTCGTCCATCAACACGATCTTGGCCTCGGAAAGCATGGTGCGGGCGATGGCCACCGCCTGCCGCTGCCCACCCGACATCTGCCGGACGAGGTCGCGCGGCCGCGTCTCGGACTTCAGGTCCCTGAAGATCTCGCCGGCCCGCTTGTACATCGCCTTGTAGTCGAGGACGCGCAACGGTCCAAAGCCCCGGCGCAGCTCGCGGCCAAGGAAGACGTTCGCCGCCGCCGTCAGATTGTTGCACAGCGCGAGGTCCTGGTGGACGATCTCGATGCCATGCTGCCGCGCTTCCACCGGGCGATGCATGACCAGCTCGGCCCCCTCCAGCCGCATCGTGCCATGGCTCGGCCGAAAGTTGCCGGCGATCATCTTGACCAGGGTCGACTTGCCGGCGCCGTTGTCGCCCATCAGGCCGACGACCTGTCCCGCCTCGAGCGAGAACGACACGTCGCTGACCGCCTGGATGGCGCCGAAATGCTTGGAAATGTTGGCGAGTTCGAGAACTGCCACCAGCCTCTAGCCTCCCGAAACATGCAAGCCTCGCAGCCGTCCCGCACGCGTCACGCTCGGGCACTGCGCATTCACGTTCCCCGATCTCCTCCCGGGAAACGCGAAGACCCGCATTTATGCAAAACGCCTCGACAGCGTCAATCAATTGTCGGGTGGGTTCGGCACAAATGTCTCAAAAATCTGTTTTGTCGGACAAATAGCATTGACGACGACGGCGCCAGGATATTAGCTGGGCATCGGAGGAAGAGCATGCTGATCCTTGTTACCGGTGCAACGGGCAAGGTCGGGCGGCACTTCATCGCTGGGCTGCTTGACGATCCGCGATTTTCCGAGACCCGCATCCGCGCGCTTTGTCACAACCGCTCCGTCGATGAAGGCGACCGCATCGAGATCGCCCGAGGCTCGATCGCCGACCGCGACGTCGTTGCCAACGCGCTTGTCGGCGTCACCCACGTCGTGCACCTCGCCACATGCAAGGAAACGCCAGCTGACGTGATGGACGTCGCCATCAAGGGCCTGTTCTGGCTGCTCGAGGCGTTTCGGCTCAGTCCAACCGCCCGACAGTTCATCCTCATCGGCGGCGACGCGGCGATCGGTCATTTCCACTACCGCAACGATGCGCCCCTCACCGAGGCGGCACGCTATCAGGCCTATCCCGGCAGCTATGCGCTGTCGAAGGTGCTCGAAGAGGTCATGCTGGAGCAGTTCGGCATCCAGTATGGCCTTAACTGGTGCTGCCTGCGCGCGCCGTGGATCATGGAGAAGGACGACTTCCGATACACGCTGTCTTTCGGTGACGACGTCTTTGGCGGCCCGGACTGGAAGACACTGGTGCCGGAGGCAGACGCCAGGCGTCATGCCAGGGCGGGCACCGTGCCGCTGCTGCGGGATGCCGACGGGCAGCCGCTGAAACGCAACTTCGTCCATGTCGACGACCTGGTGTCGGCGATCCTTGCGGCGATCGACAATCCGCGCGCCAGGCAGCAACTCTTCAACATCTGCATGGATCGTCCGGTCGATTATGGCGAGGTCGCCCGCCACCTCGCCCGCACCCGTCACCTCGCCTCGATCGACATAGCGAGCCAGTACCACTCGAACTGGATGGACAATGCCAAGGCCAGGTCCCTGCTTGGCTGGCAACCCCGATACGACCTCGAAATGCTCATCGACTCAGCCTGGCGGTACGAGCGTTCGGACAACGATCCTCGCACCGTCTGGTATCCGGGTTGATTTCGTCGCGGGCACGCCGTGCCCGTTTGTTCAAATGGGAGGAAACAATGAGGAAGGCATTATTGCTCGCTACCGCTGTCCTGGCACTCAGCGCTGGCAACGCGCTCGCCAAGAAGCAGCTCGTCATCGTCGTCAAAGGCCTCGACAACCCGTTCTTCGAAGCCATCAACCAGGGTTGCCAGAAGTGGAACAAGGAAAACGCCAGCTCGGAATATGAATGCTTCTACACCGGGCCGGCATCGACGTCGGATGAGGCTGGCGAAGCGCAGATCGTCCAGGACATGCTGGGCAAGGCCGACACCGCCGCCATCGCCATTTCGCCTTCGAACGCCAAGCTGATCGCCCAGACCATCAAGACCGCCAACCCGACTGTTCCGGTCATGACGCTGGACGCGGATCTCGCCGCCGAGGACGCGGCACTGCGCAAGACCTATCTCGGCACCGACAACTACCTGATGGGCGCGCGCATCGGCGAATACATCAAGAAAGCCAAGCCCAGTGGCGGCAAGATCTGCACCATCGAGGGCAATCCGGGCGCCGACAACATCCTGCGCCGCGCCCAGGGCATGCGCGACACGCTGACCGGCCAGAAGGGCCTGACTGAACTCAAGGGTGAAGGCGGCTGGACCGAGGTTGCCGGCTGCCCTGTCTTCACCAATGACGATGGCGCCAAGGGCGTCCAGGCGATGACCGACATCCTCGCGGCCAATCCCGACCTCGATGCCTTCGGCATCATGGGCGGCTGGCCTTTGTTCGGCGCCCCGCAGCCCTATCGCGACCTGTTCAAGCCGATGGCCGACAAGATCGCCAAGAACGAGTTCGTCATCGGCGCTGCCGACACGATCGGCGACGAAGTGGCGATTGCCAGGGAGGGCCTCGTCACTGCGCTGGTCGGCCAGCGGCCGTTCGAAATGGGCTACAAGGCACCGAGTGTCATGATCGACCTGATCGAAGGCAAGACGGTCGATGATCCGGTCTTCACCGGCCTCGACGAGTGCACCAAGGACACGGTCGATACCTGTATCCAGAAATAGGTGCAGGCCAGAAGTAGGTGCAGTTCGGAGCGCCCGGCTCGCCGGCGCTCCGACAAGCCTGCGCGGTTGATGTCGCGCGCGGATGGTTCCGCCGCCCGAGCCGGCTTTTGCTGCACCAATCAGAACGGAATTGATCCAGCAGAGATCAACTCGGTCGATGGCAGACGGAACGTCCAAAAGGCCTGAGGAAACGGTCGCCGACCGCCCGCCGGCAATGCGTCGCCCCAATGCCGCGCGCATGAGCGGCTCGAGCGTGCACGCCTGGCTCGCCAGCGAGATCGGCCTCAGGATCGTGCGCGGCGACTATCCGCCGGGCACCATCCTGCCGAACGAGGCGAAGTGGTCCGAAACCTTCGATGTCAGCCGCTCGGCCGTGCGCGAGGCGATCAAGATGCTGATGGCAAAGAGCCTTTTGGCATCGCGTCCCAAGGTCGGCAGCTGGGTCGAACCGAAGGATCGCTGGAACCTGCTCGATCGTGATGTGCTGAGCTGGTATGCAGCCTCGCCTGATCGCGAAGCCTTCCTGCGCACTGTGCAGGAGTTCCGCCACATCATCGAGCCGGAGGCCGCCGCCTTCGCCGCGGAACGCCACAGCGAGGCGCAGATGGGCGAGATCAGCCGGAGCTGCCGCGACATGGGCCAGGCGACGTCGCTGCAGGAACGCACCCAGGCAGACACGCGCTTCCACCTTGCCATATTGCGTGCATCCGGCAACGACCTTCTGGTGCCGCTGGGCGTGCTGATCGAATCCGCGCTCCACCATCTCTTCACCTTCGTGACGCAGGAGATCAGGGACGAACGCGCCCAGAGCCTGCATGAGGCGATCGAGACGAACATCCGGCTGCGGCGTCCCCGGGCGGCGCGCAACGCGGTGCACAGGCTGCTGGCCGACACCGACGACGTGATCGCCCGCTGGGGGCGGTAGACGCCTGTCCCGACCCGGCTTGGCTCAGCTGTTTTCCGGCGGCGCCAGGTCGACGCCGTTGATCTGCCCGATATGTGTCGCCAGCATCGGCACGTAGCGTTCGCCCCCACCGGCGGCGACGGCGCCGGCAAACGCGTTCTTGGCGGCATTTCCCAGCGGGTTCACCATGCCGACGGAATCGGCCATCGATTCGAGATAGGTCAGGTCCTTGACCGCATTGGCCAGCGAAAATTTGTGGGCGTCGCGATCGCCTTCAAGGGTCCAGCGCATGAAGGTCTGATAGAAACCGCAATCCATGCGGCCGTTGCGGATGACGCTGTCGAAGCGGGCGGGCGAGATGCCAACCTTGCCGGCCAGGGCGAGCGCCTCGGAATAAAGTGCTGCATAGCCGAGCGACAGGAAATTATTCAACAGCTTCATCCGGTGGCCGTCGCCGGTTTGGCCGACATGGACGACACGCCCGGCCCAGGTGTCGAACACCGGTTTCAGCCGGGCAAACATCGCGTCGGAAGCGCCGACCATCGTGTCCAGCGTGCCCTCCCACGCCTCCTTCGGGGTGCGGCTCAACGGCGCGTCGACCAAGGTGACGTCGACGGCGGCAAGCTCGGCCGCCAGCGCCATCGTCGACACCGGGTCGGACGTCGAACAATCGACAACCACCGAGCCCGGCTTCAGCGCCTGCTTCAGCCCGCCTGCGCCGCGAACGACGTCTTCGACCTGCCGCGAACCGGTGACGCAGATAAAAATGACGCTCGAGCGGGCGGCCACCTCCGCAGCAGTGGGGACCTCGACGGCGCCGCGGGCGATCATGTCTTCCGCCGGGCCGCGGTTCCTTCGGCCGAGAAAGGTCAGCGGATAGCCCTTGTCGACGATGTTCCTGGCAATGCCATGCCCCATCAGGCCAAGGCCGATGAAACCGATCTGCTCGGTCGATCTGGTGCTGTTTGCCATCTTCCATGCCCTCCGGTCGCAGGTTGAATTCGGCGCAGTCGTCACCGATGATATTGTCTGACAATATCCAATGATCTGGCAGAATGTGGAGGACAAAATGTCGAAGCGGATCATCTTTACCGGCGGCAGCGGCAAGGCCGGCCGCCACGTCGTCCAGTACCTTGTCGACCAGGGGCACCAGCTTCTCAATCTCGACGCCAGGCCGCTCGACAATCCAAAGGTCCGGACGCTGATCACCGACATCACCGACAGCGGCCAGCTCTTCAACGCGCTGACCAGCTACATGGGGCTGCACGAATTCGACCCGTCGCTGCGGCCGCAGCCCGTCGACGCCGTCGTGCATTTCGCCGCCATTCCTCGGATCATGCTCACACCTGACAACGAGCTGTTCCGCATCAACGCGCTCGGCACCTACAACGTCATCGAGGCGGCGGTGAAACTCGGCATCCGCAAGATCGTCATCGCCTCGAGCGAGACGACCTATGGTCTTGTCTTCGCCAATGAGCCGCGAAACCCGCACTATTTTCCGCTCGATGAGGACTATGACGTCGATCCGATGGACAGCTATGCCCTCTCCAAGGTCGTCAATGAAAAGACGGCACGGGCCTTTGCACTGCGCAGCGGCTTCGACATCTATGCCTTGCGGATCGGCAACGTCATCGAGCCGCACGAATACGAGCTGTTTCCGAAGTGGTTTGCCGATCCGGGTTTCCGCAAGCGCATCGCCTGGAGCTACATCGACGCGCGTGACCTGGGTCAGATCACCGACCTCGCGGTCAAGACCGACGGCCTGGGCTATCAGGTCTTCAACGCGGCCAATGACGACACCTCGTCCGACCTGCCGACACAAGAGCTGCTCGAGCGGTTCTATCCCGGCGTGCCGTTGAAGCATGAACTCGGCGAATTCGAAACGCTGCTGTCCAATCGCAAGGCCAAGGAGGTCCTGGGTTTCCGCAGCCAGCACAGCTGGCGAAAATACGTCTCGCAAAACTGATTGGCCGGCGCCGGGAAGCGACGCTTGACACTTGGGATGGCGCACCACTCTGTTGCGAAGGCGGCCCGAAATTCCAGCATCGGCCAGACGACAACAGGAAGACGACAACAGGAAGACCAATGGCCTCGAAGCCGACAGACGCACTCATCGCCGACAAGCCGCTGGCGAGCCGCCGAACCGACGCCACGCGTATTTCGGGCGCCAGCGTACATACCTCCCTTGCCAGCGAGATCGGCCTCAGGATCGTTCGCGGCGACTATCCCCCCGGAACGATCCTGCCCAACGAGGCCAAGTGGACCGAAATCTTCGATGTCAGTCGTTCCGCGGTGCGCGAAGCGATCAAGATGCTGATGGCCAAGAGCCTGCTGGCCTCCCGCCCCAAGATCGGCAGCTGGGTGGAGCCCAAGGAGCATTGGAACCTGCTCGACCGCGACGTCCTGAGCTGGTACGCCGCCTCGCCCGACCGCGAAGGCTTTCTCAGGACGGTGCAGGAGTTCCGCCACATCATCGAGCCGGAAGCGACGGCACTGGCCGCCGAGCGCCGGACCGAAGCGCAGATGGCTGACATAAGCCAGGCCCTTCACGACATGGGCAATGCCGCTTCGCTGCAGCACCGGACACAGGCCGACACACGCTTTCACGTGGCAATCCTGCGCGCCTCGGGCAACGACCTTCTGGTGCCGCTCGGTGTCCTGATCGAATCTGCCTTGAACCACCTGTTCGTTCACGTGACCCGCGAGGACAGCAGCCTGCTGCGCGCGCAGAAACTGCACGAGAACATCGAGAAGTGCATTCGGCTGCAGAAGCCGAATGCCGCGCGCAACGCGGTCCGCAAGCTTCTGGCGAATACCGATGAGATCATCGCTCGACGAGCAAGATAGGGGCTGCAGTCACCTCGCTCTTTGGCGCCAAGATCCGCCATTGCCTGTTCCGGACCTTCGACCCGGCCGAACGCATCGACACCGGACTGCATGATCTCTGGTATCCAAAGAACGCCGGCTTCCGCGAATAACGCAGCGGGCTCAACCTCTATCATCTGAAGATGAACGACCCGGCCCGGCGCAGCGCCCGGCGCGACCTCCTCTCGACCCGCACCGCCGCGACCAGGCCGTCGGTTACCTCGCCGACGAAACCGGCGTGCAGCTCGAGCCCATCCCGGCCGACCGTCCTTATCATCGGCCTCATGTCGACGATGGCGGCCTGTGGATGTTCGACCTCCGCGACAAGGCCGGCGCAGAAGGATGGCAGGGCTAGGCTTGTCCAGCTGAGATCACTCTGCCATTCAGGCCTGCGGCGGCCGGATGCCGCCGAAACAACCACATCACAAAGCGGCTTCTCATCGGCCGACGAGCTTCGGCGGCAATGCGCCCCGTTGCGGTCGTTCAGCTGCCCGCGATCGGATACTGAAACTTGTCTTTTCAAGTTCATGAGAGGACCGCGCAGGGCGCCAAAAGCGTCAGGGGTGGTGTAGTTTCTGCGCTGTTCGTGGTGCCGTATCAGAGACAACTCGACCATCCTCCAGCACAAGGATACGGTCTGCGCGTTCGAGTATCCGGCTGTCGTGGGTGACAAGGAGAGTGGTCGTGCCGCGGCTGCGGCCGAGGCGCTTGAGGAGATCCACGACTTCGGATGCACTGTCGGCGTCGAGCGCGGCGGTGGGCTCGTCAGCCAGCACGAGTGCCGGGTTGCCAACGAGTGCGCGGGCAACGGCCACGCGTTGCTTCTGTCCGCCCGAGAGGTTGGCGGGCAGATAGTTGATTCGATCGGACAGGCCCACGAGTTCAAGGACATGGACCGCTGCCTTGTGTGCGAGTTCATCCGAAACATCACCATGAACCTGAACGCCCATGATCACGTTCTGCAAGGCCGTCAGGCTCTCATGCAGATTGTGCGCTTGGAAAATGAAGCCGAGGCGCCGTCTCAGCGTCATCAGCGTGGTTTCACGGGCACCGTTCAGTTGCTCCCCGAGCAGGCGCACAGATCCGTCCTGCACGCCGCGAAGACAACCGAGCAGGGTAAGCACCGTCGTCTTGCCGGAGCCGGATGGCCCCATGAGCACGGTGAAGCTTCCAGCCTCGATCGCGAAATTGAGATCGTAGAGCGCCTGCTTGCGGGCATCGCCTATGCCGAACCAGTGGTTAAGCCCACGGACTTCGATGACGTCGCGATCTGGCGTTTCCATGATCAGAAGAGGTCCGCCGGATCTGCGGCTGCGACGCGTCTGGTGGCGATCGCGCCCGACAGGGACGAAACTGCGATCGTTCCGACGAAGACAGAAGCCGCCATAACGAGCGTCATCGATAGCGGCAGCGTCGTCACCTTTGCCATTACAGTCAGAATTGTCGTGCCGACGATCAGGCCCGGGATGAAGCCGAAGACACCGAGGATCAACGCTTCCTCGAATACGATGCCCAGAAAGAACCGCGAGCCATATCCCATGGCCTTGAAGGTCGCGTATTCCCGCAAGTGGTCCGCCACATCGGTGGAGAGTACCTGATAGATGATGATCAGGCCAACCAGTATGCCGATAAAGACGCCGAACCCGAATATCACGCCGGTTGGACGTCGCGTCTGCTGGTACCGCAAATCCTCGGCCATCGCGTCTGCATAGCTGCGGATGCGCAGCGAGGAATCCGAGATCTGGCCGCGCAGCTGTTCCGACACTTCGTCCACTGACGTGCCGGGTCTCGTGCGCAGGAGGATGTGATCGGGCGCGGCCGAGCTTCGCGCGGGAAACAGCGACAGGAAGGTCTGGTCGGAGACCAGCATGTAGCCGTCGCCGCCGAACCCTCCACCGCCGGAAAACGTGTTGTAGGCCTTGATGGTGCGGCCGTCAGTCTCGAAGGAGAGCGGCGTCTGCGGCCGGATGGCGACAGCTTCGTCTCGCGTAATTCCGCGCGCGAGCCTGTCCAGGATCGCCGCGTCGTTCACCTGCAGCAGGTTCAGGTCGGCCGCAATCTTGGGCGAGATGAAGTCCTGCTTGAACGGATCTATCCCGAATGTTGTGAGGCTGATGTCCGTCTGTCCGCGGTCCCAGGGCACATTGGCGACAAAGAGGCCCATGCCTGCGATGACGTCCGGATTTGCCAGCGCCTGCAGCATCCACTGGCGAGCAACGTTCCCCCCGTCCGCGATCGCATTGGCGTCGGCCGCCGAAATGATGATGTCGGCCCGAAAAAACTCATACGGTCTGAGCGTCGCAACGGCCATCGAGTTCATTATGCCGAGCTGGACGAAGACCAGTACGTTGGCGAAGGCGACACCCGCGATCGCAGCCGCGAAGCGGGTGCGATTATGGGTCAGCTGCAACCAGCCGATAGGGAGCCGCCCAAAGAGCCGTTGCAGCAGGCGGCTCATCGTGCGGCCCGTGTCGCCGCTGACGTGTCGATGCGGGCAATAGCCTCCAGGTTGGTATAGCCCGAAGCCAGCTTCGTCGACGAGGCGTCAAGAGCCACGAGGATGCGAATGACCCTCGCATCGGTGTTCGCGGCGGCATCGTCGGAGATGAGGCCCTGTCGGCCAACAGTCAGGCCGATGCTTTCCACCGTTCCCAGCAATGTCCGCCCCAGCGCGCTGGCGACCAGTTCCACCGGCTGGCCGGCTCGAACGCTGGCAATCCGGTCCTGATAGATCTCGACCTCCGCCATCATTTGGCTGGTGTCACCCATCTCCATGATCCCTTCCGTCGGTGGTCGCTGCCCCGGCGTCGCGTGAATATCGAGGATCGTTCCTGCAATAGGCGCGACAACGAGCGCCCGCTGCGTGTCGAGCTTCACCCGGGCAAGATCGGCCTCGGCGGCAGCAACGTTGCGGCCGGCGACAACCACGTCCGGCTGCTCGTCGGGGTGAACCGAGGAAAAACGGGCGAGCGTTGCCTCGGCACGCGTCACGCTGAGCGCGGCACCCTGGACGGCCGCGCGCGCCGTATCGAGCGTAGCGCCGGTCGCAACCCCGCTACCGGCAAGCTTCCCGGTGCGATCGAGATTGGCTTCGGCTTCACGCAGATTTGAGCGAGCCTGGTCGAGCGTCGCCTGCGCCTCGTCGCGGCTCGACAAGACGGTGCTGCGGGTCTGAAGCAGTGCAGCCTGACGTACCGCCAGATTTGCCTCAGCGAGAAGAACGGCGCTTTCGAGTGCGTCGCGGTTGTCCAGGCGCGCCAGTGGCGTGCCCCGGTCGACCCAATCGCCGACACCGACGAGCAGTTCGGAAAGCCTGGCATCTCCGGCCCCGTAAGGCGCTGCAACGATCGAGACGTCACCGCGCGGTATCACGCGGGCGAGCCCCACGACGTCGGACGGCAGCATCGTTTCGGCCAACTGCGCCGGCAACTCGATATTGGGAGGCAGCGCGATTGGCGAGGCTGATCCCGCACCCGGCGTCAGCCCGGTAATCTCATAGAATTTCTGGAGGGGTACGGGCTGGAAATACATACCCAGGACGCCGCCCAAGAACATGAAGACCGGTATCAGCAGGACGAGCAAATATCGTTTGTGGAACCACCGGCCGCTGCGACGCGGCATGCCATCCGCAAGCTTTAGATCCATGGGCAGATCGCTGCCCGGCGTTGCTGACATATCCCTTCCTTTTTCTGCGTCCGGCGAGTGGCCGACGCTTTGTCCAGTTTGCGTGCGAGACGGCGCGTAGGCACCACAATCCGACGCCAGCCTATCACCTGGCCTGCGGATCCGAATTGACGCAGAGCAAGCGCACGAAAACGCGGAAACGAACGATTTTTGAGAAGGCAGACGATCCCGACCGCCGCGACCAGGCCATTGGCTATGATGACCTGGCCGCCGAAACCGGCGTGCGGCTCGAACCGGCCGGCCGCAAGCTCGAACGTCCGGCGACGCGATTTTGATTTCGATCAAGGACAGCTTGCGGGATGGCCTTATCGTGTCAACATGGTTTGGTTGTGCGATGAACTCCGGCTTCTGGCGACGGCGCTGATTTTGAGCCTGGCGTTGGCGCTTGGCGTCGGCGCTGCGGCGGTTGCCGCTTTGCCCGGCACGTCCGTCGAACAACTGCACCATCTGGCCATCGTCCATCCTGCATCGATCGCGCACGACGCCAACGGGCAAGAGCCGTGCGATGATCGGTTCGCCGATTGCTGTTCAAGCCTGGCGCATTGCAGCGGTATTGCCCTCGTGGCGCCGGCTGACGCGCCCAGCTTTGCCGGTTCCGCGCACCGGACCTGGACCTTGGCAGGAGCGCAATGCCTCCACGGGATCGATCCGCTCGTCAACCGCCATCCGCCCCGCGACCTCGGCTGACACAAGCGACCTTGACGGCCGCGGCGTTTCGCTTCTCACCCGCGCACTGCCCTGCATTGCACCGTTGTCCGGCGTCTCGTCACCACCCATTCAATCCAGCACAACGCAAAGGGAGAAGACCCATGCGCGTTACCAGGCCCCTGTTCATGGCGGCGCTGTTCCTCAGCCTCGCCAATCCTGCGATCGCCCAGACCGACCCGCATCACCCCGAGGGGGCCGATACCCCCTCTGCCACGACCGGGACACCGGCAGGCAACATTGCCCAGCTTCCTGCCCCGCCCGCAGCCAACGCGACGGCCCAATGCCCGGACATGATGGGCATGATGAAGGGCGGCGGGGGAGCAGCCATACCGATGATGCAAATGCACATGATGACGATGATGCAGATGCACCTGCAACTCATGCAGCAGATGCAGAGTGGCGGGATGATGCAGCCAGGCGCCGGCGGCTCGCCGCAGATGCAGATGATGGAGATGATGCGGTCCATGCAGATGATGCAGATGGACATGATGCGGATGATGCGGCAGATGCAGAAGGACATCCCCGCACCCGAGGCCCCTGCTGAGGGAGACATGCCATGACCGACATCGTCAATAGACGCACGCTGTCGATGCTGGGGCTGGCAATGGCGGCCAGCGCAGCGCTGATCGTGCTGTTCGTCCTGTGCGCGCTCGTGGGAGTGCTGTTTCCCAGCCTGCAGGTGACGCATGCCTGGGTAGGACTGTTCACGCTCGCACCCGTGACGTCGCCCCAGGCTTGGCTCGAAGGCATTTTCTTCAGCCTCGTTTTCGGCATCATTGCAGGCGCGATCGTGGCTGCGGTGCATAACGCCGTCGCGGCACGCGGACTGTGAGACGGGCCGGCCGCAGGGCCGGCGCGGTTTCAATGACCAGCAGCGGCAGGTCCATGCCATCCCCCCAACCGCGACCGTCCAGTCGCGGTTGGAACAGCATCAGACGACTGCAACCACCTCTCCCACAAGGCGGCCGGCATGATTCGACCTTCGGCTGCCGACCCCGAGGTCCGAGCGTGAAAACCGTCACCCTCGAAGTCACCGACCTGCAGAGCATATGTCTCGGCAAGTTTCGCATGGCTGACCATGCCTGCCTCGCGGGACTGGGAAGAGAGGTCTGGACCAGCACGATGCCTGTGCTGCCAATTGATCCCGATCAAGGGCGCGATCGCCGCCGCGTGTCAGGCTGCCGTCCATGACAAACTGGTACGTGATCACCGGCGGACCGAGTTCAGGCAAGACGACGACCATCGAATTGCTCGCCAAGCGTGGCTATCGCACCACGATCGAGCACGCACGGCACTTCATCGACACGCAGCGCGTCACCGGACGGACGGTCGCCGAGATACGGGCCAACCAGCGCGAGTTCCAGAAGGGCGTTCTCAAGATGCAGATCGAGCAGGAAGGAATGCTCGACCCGGACGAGGTCTGCTTCCTCGACCGCGCGCTGCCCGATGCCTTGGCCTACTACCGCTTCCTGTCGCTCGAGCCGGAGCCGGAACTGATCGAAGCGCTGAAAACCGCCTCCTACCGGAAGGTGTTCGTCCTCGACCTGCTGCCGCTCGCCAGGGACTATGCGCGGACCGAAGACACCGGTGCACAACACCGGATCCATGCGTTGCTGATCGACGTGTACCGGTCCCTCGGCTTCCCTCTCGAAACCGTGCCGCCATTGCCTGCCGATGAGAGGGTGGAGTACATCCTGCGCCGGCTCGCTGCAGCATGAAGCGCGCTTCCACCGGCCGCCCCAACCATCGGCGCGGGGGTCAGCAGGCCAAACGCCCTGTGGTCGATCACCGCACGCGACACATCGCTCCAGATCAGCGAAGCTGACGCGTGCCGTCATCAGTCAACTCGACGTGTCAAAACGTCGTTCGCACGCCCCAAAGGACGCGCCGCGCTGCTTAGAACGTGAACCACAGTGCTGGAGGATAGGACGGGTTTTTGCCGGTTTGATCGGCCGGCCCTGTGATTGCATCGGATGCGGGCCTGACCGATCCGGTGGGCCTTTTGTCGAGAGCCGGCGGGCTTTCCTCAGATATGACCGCTTTCTTTTTGACCACAACTGTTTTCGTATCCGCCTGTGCCGCATGCGAAAGTACGAGCGATGCAAGAAGTACAGGCAATGCAAGAAGTGCAGATAGCGCGCGTTTCATGATCAGCCCTCCCTAAGCGAACTGGTAGTTGCGCTTGGTGTCATAGTGTCGGTTGCCTGGCAGCCGCAGGGGCGGCTGCGCTGCTCAACGGCAAGAGAGCCGGACTGAGCGCGACGGGCCTAAGTTAACGCAACGTTAAGACTGCGTTCTATGCGGAAAACGAAAGAGCAGGACAGATCGCGCAAACATCGCGAAAGCGGCAAACCGCCCACGGGCCTGCGTGGCACCTTTGTCACCTGCCGTGTCGTCGATGTCCTGCACCGCGACGCAAGGCGTCGCGTGGGGCCTCACCGAATGCCGCCTTGTAGTCGTGCGCGAAGCGGCTGGGATTGGTGAAGCCGAACCGAAGGGCGAGATCGGTGACCGTGCCCGCGATGTCGCCGGTCCTGAGCGCGTCGCGCACCGCGACGAGGCGGGCGAGGCGGATCGCTTCCAGGGGCGTCGTCTCGCGGAACCGCCGGAAGCCAAGCTGCAGGCTGCGTACACTGCACCCCGCGGCCTCCGCCACCTCGTGCAGCGCGATGGGCTCTTCGACATGGGCGTGGATATAGGCCTCCGCCCGCCGTATGATTCCCGGGACAGCGGGGCTGCCTGCCCGGGCAAGATGATCCGAATGGTTGTGAGGGAGTGCGCGCAGCAGTGTGTAGAGCATGAGGTCGATGAAGGAGTGGCTGGCGAGTTCGCTGCCCGCAAAGGGTGTCGGCGCGCGAAGCTCCTCCACCATCAGCTCCATGAGGCGCCTCAAGCGCTGCGCCGGCACCGAACCCCAGTCGAAGACCGGCTCAAAGGCGATGTCCTTCGTCACGGGCCCACCCAGCAACGCAGCCAATCGCTGGTTCAGGCTGGTCGCAGGGATCCAAACCGAAAGTCGCTCGTGGCTCCCGGTCGCGGACAGCGTCGTTCCGGGCTCGCCGCGGTATACCAGGCCCACGCTGCGGTCGATTCCAGGCACCGTCCGAGCGCCCGGCGCGCCGCCGAACTTCAAGGCGCCCCTGCTCACGGCGGTGAGGCAGTAGTCGGGTATGCCGGATCCGGTGACAGTCAGCGTCGCGGCGAGCCGATCCGCAACATAGGCGACGTCCAGATCGCCGACCCCGCTCGCGCCCCGGACCGAGAAGAATTTCGGGGTCCGGTCGGCCCCGGTCCTTTCCTGAATCCTATAGCGCAACAGCTTGAAATGAGGCTTGAGGAAGTGCGGCTGGAGCCGCGGCCAATACACGCCGCCTTCCAGATCCTGCAGGTCGCCTATGCGTGCGAGCCTGAACCCTTCCGGCTCCTCGCCATAGGGCAAAGCAGGATTGTTCGGATCGGTCCCAGCCTGCATTGCCCACCGCAATCGGTTCGAGCGCGGATCGGTTGCTGATGACAGGATGCCGATGTCAGCAAACCGAATTGTGACAACCATATTACAGAGACAGCTAAAATGCCATTGATGAGGACAAGCACGCAATCCGCGTCCGCCGCGATGAAGGCGATGAGGGAGGCCCACAGCGCCGTTCCATTGGAACAGGTTGCGATCGAGACGGCGGCCCGCCGGTCTGCTGCTCCGGTGTCATGTGCCCATGACCGAAAAACGCATGCTGCAGATCGGTCCCGCGCCCCCATTTGCGCAGAACATTCTCGTGGATGTCGAGGCGCCTTGATCGGAGTGTCTGGATCCGGCCCAAAGCTGCCACCAGCCTACGCCAGAAAATCGTCGACGATCATCTCCGCGACCTTGACGAAACGCGTCGCAGCGCCGCCAGGCCCGGCGCTGCGCCAGTTGGTCCTGGCGCCTTCGACCAGAAGCGTCAACGCATCGACCATCAGCTCGGCGTCGGCAGCACCCGCAGCTTCGCACAGCTCGACCAGGCGCACGCGGTACAGGTTGCGAAGCTCCTCGACGAACTGCCGCGCCGGATGGTCGATCTCGACCAGCTGGGCTGCGGCATCCAAGAGCTCGCAATTGCAATGTTCGACGGTGACGAATTCGCCGGCGCAGCGCACCCAGTCGCGCAATTGCGCCTTGGCATCACCGGGATTGGCCGCCTTGATGCCTTCCCAGAAGGCGTCGGCCTCGGCGGCCGCCTCCTTAAGGCAGACAAACACCAAGTCGTCCTTCGAGCCGAAATGGCGGTAGAGCGTCATCTTGTTGCTGTCGGCGGCCTCGGCAATGGCATCGACACCAATGCCCTTGATGCCGTGCTTCCGGAACAGGTCGCGCGCAGCGTCGATGATCCGCTCCCTCGGGGGACATTTGACAGCAACTGTCATCAACGTTTCCTCGCTTCCAGTCTTGTCGCTGGAACGCCCTTGACAATGTTACCGATCCGTAACATTTATCCTGTTACTAGATAGTAACATCCATCGTCTGAAGTCAATATCGGGTTGTTCAGGAGCAGCGCACGGTTCCGTGTGCTGCAACGGTTTTTCGTTGCCATCTCCCAGGGCAGCCATCGACCATCACGAGCCGCCTCGGAGAGAACCATCATGGTCAATTTCTTCATCCTGCGGCCGATCTTCGCTTCGGCGATCGCCATCATCATGGTGCTGGCAGGCGCCATCTCCTACTTCCTTCTGCCCGTCTCGCAGTTTCCCGACATCACCCCGCCCCAGATCGTGGTTGCCGCCAACTATCCCGGCGCCAGCGCCCAGGTCGTGGCCGACACGGTGACGACGCCGCTGGAGCAGCAGCTGAACGGCGTGCCGGGCATGCTCTACATGTCGTCGACGAGCTCGAATGACGGCTCGGCCCGCATCACCATCTCGTTCCAGGTCGGTTATGACGTCGACATCGCCGCCATGGACGTGCAGAACCGCGTCTCGCAGGCGGCCCCCTCCCTGCCCGCTCTGGTCAACCAGACCGGCGTCACCGTCATCAAGCAGAACCCGAACTTCAACGTGCTGGTCAATCTCAGCTCGCCTGACAAGTCGGTCGATTTCACCACCTTGTCGAACTACGCCTATCTGCAGATCCTCGACCCGATCAAAAGGCTGCCCGGCGTCGGCGACGTCCAGTTCTTCGGCGAGCGCCGTTATTCGATGCGCGTCTGGCTCGACCCCGACAAGATGGCGAGCCTCGGCGTCACCGCCGTCGACGTCCAGAACGTCATCCAGGAGCAGAACATCCAGGTCGCGGCCGGCAAGATCGGCCAGTCGCCGGCGCCATCGGGCACGCCCTTCGAGATGCAGGTCAGTGCCGTCGGCCGCCTGAGCGACCCCCAGCAGTTCGGCGAGATCATCCTGCGCGTCGATCCCGAGACCCACGCCGCGATCCATCTGCGCGACGTCGCGCGCATCGAACTTGGCGCTTTGTCCTACTCCTCGTCCTTCAGCCTCGACGGCGAGGACAGCGTCGTGCTCGCCGTGCTCCAGGCCCCGGGCTCCAACGCGCTCGACCTGCAGGGCAGCGTCAAGGCCAAGATGGACGAGCTGTCCAAGCGTTTCCCCTCGGGCATGTCCTACAACATGTTCTACGACACCACCCGCTTCGTCTCCGCCGCCATGGACGACGTGATCAAGACGCTGGTCGAAGCGCTGCTGCTCGTCGTCTTTGTCGTCTTCATCTTCCTGCAGAGCTGGCGCGCCACCATCATCCCGATCATCGCCATTCCGGTGTCGCTGATCGCCACCCTGACGGTGATGTATCTCTTAGGCTTCTCGCTCAACATGCTGTCGCTGCTCGGCATGGTACTGGCCATCGGCCTGGTCGTCGACGACGCCATCGTCGTCGTCGAAAACGTCGAACGCCAGCTCGAAGACGGCCATCCGCCGCTGGAGGCGGCAAAGATCGCGATGAAGGAGGTCACCGGCCCGATCATCGCGACCACAGGCGTGCTGCTCGCCGTCTTCGTGCCCGTCGCTTTCATCCCCGGCGTCGCCGGCCAGCTCTACAACCAGTTCGCGCTGACGGTGGCGATCTCGTTCGCCATCTCGGCCTTCAACTCGCTGACGCTGAGCCCGGCCTTGAGTGCCGTGTTCCTGCGCCATCGCGGCCCGCCCAAATTCATCCTGTTCCGCTGGTTCAATTCAGGCTTCCGCTGGCTGTCCGACGCCTATGCCGGCAGCATCCGCAGCTTCGTCCGCTGGCGCTGGGCGTTCATCGGCCTGTTCGCGCTGGCGCTCACCGCCACCTACGCCTTGTCCCAGCGCATTCCCTCGACCTTCCTGCCGGTCGAAGACCAGGGCTACTTCTTCGTCGTCCTGCAATTGCCCGACGGCGCCTCGGTGGAACGCACGGCGGCCGTCGCCAAGAAGTCGGAGGAGGTCCTGCGCGCCCTGCCCGGCGTCGAATCCGTCGGCTCCGTCGTCGGCTTCTCCTTCCTCACCTTCGCCAACCAGTCCAATGCCGGCGTCCAGTTCGCCGTGCTCAAGCCGTGGGACGAGCGCGGCCCCGGCGAAAGTGCGACCGAGCTCAAGAACATCGCCCAGGGCAAGCTGATCCAGATTCCGGAAGCGCTGGTGCTCGCCTTCGACCCGCCCTCCATCCAGGGTCTGGGTGCGACCGGCGGCTTCGAGTTCCAGGTCGAGGACCTGACCGGCCGCGGCGCGGTCGCCCTCGACGAGGCGACGCAGGCGCTGCTTGCCGAAGCGCGCAAGCAGCCGGAGCTGAACCCGTTCACGCTGTTCACCACCTTCAGCACCTCGACGCCGCAATATTCCTACGACCTCGACCGCAACAAGGCGAAGCTGCTCGGCCTCGACCTGCCCGACATCTTCTCGACGCTGCAGATCTATCTCGGCTCGCTTTATGTCAACGATTTCAACCTGTTCGGCCGCACCTTCCGCGTCACGCTGCAGGCCGAACAGCAGGCGCGCGCCTCAGCCACCGACATTTCCCGGCTCTATGTCCGCAGCCATTCCGGCGACATGGTGCCGCTCAGCACGCTGGGCGCGCTGAAGGCGGTTTCGGGACCGGAAACGGTCACCCACTACAACAATTATCCCTCGGCGCTGGTCAACGGTGCGGCCGCCGAAGGCTACAGCTCGAGCCAGGCGGTCGCCGCCATGGAGCGTGTCGCGGCAACCGCCCTGCCCCGCGACTTCGCCTTCGAATGGACCGGCATCACCTATCAGGAGATCCGCGCCGGCTCGATCGCCAACCTCGTCTTTGGCCTCGCCATCGTCTTCTGCTTCCTGGTCCTGGCCATGCAGTATGAAAGCTGGTCGATGCCTTTCGTCGTGCTGCTCGCCGTGCCGCTCGCCCTGCTCGGCGCGCTGCTGGCGATCTGGCTGCGCGGCCTGCAGATCGACGTCTATTCGCAGATCGGTTTCGTCATGCTGATCGGCCTCGCCGCCAAGAATGCGATCCTGATCGTCGAGTTTGCCAAGCGCCGGCGCGAGGAAGGTGTCGAGATCGTCGCCGCCGCCGTCGAAGCCGCGCGCCTCAGGCTGCGCCCGATCCTGATGACGGCCTTCGCCTTCATCCTCGGTGTCGTGCCGCTGATGCTGGCGTCGGGCGCCGGCGCGGCAAGCCGGCAGTCGATCGGCACCACCGTCTTCGGCGGCATGCTGATCGCCACCGTGCTGACGCTTGCCTTCGTGCCGATCTTCTACGTCGTCCTCGAAACCTGGCGTGAACGTTTCGCCCGCCGCTCGCAGCATCCCCAGGCGGTCGAGCCGGCCGAATAATCAGGAGTATCCAGATGCGCATTTTCAAACTTGGCCTCAACGCCAGCCTTCTCGCTCTGGCTGTGGCGGGCGGCTACCTGCTTGCTCAACAGGGCTGGGGCGTCGGCAGCACCACTGCCGGTGCAGCCCCTTCGGCACAAGTGCCCCAGGCCATGCCGGTGCCGGTTGTCGGCGTCGTCAAGAAGACCATTCCGATCTATCTCGAATATGCCGCGCGCACCGAAGCCATCCGCAACGTCACTTTGCGCGCCAAGGCGTCGGGTTATCTGCAGGCACAGCCGGTATCCGACGGCGCCGACGTCAAGGAAGGCGACCTGCTCTACCGGATCGAGGCCACCGATTATCAGGCAGCCCTCGACCAGGCCAAGGCGCAGATCGAGCGTGACCAGGCGTCGCTCGAATACCTCAAGTCGAGCCTCACCCGCGGCAACAAGCTCGCCGACAACGGCTATCTGGCCAAGGACGGCTTCGACCAGCGCCGCAGCGCCGTGCGACAGGCGGAAGCTGCGCTTGCCATTTCACGTTCGGCCATGCGGACCGCCGAGATCAATCTGAAGAACACCGAGATCCGTGCCCCCTTCGCCGGTCGCCTCGGCCGCAACCAGGCCCCCGAAGGCACTTTGGTTACAAGTGCCGCCGGCACGCCGCTGAACAATCTCGTCCAGCTCTCGCCGATCTACATCACCTTCAACCCCGGCGAGACCGAGCTGGCCGAGATCCAGAAGGCCTTTGCCAATGGCACTGTCGAGACCGAGGTCATCATCCCCGGCAGCGACGGCAAGCCGCGTTTGGGCAAGCTGACCTTCATCGACAATGCGGTGGAGCGCAACACCGGCACCATCGTCGCCCGCGCGACGATCGAGAACAGCGATTTCTCGCTGCTGCCGGGCCAATATGTCCGCATCCGCCTGCATATCAGGGAATTGCCCAACGCGCTGATGGTGCCGCAGACGGCGCTGGGCTCCAGCCAGTTCGGCAAATATGTCTACATCGTCGGCAAGGACAATCTCGTCGAACAGCGCGTCGTCGCCCTGGGCCCCACCGACGGCGAGCTGGTGACGCTGACGTCAGGCATCAAGGAAGGCGACAAGATCATCTCCGGCAATTTGCAGAAGATATTCCCCGGCGCGCCGGTGCAGCCGCTCGATGGCAGCGGGGGGTGAGCGGGGTGCCGGACGCGCGCGGGAGATGGTGCGGATGGGTTTGAGCCGCGTGTCGGCCGTATGGGCAAGCTAGAGCGTTTCCGCTTTTCTTCGAATCGCGAAATCTCTCTATCTTGTTGTTTTTACGCAATTCCTAGGGAAAACCGCTGCACACTTTTCCTGGAATTGCTCTAAGGCGGGTGCACAAGGACCCCAGGGCTGGACGTGTCCAGCCCATTCAGGCCTGCCGCGGCCGGGCGCCGCAGAAACAATGATGTCGCCAAGCGCCGGTGGTTGTTGAGCCTGGGCCGCAAAGGCGGTGTCCTGCAATTCATCGATGCGAACCTGCACCGCCCGGACCTCGATCTGGCACTTCTCATGCAGCAGTTCCGGGTGTCGCGCGCCCATCTCTGCCGGATGTTCGCCGGGGACGGCGGGGTGCGGGCCGTCATCCGCGACAGGCGGCTGAATGCCGCCTACCGCCAGCTCCTGTCGCACCAAGGCAAGACCGGTTCGATCACCAGCATCGCCCACAGATTGGGTTTCTCCAGCAGCAATCAGTTCCTGCGGGCTTTCCGCGAGCAGTTTGGCGTGACGCCGAGCGAGGTTCGGCATGAGGGCATTGCGTCCGGCGAGCGCGGTCTCCAGGCCCATCTTCGCAAAGTGAAGCGATAGGCTGGATGTTCAGTCCCGGCATGGCCATGTCTTGCTAGCCATGATGGCGGCGATCCGCTGCCATGCCAAAGCCAGGCCGCTGTCGCTGCTGCCAGTCCAATATGTCCTCATCCGCCTGCACATCAGGGAACTGCCCAACGCCCTAATGGTGCCGCAGACCACACTCGGCTCCAGCCAGTAATGCCGTCGGCACGCGTCGAACAGCGCCTCGTCGCCGTCGGCCCCACCGACGGCGCCCCGCCTACGTCAGGCATCAAGGAAGGCGACAAGATCATCTCCGGCAATTTGCCGAAGATTTTTCCAGGGGCACCGGTGCAGCCGCTCGATGGCGGCGGGGGGGAGCGGGGTGGCTGGCGCGCGGGAGATGCGGACGGCTACGCCGATTCAGTTCAGACGTAAGGGCAATCTTTGCCCTTGCTAATGTCGCCGGCAGGCAGCAGATGCACCCATTCCGGCGCGCCGGTTGCATCGGCCGGCATGTCGATCGCCGCGCAAATACCTACGGAACCGGAGACGTCGGTAGCATGGGGGAAACGTGCTGATCTGCGTGACGAAGTATCGAGCCAGATTGGCCGCGCCATCGCCGTCACGCCATGCCCGCGCAGGCGGGCGTGAAGGGTCAGAGAGCCGGACAAATGCAAGGCTGTCATGCGATGGTCCTGGGGTCATCCAGAGCGCGAATAGCCTTTGCTAGAGAAAGAATGTTCGTTAGATTTTCCCTATGCTCAAATCCATTACGCTTAAGTTCACGGACAACGCGTCGATTACATTGCCCACCGAGGGTGTGACGATTTTTGTTGGCCCAAACAATTCCGGAAAGAGCCTCATACTTAGGGAGATTGAAACGCTGGCGTTCGCTCAGTTCGGGGGAGGTCGAGTGAAGGTCAAGACGATCGAGAGTATGGAAGGTGATTGGCCAAGTCCCGCAAAACTGGACAGTTGGCTTGACACATTCGGTAGTCGCAATGTGCATCAACCGGATCAGGTCCGCCTTTGGAGTAGGCGCCCGCATGGAGATCCAATTGCCACGGAACATAGCCGGAGACAGCTAGAAGCGGTTGCGCTTAGGGCCGCAACTGACCCTGCCAGCTGGGCATTTGCCGCGTCCTATTTTCTTCGCTGGGGACTGCTGCGACTTGATGGGCGCACCCGCTTTGAGTTGTCGGGAGACCGACCGGGCGGGGACCTGACCGGTGAGCCGCAGAATGCTCTTCAGTTCCTGTTTCAAGACGATGTCGTTCGAAAAGCGCTCCAAAATTTGATCTACGACGCATTTGGCAGATATCTCGTCATCGATCCCTCAAACCTGGGCCGCTTCTCCTTGAAGCTGTCGGATACCCCCCCAGAAGACGAACGATCACTGTCGACAAAGGCTCTTAGTTACTTTCGAGGCGCCAGCCATGTGACAGGCGAAAGTGATGGAGTGCAGGCCTTTATCGGCATCCTCGTCGCCATCCTTTCGGGTGACTACCATACGATTCTGCTCGATGAGCCAGAGGCCTTCCTTCATCCCCCGCTGGCGCGAAAACTGGGTGCGAACGTCGCCGCAATTGCGAAATCGAAGGATTCGGTACTGCTAGCAGCAACTCACAGTGCCGATTTCTTGATGGGCTGCATTCAGGCAAGTTCCAAGGTCCGAGTAATGCGGCTGGGCTATCGAAAAGGCCGGTCGACCGGAAAGCTGGTGAACACGGAGCAACTACGCGATTTCTTGCGGCACCCATTAATGCGAAGCTCCAACGTCGCTTCCGCGCTTTTCCATGATGGTGTGGTGGTTTGTGAATCTGATAACGACCGTGTTTTTTACGGCGAGATCTACCAGCGGCTCCAAGAGACGGAGGAAAGTTATCCGTCGATCCTTTTTCTTAATGCCCACAACAAACAGACGGTCCCTGAAATCGTCGGGCCTCTTCGCAAGTTTGGTATCCCGACGGTCGGGATCGTTGACATTGACGTGGTCAAGGAAGGTGGCAAGGAATGGGCAAAGCAGCTTGACGCGATAAACGTGCCTGAGCCGAGCAAGCGCGGCCTGGAGACGGAGCGCAAGGCGGTTAAGGACCTATTCGATGCATCTGGCAAGAACATGAAGCGAGATGGTGGAGCCGCCTTACTCGACAAAGAGGGACAAAAAGCTGCCGATCGGCTTTTCGATGCACTCGAAAAAGATGGGCTGTTTGTCGTTCGCAGAGGTGAGTTGGAGCACTGGCTTCCTGAGCTTGGTGTTTCAATCACCAAGACCTCTTGGACAGTTGAGATCCTCGAAAAGATGGGTAGCGATCCCGACAAGACCGGCTACGTTAAGCCAGGCAAAGGTGACGTCTGGGACTTTATGCGGGGCGTCGTGGCTTGGGTGCGCAATGAAGACCGTAACGGCATGTGACCGGATGGTGACGTCAAGCCTTTCCCGCTCGGCAGGTGCTTACCCCAGTTCGCCCGTTAAACGGGTTTTGGCGGCCCAGCGCAATGTCCGCCGATTGCACTTCCCGGAAGCCGGAGATTTTCAGGCAGACAATATGCATCGCGTGTTTCCCTGCATTCAGTCTGCGTCATAAGCGTCCGCCTAGGCCACGAACTCTTTCGGTGCTTGTCATCATCTTTCGCCGTTGACTGTTTCGGCTTTGCGGATTGCGTTATGCCAATGCATCTTCTATCTCGTCGCCAGAGTCCTCTTGAGCCTTCGCAGCGCCCAAACGGCGGCTGACGCTCCGATATGCGGTACTAACCGCGTCTCGCCAGCCGTCTGCTGCCAAGCTCAAGCTTTCAGGCTCCAGCGCCTTCTTCACATCGTCAGAAGTCCATTCTCGGATGAGCTGCTTCGCCTGGGCATAGACAACAGCGTAGCCCACGCGGCCCATCACCAGCCGTTCCGACCACTGCCGCGCCAACTCGCGAACGATCTCGGGGTCTTCATAGGTCGCGTAGCGCAGCGCAAGGTGATCCTGTGCCGCACTGACGGCCGAGTAAGTGAGATTCACAAACAGTTGGTTCGTTTCCCGAACATAGCGGGCGGCCTTACCAGTGATTCCCTTTTCGGCAACCTCGTCTTCGTCCCTCAACGGTATGATCTCGGGGGCCTGCTCCAAATTCTTAGAGATATTGGCTCGCTTCGCCCCAGCGGGATTGAAAATAAGGTCGGTCGGGCTGATTGGTGTATTGCTACTATCACCAGCCGAGCCTTCCTTGTGCTCTGGTCGAGCGCCCCTTGCGCCGCCCTCACCGACAAGATGTAGGCCATCTTCAGTCTCGCGTGGACTCTTGGTTTTGACCCGCAGCTCGTTCAGCAGGTCTTGCAACTCCTTTCGAAGATCATCGGTCGAGGCAGACGATTTTGGCGCAAGCGAGTTGATTATCTCAACGAGCCATTCCGGCCGATTGCGGAATACAAGCTCGGCAAAGTCCTCGACCATGACTTGGCGCTGGTCACTGCCAACGAGTTGTACGAAGCGGCGATACGGCTCATGCCGAACACGGAAGTTGTCAGGCAGTTCGACGTGGATGGAAATATGGCGGGCGCCGAATGGGATGCCGAAAGCTGGGGCATCGGCGGCCCATTTCCGGCCCTTCCGCACGTCGTACATCTCGCCCCGGAATACGATGGCGGCGGTACTCACTGAGGATGTCAGTGAGCCCGATATCGATTTGTTGTGACCGCCGTCCTGATATGCAGGGTCATAGATATAGTGAAGATGGACACCCTCGCCGACGTCAACTGCTTCGACGCGGCCGAACGCATCAGCACGCTCCGGAATCGGCTTGAATTGCCGCCGACCGTCGCGCGGATGAGTGCCCTCGTGCAAATACACCTCTACGCCGGCCGGAAGACTGTAAAACCGATGGTATAGGTATGTCGTAATCCACTGCCGATCCTGCTTCGGATCGCCGTCGTAGGGGTCAGCAACAGTGTCCTGATCCGGACGGTTGCCGAATAGGATAACCTCCGTCCAGTCCTCCTCTAGCTGGTACTCTCCCTCGCCCTGGACCTGCTCGGTAACGTCGACGACCTCCTCGAAGGAGTCCTCGACCGGAATCCATATCTTTCCGTAGATACCTTCGCGCTTCCCGAGGATCACTTGACTGACCACACCGTCACGACAGGAGCGGTAGCGCATCCCAAGGGTGTTCGACGGGAGCGAAGCGACCTTCGCGCCCATGCCGAAGTTCCCCTCCAACGCCATGTCTTTCCCGAGCGAAGCGGCAAGGTCGCAGATGTGGTCAAGCTCGGTGCTACTCAAGCCTGGGCCTGTGTTCCAAATTGCCAGTTTTCGGGTTTCACCACACTCTGCAACGAATTTGCCCTTGATCTCCACGATACGCCGATTGGCAGGCGCTTTCGCAGCGGCCTCTACAGCGTTCATCACCAGCTCCCGCAACATCATCGTCTTCGGGCACTGCTCGATTTGACGCGAGACAGTGAAGTCAATGTCGCGGATTGTGATCGGAGTAATCTGCTTGATGTGACTCACAATGGCCCCCGCCTTAAAGTTTAAATTCGCCGCCCCCTCGGCCTGTCGACGTACTGAATCGCGCTTCGACCTCCGACACCGCGTCCCGCAGCGCCTTCACGATCTTTCGGACTTCCGCTTCCTCATAAACGTAGGTCTGGCGATTTGAGAGGTTGCCAATGAGGCGCACGGCCTCCAGCGCCTTGTTGGTCCGCTTCTCTGCCAATTCTCGGAATTTCGTGTGCTTTCTCTCATCCACACTCATGAAAATTGCCCTACCATGTCATGCCGATGATAAATATACGCCATCAGCGTGGATTGTAGTCAACATATTTCGAGATTATTTTTCAAATATGTGAAGATGACCTGCTTCTGAGACGCGGGACATCGGCGGCATGGCAGGACAAATGCCGCTCAAGCTCGCAGTGAAGCCACTCGATGAACATTTGCGGCCCAAACGTGAGACGGCGGAATTCGCGTGGTTCCGGCTGCTGATTAAGGTAAGGGAGTGTCGTAGCGCTGGAAATTGGCCTGCCTGTAAGAGGAGGTTCTTGATGCCGGAAAAGGATCGTCAGCCGTCGATGTTCTGACAGCAAAGCCGCCCGTCAGCTCCCTGCCCCAAGTCGCCTCCAGACATTCCGCCAGCGCCCTGCCCTACCTCACCGCCAATTCCCGGCGTTCCCGCGAAGCCGTGAAGGTGGCTTCGATGCAGGCGACGACGTGCATTCGGCTGACACGGGCGGGGTGGTGCGGATGGCCGAGACGAAGGCCTGCCACTGCCGGACAAGCCCGCGACCGGCGACCCGATCGCGTTTTCGACCGGCTGCCATTTAAGGTCACGGCCGAGCGTCACGCCCTTGAAGAAATCGACAGTCAGCACGTCGCGATCGAAGGCCAGTTCATCGCCCGAGATGAAGGCGCCATCGGCATAACCGATGCTGGCGACCTGGCCGACGGCATCGCTGCCAAGGAGCAGAAGTGCGATGTCGTCGGCCTTCTGCTGGTGGAAGCTGGTAAGATCCAGGTGCCTACGGCGGTCACCAGTGCACTCAGCCTTATGCCTCGGAGCCCCCACCAAAGTCATCCTTACTCTTCCGGGTCTGCCCCCGTTACGCGGTTGCAACTTGATCTCGCACCTCCCGCGTTGAGAGCATTTGTGCGATACTTACCCGGATTGAGAGGGGTAATCCATGGAAGGCCGGGGACTGACAAACCTGCTGCTCGCGGTCATCGCAGGCGCGCTACTGTTCGGCAAGGATGCCATGGTCAGTGGCATCCAGGGCCTATTCTTCATCGGGGTGGCGATTGCGATCATTTGGGCTTTGTTATCGTTGGTCATATGGATCATCAGCGAGGTCGTCACCGCCTATCGAGACTCGAAAGGCGCGAAGGAGGCTGCTCTGGTGACCTTCGGCTTTTCGTTGATGGCCGTCCTCTTCCCAATGGCAGCTTACATCGGTTGGCTTTGGCTTTCAGGCCTCGAGCGTCCAATGGATGAGGCAATGGGTTCTTGGCTGGGCACCGCCTGGAAGGGATTGGTGGCGACGGGAATCGTCGGAATTTTGCTCTACGGTGCCTGGAACGGCCTGCAATGGCTGCGCCGAAATTGGCACGACTGGCCCGACTACCTGATGCTAGGCGTGCGTAGCTTGGGTACCGCCATCGTCGCACCATTTGTTTTCCCAATCCGCGAGTGGCGCTTTAGGCGCTCGGAGGGATCGGGCGTGATCATCGCAATCTTGTCGAGCGTTTACGCTGGGTTATTTGGGTTGGCTCTATGGATGGTCCTTATGGTGGCGACCTCCTTCACGCTGCTAGGTCTAGGAATCATCGACTAGTCGTACTGGGCCCCGTCGGTGTTCTTGACCCCTTGGTGATGGCTTCGAGCACGAGTGAATCTGCATGTTGGGATTCCCTCGATACCTGGCGATCCCAGTCATCTTGGCTCCAGCCGCATTCCATGCTCTTGCCATTGCTATCTTCGTGAGCACTAAGAAGACCGCTGTCGCACTCGTCATTGGGGCAGGTGCCCTGCTTCATGGGGTAGCCCATCGCATATGACGCAGCGTACCTCGAGTTTTCCCCTAGGTGGACGCATGTTGGCGCTTCGTTTTGGGAGATCGTCAGACTCAGAAACAGATCATGGAGGCGCTACGTATTCCGATTGGAATGGCCAACAAGCATTTGAACGAGGACACTCCGCTTCCCGAAAACGAGAAGAAGAAGCTCGCCCCTTATCCCACACGTCCCGGTAGTGGTGAGTTCAGCGCCGCCCGTACTTCACGTCGAAGAGCGGCTTCTCCATCCAGGCGGCCAAGGTTTCGACCTGTCGGGTCGCCTCGTCGAGTGTCTCCGCAGTCACCACGAGCGAGAGGCCGAACCAATGGGGATCGAGCGTCTGGTCCATTTCGATCATTCGCTTCTCGACGTCGCTCAGAAAGAACGGCATCGGGTATTTCTCCCGGATAGTCGGGCTGTGCTCCAAACCAATGTCATGGATTTGCTTAGCATGCTGCGCGTCATTGCGGGCAAGTGCGATCTGTTCGATGACATCCCAGTCTGCCGGGCAGTCGCTCCAGTCCGTCTTCAGCAGGTGACCGAAGCAGGACTTGTAGCCATTGACGAAGCCCTTCTTGAACTCCGTCTTCAATGCGATCTGGCACTCGATGTCCAGTTCCCTTTCCCACGTCTTAAAATACAGCTTCAACGCCTCTGATAGCATCGAGACGCAGGTCGCCCCGACAACCTCGAGAGATGTTTTCGCTTCCATCCATTCCTCAAGAAATGCCGGCTCGGCGTCCTCGCTGTATGGCGGCTCGTATGGGTCCTCCTCGGCCTCGATTTTGCGGATGACCTCCCGGAACGGTCCAGTGGCGGTCTCGTAGTGCCGTCGGATGAAGGCGGTCCTAAGCTTCAGGAATTCGTTCACTTCCATCCAGCGGATACTTCCATTAATCGCCGGCGGCGGACCATTTTGCGGAAACCTGCGGTGTGAAGACGGTCGAAGCCTCCTCGAGTCAAACACGTTCGAGGCGAGGACTAGTTGTGTCGCGCTACGCTTTAGGATTTCCGGAGAGAATGGCAGGATTCTTTTTGCGGCTCAAGAAACCTTTGATCCGTCCCCTTATTGTTGGATGGCTCTGAAACCCACTCAGCCATTGCTCATAATCCTTGGCGTCGGGAATTAGTTTCCGCGCTTTTTCGGATGAATAGTCAGCTTCCGACACTTTGGGTAACCGCCAAAAAATGTGATGTCGATATTTCCTGCGAACCCCATTTCCATGCTCAGTCAGAGCCTCAGAAAGGAGCTTGGAAAAAAAGATACAATCGTTGCAATAGCTTTCGATGGCGACGAGCGTTTGCTTGTACTTCTCGTCGGCTCCATTCTCGAACTTGATGCCAAGATAGCGGATCAGCATTTTATCGTGGCTCATCGGAGGCCCTTCATACCAGCTCGTCAGCTGTTCGTTTCTGGCCGCCGTAGAGGTATTGACTGCATCAATTCCCTTGTTGAGTTCTATCGCCAAGGCCAGTGTACGCGTGTCGAGGGCGAGCTTTTCAAAGACGACTCTTTCCAAGCGATCTATTGGTACCTTTGAGAGCGGCAACGTCTGCAAATCGGCCTGAAACGCGAATATCTCGGGCTTTCCATTCTCTTCTGCTTCCCGCTTCTCTTTGAGGAAGGATTCGAACCTTTTTTCGATCTCGCGGAACCGCGCCAACATCGCAACTAAATGCTGACTTTTTAGAGACATGAAGCTGTTACAGATGGCAAAACACAGGGCTTGCGCCTCGTTCACAGCTCTCAATGTCGCTATTACTTCTCGTCTTTGATCCCGGCGAAAAATCGCCACTTGTGCTCCCCAAGCACCAGCAAATGATGCCGCTACGCCGACAATCGCCGTGCCCACGTTCGGGCTGGCATTCAGGTAATTCCACAGGCTCGTGAGCTGACTCATGGGAACGGCCACTCCAGCAGCATCTTCACGCTCCCGGCTCCGACAATTTTGCAAAGAACGTCGCCACATCCACATCAGTCGTGTCGATAAAAAGATTCATTCAAATATCCCCAAGCCGGGGAAACAGTTACTGGAACCGTCGATGGGCGTCTACAGAATCGGAACTGGACAAAACTTGCTGCCGAAATTGTTGTTGCCAGTTGGGGATACCGTGGACTGGCGCATGAATGTCGATGACGCCATCTAAATCGGCAATGCCGCAAAAGCCTATGCTGTTCGCAGATCGTCTGCAACGGATCGGTAGCGGCCGCGCTGATCGTTCCCGACAAACGGCAGCTATCCCGCCGTCGGTGCCTGAGAGCTGTCTGTCTGGAATCGTGAAGAGTTTCGGGCGCCAGCAGGCGTACGAAAGTCCCCGAGGAAGGAACCCGCGGGCCACAGTCGACGGCTATGGGAATTTCGATCTGCGGCCGATGTCGGCGTTGGCGCGGCCGCCGAAGGGAAGCGCCGAGGTGGATGCGGACAGGCCGCTTGGTTGCTCCATCGCGCGGTATTGGCGGCCCGGAACTGGTCCGGGTGGACGCATGTCGGTGTCAGCGTTTGCCGTGGGCGCGCGCGTGTCCGTTGCCGGAGGCGCAGCGGCTGCGGCTGATGGACCAATGCCATGCCGGGTCATGGCCAACCCTGCTGGTTCGTCGCAGTGGCGTGCGGCGGCCCGCGTGGCTGCTTCCATCGCTCAAACACCTCGATGACGATCATGCGTCCGCCGCAGCAGGGGCATGGCGGGCGGAAGTCCTCAGGTTCGTCAGGATCAACGGGGTCGGGCGGCGCGGCGACATCCAGGAGTTCGCGTGCCAACGCGAGGCTGGCCTTGCGGGCGGAGCCGGCGAGCAGACCGTAGTGCCGGATGCGGTGGAAGCCGCGCGGGAGGACATGGAGCAGGAAGCGGCGGATGAACTCGTCGGCCGCAAGTATCATCACCTGCTGGCGATCAGATTCGGCGCGACGGTAATCCTTGTAGCGGAAGGCGACGTTGGCCTCGTCGAAGGCGATCAGCCGGCGGTTCGAGATCGCGACCCGGTGGGTGTAGCGGGAGAGATAGGCGAGCACCGCCTCCGGCCCGGCGAAGGGCGCCTTGGCGTAGACCACCCAAGGCTTCTTCCGGACCGGCGACAGGTGCCGCAGGAATGCTCGTCGGTCGGCGAGGTGTGCGATCGACCCGAAGAAGGCGAGCCGCGCGGCCTCATGCAGGGCGACCAGCCGGGTGAGGAACAGCCGTCGGAACAGCGTGCCGAGTATGCGCACCGGGAGAAGGAAGGCCGCGCGCGACGATATCCACCGGCCTCCGTCTGGCGTAATGCCGCCGCCCGGCACGATCATGTGCACGTGCGGATGGTGCGTCATCGCCGAGCCCCACGTGTGGAGCACGGCGGTGATGCCGATCTTAGCTCCGAGGTGCTTCGGATCGGTGGCGATCGTCAGCATGGTCTCCGATGCCGCCTTGAACAGCAGGTCGTAGACGAGCGCCTTGTTGTGGAAGGCGATATCGGCGATCTCGGCCGGCAACGTGAACACGACGTGGAAGTAGCCGACGGGCAACAGGTCGGCCTCGCGCTCGGCAAGCCATGTCCGCGCCGCCGCGCCTTGGCACTTCGGACAGTGACGGTTGCGGCATGAGTTGTAGGCGATCCGCCACTGGCCGCAGTCCTCGCAGGCCTCGACGTGACCGCCGAGCGCCGCCGTGCGGCAGTTCTCGATTGCTGACATGACCTTGAGCTGGGTGAGGCTCAGGTGACCTGCATGGGCGGCCCTGTAAGCAGGCCCCGCTGCACGGAAGATGTCGGCGACCTCGATCGAGGCACGCACGGTTCAGCCGTCGGGCGAGATCTCTGCTGGCCTGAACAGGCCGAGCTTGTCGAGCGGGCTCGTGACCGTGCGCACCGTCCGGGTCGCGACCTTGGTGTAGAGGGCAGTGCTGTTCAGCTTGGCATGCCCGAGCAGGACCTGGATGATCCGGATGTCGACGCCGTCTTCCAGCAGGTGAGTGGCGAAGCTGTGACGCAGCGTGTGCGGCCCGACCCGCTTGGTAATGTCGGCGGCCTGCGCCGCCTCGACGACGATGCGGTAGAGCTGCCGCGTGCTGATCGGCTTCATCGCGTGTTGGCCTGGGAACAGCCAGCCGTCGCGGTGCATCACGCCCTGCTGGCGTCCGACCTTCCACCACTCACGCAGCAGAGCGAGCAGATCCTCGGAGAGCATGGCGTTGCGATAGCGTCCGCCCTTGCCACGCTCGACGCGCAGCAACATGCGTTCGCTGTCGACATCAGTGACCTTCAGCATCGACACCTCGGCGACGCGCAGACCGGCGCCATAGGCAACAGACAATGCGGCCTGGTGCTTGAGGCAGGTGGTGGCGTTGAGCAGCCGTGCCACCTCGTCGCGGCTGAGCACTACGGGCAGGTTACGCGGATGCGCCAGCCGGACGAGCCTGCGCGCCAAGTCCGGGCGGTCGAGGGTTTGGGTGAAGAAGAAGCGCAGCGCCGACACGATGCTGTTCATCGTCGGCACGGGGACGCCGTCCTCCTGCTGTTCGATCTGGAACCGACGAAGGTCATCGGCAGTCGCTGTGTCCGGTGAGCGCCCGAGGAATGTGGCCAGACGTCCGATGTCGCGCAGGTAGTTGCGCTGCGTCTCCCGTGAGAACCGCCGCATGTTCATGTCGTCGATCAGCCGCTGGCGCAGCGGGCTGACGGGTGCGTCGAGATTGGGGTGCTGCATGGTCAGGCTCCTTTGTTGAAGAAGCCCGTCATGCTCTGCCGCTGCCGAACGACGCTCAATGCAAGCGCAACGACGGCTCGTGCCCTTTACCTCACCGCGCGCGCTCTCCCGCGCAGCGGGTTAGTTCACCGGCCCTCAAAACCGCCTCCAGCCTTCCGTCCCCCCAGCCCCCGCCCTTCCCCACCGCTCGGCGTTCCCGCGAGGCCTTGAAGGCGGCTTCGATGCAGGCGACGGCGTGCATCCTCGGCGATGACGGGCGGGATAGCCGGGACGAAGGCCTGCCCGGGCGAGCCCGCCCCACGACCGCCTTTTTTCGTCCAGCCTCTCAGGGCCGCACCCCGGTCCTCAGCGGCGAAGCGGGGGCCGAGCACATCAGGTGACCGACCCAGTCGATGGCGATGTCTTTGGTCTTGGTGCGCCATGTCCGGAACGGCTCGCCGTCTTCGGCCTTGCCGAGGCGGGCCCAGTCGCTCCACTCCCGCATGGCCCAGATCAGCACCACCTCGGAGTCGTTGCGCATGGCGGTGCGGAAGGCGCCGACGAGGTGCAACCCCAGTCCCCTCGCCTCGCCTCGCCAATGCTCAGACACCAGCCGCAGATAATCCTGCGCCAGGCCTGGCCTGATGGTGACGATCTCGTGCAGGAAGACTTTTGCGCCGACCACGCTTTCGTCGGCGCACAGATGCTCTATGTCGGGTGAAAAAGGGGCGGCGATCAACAGGCGGTCGAAGCCGCCGCTGCGGTATTCTCGCGCCGTTTGCCACCACGTCTCGAGCGCCTTGTCCTGCATCGTCTCGGTGGCGGTCTCATGGGCGAAGCTGGCAGCCAGGCTGTCCCAGCCGTCATATTCCCACAGATTGACCACCTGCGGCCAACGGCCGGTGCTGCCAAGCGTGCCCCAGACGCCGAAGCATTTCTGCAGCCGTTCGGCACTGTGCTGGCCCCAGCCAGTCGTCATATGCCTGAAATAGTTGGCCCGGTTGGCGCCGATGATGTCAATATATTCGTGGATGTAGATTTTGGCGTTCATGCCAAGGCATCCCACAGGTCAGCTCGATACCACGACCTGCCGGGTGGCATCACAAAGCGCGGACGAAGACGCCCGCCGGGCGACCCGGCGCAGCGAACAGCTACATTTCGGAGCGATGTCGACGCTCGGCCCGACCTAGCGGGACTTGGTCGAGGACGCCGTCCAGGGCAGCATCAGGCGTCCGAGCCAGCGGACCAGCGAGCTGAACAGGAAGCCCATCAGCGCCACGGTGCAGATGCCGACATACATGCGGTTGGCCTGAAACAGCGACCATGAGTGCCAGATGCGATAACCTATGCCCTGGCTGGCCTGGACGAACTCGACGCCGACGATGACCAGCACCGCCGTGCCGATGGCGATACGCATCGAAATGAACAGCTGGGGCAAAAGCGCCGGCCAGGTGACGTGCCTGAACATGTTCCAGCCCTTGGCGCCGAAGGAGCGCGCCGCCTCGTGGTAGTTTTCGGGGATGGCGAGCACCGCTTCCATGCACTGGATCCAGACCAGGAAAAACACCGTCATGCCGACAAGCAGCACGCTCGGCAGTTCGCCAAGGCCGAAGATCAGCAGCAGCAGCGGCAGCAAAGCGAGCTTCGGCACCGTGTAGAGCGCGGTGAGAAACGGCTCCAGTGCTCAAACTCGGCTATGGCGACCTCGGCACGCCGGCGGAGAACCACCATGTCTGCCCGATCCATCCGGAATATGCCAAGCTGCCGGCGATCGGTCGGGACGTCGCAAAGGCGAAGGCGCTGATGGCGGAGGCCGGCCATCTCGATTTCGAGCACGAGCTCATCACCGTCGACGAAGAGTGGGAAAAGAACACCGGCGATGCGATAGCCGCGCAGCTTCGCGAGGCCGGCTTCAAGGTGAACCGGACCGTCCTGCCCGGGTCGACCTTCTGGAACGACTGGACAAAATACCCCTACTCCCTGACCAACTGGGCGATGCGGCCGCTGGCGGTTCAGGTGTTGAGCCTGGCCTACAAGTCGGATGGAACATGGAACGAGACGGCTTTCGCCGACAAGACATTCGACGACAGGCTCGCCGAAGCACTGGCAATTCCCGATCCGGACAAGCGCCGCGTCCTGATGGCGGAGATCGAAGCGATCCTCCAGTCTTCAGGCATCATCATCCAGCCGTTCTGGCGCAAGCTCTACCACCACACGGCGGCGCAGGTGAAAGGCATGGCCATGCACCCGACATTCTGCCTGTTCCTGGAAAAGGTCTGGCTCGACGCATAGCTGCCTGCTCCGGCGCGCATTGCCGGGCAGCCCGGGAGGGGGCGTGGTGCAGTCCTTGCGTGGTCAAACAGGCCGCGTCGGCACGCCGGGCATGCATTGACTCGGCCGACGCGCGATAAGACCGTGCGATCCAAGGGTTAGGATGTCTTTGTGTCGCAAGTTCCGATTCGCTCGATCTGGGTGTTCCACCTGGTGGCCCGCAGCCGCAGCATTACGCGTGCGGCAGGCGAACTGGGCGTCACGCCGTCGGCCGTCAGCCAGCAGATCCAGTCTTTGGAAACGCAGCTCGGCGTGTCGCTGCTGGCCAAGGTCGGGCGCGGCGTCGTCTTGACCGAGGCCGGGGAACGCTTCTTCGAGTCCATCGACGAAAGTGCCGAACTGATCACCGAGGCGACCAACGCCATCCGCGGCTACCGCTCGGTGACGACATTGACTGTCAGGGCGACGCCGACGCTGTCCAACAAATGGCTGCTTCCGCGCCTCGGGCAGTTCCTGGCCGCCAACCCGGATCTCGAGGTGCGGCTGGACGGAACCAACGAACCGACCGATTTCAACCGCGAGGCGGTCGATGTCGAGATCCGCCATGGCGACGGCAAGTGGCCCGGCCTGTTCGTCGAGGGACTGACCGAGGAGAGCTTCATTCCGGTCTGTTCGCCTGGACTGGCCGGGCCCGGCAGCCTCGAGGCCGGGGATGTCCTGGGATATCGCCTGATCCACTCGGTCAAATCGCAGGCGCAATGGCCGCGCTGGCTTGCGCTTGCCGGCGTCGAGCCCAGGGACCGCTGGCGCCGGGTGCTGTTCGATCGCAGTCACATGGCAATCGACGCTGCCGCCGGCGGCATGGGGATCGCCCTGGAAAGCACGCTGATGATGCAGCGCGAGCTTGCCGCCGGCGCCGTCGTCTGCCCGGTCAAGAGCCCGCCCGAGATCCGCATCGTGACACAATGGATCGTCTGCCCGCGCGACCACCTGCGCCACAAGAAGGTCAGGACGTTTCTCGACTGGCTGCGCGCGGAGCGCAGCGCCGGCGCTATAGCCTGAACCTGAAGCTGAGCCGGAGCCTGATCAAGCGAAGGCTGCGGCGGCCACATCGACGATGCGATCCGGGCTCCACGCAATCGGCAGTGCGATGAAGCGTTCGTCTGGTTGCGGACGCTCGAGCGTCGCCAGCTGGCTCGCCAGCAGCGACGGGCCGGCAAAATGGTCGGCGCGGTCGCCGAGCCGTTGCCGGATCAGCTCGGCCTCGCCGTCCAGAAACACGAAGGCGACATCGCCCAGGCGCTGGCGCAGAAAATCGCGATAGCTGCGCTTCAAGGCGGAGCAGGCGACGACGGCCGGCCGGCCGGGCAGATCAAGGGCGGCTGCCGCCACGCCCGCGAGCCAGGGCCAGCGCAAACTGTCGGTCAAACCCTGGCCGCTGCGCATGCGCGCGACATTTTCTGGGCTGTGATAGGTGTCGGCCTCGATCCAGTCGACACCCAGCCGCTCGGCCAGGCTGCGCGCGATCACCGACTTGCCGGTGCCGGAGACACCCATCACGACGATGAAGTCGGGCTTTTCCATCATTGGGGGGGCCATCAGTGGGGGGCCATCAGTAGAGACCCATCAGGCGGATCGGTCCGAGCGTCAGCACCGGAAACAGCACCAGCGCCAGGATCGCCAGCACCAGGATCGACATCGGCGCCATCGCGCCCCTGATGACGTCCTCGATCGACATCTTGGCCACTTGCGCTGCCGCAAACAGGCAGACGCCGACCGGCGGCGTCACCAGCCCGAGCGTCAGCGTGATGACGGTGACGATCAAAAAATGCATCGGATCGACGCCCAGCGAAACCGCCGGCGGCAGAAGCACGGGGATGAGGATGAACATCGCCGCGATCGCGTCCATGAACATGCCGACGACGATCAGGAACAGGAACACCAGGATCAGCACCGTTGTCGGGCCGGTGCTGACGGCGCCGAGGAAAGCGGCGACCTGCTGCGGCAGGCCGTCGAAGGTGAACACCCAGGCGGCCAGCTTGGCCGTGGCGGCGATGAACAGGATGGTGCCCGAGGTGCGCGCCGTCTCGACGACGATGCCCGGCAGCTCGCCGATGCCGATGGTCCGGTATAGCACGACGGCAAGAAACAGCGTGTAGAGTGCAGCGATCGCCGCCGCCTCGGTCGGCGTGAAGTAGCCGTCGACAATGCCGACCAGAAGGATGACCGGCGTCAGCATCGGCAGGATGGCACCCATGCCGGTGACGATTATCTTGCGCAGGTTGATCGGCGACGGCGGATTGTAGCCGTGGCGCACGGCATAGACATGGTTGAACACCATGAAGGCGAAAGCGATGAACAGGCCCGGGATCAGTCCCGCCACCAGCAGCGTGCCGATCGACACATTGGCGATCGAGCCGGCGATGACGATCAGGATCGACGGCGGAATGATCGACGACAGGGTCGAGGTGCACAGCGTCATGCCGACGGCATAGCCCTTGGGATAGCCGTGGCGTTCCATCGCCTTGATCTCGATCGCGCCGATGGAGGCGATGTCGGCGACGGACGAGCCGGATACACCGCCGAAGATGACCGACGAGACGACGTTGACATGGCCCATGCCGCCCGGCATCCAGCCGACGCAGGCTTCGGCGAAGTCGAACAGCTTCTCGGCGACCCGGCCCCGCTCCATCAGCACGCCGACGAAGATGAACAGCGGCACCGCGACGAGCAGAAAGGAGTTCATCGCCGAGAACATGCTCTGCGACAAAAGGTCGATCGGGGTCGAGGTGAAGGCGAAGATCACGGCGACGGCTGCCAGGCCGAGCGCCACGGCAAGCGGAACGCCGAGCGCGCTCAACAAAAGGAACAGGACGAGCAGTGCGATGCTCATGGCTTCGGCTCCGTGTCGGGAACGTTGACGTCGACGTCGACTGCCTGCCCCACCTGCAGATCGAGCTCAGGCAGCTCGATCTGCCTGCGGCGTGTGCGAAGCGACTCGAAAATGGCTGTTATCGCCAGGATGGCCGATATCGGCATGATCGAGCCGATCACCCACATCGGCACGATCAGCGTGGCGGCGGTTTCGTTCATCATCCATTGCTGCTGGACCAGCTTCCAGCCGGTCCATGCCATCAGCACGAAGAACAGCACCGACGAGGCGACATAGATCGGAACCGCCAGGCGGCGCAGCCCGCCCCTGAACATGCCGATGAAGACGGTGACGCGGGCCGTTTCCACGGTCCGGAACCCGGCCCCGATGCCGAGAAAGATCATCCAGACGAACAGGAAGCGCGTGGCTTCCTCGGTCCACGACAACGGCACGCCGAGCAGGCGGCTGGCGACCTGTGCCAGGACGACGACGATCACGCCCGTCATGGCGAGGCCGGCGAGGCCGTCCAGCAGGACGTGAAGCGTCGCATCGCAACGGCTGCGCGGCCAGTCCACCGGCCTGTCCACCGGCTCGTCCATGGGCTTGTCCATATGCTCCTCCCAGAAGCAGCGGCGGGCCCCTCTTCCCGCCGCCTTGGCGCCAGCTGTTACTTCTTGCCGACGAAGGCAACGCTCTTGTCGAAAAAGGCCTGGTCCTTCACCAGGCCGGCGAACACCGGATAGAGCTCCTTCGACACGGCGACGAAGGCCGCCTGCTGCTCGGGGCTCAGGCGATTGACCTTCATGCCATGGCCCTCCAGCTCCTTGAGGATCGTCTCGGCCTGGGCGGCGTCGTTGTCGGCCTTCCAGGCTTCCGTTTCCTGCGCCGCCTCGTTGATCGCCGCCTTTTCGGCGTCGCTCAGGGCGTCGAACTTGGCCGGGTTGATGCCGAGCACCCAGGAGTCGGCCATGTGGTTGGTCATCGAGACGAAGCCCTGGACTTCGTAGAACTTGGCCGCCAGCGGCACGCTGATCGGGTTTTCCTGGCCATCGACGACCTTGAGCTGCAAGGCGTTGTAGACTTCGGCGAAGGCCATCGGGGTCGGGGCTGCGCCCATCTTCTTGAAAAACTCGACCCAGAGCGGGTTGTTCGGCACGCGGAACTTCAGCCCAGTGAGATCGGCAGGCTTTTCGATCGGCAGCTTGGAATTGGTCATCTGGCGGAACGGGCGGGTCCACAGGCTGAGGCCCTTGATGCCGATGCCGTTCAGGTCGGCGACCAGCTCCTGCCCCTGCTCGCCGGCGAGATAGGCGCGCAGCTGTGCCTCGTCGTCGAACAGATAGGGAATCGAAATCGCCGAAAACTTCGGATTGAAGTTGGCATAGAGCGATCCGGCAAGCACCAGCATGTCGAGCGAACCGCCGGCGAGCTGCTTGACCGCCGCCGAGGGGTCGCCGCCATAAAGCGTGCCGTTCGGAAACACCTTGATCGTCACCTCGCCCTTGGTCTTGGCCGCCACCAGTTCGGCGAACTTGTTGGCCGCAACGGTGATCTCGGCGGCATCCGGATCGGGCGTCGACAGCGTGAACGTCGTCGCTGCCTGGGCAACGCTTGCCGCAAGCATCGCGGCACCGGCAAGAAGGCCACGAATGGCTTTGTGCATGGTCATGTCATTTTCCTCCCTTGACAGATCTTAGAGGGCGCCAGCGCCCCCGGCTTGGTTCATGTTTTGCAATGTCAGAAAAACCGCACTGTGGTCGAGATCGCCGCCGCCCTCCTCGACGAGCCGGCGAAACAGCGCGTCGACCGTCTCGGCGATCGGCAATTGCAGCTTGAGCGCGCCGGCCAGTGCCAGCGCGGTGCCGGTATCCTTGAGCTGGTATTTCGCCGGTCCGCCCGGGGTGAAATTGCCGTCGACCATGCGCTGGCCGTGCTGGCGCAACACCGTCGAGTCGGCGAAGCCGCCGAGCAGCGCCTCGCGCACCTTGGCCGGATCGGCCCCGCCCCGCTCGGCCAGCACCAGCGCTTCGGCGACCGCACAGATGTTCGAGGCGACGATCAGCTGATTGGCGAGCTTGGCCAGCTGGCCTGTGCCTGCCGGGCCGATATGGGTGAGGCGGCCCAGCGGCGCAAAGACATCGGCAAGCGCCGCAACCTCTTGCGCCGCGCCGCCGGCCATGATGGCCAAAGAGCCGTCGCGGGCGCCGGTCTCGCCGCCCGATACCGGGGCGTCGACGTAACGGACGCCCCTTTCGGCCGCCTGCCCTGCCTGGCTGCGCGCGGTCTCCACCGGAATGGAGCTCATCACCACCAGCGTCGCGCCGGGGCGCATCGCCTCCAGCACACCGCCTGCAGCCAAGAGGACCTCGTCGCAGACCGGCCCCGAGCTCAGCATGCAGATGACCACGTCCGCCTCGCTGGCGGCGCCGGCCGGGCTACCGGCCAGCGCGACGCCTGCTGCGGCCAGTGCCGCGGCCTTGTCGGCCGTCCGGTTCCAGGCCGTCACCCGGAAACCCGCTTCGGCGAGCCGGCGGGCCATGTGGCCGCCCATGATGCCGGTGCCGACGAACCCGATATGCCTGCCTTGCCTGTTGCCCATTGTGGGGCCTCCCCTCACCTTCTAGCCATTCTGCAAGGCGGCAAAACGGACGACCGTTTCGTCGACGCCGAGCGTCTGCATCGCCGCCTGGAAGCGTTTGAGATGCGGTGTCTCAAGATGCGCTTCGAAGGCTGTGCGGTCGTCATAGACTTCGTAGAACACCACCGTCTCCTCCACGCCCTCGGGGCAGACCACGTCGAAGCGACGGCATCCCGCTTCGTCGGCAAGCGAATGCCGCGCGTCGTCCAGGGCAGCCTCGAGGAACGCTGCCCTGGCCGCCGGCCTGACCCGGAATTCAGGGATCACCACGAAAGGCAGGGCCTCGGACATCGGCTTTCCCTCGCGACGATCAGGCGGCCACGCCCGGCTTCGGCGCGAAGCGGCTTTCCATGTCGCGGCGCAGCGCCACGACATCGAGATCGTCGACCAGTTCGACGTCGTCGAAGCTGACGATCTGGTCCTTTTTGATCGCGCGCTTCAGCCTGACATTGTGGGCAAGGCCGATCGGCAGGGCGCGGTGTGCCAGGCTGCGCGTCGCTGGAATGGCATTGGCCCAGACCGCAAAACCGCCCTCGCCATCCAGCATCTCGCCCGGCTGCATGTCCTTCTTGGCGGTCGCCACCGCATCGCCGCGGAACTCCTTGGAGCAGCCGGTCGCTTCGCCGCGCAGCACGGCGGACAGAACGCTGATCGACGTCTCGAGGCCGATGATGTGGAACGGACGCCACATCGAGGCGTACCAGCCCGACGGGTCGGTCAGCAGGCCATACTGGTTGAAGCAGGCTTTTGAATATTCATTGTGCGCCTTGAAGGTGACGAAGACGCCGTAGCGGATGTTGTTGAACACTTCGCGACCGTCCGGCTCCTGGCTGGCGGCGATGTCGACGAGGCCGCTGCGGTCCATGCGGCCGCCGTCGGCCGCCGGCCGGAACACTTTTGCCAGGTCGTGCAGGCCGGCCGGCGGGAAGGCCAGGCCATTGTCGGGGCAATCGAGGCCGGTGCCGTTGGCCACCGCGGCCATTTCGATCGCCGCCTTGGTGCCGTCGGTGAACGAGTTGTACATCTTCGGATTGAAGTCGCCCTTGGCGACATATTCCTCCGACCAGCCGAAGAAGCCCCAGACCGTGTCGGGGGTCGAATAGCGGTAACGCGGCTCGAAATTCATGCCCTTGCCGGCTGCGGTCACCTCGAAGCCGGTGGCGCGGGCCCAGTCGACCAGCTCGCAGATCAGCGCCGGCTGGTCGCCATAGGCCATGGAGTAGACCAGTCCCTTGGCCGCCGCCTTCTGGGCCAGGATCGGCCCGACCATGACGTCGGCCTCGACATTGACCATGACGACATGCTTGTTCGCCTCGATGGCGGCAAGCGCGTGGCGCGTGCCGGCAATCGGATGGCCGGTCGCTTCGATGACGCATTCGATCTCGCCGCAGGCCAAGAGCCGGGCGACGTCGTCGGTAACGAAGGTCGTGCCGTTCTTGACCGCATCGGCGGCACTGGTCGCCGCAAAGCGCTCCTTCGGCCAGCCGACACGTTCGAGCGCGTCCCGCGCCTTGCCGACATTGAGGTCGGCAACCGCGACCATGTGGTAGCCGGGAATGCGCTGGGCCTGCGCCAGCACCATGGAGCCGAACTTGCCGGCGCCGATCAGTCCGACCCGAACCGGCTTGCCCGCGGCGGTGCGGGCGGCGAGAAGTGAGGCGAGATTCATGATGGAAGGTCCCTTTTGTTCGCGAGCGGTCGCGCGAAATCCATCCGTCGCCGCAGGCAGTCGGCCGCCAGGTGCAACAGGACGGAAACGCGCAACGATCCGGCGGCTGCGCCGGACGGTTGAAATTCCAGAATATGCTGGGAGGCTCCTCCCTCCAGGCCGGCGCAGGACTGACCGCGTTCCGACCCGTCCTGATTAGCGCGCTTGCCTG
Organism: Aminobacter sp. MDW-2; assembly: GCF_014250155.1. Classification (NCBI taxonomy): domain Bacteria; kingdom Pseudomonadati; phylum Pseudomonadota; class Alphaproteobacteria; order Hyphomicrobiales; family Phyllobacteriaceae; genus Aminobacter; species Aminobacter sp. MDW-2. The sequence continues at coordinate 4,567,892 of NZ_CP060197.1, forward strand.
TTTAGCTCAATTTAGATCGAAAGCTCGTCTGTTTAGGCAGACTAACAAATCAGCAGCTTGTTCCGGCGCAGCGAGGCAGTTCAGCGCGCAAGGTCGCACGCGCCAGCGTTTCCGGATCGCGGCGACAGCGGCGGGCGGAGCAGCCGCCCACCCACCGGGCGTGTCCGCGGCGGCCGGCGTCGTTGGCTATGGGCAGGCGCGTGGTCGTCCAGGCACTCGGGAAGATCGCGTCGACCCGCCTGTTGCGGGTGGAGCGCAGCACGACGCCGGCCTTGGCCAAGGCTTCACTCCACGATCTTCCAGTAGGAGTCCTTGCGGATCACCTTGCCGTTGCGAAAGCTGTAGAAGTCGCAGCCACGGACTTCCTTTCGAACCCCATCCGGTGTCGTGCCCGTCAGCGTCCATTTCGAGATGCCGGTTTCAGCCGCCGCATCGACGAAATGCTCTGTGTTGCCGTAGTGGACGTCAGGCAGACCCTGAAAGCGCGATGCCAGTGCCTCCCGCACCTTAAGTTTGCCTTCGAAGCGCGCGCCCCACGGCGCATTGCCCCTCGGCATCTCCAGAACGCAATCGTCGGCAAACAGCGCGAGGATGCGATCGAGATCATGCGCGTTGAAAGCGTCGCTCAGCTCCGTCAACAGCGACCGGATATCCATGGCGCGTCTCCGACCATCCAGAGCCCTGCCCTCTGTTCGCCAGGCAACGGCTCGGGCACGTCCCGATTATGTCCGCCTTCTGCGTCCGGCGCCATCCCCGCGAACCCGACCTCTCGTCACAGCCTCTCTGCCCCACGACTTTATGCTCGTGCCGGCCGGCGCAGATTATCGAAGTTTTAACCATGATCCTCCCAACCTCGCTTGGTATTTGAATCATTTCGGTTTTCCATGTTGAAGCATCGCCGCCCGTTTGGGGCTTTCCAACTGTCCCGCCATTGCCTGCTTATGGCAGCCGCACCTTTGGCCTTGATGCTGGCGAGCGCGCCGGTGTCGGCGCAGCAGGTCATCCTCAGTGGCGACGTCGATCCGTCCGATCCGACTGGTATCACCAGCGCTGACGATCTGCAGATCGGCCGCACCGGCATCGGTGCCTTGACCATCTGGGATGGCGGCACGCTGACCAACAGGCAGGGCACGCTCGGCAGCGATATCGGCGGCAATGGCACTGTTGTCGTCAGCGGGCACGATGGCGCGGGCAACGCCTCCAGCTGGACCAACACGGATTTTCTCACTGTCGGCGGTCAGGGCACCGGCACCCTCGACATTGATGGCGGGGTGGTGACCGACAGCGGCGGCTTTGTCGGAGATGCGGCCGGCAGCACCGGTTGGGTTACGGTGTCCGGCCAGGGCTCATGGTGGAACAATCTCGGTGACGTCGTCATCGGGCAGTCCGGCGATGGAACGCTCGATGTTCTCGCAGGCGGGCGCGTCAGCAGCGCGTCGGGCTATGTCGGCGCCAGCCCCGGCAGCGTCGGTGTCGTCACCGTGTCGGGCGACGATGGCCAGGGCAACGCCTCGACCTGGACCCAGCAGAACGACCTCAATGTCGGCTATGAAGGCAGCGGCACATTGAATGTCGCCCATGGCGGCCGCGTCGTCACCACAGGCCGCATCAACATCGGCACTTACGGCCAGGGCGAAATTGCCATCTCGGACGGCGCCACCGTCTCGAGCCACGACGCGATCATCGGCGTCGCCGGATATGGCGAGGCGCTGCTGACATCGGCCGGGTCCTGGACCATGACCGACCAGCTGACTGTCGGCCTGGGCGCCCAGGGCGTCCTGCGCATCGAGGGCGGCGCCCGGGTGAGCAGCAACCAGGGTTATGTCGGCGCCAATGCCGGTGGCGACGGCTCCGTCACCGTGACGGGTGCGGGGTCGAGCTGGGAGATGACCGGCTCCAATCTCACCCTGGGCAATTACGGCATAGGCGCCATGACCATCGCAGACGGCGGCCGGGTTTTTGCTCAGGGCGGCGTCTATCTCGGCATGTCGGATGCGGCGGCAAGCGGCACGCTTGACGTGCTGGGCACCCCAGGTGCCCGCGGGGTCGTGGAAACCAGCGGCTTCCGGGGCGGCATGGGCACGGCACATGTCACGCTCGACGGCGGCATCATCCGCGCCATCGCCGATAACGCGACCTTCTTCCGCAACTACGGCGCTCAACAGATCAGCCTTGGCACTGCCGGCGGCATCGTCGACACCAATGGCCACGATATCGGCATCGCCCCCGAAATGACCGGCGCGGGCGGCCTGACCAAGGATGGCCTGGGCAGGCTGACCCTCTACGGCGCCAACAGCTATGCCGGCGCCACGACGGTTGCGTCAGGCGTGCTGGCCGCGGGCGCTGCCAATGTCTTCAGTGCCGGCTCGGCGCATATGGTTCTCGGCGGCGCCACGCTTGCACTCGACGGCTTCGACCAGTCTGTCGCGTCGCTCAACAATGCCGGGCGGGTGACGTTCGGCCGCACACCGGGCACCACGCTGACGGTTGCCGGCGACTATGCCGGTCATGGCGGCACGCTCGAGATCGCCACCGAACTCGGCACCGACACCGCGCCGACGGACCTGCTCGTCATCGGCGGCAACAGCAGCGGCAGCACGCTGGTCAGCGTCGTCAATGTCGGCGGCACGGGTGGCCTGACCACCGCCGACGGCATCCGCATCATCCAGGTCGATGGCACCTCCGATGCGGCTGCCTTCGCGCTCGCCGGGCCGGCCATCGCCGGCGCCTATCGTTATGGCCTGTACCACAACGGCATTGCCGACCCGGCCGACGGCGACTGGTATCTGCGCTCGTCCGGCCTGGCGCCGACCTTGCCTGTCTACGAAACCTATCCGCAATTGCTGCTCGGCATGGTCGAGCTGCCCACCCTCAAACAGCGCGTCGGCGCCCGCTACGACATGGCGCTGGACGGTGCCGCGCTGATCGGCGGCACGACTTCGGATAGCGCCGCGCCGGGCGCGATCTGGGCGCGCATCGAGGGCGCGCATGGCCGCGTTATCTCTGCCAGTTCGCGCAGCGGCGACGCCGGCTTCGACACCAACGGCTTGCTGTTGCAGGCCGGCCTCGACGGCCAGCTGGCGGCCAACGCCCAGGGCATGTGGATAGGCGGGCTGACCGTGCAATATGGCCGCGCCGGCGCCGACATCTTCTCCGGCATCGGCGACGGATCCAGCGCCACCACCAGCTACGGCATCGGGGCTACGCTGAGCTGGTTTGGCGAAAACGGCTTTTATGTCGACGGGCAAGTGCAGATGGCCCTGTTGCGCAGCGACCTCGATGCCACGGGCATCGGCAGGGTCGGCGACGACATTCACGGCAGCGGCCAATCGCTCAGCCTGGAGGCCGGCCGTAACATCGCGCTCGGCGACGGCTGGTCGCTGACGCCGCAGGCGCAGCTTGCCTGGTCCTCGGTCGACTTCGACAGCTTCACCGACCGGTTCGGCGCCGTCGTCTCGCTCAAGGACGGCGACAGCCTGAAGGGCCGCATCGGCATCGCCGCAAACCATGAAGCGGCCGGAACCCAGCTCCACGGCATCGCCAACCTGACCTACCAGTTCGGCGACGGCACTAGCGTCATGGTCTCAGGCCTCGACACGGCTTTTGCCGCGCAGCGTTTCGGCGCCGAACTCGGCTTCGGCGGAACCTATCGCTGGGCCGGCGGCACGCTGCACGGCGAAGCCCTCGCCTCCACCAGCTTCGCCGGCAGCTATGGCGTCAAGGGAACGGTGGGGTTTGCGATGAGTTTTTGAGCGGATCCGGCCGGGGTCGCAGGTTTGGCCGGGTGATTGCAAATGAAGGCGCCAAGGCCTGCCGGCGAAGCGGACTGTCGGGCCGTCTTCAGCAACTCCGGCCGCCCCGGACGCAACCAGGCGCCGCAAGGCACATTGGTCACCAGTTCCGCCGGCACGCCGCTGAACGATCTCGTCCAGTTCTCGCCGATCTCCATCAACCCTGGCGAGACCGAGCTGGCCTGGTCGACACCGGCCTGCATAATCTGTGGCACCCCAAAAATGCCGGGTTCAAGGAATTGCGCAGCGGGCTCAATCTCTATCATCTCAAGATGATCGACCCGGCCCGGCGCAGCGCGCGCCGCGACCTCCTCCTCGACCCGCACCGCCGCGACCAGGCCATCGGTTGCGACTACCTCGCCGACGAAACCGGCGTGCGGCTCGAAACGATCCCGGCGGACCGGTCCTATCATCCGCCGCACCTCGACGATGGTGGCTTGTGGATGTTCGACGTCCAGGGCAAGGGTGGGGTGGAGGTATAGGGTTGTGCAGCTGTCCTGCGATGAAGGGTTGCGGGCGGGCGGCGCGGAAACGTGCGGCCATGTCGTAGAGCGGGTCGTTTGGCGGCAATGCGTTCCATTCTTTCGTCATGTGACTTTGAGCATCGCCCGATAGCCGACATTCCCCCGATAGCACCGCACAACGCCGCAGTTCTCGTGGTGGTTCCTAGCTTTTGGCGTACTGCCGCACGTCGGCAAAGTGGTGGATGACAGCGAAGCTATCTGCACCGGGCTTGAAACGGAGCCCCATACGGATATTACAGGATACCACTTATTGTAGGTGACGCTGTGCCGAAGAGATCAAGCCACAAGGTTGGCAGTGAACTATTTATCGTAGACAATAGTACCGATGACTGGCGCGTCCTGCGTTATTTGCGCGACTGGTGCGGTCTTTCCAAAGCCTTCGACATAGCGACCGCTTATTTTGAGATCGGCTCTCTTCTTGCCCTTCAGGACGAATGGCAGAAGGTCGATAAGATCCGCATTCTAATGGGGGACCAAGTGTCCCGACGGACGAAGAAGGCCTTCGAACGTGGGCTAGTCGAGATTCGGTCGAAGCTCGACGAGAGTCTGGATCGTGAAAAGAACAAGAATCACTTCCTTAGCGGCGTCGGCGCGATCAGCGAAGCCATCCGAGATCGGCGCATTGAGTGCCGGGTCTATCGCAAAGATAAATTCCACGCGAAGGCCTACATCACGCACGCACGGCTAGACGTGGTCGGCTCATCGGCACTGGTTGGGTCTTCGAATTTCACGTTTCCCGGGATGACCGAGAACGTTGAACTGAACGTCCAGATCACCGGCACGCCCGTCGCCGTTCTCCAAGAATGGTTCGAGGAGCACTGGGAGGATGCTGAAGACGTCACTCCGGAACTGCTCCAAGTTGTTGAAAGGCACACGCGAGACTATCAGCCGTTCGAGACATATGCGCGTTCCCTCCAACAATACTTTCTCGGCCATGAGGAGACAGCCGGCGAATGGGAAAAGCGCAGTTCCCATATCTTCCCGGTTTTGGCCAAGTATCAGCGCGACGGATATGCAGGTCTTCTCAAGCGGGCGGAGAAGTATGGAGGCGCCTTTTTATGTGACGGAGTGGGCCTGGGAAAAACCTTTGTGGGCTTGATGTTGATCGAGCGCTTTGTAGTTCATGAGGGGAAGAACGTTGCGCTTTTCGTTCCCAAGGCCGCAAAAGAGCCTGTCTGGGAACGGGAGCTGAAGAAGCGACTCCCTCACCTCTTCAAGGGCTTCGCTAATCTGCGCATCTACAGCCACACTGATCTAATGCGTTCGTCGATGCAGGACGAGCTCGATCAGATCGCGGGACAAGCTGACGTCGTCATCATCGACGAAGCACATCATTTTCGTAACACCGGCATCCGTGGCCTTGAGAGTGAGGGCCGGAAATCGCGCTATTGGCGCCTCTATGATGTGACTCAAGGGAAGCAGGTGTTTCTGCTCACGGCCACTCCGATCAACAATCGTTTGACCGACTTTCAGCACATGGTCGAGCTGTTCTCGCGCCATGAACCCGACTATTTCGCGGGCGGTACGCTCGGCATCCACTCTCTGCCTGGATACATTCGGCAGCTGGAAAAGCAGATCGAAAATGAAATCTACGGCAAGATCGAAGATGAACAGCTGGAACTGAATACCGCGGATGTAGCCAAACGGCTATACGCGGACCCTCTGTTCGACTCCCTCGTGGTCCAGCGCAGCAGGAGCTACGTCAAGGAGAGTATGAAGCGCGAGGGCGACGGGGAGGTCATGTTCCCAGAGCCGCGCAAGCCCACGGTCGCGGAGTACTCTGTTCGACAGACCTACGGCAAACTTCTGGAAATGGTCGCGAATGCATTCAACAAGCGCGAACCGCTTTTCGTGCTCGGCATCTACAACCCGTACGCCTACTACAAAGGGGACACCGAGGAGGCGGCAACGGCGCTGGAGCGTGGTCGCCTCAAGCAGGTCGTGGCCCTCATTCGTACCAGCTTCTTGAAACGCTTCGAGAGTTCGGCGGAGGCCTTCCGGCTCTCCTGCTGGCGTCTGCTTCACAAGTTGCTCGCCTGGCTCGAGGTCCATTGCGAAACCGAGCACGAAAGGGCCCAGCTTGAGCGATGCAAGCGAAAGCACGCCAAGCTGCTAGGATACAAGCCTGACAAGGATCTGTTCGACCCGGAAGCGGACGAGGACCTGATTTCACCTGAATTGATCGAAGAGGTCGAAAAGGACAGACTTGATCGCAAGGACTTCAAGGTCGACGAGATCATCGCGGACTCACTTGCCGACGTCGAGCAGCTAGCCGATTTCCTCTACGAACTCGAGAAGTTCAAGCCGAGCCAGGACCTCAAGCTGAAGAAGCTCATCCAGCTCCTCACCAGGGACCCAGTTCTATCAAAGCACAAGGTGCTGCTCTTCACCGAGTTCGGAGACACCGCGCGCTACATTTCCGCCCAGCTCCGCGAAGCGGGGGTTGAGGGCGTTGAACAAATCGACAGCGGCACCAAGGGCGATCGATCGAAGGTCATCCAGCGATTTTCTCCTTACTATAACGAGAGCACGAGCAAGGAGCAGGGAGATCGCGAGATCAGGGTGCTGATCTCCACTGATGTTCTATCGGAAGGTCTTAACCTTCAGGACGCCACTCGCCTGATCAACTACGACCTTCACTGGAACCCGGTTCGGCTGATGCAGCGGATTGGCCGTGTCGATCGTCGAATGAATCCTCAGATCGAGGCCAAGATCCTGAAGGATCACCCGGACCAGGAACAGCTGCGGGGCACCGTGGCTTATTGGAATTTCCTGCCGCCGGATGACCTGGAGGATCTGCTGCGCCTCTACGGCCGCGTTGCTCACAAGACTCTGAGAATCTCGAAAACGCTCGGCATCGAGGGACGGAAGCTCCTGCGTGAGGACGACGAATACGAAGACCTGCGCAATTTCAATGAGCAATATGAGGGACAGCAAAGTCCGGACGAGCAGCTCCACCTCGAATGGCAGGATCTCGTGCGGCAACATCCAGGCCTCGAGGAGATGCTGAACGGCTTCCCCAACGCGATCTTCTCCGGCAAGGAAAACATCAGGCCTGGCACGCGAGCCGTCTTCTTTTGCTACGCGCGGCCCGCTTTTGACAGGGCGGCTTCGGACCAAGCAGGCGAGGACATCTGGACGACTGAGGCCGGCGACGTCCAGTGGTATCTCTATGACGTCGGGAGCGGGCGGATCGTCGAGGATGCCCCACCCATCGTCGACGCGATACGCTCGACGCCTGAGACTCCGAGAAATCTTGAGATGGAACGGCTGCAGTTGTCGGATGTCCGGGCGGCGGTGGAAAAGCACATTACCAAGACGTTCCTTCGTAAGGTCCAGGCGCCTGTCGGCGTTGGCCCGGTGCTGAAGACGTGGATGGAACTGAACTGAGGGGGACGGAAGTATGGGAATTCCTGCGGGGGAACTGGCCAGGATCAACAGCTTCCCAAAGCTGATCGATGTTTTGCGCGATCATCTGGATTGGCCAATTGGGGAGGACTACGGGTTCGATGAAGTCGTGTTCGAATACGAGGCCCGCGAACTGGGGCTGAAGCCTGAGGAAACGGCGAAGATCAGGGAGATCCACCAGCTGCGACCTCTTGCGAGGAACCAGCCATGGGGCATCTTCTTCGTGTCCTTCGAAGACAAGGCGCTCTCGGTCACCGTCCTGCGTCGTATTCTGCGTAGCCTAGTGGTCAAGAAACGCGCCGGTACACAGCCCTCGGATCGGCAGGCGTGGGAAAAAAGCGATCTGATCTTTGCTGCAAATTTTGGCCGCTCAGGTGATCGGGAGCTTGCGTTCGTTCATTTTTCCGATGGCGTTGCATCCAACGATCTCCCGGTGATGAAGGTGCTCGGTTGGAATGCGAAGGACACCGGTCTGCACAACGATCACGTCGGCCAGACTCTGACGTCTAAGCTTCGCTGGCCGGAGGATCAGCAGGATTCGGATATGTGGCGAAAGGACTGGTCCGGCGCCTTCGAACTTCGTCTCAACGAGACGATCCGGACTGCGAAGGAGCTGGCAGTACGCCTTGCAGCGCTCGCTTCGGAGATACGTGCCCGGGTTAATGAGCTTCTGGGCGCGGAAACTGATGCGGGACCGATGCGCACGATGCTCCAGGCTTTCCGCAAGAGTCTGATCCAGGACCTGGACAACGACGGCTTCGCCGACATGTTCGCCCAGACGATTGCCTACGGCATGTTAGCTGCACGTATCTCTCGGCCCGGCGCTCTGCTCGTAGCAGACAATCTGGCCGATATGGTTCCTAAGACAAACCCATTTTTGAAGGAGCTCTTCGAGAGCTTCCTCAAGCTTGGCGGTCGCGACAAGCGGCATGGGATGGATTTCGACGAGTTGGGCGTGCGCGATGTCGTCGACATGCTGAATGCCGCCAACATGGAAGCTGTCCTGCGTGACTTCGGGGACCGCAATCCCAAGGAAGACCCTGTCATCCACTTCTACGAGCTCTTCCTGAAGGAATACGACCCACAGAAACGAATGCAGCGCGGCGTGTTCTACACCCCTCGGCCGGTGGTGAACTTCATTGTCCGCGGTGTCGACGAAATCCTTCGCACCGAGTTCGGACTGCGCCTCGGGCTGGCCGATACCAGCACTTGGGCCGAAGTCGCAGCGCGGAACAACCGCATCTTAATTCCCGAGCATGTCAAGCCTGACGCGCCTTTCGTCCAGATCCTCGATCCGGCTACCGGCACCGGCACTTTTCTAGTCGAGGTCATCGAGCTGATCCACAAACGGATGGAAGAGCACTGGAAAGAGCAGGGCAAGTCGGCAGACGAAATCAAGGTCGCCTGGAACGACTATGTCCCCGCACATTTGCTGCCACGGCTGACTGCATTTGAGCTGATGATGGCACCTTACACCATCGCGCACATGAAGGTTGGGCTGAAGCTGTCGGAAACGGGGTACAATTTTGGCTCTGAACAGCGTGCTCGGATCTTCCTCACTAACGCACTGGAACCTGCACGAGATTTGGGTTCTGAACTTGGCTTTATCTCAGAGGCGTTGGCGCATGAGGCGCGGGCCTCAAACACAGCCAAGAAGCTATCGCCCTTTACTGTTGTGGTCGGAAATCCACCTTACGCAAATTACTCTGCCAATCTGGGAGAGACGGCACGCTCTCTGGTGGATCGGTATCGGCATTTCCGGGGGGAGCGGATACGCGACAGGAACCCTCTTCAGTTTGAGCGCAACATACAAGACGATTACGTAAAATTTCTTTCACTTGCACAGTCAATCCTGGAGAGATCAGATGCAGGCGTAGTCTCATATATAACGAACGGCGTAATACTTTCTTCGACTTCCCTTCGAGGTGTTCGAGAGAACCTGTTTGCGAATTTCGATTCGATATTCGAGCTTAATCTTCACGGCGGAACGAACGAGAAGTTTAGTGGCGCCGCGGAGGATGAGAACGTTTTTGATATTGCACAGATGGTCGCGATCCACCGCTATTCGCGCTGGTCGGCGAGGCGGCCGTCGGCCATCCATAACACGGAATTACTGGGCAGCCGGGAATCGAAATACGAAATCCTACTGAACGAAAATTTCAACAGCCTTCTATGGGATAAGATTATACCCGACGATGAAACATTGTCCTTCTCCGGTGCTGACGATGACGGCGTATTTTTTGATACGCGTTTAGATGATGTATTTGTGCAGTTTGGAGCTGGAATTAAGACAAACAATGACGCTAACGTCATATTCTATAATGAAAATGAATTGGTCAATAGCGTCAGGCTTGGTGATTTCGGTGTAAAAATTACAGGTGATAGTATTTCGCCAATTTTTGACATTCTTTACAGACCGTTCGACGTAAGAAAGATATTCTACCATAAAGATGCTGTAAAAAGTCGGTCCATGCCGACGATGAAGCATATGATCGAGGGTGCAAACATCGGACTCGTCGCGTCCAGCACTTGGACATCCCCCGAGCGGTTCAGCGTGTCAATCTCGGAAGACCTTATCGAGATGAAGACGGGCACGCATGACCGAGGGACAACTTTGTTCCCTCTTTACAGCTACGGCAAAATACTGGCCGGAGACGCGGAGAGGCAGAACAATCTCAGCACCGAGTTCATTGCCAAATGGAAGGAAATAGTTGGTCTCAAATTTGTAGCTCTTGGAAGTGGTGACTTACGCGAAACGGTGGGTCCAGACGATGTCCTGTCCTGGTTGTACTTCCTATTTCATGCGCCTGTGTACCGGGCGCGCCTCAGTGCGGCCCTATCTCGAGGCTTCCCAATTGTTCTCCTCCCGGCAACACTCGACGTGTTACGCGAAGCAGTCGCTCTAGGGAGAAAATTGATCGCCCTGCATACACTAGATCCGGCGCAAACACCTCTCGTTCAGTCCCCAGAAATTCGCTTTGCAGGAAGCGGAGAGGCTAGAGTGCAGAAGGGTTATCCGGAATACAAAAACGGGAAGGTAATGATAAACGCCAGCCGCTGGTTTGAAGACGTTCCCAAGGCTACATGGGAGTTCCATGTCGGCGGCTATCAGGTCTGCGAGAAGTGGCTGAAGGACCGGGCCGGAAAGGGCGGCAAGAACCCCAGCCTTGGGCGCGTCCTGACCGAGGACGACATCCTGCACTACCGCCGCGTTGTCACCGCCCTGACTGAAACCCGTCGTCTGATGGATGAGATAGATGCGGTCATCGATCGGCACGGGGGATGGCCCGATGCGTTTTACGTGCCACCGCCGCCGCCGCCGACAATCGAGCAGATCATCAAGGCCGACGAAGGCCAGGAGCTGGAGTACAAGAGCACGTTGCAGTTCGATCTGAAGGAGGCGACGAAGTCCAAGCTGGTCCGAAAGGCCGCGTTGAAGACGATCGTGGCCTTCCTCAATTCGGGCAAAGGCTCGCTAGTGATAGGGGTCTCCGACGAGAAAGAGATCGTCGGCCTCGAGCCAGATTTCTCAACCATGTCTCCGGAGAAGAGGACCAAGGAATGGTTCCAGCAGACCCTGGTCAATCTGATCAACGAACAGATCGGCAGCGAGTTTGCCCCGCTGTATGAAGTTCGCTTTGCGACGCACGAAGAGAAGATGGTGGCCATCGTCGACGTCAGGGAGCGGGCCCCGAAGCCTGCCTACCTGAAAGACGGAGACACACAGGAATTCTACGTTCGGACGAGCAATCTGACGAAGCAACTGAAGAACGAGGAAATCGATCGGTACATCAGCACCCACTGGCGAGGATGAATTGAACACGCTCCTCACGCCTCCGGAAGTTGGATAGCGCATGGATGCACTTCAATTCTCCATCGCTCGATTTCTGGCTGCTAAGGCTCTGCAGAAACGTCGGACGACCTATCAGCAGGTCGGCGAGGCAGTAGGCTGGAACCATCCAACAGGTCGTGGCCTGGGACGAAATCTCGAAGTCATTCTGCACGAACTGGCGGATCGCGGTCTGCCGCCTCTCACCACGATCCTGGTGAAGAAGGGGGAGCGGCATCCGGCTGATGACGCGATGACATACATTCGAGGCGTGCTCGGAGCCATCGACATCGAGGCCGCTCAGCAGGAAGTGTTCGCATTCGATTGGGCGTCGGTTCCCGAACTTGCCCCAACTGCAGACACGCTGCCCGACGGACGGCAGGTCTGGTTGACGTCGTTCTGGGGCTTCGATCCAGCCAGCTGGGGATGCATCGGCTTCGCCGACGAGACCCGACGGACGCGCTACCTGAGCAACTCGAAGCCGGGGACGCTGGTCGCGATCTACGTGACCAAGGGAAAAGGCCCGGAAAACATGCGCGGCAAGGTCGTCGGGGTGCTCGAGATATCCCACGAGATAGGCCACGCGCGCGATTTCATTTCCGGGGATCGTTGGGCAGAGAAGGAGCGCGACCCCGACTCCCGTGGGAAGTGGCTTTTTGCAGTGAAGGCAACGAGAGCGTGGAGGATCATTCCGGAGGATTGGCGTCAGGTCGAGGACTTGTTTCCGCAAGCCTACGGCAGCTCCCACCCTGAGTTTATCGGCGCCAGCGGAGTACCGCTCTCGACAGACGAGGCGGCAAAGCTCTATGAGCTGGACGTCTACGAAGTTCCTGTCTATGGGCAGACCAACCCGGTCGACCCCACAATCCAGACGCTGGAATCTGCGCTCAGCCCAAGCCGCGCTGTGAGGCCGGCCTCACAGCCTTATTGGGTGGGCGAGACGGACGGTCCAAAGCACCTGTACATCCTCCGCCTTGCGGGCGACATCGCTGCTTATCTCGGGCGCCGAATTGACGAACTCGAAGACAAGCACATCATCAAGGTCGGCTTCTCGAAGAGCCCCCAGGCGCGACGCGATCAGATCCAGAGCGCTTACCCTAGGGGGGCTTTCAATTGGGAAGTCTTCAAGCCCAGCCCTCAGCCCGACACCGCACCATACGCCAACGCAGACGTTGCCATTGCCGGCGAAGACGCCATGAAGAAGCGCCTCGTCGAAGATGGGGCGGAGGTGCTGGGTGGTGAGTTCTTCCTCGCGGACGATGGTCTGATTTATCGAACCTGGGCTGCGGGCAACAACGCAGCGAAAACGGCGCAGGAGCGTCGGTAGACCAGGCCTCGCGTGCTGCGTTAGTATATCCTCGTCCGCTGAACGCCCGGAGCGCTTCGGGTTTTGAAGCTTCGAATTATGTTCTCAGACGTAAAACTTGAACGGTTGGCGTTGCTCGCCTTTGGCAGACCCCATTGTCAGGACATCACCAACCATCTTCGCAAAGCGAACCGTGACCGGCATCCCGTCGTTGAAGTTGCACGAGTTGTAGTTGATCTTGGTGAGACCCATGATGTCTTCCAGCACGGTGCTGATTTTCGGTTTGGATTTCTTGGACCGCATCACCGTGATGTGCAGCGGATTGGGCGTCTCGGGCCCAATGTAGGTGTCGAGCTGCGGGACGTAGCCTGTCGTCCACAGATACGCCGTCTGATCGTCGAGCAAGAGCGCTGTGCCGCGCAGCACCGGATAGTCGCCATCCCGAAAGAGCTTGGTCTCGCCCCCCGTTGGTCGGATCCTCACGCCGACGACGTTTGTCTCCTTCGGCGCAGCCGCGACGAAAGCATTCCACTCTTCATCGTTAAAATAGGTCTGTCCGTGAATGAACAGCTCCTTCGGGGGACCGCCGTGCTCTTCGCTGTAGGTTTTCAGAACGAGTTCGAGCAAGTCCTTCGCCGCTGGTGCTTTGAGATGATACTCGTAGTCGCCGGTCTTCCAAGGACCATTGGCGCCGCGGAAAACGACGCCGTCACCCTCGTTGAGGAACATCTGAGCTGCGCAGCAGGCGTGCCCGTCAGGATCGTTCGGCAGGCTCTTGTAGACCATGCCGATGTAGCAAACGCCGGGCCGCACGTCCGCCAACCGCCATGGCGGTTTCGGCTGCGTCTTATAGTAGAGCCCGGTGGCGAGATTCCATGCGACCGTTGCCGCATCCTGCGTCTTGCGGACGGGATAGTTCGCCTTGTTGAGGAAGGCACCGGGCGCAAGCGTCGTCTCACGCACCAGCTGCGTCGGTGCGATCCTCAGGAACTCGGCCTTGATCCTGCGATGGAAGTCGGGAACATCCTCGAAGATCGCTTCGTCGGTCTGATCGATGGCGCCCACGGCGGACAGGAGCGGCAGATTTTCTTTCGCTCTTTGCCGCTTCTTAAAGTCGCCCAGCTCCATCGCAAGGCCGGTGCGCTTAGATTGCGGCCGGCAGCGCTCATAGACGATGTCCGGCAGGACGAGCACCCAGACGTCGATTGATCGCTCGTCGTTGCGGCGATGCTGCTCGACACGATCGATGTAGAGGCGGGCGACCTTATCGACTGCCTCATTGAGATTGAAGATGCGCGTGGCGCGCTCAATGTCCTTCAGCTGGATCGACAGCGCGCTGCATTCATCTGGATCGAACGATATCCCGAAGGCTTCCTCGAGACCCGGGAAGTTCGCCAGATGCAGGCGCTCTGCCTTCTCACCCTTTCCGGGCGGTGGAACCGGAACGACAGACTTCAGCTTGCGCGCCCAAGTGCGAAAATGCCCGATGCCGTCGCTGGTGCCGACCACCCCAACACGGATTTCGCGCGTTTTCTTCGCTCTAGCGTGAGGTCCATAAAGGAACAGACCATCCTTCGGGTGAGGACTGCGCTGTGCGTAGGCGAATTCCAGTGGCGGCTCGTTGAAATGTTCAACCTGGAGCGATTTCTCGGAAAACTTCATTCGTCGGTCTCATCATCGTTATCCGGGCGACCCAACGTGCTGACGTCGGCTTCTTCTTCCTCGGCATCGAGAACATCAGGAAGTACAGTGCTCACCGGCGACGTAAACAGCATCGGCGCCGCCTCGATCACCAGCTCGGCATCCTGCGCGAGCGCCAAGCGGATGTTCGCGCTGTCACCGGACAGGAGTTCAAGGAAGGCAAGCATGCGGCCGTGCCATTGCTTGTTGCGCCATCCCTTGCAGACGCTGCGTCGCAGGCGATGTAGCTTCTTGGGATCGTCGATCTCGAGTCCCGCCGGCGTGTTGTTGTCCAGGCTGAACAACACCCGCGCCTTTAGTTTCAGATGCCAGAACGGCCAGAAATAGGGCATCGCGGTGACGCCGAACTGCCAGATATGTCCCTTGGCCACGTTGCGCAGCATCGAGGACCGCTGGACCCCTTGCCTGCCCCACGGAATGCGTTGGCCGGTCCGCACCTGCGTGGCCGATGCGTGGAAGCCAACAGCGTTGGAATAGTGATATTCGACGAATCCTTTCTCCCTGCAGAACGAGAACCACGCCTGTTTGATCATCGCAATAACCAGGTTCGATGCGACCTGTCGCTCGATGCCAAGTTTCGGAAATCCGCTGTCGACGAAATCCAGCAGCGGGATATTGTGCCTTATCTGAAAACGGCCAGCCGATGCGAACGCGACGTTGACCTCGGCCTGGTCCGCAAAGGTGATAAAGCCCGCGCCCTGCAGGGCGCATGGATACTTGAACTGCTCGATTGCCCGACTAAGCAACCGGCTGTCGATCGCTCCACTGCTCTCGTAGTAGCGAATGACGTCAGGGGCCTCCGCGGCGCGCAGCCAGTTCGATGTCAGGCGTTCAGCTTCGTCGACGAGCGGGACCGCGCCACGCCGGCGGAAGATTTCCCAATTCGGATCGATCACGGCCGGACCGCCGGATCGCGGCACCTTCTGCCTTTGAAGGGTATCGAGCAGGCTGGTGACGCCTTCTCCCCAACCACGGACGAAATCGACCGGCACCGCATCACCGAGACCTTTGACCTTCTTCCCCTGTTCGAGACGCAGCGGAATGATGAAGCGCGGATCGTCGGTTTCCTTCGCTACGTCCAACGCAATGTCGAGTTCGTCCTGCACGTTCTGGTCGGCGAGGGTCGCATCGCGCCAGACGAGGAGGACTTTCGCCGCACGGTGCTGCAGGGCCTGGTTCATCTGCCGTCGCAATTTGTCGCCCGGCTGCAGCGTCAGAATGTCGGCGAAAACGCGATAGCCTTCGGCTTCGAGCTTGGGGCCTAGCCACAGCGCAAATTCGTCGTCGATTGGCGTGGCCTTGAGCAGAAAGATCGTGTCGCGCACCGCCGGCGCGGCACCCGCATCAGGCGCGGTCCCTTGCGCCGGCGGCAGCAGATTGGCGAGGACAGGAGGTACCGGTGCCGGCTTTCCTAGCGCCTCTTCGAACGCTTCCTTGATCACCAATTTCAGAACGGGGGTGCTTTGCGCCCAGAGCTTCTGATGAGCCTCCTCGACCTCCGGATATTTGCGCAGCAACGCATTGAGATCGCCAGGCCCGAATATGTCGCCGGGACCTTGCAGCGCAGGCCCGACGATCTCCGCCAATGCCGTTTTGTTTTTTGGCGTGAGCGAAGCCGACGTGACGAGGATATAGCGCGAGGGCGCCATGCCATCGATGGCCGTGCGCTCGCTCTTCATCTTGGATTTCAGCGACGAGAAACCCGATCGGTGATAGTGCTTTGCCTGCAGCACAATATCGCCGTCGGCGAGGGCGTGTCGCCCGTCCATCGCGTCGTCCGGTCCCTCGGCAAAGGCCTCGAAACGCTTGCCGATCTCGCGACCTACGAGGTCGCGGGCCAAGTCCTCAAACTCGTTATGAGACAAACTCGAGAAATCATAAGCCATGCGCCCAGATTGACTGCCCATTTCCTCGGCAGTCAAGCAACTGAGGGGACAATTGCGTCGCGCCTAAGCCTTACTAACAAAAAGATAAACGCGCTTTGTCAGCCGACCTAGTCAAGCGGCCAAATTTATCACGAAATATCTTCCGACCACATCGTGCGCCTAACTACAACGGCTGCGCGATGTGGTCGGGCAATTTAGTTTTCGCCTGCAGTCCGGCGATGTAATCAGGGTCGTCAACGGTAGTGATTGGGACCCTACCTTGGCCGGCGAACGGCTCTTACTTTTCCGCTGTTGCCGCCGCCGCAGAAAAAGCGGTCGCCGCCATCGGATTCAAGCCCGGAAACGCCGACGCCGGCAGGCATGTCGAGTTGCTCGAGCACGTCGCCCGTTTCGGGGTCGATGCGGCGGAGATCGCTGCCGCTGTCTTGCCAGGAGCCATGCCATAGCTCGCCGTCGACCCAGGTGACGCCGGTGACGAAGCGATCGGATTCGATCGTGCGCAGCACGTTTCCGGTTACGGGGTCGAGCTGATGGATCCTGCGGCCACGATGCTGCCCGACCCAGAGCGAGCCCTCCGCCCAGGCCAGGCCCGAGTCGCCGCCCTCCCCGGGCGCCGGGATCGTGGCGATCACCGCGCCGGTCCTGGGATCGATCTTGCGGATCACGGCATCGCCGATCTGGTACAGGTGCTCGCCGTCGAATGCGGTTCCGGCATGGGCTGCGACGTCAAGCGATCGCAGGATCTCGCCGCTTTCGGGATCGAGGGCATTCAGCTTGTCGCCGCTTGCGAACCAGACCTGATTGCCGTCGAAGCTGACCCCGGCGACGTCGTCCACATCGGCAAAGGGACCATATTCCCGGATGATTTCGGCGGTCGAATGTTTCATGTCCTCATACTAGCCGGAAATGCCGGTGGCGGGGAGCAACAAGCTTGTCGGGAATCCGGGCACGCTTGAGGCGATCCAACGGCAGGCCCGCCCGCGTCCGAAGGCCTCGACCTTGCCGTCATGGGCAAGCTCTTCGAGCGCCCGCTGCACCGTGCGCGGGCTCACGCTCAAGGCCAGCGCCAATGCCGAACTCGACCAGGCCTCGCCGTCGCCGAGCAGAGCGAGCACTTGGCCGTGATCGCTTTCGACGGGCGGCGCCAGCACGGCGACATCGGCCCTGGGCCGCAGGACGAAACCGTCCCGCGTCGCGCTCAGCGCCGCCAGCGGCCTGATCGCCTCGCGCAGCCGGGCGATTTCGACGCGCAGCCGCGCACGGTGCGTCTCGTCGGCATGCCGTGCCCCGAACGCGCGTCTGAGCAGCGTTTCGCGCGCAACATCGTCCGGCCATGCCTCGGCGAGCGGACGCATGAGAGCGAGCAAGACGGGACGGCTGGCGAGCGGAACCAGCTTTGTTCCTCTGCGCACCACGTTGCGGCAGGCGTCGACGACAAGCATATCGGAGGCCAATAAATTTTCGACCTCTTCGAGATCGAGGAGCCGCCCGACGCCGCGGCTGACCAGGCGCGCCGCGGGTGCTGCGAATGCCCGCACCGCCTGGTCGACCTCGGCCGCGAGCGCCGGAATGCGCGCGTCCTCCGCCGCCCGCCTTGCCCGGTCCAGAGCGTTTCTCGCCGGCCCGGTCTCGATGCGCCGGATGGCTATGCCCGCCACCACCAGTTCGCGCCCGACCCGCGACGCCGGCGGCAGGGCAGCGGCGTCGAACGCAGCGAGCACCCTTTCGGCGTCATCCAGGCGGCCGATCAGCAGAAGGTGCCGGGCCTGGAGATAGCCGGCATGGGCTGCGTTCCTGCGGTCACCTGATGCTTCGAGCACCGTCCGTGCCGCATCGAGCGTTTGCAGGGATCGGCCGAGATCACGCGACACAAGCGCGATTTCGGCTTCGGCCAAGGCACAACGCGCACGGGCCAAAGGCTCTTTCGGGCCGAAGCCACGCGCCGCGCTGCGCAGAAGCTCCCTGGCGCGCGCGAGGTCGCCGAGTTGCGCCATGGCGATGCCACGCAACGCCAGCGCCGGCGGGTCATCGCGCAAGGCGACCCGTTTCAGCGCAGCGAGAGGGTCGCCAGCCGAGAGCGCCTGTGCGGCGGCAGTGATCAGCTGGTCCATAAAAATCCCGTCACCTTTGTAACTCTCACCTGCCCCGTGCCCGCGCTAGCCTGTTCGTATCGCAACCGCTGAACCGGCGAATTGGATGAGAGGACCTGTCATGACGATGCGCGCAGCACCAGAAAAGGCCGCTTCGTCGCCGAGGGCAACGATCGACGCTGCCGGTTGGCTTGGTCTCGCCGTCGCGCCGACCTGCGCGCTGATGGCCTGGATTTCCGCTGTCGGCTCGCCCGGCATGACGATGTGCTCGGCAGCCTCGGCCTTCGCGCCGATCAACGACATGGCCCTCATGTATGTGCTGATGAGCCTGTTTCACCTGTCGCCGTGGCTGAAGTTCCTTTCCGCCCGTTCGCAGCACACCACTACACCCGTCACCCAAACCGAAGGAGACTGACAATGCAACACTCTGTGCAACACGCTGTTGTTTCGCACGATGACTGGCTGACTGCCCGCCGAGACCTGTTGAAAGCGGAGAAGGAGCTCACGCGTCTTCGCGACAAGGTCGCCCGCGAGCGGCTCTCTTTGCCCTGGGTGCGCATCGACAAGGACTATGTGTTCGACACGCCGGAGGGTCCGCGCAGGCTGGCCGATCTCTTCGACGGCCGGTCGCAGCTTCTGGTGCAGCATTTCATGTTCGCGCCGGGATGGAAGGAAGGTTGCCCGAGCTGCTCCTACATGGCCGATCACACCGATGGCATGAACAGGCATCTGGCGCATCACGACGTCACCATGATCGCCGTCTCGCGCGCGCCGCTTGCCGAGATCGAGCGCTACCGCAAACGCATGGGCTGGCAGTTCAAATGGGTGTCATCCCTAGGCAACGACTTCAACTTCGACTTCCGCGTCAGCTTCACGGCCGAGGAGGTCGCCAGCGGACACATAGACTACAATTTCGGCGAATGGCGGGAAACCGGCGCGGAATGGCCCGGCGTCAGCGCCTTCTACAAGGACGGTTCGGGCGAGATCTTTCGCACCTACTCCACCTACGGCCGCGGCGTCGAGGTGATGATGGGCACCTACAACATGCTCGATCTCACGCCGAAGGGGCGCAACGAAGCCGAGGGAATGGACTGGGTGCGCCGCCACGATCGCTATGCGTAGCCGCCCCAGTGGCACGACGACCGGATGGCAGCGCGAACATGAGGGGAGCGCCGACCGCTTCGACGCCCCCTACTCCACCGCCACCTCCCGGCGTTCGCGCGAGGCCTTGAAGGCGGCCTCGATGCAGGCGACGACGTGGAGGCCGTCTTCGGCTGTCACGGGCGGCGTGGTGCCGTCGCTTATGGCCTTGATAAAGGCCTGCCACTGGCGGACGAGGCCGCGGCCGGCGACATCCCTCTCGATCGAGTTTTCGACCGGCTGCCATGTGAGGTCGCGGCCGAGGGTCACGCCGTTGAAGAAATCGACAGTGAGCACGCCGCGATCGAAGGCCAGTTCGTCGCCCGAGATGAAGGCGCCGTCGGCGTAACCGATGCTGGCGACCTGGCCGACGGCGTCGTCGCCGAAGCGGAGCAGCAGAAGGGCCACATCGTCGGCCTTCTGCTGGTGGAAGGCGGTTGCCGCAATGGCGCTGACATGGGTGGCGGGGCGGCCGGCAAAGGCCAGCAGCCGGTCGAGCGCGTGAATGCCGGCGGTGAACAGCATGCCGCCGCCGGTCGCCGGGTCGAGGTGCCAGTCGCGGCGGTTGCCTTCCATCCAGAGCTTGACCATGCGGCTCGAGCCATAACGCATCGCCCCCAGGCCGCGCTCGTCGATGACCTGCCGTGCGGCGAGATAGGGCAAGGTGAAGCGCATGGTGTGGCCGGGCATCAGCACGACGCCGGCGACATTGGCCGCTTCCATGATGCGCCGGCACTCGGCGACCGTCGGCGCCATCGGCTTTTCGACCATGATGTGTTTGCCGGCCTGAGCGCAGGCGATGGCGACCTCGGTGTGCAGATGGTGCGGCAGCGCCACCACCACGGCGTCGACGTCAGGATCGGCCAAAAGCGCGCGATAGTCGAGATGGCCCTTGCCGCCGAATTCTTGGGTGAAGGCGGCGAGCCCGTCGGCATCGTTGCGGCAGGAGGCAACGAGGCGCGCGCCCTCGACGTCACGCAAGGCACGCGCATGCGCCGCGCCGAAATGGCCGGCGCCGATGATGCCGATCCCGAGCATATTTTTGCCTCCCCTAGATATGGCAGCCATGGTCACGCTCCTTGCAGCGCGTAGCAGCGGTCGATGATGGCCATGGCGCGCCTGGCGTCGAGAAGCGACACCGCTGGCGGCCGGCCGTCGGCCAGCCGCTGCAGCGCATCAGCCATGACGTCGTGATACCGGCGGGCGATCGGCGTCGCCGGCAGCTCCGTCTGTCCCTCGTCATCGAGGGTCGCCAGCGCCAGCCGGTCGCCCAGGTCGCTCAGCGTGGCATTCCCCGTGGACACCCGCCATTCGAACAGGCCGCGTTTCATCGAGGCGTAGGTGTAGCCGGCTTCGACCAGCCCGAGCATGCCGTCGGCGGCGCGCAAGACGATGGCCGCATAGTCTTCGACCTCGGTGCCGTGAAGCGGGCGCCCGAAGGAGGCGCTTGTTATCTCGACCTCCTGCCCGGCCGCCAGCATCAGGAAGGCATTGATGCCGTGGATGCCGAGATTCCTGAGCGCGCCGCCGCCGCCGATTTTCGCATCCAGCACCCAGGCGACGCCGTCGTCGACATAACGTTGCGGCGGCCCGTTGATCAGGCGGAAATGCGAATGCGAGATCGGCCCGCGCCGCCCGGCGGCGTCGAGATCGCCGAGTGCCGCCAGCATCGCCATGCCGTGCGGCAAGGCCATCGCGGCAAACACACCCTTGCGCTGTGCCGCCGCGATCAGGGCGTCGGCGGCTTCAGCCGAAATGCCCAGGGGTTTTTCGAGCAGAAGCGGTACACCGGCCTCGATGACCTCAAGACCGCGTTCGACGATTTCGAACGGCCGGCCCATGACGACGGCCAGATCGGCACCTTCCAGCGCAGCCTGCGGGCTCGGCGCGACAGGGCAGCCGAATGTCTCGGCGAAACCGGCCGCCGCTTCCGGCGCGGGGTCCCAGGCGCATGCAATCTCGGCGCCCGCGGCGAGCGCCGCGTCGCCATGCATCGTCGCATGCCAATGGCCGACACCCAGGAAGCACAATTTCATCGGAGACCCCAATTTTGAAACGACCGACGCGACGGCGCGACCCGGGATACCGGCCCAGCACGGCGGCTCAAGGCAGCCGCTGGACAGCTGATGGAAACGGGTTCAGACACCTGTCTAACCTTTTGTTTTTGCGCACTTCCTTGGCAAAACCGCCGCACAGTTTTCCTGGAATTGCGCATTTGTCTTTGCGCAACTCCTAGGGAAAAGCGCCGCCCGATGTCCTGCGCTAGAGATCATCGCGGATGCAGGCCTTGAAATGCCCCGGCCTGACCTCGCGCAGCTCGGGTGCTGCTGTTGCACAAGCGTCGAGTGCGCTGGGGCAGCGGGTGCGGAAGACACAGCCGCTGGGCGGATTGGCCGGGCTCGGAATGTCGCCCTTGAGAATCTCGCGCGTCTTCTTCGCTTCCGGGTCCGGCGACGGGATCGCCGACATCAGCGCCCTGGTGTAGGGGTGCTCGGGCCTGGCGTAGAGATCCTCCGTCGTGGCGATCTCCATGATGCGGCCGAGATAAAGCACGATGACGCGGTCGCAGATATATTCGACCACGGCGAGGTCGTGCGAGATGAACAGCATCGTCAGGCCGAGCCGCTGCTGCAGGTCGCGCAACAGATTGACCACCTGCGCCTGGATCGACACGTCGAGCGCCGAGACCGGCTCGTCGGCGACGATGAATTCGGGCGCCAGCGTCAGCGCCCGGGCGATGCCGATGCGCTGGCGCTGGCCGCCGGAGAATTCATGGGCATAACGATTGATGGCATCTGCCGGCAGCTCGACCTGTTCGAGCGCTTTCTTCGCCCGCTCCAGCCGCTCCGCCCTGGTGCCGATGCCCTGGATTTTCAGCCCCTCGGTCAGAATCTCGCCGATGGTCATGCGCGGTGACAAGGAGGCGTAAGGGTCCTGGAAGATGTATTGCATGCGCGGCCGCCGGCGCCGCATCTCGGCGCTGGACAGTTTTGTGATGTCGGTGCCGTCAAAACTGACCTCGCCCGCCGTCGGCTCGATCAGCCGGAGCACCGAGCGGCCGATGGTGGTCTTGCCGCTGCCGGACTCGCCGACGAGGCCGACAACCTCGCCCTTGGCGACGTCGAAGGAGATGTTTTCGAGGATCTTAAGGGTCGTGCTGCGCGTCTGGTAATGTTTGGCGAGGCCACGGACCGAAAGAAGCGGCTGAGACGTCATCGGGCGATCTCCTGCCAGCGGATGCAGCGGCTGCCATGGCCGGCAGCGACGCTTTCGAGTTCCGGAATTTTGTCGCGGCACGCCGCCACGGCAAAGCTGCAGCGCGGCGCAAAGGCACAGCCGGCGGGCATGTCGGCGAGGCTCGGCACCATGCCGGGAATGGCGTTCAGCTTCTCGCCGGCGCGCTTCATGGCGCTGGCGGCCCCCAGCCGCGGCATCGAGTTCAACAGGCCAAGCGTATAGGGGTGGCGCGGGTTGCGGAACACCTCGGTCACCGGGCCGAACTCGACGATGCGGCCGGCATACATCACAGCCACGCGGTCGGCGATCTCGGCGACGACGCCGAGATTGTGGGTGACGAACAGAACGCCCATGCCGCGCTCGCGCTGCAGGCCCTGCAGCAGCTCGAGGATCTGCGCCTGAATGGTGACGTCGAGCGCCGTCGTCGGTTCGTCGGCGATCAGAAGTGTCGGGTCGCAGGCCAGCGCCATGGCGATGGTGGCGCGCTGGCGCATGCCGCCCGACAGCTCATGCGGATACTGGCCGGCACGGCGGCGGGCATCGGGAATGCCGACCTTGTCGAGCAGGGCGACCGCCGCCTCCAGGGCTGCGCTGCGGCCGGTGCCGCGATGCACCCGCAGCGATTCCGAGATCTGGTCGCCGATGCTGTAGACCGGGTTGAGGCTGGTCATCGGCTCCTGGAAAACCATGCCGATGTCGTTGCCACGGATGCGCCGCATTGCTTCCTCGTCGAGGCTGACGAGGTCGCGGACATTGCCGTCCTTGCCGCGGAACAGCATCTCGCCGGCATCGATCGCGCCGATGCCGCGGGCCAAAAGCCGCATCACCGACAGGCTGGTGACCGACTTGCCCGAACCCGATTCCCCGACGAGCGCCACCGTCTCGCCGGCATGCACGACAAGATCGATGCCGTTGACGGCGGCGATCTCGCGGCCGCGCACCCGGAAGACGGTTCTCAGGCCCTTGATCTCGAGGATGGGTTCGGTGCGCATCTGAAACCTCAGTTGAGCAGGCCGACCGAGCGCAGGATCTCGTCGATCCGGGCGGTCTCCGCGTCGTTGAGGGCGGCGCGCGGGCGGGCCATGACATTGGTCGAAATCACGCCGAGGCTGCGCATGGCGGTCTTGAAGCCGCCGACGCCGGTGGCGCCACCGCTGACGCGGCCGGCAGCGACCCAGACGATCTCGAACAGGCGGCAGAGCCGCTCCTGCTCCTTGCGCGCGGCTTCCCAGTCGCCCTTCTGGGCGTGGTTCCACAGGCGGACATAACCTGCCGGATCGACATTGGCGAGGCCGGGCACGACGCCATGCGCGCCCATCTGCAAGGCATTGTCGACGACGATCTCGGAGCCGGTCATCAGGAACACGTCCTTGGTGTCGGCAAGGTCGCTGAGTGCGTAGCGGAAATTGCCGTCGTCGCCGGAAGAATCCTTGAGGCCGATGATGGTGCCTTCTCTCGCCAGCGTCACCACCGTCTGGCGGGCGAGCTTGGTGTGGACGCAGACCGGAATGTCATAGGCAATCAGAGGAATGTCGACGGCGTCGCGGATGATGCGGAAGTGGTCGAGCGTCTCAGCCTGGCTGGTGATGGTGTAGAAAGGGGCGGTGACGACAACGGCGTCGGCGCCGACGTCTTTGGCAGTCCGGGCGTGGCGGATGACGCGATCGGTGGTCGGGTCGATGACGCCGGCAATGACCGGCACCCGGCCATTGGCGACCTTGACGGTGTGTTCGAGGATCTTGCGGCGCTCGGCATCGTCATAAAACACCACCTCGCTTGTCGACCCCAACGGGAACAGACCGTGGCAGCCATTGTCGATGAGGTATTCGAGGACACGTGTGTAGGACGCGTAGTCGACTGTGAAATCGTCGTAAAGCGGGGTGACGACGGGAGGAACGACACCGAAGAATTTGGACATTTTTTGTTTCTCTTCCAGAGGGTTAGTTGAGGTCGGCGCGGGGGTCGAAGGCGTCTCGCAGCCCGTCGCCGATGAAGTTGATGGCAAGCACGACAAGGACCAGTGCTGCGCCGGGGAACAGCCATTGCCAGGGGAATTGTTCGAGCACCGCCGTCGAGCGCGCGGCGTTCAGCATGTTGCCCCAGCTGGCGGCCGGCGGCGGCACGCCGAGGCCGAGGAAAGACAGGCCGGCTTCGAGCAGGATGGCGTTGGCGACCTGCAGCGTGGCGTAGACGACGAGGATGTCGATCGAGTTGGGCAGGCCGTGGCGGAACAGGAGATGGCCGAGGCCCGCCCCCATGCCGCGCGAGGCCATGACAAATTCGCGCTCACGCAGTTCGAGCAGCCGGGCGCGGATCATGCGCGCCAGCACCGGCCAGGACAGAAGGGCGATGACCACGACGGTCGACCAGATGCCCGAGCCGACGATGGAGGCGAGCACGAGCAGAAAGATGACAGGCGGCAGCGTCATGGCGAGGTCGACCGAGCGCATGGCCAGCGCGTCGGCCCAGCGGCCGCCAAAGGCAGAGATCGCGCCGACGAGGAAGCCGATGGCAGTCGACAGCACGACCGAGGAGACCGCCACCAGAAGCGAGATGCGGCCGCCCTCCAGCGTGCGCGCCAGCACGTCGCGGCCGACGCCGTCGCTGCCGAACCAGTGTTTCCACGACGGGGCGCCGTTCATCGCCAGAAGGTCGATGTCGTTGGGCTTGTAGGGCAGCCACAGCGGATAGGTGAGCACGGCAACGAGCATCGGCAGAAGCAGCGCCGCGCCGAACAGGGCCGCCCGGTTCTGGGTGAAGCGGTTATAGGCACGGGCCATCGGGCCGGTCGAGGACAGGGTCAGAACGCTCATGTCAGGCCACCTGGATGCGCGGGTCGATGACCGCATAGGCAAGGTCGGTCAGGATGTTGACCACGATGACGCAGGCGCCGATGACCAAGGTGGCGCCCATGATGACGGGATAGTCGCGGGTTTCGACGGCGCTAATCAGAAGCAGGCCCATGCCCGGCCAGTTGAACACGCTTTCGATGAAGATGGCGCCGCCGACGGCAAGGCCGATCGTCGAGCCGATCAGCGTGACGACGGGCAGCAGCGCGTTGCGCAAGGCATGCTTGGTCACCACCCAGAACTCCTTGACGCCCTTGGCGCGGGCCGTCCTGACATAGTCCTGGTTCAGCACTTCGAGCATCGAGGCGCGCATGTAGCGCATGATCAGCGCGGCATGGCCGATGGACAGAACGCAGGCCGGCAGGATCAGGTGGTGCAACAGGTCGGCGATCGAGAAATCGCTGGCCGGCGTCAGCATGCCGCCGGAGGGCGCCCATTTCAGCCTGACCGAAAACAGGTACAGGCCAAGGAAGGCGGTCAGGAAGGCGGGGCTCGAAATGCCGAGCAGCGCCAGCACCGAAAAGGAATAGTCGGGCAAGGAGTTGCGGCGCACGGCACTGACGATGCCCGAGGCGATGCCGACAACGATGGCGATCGCCAAGCCGGCGCCCATCAGAAGCAGCGTCGGGCCGATGCGCGAGACGATCAGGCCTGACACCGTCTCGTTGAAACGCTGCAGCGAGTGGCCGAGATTGCCCTGCACGGCCTGCGACAGCCAGGCGAGATATTGCACCGGCAGCGGCCGGTCGAGGCCGAGCTGCGCACGAAGCGCGTCCATCGCCTCCTTCGACATGGCGACGTTGGGGTCGATATAGGCGTCGATCGGATCGCCCGGCGTCAGCTGCAGCAAGACGAAGATCAGCACTGTCAGTGCGAGCAGCATGCCGAGCCCGATCAACAGGCGATTGAGGCAATAGCGGAGCATTGGGGCTCTCTGTCTAGGGATAGCCAGGCCAGCGGCGGCAAGTATCCAGCAAGAAACGGGCATCCAGCAAGAAACGGGCTCCAGCAAGAAGCTGGCGTCCGGGGGGAACAAGCTTCCGGGAGCAAAAAGCGTCCGGAAAAAATGGGAGGACGGCCACTGGGATGGCCGCCCCCCGAGGGAGGAGTTGGCCTAGTCGGCGATCGACCACTTTTCCGGGTGGGCCTGGTAAGGACCACCGGCAGGCGCCGGCGTCCAGACGAAGTCCTTCAGCTTGCTCGACGCCACGCCGTAGCGGTTGGCGACCCACATCGTGCCCCAGGGCAGGTTGGCGTTGGTCGCCTTGCAGACGTCCTGGTAGCGGGCGTCGCGCTTGGCGGCATCCGTCTCGGCAAGGGCTGCATCGAGCGCGTTGGTCACCTCGGGCATGCGGATGCGCATCAGATTGGCGCCGGCCGGCGGGATCTGCTTTTCGTTGAGGCCGATGTTGATGTTGGAGGCGTCGGGGCCGTTCTGCAGGCCGGCATAGATCAGCGGGAAGTCGCCGGCATTGCCCGACTGCTGGTAGACGACCGAATTGTAGGTCGGCGTGTCGACGGCGCGCGGCACGATGTTGATGCCGACCTGGGCCAGCATCGCCTGCATGGCGGCGAGCACGTTGGTGGCGAGCGGCGAGGTGTAATAGGTCAGGATGGTGATCGGCTTGTCGCCGTTGATCTTGTCCCAGCCGGCCTCGGCGAGCAGCTGCTTGGCCTTCTCGGGATCATAGGCGTATTGGTCGATGCCCTGGGGCACCAGGCGGTCGGCGACATAGACGCAGTTGGCCGGTTTTGCGGCGCCGCCATAGAGGCTCTGGATGATGGCGTCGCGGTTGATGGCATGCATGAAGGCCTGGCGGACCTTGAGGTCCTTCCACAAAGGCACTTCCTGGTTGAAGCCGACATAGTTGACGACATAGGAATCGCCCTCGATGACGGTGAAGGCGTTGTCGCCGGTGAAGGTCGAGACGTCGTTGGAATCGACATAGGTGAACTGGATCTCGCCGGCGCGGAGCGCTGCGATGGCCGCTGCCGGATTGGCGAAATAGCGGTTGATCAGTTTTTCCGCCGCCGGCTTGCCGCCGTGAAAATCGGGGTTGGCGGCGAGCTCGACATACTGGTCGGCGACATATTTGGTGAACTTGAACGGTCCGGTGCCGACAGGCTGCGTCGACCACCAGGCATTCTTGGCGATCTGTTCCACAGGGATGGCGGCGAGCGCATGCTCGGGCAGCATCATCAGCTTGGTCAGCGTGTCGAGCATGCTCGGCGTGGCGGAGCTCAGCTTGACGATCACGGTGCGGTCGTCGGGGGTCTCGACGGTTTCAATGGCGCCGAGGCGGGCGGCAAAGACCGAGCCTGCCTTGTCGTTCTTGGCGAGCTCGATGGTGAACTTCACGTCCTTTGCGGTAAACGGCTTGCCGTCGTGCCACTTGGTATCAGTGAGCTTGAAGGTGTAGGCCTTCTGGTCGGGGCTGACCTCGTAGCTGTCGGCCAGCGCGCCGATGATTTTGGCGAGCTTGTCGTCATAGATCACCAGCGGCTCGAAATAGGTGACCAGCCAGGTGAAACCGCCGGTGGCGGCCAGCGGGTTGAAATTGCCCTGGAAGCCGCCGGGGCCGACATCGAAGCCGCCCGAAATGGTGGCGCCTGCGGCATTGGCCGGCGCGGCCATCGTGGCAGCACCTGCGAACAGCGCCGCCGACAGAGCAAGCGCCGAAATCATTGTCCTGTAGTTCATGTACTCCTCCCGTTTGACTGATGTGTCTTGTTGTCGGCGATCACTTTGGTGATGCCGGCATAATGGTTGGCGAGCCGGTCCCTGGCGGCGGCGAGATCGCCGGCCTCGACCGCGTCGACGATGGCCGCATGGTCGCGCCAGGTCTGGACCGGGTCGGCATTGTCGAGATTGACGAAGTCGGAGGCCTTGTAGAAGGCGAGCCAGAACACCTCGATCAGCCGCGACAGCACCTCATTGTCCTGGCAGCGGAACAGCAGATAGTGGAAGTGGCGGTCCTCGTCGGGAAAGCTCTCGCCGCGTTCGGCCAGCGCCTTCATCTTGTCGAGCGTCTCGCGCAGTTCGGCGATGTCGTCCTTGCCGATCAGCTCCAGCGTCCTGTCGATGAGGCCGACCTCCAGCGTGCGCCGGATGGTGATGACCTCCTCGATCTGCTTCAGCGCATCACCCAGCCCATAAGCCAGGTTCTCGAGCAGCGGCTCGAAGGAGAACGCCTTGACGAAGACGCCGATGCCGCGCCTCGACTCGAGCACACCGAGCGACTCCAGCGCCTTGATGCCCTCGCGCACCGAGTTGCGGCTGACGCCGAGCTGGGTGGCAAGCTCGCCTTCCGGCGGCAGAGGTGCGCCGGCGGCAAGGCCGTTGTCGTCGATATAGGCACGCAGGCTCTCCTGCACGGACACATGCAAAAGCGGCGCGCGCTTCAGGGGCTTGATCGATTTCAGGCTCATTTTCGTCTCCGGTTGCCTCTGGGCGTTCCGAAAAACAGCTACCGGTGAGTTGATTACCCACTTGTAGGATATCTGTCAACGGGATATTGGATTGCCCACTTGTTGCTTATTTCCAGCTGAGGGATAGCGCAGATGCCGGGAGGACCGAAGTCCATTCGCCGCGACGCGCCGGCCAAGGCTCGGTCGTCCACAGCTGACCAGCCGAAGCCTCACCGTTCGCCCCGACCCGCCGCAGTCTCACCGTTGAGCCCCGACCGGCCGGCGACGCTGCGCCGCTTCAGCCGAAGCCGCCGCCGTCGACACCAGCCCTGCTTGTCGGCGCACCGCGTCGGCCACGCCTGCACGCAACACCAAGGAGAGGAGTGCCCACATGCCCGAAAATTCGCCCCTGCCCCGCAGATCGCCCATTCCTAGCAAATCCCTGTTGAGAGCTCTCATGACCGCCGCCGCAATCTCCCTGTCCACGTCCCTGTCTCAGGGGGCGGCGATCGCCGCCGAGGCCTGGCCGGACCTGCCGGTCGGCATCAAGAGCGGCATCGCTGCCCGCGTCGGCGATACGGTCTATGTCGGGCTCGGCTCGGCCGGCACCGACCTCTACGCGCTCGATCTGGGCAACCCCGCCGCGGGCTGGGCCAAGCGCGCCGCCTTTTCGGGTCCTGCCACAAATGGCGCTGCAGCCGCCGTCTCGGGCTCAAGAATTTTCGTCTTCTCCGGCAATGGCAAGGCAACAGCCGAGGCCAAGTCGCCTGTCATCTTCGACACTGTCTATGCCTATGACACTGTCGCCGACGGCTGGAGCAAGCTCGACACCACCACCCCTGTCGGACTGTCGGGCGCCAGGGCGTTGGCGCTGACCGACGGCCGCATTGCCCTTGTCGGCGGCTACAACAAGGAGCTGTTCGACAAATACCTCGCCGACGTCGCCGCCACCGACAAGGAGACGAACCCGGAGGGTTTCAGGAAGCTTGTCGAGAGCTACATGAGCATGGAGCCCCGGGACTACCGCTGGAACGCCAAGCTACTGGCCTATGATCCCAGTGCGAACAGCTGGAGCAGCCTCGGCGACAGCCCGTCCCTGCCCAATTGCGACGCAGCCGTGGTGGCCGAGGGCGACGACGCGTTCACCCTGATCAGCGGCGAGATCAAGCCGGGCCTGCGCACGCCTGAGGTCAAGAAGGTCACGATCGACGGCCCCGCCGCCGCCTGGCTTGCGCTGGCCGACCTGCCCAAACCTCAGGCGGACGAACGCCAGGAAGGTGTTGCCGGGGCCTTTGCCGGGCAGGCCGGCGGGGCCATGCTCGTCGCCGGCGGCGCCAACTTCGTCGGCGCCCAGGCCAATGCCGCTTCAGGCAAGTGGTTCGCCCATGACGGCCTCAAAAAAGGCTGGCGCGACGAAGTCTACGCCTATGTCGGCCAGACGTCCGGCGACAAGGCTTCCGGCGACAAGGCTACTGGCGGCAAGGCTTCCGGCGACAAAGCCGCTGGCGACAAGGCCGCTGTCGACAAGGCGTCTGGCGGCAGCAATTGGCAGGAGGTCGGAAAACTGCCGACCGGGCTCGCATACGGCGCCTCGTTCCCGCTACCAGAAGGCCTGCTCATCGTCGGCGGCGAAGACGGCAACGCCACACCGCGCCGCGAGGTCTTCCTCTTGAGGTGGGACGGCAAGGACCTCTCGATCGAACACTGATCGCAGCCAGGCCGTCGTCGCTCTTCTTTGGCGGGGGCGACGCCTGCCGCTCGGCCGCCCCCGTCCTTCGTCATCCCAGGGCGAAGCAGGAGCGCAGCTCCGTCGCGGAGACCTGGGGATTCATGCCGTGACCTCGCGGCAGCGTACAGACGTTTCAGAACGCGTGTTCTTTCCTCCACCCGCCCCACATTCCTCACCTTCCGCTCATGCCTTGAATCGCAAAACCCCGCCATCCCTTTGTTTCGACGCAGGAAAAGGCGCTGGCTGCCCCAGCCGAGCAGAGTATCAGCAACGCGGGCAAAGACCCGCACCCCGATCGGGATCAGGTCGTCGGGAAAATCATAATCGGGATTGTGCAGCGACGGGTGCGCCTCACCGGCGCCGAGGAAAAACATCGCCGAGCTGGCCGAGCGGCCGAACAGCCAGAAATCTTCCGAGGCCCGTTTCGGCAGGGCCTCTTCGCTGTGGCTTATGCCTTCCGCGTCCAACGCCTGCCTGAGATGGTCGACCGCATCTTCGGCATTGACGCTGGCGACGAAGATCTCGTGGTAGCTGACGGCGTGGTCGAGGCCGGACGCCCCTGCCGTTTCCGCCACCAGCTGTTCGGCGGCCTGGCACAGGCTCGCCATGGCATCGTCCTGTCGGGTCCGCAGGCACGCCCAGACCTCGGCCTGTCCCGGCGCGATGCCGAACACCGCCTCGCCCATCGTCGCATGGGTGACGGTGACCATGCGAAAGCCGTCATCGGCAAAAGTCGCTCTGCCCAGGCCGGGGAATGCGGTGATCAGCTCGGCCACGGCGAGACGCGGCGAGATGCCGGTCTCGGGCATGGAGGAGTGCCATGTGTTCGTTACGCGCCGCCTGCTATCCGCTTGCCCGCTATCCGCTTGCGCTAGATCCTTCGGTCACCTGTCAGACGTCAAGGATGTGGCGTAGCATCCGACCTGGTCACCCGAGGGATTGGGGGGCAAGATGGGCGTTGACGGGTTTCGACCGGCGGCCGTCGTCGCGGTTCCAGTTGCGGCCGTCAACGCCGTGGCCCGGCCGCTGGCGATGCTCGCAGTCATGACGCTGCTTTGGGCTCCACCCGCACATGCCGCCGATGTCGACACAGCGATCGTGTTCGCAGTCGATGTCTCGGCATCCATCGATCCGACCACGGCCAGCCTGCAGCGCGACGGCCATGCCGCGGCAATCTCCTCACCCGAGGTTCTTGCGACCATTGCCCGCAGCCGTAGCGGCTGCATCGCCATCACCTATGTCGAATGGTCGAGCCAGGGACAAATGCGCCTGGTGGTGCCGTGGACAAGCGTCTGCGGCGGCGCGGACGCGCAAGCTGTCGCATCTGGCATCCGCAACGAGGGCGACAGGGGTTATGGATGTCATACATACTGTGCGACATCCATTTCGTTCGCGATCGACCTGGGCGTTCTGCTCCTTGAGAGCTACCCTGGACATGCCGCCCGCAAGATCATCGACATCTCGGCCAATGGCACCAACAATGACGGCGTGCCGGTTGAAGAAAGCCGACTGCGGGCGATCGCCAATGGCTGTACGATCAACGCAATCGCTCTGCCGGAGGTGGTACGCGGCATTCCGCGCGATCTCACCCGGTATTTCGCCGACAGCGTGATTGGCGGTCCGAACGCCTTCGTCATGCCACTGTCCACCCCGCGCGACTATGCGCTGGCGCTCAGGTGGAAGATGGTGAGAGAAATAAGCCAGTCGATCAGCTCGCCCGGCGAGACAATGCTCGCCCACCGGTAGTTGCCCGTTGGTGACGACGAACCCGCCTCACGCGGCTGCGCGGGCTTCCGGGGCGGGCCAGGCGTTCGAGGCGGCTTGGTCAGGACAGCGGATCATGCGTGGGCACGGCAGCAGTGTCGGGCTTGGCGTTTTCGCGCAGCGTCCTGGCCAGGGCCTTGCCTTTGTCGAACTCGGCGCGACGGCGCGCAATCTCCTCGGCGGAGATGCGGTCCGCATTCTGATAGTCGAGCTTCCAGTCGGGGCTTGCGCCCCATACCAGCGGCGATTGCACGGTCGTACGGGCAGCGGGCGCCCGCTCGAGCACGTCAAGGGCAAGCTGCAGCGTTGCGGCTTGAGAAGCCGGATCATTGGGCCGCCCCGCGGCATTGCCAAGCGGAAAATCCGAAAACAAAAACCGCGGCACGCCGACAAACTCGACAATGTCCTTGGCGCAGCCCATCACGACAGTGGCTATGCCGTTGGCTTCCAGCGCGCGGGCGGCAAGGCTGACGCTTTGATGGCAAACAGGGCAATTGGCGACCAGGATGGCCGCGTCGACGGCATCGCCGCGGCAGCGCGTTACGATTTCCGCACAGTCGACTTCCAGTGTCGTGCGATGGCTGCGATTGGTTGGAAGCCCGTGGAAACGCGGCGCCACCGGCCCGGTGCGGCAGCGCTCCGCCGCGCGACGCATTTCCGGGAGCGGAAAGTAAGTGCCGGAATCCTCGGCCGTGGTGTGCTTCCGGTCAATGGCGACGTGCGAAATGCGCAGATCGTGGTCCTGGGAGCTATCGCCGGAATAGACGGTGTAGAACTTCGCCGCAGCGTTGTAGGCTGCGCCAGGTCCCTGATCGCCCTTGCCGGGCTGATAGGGCGCTGCCGTTGTGACGATGGTCAGGCGACAGTGCTTCAGCGGTTTTTGCAGCGGTTGAAACGGCACGGTGGCATAGTGTGCCCACCTGTATGGCTCGCCATAACCAAGCGCCAGATAATAATCGCGGATGCGTTGCATGTAAGGGACCGGCGCATCATCGGCAGACGCGAAACCGAACCTGTCGCCCTGCGCGCTCGTCATCGCTGCAAGATCGCTCCGTCAAACGACTATGCCGTATTGATATCAGGATCGAACGGCTGCGCCATTGAAATCTGCTAAGCGCAGCCTGTCGCGCTGATCCTCTCGTCTGGGCGGAACCGCCCAACGGCCTGCAATGGGCCGGTCGCGCCGCTGCTGCCATGGTGCCCCAGGCCGGCGCCGCCGCGCCTGCCGCCGCCACTGGCCGGCGCATCACCCGCTGCTACCGGCGGCGTGTCTGGTATCGACACTGGTAGCTGACGGCATCGGGCACATGGCCGCTCGGCTTGCGGCTCCGGAACGGTCATTTTCCAGGCATCCGAATTCCAGCCATCCGGACCCTCGTCCGCCGGCCCGGGCGTTGTCGCCGGTTGGCCCTTGGCCTAATATGAGCACGCCCTGAAATTCCTCAGCCCGCGAGGATGCAATGATCAAGCAGGCACGCCTGTCGGTGACAGGAGCCCGGTCGGCGATAGCGGCCCGGTCGCTAATCGGGGCGTTGTCGCTGCTTTGGCTCCTGGCGCTGCCGGCCCAGGCGAACGAGCTGGGCGATCTTGTCAGAAACGGCGACGCCGCGGCGGTGACTTCGGCCCTGGACAAGGGTGCAGCCATCGACGAAATCGACGGTGTGACGGCGCTCTACATCGCCTGCGAAACCGGAAATGCCGCGCTGGCGGACCTTCTGATCAAGCGTGGGGCGGACGTCAACCTGCCCGTCAGCTGGCAGCGAACGCCGCTCTACGCCGCCAACAAGGCCGGCTTTGCCGACATCGTCAAACTGTTGCTCGGCCATGGCGCCGATCCAAACCAGCTGGCGAAAGGGCAGACCCCGCTGCATGTGGCTGCCGAGACCGGCTGCCTTGCCTGCGTGACTTACCTTGTGGAGGCCGGGTCCGACGTCAACGCCCTGACGTCGAATGGAAGTCCGCCCATCCATCTGGCCAAGCTCGCCGGCCACGACGACGTCGTCGCCTATCTGCACGGTCATGGCGCGGCAGGGCCGACAGTCCAGCCGATTTCGCCGCGGCTTGCGTCGGCAGATGCGCAATCGGGCAAGGACGTTTTCGCCAAGACCTGCGCGGCCTGTCATCTCTCGGCGCCTGGGCTCAAGGTTCCGAAACGCGCCAATCTGTGGGGCATCGTCGGACGGCAGAAGGGGTCGCAGGGCGATGTCCAGTATTCGTCAAGCCTGAAGCAGGCCGGCGGCGTCTGGAGCTTCGAGGATCTCAATTCTTTCATCGCCAACCCCGCCCTCACCTTGCCTGGAACAGACATGTCGTTCCCGGGACTGGCGGACGACAATCAGCGTGCAGATCTCATCGCCTACCTCAGGACCTTGAGCGAGACACCGCTGCCGCTTCCCGGCAAGTGAGTGCCTGACAGGCTCAAATCGAAACGGATGTGAACGCGCTGGAGCCGGCAAGCGGCCCTCAATGGGAAGCTGGTCACGACTTCTGCTTGGGCTTCGCTGGCACCGGCTTCTTGCGGATGCGCATGCCCCGCCCTTCCGGATGTTCGATCTCGAAGACATTGGTTCCGCGGACGAGATCGCTGAGCTTGCGGAAGCCGAAATTGCGGGGATCGAAGTCGGAGGACAGGTTCGCCAACTGCTTGCCGACCGCCGACAGCGATGCCCAGCCATCTTCCGTCTCGACCTGGTCGAGAACCCGGCGGATGATCGGCGCGGCCGCACTCGGCGGCTGCAGCGGCTTGGATTTGCTTTCTGCCGCCTCCGCATTGGCCGGCGCATCGGGCAGCAGGTTCTCGGTGTAGGTAAAGCGTCGACAGGCCTGGCGGAAACTCTCCGGTGTCTTCTGCTCCCCGAAGCCGAAGACATCGACCCCCTGCTCGCGGATACGCGCCGCCAGCCGGGTAAAATCGCTGTCGGACGAGACCAGGCAGAAGCCGTCGAAACGGCCGCTATGCAACAGATCCATCGCATCGATGACCAGAGTGATGTCGGAGGCGTTCTTGCCGGTTGTGTAAGCGAACTGTTGCTGCGGGATGATGGCGTGCCGTGCCAGGACATCGATCCACGCTTTCGATCGCGGGCTGGCGAAATCGCCATAGATGCGCCGGACGCTGGCCTCCCCAATCTTTGCGATCTCATCGAAAAGACCGTCTACGATCTTGGCGGACGCATTATCTGCATCGATCAGTACAGCGAGGCGCGGAGAGCGATTGTCGTTGGCCATTGCTGGAAGACCTTTCAGCCGGGTTGCCGGCCCATCACGCGTTTCGTTGAACAGCTGATCTAACTCGGTTCACAGTTCAATGGAGTTCCGACTTGAAGTGCAAGCCATTGGTCTGCGCCGGATCAACTTCAGAAGATGCGCGCCATCACCTTCCCCAGCCGGTAACCGGTCCGTCCGCAAGCGACCTGAAAGCCTGCCAGACTGCATAAGGGGTCCGCCAACCGGCACAAGGACAACGCGGAAATCAGGCCGGCCCACGCATCGTTTTGGCCGGCCGCCCCCTCCCTTCGTCATCCTAGGGCGAAGCAGGAGCGCAGCTCCGTTGCGGAGACCCTGGGATCCATGCCGTGACCCTTGTCACCGGGCTCAAGCGGCGCAGGACGCGTGCTCTTTCTTCCACCCACCGCACAATCGTCACCCTCACGGCATGGATCCTCGGGTCAAGCCCGAGGATGACGAAATCGAGAGGCGGCTCCGGACGCCCCTGGTCACCACCCAAGTCTGCGACGCCCCCCACACTTTCGTCATCCTAGGGCGAAGCAGGAGCGCAGCTCCGTCGCGGAGACCCTGGGATCCATGCCGTGACCTCGCGGCAGTGCACAGACGGTTCAGAACGCGGGCTCTTTCTCCCCCCGACATCCCTCACCTTCCGCTCATTCTTTGAATCGCAAATCCTCTCTATCTCTTTGTTTTTACACTGGGAAAGGCGCTGGATGCCCTAGCCAAGCAGAGTATCAGCGACGCGGGCAAAGACACGCACCCCGATCGGGATCAGGTCGTCGGGAAAGTCATAGTCGGGATTGTGCAGCGACGGGTGCGCCTCACCGGCGCCGAGGAAAAACATCGCCGAGCTGGCCGAGCGGCCGAACAGGCCGAAATCTTCCGAGGCCCGCATCGGCAGGGCCTCTTCGCTGTGGCTTATGCCTTCCTTATCAAGCGCCTGTCTGAGATGGTCGACGGCGTCCTCGGCATTGACGCTGGCGAC
This sequence comes from Aminobacter sp. MDW-2, assembly GCF_014250155.1. Taxonomy (NCBI): domain Bacteria; kingdom Pseudomonadati; phylum Pseudomonadota; class Alphaproteobacteria; order Hyphomicrobiales; family Phyllobacteriaceae; genus Aminobacter; species Aminobacter sp. MDW-2. The sequence continues at coordinate 4,604,767 of NZ_CP060197.1, forward strand.
GAAGATCTCGTGGTAGCTGACGGCGTGGTCGAGGCCAGACGCCCCTGCCGTTTCCGCCACCAGCTGTTCGGCGGCCTGGCACAGGCTCGCCATGGCATCGTCCTGCCGGGTCCGCAGGCACGCCCAGACCTCGGCCTGTCCCGGCGCGATGCCGAACACCGCCTCGCCCATCGTCGCATGAGTGACCGTGACCATGCGAAAGCCGTCATCGGCAAATGTCGCTCGGCCCAGGCCGGGAAAGGCGGTGATCAGTTCGGCCACGGCGAGGCGCGGCGAGGTGCCGGTCTCGGGCATGGAGGAGTGCGCGGTCTTGCCCTTGAGCCGCACCCGCATGCCGCGCGAGGCGCAGTTGACGGTGCCGGCCTTGAGCCTGACGTCGCCGAGCGGCACGCCGGGCAGATTGTGCAGCGAAAAGGCGTAGTCCGGCGCAAGCTCCTGATAACGTGGATCGGCGACGACGGCGGCCGCCCCGTCGCCGGTTTCTTCGGCCGGCTGGAACATCAAGACGACGCGGCCGCGCGCCGGGCGTTTGCGCCCCAAGCGCCGGCCGAGCCCGGCCAGGATCGCCATATGGCCGTCATGGCCGCACATATGCGAGGTGCCCGGCACAAGCGAGGCATGCGCCACACCGGACAGCTCCTCGATCGGCAGCGCATCGAGCTCGCAGCGAAACAGCACAGTCGGCCCCGGGCCGGCACCGTTATAGACGAGCGCCACGCCATGCCCGCCCAAACCGGTCAACACTCTGTCGGGATCGGTGTCGCGCAGGAATGCCACCACGGCTGCGGCAGTGTTTTGTTCCGCGTTGGAGATCTCGGGCTGCTGATGCAACAACCTGCGCCAGGCCGTCAGTTCCACCACATCGTGATTGCTCAGGCTCACTTCGAACGCTCCCGCGGTTTTTGTCACGACGGCCGGCCGGTCGGCTCCGAAAGCAGCAAAACGCCCCGTTTGACGACCATAACCGCTTTGGCCCGCTCCCACATGCGGCGGCTTGCAGGAATTGACGCGCACGCTTGCGCAAAACCAATGCGGCAGCCTCGGCCTGCGGCTTGAGCCACGGCGTCGTGCCGGCGGCACCTCGTGCCCGCCGACCGCGCCGCCGGCATCGTGCGGTCCGCCAACCGGACCCAGATCGCCGCAAATGTTGCCACGCAGCCCCTCGCGCGCCCCGCCTCGCCCAGGGAACCATCCACCCGACAGCTGGTTGACCGACATGTCATGTCGACTTTTCAGGAGGTTCCAATGGACCGTCGATCATTCTTGACCAGCATGCTCGCCGTGGCCGGTGCTGCGGCCGTCGCCACCATCGCCCAGCCGATCGAGGCCTTTCCGCTGCGCCCGACGGCACGCGGCGGCATCCTCGACGAACTTGACGGCCCGCCCGCGCCCGAGGACGGCCGGGATGAGGCCACGCCCGTCAACCACCGCAATTGGCACCGGCGGCCGCGCCGGCGCCGCCGCCGCGTCTGGCGCCGCTACTGCCGCCGCCACTGGTACCGCGGCCGCCGCGTCACCCGCTGCTACAGGCGGCGTGTCTGGGTCTGGTATCGCCACTGGTAACGGCTGACGGCATCAGGCAGGAGGCCCGCTTCGTTCAGCGGGCCCTCTTGCGCAAACATCCCCGACAGTGATGATGCGGCGCGCCTTGGGGAGGGCTGGATGGGACACGACAAACGATGGCCGGGCTGGCTCGCCGGCATTCTGTGCGGGCTTGCGACGCCTGCCCAGGCGGAAGTTGCCTATGGCATCGAGATGGCGGCGGATCCAGCACTTCATGGCTGTGTCAATGACGACCAGCCGCCCGGCATCTTCATCTGCCGCAATGTGCGTTTTCCCGATTCACGCATCGCCGCCTATGCCGTCAAGGCATTCCCCGACACCGGCATATGCTGGCTCATGGCCGCCAGCCGGCCCGAGGACGCCGACCTGATGGGCCAGTCGATCCGGGCAACGACCGACCTGTTTGCCGCCGAGCTCGCCCTGAGATATGGCCGCCCGCAGCAGCGGGTCGACGGCATCGTGAACGGCGCAAAAATCCCGGAAGACGAGACCTGGCTGGAAACACTGATCCGCGAGGACCGCGAATATGATCACCACTGGACAAGCGTGCCGGCCGAAGCCCAGGCCCGCGGCATCAGGGAAATCTCCGTCTCGGCATACGGCCTCGAGGATGGCCGCACTGTGGTCCACATCGAGTACTTCCTGGCCAATCACGACGCTTGCGTGGAAAACGAAAAGAAAGTGCAGGCAAAATGACTGTCAGGACTGACGGATCAAAGAACACCCTCTTGCACAAACGCCATGCCTAGCGATGATAGACTGAGATCAGGGGGAGATTTTGATGAATGTAACAGGTTCGCGCGCGGTGCGGCTTCGATCGGACTTCAGCATCGGCGATTCGATCGGCCATGTGATCATCTGGATCTTTCTGACCGTCGTCACGCTGGGGCTGGCCCTTGTCGTTTTCCCCTATTACCTCAATCGGGCGGTGCTGAACCGGACCAAGGTGCTGGATCAGTCCGGCAACGAGATCGGTCACCTCGACTGCAGGTTCAACCTGGGATCGTCCATCGGCCACGTCATCATCTGGCTGGTGCTGATCATCGTGACATTCGGCATCGCCGCCTTCTTCTACGCCTACCGGGTGCTGCGCGTCGTCATCACTGAAACGCGCATCGTCTATCACTGATGTCGACGGCAGCGAGACGCGGCAGCGCGGCTGCAGACGTCGCGACGAAGCGGCCAGACGGCGTGAAATCTGTGCTCGCGCACCAGAGTAACTTCGCTCATTTTTATGCTCCTCGCCCGACCTGCCGATGGTCTGGTTGCGAGAACAGTTGCAGTCAATGGCAGGTTGGGCTTCAGTAGATTGTGGGGGCGGACACCAGCACGCAAGACAAGGGCCTGCGACGGTGTTCCGATTGGGGGGACGATGAAGCTACGACTTTTAGCAGTACTGGCTGCCGCACTTTTGGCAGGCTGCCAAACGCCATATCAAGAAATGGGTGCGTCCGGCGGGGTGGTCGCGATGCCGATCACCAACGATACTTATCGCATCTCAGCGCGCGGCAACGGCTTTACCGACCCGACTGCCGTCCAGGACTACAGCTTGCTCAAAGCCGCGGAAGTCACGCTCCAGAGCGGCAACACCCATTTTGTCATCCTTGGCAGCCAGGATGCCACCAGCCGAGACTACGGACGGACGCCCGGCACCATGCAGACGAATGTGTATGGCAACACGGCATTCACCACCTACAACCCGGGCGTCACGTACGACATCGTCAAACCGGGGCAAGATCTCCTGATCCAGGTCGGCAAGGTGTTGCCGGGCCAGCAGGCTCCAGCTGGCGCATTCCCGGCACAACAGGTCTACGACAACATCAGCCCGAGAGTGGTAAGGCCCAAGAAGAAGTAGCCGCAGGCGCCTGCGAAAATGGGAAGAGCTCGGACTCCATCGGCACACAGCGCTCGGTAGCCTCTTGATGCAATTGGTTTGTGCGTCGGCACGAAGGCGCAGGCGAGGATTTTGGGGAGGGAAAACGCAATGCAAACCAGCCTGTGGCGTTACATCCTGATGTTCGGAGCGCTGACCGCGGCAGCACCCTTTGTTGCCTCCGTGCTTGTCCAGGCATTGCCTGGATATGCCAAGACCATCGAGGACATCTTCGGCATTCCGATCGCCTTCGCCATCACCCAGTCGACCGCCTACCACTTCTTCTTCCGCACCAAACGCCTGCCGACAACAGGGGAATACTGGCGGCTGGTCGGCGCCTGCACCGCCGTCGGCACAGGCCTTGGGCTTGTCTCGATCCTTTTGACCGACGCCTTCGCCGGCATGCCCACAGGCATGATCGCCGTCGCCATCGGCATGATGGTCGCGGTTCAGGCCGCGGTGCTCGCCATTGCATTCTCCAGCTTCATGGGCCGCAGTTTCCTGAAGCATGTGGAGAAGGCGGCAGCGAAGCAGGCGAGCACAGGAGGCCGGTAGTATGGCGCCGGCTCGGTGGCCCTTGCGTTGGCGCGTGGATTGAGCTCGCAGCATGACCCCATGTCGCCAACAGGTCGGTGGTTCCCCGAGCGAATTGGACCTCACAGGAGGTTCATCTAACTTGTGTCGGACAGGCCAGATATCGCCCGTTCTGAAGGTGCAGTGGAGGCGCGTATGACGCCTGTTGACATGGGATTACGTGCGGTCTCGCGAACAGCAACACATTGGAAGCGTGTAGCTCGCGACCTCCGCCGCCGATTTTGGAGAGACAGCAGTTCACATTTTGGTTTGTGCGAGATAATGCCGATTAGGAGAACAATTGTGATTGTCAAAGAATGAGCAACCTGGACCTGTTCCGCCACGACTTCGTTTTGAGTATTAAGCCAGAGTACGCTATCAAAATTGTAAGCGGTCAGAAGAAAGTCGAGCTGAGGCGTCGTTTTCCTTATGGTACGGTCACCGGCGCGGTCATGTACATATATGCGTCGGCTCCGATCCAAGCGGTGATCGGGTACGCCACGATCTCTACCGTGGAAGAACTCGCAGTCGAGCGCATATGGGCAAACTATAGTGATGTGGCCTTCATTACACGTGATGACTTCGATGCGTACTATGCTGAGAGGACGTCCGGCTTCGTGATCAAGCTACAGGATCCCGTCGCCGTCCCGAACCCCGTACCCCTATCCTTACTCAAGGATCGTCTCGGCTTTACGCCGCCACAGTCATTCGCCTATGCCGACGACGCCTTTCGTCAGCTGATCCGGGGTTCCGAGAGATGAAGCTGCTCATCGACACCAATGTCATCATACAGCTCGAAGATTCGAAAGAGATCAAGGCTCAGTTCGCCGACCTGCTGCGCAAATGCCAGGAGCACGGAGTATCCGTATTCGTACACGAAGCCTCTCTGGAAGATATCGAACGCGATCCCGACAAAGATCGTAGGAAGATCACTCTTTCTAAGGTCAAGAAGTTCGCTCAGTTGAATGGTGTTCACGTTCCTCCCGAATGCGAACTCGCAAAGCTCTACGGCAAACTGCCGAAGCCAAATGACGTTTGCGACGCGAAAATGCTGCACGCGGTCGCGGACGGTGTCGTGGAACTGTTCGTCACCGAGGACGACGGCATTCATCGGCGTGCGAAGGCTGCAGGTCTCAGCGAACAAGTCATGACAGTCGCTGACGCCGTCGCGTGGCTCAAGCAGGCGTATGAACCGGACGAGGTTTTCCTGCCCTCCGTCGAGTACGTAAAAGCGTACAACATCGACTTCAAGGATGAGATTTTCGACGATCTGGCCGCCGACTATGTCGGGTTCCATGAGGTATGGGTGCCGAAGTGCAAGCAAGAGCACCGCGACTGCTGGGTCATCAAGGATGGCGGCAAGCTAGCCGGGATCGTCATTCGAAAAGACGAGACCCACGCCGATGCCGGCACGCACTACGCTGCTGCCAAGATTTTGAAGATCTGCACTTTTAAGGTGGCCGAGGGCTACAGGGGCCAAAAGCTCGGTGAGCAGTTGCTGAAGCAGGTACTATGGCATTGCCAACGGAATGGCTACGACCTGACCTATGTCACCGTGTTTCCCAAGCAGGAAGCTCTAATCCGCTTGCTTGAAGAATACGGGTTCGAGAGAACCAAAACGCTCGCAAAAGATGAGCTAGTCTACGAAAAGCCTATGGGAATCGGACCGCTGTCGGCCGGAACAGACAAGCTCAAGACCGCAAAGAAGAACTACCCAAGGTTTTCAGACGACGCTTCTGTTGGAAAGTTCGTCGTGCCTATCCAGCCGGACTATCATCGAAAATTGTTCCCCGAGGTGACCGCTCCGGCGGTCGCAAATACCGGGGTGCCAGGCGGCAAACCTGGCAACACCATCAAGAAAGTCTATATCTGCCACGCGCCTACGAATGCCTTGCAGGCTGGGGATTTGCTTTTCTTCTATATGACCAAGTCCCCTTCCTACGGCTCCCAATCAATGACAAGCGTGGGCATTGTGGAGTCCGTTCGTTGGACCCTCGATGTGAACGAGGTACGAAAGTGGACTGCGAAACGGTCGGTGTTCTCGGATACGGAACTCGCCCAGTGGGTGGCGGGATCGCGCCCGCTCAAGGTCATCGACTTCTTGCTGATCGGACACTTGGAGCCAACCGTGCCATTGAACGACTTGCTAGGCTACGGCGTCCTACCCTCTTGGCCACAGTCGATCAACAAGATTCCCGAATCAGCTTACGCGAAGCTGAAACCGCTCCTAAAGCTGGGCTTCAAGTTTTAGACGGAAGCGGCATCCAGCGCGATGTTCCGGGCCAGTGGCTTTGGGTTCGTGGCCGTTGGCTCTAGGGCGAACTCGTAGATGCAGACCATGTCTTCAGGCAGAATGCGGCCGTAGAACTGCTGCAGCGTAGCGAGCAATTCGTCTAGGGAAGAAAATCCGTCGGACCGAGCATCAGCTTCGGTGAGACCCTCAAATGTGGAGTAACGCACGCTGAGGACACGAAGACCGGCAAGGCAACGATACTCGTCTTGCGGCGCTCGCTCAGCAGCGGCGAAAAGTGGCAGGACAGGCCCGGCAGGATACTCGACGCTATCGCGGTCGTATCGGATTGTCGTTGATTTCTGCTCAGACAGTACTTTGTCGGCGAGGCGTTCAGTCATGACGAAGCGCCGACGCGGGACGGAAGATCGTCCGGGAAACTCGTCCGCGAGCCTTGTCTTCAGGCATTCGATAGCGGCGTCGTACGCCCCTCGGGGCGTAGGAAAAACGAACTGCATGTGCCACTCCTGACTTCTCCGAACTCTATGCGAATGCGAGAGAAATCAAAACGGTCACATGCAAACTTCTCGTGGACAGTGTAGCGGGTGATTTCGTCGCACCGTCGTCCATGGGAGAGGCACAAGCTAGAGAAAGTTACGAGGCGATGACGAGAGTCGCATTGGTGGTCGGCGTGTCAGGTGTTGGAAAATCGTACGTGATTGGACGATTTGCCGCAAATGTCAGCTTCGTTCATGTTCAGGCAAGCTATCTATTACGACAAGCGAAAGCCGAACTGGTGGCTCGACCCGTGGACCGCGAAGAACTAAGAACGGGTCAAGTTCTCGACAATCAGGCGCTGCTAGTCGAAGCTTTTGGGAAGCTGCGCGCCGTGGAAAGCCGCCCAATCATTTTCGACGCGCATAACATTGTTGACACTGACGACGGCTACGCTGAAATTCCATTGGAAGTGTTCCGTACGATCGATCCTTACGTTGTGATAGCTATTTCCGATGATCCTGAAGGCATCCTCGCTCGCAGGAATCGGGATACGGGCAGGGCTCGCCCTGACAGAACAGCTAGCCAGATTGCGGAGTACCAATCCCTAGTCATTTCGCTCGCAGAAAGGCATGCCCGGGAACTCGGAGTGCCTTACCATTTGGTGAGCTCAGGTGACGATGAAGCTTTCGCTCGGGGGATTTTGGTGCAGCCATGGATGGCGCCATGATTGCGAATCGGCGGGGATAGGGCCATGCAGCACATCTGCTGCCAGGGCTAACTCGCTGCGTTCGCATTCCCTGCCTTCGTCGCGCAGCCTGAGAGACCGCATTGTCGTGCCCTTGTCGCCATACCAGCCGATCAAAGACCAGCGAGTGCCGGCCAAAGCTCCCCCTTATGTCGTCGAGGTCGACACGCAGGTTGTTCGCCATAGCCAAGCGCTCGCGGTTGCGGGGTGATCTCGGCCACGGCCTGCGGTCGGCGTAGACGAGCTGACCCACGATCGGGACGCTTTACCGCTCTTGCATAATTATCCCCGGCAGCGATGATACGTGCAGCCGAGAAGTAGCCTTGGGGAGGGCTTGGGGTGGCAGGTAAAGCACATGGCTGCTGACGACCATGAATTCGGCGGGCAGCACACTGAGATCAAGCTTGAGTTGGTCGGAAAGTATCTCCAAGCCTACATGAGTGCCCTGCGGGGAAAGTTCGACAACCTTTGGTACATTGACGCATTTGCTGGCACCGGCTCCCGGACCGTCCGTGTCGAAGCTAGCGATGGCGACCTGTTCGATGCACCTACGCCAGCAGCAGTAGAGAGCAGGCGGGGCTCCGCGCGCATCGCACTAGATATCAAACCAGCGTTTGACAGATTGGTGTTCATGGATGCCGATCCTGCGCACTGCGCTGCGCTTGAAGCGCTGAAAGAGGCAAACCCACACCGCGAGATTTCTATCCTCAACGGCGATGCCAATCGTCTCATTCAAGGTGAAATCAAGTGGAACGGTTGGAAAAGGACCCGAGCGGTGATGTTCCTCGACCCTTACGGGATGGAGGTCGAGTGGGAGACGCTACGGGCCATTGCGGCCACCAGAGCGATCGATGTCTGGTATCTGTTTCCGTTGTCCGGCCTGTACCGCCAAGCAGCACGAAACATTACTGCAGTTGATGAGTCGAAGCGCCGGTCTCTGACACGGATGCTTGGTACCGATGAGTGGGAACGTGAACTCTATAGCCCGATCCCACCGGTCAATGATTTGCTTGGTGGACTGGAACCGACAGAGAGTCGGCAACGCAATGCAGACGTCGCCGGTTTGGAACAGTACGTCAGGCAAAGGTTAGAAACGATTTTCCCACTGGTTATGGACCCGTTTCCCCTGCCGCCAATTCGAAAGCCGCAGCGTTTTTCACTGTTTTTTGCGGTGTCGAATCCGTCAACGGCAGCAACGGATTTGGCAAAGCGATTTGGTGGTCACATACTTGCCACGGGCCGTTCGTCCCACGTGCGTTCACGATAGGTACGTCCGGTGGCCTTCTTGTTCTTGCCACCCCACTGCTTGAAGAAGAATGCGCCGTCATAGTCGGTGCAAAGGTCGAAAATCTCATCGACCCATGACGGATTCATGTACCGAGCTTGCGGACCGCTCTCGCCGCCAACGATCGCCCAGTGAATGTCCTTGAGGTTTGCGCCGGCTACTGAACCAATCAGCGGCTCGAACGATATGAAGCGTACGACCGCTGGAACGTTGCGGAGTTCGTCGATCCGGTAAAGCACGCGGCTGTCCTCGACGCTTGTTCCGAGCCAGACATTGGGAAGCTTCGGAAGACCAGGCACGATCTCAAGCATCCGGTCAGGCCGCTTCGTCAGGATTTGATACGTGTGGCGCGGCGTTTCCGCCATCACTTGCCACACCTCGGCGATGAACTCTGGCGGCACGTCTGAATGAAACAGGTCGGACATCGAATTCACAAAAACCTGGCGCGGCTTCAACCACGAAGCCGGGATCGATAGAGCCTTTCGATCAAGGTAAATCTTGCCGGTCCACTTCGCCCGGCCACCGGTCTTACGCGTCAGGCCAGCATATTTTTCAACGCCCATCGCCTCGAGGCGCGCTGCCATTCGCATGGCGTAGCAGTTGGTGCAGCCGGCAGTCAGGATTGTACAGCCGGCAACCGGGTTCCAGGTGGCGTCAGTCCATTCAATTGATGTCTCAGCCATAGGATGATTCTCCTAGTTCACGATCATGGTTAGTCTGAGGTCATGAAGGTTCCGTAAAGGTTCTGCTGGTCGCGCTAAGGTACATCCGAGCCAACGGACACCCCCTCACCCCCCACCCGCCTTCTCGCCGTCTGGATCCCCCACATCGCCGCGATGTCATCGAGGTCGGCCCGCAGATTGTCGGCCATGGTCAGGCGTTCGCGTTTGTGCGGGGTGATCTCGGCCAGCGCCCGGCCCTCGGCGCAGACGAGCTGCAGCACCTGGTAGCCGCGGTGGCCGATGAGTTGGCGGCAGCGTTTGAGTTCGTGGGCGGCGGCGATGCGGGCGGCGAGTGGGTCGCCGCGGCCGCCGTCGACGCGGTCGAGTGTATGGTCGAGGCTGCGCACCGTGCCGCCGGCCTTTTCCCAACAGGCGCGGAAGCGGTCGGCCGCCTCCTTCTGCGCGCGCGCCAGGAAGCCGCGGGCAAACAAGGTCTCGACGGCACTTTCCCTGATGTTTTTCTGCGCTGCGATGAGGCGCGGAAACGCCCTTTCGCCGTCACGCGCCGGCCGCCAGTCGGGGTTTTCGACCTCGACCGTCACCACAGGGCCTGACGGCCCGGGCTGTCTCGCCGGCTTCTTGCCCGCCTTGGCCTTGCCCATCTTGCCGATGCCCGACTTGCTCATATCTGCCTCGCTCGCCTTGCCTGTCTTGCTTTTGCGCGCCATGGCCGCCGTGCCCAAAGTGGCCGTGCCCATGCGCGCCATTGCCCTGCCGATGCCCGCCCTGCTCAGGCGCGTTCCACCACGACAGGCTTCTTGCCCGGCCGGAACAGCTTTTCGGCGTCGGCCCGGGCGGCCAAAGCCTTGTCGCCGAAGGCGCGGATGGTGCCGTTGAGGTGTTTTTCCTGGGCCTGGTAGGCGGCGATCAGCGCTTTTTCGCGCGAGGCATAAGCCGCCGGCCGCGCGCCCGACAGGACCTGGAGGTAATCGGCCTTGTGGCAGTAGCGGACAAGCGCGCGCCAGGCGCCGTCGATAAATTCCGCCTTGGCGTGGAAATGGTTCATGGCCGGCCTCCCGGGGTTTTTTCCCCCGGAATGCTCTCACCAGCGATCCCGTTTCCAGCGATCCTGTCGCCACGCGACCTGTCGCCGAGGATCGAGACGCGGGCGAGCGTAATCCCGGGGGCAGCACTTGCCGCCGCGTCGGGCCGGATGCGGCCGGGGATCGGGTCGCCGCAGATGAAGGCGGTGAGGTCGCGGGTGTCCTTGGGAATTTCGGCCAGCCGTGCCGCGAGGTCGGCAGTCGAGACCCTGTTGGCGCGTTGGCCAGGCGGAAGTGGCAGGAGCTGGCGCGCGGCACTTTTCTGCCACTGGCGTTTGGCGCGGTATTCGGGGTCGAGCCGGCAATGCATGGTGTCGGGCGACAGGCCGAACACCAGGCCGATCTGGGCATAGGTCATGCCGGTTTCGCGCATGCGGCTGGCCAGATCCAGGTCCCAGGCGATCGGGGTGGCGTGCTGCTGTTTCATCGTGCGCCCCTCACCTGCGACCAGATTTTTTCAGACACCGGCACCTGCCAGCGCTCGGCCAAAGCCACCAGTTGCGCGAGCCCGTTGCGCTCGGCCTCGGCCAACAGGTCGGCGCGGCCGTTGCGGATGGCGGCCTGCAGCAAGGGCAGCTTGAGGCACATGCGGGCGCGTTCGTCCGGCCCCGGCTCCCGCCGCAGCAGCCGGGATGGCGCCGGCAGGGCTTTTTTGCCGCGATGCGGCAAGACGCTGGCGATGCGGCGCGCCTCGTGGACGAATTCGGCGACCGACGGCGCAAAAGTCCGGTTCTGGCCATGGACGGCGCCCGTGGTGAACCGTTGTGCCGCCTCGATCACCGCCTGCGGGGTGACATCGGCCAGCACCACCTCATAGGTCTGCATCGTCAGGTCGTCATTGCCCGCCGTCTGGGGGAAAGAATTCAACATTGCGGTGAGTGCCAAATAGGGTTTCTGCTGCATGGGAAGCTCCTGCAAATCGGTCCATGGCGACGTCGACGAAGGTGCGTTTGCGCGGCGGCGGCGAGCGCGGACGGCGCTCGGCGGCGTTGCGGCACCAGTTGCGCCAGGTCGCCGGCCAGTCGAGCTTGACGCCCCTCTGTCCGGCCTGCGAAATCCAGTAGTCGCGGAACTTTTCCGCCTCGCGTGCCGCCTCCCCGGGCGAAAGCCCCGCCTTGGCCGCGTCGTCGAAATTGGGGCTGAAGCTCTGGGGCAGCCGGCTGCCGCGCTTGCGGCAAGAACCGTCAGGTTCTTGTCGTCTGGACTCTGGCGTCTGGCTGGCAGTGCCAGCGCCATGCGGCGGCACGGCACCGGCATCGGCTGCCGGTTGATTTTGCTTGCCTTTTTGCCAGCGCGCCGCGGCCGCCTGTTTGCCGGCCAGCGATTTTTCCGCGCGGATGGCGCATTCCCTGTCGACACGGCCGTTCCACAGCCCGCCGTCGATGCGGCGGATCTTGCCGTCACCGACGAGGTTTTCGAGTGCCGCCTTGAAGGCTGCCCCCGAGGCGCCGCACAGTCTGGCGAGGCGGACATGGTCTTCCGGCACCGGGGCGCCGCGCTCATACATTGAGGCCACCAGCGTGATGTAGATGCCGGTTTCCGAAGCGCTCATGCCGCGTGTGCCGGCCAGCCAGTCGGAGGCGAAAAACCTGATCCAGGGCATGTCGCTCATGGCGTCACCTCGTGCCGGATCGGCACGACGTTGCCCGGGCCGTTGTCGGCCGATGCAAAAGCCAGCCCGTGGCTCGACAGGCCGGGCGCCGCCGTGTCGGCCTGTTGCGACGCCGTGGGGCGCCAGTCTGTGATGGATCTGAACATGGGCAGATGATTTCCATAATGGAAATCATTCGTCAAGCGATAATTTCCGTTTTGGAAATTTTGCGCTTTCCGTTCTGGAAAGCTACAGTCCGGCCATGACCGATTTCGAGGCGCCGCGGCTCTATATCGAAGAATGGATGGCGACCGTTCCTGGGCTGGACAGGAAGCGGCTGGCCGAGCGCATGAAGGTCGCCGGCGGCACCATCAGCAAGAAGCTGGCGCGGCCCGAAAACATCGACGGCGTCTGGCTGGCGCAGTTTGCGACAGCACTCGAGCTTTCGAGCCCGATCGAGCTTTACCGCGATCCCCAGGCTGCGGTCGCCTCGCCGGAGAGCAAGCTGCGCGCCGCCCTTCTGGCTTTCGGCGTCGACAAGGACGACCTCGGCAAGGCGGTTGCCGTGGTCAAGGGTTTCCTCGATGACGACGGCGAACGATCAGCACCAGCCCTTCCCGGTGATCGATCTGCACCCGCCAGTCGCCGCCGTGCAACAGAGCCATCGCGGTAGAGATCTCCGCTGCCTTGCGTTTGACCACCATCTTCGGATCAAGCGGCGCAACGGCACCTGCCGCATCGCGCAGCCCGGCGACGATCTCGTCATTGCGGGACCGGTAGCGCGCCTTGATCTGATGTCTGATCGCCATCCCGGCTCCTCTTTCTCAGCGGATAGGAACATTTTCCTTGAGACGGAGTCAAGAACATCAGAGGAAAATATTCCCCTTTTCCCCGATCGTGACTTCAGGCGAAAGGTGATTGGATCGGGCTGGTCGATTTGGGGGGCTGAGCTGTCAATGTCCTGGTGGAAGACCGTCACCGTTGCTGTTGCTGCTTTGGGATCCTTGCTTCTGGTCGAGGTCCTGTCGGGCGGTTTCGACGCTGTATCGGGCGAATATTTCCTGAAACAACCGGCTGGCCGCCCCTCCGCCGAAGATGTGTTCTCCGACCTTCGAAGCCAGGGCTACCGCATGTATGACACGATCAAGCAGGAGTTGCCGGAGGCGTATGTCGCGCTGAAAAGTGGGATGGAGGCGATCGCAGCGAGGAGCGCGACAGCCGCCGAGGCCAGAGACGAGACCCTGCAGGCGGTCGTGGCCGTTCGCCGCAAGCACGCGCAATCGATCTATCAGGCGCCTGATGACAGCCTCTATCCTGCCATCAAGTCGCAGCTCGACCTGCTCGAACTTGTCGATGCCAGGGAGACCCCGGCGACCTGCGCCAGCTTCGTCGTCAGTGGCGGCGCAGCCCTGGGCAGACCGGACCAGCACTATCTCCTGGCTTTCGATGCCATTGCCGCCGATGTGTTCCAGGCGATCGGTGCGGCGCGGGAAAACCCGCAGCCGACCGAAGCGTCCACGGACGCCGATTGGGAAGAGCTTTACAAGACCATGACCGCCCAGGGCGCAACGACGGATGATATCAGGTCGCCCACCGCCCTCGACCCGAGGGACGAAAATTTGTGCAAGGTGATGAAACTGTTCCTACGCGGTATACTGGCGGTGGAAGCGCCGGGCGGGCGGCGGCTGCGCGCCGAGATTGCCTATGGCATTGCCGTCAGCTAGGCGCCCCTGCCCTGGCCTTTCCATCAGCCGATTCGCGGCATCCGCCGCTGGTGATCTCACGTTGATTTCCATTTTGGAGATCAACGATTGACAAGACTATTTCCATAATGGAAACTCTCTCCATCACCCCATGGGATGGAGCAAGCGATGAATGCCAGCAAGGCCTTTGCCGAACAATGCGGTTATGCCGGCCAGAGCCCGGCCATGCTCGCCGCCTTCGAAACCATCCGCCGCTCCGGCATCGAAGAGGCGCGCGCCGCGCATTTCGCCCGCAAGAAGGTCACCGACCAGATCAGCCGCGATCCCGCGCTGTGTCAGGCGATGATCCATCCGGCCGAGACGGTCGACGAGGCGCTCGAAGACATCAAAGCCTTCATCCTCCGCATCCGCGCCATGCCGACATGGCGCCGGCACAACTACGCCCAGGCGCTCCGCAAGGCCAAGGCGATGCGCCTCCATCTCCGATTCTTCCGCCGCTTCGCCGACCGGATCCTGGCGCGCCAGGCGGCGTAGGCCTCGTCGCCCCTGATCAACCGAGAGGCCTTTGCCATGATATGCGAAGAAGAACGCTACCTTGCCAATGCGGCAATCGCCCTCGGCGACGAGCACGCCACGGCCGGGCGCCTCGTCGAGATCGAGCTGGTTGGCAAGATTGGCGCCGGCGAACGCAAGCTGCCGCTTGTGCACATGGCAGCGGGCCCAAATGCCGGCAAGGGCAGTCGCGGGCAGGAGTTTGCCGTCCACAGCGATGAGCGCACCGAAGCCGCCCAAAGCAATGCCGGCACGAGTGCTGGCGTGTTCTGAACGCAGGCTGAGTATCAGATCTCCACAGTTTTCGTCGGGCAGAGGGCCGTCCACTTCAGTAGCCGCCATCCTGTGGCTCAACCTCTGGATCATCGAACTCGTCGAGCCCCAAGTCGAAATCGTCGAAGAAGTCTTCACGCAAGCGCCTCATCCGATCGTTATCGTCTCTAAGGTTTCTCAGGGTTGTTGAAACAGAATTGAATCCGTTGTCGACCGCCAAGAACCTAACTTTTTTTGAACTTAGCAAAGAGAAATACTTATCCTGCTCTATGAACCCAGAGCTTCGTTCCGGATTGATGCCCCGAACAACACTTTCGTATGCATACAACCACATCGGCCCTCTGAGACCGCCACTATCCAATGACTGGTTCCAAAACTTAAATTCTATTTTACCCGAAACAAGCCCTCTAGAACTGGCGTACGCAATCAATATTGCGACCATCGAGCTTTTTACTTCGAAGAGCGGCTCCAGATAGGCGACCCCAAGAATGATCCCGAGCCTGATCGACAGAAAAAGCAACCAGATGATTTCTCCAGTACGATTCGCTTGCGCAAGCACGGGCAGCCTGTGCTCAATGAAATCCTTGACGTATCCTAAGTCGACATCGCCCCGCTCCGCTTGCCTAAGGATTAATATTTCTACAAGAAATGAAACCAAGCTAGAATTTCGACGGTAGCAGTTAATCAAATTGCTTTGAATTTTTTTCCAGTTTTCCGCTCGGACAAAAGCATTTCTGGCATTCTGGAAAGCATATTTCTCAACGTTTATATCAGGGTGGGCATCACAGACGCGACCAACCTCATATAAGAAGTGTTGGATATCGGAATATTCCGGAGCTTTCCCACGCGGGACGTGCGCTAGTACGGCCTGCTTCCAGCCCGTACTTTGTCGGACTGATGTAGAATAAACTATCGATTTCTCATTATTCAGTTCAAGCTCGAACTCCGCCGCAGACTGTCGAAGTGCAGCGATCAGCGCTTCACCGGATTGGCCATTGACACTGCTGATGGTGTAGTCATCCACGTAACGAGAGGCATCTCGGCCCGCGACCTGCAGTCTTACTCGAAGCTGCACGTCGACAGCCGAAGCAACCACCTCGGCGATGAGCCTGGAAGTGTCCGGCCCTACCGGCAGGCCAATAGTCTGGCCATCCTGGCTGTTTCTACAAAGCAGATCCATCAAGTTGCCATAATGAGCAAAACCTCGATTGGATTTTGCCCAAGATTTTCCATATATCGCCCATGGAATTGCATGAGTATATATTGAGTGAAAGAATGCTCTAATATCAGCAGCAACGAACTCCTCACGCCGCGACGCTAGATCAATTCTGAAGTCGTCGCGCAAATCAACACTTGGCCGCATCATTGCCCTGGGACCGTTCCAATCGAACACCGGCGCCGATGCAGATATGCCTGAGTTCTTCGCCTTCTTTCTGAGATCAATGTAGTTGTCAGCGACTACCTTGGCCAAGAGCAGGTGAGAGATTGGATTCGGGACAGCATGCCTACGATCATCCTTCCCGAACCTTGGGAAATAGAACCAACTAGGCTCAGATATGAACCGCTGGAAGGCGGGAGCGCCACGTACCGGAGGGAGAGCCTCGATGCCTGCCAAGACTGAGTGGCGATATCTTGCCAAATCCTCTGAAACAAAGCACGGCGGAAGTTCTGGTGCAAAATATCCATGCGATACAAGCCTTCGTAAGCGCTCCGATTTTGTCTTTGACGTCATTGACCGGTGATCCAATAGCCCAATAACAGGAGAAACAATATGATCTATTTCATATTCAATCTCTTGAACAATGCCATCAGACCAGATTTTTTGGCACGCCTTTTGTTTAGGTCGATGCCCGCTATGATGTGGCACGACGGATTTATTCTGAAGCCCTAGGTGTCGAAGCTATGAAGGTTGTTCATTCGAGGAGGGACTGAGAAGCTGGGGTTGCGAAGCCAACCAACCTTCAGTGGAGCTCCCCGAATGAACGTCCATAAGAATGCGCGTCTGACGCCGTCAGGTCGAGTGCTTTTGGTGCAACGAATTGAACAGGGCTGGAGCGTGCGGCGTGCTGCCGGTTCGGCCGGGGTTTCGGAACGAACGGCTTATCGCTGGCTCGACCGCTACCGGGCCGGCGACCGGGTTCTGCACGATCGCAGTTCGGCTCCGCACCGCTGCCGGCATCGGCTGGCAGCCATGCAGGTGTCGCGGATCGAGCAGTTGCGGCGCCAGCGCATGACCGGGCCGGCAATTGCCCGGTCCTTGGGCCTGGCGCGCTCGACGGTAGGCTTGGTGCTGCGCCGGCTGGGACTGAACCGGCTGGCCTGGCTCGATCCCCGGCCCCCGGTGTTGCGCTACGAACGGCAGCGGCCGGGCGAACTGATCCATATCGACATCAAGACCTTGGGCCGTATCGACGGCGTTGGCCATCGGATCACGGGTCAGCACCAAGGCCATCATCGCGCCCGAGGCATCGGCTACGAACACCTGCATGTCGCCATCGACGATGCCTCGCGCCTCGCCTATGTCGAACTGCTGCCCAGCCTGGGCCGGGATGATGCCACCGGGTTCCTCAACCGGGCACTGGCCTGGTACGCCAGGCTGGGCGCCAGGGTTGAGCGGGTGATGACCGACAACGGCTCGGCGTATCGCTCCAAACTGTTCGCCCAGGCACTCCAAGGTGCCGGTGCCCGACACATCCGCACAAGGCCCTACACCCCGCGCACCAACGGCAAGGCCGAGCGCTTCATCCAGACTTCGCTGCGCGAATGGGCCTATGCCAGGCCATACGCCTCATCGAACGAACGCGCCAAGGCCATTCACCAATGGGCAGCCAACTACAACCTGGCACGCCCACACTCGGCCCTTGGAGGCATCAGCCCGTTCCAAAGACTGAACAACCTTCTTGGAAACGACACCTAGGGCGCGTAGGGCCGCTGAGGCCAAGCGGGAGCGAGTTGCTCGGGATGCGGAGCGGCCTGGAACGAGCGCTGAAGAACCTCGCCTTGTGGGTTGGCGCGGATGCGAACAAGGTGAAGGTGATGCTGAACCTCGATATCGCGGATTCTAACGGCACAGGAAATAACGGCCATCGTTTCGCGATGGCAGGCAGGAGCTTATCATGGCGGTCGGCTCTTGACCGGCTCCAGAAGGGCGGAGTGGTGCCCGACGACAGGACGCCCGAGGAAGAGCTTGAGCTAATCGACCAGGACGAGGTTGGTCATGACGATGAGATAGCGACCACGCTGCCACCTACTGCCAGCGGTCAAATGGTCTCAAGCCGACCAATTCTTGGAGTTGGGGTTGGTTCTTCCAGTCGTCCTTGAGCGCTTTCCAAATGTGGTCAGGTATCAATAAGGGCGTTTCGTCGGTGTGATGGTGTCCACCCGGGATTTGCAGTAACCCTTTCGCTATCAAGGCCTTGATGTACGGATTGAAGTACGGCCCGGCGAAAACTTGCGTCTGATTGGCTACGGCCCATGCCAAAAGCCACATCTCCGGCTGCGGTAAATCGTTCAAGCTTTCCACGTGCGCGGCTTCGGCAGCCTTGTAACGCCTGCGCCTAATCGGGCGCATCGCTAAGCCGATGGTTTGCTGAAGAAGTGCGACGATCAATATGCTTCCTGAGGTTATCGCAGATATGAAAGCGGCGCCGAGACTCCAACTTGGCAGCGCCTGAAGGTAACGCATCTCAAGGTGGTCAGCCCCAAGTAGCGCCACTGAAGCAATGAAAATGGCAAGGGCGGCAGGCCATGACGCCCCCATTGCTTCAACGATGTCCTTGAGGCTCGGCATGTCGCAATCCCCCAACGGCGCCGGACGCAGCGCGGTTACCCGAGCACAACATACCGCGACGGCTCTTCCATAAGGAACCCTCGCAAGAGCGTGATCCAACATCATTTTAACACGAACCTAGAGCTCTACGGCTGCTGCTTCGCTCGCTTCTAGCATTCACCACCCGCCCATTGAGGCGGGTTTCATGCCGGCGATGCCGGCCCCAAACCAAAGGAGAACGGCCGATGGGCCTGAAAGCCATTCTCGACAAGATCGATGATCTGCCCGAGGACCAGAAGTCGCTCGCATCGGCTACCGACCCGACCCAGCTCAAGCGTTCGTCGGTGAAGGTCGCCGGCGGCTTGGCCCTGTTCGTTATGAGCTGTCGCAGATGACCTGGCTGGAGAAGCACCTCCATACGCCCTGGTCCCCACCGAACTGATCGCCGTCGACCGGGGTTCGAACACGCTTCCGGTCGCAGACGCTGGCCTTGCTCGATGGCAACAGCTGGTATCTGATCCGCCTGCAGCAGGCGCAGCATCTGCTCCTGCTGCAAAAGGCCTATCCGGAATTCGCCGGCGTCGAGTTCCCGCGTGGCTCGATGGAACTGCTCAAATAGCCATCGATGACGCGAAGCGCGGGCCGGCCGAATGCGGGCGCGTTGCTCAAGCCTGCCAGTGAGGGCGATGCCGGTGAGAGCGATGCCGGCGAGCTATGTACCTAGCCATCGCGACGCGGCACCAGGCCGAGATCCCGACTGCGGTAATCGAGGCTTCGGCCGGTAATGCTCTCCAGAACGGCGTCCAGACCGGCGACGTGGTGATGCAGCAGCGAATAGGTCTCGTTGAAGGGCTTCAGGCTGATGAAGCACTTCTGGATCGCCATACGCAAAGGGATCGCCGCCAGGACGATCGCCTCGATCTCGCTCTCGGTCAGTCTGTCGTTTCTGTGGTGCCTGCGCGACATGTTTGCTCCTGTCTGACCGGACTGCGACGCGGCCGCGATGCGACCAGGCCGGCGCCCTCGCCATCGCCTGGCGCGCGCCCCTGATCGCCGAGGCGATACGGGAGCCCATCCACGACGCTCATCGGTCCGGCGCGCGATGCGACGTCGACATCCCCAGCAGCCGCACCAGTTCCTCATATTTGGCGCCGCAGCGGTCATAGATGTTGAACGTGTTGGTCCGCGTGCAGCCGATGCGCGCGACGATCGCGTCCAGCAGAAGCGCCAGCGTGCGGTCGCCGCCTGCCCGCACCATCGCGTCGCGGTCGTATTGCTTGCGCATCCCGCATTTGTCGCAGGAGACGATGATCTTGTCGGAGGGAAATTCGGATAACATCGGCATGAGAACAAAATAGGAACAAATACCTCCTGGCGTCAATTCACAAAATGCCAACGCAAGGGCAATGGCGCGCGCCGCAGGCTTCGCCCCGCCGGTGCAGGCCGTTGCGAACGAAACGGAAACGATGCTTCATGCCGGCATGAACATCGCCATCCGTGATTCGGCAGCAGTTTCCGGTTATCTCGCCCGCCTGAACCCGGGCCAGCGTGCGGCCGTCTTGCATGGCGACGGCGCGGTGTCGGGCCCCTTGCTGATCATTGCCGGCGCCGGCTCGGGCAAGACCAACACGCTCGCCCACCGGGTTGCCCATCTCATCGTCCGTGGCGCCGACCCCCGGCGCATCCTGCTGATGACATTTTCGCGCCGTGCCGCGGCCGAGATGAGCAGGCGCGTCGAGCGCATCGCCGCCGACGTGCTGCAGGAGCGCGCGGCGAGCCTGATGGAAGGGCTGAGCTGGGCCGGCACCTTCCATTCCGTCGGCGCGAGATTGCTGCGCGACTATGCGCTCGACATCGGGCTCGAGCCGGCCTTCACCATCCATGACCGGGAGGATTCGGCCGACCTGATGAACCTGGTTCGCCACCAGCTCGGCTTTTCCGAGACGGAGAAGCGGTTTCCTACCAAGGCGACCTGCCTTGCCATCTATTCCCGTGTCGTCAATTCCCAGGACAGGCTCGAGGCGGTGCTCGGCCACGCCTTTCCCTGGTGCGTCGGCTGGAGCGACGAGCTGAAGGCGCTGTTCGGGGCCTATGTCGAGGCCAAGCAGGCGCAGAACATCCTCGATTACGACGACCTCCTGCTCTACTGGGCGCAGATGGCGGCCGAGCCCGACATCGCCGCCCATCTTTCCCAGCGTTTCGACCATATCCTGGTCGACGAATACCAGGACACCAACCGGCTGCAGGCGGCGATCCTGACGGCGATCAAGCCCGACGGCCGCGGCCTGACCGTGGTCGGCGACGACGCCCAGTCGATCTATTCGTTCCGCGCCGCCGAAGTGCGCAACATCCTCGATTTCCCCGGCCTGTTTGCCGAACCTGCCCAGGTGGTGACGCTCGACCAGAACTATCGCTCGACCGACGCCATCCTCGCCGCTGCCAATGCCGTCATCGGCGAGGCCGAGGAACGTTTCACCAAGAACCTGTGGACCGAACGCCGCTCGCTGGAAAAGCCCCGCATCGTGACGGTTGCAGACGAAGCCGAACAGGCCGGCTATGTCTGCGACGAGGTCTTGAAGGAGCGCGAGGCCGGCACGCTTTTGAAGGAGCAGGCGGTGCTGTTTCGGGCAGCGCATCATTCGGGGCCGCTCGAGGTCGAGCTCACCAGGCGCAACATCCCCTTCGTCAAGTTCGGCGGGCTGAAGTTTCTCGATGCCGCCCATGTCAAGGACGTGCTGGCCATCCTGCGTTTTGCCCAGAACCCGCGCGACCGCATCGCCGGCTTCCGGGTGATGCAGCTGATGCCGGGCGTCGGCCCGTCGGCGGCGTCGAACGCCATCGACAGCATGGAGCAGTCGCTCGACCTCGAAATGGGGCTGGCGCGCTTCTCCCCGCCGGCCCGGGCGGCAAGCGACTGGCCCGGTTTTGTCGCGCTGTTTTCGGACCTCCGGCGCGGCCCCGGCTGGCCGGCCGAGATGGAGCGGGCGCGGCTGTGGTACGAGCCGCATCTCGAGCGCAAGCACGAGGATGCGACGACACGGCGGGCCGACCTGCTGCAGCTCGAACAGATCGCCTCCGGTTATCCCAGCCGCGAGCGTTTCCTCACCGAGCTGACACTCGACCCGCCCTCGGCAACCAGCGACGAGGCCGGACCGCCGCATCTCGACGAGGATTTTCTCATCCTGTCGACGATCCATTCGGCCAAGGGCCAGGAGTGGACCAAGGTGTTCGTCTTGAACGCGGTCGACGGCTGCATGCCGATCGACCTCAGCGCCGGCGAGCGCAAGGAGCTCG
This sequence comes from Aminobacter sp. MDW-2, assembly GCF_014250155.1. NCBI lineage: Bacteria > Pseudomonadati > Pseudomonadota > Alphaproteobacteria > Hyphomicrobiales > Phyllobacteriaceae > Aminobacter > Aminobacter sp. MDW-2. The sequence continues at coordinate 4,626,481 of NZ_CP060197.1, forward strand.
AGGAAGAACGCCGGCTGCTTTATGTCGCCATGACCCGGGCCAAGGATTCGCTGCACCTGATCACGCCGCAGCGTTTCTTCACCTCCGGCCAGGCGGCGCGCGGCGACAGGCATGTCTATGCTTCCCGCAGCCGCTTCATTGCGCAGCATCTGCTTACCCATTTCGAGGCGACCGCCTGGACCAGCCAGTCGTTCCAGAAAGACAAGGCGACGCGGCCGCAGGTTTCGGTCGACATCAAGGGCAAGATGCGCTCGATGTGGACGTAGCGGGGTCGAGGGTGTTCTTCGGCGACGTTGTAGTCGAACTGCGACATCGATGCCCGACACCTGTTACCTCGGTATGACACCGTCTTCCCAACCGCTGCGGCGCCCTCTACTTTGCCTCGACTTGCGCTCAGGACGGATGGGAGATGTTGTGTTCAGAAGTGTCTTGTCGACATTCGCACTTGTTCTGTCGACCCTCCTTGTTGCGCCTGCCGCAGCCTCGGCGGCCGAAACGCCGCCGGCCACGGCCCAACAGGCGCTCGAACAGTTGCTGCCCAGTTCCGTGTTCCGCCCTGGCATGTCCCTGGAGGAGTTGGAAGAGGTGATCGCTGCGCGCTTTTCCGACTGGCAGCGCGAAGACCGGACCCGCGCCCTCAACAACCGCAAGGACATCGAGCTTTCCCCGGAAGCCCGGTCCAGCTATCTGCATAAAGTGGTGATTGCTGGCGCCGACAAGGTGGCGGGTCGGTCCTTCCAGTATGATTTCGCCCTGACCTCGCCGCTATCGGGCGCCCGCGTCTATTCGATCGTCCATACCGTCGAGGCAGCAAAGTCGGAGCTGATCGCGCGGAACGATTGGGACCGCGCTTTGCGTGCCCGGTGGGGCGATGAACATGGGTGGCTGCGAACCGACACACGCCTGCGGGCAACATATTTCTTCGATGCACGATGGCTGCCGGTCGAAAACCGCGGCGAAAAGTGCATTGCCATCTACCCCGCGCTTGTTCGCCTGGACGAAAAGACCGTCGATCAGGTCGCTGCGACGTCGCAGCTTCTGCAAACAACGGGGTGTTCATTCAGTCGCGACAGCTTCCTGACGCTCAGGGATGGCGTTGCCGCTCGATCGACCTTTTATACCATCGACTTCAGGCTGCAGGTCGATGACGTGTCCAAGCGTGTGTCATTTGGGCTTCGTTAGCCGCGGGCCCGATCGCCGGCGGGCAACGCGACCGCCGCGTTTCGACCCGTTGCAATGTCTGCTCTCTGCCTGGCAGCTGTCACGATGCCGAGGCTGGTCGTGACCAAGAAAACGAGGACAAACGTGTCGATTGCCCGGACTGGACTGCGCGCTCTCATCGCAGCTTTCGTTCTCGCCCTTGCGGCCCCTGCCCATTCCCAGGACTGCGGCTCTCCCACGGGCGAGATGGACGCGTGCATTTTCGCCGAGCTGGCGGCAAGGGAATTTGCCGCGTCATTGCCGAAGCGCATGGACGAGTTTCAGACACTCGACATGGTCGTCGCCAACGGGCGAAGGTCCGTCTTCAACATCGTCTGGAACCAGACGAAGGCGGAGATGGATCAGATGCTTGCCGCCAAGGGTACGAGCTGGGCTGCCATCACCGACGACATCGATACGAACTTGTCAAAATTCCTCTGCGACATGAGCGGCACCTCCGACTTCATCAGGATGGGCGGCATCATGCAGGCCAACTACCGGACGAAGGACTGGCATCCGTTCCACACCGTGCAGGTCTCCAGCTGCCCTTGAAGCCGCCGTGGGCCAGCAGCTTCATCAGTTCCGCAAGATCGGCCGCCTCACAGGCGACAGGACAAGCGCCCTCGCCTTCAAAGCGAGCCAGATCGAGATTTCCAGTGTCGGCAAGTTATAGGCCGCCTACCGGCAAACAGGTGCGAAACCGATGAACTGTTCAGATTGTGCGCCATATGACCTTCAACGGCTTATCCGGTCTCCCGGCGAGCTGTCCAAAGTCATCAAGACGGTCCGCGAAGCCGTCCTTTCAGGTGCATTGTTCGCCGATGCGCATCCTGGCCACCCCTTCCTGGACCTTGATCCTGATGGCCCGTGGCAAGACGTCATCAGCTACGGCTTCCGCTGCAAAAGTTGCGCCCGGGGCTTTGAGCTCCAATGCGAAACCTACCATGGCGCAGGCGGCGCGTGGGCGCCTGCGGAATCATAGCCCGAGCCGGCGCCTCACTTCGCCAGTCTTCTCCTGCCAGCCCATTCGCACCGACGACTCCAGCAGCAGGGGCGGTCGCGAATTGAGAGTTCAAGCGATGCCGTGCACCCCCCTCGCCAAACAACGCTGAGACGTCAGTCGTCGAGAATGGCGTCGACCACCTGTTCGACATCCATGGCGGATGAATCGATCCACCGGCCGAGCCGCGGCGTCTCGCGGGCAAGGGCCTCGGCGAGAACAGCGGGCGGAAAATGATCGGAATAGCCTGTTTTTGCCCGGTCCCTGTCGCGCTGCGCCAGCACCTCGGCCGACGGCGCCAGCACCACGACGCGCGGATCAAGGTCGGCCAGGCGCTCGACGACGGCGACAAGATCCTGCCCGATGAGAATGTCCTGATAGACAACGGTGAAGCCGGCGTCGTGGTAACGACGCACGGCATCGGTGGCGATCACCTGGCGCAGCGTCAGTTGCGCGCGCGCTTCGGCGTCGAGCGTCGGCCCCATGACGGCCGCACCGTTGACGATCATGCGACGGAAGACATCGCCGCCGACGACGGCCGAGCGGGGGAAACGTTGCGCCAGCGCCTTGGCGACGGTGGTCTTGCCGGCGGCCATCGCGCCGGTGATGACAAAGAGGCTCATGCGGAAATCCTGCTTGTTGCTCGCCCCGTGCGCATGGCAGCTGGGCAGATCTTGGCGGCTGGGCGGGGTAGATCTGGGCACCCCGACGGATCAGGTCACCGCGACAGAAACGCCTCCGCGGCGCCGCCGCGGCAGGCTTCGAACATGCCGATGAACACGGCACCGCGGGCCGACAGCCCGGCCCGGCCCCACAGCGCCTTGCCTGAGGCCTTGTCCGCTGGCATCGCGCGCAAAGGCTCGCCAAGAGTGGCGTTCATGCAGGTGAGCACATAGGCACGAACGACCGAGATGCCGCAAATCGCGCCATCGGCGTTGAGGGCGCTCGATGGGATCTGCTCGATCCGCCGGTCGGCACCAGCCAGCAGGAAGGTCCGCTCGCTCTCCGCCTGGATGCAAGCAGCTGTTGCAGCTTGCCGCGTTCGGACGCCCGGCTGACGGGCGGACAGGCGCCCGTCGCGACGGCCGCGCTGGAGGCGAGAACGGCCAGCGCAAATCCAAGGCTCGAGGCGAATCTGAAACGAGATAGCATGTGGCAAAGCTTAGCCGCACTCAACACTGTCGACAACTTGCAGCAATCGAGATTTCGTGCCGTATTATACGGGAGATCGCGGGTCGAAAGACAATGAACCACGCTGCCGGCGCCGTTGGAATACTGATTTTCTTACTGCTGGTCGTGACCGGACATGTTCTTTGGGGGCAAGGCGGCGCTGCTGCCCTGGGCGCGCTCGGGGCGATACTCGGCTTTTTCGTTGCCGTTTTTCTCGATGAAATCCTGCCCGGCAAATATGGCGACTATGTCGATGCGGCTTTGGGCGCTGCGCTGGTTTTGACCATGGGATGGATGATCGTGGATTTTGCCATCACGAACTGGAACGTTCGCTAGACGCGTCGATGTCATCAACCGGAGAAGAGGGGGAATAACCATGCCCAACGAAGGAAAGATCGTCGGTGCAGCCGAAGCGCATCAGAAGGCGATGGAACAGGTCAAGGAGATGGACAAGCAGTTCCGGCCGGAGCCTGTCGAAAAGACGCTGTTCGAGAAGACCCACGAAAAGCTCGAAAAGGCGCAAAAAGAGGGCAAGGTCTGAGCTCAGCCGCACAGAGGCAACCGCTCTAGCCGCAGCAGGGCTGGCCATCGCCTTTGGCGGGGCCGCAGCAGGCAGTGGTCGCCTTCGCCTGCTCGACAAGCCAGCGGTCGCGCGGCTTGCAGCTCGACGCCCGGGCGGAGAGCTGGACATGGACCTCGCCGCCCTGGACAAGCGGCATGGATGCCTTGTGGAGCTGTATCGCGGCGATGCCGTCGCTGACCTCGAAGGTCAGCCTGGCCCCGGGATCAAGAGCCACATGCGCGCCGACCTTGCCGATGATGGCCGCGAATTTTCCCGCCGGCATATGGGTCCGTCCGTCTTCGTCGACATCCCAGAGCTGGATGAAGAGCTCGGTCCAGGCCTCGGGGTTTGCGCCGCAATCAAGTGCTGCAAAGGCTCCGGCCTTCACTTCGGTGACGTGGTAGCCCGGCTTCACCGTGCGGCCGCCATAGCTGAACAGCAACGGCTTGTCCTTGTGCCCGGCAAGGACGGACAACAGCGCGCCGATCGAAATGCCGTCATCTGCGAAATCGGTCGAGCCGGCAAAATCGTGGTTGTCAGGGGTCGGCATCTCGGTTATTCCTCATTTTGACATTTCTAGGATTGTTGAAATATGGATGAACGTCAAGCGCTGATCGCCTTGGGGGCGATGTCCCAGGAAACGCGGCTGAAGATCGTCCGGCTCTTGGTCAAGGCCGGGCCGGACGGCATGGCCGCAGGCAGCATTGCCGAGGCCGCAGGGGTTACGGCATCGAATGTGTCGTTCCACCTCAAGGAGCTGGAGCGTGGCGGGCTGGTCACCGCCCGCCGCGACGCGCGCTCCATCGTCTACTCGGCCGACTACCAGGCCCTGAGCGGCCTGATCCGGTTTCTGATGGAGGACTGCTGCGCCGGCAATCCGGCCATCTGCCAGCCGGCCCTTGCGCCCGCCTGCTGTTAAGGGACGGCCAGAAATCATGTCGACATTCGAACGCTATCTGACCCTCTGGGTCGCGCTGTGCATCGTCGTGGGCATCGCGCTTGGCCATCTGCTGCCAGCTGTCTTCCAGGCCATCGGCGGCGCCGAGATCGCCAGGGTGAACATTGCGGTCGCCGTGCTGATCTGGCTGATGATCATCCCGATGCTGCTGAAGATCGATTTCGCCGCCATGGGCGAGGTCGGCAGGCATTGGCGCGGCATCGGCGTCACGCTGTTCATCAACTGGGCGGTCAAGCCGTTCTCGATGGCGCTGCTCGGCTGGCTGTTCATCGGCTGGCTCTTCCGCCCGCATCTGCCCGCCGACCAGATCGATTCCTACATCGCGGGTCTGATCATCCTGGCAGCCGCCCCTTGCACGGCCATGGTGTTCGTCTGGTCGAACCTGACCGGGGGTGAACCGCATTTCACCCTGTCGCAGGTGGCGCTCAACGATGCCATCATGGTGGTTGCCTTTGCGCCGATCGTCGGCCTGCTGCTCGGCCTGTCCGCGATCACCGTTCCCTGGGGCACGCTGGTCCTGTCGGTGGTTCTCTACATCGTCATTCCCGTCGTCATCGCCCAGCTGATCAGACGCCGGCTGCTCGCCGCAGGCGGCCAGGCCGCGCTCGACCGACTGCTGCACACCTTGCAGCCGCTCTCGCTGGTGGCTCTGCTGGCGACGCTTGTGCTTCTGTTCGGCTTCCAGGGCGAGCAGATCATCGCCCAGCCGGCGATCATCGCGCTTCTGGCGGTGCCGATCCTGATCCAGGTCTATCTGAACTCGGGCCTGGCCTATCTGCTCAACCGCATCTCGGGCGAGCAGCATTGCGTCGCCGGTCCGTCGGCGCTGATCGGCGCTTCCAATTTCTTCGAGCTGGCGGTCGCCGCCGCCATCAGCCTGTTCGGCTTCAGCTCGGGTGCAGCACTTGCAACCGTCGTCGGCGTGCTTGTCGAGGTTCCGGTGATGCTGTCGGTCGTCTGGATCGTGAACCGCAGCAAGGGCTGGTACGAGCGCGGCGTGGCCGTCAAATCCTCCAACGAAGCTGAAAGGTCCGCCTGATGGACGTCACCATCTACCACAACCCCGCCTGCGGCACGTCGCGCAACACGCTTGCGCTCATCCGCAATGCCGGGGTCGAGCCCACTGTGATCGACTATCTGCAAACGCCGCCCGCGCGCGCCGTGCTGCAGGACATGATCGCCAAGGCCGGCCTCAGCGTGCGCGAAGCCATCAGGCAGAAGGGCACGCCCTATGCGGAACTGGGCCTGGACGATCCGAATCTGACCGACGACCAGTTGCTGGACGCCATGCTGGCGCATCCGATCCTGATCAACCGGCCATTCGTCGTCACGCCCTGGGGCGTGCGGCTCAGCCGACCTTCCGAGATCGTGCTCGACATCCTGCCGCTTCCGCAAAAAGGGCCGTTTCACAAGGAAGACGGCGAGGTGCTGATCGATGCCTGGGGAAACCGCGTTGCCTGACCTGCCCAACATCGCCAGCAACGCGCTGGAACTGCCTGACCGCAGCAAGCTGTCCGTCGAATTGTCGACCCACAAGCCGCGGATCCTGCTTCTCTACGGATCGCTTCGTGGACGCTCATACAGTCGCTTCCTGACCCAGGAAGCTGCGCGCCTGCTGGAGCACTTCGGCGCCGAGACCCGCATCTTCGATCCCTCCGGCCTTCCCCTGCCCGACGGCGCGCCAACCGATCACCCGAAGGTCAAGGAACTGCGCGAGCTGTCGCTTTGGTCGGAAGGCCAGGTCTGGACCAGCCCGGAACGACACGGGGCGATGAGCGGGGTGATGAAATCGCAGATCGACTGGATCCCGCTGGCCACAGGTTCGATCCGGCCGACGCAAGGGCGCACATTGGCGGTGATGCAGGTCTCGGGCGGCTCGCAGTCGTTCAACGCGGTCAGCCAGATGCGCATCCTCGGCCGCTGGATGCGGATGATCACCATCCCGAACCAGTCTTCCGTGGCCAAGGCCTACCAGGAGTTCGATGAGGCTGGCCGCATGAAGCCGTCATCCTACTACGACCGCGTCGTCGACGTGATGGAAGAGCTGGTCAAGTTCACGCTCATCACCCGCGATGTCTCGGACTACCTGACCAGCCGCTACAGCGAACGCAAGGAAGATGCCGAAAAGCTCGAGGCGCGCATGAAGCTCAAGGCGATCTAGAGCATCTGGTCCCGCCGTTGGGGTCGTCGGCAAGGTCGTCGTCCGAACGGCATATTTCTATCATTCTCGAAATACCCATTGACGTTGCCACGCGGTGGGCGCTAGCTATTTCCATGAAACTCGAAACAGCAGCTACCCAGCTCGAAGCGCTCGGCAACCCGACGCGACTACGGATTTACCGAGCCCTCGTTCGCGCCGGCGAACAGGGGCTCGCCGTCGGCCATCTGCAGGAGAGGATCGGCATCGCCGCATCGACCCTCTCCCATCATCTGCATCGACTGATCGCCACTGGTCTCGTTGGGCAGGAGCGCCAGGCAACAACACTGATCTGCCGTGCCAATTACGCCGCAATGAACGACCTTCTCGGTTTCCTCTCCGACGAATGCTGCGCCGACGTTCGCTCCCCGCAGACGAAAGACAACGCGGCATAATTTTTTGACAGCTATTTCGATAATCCCGGAAAGATGGAAAATGGCACCGCCCGTTTCAACTGAACAGCGCCGCAGCACCGTCATCTGGGGCCTCGGCCTGACCCAGATCATCGGCTACGGCACGCTCTATTACAGCTTCAGCATCCTCGCGCCCGGGATGGCCAGGGATTTCGGCTGGACGCAGGAATGGGTGTTCGCAGTCTTTTCCGCCGCCTTGCTGATCGGCGGTCTCGCCGCGCCGTCCATCGGCCGCCGCATCGATCGCCATGGCGCGGGTGCGATGATGGCCCTGGGCTCGCTGGTCGCGGCCTTGTCGCTGGTCCTGTGCGGGCTCGCACCCGATCGCCTGACCTTCGTCGCCGGCATGATCGTCATGGAGATCGCCTCGGCCTTCGTCCTCTACAACGCGGCCTTTGCCGCCCTGGTGCAGATCACGCCGCAAAGCGGCCAGAAGAGCATCACCCATCTGACATTGATTGCCGGTTTTGCCTCGACCCTGTTCTGGCCGATCACCACCGAACTGCACGCGCATCTGACATGGCGGCAGGTCTATCTCGCCTTCGCCGTCCTGCATCTGGTGGCGTGCCTGCCGTTTCACTGCTGGCTGGCACGCGCGATGAACGCCGATCGCCGCGGCGGCAAGGACAGGGCCAGAGCCGTGGCAGCGATCGCAGGAAGCGTCGCCTCCTGGGATCGGCGCCGGGCGTTTGCCCTCATGGGCCTGGGATTCGCGCTCGAAGGCTTCGTCCTGTCGGCGCTGCTCGTCCACATGGTTCCGCTGCTCAGCGCCGTCGGGCTTGGGGCGAGTGCTGTGCTGGTGGGCACGCTGTTCGGCCCTGCCCAGGTGTTCAGCCGCTTCATCAACATGCTGGCCGGCCGCGGGCTGTCGCAGCTGGTGCTGGCGGTGATCTCCGCCGCTTTCCTCGTCGCCGGCTTGTCGACCTTGCTGGTGTCGGCTCCCTGGATCTGGGGTGCGGCGGCTTTCGCCATCCTTTTCGGCCTCGGGTCGGGATTGACCAGCATCGTCCAGGGGTCCCTGCCCCTGGCCCTGTTCGGCTCCGAGGGCTATGGCGCGTTGCTGGGCAAGATATCGTCGATCCGGTTGATCGTATCGGCACTGGCTCCGTTTGTCTTTTCAGTGCTGATGGCGCGTTTCGGCACCTGGCCTGCGCTGGCCATCGCCATCGTGCTGGGCATCGCCGCGGCCATCGCCTTTGCCAGCATCGGCTGGCGCCGCCGTGAAACTGAAATGGTGCCGGAGACATGATCCGCCTGGCGGCGCCCCCGGGGGCAACGACCGTTGTTTCGCCCTCGGCCGTTCGACGGCGGTTTTGGGATCGTGGAGAACATCGGCCTGGTCTTTGCCGATGCCGGAGCAATCGGACTTGTGTTGGAGCTGTTGCCGCACATGGCTGCGAGGCCGGGCGTCGGCCCAGGTCTGAGGCTGCGCCTTGGCCCCAGGTGCTTGTCACCAAAGCCTTGGGATGACCGATGCACAAAGTCAGGGACGCGCTCGTCGACGTCCTGATGTCGAACACGCAAGACCGCCTTGCCTGGGACCCGGCATCGCCGGCGCAGGCGGCACAACATCTCGGCCTGACCCAAGCGCGCATCCAGCGGGCGGTCGACCGGCTCTGGCAGCGCATCGCGCAGGACAGGTCTTCTGGCGACTTCCACCTGTGGACGTGGCCAGCGCGAGCGGAAGGTGGCGCAGGCGCCGACAACACCAGACCCTGAGAAACCGCCAAGCCGTCTGGCCGCTGCCACCAGCGGCCAGGCCCACAAGGTCTTCGGATTCCGGATCGTGCGGGGCGCGTTCGGGGAGACAGAGGTCGCGAACAGCCCTGCCCGCCACCCAGATCAGCACCAGCCAGCCTGCCCGGCCAAGGCCTGTTGAGGCGGCAGCCTCAGCAGGCCTTTGTCGCGCCTGCGCGGCTGGAAACTGCGCCGCGCGATTTATTGTGCAGTGCAGCAACGATAGACGCTCATCGGCGTTGTGGAGGGCGCGCGGTCCGGTCAGGGCTGCGGAAACAGGACACCGCCATGAGAAACCTATCTGATACGATCTCGCGCCTGGCAGCACGCCGTGCGCAAACGGTCTCGCCGGAGCGGCATGACGACCCGCTCAGGGATCTGGTGAACTTCGGCTCGAACCCCGGTGCCCTGCGAGCCAGACGCTATGTTCCGGAGAACCTGCCTGGCTCAGCGCCGCTGGTCGTCGTGCTTCATGGCTGCACCCAGACCGCGTCGGGCTACGACCATGGCGCCGGCTGGTCCGCCCTTGCCGACAGCCAGGGATTTGCGCTGCTGTTTCCAGAACAGCAGCGGTCCAACAATGCCAATCTCTGCTTCAACTGGTTCGAGCCGGGCGACATGATGCGCAACGGCGGCGAAGCTCTGTCGATCCGCCAGATGATCGAGGCGATGGTTCTGGCGCATCGGCTTGATCGCGGCCGGATCTTCATCACCGGGCTTTCGGCCGGCGGCGCGATGACGTCGGTGATGCTGGCGACCTATCCCGAGGTGTTTGCCGGCGGCGCCATCATCGCCGGATTGCCCTTTGGCACGGCCAATTCGATCCCGACGGCCTTCGACCGCATGCGCGGCCATGGCGGCCCCTCGGAGGCGCGGCTTCAGCAGCTGCTGCGCGCCGCCTCGCCCCACACGGGCCCATGGCCGACACTTTCCGTCTGGCACGGCTCGGCCGACCAGATCGTCGTCGGATCAAACGCCGACGACATCATCGGCCAATGGCGGACCATTCACGGCATCGACGATGAAGCGCCGCCGTCGACGACCATGGTCGACGGCCACAGCCGTCGCGTCTGGAAAGACGGCTCGGGACGGGAGGTGATCGAACAGTATCGCATCAAAGGCATGGGGCACGGCACGCCGCTGGCTGCAAACGGCATCGGGACCCCCGGCCCGTTCATGATCGACGCCGGCATCTCGTCGACGCAGCGCATCGCGCAATTCTGGCAAATCGCAGATCCGCAGGTCGAGATCCTGCTGCCGCAAAAACGAGAAAGAGCAGCGGCTCCCGACAAGCCGGCCCGCGCCGAGGGGATCACCAGGACAATCGAGGATGCGCTGCGATCGGCCGGGCTTCTGCGCTAGAGCAATTCCAGGAAAAGTGTGCAGCGGTTTTCCGTCAGGAATTGCGCAAAAACAAGAAGATAGAGAGATTCCGCGATTCGAAGAAAAGCGGAAACGCTCTAGAGGATACGCGCCGGCTCCGGCCAAGGCGAGCGGGCCACCGGACCCGCTCGCCTGCGTCTGACATGCGTCAGCGCGCTTCTCTCTTCCACACCCGCAATCTGCCCAGAGCCTCGACGAAAGCCGGCATGTCCCGCGGCGTGGCAAGGCGGATGACGCCCTCATCTTCCAGTGCGCCGTTGCCGCAAACCTTCTCAACCAGCCCCTTGGCAGCCGTGACATGGCCGATGAACTTGCAGTGCGCGAAAGCATCGGAGACAAAGTCACGAACATCGGGATTGTCCGACAAGGCTGGCATCGTCTTCTCGTCCGGCAGCAGCGCGACCGCGTCATAGAGCACCGAGGGCGCCCCGGCGATCATCTGGTCCGCCGGCACCAGGCTGCCGTCGCTCAACTTGGCCCCGCCGACCTTCGGCGCGATGATCTCGCAGCTGGCCCCAGCCTTGGCGATCGCGTCCTTGAGCGCCGAAAGCAGGGCGGCATCGGTGCCGTCGGTGACGAGAATGCCGAGTTTTCGTCCTTCGAAGCGCTCGGGTCCCTTGGCGAGAATGCTGAGCGAGGCTGCCGGCTCGAGATCCTGGCGCGTTGGCATTGCAGCGTCGGCCGCCTTGGGCATGGACTGCAGGCCCAGATTGGCGGCGACGCCATTGGCCAGGCCGCGATCGACATTGACCAGATGCGACACCATGCGCTCGCGGATGACCGGCGTCTTGACCTTGGCGAGTTCGAAGGTCAGCGCCGCTGCGATATGGGCCTGCTCCGGCGGGGTCTGGCTCAGGTAGAATTGTCTGGCCTGGCTGTAGTGATCGGCGAAGCTTTCAGCACGTAGCCGCTGCTTGGGGCCGGCCTCGACATCGGCAAAGGAGCGGAACCCGGCCTGCGGGGATTCGCGCGGCCCCTCGCCCCAGGAATTCGGCTGGTAGTTGGCGCGGCCGACCGGGTTGCGCATGGCCATGTGACCGTCCTGCTGGAAGTGATGGAACGGGCATTTGGGCGCGTTGATCGGAATGTGGGTGAAGTTGGTGCTGCCCAGCCTTTTGATCTGGGTGTCGAGATAGGAGAAGTTGCGGCCCTGCAGCAGCGGATCGTTGGAGAAGTCGATGCCGGGCGGCACATTCTGCGTCATGAACGCCACCTGCTCGGTCTCGGCAAAGAAGTTGTCGGGCATGCGATCGAGCACCAGGCGGCCGACCGGGACAGGCGGCAACAGCTCTTCGGGAATGAGCTTGGTGGCGTCGAGCACGTCGAAGTCGAAGCTGTCGGCGAACTCCTGGTCGAACAGCTGGACCTGCAGTTCCCACTCCGGGAAATTGCCGGCCTTGATCGCGTCCCAGAGGTCGCGGCGATGGAAATCGGGATCGGCGCCGTTGATCTTCACCGCCTCGTTCCAGACCACGGACTGGAGGCCGAGCTTCGGCTTCCAGTGGAACTTGACGAAGGTCGATTCATCCCTGGCGTTGACCATCCGGAAGGTATGGACGCCGAAACCCTCCATGAACCTGAACGAACGCGGGATCGCCCGGTCGGACATCACCCACATGATCATGTGCATGCTCTCGGGCGTCAGCGAAATGAAGTCCCAGAAATTGTCGTGGGCCGATTGCGCCTGTGGAAAGCCGCTGTCCGGCTCGGGCTTCACCGCATGGATGATGTCGGGAAACTTGATCGCATCCTGGATGAAGAACACCGGGATGTTGTTGCCGACGATGTCCCAGTTGCCCTCCTGGGTGTAGAGCTTGACGGCAAAGCCGCGGACGTCGCGCGCCAGGTCGACCGAGCCCTTGCTGCCGGCGACGGTGGAGAAGCGGACAAAGGCCGGGGTCTTCTCCCCGGCACGCTGGAAGATGTCGGCGCGGGTGTATTTTGCCAGCGACTTGTAGGTCTCGAAATAGCCATGCGCGCCATAGCCGCGGGCATGCACCACGCGCTCGGGAATGCGCTCATGGTCGAAATGGAAGATCTTCTCGCGCAGATGGAAATCTTCCAGCGCGGTCGGTCCGCGTGCGCCGATCTTCAGCGAGTTCTGGTCATCTGAGACCGGGCCACCCTGGGCGGTGGTGAGCACAGGGGTTGCGCCTTCGGCCAGCTGGTGCAGCTCGCCGCCTTCGCCGCGCTGGAGTTTCTGGTCATGGATCGTGGCAATCTTGCCGCGGTTCGTTGACTTGGCCATTGCTCATTCCTTGGAGAGGGGGTGCGGGTGCGCACATCACCCTCAATGCCGCGACGCCGGTGCGGTTCCCTTGGTTCTCGAAATGAAGTTGGGGCTCACGAAATGAAACGGGGGCTCGCGAAATGAAGTCTGGCCGCAACATATGAAATTGGCGTGGGCACTGCCGCCCGCCGGCTGAGCCGGCATTGGCCACATCCCGGCCGCCCCGCCGAGCCGCCCCGCTGATATGTCCGAGCGGCCATGGATGCCAGGCGGCCGACTGAGCCGGCGCGCCGAAATTGTGCCGGCACTTTTTGGGAACCAATCGTCCTGCCAACGGTTTTATTGTCGCAAGTCAGGAGAAAATAATGAAAAATCTTATACTTAGCGCGGCCATTCTGGCTGCCACGGCTTTCCATGCCCAGGCGCAGACCCAGCCGTCGACAGACCCTCAGACGCCGGCCATCGCCACGCCTGATACTGTCAATCCGACAGCTCCGGTAGCCGGCGCCAACAGCTTCACCGAAGCGCAAGCCAAGGCCAAGATCGAAGAGGCGGGCTTTCAGAACGTGACGGCGCTGGTCAAGGCCGAGAGCGGCATCTGGCAGGGCAAGGCGACCAAGGACGGCAAGGAAACAGCCGTTTCGCTCGACTACCAGGGCAACGTCGTCGCCCAGTAATCCGGGCCCAACATTTTCACCCCATTTCAGGACGTAGAAGGAAGATCACCATGGTAAGTGTGACAGGATTGTTCGACCATTATTCCGACGCACAGGCAGCGGTCGAAGAGCTGCACCGAGCCGGCATTTCGCATGACGACATCAGTGTCGTGGCGAGCAATGTCGACGGCTCATATGACGCCCGTTCGTCGGATACGGCAGACGCTGCCGGCACCGGCGCGGGCATCGGCGCCCTTGTTGGCGGCACAGGCGGCCTGCTCGCCGGCCTCGGCGTCATGGCAATCCCCGGGGTTGGCCCGGTGGTGGCAGCCGGCTGGCTGGCGGCGACCGCCGCAGGTGCTGCGGCCGGTGCACTCGCAGGCGGTGCGACTGGCGGTCTCATCGGGGCATTGACCGATTCCGGCGTCCCCGCCGAAGACGCCCATGTCTACGCCGAAGGCGTGCGACGGGGTGGCACGCTGGTGACCGCACGCGTCACCGAAGGCGCTGAAGAAGACACCGCAAGGTCCATCCTGCACAACGCCAATCCAGTCGATGTCAGCGAGCGCCGGGCAGCCTATGCCGATGGCGGCTGGACGGCCTTCGACGAAACGGCCGACCCGTACTCGCCCAAGGACATCGAAGAAGAACGCCGGCGCTACGCCACCCGCATCCCTCCGGTGGTCTGATCGCGCCGTAGTCTGGCCCCCCGTAGTCTGGCCCGCATAGTCTGGCCCCCATAGTCTGAACCGGTGAGCCGCCGCTGTCTTGTCTACGACGCGGCGGCAAAACCTTGAAATGCCGAGGGGCGAGATGCCGAGGGTGAGATGCTGGCGGCCCGATCTCCCGATCGGGCCGCTTGGCTAGCACGGCACATAGCTGCCGGCCGAGGGATCGATTCGCCCGCATGCGCGTTTCATCACTCTCTAATACAGGCTCTTATACAGGAGGCCGACATGCCGGACGATCCGAAGAAAACCGCTGAGGACCGCAAGCTCGTCTCGAGGCAGGAGTATGAGATCGAGGAATTTGCGCGCAAATATGATCTGATGCGCGGCGAAGCCGCGGCGATGATCAGGCGCTATGGCCCATCGCGCCGCAAACTTGACGCCATCATCACGCAGCGCCCGCGCGGGTAGATGGTCAGGACAGATGCCTGAACAGAGCCAGCCCGCCGCATTCAGCGTCGACGAGACGGTCAGTCTCAGGTCCCGTGCCGGCGTGCCGCTGGGCACGCCCAACAGCTTCACCGTCAAGACGATACTGCCCAGCGACAACGGCCACCGTCACTATCGCATCCGCAGCATGGAAGAGGCCTTCGATCGCATCGTGCCCGAGGCCAATCTGGTCGCCGCGGACCAGTGCCAGACGATTCATGACGATGAAGCCCGACGGAATTTCCGCATGCGCTTTGCGCCCAAGCGGCGGCGATAGCGATGCTCTTTATGCGCGCACATTGGCACGTCAGCCCCCTCAAATACCGTCAAAGATAGTCGCTGACGAAGACGACGGCAAAGCTGCTCAATTTCCGGATGCAACCGCGCAGCTGTGGCTGTTCCCGTTATGAGGGTGTATAGTCGAGACATCGACGATAACTGGAACGGGCATCGTCGGCTGCGAGCGAAGATCAGGCTTCCGCCCCACTTACGGGAGGAAGCTATGAACAGCTCCTCGAACATCTCGGCACTGGATTTCGAAATAGCCCTGGGCGCGTTGCGCCGCATATCCCCCTTGCCGACCGACCGGTCCGACCTTGATGCGCTGGCACGAGGCCTGATCGCCGAACTATGTCCCGACAAGGCCTATCCCGACGCCCTCATAGAGGCGTTGGTGCAAGCTGCGGCAAGCGAACCTCACCCTATCCGCCGGTACGACGCAGGGTAGCCAGGCGCTGGTCGGCATGCGATTCCGCCACCGACAATAGAATGTCGACGTCGTCGAAACTTCTGCGATCATGCAGATCGGCGATCCGTTTCCTGAGCAGCCTGAGGTCGTCACGGATGGCTTCAGCGTCACTCAGGTGATTGCTGGTGGTCTTCATTGAATTCTGCCTGTCGGGGAGGTGCGGCCCTGTTGGCTGGCGAAGAAAGCAGGCGCCACGTCATCGGCAGCCTGCACAACGGACAAGCGCCCGCTCGTAAGCTCAATAGCCGAGATCATCACAGGTTCCATGGAAAAGGCCTGCCGGATGGGGCACATCCGGCAGGCCTGGTGTGAGCATGACCGGAGGGGGGAGGCCATGCTCGCGACTACAACGCCTGTCGTCCCGATAAGTTCCCTGGGCGAAGGCCTGCCGGAGGGTTTTCTCGCACTGCGCGGAAAGAAACGCTCAGGCACTGATATCGGTGGGCCTCGCGACAAACCTCGCTGTCGAACGCCCGACGGTTGGGGTCGTCGCAGCCAGATCAAGCCCGGTCGCCAGATCAAGCCCGGTCGCCAGATCAGGCCCGGTCGCCAGATCAGGCCCGGTCGCCAGATCAGGCCCGGTCGCCAGATCAGGCCCGGTTGCCAGATCAGGCCCGGTTGCCAGATCAGGCCCGGTCGAATGTGAACGATGTGAGCAAGGTGGTCACGAAATTGCTGGCCTTTTCCTTGACCAGCATATTCGTCCAGTCGTCCGTGCCGCGCAGCCTCAGGTCGGTGTAGATGCTGTCGACAGCCGCCTCTTCGATGCGCTTGATATGCGCCATGAAGGCAACCTCCCCGTCCGCGCGATACATGTCACGGATGACCATGCGCAAGACCTCCTGAATCGCTATTTGCCAGGCGGTATTGATCGCGTTGATTTCATTCGTGTCTTCTGACATCGAGGTTCCTTTGGGTGGCTTGCCCCTGGACAATGTTCACCCTGGGTTTGAGCAGCCGCCTGATGGCGCGCGGATGAAGGGGCGTCCGCGTCAGACCTGTCTCGTAACAGCTGCCGTCCGTTGGTCTCGGATCGCTGGGCCAGGAGCGATCGCGGTCGCCCCTGCACGATCGTGCAGTTCCTTTGCAAGGCGCGCTTGACGAAGCCGGAGCGTCTTTTCCGCGCGCGAGCGAACGAGCACGTCCACCGCATCGAGGGGGGTGTTGCGTGCGAAAAATTGCGATTGCGCACGGCTGAAGGCAATCTCGGCCTGTTGGCGAGATTTGCTGTGTGTCTGAAACAATGGGTTTTCCGATTGGGAGGCCGCATAGGGTGCGCGGCAATAAAAAAGGTCAGGCGGACTGCCTGACCTTGATCGTTATCATGCTCTCACAGTGCCAGTACATCCGTGGTCAACGGAGAGACAGATACTGTATGGCTTAGGCGGCCTGCAGATTGCAGGCAGACATCTTGCCGGACTTGTTGTCGCGCTCCATCTCGAAGCCGATCTTCTGGCCCTCGACGAGTTCGCGCATTCCGGCGCGCTCGACGGCAGAGATGTGAACGAACGCATCCGCGCCGCCATTGTCGGGCTGGATGAAGCCGAAGCCTTTGGTGGAATTAAACCATTTAACGGTGCCAGTGGTCATGATGAACCCTTTCATAGCAAAAAGTGGACCACAACGCCGAATCGCTGCGGATGGTGATAGCGATTTTTGAAAGAAAAGGTTCGTTCAGGGCGCGGTGCCAAACGCGCGGTAACCAAAGCTCAGCAAGCAAATATCGATGATGGACATGTAGGGCAGCCCTGTCGCGTTGTCAACTCCAGCTTTTGGACTTCAGCGGATTCGACATAAGGTTGTACCGCGCGGGCCGGAATGGGCGGTCAGTCCAAGCCATGAACCCGGGTGAGGTGGATTTCGGCGGCCACATAACCATTGGCCGTCAGCTTGGAGACGACGGTAATGTCGCCCTTGATAGTGTCCTTGGTCCAAATGTCTTGGGCTGTAACCGGTTCAACAAGTTTCATACGCAAACGTGCGTCCGAAATCCCTTTTGGCACGGCAGCCCAACCGGTGTTGATCTTGTCCTTGTCCTGAGCGTGGATTTCTATGGTTACGTCGCTGTGGCTCTCATAGCGTTCAAAATCCTCCTTTGCGCTAAACTCCTCGGAGTAAGGAATTTCCCTGATTACTTCTGGCTCAATCCGTTCACGATCAAACAAGATCGGTGCCCCACCCTCGCGCTGGCTGGGAATAAAGAACCCCTGGACAGCCTTTACCAAGCGCTTGACGGGACCATGCCTGCCGTACTTGGCGTCCAGAATTTTGCGAATTTCATCCTCGGTTTTTCCCGTGTTCGAGGAGAGCTGGGCGACCATGTTTTGGAACTTGCGCTCAAGGGAACCATTTTCCACGGCCTTCAATGCGGCGTCCTTCAAAAATGAAGCGCCGTAAAACAGGACGATCATCGTCACGACTGTGACAAGCGAGTCGTACGAATCCGGAATATCAACCTTAAAGAGGTCCTCAAGCATGGGCGGAATCTCTGTCTTCAAATCGTCTTGGAAAGCGACGATCAGCGCCACCATGAATAGCTCCCGAAGGGGGCTTTCTTGGGACAAAGAGCGAACATTTATTTGACTGCGCTCGATATGAACACCGTCGATCAGGCTCGGAAGTAAAGAAATTGCGTCTTGGATGGCAATGTCCGCAGCTTGCAGAGCCGCAATTACGTCGACCAAAGGTGTCGTGCCCTTTGTGTCGTAGGTTATCTGTATAGGTAGCCTGTATTCCCCCATAGACCAAGAAAAGCAGAAATCGACTGACTTGAATAGCCGTGGATCATGGCTCTGAGATGAGACCGCTGAAACCCGCTTCTCGCTGATGGCGGACCCCGACATCAACCGCAAATGTCGACAACGTCTGCCAGCCAGGCAACGGGGGCGCCCATAAAGCGCTTACAGCGCACCAACGTGGATCAGCGACGGCGTCTTGTAATCCGTCGGCGTGTTCGGAACGGGACGGTGACAGATACTTGGTCAATAGCGCGCACTCACCCGGAAGGGACAAGCTCTTCAGAACACTCCGCTGCACAATGCCCTCGCATGTAGCCTTCGCGGGCATCCCAATAATCGACCTTCTGGACTCGGCGTGCATTGGCCGCAGTGGCCACCTCTGGCAGCAAGCTCTTGCCGCCCTCCAGAGTGCTGACTTCGTCTCCTTGATGTATTCATGATTGCAAAAAGCCCCGCCACCTCAAGGCAGCGGGGCTCGATCTGGAGAACCAGATTACATGCTGGAGAACCAGATCACATCGGCGGCGACAGCGTCACCTGCGTGACCTTTGTGATGTCGTCGCCGTCCATGGTGACCACCACCTTCTTGCCGACCGCAAGCTCAGCGGGAACGGCAACGTCGGCGCCGACCGTGAAGCTCTTGCCGTCCTCCAGCATGATGACCTTGGTCTCCTTGTTGTATTCCTTGATCACGCCTTCAGCAGTTCCTGCGAAAGCCGTGCCGGCAAGGAACAGCGTGGCGCCAAGCGCCAGAATGAGCTTTTTCATTTTTTGATTTCTCCTGGCCTTTCAGGCGTGTTTGCCTCCAGGCCACTCACTCAACCTTCTCGCGCCACTATGGTTGCCCTGGCTTACCGAGATAACAGGGGCTGACCGAGATAACAGGGGCTGGCCGAGATCACAGGGGCTGGCGAGATAACGGGGGCTGGCCGAGATAACTGGCGCGCACGCTGTTGCCGATGCAGCAGCGGCGGCGATGTCCGGATCTCCTCGATCCTCTGGAACTGTAAGCGCCATCAGTCGTTCTGGCCCCGAGGGATCTCAACCAAAGGAGCCAACCATGCCGACCAAAGAAAAGGGCCTTGAAGACCTCTTCCACGACACCCTTCGCGACATCTACTATGCGGAGCGCAAAATCCTGAAGGCGCTGCCCAAGATGGCCCGCGGCGCCAGTTCCATGGAATTGAAGGCGGCGTTCGAGAAACACCGCGACCAGACCGAAGGCCATGTCGAGCGCCTGCAGCAGGTCTTCGCACTGATGGACAAGCCGGCCAAGGGCAAGACCTGCCCCGCCATCGACGGCATTCTTGAAGAGGGCGAGGAAATTCTCGCGGACTTCAAGGGTACGGCTGCCGGCGATGCCGGCCTGATCTCGGCTGCCCAGGCGGTCGAACATTATGAAATCACCCGCTACGGCACGCTGCGCCGCTGGGCTGAAATCATGAAGATGCCGGAGGCGGCCGAGCTTTTCGCTGCCACCCTGGCCGAGGAAGAGACCACCGACAAGGATTTGACCATGCTGGCAGACAGCAAGGCCAACCGCCAGGCCTTGGCCGCATGATCAACCGTCCTGCAGCTCTGCCGAACAAACCGGCAGAGCCGCGGGACCCCTCAAGAGCAACCGCAGGCGCGACCATGAAATCGACGACCCCACCTCTCCCAACCGATGACGAACTCGTCAGACACCTCGTGGAAACCAGCGATCTGTCGCCGCTCCAGGCCGCAGAACTTGTCAGGCTGCATGGCCGGGACCGTCAAAAGCTCGAGCAGATGGCCAAGATATTCAAGGCGGAGGGTTAACCGGTGGCTTCCTTGCAGCCAGCCGCCGCCGCAGGCAGGCAACGGGCAATACAGGCAAAGATAGACAAGGACGACGGGCGCAAGGCGCCGCGCAAAGCCAGGCCCGCCAAGGCGATGCAGGCCGGCGCCAGACGTTATCCTGCGCCGCCCTTCCCGAAGCAGCATCTGCCGAAACCCGGCCACGAAACCGCGGTCGAGCCGGCGCCGATGTATGACGCGCCCTATTATCTCGGCTCACAAAAGCTCGCCGGCAAGGTCGCGCTGATCACCGGCGGCGATTCAGGCATAGGTCGAGCGGTTGCGGTGCTGTTTGCGCGGGAGGGCGCCGACATCGCCATCGGCTATCTCAGCGAAGACGTCGATGCGAAGCAGACAAAGCTCGCCGTCGAAGCGGAAGGCCGCAGCTGCATCCTGCTTCGCGGCGATGTCAGTTCGCCCGCCGCATGCCGCAAGGCGGTGGCGAGGACAGTCAAGCAATTCGGCAAGCTCGACATCCTCGTCAACAATGCCGCCTTCCAGGTGCATTCGGCCGATATCGCCGACCTCACCGAGGCGCATTTCGACACCACGCTCAAGGTCAATCTCTACGGCTATTTCCACATGGCCAAGGCAGCGCTCGCGCATATGGGGCCAGGCGCCGTCATCCTGAACACCGGCTCGGTGACCGGCATCAGGGGCAGCAAGGAGCTGGTCGACTATTCGATGACCAAGGGCGGCATCCATGCCTTCACCAGGGCGCTTGCCGCCAACCTTGTCGATCGCGGCATCCGCGTCAACGCCATCGCGCCCGGACCGGTGTGGACGCCGCTGAACCCGTCCGACAAGCAGGCGCAGGACGTGGCGCAGTTCGGCGCAAAGACTGCGATGAAGCGTCCGGCCCAGCCCGAGGAAATCGCCCCCGCCTATGTGTTCCTCGCCTCGTCGCACTGCTCCAGCTACATCACCGGCGAGATCCTGCCGATCATCGGCGGCTACTGAGAAAATGCCTGCCGGCCGAGGCCGGCACGACACGTGCATGCAAAGGTGAGCGCCATGTTGCCGCCCGAAATCATCGACAACCCCGACCTGTCCATCGATGAGAAGATCGGTCGTCTGCGCAACCTCGATGCCAGCCTGCGCAGCCTGTACCGGGCGCTCTACCCCGGTGAAACGCCGTGGGACGACCTGGCCGAGATCGAAACCGGAATCCGCAGCCTCGAACAGATGCTGCCGTCGGGAACCACGGTCGATCGTTGCCGCGACGACGACAGACAATGACACGTCCCGGGTCCCGACCAAGGGGTTACCGGGACCTCCGCCGCTGCAAGGACCTGACGGCGCTGGCCGACAACAAGGCCAATCGTCAGGCACTTTCGGCATGATCCATGACCACCGGCCGGTCGTCTCGCGCAGAGGGCAGGCCCATGACCTCGAGAGGGCAGAGATGAGCAAGGCATTGTTGGCACTCCCGCTGGCGCTGATGTCGCTGTCGGCGGCCCCTGCGACGGAGAAGGACTTTCTTCAAACGCTTTCCGGCAGTTGGCAGGGCTCCGGCCAGGTCCGGCTGCGGCCTGATACGGCGCCGGTCCCGGTCGTCTGCACGCTGCGATCACGCAGCAAGGGCGCTTCGCTCAATCTGGACGGCAATTGCCGGGCAAAAATCGTCTTCTCCAGGCGCATCGGCGTCGATCTGCGCGCCGAAGGGGCGCGTTATTCCGGCACCTATGTCGGTTCACGTCGCGGTGCGGCCAGCCTTGCGGGCAGACGCAGCGGCGATACTGTCACGCTGCAGATCAACTGGCCTGACCGCGGCTCAGGCGCGCGGGTCGCCACCATGCAGGTGGCGAGCAGGATTGCCGGCAAAATGCGCATCGTCACTGTCGAACGACACCCGCAGACCGGAAACCGGGTGGTGACGGCTGATATCGCCTTCAGCCGCAACCAGACGGGCCTCTTTTACAGACGCACATTTTTTGAGCCGGGCGGCATCCTTCGCTGCGTGGGGGAACCCTAGCTGAGCACGGCGGGTTGTTGACAGGAAACGGAGACCCACCATGGCCAAGACAGCAACGCGGCAAAGCCCAGCCGAACCCAGGCCGGCACTGCCCCCGGACAATCCGACGCCCAGGGTGAAACCGACGCCCCAGGACAAACCGACGCGCAACGACAAACCGACGCCCAGGAACGAACCGACGCGCAACGACAAACCGACACGAGACACGCGGGACGACCCGTCAGCCAATCCGGACGCCGACGAAAACCAGCCCGACACCGCGCCCCACAAGGACGTCGAAAAGCTTCAGCGCAAGCTGAAGCGCTGATGCACCAAAAAGAAAGGCCTGCCCACGTCTCCGTCGGCAGGCCGTCAGGTTCTGGGATGCGCAGCCGGGAAAGGGACGAAACCGGCTACATGTGCAGTGTCTAAACCCGACAACAGCGCCGAAGTTCCATCGTTGGGTGAGCACCCAGCCGAGCCCCGCCCGGATCGAACCGCGAGCCGGCACACCCGCAGCTGCCGCATCACGATCACAATTGCCGCCGCGCGGCGGGTTTGTCGGAACGGATCGCCGACTGGATGGTTTCGCCATTCCCCCCAGAGGAGATCAGTCATGGACCACAGCAATCACGTCCGCCTCACCGAGGCCGAACTCACGCCCGATCTGCTTGCCGACACCACCATCTATGGC
The DNA here is from genome assembly GCF_014250155.1 of Aminobacter sp. MDW-2. Classification (NCBI taxonomy): domain Bacteria; kingdom Pseudomonadati; phylum Pseudomonadota; class Alphaproteobacteria; order Hyphomicrobiales; family Phyllobacteriaceae; genus Aminobacter; species Aminobacter sp. MDW-2. Next base: position 4,649,096 of record NZ_CP060197.1, read on the forward strand.
CCCGACGACGAGGACATCGGATCGGTGTCGCATGTCCACGGATCCGGCAGCACGGCCCAGGTGATCATCGATGTCGGCGGCTTCCTCGGCATCGGGGCAAAACCGGTCGCGGTGCCCGTCAGCCAGCTCGATTTCATGCGCGACCAGGATGGCGAGGTCCACGCGGTGACATCGTGGACGAAGGACCAGTTGAAAGACATGCCGGAGCATCTCGACTGATCTGCATGTCGCGTCAGTGGCGCGGGATGGGCCCGCGCCACGGGGCAGGCGCGCACCTTCACGCGAAATGGCCATGATTGGCCGCCGGTGAAAGATGCGGCGCCCGGACATCTGGTTCTGGCGCCCGCCTCTGCCGGCGCCTGCAGGTTGCGGGCCGCGTGCGCGGCCAGTGAGCGCGCCGCCAAGCGAACGCTCACTTCTTGATGATATCCCTACAGTAACGCTTGTTCACGATCCCGTGAGGGCGGCCCCACAGATCGAAATAATGTGTTACACTTCGTGAATGCTCAATCTCGCAGCAATCAATGCGGAAGGAGCCCGAAATGAACCAGGCGAACAATGACCGGAAGTCCTTGGATCAGAGGATTTCAGATTACAGACCAAGCAAGAAGAGTTTGGCTTGGTCAATTGTGATCAGCGCTATTTTGACCATGATATTCGGTTTTACTGCTGGAGGCTGGGTTACCGGCGGATCCGCGAGGCTTATGGCGACGGTGGCAGCGCGGGATGCCGTGGCGGAACTGGCCTCTACGGAATGTGTGAACCGCTTTCTCGGTGGCACCGATGCGGCCCAAAGACTGACCGACCTGAAAGCTCTCAGTTCCTGGCAACGAGATGACTTTGTCAAAGACGGCGGCTGGAGCCAGTTCGGGTCGGAGGAAGTCGCAGGCGCTGCCGTGATGTGCGCTGACAAGCTCGCAGCCATGGACGGCGTGCCCGAAACGACGTCCTCGGCGGCGGTCGAAGGATAGCCCCGCGCCGGGAGTTTCAACATGGACAAGGAATTCAACCCACCGGTGGTGATAGCACGCGAGAACCGAGCCGGACGCAGGACGATAGCGTCCGCCTGGGAAGCGCTGGAGTGGTTGCGACTGCGAAGACCGGCTTGCACAGGCCCGCGATACCGTTCGGCCGTTCGCATATGTCGCGATGTGCTCGATGGGTTGCGGGCTCCCCCGGACGCCCGCCGAGCCTTCATATCAGCCGCCAGGGAGGTTGGCCGGCGTGTGTTCTGACGTGAAATGAAGGGGGTGGAGAGGGATGAAGTATCGCGACGTGCAGGAAAGGCTGAGGATGGTTGGCATCGTCATGAGCAAGTCCCAGGGCCGCATACGCATCAACCACTTCGGGGCGACTGCGGAAACCGCGTATTTCACCGATTGCCTCGAGGATGCGCTTAAGACGGGGCAAGCTATGGCCGAGCCAAGTGCACTGCCCGAAGCGTGGTGTGCGGAACGCACATAAGACTTCAGGAGATGGAAGGACGGCAGGCGATCTCCTGAAGCGACCGCCCGGATCGGGAGGAACATCCGGGCGGTCTTTTCCGTTGGGGATGACCGCTGCCCAGAAGAATGAACGCCAACAGGATCGGCGACTGCCGAGGATGTGGCGCACGTGATCGTCGCCGTGAACTGTGCGCTGTAGAACGCTCTTCCGGCTGCGATGACGTGGCCGCGTCTGCTGCAACAGGAAGGAGAGCTAAGTGGCTTTGTCGGTCAGCGCGATTTTTATCCTGCTCGCGGTTGCCCTGTTGCCTGTGCTCACAAACTTCCGAACGTCGTTGCCTGGCGGCGATGTTGCCGCGTTTGTCGTTTATCCGATCGCCATCCTCGCATTGGCAGCCTTCGGAATAGCCGGCGCCATCGCTGCGCTCTTTTAGGCGCAATCGACCCGCCAAGGGCACTTGGCGCCAGAATGACCTATTGTCGGAACATTGACGGTTGCTGATATGCGCCACCGTCGACTGCGAGCGATTATCGGCAAGCTTCCGCCCCGAAACATGAGGGAGGATGCCTTGAAAAGCTCCACGGTGTCGGCCTTCGAATTCGACCTACCCTCAGCGCTCTCCATAAGATCGTAACACGCGATCTGTCCAAGCGGCCGAGCCTGGCGCGACTTAAGCCATTGAATTAAGTGGCGATCCCGACAGGATTGCCAAATCCGCAAAATTCATTGTGGAATCAAGGACGTCCGCCCGAACTTCCAAATGAACTGGCCCACTGATTCAGTTACAGAATTGTTGTGCCGCCCTACCCGCTGATACGGTCAAGGAGATGGTGATGAGAGTGCTTGTTTGTGGTGGCCGCGGCTGGTGCGACATCCTCGCAATGATGACGGTCATGGATGAGCTGAATGATGCGCATGGCCCAAGCCGCCGGATCTTCTTCCCGACCATCTCCCTGGAACCGGAGAAAACGCGCTCGACCTTGAGGAACCCATGGCCGCCGGGGACACTCTCACACTTCATCCGACCGGAAAGAGAATCGACGTCAACGTCGCCGAACAGTTGGATCAGGTCCGTCGGGTAATAGACGTGAGCTCGCCTGCATAGCGCACCGAACCTCGACCAAATCGCGGGCATCGTTCAGCTTGGACAGCGGAAAGGGTGTGGTTCGGCTCGGCTGCGGCATGAGAACGAAATAGGAACAAACTCCTTTTGGAGTCAATTCACATCATGTCGGAACCAAGCTCCGCGGCCAGCTTTTCGAGGCCGTCGACTGACCCTTGATAGGACGCTGCATAGCGCGGAAACAGCTCCTGCTGGTTCCTGTAAAATGCGAGCCACTTCGGCAGGTCCGAGATTGGATAGGTGTTTGTCCAGTCACCATTCGCCATCGTGAAGGTGCCGGCTGCAGAATCATAAGTGACGTTCATGCCCCGCCCTAGCGCGCCGGTTGGCAGTTGAAAACCACCGCCCCAATTGACGCCGCACCCGCCGTGACATGACTGGCTTCAACGAAGCGTCCCGTGACGTCTACCCCGGCACGCTGGCGCCGACGGCAACCGAGCCTGGCGCCCGCTTCATTCCACCCTCCGGCAACGGGCGGGCGCGCCATTTTCTAATCCATTGCTGGCCGCATCCCTGCTTTGCCTCAGCGAGCCAAATGAGTTGCAGCATTGCAACTAGGGAGCGCCAAAGGTTAGGCCCCGAAGTAGATTGTGTTTGCTAAATTAGTTCCGCTACGTAATGCTTGAGGCAACTCTTAACTGGAGGGGGTACCTGGATGAAAAACTTCCTTGTCGCGACTACCTTTCTTTTGGCAATCGCCGGATCTGCTAACGCGGCAGATGTCGTGGTCGAAGAGCCTGCTCCTATCGTCCCAGCAGGCTTTGTCTGGACGGGTGGATATGTCGGTATTCAAGCCGGTTGGCAGTGGGGTAGAGACCACACCGAAGAGTTCTTCGGTGGCGTCGCCACTGGTTTCGATGAAGACCTCGACAGCGATGGCTTTATTGGGGGTGTCCACGCCGGTTACAACTGGCAGTCAGGACAGGTGGTCTACGGTATCGAGGGCGATTTCGAGTTCGCCGCTGTCGATGGCGGATACCGCCTCGACAACGGCAATGGCACTGACTTCGATATGAATTGGCAGGCGTCCATTCGTGGCCGACTTGGTTTCGTTCCGATGGAGCGTCTGTTGGTCTATGGCACTGTTGGCGCCGCTTTTGCCAACCTCGAATATACCTACGTCAGCGCCAACACGACGTTTGAATCGTTTGACGAGACGAAAGTCGGTTGGACGGCCGGCGCAGGCATTGAGTATGCCGTTACCGACAACATCACCACCCGCTTGGAATATCGGTATACCGACTTCGGAAGCGTTTCCAATTTGTCGGCGGTCGCTTTCCCAGGCTTTACCTATGATCACGACCCGCAGTTCCATGCTGTCCGTGTCGGTCTCTCATACAAGTTTTGAAGTTTGGACTGATCCATGCTCTTTGACCCCGGCTCAGCGCCGGGGTTTCTTTTTGTGCGGACCGCGGCATCGGCCTGACAGCAAAAAGACATCAAAGCCAACCGGTCGGAATGCCAAGATCTAATGCACGCCAGCACCGCACATTGGCTAGGTCGCCCTCATCCCTTGGGCTGTTGCCCGCAACCATGCCCACCCCACCACGCAATGCGGGCGGCCCGACTTGGCAACAACCAAGCAGGCCGCTTTCGCAATCCTTGACCCTTGAAATCCGTCCTCGCCTGAATACGATTTAGGCATAGCGGGAGGATCTGACCATGGGCGACGCTCAGTACCTCAATCACAAACTCGAATGTCCTTACTGCGGCACCATTCGCCTGCGCATTCCTGACGATGTGCAGCCGGATTCCCCGATCTCGCGTGAGGATTGTGGCCGACATCTTGGTATGTGGGATGAGTTGCAAACCGACTTTGAACGCCAGGGCGGTGCAGATGGTGTATTTCGTATCGATAAGGGCCGGATCAGACGCCTAGCGTGAGTTGCTTGGAGCGTGTCCACAGAGACAAAGGCCCGCCGCTTTGCCTCGGCAGGCCTTTGCCCTCAACGTGGTTGAAAGGGTTCACCACGTCACCCGCCTCGAACCGGGTTATCCTCACAATTCGATAGATCGGTTTCGGTTCCGCAGACTCGCCGAGACAAAAACCGCTGTCCGTTGGAACTTGCGGTGGGTGCCAACGTTCCAATGCCGAACCTCTCTCTCACCCGGAGCAAATGCAATGGCCACGACCAAGGCAGGCGGCAAGGACTCGCTCTCGAAAAAGGGGACCGAAGCTTCCAAGCATCTTCAGACGGCGACACCGAAAAAGGAAACCGGGGAAAAGAAGGTCGATGAGGGAAAGCGAGCGAAGCCATCAAAATAGTACAGCGGGATCTCGCGAACCGCCATTCGCCCACAGGAAATGAACCCGGCGACGATCGTAAGCAGCACGCAGCAGCGGCTATACGCCGATTAAGGCATCAAGATAGAACAGGATCTCGTCGATGCGGTTGAGCGGTGTCTCGCCAAGACGCGAAAGCCCCGCGACCTTACGGCGGCGGGGCATTGTGTCCTGCGGCGCTAGAGATCATTTCTTTGAGAATGGCCGGGTCGCTGACCCACTTGCCAGAGCCTTGCCGCTCTCATCAAGCGCCTTCACCGTAATCTTGTAGAAATGTGTACCAGAAGGTGGGCAAGGCCCTTTGTACTTGAAGGCGCCGTAGGGCAATTGGCTCTGGCCGCTGAATGCTACGTTGCCGCCGCCATGATTGTAGCTCGCATTCTGATCAATCATCTTGATCTCGAGCTTCACCGTTCCCTCTGGCACATTCGAGAGCACGATCGGTGGGGACTTTGAATCGAAGCATTTCTTGGTTGGGCCCCATTCAAAGGAAACGGCCATGCCGGCAGCAAACGAGCTGGAAGTGACCACCGACAACACGGTGGCCATGACAAAAAGTCTTCGCATTCTCTCTTCCCCCTAGTCGACGCTGAAGGACCTCCCCTCAGGTTGCCCCGACCACAACCATTGATAGGCGATTCCGGAGGACCACGTCACAACAAAAAGCCCTCGCCAGCCGAGGTCAGTGGGGCATATACAAACGATACATTTTGATCACGGCAGCTTGAAGCCTCCGCCCATCATGAAGGCGACGATGGCCAGGATGATGCCGCTGATGACCAGCTTGGCGATCCAGTTGAGCGTGCCGCTGACGCCATCGATCTTGGCGTCGAGCGTCGAAAACCGCACAGTCGAGCGATGCCGTCATTCTCCGCATGGAGAAGAACCCATGACGAACATTTTCGACAAACGCTATGTAAACCGGCAGGAATCCTTGCCTTCTGGCGATCTATTTGATAGGCTAACACATTGAAAAGATTGGCGATCCCGACAGGATTCGAACCTGTGACCATCGGCTTAGAAGGCCGGTGCTCTATCCAGCTGAGCTACGGGACCGCTGGCCGGCGGGGCCGGCGTGATCGTGGACGTCAGTGCGTCCAGGGCGTCCTGCGGTCATAACGGAAATTGTCGGAGTAGGAAATCTGCCGGCGCTTGGCTTCCTTCGGCTCCTGCACGCGGAAGGCGATGCCTTCCTTCTCGGCGTAGGCGACAGCTTCTTCGCGGGTCTCGAAGGTCAGCCGGATCTGGCTCATCATGTCGCCGGAGCTGGTGTAGCCCATCAGCGGGTCGATCTTCTTCGGCTTCTCGGCGTCGAATTCGAGCACCCAGTGCCCGGTCTTGGCTTTGCCCGACTGCATGGCGGTCTTGGCAGGGCTGAAAATTCGCGCGGACATTAATTCCCTCATTCGTGAGTCCGCAGCGAGCGCGGACATCCAGATGCGCCCGTCATTTACTGCGCAATCGCCATTGCTGCAAGGCGAAAGCCGGTTTCCGCTTTTTTGCCCTTGCCATGTCGAGCGGAAGCCACTAGGCACGGCGTCGAAATGTGATTTCGGAGTGTAGCGCAGTCTGGTAGCGCATCTGGTTTGGGACCAGAGGGTCGGGAGTTCGAATCTCTCCACTCCGACCATTTTCTCCCCGCGACAGCTTTTTCCCAGGACATCGATCTGTCCGCCCATGGCATCTGGCGTGCGATGGCAACGGCCTTGCGCATCACGCCACAGCCATGCGCAGGCGAATCGCGCGCGATGGAACGGCCGACATCGGCCAGCGCTCAGCCCGTCCCTGCCTTCCGGCATGACGCGACCGAAAGGAAACGCACCGGCAGCTCAAGCAACTGCTCGGGGCCGTGCGGTGCTGCGGGTGCAGAAAGAGCACTGGTTCTCAACCGCTTGAGCCCGGCGGCAAGGTCACGGCATGGCAACTGTATTCAAGCGGTCCAGAAAGCTCTCCTGCTTCCGCCCCAGGTTCCTCATCCTCGCGCCTCTGCCATGCCCAGTTCAATCGTGGGCAATGGAATGCGCCCGGCCCTCGCTCAGCCCTTTCTGGACGGCCGCCATGACGCGACCGACAGGTACCGCACCGGCAGCGTCAGCAGCTGATCGGGGCCGTGCGGGGCGGCTGCGTCGAAGAACAGGCTGTCATCAGGGGCCATGCGGTAAAGCTCCATGCCGTGGCGCCAGACCATCTCGCCTTCCAGCAGATAGATGAATGTCGTGCCGGCATGCTGGCGCAAGGCGGGGCGGTCGGCGTCATCGGTCAGGAAAACGAGACAGGGGTCGACCGAGACACCGGCGGCATCGGGGACGACATAGCCGAGCGGGCGATGACCGGCGCGCGTGCCGCAGCGCTCGGTTGGCAAGCCGGCCTTCACGAACCTGGCGTCGCGCAGTTCCTCGGACGGTTTCAGCAAGACGCTCAGCGGCACGGCCAGGGCGCGCGACAGCTGGTGCAGCGTGGTCAGCGACGCCGAGATGATGCCGTTTTCGATCTTCGACATCATGCCGAGCGACAGGCCGGCGGCCCGTGCCAGCTCGATGATGGTCATGCCATGCCTTCGCCTGCAGGCCCTGACCTCGCGGCCGATGGCCATTTCGAGCCGGTTGCCGGCAGCGCCGCGCAGGGCGTGCGGGTCCTGGTTCAACGCCAGAGCCGCGTCGGCCATGTCGCCTCCGCCGAAGTCGAGGCCTGAAATTGTCATGCGCGTCACCTCCTGAAATGCCCATGTCGCCGGTCTCGTCGGCTCCCTGTTGCCGGCATCTTTCACCGGCATCCTTCACCGGCATCTGTCGCCGGCGTCTGCCACCGGCATCTGTCGCCGGCGTCTGCCACCGGCATCTGTCGCCGGCGTCTGCCGCCCTATCGCAACGACCGCCGGTCGCGACGGCCCGACCCGAACTCCGCCCCCTAATTCCGGCACCCGTTTGCACGCCGGCGCGACGTCAGTGGTCTGCGGACCTCGGCTGCGGCGCGAGGCGGCCCGCCTGGTTGCATCCAGAACGCAAAAAGCTCCCGGCGGGGTGACCCGCGGGAGCTTTTTTGCTCTGCCATCGGCCCGCATCGGTGCGGGCGCGATGGGGTGAAGCGTCAGGGATTTAGCCGGTCATGTCAATGGGAATCCGGGGGGGCATCCGGGGGGCGTCCCGGGGTGGATCTCTGGGACTCGGGGCGGACACGTCGAGGGGGCTCCGGCGCGCCGGCACTGCATGCGTCACGGGCCACGCGGGCTCGGGCCGAATGGCGAATCGCCTCAAGCGCGACGGCGGCGCGCCGGCAATGCGCCACAGGCCCGCACCGCCGGCATGTCAGACCGGCCCCAGCAACCGCGGCGTGCATCGGCCCCGCTCCCGGAGATGCCTAGGCAACGGCCTCCTTCACCGGCAGCTTGAGCGCGTCGCTGGCGTTGATGATGGCGAGCGCGATCGCCTCGATGGTGGTGCGCTTGTTCATCGCCTGCTCGCGCAAGGTCTCGTAGGCAACCTGCTCCGACACCTTATTGGTGGCCATCAGGATCTCCTTGGCCTTGTCGATGTCGCGATGCGCCTTGAGCTTGGCGGAGAGCCGCTCGACGCGGATGCGCAGCCGCTCTTCGCGGCGGTGGTTGTTGACGCTCAAAAGGATGTTGGCGAGGATTCCGAACGTCCTGAGCGGCAGGCCGATCACCGCCTGCGCCCTGAGCCGCAGCACCTTCTCGACGATGATCGGGTTCTCATAGTCGACGATGGCGATCAGCACCGCCGGCGGGTCGTCGGCGTTCCAGTTCCAGCTGATGCCGCCTTCGACGAGCGGGCGGATGAAGGCGAACACCACGTCGATATTGGCAGGAATTTCCGCCGGCGGCGGCCAGTTGGTCTGGACCTGGCAGCCGATGCGGTTGAGGTGCTGCCAAAGCTCCTCGCCCTCGCTGCTCTTGGGCTGCAGCAGAAGCACACGCAGCGAGCGTATGTCCTTGATCTGGATCGGCGCTGATCCGTCATGCGGCGCCACGTGGGGGCTACGTGATACCATTGGTCCTCATTACGGCAATGTCGTCGGCAACAACGCTTGCCCAGGGTGTCGTTTGCCCTGATGTCGGGCGGTTTCTTGTCCCCATGCCCCTCGGCACAGGGTCATCGCTGAAGTCCCTTGCCTCCCAGCACGGGTCATAAGGAATGCATGGCCAGGCGCTCCCCCCATTCCTCGGGATTGTAGCTGGCGAGATAGGGATCGGGGCGGATGGCCGTTGCCGATCTCGACAGGATCTCGAACTGGCCGTCCTCGCGCGCCCGCGCCACCCGCGGCCACACATAGGTATGCGCATTGTCGGGGTCGATGCGGATGCGTCCTTGCGGGGCGTCGAATTCCGAACCGAGAATGGCCGGCCTGAGCGTCTCGACATCGTCGGTGCCTGTCTTGCGCAGCGCATTGGCCACGACATGGACCTGGAAATAGGCCGCCTCCCAGCACATGTTGGTCACCGCATCGCTGCCGAACCTCTTCTTGTAGCGCTCGACGCAGCGTTCGTTCTCAAGCCCGCCGACCGACTGGAAATAGCTGGCCGAGGTGATGTGGCCGGCGCCGACGTCGATGCCCATCGCCTGGATGTCGGTTTCGCTGGTGGTCAGGCTGGCGATCGGCATCGCCCTGGCATCGAGGCCGGCTTCGGCGAAGGCCTGGTAGAAATGGACGATGCTTTCGCCGACGAAATTGCAGAAGATCACGTCAGGCTGCTTGCGCTTGATGTCTGCTATCAGCGGCTTGTAGGCCGAGCGCCGGGCGTCGAGCTTGAGATAGCCGCGGCCCGCCACCTCGCCGCCATGCCTCAGCAACATCTCGTTCATGATGCGGTCGGACTCGCGCGGCCAGATATAGTCGGAGCCGACCATGTAGAAGCGCTGGCCGACATGATTGAGCAGATGCTCGCCGAGCTGGACGCTGTTCTGGTTGGGGGCGGCACCGCAATAGATGGCGTTGCGCGAATATTCGAAGCCCTCATATTGCGCGGGATAACAGAGCAGCCCGTTGCGGTGCTCGACCGCCTTCAGCACCGCCTTGCGCGTGCTCGACATGTAGCAGCCGAAGATGATCCGGACGCCGTCCTCGACAAGCAGGCGGTTGGCGAGGTGGTGATAGGCAACCGCATCGCAGCCCGGATCGTAATGGACGGCAACAAGCTCACGGCCGTCGATGCCGCCTGCTTCATTGACCTCGTCGATGGCAAACAGCGTCGCATTCAGCATGCTGCGTTCCATCACCGAAGTGACGCCGGTCTCAGAGAACAACACGCCGACCTTCATCGGCTCCTCGGTTCTTGTCGCCATCGATTGCCAACTCCGTCAGATTGTTCATCCGCGAACTCGACACAAAAAAAGCGCCCAGCGCGGGTTACCGCAGCAAGCGCCTTTGCTCGACTGATCGGGACATCGCTGTCCTTGCGTAAACTGTGCCTCAAGCGCCCTGCCCCGTCAACTCGCTTGCGCCTGGGCAAACGATATCAGGCAACTGCCCTGTTCCGGCAAAGCCTGTCCGACGCTCGCAGGCGAGCCGACAAACCGCCAGACACGTTGCTTTGCCTGATGTTGCGCCGATCGGACGAAATCCCGGTTGACAGAAATCGGGAAGTTGCGGATGATCATCGACATCAGGCCTGCGACGCTGCGGGCTGAGACCAGAGCAAAAAGGCTCCCGCGGTTCATCTCCGCCGGAGCCTTTTTGCGTTTTACCACCAGTGCGCTGCGCGCCCCGTCTCTTCGGCTGCGCAGACAGCAACGACGCTGACGATACCCATTGCCGCTTCGAGCGACTGACCTCGCTCGCACCCCGAATTCCCTGGGATTCCGCAAGGATTCCAGACGTGCGGAGCTGTGCCAAACGGCCCCGCCCGGCGGAAGCACGACAACACCCATCAGCCTGAGGAGGAACTGGACGTGAACAAGGTAGAGACATTTGGCACTGCGGTGCGTGTGGCCTGCGATGTGGGCGGCACATTCACCGATGTGTGCATCCTGAACGAGGCTTCCGGCAAGATCCATGTCGCCAAGACGCCGACCACGCCGGACCCGATCGACGGCGTGCTCAAGGGCATCGAGGCGGGCGGCGTCGCGCTGCGCGACATCATCCTGTTCTCGCATGGCACGACGCTTGCCACCAATGCGCTGATCACCCGCCGCTTCCCGCCGGCCATCATGGTCACGACCAAGGGCTTTCGCGACGTCATCGAAATCCGCCGCGGCACGCGTGACGATCTCTGGGACACCTACAAGGAAATGGCCCCGCCCTATCTGCCGCGCCGCGACCGCCTGGTGGTGACGGAGCGCATCGACTATTCGGGCAAGGTCATCGAAGGCGTCAATGAAGCCGAGGCGCGCGAGCTCGCCCGCGTCATCAAAAAACGCAACGTCAACAACGTCGCCATCTGCTTCGTCAATTCCTTCGTCAATCCCGCAAACGAGCAGCGCATGCGCGACATCCTGCTCGAGGAACTGCCCGGCGTGTCGATCTCGCTGTCGAGCGACATCATGCCCGAGATCTTCGAGCATGAACGCTTCAACACCACGGTCGCCAACACCGTGCTCGGACCGGTCGCCGGCCAGTATGGCGCCGAGCTCGAAAGCCGCATGCAGGACGGCGGTTATGCCGGCGACGTGCTTTTGCTGCATTCCGGCGGCGGCGTCATGACCGCCAAGGGCGCCACCAAATTTGCCGCGCGTCTGGCGGCATCGGGCATCGCTGCGGGTGCCATTGCCAGCCGCTTCATCTCCGAGCTTGCCGGCTACAAGAACTCGATCAGCCTCGACATGGGCGGCACCAGCACCGACATCAGCCTGTGCTCCGACGGCCATCTCCACGTCACCAATGACTGGCATGTCGAATATGGCTATCCGATCCGCTTCCCCAGCATCGAGGTCCTGACCATCGGCGCCGGCGGCGGCTCGCTGGCCTGGCGCGACGCGGCCGGTGCCTTGCGCAACGGACCGCAATCGGCCGGCTCGACGCCGGGACCGGTGTGCTACAACCAGGGCGGCACGGAGCCGACCAACTGCGACGCCAATGTCTATCTCGGCCGCCTCGGCACCAAGCTCGCCGGCGGCAGGGTCGAACTCGACGTCAAGCTGGCCGAAAGCGCCATCAACCGCGTCATCGCCGAACCGTTCGGCATGGATGCGGAACAGGCGGCACTGTCGATCCTCAAGGTCGCCAACGCCAACATGGCCGACGCCGTGCGGCTGGTGTCGCTGCGCAAGGGCTACGACCCGCGCGACTTCGCGCTGGTCGCCTTCGGCGGCGCCGGTGCCCTGCATGGCGTGGCGCTGGCCCGCGACCTCTACATCCCCGTGGTGCTGATCCCGCCAAATCCCGGCGTCACCTCGGCCATGGGCTGCCTGCTCGTCGACATCACCCATGACATCACCCAGATGTACACCGACACGGTCGGCGACATCGACATGGCCGAGCTCAACAGCGCCTTCCGCCTGCTCGAAGAAGACGGCCACGACCGCCTGCTGAGCGAGGATATCTCGCCCGACCAGATGCTGTTCCAGCGCTACATCGACATGCGGTATCTCGGCCAGTGGCGCTCGATGTCGATCCCGGTCAGCGCCGACATCGAAAATCTCGACGAGGCGGTCAGGCAGTTCCACGAGGAGCATGGCCGCGAGCACAATTATTCGCGGCCCGACGCCCCGGTCGAGGTGTGCCGCATCCAGGTCAAGGCCACCGGCCTCAACCGCAAGGCGGAGCTCGCCCGGCACGAACTGCGCACAGCACCCTTGCCCGCCCCCGTCGGCGAACGCCTGGTCCGCTTCGACGAAGCGCCGGAGCGCATCAAGACCCCGGTCTATGACCGCTCGACCCTGCATGCGGGCGCCGTCGTCGCCGGCCCCGCCATCATCGACCAGCTCGACTCGACCATCGTCGTGCCGCCCGGGATCAAGGCCGAAGTGGACGAGTACCTGATCATCAGGATGCACGTCCCGCAGCAGTCCTGAACGACCGAGCTTTAGCCCTCACGCAAATTCTGAATTGGAGATTGGAAATGGCACCTAGAAAAGATCGCCGTACGCTCGATCCGGTTACCTTCGAGGTCCTGAAGAACGCCTATGTCAACATCGTCGACCAGATGGCGGAGCAGATCCTGCGCACCTGCTACTCCTTCGTCATCTACTCCCGCGACTTCTCCTCGGCGCTCTGCGACCCGACCGGCGACACCATCATGCAAGGCAGCGGCGACATCGCCGCTCACGTCGGCACGCTGCACCTGACCGCCAAGGCGGTGATCAAGAAGTTCGGCCATGACGTGCACCCGGGCGACGTCTTCGTCATCAACGACGTCTACCAGGGCGGCACCCACTTCAACGACACCCGCCTGTTTGCGCCGATGTTCTACAAGGGCGAGCTGCTCGGCTTCGCCCAGGCCAACGGCCACTGGGCCGATGTCGGCGGCGCCGTGCCCGGCTCGTTCAACGTCAACGCACTCGACCACATGGCCGAAGGCCTGCGCATCACCCCGGTCCGGGTCTACAGCAAGGGCGTCTATCTCTCCGACGTCGCCGAGCTGATCGCCCACAATACGCGTGCGCCCAGCGACATCATCGGCGACCTCCAGGCCCAGGCCGAAGCCTGCCGCCTGGCCGAGCGCGAGATCCAGCGCCTGTGCGACAAATATGGCGTCGACACGATCAAGAAGTCGTTCAACGAGGTCCAGGACTATGTCGAGGACATGACGCGCCAGCGCATCTCCGAGCTGCCCGACGGTACCTGGGAGACAATCGACTATATCGACGTCGATCCCGACGAGGGCGAAGGGCTGGTGCCGATCAAGGTCAAGATGACCATCGACGGCGACCGGGTCCATTACGACCTGACCGGCTCCCACCCCAAGACGGTCGGCTCGTTCCTCAACTGCTGCTATGGCGGCGCCTTCGCCGCCGTCGTCGCCGGCACCAAGATGCAGTCGCCCGACATTCCGATGAACTCCGGCTTCTACCGGGTGGTGACGGTCGATGCCGGACCGCTCGGCTCGGTGGTCAATGCCGAATGGCCGACCCCGGTCGCCGGCTTCGCCTCCGGTCCCTTCGAAAAGATCATGAACGCGGTGTTCGAGCTCTGGGCGGAGGTCTTGCCGGAACGCGCCATGGCCTGCACCTTCAACCTCGACTATCTGCTGATCGGCGGCCGCGACACGCGTCACGAAGGCAAGCCCTACTTCATGTGGTACGACTGGATGGTCGGCGGCTGGGGCGCGCGCAACGGCCGTGACGGCTGGGCGGCAACCGGCCCGGTGTTCGGCGTCCAGCTCGGCACCCAGCCCTTCGAAGGCCAGGAGCGGCTGTCGCCCGTTCTCACCACCTGCCACGAGCTGATGGTCGATTCCGGCGGCCCCGGCGAATTCCGCGGCGGCCTCGGCGTCCAGAAGGGCGGCACGCTCTACGCCTGCGAACGCACCGTGGTGTCTTATTGCTGCGACCGCGAGCGCTCGATCACCTGGGGCCTGTGGGGCGGCCTGCCGTCGATCCCGCACGGCGTCTGGGTCAATCCCGGCCAGGACAAGGAGCGTTATCTCGGCTCGCTGTTTTCAGGCGTGCCGCTGCAGCAGGGCGACACCGTGCAGCGGCCCTCGGCCGGCGGCGGCGGCCTCGGCGATCCGCTCAAGCGCGATATCCAGAGCGTGCTCAGCGACGTGGTCGAAGGTTATGTCTCGGTCGAGCGGGCGAAGAAGGACTATGGCGTCGTCGTCCATGTCGTCGATCTCGATCTCGACCAATACAGGATCGACGAGAACGCCACGCTGGCCGAACGGGCGCGCATCGCCAGCCACCGCAAGGACTGGCTCAACGAGGACGCCGAGAAGATCGCCGCCCTTTATCGCGACAAGAAGCTCAACATGCTCGACCTGATCCGGCAATACGGCGTCATCGTCGACTGGGGCTCGGGCGAGCTTCTTGCCAAGACCACCGCCGAGTTCCGCGAGATGCTGAAGCGGCGGACGGTTCCCTACTGGACGGCATCGGGCCAGGCCGCCAACGCGACCCTGAAGGTCGCCTGATCAAGGGAAGGCAGCAGGCTCCAGCAGGCTTGCTGCCTTCTTCGCCAACGGGGTTCGCATATCAAGAATCAAGAATCTGCCAAAAAACAAAAATTCGGAGATGAACCATGTCTGGAAGTCTCGATGTCGCAGGGGAACTCGACTATTCGCAACGGCCCGTCCCACCCAAAGGCCGCATGCCCAAGCTCAATCTGACGATGGCCTTCTGGGCGATCTGCAGCGCCATGTTCTTTCTCATCATCTCGGCGACGCTCGCCGAGATCTATGGCACCGCCAATACGATTATCGGCCTGATACTGACTGTTATCTCCTACTCGGCGATCAATGCGGTCATCACCCGCTACGCGATCAGGAGCGGCCTGTCGGTGTCGCTATTTTCAAGGCTCTTGTTCGGCCGCTACGGCTCGGCGATTGCCACCTTCATCTATGCGGTGTCGAGCATCTATTACGCCGTGTTCGAAGGCTCGGTCATCGCCACGGCGGCGACCTACTATTTCGAAGGCCTGACCTTCGCGGTCGCAGCGCTTATCGTCTGCATCTACAGCGTGCCGCTGATCCTCGGCAGCGTCCAGCACTGGCTCGACAAGTTCAACGGCTATCTTTTGCCGCTCTATCTTGTCGGCCTGATGGGCACGGTGATCTATGCCATCTCGCATTACGGCTATTCCAACGCCTGGCTGACCATGACGCCTGATGGCGGCGCCCCGCCCTATGGCTGGATCAACGTCTTCATCGCCTTCATGGGCGTCTGGTGGATGATGATGTGCACCTTCGACTTCGCCCGCTTCGGCAAGAAGGAGGACGAGACCTACCACGCCGTGTTCAATTTCGGCCTGCCCTTCTACACGCTGACCTATTTCGTCAACGGCCTGGTCGGCATCTTCCTGGTGCAGACGATCCCGCTCGAGGGCGCAACCTCGGAAGTGTCGGTCGTCAAGGCGCTGATCGTGATGATGGGCGCGCTCGGCCTGCTGTTCGTCTGGATCAGCCAGACGCGCATCAACACCACCAACTTCTACCTGTCGACAGTCAACATGCAGGCGTTCTTCCGGCTGGTGTTCAAGCTGGAGATGCCGAAATATGTCTGGGCGATCATTGTCGGCGTCATCGTCTATGTCGTGATGCTGGCCGACATCTTCCAGTATCTGCTCGTCGCACTCGCCTATCAGGGCATCTTCGTCGTCGCCTGGGTCGGCGTGGCGCTGGCCTATATCATGTGCGGACAGCATGACGGCAGCGGCGAGGAAAGCGCCCGTCCCGACGACGATTTCCCTGCCTATTACGCGCCCGGAATGGTCGCCTGGTTCGGTGCTGTGGCCATCGGCATCATCCTGCTCGCCATCCCCAACCTCGAACTGCTGTCGGCGCCGGCAACCGTCACCAGCAGCTTCCTGTTGTTCTGGGCGCTGTCGTCGCGCATCAGAACCGTCGCCATCGCCTCCTGAGGCCAACCGGGCGCCGTTGCGGTCTCGACCATCGAGACCCGACGGCGCCCGGATTGTTTTTGACCGTGCCTTGCCCCGCCGCAGGACGGCGTGGACGCCGCTGGCTTGGGTGGTCTTGGCCTGCCGAGCGGCCTCTCCAATTCGTCATCCTAGGGCTTGACCCTAGGATCCATGCCGTGAGGGTGACGAACGGCATGCAGGGTGCAGAAAGGGCACGCGTCCTGGACCGCTTGAGCCCGGCCGCGAGGTCACGGCATGGATCCTAGGGTCGCCGCGACGGAGCTTCGCTCCTGCTTCGCCCTAGGATGACGAAGGGCGGGGGCGTCGTCGCGGGCTTAGGTGGTGAGCCGGTTGCCGCGAGCGGCCTCTCCGCTTCGTCATCCTAGGGCGAAGCAGGAGCGCAGCGACGCGGCGACCCTGGGATGACGAAGGGGTGGGCCGTCGCCAGGTGGGGTTCAACTGCGGGGCGTGCGCCCATGTGGCAGGCCTTGCGTGCAACCCTGCCGCGAATAATCTCTCGCGATGACCGGATATGTCTACATGACCGCCAGCCAGAAGGGCGGCACGATCTATATCGGCGTGACGAACGATCTCGCGCGCCGTCTGCCGGAACACAAGGCAAGCGAGGGCTCTCGTTTCACCGCGCGTTACGGCGTACATCGCCTCGTCTGGTACGAGGAGCACTTCGACATCCGCGACGCCATCCAGCGCGAGAAATCGCTCAAACGCTGGCCACGCCAGTGGAAGGTCGAGCTGATCGAGAAGACCAATCCCGAATGGCACGAGCTGTTTCGTGGGCTTGGGTGGTGATGTCGGGAGCCCACCATTTCGTCATCCCAGGGCGAAGCAGGAGCGCAGCTCCGTCGCGGAGACCCTGGGATCCATGCCGTGAAATTGCCGCCGGGCTCAAGCGGGGCAGGACGCGCATTCCTTCTTCCACCCACCACCCTCACCGCATGGCAACTGTGTTCAAGCGAGCGGACAAGTGCTCTTTCTTCTGCCCACCCCACATTCCTCACCTTCACGGCATGGCCCCGGGTCTACGCCATGCGCTACGCTTCCTGCTCCGCCCTGGGATGACGAATGCGCAGGCGTTGCCGGTCTCTCCAACGCCTGTCTCGAGCCAACAGGAACGTCGCCCCTGGATTGACGAAGCGGAGAGCCCACGCTCCGCCAGCCAGGCTCATTCCCCCGCCGTCACCGCCCCGCCGTCGGCCCACGCCGCCTGGATCGCCTGGCTGAGCTCGGCTTCCGAGATCGGCTTGTGCAGGATGCGGCTGCCGCCGGCGCTGACCTCCTTCAGCCGTGACGGCGAGGTGTCGCCGGTGACGATGATCGACGGCACGCTGCGGCCGAGATAGGCGCTGAGCATGCGGATCGCTTCCAGCCCGGTGGCGCCATGGGCCAGCCGGTAGTCCGAGATGATCAGGTCGACCGATGCCGCGCCGCGCAGGGCGGCGGCCGCATGCACCGCCTGGGCCTCGGCCGCCGAGCGTCCGGCATAGACGCTGTGGCCCTCGATGGTCAAAAGCTGCTCCATCGCCTCGAGGATGTCGGTCTCGTCCTCGACGACGATGATGCCGCCGGTCAGGGCTTCAGTCCGCGTCTCGCGCGGCGGCACCGGCGCCTTCGCGGCGCGGACTTCCGGCACGGTGATCGAAAACATCGAACCGCGCCCCGGTCTGGATACCAGCCTCAGCGGATGCTTCAGCAAGCCGGCGGTGCGGCGGACGATGGCGAGGCCGAGGCCGAGCCCTTGCGTGCGATCGCGCGCCGGGTTCTGCAATTGCACGAATTCCTCGAAGATCGCTGCCTGCTGGTCGTCTGGAATGCCGGGGCCGCTATCCCAGACCTGGATCTCGACGCAACCGGCGCGCTTGCGGCAGCCGAGCACGACGCCACCCTGCCTGGTGTAGCGGAAGGCGTTGGTGACCAGGTTGGTCAGCACGCGCTTCAGCATCATCGGGTCGCTTTCGACCAGGAGGCTGCTGTCGACCACCCGCCATTTCAGGCCACGCTCCTTGGCCTCGGTGGCGAACTCCTCGCGGAAATCGCGCAACAGTTCGCGCAGGCACACGGTTTCGCGGGCAACCGTGACGATGCCGGCATCGAGCTTGGAGATGTCGAGAAGCGCGTTCAGCAGGCCGCTGAGATTGCCGATGATCGACTTGGCCCGGCCGGCGAGGCCGCGCGCCTGCTCGGCCGGCACGTTGCCGCGTTTGGCCAGCACGGCAATCGTCGACACCAGCAGGCTGAGCGCATGGATCGGCTGGCGCAGATCGTGGCTGGCCGCGGCGAGGAAGCGGGTCTTGGCGCGGTCGGCGGTTTGCGCCCGGTCGCGCTCCTCCTGCAGATGCTCGACGAGCCGTTCATTTTCCAGGCGCAGGCTGATGGTCTCGCGCAACATGCGGTAGGTGATGCGGCAATAGTAGAAATTGATCACCACGAGCGAGACGAGCAGGAACAGAAAACCCGCCGAAATCGCGCTGCCGCTGGTGATGACGCGGGCGGCGACCGGCAGCACCGTCGCCAGGATCGAGCCGATCAGCGCCGGCGGAAAGGCCGAAAGCGACGGCACCGTGCCGCAGACCAGGCCGGTCAGCACCACCACGGTGAAGGACAGAAGAAGCGGCGCTTCCGGCAGGAAGCCGACCCAGCCGAACATGCCCCACAACAATCCCGAGACCCAGGAAAAGGCGGCCGCCAGCCAGGCCCAGCGCATGATCGTCCTGATATCGCGCGGCCGGCTGAAGAAGCGGCGGGAGGCGAAAACGCGCAGCGCCGTCAGCGCATAGAGCGTGCCGAGCCATCCCACCAGCCATGGCGTGGAAATGCCGCTGCGCAAGACATAGACGGCGGCGAGCGAAATGACGATGTTGGAAATGACCACGCCATATGAATTGCGATAGAGAAGCTCGACCAGAGCCTGGCGTATCTTGTCTTCCTGCATCCGATTCCCCTGAAGTACCGGATGAAGATCGCATAAGCTTTCCTCATCAGGGACTGTTGATCTACCGACAATTTATTTCCCATAAGTTGGCGTTCTGCCGATTCGCATCGCTTCATCATGAATGGTGACCACATGAACCGCCCTCTCACCTTCATCCTCGCCGACGACCACGCGCTGGTGCGCGAAGGGCTGAAGATGCTGATCTCGACGATGGACAACATGTCGGTGGTGGCGGAAGCCGCGGATGGCGAGGCCTTGCTGGAACAGGTCACAAAGACCCGCGCCGACATTTTGCTGCTCGACCTCGGCATGCCCGGCGTTGCCGGCATCCAGTTCATCTCCGACATCAGGGAGCTCGTGCCCAGGCTGAAGATCATCGTGCTGACCGCCAATATCGAGCCGCGCACGGTGCGCGCCGCAGTCGAGGCCGGCGCCAGCGGCTACCTGACCAAGGACGGCGACCCCGAGGAACTCGGCGAGGCGATCGAGGCAATCGGGAAAGGCGGCACCTACCTTGCCCGCACAGTGCGTTTCGCCGTCGGCGAGGCGTCCGGCAGCGGCAGGCAGCACGCGGTGCCCGACATCCTGTCGCCGGTGCCGCTGACCCGGCGCGAGCGCGAAATCCTCGCACTGGTGGCGCAGGGGCTGACGGCGCGCGAAATCGCCGAGCGGCTCGGCATCAGCCCGCTGACGGTGCGCAAGCACCGCGAAAACCTGATGGGCAAGCTCAATCTCCACAGTGCCGCCGAACTGACCGCCTATGCGGTTCGCCTGGGTTTGCCCACAGCCTGAAGGCTGCCGCGCAGCGCCCTGCCGGCGCCCGGCATCACGTCAATATCTCTTTAACCATCAGCACTTTAGCCAAGGCCGGGCGCGCTCTAAATACGGCATCTGTCGTATGTCTTCGCGTCAGCGACGAGCCTACTCCTCCCTTCCATCGCGTCATTTGGCGATCGCGTCATCGGGCCAGCGATCGGATCATTGGGGAGGAGCCGTCATGCCATCGCTGGAACTTTGGATTCCGTTTGCCCTGGCGACCCTCGCCTTTGCCTGCATGCCGGGACCGGCAATCCTCTACATGACGGCACAGACGGTGGCGCTCGGCCGCCGGGCCGGGTTGATGGCGGCCTTTGGCGTCCATATCGGCTGCTACGTCCACATCTTCGCCGCGGCCATCGGCCTGACCTCGCTGATCGAGCAGGCACCGATGCTTTTCGAGGCGATCAAGCTAACCGGGGCCGCCTATCTGGTCTGGCTCGGCCTTCAGATGTTCATGGGCTGGGGCAAGTCGCATGGCGACGTCGCCAGCCCGGCATCGCCCAACCTCGCGTCACAAAGCCTGCGCGACAGCATCATCGTCGAGATCCTCAACCCCAAGACCGCCCTGTTCTTCCTGACCTTCCTGCCGCAATTCGTCGATCCGGCGGCCGCCTTGCCGGTGTGGCTGCAGTTCCTGCTGCTCGGCATGTTCGTCAACCTAGTGTTCTCAGTCGCCGACATTGCCGCCGTCGGCATCGCTTCGGTCACCCTCGCCCGTGTCGCATCGGGCGAAGCCGGCTGGATCGTGCCCAAGGCCTGCGGCACGATCCTTGTCGGGCTCGGCCTGGCGCTGGTCGGCCACCAGATCTGACATGACACGACGCCTGTCCATGCCTTCGCCCGGATCCATGCATTCGCATCTGCCCCCCTTGACTGAAGAGCGCGACAGGCTAGGCTGACCGCAAATACCGGCCCCGACTGCCGGGTGGCAAACATGCCTCGTATGCCTCGCCTCCCGGCGGCGGCTGCGGGGCATTTTTGTTTTTGGGAGGAATTTTTGAAGTCGCGCATCGAAATCGGCGTGCTCTATTCGCGCTCGGGCAGCTATCAGCTGGTCGCCAATGCCTGCCATGCGGGTGCCATGCGCGCCATCGCTGATATCAATGCCGACCCCGCAAGCGGCATCGAGCTCGTTGCCGTCGAGCGCGACCCCGGCGGTAATATCGACCGCTACGCGCCGCTCTGCGACGAGATCCTGCGCCAGAGCAGCGCGCGCCATGTCGTCGGCGCCGTGACGTCATGGAGCCGCAAGGAGGTCATTCCCGTCCTTGAAAAGTCAGGCGCGGCATTGTGGTATGCCTGCCCTTATGAAGGTTTCGAGGCCAATGAGCATGTCGTCTACATGCATGCCTGCCCGAACCAGCATCTGGTGCCGCTTCTGGCCCATGTCGTGCCGCGCTTCGGCGCCAACGGCTTCCTGCTCGGCTCCAACTACATCTGGGGCTGGGAGACCAACCGTGTCGCCCGCGACCTGATTGCCGACGCCGGCGGCAAGGTTCTGGGCGAGCGTTACCTGCCGATCGGCGAGACCGACGTCTCCAGGCTGATCGAGGAGATCAAAGCGACAAAACCGTCCTTCATCCTCAACAATCTGATCGGCACCTCGTCCTACGCCTTTTTCGCCGCCTACGCCGATCTCGCCCGCGACGACCCGCATTTCGGGCCCGAGTGCTGTCCGATCCTGTCCTGCAACCTGACCGAGGCCGAGCTGCCGGCAATCGGTGCGGCCGGCAATGGCCACCTCTCGGTCGGGCCCTATTTCCGCAATGCCGCCACCGCCACCGACGAGACGCCGGCGTCGTCCTTCGAGGCCTCAGGCTACGCCTCGGTCATGGTGCTGGCCAAGGTGCTGGCGCAAAACCCTGTTGCCGGCTTCGCCGAACTGTCCACAGCCTTTGCCGGGACCAGTTTTGCCACGCCCTTCGGCAGCATCACCGTCGACCCGCAGACCCAGCACGCCACCTTGCCGGTCGAGATCGGCCGCATCTCGGGGCTCGGCTTCGAACGGGTCAGCCATATCGAACGTGTGGCGCCGGACCCCTATCTCTCGCGCTACGACCGGGCCAGGACCTTCGGCCGCCAGCGGCTCAAGGTCGTATCATGAGCCGGGCCGCGCACATCCCCAATCTCGGCGGCGCCAGGGCATTCGTGCTGCACCGCCCGCATGCAACCGTCAGCGCGATATCACGCCAGCTCCAGGCGATCGGCCTCGAGGTTGTCGACTGCTGGCCGGAGCTGCCGGCCGAGGCGCTGGCCGCCGACTTCGTCTTTTTCGATGTCGATCTCGGCTTCGACCAGCAGTTTCCATGGCCAAGGGGTGCCGCCCCCATGCCGACCATCGCCTTGATCGGTTCGGAAGCGCCGGGCCGCATCGAATGGGCGCTGGCGCACAAGGCCGATGCGCAATTGCTGAAGCCGGTCGGCAATGCCGGCGTCTACAGCGCGCTGCTGATTGCCCGCCAGAGTTTTGCCGCGCGCCGGCAGCTGGCCGACGAGATCACGGCACTGCAGCAGCGTGTCGCCGAACGCCAGACCATTGTCCGCGCTGTTTCCGCGCTGTCGGGCCAGGACGGCGTCGACGACGAACGCGCCTATGCGCAATTGCGCGCGCTCGCCATGAACTGGCAGGTCAGCCTCGAGGACGCCGCCCGGCGTGTCGTCGCCCTGACCGAAAAGGAGGCCGGCGTTGACCAGTCCCATCGCGCCTGAGGTATCAGCCATCACTGTGCCAGCCCGGCCGCGCGCCGGTGTCTGGCGCCGCCTGGTCAGGCGGCCGCTGGCGCTGACCGGCCTGGTGATCATTGCGCTGACCGTCGCAGGTGCGGTGCTCGCGCCCTATCTCACCGGCTACGACCCCAACGAGCAGATGTTCGACGGGCTGACGCTGGAAGGCGCGCCGCTGCCGCCCAGCGCCACCTTCTGGCTCGGCACCGACCTGCTCGGCCGGGACCTGCTGACCCGCATTCTCCATGGCGCGCGGACCTCGCTGATTATCGGCATCGTCGCCAATGGCGCTGCCCTCCTGATCGGCACGCTCGTCGGCATCACCGCCGGTTATTTCCGCGGCTTTGTCGGGGCAGCGCTGATGCGCTTCACCGATTTGATGATGGCCTTTCCGGCCCTTTTGCTCGCCATCTGCCTGGCCGCCGTGTTCCAGCCCAGCCTGTGGATCGTCGCCATGGTGATCGCGCTGGTCAACTGGGTGCAGACGGCGCGCATCGTCTTCACCGAAACCAGCTCGCTGGCCGAACGTGAGTTCATCGACGCCGAGCGCACCATCGGCGCCGGCACCTTGCGCATCCTGTTCCGCCACATCCTGCCGCATCTTCTGCCGACCATCATCGTCTGGGGCACGCTCGGCATCTCGACGACGGTGCTTCTGGAAGCGACGCTGTCCTATCTCGGCATCGGCGTGCAGCCGCCGACGGCGTCGTGGGGCAACATCATCTTCGAGAACCAGACCTATTTCCAGGCAGCCCCCTGGCTGGTGTTCTTCCCAGGTGCGGCGATCCTGGCCCTGGCGCTGGCCTTCAACCTCGTCGGTGATGCGCTGCGCGACATTCTCGACCCGACGCAGCGAGGCCGGGCATGATCGCCTATCTCACCCGCCGGCTGATCCAGGCCGCCCTGATCCTGCTCGGCGTGTCGCTGATCACCTTTGCCCTGCTCTATCTGCTGCCGGCCGATCCGGTGCGCCAGATCGCCGGCCGCAGCGCCACGCCGCAGACTGTCGAGAGCATCCGCCAGCAGCTCGGGCTCGATCAGCCCTTCGCGGTGCAATACTGGCGCTATCTGACCAACCTCGTCAGCGGCGATCTCGGCCGCTCCTACATCCAGCGTTCGGAGGTCAGCGAGCTGATCGTGGCGCGCCTGCCGGCCAGCCTGCTTCTGATGGTCGGCGCCATCGTCTGCGAGCTGGTCATCGGCCTGAGCATGGGCCTGGTGGCCGCCGTCAGGCGCGGCAGCGCCACCGACCAGGCGCTGATGGTCGGCTCCTTCATCGGCGTGTCGGCGCCGCAATTCGTCGTCGGCCTGCTGCTGCTCTACGTCTTTGCCGTCAAGCTCGGCTGGTTTCCGATCGGCGGTTACGGCACCTTCAGCCACATGGTGCTGCCGTCGCTGACGCTCGGCATCCTCGGCGCCGGCTGGTACTCGCGCATGATGCGCTCGTCGATGATCGACGTTTTGCGCCAGGACTATATCCGCACCGCCCGCGCCAAGGGCCTGGCCCAGCGCGCCGTGCTGTTCGGCCACGCTTTGCCCAACGCCATCCTGCCTGTCATAGCCATGATCGGCATCGACATCGGCCTGTTCATGGGCGGCATCGTGGTGGTCGAAAGCGTGTTCGGCTGGCCCGGCA
Organism: Aminobacter sp. MDW-2; assembly: GCF_014250155.1. Classification (NCBI taxonomy): domain Bacteria; kingdom Pseudomonadati; phylum Pseudomonadota; class Alphaproteobacteria; order Hyphomicrobiales; family Phyllobacteriaceae; genus Aminobacter; species Aminobacter sp. MDW-2. Next base: position 4,673,547 of record NZ_CP060197.1, read on the forward strand.
TCGGCCAGCTCGCCTGGCAGGCGATCCAGCGTGTCGACATCCCGATCATCATGGGCGTCACGCTGGTGTCGGCCTGCGCCATCGTGCTCGGCAATCTGCTCGCCGACATCGTCGCCCCGTTCATCGATCCGCGCATAAAGCTGCGCTGATCCAGACTGCCAACAGACAGACGACAACAAACAAAGAGAAGGGAACCTCGGATGAGACATTATTTGACATCAACGGTCGCCGCGTCGGCGCTTGTGCTGGCGCTCGGCCTGGCCTCGGCCAGCGCGCAGGAAACGCTCGATCCCAAGGCCAAGCAGGGCGGCGCGATCACCATCACCTACAAGGACGATGTCGCCACCCTCGACCCGGCGATCGGTTATGACTGGCAGAACTGGTCGATGATCAAGAGCCTGTTCGACGGTCTGATGGATTACGAGCCCGGCACCACCACGCTGCGCCCAGAACTCGCCGAGAGCTACGAGATCTCGCCCGACGGCAAGACCTTCACCTTCAAGCTGCGCAAGGGGGTGAAATTCCACAATGGCCGCGAGATGACGGCAGACGACGTCAAATATTCGCTCGACCGCGTCACCAACCCCAAGACGCAGAGCCCGGGCGCCGGCTTCTTCGCCTCGATCAACGGTTATGACGATGTCGCCGGCGGCAAGTCGGAAAGCCTGTCGGGCGTGACCGTCGTCGACCCCTCGACCGTCAAGATCGAGCTGTCGCGGCCCGACGCCACCTTCCTGCATGTCATGGCGATCAATTTCAGCCATGTCGTGCCGAAGGAGGAGGTCGAGAAATACGGCGCCGATTTCGGCAAGCACCCTGTCGGTACCGGCGCCTACAAGATGGCCGAGTGGACGCTCGGCCAGCGCCTGGTGTTCGAGCGCAACGCCGACTACTGGCACAAGGGCCTGCCCTATATCGACAAGATCACCTTCGAGATCGGCCAGGAGCCGATCGTCGCCCTTCTGCGCCTGCAGAATGGCGAGGTCGACGTTCCGGGCGACGGCATTCCGCCGGCCAAGTTCCAGGAGGTGATGGCCGATCCCGAGCAGAAGGCGCGTGTCGTCGAAGGCGGCCAGCTGCAGACCGGCTACGTCACCATGAACACCCAAATGCCGCCCTTCGACAACGTCAAGGTGCGCCAGGCCGTCAACATGGCGATCAACAAGGACCGCATCGTCAAGCTGATCAACAACCGCGCGGTGCCTGCCAACCAGCCGCTGCCGCCGTCGATGCCCGGCTATGACAAGGCATTTGCCGGTTATGCCTATGATGTCGACAAGGCCAAGGCGCTGCTCGGCGAGGCCGGCCATCCCCAAGGCTTCGAGACCGAACTGTTCGTCATGAACACCGATCCCAACCCGCGCATCGCCCAGGCGATCCAGCAGGATCTGGCGGCGATCGGCATCAAGGCGGCGATCCAGTCGCTGGCCCAGGCCAATGTCATTGCCGCCGGCGGCGAAAAGGGCGGCGCGCCGATGATCTGGTCGGGCGGCATGGCCTGGATTGCCGACTTCCCCGATCCGTCCAACTTCTACGGCCCGATCCTCGGCTGCAGTGGTGCGGTGCAGGGCGGCTGGAACTGGGCCTGGTACTGCAACAAGGAGCTCGACGAAAAGGCGGCAGCCGCCGATTCGATCGTCGATCCGGCCAAGGCCGAGGAACGCGCCAAATTGTGGGGCGAGATCTACGCCAAGGTCATGGCCGACGCACCCTGGGCACCTGTCTTCAACGAGCAGCGCTTCACCATGAAGTCGCCGCGCATGGGCGGCGACGACAAGCTGTATGTCGACCCGGTCCATATCCCGATCAACTACGACTATGTGTATGTGAACGATGTGCAATAACTGCAACTACACCATCCACGGACGCCATCATCATTTCGGCTGGGACAATTCCTTTGCCCCGGCCGATCGGGTGACGCCCGGCTCGACGATCGAGTTCGAATGTCTTGATTCCTCGGGCGGCCAGCTCACAGCCCAAAGCACCGTCGGCGACATCGCCAAACTCGACTTCGACCAGATCAATCCGGTGACCGGGCCGATCTTCGTCGAGGGCGCAGAACCTGGCGATGCGCTCAAGGTGACGATCGAGGCGTTCAAGCCGTCCGGCTTCGGCTGGACGGCCAACATTCCGGGTTTTGGCCTGCTCGCCGACGACTTCACCGAGCCGGCGCTGACCATCTGGAAATATGACGCGACCTCGCTCGAGCCGGCCTTGTTCGGCAAAAATGGCCGCGTGCCGCTGAAGCCCTTCGCCGGCACCATCGGCAACGCCCCTGCCGAGATGGGGCACCACTCGGTGGTGCCGCCGCGCCGCGTCGGCGGCAATCTCGACATCCGCGACCTTGCCGCCGGCACTGTGCTCTACCTGCCGGTCGAGGTGGCGGGGGCGCTGTTTTCGGTCGGCGACACCCATGCTGCCCAGGGCGACGGCGAGGTCTGCGGCACGGCGATCGAAAGCCCGATGAACGTCGTGCTCACCCTCGACCTGGTCAAGGATGCCAGGCTGAAGACGCCGCGCTTCACCACGCCGGGACCGGTGACCAGGCATCTCGACGCCAAGGGTTACGAGGTGACGACAGGCATCGGCCCCGATCTGATGACCGGGGCCAAGGAGGCCGTCGCGCAGATGGTCGACCTGTTGTCGGCGCGTTACCAGATGGATCCCGTCGACGCCTATATGCTGGTGTCGGTGTGCGGCGACCTGCGCATTTCGGAGATCGTCGACATGCCGAACTGGGTCGTGTCGTTCTACTTCCCGCGCTGCGTGTTCGAATGAACGCAGCGACAAAACATGCTGCCGGAGCCCCTGCCCCGGCAGCCGACAGGCCGGTGCTCGACGTCGCCGGGCTGACCATTTCGGTGCGCGGCGAGGACGGCGAACGACCCGTCGTCTCCGAGCTCTCCTTCTCCCTGGCACGCGGGGAGACCTTGTGCATCGCCGGTGAATCCGGCTCCGGCAAGTCGATGACCTCGCTGGCGATCATGGCGCTGCTGCCGCAGCCGCAGGCACGCATTTCGGCCGGGTCGATCCGGCTCGGCGACACCGATCTCACCGCACTCGACGAAGGCCGGATGCGCCGCATCCGCGGCAACCGCATCGCCATGATCTTCCAGGAGCCGATGACCTCGCTCAATCCGGTGCTGTCGATCGGCCGCCAGCTGGTCGAGGCGATCGAGGCCCATACCGGTGTTTCCAGCGCGGAATCGCGCCGCCTCGCCATCGAGGCGCTGACCGCTGTGCGCATTCCCGAGGCCGAAAGCCGGCTGAAACAATATCCGCATGAACTCTCGGGCGGCATGCGCCAGCGCGTCATGATCGCCATGGCGCTGGCGCTGAAACCCGACGTGCTGATCGCCGACGAGCCGACAACGGCGCTTGACGTCACCGTGCAGGGCGAAGTGCTGGAACTGCTGCGCGACCTGCAGCGCCAGCACGGCACCAGCGTCATTTTGATCACCCACGACATGGGCGTCGTTGCCGAAATGGCCGACCGCGTCATCATCATGCGTTACGGCCGCATGGTCGAACAGGGCAAGGTTGCCGACATCTTCGAACGGCCCCAGGTCGACTACACACGCGACCTGCTCGCCGCGGTGCCGCGCATGGGCACCGGCGGCGCACGCCAAGTCCCGACCGACAAGGCCGAGCCCAGCCAGCCGACTGATGTCGCGGTGGCGCGCGACCTTCATGTCCGCTTCGACCTCACCGGCGGTTTCTTCGGCCGGGTCAATCGCCGCGTCCATGCCGTCGAGGGCATCAGCTTTTCCATCGCCGCCAACGAGACGCTGTCGCTTGTCGGCGAATCCGGCTGCGGCAAGTCGACGACGGCCAAGGCCCTTGCCGGGCTGGTGCCCTATCACGGCGAGCTCGAGATCGGCGGGCGCAACCTCAAGGGCCTCGGCCGCGAGGCGCGCAAGGCGGTGCGCCGCGACGTGCAGATGATTTTCCAGGACCCTTACGCCTCGCTCGATCCGCGCATGCGTGTCGGCGATCTCGTCGCCGAACCGCTTGTGATCCACGACATCGGCACCCCAGGGGAACGGACCGAACGCGTCGCCGCCCTGTTCGAGCGTGTCGGTCTTTCGGTCGACCAGATGGAGCGTTATCCGCACGAGTTTTCCGGCGGCCAGCGCCAGCGCATCTGCATCGCCCGAGCCCTGGCGCTCAGGCCGAAGCTGATCATCGCCGATGAAAGTGTGTCGGCGCTCGACGTCTCGGTGCAGGCGCGGGTGCTGCAGCTGCTGAAGGAGCTGCAGGCCGAATTCGGCGTCGCCTATCTGTTCATCTCGCATGACATGGCGGTGGTCGAGAACATCTCCGACCGCGTCGCCGTCATGTATCTCGGCCAGATCGTCGAGATGGGCACACGCGACCAGATCTTTTCCAATCCGCGCCATCCCTACACCAGGCGGCTGATCGAGGCGGTGCCGGTGCCCGATCCCCAGAGGCGCCGGGCCCGTTTCGCGCGCATGGAGCGCGAGATCCCGAGCCCGGTGCGCAAGCTCGGCGACGCGCCTAGAAAACTCGTGCTCGCCGATGTCGGCGGCGGCCACCTCGTCGCAGAATCGCCTGTCAGCTGAAGCCGCTGAAGCCTGCCGACCTTGCCCGGCGCCGACAGCGCCGGGGCCGCCCGCGACGCCCCCGCCGGCACGTTTCGCCCGCACATCCCCCACCCGCACATCCGATGTGCAGGACGGCGCCGGCCATAGATTGTGGAAAGATCACAGGGAGTTGTGCCGTTGCGACGTTTGCGCAGGGCAGCCAGCATTTGATGAATCAAAGTGTAGTGCTATCGTCCGATCAAGCATGGTCAACAAAAGCTGAATGACAGCAGTGCGTTCCACCATGCCCAGGCCTGGCGGATCCGCTCGCCGGCTTTGCGCTACGCGCGAATGACTTTGCATAACCGGTCGCGGGCCAGGGTGGGAGTGGCAACGATTGGCGGAGCTGTCGGAAAAATTCATCGACCAGATCTATGAGGCGTCCTTCGTCCCGGAGAAATGGCCCGCCTTGCTCGACGACCTCGCCAGGGCCGTCGACGGCATCGGCGGTTATCTCTTCACCATCAGCCGCGGCGCTTCGGCCTATGTCGCCTCGGAGGCGGTCGCGCCCCATGTCGGGGCCTTCATGGATGAAGGCTGGATGGCGGTGAACGGCCGGGCGGCGCGCGCCGAGGCGCTGGCCTATCCCGGCTTCATCACCGACCTCGATGCCTTCAGCGAAGAGGAGCTGGAGCAAGAGCCGATCTACCGCGACTTCCTCAGGCCGCGCGGCATGGGCTGGGCCGCCGGCACCCATATCCCGCTGCCCACCGGCGACGTGCTGTCGTTCAACTTGGAGCGGGCAACAGCACGCGGCCCGTTCGAGCGTCCCCTTGTCGAGGCACTCGACCGCTTACGCCCACATGTCGCCCGCGCGGCCATGGTCGGCGCGCGGCTCGGGCTGGAAAAGGCGCGTGCCGGGGCCGACGCGCTGGAGGCGCTTGGCCTGCCGGCAGCGGTGCTCGGTGGACGCGGCCAGCTGCTTGCCTGCAACGCGCTGATGGACAGGCTGATCCCCGATATGGTGCAGGACGGCACGGCGCGTGCCCAGATCACCGACAGGAAGGCCGATGCCTTGCTCGATCAGGCCCTTTCGGCACTGGCCGGCGGCACCAGGCGCGGCATCGTCCAGTCCTTCCCGATCAAGGGCGGCGACGGCAAGCCGTCGGGCGTGGCACATCTGTTGCCGGTGCGCGGCTCGGCCAACGATTTGTTCAGCCGCATGAACAGCATCCTGGTCATCATGCCCCTGCCCGGCCCGGGCGCGCCGCCGGTCAAGGTGCTGCAGGCGCTGTTCGACCTGACGCCGAGCGAAGCGCGCATCGCCGCGGCCCTTGCCGACGGCCGCAGCATCGATGCCATCAGCCAGGATTTCGGCATCGCCCGGGAAACCGTGCGCTCGCATCTGCGCTCGATCTTCGCCAAGTCGGGTGTGTCCAAACAGTCGTCGCTGGTCCGGCTGCTGCTCGGCGTGACGCTGCCCCGACCGGGCAGCTAGGGCGTGATCGCTGGAAGTGGAGACGATCCAGTCCGTGACCTCAACATGCGAAACGAGCAGCACAGCTGAACTCCGCCATTATCGCGTGGAGCCCCTTACAAGCGTGTCCACTCGTCCCATCTGGCCAACAGGGCCAGGCGTCGCTGGGAGACGGTGCCTTTGCCACCTTGAAGGTCCGGGAAAGTGTGCGTTCCCCAATTCGTACGCTCGATAATGATCGTGCAAGCTTCCTGCACGGTCATTCCAACAGCAGTCTCGAGCTTGCGGATTTCCTCGTGCTGGGTAGCAGTGATGAGTGCGTCGATTCTCGGCCTGTTTTTTCCCCACCGTCTGTTTTCCAGGAAACGTCGCTTGATGTGCCGTGACCGGCTACCGTCCCAGCCGCAAAGCTTGCAGCAGCCTTCCTCAAACGCATGCTGGCAGTTGTCGTAGCCGTAGATCAGGTGCGAACACTCAGGGCACATTTCCAACATCTGCGAAGTGCCAACAAAATACGGGCTTAGGCATTCAACGCATTGTTGAATCTGTCTGTCGACTGTTCCGGACTTTCTCATCTTGCTTGGATATCTGCCGCGCAAAGGTCCCGCAATCATTGTTCATTCGGCGAGAAGTCGACGATCTAGACGATAGGCTTACTCGACAGTTGGCCTGCGACCTGCGCATCTGGAATGGGGAGAAACGACAATGCCTTATCTCGACATCTATCTGGCCCAGCTGACCGACCCGTTCCGGATCGGCCTGCTGGTCGCGCTGGTGGTCACCGCCGCCAACACCGCGCCGACCCTGAACCGCTGGATCCCGATCGCGCTGGGCATCGTCTTCGTCGCCGTGCTCATCCCCTTCAGCTTCGGCGCCTCCGACGACGTCGCCAAGGCGTTCGCCGTCGGCGTCGGCCTGGTTTCCAACGTCACGCTGCTGGCCGTGCTGTTCGCGGCCAAGGCGCTCTATTCCAGGCTGGCCAGGGGCTAGGGCGTTTCGCTTGTCTTCGAGTTGCAGAGACGGTTTTGTTCCTGCGCAATTCCTGATGGAAAACCGCTGCACAGTTTTGCTGGAATTGACCTGGCTGGTTTTCCGGCAACGGCATGGCAACTGTGTTCAAGCGAACAAGTGCTCTTTCTTCCGCCCTCTCCGCATTCCTCACCTTCACGGCATGGATCCCAGGGTCTCCGCGACGGAGCTTCGCTCCTGCTTCGCCCTAGGATGACGAATTGTGGGTGGTCGCCGCCGGCCTGGGTGGTGAGCAGGTTGGCGCGGCCTCCCGCTTCGTCATCCTCGAGTCGAGCCTCTGGGATGACGAATGGAGAGGCCTGTCCGGCAAGCCAAAACCGCTAAAGCGCATGCTCACCCCTTCGTCATCCTAGGGCGAAGCAGGAGCGAAGCTCCGTCGCGGAGACCCTGGGATCCATGCCGTGACCTTGCGGCAGCGCACAGGCGGTTCAGAACGTCTGTGCCTTCTGCCACCCGCAACACATTCCTCACCCTCACGGCATGGATCCGCGGGTCGAGCCTCTGGGATGACGAAGTGGGGAGCCCGCGCCCGCCCCGTCGTGCCATCTCTCGTTCATGGCTTTACGCCCTACAGCTCGAACTCGCCTTGCCCGGCGTCGAGCGCGCCGATGGTCTCGGCGGCGAGCGCGCGGGTGATGCGGCTCTTCTGTTCGAGGGCGGCGCGGTCGAGGCGCTCGACGACGCGGATGGCCGTCGACAGCGAGCGCTCGATGCGGCGGACCAGGAACTGCACGACATGCGGCTCGACCTCGACCTGGCGGTCGGCGAACAGCTTGGTGATGACGCCGGCGAGCAGAAGGTCGTCGGGCTCGTCGATCTCGACGGTCGCCGCAGCCTTCAGCCGAGAGGCAAGGTCGGGCAGCGTCACGCCCCAGGCGGTGGGAAAGCTGCGCGCGGTGAGCAGCAGCTGCGCGCCCGAGCCGCGCACCGTGTTGATGAGGTGAAACAGCCCGTTCTGGTCGAGCCGGCCCTGGTCGGCATCGTCGATCAGCACGGAGGCCGTGCCGATCTCGCCGAGATGGGCCGTAATGTCTGACACGTCGAGCTGAAGTGCGTCGGCATGGTCGCGCCAGATCGCGGCGAGATGCGACTTGCCCGAACCGGCGGGACCTGCGAGCAGCACCACGGATGCCGGCCATTCGGGCCAGCGGTCGATCAGCGACACGGCTTGCGCATTGGCGCCTGAGACAACGAGGTCGTCGCGCGAAAACCCCGGGCTATGACCGAGGTCGAGCGGCAGCTGGCGCGGTTTGATCGGCTCGCGCGACACTGTCATTTTTCCGGTTTCGCGCCGCCCGGCTTGCGGGCCGGGACTTTGGCGCGGCTCGGCCTATCGGCCTCGGTTTTTGCACGGCTCCGCATGGCAGCGGCGGTCTTGGCGCTACCCGAAGCGACAGCCTCGGTCTTGGCATCGCTCGGCAAGCGAGCGGCCTCGATTTTTGCACCGCTCGGCGCGGGCGCCTCGGGCACCTCCACGGCATGGCCGTGATAGAGCGGGGAATCGAGGTAGCGGCCAATGGCGAAACGCACAAGCACCGCAACGGCCGCCGCCGACGGCACCGCCACCAGAAGGCCGACAAAACCTAACATCGCGCCGAAGGCGACGAGTGCGAACATCAGCCAGACCGGATGCAGGCCGACGCTTTTGCCGACGAGGCGCGGCTGCAGGATGTTGCCCTCGATGAACTGGCCGATGAAAAACACCGCCGCCACCGCAGCCACCATCGTCCAGTCGGGCCAGAACTGGACGAAGGCGACGCCGATCGACAGCACCAGGCCAAGCAGCGAGCCGACATAAGGAATGAAGCTGACGAGGCCGGCAAACAGGCCGATCAGCACGCCGAAATTGAGCCCGGTCAGCGTCAGGCCGGCGGCATAGAAGATGCCGAGGATCAGGCACAAAGTGCCCTGCCCGCGCACGAAGCCGGCAATCGCCGTGTTGATGTCGCGGGCGATCTGCCTGACGGTGACGACGTGGTCGCGCGGGATCCAGCTGTCGACGACTGACACCATGCGATCCCAGTCGAGCAGCATGTAGAAGGCAACGACCGGGGTGACCACGAACAGGCTGGCGATCGAAAACAGCGCGACGCCCGAGCTCCAGATGCCCTGGAAGATGGTCGTGACGAAGCCGAAGCCCGACTTGATCAGCGAATTCAGGCCCTCACGCAGGCCTTGCGCATCGACGCCGAAACGCTGCTCCAGCCATTGCGGATTGAAGTCGGTGATCAGCTGCTGCAGGCGTTCGAGATAGCCCGGCACCTTGGCGGCGAAGTCGGCCATCTGCGAGGCCAGCACCGGAATGATGATGACCAGACCGAGAACCAGAAGCACCAGGAAGCAGACCAGGATGACGACGGTTGCCATCAGCCTGGACAGGCCGAGCTTCTGCAGCCGGTCGGCGACCGGGTCGAGGAAATAGGCCAGCGCCATGCCGGCGACGAACGGCAGCAGGATGTCGCTGAACAGGTAAAGGAATACAGAGAACAGGACGGCTGTGATCAACCAGAAGCGAATCTGCTTGCGGAAAGCCGCCGCTGCCGCTTCTTCGGCCGCCTCGTTATCGGTTGGGAGTGTCGCCTTCGCCATAACCGCTCATGTGCCTCAGCCAAGCCACGAGATAGGCTGCCGCCGAAGCGACGGTCAAGAGGCCGGAAATGGTTATCAACGCCGGCCGGACCGGGCCGAGCGCAAAGCTGAAGGCAAGTTCGGCCAGCACCACCGCCGCCAGCACGATCTGGATCGCCGTGTTGACCTTGGACACCATCAGCGGGCTGACCTTCACCGGATGGCCCATGATGGTCGACAACAGCACCGCCCCGATGATCAGCGCGTCGCGCGACACCGCCAGCATCACCAGCCACAAAGGCAGGTGCCCCATGATGCCGAGCACGACAAAGACGCTGACCAGGAGCAGCTTGTCGGCCATCGGATCGAGATAGGCGCCGAGTTCCGAACGCTGGTTGAAATGGCGGGCGATGAAACCGTCGACGCCGTCGGACACGCCGGCAATGACGAAGCCGGCGAAGGCCCAGTCCCACTCGCCCGCCAGCATGGCGTAAATCACGCAAGGCACGAGGATCAGCCTCATGATGGTGATCATGTTCGGAATAGTCACAATCAGCATCCCGTCTCGGCTTTTTGCCATTATGCTTTGTCTTTTGAGATATTTTGTCTTTGGTCGATAAATGGGCGAGACTTCACGGCATCGCAAGAGAGCGGGCCGTGTCAGCCGCCTGTCCACCGCTTTGGCGGCCGTTTCCAAGGCAATCCGGCTCTCTCGCTTGCGGGAACCGGCCGTTCATGCGAATAGCGCCCCAAAAGCGCACGACATCAGGAATTGGCGATGAGCGAAGGCAAGAACGGTCTCACCTATGCGCAGGCGGGCGTCGACATCGACGCCGGAAACCTGATGGTCGAGAAGATCAAGCCGCTGGTGCGCTCGACGCGCCGGCCGGGCGCGGATGGCGAGATCGGCGGCTTCGGCGGCCTGTTCGACCTCAAGGCCGCCGGTTTCAACGACCCGATCCTGGTCGCGGCCAATGACGGCGTCGGCACCAAGCTCAAGATCGCCATCGATGCCGGCAAGCATGACACGATCGGCGTCGACCTCGTCGCCATGTGCGTCAACGACATCGTCGTCCAGGGCGCCGAGCCGCTTTTGTTCCTCGACTATTTCGCCACCGGCAAGCTCGACCCCAACCAGGGCGCCGACATCGTCTCGGGCATCGCCGAGGGCTGCCGCCAGGCCGGCTGCGCGCTGATCGGCGGCGAAACCGCCGAAATGCCCGGCATGTATCATGGCAACGACTACGACCTCGCCGGCTTTGCCGTCGGTGCCGCCGAGCGTGGCCGGCTGCTGCCGACCGACGACGTCGTCGAGGGCGACGTGCTGCTCGGCCTGGCCTCCTCGGGCGTTCATTCCAACGGCTATTCGCTGGTCCGCCGCATCGTCGAGGTCTCCGGCCTGAAGTGGAGCGACCGCGCCCCCTTCGCCGACGGCCCGACGCTGGCCGAAGCCCTGCTCGAGCCGACGCGCATCTATGTCAAGTCGCTGCTCCGGGCGATCCGCGAAACCAACGGCATCAAGGCGCTGGCCCACATCACCGGCGGCGGTTTCCCCGAAAACATCCCCAGGGTGCTGCCCAAGGAATTCTCGGCCGAGCTCGATTTGTCGGCGATCGAGGCCCCGCGCGTGTTCTCGTGGCTTGCTGCCACCGGCGGCGTCTCGCCTGAAGAAATGATGCGCACCTTCAACTGCGGCATCGGCATGATCGCGGTGGTTGCCGCCGGACAGGCAGCGCAGGTCGCCGCCGTGCTGCAGGAAGCCGGCGAAACGGTCACGCCGATCGGCCGCATCGTGCCGCGCCGCGACACCGGCGTCATCTATCGCGGGTCGCTCGCCCTATGATGCAGCGCAAACGCACAGTCATCCTGATCTCGGGCCGCGGCTCCAACATGGCCGCGCTGATCGACGCCGCCGCCGACCCGGCATTCCCCGCCGAGATCGTCGGCGTCATCTCCGACAAGGCCAACGCGCCCGGCCTCGGCATCGCCGCCAGCCGCGGCATCGCCACCAAGGTGGTGACCCGCGCGGAGCACGCCAGCAAGGAAGCGCATGACGAGGCGATCGGCTCGGCGCTCGACACCTTCGGCGCCGAGATCGTGGCGCTGGCCGGCTACATGCGTCTGTTGACCACCGGCTTCGTCGAGACATGGCAGGGCCGGATGATCAACATCCATCCGGCACTGTTGCCGTCCTTCAAGGGGCTTGACACCCACCAGCGCGCGCTCGACGCCGGCATCCGCGTCCATGGCTGCACCGTGCATTTCGTCACGCCCGAAATGGATGACGGCCCCATCATCGCCCAGGCCGCCGTGCCGGTGCTGATCGACGACGACGAGCCGACACTGTCGGCCCGCGTGCTCAAGGCCGAGCACCGGCTCTATCCGCTCGCCCTCAAGCTCTTCGCCGAAGGCAAGGTGCGCATGGAGGGCAGCCGCACGACCTATTCAGGTTTCAGCGACAGCATCGGCACCGACGAGATCGCAGCCCCCCATCCGGCACGCGACGAGATCGACCTGGAGCAGCTCGCCCGCATCACGCCCTGAGCCGAAAGATCCCGCATGGCAAAGATCAGGCACCTACTGCTGCTGCGCCATGCCAAGTCGAGCTGGGACGACGAAGCGCTGTCCGATTTCGACCGGCCGCTAGCGCCAAGGGGCAAGGCGGCGGCGCCGCGCATGGGCGCCGAGATCGCCAGACGCGGCTGGCTGCCCGAGCTGGTCTATGTCTCGCCTGCCGCGCGCACCCGCCAGACATGGCAGCTTGCGTCAGCCGAGTGGCCGGCGCCCCTGCCCGCGGCAAGCTTCCACGACAGCATCTATGGCGCTTTGGCCAACGACCTGTTTGCACTTGCCAAAGCCGTGCCCGACGAGATCGGCAGCTTGCTGGTCATCGGCCACAATCCGGGGCTCGAGATCTTCGCCGCCCAGCTGGCCGGTCCCGGTTCGAGCAGCGATGCGGTCAGCTCGCTCGAAGAGAAATTCCCCAGCGGCGCGCTGGCCCGCTTCGAGTTCGAAGGCGACTGGGACGAGCTCAGCCCCGGCGGCGCGCGCCTGACCCATTGCCTCAGGCCGAAAGAGCTGGCCTGAGGCGCAGCCAGGCCGCGTGGCGCGGAGGAGCGCTGGCCGGGTCCGGCTGTCCGCTCCGGATTGTCTTCACCTTCTGAACTCGGCCAGCTTTGACTTCGGCCGGCTCCTGAGATCGTCCAGCCGCTGAAGCCGGCCAGAGACTGGCAGCCGCCCTGCCCGGCAACATCAGGCCTTGAGGTCGCCGCCGCCACACGGTTGGACCGCGCTTTTTCCGCATCGGTGTCAAAATAATAATTGCATATGCAACTACTATTGGTTATGCTGCCTTCATGTTCGACCGTTGCATCTACTTCAACACCACGGCCCTTGCGCGCCAGCTCGACCGCGTCTGGACGGCGGCCTTTCAGCCCTTCGGCCTGACGCCGCCGCAAGGCTTCATGCTCAGGGCGGTGCTGGCGCGGCCCGGCCTTTTGCAGAGCGAACTGGCTGACGAGTTGAAGATCGCCCGGGCGACGGCGACACGCGGCCTCGACGGGCTGGAAGCCAGGGGCCTTGTCGTCAGGAGCAAGTCGAGCGGGGACAGGCGCGAATCCCTGATCACGCCGACAGCGGAGGCGGTTGCGATGAAGGACGCGCTGAACGCCGCCAGCGGCGCGGTCACCCAACGCCTGTCGAGCCTTTTCGGCGAACAGGTTTTTGCCGGTTTTGTCGAGCAGGCCAAGGCGATCGCCGCCAAACTGGAGTGAGCCTGCTATCACACACAAGCCATTCACAATAGTTGCATAGCTAACCACTGGAGACAGACAATGCCTATCCTCACCGTCAAGATATCAGCCCGGCGCAGTGACACGCTGACCGACAAGGTGGCGGCGATGCTCGCCGAACACACCAGCACCATTCTCGGCAAGAAGCCCGAGGTGACCGCCATCGCCATCAGCTACGTCGACCCGCGCGACTGGATCATCGCCGGCAAGTCGTTGCAGAGCCACGGCAAGTCGAGCTTTGCGCTTGACATCAAGGTCACCGACGAGACCAACACCAAGGACGAGAAGAAGCGCTACATCGAAGCGGTTTTTTCAGGTTTTGCCGACATCCTCGGCGACATCCACGAAGAGAGCTACATCCACGTCCATGACGTGCGCGCGGCCTCTTATGGGTATGGTGGCAAGACCCAGGAGTTCCGCTACCAGCACCCCTGATGGCAGCACCCCTGATGGCAGCATCCGTGATGACGCCATAACGCACGGCGCCATTTCAGGCCTTGGGGCGCGCGCCTGTCATGGGGTGCGTCTTAAGGCGCCTGTCTTCCGGGCGCGTCTTCTGGGCGCGTCCTGGGGGGGCGCGCAGGTCTTGGGGGCGCCCACGTCTTGCCGGGACAGCCGCGTCGGCCGCCTAGCGGAACTTGCGCGTGAGCAGGGACACCAGCCTGGGCGTCGCCACGATCAGCACGGCGCCGACCAGCCAGACCACAACCACAAGCGGCTTGAGCACGGCACCGAGGAGCGCGAAAAATCCGCCGAGCAGGCCCGACGTCTCGGCGCTGCCGACCACACCGACGACCTCCGAGCCGATGCCGGTCGCAGCCGCGGCATCCCGGCCGGTCTGCACCAGGGCGCCTGCATTGCTCGACGTCCAGGCAAGCACGCCGTCGACGAGGCTGTAGCCGCCCCAGGCGAGCAGCGTCCACACCACCAGCACGACCAGCGCTGCCGTGCTGCCGAAGCCGGGCATTCGCGAGCGGGGCGCAGCTTTCACCGACGCCGCGCGCCCGTCGCGCCCGAAGGCCGCCGATGCAGTGTCGCCTGACGGCGAACGCTGATCGGCGCCCCAGTTGCCGCCGCCGCCCCGATTGCTGCCACCATGGCCGCTGCCATGACTGCCGTTTGCGGCCTTGTCGCCAAGCCGCTTGCCGATTTCGCCAAGCACCGTGCCGAGCAGGCCATCCCGGCCGCCCCTGTTGCGGTCCCTGTCGCGGCCCCTGTCGCGGCCATTGCCGCTGTTCCTGAAATCATGCCCGCCCATCGACGCTCTCCTGAGGTTCCGCGCCGAACACGCATCGGCCGGGCCATAGATAGGCATTCCATATGTTAGAGATAATGGGACAGAGTGCTGACAGGTTGACGCAGGTCAGTGGATGCGCTCCAGCGGCGCGCAGCTCACCCGCTCCATCTGCAGCGTGGTGTGGTGCAGGTCGAATTTTTCCTGCAGCCGCAGCTCCACCGCCCGGCGCACCGCCTCGGCATCGGCGCCCTCCTCCAGCACGACATGCGCGGTCAGCGACGCCTTGCTCTGGGTGATCGCCCACAGATGCAGATCGTGCACCGAGGTCACGCCGGGCACTGTTGATATCGCCAGCTCGACCTCTGCCAGCTCCATGCCAGGCGGCACGCCTTCGAGCAGGATGTTGATGCACTCCTTGAGCAGCACCCAGGTGCGCGGGAAGACCATGAAGCCGATGCCGACGGCGACGACGGAATCGACCCATGACCAGCCGGTGAGCCAGATCAGGGCAGCCCCGGCGATCACGCCGATCGAACCGAGCATGTCGGCCCAGACCTCGAGATAAGCGCCCTTGACGTTGAGGCTGCCGTCCTTGTGGCCGGCCAACAGCCGCATAGACGTCCAGTTGACCACCAGCCCGACGACGGCGATGCCGAGCATGCCGAGCGAGGCGATGTCCTGCGGCTGGAACAGCCTGACATAGGCCTCGTAGAGAATGTAGAAGGCGACGGCGAGCAGAAGCAGCGCGTTGAAGGCCGCAGCCAGGATCTCGAAGCGGGCATAACCATAGGTGCGCAGCAGGTCGGCCGGCCGGCGGCCGACCTTGATCGCCACCAGCGCAATCGCCAGCGCCATGGCGTCGGTCAGCATGTGCGTGGCATCCGAGATCAGCGCCAGGCTGCCGGTGACGAACCCGCCGATCACCTCGGCCACCATGAAAGCAGCCGTCAGGCCCAAGGCCATCCACAGCCGCGACACCGGCGTGTTCGTCATGTCGCCGTGATCATGGTCGCCGCTCATCATGGCCTCCCCTCGCCGGTTTCGGTCGGCACACGCTAGTGCACTTCCAGGAAAAGTGTGAAGCGGTTTCGAGGCAAAAGCCTCGTGGCAAGATTATCGATGAGAACTTACTTATCTCCTGACAGCAGCACGCCGCTTGTGACCGCAGCACAAACCGTCTTAGATCGAACCCTGCTCTGGGGAGAGCTTTTTGGGGAGGGGGACGATGTCGAAGATCAAGTACTTGGCTGCAGCGCTTTGCAGTATTCTGCAAATCGGCGATGCTTTTTCCCAGTCGATCGAAAGCGAAAGACCATTCCAGGATATTCCCTTTGACGAACGAGCGGCCGGTGCATTCACTGCCGCTCCCGAAGCAATAACGTGGTACCGGTTTGGAAATTCCGTTCAGAAAACACCGCTTTCAGCTGCGGACGACCGCCTGCCAACAGACAGCAGGCGGCCGAATGGTGAGCCGCCTGGCACGCGGAATCCTGTAACGCCTCCGGACGCCAGCATTGGAAAGGTGTATTTCACCGACGCGTCGGGGAACCCGAAACAGTGCACGGGAACTCTGGTGATCGGCGATCTCGTAATTACTGCCGGCCACTGCGTTCACCCCGGCAATGGCGGCAACTTCTACACCAACATCGAGTTCTTGCCCGGATATGCTGACGGCAGCTTTGTTGGACGCTTTACGGCCGAAGAGGTGACCGTTTTTGCCGGATGGTACCAATCAGGCGACTTCGCTCATGACATTGCCTTTATCCGGGTGACACCTGTCCCGCGCAGCGTTCATCGCATTGGCCTGGGTTTGTTCAAGCCGTCGTGTCGGATTGGAGACTATTTCCCGTTCATCCGCCACGGCTACACCCCACTGCTCAACAATGGCGAGCGCCAGTGGGAGAGCGGCGAGGCCGTGAGTGGCTGTTACCAGGGCTTGGTGTACGGATCAAAACGCACGCACCCCGGCTCCAGCGGCTCCCCGTCGATGGCTCGGATTTCGGGGTACGTCTTCGCCGTGCATTCTGCAGAAGATGCCCAGTTTCCATTCGGTAGCTACGACGCTCTCCTGACGAGGGCGAAACTGTGCTTCGCATTGCGCCTTTACGACGCCAGTTGCTCCATTTGACGATTGACCGCGGCAGAAATTGACCACCCCGGCCTGGCGTCGGGGTCTTCGGTTCAATCCGCCTCAGCGGGATCGATCTGCGGCGCCTTCCGCCGACCTCAGGTGGTCATGCTGTTCTGGACAGGATAAACGCTGCCCGTTCCCGAACCGGCAGACTGGCATCGTTTGCCAGGTGTAACGCCAGATCCCGACCTGCCTGGCTGCCCAGCTCGTGCCTGATGATGGAATCGAGCGCGACTTTTCGCACCAGTGCCGAACCATCCCTGGTTGCGGCACCCATCACGTCCAGCCGCGATATGGCTGTCGTGAGCGGGCGACGCTCAAATTTTGGCACCGACCGGCCCTCGCCCATGGATTTGTCGATCCACTGGATCTCGGACCCTGTCCGCCAGGAGGCCTGCATCGCCCCTATCGCCTGGACAGCCACCGCGCGCACCGCGGGTTGCCACGCATTCAGGGCCAGCGTCTCGAGATACGGATCCAGCGTTGGCCACCGCAACAATTCGCGAAGGATACGCGACCCTGGGCCGGTCCGGGCTTCGCGAAGGTTTTCGACCAGCTTGGCCACCACGTCAGGTCGAGAAAACACAGTCCTGACCGCTTCCCGCTCCGTGCCCCAGCGTCCCCAGCTGTCCTGCCGCAACAACACGAAGTTTGCAGCAGCTGCAATTGTTTCAGGCGACGTCAACGGGAAGCATCGCTGCGCGCACCCAAGCGCTGCCGATCGCACAGGCTCGGCCCAATCGTTCAATCTGACAACGACTGATGCAAACAGGAAGGGGCTCGGCAACGGCCCCGATATCAGTTGAAGGGCCTTGCTGCGGAGGCGGCCATCGTGGTGGAACAGACACAGATACGCGAATTCAGGAAATCTCTGCAGCTGCTCCTCATCGGACAGGCGCGGCCAGAACAGCGATCGGACTGGCTTGCGACGATCCCGGAAGAGGTTGGCTATTTCGGGGATTTCCCGGGCGGCCTGGCCGACGGCACCTGCTGGAATTTCAGACATGCCCGATATTGCTGAAAGGAGCTGTCCATCGACACGCACCCCACGCGCCAGCTTCTGGCCAATTGTCGCCAATGCCTGAGCTAAATCAGCCGGAAGTACACTCTTCTTTGCCATCTCGACCGAAGCACATACACAGCGACATTGTTCAACGTCGAGTTTTATTTTGTGCCATCTTCTGTTGCCTCTCTTCCCTCTTCTTCCCTTTGCCCTTTGCCAGCCTCGTCATGCGCGTGAGTGCGCCCCGAACGCCAGGCGCAGCGACAGCTAGCTTGCCGGCTCCTTCTCGAGCAGGAAATCGATCACCGCGCGCACCGCCGGCAATTGTCCGCGCTTGTGCGGCGTCAGGATGGTCGTGGTGACGCGCCCGGCCGTCCAGTCGGGCAGCAGCCGCACCAGCCTGCCCTGCGCCACTGAACTGGCCGAAATCAGCTCGGGCAGGCAGACGATGCCGAGGCCGGCTTCGGCCGCCATCAGCAAAGGCACTGACTCGTCGGCATGGAAGCGTTGCCGCGGCGCCACCTCGACGAGGCGGCCTTGGCCATTGCGCAGCTGCCAGCTCCTTGATGTCATCGAGCTCATCAGTCCGTCATGAGAGGCGAGCGCCTCCGGCGTTTCAGGCGCGCCATGACAGGTGAGATAGGAAGGTGCCGCCACCAGCGTGATCGCATCCTCGCTCATCCGCCTCTGCATCAGGTCGGAATCGGGCAGCGGCGCGAAGTGGCTGCGCAGCGCGATGTCGAAACCGTCCTGCACCAGGTCGACGAAGCGGTCGGTGACATGCAGCTGGACCAGCAGCCTGGGGTGGCGGCGCGCCAGCAGCGGCAGCCGATGCGCCAGCCGGAACTGCGCGTTGGGCACCGAGGTGGTGATGCGGACTGTGCCGGCCGGCTCGGCCAGCCGCTTCAACACCACCGTCTCCACCGCCTCGGCCTCGATGATTGCGGCACGGGCATGGTCATAACAGTCGCGGCCGACGTCGGTCAGCGTGAAACTGCGCGAGCTGCGGTGGATCAGCAACGCGCCGAGCGACGCTTCCAGTGCCGCCACCCGTTTGCTGACCGTCGATTTGGGACAGCCGAGCCGCCGGGCGGCGGCGGCAAAGCCACCGTGATCGACCGCTGCTGCGAAGAAATGGAGATCGTTGAGATTCAGCATCAAAGTCTATGAATGTGGACGTCTGGTTTCAAATTGCCCGACTACAGGATCAAAGTCCACGAGGATACATCAGGGTCATCAACAATGGAGACCTGACATGACAACCACCCCGATCTTCACCTCCGGCTTCCCGCTCGGCTCGTCGGCCGGCCTCGTCGCCGCCTTCGAATGGCTCGGCCAGCCCTACCGGTTGACCCGCGTCGACATGCTCGGCGAGATGCGCACCGAGGCCTACAAGCGCTTCAACGGCCGCGTGGAAACGCCGGTTCTGGTCACCGATGACGGCCGCGTTTTGACCGAAACCATGGCAATCGCCTTGTGGCTCGAAGCACGCGATCCCGAGCGCCGCATCAGCTTCGAACCGGGCACGCCGGAGGCCGACAGGATGCACCAGTATATCGCCTTCCTGAACACCGCATTCACCGGCGCCTTCGGCCCGCTCTGGGTGGCGCTCGAAGCCGAACATGCCAGCGAAGCCGAGCGCGAGACGCTGCGCAAGTTCGGCCGCAGCTTCGTCGCCACCCGCCACGCCCAGTTCGAGGCGATGATCGGCGACAGCGACTATCTGCTCGGTAACAAGCCGACGCTGGCGGACGCGGTGTTTTCAGGCGTGGCGCGCTGGACCGACTTCCACAAGGCGGTGAACCCGGCCGACTACCCGCGCATCCTGGCCCTGCGCAACCGCCTCGAAGCCGACCCGGCCTTCCGCTTCGCGGTGGCGATCGAGGACGGCGACGTCACGGCCAAGGGCAGCGGCGCGATGAAGGGGCTGGTGCCGCTCGCCCAGGTGCTGCGCGACACCGCTGCCGCGCAGGCCGCCTGAGCGGTCAGGGAGAAAGGGCTGCGCGTTGTCCGGCGCGCAGCCTTTTTTCGGTGCGGGTGGAAAGACGACGCTCGATATGGTCAAGTCCACGGCATGAGCAGATCTCGAACGATGCGGGGTGGATTCCTGACCTTCAGCTTCTGTTCGCCGAAATCGGCGACCAAAGGGTTCCAATCGTAAACCGGCCTACCAGCTGAGCGCCTCCAATTCGGTCGTCATGGGCTTCTGCACCAAAGACTTAAAACCTGCCATTCGTCGCGGCGTTCAGATCTTGCTGCCAGATGCCATGTAGAGGCGTTGCTGCTGTTTCGCGATGTCGGGCGATCAACTCACCACGCAAACGGACGAATTGGCTCGAACGACACGGAGATGGATGCGTCGCCGTAATCGAGTGTCTTCATGACACGCTCGACGCTTGGTTGTCTCAGACCGGAGCAGCACGCGCCCCTACAGCCCCGGAACGTGGTCAAGACCGTCGTCCGACTGGCCTCGAGCCAGAGGGACACAGTCCACTTCACAGTCTGGACGCTGCCGGTTCAGCGCCAGTCCTGTTCTTTTGGCGGGAACATCGGCGCAACCTCGTCAATTGTTGGGCCGCACCCTGGCCGCCGATTTGTCGGCAAAGGCCGCAAGACGGGCGCGGGCGTCAGGCTGGGTGTTCACCACGCCCGCCACGACCGCCTCGGCATAGGCTGCATCCAGTGCCGACATGTTCTGCATGTGGCTCACGGCCGAGCAGATGGCAAAGTTCGAAAGCGGTAAGTTCTGAGCCGCCTTGCGAGCCAGTTCCATTGCCTTTTCAAGGCTGGAGCCTTCGGTGATGTATTGCGCAAGCCCCAGACTGACCGCCTCTTGCCCCTGATAGACACGGCCCGTCAGCATCATGTCGATCATCCGCGACTTGCCGACCAGATCGGTGACGCGGATCGTGGCGCCGCCGCCCGTGAAAAGTCCGCGTTGGCCCTCGGGCAGCGCGAAATATGTCGTCTGGTCCATCACCCGAATGTGGGCCGCGCTAGCTAGTTCCAGACCGCCGCCGACAACGGCACCCTTCAGTGCGGCGATGATGGGGACACCACCGTACTCCATCTTGTTGAACGCCTCATGCCAACGCATGCAAAGATGCATGAATTCGGCCGGGCTGCGGTCGGCCTGATGATGCTCGACCAGGTCCAGCCCGGCGCAGAAATGATCCCCGTTAGCGGCGAGCACAATCGCGCGGATCCCGGCGCGCGGCGCGGTCGAGAAGAACTCGACAAGCTCTTCGATCATGTGCGAATCCAGCGCGTTGCGCTTGGCGGGACGGTTCAGGGTGACAACCCAGACGCCGTCATCATGCGCCTCGATGGCCAGGTTTGCGAAGCGGGTGCGGTCGATCTCAACGGTCATTCTGCGGTCCTGTTCAAAAAGGCAAGTGGATCAGAAGGCGGCGTCCAGGAGGCTTGCCTCACCCTGGATGACGCGGGCGCGCTGGAGACCAGTCTCGGGCAGGATGTGATGCGCGTAGAACCGCGCGGTGGCGGTCTTGGCGATCATGAAGTCGCGGTCGCCGACGAATGCTTCGCCCGCAAGGACCGAGCGCGCCATCTGCCAGCCTGCGACCAGGTTTCCAGCCAGAATGAGATAGGGCACGGCACCGCCATATGCTTCGGTCGGGGGGGCGGAGAGAAGGTAGGCGACGGTCGCTTCGAAGTCTTGCCGCGCTGCGCCGAGCCGTGCAGCGATCTCCTGCGCGACCGGTGAGCCGCCATTGAGCGCCTTTTCCGTCTCTGCGATCATCGCGGCGATACGGGTTGCCGTGGTACCACCGTCGCGCAGGGTCTTGCGGCCTAAAAGGTCGTTGGCCTGAATGGCAGTGGTGCCTTCGTAGATCGGGAGGATGCGGGCGTCTCGGTAGTGCTGGGCGGCTCCGGTTTCCTCGATAAAGCCCATGCCGCCGTGAACCTGCACCCCCAGAGAGGCGACGTGCACGGCCATTTCGGTGCAGTACCCCTTGACCAGCGGCACGAGGAATTCCGCAATCGCCGCGTCGCTACGGTCCTGCCAACCCGCAGCAAAGACCGCCAATGCACGGCAAGCTTCGGTTGTGGCGCGCATGTGCGAAAGCATCCGGCGCACATCGGGATGCTGGATGATGGCGACCGCTCCGGGGGCGCTGCCGTCGACCGGGCGGCCCTGGATGCGGGCTTCCGCGTATGCCAGTGCCTGTTGGCTCGCGCGTTCCGAGATCGCAACCCCCTGGATGCCGACCGCAAAGCGGGCGGCGTTCATCATCGTGAACATGTACTCCAAGCCATCGTTTTCGGCCCCGATCAGAAACCCGGTCGCGCCCTCGTAGTTCAGGACGCAGGTCGGACTGGCCCGGACTCCCAGCTTATGCTCGATACTCTGGCAGGTCACGCGGTTGCGGCTGCCATCGGGAAGGACCTTTGGCACCAGGAACAGGCTAATCCCCTTGACGCCCAGTGGGGCATCAGGCGTGCGGGCAAGGACGAGATGGATGATGTTCTCGGCCAGATCATGTTCGCCATAGGTGATGAAGATCTTGGTACCGGTGATCCGATAGGTGCCGTCGCCTTGCGCCTCGGCGCGCGTTCGCAGCAGTGCCAGATCGCTACCGGCCTGCGGTTCGGTGAGGTTCATGGTGCCGGTCCAGCGCCCCGCAACCAGATTCGGCAGGTAGACGGCCTTCATCTGATCCGAACCGAAATGGCGCAAGGCTTCGATAGCGCCATCGGTCAGGAGAGGGCAGAGCGCAAAACTCATGTTCGCGGCATTCAGAATTTCGCCCGCCGCAGCAGCCACAGTCCGGGGTAGGCCCTGGCCGCCGTACTCCACGGGATGCGGCAGACCTTGCCAGCCCATTTCAACGAACTTGGTATAGGCTGCGCGAAAGCCTCCGGGTGTGGTCACCCGACCAGCGTCACAACGCGACCCTTCGCGATCGCCGGGGAGGTTTAGCGGTGCGATTTCCTCCGCGCAAAAGCGGCCGAACTCCTCAAGCACGGCGGCAGCCGTGTCCAGATCGATTTCGCCCGGCGCGGCAAGGGCGATGTTGAAAAGCAGGTCCTTTACGGGAGCTTCCCAAGTCATGATTTTGACCCCAGATCACGAGCGGCTGCGCGCAAAACGAACTTCTGGATCTTGCCCGTGGCGGTCTTTGGCAGTGCGCCAAAAACCACCGTCTTCGGCGCCTTGAAGTGAGCAATGCGGTCGCGGCAAAAGGCAATGAGTTCTGCCTCGGTCGGGGTCGCCCCGTCGCGAAGTTCGACGAAAGCACATGGGCTTTCGCCCCATTTCGGGTCCGGGCGGGCCACGACGGCCGCCGCAAGCACGGCAGGGTGGCGATAGAGGACGGCCTCGACCTCGACCGAGGAGATATTCTCGCCGCCTGAGATGATGACATCCTTCAGCCGATCGCGGATTTGCACGTAGCCGTCGGGATGGACCACGGCGGCGTCGCCCGACCAGAACCAGCCGTCGGCGAAGGCTTCGGTCGTGGCGGCGGGGTTCCTGTAATATCCCTTCATCACAGTGTTGCCCCGGATGGCGATTTCGCCCTGGGTCAGGCCGTCGCGCGGCACGTCGGCTCCGGTCGTGCGGTCCACCACACGGATATCCTCGACCATGGGAAACGCCACGCCCTGCTGCGCCTGCTTCTCGGCTCGGGCGCCGGCGGGCAGCCTATCCCATTCGTCCTGCCACAGGCACTGCGAGATATGGCCGTATGTTTCGGTCAGGCCGTAGACCTGCATGACGTCGAGGCCGAGGGCCGAGGCCCTTTCCAGGATGGCGGGCGGCGGCGGGGCGCCTGCGGTTAGCACCCTGATCTTCGGATCGAAGGGGCGTGCATCGGGACTGTCGCAGAGCATCTGCAGCACGATCGGCGCCGCGCCCATATGGGTGACCCGATGCGCGGCTATGGCAGCCAGCAATTTCGCCGGGGCGATGTCGCGCGTGAAGATCATGTGGCCGCCGACGATCGCCATGGCCCAGGGGTGATTCCAGCCATTGCAATGGAACATGGGCACGACCGACAGGTAAGTCGGGTGCGGCGGCAGGGCCCAGCCCGCGACCGTTCCCATCGCCATCAGATAGGCGCCACGATGGTGATAGATCACCCCCTTCGGCCGTCCCGAGGTGCCCGAAGTATAGTTCAGTGCCAATGCTTGCCATTCATCTTGCGGCAGCGCCCAGTCCATCGGAGGATGGGCGGTCAGATCGTCAAAGGTGGTCTGGCCAAAGCCGGCATGGCCCGGAAGGTCCGTGATATCGACCACCGGAAGGTCCCTGCCATTGATCTCAAACGCATGACGCAAAAGGGGAGCAAGCGCGGTGTCGGCGATCACCAGCCTGGCGTCCGAATGGTCGATGATATAGGCGACCGTTTCGGGCTCCAGCCGCGTGTTGATAGTGTTCAATACGGCGCCGAGCAGCGGAACGGCGTAGTGCAACTCGAACAACTCGGGGATGTTGGGCGACAGAACCGCCACCGTATCCCCCGCCTTGACGCCCAATGCTGCCAGCCCCGCGGCGACGGACCGACAATGCGCAGCGGTCTCGCGCCAAGTGCGGCGACGGTCGCCGTAGGTCAAGGCGGGGAGGTTCGCGTAGACCGTTTCCGCCCGCTTCAGAAAGGACAAGGGCGACAGCGCCACGTGGTTGGCAGCGTCCCGCATCGGCGCGTCAAAGTGCTGTTGCATGGCGCGCCTCAGAGGAAAGGAAGATCGACCAACCTAGCGGCAACCGGACCATGATCGCGCAGAACCTGCACCGTTTCGCCGGTGGGAACGCCTGCGTCGACCAGCGCATAACCGATGTTGGCTTTCATGCGCGGCGACCAGACGCAGTTCGTCATCATTCCGATGCACTGGCCATTTCGGGTGATCTGCTCGCGGTGGAAACCGAGCGGCGCGGGCGCCTCGCCCTCCAGCACCAGGCCCAGCTGATGTCGCCTTATTCCTTCGGCCTTGATCCGGCGCAGGGCCTGAATTCCCACCACGTCGTCGGGCACGTCAAGGTCCACATATTTGCCCAGACGCACTTCGAACGGGTTCGTCGCCTCGTCCGTGTCCCCGCCGACCGATATGAGACCGCTTTCGGTACGTTCCGCAGTGGCTGGCGCACCGGGCCCGATACCCCAGGGGCGGCCTGCGTCCTTGAAGATGTTCCACAACTCGGTGCCGCATTTGCCATCCTTCAGGTAGATCTCGAAGCCGCCTTGCTTCGACCAGCCCGAGCGCTGCACCGCAACGGGGATGCCCTTGATCTCGGTTTCGCGGAACCAGAAGTATCTCAGGCCCCGTATCCAGTCGCCCAGCACATGGGCCACGACATCCTCGGCCTTGGGGCCCTGCAGGGCCATCGGCGAGACGTCGGGTTCGCTGACCTCCACATTCAGGCCGCGCTCGGCGGCGATGGCCCCGGCCCAGAGCCAGATGTCGCTGTCGGCGATCGAGAACCAGTAGAGGTCGTCGGCCAGCTTCAACAGGATCGGGTCATTGATGATCGTGCCCCGGTGATTGCACAGCGGCACATATTTTCCCTGTCCCACCTGGCAGGTCGAAAGATTGCGCGGCGACAGGATCTGCGCCAGCCGCCCGGCGTCCGGGCCCTTCAGCTGCACCTGGCGCTCAACCCCCACATCCCATTGCGAGACCCCGTTGATCAGACGCCAATATTCCGCCTCCGGGTCGCCATAGGAGGTCGGCATGATCATGCGGTTGTAGATGCTGGCAGCGGTCATGCCTTCGGCAACCGCGCTGGCGTAAAAGGGCGATGGGCGCAGGCGCGCCGATGGAAACACATTGAACATGAAACCTCCCTGGATGCTCCCAGAGACGCCTCTGGCGCGCATTGGTCAAACGACGTATTCGGGGGCAATGCCTATACAAATAGTTATATCTGCGTTTTGAGGCTGTGATGAATCTGGATCTCCCTCCCCTGACCTGGCTCCGCGCCTTCGAGGCCTCGGCCCGGACGCTGAGCTTCACACAGGCGGCTGCCGAATTGCATCTCACTCAAGCTGCCGTCTCAAAACACGTGAAGGCGCTGGAGCAATATGTGCGGCGGCCCTTGTTCATCCGCCGACCGCGCGGGTTGGAGCTGACCAAGTCCGGCGCCGCCTATCTGCCCAAGATCCAGGATGCAATGGAGCGTCTAGCCATCGGCACGCGAGAGGTCTTTGGCCAGCGCCGTAGCAGCGTCCTGACCCTACGCTGCGCGGTTTCCTTCGCCGTCAACTGGCTTGCCCCACGCCTGCCCGACTATCTGAATCGATATCCGGGCAAGACCATCCGCCTTTTATCCAGCGTCTGGAAAGATGCCTTCGACACCGAAGATTTCGACCTCGACATCCAATATGGCAACGGGCGGTGGCCGGGGTTCAATAGCCATCGCCTGACATGGGAGACGATTACCCCACTCTGCGCCCCTTCAAGCCTATTGCGAGAGACCGACGATCTGCGCAACCACAGGCTCCTGCATGTGCTCGGCTACCATGAGGGCTGGGGCATCTGGCTGAAGGCAGCCGGAGCTCCTGAGATCGACGCCGGCAGCGGCCTCCATCTGGACACGTCGCTGACAGCATTTGAACTGGCGGCGCACGGCGGAGGTATCGCGCTTGGGCGCAAATCGCTGGCCGAACATGCTTTGGCTTCAGGACGGCTTATCACGCCGTTTGCCCTCGCCCTGCCGATTGATGAGGCTTTTTACCTGGTTGAGCCCGCAGGCAATAGCACGCATCCAGACGCCGGCTTGTTTACAGACTGGCTTCTGTCTGTTGCGCAAGCATCTAGAAACGCGCGCAATCGCGCCACCTGATCGCACCCGCGCCGCCGCTCTCTGAGACGTTTCATGCCAAGAGTGACCCTCACGGGCCAACGCCGGCTAGGCCGTGGTGGTCATCGGCCCGCCACTCGGCGCGAAGCAACTGGACGGTATCATCCGACATGAACTGGCTACGTCGATTGGAAATTGCCTACGCCATTTACTATGGAGATAGTGACCTTGGCGCGATCTGATTTCCATGGCTTTCATGCGCACCTCAATCGCCTCCGCGGCCTTCTTGCGGGGTGAGGATGAGTCAGGCGATTTCCGGTCAAGAGCCGACTTCTTGCTTTCGAAACTGCGGTCCGAAGGCGCTGTCATCGGCATTGCCGGAAACCGGTGCAGGTCCGCAATCCAGAGGCCCGCGACCTGCAAACCCGCGACGGACCGTTCATGTCGTCGGCCTTGCCGATTGCGGGCTTCGCCATCATCGAGGCCGCCGATCTGGCCGCAGCAATCGAAAAGGTTTCGCAGGTGCCCTGCGCGGTGGCGCATGGCGCCTTTGAAGTCTGGCCATGACGACGCCGCGCTTGATCTTGTCGAACAGGCGGGCATGCAGCACGACCTCGCCGCGCATCTTGCCGATCTCGACCCGGTCGCCTGTGGTGATCCCGAGGGCTGCCGCGTCCTCGGAATGCATGAAAAGGTCAGCCCGCCCCTCCTTGTCGCGCGACACCGGCGGCTCGGTGAAGGTCGATTCCATGTGTCGCGATAAAACAGGTTGCATTATGCAATCAGATTTGTGACGCTCCGAAGCACCTCAGCATACCGACTTGGATCGTCTGCGGGCCGCCTGTTGTGCCGCAGCCCCCCAGAAGGAGACGACACCATGCCGAAATTCCTCACCATCGGATATGGCGACCAGGCCGGATATGACCGGACCTCACAACCCGTCCGCGACGCCGCCCACGCGCAGGATGCAATGCTGCGCGCGGAGGGCGCATTGATCGGAATCGCCGGTGCGCCCATGCAGGTGCGCAATCCCGAAGCGGCGGGTCCGGAGACGCGGGATGGCCCATTCATGTCGTCGGCCTTGCCGGTTGCCGGCTTCGCCATCATCGAGGCTGCGGATATGGCGGAAGCGGTCAAGAAGATCTCAGGCGTTCCCTGTGCCGTTGCGCATGGCGTCGTCGAAGTGTGGCCGTTGGAGTAGGCAAACCGGCTCCAAGAGCCGACGCAGAGCAAATGCGCGCCGCCTCGGCAGCCTGCGCAGCTATCTCACGCTGCCGAGATAGTGAAGATGACCGGTGCGGAGTGGTTTTCTGCCCGGCTGCTTTTGGCGAGCAAATGATGTAAGCGGACGCTGGATTCAGCCCGGCACGGAAATCGGCAATCGTGCCTGGCGGTGAGGACCTGCGGTAACCCCGCTTCTTAATTATCGTGATCGTAGCGCACATTTTTCGTATGTATGTATAAGTCGCCGGAGCTGAAATTCGTGATGTTGTGAGATGCCTCCGAGCCCACACGCGTTCTCCTTGAATCAAATCGATCTGAATCTGCTTCGTACGTTCGACGCATTGATGCAGGAGCGTAGCGTCACAAAGGCGGCGGAACTGCTTGGTCGGACGCAGTCGGCCACAAGCCATTCACTTTCCAGGTTGCGGCATATCTTCAAGGACGAATTGTTTTCTCGCGATTCAGGGGTGATGGAGCCGACGCCTCGGGCGAAAGAACTGGCTGCTGTTCTCACTCGCGCGCTGTCTGACATTCGTCAGGTCGTCGAAAGGCATTTGAATTTCGAGCCGGCAAGCACATTCAGAAACTTCAGGATCGGCCTCTCGGATTCCTCGGCCGTTACGATCCTTCCGAGCCTCATCCAGAACTTCTCGGCTCAGGCGCCAAATGCCACACTCAACGTCTTGCACACCAGAGAGGCTGAAGTCCTCGACTTGTTGAAATCCAAGCAAATCGAGTGCGCGGTGCTCGGCAACTTTTCGCTCAAGAGTGACCAGATTACAGTCGTGCAACTATCGACGCACAAGATGGTCTGTGCCGGCTGGAAAGGAAATGGCCTGCTGGATGATTTCACCCAAGAGCGCTACCTGTCTTCGCCTCATCTTCAGATCTCTGCAGACGGCAAGGCGGATGGCGTTGCCGATATCGTCCTGAGAGGCCTTGGCCTCAAACGGAAGGTTGTCGCTACCATTCCGCACTATCTCGTAGCGCCTTGGATCATCAAGGACACGCCTCTCATAACGGTTTTTGGCGACAACTTCATTTTCGCGGTCTCCGAAGAAACCGAGACCAAGATCGTTCCGGCCCCGTTCCCTCTCCCGGACGTTCGGGTCTCCATGATTTACGAACGTGGTTTGGAGGCCGATGCGGGACATGCCTGGCTGCGAAGCCTGATCATCGCCACGACAGAGGTTCAGCGGGCATTGAAAGAAGCGGCGTATGGACGCCTGAACATTTCCGGCGGCCGTCAATCTCAACAATAGGCGTGCGCCAGGCGTTGGCCCCTGATGGGCTGTTTCACGACGGCACTATGCATGACATGCATAGTCTTATGTCACATTATCAATTTCACCGATCATGCAGGCGACTGCTATCCGTAGGCCACGGTTCAAACAGGGAGGAACCAATGAAGCGTAGCCTTACAACGAGTGGCGTGGTTCTTGCGCTCTCGGCATTTTCGACCATCAGCAGCTTTGCTGCCGACATTCCCGTAACGGATGCCGTCAAGACCAGTGGCAAGCTCACAATCGCCAGTTCGCTCGCCTACGCCCCCTTCGAGTTCACTGACGCCTCCGGAAAGCCGGCTGGCCTGGACATTGAGATGGCTCAGGCCGCTGCCGACCTGATGGGGGTGAAGCTGGAAGTCGTCACAATTCCCTTCGCCTCGCAGATTCCGGCTCTCGCATCGGGGCGCGCAACGATGGCCTGGACCACCTTCACGGTGCTGCCTGAGCGTTTGAAGCAGGTGGACTTCATCTCCTTCATGGAAACCGGCTCCGTGGCAACGGTGAAGCCGGAGGACAAGGACAAATTCACAAAGAAGCTTGACCTTTGCGGGCACGCTGTCGCGGTTCAGACCGGCACTTCCGGCGATATCGCTGCCGACCGGATCTCGGCCGATTGCAAGGCCGCCAGCCTGCCGGAGATCAACAAGCAGATCTATCCGGAGCCAAAGGACAGCATCGCTGCGGTGCTTTCAGGTCGCGCCGAGGCCTGGTTGGATGACTCGACGGCCACAGGCTATTTTGAGAAAACGAGCAAGGGGCAGCTCGTCGTTACCGGCGACAGCTACTATCCGTCACCGCTTGGGATCGCGGTCCCGAAGGGAGACAAGGCTACGGCAGCCA
This sequence comes from Aminobacter sp. MDW-2, assembly GCF_014250155.1. NCBI lineage: Bacteria > Pseudomonadati > Pseudomonadota > Alphaproteobacteria > Hyphomicrobiales > Phyllobacteriaceae > Aminobacter > Aminobacter sp. MDW-2. The sequence continues at coordinate 4,703,438 of NZ_CP060197.1, forward strand.
TGGTGGATGCCGTCCTCAAGGAATTGATGGCGAACGGCACCTATAAAAAGCTGCTCGACAGTTACAACATGGGCAAGTCGTCCCTGGACGCGCCGGTCATCTATACCGACGTCTCTCAACTGAACCACTAACCGCCATTTCTCATCCGAGATCGACTGAACGCCCGGTGGCCTCGACCGCCGGGCGGGGAGAGCTGTGCGACACCCATGAAAAACGATCAAAACTCTGCGGCAATTGCCAAGCTTAAAGTGGTTCCGCTGCCCCACCCGTTCCGCCTCGCGGCGATCATTCTTGTACTGTCGCTTCTCGCGCTGGCAGTTCGCAGCGCGGCAATGAACCCCAAGCTGCAATGGCCCATCGCCGGAAGCTATCTCTTCAATCCGCTGATCATGAATGGTCTCCTGGTGACCCTCATCGTGACCGCTCTGGTGATGGTGATCGCCGTTGTCCTGGGCACGATTGCGGCACTTATGATCTTGTCGCCGAGCCGGCTGCTTTCAACGCCGGCAAAAGTGTTCGTCTGGTTCTTCCGGGGAACGCCGGCGCTGGTCCAGCTCATACTCTGGTACAATCTGGCGCTGATCGTTCCGCGCTTCGAGCTTTGGCTGCCTGGTCTTGGCACCATTTTTTCCATTTCGACCAACGACGTCATGACGCCTCTGGTCGCGGCCGTCGTCGGCCTTTCGCTCCACGAATCCGGCTACATGGCGGAAATCATCCGCAACGGCCTGCAGTCGGTCAACCAAGGCCAGCGGGAAGCGGCTCTGTGCCTCGGGATGAAGCCGAGCCTGTTGATGCGCCGCATCATCATCCCCCAAGCCATGCGAGTAATCATCCCTCCATCCGGCAACGAGACGATCAACCTGCTCAAGACCACTTCGCTGGTCAGCGTCGTTGCGGTGGGTGACCTGCTTTATTCGGCGCAATCCATCTACGCCCGTACCTTCGAGACCATACCGCTGTTGCTGGTTGTAACCTTTTGGTACCTCATTGTCGTGGCGATCATGTCGATCGGCCAGTTTTACCTGGAACGCTATTTCTCCCGGGACAATGCCACCCGGCAAGGCAAGGGCATGCTGAAAGCAACATTCGGCAATGCCTTCTCCGTTCGCAGGAGGGTCACACAATGACTGTTTCAAGGACACATCACGGCCGCTTTGGTATCGACCAGAATGTCATGGTCTATGCCGAAGGCGTCCGAAAATCCTTCGGGTCCCTCGAAGTGCTTAAAGACGTCAGCCTGAGCGTCCCGACAGGCAGCGTCGCCTGCATCATCGGGCCTTCGGGTTCGGGCAAGAGCACGTTCTTGCGATGCATCAACCATCTGGAGAAGATCGATGGCGGCCTGCTCCTCGTGGATGGGGACTTCATAGGGTACGAGCTCAGGCAAGACCGGCTCCATGAACTGCCAGACAGCGCAATCTGCCGCCGTCGTGCCGAGGTCGGCATGGTGTTCCAGCAGTTCAACCTTTTCGGCCATCTGACCGTCCTGCAGAACGTCATCGAGGCACCAGTCCATGTCCGGGGTGAATCGGTCAAATCTGCCACGGAGCGGGCGGTCCATCTGCTTGGCAAGGTTGGTCTGGCCGAGAAGTGTGACGCTTATCCACGACAGCTTTCTGGTGGGCAGCAACAACGCGTGGCGATAGCTCGGGCGCTTGCCATGCGGCCCAAGGTCATTCTCTTCGACGAGCCGACTTCGGCGCTCGATCCCGAACTCGTTGGGGAGGTTCTTGCCGTCATGAAGGATTTGGCGCGGGACGGCATGACCATGGTGGTGGTTACCCACGAAATCGGCTTCGCGTCAGAAGTCGCCGACCAACTCGTTTTCATGGACGGTGGCGTGGTTGTCGAGCGTGGCGTTCCAAAAGAAATGATTGCAAATCCGCAATCACAACGCCTCCGCGAGTTCCTGGCGCGCGTCAAGTAGTCCGCTTCCATAAGCAACCAGATATCGACCCCGTGAAACCACGGGGCAAGGAGACCCCATGTCCGCAAAAGCTGCTCGGTCTGCATCCGAGCAATCGCTCCATGACTTCAGCAAGGCGATAGATCGGTCAGCTCTCAGCACCCTCAAGTGGGAGATGGAAATCGACCGACTGGGCGACAAAGACCTTTTCTCGTTTGGAACCGCCGATCTGGATTTCCGGTCGCCACCGGCCGTCGTCGAAGCGCTGCATCGTGCGGTCGAAGCCGGCCATTTTGGTTATCCTCTGAGACGACCCAGCTACTACGACGCGGTCACGGGCTATCTGAGCAGACGTTTTGGATGGCAGGTGGAGAAGACGTGGATCGACGCGTGTGTCGCGATTTATCCATCGATGCACTCGATTATCATGGAACTGACCCAGGCCGGCGACGAGATCATCTACCAGCCACCCGTCCACCACGTTTTTGCGGAGATCGTGAAGGCCAACGACCGCGTGCCCGTCGCCAATCAGCTGATCAATCGCGGCGGCACATACGAGATGGATTTTGCCGGGCTTGAGGCCTGCATTACTGACCGAACAAAGTTGTTGTTGCTCTGCAGCCCGCACAATCCGGTTGGTCGGGTCTGGACTCGCGACGAGCTGAAGGAGCTGGCACGCATATGCTCCGAACGCGGAGTCATCGTGGTTTCCGACGAGGTCTACAGCGGGATGCTGTATGAGGGAACGGAATTCACACCCTTTGCAGCGGTTTCAGAATGGGCTGCGATGAATTCCTATTGCCTGTTCTCACCAAGCAAGCCCTTCAATCTCACCGGACTGAAGCATTCCATCGTTGTCACCCCGAACCCGGTCCTGCGGGATGCCTTCCGGCGCGGCTTGCTGCGCGCCAATCTACAGTATGGTGGCAGCGCACTTGGATACGCCGCTGCCGAAGTGGCGTTCCGGGATTGTGACGATTGGAGCCACGCGCTGATGCACCATATTGCCGGCAATCACGCATACGTCACGGATTTGATCCGGTCATTCCTGCCCGAGGTCACGGTTCCGGTCGCCGAAGCAGCATACTTCGCCTGGCTGGATCTCTCCAGGCTCAACACGCCGAAGGCCGTCTATGAGCCGCTGATTGAAAGGCAGGCGAAGCTCGTCGTGACCTACGGCGAGCCGATGGGGCCTGGTGGAGAGAACCACATCCGCATCAACCTCGGCACTTCGAGAACGATCCTGGAGGCGGGCATGCGACGGCTGCTCTCCGTACTCGTTCCACTTACCGGACGTTCCTTTGATGAAAGCGCTTGCTGATGGCAAGCACGGCAGAGACGCGTCTCGCAGCCCTCACTGGGCATTGAGTTGCCGGACCTCCGACCGCAGTGGCGACGGCGCATCCCGCCGCCATTGCCACCTTGCCGTTCGATCCGGATTCGCCGCCGGAGAGGTTGTGGACGAGGAGCCTGTGTTATTGCAAGGGCGATATGACCAACGATGCGATGGCCAGTCCGGTGGCCACAAGCAGCAAGAACCATAATAATTCCTGTCTGTTCATGGGCTGCCAACTCATCTTCCCAGATGTTTGACGTCGGGGTCGTGCAACTGGGATACCGCTCCCTGGTTCACGGGTTTCGACAGTGATGTCGGCTGTGTTCACGCGTAGATTTCATGACCATCGCCATGGGCGGTCCGCCCGGCGTAGCGTATCAATGCGAACAGACAATCGCCAGACGCGCGATGCCGATGGTTCTTGCTGTCTGCAACGCCATGAGTTTCGGATCTGTGTCGGTCGTACCAACTTCCGATGCGCGTTGCGAACACTCTGTCGTGCCGGGGATGTCATGACCCCAACTCAAATGCGTGGGTCGCTGCGCGATCGGATCAGCCGGCCAGGGCCCGCATGATGTTGGGCACGGCAGGCAGTGTGAGAAGCGCTGCGCATCCCAGCCAGATCGACGCAACGACGACGCTTTGGGGGCGCGCCGAAAGGCGTTCGTAGAGTGCGGCCGGAACGCCTGCCACCATCAGGGTGAGCGTCGACAGGATGAGCGCGCTCGCCATGTAGACGAACTGGCTGGTCGGTGGCGCCCAGGATGGGTACCAGACCGGGTACAGCACGAAAAGCACAAGCACCCAGGGGGAGAAGATACCGTTGACGATGGCGATCGCCATCACCGGAACCAGACCCGTGCGTTCCATGTCTCAGTTCCCCGCCGTTGCGCCGGGTGCCAGCCCGGCGTTGAAGAGCATCATGAAATAGCCAAGCCGCAGCGCCATCAGCCACAGTGCAGCGAAGATCAGCACGACCGGCTGGGCCAACACTTCAGGCGTGAGGTAGCGCACGGCGCGCACCACATGGTCCGTGACGAAGCGGAAGCCGCGCCAGATGAAGTTGTCCCAGTTCTCCGGCACGAAAAAACCGAGAACCAGCCGCCCGATCAATGTGTACATCACTGCTGCCAACACGAAATTGGGCAGGTGGAAATACCAGTAGCTCCAGAATTCGTTCATGCACGCGGTCCAATGGGGATCATGGGGGGGATCATGGGGCGGTCATGCGAGCCATAGCGGCATCGCGAAAAAAAGAAAGAGGGGTCCTGTCCGGACCCCTCCCCTGACGTCCGATGCGATGATCAGGCTGTCTTTTCTTCCATGATCGTCTTGCCGCGAGGAACACGGATCTCCTCGATGAACTCCTGCAGCTCGTGTGACGGCTCCTTGGTCAGGCGCGAGACGACATACATGACCGCGAAGCCGACGGGCAGGCCGAACGCCGCCGCCGACAGGTTCTTCACCCCGCCCCAGTTCGCGATCGACTGCGCATGCTTGTCGAACGCCGCCCAGGCGGCTGCCTGAGCATCGGGGGCAGCGGCCGCAAAGGCGGCTTTGAGCTCCTCGAACTTGGCCAACTGCTCGGCCGTTGCCGTCGACAGGCCGCTCCACATCTCCACGAAGCCGACCGCGCCATAGCGGGTGCCCAGCAGATAGTAGAGGCAGATGCCGAAGCCTGCGATCATGCCGGCAATCGCCCCCGCCGAATTGGCACGCTTCCACCAGACGCCGAGAACCAGCGCCGGGAAGAGGCCTGCCGCCGCAAGCGAGAACGCCCAGGACACCATGGCCAGGATGTCGGCAGGCTTGGTCGAGGCGACGTAGGCCGCCGCGATCGCCACCAGCACCAGAAGCACGCGCGACACCACCAGGCGGCGCGCCGTCGGTGCGTTCTGGTCGATCATCTTGTAGTAGATGTCGTGGCTGAGCGCGTTGGCGATGGCCAGAAGCAGGCCGTCGGCCGTCGACAGCGCGGCTGCGAGACCGCCGGCTGCGACAAGGCCCGAAATGACATAGGGCATGCCTGCCATTTCCGGCGTGGCAAGCACGATCATGTCGGCATTGAGGTTGATGTTGGCAAAGCCGATATTGGTCACACCCTGTTCCGCGCAGGCTGCGGCGATGGCGGCTGCGTCGATGGCAGCCTTGCCGCAGATCTGCACCAGCGCGTTGTCGGCTGCGGCCCAGCGCATCATCCATCCCGCCTTCTCGGCGATGTTGTCCGGCGTCAGGCCGGAAGCCACCAGGTCGAGCATGGTCCACTTGGCGAAAGCGGCATAGGCCGGCGCCGTGAAGTAGAGGATGAAGATGAACAGCAGCGACCATGCCACCGAGACGCGCGCCTCACGCACCGAAGGCGTGGTGAAGTAGCGCATCAGCACATGCGGCAGCGAAGCGGTGCCGACCATCAGGCACAGGATGAGCAGGAAGAAGTTGAGCGCGTTGTAGCCGCCGTGGACGAACGGCGTGATGTGGTGGACCGCGATGCCCTGCGCGGTTTCGAGCGCGGTGATGTTGGCCAGCGCCGTGCCCTGCATGAGCTGCGGGATGGGGACGCCGGTCTTGACCGTGGACATCCAGATCGCCGGAATGAGGTAGGCGATGATCAGCACGATGTATTGGGCAACCTGCGTCCAGGTGACTGCACGCATGCCGCCAAGCATGGAGCAGACCAGAATGCCGGCAAGGCCGACATAGACCGCGACGTTGAAGTCGAGGCCGAGGAAGCGGGCCGAGATGATGCCGGTCGCATAGACCTGCGCGACGACATAGGTGAAAGAGCACGAAAACAGCACGATCACGCCGATGAAGCGGGCAAGATTGCCGCCATAGCGCGCCGAAAGGAAGTCGGGCACCGTATAGGCGCCAAATTTGCGCAGATATGGCGCGACCAGAATCGCGACCAGAACATAGCCGCCGGTCCAGCCCAGGACGAAGGCGAGGCCGTCATAGCCGAGCAGGTAAAGCGTACCGGCCATGCCGACGAATGAGGCGCCCGACATCCAGTCCGCACCTGTCGCCATGCCGTTGTAGATCGCAGGCACGCGGCGGCCGGCGACATAATATTCGCCGACCTGCATGGTCCGCGACAGAATGCCGATGACGGCATAGATCAGGATGGTGAAGCCGACGAACATGTAGCCGATGATGTAGTTCGGCACGCCGGCGGCGCTCAGGATCGCCATGAGGATGACGAAGGCTATGAAGCCTCCGGTGTAGATTCCGTAGATGCGGCCTAGATTGGAGACGAAATCTCCGCCGCCGCTGGTTGTCGTCGTTGCCATGGTTCCCCCCTCACTCTTCCGACACACCGTGCTCTTCGTCGATGCCGTTCTGCTTGCGTGCAAACCAGAAGAGCATCACGACGAAAGCAATGAGCGAACCCTGCGCGGCCATGTAGAAGCCCAGCGGGAAGCCCAGAATGACGATATTGTTGAGTGGGCCGACGAAGAAGTGGATGACATATCCGAAGAAAAACCACAGCCCAAGCATAAGAAACATGAGACTGCGGGTCTTATTCCAGTAGCTTACGCGGTCCGGCGTCGCCATCGCGTTGATCCCTCCCTTGATTTACAGCCTGTGCAGATTCTCCCCGACCAACCGGCCGTTCAGCAAGTCGCCAAGCTCCCGCAAACGGGAATCTGGCGAGCGTCGGCGTCATGATGGACTCAGCCGACGCTGCTTGAACTCTAGCTGTATTTGCAACTGCCCGTTATTCGACTTTAGAATCGGTTCGGCGGGCTGGCTAAGAGGTGTCGCGAAGGCTAACGCTTGGCAGCACGCGGCAGACGAAGGGAATATTGCAATGGGCCTTCTCGATGGTCTTCTTCCGGGATTTCTCCGCAAGGCCACGCCGATCCACGGTACCGCCGACCTGGCAGATTTCATGGATGCGCGCGCCTCGTTCCTGGCGCAGAAGTGCATCGTCGAATTCTGCCGCGTGCGGGCGGGCGTGTTCTGGCAGAAGCTGTTCAGCGAAAAGGAGTTCCAGACCGCGCTCGATCAGGCGCGCTGGCGGGCCTACCCGCCGTGCTACGCCATGGTCGCGGAGATGGTTGAAGGGTCGCTGCGCGAGGTTGCAGCCGGGCGTCAGCGCGGTCTGGAGACAGCGATCGAGCGGGTCGCCCGCATGAGTTTTGCAAAGCACCCTGTTCCCGACGGCTCGCCTGGGACCTTCTGGGAGGACGCGGCCGCCCTGGTGCGCGGCAGACTGGCGGCAGCGCAGGCCGGAGCGCCGCGGCCGGTGCGGGAGATCCCCGATCCGCTGGCGCGGATGGTGTTCGATGCGGTGCCGATCCATCCCGAATTGCTGACCAACGACTATGACTACATCTTCAACTTCCTGCGGATGAACATCCTGAGAGCGCATGAGGACCTGCTGGAGCTGGCCGATCGCGCCGCGATCGTCGATGAACTGCTCGGCGCGCCCGGCGCTTGACGGGCCTCAGGCGAACATCAGGTCGCGCACCAGCCCCGGCACGGACTGAAGGCGCCTGACCAGCGTCTTCAACTCGCCTTGCTGTTCGCGCGGGATTGCGGCCAGGTCGACGCGGTTGGAGACGGGCACGCCGGCATAGACGTCGCGAATCTGTTGATCCAGCAGCAGCCCGATCAGAAACGCATGGCCGGCCAGCATCGCCTTCATGTCCTGCTCGCCGCCGACAGCGCGGGCGATCAACGCCTCGAGACGGTCGCGCGTGCTCAGTGCCCGGATGCCGTGGCGAATTGCCAGCGTCCGTGCCGCCGCAACGATCGGGAACAGGCCGTGCATCTTGATATCGAGCCGGCCGTCGTCGAGCCGCAGGCCGCCCAGAAGCGTGAACGGGTTGTCCGAAACGATCTGCTCGCCGAGGAGCTTGGCAAAGACCGGCTCGGCGTGGCCGCGTGCATAGGCATGGTCGAACAGCGCGTCGCTCAACGCCACCTCACCGTGCACGGGCTTCAGATCATAGACGATGTCGACGTTGAGCAGGTCGTTTGGCCGCGAGCGCCGGACCCATTCCTCGACGCGATTCTTCCACGTTTCGAGACTGCCGCGGAACGCCGCGTTGCGGCCCATGACGCCGCCCTTGCAGTAAGGCACGCCGGCGGCGTCGAGCGTATCGGCGAGCTTTTCGCCAAACATCTTGAACCAGAGGTCTTGCCGACCATCGGGTTCGCCGTGCTCGAAGACGATGGCGTTGTCCTGGTCGGGTGCCAGCAGGCTTTCGCCGCGTCCGCCGGAGCCGAGCACCAGCACGGCGTATCGACAGGGCGGCGCGCCGTGACCCTGCGCCTGCAAGGCAAGCTCCGCCAGCACGGCGGCGCGGCGGGTCATGGCGCGCAACTCCTCGGAGATGATCTCGGCGACGATGCGCGGATCGATCGCTTCGGCGAGCAGCGAGCGCACGACGCCGGGAAGCGTGGCCCATGCCGCCGCCAGTTCGGCGGCGCCCGTGGCATGTTCGATCTGGTCGTCGAGGTTGATCGCTTCGCTGGCACGCAGCCTCAGCAGGTCACGCGCCGACAGCACGCCCACCAGCGTTCCGGCATCGTCGCGCACGGCAAGGTGACGTATCTTCAGCCGGTCCATGCGCCCGATGGCGCGATAGGCAAAGGCTGTGGCGCGCACGCTGGCGAGCGGCCTGGAGGCGAAGGTGCCGACCGGCAGGTCCAGCGCATCCGCGCCGCTGCCGGACAGTCGCCGCATCACGTCGCGCTCGGTGACGATGCCGTAGTCGGCGACCGGTCGGTTCGGTTCTCCGGCATCGGACACCAGCAGGGAGCTGATCTTTCGCGTGACCATCAGCTCGATGGCCTGCCGCATGGTTTGGCCCGATGTCACCACCACGGCGGGGGTGCTCATGAGGCTGCCGACGCGGTGGCGGTACGCGTAAGGATCCACCGACTGGAAAACAGGAGCCTGAGGACGCGACACCGGTTCGCTCCAGCCGGCGCGATGGCCGGCTTCAAGATCGCGCGAAAGGGCAAGGCACGCCAGTTCGGCTTCGCCCAGCGTCCGGACGTTGCGCTTGCGCAATTCGGGCAGCAGCGCGATGAAGACCTTGCCAGCCGTGAACGCGTCCCCCAGAGCCGTGTGCCGGCCGGCAACCTCCACGCCCAGCCAGGCGGCGACCGCGTCGAGCGAATGGTCCGCCAGACTGGGATTGGCCACCGCCGCAAGAAGGCGCACGCATAGCGCACGCGGTTTGGTCCAGGGCAGGTTCGCAAGCCGGCATTCGCGCTCCATCACCGCCAGGTCGAAGCCGATGGAGTGGCCGACGAGAACCCGTGGTCCGGTGAAATGCTGGAACCGGTCCCAGGCTGCGGTGAAATCCGGCTGGCCGACGAGCTGGTCGTCGGTAATGCCGTGGATGCGGGAAGCCGCAGGCGGCACAGCTTCGCCGGCATCGACGAGAAGTTCGAAGCGGCGTTCCGGTTTGATCTTGCCGTGCCAGATGCCGACCGCACCGATCTGCAGGATACGGGCCTTGCTGGCGTCGAGCCCGGTCGTCTCGGTGTCGACCGCCGTCGCCGCCATTGAAATCAGGGGTGTCGCGCCGGTCGCCGGCTTCATGTCCGCTCCTGCGAGGTTGCTGAATGCCCGGCTCGGATGTCCCGCTTGTTGCCCGGGCCGACAATATCGGCCAATTTTCTGCCGCGGCATAGCGCGACCGGCACGCCAGGTCGAAGGCTGCTCCAACAGCCTCACCGAACATGTCGGCAAGCCGGCCCGTTCCGTGAAGCTCGATCCTCGAGGTTCTCTTCCGCGCGGTATTCGCCTGAATGTGATTTGCGCGCAGCCTGGGCGTCGGTCCACCTTGCGCGGGTTCATCGCCAGGATGTGTCAATGCGCGAGATCAGGCGGGTCGCCGTGGAGTGCGTCGGGCGTGCGGTCATGTTCGGATCGCTCGCGATCGGATGCGTCATGGTCGGCTTCTCCTTCAACCCCGTATCGGCATTCCGCAGCGGCGCTTTCCTCACACTGATGATGGCGCTGGTGCTGATGTGGAAAGCGATGACCGCCGGCACCAAGGCGCCCAGGCGCACCGAGATCTGGCTCTATCTCGACGAGAAGTCGCGCCCGCTCGATGATCCTGCGCGGCGGGTGTTCGGCACCGTCATGCGCGACGTCTATGGTATTTTCGCGCGGATTGCGCTTTGCGTTGCGGTCGGTTTCTTCCTGCTGTCGCTGGTGCTGATGGCGTTTGGCCTCGAGGCCTATGTGCCGCCCGTGGGATAGGTCAGTGGTCCATCGAGCAAGGACAAGCGCAGGCGAAGATCATCTCTTAGATGTCGCGCTATTCGTAAGCGTCCCGGGGTTCAGGTCTGACAGCCATCCCGATCACTCCTTCAAGGCAGCCGCCAGCTGTTTCGCCGCGATGCTGTCGCCCGTTTCAGCACTCTTGTCGCCGCCGGTCTGCTGGCCCGGTTGTACGGCGGCATCACCGGCACGTTCCTGTTCGGCGAGGAGCACGCGGCCGCCGACTTCTATCTGTAACGTCATGCTGCTGTTCCAGGCCGAGCGCTTCGGCGTTCACGTTCCCGAGCCGATGGCCGAACTGCGCGCGGATGCGCGAGCGGCCCGCCGTCGGTGCTGCGATGCGGGCCGAAGGCTTCGCCTGAACTCGATCCTGATAGACTCGCCGCCCAGTCCCTGCCCCCAATGCGCACGCGCCAGCACAAATCCCAATGCGACTGTGTTGGCGTCGGTTGCGCCGAAAGACAGGGTTATCGTCCCGATCGCGTCCCCCAGCTGCGCAATCCCGAAGCGGCGGGCCCGGAGACGCGGGATGGCCCATTCATGTCGTCGGCCTTGCCGGTTGCCGGCTTCGCCATCATCGATGGCTGCGGATATGGCGGAGGCGGTCAAGAAGGTCTCAGGCGTTCCCTGTGCCGTTGCGCATGGCGTCGTCGAAGTGTGGCCGTTGACTGGGACCTACATGGTCCGCTGTGGTCGTCTTCGGCTCCATCATCGAACGGACGCAATCGGTTGGCTGCAGAATGGCCGCTTTCATGTTGCGCCGTTCGGTTACCGATGTCTCGACTGGTAAACTGCAAGGCGTCAGCGAAAGATGGCGCAATCTGCCAGACGCTTTCTCGATGTCGGTCAAGCAGCGGCACGAGCCGGTGTATCTGACCGACTCCGGCGGGGTGACATAGCGTCTGCTCCCCGACAAGCGAGCAGCCCAATTCCGCGCCATCGCGCAACCGGCCTCGATACGGCTGTGGGACGGCCCCTACGCCGCCCTCACCCAGACCTTGTTGTCATGCACGGCAGCGCCGCCATAAGGCGCGGGCGCGTCGGCGCCGGTCAGCACGTTGATGCCTTCGCCGCGCTCATGGTCGGAGTTCGGCCAGATGCCCTCGGCGATGACGACGCCGCGCCTGATCTTGTCGAACAGGCGGGCATGCAGCACGACCTCGCCGCGCATATTGCCGATCTCGACCCGGTCGCCTGTCGCTATCCCGAGTTCTGCCGCGTCCTCGGAATGGATCAACAGTTCCGGCCGCCCCTCCTTCTCGCGCGACACCGGCGTCTCGGCGAAGGTCGAGTTGAGGAAGTTGCGCGCCGGCGACGTCGCCAGGCGGAACGGATGCTCCGCATCGGCCACCTCGATCAGGTCGACATGATCGGGGAATTCGGGCAGCTGCGCGACCGGGCCGAAGATGCCCATGCTGCGCGGCGGCTTGTTGGGGGCCGCACCGCCATTCCAGTGCGGCTTGAAGCGGAACTTGCCGTCGGCATGGCCGAAGCCGTTGAGGAAATGCGCGCTGTCGAATTCCGGCTGCATGTCGGCCCATTTCTGGTCCTTGAAGCTGTCGAAATTGCCCAGGCCCTTCTTCTCCAGCATGACGTCGATATGCTGGCGTTCGGTCATGCCGAAGCCCGGCATGTCGGACACGCCAAGCCGCTTGGCCAGTTCCTCGATGACATAGTGGTTGGTGCGCGGCCCCTCGGGCGGGTCGATCAGCTTCGGCCCCAGCGTGATGTGCTGGTTGCCGCCGCCCTTGTAGATGTCGTCATGCTCGAGGAACATCGTTGCCGGCAGGACGACGTCGGCGAGCTTGGCCGTATCGGTCATGAACTGCTCGTGCACACAGGTGAACAGGTCGTCGCGCAGCATGCCCTTGACCACCAGCCGCTGCTCGGGCGCGACATTCGCCGGATTGGTGTTCTGGATCAGCATCGCGGTGACAGGCGGGCCGCCATAGAGCGCGTCCTCGGCATTGGTCAGCACCGGGCCGATGCGCGAATGGTCGAGATAGCGGATGCTGGGGTCGCGGAATTTCGTGCCTTCGAGCAGCTCGCCATTGAGCTTGAAGATGCCCGAATTGGAATGGAAGGCGCCGCCGCCCTCATATTGCCAGGCGCCCGTCACCGCCGGGATCGACAGCGCCGCATGCATGTTGACCGAGCCGTTGCGCTGGCGCGAAAAGCCGTAGCCCAAGCGGAAGAAGGTCTTCTTGGTGGTGCCGACGAGCCGGGCGAAAGCCTCGATCTCCTCGACCGAAAGACCTGTGATGGCGGCCGCCCATTGCGGCGTCTTGTCGGCGAGATGCGCTTCGAGGCCCCTGGGGTCGTCCGTGTATTTTTCGAGATAGGGGCGATCGGCAAACCCGTCGCGGAACAGCACATGCATGACCGCGCAGGCGAGCGCGGCGTCGGTGCCGGGCTTCAGCACCAGCCCCATGTCGGCCTGTTTCAGCGTCGCGGTCTCGTAGATGTCGATGACGACGATCCTGGCGCCGCGTTCCTTGCGGGCCTTGATCGCATGGGTCATCACATTGACCTGGGTGACCACCGCATTGGTGCCCCAGATGACGACGCAGTCCGACTTGCCGATCTCGCGCGGATCAGTGCCGCGCAGCGCGCCTGTGCCCATGACATAGCCGGTCCAGGCGAGATTGGTGCAGATCGAGCCGAAGAAACCGGAATATCTCTTGGCGTGGCGCAGCCTTTCGATGCCGTCGCGCTGCACCAGCCCCATCGTGCCAGCGTAGAAATAGGGCCAGACGGTCTCCGAGCCGTAGCGCGCCTCGGCGGCGATGAATTTTTCCGCGATGAGGTCGAGCGCTGCCTCCCAGCTCGCTTCCTTCCAGTTGCCGTCGCCCTTGGCGCCCGCGCGGACCAGCGGCTTCAGCAGCCGGTCGGGATGGTGGACGCGGTCGGCATAACGGGCGACCTTGGCGCAGATGACGCCTGCCGTATAGCTGTTGGACTTGGCGCCATGCACACGCCCGATGCGCTTGTCGTCGAGCAGCTCGACCTCGAGCGCGCAGGTCGAGGGGCAGTCATGCGGGCAGGCCGAATGGCCGATCCTGATCTTGGCGTGCTGGTTCATGGCGCCCTTTTACCCTGATGTCGGCTTGCCGTGTAGGGCCAGTGCGGACCGCTGCATGACCCTCCCCCTCGTGGGCCGAGCGGGCAAGGCGGGATGGGGCTAATCTCGGCCACCCACCCCGGAGCTTCGGTCCGACCCTCCCCACCCCGGACCTTCGGTCCGACCCTTCGCAAAAAGAGGGAGGGTAAGATGCCCTACTCGGCGACGCCTTCTTCATATTCGGCCGACATGGTCAGCCACTTCTCTTCGTTGGTTTCGAGCTGGGCCGACAGCTGCGAACGCTCCTTGGCCAGCTGCGTCGCCGTCGTCGGGTCCTTTTCATAGAGCCTGGGATCGGCGAGCTGGTCCTCGATGCCGTCGATGCGCTTGCGGATGCGGTCCATCAGCGCCTCGGTGGCGCGGATTTCCTTGGCCAGCGGCTCGAGGGCGGCGCGCCGTGCCGCGGCCTCGCGGCGCTTGTCGGCCTTCGATGCCTTGTCGGCCTCGCGCTCCTTGCGCCGGTCGCCCGACACGCCCGTCACCAGCGTCTTGTAGTCCTCGAGGTCGCCGTCATAAGGGTTGACCGCGCCGTCCTTGACCAGCCACAGCCGGTCGGCGGTGGCTTCCAGCAGGTGGCGGTCGTGGCTGATCAGGATCACGGCGCCGGGAAACTCGTTGAGCGCCATGATCAACGCCTCGCGGCTGTCGATGTCGAGATGGTTGGTCGGCTCGTCGAGGATGAACAGGTTCGGCCCGTCAAAGGCCGACAGCCCCATCAGCAGCCGCGCCTTTTCGCCACCGGACAGGTCCTTGGCGGCGGTGTTCATCTTCTCTGTCGGCAGGCCGAACTGGGCGACACGCGCCCTCACCTTCGATTCCGGCGCCTCCGGCATCAGCCGGCGGACATGCTCATAGGCGTTTTCCTCGGGCCTCAGATCGTCGAGCTGGTGCTGGGCGAAGATCGCGACCTTGAGCCCGGGCGCGATCGTCACCGAGCCGGTCTCGGCCTTGAGCCGGCCGGCGAGCAGCTTGGCGAAGGTCGACTTGCCGTTGCCGTTGGCGCCGAGGAGCGCGATGCGGTCGTCGGCGTCGATGCGCAAGGTCATCTTCTTGAGGATCGGCTTGTCGGCCTGGTAGCCGACGCTGACCCGGTCGAGCGCGACGATCGGCGAGGCCACCGTCTTGACCGGCTCGGGGAAGCTGAACGGGCGCACATTGTCTTCGATCAGTGCGGCGATCGGCTTCATCTTCTCCAGCGCCTTGATGCGCGACTGCGCCTGGCGCGCCTTCGACGCCTTGGCGCGGAAGCGGTCGACGAAGGACTGCAGGTGCTTGCGTGCCGCCTCCTGCTTGACGCGGCCCTTTTCCTGCAGCTCGCGCTGCTCTGATATCTGGCGCTCGAACTGGTCGTAGCCGCCGCGCCAGAAGGTCATCTTCTTCTGGTCGAGATGGACGATCGAATTGACGGCGCGGTTGAGCAGGTCGCGGTCGTGGCTGATCAGCAGCACGGTGTGCGGATATTTCGAGACATAGTTCTCGAGCCACAACGTGCCTTCGAGATCGAGATAGTTGGTCGGCTCGTCGAGCAGCAGCAGATCGGGCTCGGAAAACAGCACGGCGGCAAGCGCCACGCGCATGCGCCAGCCGCCGGAGAATGACGAGGCCGGGCGCTTCTGCGCCTCGTCGTCGAAGCCGAGGCCGGCGAGGATGGTGGCGGCGCGGGACTCGGCCGAATGCGCGTCGATGTCGGCCAGGCGGATGTGGATCTCGGCGATGCGGTGCGGGTCGGTGGCGGTCTTTTCCTCGGCGAGCAGTGCCGAGCGCTCGACGTCGGCCTTGAGCACGATGTCGATCAGCGGCTCCTCGGTGCCGGGCGCTTCCTGCGCGACCTGGCCGATACGCGTGTTCTTGGGCAGGCTGATGCTGCCGGTTTCCGAGCTGAAGTCGCCGGTGATCGCCTTGAACAGCGTGGTCTTGCCGGTGCCGTTGCGGCCGACAAGGCCGGCCTTGGTGCCGGCAGGCAGGGTCAGCGACGCGTGGTCGAGAAGAAGGCGTCCGGCAATGCGGAGGGAAAGGTCATTGATGATGAGCATGGCGTGGCGGTTTTGGCCGAGAGTTACCGATATGGCAAGAGCGCGCCGCAGCCATTAGCGCGCACGCATGAGGGAAAGAGCCGTTGCCTGGCGATCAGGCGAAGGCCGGCCTGTGGCTGCGCTGCAGCGCTTCGCCTGCGATCTCGCCTGTCGCATCGATCGCCGCGCCGTCTGACGTGGCGGGCGGCGGCGCGGCGTGGCCGATGGCAAACAGGACAGCGCTGCCGGCGGCCAGCATGGCAAACAGCATGAACATGCCCTGCCCGCCAAAGGCGCCCAGCGCCAGCCCGCCGAACAGCGGGCCGATGAAATTGCCGACCGAACTCAGCGAATGGGCGCCGAAATAGGCGCCGCGGTTGCCGTCATTGGAGATCCTGTCGACAAGCACATATTCGGCCGGCACGACAAGCACCTCGCCGATGGTGAACAGCACCATGAAGCCGATCAGCATGGCAGCATCGGTGGAGACGGCAAAGCCGAGCTCGCCGCCGAGGAACAAGAGGCAGCCCAGCACCATCGCCCGCAACGGCCCGATCTTCTCGATCACCAGCCGCGCCGGCGCTGTGGCGAGCACCACCACGGCGGCGTTGGTGGTGACCAGCCAGGCAAAGATCTTCATGCCGTCGTCAACGTTGGTGGTCAGATATTGCGACAGGGTCACCGACCACTGGCCGTAGACCGCCATCAGCAGCGTGCCGCCGCCGACATAAAACAGCAGCCGGCGGTCGCGCAGGGCAGCGCCGAGCCGGCGCAGCCCGGGTGCCTGCTGCGGCGCGGCCTGTCCGCTGCGGTCGGCCAGCGCCGCCGGCACGACGAAAAAGATCGCCGCGGCAAAGACGAAATGCACCATGCCGGCAATGACGAAGGGCAAGGGCGAATTGGCGCCGATGGCCAGGCCGATCATCGGCCCGACGGCCCAGCCGGCATTGATCACGAGGTAGCGCCAGGAAAACATCCTGAGCCGCAGTTTCTCGGGCGCCGCATCGCTCATCAGCGCCCGCGACACCGGCTCATAGACCGCAGCCGACACCGACGAGACGACATGCGCCAGCGCAAAGGCCGCGACCGATTGCGCCAGGCCGAGGCCGACGAGCCCGAGCCCGGCAAACAGAAGTGCGGTGACCAGCACCACGCGCCGGCCGATGCGATCCGAAATCGTTCCGGCAAACGGGCTTATGGCAGCGCCGAGCAACGGCCCGGTGCCGATCAGCACGCCGATCCAGGCCGGGCTCAGGCCGAAATCGCCCTGCAGGCGGATGGCCAGGAAGGTCAGGCTCATGCCCCTGGCGATCGCCACCATGCCGGAGCCGGCAATGAGCAACAGCACGATGGCCTGGCCGGTCTTGTCGCCGAATGGACGCACGTTTTTTTATCCCGATACAGAGAAAGCGACTTCAGGCCGGCTGGCCGGGCGCGGTCGCAGATGCTTCGTCTGGCCGAGATGACGTGCAAAGACAAGGCAACTCACGCTGCCCAGAGGCAGCTATCTGATGATCCAGACATCTCATGACAAATACTGGGGTCATGACAAATACCGGGGCATGCCAAAAGACCGGCTCATGACGATATCCGGGCCGACCGACCGCCGGAATCGAGACGGCCCGCCTGAGCGGGCCGTCCGTAACGTCTTGGCGAAAGGTTCAGCGGCTGGCGGTGCGCAAAAGCTTGCACAGTTCGCGCAGGTCGCTTTCGAATGCCATCGGGTTGGACAGCACCATCTTGCAGCGCTTCACATAGGCAGCCACCTGGGCTTGCGACATGCCGCCGATGACGCCTGGGTTGATTCCCGGGCCGCCGGGGCCGCCAGGTCCGCCGGGGCCACCAGGACCTCCGGGTCCGCCGGGACCGGCAATGCCGGGTCCGCCGATGTTGACGCCGATGTCGGCGAGCGTGTTGCCGCCGAGGCCGACATTGGCATTGACGCCGGCCAGGCCCTGATTGCCGCCGACATTGGCGCTGGCATTGGCGGTCAGGCCGCTGCTGCCGCCGACCGACGCATTGGCCTTGGCATCAGCCAGGCCCTTGCTGCCGCCGACATCGGCGTTGACGTCTGCATTGACGCCGCCCGAACCACCGACGGTTGCACCGACATCGACGCCAAGTCCTCTTGAATTGCTGTTACCGATGTCGACAGAGACGCCGAGGCCCTTGCTACGGTCGCCGATGTCCAGGGCGCTGGCTGGCGCGCAGAGCGCCGCAAAAACGATACCACCCGCCAGTGTCTTGGCAATTGCCTTCGATATACCAGTCATGGAAGTCTCCCTGTGGTTGCCGATCCCAGCACCCAGCCTTGAGACTGGCTGCCGGCATAGTAACGAACCCAAGTGACAATAAGTTTCACCCACCCCCTAGACATCATCAACTTTTTTACTGCTCACCATGAATTGCGTTACATGAAGCAGTAGACGATCGAATCCTTTTGATTATGTTCGTTGAAAGCATAAAATTTTATGCAATTTAGGCGAATGCTCTACCGTCTTCGGTGCGCTGGAAGTAAATGAGATCGAGAGCTACGGACGGGCGCCCGAGAACTGTCAGGATCATGTGCGCCTGGCCGCGATGATGCGTCTGGTGGTTGAAAAGGTGCATCAGGGCCGGCGCCAGCCGCTGCGAGATGGTGCGCATGTCGGTGATGGTCATGTAGGTGAAGCGCCCGGTGAATGCCTTGTCGCCGAGCGAGCCGATCCACTCGACGATGCGCCTGTCCTCAGCCTGGCGCGCGGCGCGCAATCTGTCGAAATCGGCATGGATGATGGCATCGAGCTGAGATGGCGCGTCGCCCTCGCCGGTGAAGCGCTTCAGCCAGACACGGTCGGCGACCAGCAGATGATTGAGCGTCCCTTTCATCGACTTGAAGACGGCGCCGGTGTCGCGCTCATAGTCTGCCACGTCGAGTTCGGCTGCTGCCTCATAGATGCGCTCGTTGGCCCATTGATTATAACAGGCCAACATCATGAAATGCCGTTTCATCCGAGATCCCTTGGTGCTTCGAAAATCGTCCTCTTACTACAGCCCTTCAGGAACAGCCGCCAATGACCATTCTCCTCTACGACCTCGTCGGCAGCGACATGACGCGCCCCTTCAGCCCGCATTGCTGGAAAGCGGCGATGGCGCTGGCGCATAAGGGGCTCGACTATCGCAGCGTGCCGACGCGATTTCTCGACGTCTCCGCGGTCGAAGGCGGCGCCTCGAAGACCGTCCCGGTAATCCGCGACGGCGACGTCGTGGTCGCCGATTCCTTTGCCATCGCGCTCTATCTTGAACAGGCCTATCCCGACAGGCCGTCGCTGTTTGAAGGCGCCGGCGGCGAGGCCCATGCCCGCTTCGTCGAGCGCTGGTCGCAGCTGACCATCCATCCCTATATCGGTGCTGCCGCGCTGACCGCCCTTCACGGCATGCAGGACGCGGCCAACGCCGCCTATTTCCGGGAGAGCCGCGAGGCGCGTTTCGGCAAGTCGCTGGAAGAGGTCAGCGCGGCACGCGATGCCGGGCTGCAGAGCTTCAGGGCGTCGCTCGAACCGCTGCGCAGCATGCTTAGCTATCAGCCGTGGATCGGCGGCGACGGTCCGCTGTTTGCCGACTACATCGTCTTCGGCGCGCTGCAATGGGCCCGCATCGCCACGCCCTACCAGCTGCTCGACGCGGCCGACCCGATCGCTGCCTGGTTCGGCCGTTGCCTTGAGCTCCATGACGGCCTTGCCGGCCACGTGGCTGCGGCGGCCTAGCCCCTTGGCAATGCGGCGGGCGGCCTGTATAGAGCCCGCCACACTGCAAATCCCAGAGATCACAAGGACCAGACATGGCGATCGAACGCACATTTTCGATGATCAAGCCGGACGCAACCCGCCGCAACCTGACCGGCGCCATCACCAAGATGCTCGAAGACGCCGGCCTGCGCGTCGTCGCTTCGAAGCGCGTCTGGATGAGCCGCCGCGAGGCCGAGGGCTTCTACGCCGTGCACAAGGAACGCCCCTTCTTCGGCGAGCTGGTCGAGTTCATGTCGTCGGCTCCGACGATCGTGCAGGTTCTCGAAGGCGAGAACGCCATTGCCAAGAACCGCGAAGTGATGGGCGCCACCAACCCGGCTAACGCTGCCGAAGGCACCGTCCGCAAGGTCCACGCGCTGTCGATCGGCGAAAACTCGGTGCACGGCTCGGACGCCCCCGAGACCGCCGCTGAAGAGATCGCCTACTGGTTCTCGGGCACCGAAATCGTCGGCTGATCCAGCCGGCGAACAGCGGCTGACAAGCCGCTGATCCAGAATCGAAAAAGCCGGGGTGCGAGCCCCGGCTTTTTGTTTGGCCCGCGTGTCCGGAACCCAAATGGCCGGGGTGCACGCCCCGGCTTTTGCCCGGTTCCAGGCGGTGACGCCTGATATAAGCTGCCGGCGATCGAGCGCGCGATGGTCGCCGCTTTTCACGCCGCTGCCGTTTCGCTAGCCTGGCCGAATGGATGTGCTGGATTGGTTTTCACAGTGGTATGATGCGCAGTGCGACGGCGATTGGGAGCATGGCTTTGGTGCTTCCATCGGCACGATCGACAATCCGGGCTGGTCGTTGAAGATCGACCTCAAGGGGACCGATTGCGATGGACGGACGCTTGACCGGATCACGCACAACGACGCCCATGACACCGACTGGTGGACGTGCTGGACCGAGGACAATGTGTTTCGCGGCGCCGGCGGCCCCCGCCACCTCAGCTCGCTGCTTGAAACCTTTCGGGACTGGGCGACCCGCTGATGCGGCGCATGCCGGCTTCTGGCCGACGTCTCGCCGACCTGGCCTGTCATCGATTGCCGAAACCCTGACAAGGCAGGCATGCCGACATGATCTGACTGGAATGGCACAGGCCGCCGCCCCCGCCCCAGAGATTTCAGCTGCGTTATCAACGGTTTGTCGGGGTTTCAGGCGAAACCGATTCAATCAGCTGCGAAACTGATTCAGCTTGCCGCGGCAAAACGCAATATGTCCTTGCCGTCCTTGTCGGCCAGCACAAGCTTGCCCTCGACGATCCTGAAGCTGGCAGTGCGCTCCAGCGCCTGATGGAAGCTGTGTTCCTGGTCCATCACCGCCTGCTCGCAGGCCATCTCGGTCGAGCCGATCTGGCCGAAGGCCACCTTGTCGCCGTCGACCTTGGCGCTGCCGAAGAAGCCGTTGCAGCCGCCGCGACCGGAGACCTTGCCGTCCTTGCCGATGCGCAATGTCGGCCTGGCCTTGTCGTGGGCGGCCGCGCCGTCGATCGCCTCGGCAACCCAGTCGCGGTCGAAAATCGTCACCTCTTCGGCAGTGCCGGACTGGCGGACCATCTTGACCTGGATCGTCTGCGGTCCCGCCGTCAGCGGATCGAGCGCATGCCTGATATCGTTGATGAACCAGAGCTGGTCATCGACGCTGATGCGCGCCTGCAGCGCGTAGGTCATGTTGGTCTTGATCGCGGTGGGATCGAAGGGGATGGCGAACCTGATCGGCACCTGGCCTGCCGGATCGATCTTCTGCGCGCCGAGGATCTTTGCCGGCGCGTCGGCCAGCGAGACGTCGGCAAGCTGCACCTCGAGCACCGCATTCGCAGGCAAGGCGATGCGTTCGCGATACAGCACCTCGCCGGTGACAAGCGTTTCGTCAGCCGTTGCCAGAGTGGGGACGGCCATCATGCCGACCAGCAGCGGCGTCATGCCGAAAATGAGGAATTCCGCGAGCTTACCAAGCAAGGCAGCCTCCTGGTTCGTGTTGCCAAAACGATCAATCTTGCCGAGACAAAGAATGTGACCGCGCGCCCGGCATCAACCTGGCGTTTCGACAGTGAATAACAGGGAATGAGGTCGTTCCATGGCCGCGACGTGACATCGCGGCCGGCATCGCTCAGGACTTCGCCCAGCGGGCGGCAGCCGCCTCGTCGCTGTCCTTGGCGTCGACCCAGTTGCCCTCGCTGCCGTCGACACGGTGTTCCTTCTTCCAGAATGGGGCGCGCGACTTGAGATAGTCCATCAGGAAATTCGCGGCGTCGAAGGCCGCCTGCCGGTGCCTGGAGGCGGTGACGACCAGCACGATGTTTTCGCCCGGCCTGATCTTGCCGAAGCGGTGGATGGCGGTGATGCCGGCCAGCGGCCAGCGCGCCAGAGCCTCTTGGGCGATGCGGGTGATCTCGGCCTCGGCCATGCCGGGATAATGTTCGAGCTCGAGTGCTGCCAGCGTGCCGGCTTCGTCGCGGCAGAGGCCGCTGAAGGTGACGACGGCACCGACATCCGCCCTGCCCGCCGATATCCGCGCGATCTCGGCGGCGACGTCGAAGTCGCCGGCCTGGATGCGCACCACAGGCACGACGCTCATTGGGTCAGCCGCCCGTCATCGGCGGAAACAGCGCGATCTCGCGCGCGCGGCCGATCTCTTCGCGGTGATCGACATGTTCTTGGTTGATCGCGACGCGGATCACTTCGGGATGCTGCAAAGCACTTTCGAACTCTTCGCCGCGCGACTTGAGCCACAACAACAGGTCGCGGACCGTCTTGACCTCGGTCGGCAGCTCGACCTCTTCCTCGGCCTTGCCGATCCGCTCGCGCACCCAGGCGAAATAGATGAGCTTGGTCATGATCTCACTCGTCCATGATGTGCTTCAGGCCGGCACGGAAATAGTCATAGCCGGTATAGAGTGTGACGAGGGCGGCGATCCACAGCAGCACCAGACCGATCTGGGTGGTCAGCGGAAAGATCTTGTCGCCGGCCGGGCCGGCCAGCAGGAAGGCGATGGCCACCATCTGGATCGCCGTCTTCCACTTGGCCAGCTGGGTCACCGGCACGCTGACCTTGAGTGCGGCAAGGTATTCGCGCAGGCCCGAGACCAGGATTTCGCGGCACAGGATGATGATCGCCGCCCACAGCGACCAGCCGGCGATGCCGCCGCGATTGTCGGTGTCGGCGGCGAGCAAAAGCAGGCAGGTGGCGACAAGCAGCTTGTCGGCGATCGGGTCGAGCATGCGGCCGATGTTGGAGGTCTGCTTCCAGGCGCGGGCCAGATAGCCGTCGAGATAGTCGGTGATGCTGGCGATGACGAAGATCGCCAGCGCGCTCCAGCGGGCGAAGTCGGACGATTGCAGCCGGCCTTCGAGGAAGAAGCAGAGCACGACCATCGGCACGGCAAGAATGCGGGCATAGGTCAGCATGTTGGGCAGATTGAATGCGCGCTGGGCCATGGTTTCTTATGCTCTTTCGTCTGCCGTAGTGAAATCAGAAGGCGGGCTTGGGGGTCAACTGTCTAGAGATAGCCCGGGCAGGCGCCGGACGACAATTCCCGTTGATCACCCATTATCGTGAAAATGGTTGTAAACAAGGCGCGCGATGGATTCCGAGATGCCTTCGACGGCCATCAGGTCGTCGACGGCCGCCCGGCTGACCGCCTTGGCGGTGCCGAAGGCCAACAGCAGCGCGCGCTTGCGGCTCGGGCCGATGCCGCCGATCTCGTCGAGCGGGTTCTTGACCATTTCCTTCTTGCGCCGCGCCCGGTGCGAACCGATGGCGAAGCGGTGCGCCTCGTCGCGCAGGCGCTGGACGAAATAGAGCACGGGGTCGCGCACCGGCAGCGAGAACGACTCCTTGCCCCTGACGAAGAAACGCTCACGTCCGGCCTCGCGGTCCTGGCCCTTGGCGACGCCGATCGCCACCACGCGGTCCTCGATGCCGAGCTCGGCCAGCATGGCACGCACCGCCGTCATCTGGCCCTGGCCGCCGTCGATCAGGATGACGTCGGGCCAGGCCGGAAACGCGCCCGTATCCTCGATACCCGCATCCTGATCCATGGCGGCCTCGTCCGCCCCTGGCTGGTCGCCGCCATGCTCCTTGAGCAGCCGCGAAAAGCGCCGCGTCATCACCTCGCGCATCATGCCGAAATCGTCGCCGGGGGTGATGTCGGTCGAGCGGATGTTGAACTTGCGGTACTGGTTCTTGACGAAGCCTTCGGGGCCGGCGACCACCATGCCGCCGACGGCATTGGTGCCCATGATGTGCGAGTTGTCGTAGACCTCGATGCGCACCGGCGGCTTGTCCAGCCCGAAGGTCTGGGCAAAACCTTCGAGCAGCCGTGCCTGGGTCGAGGTTTCCGCCAGCCGGCGGCCGAGCGCCTCGCGGGCGTTCTGCACGGCATGGTCGACGATGTCCTTCTTTTCGCCGCGCTGCGGCACCGAGATCGCCACCTTGTGGCCGGCGCGGGTCGACAGCGCCTCGGCCAGCAGTTCCTGCTCCTCGACGGCATGCGACAGAAGGATCGCCCGCGGCGACGGCTTGTCGTCATAGAACTGGGCCAGGAACGAGCCGAGCACCTCGGCCGCCTCCAGCGACGGGTCGGCCTTGGGGAAATAGGCGCGGTTGCCCCAGTTCTGGCCGGTGCGGAAGAAGAACACCTGGATGCCGGTCTGGCCGCCTTCCTGGTGGATGGCAAAGACGTCGGCCTCGTCGATGGTCTGCGGGTTGATGCCCTGGTGGCTCTGGACATGCGAAAGTGCTGCCAGGCGGTCGCGATAGATGGCGGCGCGCTCGAAATCGAGATCTTCGGCCGCCTGCTGCATCTGGCCGGAAATCTCCGTCTTCACCTTCTGGCTGCGGCCGGAGAGGAAGTCCTTGGCCTCCTGCACCAGCTCGTCATAGCCCTCGCGCGAAATCTCGCCGGTGCAGGGTCCGGCGCAGCGCTTGATCTGGAACAGCAGGCACGGCCGCGTGCGGTTGTCGAAGAAGCTGTCGGTGCAGCTGCGCAACAGGAAGGCGCGCTGCAGCGAGTTGATGGTGCGGCCGACCGCCTGGGCCGAGGCGAACGGGCCGAAATAGTCGCCGCCCTTGCGCGAGCGCGCGCCGCGATGCTTGTAGATGCCGGGCGCCGTGTGGTCGCTGGTCAGCATGATGTAGGGAAACGACTTGTCGTCGCGCATCAGGACGTTGAAGCGTGGCCTCAGGCGCTTGATCAGGTTTGCTTCGAGCAGCAGCGCCTCGATCTCGGTGCGGGTGACGACGAACTCCATCGTCGCCGTCTCGCGCACCATCTTGCCGATGCGGTTGGTGTGGAAGCGCCCCTGCGCGTAGTTGGTGACGCGCTTCTTCAGGCTGCGCGCCTTGCCGACATAGAGCACGTCGCCCGCGGCATTCATCATGCGGTAGACGCCGGGCGCATTGGGCAGCCGCTTGACCAGCGTCTGGATTACCTCGGCGCCGACCATGCCGTCGGCATCGCCGGCATGCGCGGTCCAGTCTATGGCGGTGAAAGGCAGGTCCGGACCGGAGGCTGCGACGATCTCTTCCGCCGCCTCGTCGTCATCGAGCTCGGCTTCGGGCATGTCTTCGGCAGCCTTGCCGCCCTTGCGGAGGCTTGTGCCGGTATCGGAATGACGTGGACTCATTCCACCATGCCTGTCACGTCAGGCGTCTGCCAGGCAAGATGCTGGCCGCCGTCCAGCGCGATCATCTGGCCGGTTATCGAGCGCGACTGCCAGAGATAGCGGATGGTGGCGCCGAACTCGCCGAGGGCGGGACCGTGCTTGAGGATCAGCCCGTCGAGCTGGGCGGCGAAGGCTGCCGCATCCTGGCGCGCGCTCGGCAGCGTCGGGCCGGGGCCGATGGCATTGACGCGAATCCTGGGCGCCAGCGCCTGCGCCATCGTCCTGGTCGCCGCCCACATCGCCGCCTTCGACAGCGAATAGGAGAAATAATGCGGTGTCGGCTTGAGCACGCGCTGGTCGATCATGTTGACGATCAGGCCGTCCGTCCCCTCGGGCAAAGCGGCGGCGAAGTTCTTGGCCAGCAGCGCCGGCGTCTTCACATGCAGGGCGAAATGCCTGTCCCACACCTCCCAGTCGAAATCGGTCACCGAATCGACCTCGAACACCGAGGCATTGTTGACCAGAAGCGAGATCGGGCCGAGCGCTGCCGCGGCATCGGCGACAAGCCCGTCGACATCGGCCATGTCGGCGAGGTCGCATTGCACGACGGCGGCGCGGCCGCCGCCAGCATTGATAGTGGCGGCGAGATCGTCGGCGGCCTTACGCGCGTGGTTGCAATGGATGGCGACGCCGAAGCCATGCGCGGCAAGGTCTTCGACGATGGCGCGGCCGATGCGCTTGGCCCCACCCGTCACCAGCACATTGCCCGCCATCTCAGCCATCCCAGTCCTCTTATGCTGTCTGCCAGCTTCCGCGCGGGCAGCTTTCGGCTACCCCTTGGTAACCTCTGTAAAAAGCCGTTCATCGATCCGGCGGCAATGTGGCGAATGCCCGGGATACCGCCTCAAATCATGCCCGCGAAGCAGGCTTGCATGCGAGATATAGAACGGCCAACGCCTTGTACCAAGCGGCTTCAGGCAGAGGACTGGCAAAGCTCCTGACACGGCTGTTGCAGCGATGCAACGTCACGCTTCAGCCTCATTTGCGCCGGGCAATCACCCAACTTCAGGTTCGGTTCAGCCGCATTTCGACCCGACATTCGGAACCGTTCGGCGCCCAGCCCGTTTCTCCCCCCGGACGGGCTAGGGGCGCCAGTTGAAAAAGAGCCAGTGTATCGTTGGCTTAAGGAGTAAAACAATGACTGCCATTCTCAAGCACGCTCGTCCGCTCGCTGCGGCGTTCGGCCTGGTCGCGCTGGCTTCGATGCCTTCGTTCGCTGCCGACGTCGTCATGGAAGAGCCGCCGGCACCTGCCGCGCCGATGGAACAGCCCCCGCTCAACACCTGGTCCGGCCCCTATGCCGGTGTGACGCTCGGCTACGGCTTCAGCGGTGAAGCCGACGCTGCCGGCAACAAGATCAGCACCAGCGGCTTCCTCGGCGGTGCGTTCGCCGGTTACAACTACCAGATGGACAACTTCGTCCTCGGCGCCGAAGGCGACCTCGGCTACAGCGGCGTCGAAGGCGACAATGCCGGCACCTCGGTCAAGAACGGCTTCGAAGGCTCGCTGCGCGCCCGTCTCGGCTATGTCGTGACCCCTGACATCCTGCTCTATGCCACCGCCGGTGGTGCTGGCGCACAGGTCAAGGCAACGCAGGGCGGCATCGAAGACAAGAACACCATGCTCGGCTGGACCGCCGGCGTCGGCACCGACGTCAAGCTCACCGAGCAGGTCTTCGGCCGCGTCGAGTACCGCTACACCGACCTCGGCACCGACACCTTCGCGCTGGGCGCAGGCAACACCGAGATCTCGAACAAGGATCACCGCATCCAGTTCGGCGTCGGTATGAAGTTCTGATCTCCAGAGATCAGCACACACGAAAAAGCCGGGCTCACGCCCGGCTTTTTTGTTGGTTTCGGCTTCGAGCGGAATGCTCGTCGGGAGCGCCGGAATGGAGTCGCCGCCTCGCCGATGACATCCTTTAGGGGGCCATGTCGACCGGCACGTTCTGGGGAGGTATTCCAGCTCCCGCGCCGGTCAACTGATAACCTGACCGCATCTCGATCGGCGCCTGGCAATAGTCGTAGCCACCCGATAAGGGCATTGCCCGCAAGCTGGATGACATAGGCGAACAGCGTCTGGCACCGCGCCCTGATGCGCTCAGCATCGCGAGCTACCCGCTCAGCCTCAGCAGCTCGCCGCGCCCTCTTGCCTGATCTGGCGCATCATCGTCGCCGGGTCCGGCAAGCGGGCCGAAGATGCTTTCGAGGTGATCGAGTTCATCACCACTCAGTTTCGCCAGGTCGACTGTCTGGATCGGGCCGCCATTGCGGCCTGTGTGCTGCACGACTGCGAGCTTGGGATGCACATAAGGCGCTGCTGCCCTGGCCATGTCGTCGCGCCTGGTAGCGTCTGCCTTCGGGTTTCGCATCACCTTCAGCATGTAGTCGAGAGGTGTATCGCCACCCTTGGCGATTTCCTTTTCTCGGCGAGCCATGGCCTTGCCTGGAGTGCCTTTCGAGCGTCCACCAGTCTTCTTGCCGACTGCCATCTATCCTGCTCTACTTTTTGTCTATTTTAGAAGGGGGTTGGGATGGGCCTATTATCGTGGCTGTTTGGCGCCGCTGCTCCGATTTGGGCAGTGTCCGACAGCGGCAATCCGGCTATCGTTGTTGGAAACCATCGGCTGACTCTCTTCGCGCAGGACGCTGGCTTCAAGTTCTGCGTTGCTAGGGCAGACCGGGACGACCGCGAACCGTATTTCTCCGACGTCTACCAGACTGCCGATCAAGCCAAGGATTGCGCGCTAGCATACCTAAATAATCGACCGTCACCTCATGTATCGATGACCGAGAACTGGCGGGAGCAGCGGTCAGTTCGCGCTCGCCAGCACCTCGCAGATACCACCTCCCGATTGATTGAGCTGGCCCAAGATGCAACCGGGGCCAAGAATGTCACCGCGCTGAGGAAGGTTGAGGCCAAGGCGGCATCGACTGCGAAGTCCATGCGGTTGGCGATCGACCGTGCACTGCACGATCGGCTCTCCGATTCTGACATCATCAATGCGGAAGGTCTGCGCGATCAAGCGGATCGGTTACTTGCGGCCATTCAAAAGCGAATTGCCGAACTCAAGTCCGGCTAACTTGATAGACTTCTGGTCTGATTTTTCTCGAAGGGGGCCGCAATGACGAAAAAACGATACATCGATGCGGTTCGAGAAGGTGCAGCCAGGATGTCGGTCGGCGGGACCGACGAGGGCGCAGTATCAGGCTTCGTTAAGCTCGGCGGGCGGCTGCTCATCATCAAGGAGCGCGCGGTCTATGAAGTTCTGCTTGCGGATTCAATCGATCCCGAGCGTACAAACCCAGACATTCCGAACGCCCATCAGAGGATCTTATCGATAGGATCGGAAAGTCAGTTGCTGGGGCGTACGCTTCTGACTGCTGATCGTCTCCTTGATCAGCAGTTTTTTCCGCCAACTATCAATTGCGATTCCGCACGGCAATCGGCTTTGGACGTTGCCCTACACCTCGCAGCCATCGCTGACGATGTGGGGAAGTTGGAAGAGGAAACTGTTCGTGCCTTTCAGGGGTTGGCAGGTAACCACGCGAAACATAGCTTTACGCTTCCGTCGATATCTGGGCTCGAAGCTAGGTGCAAAGCCTCGTTCCATCGCGCGCACGATTCCATCAAGTCCTCGATGAATATTGCTCGAGTGTTCTACGGCAAGTCGATCACTCACCCTGACTCTTTGGACGCATACCTGCGTAGCAAAGGTTCCGAACCCGATGAGCTCTTGACTTGGCTAGCCGGCAGCTTGGCCCCGCTTAGCCGTATATGGCAGTGGCGAAACGCAGTTGTGCATCCCAAAGACAACGAGAAAATGCTGGTTAGTGACTTCCGGTTGATGCCCTCAGGTCAATTTGCTCCACCTTCAATCGAGATAAGGCACCCCACGGTGCCCCAAACTTCGACTCCAGCTTCGAACTTACTCAGAGACGTACTGGACGAGGTTAGCGCCTCATTTGAAGGACTTCTTGCCTTTCTCTGCGCCAGCAATGCCCAGTTCGGGAAATTTCAACTAGCCATCAGCGTCTTGCCTGCGGATCGCCGCAAATACCCTCATGCGCGATACGCATATTTTACAAACCTAGGCGATCAGTTCGCCCCAATCGGCTAGTCCCCAATCGCTCGACAGGTGCAGAGAGTGATGGGAGGATGCGCGCCTCAATGGGAGGGGGCGATGGACATACCAGGCACGCTAAGCGCAATCACAGCCGCACTCAGTGTGCCAAGGAACTCCGCGACATCGACAACCAGTTCGACAAAGCGGAGCTCAAACTCAAGATTGCCGATCTCAGCTCGGCCCTAGCTGACGCTAAGCACGGCATTCTTGATGCCGGCGATTTGGTAAAGGCAAAGGATCAGGAGATCGAGGCACTCAAAGAGACGCTGCGCTTTAAGGCGGACACCGTTCTGGTCAATGGGTACCGATATCGAAAGAACGATGACGGAGGCGCTGCTGGCCATGCATATTGCACATCCTGTGCTTCTGACGACCGGTGGATCGAGACCATAACCTCGCAAGGTGCCGGCCGACATACGGTGTGCCCACGATGCAAGGCCGATTTTGGCTACATCGAAGAGTACCCGGGATAGTCACCCCGCCCGCTGAACGGGTGCCCTTTGATCCAGAAGTTCAGGGAGGTGCCGGGGCTTGGCATCGGCAGCGCGCCAGTGATTGGCGTAAGTCACCGAAGATATCTGTCCTGGGTCTGGTTCTGCCTGATTTTCGGACAGTGGGTCACCGCCACTGTTCAACCGAACAAGCTGCTTTCGGTTGAGATCGTTCGCAGTCTGTTGACAAATACGGGTAATAGCCCGGCGAAGCGTTCTGATATTCATGCCCTCGCGACTGGCGAAGTCGTTGATTGACCGGCCACCGCGCACCTTCACCCAGGCCCAAGCGTAGGCACCAAAGACAAGCCGGGCTCGCGCCCGGGCCTTTTTGTTGCTGTTTGGACGCTGCCGGCGGTCTAGCGGCGCGCTTCCCACATGCTGTCGCTGAAGCGGCGGAGGGGGCCGAACAGGCTCTTGCGCAGGAACAGTTGGTCGCCATGGTTCGGCGGGCGCCGGACTTCGATGAAGCCATGCTGCCTGAGGAATTGACGCAGCTCCGGCTGCAGCACGCCGCCGTCATAGAAGCGCTGCAACGACACTTCGACGATCACCGCCTTGGCTTGTGCCAGCAGGCCGGTTGCGCCCTTCAGCACCAGCAGTTCCGCGCCCTGCACGTCGGCGGCCACAAGGTCGGCCTTTTCGAAGCCGTTGACCAGGGCGATGTGATCGAGCGTGTCGGTGCCGACCTCTTCGGAACCGCCGGTTTCGCTGACCTGAGGCCAGGTCTGACGGAACAGATCCGTCGCCGCGAAGATCGAGCTCGACGCCCCCTCATTGCTGAACTGGCGCAGCACGACCTCGTCGCCTGCCTTGTCGGAGGCAAAGGCATTCACCGCGACATGGCGCGTGCCGTGTCCGGTCGGCTTTGCCAGGCGCTCGACGAGTTCCTGGTAGACGTGTGTCGAGGCCTCGACCCACAACACATCGGTCAGCCCGAGCGCCTCGTAAGCATCACGCTCCTCGCCATAATGGGCGCCGACGTGGATCGCCGTCTTCAGCCCGAGGCGCGCGCACAAACCTTCGCGCAGCAGCACCAGCGGCTCCCGCGGCCTTTCGAGAACACCAAACTGGCCGAGTAACTGTCGGAACATTGTTGACCCTGTGCTGGCTGGCGACATTGTAACGCCAGCCTCGACCGCCCATTAGACGAGACATTGCAGGTTGGATACAGCGGTGGCGAGACGGCTGTGCATAAGCATGGTCGGCGGCCCGTGCTTGCGACCCTCGGCGACGCCCCCGTCCTTCGTCATCCCAGGGCGAAGCAGGAGCGCAGCTCCGTCGCGGAGACCCTGGGATCCATGCCGTGACGTTGCAGCGGCGCGCAGGCGGTGTAGGACGTGTGCTCTTCTACACCCTATTTAGCCTTCGTCACCCTCACGGCATGGATCCTCGGGTCAAGCCCGAGGATGACGAAAAGAGGAGGCCGTTCGCGGCAACCGAAGCGGAGGGGCCGCTCGCGGCAAGGACCATCGCGACGCCCCCACCCCTTCGTCATCCGAGGGCAAAGCAGGAGTGCAGATCCGTCGCAGCCGCTTCGAATTTGATTTCCGCTGCTGCCGCTGGCACTAAGCGGCATGATTTGCATCGGCCAATACACATGACACGGCACATCGTCAGCACCATCTATGGCGGCCTTGGCAACCAGATGTTCCAGTTCGCCATGGGCCGCGCCATGGCGCTGCGCAGCCGGAGCGCGCTTGTGCTCGACACCAGGTGGTTCGACAGCTCGCCCTCGGTGAGCTTCCGGCTCGGCCATTTCAACATCGGCCCGGCCGTCACCTCAGGCACGCTGCCGCCACGGCGGAAGGACGAGCTGCTGCGTTATTATCTCTGGCACGCCGCGGGACGCTTCCCTGAGCGGGTCAGGGAAAACGGCCTCGGCTTCGATCCGGCGATGCTTTCCCCGCGCAGCAATCTCTGGCTCGACGGCTATTGGCAGTCGCAGCGCTATTTCGCCGATTGCATCGACACCATCGCCAACGATTTCCGCATCGTCACGCCGCCCAGCCCGGAGAACGCCAAACACCTCGCGGCAATCGCCGCCTGTCCGGCGATCTCGCTGCATGTCAGGCGCGGCGACTATCTGTTGCCGGAGAACCAGGCGCTGTTTGCCGCCTGCTCCAAGCAGTATTACGCCAAGGCCGTGGACCAGATGATCGCGACGATGCGGCAAGAGCCCGTCATCTATGTCTTCTCCGACGATCCCAGTTGGGCCCGCGACAACCTCGCCTTCCCTGTCGAGAAACGGGTGATGGGCCATAATGGCCGCGACGCCGACTATGAGGACATGCGCCTGATGAGCGCCTGCCGCCATCACATCATCGCCAACTCAAGCTTTTCCTGGTGGGGCGCCTGGCTCAATCCCTCGCCCGACAAGATCGTCATCGGGCCGGCGGCATGGTTTGCCGATCCCACGGCCAGCAACCCCGACATCTTGCCCGATGGCTGGCTGCCCTTGTCCAATCAAGGCTGAGTGCCGGGCCCGAGCACAAGGGCCGAGCAACCGCGTCCGGCCGCAGGCTCTCAACCTTGCGGGACGATGGCCTTCAGCTCCGGGAATTTTTCGTCGAAGCGGGCGGCCCAGCGCTTGAGGCGCGGGCGGCCCTTTTCCCACTTGCCGGGGAAGCGCAGGTCGAGATAGCCGATCGTCGCCCTGAGCGCGATCTGCCCCGCGGTGATCACCTTGGGCAGCTTCGGCGGATTGGCGTTGAGCAGGTCGAGCGAGCGCGTCACCTTCGACCACTGCTTGTCGATCCAGGGCTGGTGAATGATCTCTTCCGGACGCCCGCGGCGTTCGTAGACGATCGCGAGCAGGCAATCGCAGATGCCGTCGGCCAGCGCTTCCAGGCGTTCGGCATCGAGGCGCTTGTCGGCATTGCGCGGGAACAGCTTGTTGCCGGACAGCCGGTTCAGATATTGGGTGATGACGCGGCTGTCATAGATGCTCTGCCCGTCATCTGTAATCCAGACCGGGATCTTGCCGAGCGGATTGGCGTCGGTCAAAAGCGCCGGCTGCGGGCCGGTCTCGACGGTGACTGTTACAACTGGAATGCCGGCATAAGCGGCCGCCATGCGGACCTTGCTGCTGTAGGGCGAAGCGGGAGAATAGAAAAGTTTCGGCATGGAGGTCCCCTTTTGCGCCGGCGACCATATCAGCACGTGCTGTTCCGGCAACATCCGGCTGCCAGAATCAGGGGCAAAATCAGCGGCCGCGCACCGGCGGCATCACCACCTTGTCGAGCCGGCAGGCGCGGCGGTCGATCTCGGGACAGGGGCGGAAGGCGAGATCCTTGCCCATGCAGATGCGCAGCTCGCGCAGATAGCGCCTGTCGCAGGTCACTGCGACCGCATCGGCCGGCATATCGGGATTGGACTGCAGGAAGGCGCGCTCTGCCTGGCCGGGCGCCAGCGTGCGATAGCTGGCCAGGCTCTTGAATTCCTTTGGAATTTCGATTCTGTCGCGGGCCGCCCGCAAGACCTTGAAATAGTCGTCCTGGCCAAGCCCGCTGCAGGTGCCATGCTTGCGCCATTGATGGCGGATCAGGCCGGCCGAGGGGATCAGGTCGTAGAGGCCGCGCAGCCTGTCGCTTGATACGTCGCTGATGTTTGTCGGGCAGTTCTCGGGATAACCGCGCTCATATTGCGGCCACAGGCCATGCACGACGAAGCCATAGGGGCGGCCGGCGCGGCATTGCTGGCCGTTGGCCTGCTCACCCTCGGCCTCGCAATAGCTCGGCGACCAGGACAGAGCCAGCACATAGAAGTCGAACCCTTGTCCACGCGGGACAGCCGCCTGCTGCGCCCCAGTGGCAGGTTTGTCGGCAGCCCCGGTGGCGGGCTTGCCGGCAGGCGCGGTGACGGGCTTGTCGGCAGCCCCAGTTTCAGACTTGTCGGCGGGTTGCGACTGCTCGGCCGGCGCACAGGCGGCCAGCAAGGCAAAGGCCGCAGCTGTCAGCGCGGCCTTTACGAAATTGCGGATCATGTCAGCCCGGCTCGCCTCAGCGCAGGACGCGGCAGCGGCCGTTATAGACGTACCAGCGGTCAAAGCCCGAGACGCAGAACTCGACATTGTCGCCGATCGAGGCAAAACCCATGCCTTCCTCGATCAGGTACCAGATGTCGCGGTCAGCACCGTCGGACAGAACCACTGTCGCGCCGCAATAGCGGCGGCCGATCGGATGGTTCTCGTCGGCCGGCTCGTAGCGATGCTCGTGGATGCGCTGGAAGTCGGTGATGGCAACCTGCGGCAGGTTCGGCA
Source organism: Aminobacter sp. MDW-2 (assembly GCF_014250155.1). Taxonomy (NCBI): domain Bacteria; kingdom Pseudomonadati; phylum Pseudomonadota; class Alphaproteobacteria; order Hyphomicrobiales; family Phyllobacteriaceae; genus Aminobacter; species Aminobacter sp. MDW-2. Next base: position 4,737,376 of record NZ_CP060197.1, read on the forward strand.
CGTGGCGGACCTGGTAGCTGAAGCGGCTGGTGATGCGGTTGAGCACGGCAGCGTTGCCGCAGATGCCCGGATCGGAATAGTCGGCGCCGACGGAGAGGTCGGCTGCCTGGGCGGAGCCCGCGCCCGACAGGGCCGTTCCGAGGCCGATCATGGCGGCAAAGATGGTACTGGCGACGCGACTCATGGTTCCCACTCCAAGGCTTGAGGCGCGCAGTTTGCGGTGTCGCCGCTTCGCGGTCAAGAAGCGGCGTCTTCGCCCGCCAGCCACTCGACCGACCAGCGCGCGCCGGGGCCTTCGGCCAGCAGCTTGCCGAGCGCCGGCAGCATGGTGTTGAGCTCGCTTTCGAGCTGGTAAGGCGGGTTGACCACCACCATGCCGGTGCCGTCGAGCCGCGGCTCGGCCGAGGGCGGCCTGATGTAGAACTCGATGTCCATGATCTTGGGGATGCCGGCATCGCCAAGCGCCTCACGGAACGCCGCCACCGCCTTACGGTCCTTGACCGGATACCACAAAGCGAAGATGCCGCCCGGCCAGCGCCGGTGCGCCTTCTTCAGGCCCTCGACCAGCCGCTCGAACTCGCCGCCGATCTCGAAGGGCGGATCGACGAGCACCAGGCCGCGCTTTTCCTTGGGCGGCAGATGCGCGCCGAGCGCCAGCCAGCCGTCGAGCTCGGTGACGCGGGTCTGGAAGTCGCCTTCGAAGTGCTGGGCAAGCGCCCTTGCGTCCTCGGGGTGCAGTTCGATCGCCGACAGGCGGTCCTGCTTGCGCATGAGATGTCGCGCAATGACAGGCGAGCCGGGATAGCGCGAGATGCCGCCCTCTGCGTTGACGGCCCTGACGGCGTCGAGATAGGGCGCCAGCAGAGCTGCGGCGTCAGCGGGCAATCGGGCCTCGATCAGGCGGCCGATGCCGTCATGCCACTCGCCCGTCTTTTCGGCCTCTTCCGATCCGAGGTCGTAGAGCCCGATGCCGGCATGGGTGTCGATGACGCGAAACGCCTTGTCCTTGCGCTTGAGATAGTCGACCAGCCGGGCGAGCACGGCGTGCTTGACCACGTCGGCAAAGTTTCCGGCATGATAGGCGTGGCGATAGTTCATGACCTGTCGGCGTCCCTGCCCCAGCGCGGCGCAGGAGGCGGCGAATTGGGCGGCTGGGAATTGGGATTGTCGGGCCGGCTGTCCTTCTTGCGGCGCAAGGACAACACCAGGCCGACAAAGCCTATGGCCATCAGCGACAGCCCGATCGGTTGCGCCCGCTGGTCGACCTCGAGGCCGCCCGAACGCAAGATGAGATCGACGCGCTGGATCTGGACGTTATCGGCGTCGCCCTGCTCGATGACGAAGCGATAGCTTCCCGGCTGGACCTCGCGGATCAGCCCGGCATCGTCGCGGAACACCGGATCGGGCAGCTGCGGGCTGCGCTCGCGCGGCGTGGTGTCGTAAAAATTCAGCGCCTCGGCGAGCACGGTCTGGCCGCGCGTCGAGGCGGTGATGGTCAAGACGGCACTTGCCGGAGTGACCTGCGGCGGCGCCAGCGTGGTCAGATCCACCAGCACACGCACCGGCGCATCGCTCGACGCCAGCGCGACCTCGACCGGGCGATACCCCCCTGACCGGTCATAGGCGCGGTAGGTGCCGATCTCGCGGCCGGCAAAATTGGTCGCCGCCCAGGGATAGAGGATGCCGAGACCGGTGCCGGCAAGCAGGATGATCAGAAACAGGAACCGCATGTCGCTCGTTACTCTGGACCGAAACAGCAATCGCCCCGACCGGACGATTTTTTCGTACTACGGCTTTTGCGGCGTGGCGGAAAGGGTCGCCCGGCCATGCGAGGCAACTTCCCGCTCCATCTCGTCGAGCAGCATGTCGAGCCCGAGGTCGAAGGTCTTGTCGAACTCGGCCACTGTAAAGAATGCGCCGGCCGCAGCGACATTGGGATAGTCGCGCCGCATTTGCGCGTCGTCGACGGTGGTCACCGCCGAGGCGCCCCTGGCGTAGCCTGCCGTCTCGTCGAGGATCGCCCCCATCAGGTAATAACCGACCGCGCGGAACAGCCGGGCGGCGCGCTCCTTGCCGAAGCCGCCATCCTCGAACACGCCGAGCACGCCGTCGAGCCAGGCCAGGCATTTGGGCGAATTCATGCGGTAGGTGACGAGGAACGGCGCGAAGGCCGGATGGGCGCGGCCGATGGCGCGGAAATCGCCCATGACAGCCCGTGCCCGCTGCCGCCAGGGCAGTTCACGCGGCGGGATCTGCAACTCGCCGACCAGCCTTTCGACCATCGCCTCGAACAGATGCGCCTGCGAGGCATAGTGATGGTAGATGCTCATCGCCTCGCAACCGAGCGCCTGCGCCAGCTTGCGCATCGAAAAGCCGGCCAGGCCCTCGCGCTCGATGACCGCGAAAGCGGCCTGCTCGATCATGTCGCGCGACAGCTTCGCTCGCTTTTTGTTGATCGCCCTGTCCATCCGCTCGCCTTGACAACTTACACTGTAAGGATCATCAATTCGCTTACCTTACACCGTAAGGGAAAAATGATCCAGAGGAGGAAGTCATGCCCGCATATGCATCCATCTTCGCCTCGTTCCGCCGCTCGATGACGGTCCTGGCCGGTACAGCTAGCCTTGCCATCTCGCTTGCCGCAATGCCCCTGCCCGCTGTTGCCGACGACTATGACGCGACAGTCAAGGACATCCAGAAGACGATGGGCACAGTGCCCGCCTTCATCAACCAGTTCCCGAGGGCGGGCCTGCCCGGCGCCTGGGCGGAGCTGAAGGCCATCGAGCTCAGCGACAAGACCGCCCTGCCGCCGAAGACCAAAGCGCTGATCTCGCTTGCCGTCGCCGCCCAGATCCCCTGCAGCTACTGCATCTGGGCCGACACCGAGAGCGCCAAACAGGCGGGTGCTTCGCCGGAAGAGATCCAGGAAGCCGTCGCCATGGCGGCGCTGACGCGCCACTGGAGCACCATCTTCAACGGCATGCAGGTCGATTTCGAGACCTTCAAGAAGGATCTTGGCGGCGAGATGAGCGCTGCCAAGTAGAAAGACGCGCTCGCGGCGCGGCGACCTCTCATGCGTCGCGCCGTCAGGCCTTGCGCTCCCAGCGCTTGTCGGCACCCTGCTGCCAGTAGGTCACCGTGTGACCGGCTGTTTTCATCGTCTTCCAGTGTTCCCTCGCCCCTTCGAGCTGGGCCGCATCATGGCCGTCGAACAGGAACACCGCCCGCTGGTAGGGCGAAATGTCGGGCGGCGCAGCACCATCGACGAGGAACCGGATCTCGGCGGCGTTGGCATTGGCTTCCGTCACCGTCAGCACCACCGGCTGGTCGGCGACATGCGCCTCGCGGTCGCTGCCATGGGCGAGGAAGGAATCGTCGCGGAACGTCCACAGATGCTGGTCGAGCGCGTCGCGGCGCTCTTCGCTGCCACACTGCACCACCGCCTTCCAGCCGCGCTGCAGACTGCGCTCGAGCAGGCCCGGCAAGGCATCCTCGAGCGTCGATTCGGTCAGGTGGTAGAAAAGGACTTCAGCCATGAGGCAATGCTATGCCCCAATTCCAGTCGCGGGTGAAGCTTCCCAGGCAACCGCGCTGACGAGGCGCGGTTGCCTGGGCTTCAGCCTTAGCCTTCGTAGTGATCGCGCACCAGCCTGTCGAGCAGCCGCACGCCGTAGCCTGAACCCCAGGACTGGTTGATCTCGCTGGTCGGCGAGCCCATGGCGGTGCCGGCGATGTCGAGATGCGCCCAGGGCGTGTCCTTGACGAAGCGCTGCAGGAACTGCGCGGCGGTGATCGAGCCGCCATAACGGCCGCCGATGTTCTTCATGTCGGCAGTCTTGGAATCGATCAGCTTGTCGTAGTCCGAGCCGAGCGGCATGCGCCACAATTTCTCCTGCGTCGCCGTGCCCGCGGCGGTCAGGCGCTCGGCGAGCTCGTCATTGTTGGAGAACAGGCCGGCATGGCTCTGGCCGAGCGCCACCATGATCGCCCCGGTCAGGGTTGCCAGATTGACCATGAATTTCGGCTCGAAGCGCTGGTTGCAGTACCACAGCGCATCGGCCAGCACGAGGCGGCCTTCGGCGTCGGTGTTGAGCACTTCGATGGTCTGGCCCGACATCGAGGTGACGATGTCGCCCGGACGCTGGGCATTGCCGTCGACCATGTTCTCGACAATGCCGATGATGCCGACGACATTGACCTTGGCCTTGCGTGCGGCGAGCGCCTGCATCAGGCCGGTGACGGCGGCAGCACCGCCCATGTCGCCCTTCATGTCTTCCATGCCGGCGGCCGGCTTGATCGATATGCCGCCCGAATCGAATGTCACGCCCTTGCCGACGAAAGCTATCGGCTTGTCCTTGGCCTTGCCGCCGTTCCACTGCATGACAGCCAGACGCGGCGGACGCACCGAACCCTGGGCGACGCCGAGCAGCGAGCCCATGCCGAGCTTCTTCATCTCCTTCTCGGTCAGGATCTCGACCTTGACGCCGAGCTTTTCGAGTTCCTTGGCCTGGGCGGCGAACTCGACCGGGCCGAGGATGTTGGCCGGCTCGTTGACCAGGTCGCGGGCGAGCAGCACGCCGCCGACGACGGCCTCGGCGTCGGCAAAGGCCTTCTTGGCGGCAGCCGGATCGGCGCAATGGATGGTGATCCGGGCCGGCTTCCTGTCCTCGGCCTTGCCGTCGCCCCCTTTGTCACCATTGTCCTTCTTGGTCTTGTATTTGTCGAAGCTGTAGCTCCTGAGCAGGATGCCCGAAGCAATGCCCGCCGCGGCCGCGCCATCGGCATCGACATCAGGAATGTCGAGGATCACGGCCACTTCGGTTGCCTTGCGCAGCTGTGCTGCGACCACGCCGCCGAGCTTCAGCCAGGCATAGTCGTCGAGCGAAGACGCCTTGCCCGTACCGATCGCGACGAGACGGTCGACCGCGGTGCCTTCGGGCGCCAGCACTTCGACGACGCCGGCGAATTTGCCTTTGAAATCAGCGACGGGAAAAGCACGATCGAGCGCCTTGGCCGGATCGTTGGCACGCGCCGCATCGCTCAGCCCGCCCTCGTCTGCGGAAAAGACGATGACGGTGCCCTTCTTGGGCGTGCCCGGCCTGGCAAAACTGATCGACGGCTTAGAAGTCATGATATCCCGCTTTCGGATCCCGTTCAGATGGTGCGCGACATTTCGTCGTTTTCGCCGGTTTGGCAAGCCTCCCGTCATGTTGGCCCGATATGATTAAAGCTGAAAATTGTTCGGAAACCTCGTGTTAACCACTTCCGTTCGGCGTTTCTTAGCCATTGGCTAGGAGAGTCCGAATGGCGGGAGAAAGTGTTGGCGGTGCTGACGGCAGTTGTGCCGGCATGCCTTGGACTATAGTTTGGACACCCACCGGCCACGCGACGACAGTCGGCCGGCCAAGTCGGAAACACGGAATCCTGATCATCGATGAAGGTTGTTGAGCGCTACATTCTGCGTCGTGCGTTCGCGGTTTTCATCGCGGCGTTGACGTGGACATTGGCGATCGTCTGGACCACCCAGGTGCTCGGTCGCATCGACCTCGTCACCGACAGCGGCCAGTCGGCGCTGACCTTCTTCGAGGTCGCGGCCCTGATCCTGCCGACGGTCATTCCCATCGTCGTGCCGTTTGCCGTCATCATCGCCGTGGCGCTGACGCTGAGCACGATGAACAGCGATTCCGAGCTGGTGATCCTCAATGCCGCCGGCGCCTCGCGGCTCACCGTCATCCGGCCAATCATCATCCTCGCGGTCTGCGCGGCGATGTTTTCCTTCATCGTCGACAACGTCGCCAACCCGATGGCGCGCCAGCGCAACCGCGAGCTGATCGCGACCTCGCGCGCCGACCTTCTGTCGCTGATCATCCAGGAAGGCACCTTCCGCAAGGTCGACGATGGCCTGTTCGTGCAGGTCGGCGAGCGCCTGCCCAATGGCGGGCTGGGCGGCATCTTCGTCGCCGATTCGCGCGAGCCCAATGTCGACCTCGTCTATTATGCCAAGGACGGCTCGTTCATCGAACGCAACAACAAGCAGATGCTGGTGATGAATGAGGGCGTCATCCATCGCAAGGCGCCGGGCGGCGAAGTCTCGGTCATCAGCTTCGACTCCTATGCCTTTGATCTCAGTGAGTTTTCCGCTGCCGCCAACGAAGTCACCATGCAGCCGAAGGACCGCTCGACGTCCTATCTGATGCAGCCGCAGCACGGCGACAAATTCTACCAGCGCAACCCGCGCCTGTTCGACGCCGAGCTCAACCGCCGCTTCTCCGACTGGCTCTATTCGATCGCCTTCGCCTTCATCGCACTTGCGGTTGCCGGCGACGCGCGCTCGCACCGCGAGGCCCGAATCCATCCGCTTGTCACCACGGTGGCGATCGCCCTGTTCTTCCGCTGGCTCGGCTTCTTCGCCAACAGCAAGGCCGAAGCGTTCGCCTGGATCGGCTATGTCGTCTACGCCATTCCGATCGGCGCCTCGCTGTTTGCGCTGTGGTTCATCCGCAACCACCGCAGCATGGAACTGCCGGTTTCGGTCGCCGACCGCATGGCAGCGGCAGCCGCACGGCTGCGCGACGGCTTCACCGCCTTCCGCCAACGCATCACCGGCCGCGCTTCGGGTCAGGGAGCGGCATGATGGGCTGGACGCTTGGCCGCTATTTCCTCATCCGCTACGCCGTCATCACGACGTGGTTCTTCATCGGCATCTACGCGCTGATCTTCATCATCGACGTCACCGAATTCTCGAGCAATGTCGGCGGCCTGCCCGGCTTCAAGTTCTCGATCGCGATGACCGTTTCGGCCCTGCGCGTGCCGATGATCATGCAACAGACCGTGCCGTTCGTGGCACTGTTCAGCGCCATGGCGACGCTGGTTTCGCTCAACCGGCGTTATGAGCTGGTGATCGCGCGCGCCGCCGGCATCTCGGCCTGGCAGTTCCTGTTGCCCTGCTGCATCGGCGCGCTGCTGTTCGGCCTGGTCACCGTCGGCATCCTCAACCCGATCGCCGCTTACGGCTTCTCGCATTCCGAAACCATCGAATCCGAGCTGCGCTCGCGCCAGTCCAATTCGGTCTCGGCGTTCTCGGCGCCGTGGCTGCGCCAGAAGGCCGAGGGCACCGAAGTCATCATCGGCGCCCGCGCCGTGCTCAACCAGGGTCTCGAGCTGTCGGACGCGGTGTTCTTCATCTTCGACGACAAGGGTGACATGGCCGAACGCAAGGACGCCGAGCGCGCCTATCTGCGTGACGGCCACTGGGAACTGGTCAATGTCCGCAGCATGAAGGGCGGCAAGAATTTCACCTCCCAGCCGGTCGATCAGGTGCCCACCAACCTGAAGCCCGAATTCGTGCAGGAACGGCTGGCGCGGCCCGAAACGATTCCCTTCTTCGAGCTGCCGTCGAAGATCGAAGTGGCGCGTTCCTTCGGCCTCAGGGCCAACGCATTCGCCATGCAATTTCATTCACTTGTCGCCCTGCCCTTCCTTTTGGTTGCAATGACGCTCATTGCTGCAACAGTGTCGATGCGATTTGCACGTATGGGGCAGTCGGCAACGATGATTCTGGGTGGCGTCGTCGCCGGCTTTCTGCTTTATGTCGTTTCGGTTCTGGTCAAAGCATTTGGCAATGCGGGATTCGTGCCGACTTATATTGCGGCGTGGTTTCCAGTAGTGGTCGCAATGTTTTTCGGGGTGACGTTCCTGCTTTATAAAGAGGACGGTTAGTTGAGGGGCGCAATGGCCAACCGCAGGGCCCATATGGCAGGCCTTCTGGGCGCAACCGCGCTCGCGTGCCTGTTTGCGGTCGCGCTGCCGTCCGCACCTGCTTTCGCGCAGACTGTCGCCGACCTCGCACCCAGCGTGCCGGAAGGCGCGCAGATGCTGCTCGAGGCGGACACGCTGGTTTATGACAACGACGCCAGCACCGTCACTGCGGTGGGCGGCGTGCAGATCGACTATGCCGGCAACCGCCTGGTCGCCCAGCGCGTCACCTATGACCGCAAGACGTCGCGGCTGATCGCCAGCGGCAATGTCGAGGTCGTGAATTCCGACGGCACCAAGATCTTCTCGCAGGAGATCGACATCACCGACGACTTTGCCGACGGCTTCGTCAACACGCTGCGCATCGAGACCGTCGACAAGACCTATTTCGCCGCCGAAAGCGCCAAGCGCGAAGGCGGCTTCCTGACGACCTTCAACAACGGCGTCTACACCGCCTGCGAACCTTGCGAGGCAAAGCCCGACAAGGCGCCGATCTGGCGCGTCAAGGCACAGAAGATCATCTGGAACGGCAAGAAGAAGACAGTGCGATTCGAAAACTCGAATTTCGAGTTCTTCGGCTTCCCGATCGCCTTCCTGCCGGCCTTCGAGATCGCCGACCCGACGGTCAAGCGCAAGAGCGGCTTCCTGATGCCCGGTGTCAGCTTCAACAGCAAGCTCGGCATCGGCGTGTCCGTTCCCTATTATTTCGCGCTTTCGCCGACCTACGACCTCACCGTCAAGGGCACCGGCTACACCAAGCAGGGCTTCCTCGGCGAAGCCGAGTGGCGCCAGCGCTTCAACAATGGCGAATACAGCCTGAAGATGGCCGGCATCTACCAGATGAATCCGGACAAGTTCGACGTCAACACGGTCGATCGCGGCCCGACCGGCGACGAAAACAAGCTGCGCGGCATGGTCGGCACCAAGGGCCATTTCGACCTCAACCCGCGCTGGGCCTTCGGCTGGAACATCCTTGCCCAGACGGACAAGAATTTCTCGCGCACCTACGGCATCAACGGCTTCTCCGAGAGCACGCATCGCTCGGAAGTCTACCTGACCGGGCTCAACGACCGGAACTATTTCGACCTGCGCGCCATGCGCTTCCAGGTCCAGGAAGAAGCGCTCGACAGCGACCCGAATGCCCGCGCCGACAAGCAGCCCTGGGTGCTGCCGTCGCTCGACTATGCCTATATTCCCGACGCGCCGCTGGCCGGCGGCGAGTTGTCGTTCAACGTCAATTCGCGCGTCATCCAGCGCTCGGATCTCGATGCCAACCTGACGGCGCCGAACGGTCCGACGGTCCACGGCATCGAAGGCACGTCGAGCCGCATCACCGCCGAAGCCCAGTGGAAGCGGACCATCGTCACCGATGGCGGCCTGCTGGTGACGCCGCTGCTCGCCTTCCGCGCCGACGGCAGCTATGTCGACGCGTCGGCCGCTTCGCTCGCCGCCATCAACACCATGGCCGCCGACCCCCGCATCAACGTCGCCGAGGACGTGCGCTCGTCGCTGTTCCGCTACATGGCGACGCTTGGCCTCGAACTGCGCTGGCCCGTGCTATTCTCGTCGACCAGTTCGACCCATGTGCTCGAGCCGATGGCGCAGATCTTTGCCCGCCCGAGCGAAAGCGCCATTGGCGGCCTCGGCATCCCCAACGAGGATGCGCAGAGCTTCGTCTTCGACGCGGCGTCGCTGTTCGAGCGCGACAAGTTCTCCGGCTACGACCGCATGGAAGGCGGCACCCGCGCCAATCTCGGCCTGCGTTATTCCGGCAGCTTCAACAATGGCTGGACCACCAATGCGCTTGTCGGCCAGTCCTACCACCTTGCCGGCGACAACTCGTTTGCCGCCCCCGATCTGGTCAATGCCGGCGCCTATTCCGGCCTCGAGACCGACACGTCGGACTATGTCGCGCTCGCCGGCATCGCCAGCCCGAACGGCTTCTCGGCTTCGGTCAGCGGCCGCTTCGACGAGCGTACGTTCGATGTCCGCCGTGCCGAGATGAAGGTCGGCCTCGACGCCCGTCCGCTCGCCGTGTCGGCGCGTTATGCCTTCATCCAGGCGCAGCCGCTCTACGGCTTTGCCAACGACCGCCACGAAGTGACGCTGGGCGCCACCGCCCGCTTCAACGACCAGTGGCGCGTCTTCGGCTCCGGCACCTACGACATCCAGGGCGACCTGCTGGTCAAGAACGGCGTCGGCTTCGCTTATGACGACGAGTGCTTCACCTATCTGATGTCCTATTCCGAGAGCCGCGATCACAACAAGCCGGACGACGTCTCGCGCACCGTCGGCTTCAACATCTCGTTCCGCACGATCGGCGACTTCGGCAACGCGACGAGCGCCTTCTAGGCCAGCGGCGGGAACGGCGGCACTGAGTTGTCGGGGCGGCCCGACATCGTTTTGCCGCATAAGACGGCAATGACGGGGCAGATGTATCCGGGCAATGCCCGGATCAGGGGTTTGAACGGGACTTTTTCTATGCGGAAGCACCTCTTTTCGGCAGGCCTTGCCCTGCTCGTGGCGGCGACGTCGCTTTCGATCACCGCCTATGCACCGCCGGCTCAGGCCAGCGAGATCAAGTACATCGTCAACGATGTGCCGATCACCAGCTACGACATCCAGCGCCGCGCGGCGTTCCTCAAGCTGCAGAAGCGCAAGGGCGATGCCGGCCAGGAGATGATCGAGCAGACGCTGCGCATCGCCGAGATGAAGCGGCTCAACATCCGCATCTCCGACAAGCAGGTCGACGACGCCTATGCCCGCTTCGCCGGCTCCAACAAGCTCAAGCCGGCGCAGATGGACCAGATCCTCGGTCAGGCCGGCGTAACATCGAGCCACTTCAAGGACTATATCCGCGCCCAGATGGGCTGGAACCAGGCGCTCGGCGCCCGCTTCCGCTCGGCTGACGGCGGCGGCATGTCGACCGAGCAGGACGCGGTGCGCCGCATGCTGCAGCAGGGCGGCGCCAAGCCGAGCGCCACCGAATACATGCTGCAGCAGGTGATCTTCGTCGTTCCCGCTTCCGAGCGCGGCACGATCGGCAAGCGCAAGCGCGAGGCCGATCAGATGCGCGCCCGTTTCAACAGCTGCGACCAGACACGCGAATTCGCCAAGGGCCTGCTCGACGTCACCGTGCGCGACCTCGGCCGCGTCATCGCCCCGCAGCTGCCGCCCGAATGGGCCGATCAGATCAAGAAGCTCAAGGCCGGCGGTGCCACGCCGGTGCGTGAGACCGACCGCGGCGTCGAGTTCATCGGCGTCTGCAGCTCGCGCGAAGTCTCCGACGACAAGGTCGCCCAGATGGTCTTCCAGGCCGAAGGCGCCACCGGCAAGGGCGGCGACGCCAAGGCCGAAGAGCTCAACAAGAAGTACCTTGAAGAGCTGCGGGCCAAGGCCCGCATCGTCACCCGCTAGGCCGTGGCTTCCAGCAGCCTGCCACTGGCGCTGACGTCGGGCGATCCCTCGGGCATTGGCCCCGAAATCGCTGTCGCCGCCTGGCGGCAGCGTGTGGCGGCCGGCGTGCCGCCCTTCTATCTGCTTGGCTGTCCGAAGCTGATTGCGGCGCGGGCGCGCGCCCTTGGCGTCGACGTCGCCATCGTCGAGACCGACCCCGCAGGTGCTGCGCAAGCCTTCGCGGAAGCCCTGCCCGTGGTGCCGCTCACAGCGCCATTCATCGACACGCCGGGCCAGCCCGACAAGGCAAATGCCGCCGGCATCATCGAGGCCATCGACCGTGCGGTGGCCGACACCTTCGAAGGCCGGGCCGCTGCCGTCGTCACCTGCCCGATCGCCAAGAAGCCGCTTTATGACGCCGGCTTCCGCTTTCCCGGCCACACCGAATATCTCGCCCATCTCGCGACCGAGCGGACCGGCGTCGACACCACCCCTGTGATGATGCTCGCCGGGCCGGAACTGCGCGCGGTGCCTGTGACCATCCACATCGCGCTGGCGGAGGTGCCGAAGGCGCTGACCACCGAGGCCATCGTCGAGACCGCGCGCATCACCGCACGCGACCTCAGTGCCCGCTTCGGCATATCAAGGCCGCGCATCGCCGTCTCCGGCCTCAACCCGCATGCCGGCGAAGGTGGGGCGATGGGCCACGAGGACGAGCGCATCATCCGCCCGGCGATCGCCGCGCTCAAGGCGGAAGGCATCGACGCCTTCGGCCCCCTGCCCGCAGATACGATGTTCCACGCCCGGGCGCGTGCCGGCTACGACGCAGCCATCTGCATGTATCACGACCAGGCGCTGATCCCGGCCAAGGCGCTGGCCTTCGACGAGACCGTCAACGTCACGCTCGGCCTGCCCTTCGTCAGGACCTCGCCCGACCACGGCACCGCCTTCGACATTTCAGGCAAGGGCATCGCCCGGCCCGATAGCCTGATCGCGGCGCTGAGGCTGGCGCGGCTGCTCGCCGACGGCGAGGCAAAGGCATCATGAGCACCAGCATCGACGGCCTGCCGCCGCTCCGCGACGTCATCGAACGCCATGGCCTGCAGGCCAAGAAGGCGCTCGGCCAGAACTTCCTGCTCGACCTCAACCTTACCGGCAAGGTGGCACGCGCCGCCGGCGACCTGACCGGCGTCACCGTCATCGAGGTCGGCCCCGGCCCCGGCGGCCTGACACGCGCGCTGTTGATGCATGGCGCGAAGAAGGTCATCGCCATCGAGCGCGACGAGCGCTGCCTGGCCGCCCTTGCCGAGGTGTCCGACCACTATCCCGGCCGGCTCGAGGTGGTGTCGGGTGATGCGCTGAAGACCGATTTCGCCGGCCTCGCCGCTGGTGAGCCGGTCAAGATCGTCGCCAACCTGCCCTACAATATCGGCACCGAGCTTCTGGTGCGCTGGCTGACCGTCGAGACCTGGCCGCCCTTCTACCAGTCGCTGACACTGATGTTCCAGCGCGAGGTCGCCGAGCGCATCGTGGCAAAGCCAACCAGTTCCGCTTTTGGCCGGCTCGGCGTGCTGGCGGGCTGGCGCACCGATGCCCGCATCGCCTTCGACGTGCCGCCGCAGGCCTTTACGCCGCCGCCCAAGGTGACCTCGTCGGTGATCCATCTGGAGCCGCGCCGGGAGCCGCTGGCAGCCGATGTGAAGGTGCTGGGCCGGGTCACCGAGGCCGCCTTCGGCCAGCGCCGCAAGATGCTGCGCCAGAGCCTGAAAAGCATGGGCGGCGAAAAGCTGCTGCAAGCCGTCGGCATCGACCCGACCCGCCGCGCCGAAACGCTCAGCGTCGAGGAATTCGTGGCACTGGCAAAGGCGGTGTGAGACCACCCTCCCCGCAGATTATCCTTCCCGTAAATTACCTCCCCATTGTGAGGAGGGTGTCGGCGAGGCCGACGCGTGGGCGTGGCTGAATACCCCGACCCCGACGCCGCGCGTCGACCCTCGCTATAAGAAGGAGGGTAGGCGCCACAAGAAGGAGGGTAAGAAAACCTCAGAGCTTCTCGTCGAGCAGTTTCGACACGAAATCGAACAGGCCGGGCCGGCGGTCGCGGCGCAGGCGCTCGGCGGCGACGATGGCGCGGACTTCGGCGAAGGCGCGGTTGAGGTCTTCGTTGATCACGACATAGTCGTATTCGCCCCAGTGCTCGATCTCGTCGCGGGCGTTCTTCAGCCGCGTCTCGATCACCGCGTCCTGGTCCTCGGCGCGGCGCTTGAGGCGGGCCTTCAGCTCGCCCATCGACGGCGGCAGGATGAAGATCGAGACGATGTCGCCGCGCATCTTTTCCTTGAGCTGCTTGGCGCCCTGCCAGTCGATGTCGAACAGCATGTCGCGGCCCTGCGACATGGCAAGCTCGACCGGCTCGCGCGGGGTGGCGTAGAAATTGCCGTGCACCTCGGCCCATTCGAGCAGCGCGTCATTGTCGCGCAGCAGCTCGAACTCGCGCTTCGAGGTGAAATGATAGTGGGCGCCGTCGATCTCGCTGCCGCGGCGCGGCCGGGTGGTGACGCTGACCGACAGCTTCAGTTCGGGATCGGTTTCGATCAGGTTGCGCGAGATTGTCGACTTGCCGGCGCCCGACGGCGACGACAGGACCAGCATCAAGCCGCGCCGCTTGATGACGATGGATGGGGTCTCGGCGCTCATGCGCTACTCCAGATTCTGAACTTGCTCGCGGAACTGATCGACCACGGCCTTCAGTTCCAGCCCGATGGCGGTCACTGCGGCGGCATTCGACTTCGAACACAGCGTATTCGATTCGCGGTTGAATTCCTGCGCCAGAAAATCGAGCTTGCGGCCGATGGCGCCGCCGCCGGCAAGCAGGATGCGTGCGGAGGCGACATGGGTCTTCAGCCGGTCGATCTCCTCGCGGATGTCGGCCTTGGTGGCGAGGAAGGCCGCTTCCATGTTGAGCCGCGTCTCGTCGAGCGCGGGGGACGCCTCGAGCAGCAGCCGCACCTGTTCGGCCAGGCGCTGGCGGATCTGCGCCGGCTCGCGCGATGGATCCGCTTCGGCCTGCACCGTCAGCGTCTCGATGGTTGCGATGTGATCCGACAAAAGCGCGCGCAGCGCCTCGCCCTCGGCCTTACGCGCCTCGACCAGACCGGCGAGGCCCTTTTCCAGGCCATCCATGATCACCGCGTCAATCGCCGCCCGCTGCTCTTCCGTCTCGACGGCCTCGGGCATGTCGAACACGCCGCGCAGGGCAAGCAGCCCGTCGGCGCTGGCGGGGGCCGCGCCATATTGCTCGACCAGGCGGGTGGCAAGCTCGGCCACGTCGCGCAGGAAATTTTCGTTGATGACCGGCTGCACCATAGCGCCGGCCGTGCGGCTGACCGTCAAAGTCGCCTGCACATTGCCGCGTGAAAAGCGCTTCTGGATCGCCTGCCTGACCGCCGGTTCGAGCCGCTCGAAGCCCTGGGGCAGGCGCAGGCGCACGTCGACGCTCTTGCCGTTGACCGACTTCACCTCCCAGGCGATCGCCGTTCCCTGGTGCTCGGCGGCCACGCGGGCGAAGCCTGTCATGCTTTGTAGGGTCATTTGGGTAGGGTCATCTGGGCAGGTTCATCTCAAGAGGTTCATCCGGGCAGCGCGTCCTGTCTTCCTGCAGCGTGCCCTGCGCGCGCCCCAGGCGGGGCAATGCAGGCCTGTTCCTACTTCTTGACGGCGTTGGTGGTGGCGGCGTCCTTCTTGGCCGGATCGGCCTCGTCAGCCGCCTTCTCGTCCTCGACGACCTTGCGCTGGAAGGCGCGCCAGCGGGCGACGTTTTCGTTGTGCTCGTCCAGCGTCTCGGCAAAGACGTGGCCGCCCGAACCGTCGGCGACGAAATAGAGATCCTTGGTCTTGGAGGGATTGGCCACCGCCTCCAGCGAGGCCTTGCCCGGATTGGCGATCGGCGTCGGCGGCAGGCCCTTGATGGTGTAGGTGTTGTAGGGCGTCGGCTTGTCGATGTCGGAGCGATAGATCGGCCGGTCGGCCGGTTTCCCCTTGCCGCCGAAGATGCCGTAGATGATCGTCGGATCGGACTGCAACCGCATGCCCTTGTTGAGGCGGTTGATGAACACCGCCGCCACGCGCGAGCGCTCGTCGCCGCGCGCCGTTTCCTTCTCGACGATCGAGGCCAGCGTCACGAACTCGTTGATGTCGGCGAGCGGCAGGTCAGGCGAGCGCCGGGCCCAGATGGTCTCGACCAGTTCCTTCTGGTCGGCCAGCATCTTGTTGACGATCTGCTGCCGCGTCAGGCCGCGGGTGAAGCGCTGGGTGTCGGCGGCAAGCGTGCCTTCGGCGGGCATCTCGGTCGGCATGTCGCCGCTCAGCGCTTCCTGCTCGGCAATGCGTTTCCACGCCTGCTCGACGGTCAGTCCTTCCGGAATGGTCAGCGAATACTGCACCGACTTGCCGCTCTTCAAGAGCTCCATGATGTCGTGCATCGACGCACCGGCCTGGATCTCGTATTCGCCTGCCTTGAGCGAGCCGTCATTGCCATAGGCGCGCACGCCCATGCGGAAGATGCGGGCGTCGCTGATCAGGCCGCGCCGCTCGAGCTGGTCGGCGATGTCGGCCACGCCGGTGGCGGGCTTGACCAGGAAGGTCGCCGGCACCGTCGAGGGGCCCGCGCCGCCAAATTCCTGCTTGCCGAAATAGAGGGCGGCACCGCTGGCGAGGATCACCAGCACCGCCGTCGACATCATGAAATTGAGGAACACGACGACCTGGTTGCGCGAGGCACGCGACCGCTTGGACGGCGGCGGCGTGCCGGCTTCCGGCCGCAGCGCTTCCTGCGCGGTCTTTGGAACGATCGGATTGGCCGAAACCGGATTGGCCGGTGCGGCGCGTGGTGCGCCCTCTCCCTGCCCTGGCGTATTGATGCTCATCTTGCCTCGCCTTTGCGTCGAATCCCCGCCGGGAGACTAGGCTTGAATGTGGCAAAAATCACGGCAAAGGGCCCGCGAGGGGCCCCTTCCCACAACCTATCAGCCGTTGAAGCGCTGGAACACCAGCGAGGCGTTGGTGCCGCCGAAGCCGAAGGAGTTCGACAGGGCGACGTCGACCTGCCGCTTGCGCGGTGTGTTCGGCACCAGATCGATGGCCGTCTCGCGCTCCGGATTGTCGAGGTTGATCGTCGCCGGCACGATGTTGTCGCGGATGGCGAGGATCGAGAAGATCGCTTCGGCAGCACCCGCAGCACCCAGCAAGTGGCCGATCGACGACTTGGTCGACGACATCGACACCTTGGAGGCGGCGTTGCCGACGAGACGTTCGACGGCGCCGAGTTCGATCGTATCGGCCATGGTCGAGGTGCCATGGGCGTTGATGTAGTCGATGTCGGCGGGCGTCAGATTGGCGCGCTTGAGGGCAGCGCTCATGCAGCGGAAGGCGCCGTCGCCATCCTCGGCCGGTGCGGTGATGTGATGGGCATCGCCGGTCAGGCCGTAGCCGACGACTTCGGCATAGATCCTGGCACCGCGCGCCTTGGCGTGTTCGAGCTCTTCGAGGACGACGACACCCGCACCCTCGCCCATGACGAAGCCGTCACGGTCGCGGTCATAGGGGCGCGAGGCCTTTTCGGGATCGTCGTTGCGGTCGGTGGAGAGCGCCTTGCAGGCGGCAAAGCCGGCCAGCGACAGGCGCGTCACCGGCGCTTCGGCACCGCCGGCCACCATCACGTCGGCATCGCCGAACATGATCAGGCGGGCCGCATCGCCGATGGCGTGCGCGCCGGTCGAGCAGGCGGTGACCACGGCATGGTTCGGGCCCTTGAGCCCGTGCCGGATCGACACCTGGCCGGAAACCAGATTGATGATCTGGCCCGGAATGAAGAAGGGGCTGATGCGGCGCGGGCCGCGCTCCTTGAGGATCAGGGCATTTTCGGCGATGCCGTCAATGCCGCCGATGCCCGAGCCGATCATGACGCCGGTCGAATTCTGTTCGTCCGGCGTCTTTGGCTGCCAACCCGAATCCTTCAATGCCTCGTCGGCGGCCGCGATCCCGTACAGGATGAAGTCGCCGATCTTGCGCAGTTCCTTGGGTTCAAGGACCGCTTCGGGATTGAAGCTGTTGTTGGAGCCGTCGCCGCGAGGGATGACGTTGGCGATCTTGCAGGCAAGGTCGTCGACCTCGAACTCCGTGATCCGCCGGGCTGCGCTGCGGCCGGAAAGAAGCTCTTTCCAGCCGTGCTCGTAGCCCATGCCGAACGGTGAAAGCAGGCCAAGGCCTGTGACGACCACACGCCTCATCGCAGGCACCCCTGACAATTCGCGATCGCTCAGGCCGAAGCCTTGTCGATGTACTTCACGGCGTCGCCAACGGTGAGGATGGTCTCGGCCGCATCATCGGGGATCTCGACGCCGAATTCTTCTTCGAAAGCCATGACGAGCTCGACCGTGTCGAGGCTGTCCGCGCCCAGATCGTCGATGAAGCTCGCAGCTTCCGTCACCTTGTCGGCGTCGACGCCAAGATGTTCGATGACGATCTTCTTGACGCGCTCTGCGGTGTCACTCATGTGGGCATCCTCAGTCTGGTGTTGTTAGGTCTTCGTTAGCGGGCGGATTGCCGCTAATCAAGCTGTAATCTACGCTTTCCCAAGCGCTCGGGCGGCGGTCGGGTTTCGTCCTGGCCACCTGATGGAGCGCGGCAATACACGAAAAATTCACCGCGTCCAAGGCAAAAGGGCCGGTTATCCCGGCCAATCGGCCAATCAGATCCCAATCAGATCCCAAATCAAATCATTGCCATGCCGCCATTGACGTGAATCGTCTGGCCGGTGACGTAGGCCGCCTCATCGGAGGCGAGATAGGCGACCGCCGAGGCAACTTCCTTGCCGGTGCCCATGCGCTTGGCCGGGATCGCCGCCATGATCGCCTCTTTTTGCTTGTCGTTGAGCTTCTCGGTCATCGCCGATTCGATGAAGCCGGGAGCGACGCAGTTGACGGTGATGTTGCGGGTGGCGATCTCCTGGGCCAGCGACTTGGAGAAGCCGATCATGCCGGCCTTGGAGGCGCAATAATTGGTCTGGCCGGGATTGCCGGTGACGCCGACGACCGAGGTGATGTTGATGATGCGGCCATGACGGCGGCGCATCATCGGATGGGTCAATTCGCGCGTCAGGCGGAACATCGCCGTCAGGTTGATCTCGATGACGCTGTCCCAGTCGGCATCCGACATGCGCACGAACAGGCCGTCCTTGGTGATGCCGGCATTGTTGACCAGGATGTCGACGCCTTCGAGTTCGGCTTCGGCCTTCTGGCCCAGCGCCTTGACCTCGTCGCGGTCGGCGAGATTGGCCGGGAACAGCTTGACCCGGTCGCCGAGTTCGCCGGCCAGCGCCTCGAGCTTTTCGATGCGGGTGCCGTGCAGGCCGACAATGGCGCCCTGGCTGTGCAGGATGCGGGCGATTTCTTCGCCGATGCCGCCGGATGCACCGGTGACGAGTGCCTTGCGGCCGGTCAGATCGAGCATGTCTCTTCCTTTATCTCAGCGCGGATCATTTTGTAGTCTATCAAGGTGTTCCTGCAATTCTCTCCAACACAGGTAGTAAAACAT
Organism: Aminobacter sp. MDW-2; assembly: GCF_014250155.1. Lineage (NCBI taxonomy): Bacteria > Pseudomonadati > Pseudomonadota > Alphaproteobacteria > Hyphomicrobiales > Phyllobacteriaceae > Aminobacter > Aminobacter sp. MDW-2. The sequence goes on from NZ_CP060197.1 coordinate 4,756,120, forward strand.
GTTTCCATATTGCCTCATGGTTTCGTCAGCTCTCGTCGAAACGAAAACAAGCTGAATCATGCTGGATACAAAAATGGAAAAGGAGAGAAAAATCTCAAATATCAGCATCGTAAAGGCAACCATTCCAACCAGCTGGATTGCAGGACTTCCTGCCGGCTGATCTTGAAATGCGAGCCAGGAACCGATCGTCCAAACCAAAATTGCGGCCGCGGTTACAAACCACAGTTTAACAGTTTGTCGCCGCGTAAACACCGATGCTCCTAGGCGAGCGCGGCAATCGCCGCCTCGACATCGGCCGGATTGTTGACGGCTGACGTCGCGATCTCCTTGTTGATGCGGCGGGCGAGGCCCGACAGCACCTTGCCGGCGCCCACTTCATAAAGCGTGGTGACGCCGTTGTTGCCGAACCACTCGACGGTCTCGGCCCAGCGGACACGACCGGTGACCTGCTCGACGAGGCGGGCGGCGATCTCTTCCGGATCGGTGATCGGCGTGACAGAGACATTGGCAACGACCGGCACGACCGGCACGTTCTTCTTCACCCCGGCCAGCGCTTCGCGCATCTTCTCGGCAGCGGGTGCCATCAGCGCCGAATGGAAGGGGGCGGAGACCTGCAGCATCAGCGCGCGCTTGGCGCCCTTGGCGGTGCAAAGGGCCGCGGCACGCTCGACCGCTGCCTTCTCGCCCGAAATGACCAGCTGGCCGCCGCCATTGTCATTGGCGATCTGGCAGACCGAGCCCTGTGCTGCCTCGGCACAGGCGGCGTCGACGTCGCCCTGTTCGAGGCCGATGATCGCAGCCATCGCGCCCTGGCCAGCCGGCACCGCCGCCTGCATGGCGTTTCCGCGGATGCGCAGCAGGCGTGCCGCGTCGGCGACCGAGACGAAACCGGCGGCAGCAAGGGCCGAATATTCGCCGAGCGAGTGGCCGGCGACGTAAGACACCTTGTCCTTGAGCGACAGGCCGCGCGCTTCCAGCGCCCGGAAGGCTGCCATCGACACCGCCATCAGCGCCGGCTGGGCGTTGGCGGTCAGGGTCAGCGTCTCCTCAGGCCCTTCCCAGATCAGCTTCGACAGCTTTTCACCGAGCGCGTCGTCGACTTCCTCGAAGACGCGGCGTGCCTCCGGAAAGGCATCGGCCAATTCCTTGCCCATGCCGACGGCCTGGCTGCCCTGCCCCGGAAAAGTGAATGCAACGGCCATGTTGGTCTCCTGGCTACTTGCCGCATCGACCCGAACCGGAATCGGTTTTTCGGGCTTCGGCGGGCAGACATATCACGAGGTGCTGCGCCGGACGTCGTTGGAACCGGCGGCGCGCCATATCGTTGTGCCTCTGGCGCAATGGATACCGTCAAGTCAAGCCTTGAGGGCTTTGGCACCCCTCCGGGGCAAATAATCACAGAGAATTAATGCGAAAAACGTTTTGTTTGCCCCATCCTTCTCAATTTTGCCATATGCGCTAGGTTTTCGATGACAGTTTCGTGACGGTTGCGTGACGCCGCTGTCCAGCGTTCGAGGAAATTGAGTTGGCAAAGCTGTTCGCGACAGGCAAAGCGGTCGCCCGCGACGAGGAAAACGAGGCTGAAGCACTCAGCCGGCGTGCCTATGCGCTCGGCGTGCTGCGCTCGGTGATGATCACGCTCGCCGTCTCGGCGGTGCTGGTCTTCGCCATCGAATTCGTCGCCCGCGGTTCCTTCGTCGACACGCTCAATTTCTTCCAGCAGCCGTTCAAGCCGAGCTGGACCACTGTGGCGCTGTTTGCACTGCTGATCATCGGTTTCGACGCGCTGCTCGGCCGGCCCTATAACGGCCTTCTGGTCGTAGCACCCGTGGCGCTGGCGCTGGCCTTCGTCGGCCACCAGAAGTCGCTCTATCTCGGCGATCCGCTCTACCCGACCGATTTCCTCTATATCAGGCAGATCGTCGAACTGATGCCGCTTTTGGTGCGCGAGCGGCCGCTCGCCGGCATCGGCATTGCGGTCGGCCTCATCGGCGGCATCTCGCTGCTGGTGCTTGCCTGGCGTTACTGGCGCCGCCGCATGCCGGCGCTGTCGTTCTGGGCGCGCATGTCGCGCCTGGCGATCGCCATTCCGGCGCTGGCCTTCTTCGTCTCGATCATGGACTACGCCACCTTCTCGTGGACGCGCGACCGCCTGCAGATCATCCCGATGATGTGGGACCAGAAGGAAAACTACGCCTCCAACGGCTTTGCCATCGCCTTTGCGCTCAACGTGCCGATGGCCAAGGTCAAGGCGCCGCAGGGCTATTCCGACAAGGCCATCGACGCCATCGCGGCACCGTCGCAGGCAGCCGCCGTCCTGCCCGAGGAAAAGCCCGACGTCATCATCGTGATGAGCGAATCCTTCTGGGATCCGACGCGGCTGCCCGGTGTTTCGATCACGCCGGATCCGATCCAGAACGTGCGCGCCGCGCAGTCCGGCCACGTCTTCTCGCCCGAGTTCGGCGGCATGACCGCCAATGTCGAGTTCGAGGCGCTGACCGGCTTCTCCAACGCCTTCCTGCCGGCCGGCTCGATCCCCTACCAGCAATATGTCCGCGCGCCGGTGCCTTCGCTTGCCACCTTCTTCAAGAGCGAAGGCTACGACACCAAGGCCATCCATCCCTTCGGCAGCTGGTTCTGGAACCGCTCGTTTGTCTACAAGGACTTCGGCTTCGATACATTCCTGTCGGAAGAGAACCTGCCGCCGCTGGAAAAGCGCGGGCCTCTGGTCTCCGACGCCGCGCTGACCGAAGAGATCATCCGCCAGGCCGACGCCACCGACCACCCCTTCTTCTTCTTTGCCGTCTCGCTGCAGAGCCACGGCCCCTATGAGCCGAACCGCTACAGCGACACCACCCACAAGGTCGATGCGCCGACCTCGCAGTGGACGCGCGATTCGATCCTGACCTATGCCGAAGGTGCCTCCGATGCCGACCGTGGCCTGAAGCGGCTGATGGACTGGGCCAGCAAGCGTGAACGCCCGACGGTCATTGCCTTCTTCGGCGACCACCTGCCGCCGCTCGGCCCCGTCTATGTCGAGACCGGTTTCATGAAAGAGCCGGTCGCCAAGCGCAAGGCGCCGCTCGACGAGATGCTGGTGCAGCACGAGACGCCCTTGGTGGTGTGGTCGAACCGCACCGGTGCTGCGCGCGACATCGGCTCGATCAGCCCGGCCTTCCTGCCGCTGCACGTGCTCGAGACCGCCGGCATCAGCCACCCCTACTACACCGGCTTCCTCGGCGACCTGCATGACCGCTACCGCGTCGTCGACCGCAACATGCTGATGCCGCGACAGGGCCAATCGGTGTTCGACTGGTCGCGCCAGAAGGAACTCGACCCGGCGATCCGCGATTTCCGCTGGCTGCAATATGACATGATGTTCGGCAAGCGCCGCGGCGCCAAGGGCTTCTTCCCCGAGACCGTCGACAAGGTCGTCGCCAACCGCACGCGCTCGCCGCTGTTCGTCCGGGACGAGGCATTCAGCTGAGCCAAAACCGGCTTGAAAAGGCCGGTTTCTCATCCCGGAAGCCTTCGGCTGAGCATCGAAATCGGGCGCAAAAAGCCCGCTTTCTCATCCCGGAAGCCTTCGGCTGAACATCGAAATCGGGCGCAAAAAGCCCGATTTCTCTTCCCGGAAGCCTTCGGCTGAACGTCGAAATCGGGCGCAAAAGCCCGATTTCTCTTCCCGGAAGCCTTCGGCTGAACGTCGAAATCGGGCGCAAAAGCCCGATTTCTCAGGGAATCTCGGCCTCCCCCCTTGCCTTGTATCGCCTTAGCGTATAGACGCCCGCCATCTGCCGGTCCCAGCTGGGGGCTGAACGGAGGGCCGGAGGCTTTCTTGAAAGCCGCCGTGTGAAGCGAAAACGCTTCCGCCTCCCGTGTCTCCGCTCTCGACCGTCTCGTCGTGCACCTTTCTTCTCCCGAGGTGGCCAATGGCCCTCGAAGGATCAGGGAAGTCGCAGAGGCTCTAGCCGCCGGGACCGGAAGATGGAAACGAAGAAAGGCAAAAACTATGGCTCTTTATGAACATGTGTTTCTTGCCCGCCAGGACCTCTCGCAGCAGCAGGTCGATGCACTTGTCGAACACTACAAGGGCATCATCACTGCAGCTGGCGGATCGGTTGGCCGGGTCGAGAACTGGGGACTGAAGTCCCTCACCTACCGCATCAACAAGAACCGCAAGGCGTATTACACGCTGATGGACATCACCGCGCCGTCGGCTGCCGTCAAGGAAGTCGAGCGTCAGCAGGGCCTGTCCGAAGACGTCCTGCGCTTCATGACCGTCAAGGTCGAGGCGCATGAAGAAGGCGTCTCCGCCATGATGCAGAAGCGCGAAGAGCGCTCCGAGCGTGGCGAACGCGGTGGCTTCGGCGACCGTCCGCAGCGCAGCTTCGGCGATCGCGGCGACCGTGGTCCGCGCAGCTTCGGCGACCGCGATGGCGGTGGTGATCGTGGCCCGCGCCGTCCGCGCGAAGGTGTTGAAGGGGGTGCAGAATAATGGTCGACATCAACCAGATCCCGACCCGTCGTCCTTTCCACCGTCGTCGCAAGACCTGCCCGTTCTCCGGCGCCAACGCTCCGAAGATCGACTACAAGGACGTGCGTCTGCTGCAGCGCTACATTTCCGAGCGCGGCAAGATCGTTCCTTCGCGCATCACCGCCGTCAGCCAGAAGAAGCAGCGTGAACTCGCCCAGGCGATCAAGCGCGCCCGCTTCCTCGGCCTGCTGCCCTACGTGGTGAAGTGATATCGGTTCCGGCCCGGCGGCATTCGCCCCCGGGCCGGACCATTCCCTGCCGCGACGGGCGCGGTCGGGTGAACCTTCAAATCCCGGGTTGGATTTCTAAGGGAAATCCTAACTGCCGCGACAGGCAGGACAGCGAAACCGGCGGCAACGCCCTCATTGCTTCCTTGCCCGTTGAATTTTTCCGCTGCCTTTGCAGCCAACGAAAGGACAAGGACAATGGACGTCATTCTCCTCGAACGCATTTCCCGCCTCGGCCAGATGGGCGACACCGTCAAGGTCAAGGACGGCTTTGCCCGTAACTTCCTGCTGCCCAAGGGCAAGGCGCTCCGTGCCAACGAAGCCAACAAGAAGAAGTTCGAAGGCCAGCGCGCCCAGCTCGAAGCCCGCAACCTCGAGCGCAAGTCGGAAGCCCAGCAGGTCGCCGACAAGCTCGACGGCAAGTCGTTCATCATCGTGCGTTCGGCTGGTGAAACCGGCCAGCTCTACGGTTCGGTCTCGACCCGCGACATCGCCGATCTGCTGATCGCCGAAGGCTTCACGGTTGCCCGCAACCAGGTCGAGCTCAACCAGCCGATCAAGACCATCGGCCTGACCAATGTCGCCATCGCGCTGCACGCCGAAGTCGAAGTCACCATCACGCTGAACATCGCACGCACGGCCGACGAAGCCGAGCGTCAGTCGAAGGGCGAGACGCTGACCACCGCCGAAGCCATCTATGGCGACGACATCAACGAAAACGCCCGTCCGGACAGCTTCTTCGATCCGAACGAGGACGGCGAAGGCGACGAGGGCTGATCCAGCCTTCTGTCCCGATCCAAGTTTACCGGCCGGTCTTCCGGCCAGTTTTCTGGACCAAGCCCGGATGGCGACATCCGGGCTTTTTTTGTGCCAGGCGTGGAACTTGGCAGCGTCGCTCCTATCTTGAGAAGGACCATACGACTGACCTTTTCGCGAGCACGCCATGAATATGCTGTTGCAACGCATCGTCGGGAAGCTTGTGCGCACCGGCAATCTGACAGTCACCGGCCCCAACGGTCGATCGCACCGTTTCGGCGATGATACGGGCGACCCTGTCCACCTCCTGATCAAGACGCGGCGTGCCGAAAACGCCATCACGCTCGACCCGATGCTGGCTTTGCCCGAGGCCTATATGGACGGCGATGTCGACATCGTCGGCGGCGACGTTCTCGGGCTGATGCGGGTGGTGTTCCAGAACCTCGGCAATGGCAGCATCGACACTGCCTGGACCAAGGCGCTGGACAATCTCCGGCTCGCCTTCCGCCGCTTCCAGCAGGTCAACACCACAGCCCGCGCCAAGCGCAACGTCCAGCGCCACTACGACCTGTCGGGCGATCTCTACCGGCTCTTCCTCGACACCGACATGCAATATTCCTGCGCCTATTTCGCCGATCCCGACATGACGCTGGAAGAAGCCCAGATCGCCAAGAAGGCGCATATCGCAGCCAAGATGCGGCTGAGGCCGGGCCAGTCCGTGCTCGACATCGGTTCCGGCTGGGGCGGGCTCGGGCTCTACCTCGCCCGCACCTTCGAGGCCCAGGTGCTCGGCGTGACCTTGTCGACCGAGCAGCATGCGGTCGCCACCGAGCGCGCCCAGGCCGAGGGGCTGGAAAACCGGGTCCATTTCGAAATCAGGGACTACCGCGACCTCGTCGAGCGTTTCGACCGCATCGTCTCGGTCGGCATGTTCGAGCATGTCGGCGTCAACCACTACCGCACCTTCTTCGACAATGTCGCCAAGCGGCTGAAACCCGACGGCGTGATGGTGCTGCATTCGATCGGCCGCGCCGGCCCGCCGGCCTCGACAAGCGCCTTCATCCGCAAGCACATCTTCCCCGGCGGCTACATTCCGGCGCTGTCGGAAGTGCTGCCGGCGATCGAAAAGGCCGGCCTGATGGTCACCGACGTCGAGATTCTCAGGCTGCATTATGCCGAGACGCTGCGGCACTGGAGCCTGCGTTTCCAGGCCAACCGAGACAAGGCCAAGGCGATCTATGACGAGCGCTTCTGCCGGATGTGGGAGTTCTATCTCGCGGCGTCCGAGGCTGCCTTCCGCTGGCAGGACCTGATGGTGTTCCAGATCCAGCTCAGCCACCGCAACGACACGCTGCCGCTGACCCGCGACTATATCGGCAAATGCGAAAAGGCGCTGGCCATGCACGAGATGGGGCACCGGCAGGCGAAGCTCGCCGCCGAGGACAAACCTGCCGCCCAGCCTGCAGCCAGGGCTCAACCTGCCGCCAAGGCCGGAGCCGCCCAGGCTGAAGCTGGAAAGATCGGCCGCCGCAGGAAGGTTGCCGACAAGGAATAGCATGGCAACCACGCCTGGCCCTTGCGCCTCATGCGTCTGCCATAGGAAAAAGCCCGTCTCGCCATGAGCCGGGCTTTTTTCATGACCCCAGGGTTTCCTCGATGACCTATGCCATCTACGTCCTGGCAGCCCTTGCCGAGATCGCCGGCTGCTTTTCCTTCTGGGCCTGGTGGCGGCTCGACAAGTCGGCGCTGTGGCTGATCCCCGGCGTCGCCGCGCTCATCGCCTTCGGCTGGCTGCTGGCCCTGGTCGATGCCGACGCCGCCGGCCGCACTTACGCCGCTTATGGCGGCATCTACATCGCAGCGTCGCTGGCCTGGCTTTGGCTCGCCGAAGGCATCCGCCCCGACCGCTGGGACATGATCGGCGCCGCCATCTGCATCCTCGGCGCCTCGGTCATCCTGCTTGCGCCGCGCGGGGCCTAGCTGACCTCCGGCCAAACCGCGCGCGGCCTCGTCACCATTTGACCTGCAGGCCGATATTGCCTTCGAAGCTGCGGCTGCGCTCGCCGCCCAGATTGAAGCTGTAATCGGCGACCGCAAAGGCGCTGACCTTGTCGGTGAAGGCATGGCTGATGCCGGCGCCGAGCTCGAGCCGGGTGCCGCCGGTTTCAACCCGGATCGCGTCGCTGTCGAAATAGGTGACGTCCTCGCCGTCGAAGCCGTGCCAGAGATTGGCCTTGAGATAGGGCTTGAGCTGGCCCGAGGCGGTGTCGAACGTGCCCTCGAGGCGCGCGCCGATGCGGCCGGTGACGCCGCGCCCCTCGTCGAAGCGCACGCCCGACAAGGTGTCGTCGGCGTCTTCAAGGGACACATCCTGCCAGATGATCTGGGCCTGCGGCTCGAGCATCCAGCTTGCGGTCAAAGCGATCGGCGCCCCCGCCTCCAGCGAGGCGGTCACCACGCGGCCGTCGGCATCGATGGCGATGGCGCGGTCGGAGCCTGCATCGCCGCCGAGCCAGCTTCCCATCAGCACGGCATCGAAATACCAGCCGCCCGCAGCGACATGGGTAAAGTAGCCGCCGACGCTGTAGGCATCGAGGTCGAGCTTGCCGGCGGCCAGATCGGCCTGGCCCTGCACCGCACCGCGGATATCGGCGTTGAGGCTGGCATAACCGAGGAACAGGCCGGCGGCGTGACGCGCGCCCGCTTCGGTCTCGCCGCGCCAGAGATCGAGGCCGGCCTGGATGCCGAGCGTCGTGCTGTCGGCCGACGGCGACACCGTGCCGGCCCAGTCCTGGCTGGAGCTTGAGCCGAACACCCGTCCCCATCCGACCGAAAGATCATCGCCGCCGGCAAGGAAACCCTGCTCGCCGCGGCGCTCGTGGAAGGTGCCGAGCGTCGCCAGCGCGACGTCGCGGGCCATTGGCGGCATCACGGAATAATCAGCCGTCTCGGGCCGGATCAGCGGGATGCCGGGCTCGCTCGGGTCGACCGGGTTGACCAGTTCGGAGCGCAGATACCAGTTCTCGCCCAGCCCCGCGGCATCGCCCCGGAACAGCAGATATTCGTAGGCGCCATAAGCCACCGGGCTCGCCAGCGTGAAGGCGCCGGCATCGGTGGTGCCGCCCGAGGTCGTTTCGACGACCAGGATGCCGTCGGCATCGGTCTGCTCGCCGGTGCCGCCGAGATTGACGATGATGATGCCGGTCGAGCCGCTGGCGTTGCCGCCCTCGATCACCAGCCGGTCGGACGGCGCGCCGTCACCTGAAACAACCGTGTCGAGCCTGATGTAACCGCCGGCGCCGATGTAGTTGCCGACGACGGTGAAGCTGTCTGTGGCACTTGCCGCGCCATTGGTCAGGTCGACGGTGCCGGCATTGGTCAGCATCACCGCATTGCCTCCGGTGAAGGCGCGAGCGGCGGCATTGACGCCGGCCCCGGCGCGCAGCGTGCTCGACGCGTCGATGCTCAGGCTGCCGGTGTTGGACTGGCCATCGCCCAGCACCAGATCGCCGTCGAGCGTGAATTGGGAGCCTTGCGTCAGATTGACGGTTTCCCAGTTGACGTAGCGGGCGACCGAGGTCGAACCGGTGCCCTCGAAGGTCAGCGTGTCGATACTGGCGCTGGTTCCGCCGTCGATGAGCTGGCCGGCGGCAAAACTGGCCTCCGTCAGGCCGCGCAGCAAGGCCGTGTCCTGCCCGGTGCCCATCGTGACATTGCCGCCGATGCTGCCGCCGCCGAGCCAGCGGAAAATGTTGTTGCCGTTGCCGAGATTGATGAACGTGCCGACAGCGGCGGTTCCGGAGATTTCAAGCAGGTCGTTGCCTTGCACCGCGACAATCGAGGTGTCGACGCTGCCGCCCGACATCCGCATCTCGTTGTTGGCCTGCTCGAGATTGACGTTGCCGATGCGCCCGCCGGTCATGGTCACGAAGTCGCCGGCGAAGAATTCACCGATGATGTGGCCGCCGCTGATCGTCGCCGTATCGAGGGCACTGCCCTGGTTGAGCGATCCGATCACGCCGCCTGACATGACGAAGTCGTCGATACCGCCGCTCTGGTTGACCGCGCCATTGATCACCCCTGAATGGATGGTGACGACATCGCGGAAATTGCCGAAGACGACGTCGCCGTTGATCGTGCCGGTGCCGCCAGCAGGCATCGTCAGCGCATTGGTGCCGTCCGTGTCAGTCAGCCCGGCGCTGGCGCCGCTGTCGCAGACATAGACGCTGTTGCCGGCCGTCGGCGTCAGGTCGCAGGCGGCGAAACCGGCCTCGGTCGAGGCCAACAGAACCATGGCGGTGGAAGCCAGCCAGACCAGTCGGGCCGGTGCCGGGCGAAGAACGTGCATGTTGCCTCCTCAAGCAGACGAGGCCCGCGCCGCAGCAGCGCAGAATTGGCCCCTGACAGCCCTCGGACATATGCTTCGCCATGTGCCGCATCGCGATGAACAAGCCCTCGGGATGGCAAGGATCAGCGAATGTCTGAATAAAATCAACAGCGGATGTATACGAACGACCCTGGAATTATGCTGAGCAGCTTCTTGGTAAACAAAACTGCTTGAGGAATATTCCTGTTTTGTTCCTTCCGATTTCCGGTTACGATTGCGCCGATTCGCGGACCGGTTTCCGCTGCCGGCGGCTGTGCCGTGGGGAGTCTGACTCGCAGGAGGCATCTTTCCCGTGGTTCGATGCCGTGCCGCGTGCAGTTCGGCCCTAAGGATTCGATGGTTTTGGAGAAATACGCGAGCCGGGATTCGGCAACAGTCAAATTGATTCCGGCAGTAGGATTCATGTCCTGTGGATGGTTTCGCCCGACCTGTGAATTCTTGGGCAAACTGGCCTTGAAACCCAGCTAAAGCAGATTGAGCCAGCACTTCGATATCGGACTCTGCTACGGGAGTATCTGGTTCAGCGACGGGGACGACATTGGCAGAGGCAGCGCGCAAATTCGAAGTGGCGGAGGCGACCCCGCTCTATCGGGAAGCCCCCAACAACATCGAGGCTGAACAGGCCTTGCTCGGCGCGATACTGGTCAACAACGACGCCTTCTACCGCGTCTCCGACTTCCTCAAGGCGACCCATTTCTACGAGCCGCTGCACCGCAAGATCTTCGAGGTGTCCGCCGAGCTCATCCGCATGGGCAAGATGGCGAACCCGGTGACGCTGAAGACCTTCCTGCCGGCCGACGAGAAGGTCGGCGACATGACGGTCATGCAGTATCTCGTCGCCCTTGCCGCCAACGCGGTGACCGTCATCAACGCCTCCGACTATGGCCGCGCCGTCTATGACCTGGCCACCCGCCGGGCGCTGATCACCGTCGGCGAGGACATGGTCAACATCGCCTATGACGCGCCTGTCGACATGTCGCCGGCCGAGCAGATCGAGGACGCCGAACGGCGCCTGTTCGAGCTCGCCGAAACCGGCCGCTATGACGGCGGCTTCGAAAGCTTCTCCGATGCGGTCAAGACGGCCATCGACATGGCCAGCGCCGCCTATATGCGCGACGGCCATCTTTCCGGCGTCGCCTCGGGCCTGCACGACCTCGACGCCCGCATGGGCGGCCTGCAGTCCTCCGACTTGATCGTGCTCGCCGGCCGCCCGGGCATGGGCAAGACCTCGCTGGTCACCAACATCGCCTTCAACGTCGCCCATGCCTATGTGCCGGCACAGCAGGCGGACGGTTCGTTCAAGGCCGAAAACGGCGGCGTGGTCGGCTTCTTCTCGCTCGAAATGTCGTCCGAGCAGCTCGCCACCCGTATCATTTCAGAGCAGGCCGAGGTGCCCTCCTCCAAGATCCGCCGCGGCGATCTCACCGAGGCCGACTTCGAAAAGCTGGTAAGCTGCACCCAGACGCTGCAGAAGATCCCGCTGTTCATCGACTCGACCGGCGGTATCTCCATCGCCCAGCTCGCGGCACGCGCCCGCCGCCTCAAGCGCCAGCGCGGCCTCGACCTGATCATCATCGACTATATCCAGCTGATGCAGGGCTCGTCGGCCAAGGCGTCGCAGAACCGCGTCCAGGAAATCACCGAGATCACCACCGGCCTCAAGGCGCTGGCCAAGGAGCTCAACGTTCCGATCATCGCGCTGTCGCAGCTGTCGCGTCAGGTCGAAAGCCGCGACGACAAGCGCCCACAGCTCTCCGACCTGCGTGAATCGGGCTCGATCGAGCAGGACGCCGACGTTGTGATTTTCGTCTATCGCGAGGAATATTACCTCAAGAACAAGGAGCCGAAGCCCGGCACCGACGAATACCTGCAGTGGGAAGCCAACATGAACGACGTGCGCGGCAAGGCCGAAGTCATCGTCGCCAAGCAGCGTCACGGCCCCACCGGCACCGTCAGCCTCGGCTTCCAGGGCGAATTCACCCGCTTCTTCGACCTCGCGCCCGAGCATCATCTGCCGGACAGGTTCGGGGAAGAGTAGCGCATGGAGCTTCTCTCTGGTGATGGCGGCGGGGCAGCGCCCCCCTCTGTCCTGCCGGACATCTCCCCCACAAGGGGGGAGATTGGCTGGCCGCTCGCCTCTCGCCAATTTGGAGCGCCGCAGATTGAGGCACCGTCGCGCCTGACGGCTGATCTCCCCCCCTGTGGGGGAGATGTCCGGCAGGACAGAGGGGGGCAACATAGAACTCTGCCTTTCCATTTTTCCGAAAGGCATCCCCTCCATGGCTAAAGCCCGCGTTCAATTCATCTGCCAGAACTGCGGTGCCGCGCATCAGCGCTGGGCCGGCAAGTGCGATTCCTGCGGCGAGTGGAACACGCTGGTCGAGGAAGGCACGGCGGGCGGCATCGGCAGCGGTCCGGGTTCGCTGAAGAGCGCGCGAAAAGGCCGCGCCGTCACGCTGACCTCGCTCGACGGCGACATCGAGGATGCGCCGCGCATCGTCTCGGGCATCGGCGAACTCGACCGCGCCACCGGCGGCGGCTTCGTGCGCGGCTCGGCGCTTTTGATCGGCGGCGATCCCGGCATCGGCAAGTCGACGCTGTTGACCCAGGCGGCGGCGGCGCTCGCCGCGCGCGGCCACCGCGTCGTCTATGTCTCGGGCGAAGAAGCGGTTGCCCAGATCAGGCTGCGCGCCCAGCGCCTCGGCGTCGCCTCGACACCGGTCGAACTCGCCGCCGAGACCAATGTCGAAGACATCCTCGCCACCATCGCCGACGGCAAGCGGCCGGACCTGGTCATCATCGATTCGATCCAGACCCTGTGGACCGACCTCGCCGATTCGGCGCCTGGTACCGTCACCCAAGTGCGGGCGGCGTCCCAGGCGATGATCCGCTACGCCAAGTCGACGGGTGCGGCGGTGGTGCTCGTCGGCCATGTCACCAAGGAAGGCCAGATCGCCGGTCCCCGCGTCGTCGAGCACATGGTCGACGGCGTGCTCTATTTCGAGGGCGAAGGCGGCCACCATTTCCGCATCCTGCGCACGGTCAAGAACCGCTTCGGCCCGACCGACGAGATCGGCGTCTTCGAAATGTCCGACAAGGGCCTGCGCGAGGTCGCCAACCCGTCCGAGCTGTTCCTCGGCGAACGCCATTCCAAGGCGCCGGGAGCCGCGGTCTTTGCCGCCATCGAAGGCACGCGACCGGTGCTGGTCGAGATCCAGGCGCTTGTCGCCGCCTCCAGCCTGGGCACGCCGCGCCGTGCCGTCGTCGGCTGGGATTCGTCGCGGCTGTCGATGATCCTCGCCGTGCTCGAGGCGCATTGCGGCGTGCGCTTCGGCCAGCACGACGTCTATCTCAACGTTGCCGGCGGCTACCGCATCTCGGAGCCGGCGGCCGATCTGGCCGTGGCTTCCGCACTGGTTTCATCGCTCACCGGTATTGCCCTACCTGCTGATTGCGTCTATTTCGGCGAAATCAGCCTTTCTGGCGCCGTGAGGCCGGTTGCGCATGCGCAGCAACGCCTTAAAGAGGCCGAAAAGCTGGGCTTCGGAAGGGCCGTGCTGCCCTCCGGCAGCGGGGAGCTCGCAGGTGGAATCGGAGCCGGTTCGTTCCAGCCGACCGCACTGGCGGATCTGGTGGCGCGGATAGCCGGCTCAAGGCGAAGCCGCGCGGAAGAGACGGACTGAAACCGTCGCCATGGAGTGAGTGGACACGATGCCGATTACGCTGCTTGACGGAATTCTTGTCGGCTTCACCCTGGTCTCGGCGATGCTCGCCATGGTGCGCGGTTTTTCCCGCGAGGTGCTGTCGGTCGCCTCATGGGCCGCTGCCGCCGCTGCCGCCTTCTTCTTCTACAAGCCGGTCGTGCCTTACGTTCAGCCCTATATCGACAACGAAAAGATCGCCATGGCGGCTGCCGCCGGCATCGTCTTTATCATCGCGCTGATCGTCGTCACCATCATCACCATGAAGATCGCCGATTTCATCATCGACAGCCGCATCGGCGCGCTCGATCGCACGCTCGGCTTCCTCTACGGTGCCGCCCGCGGCATCCTGGTCGTTGCCGTCGGCCTTTTGTTCTTCAACTGGCTGGTCGGCCCCAACGCTCCGGCCTGGGTCGCGGAGGCGAAGTCGCGGCCGCTGCTCGAGAGCATCGGCACCTCGATCGAGAACCTTCTGCCCGAGGATCCCGAGAATTCGATCCTCAAGAAGCTCAATTCGCAGACCGGCGAACCGGAAGCCGGCGCCACCACGCCGCCTGCCGAGGCGCCTGCCGAAGGCGAGGCGCCGGCCGAGCCGGCACCGACCAACAACTGATTGCGCCTGAGGCGGGATGGCGCGTTGCCCTTGCCGCCTCATCGCACTATATAGCGTTTTTGCTAGAAGAGGCCGCCCCCGATGGCAGACGCAGCTGACGTGCTTTCCGCGGAAGCCGATGATCATTTCCACGACGAATGCGGTGTGTTCGGCATTTTTGGCCGACAGGACGCCGCGGCAATCGTCACGCTGGGGCTGCATGCGCTCCAGCATCGCGGCCAGGAGGCCGCCGGCATCGTCAGTTATGACGGCAGCCAGTTCCACGTCGAGCGCCATGTCGGCCTGATCGGCGACACCTTCACCAAGCAGCGTGTCATCGACAGTCTCAAGGGCAACCGCGCCATCGGCCACACCCGCTACGCCACGACGGGCGGCGCCGGCGTCCGCAACATCCAGCCTTTCTTCGCCGAACTCGCCGATGGCGGCTTCGCTGTCGCGCATAACGGCAACCTGACCAATGCGATGACGGTGCAGCGCGCGCTGCAGAAGCAGGGCTCGATCTTCTCGTCGACCTCCGACACCGAAACCATCCTGCATCTCGTCGCCACCTCGAAGGAACGCGACCTCAATGCGCGCTTCATCGATGCGGTGCGCCAGGTCGAGGGTGCCTTCTCGCTGGTCGCGCTGTCGTCGAAGAAGATGATCGGCTGCCGCGATCCGCTCGGCATCCGCCCGCTGGTGCTCGGCGATCTCGACGGCGCCTGGATCCTCGCCTCCGAGACCTGCGCGCTCGACATCATCGGCGCGCGTTTCGTGCGCGACCTCAAGCCCGGCGAGATGGTCATCGTCACCTCCAAGGGCATCGAGAGCATCTTCCCGTTCGAGCCGCAGAAGCCGCGCTTCTGCATCTTCGAATATGTCTATTTCGCCCGTCCCGATTCTTCGGTCGAGGGCCGCAACGTCTATGACGTGCGCAAGCGCATCGGCGCCGAACTGGCGCTTGAAAGCCCCGTCGACGCCGACATCGTCGTGCCGGTGCCGGATTCGGGCACCCCGGCAGCCATCGGCTTCTCGCAAGCCGCCGGCCTCCCCTTCGAGCTCGGCATCATCCGCAACCACTATGTCGGCCGCACCTTCATCTCGCCGGGCGATTCCATCCGCCACATGGGCGTCAAGCTGAAGCACAATGCCAACCGCCGCATGATCGAAGGCAAGCGCATCGTGCTGGTCGACGATTCCATCGTCCGCGGCACCACCAGCCAGAAGATCGTGCAGATGGTCCGCGATGCCGGTGCCAAGGAGGTGCATATGCGCATCGCCTCGCCGCCGACCCGCGCCTCCTGCTTCTACGGCGTCGACACGCCGGAAAAGTCCAAGCTTCTCGCCTCGCGCATGACGATCGAGGAAATGGCCGAGTTCATCCGTGTCGACTCGCTCGGCTTCCTGTCGATGAACGGTCTCTACCGCGCCGTCGGCGAGGCGAGCCGCAATGACGAGCAGCCGCAATATTGCGATGCCTGCTTCTCCGGCCAGTACCCGACCCGCCTGCTCGACCTCGAAGGCGCCGACAATGTGCGCTCGCTGTCGCTTCTGGCCACCGGCGGGCTGTAGCAGCGACACCTTCAGCATGCTTCCGCGTCAATGCGCGGAAGCAGCCTTGTCCTTCCAGATCAAGCCTTGCCGCAGCGCGAGCCGCTCGCCCGGGCCGTGGACGGCTGCGTAAAGCAGTCCGGCCAGGAAGGTGAAGTGATCGACGAAGAAGCCGAATTCGGCTGGGTTTCCCTGCCAGTGCGACGGACCGTGGAAGGCGAAGGCCAGGAAAACGACATAGGCGCCGGCCAGCAGGGCCGCCTCCGAAAAGAACGCGCCGGTGAGGAAGGCCAGCACAAGCCCGAGTTCGAAAAAGGCCGCCAGCCATGCCAATGGCAAGGCAAAAGGAAAGCCGGCGGCCGAGATGTAGGCGGCGGTTTCAGTCATTCCGGCGAATTTGAACAAGGCCGCCATGCCGAAAGCGCCGGCGAAGATCAGTCTGGCCACCAGGATTGCAACGCTTCTGCCCATCATGTCCTCTTCCAGGGTATGTTTCATCCCTAGGACGGATACCGGCCGGCATTCCCGACATCGTCGGCAGGAAATAGGGCGACGGCGAGAAATATGGCCCGCCGCCGGCGCCTGCGGCATCCATTCCGGATGCGTGGGGTTTTGTTCGGGACAAAATCGTCCTATCAGGCTGCGGACCGACAAGATCGAACTGGATGCCATGATGACAACCACTCCCGACCTCTCCGGCCGCATCGCGCTCGTCACCGGCGCATCGCGCGGCATCGGCTACAACACGGCCAAGCAGCTTGCCGCGGCGGGTGCGCATGTGATTGCCGTGGCGCGTACGGTCGGCGGGCTGGAAGAGCTCGACGACGAGATCAAGGCATCAGGCGGCCAGGCGACGCTGGTGCCGCTCGACCTCACCGACATGGCCGGCATCGACCGTCTCGGCAGCTCGATCAATGACCGCTGGGGCAAGCTCGACATTCTGGTCGCCAATGCCGCCGTGCTCGGCGTCATCGCCCCCATCGGCCATGTCGAGGCCAAGGTCTTCGACAAGGTCATGGCCGTCAACGTCACCGGCACCTGGCGCCTGATCCGCTCGGTCGATCCGCTGCTGCGCAAGTCGGATGCCGGCCGCGCCGTCATCGTCAGCTCCGGCTCCGCCCATTCGGCGCGCGCCTTCTGGGCGCCCTATGCCGCCTCCAAGGCCGCCGTCGAGGCGCTCGCCCGCTCCTGGGCCGACGAGACCAAAAACACCGCCTTGCGCGTCAACATCTTCGACCCCGGCACCAGCCGCACCGCGATGCGGGCGTTGGCCGTGCCCGGCGAGGATCCGGCGACCGTCACCCATCCGTCTGAGACGGCGCGCCACATCCTTGGCATGGTCGACCCTGCGCTGACCCGCACGGGCCAGATCTACCAGATCCGCGAGCAGCGCTGGGTTTCGCACCAGAAGCCGGCCTGATCTTTCCGCGCGACGCGTCGCTGCGGCTAGCGGCGATGCCGGCAACGATGTTGCCGCCGTCGCGTTGACCACTGCTTGAGCGCATCGCAGCGATGCGTGGAACGAAAGTCTTGCAAGTGCCCGCCCGGGCGCTCTATGCCCAGGCGCCCGGGCGCTCTATACTGATGTGGGGGACATCGGCCGCATGACCACCGACCAGTTGATGTCCTTCGCCGTCATAGCGCTGATGATGGCGGCATTCGTCTGGGGCCGGTTCCGTTACGATCTCGTCGCCTGCGGCGCACTTATCGCAGCGGTTGCGATCGGCATCGTGCCGCAGGCCGAAGCGTTCAGCGGCTTCAGCGACGACATCGTCATCATCGTCGGCTCGGCACTTCTGGTCAGCGCCGGCGTCGCGCGCTCGGGCATCATGGAATATGCCATCCAGCGCTTCGCCCCCGACGTCTCGAGCGTCAGGGCGCAATTGGCGCTTTTGGTGATCATCGTCACCATCCTGTCCGCCTTCGTGAAGAACATCGGCGCGCTGGCGATCATGATCCCCATCGCCTTCCAGTTCGCCCGCCGCTCCAACACCTCGCCCTCGGTTTTCCTGATGCCGATGGCCTTCGGCTCGCTGCTCGGCGGGCTGATGACGCTGGTCGGCACCTCGCCCAACATCGTCGTGTCGCGCGTGCGCCAGGACATGACCGGCGACGCCTTCTCGATGTTCGACTTCACCCCTGTCGGCGCAGCACTTGCCGTCGCCGGCCTCGTCTTCCTGGTGCTGTTCTACTGGCTCCTGCCGATCCGCACCCGCGCCTCGGCCTCGATCCACGAGGCGCTCGACGTCAACAACTACGTCACCGAGGCCCGCCTGGTCGCCGACTCCACCGTCGTCGGCAAGTCGCTGGCCGACCTGTTGAAGCTCGGCGGTAGCCGCGCGGTGGTAACCTCTATCCTGCGCTCGCGCGCCCTGCATGTGACGCCGTTCCCCGACGTCGTGCTGCGCGAGGGCGACATCCTATTGATCGAGGGCGCCCCTGAAGCGCTCGACCGCATCGTCACCCAGTCCAAGCTCAGCGTCACCGGCAGCCGTGATTCCGCCGGCGGCAAGCATGCGGCCACCGCCGTCGAGGCGATCATCGGCGAACACTCGACCCTGATCGGCGGCTCGGCACAACGCCTGGCGCTCTACGACCGTTTCAACGTCAACCTGCTGGCGGTCAGCCGCAAGGGCGAACGCATCCAGGAGCGGCTCGGCGCCGTCATCCTGCGCCTCGGCGACGTCGTCGTGCTGCAGGGCAACCCGCAGACGATGCCCGACATATTGCGCGAGCTCGGCTGCCTGCCCTTGGCCGAGCGCCCGATCCTGCTCGGCAGCGTCAGGCGCGGCGTCGTGCCCCTCGCCATTCTCGTCGCCGCGATGGGCGCCACCGCCCTTGGCCTTTTGCCGGTGCCGCTCGCCTTCTTCACCGCCGCTGTCGCCATGGTGCTGTTTCGCGTCATCCCGCTGCGCGAAGTCTATGGCGCCATCGATGGCCCGATCCTGGTGATGCTCGCCGCCCTCATCCCGGTCAGCGACTCGCTGCGCCGGACCGGCGCCACCGACATCATCTCGGCCTGGCTCGCCGAATTCGCCTCGACGCTGCCGCCTGCCGGGGCGCTGACATTGATCATGGTCGTGGCGATGGCGGTCACGCCGTTCCTCAACAATGCCGCCACCGTGCTCGTCGTGGCACCGATTGCCGCCGGATTTGCCACCACGCTCGGCTTCCGCCCCGAAGCCTTCCTGATGGCGGTGGCGATCGGCGCCGGCTGTGATTTCCTCACCCCCATCGGCCACCAGTGCAACACCCTTGTCATGGGCCCCGGCGGCTACAAATTCTCCGATTATCCGCGCCTCGGCCTGCCGCTGTCGCTGCTGGTCATCGTCGTCGCCGTGCCGATGCTGATGCTGGTCTGGCCGATGTAGCGACACGCAAGCGTGATTGGCCGGTGAATTCGGCCAGTCCTAGTTTTGCGGCCCTCAAATCAAGAAAATGAGGGAGGACCACGCGATGAAACGCATTCTTCTGATGTCTGCGCTGCTTTTATCAGGCCTGTCGGCGGCCAGCGCGCAGGACGCCACGATGAGCTTCTTCGTCACCAGCAGCGGCATCGGCAAGGGCGCCAATCTCGGCGGCCTCGCTGGCGCCGACGCCCATTGCCAGAGCCTGGCCGAGGCCGCGGGCTCGACCGGCAAGACCTGGCACGCCTATCTCTCGACCAAGGACGTCGACGCCAGGGACCGCATCGGCCAGGGACCATGGGTCAACGCCAAGGGCCAGAAGATCGCCGACGACGTGGCGTCGCTGCACAGCGACGCCAACAACATCAACAAGGAAACCGCCCTCGATGAGAAGGGCAACACCATCAATGGCCGCGGCGACCAGCCCAACAAGCACGACATATTGACCGGTTCCAAACCCGACGGCACCCGCATCGCCGACCAGACCTGCGGCGACTGGACCCTCGACGGCACCGAAGGTGCTGCGATGATGGGCCATCACGACCGCATGGGCCTCGACGATTCCGCGGCGGCCAAATCCTGGAACTCGTCGCATGCCTCGCGCGGCGGCTGCAGCCAGGAAGCGCTGAAGGGAACCGGCGGCGACGCCCTGTTCTACTGCTTCGCCGCCAATTGATGGCAAGCGTCAGGCCGCGGCGCCTGGAACAGCTGATCTGTGAAGGCTCACCGCCACCCGGTGAGCCTTTGCACATCTGAGGCGCGCCGGGCGTCAACGTTCGCCGCAAGGGGTCGGCGCAACTGTACGTCCCGAACCTTAGCGTTCGGCCGAAACGCTCAGTTCCGGCCGGACGTTCAATGTCTGGAACACCACGCAATAACGTTCGGTCAGCCTGATCAGAGCATCGATGCGCTCCTGCGGCTCGTCGGTGTCGAGCTTGAAGGCAAGCCGGATGGCGCGAAAGCCGACCGGCGCATCCCTGGCGACGCCGAGCGTGCCGCGAAAATCGAGGTCGCCCTCGGCCGACACCACGGCTTCACCGAGGCGGAACTCGAGTGCGGTCGCCACCGCCTTCAGGGTCACGCCGGCGCAGGCGACCAGTGCCTCGAGCAGCATGTCGCCCGAGCACAGCTCCATTCCGCTGCCGCCCGTCGCCGGGTGCAGCCCGGCGGTGACGATTGCCTTGCCGGTGTCGACCTTGCAGGAAATCGACTGCTCGTCGACGGCGCCGCGCGCCCGAAGCGTGATCAGGGCGCGCCCGGCATCCGCGCGATAGGCGTCCTTCATCGGCGCCTGCAGCGCCTTCAACCCAGCAGCATCCATCATTTTCCTCCCGGTCGACGTGGCGTACCATCCTGGCAGCCACCCTAGCATGCCGGCCTGCTGACAGCAGGCTGGCAGTGCCCTGGGATAGGCTGGACCCGACAGACTGGGCCCCTGACCGGGAAAAGAGGATGACGACAGCAAGCGAAACCGCCGCGCAGCACCGGCTCGGCATGCTGCTTGTGGCAGCATCGGCGGCCGTTTTCGGCCTTGCCGGCATCCTGACAAAGTCGGTCGACGCCGATCCCCTGACCATCACCTCCTGGCGCGGGCTGGTCGGCGGCATGCTGATATCGGCCTATGTGCTGTGGCGACGGCGAAACGGCACGGGCGAAAGCCTGCATCTCGGCTGGCAGGGCTGGCTGCTGGCCGTGCTGGGCACGATCTCCAGCGTCGCCTTCATCGCCGCCTTCAAGAACACCTATGTCGCCAATGTCGTGGTCATCTACGCCACCGTTCCGTTCGTCGTCGCCCTCTTCGCCTGGGTGATCGCCGGCGAGGTGTTCCGGCGCCAGACGGCAGTGGCAGCGACGGTGTGCCTCGCCGGCGTCGCCATCATGTTCTGGTCCGGCCTCGGCGGCGGCCATGCCTTCGGCGATGCGCTGGCGCTGATGATGACCTGCCTGTTTGCCTTCTACGCCGCCCTCGTCAGGCGGTTCCGCAACGCCTCCGTCGTCTGGGCGGGGGCCGTTTCCGCCTTTCTCGGCGTGATCCCGGCATGGCTTCTGAGCGATCCGCTCACCGTGCCACGGTCGAGCATCGCGCCGCTCGTTTTCTTCGGCTTCACCTTCGCCCTTGCCGTCATCCTGTGGACCGAAGGCGCGCGCCGCATTCCGGCAGCGGAGGCGGGCCTGCTCGGCACGACCGAGGTACCGTTCGGCATCTTCTTCGCCTGGCTGTTCCTGGCCGAGCTGCCGCCGACGGCGAGCCTTTTCGGCGGCGCCATCGTGCTTGGCGCGGTGTTCTGGCACGCCTGGCGCGACGCCCGCTCGGCTGATCGGTTCGCGACTGGCGGAAAATTCCGCCGTGAAACGAGCTAGACAGCCAGTGGCAATTCGAGATCCTGCCGTGAAGGTGAGGAATGTGAGGCGTGCGGAGGAATGCGGAGCGGGGTGGAAGAAAGAGCCCTGTTGCTCGCACGAACACAGCCGCCTGCCCGACCTGTCGGCGGTCGCGACCTCCGGCACGGGCACGTTCTCCGTCTCTCGGCTGCTTCTCTGCCTGGACCGGCGCGACGACCGCATCGATATGGCGGTTCGCGACAGGACGCGCCGCTTGGTGCCTGCCGTCGCCTGATGCAGCCCGCTTCCGGGCCAGAACGTCTAGAAGCTGGTAATGGGTGGCTGATGGATCCTGATCCGCCGGCCATTGACGATCATGATGAGCCAGGTGCAGCCGGAGGATGTCGCTTCGAGCTTGGTCTCGACCTTGAACTTCAGGTCTCCTCCGCCGTCCCGGCTTCTTTGCTCCAGCGCCTCTTCGAGAACAGCTGCAACAATGCTGCGCCCGAAGGACTCGTAATTGTGAGCGCCTAGGTGATCCTCAACATACTGTCTGTCTAGAGTATTGGGCATCAGGGCCTCCGTCGCCTTTCCAAGTTGGCAGGAGCGGCGCGACTAAACACGGACTTACAAGCACGGTCTAATATGAACATCGCCTTGGCGAGGGTCGCGGTCAATACGTCATGCCGAATACTGCAAGCGATCCGGTAAAGGTGAGCAGCTTGTCCTGGTTGCGCCCGAAACCAGATGCTCGAACACATCAGGCCCCATCGTCGCCGCTCGCCGGCAGCGCACTTCCGGCTGCGCAGAAGGATACCGTCAGCCGGCGAGAACTGCCCCCTGCCCGGCCCGATCGAAAAAGAATCACAAAAAGCATGATTGCCGTGGAACCAAATGTTAGCGACCGCGTTGTTGGGCTCAGGACGGGTTGCCCCATCCCCCCATCCCCTCCACCCGTCCCTCTGCTTCAAGCCGGTCGCAAGACCGGCTTTTTCCTGTCCTGGTGCCAAGGCCCGACGGCAGCGGGCCTGATGGCAGCGGGGGTGGGGAATGACGATGCGCATTGACGTTGCGCCGTCATCGTCTAGTTTCGATGCGCGCGGTGGGCTTCGCGTGCATTGGGAGGTGCGGCATGGTCCTGGCCAGTGCAATTGTGCTCGGCTTCGTTGCGGCATGGATGCTTGCATCAGGCGTCTTGATGCACGGACGCGGCATCCGCTTCCGCCAGGCGCTGCTCTATCTGCCGCTCAAGCTGATCTACCGGATCGAGGACCGCGCGCTGATCCAGGCCCGCGACGCCGAAGCGCCCGTCATCTATGTCATTTCACACCAGTCGCGCCTCGAACCGGCACTGATGCTGTCGCTGCTGCCCGATCAGACGCTGCATATCCTCGACGATGCTTCGGCCCAGGCGTTCTGGCTCGAGCCGTGGCGCGAGCTTGGCCGCACCATCGCCTTCAACGCCGAGCATGTCTTCGTCAGCCGCCGGCTGGTTCGCGTGTTGCGCGGCAAGGGCCGCCTCGCCGTCTACCTGCCCGACACCGTCGAGCCCGACGTCAAAGCCTTCCGGCTGTTCCGCGCCGTCGCCCGCATCGCCATGCAGGCCGACGCGCGCATCGTGCCGATCTTCGTCAGCGGCGCCCGCCACCTGCCGTTTTCGCTGGCGCCGGCCGAACGGGCGCCGCGCCACTGGTTCCAGCGCCTCCGGATATCAGCCCTCGCCCCGATGACCATGGCCGAGCTGCTGCAGCGCGCCGGCTACAGCCAGACGACGACGGCCAACGCCCTGTTCGACCGCTTCGCCGAGGCCCGCCTTGCCGGCACCGATCTCGACAGGGGCGTGTTCGGCGCAATGGTCGACGCTGCCAGGCGCTACGGCCCGTCGCAGCCGATCGTCGAGGATGTCGTCAGCGGCGCGCTCAGCTACCGCAAGCTGCTTGTCGGCGCGCGCGTGCTCGGCAGCCGCTTCGAAGCCATGTCCAAACAGGGCGAAGCCGTGGGCATCCTGTTGCCCAACGCCAATGGCGTGGTGCTTGCGATGCTCGGCCTGATCTCGGCCGGCCGCGTCGCCGCGATGATCAACTACACGGCGGGAGCCGCCAATGTCGCCTCGGCGGTGAAGACAGCGGCGATCACGACCATCGTCTCATCACGCGCCTTCGTCCAGAAGGCCGATCTCGGCGACGTCGTTGCGGCGGCAGAACAGGCCGGCGCCAAGATCGTCTGGCTGGAGGAGCTGCGCGACAGCGTCACGACGCAGGAAAAGCTGACGGCCGCCCTGCAATGGTCGCGGCCGCTTGCGCCACAGGATGCGTCAAAGCCGGCCGTCATCCTGTTCACCTCAGGCTCCGAGGGCACGCCCAAGGCGGTGGTGCTGTCGCACCGCAACCTCGTCGCCAATGCCATGCAGGCCGAAGCGCGCATCAGCATCTCGCCAAAAGACAAGCTGTTCAACGTGCTGCCGGTGTTCCACTCCTTCGGCCTCACCGGCGGCACCATCCTGCCGCTTCTGACCGGCATCAGGCTGTTCCTCTACCCCTCGCCGCTGCACTACAAGATCATTCCCGATGTCGCGCGCAAGATCCGTCCGACGATCATGTTCGGCACCGACACCTTCCTCGCCGCCTATGCCCGCACCGCCGAGGACGGCGATTTTTCCAGCCTGCGTTTTGTCGTCGCCGGCGCCGAACCTGTCAGGGCGGAGACGCGCCGGGTCTGGCGCAGCCGCTTCAATGCCGAGATCATCGAGGGTTTCGGCCTGACCGAGGCCGCACCCGTCGTTGCCGTCAACACGGCGACGCATGGCCGCGACGGCACCGTCGGGCGGCTGCTGCCCGGCATGCGCATGCGCCTCGAAGAGGTCGAGGGCGTCGCCGAGGGCGGCCAGCTCTGGCTCACCGGCCCCAACCTGATGATGGGCTACATGACATCGGACCGGCCGGGCGAATTGCAGCCGCTCGACGGCTGGCACGACACCGGCGACATCGTCTCGGTCGACCGCGAGGGTTTCATCACCATCAAGGGCCGCGCCAAGCGTTTCGCCAAGATCGCCGGCGAAATGGTGTCGCTCGGCGCGGTCGAGATGCTGGTCCAGGCGCTGTGGCCGGAACAGCGCCACGCCGCGGTCGCCGTGCCCGACAAGCGCCGGGGCGAGCGCATCGTGCTGGTCACGACAGCCGGAAATGCCGATGCCGAGGCCCTGCGCCTCCATGGCAAGCAGGCCGGCGCCACCGAGCTGATGGTGCCGCACGACATCATCAAGGTGCATGAAATCCCGGTGCTCGGCTCGGGCAAGACGGACTATGTCGCCGCCCGCCGCCTGGCGCTCGACCAGCTCGGGCTGGCGGCCTGACGCAGGACCTCCAATTCGTCATCCCAGAGGCTTGACCGGAGGTTCCATGCCGTGAGGGTGAGGAATGTTATGCAGGGTTGAGAAAGAACACACGTTCGTGACGGCTTGAGCCTGGCGGTAATGTCACGGCATGGATCCCAGGGTCTCCGCGACGGAGCTGCGCTCCTGCTCCGCCCTAGGATGACGAAGGCAGGTGGCGTTCTCCGCCAATCTGCGACGTTTCCTATTGGCTCGAGACAGGCGTTGGAGAATAGCCGGCAACGTCCCCGCTTCGTCATCCTCGGGCCTGACCCGAGGATCCATGCCGTGAGGGTAAAGGGCGTGATCCGGGTGGAGGAAAGTGCAGGCTTTCTCAACCGTCTGTGCACTGCTGCAGCATCACGGAATGAATCCTAGGGTCTCAGCGACGTCGCTTCGGTACGGCTCAAAACTGTCCCGACTAGGCCTTGGGTTCGGCGGGCGTTTCAGCCGCTTCGGCCGCAGCCGCAGCTGCAGCAGCTTCGAGCTTGGAGCGGCGCGCATAGGCGCTGGCGCTGAGCGGCAGGAAGATCAGATATGCGCCGACCGAGGCGGTCAGCGTCTGCCAGGGATAGACGGTCAGAAGCAGCACGTAGAACACCGCCAAAAGCATGACAGGCAGCAGGTGCTCGCGTTTGATCTTCAGCTTCTTGCCGGAATAAACGGGCAAGCGGCTGACCAGCAGGAAGGCGACCAGAATGGTGAAAACGGTGGCGATGTAGGCGGCGTTGCGAGTGCCTTCGAGGCCGAGGAAGCCGAGATACATCGGCAGCATCAAGGTGATGGCGCCGATCGGCGCCGGCACGCCGACGAAATATTCGGCCTGCCATGCCGGCCGGTCTAGATCTTCGTCGAGCACGTTGAAGCGCGCCAGCCTCAGCCCCATGGCGATGGCAAACAACAGCGTCGCGATCCAGCCGAGCGAGCCGGCCTTGTCGAGCAGGTAGGCGTAGAGCACCAGCGCCGGCACGACGCCGAAATTGACGATGTCGGCGAGCGAGTCCATCTGCGCGCCAAAGCGCGAGGTCGCCTTGAGCATGCGCGCCAGGCGGCCGTCGATGCCGTCGAGAAAGGCCGCCAGCAGCACCATCACGACGGCCGATTCGAAGCGGCCCTCGAAGGCGAGCCGGATGCCCGACAAGCCGGCGCAGATCGCCAGCACGGTGATCAGATTGGGCAGCACCATGCGCAGCGGGATCTCGCGAATGCGCGGTCCGCCGCTGCCATGCGGTTCAAAGGGCTTGAAGGGCGCGACCATCAGGAGACCCGCACCAGCGGCGGATGGCTGGCGCCGCCGAATTCGGCAAGCACGGTTTCGCCGGCGACCGCGGTCTGGCCGACGGAAACGCGGGCAACCGCATGGTTGGGCAGGAAGACGTCGACGCGCGAGCCGAAGCGGATCAGGCCGAAACGCTCGCCAACGGCGATGTTGCCGCCGACATCGGCCCAGCACAGGATGCGGCGGGCGACGAGGCCGGCGATCTGCACCGCCGCCACCTGGCCGTTGGGGCTGTCGATGACGATGCCGTTGCGCTCGTTTTCCTGGCTTGCCTTGTCGAGCTCGGCATTGAGGAACTTTCCGGGACGATGCTCGATGCGGACGATCTTGCCACGCACCGGGGCGCGGTTGATGTGCACGGAAAAGACATTCATGAACACCGAGATGCGGGTCATCTCGGCGGTGCCGAGATTGAGTTCGCGCGGCGGCACGGCGGGGCCGACGGCCGACACCACGCCGTCGGCCGGGCTGATCACCAGCCTGTCGTCAACGGGGGTGACACGCTCTGGGTCACGGTAGAAATAGGCGCACCAGGCCGTCAGGATCGCGCCGATCCAGAACAGCGAAGTAGAAAAGAAGCCCAGCAGGACGGCAACAGCCGCAAATCCGGCAATGAAGGGATATCCCTCGCGATGGACCGGAACGAAGGCGTTGCGGATCGTGTCGGCTATGCTCATGAAGTGGAGGCCGTTGCTGTTGAAGTCCCGGAGTGCTTACCGGAAACGACCGTCAGCCGCAACGCGGCATTGCCGGCGCCCACCGCTATCGCCGGCGGCAAACGGCGCTGTCGCCGCTCGCATGAGAAATGATCATGCGAGCCTGATCATGGCAGGCTGTTCGTCTCAGCCGGCTAGCGAGCCGGCGGCTCACTCCGCGTCGTTGGTCACCTCAGGCGTGCGGCGGCGCACGACGACGCCGAGCTCGTCGCCCTCGCGGGCCTGGCGCAGGCGTTCCTCGGCCTCGGTCGCCTCGCGCTGGCGATCCCACATCGAGGCGTAGAGCCCGCCCTGCGCCAGCAGGTCGGCGTGGGTGCCGCGCTCGGCGATGCCGCCATCGGCGAGCACGATGATCTCGTCGGCCGAGATCACCGTCGACAGGCGGTGGGCGATGACGAGCGTGGTGCGGCCCTTGCTAACCAGGTCGAGCGCGCTCTGGATTTCCTGCTCGGTCTGGGTGTCGAGTGCGGAGGTCGCCTCGTCGAGCATCAGGATCGGCGGCGCCTTGAGGATGGTGCGGGCGATCGCCACGCGCTGCTTTTCGCCGCCCGACAGCTTCAGGCCGCGTTCGCCGACCATCGCCTTGTAGCCGTCCGGCAGGCGCTGGATGAAGCCCGATATCTGCGCCAGCTCGGCTGCCTTGCGCACATCCTCCTCGTCGGCGTTCACCCGGCCATAGCGGATGTTGTAGGCGATGGTGTCGTTGAACAGCACCGTGTCCTGCGGCACCATGCCGATCGCTCCGCGCAGGCTCTGCTGCGACACGTCGCGAATGTCCTGGCCGTCGATCAGGATCGCGCCCTGCTGAATGTCGTAGAAACGGAACAGCAGGCGCGAAATCGTCGACTTGCCGGCGCCCGAGGGACCGACGATCGCCACCGTCTTGCCGGCCGGCACTTCGAAGCTGACACCCTTCAGGATCTGGCGGTTCGGGTCATAGGCGAAATGCACGTCGCGGAACTCGACGCGGCCGGTGCCGACGACAAGTGCCTTGGCATCCGGCTTGTCCGTCACCTCTTGGCTGACGTCGAGCAGGTCGAACATCTGTTCGATGTCGGTCAGGCCCTGGCGGATTTCGCGATAGATGAAGCCGATGAAGTTGAGCGGCACCGACAGCTGCATCAGCATGGCGTTGATGAAGACGAAATCGCCGACGGTCTGGGTGCCGGCCATCACCTCCATCGCCGACATGGCCATGACGATGGTCATGCCGATGCCGAAGATGACGCCCTGGCCGAAATTCAGCCAGCCAAGCGAGGTCCAGATGCGGGTCGCCGCCGTCTCGTAGCGCGCCATCGAGCGGTCGAAACGCTCGGCCTCCATGGCCTCATTGTTGAAATACTTCACCGTCTCGAAATTGAGCAGCGAATCGATCGCCTTGGTGTTGGCGTCGGTGTCGGAATCGTTCATCTCGCGGCGGATGCCGATGCGCCAGTCGCTCGCCCAGACGGTGAACCAGGTGTAGAGCCACACCGTCGCGGCCACCACGGCCACATATTTCCAGCCATAGGCGAAACCGAAGATGCCGGCGGTGAGGCCGAATTCCAGCACCGTGGGTGCGGTGTTGAGGATGGTGAAACGGACGATCGTCTCGATGCCCTTGGTGCCGCGCTCGATGATGCGCGACAGGCCGCCGGTGCGGCGCTCGAGATGGAAGCGCAGCGACAGCTGGTGCATGTGCACGAAGGTGCGGTGGGCAAGCTGGCGCACCGCATATTGGCCGACGCGGGCAAACAGCGCGTCACGCAGCTGGTTGAAGCCGAGCTGGACGATGCGCACCACATTGTAGGCGATCACCAGCATCACCGGCGCCACCAGGAAGGCCGGCAGCGGCAAAGGCGAACGCTGGTCGCCGGCGAGCGCATCGGTCGCCCATTTGAAGAAATACGGGCCGGCGACCAGGGTCAGCTTGGCGACGAACAGGAAGATCGTCGCCCAGATGACCCGCGCCCGGAGGTCGGGTCGGTCTTCCGGCCACATATAAGGCCACAGGTTCCTGATCGTGCTGAAGGTCGAGCCGCGTTCGGCGGATACGGTTTTGCTGGCCACTGTGCTTGCCTTGATTAGATGTGCACGCCGTCGGCGGCGCAAAAGGTGTCGACCAGCGCCGTGACCGACACGGAGACGGCGCGCAGCGCCGCCTGGTCGATCTCATAACGCGAGCGCTGCCGCTCCGGCGCGTAACGCACCAGACCGGCTTCGACGAGGATTTTCAGATGTTGCGAGACTGTCGACTGGGCGAGGTCGAGATGCTCGACCACTTCCTTGCAGCAGCATGACCTGCCGCCGGCCAGGCATTTCAGGATTTCGAGCCGCGCCGGATGCGACAGCGCGGCAAGCTTCTGCGTCACGTCGGTGACGGAGCTGCAGCAGGATGGCGGGGAGGAGAAAGAATTCATCGTTTATCGACGATAGACGATGAACTCTTTCCAATCAACCGGGAAAGCGGAAAACCGTTCCCGGCACTTACGGCTTGGGCGCCGGCATCGCCTGCTCGCCCATGGCGCCCATATTGGCGGCCTCACCCTCTTTCGACTTTTCCGGAACGCGGAACACCTGGCCCGGCCAGATGCGGTCCGGATCCTGGATCTGGTCCTGATTGGCGAGATAGATGTTGGAGTAGCGCACGCCGTGGCCATAGACGCGGCGCGAGATGCGCCACAAGGAATCGCCGCGACGGATGATGACGGCGCCATTGACGGCTTCGAGCTTGGGCGCCGTGGTCTCTGGCGCAACAGGTGCGGCGGCGACTTCAGCCGGCTTGTCGGCAGTAGCCGTGGCGGCCGGAGCAGTTGCCGTCGCTTCGGCAGCCGGGTCTGCAGGCTTGGCAGGTACTTCGCCCGCCATCGCCGTCTTGGCCTCGGCCGTTGATTCAGCAGCGGGTGCGGCTGCGGCTGCGGGCGCGGTTGCATCGACGGCCGGCGCTGCTGATACCGTCGGTTGCGGCGCGACCGCTGCCACCGCCTCGCCCGGCTCGCGCTGGAACGGCACGGCGGCGCGGGCGACGACCTTGGCGCCGTTCGGCTCGAGCGCGTCGACGCGGATGATGTAGTCGCCGACCGGCAATTCACGCTCGGCCTCGATCAGGAAGCGGCCTTCGGGCGAGGTCTGCGTCTCGCCGATCAGGATCTCGTTGGCATAGGCGCGCACCTTGCGCCCGGCATCGGCCGAGCCGGCGATGAAGATCTTCTTGCCTTCGATCTCGACGGCCTCGACGGCGACCTTGATCTCCGCTGCCGGCGCGGCCGACTTGGCCGGTGCGGGTTCTGCTGCGGGGGCGGTCGCAGGCGCGCTGGCCTGCTGCTCGCCGCTGGCCGGCGCCGCCGGCGCGTCAGCCGGCTTCGGCACGGTGATCAGCTGCGCCGGCTTGCCCGGTTCCTCGACCAGGGCCAGCACCTGGCCACCCGGATCGGACGGCACCGAAACCACCGCTGTCTCCGTCGAGGTCGCCACGACATTGTCAGGCGCGGTTGCGCGCAGCACGATCTGGTAGTCGCCCGGCTTCAGCGGATCGTCGAGCACGACGGCGAAATCGCCGTCAGCGCCGGCAACCGCCGCACCGATGACCTTCGATCCGGTAACGATCTCGACCTTGGAATTGCCGGCGGCCTTGCCGGCGATGACCACGGAGCCGTTGTTTTCGACACGCACCACGTCGAAGGACGGGGCGATCACGGCAGCGGCTGCGGCAGGCGCTGCTGGTGCCGGCGCGACCGCGGCAGGCGTCTCTGCGCCGGCTGCCGGCTTGGCCGGATCTGCGGGCTTGTCGCTCGTCGGCGTCGTTGTCGCGGGTGCCGGCAGTGACGCGATCGCGGCCGGCGGCGCCAGATAGGGATCGAGTGCTCCCGACACATATGCAACGGTCGCAGCAGCGGCTGAGCCACCTGCTGCGAGTAGGAAAATCTTCAACGGATTGATCGCCATATTCCTCTGCCCCTAGCCGCCCGCCGGGCATACCTTGTTTTGCCGGCAGCGACAAGAAAAAGCCCGGTTCGGGCTTGACCCTGCCTGTGGAGGCAATACCCAATCAGCCGATGAACAAGATTCGATCCATCTGCGTCTATTGTGGCTCCTCGCCGGGCCGTGACGAGGTCTACATCAAGGCCGGGCACCTGCTCGGCCATTCGATTGCCAAGGCCGGCGTCCGGCTCGTCTATGGCGGCGGCACCAAGGGCATCATGGGCGCTGTCGCCGATGGCGCGCGGCGCGCCGGCGGCAAGGTCACCGGCATCATCCCGCGCTTCCTGATGAACAGGGAAGCGACGGAAAGCGCGCTGACCAAGCTCGACGAAGTCATCGTCACCGACAACATGCACGAGCGCAAACATCTTATGTTCGAGAAATCGGACGCATTCGTGGCACTGCCCGGCGGCATCGGCACGGTCGAGGAGATCGTCGAGATCATGACCTGGGCCCAGCTCGGCCATCACCGCAAGCCGATCGTCTTTGCCAACGTCAAGGGTTTCTGGGATCCGATGCTGACGCTGCTCGACCATATGAAGACAGAGGGTTTCGTCCATACCTCGCATCTGGTCCAGCCGCTTGTCGTCGACCAGCCGGAAGCGGTGGTCTCGGCGATCATGGTCGCCGCGGGTGCTGATTCCACGCCGACCGAAGGCGTCCAGTCGGTCATCGACAAGATGTAGGTTCGCGGTCGGATCGAACCACGCTCGGCCTGGTTCAGGTCAGGCCGAGCCAAAGATGGTCGTTACCGAGAACCGGAGCGGAGCGCACATTCGGGTACGCGAATACCGGAAGCGCAGGCAACGGCCATTTGCAGGCCGGCCTCTCCTGAACCTCAGCCGTTCTTGGCGCGCTCGGAAAACATCGACCAGGTATAGATCGCCAGTGCCGCCCAGATCAGGGCGAAGGCAACCGCGCGTTCGCTCGAGAACGGCTCCCTGAAGATGAAGATGGCGATGACGAAGATCATCGTCGGCGCGATGTACTGCATGATGCCGATGGTCGACATGCGCAGCAGCTTGGCGCCATTGGCAAACAGGATCAGCGGCACGGCGGTGACGATGCCGCAGCCGAGCATCAGCCAGACGTCGGTCATCCCGGTGGTGCCGAAATGGCCGACGCCGCTGCCCTGGAGATAGGCAATGTAGACCAGCGCCGGGATGCCGAGGATCAGCACTTCGAGGAAAAAGCCCTGCGCCGGGCCGATCGGCAGCGTCTTCTTGAACAGCGCGTAAAAACCCCAGGACAGCGCCAGCACGATCGACACCCAGGGCAAACCGCCGCTTTCCCAGGTCAGGAGTGCCACCGCGATCACCGCAAGCCCGATCGCCACCATCTGCGCCCGCGTCAGCTTCTCGCCGAGCACGACAGCGCCGAGGAACACCGAAAACAGCGGGTTGATGTAATAGCCGAGTGCGGTTTCGAGCGCCCGGTCATTGCCGATCGCCCAGACATAGACGCCCCAGTTGATGGTGATCAGCGTCGCCGTCAGCGTGCCCATCGCCAAAGTGCGCGGGGTGCGCAAGGCGGTCTTGATGTCGGAGGTGCGGCCGAGCCACCACAACAGCAACGCTGCAATCGGGATCGACCAGGTGATGCGGTGCGCGATCACCTCGGGCGCCGGAATATGGGCCACCGCCTTCATGTAGAAGGGCAGGAAGCCCCACATCAGATAGGCCGACAGGGCAAACAGGAAGCCGCGGGTGGCTTCGTCGCGGGAAATCGCAGGCGTGTTGGTGCTCATGGCGGGCACCTATGCGCCCGCCCGCCAGCGCATGCCATTTCAAAATAGTGATGGTCCACCCGCTTTTCGTTGATGGATCAATCGACAGGGCCAGCCGCTGCGGCTGGCCCATCATCGCTCACCGCGCCTATTCGGCCGCCACCAGCCCGGCCATCTCGCGGTTCTTCATCAGCTTGTAGATGATCGAATCCATCAGCGCCTGGAACGAGGCGTCGATGATGTTGGTCGACACGCCGACGGTCCACCAGCGGGCGCCGGTCGAGTCATGCGATTCTATCAGCACGCGCGTGATCGCCTCGGTGCCGCCATTGAGGATACGCACCTTGTAGTCGACGAGCTCGAGGTCGCCGATCTCGTCCTGGAACTTGCCGAGATCCTTGCGCAAGGCGATGTCGAGTGCATTTATCGGGCCGTCGCCTTCGGCCACCGACATCTTTTCCTCGCCGTCGACCATCACCTTGACCACGGCTTCCGACACGGTCTTGAGATTGCCATTGGCGTCGAAACGGCGCTCGACGAGGCAGCGGAACGAGGTCACCCGGAAGAAATCCGGCAGGCTGTGCAGCATGCCGCGCGCCAGAAGCTCGAAGCTGGCATCCGCCCCTTCATAGGCATAACCCTCGGCCTCGCGCTCCTTCACCACCGCGATCAGCGCATCGAGCCGGCTGCTATCCTTGGGCACGTCGATGCCGCGCCGCCTGAGCTCGGCGATGAAGTTGGCCTTGCCGCCCTGGTCCGACACCATGACCTTGCGGCGGTTGCCCACCGTCTCCGGCGGCACATGCTCGTAGGTCTTCGGCTCCTTGACGATCGCCGAGGCGTGGATGCCTGCCTTGGTGGCAAAGGCCGATGCGCCGACATAAGGCGCCTGCGCCTCCGGTGCGCGGTTGAGCAATTCGTCGAAGGCGCGCGACAGCCTGGAAAGGCCCGCCAGCGCCACGGCCGAGACGCCGGTTTCGAAACGTTCGGCGAAATGCGGCTTGAGCGCCAGCGTCGGGACGATGGTGACCAGATTGGCGTTGCCGCAGCGCTCGCCGATGCCGTTGATCGTGCCCTGCACCTGGCGCACGCCGGCTTCGATCGCCGCCAGCGAATTGGCCACCGCCTGGCCGGTATCGTCATGGGCGTGGATGCCGAGATTGGCGCCCGGAATGCCCGCGGCGATCACCTGGGCGACGATGTCGCGCACCTCCGACGGCTGGGTGCCGCCATTGGTGTCGCACAACACCACCCAGCGCGCGCCGGCGTCATAGGCCGTCCGCGCGCAGGCCAGCGCGTAGTCGGGATTGGCCTTGAAACCGTCGAAGAAGTGCTCGCAGTCGACCAGGGGCT
Organism: Aminobacter sp. MDW-2; assembly: GCF_014250155.1. Classification (NCBI taxonomy): domain Bacteria; kingdom Pseudomonadati; phylum Pseudomonadota; class Alphaproteobacteria; order Hyphomicrobiales; family Phyllobacteriaceae; genus Aminobacter; species Aminobacter sp. MDW-2. The sequence continues at coordinate 4,790,004 of NZ_CP060197.1, forward strand.
CGCGGCCGGCGGCACGCGCCGCCTCGACCGAAGCGCGGATCGTTTCAAGGTTTTCCTCATTGGTGACGCCGAGGGCGACGCGGACATGGTAGTCCCAGCTCTTGGCAACGTAGCAGATGCCGTCGGCCTTGGCCTGCAGCAGGGTTGCCAGGCCCGGATCGTTGGAGGCAGACACCCCTGCCCGCTTGGTCATGCCGAAGGCGACGAACTTCGCCCGCCTGGTCCGCTTTTCCTCAAAGAAGGCGGTGTCGGTCGGGTTGGCGCCGGGATAACCGCCCTCGACATAATCGAGGCCGAACTCGTCGAGCATCGCCGCGATCGCGATCTTGTCCTCGACGGAAAAGTCGATGCCCGGCGTCTGCTGGCCGTCGCGCAATGTCGTGTCGAAGAGATAGATGCGTTCTTTCATGGCAACACCTTGTGGGCTAGCGCCCTATGGCACCCCCGTCTGTCCTTGGGGGCCAGCGCCCTTTGGCGCCCCCCTCTGTCCTGCCGGACATCTCCCCCACGAGGGGGGAGATCGGCAGTATTGACGCCTCGCTCCGTCCTGCAACGCCGGCGATTGGCGAAAGCCGGCATGCCAGCTGATCTCCCCACTTGTGGGGGCCGGCAGGACAGAGGGGGGCAACGTAGGGCGGAAGCGGTCACGACGTTTTCCCTGCAAACCTGTCGGTCGCCCGGACCAGCTGGTCCAATATGCCCGGTTCCGAATAAGCGTGACCGGCGCCCTCGATCAGGTGGAACTCCGCCTCGGGCCAGGCCTTGTGCAGTGCCCAGGCATATTTGGCCGGGCACGGCATGTCATAACGCCCATGGACGATGACACCGGGAATGTCGCGCAGCCTGTGGGCGTCGCGGATCAGCTGGCCTTCCTCCATCCAGCCGGCATGGACGAAATAGTGGTTCTCGATGCGGGCGAAAGCGACGGCGAAGTCGTCCTCGCCAAACTTGCCTGACGTGTCGGGGTCGGGCAGAAGCGTGATCGTCTCGCCTTCCCACAGGCTCCAGGCCAAAGCTGCCTCGACCTTGGCCTTGCGGTTGTCGCCGGTGAGGCGCTTGCGGTAGGCGCCCATCATGTCGCCGCGCTCGGCCTCCGGGATCGGCTTGACGAAACGCTCCCATTTGTCGGGAAACATTTCGGAGACGCCGAACTGGTAATACCAGTCGAGCTCGGCGCGGGTCAGCGTGTAGATGCCGCGCACCACCAGTTCGCTGACGCGATCCGGATGCGTCTCGGCATAAGCGAGCGCCAGCGTCGAGCCCCAGGAGCCGCCGAACACCAGCCATGTGTCGTGGCCGGCCATCTCGCGCAGCCGCTCGATGTCGGCGACCAGATGCCAGGTGGTGTTGGCGTCGAGCGAGGCGTTGGGCAAAGACTTGCCGCAGCCGCGCTGGTCGAACAGCATGATGTCGTACAGCTTGGGGTCGAACAGGCGGCGATGCTTGGGCGAGGTCGCGCCGCCCGGGCCGCCATGCAGGAACACCGCCGGCTTGCCGCCCTTGGTGCCCGAACGTTCCCAATAGACCTGATGGCCGTCGCCGACATCGAGCATGCCGCTGTCGAAGGGTTCGATCTCGGGATAGAGGCCGCGCAGCTCAGTCGTCATATCTTCAGTCCATGCTCCGGCCAATGGGCCGTCTCTTCATCGGGATGCTGGAAGGAGATGATCTGCTCCTGCCGCTGGTAATAGTCGGGATTGTCGAGCACCGGCTGGTCGAAGATCGTCTCGACCCAGGGCAGGCGGAAACCATGATTGATCTGGATCGTCGGCGCGAGGTCGGAGCGGTCGTCGAACGAGCCGATCGACAGTTCGAGGCCTTCCGCGTGGCGGTAGGCCATCGGCGTGCCGCAGCGCTGGCAGAAGCCGCGCGATATGTTGATCGACGACTGGAAGTAGCTCGGCTCCTCGCGGATCCACTCGACGCCATCCACCGGCACCGCGACGAAGGCGCCGAAGAACGAGCCGAACTGCTTCTGGCACATGCGGCAATGGCAGATCGAGCTGCGCCCCAGCGCGCCGTGGATACGGAAGCGGACGGCGCCGCACTGGCAGCCGCCTGTCCTTGCAGTCTCGGTCATGACCTTTTCTCCGCTGGCCATTGTTCAGTGTCGTGGTCGGGGTGCTGGTGGTTCGAAGGGGCAACCGCCGCGTACCAGGCGGTTTCATCGTCTGACAATTCGACCGTGTCGAGTCCGCCGAACCATGGCATCTTCTCGGCGGATCCGCACTGGAATGTCGGCTTCACCGCTTCGGGATGGTCGAGCGCACCGAGCACGACATTGATCGTGTCACGGTCGATCACGTCGAACAGAAGCGGCGTGCCGCAGTCGCGGCAGAAGCCGCGGCGCACGATGTCGGACGAGCGGAACCAGCCGATCTCGCCGCGCGTCACCGAAAACTTCGCCTTCGGCGTGCGCGCCAGCGGCTGGAAGTAGTTGCCCGATGCCTTCTGGCACATGCGGCAATGGCAGATATGCGCATTCTCCAGCGCCTGGTCGATGCGGTAGCGCACGGCACCGCACTGGCAACCGCCTGTCGTAACGGTCATGTGCGCTCCTCCGGCGGCCAGGTCTCGGTGTCGTGGTCGGGGTGCTGGAACGAGACGATGTCGTTGACGAAGTCGGCAGCGTCAGGGTCCTCTTCGGTCGAATAGCCCTCGAGCTCGTGGATATTGTCGACATAGGGCAGCTTGCCCTCGAGCCCCCACTGCATCGTCGGCGCGATCTCCTCCGGCTCGTCGAAGGCGGCGATCGCCAGCGCCACGCCGTCGGGTGCCTCGTAGGTCAGCGGCGTGCCGCAGTCGCCGCAGAAGCCGCGCAGGCCGAAATTCGACGAGCGAAACCGCTTCGGCTCGCCACGCGTCCAGACGAGCCTGGAGTCGCGATGCACCGAAACCAGCGGCGCATAAAAATTGCCGAACGCCTTCTGGCACATGCGGCAATGGCAGACCGAGGCGGCGCCGAGCTTGCCGTCGACATGGAAACGCACGGCGCCGCACTGGCACCCGCCGGAATAATGCGGCCTGTTGTCGAGGCTCATCGCGTCAAACCCTCACGCTTCAAACCCTCACGCTTCAAATCCTCACGCCGGGACATGGCACACCGCCTCGATGTTGTTGCCGTCGGGATCGAAGACGAAGGCGGCGTAATAGTCGGGATGGTAATGCGGCCTCAGCCCCGGCCCGCCATTGTCCCGTCCGCCGGCGGCGATGGCGGCGGCATAAAACGCATCGACCTCGGCCCGGCTGCGCGCGGTGAACGCATAATGCCGCCCCGGTCCGGCCGGCGCCTCGTGCAGCCAGAACACCGGCCGCTCGCGGCCATAACCGCCGACCTTGACCCCGCCGGTATATTCGCCCGGCACCATCATCAGAAGCTGTGCCCCCAGCGGCGCGAACGCCTTGTCGTAAAACGCCTGCGCCTTGTCGAAATCGGCGACTGAAATTCCCGTATGGTCGATCATTGCACGAACTCCTCCGTCATGCGGACGGCCATCCCGGCCGAGATCACAATGTTCTGGCAGACGTTATCCATATCGCGAACAACGTCATCGTTCCAGAAGCGGAGAATGGTCCAGCCGTCCTGTTCCAGGCGGTGGGTTCGGACGGCATCGACCTCCGCATTGGCCGGTTCAGCATGCTGTGAGCCGTCCAGCTCAACGATCAGCTTGTGTGTCGGGCAAGCGAAATCGACGATGTAGCCTGCAACTGGATACTGGCGACGAAATCCGAGCCCCATCAACCGGTGGGCGCGCAGCTCATTCCACAGCTTCAACTCGGCATCGGTCATCTTCCGACGCATCGACTTGGCATTCTTGCGGTTGGCGGGCGCGACCGGCGTGTGTGGCATCAGCGATGCCCCCTTGGTGAGGTCGTAGCCCTACGTTGCCCCCCTCTGCCCTGCCGGGCATCTCCCCCACGAGGGGGGAGATTGGCAGCTGCGCTCAGACCGCTCATCCTGCGATGTCGGCGATTGGCGAAAGCCGGCATGAAGGCTGATCTCCCCCCTCGTGGGGGAGATGTCCGGCAGGACAGAGGGGGGCGCTGTCCCGCAGCCATTGCCACCCTATCCTGCCCCGCCGTCATCACCGCTTCACTTCCCACGTCGTCACGCGCTCACCCGTGACCGCGTCCTTGCCGTCCTTGAGCTGGACGCCCTGGGCCAGAAGTTCGTCGCGGATGCGATCGGCTTCGGCCCAGTTCTTGGCGTTGATCAGCTCCAGCCGCCGCGCGATGGTAACCGCGACCGCCGCCTCGTCGACCGCGGCCGCCTCGAGCCCGAAGCCGAGGAACAGCAGCGCTGCCTTGAGTTCGGCCGCGGCTTGGACATTGCCGGCCGCCTCGCCGGCCAGCTGCGACAGGCCCTGGAAGACGCTCGACGTGGCAAGGTCGTCGCTCAATGCGGCGATCAGTGCCGCCGGCACCTCGGCTTCGGCCTCGCCGGCGCTGTCGGCCGCACGCTTCCATTTGCGCAATGTGTTTTCGGCTTCCTCCAGCTTGCGCAGCGAGAAGTCGATCGGCTCGCGGTAATGCGTCATCAGCATCGCCAGCCTGAGCACCTCGCCCGGCCAGGTGCGGCCGCCGAAATTCTCCGTCGCGAGCAGTTCGTGGATCGAATAGAAATTGCCCAGGCTCTTGGACATCTTCTGGCCCTCGACCTGCAGGAAGCCGTTGTGCAGCCAGTAATTGGCCATCACCTCGGTGCCGTGGGCGCAGCGCGACTGGGCGATCTCGTTCTCGTGGTGCGGGAAGATCAGGTCGAGCCCGCCGCCATGGATGTCGAAGACCTCGCCGAGATAAGCGGCCGACATCGCCGAGCACTCGATGTGCCAGCCCGGGCGGCCGCGGCCCCAGGGACTATCCCAGCCCGGCTCCTCGGGTGAAGACGCCTTCCACAGCACGAAGTCGCCGGGGTTCTTCTTGTGCGCCTCGACCTCGACGCGGGCGCCGGCCTGCTGCTCGTCGAGATTGCGCTTCGACAGCTGGCCATAATCTTCCATCGAGCCGGTGTCGAACAGCACTTCGCCTTGCGCTTCATAGGCATGGCCGCGTTCGATCAGGCGTTGAATCAACGACACCATATCCGTCTTGCCGTCCGGCCGCGCGAGCACGAACTCGGTCGCCCTGGGCTCGACTGAAGGCTCGAGGCAACCGAGCGCCTTGACGTCGGCCTGGTACTGGTTGGCGGTCTTTTCGGTGACCCGCCGGATCGCCTCATTGAGCGGCAGATCAGGAAAATCGCGCAAGGCGCGGGCGTTGATCTTGTCGTCGAGGTCGGTGAGGTTGCGCACATAGGTGACGTGGTCGTCGCCATAGACATGGCGCAGCAGGCGGAACAGCACGTCGAAGACGATCGCCGGGCGCGCATTGCCGATATGGGCGAAGTCGTAAACCGTCGGGCCGCAGACATACATCCGCACGTTTTGCGGATCGATCGGCACGAAGTCCTCCTTCGTGCGTGTCAGCGTGTTGGTAAGGCGCAAGCCCTTGAATGCGTCAGACATGGTTCTCCCCGTGTGCGTAGCCCCGAAAATCTCCGATTTTCGCCAAGGATCATGCACGCAAATTCAGTTTCACGGCGTCCTTTGCGCGTCCAAACGGACGCGCGGCGCCGTGCCTTCAGTTTCACGGCGTCCTTTGCGCATCCAAACGGACGCGCGGCGCCGTGCCTTCAGTTTCACGGCGTGCCCGTAAGGACGCGCGGCGCCGTGGCCTGCTGGCCCGGGCGTTCAACCTGTCTCGTGTGAAGATGAGGCGAAAACGTCCTGACCAGCGCGAACGCTAGCCAATAAAACAAATGCCGGAAATGGCGAAAGACGTTTTCATCAGGGGCTTTATCGCCTCAGCGGGCTGTTGCCGTCAAGACGCATCGACATGAAACTTTACCGCCCGGACCGGAACGGAAGCGGTACTGAAACACTTTGTTAAACATCCCGGCACCGTAATGAAACATCGCCCGGATAAAAGGCGCCGCACTGCCACGAATTCGACCGAATCCGTAAGCAAATGCAGCCGCACTCAACAGAGCTGACTTTAGGGAAGAGACCGATGAAACGAAAACAATCCGACCAGGACCGAGCGCGTCACCAGTACGCCGAACTGACCAAGCACTACCGGGCCATCGGCCCCGCCGCAATTCTTGCCGCGCTGATCTGCGCGCCGAAGAAAGACAAGACGGCCGCCAAGCTAAACAAGGCTGCCTAAAAGGCTCAGGCCGATCGCCGCCATCACCATGCCGATCAGCACATCGAGCACGCGCCACGCGGCAGGCCGGGCAAAGACCGGCTCCAGCAGCCGGGCGCCATAGCCGAGCCCGAAAAACCAGACGAACGATGCGAATGCAGCGCCGATGCCATAGGCAAGGCGCGCCTGTCCTTCATGGGCTGCCGAAAGGCTGCCCAGCAGCACCACCGTGTCGAGATAGACATGCGGGTTGAGGAAGGTGAAGGCGAGACAGGCGGCGACCGCAGGCCATAGCTTCGTCCCGACCGATTTTGCCGCCTGCATTGCAGCCGGCTTCATGGCGCGGCGGAAGGCAATGATCGCATATGCAAACAGGAACAGCGCGCCGCCGACCGTCACCACTGATATCAGGCGCGGCGACTGCGAAATCAGCGTGCCTAGCCCGGCGACGCCGATGCCGATCAGCAACGCATCCGAGGCGGCACAGATCAGGCTGAGGATGAAGACATGCTGGCGCAGCAGCCCCTGGCGCAGGATGAACGCGTTCTGCGCGCCGATGGCGATGATCAGCGAGGCACCAAGCAGGAATCCGGAGATGGCGGCGGTGAGAATGGGCGTGGACACGCCGCTCTTCTAATGCACTGCCCGGAAAATCAAAATCGAATTCCGGCAGGCAGGATGCAGGGATTGATGATGCCAGAGCGCCCAGCAGCGCGCTGTTCTGCTGCAATCAGAACAGCGTCATCTGGCCGTCATCGGGCTTTTGCTTCTCCGGCTTCGGCTTCGCCGCCCGCTCAGGTGCTGCTTCAGGCAGCGGCTCGACCCGCGCCTGGATCTCCGGCCCTGTATTGGCGACCTTGTTGACCAGCTCCGACACCGGGATCTGCTCGAAGAAATCCGGCTGCGCCGGCCGCATCAGACGGGCGACATCGCGCGGCTCCTGGGTGCGGCAGTCGAGCCAGCGGGCAAAATCCTCCGGCTGGATCACCACAGGCATGCGGTCGTGGATATGCATGATGTCGGCGCTGGCACCGGTGGTCAGGATCGCCGCGGTGTCGATCTCCGAGCCGCCCGGCTCGCTCCACGTCTCCATCAGCCCGGCCAGCGCCACCAGCCCGCCCTTGCGCGGCCTCAGCCAATAGGGCTGGCGCCGGTTGCCAGGCAGCTTTTTCCACTCATAGAAACCCGAGACAGGGATCAGCGCCCGCCTGTGGCGCATCGCGGTCTTGAACGACGCTTTTTCGATCGCCGTTTCGGAACGCGCATTGATCAACAGCGGCATGTCGGCCGGGTTCTTTGTCCAGGCCGGGATCAGCCCCCAGCGCGCCAGAAGCGCCATGCGGTCTGAGCGATTCGAGCCCGGCGGCCGCTGCGGCCCTGCCGTCACCACCAGGATCGGCTGGGTCGGCGCCACATTGTAGCGCGGCGGAAAGCTCTCGAGATCGTCCAGCCCGAGAAAGGCGGAGGTTGCGTCGGGCGACGCCAATACCGCAATGCGTCCGCACATCAGGTCAGGTTCCGGTTCATCGCCTGAAAGTGGCGATGGATCGCGCCGGCCGCAACCGCTAAAGCGGATAGGATCGGCTGTTCCACAATGGAACGCATTGCCCGAGGTAAAATCATGATCGACGCGACCATCATCCCTGCCGTCTCCGTCGCCGTGCTGCGCGACCGCTCGATCATGCTGGTGCGCCGCGGCCGCGCGCCGTCGAAAGGGCTCTACGCCTTCCCCGGCGGACGTGTCGAAGAAGGCGAGGCGCTGGAAGATGCCGCCCGCCGCGAGCTGATGGAGGAAACGGGCATTGCGGTCGGCGACCTCGTCCGCTTGCGCGAGCTGCTCATCGACAGCCGCAACGACAGCGGCTCGGTCTACCTGCTCACCGTCTTCGGCGCCCGCCACCTCGAAGGCGAACCGGTTGCCGCCGACGATGCCGACGAGGCCGCCTATTTCGACCTCGCCGAGATCGAACGCCTGCCGCTGACCGATTCGACGCTCGAAATCGTGCTCGAACTGCTCGGCGGTGCGGTCGTACTGCCGGCATAGCGCAATTCCAGGAAAACCGTGCAGCGCGCATCCCAAGGATTTCGCAAGTCGAAGATCGAGGGATTCCGCTTTTCGACGAAAAGCGAAAGGGATAGAGGCCTCGGCGGCCTTGCCGGGGACAAATTGTTTCGCCACAAAAGCTTATGATGCGCGCTTCGACCTACATCATGGCTATCACGCTTGCCGCGACGACCGCGTTCGCAGCACCGGTGCGCGCCGTCGAAGCGCCGTTCGAGCCGGGCCTGATGCGCCTTGCCGAGGTTCTCGGCTCGCTGCATTTCCTGCGCAATCTGTGCGGCGAAAAGGGCAGCCAGTGGCGCGGCGAGATGGAAAAGCTGCTGCAGGCCGAGGACCCCTCGCCCGAGCGCCGCGCCCGGTTCATCGCGTCCTTCAACCGGGGCTATCGCTCCTTCGACGGCACCTACACCGCCTGCACGCCGTCGGCGACCGAAGCGATCAGCCGCTACATGAAGGAAGGCGAGGCTTTGAGCCGCGACATCGCCTCCCGCTTCGGTAATTAACAGGCTATTTACTCTCCCGGCATTGCTTGCCGTACACGAACGGGCGATTGTGCTAGGTGTCTTAACGGGACATTAAAGGGATAGCTCAAGTTGATCCGAATCATCGGGTCGCTGGGCAGGGTGAAAGACCGCAATGGAACAAAGCGTAAGCGACATCGACGCCCTGGTTCGGGAAGAAAAGCGCCTGACCGCTGTCGAGAGCCACAATGAGGCGTGGGCCGAAGGCCTGTCCGCCGGCATCGAGCCCGAGATCATCGCCGAAGCAGCCCTTGCCACGGCTTTTGCCGAGATCGTCGCCGCCAATGGCGAGCCTGCAGCACTGGCCATGCTCGATCGCATGCGCGCCAGGGTGGAAGCCGGTGACTTCGAGCCGGTGCGCCTGCGGCATTGAGCGCCGCCCCACTTCTTTGACTAGCCGACACGGTTTCGGCATCATGCTGGCACATTGAGGGCGTAACCACGCATTGTCGGAACATGATTCCGGGCGGGGTCATGCGATTGAAAGCGTTGCAGCGTCGGCCCGAGAGGGGGCAAACGCTCGGGAATACCGGAGCCAGGGATCTGATGCGGCCAAAGACTGAAACTGCGCCCCGCGGCGCATTGCGACTTGCCGTTCTCGGCCTTGCCGCCTCGCTCGTCCTGCCGCTTCACGCCTCGACGGCTTTTGCGCTTTCCGAAATCAAGCGCGAGGAAATCCCCGCCCCCGTCATGCCGCCCAAGCCGGCCGCCGACCAGGATGCCGTGCCGGAAAAGTCGGTGCCGATGCCCGACCCGATCCAGACGCCGGCGACCACGGCACCTCAAGGGACCGAAGCACCTGCAGGCACCGAAGCACCGTCCGGTTCCGAGCAACCGGCCGACGACCAGCCGGCCGAACCGGATGCCACGCCCACCGAACCGGGCGGCGCCACCGGTCCCGCCGCCCCCAATCTCGATCCGGAAGGCCCGCTGCCCGAAATCGTCTACGACCTCAGCCGCCTGCCCGAGCCGGTGGCGCGCATGCGCAGCCTCTTGGTCGAAGCCGCCAAGACCGGCGACATCGAAAAGCTGCGGCCGCTGGTCGGCCAGGGCGAAGCGATGCCGCAATTGTCGTTCGGCGACATCGAGGGCGATCCGATCGCCTTCATCAAGGGGCTATCAGGCGACGGCGAAGGCCAGGAAATCCTCGCCATCATGGAAGAGGTGCTGAACGCCGGCTACGTCCATTTGGGCGAAGGCACCGACGAAGACCTCTATGTCTGGCCCTATTTCTTCGGCATCCCGCTCGACAAGCTCGATCCGCGCCAGAAAGTCGAGCTGTTCAAGATCGTCACCGCCGGCGACTACGAAGACATGAAGCAATATGGCGCCTACGTCTTCTATCGCCTCGGCATCACTCCCGAAGGCCGCTGGGCGTTTTTCGTCGCGGGTGATTGACCCTCGTTCCTTCGCCCCGTTCACGGGGAGAAGGTGGCCCGAAGGGCTGGATGAGGGGCGGCGCTGACGGCCGGCAAATGTGGAGGGCACTCCCGATCGCCGGCTTCGCTTTCACAGGGCTTTCGCACCAGTCGATCTTCCAGCAACGGCATGGACTGGGATGACGAATTGGAGAGGCCGCTCGCGGATGGCAGGATTGTCAGCCATTGAGGTCGCATGACCGAGCGACCCCCATGCCCTGCAGTCCGATCTCGCCCACGAACGGCGGGAGGAAAGACTACTTCACCACGGCTTCCGAAAACTCCACCGCCCTGCCCTGCGACGGCGTGGTGATCTCGGCTTCCCACATGACGCGGATGCCGCGGACGATGGTGCCGACCGGCCAGCCGGTGACCTTCTTGCCGTCATAAGGCGTCCAGCCCGCCTTGGAGCCGGCCTGGGCGTTGGTGATGGTCTGCTCGCGCTTCATGTCGACGACGGTGAAGTCGGCGTCGTAGCCGGCGGCGATGCGGCCCTTGCGGGCCATGCCGAAGATGCGGTTGGGGCCGTGGCTCGCAAGGTCCACGAAGCGCTCCAGCGTCAGCCGGCCCGCATTGACGTGGTCGAGCATGATCGGCACCAGCGTCTGCACGCCGGTCATGCCCGAGGGCGAGGCCGGATAAGGCTTGGCCTTTTCAGTCAGCGTGTGCGGCGCATGGTCGGAGCCGAGCACGTCGACGATACCTTGCGAAATACCGTGCCAGATGCCGTCGCGGTGACGTGCTGCGCGTACCGGCGGGTTCATCTGCAGCAGCGTGCCGAGACGGGCGTAGTCGTCCGCGCTCATGGTCAGATGATGCGGGGTCGCTTCGCAGGTGGCGACGTCCTTGTGCTGTTCGAGGAAGGTGATTTCCTCCGCCGTCGAGATGTGCAGCACATGGATGCGGGCGCGCTCTTGCCGGGCGATGCGCACCAGCCGCTCGGTGCACTGAAGTGCTGCGATCTCGTCGCGCCAGATCGGGTGCGAGGACGGGTCGTTTTCGACGCGCAGGTTCTGGCGCTCGCGCAGGCGGAACTCGTCTTCCGAGTGGAAGGCGGCACGGCGGCGGGTGTTGCGCAGGATCGAAGCGACACCCTCGTCGTCCTCGACCAGAAGGTCGCCGGTCGACGAGCCCATGAACACCTTGATGCCGGCAGCACCCGGCAGACGCTCCAGCTCGGCGACGTCGCCGGCGTTGTCGCGGGTGCCGCCGACCCAGAAGGCGAAGTCGCAATGCATGCGCGCGGTCGCCCGGCTGACCTTGTCGGCCAGCGTCGCTTCGCTCGTCGTCAGCGGGTTGGTGTTGGGCATCTCGAAAACTGTGGTGACGCCGCCGAGAACGGCCGCGCGCGAACCACTCTCCAGGTCTTCCTTGTGCTCCAGCCCCGGCTCGCGGAAATGCACCTGGCTGTCGACGACGCCGGGCAGGATGTGCAGGCCGGTGCAATCGATGGTCTCGCCGGCCGAAGCGCGGCCGAGATCGCCGATGGCGGCGATCCTGCCATTGGTGACGCCGACGTCGCGAACGCCGCTGCCGTCATGATTGACGACCGTGCCGCCCTTGAGGATGAGATCGAAGGTGGTAGCCATGTCGCGCGTGCCCTTGTCTGGGAATTGCCTGCGGCTTACGTAATGGCTCTCCGAAATGCAAGATCAGGTCCATGCCGACAGCCATCCTCGCCGACCGCGCCATCATCGATGTTTCCGGCCCCGATGCCGAGCATTTTCTGCAGAACATCCTGACGCTCGACCTCGATGCGCTTGGCCGCAACGAGGCCAAACCCGGCGCGCTGCTCGCCCCGCAAGGCAAGATCATGTTCGATTTCCTGGTCTCGCGCAGCACAGACAATGCGCTCAGGCTGGAATGCCGGGCCGACATTGCGGATGATTTCGTCCGCCGCCTGATGCTCTACCGGCTGCGTGCCAAGGCCGATATTTCCAAGCAGGATCAGGCTGTTGTTGCGGTTACGTGGCAAGATGATTCAGCTGCTTCGCACTCTGATTCAACTGTCCGCGACAGCCGCTTCCAGCAGCCTGTCTTCCGCCATTACGGCACTGCCCCCGCGGCCCCCACCGCCCAGGAAGCCTCCGAGGCCGACTGGCACGCGTTCCGTATCGACAATGGCGTCGCCGAAAGCGGCCCCGACTACGCGCTCTCCGACGCCTTCCCGCATGACGTGCTGCTCGACCAGATGGGCGGCATCGGTTTCAGGAAAGGCTGTTTCATCGGCCAGGAGGTCGTGTCGCGCATGCAACATCGCGGCACCGCCCGCCGCCGCGTGCTGCTCGTCTCGGCTGCTTCAGGCCTGCCGGCGCCGGGCACCGAACTTAAGGCCGACGGCAAGGTTCTGGGCACGCTCGGCTCCGTCGATGGCTCGAACGGCCTCGCCATCGCCCGCATCGACAGGGTCAAGGCCGCACTCGACGCCGGCAGCGCCATCACCGCCGGCGACGTCACCGTGGCGCTCGCCATCCCTGCCTGGGCCAGCTTCACCTATCCCGAAGCCACCAGTGCGGAAGACGCCTGAGCCATGGCCGACCGTCCCGGCGCCCCGCCCCGCGCCTGGCAGCGCATGCTGTCGGGCCGCCGCCTCGACCTGCTCGACCCCTCGCCGCTCGACGTCGAAATATCAGACATCGCCCACGGCCTGGCGCGTGTCGCGCGCTGGAACGGCCAGACCTCGGGCGACCACGCCTTCTCGGTGGCGCAGCACTCGCTTCTTGTCGAGCAGATCTTCCGCCGGATCGTGCCGGATGCCGCACCCGAGGCGCTGCTGGCGGCGCTGCTGCATGACGGGCCGGAATATGTCATCGGCGACATGATCTCGCCGTTCAAGTCGGTCGTCGGCGGCGGCTACAAAAGCTGCGAGGAGCGGCTGCAGCACGCCATCCATCTGCGTGTCGGCCTACCGGCCGAGATCGGCCAGGGCCTGAAGAAGGACATCAAGCGCGCCGACCAGATATCGGCCTATTTCGAGGCGACAGTGCTTGCCGGCTTTTCGGTCACCGAGGCGACCGAGTTCTTCGGCCGCCCGCGCGGCATCACCGCCGACGGGCTCGAGCTGTCACCGCAGCCGGCCAAACGTGTGCAGGAGGCCTTCCTCAAACGTTTTGCCGCGATCGAGAAGCTGCGCGCTTTCAGGGCGTGAACGCGAAAAACCGCCCGTCTGTTTCCGGGCAGGCTCTGCCGAAAATCCTCAGGCCGGCGGGATGAACTCCTGGCTGATCTCCTTGAACACCGCCGTTGCCTCCAGCCGTGCTGCATCGGCGGCAAGGGCGGGGAATTCGGCCATGTCGAGCAGGCCCTGATGGGCGTCGTTGATGAAGCGCAGCACACAGACAACGGCAATGTCGGCATGGCCGATATGGTCGCCGAACCAGTAGGCGCTGCCGCGTTTGGCGCGCTCGGCCTCCAGCACCGCCAGCACCGAGGCGATCTGCGTGCGGCAGCGTTCGACCCAGACCTCCGAGACATGGGTGTGCAGCCGCTTCTCGTAGAACAGGCTGACCGCCTTCTCGCCGACGCCGGTGGCGAGCGTCGCTATCTTCAGCGCCTGGTGCCGGGCCGGCTCGGCCTGGGGGAACATCGCCTCGCCTGAAGGCGCAAGGTGGTCGAGATAGTCGAGCATCATGTGGCTGTCGATCAGCACCTCGCCATTGTCGAGCACCAATGTCGGCACCCGGGTCAGCGGGTTGTAGGCACGGATCTTGTCGGCGTCGCCGAAGGCCGACCAGGTCTCATGCCGGAACGGGATGCCGTAGAGCCTGAGAGCGATGCCGACGCGGCGGACGAAAGGGCTGTCATACTGGCCGATGAGGATCATGTCGTAACGTCCCGGAGCGAAACCTCGGGGGATAGTACACGAGGCAGAGTGCCGTTCCAGAAGCCTGGCCGCGCCGGTTCTTCGTCCAGAGCTCCGGTTCTTCGTCCAGAGCTCCAGTTCTTCGTCCAGAGCTAATGCGCGTGATGTCTGGCCGGCTGCCCCCTGAGTTCGAGCACTGCAACCAGCACCATCACGACAGTGGTCGCCGCCCCGATCGCCAGCGGCGACAGGTGGCTGGCAAAGGGCACCATGGCCGCAAGGATGGCGATGCCGATGATGTGCGACAGCGGCGCGCGGCCGACGACGTAGAATTTGAACAGCAGGTTGCCGGCGAGATAGAGCGCCGAGCCGCCGATCGCCGTCCAGATCAGCGCCGGCTCGGCATGGCCGAGCGGATGGGCAAGCACCAGCTCGTCCGAAACCGCCACGACGATGATGCCGGCGACCAGGATGACCGGGATGTAGGTGTAGGCGACACGGGCGATCTGGCCGGTGTCTGAGGCCGAGGCGATCTTGTGGTGGGCGAGTTCCTGCCCGACGTTGAAATAGACCAGCCACATCGCCACCGAGGCGAAGAAGGTGGTCAGGAATGCCGCCAGATTGACCCAGTTCAGTTCGAGCTCGGCAAAGGTCACGCCGGAGACCAGGATCGATTCGCCGAGCGCGATGATGATGAACAGTGCCGAGCGCTCGGCCATGTGGCCGCCCTCGACGTCCCAGCCCGTCGTCGACGAGGCGCCATGCCAGGGGGTCCAGAAGCCGAGCGCCGGCGACACCAGTTCGATCAGCAGGGCCACCGCCCACAGCGCGAAACGGTTCTCGGGCTCGGCCAGTCCGCCTGATATCCAGAACACACCCGACAATGTGAGCCAAAGTCCGATGCGGACGAAGTTGAGATAGTTGTCGCGGTTGTGGTTCTTCAGCGCCCAGATCACGAACAGGGTGCGCCCGACCTGCATGACGACATAAGCGAGCGCGAATTGCAGGCCACGACCCTCGAACGCTTCGGGGATAGAGGTCGACAGCATCAGCCCGGCCAGCATCAGGGCAAACAACATGCCGCGCACCGGCGCCTTGCGCGGGTCGAGCCAGTTGGTCACCCAGGCGGTGTAGTTCCACACCCACCAGACGGCGACCAGCATCAGCAGTCCCTCGAGCGCGCCTGCCACCGACAGATGCTTGAGCAGGAAATGCGACAGCTGCGTCACCGCAAAGACAAAGACGAGGTCGAAAAACAGCTCGACGAACTCGACCCTGGCGCTCTCGCCCTGCTGCCGCTTGCGCTGGTAGTCGTTGCTTGCACCGCTCAATGCCATGCCTGTTTCCCCTGATGTTCAATCATCGATAGCCTTGCGGCATTCCGCTCGGTCCGGGCCCATGCACGGGCTGACCGGACGGCCTTGCCACTCAATCCGGCGGCGGCGGCAAGGATTTGTCGGCCCGGCACCTGGCGAGCGGCAGGATGTCACCGGCAAAAACCTTTCTAATGCGCTGGTTGCCGGCATCGGTCTCGACGGTCATGCAGGCGCAGCCATAACCATAGCCGGCCCCCCGCACATTGGTCTCGACGAACTGCCTGGGATTGAAGTCAGGCGCCTTGTCGGCACCGGCCGCGTCGGGCCCGTCGGCCTCGCCCTGCGATGTGATCGTCCAGGTCGCATCCTTGTCGATGAGCCAGAGATTGCCCGGCGTCGGGTTGGCGTACCAGCCGCAGCGGCGCTCGGCCGCCGATGCATCACCCAGCGACGCGAGTGCTCCAACCGCAAGAGCAAGAGAGAGAATCCGCCGCATGCACGCCTCCAATGCATCGGCAGGAAAACAAGCCGCCCGGTCATTTGCAAGCGGCATTTGCAAGTCTCGATTGATATGGCGCGCGAGCACACGCGGCTCAAAGATGGGGCGCCAGCCCCGCGGCGGTATCTTTGCTCGATGCCACCGGCACGATCTCGAAGCCGACAAGGTCGGCCCATTCGACGACCCAGCGCTGCAGCAGCGTGACGTTTTCGGCCTCCACCAGCATGAAGCAGCGGCTCATGTCGGCGGCGATCCAGCTGTGGTGAACGATGAAGCCTTCGGGTGCCAGCCGTCCCTTGTCGCGAAATCGGCGGTAGATCGCCTTCGGGTCGCGCCCGCGAAAATCCTCGATGACAAAGAAAAGCATCTTTTGTCCGTGCCCCCAACTCTCCGTGGGAGAAGATCAGGGGGCACGGAACTTGGCAAGCGGTCAGTCGACCAGCGTGCCGCAGCTCAGATTGGCGATTGCCCCGGTCATCGCGCCGGCACGGTCGGATGCGGCGAAGGCGGCGAAATCGCCGATCTCGGCCAGCGTCGGAAAGCGCCTGAGCAACGGCCCGCTGGCGGCGCGGGCGGAAAGCATGTCGTCGACCGACATGCCCGCGCGCAGCGCAAAACCCTCGAAGGCCGCGCGGACATGCGAAACATCAATCGCTTCCGGGATGGCGTCGGGCCGGAGGCAGATCACCCTGATGCCCTGCGCCCCGAGCTCGCCGGCGAGGATGCGCGAAAACGCCTCCACCGCCGCACTTGCCACGCCGTTGCCGAGAAAGCCTGCACCCGACAGCCGCGCGCCCGGTGTCGACAGGGTCAGGATCACGCCCCTGCCCCTGAAGTGCCGCGCCACCGCTTTCGCGGTCAGGAAGTTGGTCCTGGTGTAGGCTGCGACAGGCAGCTCGAAATCGGCATAGGACAGCTCCGCCAGCGGCGTGCCCTGGACATGGGATATGCCGATGGCATTGAGCGCGATGTCGATGCCGCCTGCTTTGGCCGCCACCATCTCGGCGTGGCGTTCGACTTCGTCCTCGTCGAGCGCGTCGACGACGGCGATATCGACGTCACCGCCCAGCGCCCGGATGTCGCCGGCAACCGCCTCCATCTTCGCCCGCGTCCGCCCGGCGAGGAACACACGCGCCCCGTCGCGGGCGAAGGCCCGGGCAGCGGCGCCGCCGATCGCGCCGCCGCCGCCATAGACAACCGCAACGCGGTTCACGAGCGACATGTCACGCTCCACCCGCACTGCCGATACGCTCGGCATATTCGCCGACAAGCCTTGTGTGGGTGCGCCAGAAGCCGTCGGGTTCGCGGCCCTCGAGTCTGTCGGCCAGGATGCCGAGATGGGTGTGCCAGCCGGCGGCGACATTGAGCATCGCGCCATGGTCGGTGAGCCGGCGATGGGTGACCGTCAGCAGCACCTTGTCGTTGCGCGGCTCGAGCTCGAAGCGCACTTCGGAGCTTTCGCCGGCTTCCGCAGCCCCACCCCAGCTATAGGCCAAAAGATGCGGCGGCTCGCAGGCGATGATCTCGCCCGGCACCCGGTGTTCGGCGAAAGCGGCGAGATGGGCGGGCGGCGGATCGTCGTTGCGGGTCAGTTCGGAGTTGCGGAAACGGTTCTCGACCTTGCCGCCCGCGCGCAATTCCATCGGGCCGCCGGCAAGCCAGGTGCTGCGCTTTTCGGAGTCGGTGAGATAGCTCCAGATGCGCTCGACCGGGCCGGGCAGCAGGCGCTCGATGCGCACGGTTCCGGGCTCGGTGACGACGCCGTAAGAAGTATGGATATTCATGACCTTTTCCCTTTCTTCTTCGCTTCAGTGGTTTCGGATGGTTTGTTCGCCGCGGCCTGGTCCTCGGCGACGAGCAGGGCTTCGAGGACGTCGAGCTGCTGGTTCCAGAATTTCTCGTAGTGCCGCATCCACTCGACGCCGGCATGCATCGGCATGGCGTCGAGGCTGCAGAGATGGGTGCGCCCCTGCACGCTGCGGCGCACCAGCCCGGCCTTCTCCAGCACCTTGATGTGCTTAGAGGCGGCAGCCAGCGTCATCTCGAAGGGTGCGGCGAGGTCGCCGACATTGCGTGGCCCCTTGGCCAGACCCTGGAGCATCGCCCGGCGGGTCGGATCGGACAGCGCGTGGAAGATCGCGTCAAGATGTTCGGAATGCTCAACCATAAGGTATAATATATGGCTGCAAATACGAATAGTCAACCGTTCGGTATAATGTTTTCCGAGGCTACTTGCCGTTGCGCTCCAGCCGGTCGAGGAACCATTGGGTCAGGCGCACCCAGACCTCGTCCTTCTCGCCGGAGTCCTCGACGCCGTGGTCGAGGTTGGGATTGTCGTTGACCTCGATGACGAAGACACCCTCCTTGGTCTCCTTGAGGTCGACACCGTAGAGCCCGTCGCCGATGCAGCGCGCGGCGCGCACGGCGGTGTCGATGACATGGACCGGCGCATGCTTCAGCGTGAACGTCTTGATGCCGCCCTCGTCGGGCTTGCCGGCGCGGTCGTGGTTGACGATCTGCCAGTGTTTCTTGGCCATCAGATAGTGGATGGCAAACAGCGGCTGGCCGCCGAGCACGCCGACACGCCAGTCATACTGCGTCGGCATGAACTTCTGCGCGATCAACAGGTCGGAATCCTCGAGCCAGGCGGTTGCCAGCGCCTTCAGCTCGTCAAAGTTCGACGCCTTCTTGACGCCGCGCGAGAACGACGAATCGGGGATCTTCAGCACCAAGGGAAAGCCAAGCGTGTCGGCGGCGAGCTGCAGGTCCGAGACACCCGCAATCATCACCGTCGGCGGCACCGGCACGTTGTTGTAGGTCATCAGCTCGTTGAGATAGACCTTGTTGGTGCAGCGGATCATCGACAGCGGATCGTCGATGACAGGCATGCCCTCCTGCTGCGCCCGCCGGGCGAAGCGGTAGGTGTGGTTGGAAATCGAGGTCGTCTCACGGATCAGGAGCGCATCGTAATTGGCGAGCTTGGCCAGGTCCTTTTTGGTGATCGGCTCGACCTCGACGCCCATCTTCTCGGCGATACGGGCCCAGTAGCGCAGCGACGATATCTCCGACGGCGGCAGCTGCTCGTTGGGGTCGATCAGCGTGGCGAAGGTGTAGCGCGACGGCGTGCGCGCCTTGGTGTCGCGCCACTCCCGGCTGGTATAGGTCTCGAGCGCCGCAACGAAGCGCTTCTTGTCGGCATCGTCGAGCCGGCCGAGTGCGGCAAAACCTATTCTGTGGATCGAGGCCCATTCGCCGTCCTTGATCGCCACCTCCAGCGCCGGCGCACGGAACCAGTCGAACAACAGCCTGCTGAAGCGATCCCAGGCCTTGGACGGGCCGATGCCGAAAAAGATCGTCACCTTGGCCGGAAACGAGCCGCCGAGATCCTTGCGGCACTTGTTCAGCGCCAGCTCCAGTTCGGGCAGCGCGTTTTCATAGAGCTTGCGTTCCGACAGGTCGATCATCGTCTCGACCGTCGGGATCACCTTGTGGCCGCGCGAGCCGGCCAGCAGCGAGGCGTAATAGCCCCGGCTCTGATAGGCATAACGGTTCGACAGGTTGATGATCTTCGGCCGCTGGCCGCGAAACAGCGCGGGGTGGGCGAGATAGTCGCGGTTGGTGATGATCTTGTGCGGCGTCGCCGTCTGGTCGAGATCGCTTTGGCGGCCGGTAAGAATGACCCAGGTCATCGTTTCGAAGGCTTTCCGAGAGTGATGGCGGCGCGCAGGCCGTCGCGGCCGAACTGCGCCATGCGCATGAAGATGTCGTAGGGGACGGGAATGTTGGCGGCGTCCGACGCCGTCTCGCGCTGCTCGTCCTCGATCCAGGGGTCATGGATCAGGATGTGGCCGCCATCGTCGCCGATGGCCAGCACCCAGTGCGGCACCTTCTTGCCGAACATCAGGAAGCCCGAGATCAGCACCAGCACCAGCTTGCCCTGAGCCAGCCTGGCCCTGATGTCGTCGAGCGCGAAGGGACGGTAGGTCACGGGGATGGCGTATTTCTCGGCGCGGGCGCGAAAATCGGCCTGGGCCAGCTCCATCACCCGACGCTTTTCGGCTGTTCGCACCGACTGCAGGAACAAGGCGCCTTCGGCCGAGACGAAGATCTCGGCGCCAAGCCCGGCCTCGTGCCCTGCCACCGCCAGCCCGAACGGCTCGCAGCCGCCCGGCCCCGACATCATGAAGATGGTGGTCGCCTCACGCCACAGCCTGACCTCCATCACCGGGTCGGGTACGAATGTGCGGTCGAAATTGGCCATCGCCATCATCAGGCAGCACGGGCCGCAGGTGAAATCACAGGTCTGGGCGTAGAACGGCACCCTGGTTGCCACCGGCACGTCGCCGCGCAGCGTCTTTTCGTAGCGAAGGGCCGCCATGCCGTCTTCGTAATAGTCGGGCTCGTGGCCGATCCGGCGGTAGCCGTTCTTTTCATAGAGGCCGATAGCGCGGGCATTGTCCTGGCGCACCTCGAGCCTCAGAAGCATGCGGCCATGCCCGTAGGCGACGTCTTCGGCAGCATCGAGCAGCAGGCGGCCGATGCCCTTGCCGCCGAAGTCGGGGGCGATGGCAAAGGAATAGAGCCGGGCGACGCCGCTGCCCTTACGAAACAGCACCATGGCGTAGCCGACAAGACGGCCGCCACTTTCCGCAACCAGCGCCTCGGCGGTTTCGTGATCGATCAGCTGGCGGAAGGAGCGGCGCGAGATCCTGTCGCCCGGAAAGACAGCGTTCTCGATGGCGACGAGCGCATCGACATCTTCAGCGCGGGCCGTACGAATGTCGGCAGCCATCTGGTCCTGAGAACCTCGTCTGGGCAGGAGGAGCCCTGAAGGAATGACCTGCGAAGCGCTGGCGCGCGCCGCATTTGCCCTGCGCATTCACGCCTCGATTCGGGCCTTATTGTGTCATGGGCGGGGGCTGGTCGGGCATATGAATCTGATGGGGAGAATGGCGAAATCAGGTGGTGCCGGCACCCCCTGTTTCCCGATCTCGCCAACTGGTGATCGCCGTGTCGTGGTGGATGGATGAAGCCGTTGCCATCTCTCCCGGCTTGAACCTGATGGCGTGTGGCCACTCGACTGTCACGGCATGGCAGCTGGTGATCGCCATGTTGCGCATGTGGATGATCTGCAAAGCCGTTGCCGTCTCTCCCGGCTTCTCCTGATGGCATGTGGCCGTTCGACCGTCACGGCATGGATCCTAGGGTCTACGCAGTTCGCTGCGCTCCCTGCTTCGCCCTAGGATGACGAAGGCGCAGACGTTGTCGGCCAATCTCCGACGCTTGGCTCAAGGCTTCCGCCAACAGGAAACGTTGGCGATTGGCGGAGCGCTCCCGCACCTTCGTCATCCTGGGGCGGAGCAGGAGCGCAGCTCCGTCGCGGAGACCCCAGGATCCATGCCGTGACCTCCCAACGACCGCAGGCCATCAGGATCAGGCCGTCAGGATCAGGCCGTCAGGATCAGGCCATGACACTCAAGCCATTGCGCTCAAGAGAAACAAACACGACCAACGCCGACGCTCAAGTCCGCGCCTGCCCCGCCCCGGCGATCAATTGCTTGTAGGCGTTCCTGGCGACCGTTCCCATCTGCTCGGGCGGCAGCGTGCCGACGATGGCGCAGCCATAACCTTCATCCTGCCAGTAGACGGCCTCGGGGCCGCCACTCGCCAGGGTGAAGGTGCCCTTGCTCCGCTCGGTGCCTTCGGCCACGACATAGACCGAGATGCGGTTGCCGTCGGCGTCGGCATAAAGCATCAGCGCCGCGGTGGCGCCATCCGCCGGCACCAGGCGGCCGCCGAGCAGCGTGAAGCCGTCCTTGCTGAGATCGGGCGCCACCAGGGTGAGGCCAGTGCGTTTGGAGAGCCAGCCGGTCAGATAGGCCTGGTCGCTGCCGTCGACCTCGACCGGCCGGTTCTTGTCTGCGGCAAAGGTCTGGTGGGCGGCGATCGCCAATTGGGCCATGCGGTCGTCGGAATCGCCGCCGATGCCAAGGCCGTTCATGCCGGCAAGATAACCGCCGAGACCGCCTGCGATCAGCAATGAAGCTGCCGCCGCCATGCGCCACCACGGCGTCGCCTGCTTACGCCTGGGTCCCTCGCCATTGACCACAGCCTCCAGCCGCGCCGGCACCGGCTCCTCGAGCACGCCGGCAAACAAATTGCGCAAGGCGGCGTTGTCGGCAGCATAACGCAGGCTCCTCGCCTTCATGTCGGGATTGGCTTCCAGCCACATCTGGTAGGCGGCGCGCTCGTCCTCGGGCAGCTCGCCGTCGAGAGCCAGATGAATGTCACGGTCGGTGAAGCTGCGCGCGCTCATTTCTCGACGATCCTTATCGCCCGCCGGCGTGCCTGGTCGTCTAGCAGCCCGCGCAATTCCTCGCGGCCACGCGCGATGCGCGACATCAGCGTGCCGGCCGGCACGCCGAGCATGGTTGCGGCCTCGGCATAAGAAAAACCTTCGATCGCCACCATCACCAGTGCCGCGCGCCGGTCGGGGCTGATCTGCTGCAACGCGTCGACGATCTCGCGCGAGGCGACGCTCTCGGCCTGGATCGCCGGCGTTGCCAGCGCCTCGCTTGCCTCGAGCGGCAGGATCGCCGCTTCGCCGCGGCGGCTGACCTTGCGCATCTGGTCGATGAAGAGATGATGCATGATGGTAAACAGCCACCTCCTGGGGCTTTCTCCTGTTCGCCAGTTGTCCATGCGCAAAAGCGCGCGCTCGAGACTGTCCTGGACAAGATCGTCGGCGGAATCGCGGTCGCGCAGCAGCGCCCTGGCATAGCGGCGCAGGCGGGGGATTTCCTGAAGTATCGCTGCCTTCTTGTCGTCCATGAGCCGGGATCGCAAGCCGTCCTCTTCCACGCCGATTGAACGCGCCCAATTGAACGCGGCTTGTCGGCGCTGCGCAAGCACCCGGCCACGGCTTTCGCCACCCCGGCCACCCAAGCGCACAACTAACGAATGGCTGCGCCATTCTCTTCCCGACACATCAGAAATCTTGAACCATTTCCCTAGTTCAATTGATTTTGAACATCGCGGCGGATCGGGTAAAAACACTCCACTCACGGGAGACTTGACGATGACGGCAGCGGCGGTGAACACCAGGTCGGGGTCGAAAATACCCTGGCTCATCATCATTTGTGGCTGCCTGATCGCAGCGCTGACCTTTGGCCCGCGCTCGGCGATGGGCTTCTTCCAGCTGCCGATGCTTGCCGAAAAGGGCTGGGACCGCACCACCTTCGGCCTCGCCATGGCGATCCAGAACCTGTGCTGGGGCCTCGGCCAGCCGATCTTCGGCGCCATCGCCGACCGTTTCGGCAGCTGGCGCGTGCTGACGCTGGGTGCCGTGCTTTATGCGCTCGGCCTCTATCTGATGGCGCATGCCGACAGCGCCGGCATGCTGCATCTCGGCGGCGGCGTGCTCGTCGGCCTCGGTGTTGCAGCCGGCTCGTTCAGCATCGTGCTGGCCGCCTTCGCCCGCAACACCAACCCGCGGAACCGTTCGATCGTGTTCGGCATCGGCACCGCCGCCGGTTCCGCCGGCATGTTCATCTTCGCCCCGATCAGCCAGGGCCTGATCGACGCCTATGGCTGGTCCGACACGCTGGTCTACATGTCGCTCGCCATGCTGGTGATCCCGGTGCTGGCGATCCCGCTTGTCGGCAATTCGCGCTCCGGCAAGGTCTCGCAGGCCGAGATCGAACAGACGCTCGGTCAGGCGCTGTCGGAGGCCTTCGGCCACAAGAGCTATCTCCTTCTGGTCTCCGGCTTCTTCGTCTGCGGTTTCCAGGTCGCCTTCATCACCGCCCACTTCCCGGCCTATATCAGGGACATCGGCATCGATGCGCGTTATGCCGTGATCGCGCTGGCGCTGATCGGCTTCTTCAACGTCATCGGCTCGCTCGCCTCCGGCGTCATCGGCCAGAAATACTCCAAGCCGCATTTCCTCGCCTGGATCTATCTCGCCCGCTCGGCGCTGGTGACCGCCTTCCTGCTGCTGCCGCAGACGCCGACATCAGTCGTCGTCTTCGCCATCATCATGGGCCTGTTGTGGCTGTCGACGGTGCCGCCGACAAACGGCCTTGTCGCCATCATGTTCGGCACCCGCCATCTCGGCATGCTCGGCGGCATCGTCTTCTTCTCGCACCAGATCGGCTCGTTCCTCGGCGTCTGGCTCGGCGGCTATCTCTACGACCATTTCGGGTCCTACAACCCGGTCTGGTGGCTCGGTGTGATCCTTGGCCTCTTTGCCGCCGCCGTGCACTGGCCGATCAAGGAGCGCCCGGTCGCCCGGCCGGCGGTGCTGGCCCCGGCGGAGTGATCTGCCCATTGGCCTGACGTACCTGTCAGGCCAACTTGGCAAGGCAAGATCGGTCAGGCCACATCGGTCCTGGAAAAGTCGCTGCCCTTGTAGAGCAGCCTTGCGCCCAGCGACCTGGCGCAGGCATAGGCAAAACAGTCGCCGAAATTGAGGTCGGCCGGATGGCCGACCGCCTTGCCGTAGCGCATGCCGGCATCGATGGCGAGCGAACCGACATCGCTTGAGATCGCCATGTCCAGCGCCCCGATCTCGACAATGAAGTCATCGACCAGTTCACGCGCCCGCTCGACGAGGTCGGGCGTCGGCTTCCGTCCCGTAGGCTCGGCGGCAGCGCGAGCCAAGGCCATCACCGCCTCGAAGCGAACAAGTGGCGAAACATGAAAGGCGCTGGGCAGGTCGCCCAGCCGCTTGACCAGCTCTTCCCAGCCGGCTTCCTGGTTCAGTATGGCGACGATGACCGACGCATCGACGAACATCATTCGCCGTCCCACATCTCGTCGCTGAATTTCTTCATGTCGAAATCGCTGTTGGGCAGGCCGATGCCGGCAGCCCTGGCCTGCAATTTGGCCAACCGGTCGCGCAGCGGCACCTTGGCGCGGTTGCGCGCAAGTTCATGCAGAAGTGCTGTGCGCACCGCCTCAGTCTTGCTTACGGCACCCGAGACCGCCTGCAGCTCGGCAGCCAGGGCATCGACTTCATTGTCTCTGATGTAGAGCGGCATCTGAATATTCCTTGAAGATATTCAGATATCCCATTTTGCATATTCATTCAAGGCCACCACGCGACTGCCGGCCCTTATCGACAGTAGAAGCGCCGGCCGCCCTCGCCGATGAAGGTGTTGCTGCGGCGGTCGTAGCCGTAGCGCCGGTGGCACGGGCCGCTCCACTGGTCGCGCTGGCGATCCCGGGAATTCTGCTCGGCCACCGATCCGGCGACGATCGCGCCGACGGCGAGGCCGAGGATGCCGAGGCCGATGGCGGCTTCGGTGTCCTTGTCGCGCTTGTGGCGGTCGCGGCGATCCTGCCTGTCGCGCCAGCGCTCGCATTGGCGGCGCTCGTAGCGGTCACGCGGCCAGTCGCAGTCGATGTCGTCATCGTCGTCCCAATAGCCGCCACCGACCAGCAGCACCGGCGCGTTGCCGGTGTAGCTGCCGCCGGCCTGTGCCGGCAGGCTTGTGGGCAGGCTGCCGCCGGCCTGCGCCGGCAAGCTTGTGAGCAGGCTGGCGGCAATCGCGCAAGCCAGGATCCGTGACACGGACATGAGACATCCTTTCCGGGCCTAGCCCGGTCATCGAAAACAGGCCGATTGGGAGCTGGGCCTGTCTTCGATGTGATGGGTCAGCGTTGTCGGCGCGGCTCGCGTCCCCCTGGAGGACCGGGACGCTGGCCAGCGCCTTGACGGGCAATCTCCTCCCGGGCGACGTGAGCGCCCGGAAAGTGCTGATCAGAAGCCGTAGTTCAGGCCGAGCTTGACGCTGTGGCTGGCGAGGTCTTCGCTGCGTTTTCCGCCGCCCTTGACCACGGCGTTGACGTCGCCGTAGTTGACGTAGTTGTACTCGACACGGGCCCTGAGGCCGCCGTCGAAGGCCTGTTCGATGCCGCCGCCGACAAGGTAGCCGCCTTCCCACTTGTCGTCTGATATGACGTTGCCCTTGCCCTTGAACTTGGCCATCGAGTAGCCGGCCGTGCCGTAGACCAGCGTGCGGTCAAGCGCGACACCGGCGCGGACCTTGGCCGCACCGTTCCAGGTGCGCTGCAATTCGGCGCCGCCGCCGAGATTGTATTTCGAACCCTTGGAGTAGCTGCCTTCGAGTTCGGCGCCATAGACCATCGAGCCGGACTGGAAGTTGGTGCCGACCTGGCCGCCGAGCTGCCAGCCGCTCTTGTCGGCAAACGGGTTCGGGAAGCCCGAGGAGGCCGAGCCGAGATGGACGCCGGCATAGGTGCCCGACCAGTCATAGGCCTGGTTGGAAAAGTCCTGCGGCGCCTCATAGTTCTGGGCGATATCAGCGGCCATTGCAGGCATGGCGAAAGGCGCGAGGCCCGCGAATACGACGAAAAACAGATTTCGCGTGGACATGATAGATCTTGCTCCGACATTTGCGTGGGGCTGCGAAGCAAAGCCTCGCAGCCCGTTGACGGGGCCTCGACGCAGCGGCAACGGGGGGAGAACCCGCCGGCCAAGTCCCGTGCACCATATCATTGGTTGCGAGCGTAACCTGAGCCTTCTGCATTGCAGCAACATTGCATCGAATATAATAAAATCAACTATTTAGCGGTAACCTTTCGGTAATCTTCATTAAGCCTTTCTTGGGCTGACACGCGCGGACAGGCGGCGGCCCGGGATCAACCGAACCGCAGCTGAAGGCAACGCGTCGTGAAGATTGGCTCGCTGGAAGCGAGGCCGGCGCTGACACGCCGGCCCGACAGGTTCAGCGTGCCGCCCGCGTCAGCAGGCGCTGGTAGAACAGGCCGATGCCGATCAGCACGCCGCCCAGGCCGATGAAGGACAGCGCCCGCAGCACGCCTTCCAGTTCGGACATGTCGAACAAAAAGACCTTGGCCACCGCGATCGAGATCAGCGCTGCCGAGGCGATGCGCAGGACCTGCGACTTCAGCGTCACGCCGGCGACGAGCAGACCGACGCCCATGACCAGCCACAGCGCCGAATAGCTGTAGGTCTCGACCTGACCCAGCCCGGCCCACATGCCGATATGCTCGCCCTGGAACAGGCGCCGGACCGACAGCGTGGCATAGGCAAAGACCAGCAGGGCTGCGACCAGCGCCAGCATCGCCGAATACCAGTGCGGCCGCTTGTTGCGGGCATAAAGCGCGAGGCCGGCAGCGGCGGCCGCCGGCAGCAGATAGGCGAGGAACAACAGGTTGAAGAAGACGATGGTGCCGGTGTTTTCGTTGGTGAACAGCGGATTGAGCACCAGGAAGTGCTGGCCGACGATCGACAGCACCGACACGACGCCGATGCCGAGCGAGCCGTAGCGCAGCACCGGGCTCGGCGAGCGCATGTCGAGCGCCACCAGCATGGCGCCACCGCCAAGCGCGATCAGCGTGTAGATCGCCTGTTCGGCCAGCGTCGGCACGTCGGAGGTGATGACGCCGCCATTCATCGCGTGACGCACCAGCATCGCCAGCGTCAAAAGCGCAAACAATGCCGCCACCGCCTCCATCACCAGCCGCGGCCGGCCATTGGTGGTGCGCGCCAGTTGCCAGGCGGCAAAACCGAAGGCTGCCGCCGGGATGCCATAGCCCGGCAGGATCCAGTTGAACACAGGCGTGGTACCCAGCACGTCGGCGCCAACGATGGTCGGGTCGAAGGCGATGCGCGCCAGCACGGCAACGGCCGCAGCCACGCTCAGCCAGCCGAGCACCGGATAGGAGCGCTGCCTGGTCGCCAGCGCCGGCAGTGCGGCGGCAGCCCCCAGCAGCACCGTCGTCCAGCCCGAGCCGAAACCCATATGCAGGGCGAGCAGCAGCGACACCCCTGCCCCGCCAAGGGCGAAGGACACGGCATGCCCTCCGGCCAGCGGCGGCTGCTCGCTGCGGGCGATCCATTCGCCGCCGGCAACGAAGGCGGCAACCATGGCAACGGCGAGAAGCGCGCGCAGGAGATCGCGGTCGGGATTGCCATAAGCGAGCCAGAGCGAGAACAGCACCGCCAGCGGCACGGCAACGCCCCAGCCGGCCCAGGACGCCGCACGCCAAGGAGCTGCTACGACCTCGCGCCGTGCGTTCCACAGGCCGGCCGCTGCAAAGACCAGCCCGAGCAGCCAGCCGATCGGCGTCAGCGACGAGCCGGCGACCTCGATCGGCAGCCCCTCGACGGTCAGCGCGCCGATCGGCAGGTCGAGGTCGAAGGTGCCGCCCAGCGCGTTGCGCAGATAGACCAGCACCGAGGCGATGCCTGCGGCAAACAGCAAGGACAAGGCTTGCGGGCGATACAGCGCCACCGCCAGCATGCCGACCAGAAGGATGGTGCCGCGCAGCGGTCCGCCAAGCGAGGCATAGGTCGGGTGGATGAACAGCACGACGGCGGTCACGGCGACGAAAAAGGCCGGCACCATGGACGGCCAGTCGAGCGCCGATGGCTCCTCGTCGCGGCCGAGCCACACAAACGCAAGCGCGCCCAGCGTCACCGCGCTGATGAACAGCACGACGGCGAAGCTCGCCAGCGGGGCGTCGGCGAGATAGAGCAGCGTCCACAGGCCGGTGCCGATGAAGGCAGCGCCCATCAAAAGCGACCAGCGGCGGATACGGGCAACGGCTGATGTCGCCACCAGGACGATGGCGAGATAGCCGAACAGCGCCCAGTAGCTCGGCGCCGTAGATGCCACCAGCACCGGCGTCACCATCGAGCCGAGAAGGCCGAGCCCGGCCAGCGCCTGGCCGTGGGCAAGGGCCGCGGCAATCGTCGCGACACCGACGATGCCCAGAAGCACGAAGGCCGGGCCGGCGCCGATGAAGCCGTAAATGCCATGCGCGGCATAGATGGTGCCGAACAGGGTGAAGGCGCCCGCCGCCGTCAGGATCGCCGGAATATAGGCATTGGAGCCATTCTGGATCGGCACGCGGTAGCCGGTGCGGCGGATGAATTCGCCGCCGCCGACAAGCACCAGTCCGAGCAGTGCGGCCATGCTCAAGCGCAGGCCGGGACCGAAGATGCCGGATTCGATGGAAACCTTGATCAGGAACACGGCGCCGAAGGCCAGCGCCAGGCCGCCGACCCACACCGCCCAGCGGGTGCCGAGCGTTGTTTCAATGTCGGGCGCAGCACGCGCGGCTGCCTGTGCCGGCGCGGCGCGAGCGGCCGCCCACGGCCCGGAAGCTGCCGCATCCGCCTCGACATTCGCCGCCACGGGAAGCTCTTCGGCAGGGGCTGTCTCCGGTATCGTTTCCGGCGCCGCTGCCGCGGTGGGCTGTTCAGCCGCCGCCGGCGCCTCGGGCACCTCGCTCACCGTCTCGGCCGCGACCTCCGCCGGCCTGACCTCCGCCGGCCTGGCCTCCGCCGCTTTGGCGGCAGGCGCCGGTGCGGCGCCCGACAGCACCAGCGAGCGCAGCGCGCCCAACTCGCGCTCGAGCAGGCCGAGCCGGCTCTGCTGCTTCGAAATGATGATGAACAGCGCCACGATGGCGATGACGCCCAACAGGCTCTCAAGCATGGCCGTTCCCCCTCAGATTGGCCGGCTTACCGCGCCGCCAGATTGGCGACCGGAAAGATCGAACATGTTTCGGTGCCGAAGGCGAGCAGCTTGCCGTCCTTGTCCTTCAGCGTCGCTTCCGACACGGCAAGCGTGCGGCCCTTGTGGATCACCCTGCCCTCGCAGACCACTTCACCGGTTTTCGGCGTGATCGGCCGGGTCAGGTTCACCTTGAACTCGACAGTCGTGTAGGCCTCGCCCTTGTCCAGCGTGCTGTGCACGGCGCAGCCCAGCGCCGAATCGAGCAAGGTCGCGGCCCAGCCGCCATGCACCGTGCCGAGCGGGTTGAGATGGCGGTCGCCTGGCAGCCCACGAAACACCGCGCGGCCCGTTTCGACCTCGGTCAGGCCGAAATTCATCGCAGCCGCGATCGGCGGCGCGGGGTAGAGCCCGTCGACGACGCGCTGCAAAAGCTCGGTGCCGGAATAGAGATGCACGTCCTCATGCGGGATCGTGCCCAGGCCAAGCGGAGACACCAGGCCGGGGAACAGTTCGACTTCGCTCATGCGGCAGTGTCTCCATGGGAAATCGCGCCGGGCGAGATGGCTCGGGCGGCGTGGAATTTCCGCAGCGCCGTCAGAAGCCCGCCGCGCGCATCCGGCGGCTCGATGCCGCGCGGCTCGTAGACATGGCGGGCAAAGAAGAAGCTCGACAGCCGGAAGGCATCCTCGATGGCCTTGAGGTCGGCGCCCTGCCGCGCCCCGCGCTGCAGGAAATGTGGCAGCGGCAGCAGCTTGTCGCGCCATGGCTCGCCGGCGGCGCGCGACACGGCGCGGCCCGACTTCGGCGAGACATAGGTCAGCTCCTCGAGCGCGCCGGTGGCGGCGCATTCGGTGAGATCGAGGCCGAAGCCGAGTTCATCGAGCACCAGCAGCTCGAAGCGCACGACGAGTTCGCCGACGGCGTCGGCATCGCTCAGATGTTCGATCAGGATCGCCAGCGTCTCGTAGAGGCCGGCATGCGGGTCGCGCTCGGGCAACAGCCGGAGATGGGCGGCGAGTGTCTGCAGCGCATAGACGGCAACCGCGCTGTCGATCAGCCTGGCTGCGTTGAGCTCGATCGGCTCGGCCTGGAAGGTGCCGAGATGTTCGTCGAGGCGGGCGCGCCAGATCAGCTCGACGCGGTTGCCGGCCTGCAGCACCGGCTGCTGCTTGCGCGAGCGGCCGCCGCGCACCAGGCCGAGATGCCGGCCATGGGCGCGCGTCATCACCTCCAGCACGGCGGAGGTTTCGCCATGCCTGCGGGTGCCGAGGATGATTCCTTCGTCGCGCCACTCCATGGCCGGACCATCAGCCGGTTGAGCGACGAAATCAAGAACTATGGCTGGCCAAGACGGTTGGCCGGAACCAGGCCCGGCGGCTCAGCGCTCGGGCAGCGGCGGGATCAGTGCCAGCAGCAGCAACGCGCCCAACACCAGTGCCGCTGCGGCGAGCGCCAGCGGCAACAGGCCAAGCGTGATGAAGGGCGCGACGACTGCCGTGCCGGCCGCCGTCGTGCCGAGGATGGCGACAACCACGAGGGCTGCGCCGCGGGCATCGTCACCATGCGCGGCAACCACCGCGCGGTGGAAGCCGGGCGGACCACGGAAGCCGAGGCCGAAGTTGAACGGCACGAACAGTGCGGTCACCACCAGCGTGCTCGCCCCGCCGATCAGCGCATAGGCGAGCATCGCCACGCCGCCGAGGGCTGAAAGTGCAGTGCCGAACCAGATCATCCGTTCGGCGCCGAAACGCGCCGTCAGCCTGCCGGTGGCATTGGCGGCAACGATGAAGGTGGCGATGCCGGTCAGCTGCATGGCGATGAAATCGCTGAGCCCTGCGCCAAGGGCCGCGACGAACACCGTCGGTGCGGCAAAGACGATCACCAGAAGAGCCCCCAGGGTGAAGGCATGGCTCACCGCATAGCGCAGGAAGGTGGCGTTGCGCAGCAGATGGGCATAGCCGCCGCTGCGGCGGCCGCTGACGACAGCGGGCAGGTGCCGCCCAAGCGTGGCGACGGCCGCGGCAAGCAGCAGCGCGAGTGCGGCGATGACCTCGAACGAGGCATTCCAGCCGGCGACCGACAACAGCCAGACACCGGCTACCGGCGCCAAGGCAGGGGTCAGCGATTCGATGCTTCCGAGCAGGCCGAGCTTGCCTATGGCGCGCTCGTCGCCATAGAGCGCGCGGATCATGCCCGGTGCGAACACCGCCGCGGCCGATCCCGCCGCCCCTTGCAGGAAGCGCAGGCCGATCAGCATGTCGAGCGAGGTGCTGAAGCCGGCCAGCGCCGAGACCAGGCCATAGGCGACAAGCGAGCCGACCAGCAAGCGGCGCTGGTCATAACGCGCGCCGAGCGTGCCGAAGGCCAGCAGGCCAACTGCAGCGCCGGTGACGAAGGCCGCCAGCACGAATTGCGCCTGGGCATAGGTGCCGCCCAGCACCTCGGGCAAGCCAGGCACGGCCGGCAGCACGAGGTCGGTGCCGGCGATGCCGAGCACGGTGCTTGTCACGATGAGCGCAAAGGCGATGCCTGCATGGCCGCCATGCTTGCCGGTTGTCATTGTCTTGCCTGTTCTTGTCTTGGCCCAGCCTTGACCTTGGACCGATCCCGGTCTTGGGCCAGTCCTGGATCGAGGGCTTTTTCGGGACGGCGTCAGTGCCCCAGGACAGGCCACGGGTCAAGCAAAGCCGGTTGGTCCAGCTTGCTGGCGAAAGCCGTTCGAGCCTTACGGGCAGTCGCTGTCGCGGACAAAACGCGCCTTGACCCAGCCCTTGGTGGTGCGGTCGCCATTGTAATGGGTGACCGGGCACCAGCGGCTCGCCCAAGGGGCGCTCGCCGGCCGGCAGGCGGCGTCGAGATGGATGATGCCGTGCGTCTCAGGCGGCAGCACGTCGACGATGCGGGCATTGGCCGAGGGCCGCGCCCGCATGTTGAGCGCATCATTGCCAGCGACATTGACCACCACAAGGCAGCCCGGCCCCGAGGTCGCCATCACAGGCGTGGCGATGGTCAGCGTCAGCAGTGCTGCCAGAAATGCTCTCCGCATGTTGGTCCTCGCTTGCTCCCGGCCGATGACGCCGGCGCGTGAGCTTAGCCCGACGACTGAGCTGCGCCAAGGCGGCCGCCGCCGATCAAGCGGCGGCCGCCCCCCTGCCAGGCAAAGCATGTCAGGCGAAGCGTGGCCGCATCGCCCGCATTCCCGCCCAGTCGAGCGCCAGCATCACCAGCAGCGAAATGCCGACGAGCGGAAAGGCGATGCCGCCAATGGCGAGGATGGCGATCAGCCCGCGGAACACTTTCGGGTCCTCGGGCAGCGGCGGCACGCCGAGCGAACCGGCGGGACGGCGCTTCCACCACATCACCCCGGCAGAGACGGCCAGAAGCACGATGCCGAGGCAGGCGGCGAGCAGCACGAGCTGGGTGACCAGGCCGAACTCCTGGCCCATATGCACCGAGATGCCCCACTCCATCCATTTGCCGCCGAGGCCGTAGTCGGCAAAACCCATGTCGATCAGCGGCTCGCCGCTATACTGGTCGAGATGGATCACCCGCTGCTGGCTGGCAGCGTCAGGATAGACCGAGCCGGTGTAGACGACAGTGGGCTTGCCTGGGATCGCCACCGTATAGCCGCGATGCAGCCCGAGCCTGTCAAAAGTCTCGACGGCCCTGTTCAGCCCGATCGGCGTGCCCGCGGCAGCAGACGATTCCGGCAGCCTGGCCTGCTCCAGCGACCACGACGTCTTGGCGACATGGTCGAGATGTTCGCCCGACATCGGCACGTCGACGCGCACGCCGGAGGGGTAGCCGAAATTGCTGCCATTGGCCCATTCATTGACCTTCTCGCCCCAGACGCCCGACCATGGCATGCCTGTTATCGCCAGGAAGACGATGAAGACGCCAACGAACAGGCCGGTCACCGCATGCAGGTCGCGCCAGAACATGCGGTTTTCCGGCTTGCCGCGCACGGTGACGACACCCTTCTTGCCGCGCGGCCACCAGAGATAGATGCCGGTGCCGACAAGCAGGATCGACCAGCCGCCGGCGAGTTCGATCACCATACGCGCGCCGTCGCCGAAATATTTCAGGCTGTGCAGATAGCGGATGGTCCACATGATGGTGCCGCGATCGGGCAAGGCGCCGAGCACGGCTCCGTCATAAGGGTTTACATAGACGGCGAGCTTGCCAAAATCGGCTGTGGCGACGGTGATCTCGGCCGAACTCTCAGGGGTCGCCGGGTCGAGATATTTCACCGCCGTGCCGGGATAGTTGGCGAGGGCGGCATCGACCATGATTTCGGGCGAGACTTTCGTCTGCGCGACGGTCACACGCTTGAGTTCGGAATAGACTGCCGTGTCGATCTCGTCCTTGAACAGATAGAGCGCGCCTGAAACGGCGAGCGTGATCATGAAGGGCAGCACCATCAGCCCGGCATAGAAGTGCCAGCGCCAGACGGCGCGGTAGAGGTTGGACGCGGAGCGCGCGACGGCGTTCTCCCGTCCGAGGGTCGTATCGGACATTTTTTTCTCCATATCGGTGGAAATGCCGGCCGCGCGGGTCGGCAGGTTTCGACGTCAGACGGAGAAGGACGGAGGCGCCCTCGCCTCGGCGATCAGGCCGCGTTGGCCTTGAGGTGCCGGCAGGCTTTGTTCGGCAATGACGGTGCCGGCGGCTTCGGGCCGTTCGAGAATGAAGGCAAGCTGCCCGCCCGGCAGGCCGGGCGTCGTCGCGACCGCCAGCTGGCAGAGCGTGCCGCAGGGACAGTCGGCCGGGCTGCGGGCGGGCTGCTTGTCGCCGCCGGCCGGGCCCATGCCCTCGATGGTGCAGATGACGCCGAGCGGATCAGCGGCGGAGGCGGCCATGGCGCCGGAGGCAAAACCCGAAAGCAGCGCCTGGAACACAAGCATGAAGGCGATCATGCCGGCGATGGCGCCAGCCGACAGCCTGTCCCGCAAGATGAGCCGCATCCCCTTCATGTCAGCGCCATGCCACAATGCCGCCGCAAAGTCACTGCGGCACGCGCGCTTGGCGCCTCAGCCGTGGCGCGGCCATTGCTGGTGCAAAGTGTCGATGACGAAGCCATGGGCATGGCGGTGGCCATGACGGTGTCCGCCTTCGCTCCAGTGCGGGTCGTCATCGGCGAGGCCATGATGGTGATGGTCGACGATGTCGGGGTCAGATGACGGCCACAGCGAGAGAGCCGTGGCGACCGCCGCAGCCGTGATGCCGGCCATGATGACGAAGGTCATGGGCAGGCCGACCGAAACGCCGAGCCAGCCGGCCAGCGGATAGGTGACCAGCCAGCAGGCATGCGACAGCGCGAATTGCGCGGCAAACAGCGCCGGCCTGTCCTCGGCATGCGACGAGCGCCGGAGCAGCCGGCCCGCCGGCGTCTGCGCCATTGAATAGCCGAGGCCGAGCAGGAACCACAGCGGCAGCAGCGACACAAAACCCTGGACCAGCGTGCCGGAAACAAGCCCGACAGCCAGAAGGGAAATGCCCGCCAGCATGATCGAGCGGTCCGGCACCCGGTCGAGAATTCTGGGCAGCATCAGTGCTGCCGTCATCGAGCCGGCGCCATAGGCGGCGAGCGCCACTGCGGTCGCCTTCTGCGTCAGGCCATACTCGCCCTGCACGATGACGACGGTGTTGACGATCACCATCGCGCCCGAGGCCGCCACCGCCATGCTGACCGCCAGCAGTCCCTGCAGCCTTGGCGTCGCCAGATAGATCTTCAGGCCGCGCGTCGTGCGCTCATAGATGCCGCGCGGCACCGACGGTTTCGGGCTCGGCAGCGTCACCGAGACCACGAGGGCTGCGGAGGCAAGAAAACCGATGACCGTGCCGGCGAACAGATCGTGGAAGCTGACCAGTGTCAAAAGCGCTGCCGCCAGGATGGGGCTGACAAGGCTCTCCAGATCATAAGCGAGCCGGGTCAGGGACAGCGCCCGCGTATAGTCCTTCTCATCGGGCAGCACGTCGGGAATCGTCGCCTGGAATGCCGGGGTGAAGCCGGCCGAGGCCGACTGCAGCACGAAGATCAGCACATAGACCTGCCAGACCTCGGTGACGAAGGGCAAAAGCAGCACCACCGCCGCGCGTACAAGGTCGAGGCTGACCAGCAGCGACCGCCTGGGCAGCCGCTCGGCAAAGGCTGCGGCCACAGGTGCGACGAGGACGAAGGCGATCATCTTGATCGCCAGCGCGGTGCCGAGCACGACACCCGCATCCGGTCCTGCCAGCTCATAGGCCAAAAGCCCGAGCGCCACGGTGGCAAGACCGGTGCCGAGCAGCGCGATCAGTTGCGCTGCAAACAGATGGCGATAGGTTCGGTTGGACAGGATCTGAAGCATGAGACGGGCTCTGGCGATAACAGGCGGCCCAAGGGCCAGTCAGGTCTTCGGCATCGGGCGCGGCGGCAGAACGGCCGGCGTGACCTAAAGATATTTGGTGATTTCCTTGAACGCGTCGATCGACTGGCGCTGCGCGCGCGGCAGGCTTCCGACCGCATCCTCCAGGCAATGGTCGAGATGATCCTGGATCAAGGTGCGCTTAGCCTGGCCGACGGCCTTTTCGACGGCATGAAGCTGCTGGGCGATGTCGAGGCACGGCCGGCCCGCCTCGATCATGGCGATGATGCCGCGCAGATGGCCCTCGGCCCGTTTCAGCCGCTTGATGGTGTCGGGATGGGAGGTATGAGTATGTTCTGACATGCCCAATTGCTATCCCCCCGGAGGGGATATGGTCAAGACCGGCTCGGCGCGAAACTGCGGGACAATTCCCTTACCAGCCGCGGAAGCGTGTCCAGTAGTCGAGCCCGCCACTTGTGGTGAGGACATGGTAGCCGTCGAACTGGGCCGCGGTGGCGCAGGCGTGGTTGGGCAGGATGCGCAGCATCGTGCCGACCGGCATGTCGGGCAGTTTCGCCCCGCTGCCCGGCCGGAGGGCGATGACGCCGTGCTCCTGGTTGGTGATAGTCACGATGAGGCCGTCGAGCACCTGGCCGTCGATGTCGCAGACCACGCCATATCCCTGGTCGATCGTCTGGGACGCGGTGCCGCGATCGCGCGACAGCGCCATCCAGCCGGCATCGATCATGATCCAGCCGCGCTCGTGCTGGTGGCCGATGACAGTGGTCAGCACCGACAGCGCGATATCCTCCAGCCCGCAGATGCCGATGCCTGTTTGCACCAGGTCGAAAAAGACATAGACACCGGCGCGCAGCTCGGTCACCCCAATGAGGTTGCGGGCGAAATGCGCCGTCGGTGTCGACCCGACGCTGACCACCGGACAGGCGAAACCGGCATCACCAAGCAGTGCTGCCGCCACGACCACGGCGTCGCGCTCCCGTTCGGCGAAAGCGATGAGGCTTGCCTCGCCGCGCGCGCCATAACTCTCGCCGGCATGGGTGACGACGCCGCGCAGTTCAGCACCGCCGTCGACAAGGATCCTGGCGATCTCGACGACCTTAGGGTCGTCAGGCGCGAGGCCGGATCGATGGCCGTCGCAGTCGATTTCGATCAAAGCGGGGATCGCGTGCCCCGCCTTGCGCGAGGCCTCGGCTGTGGCGCGCGCCTGGTCAAGCGAGTCGAGCACCACCACCAGATCGCAGCCCTTGGCCCTGATGGCGAGCACGCGCGGCAATTTCTGCGGCGCAATGCCGACGGCATAGAGGATGTCGGTGACGCCGGCCTCGGCGAAGACCTCGGCTTCCCGGAGCGTCGAGACCGTCGCGCCCTTGGCGTTGCGCAGCACGCGCCTGGCCGCGTCGACCGACTTGACCGTCTTCAGATGCGGCCGCGCCGACACTCCGAGCGCGGCCAGCCGGCGCTCCAGCCGCTCGATGTTGCGGAGCATGATCGTCTCGTCGAGGATCAGGCTCGGCGTCGCGAGATTTTCCAGACTGGCACCCATGACCGCATCCCCCATCAGGCGACGCCATGATAGCGCCGCCGGCCGGCCTTCGCCACGCGGTCGGACTGGCGGGAGCTGGAATGCGGGGTCAGCGATAACCTGTCGTGTCGGCCGGCTTGCCGGCATCCTGCACCTCGACGACGTAAGGCCAGGCGTTGGGCCGGGAGTTGTCGAGGTCGGTGAAGCCATAGATCTGCGCCAGGCCGCCGCTCGACAGCGACTGGCCGTTCCAGCGCGCCACATCGGGGTCGGTCGCAAGGGCCGCGACCGCACGGCCGACGAAGCGCGGCGTCTCGGAAATGGCGAAATGCGGGACGTTTTCAAGCGCGTCGCGCCAGTTGGCTTCGGTGACCCCGAAATGCTCCAGCATCATTTCCGAGCGCAGCCAGCCCGGCGTGATCGCCACCGAGGTCGCGCCATGCGGGGCAAGATCCTTGGCATGCGCCCAGGCCATGCGCAGCACCGCCGCTTTGCACAGGTCGTAGAAGGGTGACAGGCGATAGTTCACCGCATTGTATTCGGCGGTGCCGTCAGTGACCTCGACCAGGAGCCCGCCGGGCTTTTCGATCATCAGCGGCAGCGCGTGATGGGCGGTGATCAGATGGGTGTCGATCGACAGCCTCAGCATCCTGAGACCGTTGTCGAGATTGTGGTCCCACACCGGCTTGTTCCACTCGAACAGTTTTTCGCCGCCCCAGATGTCGTTGACCAGGATGTCGAGACGACCCTGTTCCTTGCGGATGCGCGCGACGAGATCACGCACCTCGTCGGAAACGAGGTGGTCGACGCGCACCGCAATGCCCGTGCCGCCAAGCGCCTCGATGGCCTCCGCCGTCTCCTCGATCGTCTCCGGCCGCTGGTATTCGGACTGGTGGTCGCGCGTCGTCCGCCCGGTGACGTAGACGGTGGCGCCGGCCGCGCCCAGTTCCGTGGCAATGCCCCTGCCCGCGCCGCGGCTGCCGCCGGCAACGAGCGCTACTTTTCCTTGCAGTGTCATCGATCTCTCCCGAGAGTGTTTCTTTCGCAGGCTGGTCATCGGCTTCGAAGCGATATATAAATGAATATTCGTTTATAAATAAAGGTCAAGATGCCCCGCCGTAAAACCCTGTCCGACGAAGAGGTCCTGGTCGCTGGCTCGCGGCTGCTGCATGAGCATGGCCCCGACGCGCTGACCTTCGAAAGCCTGGGGCGCGCCTGCGGCCTGTCGCCGGCGACATTGGTGCAGCGCTTCGGGACCAAAGCCAGGCTCAAGCAGGCAACGCTTCTGCATGCCTGGGACGGGCTCGACGCCAAGACGGCGGCGCTCGCCGCCTCGACGCCGAAAACGCCCGAGGGTGCAATCGCCTTGCTTGTCGGCCTGTCGGATTATGGCGGCATCGAAACCTATGCCGAAGGTCTCTTGGTGCTGCGCGAGGATCTGCGCGATCCCGTGCTCAGGGCGCGCGGCGCTGCCTGGAAGGCGGCACTGTCGGCCGCCCTCGACGAGCGCTTCACAGCTGTTGCCGCAGCGCCCATGGGCATCGGCCTGTTGATGGCCTCGCAGTGGCAAGGCTCGCTGTTGTGGTGGGGTTTCGACCCGCAGGGGCGGGTCGAGGATTTTGTCGCCGCCGGCCTGCGCGATTTCGTTGCGGCGGTGCTGGCCGAACCGACGTGGAAATGAGAGGGCTGGCATGGCACCCCGCAGCCTGCCGCGAGCCTGTTCGGCCACCTCATGAGCCTCTCCATAGCGCAGGGACACCTGCATTGACGCTAGGTTATTTTAGACTTAAAAAATTTAAGCTCAAAATAATTTGAGTGCTGATTGGGAGGAACTTTATGAGCCATTCCGGTTCCACGGATAGCGGAGCACCTGCATTGAAGATCGGCCGTCGTGGGTTTCTGAAGGCAACGCTGGCCATGGGCGCCGCCGCTGCCGCGCCCGTCGGCAGCAGTGCGCAGACCAAGGGCGCTGCAGCCGGAAATCCGGCATTGGGCAACGAGTTCGTCATTCGCGCCGGTCACATCCTGTCCATGGATGGGGACGTTGGTGATTTCGCCAGCGGCGAGGTTCACGTCAAGGATGGCCGGATCGTTGCGGTCGGCGAGAAACTGAGTGTTGCGGGGATCGAGGCGGTCGATGCCACCGACATGATCGTCATGCCTGGCTTCGTCGACACACATTCCCATCTCTGGAATGCCTTCCTGCGCGGTTCGATAAGAGGCGACGATCCGGTCCGGGGTTA
The DNA here is from genome assembly GCF_014250155.1 of Aminobacter sp. MDW-2. NCBI lineage: Bacteria > Pseudomonadati > Pseudomonadota > Alphaproteobacteria > Hyphomicrobiales > Phyllobacteriaceae > Aminobacter > Aminobacter sp. MDW-2. Next base: position 4,829,452 of record NZ_CP060197.1, read on the forward strand.
CTTCCCGACGACCAACAGGGCAGCCCCGCTGTGCACGCCGAACGACGCGTCCGCTTCGGCAAGGTTCGGGCTTCTGGAAGCGGTTCTCTCCGGCACCACCTGCATCAACAACTTCTGCCACAACACCCGTTCGGTCGAGCACGCCAACGCCGAGATACGCGCCTCGATCGATCTCGGAGTCCGCACTCGGTACTCCTATGGAACGCCAGGCCGCGGAGAACGCCTCGACACCAACGGCGTCGAAGCGGTGCGCAAGCAGTGGGCCACAGGACACCCCCTCATCACGATCGGCGTCAACCTCCAGACGCCCGCCCCGGACATCCTGAAAAGCGGCGGCGACGACGACAAGTTCGTCGCAGAAGCGCGGTTTGCAAAAGAGCTCGGATTGCCAATTTCGCTCCACTACGGCAATACCGCCCACGGGCTGGTTGCCTTCATGGACAAGCACGACTTGCTTGGGCCCCATATCCTCTTCATCCATACCCAAGGACTGACCGAAGAAGAGCGCAACACGCTCGTTGCCAAGAACGTGCAGTTCTCGATGTCGCCAGCGATCGAGATCCCCTACTCGACGGTCAGGAATGGCTACATTCAGTTCGCCGAGCTCGAGCAGTTGGGTGCGAGCCTCAGCCTGTCCGTCGACGCGTCGAGCGCCATGGCGACCGCCGACTTCTTCACCGTCATGCGGGCGCTGCAATGGTCCCACAAGCAGCGTGCCGACGTCGACCGGACGCTTGAGCCGAAACGGATCCTTGAAATCGCTACGCTCGGAGGCGCCAGGGCCCTCGGCCTCGATCGGGAGATCGGCTCGCTGACGCCGGGCAAGAAGGCCGACATCATTCTGGTCCGCAAGACCGATCTCAACATCGCGCCGGTGATCGATCCGTATTTCTCCCTGGTCTTCTCGGGAGGCGCACGCAACGTCGACACCGTCATCGTTGACGGCGTCCTGGTCGTGAAATCTGGCCAGCATGTCCGGGTCGACGGATCCGACGTGGTGGCGAAGGCCGAACAGGCCGGGCGTGCCATGCACGAAAAGCTCGAGCACATCATCGCCAACACGAAGGAAAGCGTCGAGCAGCTGAACAAAAAGGGATAGTGCGGGCCGGGCGCAGGTTTCGCCTGCGCCCGGATGCCTGATCTCGCAGCCAGACGAGTGTCCAGCAGACGGCGACAGCTACTTGTCGCCGGGCTTCCTCTTGCCGCTGAGCAGCGCATAGACCGCCATCGAATGGCCGTGGCCGAGGCCGAACTCGGAGCCCAGCCATTCGACGATCTGCCCGGCCTTCACGCCAGCCTTCAGCTTGCCGGCGTCGGAAAATCCCTTGCCGTCGGCGAGTGCGGCCAATTCCTCCGGTCCCTTGCCGGTCTTGGTCTTGATGGTGTCGAGATAGGCCTGGAAGGACATGTCGTTCTCCTCGTTGAAGTTTGATTGATCAGGCGCGCTTGCGGTTGGCCAGCACGCCGCCGGCGATGATCGCCGCCAGACCTGCGACCGACAGCACAGTCAGCACGTCGTTGAACAGCATGGCCGCCAGCACCACACCGAAGCCGGTGCCCCAATAGCCGAGCTGGCTGAAGAACACCGGCCCGCCGATCTCCTGCAGGCGGAAGTTGAGCAGATAGGACGAGGCTGACGTCGCGACCATGCAACCGATCCAGAACAGGATGTCGCGGTCGAAAAAGACCCAGCTCGACGGCGCCTCGAAGAACGGTGCCACCAGCGCCACCATCAGGCTCGAGCTCAACAGGATGCCGCAGGAAAAGGCGAGCGCCGACGAGCCCTTGGGCCAGTACGCCGTGCGGATGATGTTGCCGGCGGCGGCACAGGCCGGAACGATGATGCCGAGCAGCACCCAGACAGTCTGCGAGAAGTCGATCTCGGCCAGTTGCTGCTGCACCAGGGCCGCCATGCCGGCGAGGCCGATCAGGATGCCGGCGAAACGCCTGAAATACATGCGCTCGATGCCGAGGCCGGCGGCAAAGCTCATCGTCAGCAGCGGCGACAGCGAATAGACCGTCGAGGTGTAGGCCGGCCCGACCCGGTCGACGATGTAGTAGCCGAGCACCGTCGGCACGGTGAAGCTGATGATGCCGAGCACCAGATAGAGCAGGATGTGGCTGCGCTGGCGCGGAATGCCCTGCCCGGAAGCGGCGAGCAGCGGCAGCAGCACCATGCCGGCGCCGACATTGGCGACCAGCGCCAGCTGGAATGGCTGCATGCCGGCATTCAGCGCCGCCTTGGAGATCATGATGCGGGTGGCGAAGACCAGGCCGCACAAGGCCAGCAGGATCAGCGGCGAGCGCGCGGCATAGGACACCGGCAAACGAAGAACTTCCTGTTGCGTCATGGTCATCTCCGAGATATCTTAGCACTAAGATAAATATGGAATTATCTTAGTGTCAAGACATCTCGACGAGAATATTGGGGAACTGGCCGGCGACGGCCTGCAGGACGGCATCGATGCCCGCCGGGCGCAATGGGCCAGGGAACTGCCGCATCTCGACACGCGCGGCATGGCGATCCTCGGCCGCGCCCGCTGGATCACGCTTGCCGCCCGGCCCAAGATCGAGGCGATCTTCGCCTCCTACGGGCTCGACACCGGCGAGGCCGACGTGCTGTTCACGCTGCTGCGCTCGGGCCCGCCCTACCGGCTGCGTCCGACCGAGCTCTACAAGTCGATGATGATCTCGTCGGGCGGCGCCACCAACCGCATCGTCAAGCTGGTCAAGGCGGGCCTGATCAGGCAGGTCGCGTCCGATGGCGACGGCCGCAGCCTGCCGGTCGAATTGACCGAGGAAGGTCTTGCCCGTGCCCGCGAGGCCTTCGAGGCCGACATGGCGGTGGAAACGCTGATGCTCGAAAGCCTGAGCTGGGACGAGCAGGCGCAACTCGCGCGGCTGCTGCGCAAGCTGGCGCTGTCGCTCGGCAGTTCGCCGTCGCTGGAGTGAAGACCGTCGGCCCCGCCTCGCCGAGCCTTCGCTCAGGACTTCGTCCTGCGCGCCAGTTCCCGGTCGATCTGGCCGATCTCCCTACCCGCCTGCTCCAGTTTCAGCAGGCAGCCGAGGATGCGTCTTTGCAGCTCGCGCACGGGACCGCTGATTCGTGCTGCGTCCAGTCCGCCCATTCCCAGGCGCAGCAGCTCATAGGCGGCGATGGCCAGCGACAGGCCGCCGGTGACAGGCGAAGCGATGATCCCGATCACGAAGACGGTGCCGTCGGCGGCCAACCACAGGCCAGCCGACCGCAGTTCCGCCTTGCGGACCTTCAGCTCGGCCTCGAGCTGGTCGAGTTCGACCGAAATGGCTGATACTTCCGCCCGCCTGGCGGCCCGTTCCTTCAACAACTCTGCCTGGGGAAATCCGGCAAAGCGGGACATGACAGCAGGTCAGCCGCCTGGAGAGGCGTAGCCGCTTTCAGCCTCCTCCCGTTGCGCACCCGATGCTGCGTCACGATACCCGAGACCACGCGAAATCCGCGCAGCCTCCAGCCTGGCGGTGGCGAGACTTCGCTCAGTGCTCTCGATGGCCCGCCGGTCGGCAAGCAGGCCCTGCAGCCGCACCGCCACCACGGCGGCGCCGATGATGCAGAGCCCGACGACCACCGCGCCATGAAGAATGTCTGCCTCAGCGCCAAACAAGCGGGGCAGGTTAATGCCCAGGGTGGGCGCCAGGATCATCGCGGCGAGCAGGATCACGGCGGCCGACAGCGACAGCAGCGGCCAGAGCTGTGACCGCTTGCCGTAACCTTCATCCACCAGGACGGCTGTCGGAACAGGCTCTCGAACGGGCTCCGGCTCAGCCGCACCGGCGACCTCGGCCGGGCGCTGTCCGTCATTTGCCCCGTCGCCGCCGAAATCGGGGGCGACATCGGGCGATCGATCGAGGAGATCCTGAAAACGCTTTGGCATGCTTGCGACATAACCGGCCCCGACGAGGACCTCGAGGGCTTTTGCCGCGCCTGGCTGATACTGGCGAAGTCCGTCGTCGATGTGCTGCAGCTTGCTTGCCGCGACCCACAGCAACCGCTGCAATTCGGACACATCCGCCGCCGAACCGGTCTCTTGACCAGTCACCTCGCGCAGCAGCCACTCCAGGTTTCTGGTCCGCTCGTCCAGTGACGATCGCTCGAAAGCGCCAAGGCGCACCGATGAGCTTTTGCCTGGATGACCAAAAAGAGCAACGAAGCCGATGACCTCGCGTATCGACAGCAGGATCGACGGATCCCAGTCGAGAGCAAAGTCGAATCCACGGGCTTCGCTGTAACTGCGAATCTTTGCGAGGCTTTCCAGCAATTCGGTATCGGTCATAAAGCGCCCTGCGCCCCACGAACAACTTGGCAACGACAGCATATTAGCAAACCCACATCGAAGAATACAGGCCGACTGGAGAGACGTTCGTCGCGCCGCCGACACGGCTGGCCAGGCTGTTACGCCAACTGGCGCTATGCCTCGCCGGCACCGCCGGAGAGACTGACCCGCGAATCATGATGCGGCCGCGTCGCCACTGGGAATATGGAATGAACCGGGAAACGCTTGTCGACCTTGTCCGTGACCAGCGGATCCCGCTGGCACTCTACGCCACCGGCCAGGGCCTTGAGCGGCCCTGGGCCACGGCATCGGGCATGGCCGACGAACAAGCCGGCCGACCGATGTCGCTCGACACGCCGCTCCGGGTCGCCAGCAACACAAAGACCTTCGTTGCCGCCACCATCCTCCGCTTCTGGGAACGCGGGCTGATCGATCTCGACGGCCCGATCGCACGGTTGATCGACCCGCTGTTCAACGCGTTGCTCGCTGCCGCCGGCTACCGCACCGACAGGATCACCCTTCGCCACCTGCTGAACCACAGCGGCGGCCTTGTCGACCACACCAACGCCCCCGAATTCTTTGCCACCGTCCTGCGCGAGCCGCAGCATTTGTGGACGCGCGAAGAGCAGGTTCGCCTCGGCGCCAAATTCTCGGCGCCGCTCAGCGAACCGGGCACGCGCTTCAGCTATTCCGACACCGGCTATATCCTGCTTGGCGACATCATCGAGCGCATCTCGGGCACGACGCTTGCGGCAACCGTCCGGCGCGAGATGGGATTCGAGCGGCTCGGCCTTGCAACGAGCTGGTGGGAGATATCAGAGCCGCAGCCTGTGCACGTCGAGCCGCGGGCGCGCCAGTTTTTCGGCGATGTCGATGCCACCGGGATCAGCGCCTCGATGGATCTTTATGGCGGCGGCGGGTTGGTGATGTCGGTGCGCGACCTCGCCACCCTCTTTGCAGCGCTGTTCGAAGGCCGTGTCTTCGACAGCCCCGACACGCTGCGCGAAATGCTCTCCCAGGGCAGCCACGACGGTGCCGCCACCTATCGCCTCGGCATATCAGTCGACACCGTCGACGGTGCCGAGGTCTACTCGCATCTCGGCTTCTGGGGCACTGCGGCCTATTACGCACCGGCAAAGGGCATTGCCGTCGCCGGTTTTGCGACCCGGCGCGACGCACGCGACACGTTGGTGTCGGTCATCCAGCAGGTGCTCGCCGCCGAGGACTGGCGTGGCTGACCCCGCCACCGGCAGCGAACCGCTGTTCGAATGGCGCGGTGCCTTTGCCAATGCCGAGCTGAACGCCTTGCACGCCGCATGTTTCGAGCACCGGCTCTTCGACGACGACTGGTGGACGCAGGTCAACAGGTTCAGCCTCGGCTGGGTCTGCATGCGGCAATCCGGCAGCCTCGCCGGCTTCGTCAATGTCGCCTGGGACGGCGGCCTCCATGCCTTCCTGCTCGACACGATGGTCGCCGCACCGCTGCGCCGGCGCGGCCATGCCGCGACCCTCGTCCGGCTGGCGATCGACAATGCCAGGAACACGGGCTGCGAATGGCTTCACGTCGATTTCGATCCGCATCTGCGCGGCTTCTATCTCGATGCCTGCGGCTTCGAGCCGACACAGGCCGGGCTCGTCCACTTGCCGTAGCCGGCCACGATGAGGACCGCCGCCGGGATCAGGCGGCGGAATCGGGCGAAACCACCTCCCAGGTGCCGAACAGCTCGAGGCCGGCCTTGCCGGCGAGCAGGATCGACGCCGCATTGTCGAGCTGGCAGCGATATTGCGGCTCATAGCCCAGGTCCCAGGCGTGCCGGCTGATCGAACGCACCACCTTGCGGGCGTGGCCCTTGCCCCGGTAGGGCTCGAGCGTCAGCACGCCGAGATCGGCGACGCGCCCGTTCATCCAGGGATACATGCTGCCGGCACAGACAAGACGGTCCTGCTCGAAGGAACCGAACACCAGCCAGTGGTCGAGTTCGACCGAGGCACCATCGAGGTCCTGCTCCGACGCCTGCGCCTGGAAACCTGAAAACAGCGCCGCATCCTCGGCGCTCAGACGCCTCGGCCCAACAACCGGCTCGTCCAGTGCCAGCCGCTTCTTCTCCGCCTCGGTGAAATGATAGATGCGGTCGGCGCCATGCAGCATCACACCCGCTCCATCAAGGGCGTGGCGAAAGCCGGCGATGGACAGGCCCTGCCTTTTGCGCAGGCCGACCCTGGCCGCCAGCTCGGGCGTCACCACCGCCATGGCCCGACCATCGATCGTCTCCAGCACCATGACCCGGCAGTCCTCGTCGAGATCAGGGTCGGCGGCGACAGTAAAATTGTCGTCGCTGTGGAGAATGTCGCCGTTGAGAAACTGCGCCCGCCAAAAATCGACGATCGTCTGCGAAAAATATGACATTGTGAATACTCGGTCTCGTCTGGACGAGCGTGAGCGCGGAAAGTGTAGTCCCACGATTCTCACGACTTCGTGAAGAAAGCCGTAGCCAGCAAAAACCGGCAAATGTGCGGCATAACAGCGCTTCGCGATCGCTGGACCAAATATAGGCCGGGCTGGCAGACGGGTTTCGCCTACCGAACGATCGCGCCCTGTGCGAATTTGCCGGCATGGGTCGCGCCATTTTGGTGCGACGGGGAGCCTGCCATGCCGTCAGCCGAACTGTTGATCGCCTTTGTCGCCACCACCGCGATCTTCGCCTTCATGCCGGGTCCGGCCATGCTCTATGCCGCAGCCCAGACGCTGGCGCGCGGGCGCTGGTCGGGGCTGATGGCGGCACTCGGCATCCATCTCGGCGGCTACGTTCACGTCATAGCCGCCGCCGCCGGCCTGTCGGTGCTGTTCCACGCCGTGCCGCTGGCCTATTTGGTCGTCAAGCTTGCCGGTGCCGCCTATCTCGTCTGGCTCGGCATCGCCATGTTCCGCGCCAGGAATGAGGGTGACGGCAACCTGCCCGCCATCGCGCCGAAATCCGCCCGCCGCGCCTTCGTCGAGAGCATCGCCGTCGAGGTGCTCAACCCCAAGACGGCGATCTTCTTCATGGCTTTCCTGCCGCAGTTCATCGACGCTTCGGCGGCCTTTCCGGTCTGGCTGCAGTTCTTCATCCTAGGCACCGTGGTCAATGCGATGTTCACCCTGGCCGACGTCTTCGGCGTCCTTTTGGCCGGGGCGATGACCGACCGGCTCAAGCGGTCGCGCCGCGCCCAAAGGCTGATGCAGCGCGCCGGCGGTGCGGTGCTCGTCGGCCTTGGCGTCCACGTCGCGCTGCAGAAAAGCTGAACCGCCGACACCGCGACGCGACAGTTTCGAAAAAACCATGCCAGCCGACCCGCCCGCCACCGCCCTCGTCGACCTCATCGCCCAGGGGCAGCGCTCCTTCAGTGGCCTGCAACTGGCAGGCCACGATCTGTCGCGGCTCGACTTCAGCGGCTGCACATTCGCCGACTGCAATTTGACGGGTGCCGACCTCCAGGCTGCGACGCTGACCGACACCAGTTGGACCGGCTGCCGCATGGCGGGCGCCAGGCTCATGGCCATCGACGGCGTCGACGCACAGTTTCAGAATTGCGACCTCTCCAACACCGACTGGACACGGTCGCGGCTCAACGGCGCGACATTCAGCCAGAGCAAGCTGACTGGGGCGAATTTCGCCCATTGCAGCTTCATCGGCGCCGACTTCCAGCAATGCCTGATGGTCAGCGCCCTGCTGCCGGCGATTTCGTTCCGGCGCAAGACGCTCGACCATCTCGATTTCAGCGATGCCGAGCTCACCGGCTGCGATTTCCGCGAGGCGATCTTCGACGGTTGCAGCCTGCGCGGCGCCAGCCTGCGCTCCTGCCGCTTCGAAGGCGCCGATTTGCGCGGCTGCGACCTCGGCCCGCTGAAGCTCAACGAAGCGGCGATCCTCAAAGGTGCCGCGATCTCGAAAAGCCAGGCGACCGAGCTGCTGCGCGGTTTGGGCCTTTTGGTGCTGTAGCCCCACGCTTCAAGCCGCCTCGCTCTGCCTCTTAGCCGCGAACAGGGTGCGGCCGATGCTGCGTGCCGCGTCCAGATGTTCGGCCGCCCCCAGTGTTTCGGTGTCGAGCAAAAGCTCCGAGGTGGCGACGGGCGCACCGACATAATCGAAGATGCCATGGTCGATCTGCGTCTTCATCGCGCCGAAATAGCCGTGCCGGGCATAGGTCCGCGTGCTGGCGCCGCCAATGGCGACAAGATGCACATTGAGGTGACGCAGCCGCTTCACCGGCTTGATGCCGGCGCCTTCGTCATAGGCCCAGCCATTGGCGAACACCCTGTCGATCCAGCCCTTGAGCAAAGCCGGCATCGACCACCAATAGACGGGATAGACCAGAACCAGCGTGTCGGCGCGGTCGATCCGCGCCTGCTCAGCGACGACGTCGGCGGCAGGCGCCACTTCCCGGCGGTGAACGGCAAGGTCGCCAGCGGTGTAACGCGGGTCGAAACCTTCCGCTGAGATGTCGGCGATCTCATAGGTATGGCCGGCCATCTCAACCCCTGCGGCGAGCTGTGCTGCGATGCCGTGGCTGAGCGACTGCGGATCGGGATGGGCGACGACGATGAGCGCGTGCATGTCGATATTCCTGTTTCGTGGTTGCGGGCGACGGTCACAGCTTATATACTTTTTGTAACCTACCTTCGGTATATACTTTTGGTACATTATGACGTCAAGCACTGAAACGCTGGAACAGACACCGCGCCGCCGCCTGTCGCGGGAGGAGCGGCGCCGGCAGCTCATCGCCGTATCCTGGGGCATCATCCGCGAGGACGGCACCGAGGCGCTGACCTTGCCCCGGCTGGCCGAGCAGGCGAGCGTGGCAAAACCCGTCGTCTATGATCATTTCGCCACGCGTCCCGCTTTGCTCGCCGCCCTTTACCAGGAGTTCGACACCCACCAGACCGCGCTGATGGATGCCGCCTTCCAGGCCAGCGAGCCGACCCTGCCAAGCCGGGCGATGGTCATCGCCGCGTCCTATGTCGACTGCGTGCTCGAACAGGGCCGCGAGATCCCCGGCGTGATCTCGGCGCTGGCCGGCTCGCCCGAGCTGGCCAGGGTCAAGCGCGACTATGAAGCTGTTTTCATGGAGAAGTGCCGGAGCCTGCTCGCCCCTTTCGCGCCTGGAGGCACCATCGCTGCGTCAGGACTTCTGGCGATGCTGGGGGCGGCCGAAGCGCTGTCCTTCGCCGCCGCATGCGGCGACATCACGCCTGACGAGGCCAAGGACGAGCTGTTCCAGACCATCCTCGCCATAGCAGCCCGAAACGCGCGCTGATTGTTCGACAGCGGCGGATCGGCTCGCCGCCGGTTTCGAAGACATGCCTCAGCGTCTGCGGACCTTGGCAGCGGCGCAGGCCGCTCCCGCCGCAATCGCCATCGTCGCCAGCAGCAGCGCTGTGCCGCCGAACAGCGTTCCGTAGCCATGCCTGGCGATCAAAGGCGTGACCAGCAGCGGCGAGATGAACTGGCCGATGAAGATCGACGCCGTCAGCACGCCGCCGCTGACGCCCCTGCGCCGCAGCGGCGCAAGGTCCAGGGTCAGCGCAACGAAGCTCGGCGACACAAGCGCATAACCCGCTCCGATCGAAGCCGCTGCCGCAAACAGCGTTGGCGTCGTTCCGGCCAGGAGCAAAAGCAGGAAGCCGAGCGCCATCGCGGCATAACCGATGAGGAAGATGCCGGCATAACCCGTGACGCGCTGCACCCTGGGATATATGAGTGCGAAGCTGCCGCCGGACAGCATCACCGTGCCGAGGATCGCGCCGGTCATCATCGCGGCGTCATATCCCTTCGCGTCGAGGAAGAACGACATCTGCGTCGGCATGACGAAGAAGATCATGTTGGTGAGCGCCTGCAGCAGCACCAGCAGCGACAGCAGCAGCACCCATGACGGATGCCCGGCGGCGTCACTTGTTGCCTTGGCACCCGTTGCCTGCAAACGCCGGGGCGGATCGACAATGACCATCCACATCAGGGGCAGGAAGACCAGGGCGAGGCCATAGATGGCGAAGGGCCAGCGCGGCGAGTTCGCCGCCACCCAGCCGGCAAGCGAGATGAAGACGAGGCCGCCGAAATTGCGCGCCGAGATCTGCAGCCCGGTCATGGCGCTGCGCTTGTCGCCGCTGAAATAGTCGCCGACAAGGGCGGTCTGCGCCGTCATGATCAATGCCACCGCCACGCCGAGAACGAGGCGGCTCATGAAGATGCTGGGCAGGTCGGGCAGGACCAGCCCGGCGCAGCCGGCGACGGCAAACAGGATCACGCCCCAAAGCAGCAGCAGGCGGCGGCCGAACCGGTCCACCGCCAGGCCGGCGAAGGGCGCGAACAGGGCGACGGCGAGCGACGGCGCCGGCACCAGCAGCCGGGTCAGCATCGCCGCGTTGGGGTCGTCGGCAAACAGCCGCTCGAGCCCGGGCAGCGCCGGGCTGATCGTCGCATTGGCCATTGTGGTGAGCGACGCGGCAAGCAGCAGTGCCACCGCCCGCCCATCCAGCCAGACCGGTCTTTCCAAAGTTTGTTGAACGACTTGCATGATTTTTCCTCTTGCTGAATTCGATCGATAGGCAGAACCTACGACTTCAAGCCAACTTGAGGTCAAGCATGCATTTCCTGGATATCGGCGAGGTCGTCGAACGCACCGGCGTGCCGCCGTCGACGCTGCGCTATTACGAGGAGATCGGCCTGATCCGCTCTGTCGCGCGGCATGGCCTGCGGCGGCAGTTCGACCATGACGTGCTGATGAAACTGTCGCTCATCGGCATGGGCAAGGCCGCCGGCTTCTCGCTGCCCGAAATATCGGCCATGTTCGGCAGCGACGACCGCCCGGACATTCCGCGCGACCAACTGCACAAAAGGGCCAAGGAGTTGGAACGCCAGATCATCGAGCTCAGGATGCTGCGCGACGTCATCCGCCACGTCGCCGACTGCCCGGCGCCGTCGCATATGGAGTGCCCGAGCTTTCGCAAACTGCTGAAGTCGACGACGACTGCACCTGTCAGCCGTTCGCCGAAACCACCGCCGGCACGGGCCAGGTCCGCACGCCAACGCTAGCCTACTGATGTGGCGTGGGCAGCGGCTGCGCATGCTGGCCGTCCAGGGACCCAACAGGACGCCAGCTCTTTTTCAGAGCAGCAGTGGGCGCGGCGTTTCCTGATTTTGCCGGTCAGCCTGACAGCAGGTGGGCAAACATCTCGGCCAGTTCCTTGTCCATGAACGGCTTCTTCAGGACCGGCCGATCACGGTAGCCGTCCTTCATGTGGCCGCTATAGCCCGTCGAAAAGACGAAAGGTACGCCGCGCGCGGCGAGCGCGTCGGCCACGACATAGGTGTTGTCGCCATTCAGGTTCATGTCCACCATGGCGGCATCGAAATCATGCGCCGTGATGAGGGCAAGCGCCTGCTCGACCGTGGCGGCAGCGATCACCGACACGCAGCCGAGGTCGGCCAGCATGTCTTCGATCATGAGGAGGACGAGCATCACAAAGCAGCCTATTCATCGCGAACACCACAGGCGGCAGGAAAGTCCATCGTGCAGACAAGGCCTTCCACCCGGTAGTCGAGATCGACCGCGCCATCCAGTTCGTGTGCCAGGCCGCGCTCCAGGACCCGCGAGCCAAAACCCTTTCTGGACGGTGGCATGACCGGCGGACCGTCCTTCTCCTGCCAGCGCACGACAAGCCGACCGCCCTCAGGCGAGGGCTCGATCGTCCATGAAATCAGGACGGACCCAACATTGTTGGAAAACGCGCCGTATTTTACCGCATTGGTCGCAAGTTCATGGAAGGCGATGCCCAGTGCCAGGGTAACCTTGGGTGAGACGCGGATGTTGCTGCCGGTGATGACAACGTGCTGCGACCTGCCATTTGCGATCCCGAACGGCTCCAGGGCTGCCTTGATCAGATCGAGCAACCCCGCACCTTCCCAGTTCTCGCGGGTCAACAGGTCATGCGACCGTGAGAGCGCAAAGAGGCGCGACTCGATGGAGTCCCTGATCACGTCGGGATTGGAGGTGTTTCGCAGCGCCTGCCAGACAATCGACTGCACAGTGGCAAGCGTATTCTTCACCCGATGACTAGAACTCGCTGCCGTTCTTTCGGCGGTAGCAGATTTCCGAGCCGCCATTGGCGTCGCCCACGAAAGTGGCTTCGATGCGCGCCAGAGAATCGAGGTCGGTGCCGCCCGCGATCAGGAAGTTGAAGCTTTGGCCGAGCAACTCGTCGCGCGAATATCCGGTCAGACGGAGAAAGGCGTCATTGGCGAAAATGATCGGACTGCCGGGCTCTTTCGCATCCGTGAAAACCATCGCCATGCGTGTCGTTTCAGCGGCAACGACAAACGGTCCGAGATCCCTCCGAAAGCTTTCGACTTCAGCTCCGGCGACCTTTTGGCCTTCGGATTTGATTACTGGTTCAGCCATGCCTCAACTTCATTCGATTGGCGGCAGGCAGCAGCTAACGGGCAACGTTTGGAGCCGTGCGGAGTCGTTGATGCGAGTGCGAGCACGAGGCTATGACCTGCGTCGCTGACGTCTTGCCGAACAAGAAGCGCAAAATTACCGCCACGCCCGCTCTTGAAAGCGTTGATTAATACCAGCGACCGCGGCCAAACCAGCCGCCGCCCAGCAGAACAAGTACGATAAGGATGATGAGAAGAGTGGTGGTATCCATGTCAGTCTCCTGGGAGTGCTCGTGCACCTCACGGAGCGGTGCATTGCCCGCTCATCGCACTCCAACACTAAACAACGTTTCACATGCTTTCTTGTTCCAACGAAACAGCGACTCTGGCGCTCTATTCGCGCGAACATTTTTATCGTTCAACCGGCAACATTGAGTTTTAAGGATCACACCTTCCAAAACATCAAAGCATCCTTTATTCGCGGCTTGCTCTTAGCGGACAGAATGGATCGAGACGTGATCAGGCCGGCCAACTTGACGGATGCCTCCAGCCTCGCAGCACTCGGGCTGGAAGTCTGGCTGAACACCTACATCCGCAACGGTGTCAGTGCCTTCTTCGCCGACTATGCGCTCGAGCATTTCACCGCCGCCGGTTTCGAGGAGATCTTGGCGCGGACAGACCAGACAATCCTGGTCTCGCAGAACACCGTCGGGATCGACGGCTTCATCCAGATCACATCGGGCGCCCCCTCCCCTGTGCCCGGCTGTTCCGATCTCGAAATCGCCAAGCTCTATGTCCAGCCCCGCCACCAGGGCTCGGGCGCCGGCGGCAGGCTGCTTGAGGCGGCACTGCGCATCTGCGCCGGCACCGGCCGGCCCGACGTCTGGCTTGCGGTCAATGCCGAAAACCAGCGCGCCACCGACTTCTATCTGAGGAAGGGTTTTGCCAAGGCCGGCGAAACCCGCTTCCAGATCGACGACCAGTTCTACCCCAACCACGTGCTGCGCTACGATCTGACTCTTGTTGGAGCATGATCTTTTCCGAAAACCGGCACCCACTTTTCGGGATCATGCTCTGACTCAGCCCGCCTGCGCCAGGGCCACCGCATCGGGTCCCGCCGGAAAGCGCAGCTGCCCCGACACATCGTTTGCCGCCAGCCACACGGCTTCGGCGACGTCGGTCTCCTTGGTCACCATGTCAGGCGTCGCAAAACCGGCGAAGATCGGCCCGGCAAAGCCGGCATAGGCCTCGGGAATGAGATCTTCGACGCGCAGCTCGGTATTGTGGGCAAAACGCGTGGTCGGGGCATAACCCGGCTCGACGAGCTTGACCCTGACATCGAAGGCGCCGAGTTCATGGGCGAGCGAGCCGGTGAAACCCTCGATCGCCATCTTGCTTGCGGTGTAGGCGGCGGCCAGCGGCATCGGCGCCAGCGTCACGCTCGACGTCACATTGACGACGACGCCCGACCGGCGCGCGCGAAACTGCGGGATGACCGCCTGGGTCATCGCCATGACGCCGAAGGTGTTGGTCTCGAACAGCTTGCGCACATGCGCCATCGGCATCGCCTCGAAGGCGCCGACGAGACCGATGCCGGCATTGTTGACCAGCGCGTCGATCGGGCCGCTGGCAGCAAGTGCTGCGGCGATGCTGTCCTCATTGGTGACGTCGAGAGCGACGACGCGCATCCGCTCGGAGCGCGGCAGGATGTCCTGGCGTGGGCTGCGCATGGTGGCGACGACGTTCCAGCCCCCGGCATGGAAGTGGCGGGCGATCTCCAGGCCATAACCCGAGGAGCATCCGGTGATCAGTACGGTTTTCATGGTGTTTTTCCCTAGTGATGTTGACGCCATAAAAATACCGTCCAAAATCAGGACTATCATCAATCTCTAGTCCATAATTAATTGGCGATAGTCCTGATATGACTGACGTGCTCACGACCGATCCGCTCGCCCAAATCATTGAGCTGCTGCAGCCGCGCACCATCTTCTCGAAGGGGATCAGCGGCGCCGGAGCATGGGGCGTGCGTTATTCCGAATTCGGCCAGCCCGGTTTCTGCGCCGTGCTCGAAGGCAGCTGCCGTCTCGCCGTCGACGGCGAGGCACCGGTTGTGCTCGAACAGGGCGACTTCGTGCTGTTGCCGGCCACCCCTGCTTTCACCATGTCCGGCTTCGAGCCGGTGACGCCAAGGCGCATCGATCCGAAGACGACCCCGGCGCCGACGGAGGAAGTTCGCCACGGCCGGCAGGACGGCCCGGCCGATGTCCGCCTGCTCGGCGGTTATTTCGTCTTCGGCTCGCCCGATGCGGCCCTTCTGGTGTCGCTGCTGCCCGCCATGATCCACATCAGCGGTGTCGAGCGGCTTTCGACGCTGGTGCGGCTCGTCGGCGAGGAGGCGAGCGGCGACAATGCCGGCCGCGAGCTGGTGCTCGGCCGCCTCGTCGAGATTCTTCTGATCGAAGCGCTCAGGGCAAGCCGCGCCAGGGGCTCGGCGCCCGGCTTCCTCAGCGGACTTGCGGACGCCAGGATTTCAGGGGCGATCAGGCGGATGCATGGCGATCCACAGCGGCCGTGGACGGTGGCCGAACTGGCCGGCGCGGCCGGCCTGTCGCGCTCGGCCTTCTTCGACCGCTTCACCCGCACCGTCGGTGTCAGGCCGATGGAATATCTGCAGGCCTGGCGCATGGCACTGGCCAAGAAGCTGCTCGCCGGCAAGGACATCGCACTCGACGAAGTCGCCCGCCAGGTCGGCTACGGCTCGGCCAGCACCTTCAGCACCGCCTTCAGCCGCCATGTCGGGCAATCGCCGGGCCGCTACGCGCGCGGCGATCGGGAGTGATGAAAGGGCGGTCATGTGCATGTCGCACCACCTCGCCCCGATTCAGAAAAAGCATTGCGAGAGCGATAGTTCCAGATCGGTAACCAGCCCAAGCTGAACTTGTTGCTCCAACACGAACTTGTTCCTTAGACTGTCTTGCGTGGAAAAGCCTGCGAGGTTTGGCCAAAATGAGCCTGTCCATGCGAACAACAGAGCAGGCTCCGCGGTGAGGCGAGCCCTGGTATCCTGCGCAACATATACTCTGCTGACGATAGGGTTTTACTTGGCCCTACGGGCGGGCGACAGGCTTGGCATGTGGGGCATCATGGCTTGGCCGCTGCTGCTCGCGCCGATCATTTTTTGCGCCTATTCACTTGTGAAATGGCGGACAATCCAGCGCCTTGGAACCCGTGGCTCGATCATTGCAGCGGTTTCGGCGGCGATATGGACGGGCGCAGCGCTCGTGGTCGCCGCCCTCATGGCGTTGGGCCTGCTGATCGCAGGCGAACATCCTCTGTTCGCCATCGCCATGCTGCTCATGGCCGCCCCATCTGCGGCGGCCATTCCGATCAGCGCCCTGGCGGGCTTTGCAGCCCACAGGATCGCAGGGCTGAACTGATCGTGCCTTGCTGCGCAAGAAAATGCGCTAGCGCGGGAAATCCAGCCCCATCTCGCGATAACGCTCGGGGTCGTCGCCCCAGTTTTCGCGCACCTTGACGAACAGGAACAGGTGCACCTTCTGCTCGAGGATGCCGCCGATTTCCATGCGCGAGGCCTGGCCGATGGCGCGGATGGTCTCGCCCTTGTGGCCGAGCACGATCTTCTTCTGGCTGTCGCGCTCGACATAGATGACCTGCTCGATGCGCACCGAGCCGTCGGGCTTTTCTTCCCACTTCTCGGTCTCGACATGCGAGGAGTAAGGCAATTCCTGGTGCAGCCTGAGATAGAGCTTTTCGCGGGTGATCTCGGCCGCCAGCTGGCGCATCGGCAGGTCGGAGATCTGGTCTTCCGGGTAATACCACGGCCCCTCGGGCAGCCGCCTGGCGAGATAGTCGAGCAGATCCTTGCAGCCTGAGCCGGTCAGCGCCGACACCATGAAGGTGCGCTCGAAGTCGACGCGCTCATTGGCGGTTGCGGTCAGCTTCAACAGCTTTTCGGGATCGACCCGATCGACCTTGTTGAGGATCAGCACCTTGGGTTGACGCACATCCTTGAGCCGTTCGAGGATGGCGTCGGCATCGCCCTTGATGCCACGCTCGGCATCGATCAGCACCAGGATCAGGTCGGCATCCTTGGCGCCGCCCCAGGCAGTCGTCACCATCGCGGTGTCGAGGCGGCGCTTCGGCTTGAAGATGCCCGGCGTGTCGATGAACACGATCTGGGCGGTGTCGTGAGTGGCGATGCCGCGCACGATGGCGCGGGTGGTCTGCACCTTGTGGGTGACGATCGACACCTTGGCGCCGACGAGCTGGTTGACCAGCGTCGACTTGCCGGCATTCGGCGCACCCAGCAGGGCGACGAAACCCGAGCGGGTGCCGCCCGTTGCGGGCAGTGTGGTTTCAGGGGCATCGGTCACGATGCGGTCTCCTCATTCTTCCATACGCCCTCGCGCACCAGCAAGGCTGCGGCAGCGCTCTGCTCGGCCTCGCGCTTGGAGCGTCCGGTGCCGGTGGCGGGCAAAAATTGTCCGACCCGCACGATCACCGAAAAGACGGGGTCGTGATCAGGGCCGGTGCGGCTTTCGATCTCGTAGGCAGGCACTGAAGTCGACGCCTGGTGCGCCCATTCCTGCAGTTCGGTCTTGGGGTCGCGGCGTGCCGCCCCCACGGCCTTGGCGCGCGGCTTCCAGAATTTGTGGATGAAGCGCTTGGCCGCGTCCAGCCCGCCGTCGAGATAGATGACGGCGATCAGCGATTCCAGCGCGTCGGCACGCAGGTTGACGCGTTTGCGCTCGGCCAGATTGCGCACTTCCGAGCCGGCGCGGATCAGTTCGGCAAGGCCGATCTCGTCGGCGATCTGGGCCAGCGCCTCGGCGTTGACCAGCGCGTTGAGACGGACCGACAGCTCGCCTTCGGGCGCATCGGGAAAATCCGACACAAGCATGTCGGCAACGGCGAGGCCGAGCACCCGGTCGCCCAGGAACTCGAAACGCTCGTAGTCGACGCCGGCATTGGCGCTGCGCGCGCTGCCATGCGTCAGCGCCCGTTGCAGGCGCTGATGGTCGCGGAAATTATGGCCGGTGCGGAGTTGCAGCGCGTCGGCGAGTTCCGTGGCGGTGAGCCGTTTGCCTGCCATGCCTATCGGACGAAGTTGAACAGGCGCGAGGCGCGCATCTCGGTCGGCCACTTCCAGATCTCGAGCGGGCTTGCGCCGCTGGCGATCGAGAAGAAGATGATGTTGGCGCGGCCGACGAGGTGATCGGCAGGCACGAAGCCGACATTGAAGCGGCTGTCGGTCGAGTTGTCGCGGTTGTCGCCCATCATGAAGAAGTGGCCTTCGGGCACGACGAATTCACGCGTGTTGTCGCCGATCGCATCCGGCGTCAGGTCGAGCGTGTCGTAGGAGACGCCGTTCGGCAGCGTCTCGCGATAGACGTCGACCGGACGG
The DNA here is from genome assembly GCF_014250155.1 of Aminobacter sp. MDW-2. Classification (NCBI taxonomy): domain Bacteria; kingdom Pseudomonadati; phylum Pseudomonadota; class Alphaproteobacteria; order Hyphomicrobiales; family Phyllobacteriaceae; genus Aminobacter; species Aminobacter sp. MDW-2. Next base: position 4,847,601 of record NZ_CP060197.1, read on the forward strand.
TTGACCTCGGTGATATCGGGGTTGTCGATCTGGCCGACCTTCTCGCGCGGCACGGCGGTGCCGTTGATGTAGAGCTGGCCGTCCTTCATCTGGATGCGGTCGCCGGGCAGGCCGACGACGCGCTTGATGTAGTCGAGCGACGGATTGGGCGGGAACTTGAAGACGACGACGTCGCCGCGCTCGGGATCCGAGCCGAAGAGGCGGCCCGAGAACAGGTCCGGTGAGAACGGCAGCGAATAGCGCGAATAGCCATAGGCCCACTTGGTGACGAACAGATAGTCGCCCTCGAGCAGCGTCGGCCGCATCGAGCCCGACGGAATCGAGAACGGCTGGAACAGCAGCGACCGGATCACCAAAGCGAGCAGCAGCGCCTGGACGATGACGCTCACGGTCTCGCCGAGCCCGCCGGACTTCTTCTGTTTTTCAGCCACGCTCATGTCGTCCTCGTTTTCAACCACGCCCTTGTCGTCACCGATTGGGGGCGCGATGGGTATAAGGGCTCACCGCCCCAGGAGCAATGTCCAAGCCGGTGCCAAAAGCCTAAGATAGTGGCGGTTGTTCGACCGGCAGCGCCTCGATGATCACAAAGGCTTGCGCAAGCGGAAAATCATCCGTGATGGTCAGGTGCACCACCGCGCGATGGCCTTCGGGCAACATCGTCGCCAGCCGGTGCGCGGCGCCGCCGGTCAGCTCCATCGTCGGCCGCCCGCCCGGCAGGTTGACCACGCCCATGTCGCGCCAGAACACACCTTCTGATATACCGCAGCCGAGCGCCTTGGAACAGGCCTCCTTGGCGGCGAAACGCTTGGCATAAGACGCGATCCGCCCCCGCCGCCCCTCGGCGCGCGCCTGCTCGGCATCGGTGAAGATACGCTGGATGAAGCGCTCGCCATGACGGACGATCGATTTCTCGATCCGCCTGATGTCGACAAGATCGCTGCCGATGCCGAGGATCATATTTTCCCTCTCGGGGCAATTGGCCCAAGCTGCTGATCTCCCCCCTTGCGGGGGAGATGGCCGGCAGGCCAGAGGGGGGTGACCGGGCTCAACTGAAGCCTCAGATATTCCGGCTGCCCGGCTTGATCGCCGGGATCGCCGCCAGTTCCGGCGGCAGCTGGTCGGCCGGATAGGCCGGCACTTCATATTCGGCAAGGGCTACCAGCGGCACGCCGACATCGGTCTTGCCGCCCGAGCGGTCGATGATGCAGGCGGCGGCCACCACCTCGGCGCCGAGTTCGTTCAGGCAAGCGATGGTCTCGCGGATCGACAGGCCCGTCGTGACGATGTCCTCGACGATGACGACACGCGCGCCTTTCTCGATCTCGAAGCGGCGCAGGCGGAAGGTGCCCTGCTCGCGCTCGACCCAGATCGCCGGCACCTTGAGGTGCCTGGAGGTCTCATAGGCCGGGATCAGCCCGCCGATCGCCGGGCCCACGACATAGTCGATGTCGCCCTTGACCTCGGCGCGGATCTTGTCGGCCAGCGCCCTGCACAAAGCTTCGGTCTTGTCGGCATGCATGAAGACGCGTGCCTTCTGCAGGAACACCGGGCTTCGCAGGCCCGAGGTCAGGATGAAATGGCCTTCGAGCACCGCGCCCGCCGAGCGGAAAATGTCGAGAACGTCTTGTGTCTGCATCGTCGTCTTTCCTGTCTTCAGTCCAGCGCGCCTGCCTCAGCCCCTGCCTCAGCCGTTGACGCGGCGGGCATCGCTGACGCTCGAGTTGTCCTTGAGCTGGGAGATCAGCCGGTTCAGGTGCTTCAGATCCCAGACTTCGAGATCGAGCAGCATTTCGGTGAAGTCGGGTGCGGTGCGGATCATCGACAGCGTATGGATGTTGGCGTCGTTGGCCGCCACCACCTGGGCGATGTCGGCGAGCGAGCCCGGCGCATTGATCGCGGTCACCGAAAGCCGGGCAGGGAAACGCTCCTTCGAGCCCTCGTCGAGGTCCCAGCGCACGTCGATCCAGCGCTCCGGCTGGTCGTCAAAGGCCATCAGCGACGGCGACTGGATCGGGTAGATGGTGATGCCGGAGCCCGGCTGCATGATGCCGACGATGCGGTCGCCCGGCACCGCACCCTCGGGGGCGAAACGCACCGGCAGGTCGCCGCTGACGCCGCGGATCGGCACGGCACTGCCTTGCGCCTTCTGTTCCTTGCGCGACGGCGCGGTCGAGCGGCCGGGAATCTGGAACAGCATGCCGGCGGCGTTGCGGATCTTCGACCAGCCCTCCTCGCGCGGCTTGGCCGGATGGGTGGCGCGCTCTTCCTTGTAGTCGGGGAAGACGGCGCGGACGACGTCGTTGGACGACAGCTCGCCACGACCGACGGACGCCAGCACGTCCTCGATGTCCTTGCGCGCCAGGCGGTGCAGCACCGACTTCAGGCTGTCCTTGGAGAACTTCTTGCCGGCGCGCTCGAAGGCGCGTTCGAGGATGCGGGCGCCGAGGCCGGAATATTGCTTGCGGATGGCGTTCTTGGTCGCCCGCCGGATCGCCGAGCGCGCCTTGCCGGTGACCACGATCGATTCCCACGCCGCCGGCGGCACCTGCGCCTTGGAGCGGATGATCTCGACCTCGTCGCCATTCTTGAGCTCGGTCATCAAAGGCATCACCCGGCCGTTGACCTTGGCGCCGACGCAGGTGTCGCCAACGTCGGTGTGCACCGCATAGGCGAAGTCGATCGGGGTCGCCCCCCTGGGCAGCGCGATCAGCATGCCCTTGGGCGTGAAGCAGAAGACCTGGTCCTGGAACAGCTCGAGCTTGGTGTTTTCGAGGAAATCCTCGGGATTGTCGCCGTCGGCGAGCTGCTCGATGGTGCGCCTGAGCCAGCCATAGGCATTGGTTTCCTTGGAGATGGTGTGGCCGGCGCCATTGGTGGCCTTGCCGGCATTGTCCTTGTAGATCGAGTGCGCGGCGACGCCATATTCGGCGATCTTGTTCATCTCGCGGGTGCGGATCTGCAGCTCGATGCGCTGGCGCGACGGACCGACGATGGTGGTGTGGATCGAGCGGTAGTCGTTCTGCTTCGGCGTCGAGATGTAGTCCTTGAACCGCCCCGGCACCATCGACCATGTCGTGTGGATCGAACCCAGCGCACGATAACAATCCTCGACGGACTCGACGACGACGCGGAAGCCGAAGATGTCGGACAGCTGCTCGAACGACAGCGCCTTGGTCTCCATCTTGCGGAACACCGACCACGGCTTCTTCTGCCGGCTCTTCACCTCGGCCTTGATGGCGTATTTCTCGAACTGCGCCGACAGCGCCTTCTCGATGTCGCCGAGCACGCCCTTCGAGCGCTCCGACATCTCGGCCAGCCGTTCGGTGACGGTGCGGTAGGCCTCGGGATTGATGTAGCGGAAGGCGAGCTCCTCGAGCTCCTCGCGCATGCCCTGCATGCCCATGCGCCCGGCGAGCGGCGCATAGATGTCCATCGTCTCCTCGGCGATGCGCAGGCGCTTGCTCTCGGGCACGTGGTGCAGCGTGCGCATGTTGTGCAGCCGGTCGGCGAGCTTGACCAGGAGCACGCGCACGTCCTCGGAGATGGCCAGCAGAAGCTTGCGCAGGTTTTCCGCCTGCTCGGCCTTCTTGGAGACGAGGTCGAGCTTCTTGAGCTTGGTCAGGCCCTCGACAAGCTTGCCGATGTCGGGACCGAACAGCTCGTCGATCTCGGCGCGGGTCGCCGAGGTGTCCTCGATGGTGTCATGCAGCAGGGCGACCGCGATGGTCGCCTCGTCGAGATGCATGTCGGTGAGGATCGCCGCCACTTCGAGCGGATGCGAGAAATAAGGATCGCCAGAGGCGCGGCGCTGATGGCCATGCTTCTGCATGGCGTAGACATAGGCCTTGTTGAGCAGCGCTTCGTTGACGTCAGGCTTGTAGCGCTGGACGCGCTCGACAAGCTCATACTGACGCATCATGGGCGGCTTCCCGGAACTCGAAATGAATCATGCGCCGCAAGGGCTTGCGACGCATGTCATAGATAAACACAGATATGGCGGCGCGGAAGTGCCGATAAGCCGGTTTGGCAGCGTTTTGGCACGCCGCGAGACCTTTTTGAGAATTCGCCCTGCCGAGTCAGATGGCGTGGCTTTCGAGAACCGGAGCGGAGCGGACTTTCGGGTCCGTGAGCACCGGAAGCGGAGAAAGCCGCGTCAGGTGGCCGGCAGGGTAGAATTCTCGATAGGTCTCAGTAGTCGTCGCTCTTTTCGGGAGCCACGAGGCTCTCGATGCCGGCGAGCAGGTCTTCTTCCGACATGCGGTCGAAGTTGATGTTCTCTTCCGGCTCGTCCGCGTCGATCGCCGAGGCGGTCGTCTGGTCGGCTGGCTCGGGTGCCTCGGGCTCCGGCTCGTCGACTTCGACATGCTTCTGCAGCGAGTGGATCAGGTCTTCCTTGAGATCGTCGGGCGACAGCATCTCATCGGCGATTTCGCGCAGTGCCACGACGGGGTTCTTGTCGTTGTCGCGCGGCAGGGTAATCTGCGCGCCCTGCGAGATCTGGCGGGCGCGGTGGCCGGCGAGCAGCACCAGCTCAAAGCGGTTGTCGACCTTGTCAATGCAGTCTTCAACGGTTACGCGGGCCATGAAGTGCCCCTTTCATGCATGGATTTGACGGAAAGCTGACGCGTGCCATAACCTGAACGGCCGCGCAATTCAAGCATCAAGCCGGCTTTGCCACCGACGCGTCGGATTTCGGACAGCCATCCACCCACAATTAATTTACCGCTCCGCGACGGTGCCCCCTTGGAATGAACCATCGCGAGCGATATTTGCCGCAGTGGGGTAAGTCATTGATTTGGGGGAACGGGCGCTCGGTTCAGCGCATGTGGCGTCAGCCTATTTCAACAAGGAAATTTTCCTATGTTTGATCCTCGCGAGAAAATCGCACTTTTTATCGACGGAGCTAATCTCTACGCAACCTCCCGCTCCCTCGGCTTCGACATCGACTATCGCAAACTGCTTTCCAGCTTCCAGAAGCGCGGCTATCTGTTGCGCGCCTATTATTACACTGCACTCGTCGAGGACCAGGAATACTCCTCGATCCGCCCGCTGATCGACTGGCTCGACTATAACGGCTTCAAGGTCGTCACCAAGCCGGCCAAGGAATTCACCGACGCCTCGGGCCGGCGCAAGATCAAGGGCAACATGGACATCGAACTGACAGTCGATGCCCTGGAACTCGCCGATGTCGTCGACCACTACGTCATCTTCTCCGGTGACGGCGATTTCCGCACGCTTGTCGAAGCGCTGCAGCGCCGCGGCCGCAAGGTCTCGGTCATCTCGACGATGGCTTCCCAGCCGCCGATGATCTCGGACGATCTTCGCCGCCAGGCCGACCATTTCATCGACCTGATGACGCTAAAGGCCGAGATCGGCCGCGAACCGTCCGAACGTCCGGCGCGCAAGCCCGACCCGGTCGAACCTCCGGCCGACGAGATTTGATGCCCGCTATTCAAGCCAGCCGGCCTGCCTTGCCGGTCGATCCCGACCGGGACTGCCCGCTCTGCCCGCGCCTGCACGACTTCATCGCCAGTTGGCGCGCCCGCGAGCCGGGCTGGTACAACGGACCCGTCCGCTCCTTCCTTCCTCCCGAAGGCGAAGAGGCGGTGCGTTTCCTGATCGTCGGATTGGCACCGGGCGTACGCGGGGCCAACCGCACCGGACGCCCGTTCACCGGCGACTATGCCGGCGAACTGCTCTACTCGACGCTCAAGCGCTTCGGCATGGCCCGCGGCGTGTTCGAGGCGCGGCCCGACGACAGCCTGGAACTGATCGGCACGGCGATCACCAATGCCGTGCGCTGCGTGCCGCCCGACAACAAGCCGGTGGGCGCGGAGATCAACACCTGCCGTTCCTTCCTGGTGCCGACGATCGCGCGCTTTCCCAACCTGAAGGCGATCCTGACGCTGGGCTCGATCGGCCACCAGTCGACGGTCAGGGCGCTCGGCGCGCGCGTCGCGGCCGTGCCCTTCAAGCACGGCGCGCGATGCGATGTCGGCAACATCGCGGTGTTTTCGAGCTATCATTGCTCGCGCTACAACACCAATACAGGCGTGCTGACCGAAGAGATGTTCGTCAACGTCTTCCGTGACGTGGCCGAATTCCTGCAGCAATAGACGGCCCATATAGACCGCCTTTCCACCGCGCATGAAAAAAAGCCGGTTGCGCTGAGAGCACAACCGGGCAAGGGGCACCTGCAAATGGAACGGCTGGCTACTGCGCCAGCCGGTAGATGGTGCGGTCGCGTGCGGCGGAACCAGCCAGGGCCGACGCCCGCGACAGGATCAGCCGAGACCGAAACCCCGGCCCGGCACGAGGCCGTTGCTGCGAGGTAATCCGATGCTCCCGGACCTGTTGCGGCCGGCGGCCAGCCGGACAGCGTCGTCCTTGGTCGCCTGCGCACTGATTGCGGCCTTGGCACCGTCCTCATTCGCCACCGGCGCTGCGGCATAAGCCGTCGGCGCCAGCAGCAGCGACACCGCCGCTGCCATCATGATCGTCTTCATTTCTGCTCCTTTCACCTGTTACCCGGCCCTCCAGGCGCTCAGGCACCGCCCCCGGTGCCAAACCACGCCGCGCCGCTCGTGGTCTGCGTAGAGAAGTGGCAGCAATGCGCTGACTTGTGCATACGGCAGATGCCGTATTTCGACGGGACGTCGGCAGGGGAATCAGCGCGTTGGTTAAGCGATTGCGCCGGCCGCACGCGCCAGGATTATGCGAGCTGGTGAACAAGCTTGGCGCGCCAACATCGACGCGTCATCCCGGAAACCGAAGCGCAGCGGAGGTTATCAGCGCCAGCGCCGTCATCCCGGCCGAGCGAAGCGAGAACCGGGACCTATTGACCGACGCGGCCGGGATCGGGGTTCGCGGTTGCATTCATGAAGGCCAGGACGAGGACCCGGCCGTTCGCCAAGATGATCCAGTCAATGGGTCCCGGGTCTCGCTGCGCTCGCCCGGGATGACGAAGCGTTGTCACCTCGTCTCCCCAGGGGGCGATCTGTAGCGTCCCCTACCCCCGCTCTTTCAGCAGCCGGCCCTTTTCGCGGTTCCAGTCGCGCTGCTTTTCGCTTTCGCGCTTGTCGTGCAGCTTCTTGCCGCGGCTGACGGCGAGAAGCATCTTGGCCATGCCGCGATCGTTGAAATAGATCTTGAGCGGGATCAGCGTCATGCCTTCGCGCTCGATGTTCTGGGCGAGTCTGGCCATTTCGCGCTTGCTGACCAGAAGCTTGCGGCGGCGGCGTGTCTCGTGGTTGAAGCGGTTGGCCTGCAGATATTCCGGGATGTAGGAATTGATCAGCCACAATTCCCCACCCTCGAACGAGGCGTAGGAATCCTGGATATTGGCCTGGCCCAGGCGCAGCGCCTTGACCTCGGTGCCGCTCAGCACGATGCCGGTCTCGAGCGTGTCGAGAACCTCATAGTTGAAGCGCGCCTTGCGGTTTTCCGCGGCGATCTTGTTGTTGGGGTCGGATTTCTTGCCCTGGCTCATGACGTCGCTACTTTTCTGGTGCGTCCACCGATGCTCGGCCGCCGGGCACGCATCTCAGGATGGGAAAGCACTGCGCGCCCACAACCCTGCGCCAACAGCGCATCAGATCCCGGACGCCATGTGCTGACTGCCCCTCTCCCGAGGCACGAGCTCAACAGCAAGCCTCGAAGGACGCACAATTCGAAGAGCGCTTACATGGCTGCGAAGCGGCTGTTTCGCAACCCTTGGGCACTCAGTTGATGAGGCCGGCAAATTTCATTGCCGCGTCGATCTTGTCGGCCGTCGACTGCTCGATCGTCACCAGCGGCGAACGCAGCACGTTCTCGATGCGGCCGAGACGCGACAGCGCATATTTCGCGCCCGAAGCGCCCGGCTCGATGAAGATCGCCTTGTGCAGCGGCATCAGGCGGTCCTGCAGCTCGAGCGCCTTGGCGTTGTCGCCCGACAGGCTGGCGTTCTGGAACTCGGCGCAAAGGCGCGGCGCGACATTCGAGGTCACCGAAATGGCGCCGACACCGCCATGGGCGTTGAAGCCGAGCGCCGAGGCATCCTCGCCCGACAGCTGGATGAAATCGGTGCCGCAGGTGATGCGCTGCTCGGAGACACGCTCGACCTTGCCGGTCGCGTCCTTGACGCCGGCGATGTTCTTGAAGTCATGGGCCAGCCGGCCCATCGTCTCTGGCGTCATGTCGATGATCGAGCGCGGCGGGATGTTGTAGATGATGACGGGCAGCGTCGTTGCCTGGGCAACGGCTGCGAAATGCGCATAAAGGCCGCGCTGCGTCGGCTTGTTGTAGTAGGGCGTGACCACGAGCACGGCGTCGGCGCCGACGCTCTCGGCATACTTGACCAGACCGACGGCCTCTTCGGTGTTGTTCGAGCCGGCGCCGGCAATGACCGGCACGCGGCCGCGCGCAACCTCGACGCACATCTTCACGACATGGCGGTGCTCGTCATGGGTCAGCGTCGGCGACTCGCCCGTGGTGCCGACCGGCACGAGGCCCGTGGTGCCCTCGGCGATCTGCCATTCGACGAGTTCGCGAAAGGCTTTCTCGTCGAGACGGCCATTCTTTTCGAATGGTGTCACGAGCGCGGTAAGTGAGCCTCTCAGCATGTCGTCCAACTCCGGGAATCCTACGGTTTCACAGCCTTTTCAATGCCGCCGGCTTTCTAGCCGAAAGCAGGGCCGGGCACCATAGTCTCGACACCAATTTGCGGCAAGTGTGGCCGCACCCCATATCCGACCGAATCGAACGACCGCGCTAACCTTTCATTAACCCGCTCTTCACCACATGAACCTAGGCTCGAAAGCCCTGCTCCCGATCGTCACCCGCAAGGATAAGGAATGACCAGGATCATTCCGGCTGCCAGGCCGCATCATATCGCGCTGTTGAGCGCCTTCATCGCCCTGGCGCCCGTCCCCGCCGGCAGTTCGGCGCTCGACCCGCAGGCAACCTCGGCCATCCCCTTCGCCAGCATCGGCAAGGGTGACGCCGCCCGTGCCGCCTTCGGCACCATCGACCAGCTCAAGAGCGGGCTCGACGCGCTGTCGAGCGGCGATCTGGCGCAGGCGCGCGCGGTGCGCGACGCCCTGCCCGCGACAGCGCTCGACCGCCACATATTGATGTGGGCGATCGCCATCAATGGCGGCGACCAAGTGCCGAGTGCCGATATCGCGGCGGCGGCCCAGGCCCTGCCGGGCTGGCCGGGCCTTGCCACATTGCGCCGCAACAGCGAGCGCGCCATGGCGCGCGAAACGCCTGGGCCCAATATCGTGGTTTCGGCCTTTGCCGGCAGCGAACCGCAAACCATCGAAGGTGCGCTTTTGCTCGCCCGCGCCCACAAGGAGCTCGGAAATGCCAAGGCGGCACTTGCGGTACTCCAGCCCTTTTGGCGCACCGAAAAACTGGATGCCAAATATGAGGTGGCGATCCTCAAGGATTTCGGCAACCTGATCCCCGCCGCCGACCATCGCATCCGCATGGAGCGCATGCTCTATGCCGACCGGGTCAATTCCGCCGCGCGTGTCGCCGAGCTAGCCGGGGCAAAGCCGCTGGCCGACGCCTGGGCTGCCGTCATCAAGGGCGACAAGAAGGCACAAGCGCTGCTCGATGCGGTGCCCGCAAGCCAGCGTTCGGCCGGCTATGTCTTTGCCAAGGCGCGCCTCTTGCGCAAGCAGGAGAAGTTCACCGAAGCCGCAGCCGTCATGCTGAAGGCGCCCAGGGATCGCGCCAGCCTGATCGACCCCGACACATGGTGGGTGGAACGCCGCGTGCTGTCGCGCGAACTGCTCGACGAGGGCGACGTCAAGACCGCCTACCGGATTGCCGCGGCCCATTCGGCCGAAAACGCGACGAATGCCGCCGACGCCGAATTCCACGCCGGCTGGTATGCGCTGCGCGGCCTCAACGACGCCAAGCTGGCATCAGGCCATTTCGAGCGCATCGCCAAGATCGCCGGCAGCCCGATCTCGCTGTCGCGGGCCTATTATTGGCTCGGCCGCAGCGCCGAAGCCGGCGGTCCCGGCAATGCCAAGGACTATTTCGCCCGCGCCGCAACCTATGGCACCAGCTTCTACGGCCAGCTTGCCGCCGAACGCATCGGCCGCAAGGCGCTCAATGTCGTTTATCCTGCGCCGACTTCGGCCGACCGCCAGGCCTTTGCGCAGCGTGAGGCGGTCAGCGCGATCACCCGGCTCGAGGGCGCGGGTTATGCCGCTTACGCCGAGATGCTTTATCGCGACCTCGCCTCGCAGTTGAACAGCCCAGGCGAACTCGCGCTGCTCGCCGTCATGGCCGAGAAGCAGGACAACCATTATCTGGCGCTGCGCGTCGGCAAGATCGCGGCCCAGCGCGGGCTCGACGTCGGCGCCCTGTCGCATCCGATCGGGGTCATCCCCGGCTCGGCCAACATTTCGGGCTCCGGCAAGGCGCTCGCCTATGCGATCGCGCGCCAGGAAAGCGAGTTCAAGGTCTCGGCCGTCTCGAGCGCCGGCGCGCGCGGCCTGCTGCAGCTGATGCCGGGTACAGCAAGGGATCTGGCGAAGAAAGCCGGCATGGCGTTTTCGCAGGAGCGCCTGACGTCGGATGCCGGCTACAACGCCACATTGGGCGCGAGCTTCCTCGGCGAGCAGCTCGGCCGCTTCAACGGCTCCTATGTGCTGACCTTCGCCGGTTACAATGCCGGCCCGCGCCGTGCCGACCAGTGGATATCAAGATATGGCGATCCTCGTGGCAAGGATGTCGACACCGTCGTCGACTGGATCGAGCGCATCCCCTATGCGGAGACGCGCAGCTACGTCCAGCGCGTGATGGAGAACTATCAGGTCTACAAGATGCGGCTGTCGGGCAGCTACGACATCAATGGCGACCTGGTGAATGGCCGCTAGGCTTGCCCAGGCAGGTCTCGGTGCATCCAGCCACATTGCGGCGTCGCCCCCGCAGATCGGCGGCGGGTTTGACCGCGCCCCATGGCTTCGTTAGCTAGGTCGGGCCGACACGAGGTCGTGTCGGGAGCGGAGAGGCAGCCTGATGACCGATGCGCAAGGCTTTGCGGACTTGTTCTACACCTCGCAGGACGGGCTCAGGCTGCACGCGCGACTTTATGGCGCCGAGGCTGGTCACGAAGATCCCGCTCGCCGCGGCAACCGCCCGGTCGTCTGCCTGCCTGGCCTGACCCGCAACGCCAGGGACTTTCACGAGCTGGCACTGCATCTTGCCAACGACGTCGAAAACCCTCGCCGAATCATATGCTTCGACTATCGCGGCCGGGGACGGTCGGCCTATGACCCGAACTGGCAGAACTATAATGTCGGCATGGAAGCGACCGATGTCATCGCCGGCCTCGACGCCCTTGGCGTCACTGAAGCAGCCTTCGTCGGGACGTCGCGCGGCGGGCTGATCATCCATGTGCTGGCGATGATGCGCCCTGCCCTGATCAAGGCGGTCGTGCTCAACGACATCGGCCCGGTGATCGAGACGGCAGGTCTTGCCCATATCAGGTCCTATCTGGAAAACGCCCCTCGCCCCGTTGATTTTTCCGATGCCGTCCAGATTCAGAAGGCGGTCCATGGCGAGGCGTTTCCGGCGCTGTCTGATACCGACTGGCACCGCTTCGTCCACGCCATCTATCGCAACGAGGCGGGTGTGCCCGTCGCCGATTACGACCCTGCCTTGCTCAACACCGTGCTGGTGATGGACCTCAGCCAGCCGCTGCCCGATCTCTGGCCGCAGTTCGAGGCGCTTGCATCCGTGCCGGTGCTTGCCATCCGCGGCGCCAACTCGCGGCTGCTGACGGCAGAAACCATTGATGAAATGGGCCGACGCCATCCGCGCCTTGAAGCGGTCACCGTCGACGGACAAGGCCACGCACCGTTGCTGGAGACGGGAAACCTGCCGGCGACAATCGCCGCCTTTCTGCGACAAGCAGAGGCGAAGGCTGTGAAAGCCTGATCGGCGGCGGGGCCGACCGAATATCGGGCTGGCTTCGCCGCCAGATTGTCGACTTGCCATAGAGCACACAACGAACAGGCATGGTTGGAGCAAACTGGCAACGGTTCGCCCTGCACGCTGTGATGCGTCACCCGACCACCGCGACAAAACGAAAAAACCCGGCGGTTGCCCGCCGGGTTTTCCCTGAATCAGCCTTGTGAGCTGATTAGAACGAAGCGTCGAGACGCAGGAAGCCCGAGAACGAGCCGTCTGCATAGTTGTCGCCATCGTCGTAGTTGACGGCGAGCTTGGCGTTCAGGTTCTCGACGACCTTGTAGTCGACCACAGCGCCGATAGCCCAGTCGTCCTGGCTGTTGACGAAGTCGTCGCCGAAGAACTGACCACCAGCACCAATGCTCAGACGGTCATTGACGGTGTACTTGGCGTAACCGCCGACCGACCACTCGTAGCCGAAGCTGTAGAAGCTGGGGCCGGAGTTGTAGGTTGCCAGAGCTTCCAGGGTCAGAGCGTCGGTTGCCTTGAACTTGGCGACGGCCTTCAGGCCGTACTCTTCAGCGGTCGCATCGTAAGCGGCGAACAGGTCGACCGAACCCCAACCCTGGGCGATCGACAGCTTGCCGGCGACGTTCGGGGTGTAGTCGTAGTCGTAGTCGGCCTCTTCGAGTGCCACCGACGCTGCGATGCCGTTGCCGGCGTCGAAGGTGTAGCGAATCGAGTTGATGAAGTCGCCGCCGCCGCTGTCGAACTCGCCCGAAAGCGCGCCATCCCACAGGGTGTCGTTACGACCGATCATCAGGCCGCCGAGTTCGAAGTAGGCGTAGCGAATCCACACAGCCGTATCATCGTATGCCGACTGGTTCTGGAAGTGCAGCTCGATGAAACGACGGAACGTGCCGTATTCGGTCTCCGAACGCGCGTCGAGGTTCAGACGAGCAGCAGCCGTCTTGCGCCAGCCATCATCGTTGTCGTCCCAGTCGATCTGGTAACGAACGAGGCCGCCGACCTTAAGGCAGGTCTCGGTGCCGGGGATGTAGTAGAAGCCCGCGCCGTAAACGTCGCAGATGCGGACATATTCCATGGGTTCCGGCTCAGCGACGACGACAGCGTCGGCCGCACGAGCGCCGGAGACTGCGAACAGAGCCGCAGCGGAGCCGAGAAGAAGGCTCTTAATGTTCATTTTCTGACCTCCAGTCAAAAGTTTCAAAAGAGGGTCTGGGTATTTTTTGCTGAAGGACAGCGTTCCCTGCCCCATCCCCGTTTGAAAAAGATGCGCACCGCGCTCCCTCTTCGACCCCGACATTACCCATGAGCGTTCGCGGTTCAACAGCCAACACGGCCCGCAAGCCTCCCGCAACGCTGGATCGCCGGGGCATGTTGCACAAATGACACGATTTGATACCCCCCATAAAGAAGTCATTAAGAAATGGAGCCATTCCAGCGCAGCTTTTGCGCCTGGCACAGATCCTGATCGAGGACTCTTTCCGCAGAATCGTGGGTGATCCGATTCTTCGGGAGCCCGGCTAAGCGGACGATTCGTACGCCGAGCTCGCCAGGCGGTGCTTTTTCATGCCGATATGTAGAATGGCTTATTGATTGTGCCGCGCCTTTTCTTTATCCAGCGGCGCAACGGAGAGGTGGCCGAGTGGTCGAAGGCGCTCCCCTGCTAAGGGAGTAGAGGTCAAAAGCTTCTCGTGGGTTCGAATCCCATCCTCTCCGCCAGCCTCAGGCTACCTTCCCTTTCAGATCTCAGAACCTTCAGCTATTTCAATCGCTTGCGGCGCCATTGCGCGCGGTGAAGCCGGATTTTCATGGCTTTCCGCCTGAATTCCTCGATCTCCAGCCGCGATTCTGACTGGAGGTCAGAAAATGAACATTAAGAGCCTTCTTCTCGGCTCCGCTGCGGCTCTGCTCGCAGTCTCCGGCGCTCGTGCGGCCGACGCTGTCGTCGTCGCTGAGCCGGAACCCATGGAATACGTCCGCATCTGCGACGTTTACGGCGCGGGCTTCTACTACATCCCCGGCACCGAGACCTGCCTCAAGATCGGCGGCCTCGTTCGCTACCAGATCGACTGGGACGACCAGGATGAAGGTTGGCGCAAGACCGCTGCTGCGCGCGTGAACCTGGATGCTCGTTCGGAAACCGAATACGGCACGTTCCGCCGCTTCATCGAGCTGCACTTCCAGCACAACGGCCAGGAATACGTCGTTGACACGACCGATGGCTCGTCCGAGTGGTCAGACACCCAGGGCTCCTGGATTCGTTATGCCTTCTTCGAACTCGGCGGCCTGATGATCGGTCGTAACGACACCCTGTTCGACGGCGCCCTGTCGGGTGAATTCGACGCCGGCGGCGGCGACTTCATCAACTCGATCCGCTACACCTTCGACGCCGGCAACGGCATCGCAGTGTCGGTGGCTCTCGAAGAAGAAGACAACAACTTCGACTACGTCCCGCTCGTCGTCGGCAAGGTTTCGGTTGCCCAGGGCTGGGGTTCGGTCGACCTGTTCGCCGCTTATGACGACCGCTTCTCGGAGTTCGCTCTGAAGGGTGTCGCCAAGATCAAGGCAACCGATGCTCTGACGCTCGAGCTGCTCGCAGCTTATGAGTCGGGCGCCACCTGGTTCGGTCTGGCTGACTTCTATGCCGGCTACGAATGGTCGGTCGGCGGTTACCTGAAGTATGCCGTCAACGATCGCCTGACCGTCGGCGCCGGTGGTCAGTACTTCGCTGACAGCCACTTCGGCAACTTCCTCACCAACACCACGACCGAAGTCGGCAACGACGACTGGTCGATCGGCGCGGTCATCGACTACAAGATCGTCGAGAACCTGAACGCCAAGCTCGCAGTCAACTACGACGACGGCGACAGCTTCACGGACGGCTCGTTCAACGGCTTCCTCCGTCTCGACGCATCGTTCTAATCGACTGACGTCTTAAGCATAAGCGGCCCGGGTTTAGACCCGGGCCGTTTTTCTACCAGCGGAAAGCGGCTGGGACATCGAACCGAAAGGGAGAAGCACGACGCTGTCAGGCTATTGAAGCCGAGCCCGGGTCGATCTGCCCCTGCCCGTTCAACAGCCCGAAGCTTGATCCATTAGTCCCCTTGCCTTGGCGGCCCGAGTGCGTAACTTTGCGCGCGGGGGAGTTGCCGAGGACTTATGAAAAAAGCAACTTCAAAGGACGATATTGTGAGCGGCCACATTTCAGCCGCCCTGATGACTGATTGCAAGGTAACTTACAATTTCAATACAATTAAAGAAGTAAAGTCATTCAGGGTCATAGACCTTTTTAATTCTTACAAAGACATTCTCTGGGACGACGGCAAGCACAAATACAACGTCAGCTCCTTCATCGGCGAGATCGACGAGATTCTTCTAGGCGAGCGCTTCAGCGCATTTTCCCAGGAGACACTCGACGGCCTGATAGGCTCCCTGCGCCAACGCGGTAACAGCAACGCGACCATCAATCGGAAGATGGCCGCTTTGAGCAAACTGCTGCGCAAGGCCTACAAGATGGGAGATGTCCACAGCCTGCCCGAGTTCCGCCGCCAGAAGGAGCGGGCGGGACGAATCCGTTTTCTCGAGCTCGAGGAAGAGGACAGGCTGTTTGCTGCCATCCGGGCCAAGAGTGAAGACGCCTACCGGCTTTCCGTTTTCCTGGTCGATACCGGTTGCCGCCTCGGCGAGGCGATCGGACTGATCTGGAACGACATCCAGGACACACGCGTCAGCTTCTGGATCACCAAATCCGGGCGCAGCCGGACGATTCCCCTGACCGCACGCGCCAGAGAAACGGCCAAATGGCCGGCTGATCGTGGGCCGCGTCCGAAAGGACCGTTCGCCATGCTGACGCAGCCGCAGTTCCGGGCAATCTGGAACGAGGCCAAGGCGGAAGTGGGTCTCGGCGCCGACGATCAGGTGGTGCCGCATATCCTGCGCCACACCTGCGCCTCGCGCCTGGTCCAGGGCGGCATCGACATCCGCCGCGTGCAGATGTGGCTCGGTCACCAGACGCTGTCGATGACGATGCGTTACGCCCATCTCGCGACAAACGATCTCGACCGCTGCGTGGTGGTGCTGGAGCGGCACTGATGCCGGCAAATGATTCGCATGATGCGCCCGGATTCGGGCCGCATCTGCGCGCGCGCCGGCAGCAACACGTTGCAATGGCTCGCGGGCTTGCTCGTCGTCACGCCGTCACGACCGCTCGGACTTTGCCGGATCGCCACGTCGCGGTGGCGTGAAGCCGGTCGCTGGCGCGCAAATAGGCTCACAAATCATATCCCTGCCCGGCTGCTTTTGTCGTATAGGCAAAACATCCAGAGATTGCCGCGCCCGGCCAGGGCCGGATGACGCCATCGAGTATGCTGCCATGACCAACCGCCCTGCCCTCACCCCCGTCATCGACGCCCTGCCCGTTACCGTGCCGTTTGTCGGGCCGGAGGCGCAGGAGCGCGATCGCGGCACGCCGTTTCGCGCCCGAATCGGTGCCAATGAGAGCGGTTTCGGACCTTCTCCGCGCGTGATCGCACGGATGGCCGAGGCCGCGGCTGAGATGTGGAAATACTGCGATCCGGATAATTACGATCTCAAGGTCGCACTGGCGCGCCATCTCGGGCTCGGCGTCGACAATGTCGTTGTTGGCGAAGGCATCGACGGCCTGCTCAACCTCGTCGTGCGCATGTATGCCCGCGAGGGTACACCAGTGGTGACCTCGCTCGGCGCCTATCCGACCTTCAATTTCCACGTCGCCAGCGTCGGCGCGCGCCTGGTGCCGGTGCCGTTCCGCGACGACAAGGAAGATCTCCAGGGCCTGCTCGACGCGGTGAAGCGCGAGAATGCGCCTGTCGTCTATCTGTCCAACCCGGACAATCCGATGGGCAGCTGGTGGGAAGCGGAGGAGATTCTTCGCTTTGCCGAGGCCTTGCCCGAGACGACGATGCTGGTGCTCGACGAAGCCTATGGCGAGACGGCGCCAGCCTCGGCGCTGCCGCCGGTCGACATTGCGCGCCTCAATGTCGTGCGCATGCGCACCTTCTCCAAAGCCTATGGGCTTGCCGGCATCCGCTGCGGTTATGCCTTTGGCGATGCCGAGGTGATCGCGAACTTTGAAAAGGTGCGCAACCACTACGGCGTCAGCCGCATGGCGCAGATCGCAGGCGAGGAAGCGCTCGCGGATCAGGCCTATCTTGCCCAGGTGGTCGCCAAGGTCGACGCCGGACGCAAGCGGATCGCTGGAATCGCTGCGGACAACGGGCTGAAGCCCCTGCCCTCGGCGACAAACTTCGTCACCATCGACTGCGGCGGCGATGCTGCCTTCGCGCTTGCCGTGATGCGCAACATGCTTGCCCGCGACGTCTTCATCCGCAAACCGATGGCGCCGGCGCTCGACCGCTGCATCCGGGTGAGCGTCGGGCTCGACCACGAGCTCGACATCTTCGCCGAAGAACTGTCCAAGGCGATCGCTGCCGCCCGCGGCTGATCACGACACGGGATTTTCAACCGTCGATAGACGGCGCATCCGCGCCCTGTCGTCTCGCGCGAAGATATATGCGTATATCCTAATTTATTCATTTCAGCGCCGCATCATCAACACACTTCCTGCCTAGGCCGGACGTGGGACGGACGGGACATTTGGGGGTTCATCAGCAATCAAGAACCAAACCGGGGAGACCCTATGCCTCAGCACAGCGCCAACGAGCAGTATTTGCTCGAGCTCATCAACGCGGAGCGCGCCAAAGTCGGCGCCCAGCCTCTGGCATTCGACAACGACCTAAGCGAAGCCGCCGAAAACCACGACAAGTGGATGCTCTCGGCAGATGTCTTTTCACACACAGGCTCCGGCGGCTCGTCGCCGACGACACGCATGAAGGCGGCCGGCTACACGCTCAGCGGCTCCTGGGCGACGGGCGAGAACATCGCCTGGGCCACGACCCGCGCGCCGACCGGCTATGTCGACGAAGTGAAGCTGCTTCACACCAACCTGATGAACTCCTCCGGACATCGGGCGAACATTCTCAACCCGAACTTCCGCGAGGTCGGCCTCGGCTTCGAGGTCGGTGACTACAAGGGCCGTTCATCCGCCTTCGTGACCGAAGATTTCGGCAAGACCGGTTCCGACCTGTTCCTGACCGGCGTGACCTTCGACGACAAGGACGGCGACCGCTTCTACGATCCCGGCGAAGGGCTTGGCGCGATCACCGTGACAGCCAAGAACGCCGCCGGCCAGACCTTCAAGACCACGACCTCGGCGGCAGGCGGCTACGACCTGGTGCTGAAGCCCGGCACTTACACGGTGACCTTCACTGGCGCCAACATCGCGACCTCGACGCAGACGGTCACGATCGGCACCAAGAACGTCAAGAAGGACCTGATCGACCCGGTGATGAAGTCGGGCACGCTGGCAGCCACCGCTTCGGTCGACGATGCCGGCGCAACAGCACCGACGACGCCGACCAAGACGGTCGACGTCGCCGACACCACCGATACCGGCGGCGACAATACCGGCGCAAACCTTGCGAACAACTGGCTCGCCGACTTCTTCAAGAAGATGGACCATTTCGGCCAGGACCAGGGTACGCGTAGCGACCCGGGTACGCGTGGCGTACGCGAGGTGGCCGGCTCCACTGAGACTTCTGCCAAGAAGACGGTGGCGTTCGATGGCGACCACTTCAACTTCAGCTCGAAGGTGGCAGCACATGTGAATGCCGATCATGTCAACGACATCGTCGATGGCGGCCATGTGCAGCAGGCCATCGACCACGTTGTCGCGACGCTGCAGGCCCATCTGCCGGCGGATGGTCACGCGGTGGCAGATGCGGGCGACGCAGCCCAGGCGGCGGTCGCCAAGATCCTGGCGCAGATGGCCGCCCATTCGAGCCATCAGAATGCCGACGTCGTCGCCTGATTTTCTGGCGATTCCAAAAAGGCGGGCTTCGTTCGGCGAGGCCCGCCGTATTGCAGTCAATCAATTGACCGCCATCAAGGGGAATGACCCTGTCTCACCCGTCCACTGACCTGAACCGCACGTCAGAGCTTTTCAAGGCGCTGCATTCGTTCAAGGGCGCCTTCGTCGCCGTTGCCGGCTTCAGCGGCCTGATCAACATCCTGATGCTGTCGGGCTCGCTGTTCATGCTGCAGGTCTATGACCGGGTGCTGCCGAGCCGCAGCGTGCCGACGCTTGTCGCGCTGATCATCCTGGTGGCCGTGCTCTATGCCTTCCAGGGCGTGCTCGAAGCCGTCAGGGCACGGGTGCTGACGCGGATCGGCGCCGGCATCGACGAAATCATCAGCGGCCGCGTGTTCAACTGCATCGTCAGGCTGCCGCTGCGCACGCGCGACCGCGGCGAAGGCCTGCAGGCGCTGCGCGACCTCGATCAGGTCAGCGGTTTTCTCTCCGGCGCGGGACCGGCAGCCTTGTTCGACCTGCCGTGGATCCCGATCTATGTCGGCATCTGTTTTCTATTCCATCCCTGGATCGGCGTTGCCGCACTTGCCGGTGCTGTGCTGCTTGTCGCGCTCACCGTCCTGACCGACCGCCTGGTGCGCGGGCCGACCAAGGCGATGTCGGGCTTCAGCACACGGCGCAGCGCGATCGCCCAGGCCGGCGCCCGCAATGCCGAGGTGCTGGCCGCGATGGGCATGGGCGACCGGCTGGCGCAGCGCTGGGCTAAGGCGAATGGCGACTTCCGCGAGGCGCAGGAACGCGCCAGCGACCTGACCAGCGGCTTTGGTGCCGTGTCGCGCATCCTGCGCATGATGCTGCAGTCGATGGTGCTG
Source organism: Aminobacter sp. MDW-2 (assembly GCF_014250155.1). NCBI lineage: Bacteria > Pseudomonadati > Pseudomonadota > Alphaproteobacteria > Hyphomicrobiales > Phyllobacteriaceae > Aminobacter > Aminobacter sp. MDW-2. The sequence goes on from NZ_CP060197.1 coordinate 4,867,320, forward strand.
GCGCTCGGCGCCTATCTCGTCATCTACCAGCAGGCGACGCCCGGCATCATCATTGCCAGCTCGATCCTGACGTCGCGCGCATTGGCGCCGATCGAACTCGCCATCGCGCATTGGAAAGGCTTTCTCAACGCACGCCAGAGCTGGCACCGGCTCGACGCATTGTTCGCAGCAATGCCGGCGTCGGAAGGCGGCATGGAGCTGCCGGCGCCGACAGACGAACTCACTGTCGAGGGCATCAGCGTGGTCGCGCCCGGCGATCGGCGATTTGTGCTGCAGGACGTCGAATTCTCGCTTCGGGCGGGAGCCGGCATGGGCGTCATCGGCCCCAGCGGCTCCGGAAAATCCTCGCTGGCGCGCGCGCTGGTCGGCGTCTGGCCGCTGATGCGTGGCAAGGTGCGGCTCGATGGTGCGGCGCTGGAGCAGTGGCCGGCGCTGGCGCTCGGCCGCCATGTCGGCTACCTGCCGCAGGATGTCGAACTGTTTGCCGGAACCGTCGGCCAGAACATTTCGCGTTTCGAGGATAGCGCTCCTTCCGAGACGATCATCGCGGCGGCGAAGGCTGCGGGTGTGCACGACATGATCCTGCGTCTGCCCGAGGGCTACCAGACCGAGATCGGCGAGAGCGGTGCTGCCCTGTCCGCCGGCCAGCGCCAGCGCGTGGCGCTGGCCCGCGCGCTCTACCGCGATCCGTTCCTGGTAGTGCTCGACGAACCCAATTCCAATCTCGACGCATCGGGCGACCAGGCGCTGACGCAGGCCATCGAGCGCATCAAGGCGCGCGGCGGCATCGTCATCGTGGTGGCGCACCGGCCGAGCGCGCTGGCGGCACTCGACCATCTGCTGGTCCTCGGCGGCGGCAAGCAGCAGGCCTTCGGCCTGAAGAGCGAGATTGCAAGGCAGGCACTGCAACCGGTGCCGGTGCCGCTGCATGCGGTGGGAACGGCGGGCTGACCATGACACTGGTGACCAACCATTTTTCGGCAGACCGGCTGAAGGCAGCGAGAGATCTTGCGACCTCGGCAAAGACGCAAATGCTCGCCCTGCTCGACAAGGGCGCGATGCCGGTTGCCGGCGCCACTCCGCAACAGCAGCGGCTCCGCAAGGACATCAGGCGCAACGTCCGCCTGGGCGGCTTCGCCGCGCTGGCGCTTGTCGGCGGCCTCGGCCTGTGGGCGGCAACAAGCAGCCTGTCGGGCGCGGTGGTGGCGGCGGGTCACCTTGTCGTCGATTCCAACGTCAAGGCGGTCCAGCATCCGCAGGGCGGCGTCGTCGGCGCGCTCAACGTGCACAATGGCAGCATGGTGTCGGCCGGCGAGGTGCTGGTGCGGCTCGACGACACCGTCGCCAAGGCCAATCTCGCCATCGTCGACAACGGCCTGGACGAGCTGATGGCGCGACGCGCCCGGCTGATCGCCGAGCGCGACGGAACCGAGGCGGTCGCCTATCCGGCCGAACTCACGGCCCGCGCCGCCGATCCGGCGATCGCGCAACTGATCGAGGGCGAGAACAAGCTTTTTGCGCTGAGGCGGCAGGCCCGCGACGGGCAGGTGTCGCAATTGCGCGAACGCATCGCCCAGTTCCGCGAGGAGATTTCCGGCGTCGAGGCCCAGCAGAAAAGCAAGAAGCAGGAGATCGCCCTGATCAAGGTCGAGCTCGCGGGCATGGAAGAGCTGTGGAAGAAGAAGCTGGTGCCGATCTCGCGGCTGGCCGACCGGCAGCGGGCCCAGGCGCAGCTTGACGGCGAGGACGGCCAGCTGACGGCGGCGGCGGCGCAGACGCGCGGACGGATCAGCGAGACCGAGCTCGCCATCATCCAGATCGACCAGGACATGCGCAGCCAGGTGGCCGGCGAGCTGCGCGAGATCGACGCCAAGGCCGGCGAACTCAGGGAACGGCAGGTCGCCGCCGAGCAGTCGCTGAAGCAGATCGACATCCGCGCGCCGCAGGCCGGCCGGGTCCACCAGCTGGCGATCCACACCGTCGGCGGCGTGGTCACGCCGGGCGAAGCGATCATGCAGATCGTGCCGACGGCGGATGCGCTGGTGGTCGAGGCGCGCGTTGCGCCACAGGATATCGACCAGGTGCGCATCGGCCAACCGGCGACGCTCAGGCTGTCGGCCTTCAACCAGCAGACCACACCTGAAGTGGACGGCACCGTCGACCGGGTGTCACCCGACATGATCGAGGACCAGAAGGCCGGGCTGTCCTATTATGCCGTGCGTATCGCCCTGTCGGCCAAGAGCCTGGAACAGGCGGGCTCGCCGGAACTCAAGCCAGGCATGCCGGCCGAGGTGTTCCTCAAGACCACCGACCGCACGGTGCTGTCCTATCTGTTCAAGCCTTTGACCGACCAGGCCAGCCGCGCCTTCCGCAGCGACTGACGCCGGCCGTCATCCACAGACGGCGTTTCGTACCCCTTGAATTAATTAAACGTTCGTTTTATTAATCCAGCCATTCGGGAGGAATGGCTGGATGGCGCGAACTGCGGGTTCGGACGGCGGCAGGACGGAAGCGGCGATCCGCGAGGCAGCGGTGCAGCTGATCGCGCGCCACGGCTATGAGGCGGTGACGATGCGCCAGCTGGCGGCCGAGGTCGGCGTCCAGGCGGCCGCGCTCTACCGCTATTTCCCGACCAAGGAAGACCTGCTCCACACGCTGATGCGTGAGCATATGGAGGCGCTGCTCGGCGCCTGGGAGGCGGCGCGTCCCGACAATGACGATCCGCTGGCGCGGCTGACCAGCTTCGTCGCCAACCACATCCGTTTCCATGTCGAGCGCCGGCACGCCACCCATGTCTCCAACATGGAGCTGCGCAGCCTTTCGCGCGAGAATCTGACCAGCATCCTCAAGCTCCGCACGGCTTACGAGAAGGAGCTCAGGACCATCCTGCGCGACGGGGCGGATGCCGGCCTGCTTGAGGTCGACGACACCGGCCTGACGGCGATGGCGATCATCCAGATGATCACGGGCGTCATCGTCTGGTTTCGTCCCGATGAGAGACTGTCGGTCGACGAAGTCACCGCGACCTATCTTGCCATGACGATGCGCCTGACCGGCGCCAGGACCAATGCGGAGGACCGCCATGTACGACAAGACGCTGAACTTCGGGCTCGGTGAGGACATAGACAGCCTGCGCGAGATGGTCCGGCGCTTCGCCCAGGAGCGCATTGCCCCCATCGCCGCCGACATCGACCGCAGCAATGAATTTCCCGCCCATCTGTGGCAGGAGCTGGGTGCGCTCGGCCTGCTCGGCATCACTGCCGAGGGCGAATATGGCGGCTCGGAAATGGGCTATGTCGCCCATGTCGTGGCGGTCGAGGAACTCTCCCGCGCCTCGGCCTCGGTCGGCCTGTCCTATGGCGCGCATTCGAACCTCTGCGTCAACCAGATCAAGCGCTGGGGCACGCCGGAGCAGAAGGCGAAATATCTGCCCAAATTGTGCTCGGGCGAGAATGTCGGCGCGCTCGCCATGTCTGAAAGCGGCTCCGGCTCCGACGTCGTGTCGCTGCGCCTCAGGGCCGAGAAGCGCAACGACGTCTATGTGCTCAACGGCTCCAAGATGTGGATCACCAACGGGCCCGACGCCGACACGCTGGTGGTCTATGCCAAGACCGATCCCGAGCGCAAATCGCGCGGCATCACCGCCTTCATCATCGAGAAGACGATGAAGGGCTTTTCGGTGGCGCAGAAGCTCGACAAGCTCGGCATGCGCGGCTCCAACACCGGCGAGCTGGTGTTCGAAAATGTCGAGGTGCCGTTCGAGAACGTGCTGCACGAGGAAGGCCGAGGCGTCGAAGTGCTGATGTCAGGCCTCGACTATGAGCGCGTGGTGCTGGCCGGCGGGCCGATCGGCATCATGGCGGCGTGTCTGGATGTCGCCGTGCCTTACGTGCACGACCGCAAGCAGTTCGGCCAGCCGATCGGCGAGTTCCAGCTCGTGCAGGGCAAGCTTGCCGACATGTATTCGACGATGAATGCCGCGCGCGCCTATGTCTATGCCGTGGCCGCTGCCTGCGACCGCGGCCAGACGACCCGCAAGGACGCCGCCGGCTGCGTGCTGTTTGCGGCGGAGAAGGCAACCTTGATGGCGCTCGATGCGCTGCAGCTGCTCGGCGGCAACGGCTACATCAACGACTATCCCACCGGCCGGCTGCTGCGCGACGCCAAGCTCTACGAGATCGGCGCCGGCACCAGCGAGATCAGGCGCTGGCTGATCGGCCGCGAGATCATGGCGGAAGGCTGATGAAGCCTCCCGCCCGGTCACTGGAAAGCCCTTGGCAGATCGGCCGTCGGCTTCGACACGATCTGATGGGCGTCGCGCCAGATGACCTCGCGCTGACCGGCCGTCTTGATCGTGCGCACGGGCAGACCGCCCTCTCCGATCAGCCAGGCGCAGTAGCGCGCACGGCTGATCGCCTCGGCGGCGTGCGGGTCGAACCAGCAGATGCCCCAGATCGAGTTACGCCGCTTGAAGTGGCGACCGATCCTGCCGGGTATCGGCAAATGCTCGTTGAACCAGTCGAACTGCTCACGCAATTCGGCCAGGATCCAGTCCGGGCAGCCATTCCTGTAGAGATACCAGGACGCGCGGAAGAAGCCGGCCTCCACCCGGCTGTTCGGGTGGATGAGCGGCGTAACGAAACGCACATACATGATGACAACCGCGCGGCCTCGACGGCGGCGCGCTCCCCTGCAACTTCGGTGAATTCAAGCTGTGAAAGTGCCGCCCTTCGGCGGCCTCAGCCTTTTGCCGAAGGGAGACGGAATGTCAGGCGCATGTCGATGCGTCTCATCGGTCGTCTCCAAGAGGACGGGTTGCGGAGCATGCGGACGAGCCAGCGGCTCGTCCAATCGGGAGCGGGCAATTACACGCAATCCGGATCGATATCAAGCCAAAACAATCAGAGGTTTCCGCAACTGCCTGGCAGCCTGTTTGCCGCAAATGGTCATTCATGGCACAATCTCTCTTTCTGCCACAGATCGGGGTTTGCGCCATGACTGAGCCAGAGACGCCCAAAGGCTTCGCCGAGGAGCCGCAGAAGCCATACAACTCCAGGATCCGGGCCGAGTTGCTGCGCAAGCCGCCGAAGTTCGAGCGCTTGCGCGTGGGCGACGGCGGCCGCGTCGTCATCCCCGCCGCCATGCGTGAGGAAATGGGCATCAAGCCCGGCGACGATCTCGTCGCCCATGTCGAGAACGGAGAGCTGAGGCTGATCTCGCACCAGATGGCCCTCACCCGTGTGCAGCAAGAGATGGCCAAGTACAAGAAGCCGGGAGAAAGCGTTGTCGACGAGTTCCTGGCCGAACGCCGCGCGATGTGGGGTGAAGAGTGATCGTGCTCGACGCCTCGGCCGTGCTGGCGGCGATGTTGCAGGAGCCCGGAGCCGACCGGGTCCATGCGCTCGTCGACAAGAGCGTGATCTGCGCCGTCAATGTCACGGAGGTCATCTCGAAGCTGACCGACAAGGGCTACGACGAAGTTGACGTACGCCAGCAGTACGAGAACTTGAGTCTCGATGTGGTGTCGTTCGACCAACACCTGGCGCTGGTCGCCGGGCACCTGCGCGCATCGACGCGCCACAAGGGCTTGTCGCTGGGTGACCGCGCCTGCCTGGCGCTGGCGATACTGACGGAACGAACGGCCGTCACCGCCGACAGGAAATGGGCCGACCTGGATGTCGGCTGCAAGATAGAGGTCATTCGCTGAGAGGCGATCGAGAGCGGAGATGGCTCGACAGCAACAAACCGACGTCTGGACTTCGCCGAAATTACGAGGCTAGTGCGTTAGATTCGCCACCCACCATGACTGCTTCGCGCTCTTGCGCGCTGCATCGCATGGGTATCACTCCAAGAGGAAAAATGCCGACGCTTCATTCCCAGCTCTCCCCCTCCTCCGAAAGCTTCAAGGCCAATGCGGCGCGCCTGCGAACGCTGGTGGCCGACATCAGCGAGAAAGCTGCGACGGTGGAGCGCGGCGGTTCGGAGGATGCGCGCAAGCGGCATGTGTCGCGCGGCAAGCTGTTGCCGCGTGAAAGGTTGGCGCAACTGCTCGACGCCGGCTCGCCCTTCCTCGAGGTCGGCCAGTTCGCCGCATTCGGCCTCTATGGCGGCGACATCGCCTCGGCCGGCGTGATCGCCGGCATCGGCCGCGTCGAGGGCACCGAGGTGATGGTGGTGGTCAACGACGCCACGGTGAAGGGCGGCACCTATTATCCGATGACGGTGAAGAAGCATCTGAGGGCGCAGGAGATCGCGCTGCAGAACAATCTGCCCTGCATCTATCTCGTCGATTCCGGCGGCGCCAACCTGCCCAACCAGGACGAGGTGTTTCCCGACCGCGATCATTTCGGCCGCATCTTCTTCAACCAGGCCAACATGTCGGCGGCGGGCATTCCGCAGATCGCCTGCGTCATGGGCTCGTGCACGGCGGGCGGCGCCTATGTGCCGGCGATGTCCGACGAGACCGTCATGGTGCGCAACCAGGCGACCATCTTTCTCGCCGGCCCGCCGCTGGTCAAGGCGGCGACGGGCGAAGATGTCAGCGCAGAAGAACTGGGCGGCGCCGACCTGCACACGCGGGTGTCGGGTGTCGCCGACCACTATGCCGTCGACGACGAACACGCTTTGGCGATCGTCCGGCGCATCGTCAAAAACCTGAATCGGAAGAAGGACATCGGGCTGGTCCTGAAGACATCGATTCCGCCCGTTCATGCGCCGGAAGAGGTCTATGGCGTCATCCCGGCCGACCTGCGCCAGCCCTATGACGTGCGCGAGGTGATCGCGCGCGTCGTCGACGGCTCCGAATTCGACGAGTTCAAGCAGAACTACGGCACCACACTGGTGACGGGCTTTGCCCATGTCCACGGCATGCCGGTCGGCATCATCGCCAACAATGGCGTGCTGTTTTCGGAGAGCGCGCTGAAGGGCGCACATTTCATCGAGCTGTGCTGCCAGCGCAAGATCCCGCTTGTCTTTCTGCAGAACATCACCGGCTTCATGGTCGGCGCCAAATACGAGGCCGGCGGCATTGCCAAGGACGGCGCCAAGCTGGTGACGGCGGTGGCGACCGCCCAGGTGCCGAAGGTCACCATCATCATCGGCGGTTCGTTCGGCGCCGGCAATTACGGCATGTGCGGCCGCGCCTACTCGCCACGTTTCCTGTGGATGTGGCCGAACGCGCGCATCTCGGTGATGGGCGGCGAGCAGGCAGCGACAGTGCTTGCCATGGTCAAGCGCGAAGGCATCGAGCGCAAGGGCGGCAACTGGAGCAAGGAAGAAGAGGCCGAGTTCCGCGCGCCGATCCTCGAGAAATACGAGCGCGAGGGACACCCGCTCTATTCCTCAGCCAGGCTGTGGGACGACGGCATCATCGACCCGGCCAAAACGCGCGAGGTGCTGGCGCTCAGCCTGTCGGCCGCGCTCAACGCGCCTGTGCCAGACACCAAGTTCGGCGTGTTCAGGATGTGATGGGGGATCAAGGAATGTTTTCGAAAATCCTCATCGCCAATCGCGGCGAGATCGCCTGCCGCGTCATCCGCACCGCCCGCAGGATGGGCGTCAAGACGGTTGCCGTCTATTCCGACGCCGATGCGCGCGCTCTGCATGTCGCCATGGCCGACGAGGCCGTGCATATCGGCGGCTCGCCTGTCGCCGAAAGCTACCTGCGCGGCGACGTCATCATCGCGGCGGCCAAGGCGACCGGCGCCGAGGCGATCCATCCCGGTTACGGCTTCCTGTCCGAAAACCCCGGTTTCGTCGACCAGGTGACGCAGGCAGGCCTCGTCTTCATCGGGCCTTCGGCAGATTCGATCCGCGCCATGGGGCTCAAGGACGCGGCCAAGCGGCTGATGGAAAAGGCCGGCGTGCCGGTCGTTCCGGGCTATCACGGCGAGGCGCAGGAGATCGTCATCCTCGCCAGCAAGGCGCGTGAGATCGGCTATCCCGTACTGATCAAGGCGCGTGCCGGCGGCGGCGGCAAGGGCATGCGCCGTGTCGACCACCCCGACGATTTCGCCGATGCGCTGTCGGGTGCGCGGCGCGAGGCCAAGGCCGCCTTCGGCGACGACCGCGTGCTGGTCGAGAAATATGTCGACAAGCCGCGCCACATCGAAGTGCAGGTGTTCGGCGACAATTTCGGAAATGCCGTGCATCTGTTCGAACGCGACTGCTCGGCGCAACGCCGCCACCAGAAGGTGATCGAGGAAGCCCCTGCCCCCGGCATGACCGCCGAATTGCGCGCGGCGATGACCGATGCCGCCGTCAAGGCCGCCAAGGCGATCCAGTATTCCGGCGCCGGCACCATCGAGTTCATCGTCGATGCCTCGGACGGGCTGAAGCCGGATCGCTTCTGGTTCATGGAAATGAACACGCGGCTGCAGGTCGAGCACCCGGTGTCCGAGATGATATCGGGCGTCGACCTTGTCGAATGGCAGCTTCGGGTCGCCTCGGGCGAGCCGATACCGCTGGCGCAGGAGGACATCACGCTATCAGGCCATGCCTTCGAGGCACGGCTCTATGCCGAGGATCCCGCCAAGGGTTTCCTGCCGGCGATCGGCACGCTGCATCATCTCAGCTTCCCCGGGGAAGCCGCGGCGGGCACCGAACTCCGCATCGAGACCGGCGTGCGCCAGGGCGATGCGATCTCGCCCTTCTACGATCCGATGATCGCCAAGGTGGTGACGCACGGGCCTGATCGCACAACCGCGCTCGCAGCACTCGCCGACGCAGTCACCCGCACCGAAGTGGCGGGCTCGACGACAAATGCGGCGTTCCTGGCTGCCCTTGCCCGTGACCCCGACTTCGCCTCAGGAGATGTCGACACCGGTCTGATCGGGCGCAAGCAGGACGAGCTGACGGTGACCGCGCCGCCGAGCAGCCGGGCCGTGGCGCTTGCCGCACTGGCTGCCACCGGAGCCATGGCATCTGCTGCCTCTGACGATCCGTGGTCCAGCCTCACCGGCTATGCCCATTTCAACCCGCTGGCGCGGCGGGCGACTTTGTCGTTCGGCGGCACGGGCATTGTCGCCCACATCACGGCGCGGCCGGACGGGCGTTTCCAGGTCAGGCCGGAGAGCGGCGAGGCCTTCGTGCTAAGCGCGGGCGCGGGCGATGCGGGTGCGACGGTCGCGGCGTGGCCCGGCCATGTCACGGTGTTCGAAGCTGGCCGCTCCTTCGACTTCGCCATCAGCGATCCGTTCGCACGCGCTGCCGAAATCGGCGAAGGCACGTCGAGCATGCGCGCGCCGATGCCGGGCCTGGTCAAGCTCGTTCGCGCGACAAAGGGCGACAAGGTGGCAAAGGGCCAGCCGCTGCTGGTGCTGGAGGCGATGAAGATGGAGCACACCATCACCGCCACCCATGACGGGGTGATCAGCGAGATCGCCGCCGAGGGCGCGCAGGTGACCGACGGAACGGTGCTGGTGCGCTTCGAGGAGTAGTCAGTCTCCGCTTTTCTTCGAATCGCGGAAGCGCTCCATATTCTTGTTTTTGCGCAATTCCCGGGAAAACCGCCGCACAGTTTTCCCGGCTCTTACGCGAGCCTTGCTGTTTGCGCATGCCAGACCAGCCCGAAAATCTGTATCGGATTCCGGGCTGGTGCCGTATTGCTGCGATGCAGCAAACATGGACAGGCACGCGCAGTGACCAATATCAGCAACAGTGATGCCCTCCCGCATCGCCAGTACGAGGACGTGCTGGCACTGCTCACCGGTACCATGATGGTGGCGCTCGGGCTGGTGCTCTACACCAATGCCGGGCTGATCACCGGCAGTTCGGCCGGACTGGCGCTGCTTGTCCAATACGCCACCGGCTACGGCTTCGGCGCCATCTTCTTCGTCATCAACCTGCCGTTCTATTATCTCGCCGTGAAGCGCATGGGCTGGCCGTTCGCGCTGCGCACCTTTGCCGCCGTGGCGCTGATTTCGCTGCTGTCGCGGCTAGTGCCCGACTGGATCGGCATCGGCCACCTCAACCCGCTCTATGCAGCGATAGCGGGCGGCGGCCTGATGGGCATGGGCCTACTGGTGCTGTTCCGCCATCGCGCCGGGCTCGGCGGCTTCAACATCCTGGCCTTGTACCTGCAGGACAATCATGGCATCCGCGCCGGCTATTTCCAGCTCGCGGTCGACCTCGTCATCCTTGTCGTGTCGCTGTTTTACCTTGAGCTCGACAAGGTCGCACTCTCGGTGCTGGGTGCCGCGGTGCTCAACCTGATCATCGCCATCAACCATCGCCCCGGCCGTTATGTCGGCATGAGCTGAAACGCAAAAGCCGCGCCAGACGGCGCGGCCCTGCGTGCGACAGCTATGCCGGATCAGCCGGCGGTCGGCTGCTTGGTCTTCCTGAGATAGGGCAGGACGCGCTCGAACGAGCCGAAGCGCTTGATCGCGTCCTCGTCGGAGACGGCTGCGGTGACGATGACATCGTCGCCCTGCTTCCACTGCACCGGCGTTGCCACCTGGTATTTGGCGGTCAGCTGGATCGAATCCAGCGCGCGCAGGATCTCGTCGAAGTTGCGGCCGGTCGACATCGGATAGGTCAGGGTCAGCTTGACCTTCTTGTCGGGGCCGATGACAAACACCGAACGCACCGTGGCATTGTCTGCCGGGGTGCGGCCTTCCGAGCTGTCGCCGGCCGTCGCCGGCAGCATGTCGAAAAGCTTGGCAATGGCAAGCGTCGGGTCACCGATCATCGGATAGTCGACCTTGTTGCCGGAGAGCGTCTCGATGTCGGCCTTCCATTTGTGGTGGTTCTCGACCGGATCGACCGAAATGCCGATGATCTTGGCATTGCGCTTGGCAAAGTCGGCCTTCAGCCCAGCCATGTAGCCGAGTTCGGTGGTGCAGACGGGCGTAAAATCCTTGGGGTGCGAAAACAGCACGGCATAGCCGTCACCGATCCAGTCGTGGAAGCTGATCGCGCCTTCCGTCGTGTCGGCCTTGAAATCCGGGGCAGTGTCATTGATGCGAAGGCTCATGGTCGGTTCCTCCTGAATGCGACGCACACGGCTTGCGCCGGCCAGAACGGCCTGATTTCGGCGTCCAAGTGCGAAAATCTCATTTTGCGCCAAGCGCGTGAAAACGACAATGGCCGGGACGTGCCCGGCCATTGAATGCATCTCTGTGGCTTACTGCCACATGGCCGGGACGTGCCCGGCCATTGAATGCGTCCAGACGGCTTACTGCTTGATCGGCGCGTATTTGCCGTCGTGCCACTGGTTGATGTCATAGCTGGCGTTCTTGAGATCGCCCTTCTCGTCGAAGACGACATCGCCGACGACGGTGCTGATCGGCTTGCCGTCCTTGAGCGCCTCGGCGACCTTCATCGGATCATCCGTGCCGGCACGCTCGATGCCCTGCGCGAAAGCCTGGATGGTGGCGTAGGAGAACAGGGTAAAGCCTTCCGGCACGAAACCGCCGGCCTTGATCTTCTCGACAGCTTCCTTGGCCTCGGGCTTGGCCTGCGGGTCGGAGGGGAACACGAACAGCGTGCCCTCGCCGGCCGGGCCGGCGATCTGCCAGAACTCGGGCGAAGCGATCGAGTCGGGCATGATCAGCTGATACTTGAAGTTCTGCTCGGCCGACTGGCGCAGGATGAGGCCGGCCTCTGGGTGGTAGCCGCCGAAATAGACGACGTCGGCCTTGAGCTCCTTGAGCTTGGTGACCAGCGCCGAATAATCCTTCTCGCCGGCATTGATGCCTTCGTAGAGAACTTCGGTCAGGCCACCGGCATTCATCGTCGCCTTGACGGCGTCGGCGACACCCTGGCCGTAGGCGCTCTTGTCGTGCAGCACGACGACGTTCTTGCCCTTGTACGTCTCTGCGATCCACGGGCCGATGAAGGCGCCCTGGGCGTCGTCACGCGTGTAGAGACGCATGATCGTCGGCCAGCCCTTTTTGGCGGCGTCGTCGGTCAAGACCGGGTTCGAGGATGCCGGCGACATCATCAGCGCGCCGCTCTCGGCATAGACGGCGGAGGCCGGGATGCTCGAGCCCGAGCAGGCGTGGCCGTCGATGAACTTGATGCCGTTGGCAACGATGCGGTTGGCGACCGAAACCGCCTGCTTGGGATCGCAGACGTCGTCTTCGATCGACAGCTTGAGCTGGCGCCCGAGAACGCCCCCCTTTTCGTTGATCGCCTTGACGGCGGCTTCCGCACCTTGCTTGAACTGGTCGCCGATATTGGCGAGCTGGCCGGTCATCGGGCCGGCTACGGCAATGCCGATATCCTGCGCGTAGGCAGCGCCGGCGCTGAGCGACAGGCCGACCAGTGCCGCGCCAAATGTACGTTTCAAATGCATTGTTACCCTCCCTGGGACGCTCCGGTTTCCCCGGATCGCGTCATGCGTGCAATCGCCGAAAGCTGTCATCGCAACCGGGACTTGTCTTGGCGCATCGGCGTCAGGATGTTGTGCCTGCAAACGGGGCGGCGGGCAATGCGGTGGCCGAACGATGCTGCCACGCCATGGGGCCAAAACAAAAAGGCCGCGCCGATCTTATGTGATCGGTCACGGCCTTTTTCGTGGAGAGCGCCGCGAGCATCTTCGGCCCGTCGGACATTCGCCTGCCCTGTCTAACTCGGTCCAGCTGGTGATGAGACATGCTGGAGGTCATGTCCCTGGCACATCTTGCTCGTCCTTCAAGCAGTGCGCTCTTGGAATTGGGGGCTGCCATCCCGGCGCCCCGGCTCTTCCCCCGAAGAAGCTTGATCAGTGCATCGTCATCCATTCGCGCGCTTCGCGCAGCGCCTTGACGATGTCGAGCTTGGACATCGTGCCGGAGAGCTCCGAGCGCAGGGCGGCCGCCCGGGCCGAACCCTTGATCGCGGCGATGTTGAACCATTTGTGGGCGGCAACCACGTCGACCTCGCAGTCGCGGCCGGTCGCATACATCATGCCGAGTTCGAGAAGAATGTCGGCCTGAGCGGTGGTTCCCATCGCGCCGAAGCCAGCGTCAAAGATTTCGAAACGTGCCATTTTCTTATCCCCTGCCTGTCTCCTGAGAGCCGGCCCGGTGGTGTTCCGGAGCTGCCCTTTCGATGCTTCCGAGAATGCCGGGGAGCCTTGAATCCGCCGTTAAATGGCTTGCTTAACTCGAAGAAAACAAACTGAAAACAAAGGGTAAAGCTCGGAATTCATTAAGGATAGGAGTCCTTGCGGCAGCTGGAATTTGCAGAAAATGCGATGAAAATTCTCCAGTCGCCGGATAAGTCTTTGATAACCACGCGGCACATTGATCGATAGCCAGGGATGAACTTCGGCACCCGGATGGCGCTTTTCGGCGGTCTCAAAAAGGCTCAAAACTTACCCAGCGGCACCACTTTCGTTTTGCCGACGGCTGCATTACGCTTACGTTTGCGTAAACGTCAGGCAGGGAGAGTGCCTGTGGGCGACAATTCAACCGGGAGGACTTCAATGCTTCGCAAGATGAGCCTGGCCATCGCGGCCACCCTGATGATGGCGGGTGCGGCCTATGCCGATCCGATCGAAGGCAACTGGAAGACGGAAGCCGGATCGACTGCCGCGATCACGCCCTGCGGCGGCGGCTTCTGCATCACGCTGAAGGACGGCAAGCACGCCGGCAAGAAGATCGGCACCTTCAATGCCAATGGCGGCACCTATGCCGGCAAGATCACCGACCCGGCCAATGACAAGACCTATACCGGCAAGGCCTCGGTCGCCGGCTCGACGCTCAAGATGAGCGGCTGTGTGCTCGGCGGCCTGATCTGCAAGACGCAGAACTGGAAGAAGCTGTAAGGCGACCAGGAAATAGTCGTCAGTATCAGGGGGAGGCAGTGCCGGCGGGCGCTGCCTCCCCCATTCGTTTTTTCGCTGTCTGCGCGTTCAGGCCCTGGCACGCTGGCCGAACAACACCTTCTGGGCTTCCTTGTCGTCGGCGAGGTTGCGGCGGTGGTCTTCACCGACGGCGAGGCCACGGCTCACTGCCGGACGAGCCAGCAACGTGTCGAACCAGCGCTTGAGATGCGGGAAGTCCTCGAGCTCCTGGCCCTGATTCTTGTAAGGCTTGACCCAGCCGAGCGAGGCGATGTCGGCGATCGAATAGTCGCCGGCAAGGAATTCGCGATCGGCGAGGCGCTTGTTCATCACGCCATAGAGCCGGTTGACCTCATTGGTGTAGCGATCGATGCCATAGGCGATCTTCTCCGGCGCATATTGCCGGAAGTGATGGGCCTGGCCGGCCATCGGGCCGAGGCCGCCAACCTGCCAGAACAGCCACTGATCGACTTCGGCGCGGCCGCGCTCGTCCGAGGGATAGAGCTTGCCGAACTTGCGGCCGAGATATTGCAGGATCGCCCCGGATTCGAAGATCGAGATCGGCGCGCCGCCCCATTTGCCGTCAGCGGTCGGCCCTTCCGGGTCGATGATCGCCGGCATGCGGTTGTTGGGCGCGATCTTGAGGAATGACGGCTCGAACTGCTCACCCTTGCCGATGTTGATGTATTTGACGGTGTAAGGAACGCCCAGTTCCTCCAGCATGATCGAAATCTTCCAGCCATTGGGCGTCGGCCAGTAATAGAGTTCGATCGGCAATGTCTGGCTGGTCATTCCGCAGTCTCCGTTGGTGAGCGTTGCTCAGGAGATATGCGCAGCGGGGCGAAACACAACCCTGCGGACCCATCAAGGCTCGTCAATAAATTTGAACCGAAGATGAACGGAGGTCTCAGAACCCGTTCAGTCGCAGCTTGGCATAGTCCGATCCATCGAAGGAGAAGACACCAATGCTCGCCCGCCGGTTCACCATCGTCTGCCTGCTCAGCGCCCTGTTCGGGATCATGTTCGCAACGCTGGTGGCAGAGACCAGCCGCCCTGCCCGCTCCTGGGAAATCGTGACGAAGTAACGACGCAACACAAGATCGAAAAGAAGCTACGCCAATGACCCGCACCGCAACCCAGATCAAGAAGACGCTCCGGCTCCTGCCGCGCGCCGCCATGATCCTGATGGTCCTTGCCGCTCCGGTGCTGGCCGTTCCGCAGCTTCGCGCCGATTACGGCTCGACCATCGAGGCACCTGCCGCCCGCAAGAGCGGCGTCGGCTTCGTCCTCCTGGTCAGCCTGCAGCGCGCCTGAGAGATTTGACGGCGCCGCCGCGAGCCCCCTCGCAGCCGTCATAATTGATCTCTATAATAGGTCATGGAAAAGCGAATCTATCCTCAACCTATCGAATCGATCTCTTCGCCGCTGCCGTTTCCACGGCAGAGCTTTACTGATGCCGACAAGGCGGTTGCTGCCTTGCAGGCGCTTTACGAGCGCAATACCGCCTTCCTGCGTGATGCCTTTGCCTCGCTGGCAGCCGGTGCCGACACCAATGTCAGGTTCCGCGCCTGTTATCCCGAAGTAGGCGTCACCACGACCTCCTACTCGCAGGTCGACTCCCGCCAGGCCTATGGCCACATGCCGACGCCGGGGCATTTCTCGACGACGATCACCCGCCCGGACCTGTTCAAGAGCTACCTCACCGAGCAGCTCAAGCTGATCATGCGCAACCATGGGGGCCCGGTGACGGTTTCGGAATCGACGACGCCGATCCCGCTGCATTTCGCCTTCCTCGAGGGCACCCATGTCGACGGTGCCGCCGCCGACCGCATCCAGCGGCCGATCCGCGACCTGTTCGACGTACCTGACCTAGACGGCACCGACGACCACATCGCCAACGGCACCTTCGAGATCATGCCGGGCGAATCGAGGCCGCTGGCCGTGTTCACCGCGCAGCGCATCGACTATTCGCTGCACCGGCTGGCGCATTACACGGCAACCACACCGCATCACTTCCAGAACTTCGTGCTGTTCACCAACTACCAGTTCTACATCGACGAGTTCGTCGTGCTGGCCCGTGACCTCATGGCCAAGGGCGGCGGCGACTATACGGAATTCGTCGAGCCGGGCGGCGTGGTGACCAAGGCGGGAGACTCCGCACCGTCGGAAGGCACGCCGGCCGCACGCTTGCCGCAGATGCCGGCCTATCACCTCAAGAAGCCGGGCCATGCCGGCATCACCATGGTCAATATCGGCGTCGGACCTTCCAACGCCAAGACCATCACCGACCACATCGCGGTGCTCAGGCCGCATGCCTGGCTGATGCTCGGTCACTGCGCCGGGCTGCGCAACACCCAGGCGCTGGGCGATTATGTGCTGGCGCATGCCTATGTCCGCGAAGACCACGTGCTTGACGACGATCTGCCGGTGTGGATCCCGATCCCGCCGCTGGCCGAGGTGCAGGTGGCGCTGCAGGAAGCGGTTGCCGAGGTAACCGGCCTGTCGGGCTACGACCTAAAGCGCATCATGCGGACAGGCACTGTCGCCACCATCGACAACCGCAACTGGGAACTGCGCGACCAGCGCGGACCGGTGCAGCGGCTGTCGCAGTCACGCGCGATCGCGCTCGACATGGAATCGGCGACCATCGCCGCCAACGGCTTCCGCTTCCGCGTGCCTTACGGCACGTTGCTGTGCGTGTCCGACAAGCCGCTGCATGGCGAGCTCAAGCTGCCGGGCATGGCGACGGAGTTCTACAAGCGGCAGGTGGCGCAGCATCTGACCATCGGCATCCGCGCCATGGAGAAGCTCGCCGAGATGCCGAATGAGCGGCTGCATTCACGCAAGCTGCGCAGCTTCGCCGAGACGGCGTTCCAGTAATCTGCACGTCGACCTAGAGAGCTTCCGCTTTTCTTCGAAAAGCAGAACCTCTCTATCTCGCAGGTTTTCGCAATGGCGGAAAACCGCTGTACACTTTTCCTGGAATTGCGCGAGCGGCCGCAGGCCAATGCTTGCGGCCGAAGACGGGGGGCGCCTGACAAAGCCGCCGCCAAAGCGCGGCGCGCCCGTTGGCGGCTCGTCCTCTCGCGCATCGCCTTGCGGAAGGCGTCGAGGTGCAGCGAGGGATAGATCTCGTCGCCGCCCTCGTAAAGGTTCGCTGCCTGGATGTTGTTGGCGTACCTGCCGGTCATGGTTGCACCTCGCCTCACCGCAACGGTGCCATTTGGCTGACAAAGCGAGGTCAACCTCCAGCACAACCAAAAGCTGTGGTTAAGAATCGCCTTGCGCCATGCAGCTTTCCGCCCGAAGCGGGCAAGACTACTGCCCGTTGACGAAGGACAGGATCAGGCGGTGGACATTGCCGCCATCGTTGAGTTCGACACGGTCGAAGTCGCTGCTTTGCTTGCGCTGCGCCAGCGACGCCTCCGACAGCGGCTTGATGATCTCCTGCCTGATCTTCTTGCAGCCGGGGTCGCCCGGTACGGAGAGGCCGATGGTGGTCCGCTCGATTGTCGCCACCATATCCTTGATCATCTGGCCATGGACCATCTCGTGGCGGCGGACGCCTTCGAGGAAGGCATCCCAGTGCTGCTTGAGCCCATCGGGCAAACGACCTGATGGCTTGGGCAAGGTATAGGTGATGATCAGTTTTGGCTTGGCCGAGACCAGCGTGCAGCTGTCGCCCTGCGGCACGTAGTTGCGCTGCCAGGTGAGCTTGAAATTGGTGTGAGCGATGGCACGGCCGATGCCGGCCTTCGGGCCGCGCTCGCCGATCGAGGCGTAGAGCTCGGGGGCCGTGCTTCCCGAGATTGCGTAGGTCTTGACCTGCTCGACCACCTGCCCCTCGGCGCGCGCGGCAAAGGGAGCCATGACGAACAGCGCCGCACATGCGCGCAGCCAGCGATGGGCGGTCGAATTCATTCCAGTCTCCACAAGGCCGATCAGTTGCGCATCACGAGCTCATCGATGCCGACTTCCCGGCCATCGGTCTCACGAGTCGCCCGGCATTTCAACCGCCGGTCGCCAGCGCTGCCGCCTTGCCCGTCTTGCGCCGACGGAGCTTTCCAGCGAAGCGCAAGCGGCCCATAATCGATCATCAATGGGCCGCATTTGTTGCTACATGAAATCAGAATGACGACGTTCTACAGATTGGGCAGGATCGCCTGCTTCCTGGCGATGATGATCCTGTCGGTGCCGCTGGTCGCCGGCTTCTTCGGCGTCTGGCATCCGGCACTCGACTCCTTTGCGCATTTCAGGGTGCATCTGGCGGTGGCGATGATGCTGGCAGCAACGCCGCTGCTCGTGACCTCGCTGCGCTGGCAGGCCGTTGCCGCTCTGGCATTTGGCGCCGCGGCCCTGTCCACCACCTCGAACTCGCTGCCTTTGCCCGGGCTCGGGCCGGTGCATGCGGCGTTCCAGCCGCGCGCCGATGGCCGGCCGGTCTACAAGATGCTGCAGATGAACCTGCGCTTCAAGAACACCCAGCCTGAGAAGGTGCTGTCGCTTGTCGGTCGCTGGCAGCCCGACGTCATCACCTTCCAGGAGGTGTCGGCGATGTGGGAAGGCAAGCTTAGGCCGCTGTTTGCGCGCTACCCCTACCGCATGATGTGCCCCTATCCGAACGGCGTCTTCGGCTCTGCGATCCTGTCCCGGCGGCCTTTTGCCGAAGGCAGTCAGCAGCAGTGTTTTGGCGGCGGCGCGCTGGCAACGGCCAGGATCGACTTCGGCGGCCGGGCAAGCGACGTGGTGTCGATCCATCTCGGCTGGCCCTGGCCGTTCGAGCAATCGCAGCAGATCGGCGAATTGAGCGGCAATCTCGCAGCGCTTGGCGAGAACGCCATTCTCGGCGGCGACTTCAACGCCACGCCGTGGAGCGCCTCGGTCGCTCGCGTCGCCAGGCTCGGCGGGCTGACGCTGATGCCGGCCGCCGGCCGGACCTGGCTGACCTTCATGCTGCCCGACTATCTCAGGTTCGCCGGGCTGACCATCGACCATGTCATGGCCAAGGGCGACGTACTGGTCCACGCGGTGACGATGGGCGAGGATGCCGGCTCAGACCATCGTCCGCTGCTGGTCGAGTTCTCGTTCCGTGACACGGCGACCCATCCGGAAGACAGCGAAACGGAGACGGTCTCGACCGAAAGCGCCCCGACACCCCACGGTTAAAACGAAGGGCCCGGAAATCGGCAGATTTCCGGGCCCTTCGTGTGTTCGCCGGAGGCCGGGCCGCCGCGATCACATGTTGGGATAGACCGGCCCCTCGCCGCCCTGCGGCGGCACCCAGTTGATGTTCTGGTTGGGATCCTTGATGTCGCAGGTCTTGCAGTGGACGCAGTTCTGCGCGTTGATGACGAACTTCGCATCGGCATGGCCGGGATCGCCGGCAATCGAATTGCCGTCCTTGTCGACCCATTCATAGACGCCGGCCGGGCAGTAGCGGCTCGACGGGCCGGCGAAGACGCCATATTCCGAACGCTTCTGCAGCTCCATGTCCTTGACCTGGAGGTGGACCGGCTGGTCTTCCTCGTGGTTGGTGTTGGACAGGAACACCGACGACAGGCGGTCGAAGGTCAGGATGCCGTCGGGCTTGGGGTAATCGATCTTCTTGTGCTTCGACGCCGGCTCGAGCGACTGGGCGTCCGACTTGCCGTGCTTCAGCGTGCCGAAGGGCGAGACGCCGAACAAGGTGTTGAGCCACATGTCGAGACCGCCCAGGCTGACGCCGATCGCCGTGCCGAACTTCGACCACAGCGGCTTGACGTTGCGGACCTTCTTCAGATCCTTGCCGATGTCGGTCGAGCGCCAGGCAGCCTCATAGGAGGCGAGCTCGTCATTGGCGCGGCCGGCACCGATGGCCTCCGCCACATGTTCGGCGGCAAGCATGCCCGACAGCACGGCGTTGTGCGAACCCTTGATGCGCGGGACGTTGACCAGGCCGGCCGAGCAGCCCATCAGCACGCCGCCGGGGAACGACAGCTTCGGCACCGACTGGTAGCCGCCCTCGGTGATGGCGCGCGCGCCATATGACAGGCGCTTGGCGCCGTCGAAGGTGTGGCGGATCGCCGGATGCGTCTTGAAGCGCTGGAACTCCTCGAAGGGCGCGAGATAGGGGTTCTTGTAGTTGAGGTGGACGACGAAGCCGACCGCAACCATGTTGTCCTCGAGATGGTAGAGAAACGAGCCGCCGCCTGTCTTGAAGCCGAGCGGCCAGCCGAAGGAGTGCTGGACGAGGCCCGGCTTGTGGTGCTCGGGGGCGACCTGCCACAGTTCCTTGAGGCCGATGCCGAATTTTTGCGGCTCCTTGCCGGCGCCTAGGTCGTACCTGGCGATCAGCTGCTTGGCGAGCGAACCGCGGGCGCCCTCGCCGATCAGGACATACTTGCCCATCAGCGCCATGCCGGGAGCGAAGGACGGACCATGCGAACCGTCGCGCTCGACGCCCATGTCGCCGGTGTAGACACCGGTGACGGCACCTTCGTCGTTGTAGATGAGGCCGGCTGCGGCGAAGCCGGGATAAATCTCGACGCCGAGTGCTTCAGCCTTCGTCGCCAGCCAGCGGCAGACATTGCCGAGCGAGACGATGTAGTTGCCGTGATTGTTCATCAGCGGCGGCATCAGGATGTTGGGCAGCTTGACCGAACCTGCCGGCCCGAGGACGAGGAAGTGGTCGTCGGTGACGGGCGTCTTGAACGGATGGTCCGTGTCGTCGCGCCAGTCGGGCAGCAGCCGGTCGATGCCGATCGGATCGACGACGGCACCGGACAAGATGTGGGCGCCGACCTCGCCGCCCTTTTCGAGTACGACGACGGAGAGCTCCGGATTGACCTGCTTGAGCCGGATCGCCGCCGCCAGACCCGCCGGCCCGGCGCCGACGATGACAACGTCGAATTCCATGCTCTCGCGTTCGATATCGCTCATCAATCCCTCCGCGTTGGCTAGCCCTGTCCCAGGGGCAATCTGTAGCTAAGCGCTGCATAGCGCATCGTCGGCAAACGTCAAACGGACCAATCCGCACATCGGCTGTTTGGCCTAACGACGCGTTTCCGTGTCATGAATTATCTTACGTTAACGTAAAGGTCAAAAGATTTCACCTTTCGGCTTCGCGTCATGGCCCGTACTGTCACAAAACAGGTGTTGTTCAACAGCCTCATCGTCCATTGTTCCATATGCGCCAACACGTGCCTTGCAGGACCGGACTGGAGCGCTTGCACCCCAAACGCCACATCCTGGCTGGGGCCGCCCTTCTTATTGCGACATGTCTTGTCAGCATAGGTCGCGCGCAGGAGACCGAGGCCGATCAAAAGGTCTGGAATGCCGGGGCCTATTCCTTTTCCGATGAACTCGGCGGCTTCCAGATCACCGGCGTTTCGGGAACCGGCACAAGGGAAGACCCCTTCGTCATCAGGGAGGAGCTGGAATCGTCGACGCCGGTGACGCTGACGATCCGCACGACGCGGCCGATCCGGCCTTTCGACAGCACGGGCTTTTACGCCAACGGCATCATGTTCATGCGCATCGAGGCGCTGAACAACAGCGGCCAGGCCTGGGTGGAATTCGAGTTCGAGCTGCAGGAGCAGCAGGGCCAGGCCAGCGTGTTCGGCGACGGGCTGTCCTTCGACCAGCGCCGCACCGACAACGTCAACGTCTCCTCCGACAGCTTCGCCCAGTACAGCCGCGACTTCGAACCTTATGACCGGCTGCGCTACTTCGACGGCAAGGTCGACCCGCTGGCTAATGCCGGCTTCAGCTTCCTGGTCACCGACTACACGCCGCGCTGGCGCTTTTATCTGGTGCAGGACCCGCGCATTCCGTCCTCGTGAACTTGCAAAGCGCCGGCGTAACGCCGTAACTGTGCCAATGGCCTCACTTTCGGGAAATGGACTTCCGGATCTGCGCGATCTGCTCGCCTTCTATGCGGCGGCAGGCGTCGACGATGCGCTTGTCGACGACCCGATCGACCGCTTTGCCGAAAACGCCCAGCAACGTCAGGCGGCATCTCAGCAGCAGGCGGCCAGGGTGGCCGAGGCACTCCGCGCCGGCTCCGCCGCTGCCGCAGCACCGCCTCAGCCGCGACCGGTGGGGGTTGCCGCCGTGCCTGACGAGGCGCAGGCTGCCGCGGCACGCGAACTCGCCACCAAGGCAGCAACGCTCGACGAGCTCAAGCAGATCATGCAAGCCTTCGAGGGCTGCAATCTCAAGGCCACGGCCAAGAGCATGGTCTTTGCCGACGGCAACCCTGAAGCCGATCTGATGCTGGTCGGCGAAGCGCCCGGCCGCGACGAGGACCTCGAAGGCCTGCCCTTCGTCGGCCGCTCGGGCCAGTTGCTCGACCTTATCCTTGCGGCGATCGGGCTCGACAGGACGTCGGCCTACATCGCCAATGTGATTCCGTGGCGCCCGCCGGGCAACCGCACGCCGACGCCGCATGAGACGGAAATCTGCCGGCCCTTCGTCGAGCGCCAGATCGCCCTTGCCAGGCCCAAGGTGCTGGTGACTTTGGGCGGCCCGTCGGCCAAGCTGCTGGTCGGCTCGCAGGACGGCATCTTGCGGCTACGCGGCAGCTGGAAAACCCATGTCACGGCTGACGGCACCGTTATCCCCGTCATGCCGACGCTGCACCCGGCCTATCTCTTGAGAAATCCCGCCCACAAGAAACTCGCGTGGCGGGATTTCCTCGAAGTCAAGGCGAAGCTGCGGGAACTCGGCAGCCTGTAGCTTCGTCCATTGTCAGGCAGCGGCGACCGCTGACGTGGCGCGGCGGATGGCGATGACCTGCAGTTCGGCAAAGACCGCGACCGCCAGCGCCTGGGCAACCACGAAGGCGATGCCGAGCGCGTTCGGCGCAACCACGCCGCTGACCAGCAGGCCGAAGCTTGCGACCACCCACAGCACGTTGATGGCGATGATGTCGATCATGACAAGCCTCGACACCAACGTGCTGCGGGCGATGACCACCAGCATGGCAACGAAGGGCACCAGCACGACACCTGCCCAGAACAGCAGCTCAGTGGGCAGGTCGAGCAGCGTCGACAAAAGCGGGGCGCCGAGCATCATGAGCAGGCCCGCCGCGCCGCTGATCAGCGCATCGGCATGGAGGACGTTGCGGAGGAAGGGGGTGACGGTGATGGACATGGCTGGCTCCTGTTCGGTTGTGGAGGCTGTCTGCGACCGCCTTCCTGAAACCGAACATCTCACCGCCGCTGAACCAATGCGATTACGCTAGAGGTAATAGGAACGAAGAAGTTCGCGGTATAGGCTTTGGCCATGGACACAAAAGCAGACACGATCGGCGGCCTGATCCGCGAATGGCGCACCAGACGCCGCATGAGCCAGCTCGATCTCGCCATGGAGGCGGAGATCTCGCAACGGCATCTGAGCTTCATCGAGAGCGGGCGCTCGGTGCCGTCGCGCGAGATGGTGCAGCACATATCCGAGCAACTGGAGATCCCGCTGCGCCAGCGCAACCAGCTGCTGCTGGCGGCCGGATACGCGCCGAGCTTCAGCGAGAAGCCGCTCGACGACCCGTCCCTCGCCCCGGCGATGGACGCGGTGCGCATGGTGCTCAAGGGCCATGAACCCTACCCGGCGATTGCCATCGACCGGCACTGGAACCTGATCGAGGGCAATGCGGCGCTCGGCCAGTTGCTGGAAGGCGTCGAAGATGCGTCGCTGCTCGAGCCGCCGGTCAACGTTCTCCGGCTCAGCCTGCACCCCAGGGGCGTGGCGCCGCGCATCGTCAACCTGCATGAGTGGCGCGCGCATCTGATCGCGCGGCTGAAGCACCAGAACGACACATCAGGCGACCCGGTGTTGAAAGCGCTGGAACAGGAGCTGCTCGGCTATCCCGACGGACAGCGCCAGGGCCGGCCGATCCAGGGCAACGCCAACGCGATCGTCCATCCGCTGCGGATACGCGTCGGCGATGCGGTACTGTCCTTCATCAGCACGACAACGGTCTTCGGCACGCCGCTCGACGTGACGCTGTCGGAAATCGCGATCGAATCCTTCTTCCCCGCCGACGAGGAAACGGCAGCGCTTCTCAGTGCCCGATAGCCGCCCTGACCTGTCTGCCTGAGACCCCTCGGCGATCCAGTTCGAACGGCGCAGGCTCGGGAAAGATCGTCTCCAGCGCCCTACGCATCTCCACGGCCCTGACAGCTGCACGCGCCTCGTCGTCGATCTCGTCATTGAGGCAGAAAAAGGCTGGAGGTGCCTGAACAAGCCGTGCCAGCGACCGGCTGAACGTCTCGTCGTCCGTGACGGCAATGACATGCTCCTGCGCCAGTTTCACCTGCACGATGCCATCGGCGTGGCCGCGATCACGCTGGGCAATGGCATTGATGTAGAGCACCTTCGCCGATGCGTCCGTGGTGTGGCGAAACCGATGCCGGGCCGTGCGGTGCAGCCAGAAGCCGAATTTGGCGTTCAGCCAGGCCAGCTTGTCGAGTTCCAGCAACAGCGGAACATGCGCCGGGTAGGACCAGCGCCTGCGGCGGAACGCCAGGCACAGCAGCAGATTGTTGAAGGCGAGCATCCTGTTGTAGCGATCCGCCGCCAACCGAAACCGCGGCAGCCTTGCCGACATGACGTGAAGCCGCGCCCGACCATCTGATGTGACGAATTCTTCCCTCGGTACCATCCGGCCGACGAAGAAGTCGTCGTTGAACAGCAGGAAGCGATTGGCGACGCCTGCTTTGCCGATCCTGTGCAGATTGGCTTCGATGGCGGTGGAGCTGAACACCGGCAGGCTGGATGGGTCGGCGAAAAAATCCGCATGCGTGACGAGGTTGATGCCGGGATAGTCAAGGTCGAGCCATGACGGCACCTGGCCGTTGGTGACGAGATGGATGGTGCGGATCCACGGCAGGTGGAAATGGATCGAGCGCAGCGCATGACGCAGCTCGCCATTGTCGCGGAAGCGATAGGATGCCGGCCGCAGCCAGGGCTGTTTCGGCCAGTGGCGCCGGAGACTGTCCTGGTGGCCAGGATCGCTGCCGTCGACCCAGGGCATGACGACGTCGATCGGGTCGGAAAATGCGTTCAAAGTCATGGCTCGCCCTTCGACGAAAATCGGTCGCCTCAGATCAGTCCGAGGAGCGGGCAGGCTCCGGATGCGTGGGCCATATCAGCCTATTGCGGCGACGAGGCCTTTTTGTCGGCCTGGCGTTCCAGGCCAAGGCGCTGTTCGCGCC
This sequence comes from Aminobacter sp. MDW-2, assembly GCF_014250155.1. Lineage (NCBI taxonomy): Bacteria > Pseudomonadati > Pseudomonadota > Alphaproteobacteria > Hyphomicrobiales > Phyllobacteriaceae > Aminobacter > Aminobacter sp. MDW-2. The sequence goes on from NZ_CP060197.1 coordinate 4,892,283, forward strand.
AGATGATGAAGATGCCGGCGGCGATGACGATGATGCCGCCGACCAGCGTATGGATTGTCGGCAGGTCGCCGAAGACGAGATAGCCGACGGCGATGCCGAGCAGCAGCGAGGTGTATTCGAATGGCGCAACCGTCGAGGCCTCGGCGTGGCGGTAGGCCTCGGTCATGAACAGCTGGGCGATGCCACCGCAGAAACCGCCTGACACGAGCAAAGCGGTCTGCTGCCAGCTCAGCGACTGCCAGCCGAAGGGGATGCTGAACAGCGCCATGACGCTGGCGGTCAGCGAGAACCACAGCACGATGGTTGCCGTGCGTTCGGTGTGGACGAGGTTGCGCACCAAAAGCATGGCAATGGCCGACAGGCCGGCGCCGATGATGGCGGAGACGGCACCCATCGCCGCCTTGTCGCTGACGCCCTCGGGAGAGGTGAACAAAGTCAGGTTGGGCCACGACACGATCAAGACGCCGACGAGACCGACGGCGACCGCAGTCCAGCGATAGGCGCGGACATTTTCGCCGAGGATCAGCGCGCTGAAGACGACGACGAGCAACGGCTGGGCGTAGTTCAGCGTGATCGCTTCGGGCAGCGGCAGCTGGGTCAGCGCGAAGAAGCCGAAGCCCATGGCGGTGACGCCGGCGAGGCCGCGCATGATGTGGCCGCCCGGGCGCTTGGTGACGACCGCCGTGCGCAGCTCGCCGCGAAAGGCGAGAAAGACAAGGATCGGAAAGATGGCGAAGAAGGACCGGTAGAAGACGATCTGGCCGGCAGGAACCTGGCCGGCCAGCTTGATGGCCGTCGACATGCCGACGAAAATCGCCACCGAAATGACCTTGAGAGCGATACCTGTAAGCGGCGACGATGCCGCCTGAATCACGTTTTGCTTCACTGCTGCCGTGCCGCCTCTATCGCCGCCCAGATGCGCAACGGCGTTGCGGGCATTTCAATGTGGGTGATGCCAAAGGCACGGTAGAGCGCGTCGGTCACCGCGTTGAGCGCTGCTGGCGTGGCGCCGATGGTGCCGGCCTCGCCCGCGCCCTTCATGCCCATGGCATTGGTGGTCGAGGGCACGTTGCGCGTCTCGAAATGGAAAGACGGCACGCTGTCGGCGCGCGGCATGGTGTAGTCCATGAAGCTGGCCGTCAAAAGCTGGCCGTCCTCGCTGTAGACGGCCTCCTCCTGCAACGCCTGGCCGATGCCCTGAACGACGCCGCCATGGACCTGGCCGGCAAGCAGGATCGGATTCACGGTGACGCCGAAGTCGTCGACGATCGTGTAGGCGATCACCTCGGTGGCGCCGGTTTCCGGATCGATCTCGACCTCGCAGATATGCGTGCCATTGGGATAGGTCGCCTCGTCCTGAACGAACTCGCCCATCGCCTTGAGATCATCGGGATTTTTCGCCGCCGCATGGAGTTCGGCGAAAGCCATCGCGCGGTCGGTGCCGACGATGCGCGCCTCGCCATTGCCGAGTTCGATGTCGGCGGCGGCAGCCTCCAGCTCGTCGGCGGCGATCTTCTTCAGCTTCTCGGCAAGGGCAGCACCGGCACGAGAGGCAGAGACGCCGCCGAGCGGGATGGAGCGCGACCCGCCGGTGCCGCCGCCCTTGGCAAGCTGGTCGGTGTCGCCCTGGTGAACGCTGATGCTGGCGATGTCGAGATTGAGCTTTTCCGAGACGAACTGGGCGTAGGCCGTGGCATGGCCCTGGCCGTTGGACTGGGTGCCGATGAACACCGAAACGGTGCCGTCGGCATTGAGTTCGACCCGTGCCGGCTCGGAGCCGGCGAAGGCGCAGGCCTCGATGTAGGTCGCCATGCCGAGGCCGCGGATTTTCCCACGCGACAGGGCTTCGGCAAGACGTGCGGGGAAATCAGTCCAGCCGGCGCGTTGCATCGACAGCTCCATATGCGCCTCGAATTCGCCGACGTCGTAGAGCCGGCCGGTCTGGGTGCGGTAGGGAAACTGCTCGGGGCGGATGAAGTTGCGGCGGCGGATTTCATCGACGGTGAGGCCGAGGTCGCGGGCGCAGGCATCAGCCAGCTTCTCGACCAGCAGTGCGGCTTCCGGGCGTCCGGCGCCGCGATAGGCATCGACGGGACAGGTGTTGGTGTAGACACCTTCGATCGTCACATCGAGCGCCTGAATGTCGTAGACGCCGGTCGACATGCTGGCGCCGATATAGGCGATGACAGGGCCATATTGCGAGACATAGGCGCCGACATTGGAGAGCAGCCTGACGCGCAGACCGAGGAAGCGGCCATCCTTGTCCATCGCCATCTCGGCCGCGACGACATTGTCGCGGCCTTGCGCGTCGGTGAGGAAGTGTTCGGTGCGGTCGCTCGCCCATTTGACCGGCCGGCCGAGCCGCCTGGCCGCCTCCAGCACCAGCGCATGCTCGCGGTAGACGAAGGCCTTGGTGCCAAAGCCGCCGCCGACATCTGGGGTGACGACACGGAGCTTGTCGCTGTCTATGCCGAAGACCTGGCCGGTCAGCATGTTGCGCATCGAATGCACGCCCTGCGAGCCGGTGGTGAGCACGAAGCGGTCTTCGTCGCTGCGCCACTCGCCGATCGCCGAGCGCGGCTCCATGTAGTTGCAGATCAGGCGGTTGTTGATGAATTCGATGCTGGTGACATGATCGGCCTTGGCAAAGGCACTGTCGGTCTTCGCCCTGTCGCCGAGATGGTAGGTGAAGGCGCGGTTGCTGCCGAGCTCGGGCCAGACCAGCGGCGCCTCGGCGTCGAGGGCAGTCGCCGTGTTGGCCGCGGCGTCCTCGCCGTCATAGTCGACCTCGATCAGTTCGGCGGCGTCCTGGGCAAGCACGCGGCTGTCGGCAACGATGAAGGCCACCGCGTCGCCGACATAATGGACCCGGTCGCGGCACAGGATCGGAATGTCGCGCGTCGGCGCACGGGTGCCGTCGGGCTGCTTCTGCATGACTGTCGACTTGAGATCGCCGAGATGGGCGACATCGGCGCCTGTCAGCACCAGATGGACTCCGGGCGCGGCGCGCGCGTCCTCTAGCGAGCCGATGGTGAAGCCGGCCTTGGCGACGGGCGAGCGCAGGACATAGCCATGCAACTGCGCAGCGGCCGCGATATCGTCGGTGTAACGGCCCTTGCCGGTGATGAAGGCGCCGTCCTCGACGCGCAATACGGACGCGCCCATTCCGAATTTCGGCGTGACGACTGTCATATCTGCCTCGTGAGGATTGGTGGGGAGCGCAGCGAATGTGCGGTCTCCAACAGTTTTGCCGAGGGGGCGTTTCGTGTAAAGAGCAGCGGCCGCATATTTATTCTGCCAGCCTGCGGCGAGCATCCGGAAGTCGACAGGAAGGCCATCACATGCGCACTGATACTGGACAGGTGTTTCGTCTCGAAGACTACCGGCCCAGCGACTACCTGATCCCGAGAACCGAACTCGACTTCCGGCTCGGCGAGGACAGCACCAGGGTGGTGGCGCGGCTGACGATCGAGCGGCGCGCCGGCATCGACAAGCCGGTGCAGCTCGAGCTCGACGGCGACGGCCTGACGATGCGCCGCATCGAGATCGATGGCGAAGCCGTCGACGCTGCCGATTTCGACGCGACGCCCGACCGGCTGGTCATCTACAATCCGCCCGCATCCGGCCGCTTCACGCTTTTGATCGAGACCGAGCTGGCGCCGTCGCGCAACGAGGCGCTGATGGGCCTCTACCGCTCCAGCAACGTCTATTGCACCCAGTGCGAGGCCGAGGGCTTCCGCCGCATCACCTATTTCCTCGACCGGCCCGACATCCTGTCGGTCTATACGGTGCGGATCGAGGGGCAACGCAGCGAGGCGCCGTTGCTGCTCTCCAACGGCAATCCGGTCGAACATGGCGACCTCGAAGACGGCTGGCATTATGCCGTCTGGCACGACCCCTTCCCCAAGCCGTCCTATCTCTTTGCACTGGTCGCCGGCGATCTCGGCTGCATCAAGGACCGCTTCGTCACCGCCTCGGGCAAGCAGGTGGAACTCGGCATCTATGTCGAGCACGGCAAGGAGAACCAGGCCGGCTACGCCATGGACGCGCTGCGCCGCTCGATGACATGGGACGAGGAGGTGTTCGGCTGCGAATACGACCTCGACGTCTTCAACATCGTCGCCGTGTCCGATTTCAACATGGGCGCTATGGAGAACAAGGGCCTCAACATCTTCAACGACAAATATGTGCTGGCCGACGAAGAGACCGCGACGGATACCGATTTCGCCAATATCGAGGCGATCATCGCGCATGAATATTTCCACAATTGGACAGGCAACAGAATCACTTGCCGCGACTGGTTCCAGCTCTGCCTCAAGGAAGGCCTGACGGTTTTCCGCGACCATGAATTCTCCGCCGACCAGCGTTCGCGGCCGGTCAAGCGCATCGCCGAAGTGCGCACGTTGCGCGCCCACCAGTTCCCTGAGGACCAGGGCCCGCTGGCCCATCCGGTCCGCCCCAGGCGCTATCGCGAGATCAACAACTTCTACACGCCGACCGTCTACGAAAAGGGCTCGGAAGTGGTGCGCATGATCCGCACCATCCTGGGCGCCGAGACCTTCCGCCGTGGCATGGACCTCTATCTCGAGCGTCATGACGGCGATGCCGCGACCATCGAGGATTTCATCCAGGTGTTCGAGGACGTGTCGGGCCGCGACCTGTCGCAGTTCGCGCTCTGGTACCACCAGGCCGGCACGCCCAATCTGAGCGTGACGACCAAGCACAGCCCCGCCACCGCCGAGTTCACCATCGAGGTCGAGCAATCGGTGCCGCCGACACCGTCGGAAAGCCGCAAGCGGCTGATGCACATCCCGCTCGCTTTCGGCCTGGTCGGCAGCGACGGCAAGGACATGGCCTACGCCGGCGCCGAGGGCGCGACCGTCGAGGACGGCGTCATCCATGTGCGCAAACGCAAGCATGTGGTGACCTTTACAGGTGTCGCCGAGCGGCCGGTGCTGTCGCTCAATCGCGGCTTCTCGGCACCCATTACCCTGAGCATCGAGCAGCGGCCGGAAGACCAGATCTTTCTTGCCTCCCATGACAGCGACGCGTTCTCGCGCTGGCAGGCGTTCAACACGCTTCTGACCGACGCGATCATCGCGGCGTTCAGGAACATTCTCGGCGGCAAGCAGCCGAAGTTCGCCACCGAGCTGACGGGACTGGCCGGACGCATCTCGGGCGACGACACGCTCGAGCATGCCTTCCGCGCTTTGGCGCTGGCTTTGCCTGGGGAAGCCGACATTGCCCGCGAGATCGGCAAGAACATCGACCCCGACGCCATCTACGCCGGGCGCGAAGCGCTGGCGCGCAGCATCGCCGAAGCCAATGCAGGAGTCTTTTCCGAGCTTTACGACGACCTGTTGATATCAGCTCCGTTCTCGCCGGATGCGGCGAGCGCCGGACGCCGGGCGCTGCGCAACACGCTGCTCGACTATCTCGCGATCCTGCCCGAGGGCGCCAGGCGCGCGGCAGCGCATTTTGCTTCGGCGACCAACATGACCGACCGCGCCGCCGCCTTGACCGTATTGGCGCACCGCCATGCCGGCAGCGAGGAAGCCAAGGCAGCACTTGCCGAATTCGACAAGCGCTACCGCGGCGACCCGCTGGTCATGGACAAGTGGTTCATGATCCAGGCGACGGCGCCGGGCGACGGCGCCGTGGATGCGGTGCGGGCGCTGACCGAGCACCCGGCCTTCTCGATCGCCAACCCCAACCGGGTGCGCTCGCTGATTGGCGGTTTTGCCAGCGCCAACCAGACCGGCTTTCACCGCGCCGACGGCGCCGGCTACGCCTTGTTCACGGAGATGGTGCTGATGGTGGAAAAGCGCAACCCGCAGGTCGCAGCACGGCTGGCAACGGCACTCCGCTCGTGGCGTTCGCTCGAGCCGAAGCGCCAGGCCAAGGCCCGCGACGCCTTGCTGACGATACAGGCCAAGGAAGGCCTGTCAGCCGACTTGCGCGACATCATCGAGCGCACGCTGGCCTGATCAGGCCGGTTCGCCACGACATCCCTCGTTTTTAGGCGGCTTCCGGAGCCCCGGGCTGCCGCTTTGACATGCGCGCTACGCCGCAGCCAATTCATCAGGCTTTTAGTCGAACTTTAATCTTTTTCGCGCCGACCACTGGACAAGGCGAATCAGCTTTGATTCCTTAGGGACGATTCGGATGTTCGGCGTATTCCGCATCGAGCTGCCAGGAAACGGGATTTGGGGAGCCATTTATGGCAAAGGCGGACGCGTGGGGCGCGCCCGATCAGACTGCTATTGGCCGTCGCAGGCAGGCGCGCAGCGCTGGTCTGTCGGGCAATGCACGCCTCATCGCCGAACCCGCATACCGCCGTCTGCTGGCCGCCGAGCCGCTGCTGCGCCGCTCGATCCCGACGCTGATCGTCGTCTTCCTGATCGTGATCGCCGGCACACGCTTCCTGTCGCTGATGGCGCAGCGCGACGACGTCGAGCGCAACGCCAAGGCGATCCTGGCGCTCTCGGCCGGCGAACTGGTCAACGCGCTGATGGTCGGCGCCACGACCGAGCGACCGCTTGCCGCCGCAAGCCAGGACCTGCTCGAACGCACCAGCCAGCAAGGCACGCTGAGCCGCAGCCATGTGGTTGCGCTGACCGACCAGAATTTCCGCATCGTCGCCGTCAGCCCGCAGTCGACAGGCTGGCAGGGCCAGGCGCTCGACGGCCTCGTCTCGGGCGGGCAGCCGCTGTTCATGTTCGGCGACCGGGCCGGCGTGATGGAGGTGCGCATCGGCGGACGGGACTGGCTGGCAGCGGTCAGCATCGCCGACGACAAGCGCGCCGCGGCCGCCGCCATGGTGCCGCAGGACGCGGTGTTTGCCGACTGGCGCAAGACCGTGTCGCTCAATGTCGCGCTGTTCGTGATGACCGCCGGCATGCTGATCGTCATCCTGTTCGCCTATTTCAGCCAGGCGGCGCGCGCCCAGGCCGCCGACGGCATCTATCTCGAGGCGCATGAGCGCATCGACCTGGCGCTGGTGCGCGGCAAGTGCGGACTGTGGGACTGGGACATGGTGCGCGGCAAGATGTACTGGTCGCGCTCGATGTATGAACTGCTCGGCTACGAGGCCTGCGAGGCGATGCTGTCCTTCGGCGAAGTCGCCCGCATCATCCATCCTGAGGACGGCGACCTGTTCGAACTGGCCAACCAGGTGATCATGCGCGAGGTCGACCATATCGACCGGGTGTTCCGCATGCGCCATGCCGACGGCCGCTGGGTGTGGATGCGCGCCCGCGCCCAGGTCGTCGACCCGGAAGCGCCCGAAATCCAGATGACCGGCATTGCCGTTGATATCACCGAGCAGCGCCACCTTGCCTTGCGCTCGGAAGCGGCCGACCAGCGGCTCAGGGCAGCGATCGAAAACATCACCGAATCCTTCGTGCTGTGGGACGCCAACGGGCGGCTGGTGATGTGCAATTCGAAATACCAGCACGACAACGGGCTCGGCGACCGCGACGTGCTGCCGGGCACGGCGCGCGAAGAGATCGAGGAACGCATGGTCGCCTTCGCTTCCGAGCGACGGCTGGCCAATGCCAACGGGCCGCGCGGCGGCGCCACCTATGAGCGCCAGCTGGCCGACGGCCGCTGGCTGCAGGTCAACGAGCTGACCACGCGCGACGGGGGCATGGTGTCGGTCGGCTCCGACATCACCCAGATCAAGCAGCACCAGGACAAGCTGATGGAGAGCGAGCGCCGGCTGATGGCGACGATCCACGATCTCAGCCTGGCCCGGCGCTCCGAGGAAGAGCGCTCGCACGAACTGGTCGAACTCAACCGCAAATACATGAAGGAAACCGAGCGCGCCGAGGCGGCCAACCGGGCCAAGTCGGAATTCCTCGCCAACATGTCGCACGAGCTGCGCACGCCGCTCAATGCGGTGATCGGCTTCTCCGAGCTGATGGAAGGCCGTCTGTTCGGCCCGATGGGCTCGCCGCGCTACGAGGAATATGCTCGCGACATCAACTCCAGCGGCAAGTACCTTCTGGGCGTGATCAACGACATCCTCGACATGTCGAAGATCGAGGCCGGCCAATTCTCGATGGACCGCGAGGAGATCGATCTCTGCCCGCTGATCCGCGAAACGGTCCGGGTGGTGTCGCTGCAGGCGGCACAGAAGTCGATCACCGTGGAGACGCAGATCGCCGATTCCATGACGCTGTTCGCCGACCGGCGCGCGGTCAAGCAGATCGTCATCAACCTGTTGTCCAACGCGGTGAAGTTCACCGGCGAAGGCGGACGCATTTCGGTGCGGGCGCGCAACGCCTCGGGGGCGCTGACGCTGTCGATCGAAGACAATGGCTGCGGTATTCCCAAGGACGCATTGGGCAAGCTCGGCCGGCCGTTCGAGCAGGTGCAGAACCAGTTCTCGAAGAACCATGCCGGCTCGGGCCTCGGCCTCGCCATTTCGCGTTCGCTGGCCGAACTGCATGGCGGCGCGCTGAAGATCCGCTCGACCGAGGGCGTCGGCACCATCGTGTCGGTGCGCATCCCGGTGAAGAAGGTCGAGCGCCTGGCCAAAGCCGCCTGAGCCTCACGGCAAACTCAACGAGCTTCTTAGGGAGGCCATGCTCTCCGGCCGTTGATCGAGCCCCAAGTTTGCGCTGGGTTGTGTCCGGACAAAACAAAACCTCCCGGAGAGGCAATCTCCGGGAGGTTGCTCAGCTTAGGTCCCAATGTGGCGTCAGCGCTTGCCGCCGCGGCCATGCATGCCGCGAACCGGCATCTCGTCCTTGACGATCTTGCCGTCGTCATTGCGGTCGAGCAGCGCGAACATCTTCTTCTGGCGCCCCTCGATCTCGGCCTTGGTCAATTCGCCGTCGCCATTGGCATCGAAGCGCTTGATCAGGCGCTGGGCCATGCGCTCGGCGCGCATGCGCTGGATCTGGTCCGCCACCTCGGCAACGGTGATCTTGCCGTCTGCATTTTCATCGGCGTCCAGCAGCCGGTTGTTCATGGCGGCCGCGAACTCCTCGAAGGTGACGTCGCCGCTCTTGTCGGCATCGGCCTTTTCGAAGCGCATCTCAGGCTTCATGTTCTGGCCGCGCGGCCCTGGCCCGCTGGCGGCAAAGGCTGAGGTTCCGGCCGTGCCCGCGAGGGCGAGAAAGGCGATCGCGATCCTGGTTGACGTGTTCATGGGGTTTCTCCTGTTGCATCGACACCCCCGATGCTGATCGAAAAGCTCATGCGGCGTCCCATCGCCTCATTTGCCCTTCGCACGGAGCAAAAGGTCAAAGTGGCCCCTGACCTTTTGCGACGTCTCCTTGAGATGTGCCTCCAGCACGCTGAAATCGGGAAGGTCGGTTGCCGCAAGCAGCAGGTCCGACAACCCCGGCGGAACGTCGTTCCGCTCGAACGCACCGGTGAGGCACAGCCTCGTCATCTGTGTGATCGCCTGATAGAGCCCGTAGGCATCGATGAGATCCTGCCGTACCTGCGCATCGGCAAAGCCAGGCGCAAGCCGGTGCAGCGTCTCGGCCGTTCCGGTGGCGTGGCCTTGGCCCTCGATCCGGCCGGTCAGGACCGCGACCTGAGCGATGAATTCCAGGTCGATCAGCCCGCCGGGCACAAGCTTGATGTCCCAGAGATCGTGCGGCGGCTTTTCGGCCTCGATCATCTCACGCATCTCGCGGGCCTCGGTCGTCACCTTGGCGGCATCACGCGGCAAGGCGATGATGGCCGCGACCTCGGCTTCGACCTCGGTGCAGAGCGAGGCGTCGCCGGCGATCGGGCGGGCGCGGGTCAGCGCCATATGCTCCCAGGTCCAGGCTTCGCCGCGCTGATATTTGCGGAATGAGTCGATATGGGTGGCCACCGGCCCCTTGTTGCCAGAGGGGCGCAGCCGGAGGTCGAGCTCATAAAGCACGCCTTCGGCCGTCGGCGCGGACACCGCAGCGATCAGGCGCTGGGTCATACGCGAGAAATAATGCGACGGCGCCATCGGCTTGTCGCCGTCGGACTCCTCCGCGGTCTCGCTGTGGTCGTAAAGCAGGATCAGGTCGACGTCGGAGCCGGCGGTCAGTTCGCGGCTGCCGAGCTTGCCCATGCCGAGGATCGCCACCCTGCCGCCGGCAACCTTGCCGTGGCGGCGGGCGAATTCGGCCTCGACGGCCTCGAGCGCCGCTCCGACCGTCAGGTCGGCGAGATCGGAAAAAGCCTTGCCGGCACGGGCGGAGTCGATCGCGCCGGCGAGCAGGCGCACGCCGATCAGGAATTTCTGCTCGGCGGCGAAGATGCGCAGGCGATCGAGCACCTCCTCATAGAGCCGGGTGCTTTCGAGGAAGGCCGCCAGACGCGCGGCAAGATAGGCGCGGTCGGGCAGTTCGGACAGCAATGCCGGGTCGAGCAGGCCATCGAAGACATGCGGCCGGCGGGTGATGATGCCGGCCAGCCGGGGGGCTGCGCCCATGATTGTGGCTAGCAGTTTGAGCAGGGCCGGATTGGACTGGAGCAGTGAAAACAGCTGGATGCCCGCCGGCAGGCCGGCGAGGAACTCGTCGAAACGCATCAGCGCCTCGTCGGCGCGGCGGGTCTTGCCGAAGGCTTCGAGCAGTGCCGGCGTCAGTTCGGTCAGGCGTTCGCGCGCCTCGGCTGACTGGGTGGCGCGGTAGCGGCCGAAGTGCCAGCTGCGGATGACGCGGCAGATGTCGGAGGGGCGCTGGAAACCCAGCTGGCGCAACGTGTGCAACGTGTCGGGATCGTCGACGTCGCCGGTGAAGACCAGATTGCCGACGCCGGAAGAGAGTTCGGGTGCCGCCTCGAACAGCGCTGCATAATGGCGCTCGACCTCCTGCAGCGAAGCGCGAAACGCCTTGGAGAAGGCATCCGCATCGGCAAAGCCGAGCATATGGGCGATGCGCTGGAGGCCTTCGTCGTCCTCCGGCAGCATGTGGGTCTGCTCGTCGGCGACCATCTGGATGGCGTGCTCGACGCTGCGCAGGAACCAGTATTGCCGTTCGAGCGCGTCGCGCGCCTCGGGCGTAATCCAGCCGCGCAAGGCAAGCTGCGTCAGCATCGGCACCGTCGCCTTGCCGCGCAATTCAGGGAAGCGGCCGCCGGCGATCAGCTGCTGGGTCTGGACGAAGAACTCGATCTCGCGGATGCCGCCGCGGCCGAGCTTGACGTTGTGGCCCTTGACCGCGACCTCGCCATGGCCCTTGTGGGCGTGGATCTGGCGCTTGATCGAATGGACGTCGGCGATCGCCGCGTAATCCATGTATTTGCGCCAGACATAAGGCTGGAGCTCCTTGAGGAAGGCCTCGCCGGCTGCGATGTCGCCCGCCACCGGACGCGCCTTGATCATCGCGGCGCGTTCCCAGTTCTGGCCACGGCTCTCGTAGTAATGCAGCGCGGCCAGGACCGGAATGGCGAGCGGCGTCGAGCCGGGATCGGGACGCAGGCGCAAATCGGTGCGGAAGACATAACCGTGCTCGGTGCGGTCCTGCAGGATGCGGACAAGCCGCCGGGTGAGCCGCGCGAACAGCTCCGTTGCTTCATACGGGTCGGCAATCGCCGGCGCCTCGGGGTCGAAGAACACCACAAGGTCGATGTCGGAAGAGAAATTCAGCTCATGGGCGCCGAGCTTGCCCATGCCGAGCAGGATCCAGCCGGAGCCGACAGTCGGGTTTTCGGGATCGGGCAGCTTGAGCTTGCCCTGGCCATGGGCGTCGCGGAGCAGGAAATTGACCGCCGCACCGGTGCACAGGTCGGCCAGGTCGCTCAGCCGGCGCACGCTATCCGCTGCACTCGCCTCGCCCGACAGGTCGGCAAGCGCAATCAGGAAATGCGCCTCGCCCTTGAGCCGGCGCAAGCGCATCATCAGGGCGTTTTCGGCGATGCGGTCCTCGAACGGGATAGCGGCAATCGCGATGCCGATGTCTGAAAGCCGCTGTTCGATAGTCTGGTCGAACAGCCTGTCCAGCATCTCCGGCTGGCGTCGGGCGCTGTCGCGCATGAATTCGGAAAGATCGAAGACGGCAGCGAGAAAGGACTGGGCCGGGCCTTTCGCCTTGAGGAACGTGGCCAGACGGTCGAGCCCCTCCTCCTTGGCCGTGCCGGCAAACTCCGCCAGCTCGCCTTGCGCGCGTGCCGGATCGAGCGGGGCGACGGTGCTTACCGGCTCCAGGCGCCACTCGATCGCTGTCTTCTTGGCGGCCTCGATCTTCATCTATGCGTCCTTCGATCCGGGAAAGCCCATCAGGACCGATAATCCGGGATTGCCGGGCAGAAGATCAAGCCGCCCATTGTGAAACTTCATCACCGCCTTGGCGAGGCTGAGCCCGAGGCCCGAGCCCGGCTGCGAGCGGCTCTTTTCCAGCCGCACGAAGCGTTCGATGGCGCGCGCCCGATCGCCTTCGTCTGGAATGCCGAGGCCGTTGTCCGACACCTGCAGCCTGACTTCGTCGCCGTCGCGCTGCAGGGTGACGCCGACATGCGGCTTTTCGACCGCGCCAGCCGAGTATTTGATGGCGTTGTCGATGATGTTGGACAGCGCCTGAGCGATCAGCTCGCGATTGCCGTTGACGACGACCGGACCGGCGACGGACGACTCTAAGCCAACGCCCAGTTCCTCGGCGACCGGCTCGTACAGTTCGACGACGTCGTGAACCACGGCGGCGAGATCGACCTTGTCGGTGGATTCGGCGGAGTAGCCGGCCTCGAGGCGCGAGATCATCAGGATGGCGTTGAAGGTGCGGATAAGCTGGTCGGACTCGGCAATGGTGCCTTCGAGCGCCTCGCGATAATCGGCGCCGGTCTTCTTGCCCGACAGCGCCGCCTCGGCGCGGTTGCGCAGGCGCGTCAGCGGGGTCTTCAAATCATGGGCGATGTTGTCGGAGACCTGCTTCAGCCCATCATTGAGATGGGCGATGCGGGCCAGCATGGCATTGAGGTTTTCCGAGAGCCGGTCGAATTCGTCGCCGGCGCCTGTCACCGGCAGGCGGCCGCTGAGGTCGCCGGCCATGATGCGGCGGCTGGCCTCCGAGACGCCGTCGATGTGCTTGAGGGCGCGGCGGCCGACGAAATACCAGATCAGCAGCGCGCCGAAACCCATCATGGCCAGCGCCAGCATCAGCGAGCGCTGGATCACGTCGCGGAATCGTTCGGGTTCGCCGAGGTCGCGGCCGACCATCAGGATCATCTGGTTGGGCAGGCGCAGCACCACCGCGATGGCGTTGTGGCCGACCTCGGTCGGTGTTTCCGTCTCGGCAGACTGGCGCCTGCCGGCAGCTTCGCCGTAGCGCTCATAGGAAAAGGGCAGTTCGGTCCAGCCTTCGCGCTGCAGCACGCCCGGCTGGATGCTCTGGACGTTGCCCGACAGGATCTGGCCATTGGGGTCGGCAAGCAGATAGAGGTTGGCGCCGGGCTGGCGCGAACGCTGCTCGACCACGCGTACCAGCACCGGGATGCCGCCGCGCTGGTAGCCGCGGGCAAGGCCCTGGACCTCTTCGTTGATGGTTTCCTGGGTCTGGACCATCAGCATGCGTGCAGACAGCGACGTCATGTAGAAGACAAGCAGCACCGCGCAGAGGGCGAAAAGCAGGAGGTAGAGCGCCGAAAGGCGCGCTGCGGTCGTCTTCATGATGGCCGGCAGCCTGAATGCCATCAGCCCGCCTTGAGCATGTAGCCGGCGCCGCGGATAGTGTGCAGGATCGGCTTCTCGAAGCCCTTTTCGATCTTGCCGCGCAGGCGCGAAATGTGGACGTCGATGACGTTGGTCTGGGGGTCGAAATGATAGTCCCAGACGTTTTCGAGCAGCATCGTGCGCGTCACCACCTGGCCGGCATGGCGCATCAGATATTCGAGCAGGCGATATTCGCGCGGCTGCAGCACGATCTCCTGCGCAGCGCGCCGCACCGTATGCGACAGCCGGTCGATCTCGAGATCGCCGACCCGGTAGAGCGTCTCGGATTCACGCGTCGGCGCGCGCCGGTTGAGTACTTCGACACGGGCCAAAAGCTCCGAAAACGCATATGGCTTGGTGAGATAGTCGTCGCCGCCGGCGCGCAGGCCGGTGACCCGGTCGTCGACCTCGCCGAGCGCCGACAAGATCAGCACAGGTGTCGTGTTGCCGCGCGAACGCAGGCCGGCAATCACCGAAAGACCATCGCGCCGCGGCAACATGCGATCGACGACAAGCACATCGTATTCGGCAGCATCGGCAAGGGCGAAACCTGAATCGCCATCGCCCGCGACATGGGCGGTGTGGCCGGCTTCCGCGAAGGCCTTCTGCATGTAGTCGGCGGCCTCACGGTCATCTTCGATGACAAGAATCTTCATGCCGTCGTTATACGCGATTTTGCGGGATGTCAGAGGCGACATGTCGTTTCCTCTCAACGTGAAAGCGGCAGCGGGCTGATGGGAGTCCGCTGCCGCCGGGCCGGAATAGAAGACTGACAGACTATCCGGCCGTCATCTCCCGTCATGCGGTCGGGGGTGATGAAACCACGCGACGGGAGCGACCGATCAGCCCTGGTTCAGCGGCAGGGCGACGAAGCGGTTGGAGTCCTCGCGGCTGATCTGGAACAGCACCGCCTTGCGGCCCGCCTTCTCCGCCTGGTCGAGCGCCTTGGTGACGTCGGCCGCCGACTGGACCTCGACAGCGTTCACCGCGGTGATGACGTCGCCGGCCTGGATGCCGCGATCGGCGGCGTCGCTGGAGGGATCGACGTCGGTGATGACAAGGCCTTTGCCATCCTCCGAGCGGGTCACGGTCATGCCGAGATCGGCCAGCGTGCTCGGCTCGGATGGCGATGCCGGCTGGTCGGCGGAGGCCTTCTTGTCGCCGCCCGGGATTTCGCCGAGGTCGACCTTCAGCGTCTCGGCCTTGCCGTTGCGCCAGACAGTGATGTCGACCGACTTTCCTGGCGTGATGCCGGCGATGAGGCGCGACAGTTCCTTCGGCGAGGCGACGTCCTGGCCGTTGACCCCGGTGATGATGTCACCGGCAGCAATGCCCGCCTTCTTGGCCGGGCCGGCGTCCTGGGCGCTTGCAACGAGCGCGCCCTTCTCGTCGTTGAGACCGAGGGACTCCGCGACATCGGCGGTGACCGGCTGGATTTCCACGCCGAGCCAGCCGCGCTGCACGCTGCCGTTCTTCATCAGATCCTGCACCACCTGCTTGGCGGTCGAGGCGGGAATGGCGAAGGCGATGCCGACATTGCCGCCCGAGGGCGAGAAGATGGCGGTGTTGATGCCGACGACTTCGCCGTTCAGGTTGAAGGCGGGACCGCCCGAATTGCCGCGATTCACCGCAGCGTCGATCTGCAGGAAGTCGTCATAGGGGCCGGCACCGATGTCGCGGCCACGGGCCGAAACGATGCCGGCAGTGACGGTGCCGCCGAGACCGAACGGATTGCCGACGGCGACGACCCAGTCGCCGACACGAACCTTGGCGTCGTCGGCAAAGGCGACATAGGTGAACTTGGTGCTGGCATCGACCTTGAGCACGGCGAGGTCGGTGCGCGGATCGGTGCCGATCAGCTTGGCGTCATATTCCTTGCCGTCATTGGCGACGACGGTATAGGCGGTGCCGTCCGAGACGACATGGTTGTTGGTGACGAGATAGCCGTCCTCGGAGATGAAGAAGCCCGAACCCTGCGCCACCGGCCGCGGCTTCTGGCTGCCGTCGCGACGGTTGAAGCGCGGACGGTTCTGGTCGCCATAACCATCCTGGCCGAACTGACGGAAGAAACGCTTCAGCGGGTGGTTGTCGGGGAGATTGTCAAAACCCTGCTGGTCGGAGAAAGGCGACATGCCACGGTCGGAAGCCGGATCGATCCGGGCCTTGACCTGCACGCTGACCACGGCCGGCGAGACCTGCTGGACGACGTCGGCAAAACCGGGCGCCTGGGGCGCTTCGACGCGCACGGCCTCGGCATAGACGGGCGCGGTTCCGCTGGTGACGGCGCCGAGGCCGATCGCGCCCGCCAGGGCGACGGATGCGGCGGCAGCCATGAGACGCTTGCGAGAACGCGAAAGGGGGGTGGTGCTCATTGTCTCTGATCCTCTTGAACAGGATGCCGGGGTGCGCATCCGTTGGTTCAAGAGATAGAGGAGCTCACATTACGCGATCATTTCCGAAGCATGAAACTTTGGTAATGTTGACGTGGCTCAGGCGTCCTTGTTCAGGATCGCGTCGAGTGCTGCCTGCTCGTCCTTTGTCAGGCCGGCCGGCTCCTGCCTGCGCCGCGAGCGGGCCTGCAGGACGACGAAGGCGCCGCCGCCGAGCAGCAACAGCACCGGCGTGCCCCACAACAAGGCATTGCGCAGATTGAACTGCGGCTTGAGCAGCACGAACTCGCCATAACGCGAAACGATATAGGCCATCACCTGCTCGTCGCTGTCGCCGGCCAGCAACCGCTCACGCAGCAGCACGCGCAGGTCGCCGGCCAGTTCGGCATCGGATTCGTCGATGGACTGGTTCTGGCAGACCATGCAGCGCAGCTCTTCCGAAAGCAGCCGCGCGCGCGCCTCGAGCTTCGGATCGGCGAGCATTTCGCTGGGCTTCACCGCAAGCGCGGTTCCCGCAAACAGCAGTGCGGCGACAAATCCGGCAAGCGCCGCCAGCCGGGTCTTCATGGCGTCACCGCAGCTGGTTTGGCGGCGGACTTGCGCCGCGCCGGCGCGCCCACCCGCAGGCGGCGGTCGAGCAGCGAGACGAAGCCGCCCAGCATCATGACAAGCGATCCGCCCCAGATCAGCGTCACCAGCGGCTTCCACCAGACACGCACGACCACCGAGCCGTCTCCCGCTTCATCGCCGAGCGAGATGTAGAGCTGGCTGAGCCACATCGTCTTGATGCCGGCCTCCGTCGTCGGCATCTGCCGCACCGGATAGAAGCGCTTGGACGACATGATGACATCGCTCGGCTGGCCATTGGTGCCGAGCAGGGAGTAATGGCCCTGATCCTCGGTGAAGTTGGGGCCACGCACCGGCGTCAGCCCGTCGAAGCGCAGGCGGTAGTCGGAGATCTCAACCACCTGCCCCGGCTTCATGACAAGGATCGCTTCCTTTTCGAAGGAGAGCACGCCGACGATGCCGAGCAGCGTCAGGCCAAGGCCGAGATGGGCGATCGCCGTGCCGAACACCGAGCGCGGCAGGCCGACGAAACGGCGCAGCGCCATCCTGGGCGCGACATTGCCGATGCCGGCCTTCAAGGCGAGGTCGGTGAGCGCGCCGAGCACCAGCCAGGCCGAGAGACCGGCGCCGAGGGCGGCGAAGACGGAGGCGCCGTCGATGAACAGGTAGGTCACCAGCACCGCCAGCAAGGCAGCACCAAAGGCAAACATCAGCCGCTGCGCCACGGCAAAGACATCGCCGCGTTTCCAGGCCAGCAACGGACCAAATGGCACGACGACCAGCAGCGGGATCATCAGCGGGCCGAAGGTGAGGTTGAAGAACGGCTCGCCGACGGAAATCTTGTCGCCGAACAAGGCTTCGACGACCAGCGGATAGAGCGTGCCGATCAGCACGGTCGCAGTCGCCGTGGTCAGGAACAGATTGTTCAGCACCAGCGCGCCTTCGCGCGAGATCGGATGGAAGATGCCGCCGGCCGCAAGCTGCGACGCCCTGAAGGCGAACAGCGCCAGCGAACCGCCGATGAACAGCGTCAGGATGCACAGGATGAACACGCCGCGGCTCGGGTCGCTGGCGAAGGAGTGGACCGAGGTCAGCACGCCCGAACGCACCAGGAAGGTACCGAGCAAGGACAGCGAA
Organism: Aminobacter sp. MDW-2; assembly: GCF_014250155.1. Lineage (NCBI taxonomy): Bacteria > Pseudomonadati > Pseudomonadota > Alphaproteobacteria > Hyphomicrobiales > Phyllobacteriaceae > Aminobacter > Aminobacter sp. MDW-2. The sequence continues at coordinate 4,910,019 of NZ_CP060197.1, forward strand.
AACGTCAGGATGGCGAGCAGCAGCGTCCAGATCTTCAGCGCCGAGCGCTTTTCCATGACGATGGCCGAGTGCAGCAGCGCGGTGCCGGCCAGCCAGGGCATGAAGGACGCGTTTTCGACCGGATCCCAGAACCAGAAGCCGCCCCAGCCGAGCTCGTAATAGGCCCAGTAGGATCCCATGGCGATGCCGCCGGTCAAAAACACCCAGGCGGCAAGCGTCCACGGCCGCACCCAGCGGGCCCAGGCCGCGTCGATGCGGCCTTCGATCAGGGCTGCGACCGCAAAGGAGAAGCAGACGGAAAAGCCGACATAACCGAGATAAAGCAGCGGCGGATGAACGGCGAGGCCGATGTCCTGTAGGATCGGGTTGAGGTCCTTGCCCTCGATCGGCGCCGGCACGAGGCGGGCGAACGGGTTGGAGGTGATCAGGATGAACAGCAGGAAGGCCATGCCGATCCAGCCCTGGACGGCGAGCACATTGGCGCGCAGCGTGGCCGGAAGGTTGCTGCCGAAGGCCGCGACCAGGGCGCCGAAGAAGCTGAGGATCAGCACCCACAACAGCATCGAGCCTTCGTGGTTACCCCAGGTGCCGGTGAACTTGTAGATCAGCGGCTGCAGCGAGTGCGAATTCTCCCAGACATTGGCAACCGAGAAGTCGGACTGGACATAGGCCATGGTCAAGGCGGCGAAAGACAGGGCGATCAGGGCAAAACCGGTGACGGTCACCGGACCACCGACCGCCATCAGCCTGGTGTCGCCCTTATAGGCCCCATAGAGCGGGACCAGCGACTGCACCAGCGACAGGGCGAACGCCAGGATAAGCGCGAAGTGACCCGTCTCGACCATCAGCGCTGCCCGCCATTCATTGCGTCGTTTCCTGCCATACACCCTTTGCCTTCAGGCTGTCGGCGACTTCCTTGGGCATGTAGTTCTCGTCGTGCTTGGCCAGCACGCTGTCGGCGATGAACTCGCCGTCGGGGCCAAAGCTGCCTTCGGTGATCACGCCCTGCCCCTCGCGGAAGAGGTCGGGCAGGATGCCTGTGTAGCGCACCTTCACCGTCTTTTCGGAATCGGTGACGCCGAACTCGACCTGGGTGCCCTGCCCGCGCAGGATGCTGCCGTTCTCGACAAGGCCGCCGAGGCGAATGCGCTGGCCGGGCTGCAGGGTCGCCGTCTGCAGGTCGGCGGGCATGTAGAAATAGGACGCCTTCTGGCCAAGCGCGTAGAAGGTCAGCGCGGTGGCGGCGCCCAGGAAGGCCAGCGCGCCCGCGATCACCGAAAGCCGTTTTTGCTTGCGCGTCATCGTCTACTCCGTGACATCAAGGCCAAGCGAGCCTGCAAGTTCGGTCAGCTTGCGGCCGTCCTCGCTGTCGCGGCCCAGCGCCGCATAGGCGCGGCCGAGCGCATCCTGCGCCAGATCGGTCTTGCCGAGCACCTGGTATGAACGCACCAGCCGGACCCAGCCTTCCGGATCGCGCGGGTTCTGGCGCAGCTTTTCGTCCAGCGTCGCCACCATGCCCTCGATCATCGCCGTGCGATCGCCCGACGACATGGATGCGGCGGCGTCGATGTCGTCCTGGCTCGGTGCAGGCGCGCCGGCGGCCTCCTTGACCGGTGCGGTACGCACCTCCGCCTGGGCTATCGCCTGCTCGGTTGCCGCACGCCACGGCGAGTCGGCAGGCAGGCTTGCGGCCAGCAGCCGCCAGGCAGCGGCGGCGTCTGAAATCTTGCCCTCCTGGGCGAGCGCCAGCGCCAGGAAATAGCGGGCCTTGGCATCGGTGGGCTCGAGCTTGAGCGCGGCCTCGAAGGCGATACGCGCGTCCGACGTGACGATGCCGCCCGCGGAGGCGGCAATCGCCTCGCCGAGGCCGGCCTGGCGCGCAGTGGTCGAGCCGAGGATGCGGATGGCGTTGCGATAGGCGGTGACGGCGTCGTTGGCGCGCCCGATCCTGAGATAGACAGGGGCGAGCACGTCCCAGCCGCGGCCGTCGGACGGATTGGCCACCAGATGCGCCTCGGCGCGGGCAATCAGCTCGTCGACCGAGCTGTCCGCCGGTTTCTGCGACAGGCGCGCACTCAATGGCTGGGAAGGAACGGTGGGCGAGCCGATCGCGGTGTAGACGCCCCAGCTCAGCAGCGGCACGGCCAGCACGGCGATCATGCCGACGAGACGAGGCCCAAGCTGCGATGCCTTCTTTGGCTCGCGCGCATTTTCGGCATCCAGCCTGATGATCCGGCGCGCGATCTCGGCGCGGGCCTGTTCGGCATCCGCGGCGGCAATCAGCCCGCGCGCCGCATCCCTGTCGACCTCGCCAAGCTGGTCGCGATAGACTTCGAGGTCATGGCTGGCATCGTCCCTGGCCCTGGTCTGCCGCGTCAGCGGCAACAAGACCGCAAGGCTTGCACCAAGCGTCAGAACAGCGGCTATGATCCAGAACAGCATGTCACCTAAATAGCCAGCAGCCTCCAAGCTGCCAACATCTCCGTGCTGCGGCTTATTGACGGTTCGAACGCCCCTGCCAAAGCAACAACACGTGAAGACTTAGGTCAGCGGCGTCCAGCTTCCATCAGCATTGCGGCAGGCCGTGCCGCGCGCGATCAACGGCGTGCCGGTGGTGAACACGGTCTGCGAATACTGGCGGCAGTCCTGAGAGCCGACGCGATAGGGCTGCGCGGCCACGACTTCGCCGGAACGATCGCCGCCCTTCCAGGCGACCGCCTGTCCACCCTGGCCATATTCCAGCGCGCGGTATTCGGCTTCCAGCGCCTTGCGCCGGTCGTCGCCGTTCAGGCCATTGCCGATCGTGCCGCCGATGAGGCCGCCATCCATGGCATTGATGATGCGCGTGGCAACCTTGCCGCTCGAGCCATCGTCACCGCCGCCAAGCGCCGGCACCACGCCGCCACCGCTGCTCAAGCTGGTGGTCGTGCAGCCTGAGCCGGCAAGCAATGCTGTAACCAGTGCCACCCGAAATCTCATGCTCATCACCGGTCCCGAATTTGCGTCCGCTTACAAGGGCTTGGCGCCGCGTTAGATTGCATCTTTGGCCGAAATGGGGCCGATTCGGCCAGCCATTTCTCCTGCTATTCCCTACTGGACGCCGCGCAACTCGACGACGGCCTTCAATCCGCCCATCGTCGAGCGCTCGAGCCGAAGCGTGCCGCCATATTCCTTGACCAGATCGGCGACGATCGCCAGCCCGAGGCCGGTACCCGGCTTGGTCTCGTCGAGACGCTTGCCCCGCTGCAACGCCTCGCGCGCCTTGTCCTCCGGAATGCCCGGACCGTCGTCCTCGATGAGGATCGAAAACCGTGGCGGCTCCTCATTCGCCGGCTCGGCCGCTTCGACTGAAATCCTGACCGCACTGTGCGCCCATTTCATCGCGTTTTCGAGCAGATTGCCGACGACCTCCTCGAGATCTTCGCGTTCGCCGGCGAACACCACCTCGGTCGCCGGCAAGTTCAGCGAAAACGCCGTCCCCCGCGAGAGCTTCTCCATCACCCGCACCATGCGCTGGAGCAAAGGCGCCACCGGCGTGCGGTAGACCACGCTTTCGCGCTGTGCGGCCACCCGGGCGCGCTGGAGATAATGGTCGATCTGCTTCTGCATGGCGGTGGCATGGTCGGCGAAAAGCTGCCCCTTGGGCCCGCCCAAGGCGCGGCCCTCGTTCAGCATCACCGCCAGAGGTGTCTTCAGCGAATGCGCCAGGTTGCCGACCTGGGTCCGTGAGCGCTCGACGATGCGGCGGTTGTTTTCGATCAGCGCATTGGTTTCGTTGGCGAGCGGCTGGATCTCGGCGGGAAACCGCCCGGTCAGGCGCTGCGCCGTGCCTTCTCGCACCATGGCCAGCGCGTTGCGCACGCGCGCCAGCGGCTGCAGGCCGAGCAGGATGGCGATGGCGTTGATCGCGATCATGCCGAGGCCGAACAGCGAGAGATAGGTGAACAGGCGCCATTCGAAGCCGCTGATCTCGGCTTCGAGCTCGGAGCGGTTGCCCATGACACGGAACCGCGCGATGCGGTTCTGCGCATCGAGCACGAACTCGGTCTCGAAGACCTCGAGTTCCTCGCCGACGATGCCGGCGACGCGATAATGGCGCTGGAACTCGGCGTTGAACGGCACGTCGGCGACGTCAGGCGATGTGACCGGCTCGGTCATCGACGACGACCTGAGCTGGCCGACGAGGCCCTTGGACACCGGCTCGACAGACCAGTACCAGCCCGATTCAGGCTCGGAGAACCTGAGATCGCCGAGATCGGGGCCGCCGGTCAGCGTGCCGCTGTCCGAAACGCCGACAGAGCCAATGAGATTGAACAGATGCGCCGACAACAGGCTGTCGAAACCACGCTCGCTGGTCTGGCGGTAGAGCGAGCTGATGACGGTGAAGATCAGGGCAAAGGCGAGGATCGCCCAGACGGTCGAGAACGCGATGACGCGAAACGCGAGGGAACGCGGTCCGAGCCCGAGTGCGTAACGCTTCCAGCGCCCCAGTCGTTTGGCCAGCTGTTCCGCCTTACGCCTCCGGCTCGCGCATGCGGTAGCCCATACCGCGGACGGTTTCGATCATGTCGATGCCCATCTTCTTGCGAAGACGCCCGACAAACACCTCGATCGTGTTGGAATCCCTGTCGAAATCCTGGTCGTAGAGATGCTCGACAAGCTCGGTGCGCGAGACGACTTCGCCCATATGGTGCATCAGATAGGCAAGCAGCCGGAACTCATGCGAGGTCAGCTTGAGCGGCACGCCGTTGACGTCGGCCTTGGAGGCCTTGGTGTCGAGCCGGAGCGGCCCGCAGGACAGTTCGGACGAGGCATGGCCGGCGGCGCGGCGGATCAGCGCCCTCACCCGCGCCAACACTTCCTCGATATGGAACGGCTTGGTGACGTAATCGTCGGCGCCAGCGTCGATGCCGGCAACCTTGTCGCTCCAGCGGTCGCGCGCCGTCAGCATCAGCACCGGCATCTTGCGGCCCTCGCGGCGCCAGCGCTCGACGACGCTGATGCCGTCCATCTGCGGCAGGCCGATATCGAGCACGATGGCGTCATAAGGTTCGGTGTCGCCGAGGAAATGCCCCTCCTCGCCGTCAAAGGCCTTGTCGACGACGTAGCCGGCATCGGTCAGCGCCTCGGAGATCTGGCGGTTCAGGTCCTTGTCATCTTCGACAACGAGTATGCGCATGCGGTTTTGCGACCAGTGAAAAGATGATGGAGATATAGGCGATTCCGGAGTTGCGGGAAATCCAGACTAGTTGGCCGGCACCACGACCTCGACGCGACGCGGACGCTGGCCGTCCTTGGCCGGAACCAGCACCACGATGACGCAGACCGACTGGCCGCCCTGGTTGGATTCGGACGCCCGCGCCAGGGTGCCGCCATGCTCGTCGGCCACTTGCTGGCCGATCGAGTAGCAATCCGCGGCAGCCACGAGATATTCGCCACCTTCCGCCGACGGCATCGGCGCCGCTGCCGCCGAGGTGGCAAACAGGCCAAGCGCGCAGACCGCAGTCATGGCAGGCCGGAATATGGAGCGAAGCGTTTTCATGGCAGGATTTCTAATACGCCAGTGCTGAACGTGGAATGAACAATGAATTCATGCAAACACGCGCATATGCAAGTCTGCTCATTCTCGCCGATCCGCTCTTTGCCGACATCCGGGCGAAGATCGCAACCGGCGCCGGATGCCCAGGGATCACCCGCATCAGGGTATCGGTCATCGCCGCATCGTCGACACCGCCAAAAAGCCTGCCCCGATCGGCATGGTCATGGCGGCGGCCCGGATCGCAGATTTCGGGGGTTCGGGTTCAATATGTTCATGATCTCAGGGGTAAAGCAGCTTGCCTGCTAATCGCTGGACTGTGTTCAACTTGCTCTTGTCGCGGCAACAAAAATCGGGGACAAGTCGAAGCTGGGCCGAGGGACGCGCGCCCTGAATTCGCCAGCAAAAGCGTTTTGGTGTAAGCTGCAGTCACGTGCCGGGCTCGTCTCGAATGGAAAATCCCATCCCACCGCGCAAGAAACGAGGCCGCATCTCGGCGGGTCTGCTGGCATTCGACGCCTGGCTCGACTCGTCGCTCTATGAACTCCGCTTCCGGGCGCAGCAGTTCTGGGAAAATGCCACCATCTTCTTCCGCCGCTTCCGCGTCAAAGGCTGGCGCCGCGGCGTCATCGAGGTCCTGAGCGAATCCTTCACCATGGCCGCAGGCGGCTCGGTGGTGATGCTGGCGCTGGCCATGCCGGCCTTCCAGGAAACCACCGGCAACTGGCGCAACCAGGACGACTTCGCCGTCACCTTCCTCGACCGCTACGGCAACGAGATCGGCCAGCGCGGCATCATCCAACGCGACTCGGTGCCGGTCGACGAGATGCCGGACCATGTCATCAAGGCGGTGCTGGCGACCGAGGACCGGCGCTTCTTCGAGCATTACGGCATCGACTTTCTCGGCCTTGTCAGGGCCATGTCGGAAAACGTCCGCGCCAATTCGGTGGTCCAGGGCGGTTCGAGCCTGACCCAGCAGCTGGCCAAGAACCTGTTCCTGACCAACGAACGCACCGTCGAGCGCAAGGTCAAGGAAGCCTTCCTGTCGATCTGGCTCGAATCGAACCTGTCCAAGAAAGAGATCCTGCAGCTCTATCTCGACCGCGCCTATATGGGCGGCGGCACCTTCGGCATTGCAGCTGCGGCCGACTTCTACTTCGGCAAGCAGGTCAAGGACCTCAACCTCGCCGAGGCGGCGATGCTTGCCGGCCTGTTCAAGGCGCCGACCAAATACGCGCCCCACATCAACCTTCCCGCCGCCCGCGCCCGCGCCAATGTCGTGCTCAGCAACCTGGTGCAGGCAGGCTTCATGACCGAAGGCCAGGTGCTGTCGGCACGGCTGCATCCGGCCGACATCGTCGACCGCGGCGACCGCAAGAGCCCCGACTATTTCCTCGACTGGGCCTTCGACGAGGTCAAGAAGATCGCGGCGAAATCAGGCATCCACTCGCTGGTCGCCCGCACCACCATCGACATGAACATCCAGAAGGCGGCGGAAGAGTCGGTCGAATTTCACCTTCGCCAGTTCGGCAAGGAGTATCACGTCACCGAAGGTGCGGTCGTCGTCATCGAGACCAATGGTGCGGTGCGCGCCATCGTCGGTGGGCGTGACTATGGCGCCAGCCAGTTCAACCGCGCCACCAGGGCGCAGCGCCAGACCGGCTCGTCGTTCAAGCCCTATGTCTATGCCACCGCCATGGAAAACGGCTTCACGCCGGAATCGGTCATTTCGGATGGCCCGATCAGCTGGGGTGCCTGGTCGCCGAAGAACTACACCCGCGGCTATTCCGGGCGCATGACGCTGTCGACCGCGCTGATCAAGTCGATCAACACCGTGCCGGTACGCCTTGCCAAGGACCATCTGTCGATCCCGCCGATCAAGGCGATGGCCGAGGCGATGGGCGTCGAATCTCCTGTCAGCTCGCACAAGACGATGGTGCTCGGCACCTCGGGCCTGACCGTCATGGATCAGGCGACCGGCTACAGCGTGTTGGCGCAGAACGGCATCGTCGGCACCCGCCACGGCATCACCCAGCTCGTCACCCATTCCGGCCAGCTCATCTACGACTACAGCAAGGATGCGCCGCCGCCGCACCGCGTGCTGTCCGAGCAGGCGGTCGCCTCGATGAACTCGATCATGGTGCAGATCCCCGAGGTCGGCACGGCGCGCAAGGCGGCGCTGTCCAACATCCGCTCCGCCGGCAAGACGGGAACCACCCAATCCTATCGCGACGCCTGGTACATCGGCTACACCGGCAACTACACAGCCGCCGTCTGGCTGGGCAATGACGACTTCTCGACCACCAACAACATGACCGGCGGCTCGCTTCCTGCCATGGTCTGGCAGCGCTTCATGGCCTACGCCCACCAGAACATCGACCTCAAGCCGATCCCCGGCATCAAGGATCCCTATGTCGATCCGGCGGCCATCGCCAAGGCCGAGGACGCCGCCAAGAACGGGCCGCAGCAGGCCGTCGATACCTCCGACCGTCCTCCCGTCCTGTCCAGCACGACCACCCGTGCGCTGCGCGACATCGCCGACGTCTTCCACAAGGCGCCCGCGATCGTTGCACCGCCCGAACCCGAGACGCTGTCGGCACTGTGACATCGGGGCAAGGATCCAGCCAGCACATGTTCGCCCACCGGTTGCAGCCGCTGCCCGCTTGCCTTCCTGTCAAAGGGCAGGATATTCCTCCGCCAACTCCATCCTGCGGCGGCTCATGCTGAAACAATCGATCCTGATCGCCCTCGCCATCGCCATCGCTGTCGGCGGCGGCGCTGCCAGTGTCGGCATGGTGCTGAACTCGCAGGAGGGCATCGGCGCCGTGTCAGTCGGCCCCTGGACCGCCTTTCCCGACATCGGCACCCCGGAAGCCGACCCCTATTCGAAAGCGCGTGTCGCCCGCGACGGCGTTCTGGCGCTGGGCCGCGCCGAAGGCCTCAGCTTTGTCGCCGACCGCGACTCCGCAGGCGTTACCCTGAAGAGCGAATGCAACTACCGCATCGAAGGGTCGCTGCCGGTCGCCCGATTCTGGACGCTCTATGCGACCGACAGGGCGCATATCGCGCTCAAATCGGGGATACGCCGCGATGCCACGCTGCATTCGCTGGAAGTGCTGCGCCAGCCCGACAACTCGATCAGCGTCGCGGTCGGCACGCGGCCCGAACCAGGCAACTGGCTCTCGGTCACAGGTGTCGGCGCGATGAACCTGGTGCTGACCTTCTACGACACGCCCATTGCCAGCAGCACCGGCCTCTCCGGCATCGAGATGCCGCGCATCGTCAGGGTCCAGTGCAATGCGTAGGCTGCTTCATGCCCTGGCGATCGGCCTGATCGGCGCCGGCATCGCCCACATCGTCATCCTGCTTCTGGTGCCGAGCTTCTCCGAGCGCGATGCCTGGTCGCGCCTTGCCATGGTCGCCGGCCCCAACAAGGTCGTCCGTCTCGACCAGGAGATCGGCGGCACGCCGGTGGTGAAGGCGCTCGATCCGTCCTTCTTCGAGGCCGCCTGCCGCTTCGATCTCGACGAAGGTGTCGTCCGCATCGACAATGCCGGCAAGGTCCCCTACTGGTCGGTCTCGGTCTACGACCGCAGCGGGCAGAACATCTACAGCTTCAACGACCGCACCGCGACCGATGGCACCCTCGATTTCGTTGTGCTGACACCGGCACAGATGATCGACCTGCGCAAGGAGCTGCCAACCGAGTTCGAGAAATCGATTTTCGTCGAAACGCCCATCGATGAAGGCATCGTCGTCGTTCGCGTCTTCGTTCCCGACGACAGCTGGAAGCCGACGGTGTCGCGCTTCCTCGACGGCATCAACTGCGACATCCAGTAAGGGTGCGCAGCAAGCCGGGCGTGCAATGCCCAGCCTTGCGGATGCTCCGCTCCGTTGCCTTCAGTGACGCGGCACCGGATCGTTGCGGCGGGGCGCATCGTTGCGCAACTCACCGGCACCCGAAGCCGGGCCCTTGGTCCGCTCGTAGCGCACGCCTGGAAAGATGATGATGGATGCCGAAGTTTCCGCTGTCCGGGGAGACCGGCGGATGGCCGCCTGACGCGGCATGAATGACACAACACTGCCCATGGTTCGCGATTTCCCTCTCGGTTCGACCGGAGTAAGCACGCAACGCCTCCGCTTCGATAAGGCCAGCAGAGAGGTTAACAGACCGTTACTGCCAAGGATTTGATTCAATTCCTGGTTCTCGCCTGCGCCCTTGGCACCCCCTTGATATCCGATCGCCGTTAGACGCGCGTGAAAGCAGCAGCATTGCCGATGACACGGGCCTGGTGCGGCCCGCTTTGCCCGGTTTCGCTGGAAAATCCGCGTAACCAATTGGTAACAAACGGATTCCTTAACGCCAGAGTTAACAGTGCGCTAACAAATCCTCGCTAAGTTTATGTTCACCTTAGGAAGCCATGGCGCGTGGGCGTCAGACGATCCAGGGCAGTGTCGAGTTTTTGTCAGGCGTACCCGTTCGTGTCAGCATCGGACTTCAGGCAGATTGCCATCGGACGCGAAACCGGTAAGCCAGAGCGGCTGTTCCGAGCAGCAGTCTCAGCCTTCTGCGCCCTGCCCCGGCCTTCGCGCCGCGAGATCGCCCAACTGGAAGACCTGACCCTGCCGCTGTTCGACAAGGTGTCGGTGGAAGCCCGCCGGTTTGTCGCCGCAGCCCTTTCGGAAAGCGAATACGCGCCGTTCGGCCTGGTCCGCAAACTCTGCGACGAACCCGTCGACATCGCAGCACCGCTGCTCGTGCGGTCACCTGTTCTGTCCGACGTCACGCTGATCGCGCTGATCGGCCGTCACGGCCTGCCGCATGCGCGCGCGATCGCCCGCCGCCCGAACCTGCACAAGACCATTGCCGACCTGATCCGGGTGCTCGAGCGCCCACGCCTGGTGTATCCCGAAGTGGGCAGGCAGCAGGAGACGGCCGCCAACGCGTTGCAAGCCGCCGAAGCGATCGCTGCACCCGTCATGTCCAATGGCCCCGTCCCCGGTGAGCTTGCCGAGAATGTCCGCCGCAAGCTGCGCGCGATGATGACGCCGGCCACGCCCCGCCAGGCAATGCCGGATGAAGAGCGCGCGCCGGCCTACGACAGGCTCAAGACGACGGCGCTGACGGGCAACGACAGCTTCTTCCAGACAGCGCTTGCCGACGCGCTGGAAATCGACCTTCTCGCCGCTCGCTCGATCACCGAGAAGTCTGGCTATTCCCAGCTCATCGACGCGCTCAAGGCGCTCGACCTCGCCGAAGAGCAGGCATTCCTGCTCGCCGCCGCCATCCTGCCCGGCCAGTTCGCCCATGCGGAATCGGTCAGGCTGTTCCTGGAGCGCTATCGCGCCCTGCATCGCGACGTGGCACTCGACCGTGTTCGCGACTGGAAGGCCGCGTCGGTCGGTGCCCGCATCCGCAGCAATGCCGAGCGCCTGCAGACGAGGGTCAAGTCCTCTACGCCCATGGGCGACCGGCTCAAGGCGTCGTAATCGCAACGAGGTCGACGATCCCGGTCTTGCCGGGCTCGATCTCGACCACCCAAATGTCGGGGTCGAAACGCCGCTCGCGTTCGAGCCGCTTTTCGATCGCCGTGCCGTCATCATCGCTTTCAAGCAGGCTGAACTGGCGTTCGCCGGGTCGGGCCATGTCGTAGCTGGTCTGCGGTGCCGGGCCGTAGAGGTTCGAGCGGCCGAAACGATCGCGGGTGAGGATGAAGACGGCACCGGCTTCCAGCGCGCCACGGTTGAGGATCGCGCCAAACCCGCCTTCGCCGAAGACGCGACGCAAAAGGGCCGACACCCAGAAGTCAGTGGTGAGACGCATAGGACCGGCCCGATCGCAGTTTCGACGAAGCCTCTATAGCGGCTCGGCGCGCACAGGCCAATCCGAGCCAATGCTGCCCTGCTTCAGTTGGTCAGGCCAATCTCGCGCATCTTGGCATAGACGCCAGGGTCGGGCTCGCCCGTTTCCGGTAGCCCGAACAGAGCCTGGAATTCACGGATTGCGGACTTCGTCCGTGCCCCGGGGACGCCGTCGATCTCGATGCCGTCATTGCCGAAAGCCTTCAGCCCGGCCTGGATCTTCATGATCCGCGCGCTGGTATCTGCGGCAGGCTCGGCACGTGCCGGCGTCGCAGCCTGTGTTGCCCTTTGTGCCGCTGCAGGCATCACCTGTTCACGTGGTGTCGGTCGCGGGGCTATGCCTGCGGTGGTGTCGGCCGCGCCCAGTTGCTCGAGCAGCTGCGCGTCGATTTCGCCTGATGCCGCCATGCCGACCTTCTTCTGGTAGGCCTGGATGGCGCCGCGCGTTGCCGGACCGTTCAACCCGTCGACGTTGCCGTCGTAGAACGCAAGGTCCTTGAGAATACCCTGCACCCGTTCGATGCGCGGATCGCCCTGCGGGCGCACGGCCTCCGCAGCCTCCTCGGGACGTTCGATCTTGATCGTCGTCTCGGGCGCGTTCTGGTTCATGTCGGGAAACTCGACCGCTTCGCGGGTCGAGAAGAAGGCGCCCTTGTGCGCATAGGGCTGATACCAGAGCGCATTCGCCGAGACATAAAACAGCGCCACCATGAACGCCGTCGATCCGCCCACCAGGACCGGGTTGCGGGCAATCAGCCCGCCGAGCGCCAGGACGCCGTCCTGCAGCGGGCTACGTTCCTCAATGACCTGCCGTTTAGCTTGCTTTGCGGAGCGGGCCACTGCGCATCTCCTTGTTCCTGCCGGCAGGAAGCTTCATCAACTCGCCCCGCGCAGGCTCGGGCCGGTAGGCGGGGCCCTCGATGGGCAGGCTGATGGTAACGGTCGTTCCTTCGTCCGGCGCGCTCTCGATCGACATCGTGCCGTCGTGCAGGGCAACCAGTCCCTTGACCAGCGACAGTCCGAGGCCGGTGCCTTCGAAGCGGCGGGTATAGTCGTTCTGGATCTGCGTGAACGGCGTGCCCAGCCGCGACAGGTCGTCCTGCGCAATGCCGATGCCCGTGTCGGAAACCCAGAAGTGCAGGCGCGAACCGAGACGCTTGGCGCCGATCTCGACCCTGCCGCCATCGGGCGTGAACTTGACCGCATTGGAGACGAGGTTGATCAGCATCTGCTGCACGGCGCGCCGGTCAGCCTTGACCTCGCCGGTGCCGGCGGCCACCTCTACCACAAGGTCAAGCGACTTGGCCTGCGCCTGCAGCGCCAGCATCGAAGCGCACATGTCGACAGCATCGCGGAACCTGAACGGCTCAGGCGTGATCGCATAGCAGCCAGATTCGATCTTGGTGACGTCGAGGATCGAATTCACCACGTCGAGCAGGTGCTGGCCGGAATCGCGGACGATGCCGACATATTCCTTTTGGCGCGGCTCCTTGAAGCCACCGAACATCTCGTGCAGCAACATGTCGGAAAAACCGATGATGGCATTCAGCGGCGTCCGCAGTTCGTGGCTCACGGCAGCCAGGAAGTTGCTCTTGGCAAGTTCGGCGCTCTTGACCGCATCAGCTGCCGTCGCCAGTTGGTCACGCAGATCGGAAACCGTGTCGTTGTTGCGGACGACGGCAACGAAGGCCTGACCGTCGGCCTTCATCAGCTCGAGCGCGAACGGCCGGAAATTGTCACCGGCGTCGCCCTCATTCTGCCTGGGCAGGCGCAGGCGCAATTCAACCTCGCGCAGTTGCGCACCGTCGCGCATGTCAGCCAGCGCGCAGAGATAGCCGACACGATCGGCAACATGGATGCGGTCGAAAAGCGCCGTTCCCAACAGCAGCTCCGGCTGCAGCCTGAGCATGGTCCGAGCCTGCTCGGAGACATCGGTCACGTCGCCATTATGGGCAATGCGCAGCACGACCGCCTTGAGGATCGTTTCGAGAGAACCAGCGGGCGCGTCTTGCTGTTCGACGCGGCGATCGAGGAAAGCACCGGCACGAACGGCAAATGTGGCAAGCCAGGCAACCGGCAGAAGCCACTGCCAGGCCGAGACGGCTGCGCCATCTGCAAAAGGCATGGAACCGAGAGCAGCCTGGGACAGCAGCGCGACGGCGGCCGCCACAGTGCCAAGCTTTGCCGCCTTGCGCGTCCGCCAGACCCACAGCGCCTCGAGCGGGAGTGCCGCGACAAGCAATGTCGCCGGCGACGTCAGTCCGCCCGCCGCGGCAACGATCGCAGCGATCGCAGTCGTTGCGACAACAAGAGATGTCGCACCGATCTGTCCGGTCTTGCCGGTCGCAGCAATCAGCAATGCAGCAAGCCAGCTCAGGCTGAAGGCCGCGAAAATGACGGCAAAGGTCGAGGCTGCGCCGAGATTGGCAGAGACCAGGAACACACCCGCGCCGGCAACCAGGAAAGGCGCCGCCAGCAGCAAGCCGACGAGGCGCCGCTGGCGCGAACGCTCGATGCCATCTGCTGACGGATGGACCAGCCGGTCGCAGCCGCCGGCCATCGCGCCGGAAAACTCACCGTATCTGGTCATGACAAAACTCAACGCTACGCACTCTTCCGTGGCTCGCTTTGCGGCTCTTCTGTAGTTGTCCCAAACTCGCACCGAGCCTTTAATGAAGGGATAAGGCTGGCCGACCGAAACCCGGCTACGCGGCGAATATCGGGATCACAGCGCCGACATTCGAGAACAGTTATCGCCATGGTAAACAGGGGGTTATTTGCCGACTTGGCGCCTGCGAATCTGTCCTGGCCGCATTTTCCCGCGGTTTTTCAATTTAAATCAATTGCTTACGGAAACCGTGAGACATTGCCTGCGAAACCACCTGCGCAAGCCGAGCCAGTCCGTTAAACTTTGGTGAAAAGCCTGCGCAAAATGCCACCGTTTGCAGCAATCGCTCCTTTGTTCCTCCATGTCATTGTCGGCTCAACAAGATGTGGGTCGACAAAAAACAAACAGGCCCGCCACACAGTAAGAGGCACACCATGGGCTTTCTCATCAGGACCGCATTCTGGTTCTCGCTCGTCCTTCTTGTTCTGCCGCTCGGCACCGGGCCGAATGGCGAGAACAGCGTGAGCCCGCTGCAGGCGATCTTTGCCGCCCGCGAAGCCGTCGGCGACCTCGCCGGCATCTGCGAGCGCAAGCCTGACGTCTGCGAGACGGGCAAGGCCGCGATGCAGACCATCGGTGTCAGGGCCCGTGAAAGCGCCCGCATCGCCTATCAGGCGCTCGATGAGCAGTTCGGCCAGCCCGACACGGCAACGCAGACCGGCAGCGTTCCCGAGGCTGCTCCAGAGGCTGGCCCGGAAGCTGGCCCGGAAGCTGGCCCGGAGGCTGGCATCGTGCCGGCCGAGGCTGCCGCCGTGCCGACCCCGAGGCCCGCGGCTCCGGCCAACTGATTTCCGACACAAGGCATTGCCGCGAACGGAGCAGGCGTTCGGGCAGCCAATCCCTTTCGGTTCAGCGCTTCGGCTCAGCCAGCCCGGCTGCAAGCTCAAGGCGCCAGGCCCCACCGCAGGTCGCCCGCCTCTGGCGCCTGCGGTGTCTTTCTTTGTTCGTGACGGGCTTTTTTCGTGACGGGCAGCGATGCTGCGACTATATCCAACCCATCATGACGGCTTCGATCGACACCATTCGCGACGACTTCTCATTCCTCGAGGAATGGGAGGACCGCTATCGCTATGTTATCGAATTGGGTGAAGCGCTGCCGCCCTTTCCGGAAAGCGCCCAGACCGACAGCAACAAGGTGCAAGGCTGCGTCAGCCAGGTCTGGCTGGTGACCCATATTGGCGACGGGACCGACCCGGTCATCCATTTCCAAGGCACTTCCGACGCCCATATCGTGCGCGGCCTGGTTGCCATCATGCTTGCGCTCTTTTCAGGCCATCGCGCCAGCGAGATCACGGCCATCGACGCCGAGGCGACGCTGAAGGAGCTTGGCCTCAACGAGCATCTGTCGCCCCAGCGCGCAAACGGCCTGCGTTCGATGGTCAAGCGCATCAAGCGTGATGCCGAGGCAGCGCTCCACCAGATCGCCTGAGCCTCCGTCTCAGCCGCATCTCGGGCGCCTCCGTCCCTTGATGCTGGGCAGCACCTTTTCAGCTCGGCAGCACCTTGCGGTGACGTCGACGCATTGTCGTGCGGCGAGCACCGCATCGGCCGAGCAGGCGATCGAACGCGAGAGGCCCAGAGGATCGCCACCGGAGCGATGATCTCGATCGCCGCATCGTCCTCAGGCAGGTGCGCGACCGGCTGACGAGCGTCTTTCCTGGCCAGCCGGACCAGCTGTCGCTGTGCCGCACCATCCCAGGCCAAAACGCAATGCGGCGCCCGCGGGCGCCGCAAGCTGAAACTCTTTCGAAGGGCGTTACTTGCTCTTGCGCTTGCGGCCGAGGCCCATCTTCTTGGCGAGCTGCGAACGCGCAGCCGCATAGTTGGGCGCCACCATGGGATAGGCGGCGTCAAGGCCCCACTTCTCGCGATACTGGTCGGGGGTCATGTTGTAGTGCGTCATCAGGTGACGCTTCAACGATTTGAACTTCTTACCATCTTCAAGGCAAATGATGTAGTCGTCGTGCACCGAGCGCTTGGGATTGACGGCCGGCTTCTGCTTGTCGGCTGGCGGCGTCTCGGTGACATTGCCAACGCGGCCGAGAGCTGCGTGGACATCTGCGATCAGGCCCGGAAGTTCTCCCACCGGAACTGGATTGTTGCTGACATAGGCAGCCACCACATCGGCGGTCAACTCGATCAGCGTGTCATTGTTGGTTGCAGGCGTTTCGGAAGTATCCATATGCTTAGGCCCCAATGTGACTGGATGTTTTTTTGCCCGATATTCCGATCGGGATGCGGTGCGTTCTTGTATCGTAGATTGCCTCTGCGACTCGCACTCCATCACTTTAATGAGCCCGTCTCCAGAACAAGTCAATTCACTATTCTTTGTGAACTACAACAACAATGATTTCATCACTTCTCTAACAAATGAACCTTTTTGATACGCTGACGCCTTCAAATGAGATGATTTTTGACAACGCTGAAAGTTGTCCCGAAAGGTCATTATCAACCTTCGGTGCCAGAGGGGCCGTTCTTCTTTGCCACGGCGGCCGTTTCAGCCAAATCGTCGCTCACTGCCCCCTCCCACATGCGATAACCGGCCGAATATGCCGCCTTGGCAAGCAGATGGGCCGAGATCGGCGCTGTCAGCAGGAAGAACACGACCCCAGCCAGCGCCCGCAATGCGGTTGCCGGTTCGCCGATGTGCGCAGCAAGAGCGATCAGCATCAGACAAGATCCCACAGTGCCGGCCTTCGACGCCGCATGCATGCGCGTGTAAAGATCAGGAAGTCGCAACAACCCGACAGATGCCACAAGCGCAAACAACGCGCCGACGATGATGAGACCTCCGGCCAGATAGTCGGCTGCTCCGTCGATCATGGCCTGTCCTCTTCGGCTTCTTCTTTCTTCGCATCGATGCCGCCGCTCATCACGAAACGCGCGAAGGCAACCGTCGCCAGGAAGCCGACAAGACCAAGCGCGATGGCGACATCGACATACAGTGTGAAGCCCGAACGCACGCCAAGAACGGCAATAAATCCGATAGCAACGGCAACAAGCATGTCGAGCGCCAGGATCCGGTCCGGCAAGGACGGCCCCTTCACGACGCGCACCACCACCAGCAGAAACGAGATGGTGAGAACGCCCAACGCAAAGATCGCGCTGATGTTGAGGAAAGCAGTTCCAGACATCATCTGAATGCCTCCAGTATTCTGCGCTCGAAGCCTTGGGCGATGTCGCGCCGCGCCTGGTCGAGGTCGGAACAGTCCATCCCATGAATAAACAGCGTGCGCCGGTCATCGGAAACGTCGACTGACAAGGTGCCGGGCGTGAGCGTGATCAGATTTGCGAGCAAGGTGATCTCAAAATCCCGGTCGACCTTCAAAGGATAGGCGAAGATGCCGGGTTTGATGTCCATGCGTGGCGACAGCACCAGCTTTGCAACCCTGAAGGCCGAGAGGAAAAGTTCCTTGATGAACAAGGCAATCAGCAGAAGCAGCGCCACCGGGCGGATGACGGCCCTGGTGGCCTGGATCTGGTCGCGCACCAGGAACAGGACCACCCATCCGACGGCAAAACCAAAGACCAGATTGGGGATCGAGTAGCTTCCCGAGACAGCGACCCAGACAAGCGCCAGTATCAATTCGTTGCGGAAAGGGATCATGATCCACTCCCCGCCGGGAAGACTGCCTGTACATAGGCCGAAGCGTCGAGCAGTCCGCTGGCCGCCGCCGTCGAGAGCCGAATGAAGGGCTCCGGCAGGACGCCCATCGCGAGCATCGCCGCAACAAGAACGACAAGGGCTGAGCAACCCGACGCCGACATCGGACCAGCGGCCGCTGTCTTGTCACTTGAAGCTTTGTCACCTGGAGCCTCGCGCCAGAAAGCGAGGATGAACACACGGCCAAGGGCCACGGTCGCCAGGAAGCCGCTCACCAGGATAGCGGCCGCAATCTGCCAGGCGCCGCCGTCGAGCGACGCCCGCACCAGCATCACCTTCGGCCACAGTCCCGAGCCGGGAGGCAGGCCGGCTACCGCAAGCGAGATGATGAAGGCGAGCGCGGCGAGAAATGGACTTGCGCCATAGAGCCCTGACAGGCTGTGCAGCGAAAAACTGCCGCCGCGCTGGCGCATCAGCCCGCCGAGCAAGTACAGCGCCGACAGCGCCAGCATCGAATGCAGTGCGTAGAAGATCGCGCCCGACAGCCCGCCATTGCTGCCCAGCGCGATGCCGGCAAGCATGATCCCGACGCCCGAGATGACCAGGAAGCCGGCGATCCTGCGGATGTCGGATTGCGCCAGGGCGCCAAGCGCGCCGATAAGCATGGTCGCCACCGCCACCCAGCCGATGAGACCGGCCAGCACCAACCGTTCGGCGGCGAAGATCATCACCAGCGTCCGCAACAATGCGTAGATGCCGACCTTGGTCAAAAGACCGCCAAACAGCGCGCCGGTGATGACGGGCGGCGTGTGATAGGACGCCGGCAGCCAGAAATTGAGCGGAAAGGCCGCCGCCTTCATGCCGAAGGCGAGCAGATAGAGCGTGGCCAGCGTCATCAGCGGCGCAGCCGTGCCGATCTGGCCTGCGCGTGTGGCAAGGTCGGCCATGTTCAGCGTGCCGAACGTGCCATAGAGATAGCCGGTCGCGATCAGGAACAAGGTCGTGCCGACCAGGTTCAGGATCGCATATTTGGTGGCGCCGTCGATCTGCGCCTTGTCGGACCCCAGGATCAGCAAGCCGAAGGACGAGATCAGGAAGACCTCGAACCAGACATAGAGGTTGAACATGTCCCCGGTCAGGAAGGCGCCGCTGACGCCGGCCATCATCAGCATCAGGAACGGATAGAAGCCGTAGCGCCTGCCGGTCGCGTCGATGTCGCGCAGCGAATAGGCGCAGCAGACGAATGCGACGAGCGAAGCCGTCAGCGAAAATGCAGCCCCCAGCACGTCAGCGGTAAAGGAGATGCCGAATGGCGGCAGCCAGCTTCCCATCGTCATCGACACCGGGCCTGTTGCCAGCACGCGCTGCAGCAGCAGGCCATTGGCGCCGACCATGACCACGAGCACAACCAGCGCCAGCACCGCATGCCAGCGAATGCTGTGCCGGATCAACAGAAGCACGGCCCCCGCAATGATCGGCAGTACGACCGGGGCAATGACCAGCCAGTCGACTGATGCAATCGGCCCGGCAACCATCGCAGCGGCCTTGTCGACGATCTCACCTTGCACGGCCATGGTCTCAGTACCCCATCGGCGGCAAGCCGTCGTCCACGGGCTCGGCGACACGCATGCTGTCGGTGTCGTCGGTACCGATCTCCTGATAGGCGCGATAGGCAAGCACCAGCAGGAAGCAGAAGAAGCAGAACGAGATGACGATTGCCGTCAGGATCAGCGCCTGCGGCAACGGATTGGCCACGGCGCCCGCCGGCACGTCGAGACCTTCCGCAATGATCGGCGGCACCTCGCGGATGATGCGTCCATTGGTGAAGATCAGAAGATTGACCGCGTTGCCGAACAACACAACGCCGAGCAGGATGCGGATGATGTGCCGCGACAGCATCAGATAGATGCCGGCAGCGAAGAACAGGCCGACGAGGATGGCGAACACGGCTTCCATCAGTCGTGCTCCCTGTCTTCGAGCGCCAGCGCGATCGAGGTGAACGAGCCGACCACGACCAGATAGACGCCGATGTCGAAGACGATGACCGTCGACAGGTCGACGGACATCCTGAAGAAGGCGGGCGACGTCCACAGCCCGGTCAGGAACGGCACGCCGAACAGAAGCGACGGCAGACCGGCCGCAGCGGCGGCAAACAGCCCAAAGCCTGATATCGACATGGGGTGGAAGTAGAGTGCCCGGCGCACCGCCGGCACGCCAAAGGCGATGCCGTGGATGGCGAAGGCGGATGCCGCGACCAGGCCGCCGGTGAAACCGCCGCCCGGCTCATTGTGGCCGCGCAACAAGACGAACACCGAAAACATCAGCATCAGGCCGGTGAGGTAGGGTGCGGCGGTGCGGAAAATCAGCGTCTGCATGTTACGCCTCCTTCCTGACCGGGGCATGAACGTCCGCCTTTTTGGAGCGGATGCGTATCAGCGCAAGGATGGCGAGGCCCGTCACCATCACCACGGCGATTTCGCCCAGCGTGTCGAGGCCGCGGAAATCGACGATGATGACGTTCACCACATTGCGGCCATGGGCGATGGTCTTGGCGTAGGTGTTGAAGAACTGCGACAGCCGGTCGTCGAACGGCAGTTGCGTCACCTTGAGCAGAAGCAGCGCGAAGGCCGTACCGCAAGCTGCGGCAATTGCCATGTCCAGAAGCTTCTGCGCATGCGGGCGGCGGTCGGTCGGCGCAAGCCTGAGCCGCGTCATGACCAGCGCCAGGATCACCACCGACAGCGTCTCGACCATGAACTGGGTGAAGGACAGGTCTGGCGCGCCGAACAGCATGTAGAGCAAGGCGACGGCAAAACCCTGGATGCCGAGCGAAACGATGGCCGTCAGCCGGCTGCGCGCCTTGACCACGGCAGCGATGCCGATCACGGCGATGGCCAGAACGCCCCATTCGTAGAAGCGCAATGCCGGCACATCAGGCATCGAGGGCAGCTCGCCGAACAGCACCATCGGCAGCAGCAGCGCTGCCGCCACCGCGACGAAGGTAACGGTCATGTAGATGTCGAGGCGGCCGTTGTGGATGATGCGCGTCAGACCTGTCGCGAGCCGCAAGAGGCCGCGCAGCACCTGGTCGAAGCCACGGTCCGGGCCCCAGCCGATCGCCTGGAGAACGCCAGCCGTCGCGCCGCGCAAGCTGTCGAGCCTGACATAGGCGGCGATGCCCAGCGCGACCGTCAGGCCGGACAGCAACAGCGGCACGCCGATGTGCGGGATCGTCGAGATGGTGACCTCGATGGGGCTGCCGGCAACGGCGCTCGCCGCGGGCGACGACAGGAACCGATGCGTGATCGGCGCGGCAAGGGCCGCAGCCAGTCCCAAGGCTCCGAGCACAGCCGGCCCCAGCCACAGCGATATCGGCCCTTCATGCGCCGCCTTCGGCGTCCTCAAGGCATCGCCGAGGAAAGGCCGAAGTGCCACCGCAAATCCGATGGCAAACATCAGCGCATTGCCGCAGACGGCTATGACGAGCAGCACGGCCTGCCAGCCCTCCGGCGAACCAAGTGCATAATAAATCTGTTCCTTGGCCAAAAAGCCTGAGAACAGCGGCAGCCCGCCCATCGAGAGTGCTGCAAGCATCGCTGCCGCGAAGGTGATCGGCATGGCCTTGCGCAGGCCGCGCAGGCAGGTGATGTCGCGCGTACCCGCCTCATGGTCGATCAGGCCGGCTACCATGAACAGCGCGCCCTTGAACATCGAATGGGCGATCAGATAAAGCGCCGCCGCCTCGATCGCCTTGTCGGAACCAAGGCCTGTCAGCATCACCAGCAGTCCGAGAGAGGCGACCGTGGTGTAGGCGAGCATCAGCTTGAGATCGGTCTGCCTGACAGCGAGCAACGTGCCAATCGCAAGTGTCGCGCCGCCGACCAAGGGCAGGATCGTCTCCCAGGCCGCAGTGTCGCCCATCACGGAATTGAGGCGCATCAGCAGATAGACGCCTGCTTTCACCATGGTCGCCGAATGCAGGTAGGCCGAGACGGGCGTCGGCGCTTCCATGGCGTTGGGCAGCCAGAAATGGAACGGAAACTGCGCCGATTTGGTGAAAGCGCCGCCCAACACGAGCAACAGGGCAGCAAGGTAGAGCGGGCTGTTGCGCAAGGCGTCGCCGGAGCCGAGCAGCGACGAGAGCTCGCTCATGCCGGTTGCCTGGGCGATGACCAGCAGACCTGCCAACAGGGAAAGCCCGCCAATGCCGGTGACCAGCAGCGCCTGCAGTGCCGCGCGCCGCGAAGCTTCCCGCCCGTGGTCGAAGCCGATCAAAAGGAACGACGTGATCGACGTCAGCTCCCAGTAGACGAACAGCATCAGGAACGAATCCGAGACGACAAGTCCCAGCATCGCCCCCATGAACAGCAGGATGAACGAGAAAAAGCGGCCCTGATGCGGGTGCCCTTTGAGATAGCCGCCGGCATAAATCACGATCAGCGTGCCGATGCCTGATATCAGCAGGGCAAAGGTCAGCGACAGGCCATCGAGAAACCAGGAGAAGCGAAGACCGAGACTCGGAGCCCAGTCAAATCCACCAGAAATCGAACTGCCTTTGCTGACCGCATCGAGCATGCCGGCAAGATGCAGAAAAACGACCAGTGGAATGGCGGCCAGCAGCCAGCCGGCATTGTGTTTCATCACGCGAACGAGCGCAGGTGCAAGCAACGCTCCCGCAAACGGCAGCATGAGTATCAGGAAGGTCAGCGGACGGGCCCTCTTTGTGTCTCACGTTGTTGACCTGAGGGCATAGACGTCGGGCAGCCAAGGGGCAAGCGCAATCGGACCTTGTCAACGACAACCGCTTTCCGCCGTTGCGGCAGCTGCGGCAATATCGCCTGGAAACGCGTCAGTACGGGGTGATGTAGCGACCATAGACCCAGCCGGTGACGTAGTTGCCGTTCTGTGCGGGGTCATGCCAGACCTGGCACCAGCTGTAGCGGACCCGCTGCTCCTGCTTCCACACGGGCAGACGGCTGATGTCGCGCAGATCGACCCCGCCGGTGCAACGGCCGGTCATCTGCAGCACCTTGCCGTTGGGATAGGCCGCCTGCTTCTGCGAGCCGTTCGACGGGAACTTGCGGATGTTGAGCGTATCGCCCCACGGCACCCTGGCAACTTCCCAGGCGGAAAAGGCAGCGGCAATTCGGCCGCGAACACGGCGACTGTCGAGGCAATGGCAACTGCTGCGGCGGTCTTCTTGAACATCTGGTCTTCTCCTTCGGCGTGGCCGGTCACATATACGTTGCCGCCACACTGCAACTCCGCCCTTGAACCCGCCCTGATCGACGTGTTCATTCGGCATTCAAGACTCAGCACCCACGCGAGACCTAATGACCCGACCCAAGATCTTCGCCGACATCGCCGCGCCCGTGACCGACAAGCGCCCCGTCTCCGACACGCGCCACGGCATCACGCGCGTCGACGAATATGCCTGGCTGCGCGCCGACAACTGGCAGGAGGTGTTCCGCGACCCGAGCGTGCTCGATGCCGATATCCGCAGCCATCTCGAGGCGGAAAACACCTATCAGGCCGAACTGATGGCCGACACCGTCGAGCTCAGGAAGGCGCTGTTTGCCGAGATGAAGGGCCGCATCAAGGAAGACGATTCCTCGGTGCCGATGAAGGATGGCCCTTTCGCTTATGGCTCCTCGTTCAAGAAGGGCGGCGAGCAGCCGCGCTACTTCCGCATTCCGAGCGAAGGCGGTCCGGAAGAGATCATCCTCGACGGCGACAAGGAAGCCGACGGCCACGCCTATTTCCGCCTCGGCGGCATCGACCACTCGTCGGACCACAAGCGCCTGATCTGGGCCTTCGACGACAAGGGGTCGGAATTCTACACGCTGCGCGTGCGTGACATCGGCAGCGGCGCGGAACTTGACGACGTGGTCGGCGACACCGGCGGTTCGGGCACATGGGACGCGGCCAATACCGGCTTCTTCTACACCCGCCTCGATCCCAACCACCGGCCGTCAAAGGTGTTCTACCATGGGCTCGGCACGGACGCCGCAGCGGACCGGCTGGTCTATGAGGAAACCGACCCCGGCTTCTTCATGAATGTCGGCGGCACGCGCTCCAACGAATGGATCATGATCTCCATCAGCGACCATGAGACATCGGAGTACCGCCTGTTTCCGGCGACCGATCCGCTGGCGGCGCCAAAACTTGTGGCAGCGCGCGAGATCGGCCTGCAATACGACCTCGAAGAAGGCGGCGACATCTTCTTCGTGCTGACCAACGCCGATGGCGCCAAGGACTTCAAGATCATGACGGCGCCGGTCAGCGATCCGGCGCGAAGCAACTGGAAGGAGCTGGTCGCCCATGAACCTGGCCGCCTCATCCTGTCGGTGGTCGGCTTCAAGGACTTCATGGTCCGCCTCGAGCGCAAGGAGGGCCTGCCCCGCATCGTCGTCCATGAGCGCGCCACGGGTGCCGAGCACCTGATCTCCTTCCCCGAAGAGGCGTTCTCGCTCGGGCTGTCGGGTTCCTACGAATACGACACCGACACCATGCGCTTTTCCTATTCGTCGATGACCACCCCGTCGCAGCTATTCGACTACAACATGCGGACACGCGAACGAACCCTGCTCAAGACGCAGGAAGTGCCGTCGGGCCACAACATCGAGGACTATGTCACGCGCCGCCTGATGGCTCCGGCGCCGGATGGCGAACTGGTGCCGATCTCGCTGATCCATCACCGCGACACGCCACTCGACGGAACAGCACCCTGCCTGCTCTATGGCTACGGCTCCTACGGCATGACCATTCCGGCTTCGTTCAACACCAACTGTCTGTCGCTGGTCGACCGCGGCTTCGTCTATGCCATCGCCCATATCCGCGGCGGCAAGGACAAGGGTTATGCCTGGTACGAGGACGGCAAGCGCGCGACCAAGGTCAACACCTTCACCGACTTCATCGCCTCAGCCCACCATCTCGTCGCCGAGCGCTACACCGCGCATGAGCGCATCGTCGCGCAAGGCGGCTCGGCCGGCGGCATGCTGATGGGAGCGGTGGCCAACATGGCGCCCGAGGCCTTTGCCGGCATCATCGCCGAAGTGCCCTTCGTCGACGTGCTGACCACCATGCTCGACGACACCTTGCCGCTGACGCCGCCGGAATGGCCCGAATGGGGCAATCCGATCGCCTCGGAAGCGGACTACAAGACCATCGCCGCCTACTCGCCCTACGACAATGTCGCTGAGGTCGACTATCCGCCGATCCTGGCGGTGGCCGGCCTGACCGATCCGCGCGTCACCTATTGGGAGCCGGCCAAATGGGCGGCACGGCTGCGCGAGCGCAAGTCGGGCAACAGCCCGGTGCTGTTCAAGATCAACATGGATTCGGGCCATGCCGGCGCCTCCGGCCGCTTCTCCAGGCTCGAGGAAGTCGCCTTCAACTACGCTTTCGCTCTGAAGGTAGCCGGGCGCGCCTGACATCGCGATGGAGAGACCGGCGGCCTCTGGCCGCCGGTGGGGCTCAACCCGCGGGCTTCGGCTGCTGCGCCGGGTAACCGTTGGCCTGTGGCGGGATCGCCTTGAGATAGGCGGCGATCGCCTCCCGGTCGGCGGCAGTCAGTCTCGCCATGTTCTTCTGCACCTCGACCATGGTGCCGCCCACGGAATCGAACTCCGGCGTGAAGCCGGTTTCGAGATAGCCGGCGATATCGGCTTCGGACCAGCCGCTGATGTCCTTGCCTTCGGGCGTGATGTTGGGCACGACGCCGTCGCCTTCGGCTGCCCTAGCGCCGGCCAGCCACTGGCCCTTTTCGGTGCCGCCGGCAAGGCTGCGCGGCGTGTGGCATTCGCCGCAATGGCCGGCACCCTCGACAAGGTCACGCCCATGCAGCACCTTGTCGGGCGTGCCCTCGGCAAAGGCGACCACCGGCTGATCGCTGAGATAGAGCTGTTTCCACAGTCCCAGCCCGAGCCGTATGTTGAAGGGGAAGCCAAGCTCGTGATCAGGCGCCCTGCCCTCAACCGCCGGCAGCGTCTTCAGGAAGGCGTAGAGGTCGGCGACGTCAGCCGGCTTCATGCGGGCGTAGGAGGCATAGGGAAATGCCGGATAGAGATGCTGGCCCTCGCGCGACACGCCTTTCAGCATCGCATTGGCGAAATCTTCGAGCGACCATGCGCCGATGCCGTCATTGGGATCGGAAGAAATGTTCGGCGCGACGAAGGTGCCGAACTGCGTCTTGAGTTCGACGCCGCCGGCGAGCTGCAGCCGCGCGTCGCCTTCGGATTTCGGCCTGGCGTGACACGAGGCGCAACCGCCGGCGTCGAATATGCGCTGGCCGCGGCCGGTGTCGCCGGTTCCCAAGGCAGCCAACATGTCAGGCGCCAGCCTCTCCGGCACCGTCAGCCACCAGAAAATTGCGGCCCCGGCGCCGCCAAGCGCCAGAGCCGCAACTGCGATTTTCCTGAAAACAGCCATCCGCGAGGGGTCAGCCCTTCTTCACGCGGAACGCCTCGTGGCAGGTGCCGCAGGTCTGGCCGATGGTGCCGACCTGCGCCTTCAACGCATCCAGATCCGCAGCCGGGCTGGCGACTGCGGCGGCAGTGACTTCCTTGAACTTGTCGACCTGGGCCTGGAAGCCGGCCAGGTCTTCCCAGATCTTCGGCGAGGCGGTGGTGTCGCCCTTGTCGCTGCCGGCGGGGAACGACGCTGCCACGTCGATCTTCTGGACGTTGTCGTTGAGCGCGGTCAGGGCGGCGACGACAGCCGCCGCATCGAACGGCGCCCTCGCCCTTCACCATCTTCACCAGTGTGCCGACTTGCTTCGCATTTTCCTTCATCACTGCCTGGCGGTCAGCAATCACATCGGCGAATGCTGCGGTGGTGTGCCTAGGGCCAACGGCGAAACTGGCCGAATTCGTCCTGAAATTCTCTTCACGCTTCCGTGACTGTTAGAGTTTTTCGAACATTTCCACCCAAACGCAAAAACCCCGGCGGTTGCCGGGGTTTCAGATGCGTCGGCCTGTCACCGGTCACATCAGGGGATGCGACCGGGCGGGTCTGCGGCTCAGGCCTTTTCGTAGAGCTCGAGCACGTAGTCCCAGTTGATCAGGCTGTCGACGAATGCCTCGAGATACTTCGGACGGGCATTGCGATAGTCGATGTAGTAGGAGTGCTCCCAGACGTCGACGCCGAGGATCGGGGTCGCGCCGTGAACCAGCGGGTTCTCGCCGTTCGGGGTCTTGGAGATGGCGAGCTTGCCATCCTTGACCGACAGCCAGGCCCAGCCCGAGCCGAACTGCGTGGTGCCGGCAGCGATGAAGTCGGCCTTGAACTTGTCGTAACCGCCGAGATCGGCATCGACGGCCTTCTGCAGTGCGCCTGGCAGCTTGTTGCCGCCGCCGCCCTTCTTCATCCACTTCCAGAAGTGGACGTGGTTGTAGTGCTGGGCGGCGTTGTTGAACAGGCCGGCGTTCTTGCCGAACGACTGCTTCACCACCTCTTCCAGCGACAGCTTGTCCATGCCCGCTTCGGCAGCCAGCTTGTTGCCGTTGTCGACATAGGCCTTGTGGTGCTTGTCGTGATGGTACTCGAGCGTCTCCTTCGACATGAAGGGCTGCAGCGCCTCGTAGTCGTAGGGCAATTCGGGCAATTCAAAAGCCATGGATCATACTCCCTTGCTGGCAATTTCGCGGCATGACTATGCCGTCTACAGATAGGTCGTCGTCATCTTGGAAACAGATGAGAGGCACTGTTTTTTCTTCGCTGCACTCAGGCCTTGCCGGTAGAGTGAGCCCACTCCCAATATAGCTCGCGAGACTTTTTTGCTACCGGTCCCGGCTGCAGATTTCGGTCTTCGATGCGCGTCACCGGAACGACCTTGGAATGGTTTCCGGTCGAGAAAATCTCGTCGGCTTCGAGGAATTCGCGCACCGAAAGCGTCTTCTCGATAACGGTGTGGCCGCTCTCGGCAAGCAACGACATTGTCCGGCTGCGGGTGATTCCGGACAAGAAAGTTCCATTCGGCGCCGGGGTGAACACCTGGCCGTTCTTGACCAGGAAGATGTTCGACGATCCGGTCTCGGCGACGTTGCCCAGCATGTCGAGCACCAGCGCATTGTCGAAACCGCGCATCTTGGCATCGAGGATGGCGCGGCCGTTGTTCGGATAAAGGCAGCCGGCCTTGGCGTTGGTCGGCATCGTTTCCATGCTAGGGCGGCGAAACGGCGACAGGCCGATCGAAAATCCGGTCGGCGGCAGCATCGGTGATTCGTAGAGGCAGAGGCAGAACCGCGTCGAAGACGGGTCCGCCGGGACACCCATGTAGCCGCCATGCTCGGCCCAATACATCGGCCTGATGTAAACGGCGGTCTTGCCGTCGAATTTCTTGAGCCCATCCCAGGTCAGCCCGACGATCTGCTCCGGGCTCATCGTCGGCTTCAGACCGAGCGCGATCGCCGAGGAGTTGACCCGCCGCGAATGCGCTTCAAGATCGGGCGCCACGCCCTCGAACCAGCGGCCGCCGTCGAAGACGCTGGACCCAAGCCACATGGCGTGGCTGCGCGGGCCGATGAGCGCGACATTGCCCTCGTGCCAATCGCCATCGACATAGGTCCAGGTCGTGGATTGTGCAGCCGCAGCGAGCGTCATGGTCTTTTCCCGTCGCATCTTGTTGGTGTCGGGCATCGAAAAGGCTTTGGCCGGCCCCGTCAACCGGCAGCAGGCCTAAATGTTGGAGCCAGCCGATAGTTGTGCTTGCGCTCGCCGCCAAGCCGTTGGAAAACCACAGGCATGCGCCACGCCGCCTACATATTCGACGCCTATGGCACGCTGTTCGACGTGCACGCCGCCGTTCGCCGCCATGCCGCCGACATCGGCCCGGACGGCCAGCTGCTGTCCGAGATCTGGCGGGCCAAGCAGCTCGAATATTCCTGGGTCCGCACCCTGATGGGCGCCTATCTCGACTTCTGGCAGCTCACCGAACAGGCGCTCGACTTCGCCTTCCGCAAGGTGCCCTCCGTCGATCCGGCCATGCGCAGCAAGCTGCTCGACGCCTATTGGCGGCTCGATTGCTATCCGGAGGTCCCTGCCGTCCTGCGCAACCTGAAGGACAATGGCGCCAGGCTGGCGATCCTGTCCAATGGTTCGCCCGCCATGCTCGAGGCAGCCACCCGTTCTGCCGGGCTCGACCTCATCCTGGACGAGATCTTCTCCGTCGACAGTGTGCGCCGCTTCAAGACGGACCAGTCGGTGTATGATCTGGTGGCCAGCAGCTGGCGCCTCTATCCCGAAGCGATATCGTTCCAGTCGTCCAATCGATGGGACATTGCGGGTGCCGCCAAATTCGGCTGCCGTACCGTCTGGATCAACCGCGCCGACCAGCCGGACGAGTACCGCGACTTGCCACCATCCCTGATCCTGCCGTCGCTGGAAGGTTTAGTTACAATTGGTTAGCTAACCATAGGTCAGGCATGTTGCCATAACGCAACAGTGATTGGCGCGTCACATCGTTGCCATGCTTTGTCCACCCTAAGGTCTGATTTTGACCTGCCTATCTCCGTGAGCGTTAGGGGAACGCGACCGTTTCCTTGAATTCACCATTTCTTTCGAACTGGACTCCTAGATCGCAGCCATGCCCATATCACATGATTCATCCCGCCCTCTGACGAGGCGCGGCTTTCTCAATCTGGCGGCCGCAGGTGCTGCCACGGCAGCGCTTTCGGCCTGCTCGACCGTCAGCGGCGGCGGCCAGTTCGTGCAAGCGCCTCAGATCGTCCCGCCGACGCCGACCATCGATCCGGCCTTCGGCGACTACGTCAACATGTATGGCCCGGTCAGCGACGAGGGCTATGAGGTTCCCGGCATTCCGGTCAAGAAGGTGAAGCCCCAGTTCCTTCGCCAGATCGTCGCCGATCCGACCGGCGAACGTCCTGGCACGCTGGTCGTCGATACCTCGACCCACTTCCTCTATCTCGTGCGCGAAAACGGCCAGGCGATCCGCTACGGCGTCGGCCTGGGCCGCGCCGGCTTTGCCTGGCAGGGCCGCGCCGTCATCCAGTGGAAGCGCAAGTGGCCGAAGTGGACGCCGCCGGACGACATGATCGGCCGCCAGCCGGAACTCGAGAAGTACAGCGTCCGCAATGGCGGCATGGCCCCGGGGCTCAACAACCCTCTCGGCGCCCGTGCGCTCTACATCTTCCAGAACAACGAAGACACGCTCTACCGCGTCCATGGTTCGCCGGAATGGTGGACGATCGGCAAGTCGGTGTCGTCGGGCTGCGTGCGCCTGATGAACCAGGACATCATCGATCTCTACGACCGCGTGCCGTCCAAGACGCCGATCCTGGTCACCAACGGCCTCGGCATGGCCTGACCAGCCCAGGGCGGCCCATCAACGAAAAACGGCGCGTCATCGACGCGCCGTTTTTCTTTGGAGCCTCAGGGTGTTTCAAAAGCCCTTCTTCAGGCTGCCCAGAATGCCGCGCACCAGCGCACGGCCGACCGACGAGCCGACGGAGCGCACGACCGACTTCAGCGCAGCTTCCGTCACCGTCTGCCGGTTCGAGGTTCGCGGCCTGGGCGCATTGCCGGTGTTGCGACCACTGGGCGCCGGCGCATCATTGCCAAAGCCCGGAATGGTCCAGCCGCTGCCGCCGCCGGTATTCGCCTGCTGCTGCGCCTGCTCCTGGGCCTTTTGCGCCTCGAGCGCTTTCTTCTGCAGCATCTCGAAGGCCGATTCGCGGTCGACCGTCTGGTCGTACTGTCCGGCGACAGGGCTTTCGTTGATCAGCTTCTGGCGCTCTTGCGGCGTGATCGGCCCGAGCCGCGATGCCGGCGGCCGGATCAGCGTCCGCTGCACCATGGACGGCACACCCTTGGCCTCGAGCGTCGAGACCAACGCCTCGCCGGTGCCGAGCTGGGTGATGGCGGTGGCGCAGTTGAAGTCGGGGTTCGGACGGAAGGTATCGGCAGCGGTCTTTACCGCCTTCTGCTCGCGCGGCGTGTAGGCGCGCAGCGCATGCTGGACACGGTTGCCGAGCTGGGCGAGCACGGTTTCGGGGACGTCGAGCGGGTTCTGGGTGACGAAATAGACGCCGACGCCCTTGGAGCGGATCAGGCGCACGACCTGCTCGACCCGGTCGACGACGATCTTCGGCGCCTCGTCGAACAGAAGGTGGGCTTCGTCGAAGAAGAACACCAGCTTCGGCTTGTCGGGATCGCCGACCTCGGGCAGCACCTCGAACAGCTCCGACAGCAGCCAGAGCAGGAAGGTGGCATAAAGCCTGGGGTTCATCATCAGCTTGTCGGCGGCCAGCACGTTGATCGCGCCGCGGCCGTCGCGCGTCGTGCGCATGATGTCGGCGATCTTCAGCGCCGGCTCGCCGAAGAAGTGGTTGCCGCCCTGCTGCTCGAGCACCAGCAGCGACCGCTGGATCGCGCCGACCGAAGGCTTGGTGATATTGCCATAGCGGGTACCGATTTCGTCGGCCCGATCGGCGATGTTGGCCAAGAGCGACTGCAGGTCCTTCATGTCGAGCAGCAGCAGGCCTTCCTCGTCGGCAATGCGGAAAGCGATGTTGAGCACGCCTTCCTGCGCCTCCGTCAGGTTCATCAGCCGCGACAAAAGCAGCGGGCCCATTTCGGAAATGGTCGCGCGGATGGGATGCCCCTGTTCGCCGAACAGGTCCCAGAAGATGACAGGGAATTCCTGGAACTCATATGGGTCGAGCTTGATCGCCTCGGCGCGGGCAGTGAGAAAATCCTTGGCCTCGCCGATCATCGAGATGCCCGACAGGTCGCCCTTGATGTCGGCGCAGAACACCGGAACGCCGGCATTCGAGAAGCCCTCGGCCAGTATCTGCAGCGTCACCGTCTTGCCGGTGCCGGTCGCGCCTGTAACCAGGCCGTGGCGATTGCCGTATTTCAACAGCAATTCTTCGGGTCGTTGATAGCTATCGTCCGGCTTGCGGCTGGCACCAATGAAAATGCTGTCGTCCTGCGCCATGGGCGTTGTCTCCGGCAATGCTATTTTCCGACCGCAGCTGCGGCCACCCGCAAGGTATAGTGGCGGTCTACGCAAGCGACAATGGCTTGGTTCCGGCCGGGGCTTGGTTCCGGCGAGTCGGCATGTTATACATAAGTTATAACATGGAGACTTGGCCATGAATGTGACGGTGCGCAAGATCGGAAACTCGGAAGGCGTGATCCTGCCGAAGGAGGTGCTGGAGCGGCACAATCTGAGGGCTGGCGACACGCTGGTTCTCACCGAAGACGGCAACGAATTGCGCCTCAGCCCGGCACAGGACGACCCAGAGGAATTCGAGCGCAAGATGAAGATCGCGCGCGAACGGATGAAGAAGTACGAGGTTGCCTATCGCGCACTGGCGAAATGACCGAGTTCCACTCGCGTCAATTCGTCGAGGCGCTGCATGCCGAACAGCTGCGCCTGCACGGTGGCGCACCGGGCGTTCGATCAGAGGACATGCTGGAGTCGGCGCTGGCGCGCCCGCTGCAAAAGGTCGCTGACGGCACACCGGACCGATGCGAACTGGCAGCGGCCTATCTGTTCGGCATCGCCAAGAACCATCCCTTTGTCGACGGCAACAAGCGCACGGCATTTGCCGCAGCGGACTTGTTTCTGTTTTTCAATGGCTTGAGCGTCGAGGCATCGCAACAGGACGTTATCCAGTTCGTGCTCATGATCGCAGCCGGCGAAATCGATGAAGCTGGCGCCACCGCATTCTTCCGCGACCACACGGTTCCGGTCGAAAGCTAGCTGCCCAGTTCGACGATTTCCCATTCATGGCCGTTGACCGAGGCGAGGTCGCCGACCGATTTGCCGAACAGTGCGACTGCCATCGGCGAGGCATGCGAGATGCGGCCCTTGGCGGCGTCGGCCTCGTCTTCGCCGACGATCTGCCAGACGTTGCGCTTGCCCTTGTCATCCTCGATGACAACCTTCATGCCGAAGCGGACGACCGTGCTGTCAGGCTCGGGAACGGACACCTCTGCCGTCTCGCGGCGCGACTGCCAATAGCGCAGGTCGCGCGACACGGTCGCAATGCGCTCGCGGTCGGCATCGGCCTCGGCCTTGGCCAGATCCTCGCGCAGGCTGGCGAGCTGGGCCTCGATATGGGCGAGGCCTTGCTCTGTGACCAGGTTTCGCGACGCACTGACCGGCCGCTCGCCGATGTCGGCGATTACGTTTTCGCTATCGTCTTCGCGGGTAAAAGCTCTGCTCATCAACCGAACCTAGGTGTTCGCTGCATGGATAACAAGCCAGCCACGCTGACCCGCCCATTGCGTCCTCAGCCGAATGCAGCGCTGGGCCGAAGCGACGCAACTTCAATGCCGTTCCAGTTCCTGAGCACAGGATTGGCAGCCTTTTTCATGGTGCCGGACAGCGCTTCATCAGCGGCCAGAAGCCTGGCCAGAGCCGCCGCGATCATGACCTCGGCCGCCCTGCCGGCGCCGTCGTCGCATTTCAACGCAATGCCGAGCCCAAGTTCGGGCACGGCCGCGCAAAACACGCCTTCGGCGCCGACCTTGACGAAGATCCGTCCGGGTGCAGTCTGCATCAACTCCGTATCGGCCCTGTCGGTTCCAGCGACCAGAAAAGGTTCGCTCATGCAGGCCGACATCAGCCGGCGTGCAGCCCCTGCCCGGTCCGCGCCGAGACCATTGCCGGTGACCATGCGCGCGAACCCCAAGGCAAGGTTTTGCAGCGGCACGGCAAAGGTCGGGATCGAACAGCCGTCAATGCCGCGATTGGCCTCGTCGTGCCGGGCTCCTGTTACCGCTTCCATCGTCTCGCGAACCATCTCCTGGAAACGATGCTCGGGCCTGACATAACCCTGATGCGCGATGCCGAGGTGGCGGCAGGTGCAGACGAAGGCGGAATGCTTGCCCGAGCAATTGTTGTGCAGCGCACTTGGCGAGGCGCCGCTGCGGGCCAGCGCGATGGTGGCGCCGTGATTGGACGGCCAGTGCGCGCCGCATTCGAGCGCATCGACGTCGAGGCCGGCCTTGGCGAGCATGGCATTGGCAAGCTCGGCATGGGCGACTTCGCCGGAATGCGAGGAACAGGCCAGCGCCAGTTCACGATCGCCGAAGCCATATGCATCGGCCGTGCCGCTTTCGACGAAAGGCAGCGCCTGGATCGCCTTGACCGCCGAGCGCGGGAAGACCTGTTGCTGCGCATCGCCCATGGCCCAGACCTGCTTGCCGTCGCCGTCGACGACGACCACCGCACCACGATGCACGCTTTCAACGAGGTCGCCGCGCAGCACCTCGACAAGAACCGGATTTGCCATTTTCAACGTGCCTTCATGCGCTAGCGGACGATTTTTGCCGGGCGTGACGCCTGCCCGACTAGCCGTGCAGCATCATGCCTTGTCACCCGATAGCGCGGCGGCGAGGAATCCGCCATCCACTGCGAGCGTATGACCGTTGACATAACTTGCTTCCGGCGACAGCAGGAAGGCAACCGCGGCGGCGATCTCCTCGGGCTCGGCATAACGGCCCTGCGGCATCAGCCGCGGCGCGATCCCGCTGCCATTGCCATCCGCTTCGATCTCGGTCGGCCCGGCTGCGACGGCGTTGACACGAACGCCACGATTGCCGACCTCCAGCGCCAGCACCTCAGACATCAGCTTCAGCCCGGCCTGCGAGGCGGCGACGGCGAGCCTGCCGCGATGCGCGCGCAGGCCGGCGACCGAACCGACATTGACGATGGACAGGGACGCCCCCATCCGCTCGAGCGCGGCATGGGCGGCGATGAACGGCCCGACCAGATTGACGTCGAGCGCTTCGCGCAACATTTCAGCACTGGTGTCTTCGGCACTTGCATGCCGGTCGAAGCCGGCCACCGCCACCAGTCCGCCAATGAGACCAAGGCTGTCGACCACCTGGTCGAACGCTTCGGCGACATTGTCCTCGTCTGTCGGGTCGGCCTCGATGAAGAGGACATCGTCATTGTCGATTGCGTCTGCGGCAGCGGCAAGGGCTGCCGCATCGCCATCGATCATTGCCACCGGCCATCCATCTGATACCAGGCGCTCGGCCACGGCAAGGCCGATGCCCGACGCACCGCCGATGACGACGGCCGAATGCCTCATCTGATGCGGTCCAGGATCGACACGTAGTTGGCGACCGCGGCACCGCCCATGTTGAAGATGCCGCCGAGCCTGGCGTCCTTGACCTGGATGCCGCCGGCCTCGCCGGCAAGCTGCATCGCGGTCAAGACATGCATCGACACGCCGGTCGCACCGATCGGATGCCCCTTGGCCTTGAGACCACCCGAGGGATTGACCGGCAGGCGGCCATCCCTAGCGGTGATGCCCTCCATGACGACGCGGGCACCCTCGCCGCGCGGCGCAAGCCCCATGGCCTCATATTCGATCAGCTCGGCGATGGTGAAGCAGTCATGCGTCTCGACGAAGGACAGGTCGTCGAGCGAAACGCCCGCCGCCTTCAACGCCTGGTTCCAGGCCAACTCGCAACCTTCGAACTGCAGGATGTCGCGCTTCGACATCGGCAGGAAGTCCTGCACATGCTCGTTGGCGCGGAAAGCAATCGCACGCTTCATCTTCAGCGCCGTGGTCGCATCGGTCAGCACCAGGGCTGCCGCACCGTCGGAGACGAGAGAGCAGTCGGTGCGCTTCAGCGGGCCGGCGACAAACGGGTTCTTCTCGCTCTCCTGGCGGCAGAAGTCGAAGCCGAAATCCTTGCGCATCTGGGCGTACGGGTTTTCGACGCCGTTCTTGTGGTTCTTGGCAGCGATCATCGCCAGCGCATCGGACTGGTCGCCATAACGCTGGAAATAGGCCTGGGCGATCTTGCCGAAGACGCCGGCAAAGCCAGCCGGGGTGTCGCCATCCTCGGGCAGATAGGAGGCGCGCAACAGGTTCTTGCCGATCTCCGGTCCCGGTGTCGTGGTCATCTGTTCGGCGCCGACCACCAGCACGATGCGCTGGCCGGCATTGACGGCACGGATGCCCTGGCGCACGGCGGCAGAGCCGGTGGCGCAGGCATTTTCGACACGCGTCGCCGGCTTGAAACGCAGGCGGTCGTCGGCCTGCAGCACAAGGCTCGCGGTGAAATCCTGGGCGGAGAAGCCGGCATTGAAATGGCCGAGCACGATCTCGTCGACATCTTCCGGCCCGACGCCCGCATGCGCCAGCGCCTCGGTGGCAACCTGCGTGATCAGGCTTTCCAGCGTCTCGCCTTCCAGCTTGCCGAAACGCGAATGCGCCCAGCCCACGATGCATGCGGTCATCTTCGTCTCCATCGTCATTGGTATGTTGCGCCATTTGGCGGGCGATTCCAACGCCCTTCAATTCCGTTCAAATATGAACAGTTTTCGACAACATTCAATGGTCCAGATGGGGGTTCCATGACGCATTCGAGACGACACGCGCCGTGATTTTTATTGATTGACGAGTCAATTAAAAATACTTTGGCCACTGGAGGATCCCGCATGCCCAAAGTCGGAATGGAGCCGCTGCGCCGCAAGGCGCTTATCGACGCGACGATCTCGGCGATCGGCGAGCGCGGCAACCTGGACGTGACCATGTCGGAGATCGCCGGACGCGCCGGCGTCTCCTCCGCGCTTGCTCATCACTATTTCGGCGCCAAGGACGAACTGCTTGCCGCGACCATGCGGCACCTTTTGTCCGAACTGCTGATCGACACGACCGCCGCACTTCGACAGGCAGAGACGGCGCGCGCCCGCGTCTCCGCCGTCATCGCGGTCAACTTCTCCGACAAGCAGTTCCGGTCGGAGACGATCGCCGCCTGGCTTGCCTTCTATGTCGAGGCGCAGAAATCGCCGGCGCTGCGCCGGCTGCTGCGTGTCTACGCCCATCGCCTGCATTCTAATCTGATGAGCGGCCTGACCCGGCTCCTGCAACGCCATGAGGCTGAGCGCGTCGCCGAGGCGACAGCGGCGCTGATCGACGGTCTCTACATTCGCCGGGCGTTGCGGGAGGGAATTCCCAATGCCGCCTCGGCCATTGCACTGGTCGAGGACTACCTCGAAACCAAGCTCTCGCAGGCGGGCAACGCATGAAGACCAGGCAGCCCAACGTCCTCATCGTCATGGTCGACCAGTTGGCCGGGACGTTCTTCCCCGACGGTCCAGCCGACTTCCTGCACACCCCGCACCTCAAGGCGCTCGCTGCGCGCTCGGCACGTTTCCGCAACAACTACACCGCCTCGCCGCTCTGCGCGCCGGGCCGCGCCGCCTTCATGTCCGGGCAGTTGCCATCGCGCACCGGCGTCTATGACAACGCCGCCGAATTCACCTCGTCGGTCCCGACCTTTGCGCATCACCTGCGCGGTGCCGGCTACCACACCGTGCTGTCGGGCAAGATGCATTTCGTCGGCCCGGACCAGATGCACGGTTTCGAGGAGCGGCTGACGACCGACATCTATCCGGCCGATTTCGGCTGGACGCCGGACTATCGCAAGCCGGGCGAACGCATCGACTGGTGGTACCACAATCTCGGCTCGGTCACCGGCGCGGGCACTGCCGAAATTTCCAACCAGATGGAGTATGACGACGAGGTCGCTTTCCTGGCTGCCCAGAAGCTTTACGATTTCGCCCGCGTCTCCGATCAGGCCGAGCGCCGTCCCTGGTGCCTCACCGTCTCCTTCACCCATCCACACGACCCCTATGTCGCGCGCCGCCAGTATTGGGACCTCTATGAGGACTGCCCCGCCCTCGACCCCGAGGTCGGCTTCATCCCCGAGGACCTGCAGGACCCGCATTCGCAGCGCCTCTACCTCGCCAGCGACTATGCCAGCTTCGACATCACGCCGGAGCAGGTGCGCCGCTCGCGTCGCGGCTATTTCGCCAACATCTCCTATATCGACGACAAGGTCGGCGAGCTGCTGTCGGTGCTCGAACGCACGCGCATGCTCGACGACACCGTCATCCTGTTCTGCTCCGACCATGGCGACATGCTCGGAGAGCGCGGCCTGTGGTTCAAGATGTGCTTCTACGAAGGCTCGGCGCGTGTCCCCCTGATGGTCGCGGGCAAGGGCCTGCCGGCGGGCCTGATCGCCGAACCGACCTCCAATCTCGACGTGCTGCCGACGCTGTGCGACCTCGCCGGCATCGACCTCTCCGCCATCGCGCCCTGGACCGACGGGCAGTCTTTGCTGCCATTGGCGCGCGGCGAACAGCGCAACGCGCCGGTGCTCATGGAATACGCCGCCGAAGGCTCCTATGCGCCGCTGGTCGCCATCCGCGACGGCCGCTTCAAGTTCGTCCACTGCGAGATCGACCCGCCGCAGCTGTTTGATCTGGAATCGGACGCCAACGAACTGCGCAACCTCGCAGCTGACCCCGCTTATGCCGATCTGGTCACCGACTTCATGGCAAAAGTCCGAGCCCGCTGGGACATGGCGGGCTTCGACGCCGCCGTGCGCGAAAGCCAGGCGCGGCGCTGGGTGGTCTATCCCGCGCTGCGCAACGGCGCCTACTACCCATGGGATTTCCAGCCGCTGCAGAAAGCGTCGGAGCGCTACATGCGCAATCACATGGACCTCAACGTGCTCGAAGAGAGCAAGCGTTTCCCGAGGGGTCAATGATGAGCACCGAAGTTCCAGGTCTCGACCGGCTGCGAGAAGCCTATGCCGAGACGTCGCAGGCGACGCAGTTGACGCCGCTGCTCGAATCCGCCGTCCTTGCCCGTGAGACTGGTGCTGCGCGTGTCTTCGTCAAGGCGGAGTCGCTGCAATGGTCCGGTTCGTTCAAGGCGCGCGGCGCCTATTGGCGGCTGAAGCAGCTTTCGCCTGAAGAAGCCAGACGCGGCGTTGTCGCCTTCTCCTCCGGCAATTTCGCCCAGGGCCTTGCCGCGGCCGGCCAGTCGCTCGGCATTCCCGTCACCATCGTCATGCCCATCGACGCTCCCGCCGCCAAACGCGAGGCGACCAAGGCCTATGGCGCGCGCGTGGTCCTGACCGACCATGGCGACCGCGCCCGCGAAGAGGTCGCTGCCGCCAGGGCACGCGAAATCTCCGAGACGGAAGGGCTCGTCCTGCTTCACCCGTTCGACGATCCCGAGATCGTCGCCGGCCAGGCCGGCGCCGGCCTCGAAGCGCTCGACCAACTGGCAGCAAAGGGTGTGGTCGCCGACATCGTGCTCTGCCCCGTCGGCGGCGGCGGGCTGATCGGCGGCGTGGCTTTGGCCTTCCATCACCTGTCACCGTCGACCGAAGTGTTCGCCGTGGAGCCCGAGGGCTTCAACGGGCTGGGCGCATCGCTCGCCAATGGCGCGCTTTCCGCCGTGCCGCTGGCGGAGAAATCGATCTGCGACGGCCTGATGGCGCGCCGGCCGGGCGAAGCGCCCTTTGCCGCCATCACGACCACCAATGTTCGCGCGCTGACCGTCGACGATGCCTCTGTCCGCCGCGCGATGACCACGGCCTTCGAGCGGCTGAAACTCGTGCTCGAGCCGTCGGGCGCCTCGTCGCTGGCGGCACTTCTGGGAGGAAAGGTCGACGTGGCCGGCAAGACCGTGCTCGTCGTCGCAACCGGCGGCAACGTCTCGCTCGCCGATTTTTTGGTTCATGTGAACAATGCTTGAAGCAGATTACGTAATCGTCGGCTCCGGCTCGGCCGGCTCGGCCATGGCCTATCGCCTGTCGGAAGACGGCAAGCACTCCGTCATCGTCATCGAATATGGCGGCACCGATTTCGGCCCGCTGATCCAGATGCCGTCGGCACTGTCCATCCCGCTCAATATGAGCCGCTACGATTGGGGCTTTGCCAGCGAGCCGGAGCCGCATCTCGGCGGCCGCGTTCTCGCCACCCCACGCGGAAAGGTTCTCGGCGGCTCGTCCTCGATCAACGGCATGGTCTATGTCCGCGGCCATGCCCACGACTTCGATCACTGGGCAGAACAGGGCGCCACCGGCTGGGGGTATGCCGACGTGCTGCCCTACTTCAAGCGCATGGAGCATTCGAATGGCGGCGAGGAAGGCTGGCGCGGCACCTCGGGTCCGCTCAACGTGCAGCGTGGGCCGCGCAAGAACCCGCTCTACCAGGCCTTCGTCGAGGCCGGCCGCCAGGCCGGTTTCGAGCTGACCGAAGACTATAATGGCGCCAAGCAGGAAGGCTTTGGCGCGATGGAGCAGACCATCCATGGCGGGCGCCGCTGGTCGGTCGCCAATGCCTATCTCAGGCCGGCGCTGAAACGCGGAAATGTCCGTATCGTCAATGGCTTCGCCCGGCGCGTGGTGATCGAGAACCAACGCGCCACCGGCGTCGAGATCGAGACTCGCAGGAAGATTCAGGTCGTTAAGGCACGACGTGAGGTGATCGTCGCCGCCTCCTCCATCAACTCGCCGAAACTGCTGATGCTGTCGGGCATCGGACCGGCCGAGCATCTCAAGAAGCACGGCATAGCAGTCGTCGCCGACAGGCGCGGCGTCGGCCAGAATCTCCAGGACCACATGGAGCTCTACATCCAGCAGGAGGCGACCCAGCCGATTACCCTGCACTCGGTCTTCAACCCGTTCTCCAAGGCGCTGATCGGCGCGGAGTGGCTGCTGTTCAAGACCGGCCTCGGCGCCACCAACCATTTCGAAGCCGCAGCCTTTGTGCGCTCGAAATCAGGCGTCGACTACCCAGACATCCAGTTCCACTTCCTGCCGGCGGCCGTACGTTACGACGGCAAGGCGGCGGCCAAGTCGCATGGCTTCCAGGCCCATGTCGGGCCGATGCGGTCGAAGTCGCGCGGCGCGATCACGCTTCGCTCAAACGACCCGTGGGACAAGCCGGAGATCCGCTTCAACTACATGTCGCATCCCGACGACTGGGAAGACTTCCGGCACTGCATCCGCCTCACCCGCGAGATCTTCGGCCAGGCCGCCTTCGACCCGTTCCGCGGCAAGGAGATATCGCCAGGCAGCCATGTGCAGTCGGACGAGCAACTCGACGCCTTCATCCGCGAGCATTCGGAAAGCGCCTACCACCCTTGTGGCACCTGCCGCATGGGCCGCGCCGACGACCCGACCAGCGTCGTCGATCCCGAGTGCCGGGTGATCGGCGTGGACAGCCTGCGCGTTGCCGACTCCTCGATCTTCCCGCGCGTCACCAATGGCAACCTCAACAGCCCGTCGATCATGACTGGCGAAAAGGCGTCCGACCACATATTGGGGCGGACACCGCTCGCCCCGTCGAACCAGGAGCCGTGGATCAATCCGCGCTGGCAGGTCTCCGACAGATAAAGCATCATCCGGCCTACCCGCCGGACCATCGAATAGACAACTGGAGCAAACGCATGCGCGCCCAGCCCAAAGCCTCGCATTATGTCAACGGCCGCTACATCGACGACGAGCGTGGAGCATCGATCCCGGTCATCTATCCGGCAACCGGCGAGACCATTGCCGAGCTGCGGTCGGCAACACCCAACATCGTCGAGCTGGCGATCGAGGCCGCGCGCGAGGCGCAGCCGGCCTGGGCACGGCTGAAGCCCATCGAGCGCGGCCGCATCCTGCGCCGTGCCGCCGACATGTTGCGCGCCCGCAATGAGGAGCTGTCGCGCATCGAGACGCTCGACACCGGCAAGGCGATCCAGGAAACGCTGGTGGCCGACGCCGCCTCCGCCGCCGACTGTCTCGAATATTTCGCCGGTGCGGTCGCTGCCTTCAACGGCGACTATGTCGATCTCGGCGGCCCCTTCGCCTACACCAGGCGCGAGGCGCTCGGCGTCTGCGTCGGCATCGGCGCCTGGAACTACCCGATCCAGATCGCCGGCTGGAAGTCGGCACCCGCGCTCGCCATGGGCAATGCCATGGTGTTCAAGCCGTCTGAGAACACGCCCCTGTCCGCTCTTGCGCTGGCCGAAATCTACACCGAAGCCGGCCTGCCTGACGGGCTGTTCAATGTCGTCCAGGGTTACGGTGATGTCGGCGCGGCACTCGCCGCGCATCCGGTCGTCGACAAGATTTCGCTCACCGGCTCGGTGCCGACGGGCAAGAAGGTGTTGTCGCTCGCCGGCTCGCATATGAAACACGCGACGATGGAGCTCGGCGGCAAGTCGCCGATCATCGTCTTCGACGACGCCGATCTCGAAAACGCCGTCGGCGGCGCGATGCTCGGCAATTTCTACTCGACCGGCCAGGTCTGCTCCAACGGCACCCGCGTCTTTGTCCAGAAAGGCCTGCACGACCGTTTCGTCGAACGGCTGGTCGAGCGCACCAAGTCGATCCGTATCGGCGACCCGCTCGACCCCGAGACGCAGATGGGCCCGCTGGTCAGCAAGGCCCAGCACGACAAGGTTCTCGATTACATCGGCGTCGGCAAAGGCGAAGGTGCCGAGTTGCGTTGTGGTGGTGGGGTGCCCTCACTGCAGGGCTTCGAAGGCGGCTTCTTCGTCGAGCCGACCGTGTTCACCGGTGTGAAGGACACCATGCGCATCGCCCGCGAGGAGATCTTCGGCCCGGTCATGAGCGTGCTGTCCTTCGACAGCGAGGACGAGGTCATCGCCCGCGCCAACGACACCGAATTCGGCCTCGCCGCCGGCGTCTTCACCAAGGACATTGCGCGCGGCCATCGCGTCATCGGCGAGCTCAAGGCCGGGACGTGCTGGATCAACGCCTACAATCTGACGCCGGTCGAAATCCCCTTCGGCGGCGCCAAGCAATCGGGCATCGGCCGCGAGAACTCGCTCGCCGCCCTGTCGCACTATTCGCAGCTCAAGACGGTCTATGTCGAAACGGGCGACGTCGCGAGCCCGTACTGAAGCTTGGCCTGGTTGCCGGGCTGGCTTGGTGTGCCGCTGAGCTGAAAATTGGGGATGCTTGGAGGTGTCGGCGCGGCCCCTCCTCCACCCTTCGGGCGCCTTCTCCCCGTGAACGGGGAGAAGGAAGAAGCGGCCAGCCCTCTTCTCCCCGTTTACGGGGAGAAGGTCCCGGCAGGGGGATGAGGGGCAGCGGACCGAGGGCCAGCAACAACTGCGGCGCTCAAGCCGCCTCGCATCGCCTGAATAGCAAAAAGCCGGTCAATTGGCCGGCTTTTTTGTTGGTTCGAAGTCAGTGCGCGACGTCCTCGGTCTTGTCGAGATACTGCGTCAGCGCCGTCACCAGATGGTAGAAGATGCTGGCCGGCACTTCCTTGGCCAAGGAGCGGCCGCGCTCGTCGATCTGGTCGATCCACAGGCCCTGCGGTGCGGGGTCGATGTGCCAGCGGAACAGGCGTCCGACACGTGCTTCGATCTCGGGCTTGAGGTCGGGGCCGCCGGTGCCGTCGAGCGCGACGGCCGCCTTGATCGCCTCGGTCTGCGGCCAGCTGCGCGAGATGTTGTCGAGCGGCAGGCCCTGCCGCGACACCGCGCCATAGGCCAGCCCCGTCGCACGGTTGAGGCCGTTGGCGACCGCCGAGGCATAGAGCTTGCGGCCGAAGGCGACGAGATCCTTCTGGCCGCTCTTGTCGGCAAAATCGACAAGCAGCGAGGCCCATTCGAAATGATGGCCGGGTTCGGTCCACTGGCCCTTTTCGCCAGGTGCCGGATGCCAGTCGCGGTCGAAGAACTCGCCCAGCGTCCAGCTGTCGACCTCGAAGAAGTGGCTGCGGAACAGATCGATGATGCGCGCGGCGCGCCTGAGATAGGCGCGGTCACCCGTCACCGCGTGCCAGGCGAGAAACGCCTCCAGCAGATGCATGTGCGGGTTGGAGCGGCGCACGCCCTCGCCATCAGGGCTTTCCATGAAGCCGGTCATGCGCTCGTCCTCGAGGTGTTTGTCGAGGAAGGCGAATGTTTCGGTGGCCAGCACCAGCGCCTCGGCATTGCCCGAGCGATGCGCATGGGCCAGCGCCAGGAGCACGCAGGCGTGATCATAGGCGTCCTCGACCGGATCGAGCACGCTGCCGTCAGGGTTCAGCGTCCGCACCCAGCCACCGCGTTCGGTGCGGCCTTTGTCGGCCATGAAGCGGATGCCGTGGTCGATCAGCTGGTCGGCCCTGCCATCCCAGCCGCGCTGCTTGGCCACCGCAAAGGCATAGACCTGTCGCGCCATGGT
Source organism: Aminobacter sp. MDW-2 (assembly GCF_014250155.1). NCBI lineage: Bacteria > Pseudomonadati > Pseudomonadota > Alphaproteobacteria > Hyphomicrobiales > Phyllobacteriaceae > Aminobacter > Aminobacter sp. MDW-2. The sequence continues at coordinate 4,953,672 of NZ_CP060197.1, forward strand.
GCGCATGCGCTTGGGCTTGGCCAATGGCCTGGCGTCGAAGCCCAGTGCCTCGTAGAAGCCACCGAACTGCTCGTCGACACCCGATGTCGACCACAGCGGCAGCGTCTCGTCCATCAGCCAATGCTGCACCCGCCGACGCCAGGCGCCGTTGGCAATGACACGGCCATGCGCCGGCGTGAACTTGGTCTCCAGCCGGCCGCTCTTTTCGAGCTGCTCGACGATCTTCTTGACGTTCTGGCTGTGGCTGACCGGGGCGACGAAGGTCGCGTCCGAGGTCGAGACGATGGCGACGTCCTTCAGGCCGATGGCCGAAAGCAGGCGGCCTTCGCCGCGCAGATAGGAATTCTCGCAGTCGATGGCGACGACATCGCCGACGATGACGTTGCCGTCCTTGTCGGAGGGGCTGACATCGAGCAGCGACTGCCACGACCCGAGATCGTTCCAGCGGAAACTTGCCGGCACCATGGCGATGCCGTCGACACGCTCCATGATGGCGTAGTCGATCGAGTTGGACGGGATGTCCTGGTAGAGATCCAGCGGCATGTAGACGCCGGAGAGGTCGCTGGTCTGGGACTGAAAGGCTGCTTCGGCCTTCTGCCAGATGTCAGGCTGGTGCTTGAGGAAGGCGGCGCGCATGGCGCTGGCCTTGAACAGGAAGATGCCGGCATTCCAGAAGAAGTTGCCGGCGGCGAGATAACCTTCGGCCGTCTTGAGGTCGGGCTTTTCGACAAAGCGGGTGACGTCGGAAACGCCGCCGCCTTCGGCACCGGCCTCGATGTAGCCGTAACCCGTCTCGGGTGCGGTCGGGCGGATACCGAACACCACCATCCGGCCGGCCACGGCTGCCGGCACCCCGTTTTCGACGGTTTCCCAGAACTGGCGCTGCGTCGAGATTTCGTGGTCCGAAGGCACCACCAGCACGGTGCCGTCGCCATAAGCCTTGATCGTCTGCAGTGCGGCAATCGCCACGGCCGCAGCCGTGTTGCGGCCCGTCGGCTCGAAGATCGCGCCGCCGCCGGCAAGATCGATCGCCGCGAGATCGGCGCGCACCCGTTCGGCATGGCGCTCGGACGCGATCAGATAGATCGGCGTTTCGCCTTCGTCGCGCGCGGCAAGCCGCTTCAGCGTCTTGACCAGCATCGAGCCGTCGCCCGACAGGTCATGGAACTGTTTGGGGTTGTCCTCGCGCGACAGCGGCCAGAGCCGGGAGCCGACGCCGCCGCTCATGACAAAACTGACGATCCTCTCGGCCATGCCCGCTCCCCCTCAGAAGGTCTGGTTGTAGGCGCCGACGGACGGATTGCGCCGCAGCACCGCGTCAACCGCCTCGAACATCTCACGCCGACGCTCCGACGACACCGGGCTTTCCACCACCACGACCAGTTCCGGCTTGTTGGAGGAGGCGCGAACCAGCCCCCAGGTGCCGTCCTCGGCAACGACACGCACGCCGTTGACGGTGACGAGATCGACGATCTTCTGTCCGGCGAAGATATCGCCATTGCGCTTCATCGCCTCGAAATCGGCAACGACCTTGTCGACGACGCCATATTTCAGCTCGTCGTCGCAATGCGGCGACATTGTCGGCGTGCCATAGGTCAGCGGCAGGTCGCGATAGAGATCGGCCATCGACTTGCCGGGGCTGCGGTCGAGCATCTGGCAGACGGCGATCGCGGTGACGATGCCGTCGTCATAACCGCGGCCGATCGGCGGGTTGAAGAAGAAATGGCCAGACTTCTCGAAGCCGGCGATGGCGCCCACTTCGGCGACGCGGCGCTTGAGATAGGAGTGGCCCGTCTTCCAGTAGTCGGTCTTGGCGCCATTGGCGGCCAGCACGGTGTCGGTGTTGAACAGGCCGGTGGATTTCACGTCGACGACGAAGGTCGCGTTCGGATGGAGCGCCGAGATGTCACGCGCGAGCATGACGCCGACTTTGTCCGCAAATATCTCGTTGCCCTCATTGTCGACCACGCCGCAGCGGTCGCCGTCGCCGTCGAAGCCGAGCCCGACATCGGCGCCTGTTTCCAGCACCTTGTCCCTGATCGCATGCAGCATCTGCATGTCCTCGGGGTTGGGGTTGTAGCGTGGGAACGAATGGTCGAGCTCGATATCGAGCGGGATGACCTCGCAGCCGATGCGCTCGAGCGCTTCCGGCGCAAACGCCCCTGCCGTGCCGTTGCCGCAGGCGGCGACGACGCGCAGCTTGCGGGTGATGCGTTTGCCGGCCACCAGGTCGTCGATATAGGTCTTGCGGAAATCGGGCACGAACTCATAGGAGCCGCCGCCGGTCAGGTCGAAGTCGCCATTGAGCACGATTTCCCTGAGCGCCGACATTTCGTCCGGGCCGAAGGTCAGCGGCCGCTGCGCGCCCATCTTCACGCCGGTCCAGCCGTTCTCGTTGTGCGAGGCGGTGACCATGGCGACCGACGGCGTGTCGAGCGCGAACTGGGCGAAATAGGCCATCGGCGACAGTGCCAGGCCGATATCCTTGACCCGTGCGCCCGCCGCCTGAAGACCTGACACCAGCGCCAGCTTGATCGACATCGAGTAAGAGCGGAAATCGTGGCCGACGACGATGTCGGGTCCGGCGCCGAGACGCCGGATCAACGTGCCGATGCCCATGCCCAGCGCCTGGACGCCGATCAGATTGAGTTCCGGCTCCTTGGGCGAGCTCGGATGGCCGAACCACCAGCGCGCATCGTATTCGCGAAAGCCGGTCGGCTTGACCAGTGCGAGCGTCTCGAATTCGAACGTATTGGGAGATGCTTGGGCGACTGGCTTGAAATTCACGACTGCACTCCGGCGCCATGCTGCGCATAGATTCTGTTCGGCATCGAATACCGCAAGATCGGGGCACTGTCCCCTCCCGCCACGGCAGCAAAAAGGCTTAAAAGCACAACAAGATTACTCACTTGCGAAAAATTGCGCCAGTCGAACCTTTGGCGCTTGCAGGAAGCAAAAGCGGCAGCTATAAGCCCGCCCACTGGTCACGGAGTGTAGCGCAGCCTGGTAGCGCACATCGTTCGGGACGATGGGGTCGCAGGTTCGAATCCTGCCACTCCGACCAGAAAAATCCCTGTACAGCCCGAAGACATAGGTAACAGTTTGTACCTAAGACATGGGTGACAACCTCGTGCCGAACGGGTTGTCGATGGTCTGCAGGGTCCTCTGTTCGAGGTCGATATAGCCAAGATCATAGTGCATGAAGGAGACGAGCCAAATGGCGTCGTCGACTTCAGTGATTCCGAGCCTCTGGCCGGCGAGCACGGTCGAGACATTGATCTTCTTGCGGTGCATGCAGATGCGGCCACAGGCGGTGACGAGGATGTCGCGGTCATGGAAGGGGTAATGCAGGTCTGGCAGCCCCTCATAGGCTCTTGAAGAGGGCTTATAGAGTTCGTCCGGCACCTTCATGCCGATCGCTTGGTGCGGTCGTTCGGCATTGAATTCGCTGACGAATGCATCGAACCTGGCCTGCTGCTGTAGAATGTTCATGCCCGGCGGCCGGGTCGTCTCCTGCTTGAGGGTCCGGTGCATACGCTCATGCCTGCCGTTCTGCTGCGGGTTGCCGGGTTTGATGCGCTCGATGTCGATGCCCAGCCGCAGCCAGAAGACCGAGAGCCTGGACAGATTGTAGAGCCCGTTGGGAGAGGCGAAGGGCAGCCCGTTGTCGCTTCTGATCGCCGCCGGCAGACCGCGCTGCTTGAACAACCTCACGAAGGCTTCGACGACGGGCACCTCCCGCGTTGATTCGAGGGCTTCGCACAGAAGGATCATGCGCGAGGCCTGGTCAGTCACCGTCAAAGGGTAACAGTACTGGCGATTGCCGAGCCTGAACTCGCCCTTGAAATCGACACACCACAGATCGTTGGGGCAGCATGCCGCCGACAGCGGCGTGCCCTCGGCCTTGCAGCGCCGCCTCTGACGGGCGCGCGTGACAAGGCCGTGGCGGTCGAGCACGGCATGGACCGTGCTCGTCGACGGCAGCCGAACGTCGCCGGCCAGCTTGCGCACCAGAAGCTCACGGATCTTCCTGGCGCCCCAGTGCGGCTTGTCCTTCTTGGCCTTCACAATCGCCTGCTCGATCTGACAGGGCAGTTGGTTGGCATAGCGGACCGGCCGCCGTGACCGGTCGGTCAGCGCCTCCAGGCCGTCGTCCTTGTAGCGGTTGAGGATCTTGTAGCCGGTCTTGCGGGAAATCCCGAACTCTCGGCACACATCACTCATGCCCTCGCCATCCAGAAGCCGCGCAACAAAACGAAGACGTTCCTCCATCACCGAACTCTCCTTCCACGGCATCAACACCTCCGGCCAAAAGCCAAAAGTGTTACCCATGTGTCCGGTACGAAACGTCACCTATGTCTCGGGTCGCTCACCCGAATTCCCAATTCTTTAGACTGAAGCCGCAAAGCGCCACGCCTTTCGCGCTGCGACCGGCCAGGATCAACCTTCGTCCCGAACCGAAAGACGGCGTGAACAACCCGCTTTCCGGGCCACCAGCTTCGCGACAACGATTGCCAAACCCGATCTCATCAATCGAGGGTTGTATTCTTCTTGCTGTCGCTTGGCGAAAACTTCCTGCGACCACGGTATTCTAACAAAATCCGTCTGACCTCATACAAAACAAGATCATTTTAGTCGGATTTTACTGTCGAGATTCAGATTCTCTTGGCCGTTCGCCACAACCTGCAAGCACATTAGCAAATCGATAATCTTCTGGGACCACTCTGGAACTAATCTAGTTCATCTCTGGTAGCGAGGCGGATGATCTTGGCAGTGGCCAAACAGGTGGCATATGAGTGAGAATAAATACTTTGCATACAAACAATATTTCCGCAGGATGGCGTCGCTTGCGACGACCAGAAATCCAGGGGGCTCGCGTGTTCTCAGAAACCGCCGCAAGCTGGGCGCAGACGCATCCAAGTCCTTTACCGAGCGGATCAAGCACTTGGAAAGATGGGCAAGGACACTGATCCGCATAAGGCCCCCCGATAGTAGCGGGTTCCTGCAGTCCCGATCCGGCACATCAGCAATCGAATTTGCAATTGTCGCACCGGTCTTCATCCTGCTTGTGTTTGGAATGATCGCTTACGGAATTTACTTCGGCGCCCTGCATTCCGTCCAGCAGATGGCAGCCGACGCAGCCCGCACCGCCATCGGCGGGCTCAACGAAGCCGAGCGCAAGACGCTCGCACAGCGATACATCGATCTCAACGGCGACGGCTACGTCCTCATCGACAAGACAAAACTGACAGTAGACGCCAAGGACAGCGCCAATGACAGCGAACAGTTCGTCGTCTCCTTGAGCTACGACGCCCGCCAGCTTCCGATCTGGAATCTGCTGACAATGCTGCCAATGCCGGAGCAGACCATCAAACGCAGTTCGACAATTCGGGTGGGGGGCATCTGAATGTTTACGGCAATCCTGAACAGACTGTCCGAGTTCCGGCGCGCGCGAAAAGGCAACATGGCGACCATGTTCGCGCTGTCGCTGCCGATCGGCCTTGCCACGGCTGCACTGGCAGTCGACGAAGGCTCGCTTTATGTCGAGCGCCGCGAAGCCCAGTCGATTACCGATCTTGCAGCAATCTATGCCGCCGGCAACATCGCCAAGGCCGATGCCGCGGTGCTGAAGGTGTTCAACAACAATCGTCAGAACAACGTCGTCCTGGTTGACGGCTCCACCCCTCAAACACTCACTGTCGGTTACAAGCGCGTGCTCGTCGAAAAGGGGCGCTATGCCGCCGACCCCACTGTCGCAGTCGACGCGCGCTTCGTCGTCGGTGCAGCGCCGCCAAACGCCGTGCGCGTCACCTATTCCAAGGACGGCACGACCTTTTTCGCCAATGCGCTGATCGGTGAGCGCAAGATTGTCACCACAGCGGTCGCGACCGCGCCGGCGGAAGCCGCCTTCTCCGTGGGCTCCAGGCTTGCCAGCCTCAATGGCGGCCTGCTCAACAGCCTTCTTGGCGGCCTGCTGGGTACGACGCTTTCGCTCAATGTGATGGACTACAACGCGCTACTGGGGGCCGACGTCAACGCGCTGCAGTTCATCGATGCGCTGAAAACCGGATTGAACCTGACGGCGGGTACCTACAATGAGGTGCTGCAGGCTGAAGCGAGCGTCGGGCAGATACTGTCGGCTCTGGCAACGGTCAACAAGGACAGGGACGCCGACATCGCCTTGAACAAACTTCTGGGCTCTCACATCCCCGGTTCGCTCAAGGTACCGCTCAAGAACTACATCGACCTCGGCGCGATCGGCAAACTGTCGACGGGTCGTGGCGCCGCCGGGCTGGACGCCGATGTCGGCATCATGGAACTGGTCAGCGCTGCAGCCGCCATCGCCAACGGCAAGAACCAGGTCGCCGTCGACCTTGGCGCCGGCGTGCCGGGTCTGCTCGGCGTCAAGCTGAACGTCGCCATCGGCGAACCACCGCAAGGATACAGCTGGTTTGCGGTCGGCGAGCCGGGCAAGATCGTGCGTACGGCGCAGACAAGGCTGCAACTCGTCGTCACCGTTGGCGGCACCGGGGGATTGGTCGACAGCGTGCTGGGCGGGTCGGTGCGCGTGCCGCTCTATGTCGAGTTGGCCTATGCCGAGGCCCAGTTGAAAAGCGTTTCCTGTCCCACCGGCAAGCCGGCAAGCGCGATCGTCACGGTCGACGCCCAGCCCGGCGTCGCCGAGATCTGGCTCGGCGACATCAACCCGGAGGAACTCAGGGTCTTTACCAAGAGGCCCGTGGTGCAGCCCGCGCAGCTGGTCAAGCTCAACCCGGTCGGCCTCAACGTGCTGACCGTCGACGTCAAGGGTGCCGCGAATGTGCGGATCGGCAACATGACGCCGCAGGCCCTTACGTTCAACAAGAGCGACATCGACGCACGCCGGGTCAAGTCGGTGTCGACACGCAACCTGACGCAGTCGCTGACCGCCTCGCTGTTGAGCGGGCTGACGCTGGATGTCGATCTCAAGGTGCTGGGCCTTGGCCTCGGCCTGTTCGTGCCGACAGACGCCGCGGTCAAGACCGCCATCGTCGGGCTGCTGTCAGGCGTGACCGCCCCCATCGACGGGCTGCTTTACAACGTCCTGACGCTGGTCGGCGTAAAGGTCGGCGAAGCCGATGTGCGGGTTCACGGCGTCAACTGCGGCCGCTCCGTTCTGGTGCTCTGAACGCGAACAGGCCCGGAGACTGACGTCTCCGGGCCTGTTGCTGTTTTTCACCAGGCTGTGGCCTGCCAAAGCCGTCAGGCTGCCAAACCGTCAGGCCGATTGGCGGAACTTCGTCTCGTCGATCGCCGCCGCCATCAGGGTCTTGGTGTAGGCTTCACGCGGCGCCCCGAAGATCTCCTCGGTCGGCCCCTCCTCGACGATCTTTCCCTGCTTCATCACGATGATGTAGTCCGACATGGCGCGCACCACGGCCAGATCGTGACTGATGAACAGGTAGGACAGATCGTGGTCGGCCTGCAGCTTGCGCAAAAGCTCGACGATCTGCTTCTGCACCGATCGGTCGAGCGCCGAGGTCGGCTCATCGAGCACGACGACCTTGGGCTTGAGGATCATCGCGCGCGCAATGGCGATGCGCTGGCGCTGGCCGCCGGAGAACTCGTGCGGATAGCGGTTGCGTGTTTCGGGGGATAGCCCGACTTCACGCAGGGCCTCCACCGCCCTGTTGTCGCGTTCCTTGGACGACAGCGACGGCTCGTGCACCAGAAGGCCTTCGGTGATGATCTGGCCCACCGTCATGCGCGGCGACAAGGAGCCGAACGGATCCTGGAAAACGAGCTGAAGCTCCCGCCGCAGCGGGCGCATGTCGGCACGGTCGGCCTTGGACAGATCCTTGTTGCCGAAGCGGATCGTTCCCTGGCTCGGCAACAGCCGGAGCAGAGCCCGGCCCAGCGTCGACTTGCCCGATCCCGATTCACCGACGATGCCGATCGTCTGGCGCTGCTTGAGCATGATCGAGATGCGGTCGACCGCCCGCAATAGCATCGGCGGGCCGGCAAGGAAGCCGCCGCCGATCTTGAACTCGACCTCGACATTGCGCCCTTCGAGCAGGATCGGCGCATTGGCGGCAGGCGGCGCCTTACGACCGGTCGGCTCGGCTGCCAGCAGCATCTTGGTGTAGTCGTGCTGCGGATTGGCAAACAGCTCGTCGGCCTTGCCCTCCTCCACCACCTCGCCATAGCGCATGACATAGACACGGTCGGCAAAGCGCCGGACGATGCCGAGGTCATGGGTGATGAAGACGATGGCCATGCCGAGCTTGCGCTGCAGTTCGGCCAGCAGGGTCAGGATCTGCGCCTGGATCGTCACGTCGAGTGCAGTGGTCGGCTCGTCGGCGATCAGGATGTCGGGGTCGTTGGCCAGCGCCATGGCGATCATCACGCGCTGGCGCTGGCCGCCCGACATTTCGTGCGGATAGGATTTCAGGCGCCGCTCGGGGTCGGGAATCTTGACCAGTTCGAGCAGCCTGAGGGCTTCGGCGCGCGCTGCCGCCCCGCTCAAGCCGCGATGCTTGCGGATCGGTTCCATCAGCTGGTTGCCGATGGTGTAGAGCGGATCGAGCGAGGTCATCGGCTCCTGGAAGATCATGCTGATCTTGCGGCCACGGACCTTGTTGAGTTCCGATTTGCCGAGTGTCAGCAGGTTCTTGCCGCGGTAGTCGACAGCGCCTGTGGCCTCGCCATTGGATGCCAGCAGGCTCATCGCCGCCATCATCGTCTGGCTCTTGCCGGAGCCGGATTCACCGACCACGGCAACCGTCTCGCCGGCGTCGACGTGAAGGTGGATGCCCTTCACCGCCTCCACCACGCCGTCGAGCGTGCGGAAGCGGACGCGCAGGTCCTTGACCGATAGGATTGTTTCTCCAGCCATCTCACCTGTCCTTCGGATCGAGAGCGTCACGCAGGCCGTCGCCGATGAAGTTCAGCGCGAACAGCGTCGAGACCAGGAAGAAGGCCGGGAACAACAGCAGCCAGTTGGCGGTACCGATGTTCTTGGCGCCCACGGAGATCAGCACGCCCCAGCTCGTCATCGGCTCCTGCACGCCGAGCCCCAGGAACGACAGGAAGCTCTCCAGGATGATGACCTGCGGCACCAGCAGCGTCATGTAGATGACGACAGGTCCAAGCAGATTGGGGATGACGTGACGCTGCACGATGCCGCGAGAGCGGACGCCGAGCGCTTCGGCCGCCTGGACGTATTCCTGCCGGCGGATCGACAAGGCCTGGCCACGCACGATGCGCGCCATGTCGAGCCACAACACCGCCCCCACAGCCAGGAACATCAGCACGAAGTTTCGCCCGAAGAAGACGACCAGCATGATGACGAAGAAGATGAAGGGAAGCGAATAGAGCACGTCGACGATGCGCATCATCACCTCGTCGGTCTTGCCGCCCATGAAGCCGGCAGTGGCGCCATAGATGACCCCGATGACCACGGCGACGATGCCGGCCAGAAGGCCGATCGCCAGCGAGATGCGGCCCGCCATCAGCGTTCGCGACAGCAGGTCGCGGCCGGTGTTGTCGGTGCCGAACAGGAAGTACTGCTGCTTGATCGAGGCGCTCATCACCGCCGTCAGCCCATCGGCAGAGGTGCTTTCGAGCTTGCCGTCGTCGAAGGTGTCGGAACGGTCGAGATAGCGGATGTTGCGCTCGTCGAGCGGTTTGCTCGACGTCACGGTGATGAACACCCGTTCGCCTTCCTGGCGCCATTCCTTGACGTCGACACGCATGCGCTTGACGGCGTCGTTCATGGCGGTCTCGATCATTTCCGGCTTGGGATAGGCCGAGAGACTTGGCGGCGTCCGGACATAGTCGGCGTAGATCGTCGTGTACTGATGCGGCACGAAGAACGGTCCGACGATGCAGACGGTCGCCATGGCGATCAGGTAGAAAAGGCTGAACATCGCAGCCTTGTTGGCCTTGAGGCGTGCCCACGCATCGCCCCAGAGCGATCGCCCGACGACGGGCGCTGAAATGGCTGTATCAGTCATAGCGGACCCGCGGATCGAAGAAGGCATAGAGGATGTCGACGATCAGGTTGAAGGCGATCGTAAACAGCGCAATCACCACCACCGTGCCCATGACCAGCGTGTAGTCGCGGTTGAGTGCCGCATCGACGAAGTAGCGGCCTATACCGGGAATGGCGAAGATCGTCTCGACGATGATCGAACCGGTGAGCAATGCCGCCGCCGCCGGGCCCGCATAAGACACGATGGGCAGGACAGCGCCACGCAGTGCGTGTTTGACCACCACCGACCAGTCGGACAGGCCAAGCGCACGCGCCGTCCGGATGTGGTTGGAACGCAGCGACTCGATCATCGAACCGCGCATCAGGCGCGCCACGATGGCGATCTGCGGCAGTGACAAAGTCAGGATCGGGCCGATCTTGTTGATCCATGCCCCATCGCCCCAACCGCCGATCGGCAGCAGCTTCCAGGTCAGGCCGAACAGCAGCTGGATCACAGGGGCAATGACGAAGGTCGGGATCGTGCTGCCTGCAGTGGCGAGTGCGATCACCGAATAGTCGCCAAGCTTGTTCTGGTTGAGGGCTGCGACGATACCAAGCACCGTTCCGACGGCAAGCGCCAGGACAAGAGCCGACAGGCCCAGCTGAACCGAGATCGGCAGGCCATTGGCGAACAGCTCGGTGACGGTGAAGTCAGGCAGGTTGTAGCTGGGCCCGAAGTTACCGTGCAGCAGGTTCTTGAGATAGTTGACGTATTGCAGCCAGATCGGATCATTAAGACCGAATTGGGCCTCAAGATTGGCCTTGATCTCGGGACTGAGTCCGCGCTCCTGATTGAATGGGCCGCCCGGAGCGACGCGGATCAGGAAGAAGGCCAGCGTGACGATGACGAACATCGTCGGAATGGCGGTCAGAAGCCGCCTGAATACATAGAGAAACATAGCTACCACGCCTTCGCAGGTTAGCCGGGACCGCCGCCCCCTTTTTCAGGGGCGGCGGCAGAGCCGGGACTAGTCCTTGCTGACGAAGCGTGAAGGATGAACGTCCATGACGTTCTCGTCGAAGCCCTTGATCTTCGGCGAAACGAGGTTCTTGTAGCTGTAGTAGAGCAGCGGGATCTGGCCGACATCATCGATCAAGATGCGTTCTGCTGCCGCCATTTCCTTCAGGCGTTCTTCCGGCTTGCCGCCAGCGGCGGCTGCCTTGTTCATGGCCTCCTCAAACTTTGGGCTATTGTAGTTCGAGTAGTTGTTGCCGGAAGCCTTGCGCGAGATGCCGAGGAAGCTTTCCGGATCCTTGTAGTCGGCAATCCAGCCCGCACGAGCGACGTCGAAGTCACCCTTCTGCTCGAGATGACCGTAGTGGGTCTTGGTGTCGGTGTTGAGCAGCGTCACCTCGATGCCGAGCGGCTTGAGCTGCTCCTGGATCGCGACTGCCGTGTTCTTGTGGTTCTCCGACGTGTTGTAGCGGATTTCCATCTTCAGCGGCTTGTCGGGGCCGTAGCCGAGCTTCTCGAGAACCTTCTTGGCTTCATCCTCGCGGTCGATCTGCGACTTGTCGGCGAAGGTCGCCAGTGCCGAAGTGTAGCCTTCGATACCGGGCGGCACCATCGAGTAGCCGGGGATCATCGAGTTCTGCCAGACCTTCTCGGCCAGGAAGTCGCGGTCGATGGCCATCGACACTGCATTGCGCAGCTCGACATTGTCCCACGGCGCCTTGTCCGTCTTGATCGCGTAGTAGTAGGTGCCGAGATAGGCGCCGATACGCAGCTGATCGCCGAATTTGGCCTTCAGGTCAGCCATCTGCTCGGTCGGGATATCGTCGTTGCTGTCGAGTTCGCCAGCCTCGAAGCGCTTGATGGCGGTCGAGCGGTCTTCCGTCGGGAAGTAGTTGACGGCGTCGAGCTTCACATTGGCGGCGTCATGGAACTTCGGGTTCTTGACCAGCTTGATGTGATCGTTCGGGACGAATTCAGCGAGCGTGAACGCGCCGTTGGAAACCAGGTTGCCCGGCTTGATCCAATCGGCGCCGAGCTTGTCGATGGCGGCCTTGTTGACCGGATAGGTCGACTGGTGCGTCAGCATTTCGAGGAAGTATGGGGTCGGTGCCTTGAGGGTCACTTCGAAGGTGTTGGCATCGACTGCCTTGACGCCGAGTTCTTCGGGCTTGGCCTTGCCGGTGTTCACTTCTTCGCCGTTCTTCACGACATAGAGCATCGAAGCATATTCGGCGCCGGTGGCCGGATCCTCGAGGCGGCGGAAGGAGTAGACGAAGTCTTCGGCGGTAACCGGGCTGCCATCCGACCAGGTAGCGCCCTGACGGAGCTTGAAGGTGTAGACGGTGCCGTCGTCCGAAACGGTCCAGCTCTCGGCTGCACCCGGAATGATTTCGGCATTCTGGTCCTGCATGACAAGACCTTCGAACAGGTCGCGCAGGATGTGGGCTTCATAGACCGTCGATGTCTTGTGCGGATCCAGCGATTCCGGATCGGCCGAATTGCCGCGATTGAAGACGACCTCCGCAAAAGCCGGAACGGACAACGCTCCAGCAGACAGCGCAAGCGTCGTAGCGAACACTGTCGCTTTCAGCATGTTCTTCAGCATGTGTTACTTCTCCCAAATAGGCGTGTTCCCCGTAAACACGGCCTCGCCTGGTTAGCGCCCGAATGCCGGATCTGTCCGGTTTCGTTGAGCGAGCCGGCAGCTCCCTACCGCCAGCGGTGGCTGACACTAGACACGACAATTTTTATTTTCAACACGACTCGTGCTCACCTAAAGTCAACTTGAGCGAGTTCAAACTAAGCGCCCGATAAAGTAATCGAGCGGCGCCAAGGTGATACGGTCTTTTTCGACTTCACCCAAAGCTCCGGGAAACGGCACCGGGCTCAAGCCGCCAAGCCTTGCCGGAACTGGCCATGACGCCGCTTTCTCGGAAAAATTGAACACGCACAGCAGCCGTTCGGCCCCTTCCTCACGCAGGAAAGCGAGCACGTCGCCCTTGGTTTCCAGCAGCTCAATCGAGCCGTGGATAAGTGGCGGAAGCGTCCTGCGCGCCGCGAGCACCGCCCTGTAACGACACAGAACTGATTCCGCGTCGCGCTGCTGGCGGTCGACCGCCAGGGCACGATGGGCAGCCGAAATCGGCAGCCAGGGCTTGCCGTCGGAGAAGCCACCCTGCTCTGCCTGGGCCTCCCACACCATCGGCGTGCGGCAGCCGTCGCGGCCCTTGTAACCCGGCCAGAAGCGGATGCCGTAAGGATCGCGCAAGTCTTCGAAAGCAACGTCGGCTTCTTCAAGACCAAGCTCCTCGCCCTGGTAGATGCAGATCGAACCGCGCAGGCAGGCAAGCAGGGCAATGGAGAATTTGGCCACCGCCTCCGGGTCGCCGCCGGGCCGCGTCCAGCGCGTGACATGGCGGATGACGTCATGGTTGGAGAAGGCCCAGCAGACCCAGCCGTCGGTCACCGCCGCCTCGAAATCGGCAATGCATTTGCGGACGTGGGCGGCGGAGAATTTCGGGCCAAGCAGGTCGAATGTGTAGCACATATGCAGCTTGTCGCCGCCCGAGGTGTAGGCCGCCACCGTCTGCAGCGAGCGCTCGCCGTCGCCGACCTCACCGACCGAACTGCGACTGCCATATTCGTCGAGCACGGCGCGAAAGCGCTCGAGAAAGGCGATGTTTTCCGGCCGCGTCTTGTCGAACAGATGGTCCTGGTACTCGTAGGGATTGGCTTCCTCGTTCTCGCCGGCAACGCTTTTCGCCAAGGGCGGGTTGTCGCGCAGCCACTTGTCGTGGACGTAGAAATTCACCGTGTCGAGCCGGAAGCCGTCGACCCCCCGATCGAGCCAGAAGCGAACCGTTTCCAGAAGCGCTGCCTGCACTTCGGGATTGTGGAAGTTGAGATCCGGCTGCGAGGCGAGGAAATTGTGCTGGTAATATTGCTTGCGCGTCGAATCCCACTCCCAGCCCGGACCGCCGAAGATCGACAGCCAGTTGTTCGGCGCGGTGCCGTCGGGCTTGGGCTGGGCCCAGACATACCAGTCGGCCTTGGGATTGTCGCGGCTCATCCGGCTTTCGACGAACCAGGGATGCTTGTCGGACGAGTGCGACAGCACCTGGTCGATGATGATCTTCAGCCCGAGGCGGTGCGCCTCCGATATCATCGCGTCGAAGTCGGCGAGCGTGCCGAACATCGGATCGACGTCACAATAATCGGAGACGTCGTAGCCCATGTCGGCCATCGGCGACTTGAAGAAGGGCGACAGCCAGACCGCATCGACGCCCAGCGAGGCGATATGCGGCAGGCGCCTGGTGATGCCGGCGAGATCGCCGCTGCCGTCGCCGGTGCTGTCCTGGAACGAGCGCGGATAGACCTGGTAAATGACGCAGCCGCGCCACCAGTCGGCACCGGATTGCTGGGTCATGGCTGATCTCCTGGGCTTTCGGCCTGAGGCCGTTCGATCGCAAATGAAACGCTGCGCGCCGGCACGGCAAAACGCCCGCCGCCCGGATGTGCCCCGGCCATCGCCTGTCGCCATTCGAAGGCCGAACGCGCAGGCAGGGCAAAATGGACATCGCGCCGCGCGCCGTTGATCATGACGGCAAGCCGGCCGCCCTCTGCGGCACCATTGCCCAGAAGCATCGTCAGGCGGTGACGGTCGGGTTCATGCCAGTTGGCGTCGCTCATCGCCCGGCCGGCCTCGGTCAGCCATTCGACGTCCGCCACCTGCGCGCCATCAGGGACTGCGCCGCTGAGGAAGCCGACTTGCGCCAGCGCCGGCACCTCTCGCCTCAGCTTGCCAAGTTCAGCAACGAAGTCCTCCAGGGCGACGTCACGCTCGGCCCAGTCGAGCCAGGTCAGTTCGTTGTCCTGGGCGTAGGCATTGTTGTTGCCGCGCTGGCTCCGGCCGAATTCGTCTCCCGCCGTCAGCATGATGGCGCCGCGCGAGGCAAACAGCGTCGCCAGCAAGGCGCTGATATCGCGACTGCGCTCGGCCGATATCTCGGGATCGCCGCTCTCGCCCTCGACGCCGTTGTTCCAGGAAAAGTTCTCGTTGTGGCCGTCGTGGTTGTGTTCGCCATTGGCCTCGTTGTGCTTGCGCTCGTAGCGGACGAGGTCGGCGACCGTCATGCCGTCATGGGCGGCAATGAAGTTCACCGTCCGCGTCTGCGCCCCGCCGCCGAAGCTGTCGGAGGATCCGGCGAGCCGTGTCGCCAGCGCGCCGACCAAACCGCGGTCGCCGCGCCAGAAACGCCTGACGTCGTCGCGGTAGCGGTCGTTCCATTCGAGAAACTCCGGGGGAAAGCCGCCAAGCCGGTAGCCGTTGTGGCCGATGTCCCAGGGTTCGGCGATCAGGACGCGGTCGCCGATAACGGGGTCCCGCCGCATCGCCTGCAACAACGGTGCGTCAGCACTGAATTCACCGCCGACCCGCCCCAGCACCGGCGCGAGATCGAAGCGGAAGCCGTCGATGCCGGCGTGGACGATGAAATGCCGCAAGCTATCGAGCACGAGTTCCCCGACCACCGGATGGTCGCAGGCGAGCGTGTTGCCGGTTCCGGTGTCGTTGGCATAACGGCCGGGATCGTCGACCGCCGGACGATAGTAGGCGCCATTGTCCAAGCCGCGCAGCGACAGGGTCGGCCCGAATTCATCGCTTTCGGCGGTGTGGTTGAAGACCAGGTCGAGGATCACGCCGATGCCGGCGGCATGCAGTGCCGCCGTCGTCTCGCTGAGATCGGCCAGGCCGCCGGGCGCCAGGCGCGGGTCGAGCGCCATGAAGGTCACCGGATTGTAGCCCCAGGCATTGCTGAGGCCGAGGCGCGGCAAGTGGCGTTCGTCCATCGTCGCCGTCACCGGCATCAGCTCGACCGCCGACACGCCGATCTTCAACAGATGGTCGATGATGACAGGCTCGGCCAGCGCCCGGATGGTGCCGCGCAGGCGCTTGGGCACATCGGGATGGCGCAGGGTGAAGGCGCGGACCGGCACCTCGTAGATCAACCCGCCCGGCCGAAACGCCGATGCTGCGTGCGGCACGATGGGCAGCCTCTCGGCCACAGCCTTAGGCATCAGCCCGGCACTGTCGCCGCCCTGCCCCCTCGGGGCCGCAAGCCGGCCGTCATAGCGATAGGACCGGTCGAGCCTGAGCGCATAAGGATCGACCAGCAGCTTGTCGGGATCGAACCACAAGCCATTGTCGGGCGCATATGGCCCGTCGGCGCGAAAGCCGTAGCGGGTGCCTGCGCCCAGTCCCGGGACATCAAGGGCGAAAACGCCGTCGTCACTGCGGGGCATTTCCAGCCGGGCCGTCTCCGCCTTGCCGTCGGCGTCGTAGACAGACACCCAGATGCGTTCGGCGGCGCCGGACCAGACGGCAAAACGGATACCGTCATCGGTTACCGTCGCGCCGAGAGCCGGGGTGCTGCGACCCTGGATCATCGGGCAGCACCGGTGCGGCCAGCCAATCTCCCCCCTTGTGGGGGAGATGTCCGGCAGGACAGAGGGGGGCGCGAAGGATCGCGACCTCTCCGGACAGGGAGCAGGCTCGTCCGGCAAACGTCGGAGGAAAGCGCTCTACGTTGCCCCCCTCTGTCCTGCCGGACATCTCCCCCACGAGGGGGGAGCTCAGCCGAAATCGACCATTTCACGTAATCACGCTCGGCTTGTCGCGGCCGGTGTGGCTGCGGATGCCGGCGATGTCGTCGGCGGCCTTGATCAGGTCGGCAAGTGCGGCCTGCGTGTCCTGCCCGTGCCGCGCCGGATCGGGTTCGTAGCGCTCGATATAGACGCGCAAGGTGGCGCCCGAGGTGCCGGTGCCCGACAGGCGGAAGACGACACGCGAACCGCCTTCGAACAGCACGCGGATGCCCTGGTTCCTGCTCACCGAGCCGTCGACAGGATCGTTGTAGGCAAAGTCGTCGGCACTGGCGATCTTCATGCCCTGAACGCTGGTTCCCGGCAGCGACGCCAGCTTGCCGCGCAGGGCGTCGACCAGCGCATTGGCCTTGTCGGTCTCGACCTCTTCATAGTCATGGCGCGAATAATAGTTCTGGCCATAGGTCGCCCAATGCTTGGCGACGATGTCCTTGGCGCTCTCGCCGCGCACGGCAAGAATGTTGAGCCACAAAAGCACCGCCCACAGCCCGTCCTTCTCGCGGACATGGTCTGAACCGGTGCCGGCACTCTCCTCGCCGCAGATCGTCGCCATGCCGGCGTCGAGCAGATTGCCGAAGAACTTCCAGCCGGTCGGCGTCTCGTACATGCCGATGCCGAGCTTCTCGGCAACCCGGTCGGCGGCACCGCTGGTCGGCATCGAGCGGGCGATGCCCTTGAGGCCGGCCTTGTAGCCCGGCGCGAGATGGGCGTTGGCCGCCAGCATCGCCAGCGAATCCGACGGCGTGATGAAGATGCCGCGGCCGATGATCAGGTTGCGGTCGCCGTCGCCGTCCGAAGCGGCGCCGAAATCAGGCGCATCAGGCCCCATCATCTCGTCATAGAGATGCTTGGCGTGGACCAGGTTCGGATCGGGATGGTGGCCGCCGAAATCCTCCAGCGGCACGAAGTTGCGGGCGGTGCCCTCGGCAGCGCCGAGGCGGCGCTCGAGGATCTCCTTGGCGTAGGGGCCCGTCACCGCGTGCATGGCGTCGAAACGCATGCGGAAGCCCGACTTGAACAGGGCGCGCAAGGCGTCGAAATCGAACAAAGTCTCCATCAACTCGGCATAGTCGGTGACGGGGTCGACGACCTCGACCTTCATGCCGCCGACCTCGAAGGTGCCTGTTTTGTCGAGATCGACAGCGCCGATGTCGGCGATCCTGTAGGCCGAAATGACCTTGCTGCGGGCATAGATCGCATCGGTCATCTTCTCCGGCGCAGGACCGCCGTTTTCGGCATTGTACTTGATGCCGAAATCCTCGTGCGGGCCGCCGGGATTGTGGCTGGCCGACAGGATCAGCCCGCCAAAGGCCTTGCGTTTGCGGATCAGGTTGGAGGCCGCCGGCGTCGACAGGATGCCGCCCTGCCCGACAACGACGCGGCCGAAGCCGTTGGCCACCGCCATGGCGATGACCTTCTGGATCACCTCGCGATTGTAGAAGCGGCCGTCGCCGCCGACGACCAGCGTCTTGCCGGCGAAACCTTCGAGCGAATCGAACACCGACTGGATGAAGTTCTCGGCATAGTTCGGCTGCTGGAAGACCGGCACCTTCTTGCGCAGGCCCGACGTGCCGGGCTTCTGGTCGGTATAGGGCGTGGTGGCGACGGTGCGAATCATTCAGGCATCCCTTTTTGAGAGAAGCATGCGGTAAAGTGCGGCATATTTCTGGGCGCTGCGGTCCCAGGATACATCCGACTTCATGCCCTGCTTCTGGATTGCCGCCCAGACTGCCGGCTCGGCATGCAGCGCATTGGCCCTCGATATGGCGTGGTGGAAGGCGCCGGCGTCTTCGGGCGCGAACTGGAAACCGGTGGCGACGCCGGCCGCAACCGCTGCCTCGTTGGCGTCGATGACGGTATCGGCCAGCCCGCCGGTGCGCGCGACGATCGGCACGCAGCCATAACGCAGGCCATAAAGCTGGGTCAGGCCGCATGGCTCGAAACGCGACGGGATCAGGATACCGTCGGCGCCGCCCTGCAGCAGATGCGACAGGCCCTCGTCATAACCGATGACGACGCCGACACGGCCGCGATGGCGGGCGGCAGCGGCGAGAAGCGCGCCTTCCAGCCCGGCATCGCCCGAGCCCAGTATCGCCAGCCGCGCGCCGGAGGCGACCACCGGATCGATGATGGTCGAAAGAATGTCGATGCCCTTCTGCCAGGTCAGGCGGCTGACGACGCAATAGATCGGACCGTCGTCACGATCGAGCGTCATGCGCTCTTCGATCGCCCGCTTGTTGGCCTTGCGCCCCTTCAGGCTCTTGGACGTGTAGGTGGCCGCAAGATGGGTGTCGGTCTCCGGGTTCCAGATGTCGTCGTCGATGCCGTTGACGATGCCGTAAAGGTCGGGCGAGCGCAGGTTGATCAGCCCGTCGAGCCCCATGCCGAAGGCCGGAGTGCGAATTTCCTGGGCGTAGGTCGGGCTGACGGTGGTGATCGCCCACGCTGCCTGCAGGCCGGCCTTGAGGAAGCCGACGCCGCCATAATATTCGACGCCGTCGAGCGCCATCGCCTGCTGCGGCAGGCCGAGGCCGGCAAAGATGCTGGCGCCGAACTGCCCCTGGAAGGCGAGGTTGTGCACCGTCATGACAGACGGCACATCAGCCGCCTCGCCATAACGCATATAGGCAAGCGTCATCGCCGACTGCCAGTCATGGGCGTGCACGATGTCGGGCCTGTAGTCCTTGACCACACCCGCAGCGATGTCGGCGCCGACACGGCCGAGTGCTGCAAAGCGCCGCCAATTGTCCTGCCAATCGGCACCGGTGACGTCGCCATAGGGTCCGCCGGGCCGGTCGAACAGATGCGGCGCGTCGAGCACCAGCATGTCGAGGCCGGCGATCTCGGCTGAATGGAGCGCTGCCTTGCCGCCTTGCAAGGCGGGGTAGTGATGAACCGTCTTTTTCTTCTTCAGCGCGTTCATCACCACGGGATAACCCGGCACCAGGCTGCGGGTGGCGACGCCGAGCCCGGCAAGTGCCGCCGGCAAGGCGCCGGTGACGTCGGCCAGCCCGCCGGTCTTGATCAGCGGGAAGATCTCGGGCGTGACCGAAAGCACCTGCACCGGTTACGACTCCAGCCTGTTGATCATGTCCTGGGTGATCAGGCAGATGCCTTTTTCCGAGACGCGGAAACGCTTGGCGTCGAGCACCGGATCCTCACCGACGACAAGTCCCTCCGGTATCTGGACGCCATGATCGATGACGACCCGTTTGAGCCGCGCATTGCGGCCGACATAGCAGGCCGGCAGCATCACCACATCCTCGAGCGTCGAATAGGAATTGATGCGCGCGCCGGTGAAGATCAGGCTGCGCTTCAGCGAGGCGCCCGAGACGATGCAGTCGCCCGAGACCAGTGACGATATGGCGGACCCGCGCCGGCCGTCCTCGTCATGGACGAACTTGGCCGGCGGCGTCAGTTCCGAATAGGTCCAGATCGGCCAGTCGCGATCATAGAGGTCGAGTTCGGGCGTGATGTCGGTGAGGTCGATATTGGCTTCCCAATAGGCGTCGACGGTGCCGACGTCGCGCCAGTAGGCCTCGCCTTCCATGCTCGAGCGCACGCAGGACTTGGCGAAACGATGGGCGACGGCTTTGCCGTGCTGGACGATGTAGGGAATGATGTCCTTGCCGAAGTCGCGGCTCGATTCCGGTTCGTTGGCGTCGCGGCGCAACTGCTCCATCAGGAACTTGGTCTTGAAGACATAGATGCCCATCGAGGCCAGCGCATAGTCCGGCTTGTCGGGGATGCCGGGCGGATCGGCCGGCTTTTCGATGAAGGAAATAATGTTGTCCTTCTTGTCGACATGCATGACGCCGAAGCCGGTCGCCTCCATGCGCGGCACCTCGAGGCAGCCGACGGTGACGTCGGCGCCGGCGTCGACGTGCTGGCGCAGCATCAGCTCGTAATCCATCTTGTAGATGTGGTCGCCGGCGAGGATGACCATGTATTCGGGGCCGTAAGCCTCGATGATGTCGATGTTCTGGTAGACCGCATCCGCTGTGCCTTCATACCACTGCGTTTCGGAGACGCGCTGGCTTGCAGGCAGGATGTCGAAACTCTCGTTGCGCTCCGGCCTGAGGAAGTTCCATCCACGCTGCAGGTGGCGGATCAGCGAATGCGCCTTGTACTGGGTGGCAACGCCGAGGCGGCGAATGCCCGAGTTCAGCGCATTGGACAGCGCAAAATCGATGATGCGGGTCTTGCCGCCGAAATAGACCGCGGGCTTGGCGCGCCGGTCGGTCAGTTCCTTGAGCCGGCTGCCGCGCCCGCCGGCAAGCACATAGGCCATGGCATCGCGCGCCAGCGGCTGGTTTCTCTTCAGTTCCATGCCATCCTCCCTGCTCAGTCCGCCACAAATTCGAGCATGATCGTCGCGAGCGGCGGCAGAAGCAGCACAGCCGCTGCCCCTCCTCCATCCGTCGGGTGCGCGGTGACCATGCCGCTGTTGCCTTTGCCCGACCCGCCATAGTCCAGCGCGTCGGAGTTGAAGATTTCCCGCCATGTGCCTGGCTTTGGCAGCGGCACGCGATAGCCGTCGCGCAGAACCGGCGTGAAGCTCGAGATGACGGCGATGGGTGCAGCGCCAGGCGCCTTGCGCAGCCAGGCGAAGACGGAGTTCGCGGCATCGTCGACGATCAGCCACTCGAAGCCTTCGGGCTCGCAGTCGCGGGCATGCAGCGCCGGGCGCGAGCGGTAGAGCTGGTTGAGATCACGCACCAGCTGCCAGACACCGCGATGCGGGGCGAAGTCGAGCAGGTTCCAGTCGAGCGCCCTTGCCTCGCTCCATTCCGCGCGCTGGGCAAACTCCTGGCCCATGAACAGGAGCTTCTTGCCGGGATAACCCCACATGAAGGCATAGTAGGCGCGCAAAGTCGCGAACTTCTGCCAGTCGTCGCCGGCCATCTTGGCGAGCAGCGTGCCTTTGCCATGCACGACCTCGTCATGCGACAGCGGCAGGACGAAATTCTCGCTGAAGGCGTAGAGCAGCCCGAAGGTGATCTCGTTGTGATGATGCTTGCGATGCACCGGCTCCTTGGCAAGGTACTCCAGCGTGTCATGCATGAAGCCCATGTTCCATTTGAAGCCGAAGCCGAGCCCGCCTTCATGCACCGGCTGCGACACCTTGGGCCAGGAGGTCGATTCCTCGGCGATGGTCATCACACCGGGATGGGCGCCATAGACAGCCGCATTCATCTTCTGCAGGAAACGCACCGACTCCAGGTTCTCGCGGCCACCGAACTCGTTGGGGATCCACTCGCCTTCCTTGCGCGAGTAGTCGAGATAGAGCATCGAGGCGACCGCATCCACGCGCAGCCCGTCGACATGGTATTTCTCTGCCCAGAACAGGGCGTTGTTGACCAGGAACGACACCACTTCGCGCCGGCCGAAATTGTAGATCGCGGTGTTCCAGTCGGGATGGAAGCCCTGGCGCGGGTCGGCATGCTCGTAGAGTGCTGTGCCATCGAAATGCGCCAGTCCGTGTTCGTCGACGGGGAAATGCGCCGGCACCCAGTCGAGGATGACGCCGATGCCGGCACGATGGGCGCCGTCGACGAAGCGGGCAAAACCTTCGGGTTCACCGAAGCGGGCGGACGGCGCATAAAGCCCCGTCGTCTGGTAGCCCCAGGACGGGTCGTAGGGATGTTCCGAGATCGGCAGGAACTCGATATGGGTGAAGCCGGTGTCGACGGCATAGGGGATCAGCCGGTCGGCCATCTCGTCCCACGACAGGAAGCTGCCGTCGTCGCGGCGCTGCCATGAGCCGGCATGGACCTCATAGATGCTGATCGGCTCGCGCCGATGGTCAGCCGCTTTCCAGTGGGCCCGGTGCGCGGCATCGCCCCATTCATGCGCGGGCGGCATGTCGGTCACAGAGGCGGTTGCCGGGCGCAGTTCCGAGCGGATGGCGAACGGATCGGCCTTGAGCGGCAGCCTGACGCCGCGGGACCCGATCAGCTCGAACTTGTAGGGCCGGCCCGGACCGATGTCGGGCACGAAGATCTCCCAGATGCCGGTGTCCTGGCGCAGGCGCATCGGATGCCTGCGGCCGTCCCAGTCGTTGAAGTCGCCGACCACCGAAACCCGGTGCGCGTTGGGCGCCCAGACGGCGAAATGCACGCCGTCAGCGCCTTCATGCGTAATCAGATGCGCGCCGAGCTTGTCGAACAGGCGGAGATGCGAGCCTTCAGAGATGAAGTAGTCGTCCATCGGCCCGAGCACCGGGCCGAAGCTGTAGGCATCGGTCACCCACCAGTCGCCGCCGGCATTTTTTGCCAGATAACGCAGCGGCTGGCGCTTGCGGATCGACAGCTTGCCTTCGAAGAAACCGGCATCGTTGCGGCGGGCAAGATCGCCGCACGCCTTGCCTTCAATCGTGTGGGCGGTGACGGTCTCGGCATGCGGGATGAAACAACGGGCAAGAAAGCCCTTGCCCGACTGCTGGAGCCCGAGCACCGCGAACGGGTCGCCATGGGTGCCGTTCACGATCGCCTCGATATCGCCGTCCGTGGCTCTGTCGAGCTCCGGTTTCGTTTCGGCGGCCGCGCCGGGCTTCAGCATGTCTTGGTGTCCCCTCCCAGGGTTTCTTCGGCGAGGTCAGTTCATGCAATCACATCAGGCCGGTACGTTCCAGATTTCTTTGGCATATTGACGGATTGTCCGGTCCGAAGAGAACCAGCCGACACGCGCGACATTGCGAATGGCGCGCGCGTACCAGTCCGGGCTGTCGCGCCAGACAGTGTCGACCTGGCGCTGGGCAGCGGCATAAGAATCGAAGTCGGCGGCGACCATGAACCAGTCGTGCTGGTAGAGCCCGTCCATCAGCTCGCGGTAGCGCGCGGGGTCGTCGGGCGAGAACACGCCTGAGGAAATCGCAGCGACCGCCTGCTTGAGTTCAGGCGAACCGTCGATCACCGCCGCCGGCTGGTAGGAGCTGTTGCGGCGCTGGGCAACCTCCTCGGTGGTCAGGCCGAAGATGAAGATGTTGTCGTCGCCGACATGCTCCTTGATCTCGACATTGGCGCCGTCGAGCGTGCCGATGGTGAGCGCGCCGTTGAGCGCGAACTTCATGTTGCCGGTACCGGATGCCTCCATGCCCGCCGTCGAGATCTGCTCCGACAGGTCGGCCGCCGGCATCAGGATCTCGGCGACGCTGACATTGTAGTTCGGCACGAAGACGACCTTGAGCAGCCCGCGCACCGATGGATCGCTGTTGATCACCCTGGCGACGTCATTGGCCAGTTTGATGATCAGCTTGGCGTTGTGGTAGCTCGGTGCCGCCTTGCCGCCGAAGAACTTCACCCGCGGCATCCATTCGCGCTCGGGATGCGAGCGGATCTGGTCGTAGAGCGCCACCGCCTCGATGATGTTCAGCAGCTGGCGCTTGTATTCGTGGATGCGCTTGATCTGGATGTCGAACAGCGCCGACGGATCGACCTTGATGCCCAGCCGCTCGGCGACGAGGTTCGACAGCCGCACCTTGTTGGCGCGCTTGACGGCGGCGAACTTGTCGCGGAACGCGGCATCTCCGGCAAAGCCGTCGAGCTCGCGGATCGCCTCGATGTCGTCAAGGAAGCGGTCGCCGATGGCTTCGCGCGCCAGGCCGGTCAAGCCGGGATTGCACTGGATCAGCCAGCGCCGCGGCGTGATGCCGTTGGTCTTGTTGTTGATGCGGTCGGGATAGAGGCTGTGCAGGTCGGCAAACACCGTTTCCTTCATCAGCTCGGTGTGCAGTGCCGAGACGCCGTTGACGCTGTGCGAGCCGGCGAAGGCAAGATTGCCCATGCGGACGCGGCGCTCGCCATTCTCCTGGATCAGCGAGATACGGCTGATCTGCTCGCCATTGAAGCGGCCGGTCGCCCTGGCTTCGAGCAGAACCTCGGCATTGATGGCGTAGACGATCTGCATGTGGCGCGGCAGAAGCCGCTCGAACAGCGGCACCGGCCAGCTTTCGAGCGCTTCCGGCAAAAGCGTATGGTTGGTGTAGGCAAAGGTCCGCCTGGTGATGTCCCAGGAGGTGTCGAAATCCATGCCATGGACATCCATCAGGAGGCGCATCAGCTCGGGCACGGCGACGGCGGGATGGGTGTCATTGAGGTGGATCGCCGCCTTGTCGGGCAAGGAGATGAGGTCGCCATATTTGCTGATGTGGCGCTGCAGGATGTCCTGCAGCGAGGCCGTCGAGAAGAAATACTCCTGACGCAGCCTGAGCTCCTGCCCCTCCTTGTGCGAGTCGGCGGGATAGAGCACGCGCGACAGCGCGTCGGCCTTATTGCTTTCGGCCAGCGCACCGATGTGGTCGCCGGCATTGAACCTGTCGAGCAGGATCGGATCGAGCGGCATGCCAGACCACAGCCTGAGCGTGTTGACGCGCGCGCCGCGCCAACCCACCACGGGGGTGTCGTAGGCAACCGCCAGCACGCGGTCGGTCGGTTTCCAGACGTGGCGTTCGAGCCGTCCATCCGGTGCGGTGATCGACTCGACCGAACCGCCGAAGCCGACCTCGAAGGCGCGTTCGCGGCGCTCGAATTCCCAGGGATTGCCGTGTTCCAGCCAGGTCTCGGGCAGTTCGACCTGCCAGCCGTCATGGATTTCCTGGCGGAACATGCCGTTGGCGTAACGAATGCCGTAGCCATGGGCCGGAATGTCGACGGTCGCCATGCTTTCCATGAAGCAGGCGGCGAGCCGGCCGAGACCGCCATTGCCGAGTGCCGCGTCGGGCTCGAGCCTGGCGATGACATCGAACTCGACGCCGAGCGAGGCCAGCGCCTGGCGCATCGCGTCCATCAGGCCGAGATTGGAGAAGGCGTCGCGCATCAGCCGGCCGATCAGGAACTCCAGCGAGAGGTAATAAACCCGCTTGGCGCTCTGGTCGTAGGCCTCCTTGGTCGAGGAGATCCACTCGTCGACGATGCGGTCGCGCACCACCTTGATCGATGCGGTCAGCCAGTCATAGTCGGTCGCAACCGTGGCGTCCTTGCCGAGCCGGTACTTCAGCGCGCTGAGGATTTCGGCAGCCAGGGCCTCGGGGCTGGTATCGCCAAGCGGCGGTTCGGGGATTTTGGGGGTCACTGCGCGGGTCATCTCGCCTCTCGCATGTTGTTCGGCCACCGTTCTTCTGCCTCCCTTGCCGACACCTGTCCTCCCACACGCATGTTAGCTATTCCGAATGCGATCTCAATCGATTTAAATCTCCGCGTCAATATCTCACGACGCGGAGACAGGGGGATCTCGCGAGCGGAGACCCCCAGGTTTAGGCCGGCCGGTCAGGCAGCGATGGCCGCTTCCGGCGGCGCCTTGGCGCCGGTCATGAAAGCCACCGCATCGGACATCGAGTATTCCTTCGGATCGATGACCGTCAGCCGGCGGCCGAGGCGGTGGATATGGATGCGGTCGGCGACCTCGAAGACATGCGGCATGTTGTGCGAGATCAAGACAATCGGCAGGCCGCGCCGCTTGACGTCGAGGATCAGTTCGAGCACGCGCCGGCTTTCCTTGACGCCAAGGGCCGCCGTCGGCTCGTCCATGATCACCACCTTGGAGCCGAAGGCAGCCGCGCGTGCCACCGCCACACCCTGACGCTGGCCGCCGGACAGCGTTTCGACAGCCTGGCTGATGTTCTGGATGGTCATCAGGCCAAGTTCGGTCAGCTTTTCGCGCGCCCGCTTTTCCATCGCGCCCCGGTCGAGCATGCGGAACCAGTTGCCCATGATGCCGGGCTTCCGGATCTCGCGGCCGAGGAACATGTTGTCGGCGATCGACAGCGCCGGCGACAAAGCGAGATTCTGGTAGACCGTCTCGATGCCGGCGTCGCGCGCCTCCATCGGCGACTTGAAGTGGACCGGCTTGCCTTCAAGCAGGATCTCGCCTTCGTCGGGCGTGACCGCGCCTGAGATCGCCTTGATGAGCGACGACTTGCCGGCGCCGTTGTCGCCGATCACAGCCAGGATTTCGCCCGGATAGAGATCGAAGTCGGCATTGTTGAGGGCAGTGACGCGGCCATAGCGCTTGACCAGCCCACGGGCGGTGAGAAGAGGTTCGGTAGCCATCAGCCTGCAACCTTTCTGATCCACTGGTCGATTGCGACCGCGATGATGATGAGGGTGCCGATCAACAGATAGGTCCATTGCGGATCGGTGCCGATGAGGCGCAGGCCGAGCTGGAACACGCCGACGATCAGCGCGCCGAACAGCATGCCGAGGATCGAGCCGCGTCCGCCGAACAGCGAGATGCCGCCGATCACCACCGCAGTGATGGATTCGATGTTGGCGAACTGGCCTGCCGTCGGCGACACCGAGCCGATGCGGCCGATGAGCATCCAGCCGCCGAGCGCGCAGACCAGGCCGGAGATGACATAGACCGAAATCAGCACCCTGTTGACACGCACGCCGGAAAGCTGGGCGGCCTCGGGATCGTCGCCAATGGCATAGACATGCCGGCCCCAGGCGGTGTGATTCAGGATGTACCAGAGGACGGCCACCAACAGCACCATGGCGACGACACCATAGGTGAAGACCGCATTACCGAGCCGAAAATTGGCCCCGAAGAACTGGAGGATCGGAGCCTGGGCCTCGATGTCCTGGGCGCGGATCGTCTCGTTGGCCGAATAGAGGAAATTCGTTGCGAGCACGATCTGCCAGGTGCCGAGCGTGACGATGAAGGGCGGCAGCTTCATGTAGGAGACGAGCACGCCATTGATCCAGCCGCACAATGCGCCGACGGCGAAGCCGCACAGGATCGCCAGCGACGGCGGCAGGCCGTATCGGAACGTGAACTGCCCCATGACCACAGACGACAGCACCATGATAGCGCCGACGGAGAGATCGATGCCGGCGGTCAGGATGACCAGCGTCTGGGCGGCGCCGATGATGCCGGTGATCGCCACCTGCTGCAGGATCAGCGTCATCGAGAAGGCGGAGAAGAACTTGCCGCCGATGATCAGGCCGAACAGCGCGACCGAGGTAACCAGCACGATCAGCGGCACCGCCGCGGGATTGGAGTGCAGGAAATGCTGGATCTTCTCGATTGGCGACCTTGTATGCGTATCGAAGCTGGCCACTGACGTGTCGCTGCCCGAGAGAACCTTCTCGAACTCCTGCGGCCGCCTGGCATCTGCCGAAGCGTCACTCATGTCGATTTCCTCCCATCAGGGATTTCATAGCCCCCTTGTAGGAAGGGCGACCAAGGGGTCGCCCTTCGTCTGCAAGGAAGTGTCTCGCCGTCAGGCGGTCAGATCAACCCCAGCACTTTTCCAGGCCGGTCTTCACGTCGATCGATTCCACGCCGGTGGCCGGCTTGTCGGTCACGAGCGAAACGCCGGTGTCGAAGAAGTCCTTGCCTTCGGTCGGCTTGGGCTTCTCGCCGCTGTCGGCGAACTTCTTGATCGCCTCGATGCCGAGAGCGGCCATCATCAGAGGATACTGCTGCGAGGTCGCACCGATGACGCCATCCTGGACGTTCTTGACGCCCGGGCAGCCGCCGTCGACGGAGACGATCAGCACGTTCTTCTCCATTCCCACGGCCTTGAGTGCTTCATAGGCGCCGGCAGCGGCAGGCTCGTTGATGGTGTGGACGACGGTGATGCCCGGATCCTTCTGGAGCAGGTTCTCCATCGCCTTGCGGCCACCTTCTTCATTGCCGTTGGTGACGTCGTGGCCGACGATGCGGGCATCGTCTTCGTCGCCGATCTTGTTGGCGTCCTTCACGTCGATGCCGAAGCCCATCATGAAGCCCTGGTCGCGCAGGACGTCGACGGTCGGCTGCGACGGGGTCAGGTCGAGGAAGGCAACCTTGGCGTCCTTGGCCTTGTCGCCGAGCGTGGCGGCAGCCCACTGGCCGATCAGCTTGCCGGCAAGCAGATTGTCGGTGGCGAAGGTGGCGTCGGCAGCGTCAGCCGGCTCCAGCGGGGTGTCGAGTGCGATGACCAGGATGCCGGCATCGCGCGCCTTCTTGACCGCAGGCACGATGCCCTTGGTGTCGGACGCGGTGATCAGGATGCCCTTGGCACCGTCGGCGATGCAGGTCTCGATCGCCGCGACCTGGCTTTCCGAGTCGCCGTCGATCTTGCCGGCATAACTCTTCAGCGTCACGCCGAGCTCAGTCGCCTTGGCGGTGGCACCTTCCTTCATCTTGACGAAGAAGGGGTTGGTGTCAGTCTTGGTGATCAGGCAGGCGCCGACGTCGGCAGCGGATGCAGGGGCTGCGACAGCGGCGAGCGCGGCAACGGCCGCACCAAAGACAGTCGTCTTCAGAACCGAAAATTTCATAAGGGGCACTCCTCCCAGAACCAAACCATGCACGCCCGTCAGCGGGCCGTGCTCCGGATGCTCGTTCACTCTTCCCAGTCAAGTATCCGGCGCCGACGAAACACCAATCGGGGCCGCCTGTCAATAATTAAATCACTCTTATTTATTATTGACAGGATTGCGGTCGGCCCGCATTCTGCCGCAAAAGAGAATTGCGGATTTTCAGGAAAACCGCTGAGCGGATCTCTGGAGAAGACCGCGGGCGGATCTTCTGAGAAGACCGCGAAGTATGGGAGGAAGCCGGTGGAGGCCGGGAGTTTGAGGCACGGTTCGCCCGATGCTGCGGAGACCCCGCAATTGCGCGGCACCAACCAGAGCGGCATGCGCGACCAGAACGAGCGGCTGGTGCTGTCACTGGTCAGGCAGAGCGGCGCGCTGGCCAAATCCGACATCGCCCGCATGACCGGCCTGTCGGCGCAGACCGTCTCCGTCATCATGCGCGAACTGGAGGTCGAAGGGCTTCTGCTGCGCCAGGAGCCGATCCGCGGCAAGATCGGCCAGCCCTCCATTCCGATGGCGCTCAACCCGGAAGGCGCCTTCTTCATCGGCCTCAAGATCGGTCGCCGCAGCGCCGAACTCGTGCTGATCGATTTTCTCGGCAGAACGCGGGCGATGCTGCAGAATTCCTATGGCTACCCGACGCCTCAGGACACCATCGAATTCGTGAAATCAGGCATCGCCCAGATGCGTGCCGGCCTGACGCGCGAGCAGGACAAGCGCATCGCCGGCCTCGGCGTCGCCATGCCGTTCGAGCTCTGGAACTGGGTCGACACGGCGGGTGCTCCGCGAGAAATCATGGATGCCTGGCGCAACCGCGACATCCGCGCCGACCTGCAGGCGCTGTTTTCCTTCCCCGTCTATCTCCAGAACGACGCCACCTCCGCCTGCGGCGCCGAACTGGTGTTCGGCGACATGGGCGCGCTGCGCGACTTCGTCTATTTCTACATCGGCGCCTTCGCCGGCGGCGGCGTGGTGCTGAACGGCAGGCTCTACAGCGGTCCGACGGGCAATGCCGGCGCGCTCGGCTCGATGCCGGTGCCGGGCCCCGGCGGCAGGCCAACCCAGCTCATCGACGTCGCCTCCATCGCCGTGCTCGAAAAGGCACTGAACGCCAGGGGTATCGAAGCGGCCTACCTCTGGACATCGCCCGAGGAATGGCAAGATCTCGGGCCCGACATGGGCCCCGACCTCGACAACTGGATTACGACCGCCTCGGAGGCGCTTGCCTATGCCATCGTGGCGTCGGCCTCGGTCATCGATTTCGAAAGTGCTGTCATCGACGGCTGGATGCCGGCGTCGATCCGCGCCCGCCTGGTGCAGGCAGTGCAGTCGGCGATCGGCAGGATCGACGTCGAGGGCTTGCGTATCCCGTCCGTCCGCGAGGGCACCGTCGGCATCCATGCGCGCGCCATGGGCGGCGCCAGCCTGCCGCTGTCAGAGCGCTTCCTCATCGGCTCGACCGCACCGTCGCGAGGGGTCTGATCGTGCTCATCAACATTCCCGCCCTGCTCGGACCCGAACTGCTCTTCACCTTGCGGGCGATGGGCCATGGCGACGAGATCGCCATCGTCGACGGCAACTATCCCGCGCTCGAGCATGGTCGCCGCGTCGTCCGCGCCGACGGGCTGGACCTGATCCCGGTGCTCGACGCCGTGCTGCAGGTGCTGCCGGTCGACGATTTCGTGCCGCAGGCGATCTTCCGCTCCTCGGTCAAGGGCGACCCTGACGTGTCCGACCCCGTGCATGGCGAAATCGCAGAGGTCTGTGCCCATCGCGCACCCGGCTTCGCCGTCGTGCCGCTCGCCGGTGATGCCTTCTACGACAGGGTCAAGGCGGCCCACACCATCATTGCCACCAGCGAGCCAAGGCTCTACGCCAATGTCATCGTCCGCAAGGGCGTCATCTATCCAGAGGGAACCGGCAAATCATGATCCTGTGCTGCGGCGAAGCGCTCATCGACATGCTGCCACGGCAAAGTCCCGACGGCGAACCTGCCTTTGCGCCTTATGCCGGCGGTGCGATCTTCAATTCGGCGATCGCGCTCGGGCGCCTGGGCGTGCCGACCGAATTCTTCTCCGGCCTGTCATCCGACCTGTTCGGCCAGCAGATCCGCGACGTGCTCGCAGCGAGCAATGTCGGCTCGCGCCACGCCAATCTGTCGGGACGGCCGACGACGTTGGCCTTCGTCCGGCTCGACAACGGCCACGCCACCTACACCTTCTATGACGAAAACACCGCCGGCCGCATGCTGACCGAGGCCGATCTGCCGAGCCTTGGCGACGACATCGATGCCATGCTGTTCGGCGCGATCAGCCTCATTCCCGAGCCATGCGGTTCCGCCTACGAGGCGCTGATGAAGCGCGAGCACCAGCGCCGCGTCATGATGTTCGACCCCAACATCCGGCCGGGTTTCATCCAGGACAAGCAGGCGCATCTTGGACGCATGCGCCGCATGCTTGTCATGGCCGACATCGTCAAGCTTTCGGACGAGGACCTGGCCTGGTTCGGCGAGACCGGCAGCCATGACGAGATCGCGGCGCACTGGCTGGGCCAGGGCCCGAAGCTGGTGATCGTCACCAGGGGCAGCAAGGGCGCAACCGCCTACAGCGCCAGCCATACCATCTCGGTGACGCCGGAAAAGGTAACGGTGGTCGACACAGTCGGCGCCGGCGACACCTTCAATGCCGGCGTTCTCGCCTCGCTGCACGAACAGAAGATGCTGACCAAGGACGCTGTTGCGGACCTGTCGGAACCAGCCATCGAAGCGGCACTTTCGCTCGGCGCGCGGGCCGCGGCGGTAACCGTATCCAGGGCAGGCGCAAACCCGCCATGGCGGCGCGAACTGGCCTGAATCGGGCGTTTACAGGCGATTTCAGCGATCACTTTATGTTTCGCATCGGCAAGCCGGCTTAAACGCATCTGCCTGAAAGTCCCTGTTTTCCGCCATTTTCGACGCGAAATCGCTGCA
The DNA here is from genome assembly GCF_014250155.1 of Aminobacter sp. MDW-2. NCBI lineage: Bacteria > Pseudomonadati > Pseudomonadota > Alphaproteobacteria > Hyphomicrobiales > Phyllobacteriaceae > Aminobacter > Aminobacter sp. MDW-2. The sequence continues at coordinate 4,985,573 of NZ_CP060197.1, forward strand.
ACCGAAAGTAACAGGAACCGCAGCCGCGCCCTGCATGCCGCAGGGTGCTCGGCTTTTTCGGGCACCCCAACTCTGCTATCAGCGGCGCGAAGAAACGATTGGGTTTTGGGGCAATAATGCAGTTCATCGATCTCGGCGCGCAGCGCGAACGAATCCGCGACCGTCTGAAGGCGGCCATCGACAAGGTTGTCGATGAAGGACGCTACATCCTCGGTCCGGAAGTCACCGAATTCGAGAACCAGCTCGCCGAATATGTCGGCGTCAAGCATGTGGTCGCCTGCGCCAACGGCACCGACGCGCTGCTGCTGCCTCTGCTCGCCTCCGGCATCGGCCCAGGTGATGCGGTGTTCGTGCCGAGCTTCACCTTCGCGGCCACCGCCGAAGTGGTGGCGCTTGCCAAGGCCGAGCCGGTCTTCGTCGACATCGAGCCGGATACCTACAACATATCCATCGAGAGCCTCGAAGCCGCGATCGCCATGATCAAGGCCGAAGGCCGCCTGAAGCCCAAGGCGATCATCCCGGTGGACCTGTTCGGCATCGCCGCCGACTATGCGGCCATCGATGCGATTGCCAAGCGCGAGAACCTGCTGGTCATCGAGGACGCCGCCCAGTCGATCGGCGGCTCGCAGGACGGCAAGATGTGCGGCGCCTACGGCCATGTCGCCGCCACCAGCTTCTATCCGGCCAAGCCGCTCGGCTGCTATGGCGACGGCGGTGCGATGTTCACCAATGACGACGCGTTCGCAGCCAAGCTGCGTTCCTTCGCCTTCCACGGCAAGGGCGAGACCCAGTACGACAACATCCATGTCGGCCTGAACTCGCGCCTCGACACGCTGCAGGCAGCGATCCTGATCGAGAAGCTGGCGATCCTGGAAGACGAGATGGAGGCGCGTGCGCGCGTCGCCCAGCGTTATGCCGACGGCCTCGGCGATGTGGTGAAAGCCTCGCGCGCACCTTCCGGCGGCCGTTCGGCCTGGGCCCAATACGCCATCGAGACTGCGGACCGAGACGGCCTGAAGCAGCACCTGCAGGCCGAGGGCATTCCGTCGGTCATCTATTACGTGAAGCCGCTGCATGTGCAGGTGGCCTACAGCCACTACCCGCGCACGCCGGGCGGCCTGCCGGTATCCGATGCCGTGCCGGGCACCATCCTGTGCCTGCCGATGCATCCTTACCTCAGCGAAGCCGACCAGGACCGGATCATCACCACGATCCGCAACTATGTCGGCTCCAACTCGGCCAAGATCGCGGCCGAATAAGCGGTAATTTCAGATCAGAACATGAAGGCCGGGTCGATGATCCGGCCGCTCGAGACGAAATGCGGATTGGCGAAATCCGCATCATTGGCCTGGTTGCGCTTGCCATAGACCAGCGGCGCGCCATCCAGCGTATGGGTGGTGCCGCCGGCGGCGCGCAACACCGCATCGCCCGCCGCCGTATCCCATTCCATTGTCCGGCCGAAGCGCGGATAGAGGTCGGCCTCACCAGATGCCAGCAGGCAGAACTTCAGCGACGAGCCGACCGAGACGATCTCGGCGGCATGCACGCGCTTGATGAAGGTTTCGGTCTCGGGTGTCAGGTGCGACCGGCTGGCGACGATGGTCAGCGGCTCACGGCCTTCGCGCACATGAATCTGGCGGCGGCCGGCGGCCACGCCGTCGACGATCTCGAAGGCTTCGGCCTTGCCAGGGCGGCCGGCAAAGAACCGGCCGGTGCAAGGTGCATAGACGACGCCGATTTCGGGCGCGCCGTCGCGGACAAGCGCGATATTGACGGTGAAGTCGGTGCGCCGCTTGACGAATTCCTTGGTGCCGTCGAGCGGGTCGATGACGAAGAAGGCGCGGCCGAGATCGGGCGCAATCACACCCTCCGACGTCTCTTCCTCGGCGACACATGGCACACCTGAAAAGGCCGCGCGCAATCCTTCGAGGATGATCTTTTCAGCAGCCCTGTCGGCCTGCGTGACGGGCGAGGCATCCGCCTTGTCCGTCACCGTGATCTCGGAATTGTAGACCTCCATGATCGCTCGCCCGGCCGCGATGGCCAGGCGTTCGAAGGTCTCCAGTATGGCTTCGTCAGATACCGCCGCCGTCGTCGTATTGATGCTCTGCAAGGTCTCGCTCATTCAGCCAGTGCTCGACGGTCTCGACCATCTCTTCAGGGGTCTTGCCGAGTGTCTGGAGATGAATCTCAGGATTCTCCGGCGTTTCATAGGGCGAATCGACACCGGTGAAGTTCTTTATCGCGCCGGCGAGCGCACGGGCATACAGCCCCTTGGGGTCGCGCTTGGCGCACTCCTCGAACGGCGTGTCGACAAAGACCTCGACGAACTCGCCCTGCCCCATCAATTCGCGCGCCATGCGGCGCTCGGCGCGGAACGGCGAGATGAAGGAGACGATGACGATCAGGCCGGCATCGGCCATCAACTTGGCGACTTCGGCGACGCGGCGGATGTTCTCGACACGATCCTCGTCGGTGAAGCCGAGATCGCGGTTGAGGCCATGGCGGACATTGTCGCCGTCGAGGATGTAGGTGTGGCGGCCGGCCGCGTGCAGCTTCTTTTCCAGCATGTTGGCGACTGTCGACTTGCCCGAACCAGACAGGCCGGTGAACCACAGCACCGCCGGGCGCTGGTTCTTGAGGTCGGCGCGGGCATGGCGGGTCACGTCGAGCGACTGCCAGTGGATGTTTTCAGAACGCCGCAGCGGATGCAGGATCATGCCGGCGCCGACGGTGGCGTTGCTGATCCGGTCGATCAGGATGAAGGCGCCGGTGGTGCGGTTTTCGGCAAAACTGTCGAAGGCGATAGGCGACTGGGTCGAGATGTTGCAGACGCCGACTTCGTTCATCTCCAGTGACTTGGCCGCCTCATGGGCGAAGTCGTTGACGTTGATGCGGTACTTCAGCTCGGTGACGGTGGCGCTTGCCTGGTCGGTCTCGGTGCGCAGGATGTAGGAGCGCCCCGGCAGCAGCGCCTGCTCGTCGAACCAGACGACATTGGCGGCGAACTGGTCGGCGACATCGGGCCGGGCATCAGGCGAAACCAAAAGGTTGCCGCGCGACACCTCGACCTCGTCTTCGAGCACGAGGGTGATGGCCTGGCCAGCAACGGCGCTGCGCAGGTCGCCGCCATGGGCGACGATGCGCTTGACCGTCGACGGCTTGCCTGACTTGGCGACGACGATTTCGTCGCCCTGCGAGATCGATCCGGAGGCGATCGTGCCGGCAAAGCCGCGGAAATCGAGATTGGGCCGGTTGACATATTGCACCGGGAAGCGGAACGGCCGGTCGGTCGCCTCTTCCTCAACGACAACCGTCTCGAGATGCTCGATCAGGGTCGGGCCGGAATACCAGCCCATCTTGTCCGAGCGCCGCGTGACATTGTCGCCGAAGCGCGCCGACATCGGGATCGGCACGATAGACCTGAAGCCGAGGCTTTCGGCGAAGCTGGCATATTCTGCAGTGATGCGGTCGAACACGCCCTGGTCGAAGCCGACGAGGTCGATCTTGTTGATCGCGACGACGATGTTCCTGATGCCGAGCAGCGAGGCGATGATCGAATGCCGGCGCGTCTGGCGCAGCACACCCTGGCGCGCGTCGACGAGAACGATGGCGAGGTCGGCGGTCGAGGCGCCGGTTGCCATGTTGCGGGTGTACTGCTCATGGCCGGGCGTGTCGGCGACGATGAACTTGCGCTTCGGCGTGGCGAAGAAACGGTAGGCGACATCGATGGTGATGCCCTGCTCGCGCTCGGCTTCCAGCCCGTCGACCAGCAATGCGAAATCGACGTCCTCGCCTGTCGTGCCGTGCTTGCGCGAATCGCGCTCGAGGGCTGCGAGCTGGTCTTCGAAGATCTGCTTGGTGTCGGAGAGAAGCCGGCCGATCAGCGTCGACTTGCCGTCATCGACCGAGCCGCAGGTCAGGAAGCGCAGGAGCGACTTCTGCTCCTGGCCGGCGAGATATTCGCGGACGCTCTCGGCGGCCTCGATCTTGGTGGCCATGGCGTGGCGCATTCTCAGAAATACCCTTCGCGCTTCTTCTTTTCCATCGAGCCGGCTTCGTCGCGGTCGATGAGGCGTCCTTGCCGCTCGGAGGTGCGGGCGGTCAGCATCTCGCTGACGATGCCTTCGAGGCTGTCGGCGTCGGATTCGATCGCGCCGGTCAGCGGGTAGCAGCCCAGCGTGCGGAAGCGCACGAGCTTGTTTTCGACCACCTCGCCCGGCCTGAGCTTCATGCGGTCGTCGTCGCGCAGGATCAGCATGCCGTCACGCTCGACCACCGGCCGATGCTTGGCGAAATAGAGCGGCACGATCGGAATGTTTTCCTGCAGGATGTACTGCCAGATATCGAGCTCGGTCCAGTTGGAGAGCGGGAAGACGCGGATCGATTCCCCCTGGGCGACGCGGGTGTTGAAGATCTTCCACATTTCTGGACGCTGGTTCTTCGGGTCCCAGGCATGCTGGGCATTGCGGAAGGAAAAGATGCGCTCCTTGGCGCGCGACTTCTCCTCGTCGCGACGGGCGCCGCCGAAGGCCGCGTCGAAGCCGTATTTGTCGAGCGCCTGGCGCAGGCCGACAGTCTTCATCACATGGGTATGGGTGTTCGAGCCGTGATCGAACGGATTGATGTTGTCGCGGACGCCGTCCGGATTGACATGGACCAGGAGGTCGAAGCCGAGCTCGCGCGCCATCGCGTCGCGGAACTCGATCATCTCGCGGAACTTCCACGTCGTGTCGACATGCAGGAAGGGGAATGGCGGCTTGGCGGGGTAGAAGGCCTTCATCGCCAGATGCAGCAGGACCGAGGAATCCTTGCCCACGGAATAGAGCATCACAGGCTTGGTGAAAGTGGCGGCAACCTCACGGAAAATGTGGATCGCCTCCGCCTCGACACGGTCCAGGTGAGTCAGTCTGGCAAGCATTGAAAAGCCTTCGGAAATCGTTCCATGGCCGCGGTTTGAGTGCCGAAACGACCGATTGGCTGCAGTTTCGCACAAATTAGCGGTGTCGCAAGCAGGACACGACCAAAAACCACCGCCTGCACAGTCAGTTTTTGCCCGCCTTCCGCATCTTCTGGAATGCAATTCCCCGGCACGCTTGAACAGCTGATCCTGGCGCGAAATTTGTCCTCAGACAGGCAGGCCGGTCAGTCGGAGGAGAACATCGGGGACACAGGCCACCAGGATCGGCGGCCGCCGGTTCGCACAGGCTCAGCGATGGACGGCAGAAAAGGTGTTGCCGCCGGACGCGATCATCTGGCGGCCGAGGTGAAGCGCCTGGATGCGGGGTGATGCCGGATCGAGCCGACGGATGCGCGGAGCCTCAGTCTTGTCGGCAGTCGCTTGCGGCCTTGGAAGAACAGGGGCGGGTCCGTCTTCTCGACCCATCTGAGATGCCTGAGTATACCGACTGGACGTAAGGTTAATATTTTGTTTCACTGATGAAGTAAGAGAGCAACGAAAACTCGTGGGGGGGGTATCGATGACTATCTCTGATCTTCATTCGCGATTCATCAATTTTGCCAAGGGCATGCCGGCAATTGCCTTCAGCAGGCTGCAGCTGGTTCGGGAAATCCAGGCAATCCAGGGCAAGCTGGAAGGGGTCTTCCCCGACCAGCCGGCAGTCGGCATGGGAGACATCCCGTTGCCGGTCTATGGGCTTGCCTATTCGGCGTTCCTGTCGGACCTGAAGGTCAAGATGGGCTTCGGTTATGTCGAGCTCGACGCCAGGATCGAGGCGACAATCCATCTCAGGGGCAATCCGAGCGAGATCATCAGGACCTACGAGGTCACGACCAGCCAGCCGATCCGGCTCGTGCTCGATTATGACTTTGCGTCGCGAAAACTGTTCTGGCGCGAGCAAGGCAGCGCCGACACCAACATGGTCGGAGCCTGGGGGCCGGACGCGGTCGCGGTCCTGGCGAAGACAGCCCTGCCCGCGCCGCAACAGGACAGCTTTCTGCAGGAGGTCGAGCTGCCGAGCATCTGGACCACCAAGAACATGTTCATCAATCTGCTGATCGCGCTCCTGCCCTATTACGAGACGGGCGAGCTTGCGCCCTGGCTGACATTGCTCGAGCCGCTCCAGTTCGACTATGACGGCGATCATGTGCTGGTCACCGCCTCGAGGGCGCAGATCGCTGTCGGAGGCTGCGACCCGACCTCGATCACCGTCGAGCCGGACCCGCTGTTTCCCTATGGCCAGGCGATCCCTGCGCCCAGCGTCAGCGCGGATCGGGTCGACATGGCCGTCTACCTGCCGAAGACCCGGTTCATCGACTTCACCGCCAAGGTTCTCCAGCCCGCGGTGATGGTCAACGCCGGCGGCGGCGGGCTCGTCAAATGGAGCGTCAGCGGGGCCTTTAGCCTCAAGAAGCTGACCGCCGACATCACCACCGGCATCATCTTTGGCGGCGCCGGCCTGACGGTAACCGGCAATATCGGGCTCCGGGCGGTCATCGACTTTCTCGGCGCCGCGCGGGCCTGGATCGACGGTCCCAGCGGCCTGAAGCTCGGCCTGGCGAGCGCGAGCGTACTGGGCAGCGGCGACTTCGCATCGGAAATCCGGCTCACCGCCGATCTGACCGCCGGCTATGTCTATGGCGACCTGGTGGTCACCCAGGCCGTTCTGACCAAGGTCGATTTCGACGTCAACACGCCGCTGGGCTGGCCGATCGACGATGTCGCCGGCGAAATCCTGGATCGGGTCGCAAAGAACGAGATCAAGAAGCTGACAGGCCAGGTGACGCATCTCGGCCGCTGGGACTTCATGGGCATTCCGTTCAGCTACAAGGACAGCCTGGGCGAGTTCGACGCGGCGACGCCGGTGATCGAGGGACTTGCCGGGGTCGCCGCCTACACCGGCATCGCCCGCATCGGCATCGGCTAACAGGCAACGTCACGGCCACCGCGGGAGCAGCCCAAGGTTTTTCCCGCGATGGTCGATCGTCTCGCCGATAATCTTCTCCAGAACCGCGTCAAGCCTGTTAACGTGGTCGTGCAGGAGCGAGTAGGTCTCGTTGAACGGCTTCAGGCCGATGACGCACTGCTGGACTGCTTTGCGGAAAGGGATCGCGGCGAGGACAATCGCCTCGATCTCGCTCTCGGTCAGTTTTTCGCTTCTTGTGGGTCTGCGTGGCATGTCCCAATCTTCCCGGCAAAATGGCATCCCCTAGTCATTGATGGCGACAAGCCTGCGCAGCTTGTTGCCATCAATCAGACGTGGCTGCACCTGCAAAAGCGTGACCGAACCGCGACCTCGCTGGCATCGTTCAGCTTGGACAGGAAAGGGCATTGTCGGCATTAAGCATTTTGCACAAAACAGGAACAAATACCTTGCGGAGTCAATTCACGACGGTTCACGAAAATCGATCTTGAAACAAGAATTATCCCAACACATATCGAATGCGGGCCGGCACCGCTGTCGGCGTCGGCCTATCCAAAAACGCAAACTTTCGTTCGACTTGGAGGATCTGATGAGCGATCGGATGTTCGACAGCCCTGTTTTCGTGAAGGTCGGAAACAGTCTTGTTGAGGAGATAGCCTGCCTCGAGGACGCCCTAGAATTTCTCTACGAATGGCCAAGAAACCGCCGTGGCCCGATCTACGAGACGGCCCTGAGAGCGTGCCAGCGCGCCTTCGACAGCGACTATCCGATTTCCGCCGCGCGGCAGGCATTCATCGGCTTTGCCAAATCCATCGACATACTGGAAGACGTCAGCGTCCCGCTGCCGTGGATGATCGGCGGCAAGACGGGCGCAAGTGGCGTCGGCGTTTGACGGGAGGGGCATGCAATGCTGGCACAGCCGTTCAGCAAGCCCGTCCGCGTTTGGGTCGGTCTTGGTTTCCCGCGTCAGCTGAACACGGTTGCCGACGCCTATCAGTTCACCATGGAATGGTGCGGCAACAGTCCGGAGCAAAGGGCTGCCATCAGAGCGTGTCGGGCTGCTTTGGCAGGCGACATCGATGCTGAAACCGCCAGGGGTGTCCTTGTCGCCTTTGCGCGCAAGAAGGACATCCTTGTTCAGGACGGCGCAGCGCTGCCGCCGGCGGAATCGGGACAGCAGAGACACGTCTGACTTATGGTTCAAACGGCGGGTGGCGACGTAGGGTCGCCACCCCACTACACATGGACATGCCATCGATGCCAAAAAACATGGCGATCAGATCGCCGGAAAGTCACGCCAATTCGCTTGCCTATGACGCAGAATGCCAAAGCGCCCTGACAGATCGTTTGGAAAGCCTGCTTGACGATGCCCAGGCTGCCGGCTGGGATCGCACCAAGGCAGCCGCAGCATTGATGTATCTGAGCGCAAAACGCCTGAGGTCATCGGCCGACTAGATGAAGTTGTCCCAACCCTTTTTCATGGATGTCGTGTATGATCCGATCGCGGGCACATTCACAATGTCGAAAGGTTCCTGGAAGAACACCTATCCCATCTCCGATCTGCCTAAATGGCTCGATTTCTATCGAACTCAGCAGGTCATGTTTCCCCGCTACGCATCGCATTATCAGGATTCCGTCGACGCTCTGGAGAAGCTGACGGCAGACCTTCAAGCCAACGGGAGCACTCACGATGCCAAGCGGTGATGTGGCGGCCTGATATTCCATCTATCCGAGCGGTCGATCCACTGGCCGTCTCTGCGGTGAGGATGCAACCATGGTTGATGCCAAATATCTCAATCACAAGCTCGAATGTCCTTATTGCGAAACAATTCGCTTGCGCATTCCCGAGGATGTCGACCCTGGGACACCGATATCATGCGAGGATTGTGGCCAGTTCCTCGGAATCTGGGACGAGTTGCTGACGGACCTCGAAAAGCAGGGCGGGACCGACGGCGTTTTCCGATTGGACAAGGGCCGTATCAGGAAGATCGGATAGCCTTAAACGCCAGAGGTCTGCGTTACCGTTTTTTCGCCAGCAGATTGGCCTCTCGCAACAGCGACTGCCAACCATACCCGATGAGGGCGATGAGTTCTCGGGCTTCCTCTTCTGTTATGCTAGTTTCTGTCACGAGGCGCTGCACCAGCGGGTGAGAGCCAAGCGGTTTGTTCGGAAGGTCGGACATCTCAAGAAGTCCTTGTGCGCTCCTGTCGGTCGCGCTTCAGTTTCCGTTACAAGCAAGATCATCCAGATCGAGAGTGCTGCCGATGCGAACCCGTTGGCCGCCGGCAATTGCCACGCCAGACCACTCTCGCCTGTATCCGTTCCAAAGTCGAGGCGACAGGTTCCCTCCGTGCCGGAACAGGGCCGGTGGCCTTGGCTCAGCCTTGTTGCTCAATTGCAGGTCACGCTTCGGTGGGCCGGGCTGCTCGATGCAGCTTGCAGCCTCCCCCATCATGAAGCGACGATCGCCAGGACGATGCCACCGACAACCAGCTTGGCGATCGAGCTGACCGGAAGCCCGGCAGCAACCAGACGACCGGTCGATCTGTCGGCCTTGCCTCCTGACGGGCACCGTCGGGCGGCAGCGCCCCGACGCCGGAGCCCCTCCCCCGTCGCCAATGTTCCTTGCGGTCTGCTCGGCCTCGGTTTTCTTCTCGCTCGACGCACGCGCCGGTCCGACGGTTGCACCCTCACCCGCATCATCTGGAACAGACCTCGGCATCGGGCGTTGATCCGGCGTCAACCTATTCGATTTCAGGAGGTGCGCGACAGTGAAGGGTTTGTTGGGGCTCAATCTCCTGGGACGGTGCGACGACGGCTTGAGCGACGGGTTCGAACAGTTGCTCCGTGCCGCGGCGCGCGAGGCGCAACGCGAGGCGACGTTAAGACGCCTGCTCGAAGCGGGTTGGTCACAAAGTGGCACCGCTTCGGAACCTGAGCCGACACCGGTCGTTGTCCCCGGGCAATACCTCAACCCCAGGAGCAACGACATGCCTAACAAGGAGAAGGGTCTCGACGACCTGTTTTACGACACGCTGCGCGACATCTATTATGCCGAGCGCAAGATTCTGAAAGCCCTGCCCAAGATGGCGCGCGGCGCCAGTTCGCCGGAACTGAAGGCCGCCTTCGACAAGCACCGCGACCAGACCGAAGGCCATGTCGAGCGTCTGCAGCAGGTGTTCGACCTTCTCGGCAAGCGCGCCCAGGGCAAGACATGCCCCGCAATTGACGGCATCATCGAGGAAGGCGAGGAAATCCTCGAGGAGTTCAAGGGCACCGCCGCCGGTGATGCCGGCCTGATCTCGGCTGCCCAGGCCGTGGAGCATTACGAGATCACCCGCTATGGCACGCTGCGCCGCTGGGCGGAGATCATGAAGATGCCGGACGCCGCCAAGCTGTTTGCGGCTACGCTCGCCGAGGAAGAAACCACCGACAATGACCTGACCATGCTGGCCGACAGCAAAGCCAATCGCGAGGCTTTGGCGGCCTGAACCAGCCCACTCGCAAAGGGCTCGCCGGCACCGTCTGCGGGCCCTTTTTTGGTGCCGCCTGGCCGTCGACGAGCGCGCAGCACCGCTTCATCTTCATCGCGGACGCCGGCCCGGTGCATGGCCAGCAGAGGCTTCCACAGGTTCATGACGTTGGGTCCGAAGGATCGAGGCGCAAGGCAGGCATCGTCGTAGCGGCTCACCAGGAGTTGCGGTGCCGAAGGGCTGTCGGACAGACCGTCTCCCGATGCACGGCCGTTATGCTCTGAAGTCACGAAAACCTCGCAAACGAAAAGCCTGCCGTCCGCAAAGGGCAGGCTTTCGCATATGGGTAGAGAGTGGGAACAGAGCTACAGATCGATCGCGAGGGATCCGAACGCTAACTCGCCGCGCCTATTCTACAGTTGCTGCCAGGATCACCGTACTCAGCCGTCCACAATCGAATGCGGCGCGGATGTGAAGGCTGCCGCTGGATTTCTCCAATGCAACTGCCAATGCACTGGAATCGCTAATCCCCCGGCGGAATAGCGCCATCACACGTGTTGCTATCTCCTCACGATCACGGCCGCCCGCGACGCGATACTTCGCGCAATAGTCATCGACCGCTCTGGTAAGAATGGTGAGTTGGGCGGAGTCCGCCATACCGTTTGCCAACATGCTTGCTTCCCTGGACAGGGCGAAAGCACGATGACCGCTTCCAAGCGCCCGTTTGCCTGTTGCTGATACGGACGACTTGATGACGATAGCCCCGCTCCCTGGTCCGCGCTATTCAATATGACGTACCGCGCCAAATCCAAAAACGGGCGGAGCCTCAACGCATGGAAGAGGCCCGCCGGCAAAGCCAACGGGCGCCAGCAACGTCCTCAGCCGCGGAAAATCAGCGCGGCACTTCCGGCGAGGAGAAGCCCGACCGGCCGCCCCCTGGAGAGGGGCGGCATCGCGCGGTCGGTGAAGCGCCCGCGGGGAGACGCCCGATCGCCGTACCTACTGGACGCGGTAATATCTGCCGTACCAGTCGACGAAGCGGACGAGCCCGTCCTCGATGGGCGTGTGCGGCAGCTCGCCGATCAGGTTTTCGAGGTCGCCGACATCGGCCCAGGTGCTGAGCACGTCGCCCGGCTGCAGCGGCATGAAGTTCTTCACCGCCTCGCGGCCGGTCGCGCGTTCGAGGATGCGGATCATCTCCATCAGATGTTCCTTGCGGCGGTTGCCGATGTTCATGACGCGATGCGGCGCCCAGCTGCCCGACGCCCCGCCGGCTGAAATGTCATAGTCGGGGTCGGGCATGGGCGGCAGGTCGATCAGCCGCACGATGCCTTCGACGATGTCGTCGACATAGGTGAAGTCGCGATACATATCGCCATTGTTGTAGATGTCGATGGTCTCGCCGGCGAAGATGGCGCGGGTGAATTTGTAATAGGCCATGTCGGGCCGGCCCCATGGCCCGTAGACGGTGAAAAAGCGCAAGCCCGTCGCCGGCACGCCGAACAGATGGCTGTAGGTATGCGCCATCAGCTCATTGGCCTTCTTGGTGGCGGCATAGAGGCTGACCGGATGGTCGGCGCCGTCGCGCGGCGAATAGGGCTGCTTCTTGTTGCCGCCATAGACCGAACTCGATGAGGCATAGATCAGGTGTTTCGGCTGCGTTGCGCGGCAGTTCTCGAGGATGTTGAGAAAGCCGGTGACATTGGCATCGACATAGGCTTGCGGATTGTCGAGCGAATAACGCACGCCGGCCTGTGCGGCGAGGTTGATGACGATCTCGGGCCGGCATTCGAAAGCGGACGTCACCGCCGCCGCATCGGCCAGATCGGCCTGGATGAAGCGGAAATCGCCATGCTCGGCGAGCAGCTGCAGCCGCGCGGTCTTCAGCGAGGTGTCGTAATAGTCGGTGACGCTGTCGAAGCCGACGACCTCGTAGCCGTCGGCCAGGAGGCGGCGGGCAAGGTGGAAGCCGATGAAGCCGGCCGTGCCGGTGACGAGAACGGTCATGAATTCACTGCTCTTCAAATGCAGAACGCCCCAGCCTTTCTAAGGCCGGGGCGTCCATTAATCCATCGCCCGTCAATCCACCGCCAAGCAATTCCACCGCCTGGCAGATCAAACGCCTGTCGAGGCGATCAGGCTTTCTTGGGCAGCAGCGCCCAGATCGCCGGAACGGCAGCGGCAGCCAGCGCCACCTTGATCAGGTCGGGCACGATGAACGGCACGACGCCGAACTGCCAGGACTTTTCCGCGCCGATCAGCAGCGACAGCCAGGAGAAGCCGAGCGCCATCATGACGATTTCGGCGACCAGCATGACGCCGAGCATCTTGACGATGCTGCGGCCCCAGCCACGGTCGACGGCCCAGCCGACGATCGCCGCCATGGCGACGAAGCCGAGCAGATAGCCGCCGGTCGAGCCGAGCATGTAGGCAATGCCGATGCCCTTTTCGGGCGTGCTCTGGAACACCGGATACCCCATGGCGCCCTGCGCCATGTAGAGCAGCAGCGTCGCCACGCCGAGGCGCAGGCCATAGGCCGCGCCGATGCCGAGCACGGCCAGCGTCTGCAGCGACATGTCGACCGGTCCGAGCACGACCTTGGTCTTGGCCGAAGCGATGAGCAGCAGCGAGCCTGCAACGGCCAGCAACAGCTGCGTTGCCAGGCGCGTCGCGCCCTTTTCGGGCAATGCCGCCGAGATGAGTGCTGTGGAACTGGATGCAGCGGCCATGTAAATCCCCTTGTGGTATGCGCGCCGAGGCACGCTTTGCATGCCCCTGAAAATCGAACTCGATTTTCGCTGGGGATCATGCACCGATTCAAAACTGCTACAGCGTCCTTTGCGCCTCAACGCGCGGCACTGTAGTCATGGTTTTCCCTATATTGTCTTCCATGCTAAGCGGCAAACGAATTTGCCCAGGGCACCTCGAACCCACAGATATCGGCTGGCCATGTCTCTCGACTTCGACACACGCTTCGACCCTGCCTACGGCCAGCCTGTCACTGTTGCCGACGGCGTCATGCGGCTCACCGCCAACAACCCGAGCGCCTTCACCTTCCATGGCACCAACAGCTACATCATCGGCACCGACGCGCTTGCCGTGCTCGATCCCGGGCCAAATGACGACGCGCATCTCGAAGCGCTGCTTTCCGCCATTGCCGGCCGCCCGGTCAGCCATATCTTCGTCAGCCATACCCATCGCGATCACTCGCCGCTGGCGGCCCGGCTGAAGGCTGCGACCGGCGCCGTGACGGTTGCCGAGGGGCCGCACCGCTCGGCGCGTCCGCTGCGTATCGGCGAAGTGGCGCCGCTCGATGCCAGCAGCGACACCGACTTCGTCCCCGACGTCATTGTCGCCGACGGCCAGCTCGTCGATGGCGACGGCTGGCGCATGCGAACGGTGCTGACGCCTGGCCATGCGGCGAATCACGCCGCTTTTGCGCTCGAGGGCAGCGGCATCCTGTTTTCGGCCGACCATGTCATGGCCTGGTCGACCTCGATCGTGGCGCCGCCTGATGGTGCGATGTCGGATTACATGGCGTCGCTCGACAAGTTGATCGAACGCGACGACAGCACCTATCTGCCCGGTCATGGCGGCCCGGTCACCTCGCCGCAGACATTCGTGCGCGGGCTGAAAGCGCACCGTCAGATGCGCGAAGCCGCGATCCTCGAACGCCTCGTTGCCGGCGACAGCTCGATCCCCGACATCGTGCGCGCCATCTATCGCAACACCGATCCCAGCCTCTACGGCGCGGCCGGGCTTTCGGTGCTGGCGCATCTCGAAGATCTGGTCGGCCGCGGCCAGGCCGTCAGCAACGGGGTACCGGCGATCGACAGTCTCTATTCCCCAGCCTGAAAAACATCTGGTCAGAATAAATCGATCGTGCCTGCCAGGCCTATTGTTCGGGCGTCGCCGTCGTCGCGGTTCCGGCCTGGCTGGCGATTTCCTGGTCGAGCTCGGCCAGGAAAGCCGTGATCCGCGCGGCGTTTTCGCCGAGGTCGTGGCGGCCGTAGCGCGAGGCTGAGCGCATGTCGACAAAGGTCGAATCGCCGTCATCGACCATCCGGATGGCCACGTCGGAGGGCAAGGCGAGGATGAAGGTCCGCGCCACAGCTTCGATGTCGACTTCACCAGTGGCCTTGTCGGCGGCCGGTGGCGGCACGACGACCTCCCAGCCCTGGCGGGCGAGCACGGCCGAGACACTCTGCAACACCTGGTCGAGCGACAGGTCGTAACGCCGCCCGGCAACCAGCGGATAGGACTGGGTCTGCAGGGTGCGCTCGCCTGCGGTCGGGATTTCGAGCCTGTTCATGGCTGACGTTCTGAGCGAGACCGCCGCCGTCAGCGCCGGCGGATCTTCGACATCGGTCGAGATGTCGCGCAGCATCGGCAAGGTGGCGATCTGGTAGGCGACGAAGCCGAACGGGGCGAGCACCACCAGCGCCAGCAGCGCACCGAAGGTCAAATCGTGGCCGCCGCGATCGCCGAACTTCCACAGCCGCGAAAAGGCAAGACCCGACAAGAGCAGGGCAAAAGCGGCAAGCAGTGCGACGATGCCGAGCACCCAGAAGAACGCCGTGGTGTCGACGAGGCCGCGGCGATGGCCGAGAACCACCGTGACCAGCAGCACCGCCGCAAACGATGCCATGCCCCTGGACAGACCGGCCGAACGCGTGGTGCGCACCTCATGATATCTCGTCTGGAACTCAGCCATGGAACCCCGTTACCCATCCAGTCTATATGGCAGCACTGCCGTCCCCACGGCAGACGTCGCTGCCTGGTCAAACTAGAAGGTTTCCGGCTGCGGTTGAAGCGGAAAGGCGGCTCATGCCCCCTTCCCGCACATGAACTTGCCTATGCCGCAGTGTCCGTCGGCAGGCGATAATCCCTGAATTTCTCGCGCAGCGCCGTCTTCAGGATCTTGCCGGTCGCGGTATGGGGGATTTCGTCGACGAAAGCGACGTCGTCGGGCATCCACCACTTGGCGACCTTGCCGTCGATGAACGCCAATATGTCGGCTTTATCAGGCTCCTTGCCCTGCTTGCGCACGATCACCATCAGCGGACGCTCTTCCCAGCGCGAGTGCCTGACCCCGATCACCGCTGCTTCCTGAACGTCGGGATGTCCGACCGCCAGGTTTTCAAGCTCGATCGAAGAAATCCACTCGCCACCAGACTTGATCACGTCCTTGGAGCGGTCGGTGATCTGCATGTAGCCATGTTCATCGATATGGGCGACGTCGCCGGTATCGAACCATTCGTCGGCGTCGAACTGCTCGGCGCTGGCGCCGCCGAAATAGGAGCCGGATACCGCAGGACCGCGCACCTTGAGCCGGCCGAAGGTCTTGCCATCCCAGGGCAGTTCGTTGTTGTCGTCGTCGGTGATCTTCATCTCGACACCGAAGGGCGTGTAGCCCTGCTTCTGCTGGAGGTTCAGCCTGTCGTCGCCTTCGAGCTCGTCATATTCGGGCTTGATGGTGCAGAGCGTGCCGAGTGGCGACATCTCGGTCATGCCCCAGGCGTGGATGACCTCGACGCCGTAATTGCGCTCAAACTTCTCCGTCACCATGCGCGGGCAGGCCGAGCCGCCGATCACCACCTTGTTGAGATGCGGCAGCTTCTTGCCGGTTTCCTCGAGGTGCTGCAGCAGCATCAGCCAGACGGTCGGCACGGCCGCGGTGAAGGTGACACGTTCGGTGTCGAGCAGTTCGTAGATCGAGGCGCCGTCCATCTTGCCGCCGGGCATGACCAGCTTGGCGCCGACCATCGGCACGCTCTGGGCCAGCCCCCAGGCATTGGCATGGAACATCGGCACCACCGGAAGGACGACGTCGCGCACCGAAATGCCCATGGCGTCAGGCATCACGGCGATCATCGCATGCAGCACGTTGGAGCGGTGGCTGTAGACGACGCCCTTGGGGTCACCTGTGGTGCCCGAGGTATAGCACATGCCGGCCGCCGCATGTTCGTCGAGCGCCTTCCAGGCAAAGTCGCCGTCGGCTTCGGCCAGCCACTCCTCATAAGCCATGACATTGGGCAGCGCCGTCGGCGGCAGATGGGCGGCATCGGTCAGGACGATGATCCGCTTCAGCGACGCGACCTGCAGCGCGATCTTTTCGACCAGCGGCATGAAGGTCAGGTCGACGAACAGCGCCTGGTCCTGGGCATGGTTCATGATCCAGACGAGCTGCTCGGGGAAAAGCCTGGGATTGAGCGTGTGATAGACGGCGCCCATGCCCATGATGCCGTACCAGGCCTCCATGTGCCGCGCCGAGTTCCAGGCCAGCGTGGCGATACGGTCGCCGAGCTTGTAGCCGTCACGCTCCAGCCGTTGCGCCACCTTGAGCGAGCGCGCGCGCAGCTCGACATAGTTTGTGCGAACGATGGGCCCCTCGATCGACCGCGTCACGATCTCCCGGTTGGGATGCTGCCGTGCGGCGTGGTCAATGATCTTGTGGCACAATAGCGGCCACTCCTGCATCAGTCCGAGCATGTGGATCCTCCCAGATCTTGTCAGGCCATTTTGGGCGCAATGGCTGGATTGTCCAGTCCGACCAAGGGGAAAGCCAAGCCGGCAAATCCAGCGGCCATATTGCGGCCACGGTCCCGGTTAACCTTTGTTACCGGCTGGCGGGATTGGTAAGATATTGTGAGGCATCACATGGATACGCATCCCCGCGCGGAAGACGAAGGCCTGCCGCAGCACGAAGCGTCATCGCAGGAGCCAGAGGCTCAACTGGACAATGTTGCCGAAACGGTTCCGCCGGAGCTGATCGCAGCACCGGAGCTTATCGCAACCGAAGAGATTTCGGCCGGCGACGAGGCTGCCGACGTTTCCGCCGCCCAGGTTTCCGTTGCCGAGGCAGAAATCGTCGAGGCCGCATCCGAATCGGTCGCGGAAGCTGCGGCCGATGTCGAGCTTTCGGCGGAGGAGCTGTCCACCGAAGCTGCCGTGGTTCCCGAGGCTGCGGAAGCGCCTGAGCTTGCGGCGGAAACATCAGCCGAAGCCGATGTTGAGGCGGAAGCGCCGGCCGCCGAGGAAGCTGCGCCCGTCGTGCTTGGCCCCGAGGAGCTGGCCGCGCAAGCGCCGGAGGACGCCGGACCGGCAACCATCGCCGCCCCCTCGATCGCTCCAGGCAGCGTCTCGGAATCGGAATTCGCCGACATGGTCGACGATGCGCTCGAGGCCGTCGGCGGCATCCTGCTGTTCAAGATGCGCCTCGACGAGGCCGGCGAGGACAGGCATGTCGCGGCGGCATCGATCGGTGACGGCGCCAGGCGCCAGTTCCTGCTGCTTTCGCTGCCTGTCACCGGCGGCAAGCTCAAGGTCGAATCGGCCAGCCGCAGCAATAGCCCATTGGCAAAACTCGCCGAAGCCTATGTCGGCGTGGTCGAGGCTTTCCGCGCCGCAGCGTGAAGCGGCTGCGCGACGGCATCAGTTCGTCGTGTCGTCGGTACCGTCATCTTCGACATCGTCCAGCCGCACGAAGGTGTAGCCCTTTGCCTTCAGCGCCAGCAGGCCCTTGACCAGCCCGCCGCCTGCCGCGTGGGTCGGCTGGTTGATGTGGGCGATGATGACGTCGCCATCCCTCGCAGCTGACACGCGGCGCTCGGTTTCGCGCGCACCGAGCAGCGAGCCGCCGTCGCCATTGATCGAATAGCCGGCGATCCTGAAGCCGAGACTGCGGATCAGTGCGATCGAGCTCTTGCTGTATTGCGCGGTAGCGCCGCGGAACCACTTCGGCGCCGGCCCGCCGCGCTCGGTCAGGGCCAGAGCGCCGGCCACGACCTCTGCCTGCACGGCCTCGCTGCTGCCGGCGCTTTTCAGCCCATAGATGCTGTGTGGCGTGTCGACCGCCGGCACATGCTCGGCGCCGTGATTTTCCAGCTCGAACAGCTCGGGATGCGCCCGCATGACGGCGAGCGCCTCGGCGTTGCGCTTCAGCCACTTGCCGGTGACGAAGATCGTCGCCGGTATCTTGTTGTCGACGAGTGCCGAGAGGATGCGGGCGTCTGTCTTGCCGCCGCAGGCGTCGAGCGTCAGCGCCACGCGGGGGGTGGCTTCGGTGGAAGGCCTGAGATGCAACCGCGGTTCGAGAAGTGCCGCCGAGGCTGAAGACCCCATCAGCGCCGCAAAACCGACGCCAATCAAAAACCTGCCGAGCCTGCGCATGCGAATTTCCGGGAAATGCAGTCTGGAATCGCGGCCACTGGCACCCCAATCTTGGCGCGATGATGACCGTGACGGCTATTTGGCTGAGGTGCCGGACGCGTTGAAGACGATGCCGCACCGGCGTTGCTGCCGAACAACGGAACCAAGCGGCGCAATGCCGTCAGCCATCACGGTTCGAAATCGGCGTCTGCCTGGCGAGGTCAGCAGATGCGATCGGTCATACCCAATTTGCAAATGGGTATGACCGATCAAGTTGCCTTGGAACGCTTTAGCGCTGCGCCTTGACCGCCGACTGCGCGGCGGCAAGCCTGGCGATCGGCACGCGGAATGGCGAGCAGGAGACATAGTCCAGCCCGACGCTTTCGCAGAAGTGGATCGAGGCCGGGTCGCCGCCATGCTCGCCGCAGATGCCGAGCTTGATTTCCGGCCGCGTCGCCCTGCCCTTTTCGGCGGCGATCTTGACCAGTTCGCCGACGCCGTCGACGTCGAGCGAGACGAACGGGTCCTGCTCGATGATGCCCTTCTGGCGATAGGTCTCGAGGAAGGACGCGGCATCGTCACGCGAGATACCGAAGGTCGTCTGCGTCAGATCGTTGGTGCCGAAGGAGAAGAATTCGGCCGCCTCGGCAATGACATGGGCGCGAATGGCCGCGCGCGGCAGCTCGATCATCGTGCCGACGAGATAATCGATATTCACGCCCGTTTCCCGCATCACGCTCTGCGCGACCTGGTCGATGCGCGCCTTGACGTAGTCGAGCTCCTTCATCAGGCCGACCAGCGGCACCATGATCTCGGGCACGACCGGGCTGCCGGTCTTCTTGCCGGCCTCGACGGCCGCCTCGAAGATGGCGCGCGCCTGCATCTCGGCAATCTCCGGATAGGAGACGGCGAGACGACAGCCGCGATGGCCGAGCATCGGGTTGAACTCGTGCAGCGCCTCGGTGCGCTGGCGCAGCTTGTCGGCCGAGACGTTCATCGCCGCCGCGACCTCGGCGATCTCTTCCTCGGTCTTGGGCAGGAACTCGTGCAGCGGCGGGTCGAGCAGGCGGATCGTCACCGGCAGGCCGGCCATGATCTCGAACAGCTCGATGAAGTCCGAACGCTGCATCGGCAACAGCTTGGCAAGGGCGGTGCGCCTGTCCTTCTCGGTGTCGGCGAGGATCATCTCGCGCATCGCAACGATGCGGTCGCCGTCGAAGAACATGTGCTCGGTGCGGCATAGGCCGATGCCTTCGGCGCCGAAGGAGCGCGCCATGCGCGCATCGGCCGGCGTTTCGGCATTGGTGCGCACCTTCATGCGGCGCGCCGCGTCTGCCCACTCCATGATGGCGGCGAAATCGCCTGACAGTTCCGGCTGCAGCATCGGCACCGAGCCCTTCAGCACCTGGCCGTTGGAGCCGTCGATGGTGATGACGTCGCCCTTGCGGAAGGTGTGACCCATGGTGATCAGCGTGCCGGCGCGATAGTCGACGCGCAGCGAACCGGCGCCCGAAACGCAGGGCTTGCCCATGCCGCGGGCAACCACCGCGGCGTGGCTGGTCATGCCGCCGCGCGTCGTCAGGATGCCTTCCGAGGCATGCATGCCGTGGATGTCCTCGGGGCTGGTCTCGATGCGCACCAGGATGACCTTGCGCCCGGCCGACTTCAGCTCCTCGGCTTCGTCGGAGGAGAACACGATCTCGCCGGTGGCGGCACCCGGCGAGGCCGGCAGGCCGACGGCGATGACCTCGCGCTGCGCCTTGGGGTCGATTGTCGGGTGCAGCAGTTGGTCGAGCGCCGACGGATCGATCCGGCAGATCGCCTCCTCCTTGCTGATCAGCCCTTCGCCGGCCATTTCGGCGGCGATCTTGAGTGCCGCCTTGGCGGTACGCTTGCCCGAGCGGGTCTGCAGCATCCACAGCTTGCCGCGCTCGATGGTGAATTCGAGGTCCTGCATATCGCGGTAATGCTGTTCGAGGCGATTGGAGATCGCAACGAAGGTGTTGAACGCCTCCGGCATCAGCTTCTGCAGCGAGGGCTTGTCGGAGCCGGCGGCGATGCGCGCGGCTTCGGTGATGTTCTGCGGCGTGCGGATGCCGGCAACGACGTCCTCGCCCTGGGCGTTCACCAGGAACTCGCCATAGAGCATCTTCTCGCCGGTCGAGGGGTTGCGTGTGAAGGCGACGCCGGTCGCCGAGGTCTCGCCCATATTGCCGAACACCATGGCCTGGACGTTGACCGCCGTGCCCCAGCTCTCGGGAATGTCGTGCAGGCGGCGATAGGTGATGGCGCGGTGGTTCATCCAGCTCTGGAACACTGCACCGATGGCGCCCCAAAGCTGCTCGTGCGGATCCTGCGGGAAGGCGCGACCGAGCTCTTCCTCGACCTTGGCCTTGTAGAGCTTGATGACGTCCTGCCATTGCGGCGCGGTGAACTCGGTGTCGAGTTCGTAGCCGAGACGGCCCTTCTCGTCTTCGAGCAGTTCCTCGAAGACCTCATGGTCGAGGCCGAGCACCACGTCGGAATACATGGTGATGAAGCGACGGTAGCTGTCATAGGCAAAACGGGCGTCGCCGGCGTCGGCCGCCAGCGCCTCGACTGTGACGTCGTTGAGGCCGAGATTGAGCACGGTGTCCATCATGCCCGGCATCGAGGCACGGGCGCCCGAACGCACCGAGACGAGCAGCAGCTTTTCAGGGTCGCCGAAACGGCGGCCGGTGATGGCGCCGACAGTGTCGAGGGCGGCGCGGACGTCGGCTTCGAGCGTCGCGGGATAGGCGCGGCCATTGGCATAAAACCAGTTGCAGGCTGCCGTGGTGATGGTGAAACCGGGCGGCACCGGCAGGCCGAGACTGCACATCTCGGCGAGATTCGCGCCCTTGCCGCCGAGCAGGTCGCGGTCGCTGGACCGTCCCTCCGCTGCACCGTCGCCAAAACTGTAAACCCACTTGGTCATGCCTTCTCCTCGCCGACTGAGTGTGGAGCCGGGCGGTGGCCGCCGCCTGCTTCTGCGGCGAGCGATAGGATGCTGCGCTGCGAAAGGCAAGGCACTGTTCCGCCACGGAATGTCCTACAATCGATTAATGAACCGGGACTGCGACACCCTTGCGGCCACCCCTTGCCTCATATAGAACATATCAGGAACGAATATCGGAGACGACCATGCGCAAGACCGGCAAGCTCGACTACATCGAAATGGCGGCGGTTGGCGGCACGCTCGACCATGTGAAGTCCTTCTACAGCGCGGCTTTCGGCTGGACCTTCACCGACTACGGCCCCGATTATTCAGCCTTCGCGGAAGGCCTCGACGGCGGTTTCCAGGCAGAAGTCCCGGCAAAACCGCTACCTGTACTCTATTCCGAGGCATTGGAAGACAGCCTTGCCGCGGTCGAAGAGGCCGGCGGCACCATCGTCAAGCCGATCTTCTCCTTCCCCGGCGGCCGGCGATTCCATTTCGTCGATCCGGCCGGAAACGAGCTCGCCGTCTGGGGCGAATGACCGCCATAGCTCCGAGGGGGCAGCGTTGCAGAGGCTCGGCAATCGCCGACACGTCGGCGCATGCGATTCGGTCGATTCGAGCCTAATGCGACCAGCCCCCTGGGCCGCTCATACCTGCCGCAAGATGATGCGGAAAGCGGCAAGGCTACGATTGTGCTTTTGCCGCGCGCTGCATATAAGGCGGCTGTCGATTGACTCGCTTCGGCCTGCTGCCGAAGCGTGTTGGGGCGTCGCCAAGCGGTAAGGCATCGGTTTTTGGTACCGACATTCCCAGGTTCGAATCCTGGCGCCCCAGCCACAATTTTCGCAAATCGCTCGAAATCCCCTCAGTTCGCAAGGCTGGCGACGAGCCTCGTGCGCGCGGCAGTCGCATCCTCACCTCACAACGTCGGCAGGACCTGCCGGATGTGATTGGCGAAAGCCTCGACCGCCGGCGAGCGTTCGGTGTCGCCATAGGCGATCAGCATGCCGAGGCTGGAAAGCGGCGGCAGCGGCGCGTTGAGGATGTGGAGGTCGGACGGCACCGCCTCCTTGGTCATGACGCTGATTGCCAGGCCCGAGCGGGCAACCGCGATCAGGCCGGCCAGGCTGTTGCTGGCATAGGAGATCTTGTAGCGCAGCCCGGCATGGGCCATGGCATCGCATGCGGCGCGGTGATCCATCGCGTTGGAGGCCGGCAGCGCCATCGGGATGACGTCGCCGAAATCATGCTGCTCCAGCGTCGGCCGGCTGCCGACCCAGACCAGCGGCTCGGGGCGGACGACATCTGGGGAATCACTCGCATTCGGCGTCGAGACCAACGCCAGGTCGAGCTGCCGCTGGTGCAGCAGCCCGCGCAATTCGACCGTAGGCGCCGAGACGACCTTGATCTCGACATCGGGATATAGACTGCCGAAGGTCTTCAGGATCGCCGGGAAGAAGGCGATCAGATAGTCCTCCGGGCTGCCGAAGATGATCGAGCCGTGCAGGCCCTTGTCCGAAAGGGCCGACACCGCATCGTCCTGCAGCTTGAGGATGCGTTCGGCATAGGCAAGGAAACGGGCGCCGCTGGCCGTCAGGCTGACGCCGCTGCCGCGGCGGTGAAACAGGCTCTGGCCGAGCACCTCTTCCAGCCGCTGGATCTGCATCGTCACCGCCGACTGGGTCCGCCCGACCTGCACGGCGGTGGCGCTTAGCGTGCCCAGCTGGGCTGCGCGGACGAAGGTCGTCACCAATCTCAGGTCAAGCGGCGCCTGCATATCAAATCCTCTTATATCTGAATCCTAATATTATCAATTTTTCTGCATAAACGCCAAGCCCTATCGTTCGACCGAGCATCATCAAAAGGGGTGAGACATGTCGAACAACCGGGATCAGGCGTTTTGGGCTTCGGCGAGGAAGCACCTCATCCGTTATGGCGGCAGCTTCGAGCCGGCGATCATCGAGCGTGCCGCCGGCTCGTTCGTCTATGACGCCAACGACCGGCCGATCCTCGACTTCACCTCCGGCCAGATGAGCGCCCTGCTCGGCCATGCCCATCCGAGGATCGTCTCGACGGTCAGCCGGCAGGTCGAAAAGGTCGCGCATCTGTTCAGCGGCATGCTCTCGCGCCCGGTCGTCGAGCTCGCCGAGCGCCTGGCCGGGCTGGCGCCCGGCCTCGACAGGGCGCTTCTGCTGTCGACAGGCGCCGAATCGAACGAAGCCGCCATCCGCATGGCCAAGCTGGTCACCGGCAAGCACGAGATCGTCGCCTTCTCCAAGAGCTGGCACGGCATGACCGGCGTCGCCGCCTCGGCGACCTACAGCGCCGGCCGCAAGGGATATGGGCCTGCGGCCGTCGGGTCGATCGCCATACCGGCGCCGAACAGTTTTCGCCCGCGCTTCCGGCATGCCGACGGCAGCCTCGACTGGCGCACAGAGCTCGATGACGCCTTCACCCTGGTGGACAGCCAGTCGACGGGGAGCCTGGCGGCCTTCGTCGCCGAGCCGATCCTGTCGAGCGGCGGCATGCTGGAGCTGCCCGAGGGTTATCTCGCCGCCCTCAGGCAGAAATGCCACGAGCGCGGCATGCTGCTCATCCTTGACGAGGCGCAGACCGGCATCGGCCGCACCGGAACGATGTTTGCCTTCCAGCGCGACGGCGTCACCCCCGACATACTGACCCTGTCCAAGACCATCGGCGCCGGCCTGCCGCTTTCGGCTGTCATGACGACGGCGGAGATCGAGGAGGCGGCCTATGCCAAGGGCTTCCTGTTCTACACCACCCATGTCTCCGACCCGTTGCCGGCGGCCGTCGGCCTTGCCGTGCTCGATGTGGTCGAGGACGAGAATCTCGTCGAACGCGCCCGGCATCTCGGCGCCAGGCTGTTCGACGGCCTGTCGCGGTTCAAGCAACGTTACGAATGTGTCGGCGACGTGCGCGGCCGCGGCCTGATGCTCGGGGTCGAGATCGTCAAGAATGGCACGGACAGGGAACCCGACCATGAGCTCGGCGCGCGGATCGCGGCCGAGGCGTTCAAGCGCGGCCTCAGCATGAACATCGTCAAGCTTCCCGGCATGGGCGGCGTGTTCCGCATCGCCCCTCCCCTGACGATCTCGGAGGCCGAACTCGACCTCGGCCTCAGCATCATTTCCGACTCGATCGAAGCCGGGCTGGCCGCTGGTGCAAGCGGCTCCAGCATCGCCGCAGAGTGAAAGGCACTCCAGACATGACCGACATGAACACCATCAGCCAGGGCGACGCCGCCCGGGCGGAGATCGACGTCAACGCGCCCGGCAGCATCCGGGTGCTTGTCGCCAAGCTCGGCCTCGACGGCCATGACCGGGGCGCCAAGGTGGTCGCCCGGATCCTGCGCGACGCCGGCATGGAGGTCGTCTATACCGGCCTCTACAAATCGCCCAAGGACGTGGTCACTGCCGCGATCCAGGAGGACGTCGACGTCATCGGCGTCAGCCTGCTGTCGGGCTCGCACCTGCCTTTGTTCCAGGAACTCGGCCGTTGCCTCCGGGAAAAACAGGCCGAGCATATTTTCGTCGTCGCCGGCGGCGTCATTCCCGAGCATGACTACGCCGCTCTGTCGGACAGCGGCGTCGACGCCATCGTGCCGCAGGAAGCCAGGGGCGACCTGATCGTCACGACGATCAGGAAGCTGATCGCCGAACGTGGCCTGAAATGACGGCGTTCGCCTCATCCCGGCCCGCCCGGCGAACGGCCTATGTGCCTTCGGCGGCCCTCGTGCCGGAAGTGCTCAGGGGCAGCGTGCTGGCGGTCGCCCGGATGATCAGCCGGGCTGAGGCAGGATATGCCGAGGCAGCCGAGGCGCTGGCCGAGATCTACCGCCACAGCGGCAAGGCCCATGTGCTCGGCATCACCGGTGTTCCCGGCGCCGGCAAGTCGACGCTGGTCGCCGCCCTGATCAGGGCCTTTGCCGCAGACGGGCACAAGGTCGGCGTGGTTGCCGTCGATCCGAGCAGCCCGTTTTCCGGCGGCGCCATCCTCGGCGACCGGGTGCGGATGAGCGAGGCGGCGCAATCCTGCCAGGCCTTCGTCCGCAGCATGGCGACGCGCGGACATCTCGGCGGCCTGGCCCGCGCGACGCTTCAGGCCGTCGATGTCCTCGATGCCGCCGGCTATTCGCCGATCATCATCGAAACCGTCGGGGTCGGACAGGACGAGGTCGAAGTCGTCACTGCCGCCCACACCATCGTGGTGCTGTCGGCGCCGGGACTTGGCGACGACATCCAGGCGATCAAGGCCGGCATCCTCGAAATTGCCGACATCCATGCCGTCAGCAAGAGCGACAGGCCCGACGCATCGGCAACGGTCGCGGCCCTGCGCGGCATGATGAGCCTCGGACCTGCAAGACCGGGGTCGGACTGGCAGACGCCCGTTCTGCCGGTCAGCTCGCTGTCGGGCGAGCGGATCAACGAGCTGAAGGACGCCATCTCAAGGCATTGGGACCATCTCAGGGACAGCGGCGAGCTGCGCGAGCGCGAGCGCAGCATCGGCAGGACGCGGATCCTGGGCACCGCCCGGCAGCTTTTCCAGGACAGGTTCAAACGCGACACAGGCGAACTCGAGGCCCACGTTCAGGCGGTGGTGAGCCGGACCACGGATCCGTCCGCCGCCGCCTGCCTTTTGCTGGGTTGGGACAATGAGGTGCTGGCATGAATCTGTTCTCAGCCGAGGCGATCGAGGACATCAGGGAAAAGCAGGCCGCGTGGGAAGCCAACGAACTCGCGGCCACGCTGAACAGCAGGCCCGAGGAAAAGGCGGCCTATGAGACGGAATGCGGCATTCCGCTGAAGCGGATCTACACCGCCGCCGACGTCGCCGGCATCCCGGCCGGCGATCTCGGATTTCCGGGCGCCTATCCCTTCACCCGGGGCGCCTATCCGACGATGTATCGCGGCCGCCCCTGGACCATCCGGCAGGTCGCCGGCTTCGGCAATCCCGAGGCGACCAACCAGCGCTACAAATACATGATCCAGACCGGCCAGACCGGGCTGTCGACCGACTTCGACCTGCCGACGCTGCTGGGCCTCGATTCGGACGATCCGATGGCCTTCGGCGAGGTCGGGCGCGTCGGCGTGGCGATCGACACGGTCGACGACGTCGACCGCCTGTTCGACGGCATCGACCTCGAAAAGATCTCGGTGTCGCTGACCATCAACCCCTCAGCCTGGGTGATCTACGCGATGTTCGTCGCGGTCGCGGAAAGGCGCGGCTACGACCTAACCAAGCTGACCGGCACATTGCAGGCCGACCCGCTCAAGGAATATGTCGCCCAGAAGGAATGGATCTACCCGGTACGGCCGGCCGTCAGGCTGCTGCGCGACCTGATCATGCACAGCGCGAAGACGACGCCGAAGCTCAATCCGATCAGCCTCAGCGGCTACCATCTCTCCGATGTCGGCGGCAATGCGCTGCAGGAGATCGCCTTCATCATGGCCTTCACCATTGCCTATTGCGAGGAGGTCATCGCCGCCGGCATGGACATAGACGACTTCGCGCCGCGGCTGTCGTTCTTCTTCATCAGCCACCAGGATTTCTTCGAACAAATCTGCAAGTTCAGGGCGGCCCGGCGGGTCTACGCCAGGATCATGTCCGAGCAGTTCCACGCCAAGAAGCCGGAATCGATGCGCCTCAGGGTGCATGTGCAGACAGCGGCAATGAGCCTGACCAAGGTCGAGCACCACAACAACCTGATGCGCACGGCGATCCAGGCTTTGGGCGCGGTGCTCGGCGGCTGCCAGAGCATGCACACCAATGGCCTCGACGAGGCCTTCGCCATCCCGACCGAGGAGGCGATGAAGCTGGCGATCCGGACGCAGCAGATCATCCGCGACGAAATCAACGTGACGTCGGTGATCGATCCGCTCGGCGGCTCCTATTTCGTCGAGCGCCTGACGCATGACATGGAGACCGAAATCTGGAAGGTGCTGGACGAGGTCAAGGAGCGCGGCGGCGCCATCAAACTGGTCGAGGAAGGCTGGTTCCAGCAGAAGCTGGCCGATTCCGCCTATGCCACCTTCAAGAAGATCGACAGCGGCGAAAAGGTCTCGGTCGGCGTCAACCGGCATGTCGACGAGACCAGCGGTTCCGCCGAGGTCCACATCCATCCCTATGACGACCAGTGCACCCAGCTGCAGATCGACCGCCTCAACGCGGTGCGGACCGAAAGGGACAACGGACTGGTCAAGCAGCTGCTGGCCGAGCTCGCCGAACAGGCCCAGTCAGACGACATCAACCTGCTGCCCAAGACGATCGAGCTGGTGAAGGCGCGCGCGACGCTCGGCGAGATCTGCAGCGCGCTGAGAGAAGTCTGGGGCTCCTATGCCGAACCGATGATCGTATGAGGACCCCATCATGACACCAGCAGTCATTTCGACGGACGACGGCGCCATCAGCTGGATCAGGCTGAACCGGCCGGAACGGCTCAACGCCATGAATGGCGACCTCGTCAACCAGCTTTCGGCAGCACTGGCGGCAGCCGAAGCGAGGACGGCCACCCGCGTCGTCATCCTGCATGGCGAAGGCCGCGCCTTCTGCTCCGGCGACGATCTCAAGGATCTCGACGCGCAGACCACGTCGGAAGCGGCGACGCAGGCCTGGGTCGAGTCCATCCAGCAGATCACGCTGCAGATCATGCAGTCGCGCAAGATCGTCATTGCCGCGGTGCATGGCTGGTGCGTCGGCGGCGCGCTGGAATGGGTGGTCAATTGCGACTTCCGGCTGTTTGCCGACACCACGCGCTGGTTCTTCCCCGAGGTCGGCTACGGCCTGTTCGTGACAGGCGGGGTGACAGCACTTCTGACCAAGCAGGTCGGGCCGCAGATCGCCAAGGAATTGATGATCCTCGGCGAACGCCACGATGCGGCCAAGGCGGTCGAGGTCGGCATCGCCTGGAAGCTGGTTGCCGAGGCCGAGCTGCTCGAGGCGGCAAGGACGCTGGCGCTGGCGATCGCCGCGCGGCCCGAGGAGGCGGTCGCCGACATCAAGCACGCCATCAACGAAGGTTTCCACTCCTCGCTCGCCGCTGCCATGGCGCTCGAGACCAGGGCCACGGTCAGCGGCTTCCTCTCCGCCGAAGCGCAGGCCCGGGCAAAAAGGTTCTGAACGCGCCATGACATCGAGCGTCTTTTCCCCCGCCTACATACCGGGTAAGAACGACAACGAGCTGGAGAGCCGGGTGCTGCCGCGGATCCTGCTGCGCCAGGCCGAGCGCTTCGGCAACAAGTCGTTCATCGACGTCTGCGGGCGAAGCGCAAGCTTCGAGGAGATGCTGCAGGTGTCGAGCCGGCTGGCGCGCGGCCTGCGCCAGCTCGGCGTGGGCCGCTCGGACCGCGTGGCGATGCTGTTGCCCAACTCGTTCGAACTCGTCGCGCTGTGGTTTGCGACAGCGAGCCTGGGGGCGATCGAGGTGCCGACCAATCCCGGCTTGAAGGGCGACCTGCTCTGCCACAACCTGAACAATTGCGGCGCCGAGGTGCTGGTTGCGGACGCCGGCGCGCTGGCCGAGCTGGCCAAGGTCCAGGACAATCTGCCCAGCCTGCGGACGCTGATCCTCGTCGGCACGGATCCCGCCGAGGCGCGGGCGGCGGGCATCAGGATCGACCGCATCGTCGCCTTCGACGACTGCATGGCACCGCAATTGGGCTTCGACCTCGTCGACGTCCACTACGCCGACCCGATGGCGATCCTCTACACCTCCGGCACGACGGGCCCGGCCAAGGGGGCATTGATGTCGCACCATCATTGCTATTCCTGGGCGGCGGCGATGGCGTCCAATCTCGGCTACACCGGCAGCGACAGCTATTTCTCCGCGCTGCCGCTGTTTCACACCGATGCGCAGATGTTCGGCGTGCTGCTGCCGCTGATCTACGGCACCAAAACGACGCTGGTCGAAAGCTTCAGCGCCTCCAGGTTCTGGGATCAGCTCCGCGCCAGCGGCGCAACCGCGACCAATCTGCTCGGCGCGATGGCCGTCATCCTGATGCGTGCCCAGCCATCGGACGCCGACCGCGACAATCCCGTCCGGGTGTGTCAGTGCATTCCGATGGTAGCAGACAGGGAGGCCTTCGAACGCCGCTTCGACATGCGGCTCGTCACCGGCTACGGCCAGACCGAAACCAGCTTCGTGACGCTTGATACGGTGGACGAGACCCGTCCCGGGTCCTGCGGCCGGCCGCATCCGGACTGGCAGGTGGCGATCGTCGACGATGCCGACAGGCCGCTGCCGCCCGGCAGCATAGGCGAGATCGTCTCGCGCCCGACCAAGAGCTGGAGCATGTTTTCCGGCTACTACCGCGCAGAGGCCAAGACGGTGCAGACGCTCCGGAACCTCTGGTACCACTCGGGCGACGCCGGCTACATGGACAAGGATGGCTGGCTCTATTTCAAGCATCGGCTGAACGAGGCGATCCGCCGCCGCGGCGAAAACATCTCCGCCTATGAGTTGGAGACGGTCGCCGAAAAACACCCCGACATTCTGGAAAGTGCTGCTTTCGGAATCCCTTCCGAATTCACCGAAGAGGACATCATGGTCGTTGCCCTGCGGCGCGCCGGCTCGACGGTGGAGGCGGCCGACCTGCTCGACCATTTCAGGGACCTCGCGCCCCGTCACATGGTGCCGCGCTACATCGAGATCACCGACACGCCGTTGCCGCGAACGCCGACGGAGAAGGTGGCGCGGAACACCTTGCGCCAGCGCGGCGTGGGGCCTGCCACTTTCGACCGGGGTGAGCGTTAGCGCGGGAGCAGATGCGGTGGAACGTCGGATGGTCGCCCCCTGTTTCGTCGACGATACGCTCGAATGCCTGCGCCGCCACGACGTTCCCATAGCGCCTCTGCTGGCGCAGCTGGGGCTGCCGCCCATCATCTCGGAACCGATCTCCGCCCGGCAGTATGGCGCGCTCTGGCGGGCGGTGGCCGAGGCCATGGACGACGAGTTCTTCGGCGAAGGCGCGCGGCCGATGCGCTCGGGCAGCTTTGCCCTTTTGTGCCATGCGGTGCTGACGACAACGACGCTCGAGCATGCGCTGCGGCGCAGCCTGCGCTTCCTGCGTGTCGTGCTCGACGATCCGCATGGCGAACTGATCGTCCGAGACGGACTGGCGGAGGTCACCCTGCGCGATGCCGGCCCGCTGCGCTCCGCCTTTGCCTACCGTACCTTCTGGATCATCGTGCATGGCCTGAACTGCTGGCTCGTAGGCCGGCGCCTGCCGATCCGCTGGGTCGATTTCAAATGCAGCGCGCCGCCGACCGGAACCGATTATCGCCTGTTCTTCGGCGCCCCGGTGCGCTTCGACCAGCCCGAGACGCGGCTGGTCTTCGACGCCGACTTCCTCAGGCTGCCCGTCATCCGCGACAGCGCCGCCCTGCGCGACTTCCTGCGCCAGGCGCCGGCCAACATATTGGTGCGCTATCGCCATGACGAAGGGCTTTCGGCGGCGATCCGCGGACGCCTGCACAACATGCTTCCGTCGGCCTGGCCGAGCCTCGGCAACCTGGCCACCGGCATGCGCATGCAGGAGCCGACCCTGCGCCGCCGGCTGCAGCTGGAGGGCCAGACCTATCGCTCGATCAAGGACGAGATGCGCCGCGCGCTGGCGATGGAGGCGCTGCTGAGCGGCAGCCGCTCCGTCGCCGACGTCGCCGCCGACATCGGCTTTTCCGAACCGAGCGCCTTTCATCGCGCCTTCCACAAATGGACTGGCCGGAGCCCGGCTTCGTTTCGCCGCGAGGCCGGCGCCATGGCCGAGGCCGAGGACGGCCCGTCGCTCGGCCCGCTCGCGCCCTACGCCCGGGCCGCGGCGAACAGCAAACATTGCAAAATCGATCACCAAATCTGAGCGCGGCGGTCATCGTCGGCCACCTGGCTTCGTTGCAACATGTCGGCAAGAACAACGCATCCGGGCCGAAAAATGCAGATCAGGGACAAGGTCTTTCTGGTAACGGGAGCGGGCTCGGGGCTGGGCGCGGCCGTCGCCCGGATGCTTGCCGAGGCGGGCGCCAGCGTGCTCACCATCGACGTCAACGCTTCCGCCGGCGAGAAGACGGCCGCGGAACTCGGCGGCAAGGCGCTTTTCTTTCGCGCCGACGTCACCAGCGAAGCCGACGGCCTCGCCGCGGTGAGACATGCCGAGGAGATGTTCGGCGGCATCCACGGGCTGGTCAACTGCGCCGGCATCGCACCGGGCGAACGGGTCATCGGCCGCGACGCACCGCATGGCCTCGACAGCTTCGCCCGGACCGTCGCCGTCAATCTCTTGGGCACCTTCAACATGTTGCGGCTTGCCGCAAGCGTCATGGTCAAGGGTGAAGCCGACACCGATGGCGAGCGCGGCATCATCATCAACACCGCCTCCATCGCCGCCTTCGACGGCCAGATCGGCCAAGCCGCCTATGCCGCGTCGAAGGGCGGCGTCGTCGCGCTGACCTTGCCCGTCGCCCGCGAACTGGCCCGCCACGGCGTGCGCGTCGTCACCATCGCGCCGGGCATATTCGAGACGCCGATGATGGCAGCGATGCCGCAGGAGGTGCGGGACGCGCTCGGCGCCAGCGTACCGTTCCCGCCGCGCCTCGGCCGCCCTGACGAATATGCCGGGCTGGTCAGGCACATCTGCCAGAACACCATGCTGAATGGCGAGGTTATCCGCCTCGACGGCGCGCTGCGCATGGCGCCGCGCTGAGCACATGCAGGAGGAGAGCTGGGTGAACAGTCATGATCCGGTGGTCATAGCAGGGGCAGCCAGGACACCGCTTGGCGGCTTCCTCGGAAGCCTGAAGGAGGTCACCGCCCCGCAGCTTGGAGCGGCAGCCATCCGCGCCGTCCTGGAGAGGTCCGGGCTGGACACCGGCCTTGTCGACCAGGTGCTGATGGGCTGTGTCCTGACCGCCGGCCAAGGCCAGGCGCCGGCGCGCCAGGCAGCGCTTGCAGCCGGGCTGCCGCTCGCCACAGGCGCCACCACCGTCAACAAGATGTGCGGCTCCGGCATGATGTCGGCGATGCTGGCGCACGACCTCATCGCCGCGGGATCGGCCAGGACGATCGTCGCCGGCGGCATGGAGAGCATGTCGAACGCACCCTATCTGCTCGACCGCGCACGCTCGGGCTACCGCATCGGGCATCATCGCCTCGTCGACCACATGTATCTCGATGGCCTCGAGGACGCCTATGACGAGGGGCGCCTGATGGGCACATTCGCCGAGGACTGCGCCGAGGCCTATGGCTTCACGCGCGATGCTCAGGACACGTTTGCGCTGGAGTCGCTCGACAGGGCACGGCAGGCCATCGCCGACGGCAGCTTTCGCGACGAGATCGTTCCGGTCACGGCACCGGACGGCAAGGCCGATCGGCTGGTCGGCGACGACGAGCAGCCGCAAAAGGCCCGCCCCGACAGGATCGCCTTGCTGAAACCGGCCTTTCGCGACGGCGGCACGGTGACGGCAGCCAACTCCTCGTCGATCTCGGATGGTGCCGCGGCCCTCGCGCTGATGCGCCGCTCGGCGGCGGACAGAGCCGGCCTCACCCCTCTCGCAACAATTCGCGGCCACGTCACCCACGCCCAGGCGCCCAATCTCTTCACCTCGGCACCGGTCGGCGCCATGCGCAAGCTCTGCGAGACGGTCAGCTGGCGTATCGAGGACGTCGATCTCTTCGAGATCAACGAGGCCTTCGCCGTGGTGCCGATGGTCGCGATGAGCGAGCTCGACCTGCCGCGCGACAAGGTCAACGTCCATGGCGGCGCCTGCGCGCTTGGCCATCCGATCGGCGCCTCGGGGGCGCGCATCCTCGTCACGCTCGTGTCGGCGCTGCGCCAGCACGGGCTGCGGCGCGGCATCGCTTCGGTCTGCATCGGCGGCGGCGAGGCGACCGCGATGGCCGTGGAACTGACGTCCTAGACGGCCGCAAGGAGAAGGCCGCCGTTCAACAAGGGAACACCGGCGGCAGGTCCGGAACGGTCAGCCTTGCCAGCGAGCGTGGGCATCGCGGCAAGGCATCAACCAACGCCCACAATACCAATGGGAGTCTTCAGATGAAAAAATCGCTGTTGTCAGCAGTTGCCTTGACCGCGCTGGTCGCCTTTGGCGGCACGGCCTGGGCCGACATCGTGATCGGCGTCGCCGGCCCGATCACCGGCCCGAACGCCGCCTTCGGGGCGCAGTTCCAGAAGGGCGCCGAGCAGGCCGCCGCCGACATCAACGCCGCCGGCGGTGTGCTCGGCGAGCAGATCAGGATCCAGGTCGGCGACGACGTTTCCGATCCGAAGCAGGGCATTTCGGTGGCCAACAAATTCGTCGCCGACGGCGTCAAATATGTCGTCGGCCACTTCAATTCGGGCGTTTCGATCCCGGCGTCCGAGGTCTATGCCGAAAATGGCGTGCTCGAGATTTCGCCGGCTTCGACCAATCCGCAATATACCGAGCGCGGCCTGTGGAACACCTTCCGCACCTGCGGCCGCGACGACCAGCAGGGCAAGGTCGCCGGCGACTACATCGCCGCCAATTTCAAGGACGCCAAGATCGCGATGATCCACGACAAGAGCCCCTATGGCCAGGGCCTTGTCGACGTCGCCAAGGCGGTGCTCAACGGCAACGGCATCAACGAGGTGCTGTATGAAGGCATCAATATCGGCGACAAGGATTTCTCGGCCCTCATCGGCAAGCTGAAGCAGGCCGGCGTCAGCCTGATCTATTTCGGCGGCCTGCACACCGAGGCCGGCCTGATCATGCGCCAGTCGGCCGACCAGGGGCTGAAGGCTATCCTGTTCTCGGGCGACGGCATGGTGTCGAACGAGCTCGCCTCGATCGCCGGCGACTCCGTGGTCGGCACGCTCAACACCTTCTCGCCCGATCCGCGCAAGAATCCGGCAGCCAAGGGTCTGGTCGAGAACTTCCGGGCCAAGGGTTTCGAGCCGGAAGCCTATACCTTGTATTCCTACGCCGCCGTCCAGATCATCGCCGCCGCCATAACCAAGACGGGCGCGGCCGACGACGCCCAGAAGGTCGCCGAGACGATGCGGGCCAATGGTCCCTGGACGACGGCGATCGGCGACATCGGCTACGACGCCAAGGGCGACATCACCCGCCCCGACTACGTCATCTATGAATGGAAGCGAGGCGACGACGGCAAGCCGACCTATGCCCAGAAGCAGTAGTACCCAGACAAGCAGTCCCGGGAACTGCAGCTCATGACCGGCAGGCGCCCGGCCCCAGGGGTCGGGCGTCGTGCCGCCTCGCGCACAGGAATTTGTCGCTGGCCACGGCCCTAACATGCGGCGCGTCAGGATTTTCCTGCTAGAAGGATCCGCCACGGGATCCCCTCAATGACCTGCACCATCACCGCCCTCGATGCCCCCTCCTCCGACGAGCTCGACATCATCGGCGAACGCCTCGCCACCTTCAATTCAGGGGATGTCGGCCCGGCGGAAAAGCAGGCGCTGATCGTTGCCGTCCGCGACGAGCACCAAAAACTCCTGGCCGGCATATCGGGCTACACCGCCTGGGGCTGGCTCTACATACAGTGGCTCTGGGTGGACGACAGCCTGCGCGGCCAGAACATGGCCGCACGCATGCTTGAGGCCGCCGAGGACGAGGCCACCCGGCGCGGCTGCCACGGGGCCTATATCGACACCTTCAACCCGACGGCGCTGAAGGTCTATCAGCGCCAGGGCTACAAGCCGTTCGGCGAGCTGGCGGATTTCCCCAAAGGCCGCACGCGGACCTTTCTGTCCAAGCCGCTCCAGCCGGCGACCTGACTGGCTGCCTTGCGGTTGGCAGCCTGCAACCGGTCAGCCGGCGATGCGGCCGCCGGTCATCGGCTGCGGCACGCCGGTCGTGCTCGGGAAGCTGATCGGCAGGCCGCGCAGGACACGCACGGCGAGGAAGGCGAAGCACTCGGCTTCGACGGCATCGCCGCGCCAGCCGATGGTGTCGGCGGAAACCGCCTCGACGCCCGCCCGCTTGCCCAGCATCGCCATGAAGGTCGGGTTGTGGCGGCCGCCGCCCGAGACGAACAGCCTCGTCGGCCGCTGCGGCAGAAGATCGAGCGCCTTGCCGACACAGGACGCGCTGAAGGCGGTCAGGGTGGCAGCACCGTCCTCGTTGCTCAACCCGTCGGCCATCGCAGCGGTGAAGTCAAAGCGGTCGAGCGACTTAGGATAGGCAGCCGTGAGATAGGGGTGTTCGAGCAGGCGCGCGAGGCGCGCCTCGTCGACGCTGCCGGCGGCGGCGAGCGCCCCGCCGCGGTCCATCTCGCCCAGCCCCCGCGCCTTGACGAAGTCGTTGATCGGCGCGTTGGCCGGGCCGGTGTCGAAGGCGACAAGGTCGGACTTGCCGTCCCACCAGGTGACGTTGCCGACGCCGCCGAGATTGAGGATGGCGCTGTCGCCGCTCGCGCCTGCCGTGCCGAGCAGTGCGGCGTGGTAGGCGGCGGCCAGCGGCGCACCCTGCCCGCCGGCGCGGATGTCGGCTGTGCGGAAGTCATAGACCACCTTGGTGCCGAGCAGCGACTGCATCAGCTGGCCATCGCCGAGCTGGCGGGTCTCGCCCGGCAGGCCGCCTTTCTGCGGGCCGCGATGCAGCACCGTCTGGCCGTGGAAGCCGACGACGCCGATCTCTGCCATCGCCATGCCGGCGCCCTCGACGACCTGGCGGACGGCGGCGGACTGGGCGCGGGTCAGCGCCTCTTCGGCCGCAGCGAAGATCGCCGGCTCCGGCCCCTCGAAGTTCCAGACCCTGGCCTCGGCCTGGGCCTGCTCCAGCATCGGCCGGACGGACGCCTCGTAAGGCACCAGCGCGTAAGGACCGAAGGCCTCGATGCGCTCGCCGTCGGTCTTGAGCAGGGCGACGTCGATGTTGCCGTCGAGCACGGTTCCGGTCATCAGCCCGACCGACCAGATGGGTTGCATGTTCAAGCTCCTGTCATGATGTCGCCGACCTGGCGGCGCAGATCCGATATGCCGCTGTCGAAATGACGCGTCGGGTGGATGCGGTTGGTGAGCAGGGTCCAGGCGCGGCCGGCGTCGAAATCGATCCACAGGCCGGTGCCGGTAAATCCGGTATGGCCGATTGTGGCTGCGCTGCAGCGGTCGCCGCCGGACCAGCCGGCATGAGCATGCTCCCAGCCATGCGTGCGCTTGTCCGAAAGCGGCGTGCGCATCAGCGCGATCGTGTCGGCGGAGGCGCCGCTGCCGTCGAGCAGGCCGTGGGCGAAATCGAGCACCGCAGCCGCCGTGCCGAACAGGCCGGCATGGCCCGCCCCCTGAAGTGCTGCGCAATTGTCGTCATGGACCTCGCCCGACAGCACCCGGTGGCGCCAGGTGCAGTCCTCGGTCGCCGCCGACTGGTCGGGATCGGCCGAAAAGGCAAAGCCCGGGCCGGCATCCATGCCGCGGATCCAGGTACCCGACAGGCGCTCCATGGCAAAGCCGAGCAGGATGAAGTTGATGTCGGAATAGACAGGCGCCTCCAGCTTCCGCCACTGGCGCTGCAGGACAAATGTCCTGAGGAGGTCGGGATCGCGGCCATAGGTGTAGATCGGCTCGACTGCCGGGAACGGCGTCTGGTGGCCGAGGCACTGGCGGAAGGTGACCTGCCGTTCCCAGGCGTCGGCATCATATTGTCGCAAGTCCGGCAGCACCGTCGTCAGGGGCGCGTCGAGGTCGATGCTGCCTGCCTCGGCCAGCGCCAGGATGCGCGGCGTGGTAAAGATCACCTTGGTCAAGGACGCCAGGTCGAACCAGCTCACTTCGCGCATCGGTCGCTCGGACGGCAGGCGTTGCGCATGGCCGATGGCACGGGAGAAGCGCCGGCCGTCCTTGTCGACGACCCCCATCACCCCGCCGGGAATCCGACCAGCGGCGACGGCCTGTTCGAGCGGGACGAATGCACGCTCGAAACGCTGGGCGATGTCGTGGCTGGCCATGTTCGCTTCCCTCAGGCCTCGGCGCGGACCTTGTGGTCGGCGCCGTATTGCATCCATGTCGCGGCAGGCGGCTCGTAGCCGACCGGACGCACCAGCGACGGCACCTGGCGGGTGTCGAGCTCGAAATGCTGCTTGCGGCGGTCGATTGTCGGCACGGCCTCGATGAGCTTCCTGGTGTAGGGGTGCTGCGGGTCGGACAGCACCGATTTGGCATCGCCGATCTCGACGATCTGCCCGGCATACATCACCGCGACACGATGCGCGATGCGCTCGACGACGGCCATGTCGTGCGAGATGAAGAGATAAGCGAGACCATATTCGTGCTGCAGGTCGACCAGCAGCTCGAGCACGCGCGCCTGGACAGAAACGTCGAGCGCCGAGACCGCCTCGTCGAGCACCACGACAGACGGATTGAGCATCAGCGCACGCGCAATGCACAGGCGCTGGCGCTGGCCGCCGGAGAACTGGTGCGGATAGCGGGCAAGGCTGTCCTCGGGCAGGCCGACGCGCTTGAGCAATGCTGCCATCCTGTCACGAACCTTGACGTCGATGGGCGTGCCGGTGGCGATCACCGGCTCGGCCAGAATCTGCTCGACCGTGAGGCGCGGATTGAGCGAGGCATAGGGGTTCTGGAACACCATCTGCACCGGCAGCCGGCTCTGGCCGGGGCGCGCCGCCTGGGCTTCGACGGCAAACGCCCCGCGCGTCGGCGACACCAGGCCGAGCACGGCGCGCGCGGTCGTCGACTTGCCGGAACCGCTTTCGCCGACGATCGCCAGCGTCTCGCCCGGCAACAGGTCGAAGCCGACGCCGTCGACGGCATGCACAGCCCCCACCGGCTTGCTGAACCAGCCGCCCTTCAGCGGATAGCGCACGACGAGTTCGTCGACTTCGAGCATCGGCCTGGGCAGCGGCTCCGTCATGCGGGCGCCGTCGGTCCGTGCCGCGACGCCGCTGGAGAAATGCGGCACCGCATGCAAGAGATGCTGCGTGTATGGATGTTGCGGCTTGTCGAGGATGTCGCTCAGGTCGCCCTGTTCGACGACCCTGCCGTCCTGCATCACCATGACGCGGTCTGCGATGCCGGCGACAAGTCCGATGTCGTGGCTGATGAAGATCATCGACATGCCGGTCTCGCGCCTGAGTTCGGCCAGCAGCGCCATGATCTGCGCCTGGACGGTCACGTCGAGTGCGGTCGTAGGCTCGTCGGCGATCAGCAGGCGCGGATTGCAGGCGAGCGCCATGGCGATCATCACCCGCTGCAGCATGCCGCCCGACAGCTCGTTCGGCGTCGCCTTGAGCCGGCGCTCGGCATCGGGAATACGCACCCGCTCGAGCGCCTCGCGCGCAGCGGTGCGCGCCTGCGCGCCGGTCAGGCCGCGATGCAGGCGGAACGATTCCTCGATCTGGGCGCCGATGGTCAGCACCGGATTGAGCGAGGTCATCGGCTCCTGGAAGATGACGCCGATCTCGGCGCCGCGGATGCCGGTCAGCTCCTGCCGGCCGGCGCCGGTGACGTCGAGCACGCTGCCGTCGGCGCGCAGCAATTCGATGGTGCCGCTGGTGATGCGGCCGCCGGCATAATCGATCAGGCGGTTGGTCGACAGCGCCGTCACCGACTTGCCCGAACCGCTCTCGCCGACGATCGCCAGCACCTCGCCGACGCCGAGGTCGAAGCTGACGCCGTGGACAACCTCCTTGGCGCTGGCCGCCGGGCCGAAACTGACATGCAGGTCGCGGACCGAAAGGATCGGCTTCATATCAGGCGCCATCGTCACGCCCTCCTCGTCTTGGGGTCGAGGATGTCGCGCAGCGCATCGCCGAGAAGGTTGAAACCGAGGATCGAGAGCATGATGGCGACGGCCGGAAAGGCCAGCAGCCACGGCGCCTGCTCCATCAGGTTGCGGGCATCGCTCAGCATAAGGCCGAGCGACG
This sequence comes from Aminobacter sp. MDW-2, assembly GCF_014250155.1. Classification (NCBI taxonomy): domain Bacteria; kingdom Pseudomonadati; phylum Pseudomonadota; class Alphaproteobacteria; order Hyphomicrobiales; family Phyllobacteriaceae; genus Aminobacter; species Aminobacter sp. MDW-2. The sequence continues at coordinate 5,024,925 of NZ_CP060197.1, forward strand.
AGGCCGGCGGCTGGGTGCCGAGGCCGAGGAAGCTGAGGCCGGCTTCGGTCAGCAGCGCCCAGGCGAGCGCCAAAGTCACCTGCACGGTCAAAGGCGCCACCAGGTTGAGCAGCAGGTGCCGGGTCAGGATGTAGCTGCGGCTGGAGCCGAAGGTGCGGGCGGCATCGACGAAGTCGCGCGCCTTGAGCGACAGCGCCGGGCCGCGCACCACGCGTGTGAAGATCGGGGTGTAGACGATGCTGATGGCGGCAACGCTGGTCCAGGTGCCGGGGCCGACGATGGTGACGATGAGCAGCGCCAGCAGGATCGCCGGGAAAGCCAGCAGCACGTCCATGAACCGCATCATCACCGTATCCCAGCCCTTGCCGTACCAGGCGGCCGTGAGCCCGAGCACCGTGCCGGCGAGCGTGGCGAGCGCGACGGAGAAGAACGCCACGGTGAAGGACTGGCCGATGCCCTTCATCAGGCGGCTCATGACGTCGCGGCCGAACAGATCGGTGCCCATCCAGTAGGACGATGTCGGCGCATGCAGGCGGTCGATGCGGTACTGCATCAAGGGGTCATGCGGGGTCAGGCCGACGGCGCCGAGCAGGGCGACGAGCAGATAGACCAGCACGATGACGCCGCCGATGCGGCCGCTCGGATGCGAAAGAATGGCCTTCACGACACGCATCAACGGCCCTCCAGGCGAATACGGGGGTCGAGCGCGGCATAAGCGAGGTCGACGAGCAGATTGACGATCATGAAGTTGAGGGCAATGAACAGCACCGCGCCCTGCACCAGCGCGTAGTCGCGCTGCAGGATGGCTTCCAGCACCATGCGGCCGAGGCCAGGCAAGGCGTAGATCTGTTCGACGATGACGGCGCCGCCGAGCAAGTAGCCGAACTCGATGCCGCTCAGCGTGACCACGGGTACAAGCGCATTGGGCAAGGCGTGGCGCCAGACCACACTGCGTTCGGACGCACCCTTGGAGCGTGCCGTGCGCACATAGTCGTCGCTCAAAACATCGAGCATGGCCGAGCGGGTGACGCGGGTAACCGAAGACGCAAAGGCACAGCCGAGCGTGATTGCCGGCAGGATCATCTGGCCGAGATTCTGCAACGGATCCTGCCAGAATGGGGTGAACGCCCCCATGGTGGGCAGCACGCCGAAGCCGGCCGACAGGATGTAGATGATGACGAGGCCGACGACGAAGCTCGGCGTCGACTGGCCGATCATGGCAGCGATGCGAACGCCGAGATCGGCGGGACGCTCGTTGCGGGTGGCGGCGAAGATGCCGGCCGGAACGCCGATCGACAGCGCGATCAGCATGGCCAGAAGTGCCAGTTCAAGCGTCAGCGGAAAGCGTTCGAGGATGACTGACAGCACCGGCTTGCCGTAGGTCACCGATATGCCGAGGTCGCCGCTGAACAGGCCGGTGAACCAGCGCCAGTACTGGACCGGCCAGGGTTGGTCGATGCCGAAATAGATGGCCAGCGAATCCCGCTGCTGCGGCGTCAGAAGTCCGGCCTCGGTTCCCAGCATGGCGGTGATGGAATCGCCCGGCACCAGCCGGATGGCGATGAAGACGATGATCGAGACGCCGATCAGCACCAGGGGAAAGGCCCGCAGGCGACGTATCACGTAACTCATGGCGTAAGGACCATCTGGAGTTGGGGAGCCGTTGCGGTTCCCGGGCTGGACCGGCAAAGGCCGGTCGCGGATTCAAGGGCGGTCGCCATCGGCTCAACGGCGACCGCCTTCGGGCGGCGACAGGGAGATGCCCGCCGCCCAAAACGCAGTTGCTACTGGATGGTGACCTTGCCGAGACTGACCAGCGAGCCGGTCGGCATCGGCACAAAACCCTGCACGTTCTTTTGCTGGGCGGTGTAGCCATAGCCGGTGTAGAGCCAGATCCACGGCGCCTTTTCGGCAAGCTGCTTGTCGAACTCGGCGAAGATCGCCTTGCGCTTTTCCGGATCGGTCTCGGCGCGGCCGTCCTGCAGCAGCTTGTCGAGCGTGTCGTCGGCGAAGTTGGAAACCTTCTGCAGGTTGCCGTTCTTGGTCCAGTAGCGGTTGTACATGGTGTAGGGGTCGGGACGGCCGCCATTCAGCGCCACCGCCATGTCGAAGTCGCCCTTCAGCCAGGTGTCGACATAGACGTTGAGCTCCATCATCTTGATGTCGAGCTTGACGCCGATCTCGGCCAGCTGCGACTGCAGCACCTGGGCTTCGGCGGCAGCCGTCGGCGGCTCGCCGGTGGCAGCGATCACGGTGGCGCTGAAGCCATCGGCAAAACCGGCATCGGCCATCAGCTTCTTGGCCTTCTCCAAGTCCTGCTTGTAGCAGAACAGCGAATTCGGATCGGACGCGAAGAACGGTGCGGTAATCGGCCCGGTCACCTGGCCTTCGCCGAGGGAGGCCGTGTCGAGCACCGCCTTGCGGTCGACGGCGCAGGAGATGGCCTGGCGCACGGCAAGCTCGTTCATCGGCTTGCGCGCCGGGTTGAGCTGCAGCACGTGGTAGGCGAGCAGCGGCGCACGGTTGAGCTGGAGCTTCGGCTCGTTGGGCACCAGCGTCGCGATCAGCGGGTCGTTGAGCAGCGCGAAGTCGACCTGGCCCGTGCGCATGGCCGCGAGGATCGCGGTTTCGTCGGGCAATACGCTGATCTCGATGCCGTCGACGCCGGTAGCACCCCCGGCCCAGTCCTTGTTGGCGACAAGTGCAGCCTTGGAATTGGGGTCCCACTTCTCGAGCTTGAACGGACCCGAGCCGACAGCCTTGGTGCCGATGGTGCCGGCCGCGATCTCGCTTGCCGGGACGATCGACGAATTGGTGTCGGTCATGGCGGTCAGGATCGGCGCGTCGGGCTGCTTCAGCTTGAAGACGACGGTGCCGGCATCGGGTGCATCGATGCTCTCGATGGAGAGATAGTTGGCGCGGTTGGCGGCACCGGTCTTCTCGTCGAGGATACGCTCGAACGATGCTTTGACGTCGGCGGAGGTTACGGCGGCACCGTTCTGGAACTTGGCCTTGGGGTCGAGCTTGAAGGTCAGCTGCTTGCCGTCGGCCGCGAATTCCCAGGACGTCGCGATGCCGGGGATGATCTTGAGGTCGGCGTCGAGGCGCACAAGCGGCTCATAGATCAGCTCGAGCAGGCGCAGCGACGAAAACGCGGTCTGCTTGTGCGGGTCGAGGCCGGTGGCGTCCTGCGCCCAGGCCATGCGCAGGTTCGCCGCATCGGCATGGCCGGCGACCGCCGACAGACCGATCATCACGGCCGTCGTCGCGCCTAGGAAATACTTGAACTTGCTGGTCATTTCATCCTCCCTGTTACTCTTTCGCCGGCGGCCGGAATGGCCGCCCAGATCACTCACTTATCCGGATCAGTGGCCCGGATCATATGGATGCCTGCTTCGCATCCTGGATTGCTTGCCGCAAGAAGCCTCTGGAGCCGTCCAGCGCCGATCGCGCCGTGGCGACGTCCATCCCCGTCATGACGATGAGGATGGCGAGCTTCACGTCGTTGTCGGTCTGGGCGAGCGCTGCCTGCGCCTCCTCCAGCGTGCAGTCGGCTGCCTGCATGACGATGCGGGCCGCGCGGGCAACAAGCTTCTTGTTGGACGCCTTGAGATCGACCATGAGGTTTTCATAGGTCTTGCCGATGCCGATCATGCTGGCGGTGGTCAGCATGTTGAGCACCAGCTTTTCGGCCGTGCCCGATTTCATCCGCGTCGAACCGGTCAGCGCCTCGGGGCCGACGACGGGCGAAATGGCGATGTCGGCGATTTCAGCGATGGCCGACTGCGGGTTGCAGGACAAAGCCACCGCGGTGGCGCCGACCTTCTTCGCATAGTTCAGACCGCCGATGACATAGGGCGTACGGCCGCTTGCAGCGATCCCGACGACGACGTCCCTGGATGTCAGCTCGATGTCGGCCAGCGCCTCCGCACCCTTGGTCTGGCTGTCCTCGGCCCCTTCGGTGGCCTTCAGCAGCGCGCTGTAGCCGCCGGCAATGAGGCCGACCACCATGGTCGCAGGCACGCTGAAAGTCGGCGGGCACTCCGAGGCGTCGAGCACGCCGATGCGGCCGCTGGTGCCGGCGCCCATATAGATCAGGCGCCCGCCCTGGCGGAAGGCGGCGATGGTGCGGTCAACGGCAGCGGCGATCTCTGGAATCACGTCCTCGACCGCATGGGCGACAAGCTTGTCTTCGTCGTTGATTTTCCTGAGCACGTCGATGGTCGGCAAAAGGTCGATATCCATGGTGCGCGGGTTCCGCTCCTCGGAAACCAAACGCCCCAGTTCCGAAATCAAGGCTTGTTCTGACACTTGTCGCCACCTGCCCGGTTCTCAAGATGCACGAGCCTGTGGAGCCGGTTCTCCTAGGCTTTCATTAACGTTTTAGAATGACATATTCCTCTTGTCAATAAATTTTGGAATGGATTATTCCTTGGCAATGGGTATCAGGTCGAGCTGTCGGGCCAGGATGATCGCCCCCGACACGGCATCGCCGTCCGCCGGCTTGAGGCGGCGGCGGACGTCGGGCGCAAGCCAGGGCTCCAGCGGGCTGGCCAGGCCGCCGAGCAGGGTGACGCGCGGCGCGCCCTTGTCGAACAGGGTGCGCACGATGGTGTCGATCTGCTCTGCCGCCGACTGCACGATGCGGCGCCCGGCGGCATCGCCCTGGTCGGCGTGGCGCATGACGGTGGGCGCAAGTGCTGCGTAATCGGTGGCGGTTGCCCGGTCCATCCAGGTCACGGCTTCCATCGGGTCGTTGTGGAAGCGCTGCATGACCTCGGTGAGAAGGGCCGAACGGTCGTGGCGGCCATCATGGGCGCGCAGCGCCAGTTGCACCGCCTTCAGGCCGAGATCGGCGCCACTGCCCTCATCCGAGATCGGAAAACCGTAGCCGCCGACCCTGAGGTCGCGTCCCTCGACGAAACCCAGCCCGATCGAACCGGTGCCGGCAATGACGATGGCGCCGTCCTTGCCCGAATGGGCGCCAAGGCAGGCGCCCATGCCGTCGCTGGTGAAGCCGATGGCGGCGAAGGGGTGTTCCAGCGCCTGCAGCGCCTCCAGCGCGCCCTTGCGGCCGATGCCGGCAAGGCCGATGCCGGCAAGGGTGCGCGCCAGCTCGGCTGCGCCGAAGCCGGCCTCCTCGACGGCCGCGCCATAGGCACGGGCGATCGAGGCCCAGGCGACGTCGATGCCGAGCCGCGTCGTCGCCGGACCGGAGAGCCCTTGGCCGAGCACATCGCCTGTCGCATCGACGATGCGGGCGCGGCAACCGGTGCCGCCGCCATCGACGCCGAGATAGAAACGGGGGAGCGCCACCGCACTCATCCGGGTAGCCGCTCGATTGTCGCTCCGCACATCTGGAGCTTGCGGTCGAGGCTCTCGTAGCCCCGGTCGAGGTGGTAGACGCGATTGACGATGCTCTCGCCCTCGGCGACCAGGGCTGCAAGCACCAGCGACACCGACGCCCGGAGATCGGTGGCCATGACCTGCGCCCCGCGCAGTGGTGTGCCGCCGCGCACCAGCGCCGTCGTGCCCTGCAAGGTGATGTTGGCGCCGAGCCGAACCAGCTCGGGCACATGCATGAAGCGGTTCTCGAACACCGTCTCGCGCAACAGCGACGCGCCCGGTGCGCAGCACATCAACGCCATGAACTGGGCCTGGAGATCGGTCGGAAAGCCCGGATATGGCTCCGTGGTGACGTCGACCGGCGTCAACGGACCGTCGCGCGAGACGATCAGCCCGCGGTCGCCCGGCCAGACGCTGACGCCCGCCGCCTCCAGCACCTGCACCACCGACGCCATGTGCTCGAGTCGCGCATTGGTCAGCTCGAGCTGGCCGCCTGTAATCGCCGCGGCAATCGCATAGGTTCCCGCCTCGATGCGGTCGGGGATGGTGTGATGGCTGGCCGCGCGCCAGGACGTGCCGCCCTGGACGAGGATCCGGTGCGTGCCCGCCCCTTCGATGTTTGCGCCCATGGCGCCGAGGCAGGCGGCGAGGTCCATCACCTCGGGCTCGCGGGCGGCGTTGACGATCTCGGTCTCGCCCTGTGCCGCGGTTGCCGCCATCATCGCCGTCTCGGTCGCGCCCACCGACGGCGAGCCGAGCACGATGCGTGCGCCGGTCAGCCCCTTGGGCGCGGCGGCGACGATCGAGCCGCCGCGAATGCCGATGTCGGCGCCCAATTGTCCGAGCGCCTTGATGTGCATGTCGACGGGCCGCGCGCCGATGGCGCAGCCGCCGGGCAGCGACACCTCGGCCTTGCCGAAACGGGCAAGCAGCGGCCCCAGCACCAGCACCGTGGCACGCATCTTGCGCACCGTGTCGTAGCTGGTTTCCCGCGACGAGGCCTTGCTCGCGTCGACATGGACGGAGCGGCCCTGGCGGCTGATCTCGGCGCCATGCTGGGTGATGACGCCGAGCATGTTTTCGACGTCGCTCACCGCAGGCAGGTTCGTCAGGTGGAGCGGTTCCGGGCTCAGCAGCGAGGCTGCGATCTGCGGCAAGGCCGCATTCTTGGCGCCTGAAATGGCGACCGCGCCCTGCAGCCTCTGCCCGCCGACGATACGCAACTTGTCCATATCAAAGAATCCGTTCAGCAGCCGATCGAACCGGCAGAACTGACAAGAGAGTTGATCGCAATATTCTTCTCTGTCAACCTTGCCTGGAATATTCTATTCCTTGATGTCAGCTCGATGAGAGAGCCCCGAGGAGCTTCATGTCGGTTCTCACGAAAATCATTGCGACGCTCGACACCATGGCGCCGGCCGACCGGCAGATCGGCCAGTTCATCGTCGACAATCCAGACGAAATGCTGCGCCTGTCGTCGGTGGCGCTGGGCGAACAGACGGGGCGCAGCCAGTCCAGCGTCGTGAAATTCGCGCAGAAGCTCGGTTATCCCAGCTACCAGCAGCTGAAGCTCGCAGTCAGCGAGGCCAAGGCCCAGCAATGGCAGGCGCCGCCCGGCATGGTCCATGGCAGCATCGACCGCGCCGACGGTTACGTCGCCGTGCAGCAAAAGCTGGTGGCCGGCAAGCTCGCGGCGATGCAGCAGACGATGTCGGTCAACAGCGAACAGACAGTGGGGCGGGTTCTCGACCTGCTCGACCGGGCCGAGCGCATCCACCTCGCCGGCGTCAGCGCCTCATCGCTGGTGGCGCGCGACTTCGCCATCAAGCTGATGAAGCTCGGCCGCAACGTGCTGCACGACAGCGACAGCCATGTACAGCTCGCCAGCGCCGCGTCGCTGGGATCGCGTGACGTGCTGCTGGCATTCTCGCATTCGGGCACCAGCATCGAGACGGTCCGCATCGCCGAACTCGCCAAAGAGCGGGGCGCTGCCGTCGTCGTCATCTCCTCGCTCAGGGACAATCCGCTGAGCGCCATTTCAGACGTCGTGCTTCACTCGGTCAGCGACGAGGACAATGTCCGCTCGTCGTCGATCACCGCCCGCGACGCGCAGCTGGCCCTGACCGACCTGCTGTTCATCCTGCTCGTCCAGAGCCAGGCCGATGCGAACGACCACATCCATCGCAGCGAGGCGGCCGTGGCGGCACTCAAGGTCCGATAGGCCGATATCGGCGCGCTCTGAGACGTCCGCCTGTCCACCCAGCCCTGAGGGCTCACTCCGCCGCCATCAGCCGAGAGGCCTCGAGCATCGTTCTGATCTCCGACCGGCAGGAGCCGCAATTGGTGCCGGCCTTCAGCACCTTGCCGATATCGTCGAGGCTTTTGCTGCCGCCCGAGATCGCGCTGGTGAGCTGGTTCATGCCAACATTGAAGCAGGAGCAGACGATGCGGCCGACAGACGGCACCGGCACCGGCGCTCGCCCCGACAGCAGCGCGCGGCGGTCGAGCGGCGACAGCGGCTCGGCGGAAGCGAGCAGCGACAGCAGCCAGTCGCGCTCGGGCAGATGGCCTTGCGGCGCGACCAGCAGCGCCTCGCCGAGCCGGCCCGCCGCGTCGGTCGCGGCAGCACGGAAGGTCGAGCTGCGCCGGTCGGTGTATTCGAGCAGTTGGTCGGCCGGCACGACGTCGACCAGCCGGCGGGCGAGCAGGATGCCCTGTTCGGGCGGTTCGGTGCCGGAGAGTTCATAGACCCAGCCGCCGGCCACCGCCGCGCGGCTCCAGTGGACAAAGCCGGTCGGCCTGATATCGCGGCGGGTCATCAGCACGCCGGCCCAGGCGACCGGCTCGCGCGCGATCCGCACCGGGACGTGCTTGAGTTCCGGCTGGCCGGAAAATGGATCGGTGACCGGCGCCGACAACGACCCGGCGGCGGCGTTGGCGGCAAAGCGCCCGCTCCAGTGCATCGGCAGGAAAGCCTCGCCCCGCCGCTGGCCGGCGCTGGCAGCGACCTTGGCCCGGCCGCCGCCATAGCGGCTTTCGATGCGGACGAGATCGCCGTCGGCGACCCCAAGTGCGGCGGCGTCGGCAGCGTTCAGCTCGATCACCGGCTCCGGCGCATTGGCCATCAGGCGCGGCACCCGGCCGGTGCGGGTCATGGTGTGCCACTGGTCGCGCAGACGGCCGGTGTTGAGAACCAAGGGAAACGCCGCGTCGACCGGCAGCGCCGCGCCCTCCTGGCGAACGGCGACGAAACGGGCGCGGCCGTCGGCGGTGGGAAAGCGGCCATCGCCAAGCAAGCGTGGGCTCTTGGCCGAGGCGCGGGCGGGAAAAGGCCAGTGCAGCGGCACAAGCGTATCATAGGCGCTGTCCTCGATATCGGCGAGGCCGCCAATGTCGAACAGGCGGACGCCGTCATTCTCGAAGGCGGACAGTGCCGCGTGCTCGCGAAAGATCGCCGCCGGGCCCCGATGGTCGAAGGCTTCGGCAAAGCCCATGCGCCGGGCGACCTGCGAGACGATCCACCAGTCGGGCCTGACGTCGCCAGGCATCGGCAGGAACGATTTCTGGCGCGATATCAGGCGCTCTGAATTGGTCACCGTGCCGTCCTTCTCGCCCCAGGCCGCGGCAGGCAGCAGCACGTCGGCGAACTGGCTGGTGTCGGTGCGGGTGACATCCGAGACCACGACGAATTCGCAGGCCTTCAGGGCAGCGCGCACCTTGCCGGCATCCGGCATGCTGACGGCGGGGTTGGTGCCCATCACCCAGAGCGCCTTGATACGGCCGTCGCCTGCCGCCTCGAACATGTCGACGGCCTTCAGGCCCGGCTTGCGGGCAATGGCAACCGTGCGCCAGAAGCGGCCGACCCTGTCAGGCGCCTGGGGATCGTCGAAGCCCATATGCGCTGCAAGCTGGTTGGCAAGGCCGCCAACCTCGCGCCCGCCCATCGCATTGGGCTGGCCGGTGACCGAGAACGGCCCCATGCCCGGCCTGCCGATGCGGCCGGTCGCCAAGTGGCAATTGAGGATGGCATTGACCTTGTCGGTGCCATGGGCCGACTGGTTGACGCCCTGGCTGTAGACGGTGACGGTGCGCGCCGTCGCCGCGAACCAGTCGTAGAAACGTGACACCTCGGCGCTGTCGAGATCGCAGGTTTCGGCGACACGCCTCGGCGTCGGCGCGTCGGCGCAGGCAAGGCTGACCGCCGCCTCGAAGCCCGAAGTGTGGGCGGCGACATAGTCGCGGTCGATGGCACTGCTGCCCACAAGATGCGCCAGAAGGCCGTTGAACAGCGCCACGTCGGTGCCCGGCCTGAGCTGCAGATGCAGGTCGCACTCTCCGGCGGTAGCCGTGCGGCGCGGATCGACGACGACGATCCTGGTTCCGCGCTCGGCGCGCGCGGCAAGCAGGCGCTGGTAGAGGATCGGATGGCACCAGGCGGTGTTGGACCCGACAAGCACGACAAGGTCGGCCTGTTCTAAATCCGCGTAGACGCCGGGCACAATGTCTTCGCCGAAGGCGCGCTTGTGGCCGGCGACGCTGGAGGCCATGCACAGCCGCGAATTGGTGTCGATATTGGCCGAGCCGATGAACCCCTTCATCAGCTTGTTGGCGACGTAATAATCCTCGGTCAGCAATTGCCCCGAGACATAGAAGGCAACGGCGTCAGCTCCGTGGCGGGCGATGGTCTCGGAGAAGCGCCCGGCCACCACATCGAGCGCCGCGTCCCAGGAGGTGCTGCGGCCGGCGATCTCGGGATGCAGCACACGCCCGTCGAGGCGGAGCGTTTCGCCAAGCGCGGAGCCCTTGGAACAGAGTTTGCCGGCATTGGCGGGATGGCCGGGGTCGCCGCGCACGGACACTGTTTCGTCCGCGGCGACCCGCGCCTGCACGCCGCAACCCACCCCGCAATAGGGACAGGCGGTCCTCACCTCGCGTGCATCCGTCATGGTCAGGCTGCCTTCGAAGCACGGAGTTCGAGGGCGATGAACAGGCGCCCGTCCTCGACCTTGAGCGGGATGGTCCTGACCGCGCCTTCGTCGGCGCCGAGCGCCTTGCCGGTTTCGAGCGAAAACACCCAGTTGTGCAGCGGGCAGGTCACCGCCGCACCATGGACGATGCCCTGGCTCAGCGGCCCGCCCTTGTGCGGGCAGTGGTCCTCGATGGCGAAGACCTGGTCTTCGGCGGTGCGGAACACGCCGATCTTGCCCTGGGGCGTGTTCACACAGCGCGCACCGCGCAACGGTATGTCGGCGATCGTCCCGATCGCGATCCAGTCCATCTCGCTCATTCCGCTGCCTCCGCATAGCCGACCGAGGCCATCGGGCGGAACTCGTGCTTGTCCTTGCCGGAGACGCGCTCCGACCATGGATCGACCTGGGCGAATTTCTGGGAAAAGACGAAACGCTCGTAATAGGCCTTGCGCTTGCCGGCATCGTCGAGGATCTGGCGCCTGATCTCGGCAATGCCGACACGCTTGGCCCATTTGTAGATGCGTTCGAGATAGCGGCCCTGCTCGCGATACATCTGCGTCAGCGCGACGATGACCTCGAGCGCCTCGTCCTCCGATTTCACAAGGCCGAGCACCTCGGTGCCCTTGATGTCGAGGCCGGCAGCACCGGCAAAATGGACCTCGAAACCGCTGTCGACGCAGATCACGCCGATGTCCTTGCAGGTCGCCTCGGCGCAGTTGCGCGGGCAGCCCGACACCGCCATCTTGAGCTTGGCCGGCGTCCACGAGCCCCACATGAACTTCTCGATGCGGATGCCGAGTCCGGTCGAATCCTGGGTGCCGAAACGGCACCAGTCGGAGCCGACGCAGGTCTTCACCGTGCGCAGGCCCTTGGCATAAGCGTGGCCCGAGACGAAACCGGCCTTGCCAAGATCGGACCAGACCGCCGGCAGGTCCTCCTTGCGGATGCCCAGCATGTCGATGCGCTGGCCGCCCGTCACCTTGACCAGCGGGATCTCGAACTTGTCGACGACATCGGCGATGGCGCGCAATTCGCCTGAGCTGGTCACCCCGCCCCACATGCGCGGCACCACCGAATAGGTACCGTCCTTCTGGATGTTGGCGTGGACACGCTCGTTGATGAAACGCGACTGGTAGTCGTCGGCATATTCGTCGGGCCAGTCGCAGACGAGGTAGTAGTTGAGCGCCGGCCGGCACTTGGCGCAGCCGCAGGAGGTCTTCCACTGCAGCTCCTGCATCACCTCCGGGATGGTCTTCAGGCCCTTGGCCTTGATCAGGCGGCGCACGTCGTCATGGCCGAGCTCGGTGCATTTGCACATCGGCTGCACGGCTGTAGGGTTGTAGCTGTCGCCCAGGGTCAGCGACATCAGTTGCTCGACAAGGCCGGTGCAGGAGCCGCAGGACGCGGACGCCTTGGTATGGGCGCGGACGTCGTCGAGCGAGGTCAGCCCCTTCGCAATGATGGTGCCGGTGATCTTGCCCTTGCAGACGCCGTTGCAGCCGCAGATTTCTGCATCATCCGCCAGTGCCGCAACGGCCGCCATAGGGTCCAGCGGCGATCCTCCCTGATAGGCCTGGCCGAAGATCAGCGTGTCGCGCATCTCCGAAATATCGGTCTGCTTCTTCTTGAGGTCGTTGAACCAGGCCCCGTCACCCGTTTCGCCATAGAGCACCGTGCCGATGACACGATTGTCCTTGAGCACCAGCCGCTTGTAGATGCCGGCTGCGGCATCGCGCAGCACGATCTCCTCGCGGTCGTCGCCATCGGCGAAGTCGCCGAGCGAATAGAGGTCGATGCCGGTGACCTTGAGCTTTGTCGGCGTGTCGGAATGGACGAAGCAGGCCGTCTCGTCGCCAGCGAGATGGGCCGCTGCGACGCGTGCCATCTCGTAGAGCGGCGCGACGAGCCCGTAGACCTGGCCGCCGACCTCCGCGCATTCGCCGAGCGCAAGGATGTCGGGATCGGAGGTGCGCATGCCGTGGTCGACCACAATGCCGCGATTGGTGTCGATGCCGGCATCCCTGGCGATCGATGCATTGGGCCGGATGCCGACTGCCATCACCACCAGCGTCGCCGGGATGATGGTGCCATCGGCGAGTTCCACGCCCTCGACCTTGCCATCGCCGACGATGGCCTTGGTGTTGGCCTTGGTCATCACCTTGATGCCACGCGCCTCGACCGCCTTCTGCAGGAGATAGCCGGCGGCAGGGTCGAGCTGGCGCTCCATCAGCGTCGGCATGACGTGCAGCACCGTCACATCCATGCCCTGCTCCTTCAGTCCCGCCGCGGCCTCCAGGCCGAGCAGTCCGCCGCCGATCACCACCGCCCTGGCGCGTGACTGGGCGGCAAGCAGCATGGCGTTGACGTCGTCGAGGTCGCGGTAGGTCAGCACGCCGGGCAAATCCGTGCCCGGCACCGGAATGATGAAGGGCACCGAACCGGTGGCGACGACCAGCCTGTCATAGGGTTCGGTGACGCCATGGTCCGATGTGACGGTCTTCGCCACGCGGTCGATGGCGACGATCCTGTGGCCCTTGTAGAGCGTGATGCCGTGCTTGATGTACCAGCCGTCGCCGTGGATCACGATCTCCTCGAAGGCCTTCTCGCCCGACAGGACCGGCGACAGCATGATGCGGTCGTAGTTCACGCGCGGCTCGGCGTTGAAGATGGTGACCTGGTAGCGGTCGGGTGCTGCTTCCAGCAGATGTTCCAGCATGCGCCCGGGGGCCATGCCGTTGCCGATGATGACAAGTCTCTCGGTCATTGCTGTGCTCCTCGACAATGTCACTGGGCAGCGAAGGTCAGCGGCGCGTCGGCGCTTTCGCGCGACATCCGGCGGATCGACAGGTGCATCCAGACCAGCGATGCCACGACGATGGCGAACAAAAGCATGAAGCAGCTCGACCACAGGCCGGTGAGGTCGTTGAGCGCGCCGAATGCGATGGGCAGGATGAAGCCGCCAAGGCCGCCGATCATGCCGACGAGGCCGCCGACGGCGCCGACATTTTCAGGATAGTAGGCCGGGATGTGCTTGTAGACGGCGGCCTTGCCCAGGCTCATGAAGAAGCCGAGCACGAAAGCGACGACCATGAAGGCGATCGGCCCGACCTCGAAGTGGAAGGACATCGGTCCGCTGATGCCGTGCACGACATAATCGGCCGTCGGCAGCGACAGGATCAGCGTGGCGATCGCCGAGACGCCGAAGGTCCAGTACATCACCGTGCGGGCGCCGACGCGGTCGGAGAGGATGCCGCCATAGGCGCGGAAGATGCTGGCCGGGATCGAATAGGCGGCACCGATCATGCCGGCGGTGACGATGTCGAAGCCATAGACGCCGATCAGGTAGCGCGGCAGCCACAGAGCCAGGGCGACGAAGGCGCCAAAGGAAAAGAAATAATAGAGGCCGAAGCGCCAGACCTGGACGTTGCGCAGCGGCGCGAACTCGGCCCAGAAGCTCTTTGCCTGTCCGCCATGGATGCGGCGCTGGCGGATGACGGGGTCGTCCTCGCTGCCGAACCAGAAGATGAAGGCCATGAAGCCGAGGCAGGCAGCCCAGATCAGCGCCACTTCCTGCCAGCCGCCGGCAAGCAACACGAAGGGTGCCAGGAACTTGGTGACTGCGGCGCCGACATTGCCGACGCCGAAGATGCCGAGCGCCGTGCCCTGCTTGCCGGCCGGAAAGAAGCGCGAGACATAAGCGACACCGACGGCGAAGGAGCCGCCGGCGAGGCCGACGCCGAGGGCGGCGATCAGCATCTGGGTGTAGGTCTGGGCAAAGGCGAGCAGGAAGGTGGCGATGGCCGCCGCCAGCATGGTCGCGGTGTAGACGAGACGCCCGCCGAAACGGTCGGTCCAGACGCCGAGCACGATGCGCACCAGCGAGCCGGTCAGGATCGGCGTGCCGATGAGCAGCCCGAACTGGGTTTCGGAGAGGCCGAGCTCCTGCTTGATGCGCACGCCGATGATCGAAAAGATCGTCCACACGGCAAAGCAGACGGTGAAGGCGATGGTGGAGATGGCTAGCGCCCTGACCGGAGCATTGTCCTGGCTGGGCGCGGCTGGGAGGGTGGTGGTCATTGTCGGCTCCGTTGTGCGGCGTGGGAGGCGCCGCGCTGATCTGGATCGCGAAAACAAAAAAAGCTGCCGGCCAGGGTCGCGCGTCCGTACATCCGGGATCGCGGTCATCTGGTCGGCAGCTTCGCCTGGGGCGCCCGCCATTGGACGCCGATATGTCTGGCCCTGCCGCATCGTGCTCACCGAAACTCGATCTCGAGTTTCAGGCCGATGCGGTGGCCTCGTCTACTGCAATGCACAAGCCGTGCCAGTTTCACTGATCACGGCGTTCCCTTTTATTTTCAGATGCTTATGTAAAATCGGCCGCATTGGCTGCCGAATTACAGGCGATCAATCGATAGCCAACTCACGTCGGCACCTGCCCAATTTATGTGCAGTGCACAAAAATTGACGACCGATCAGCCGGCCACGTTCAGCTGGGCAGCGATGTAGCCGTCGAGATCGTCGGGATCGAACAGGCCGCCGTCAAAGAATCCGTCCGGCCCAAGCACCAGGCTGGCGCCGGCCGAGCCGACCGGCGTCGGCACCGGCAGCGCACCTTCGACCTTGGCATTGGCGCCGGGCAGTGCCGCCCCCAGCGGCTTGAGCGCGGTGCGGTAGAGGTCGGGACGGTAGGTGTCGCGGGCGATCGCGGCATTGGCGGCGGAATGCTCCACCTGGCCCCAGCGCACCATCTGGCTGTAGAACCACAAGGCATGGCTCTTCCACGGGAAGGTCGCGGCCTTGGCCTGCGGCACGAAGAAGTCGTCAACGTCGACGAGACTGTCCACTGCCGTGCCGAGATGGCCTGACAATGCCGGCAGCATCCATCCGGCCGGGCGCCCGACATAGGCAGGCGCCGCCATGATGCCGGCAAGCTCGGCGTGATTGGCCGGTTCCGCGCACCACTGCGCCGCATGGTGGATGGCGCGCAGCAACGCCGACAGCGCCTCGGCATTGGCCTCGCCCCAGCGCGCGTCGGCGCCCAGCACCTTCTCCGGGCTGGAACGCCAGATCTTGGCCTTGACCGTGGCGATGCGGCCATGGCCGAGCAAAACGGCGGCGGTGTTCCAAGGCTCGCCGGCGCAGAAGCCGTCGAGCGCGCCCGAGCCCAAGGCATCGGCCATCAGCGGCGGCGGCAGGATCACGATCTCGACGTCGCGGTCGGGATCGATGCCGCAGGCAGCCAGCCAGTAACGCAGTTCGTAGTTATGGCCGGAATGCGGATGAACGACGCCGAGACGCAGCGGCAACGCGTTGCTGCGGGCACGCGCGGCGACGACGGCGCGCAGCGCCTCGCCGACGGCACGCGGCGAAAGATCGTCGCTTGCGCCATGGCCGGCCATGTCGTGCCACAGCGCGTTCGACACGGTGACCGCATTGCCGCCGAGGCCGAGCGCCATCGGCACGACGGTGTTGGCCGCCAGCGGGGTCAGGCCGAGATTGCAGGCGATCGGCATCGGCGCCAGCATGTGCGCGACCTGGAAATGCCCGACCGCGAGCCGGTCGCGGATGTTGGCCCAGGAGGTCTCGCGCAGCAAGGTGAGCTCGATGCCTTCGGCCGCGGCAAAGCCCTTCTCCCGGGCCGCGACCAGAAGCGCGCTGTCGAGCAGCGGCAGGAAACCGGCTGAAATCTCGAAGCGGGCCTCGCTCATGCGTCGTCTCCCAACAGGCCTGCAGCGGTGACGAGGCTTTGGGCGATCTCCGACAGCTTGCGGTTCTGGTTCATCGCCGCCTTGCGCATCAGCGCATAGGCCTCGGTTTCGGAGATGCCGCGCGACTTCATCAGGATGCCCTTGGCGCGGTCGATCACCTTGCGGTCCTCGAGTTCGCTGCGCGCCTCCTCCAGTTCGCGCGCCAGCCGCGAAAACGCATTGAAGCGACTGACCGCCATGTCGAGGATCGGCTTGACCCGCTCGCGCTTCAGCCCGTCGACGACATAGGCGGAGACGCCGGCATCGACCGCGGCCTCGATCGAGGCGCTGTCGGAGCGGTCGACGAACATGGCGATCGGCCGCTTCACCGCTCGTGACAGCTGGAACATGTTCTCCAGCATGTCGCGGTTGGGGTTTTCGAGATCGATGACGATTACGTCGGGATTGATCTCGGCGATGCGTCGGCCGATGCCTGAAACATCGTGGACCAGCGTGACGTCCTCATGCCCGGCCTCGCGCAGCCCCGCCTCGATGATCGAGGCGCGGATGCGGTTTTCGTCGATGACGAGTACCCGGAGCGCGGCGGTCTTCATGCTCTTCTTCTTTGCGCGCCGGCCGTCATTGTGCAACGCAAAAATGCAGTGGCGGCCGTGGCAAAGCAAAAGGCCCCGGATCATCGCTCCGGGGCCTCTTTCATTTCAGATCATCCGCTCAGTGATGGTGGGCGGGTTCCGCCATCTGCGCGGCGTCGGGTTCCTCGACATGGGCGGCGAGGTCCTTGCGCGAGATGAAGGTGTAGAACATCGGTACCACGAACAAGGTGAAGATCGTGCCGACGATCACGCCGCAGAAGATCACCAGACCCATCGAATAGCGCGCGGCGGCACCGGCGCCCGAAGCGATGATCAGCGGCACCACGCCCAGCGCCATCGCCGCCGTCGTCATCAGGATCGGCCGCAGGCGAACCTTGGCCGAAGCGATGATCGCCTCGCTGCGCGACAGCCCATGCTCTTCACGCTGCTGGTTGGCGAATTCGACCAGCAGGATGCCATGCTTGGTGATCAGTCCTATCAGTGTGATCAGACCGACCTGGGTGTAGATGTTGAGCGTGCCCAGCCCGAGATTGAGCGGCACGATGGCGCCGAAGATCGACAGCGGCACCGACATCATGATGATGAACGGGTCGCGGAAGCTTTCGAACTGCGCCGCCAGAACCAGGTAGATCACGACGATGGCCAGGCCGAAGGCGATCAGGATCGTGCTGCCCTGCTCGCTCTCCAGACGCGACTGGCCGGAGTAGTCGATGAAGAAGCCCGCCGGCAGCAGCGGTCGGGCGATTTCCTCGATCGTCGTCAGGCCGTCGCCGGTGGTGACACCGGGCACCGGCAGTGCCGAGATCGTCGCCGAGTTGAGCTGGTTGAACTGCTCGATCGAGGCCGGCGAGGAGTTGGTCCTGATCGACACGACAGCCGACAGCGGCACCATCTGCCCGTTGACGCTGCGGACGAAGAACTCGCCGAGCTTCTCGGGATTGTTCCGGTATTCCTCCGGCACCTGCATGATGATGTCGTAGCTGTTGGAATCCCGGTCGAACTCGGCGATCGACCCACCGCCGACAAGCAGGCTCAGTGTCGTGCCGATGTCGCGCACCGACAGGTTGAGCGCTGCCGCCCTGTCGCGGTCGATGGTGACCGTGACCTGCGGCGCATCGAAGGACAGCGAGTTCTGCACGACGATGAAGCGGCCGGAGGCCTGCGCCTTCTGCTTGATCTGTTCGGCCACCTCGAAGACCTGGCTCGGATCGCCGGTCGACTGGATGACCATCGAGATCGGCAGACCGCCGCCGGCGCCCGGCAGTGAGGGCGGTGCGAACACCAATGCCTCGACGCCGCTGACCTTGGACAGGCGCGCCTGGATGTCCGCCTGGATCTCCTTCTGCGAGCGCGTGCGGTCGGCCCAGTCCTTCAGCACCCAGACGGTAAAGCCCGAATTGGTAGCGCCGCCCATGCCGACGATCGAGAAGCTGGTCTTGAGCTCCGGCAGGTCCTTGGTGAGGTCGCGGATCTGGTCGGTATAGAGGGTTGTGTACTCCGTCGTCGCATAGCGCGGCGCCGTGACCAGCGCAAACAGCGCTCCCTGATCCTCTTCCGGCGCCAGTTCGTTCGACGTCTTGAAGAACATGAAGCCGGTCACGCCGACGAGTGCGACGACGATCAGCAACGTCACCGGCCGGTATTTCAGCGAGCCGGCGACCAGGCGTTCATAGCGGTTGGCGATGCGTTCGAAGGAACGGTCGACGAACTGCGCGAAGCGGCTGTGGTTGCCGGCCTTGAGCATGCGCGCCGACATCATCGGCGTGATGGTGACCGCGATGAAGCCAGACAGGATGACCGCACCGGCAAGTGTCACCGCGAATTCGCGGAACAGCGAACCGGTCAGGCCGCCGGTGAAGGCGAGCGGCGCGAACACCGCGGCAAGCGTGATGGTCATCGCGACCACCGGCCCGAAGATCTCGCGCATGCCCTTGAACGCCGCCTGCATCGGCGACATGCCCTCCTCCATGTGGCGGTGGATGTTCTCCACCACCACGATGGCGTCGTCGACGACAAGGCCGATGGCAAGCACCATGGCCAAAAGCGACAGAAGGTTGATCGAGTAGCCCATCATCAACAGGATGAAACAGACGCCGATCAGCGACAGCGGGATCGTCACCACGGGCATCAGCACCGAGCGGAACGAACCGAGGAACAGCAGGATGACGACGATGACGATGGCCACCGCTTCGGCGATGGTCTTGAACACCTCTTCGATCGAGGCGCTGATCGTCTCGGTCGAGTCATAGACCATGGTGATGGTCATGCCCTGTGGCAGGCTGGCGCTGATTGCCGGCAGCTCGTTGATGACCGCGGCCGCCGTATTCAGCGGGTTGGCCGACGGCGTCGGGAAGATGCCGATGAAGGTGCCGGGCTGGCCGTTGAAATTGACCACCGTGTCGGTGCTTTCGGCGGCCAGTTCGACATGGGCGACGTCACGCAGCCTGACGACGTTGCCGTTGTCCGACTTGAGCGGCAGCTCGCCGAAGGATTCCGGCGTCTGCAGCGTCGACTTCATGGTGATCGAGTAGGCGACATACTCGTTTTTGGTCTTGCCGGGCGCCGACAGGAAGTTGGACGCGTTGATGGCCTGCAGCACTTCGGCTGCAGTCAGGCCACGCGCGGCGAGCTTCACCGGATCGACCCAGACGCGCATCGAATAGTTGGCGGCACCGAGCACCTGGACTTCGGCAACGCCCTCGATCGTCGACATGCGCGGACGGATGACGCGCTGGATGTATTCGGTCAGCTCCTCCGAGCTCATGTTCGGGTTCTGCATCGCCAGATACATGATGGCGAACTGCTGGCCTGTGCCCTTGACGATGGTCGGATCCTTGGCGTCGGACGGCAACTGCCCGCGCACCTGCTGGACCTTGGACATCACCTCGGTCAGAGCCGTGTCGGGATTGGAGCCAAGCTCCATCTGCACGGTCACCGTGCTCGACGACGGCCGGCTCTGCGAGGTCACATAGTCGATGTTCTCGGTCGTCGCCACGGCGGCGGCGATCGGTGCCGTGATGAAGCCCTGGATCAGGTCGGCGCTGGCGCCGGGATAGACGGTTGTGATGGTGATCACCGTCTCCTCGACCTTGGGGTACTGGCGCACCGACAGGTTGAACAGCCCCTGGAAGCCCAGGAGAAGGATCATGAGGGCGACCACCGTCGACAGGACGGGGCGGCGGATGAAGATGTCTGAAAAACTCATTTTGCAGCCGCCTTGGCATCGGCCGAGGTGACCGGCGAGACCGTGTTGTCGACCTTGACGGGGGTGCCGTTGGTCAGCCTGTTCTGGCCGGCGATGACAAGTTCGTCGCCAGGCTTGATGCCTTCGATGATCTCGACGCGGCCTTCCGAACGGCGGCCGACCTTGACGAAGACCTGGCTGACTGTGAGCGCCGGTTCAGCGTTGGCCTCCGCCGGTGCTGCGGCGGCTGCCGCAGCCGGTGCGGCCGCACCTTCGGCGACAGGCTTGGCCTCGGCCGGACGCACGACATAGACATAGTCGCCATAGAGGCTGGTGGTCAGCGCCGTCTGCGGCACGGCCAGCACGCCATCTTCCCGGGGCAGCTCAACGCGCACGCGCACGAACTGGCCGGGGCTCAGCTTGCCGTCAGGATTGGTGATCTCGGCACGGACCGAAACCAGGCGGCTTTGCGGATCGACC
Source organism: Aminobacter sp. MDW-2 (assembly GCF_014250155.1). Lineage (NCBI taxonomy): Bacteria > Pseudomonadati > Pseudomonadota > Alphaproteobacteria > Hyphomicrobiales > Phyllobacteriaceae > Aminobacter > Aminobacter sp. MDW-2. The sequence goes on from NZ_CP060197.1 coordinate 5,045,206, forward strand.
TTGGGATCGATACCGACAACAGCGCCCTTGAAGGCCATGTCGTCGGCGGTCACACCAAAGACGACCGGCTGGCCCATCTTCAGCGAGGCGAGCTGCTGCTCGGGCACGGAAAAGTCGGCACGCATGGTGTCGAGGTCCTGCAGGGTGGCAACGATGGTGCCGGGGGCGAGATACTGGCCGTCATCGACCTTGGGAATGCCGATGGTGCCGTTGAACGGGGCACGCAGCTGCTTCTGGTCGAGCACGGCCTGCAGCTTCTGCACCTGCGACGCCGAGGTCGAGGCGGTGGCGCGGGCGGCATCGAGCGCCACTTCCGAACCGACGCCGCGGCGCTGCAGCTCGATGGCGCGGTCGAGCGACTGCTGGTCGAGCGCGGCCTGGGTCTTGGATGCGGCGAGGTCCGCCCGCTGGACGGTGTCGTCGAGCTGGATCAGCACGTCGCCCTGCTTGACGCGCTGGTTGGCGGCGAAATTGATGTCCTTGATGATGCCTGCCTGCTCGACCGTCAGGTCGACGCCCTGCGAGGCATTGACCGTGCCGATCGTTTCAATGCCGGGCGTCCAGGGAGCCGGTTCGACCTTGGTGGTCGCCACCGTCACCGACGCGACCGGCATGTTGGCGAAGAACTGCTGGATCGCATTGTCGCGGAACATGTTGAAGCCGACGATACCGCCACAAACAAGGACAAGCAGAACGAGAGCGATGATGAGACGCTTGATCAAAGGAGACCCCAATCGATTTGGAACCGCATATCCCCGGATGGGTTGCGGTGCACAATGGACCCATTTCGGCGAAAACCCAAGGGCGGCGGGCTTACTGTACCGTCTGGACGGTATTGTCAACATACGATAAAGTGAACTTACAGGAGGTAGCGCCGATGGCTGGTCATCGACCGAGTTCACGCGACAAGATTCTGGCCGCGGCCAGCGAGCTGGCCGACATCGTCGGCCCGGGCAACTTGTCGCTCGACGCGGTGGCCCAGCGCGCCGGCGTGTCGAAGGGCGGATTGCTGTATAATTTCCCGACCAAGGCCAAGCTCATGCAGGCGCTGGTCCAGGACTATCTCAAGAGCTTCGAGGATGCGCTGGAGGCAGAGGCGTCAAAGCACGGCGATGCCACCAAAAATAGTCTGACCGCCTACATTGAACTGTCGGCGCGGGAGTGCGAACAGAAGCAGCCGTCAGCGGCCGGAGTGCTCGCAGCACTTGCCGAAGACCCCAATTTTCTCAACCCGGTCAGGGACTTCAAGCGCCAGTTGCTCGACCGGCTGAAGTCGGAAACGCCTGACACCGCCAAGCTGTTGGTGGCGTTCCTTGTCATCGAAGGACTGCGCAGCATGAAGCTGTTCGACATGGACATATTGAACGACGACGAGCGCAACATGGCGCTTTCCTACCTGCTCGGCGAAGCCGCGGCTTCTTAAGGCAGTCGCGGTAAGGCGGTCGCGTCAGGCGGAGCGCTGCTTTTGCGACATTTGCCATTTTCCTACTATACGTTGCGTCGAGTTTATGAGATTCAACCACCGCACAAAATATCGTTGCATTCGAACGCCTGGCCATGTTGCCCAATGGTTGCGCGTAGTTTAGCGGTACACGTATATAAGTGAGCCACTATATGACTTCGTCGTTGCCCGTCACCCTCGTCGTGACAGTGGATGCCGAAGCTGGGCCCCGGCGCAAGTCGGCGCATGCACAGCTTTCAGCGCTTTCGTGGCCCTTCGCGTTCGTCGAAGGGCTTACCCCTCAATGCGCTGAAACCATTCAGCTTTACGACGCCCGGCAGAACCGCAGGCATTCCAAGCGACCGCTGGCGCCGGCAGAAGTGGCGGCCTATGCCAGCCACCGCAAGGCAATGCGCGCCTTCCTCGACACCGACGCGCCAATGGCCCTCATCCTCGAGGACGATTTCCGCTTGCTCGAGCCGGCAGCCTTTGCCGCCCGCATCGCAGCGCTGCAGCAAGCGCCTGTCGAATGGGACATCCTCAAGCTGTTCGATTTCCAGGATCGGCCTGTCGTGGACTCCGTCGCCGTGGCCGACATCGCCATCGTTTCGCATGGCAGCCCGACCGCCGGCATGGTCGGCTACCTGATCACACGACGCGGCGCGGAGAGTTTCCTGAGCCGGGCGACCGTCTATCGCCAGATCGACGAAGACATAAAGTTCTTCTGGGAGCTCAAGCTGCGCGTGCTGTCGGTCAAGCCCAATCTGGTGACCGACGTCAGCGCCGAACTCGGCGGCAGCCTGATCGAAGCCGATCGCAACGAGGTCAAGCTGAGGCGGCATTGGACCGTGTCGGTCAAGGCGCTCGGCCAGACCGCGCTGCGCCAGATCAACTACCGGCGTCACCGCAAGCACTACAGTCTCAAGCTCAAGTAAGTTCGGGACCAGTTCGCTGCGCGAGCGCAGACCAGTTCGCTTCGCGAGCGCAGATCAGTTCGCTGCGCGAACGCTGGAGATCAGCTCGCTTCGCGGAGCGATTCAGCTGCCTGCAGGTCGACCGACACCAGCTGGCTCACCCCCTGCTCGGCCATGGTGACGCCGAACAGCCGGTCCATACGCGCCATGGTGATGGGATTGTGGGTGATGACGACGAAGCGCGTCTCGGTCGATGCCGCCATCTCGTCCATCAGGTTGCAGAAGCGCTCGACATTGTGGTCGTCGAGCGGTGCGTCGACTTCGTCGAGCACGCAGATCGGCGCCGGATTGGTCAAAAACACCGCAAAGATCAGCGCCATCGCCGTCAGCGCCTGCTCGCCGCCGGACAAAAGCGTCATCGTCTGCGGCTTCTTGCCGGGCGGGCGTGCCAGGATTTCGAGACCGGCTTCGAGCGGATCTTCCGACTCGATCAGTTGCAGCTCGGCCGTGCCGCCACCGAACAGATGGGTGAACAGGCGCTTGAAATGGCCGTTGACCAGGTCGAAGGCGGCCAGCAGGCGCTCGCGGCCCTCGCGGTTCAGGCCCTGGATGCCCTGACGCAACTTGCGGATCGCCTCGATGATGTCCTCACGCTCGGAGACGATCGCCTCGAGCCGGTCGGAGAGCTCCTTCTGCTCTTCTTCAGCGCGCAAGTTGACCGCGCCCAACCGCTCCCGCTCGATCTTCAGCCGCTCCAGCGTCCGCTCGACCTCGCCGGGATCGGGCATCTGATCGTCGGCTTCGAGGCCCGTATGCTTGATCACCAGATGCGGCGGCGTCGCCAGCACTTCCTGGATCCGCGCCTCGACCTCGCGCCGACGTTCGTCGGCGGCGGTCAGGCGCTCCTCGGCGCGGGCTCTTGCTTCGCGCGCCTCGGCCAATCCCTGGATGGCAGCGGTTGCGGCCTTGTCGAGAACGGACTGCTTGTTCTCCGCCTCCTGCAACCGGTCGGAGACTTCCTTGCGCGTGGCCTCGGCGCGCGTCAGCTCCGACATCAAGGTTCGGCGGCGGGCGTCGAGTTCGTCGGGCGCCTCGGCCAGCGTCTCGCGTTCGGCAGCTGCTTCCTCGCGCCGCTCTGCCAGCGCCTCGACCTGCTCGGCGGCACTTTCGGCGCGCAGCACCCAGCTCTGGCGCTCGGCCGCGATCGCGCTGAGACGGCGCCCCCTCGCCTCGGCTTCACGATTGAGGCCGTCATGCACGGCGCGCGCATCGGCAACCGCGGAGCGATCCCGCGCCACCGCACCGGACAGCTGTTCGAGCCGCGCCTGCAGGTCGGCGAGATCAGGTGCCGAGCCGAGCATGTCCTCGGCCTCGACGTAGCCGGCCTGTGCTTCCTCATGCGCATCGGCGACGCGCGCGCGCGCTTCGTCCAGCGCGGCGCGGCGGCTGGTCAGCTCGCCAGCGGCCTTTTCGGCCTGGGCGAGCGCGTCGCGCGCCGCACCGACACGGTGCTGGGCATCACGCCATGCCTGCCGCGCCTGGCGTTCGGCCTCGGTGTTTTCGCGAACGGCGTTTTCCGCCCGCGCCAGGGCCTCTTCGGCGGCGCGCACGACAAGCGTCGCCTGGACGGCTTCGGCGTCGAGCTCGGCGAGCCGGTTCTTCTGGGCGAGACGCTGCGCTGCTGCGGTCGGCGCGTCGGCGCTGGCCGTCAGCCCGTCCCAGCGCCACAGCGCGCCCTGCCTGCTCACCAGCCTCTGGCCCGGCGCAAGCAGCGGCTGCAGCCTTGTCGCATCGGCGGCATCGACGACGCCGATCTGGGCGAGACGGCGCGCCAACTGATGCGGCGCGCGCACGACCTCGGCGAGGCTGCGCACGCCTTCGGGCAGCTTCGGGTCAGTCGGAGCCAGCTTGGCATCACCCCAGTGTACGGGTGCTGCGCGGTCGAGCGCTGCTTCGAGATCGTCGCCAAGGGCAGCACCCAGAGCCGTCTCGAAGCCGCGCTCGACGCCGATCTGCTCCAGCACCGCCGGGAAGAGATCGCCCGAGGCGGCGTTGATGATCTTGGCCAGCGTGCGTGCTTCGGTTTCAATCCGCGCCAGCTCAGCCTTGGCTTCCTGCAGCGGCGTGCGCGACGACGCCTCGGCCTGGCGTGCCTCGGTGACGGCGCGCTCGGCCTCGGTTGCCGCGAACTCTGCTTCCTCGAGCGCTTCCTGCGCCGCCTCGGCCAGCATCTGCTTTTCCGCCGGATCGGCCAGCGCCGAAATGCGCGCCGCAATCTCGCCGGCCTCGCGGTCGAGTTCGGCAAGCTGGCGGGCGAAGCGGTCGCGGCGCTCGGCGGCGTCGCGCATGGCGCGTTCGGCCTGGGTGCGGCCAGCTGCCGCCTCGGCACGTTCGGCGGTCAGGCGGCCAAGCTCGGCCTCGGTCAGCGCCAGCGTCGCCATCGCCTCCTCGAAGGCGGCACGCGTATGCGTCTCGCGGTCGGTGGCGCCGGCATTCTCGTCGTTGAGCGCCTTCTCCTCGGCATCGAGGCGCGCCAGGATTGCCGCATTGTCGCCGATCATGCGCTGTTCGCGGGCGATGTCGGCATCGAGCTGCTGCAGGCGGCGGTCGAGCTCGCTCTGGCGCGAATTGATGCGGCCGGCTTCTTCCTCGAGCTGCGAGCGCGCAATGGACAGGCGCTGGAAGGTTGCGGCGGCAGCAGCCGCGGCGTCGCGCATCTCGGGCAGTTTGTGGGCGCCGACGGCCTGGTCCTTGGCCGCCGCCATCTGCGAGGCGGCGCGGTCACCGACAACAGCGGTGGCGGTGGCCAGCGCCGATTGCGCTTCGCCCTCCTGCGCCTTGGCCAGCGTCCAGCGCAAATGCAGCAGCGTCGCTTCCGCCTTGCGAATGTCGGCCGACAGGTTCTTGAAGCGTGATGCCTGGCGCGCCTGCCGCTTCAGGCTTTCGATCTGGCTTTCCAGCTCGCCGACGACATCGTCGAGGCGCTCGAGGTTCTGTTCGGCGGCGCGCAGGCGGAGTTCCGCCTCATGGCGGCGGGTGTGCAGGCCGGAAATGCCGGCGGCCTCTTCGAGCAACGCGCGGCGTGCCTGCGGCTTTGCCTGGATCAGTTCACCGATGCGGCCCTGCCCAACCATCGACGGCGAGCGCGCGCCGGTCGACTGGTCGGCGAACAGCAGCTGCACGTCCTTGGCGCGGGCTTCCTTGCCGTTGATGCGATAGACGGAACCGGCCTCGCGCTCGATGCGGCGCGACACCTGCAATTCGTCGGCGTCATTGAAGGAAGCAGGCGCGGTACGGTCGCTATTGTCGAGGAACAGCGTCACTTCGGCGGTGTTACGCGCCGGGCGCGTGCCGGAACCGGAAAAGATGACGTCGTCCATGCCGGAAGCGCGCATGTTCTTGTATGAGCTTTCGCCCATCACCCAGCGCAATGCTTCGACGAGATTGGACTTGCCGCAGCCATTCGGCCCGACGATGCCGGTCAGCCCGCGTTCGATGACGAACTCGCCGGGCTCGACAAAGGATTTGAAACCGAGAAGGCGGAGGCGCGAAAACTTCATTCGCGCCAGTCCGCACGGAAGGGTGCACCGAAGCCGTGTTGCCTCGGTGCCATGAGCCTATCAGAGCATGCCGTCGATAACCGCCGACATTTCCTCAATCGTCATTGCCCCCTTGTAGACTTTCCCGTTGATGAAGAAGGTCGGCGTCGAGTCGACCTTGAAATCGTTCTCGCCGCGGGCGCGCACAGCCCTGATATCGTCCAGAAGCTTCTGGTCAGTCAAGCAGGCCTCGAACGACTCCTGTGTAAAGCCGGCGAGCTTGGAGATCTGCAGCAGTGCGTCCTTGGGGTTCTGCGACCCTGCCCAGCTCTGCTGCTGCTTGAACAGCACGTCGACCATCGGGAAGTAGTTGTCCTTCGAGCAGCGTGCCAGCATGAAGCCGGCCTCGGCCAGCGGGTCGAAAGGGAATTCGCGATAGATCAGGCGAACCTTGCCGGTGTCGATGTACTTGGTCTTCAGCGCCGGCAGCGTCGTCTCGTGGAAATGCGCGCAGTGCGGGCAGGTCATCGAGGCGTATTCGACGATGGTGACGGGCGCGTCGGCCTTGCCGAGCTGCATGTCAGGCAGGGTGCCGGCTTCGAGCAGCTTGGCCATGTCGACCGAGCCCTGTGCCTCGGGCACCTTCACCGCCTGGGCAGGCGTTGCGGGTGCGGCCGGGGTGGCAGCCGGCGTCGCCGGCTCGGCAGGCTTGGGCGTTGCTGCGTTGGCCTGCTCGCCGGAGTCGCTGCAAGCGGAGAGCAGCGCCGCGGCCGAAACGGCTGCGAGCCCGGTAAGTGCGGTCCTGCGAGAAATCGAACGAAGCATACGAATCACCTGACGATGGTTGGATTTTGCAATGTGCGGTTACGTGAAAGCGATAGTTGGCGCGAATTAAGGCATGGCTGTCCCCAAACCAATCGCAATTTGCCGCAGTTTCAATCACGAAAGCGCGAGAAAGCCGGCATTTTCTACTTTCGGCTGCCCAGAATGCTCGCGCCCAGCTTTTCCAGCGACGCACGCAGTCCTTCATCCTCGATGAACCTTACTGCACCGGTAAGCTTGCCCTGCTCCGCATCGGTCAGCTTGCGCAGGCGCGGACGCGGCTTGGCACCGGTGTTCGCCACCGGCTTCTGCACGATGCGGATGCGTCCGATGGCGTTGAAGCCGAGAAAGGAATTGACCCTGCCGATGATCTCGCCGGTCTCATGCTGGAGATGAAGGGCTGCCGGCCCCGAACAGGCGACGATCAGCACGGCAGGCTCGAACGGATCGTCCTCGTGCATGCGCCGCGGCCACTGGATCTTCTCGGGCCGCGTGTTGTGGGCCAGGCGTGGGCCGACGATCTCTTCCCATGACTGGACGAGCCCGACTGAAATACCGGTGCGCTTGCGCAGGACGGGATCGAGGATGGCGCTTGCCAGATCGCTGACCGGAACGGGATTGCCCGTCCATCTTTTCCCTGCCATGTCGTTCTCCAGGTAACCTTGTCGACATGTAAAGCCGAAGGCAGTTCCGAGCACCAATGGCATCCCCAGCACCGACCCGCAAGCATGCCGACGCCGCCGACAACAGGATCGCCGCCGATCTGCTCGGCTGGTACGATGCCAACCATCGCGAACTGCCCTGGCGGATGCCGCCGCGTGAGCTCGCCAAGGGCCTGAGACCCGATCCCTACCGCGTCTGGCTGTCGGAAATCATGCTCCAGCAGACGACCGTCGAGGCGGTAAAGCCCTATTTCAGGGCCTTCCTGGAGAAATGGCCCGACGTGTCGGCGCTTGCAGCAGCCGAAACCGAAGACGTCATGAAGGCCTGGGCCGGCCTCGGCTACTACTCCCGCGCCCGCAATCTCAAGCTTTGTGCCGAGACGGTCGCCGCCCTGCCCGGCGGCCAGTTTCCTGAAACGGAGGATGGTCTGCGCGCCCTGCCCGGCATCGGGCCGTACACTGCGGCTGCCATCGCTTCCATCGCCTTCATGCGGCCTGCGGCAGTGGTCGACGGCAATGTCGAGCGCGTGGTCACACGGCTGTTCTCGATCTCGACGCCGCTGCCGGAGGCCAAGCCGGAAATCCGTGCCCATGTCGAACGCATGCTGGCTGTCGCACGGCCCGGAGATTTCGCCCAGGCGATGATGGATCTCGGCGCCACCATCTGCACGCCGCGCCGGCCGCGCTGCATGTTGTGTCCGCTGCGCGCCGATTGCAGCGCGATCGTCAATGGCGACCCCGAGCTCTATCCGGTCAAGCCGCCCAAGGCCGACAAGCCGATGCGACGCGGCGCTGCCTTCGTCGCCGTCACGCCTGATGGCTCCGTGTTGCTGCGCAAGCGCTTGGGCAAGGGCTTGCTCGGCGGCATGACCGAAGTGCCAACGACAGGCTGGACCTCGCGCATCGACGGCGCGACGGACACAGACAGCGCGCCTTTTCCCGCCCAATGGCGACGCGCCGGCAGCATCAACCACGTCTTCACCCATTTTTCGCTCGACCTCGAGGTGTTCCGCGCCGACGTCGCATCGCGAACCGCGCTCGACGGCCATTTCTGGTCGGCGGCAGACGAGCTCAATGGCGAAGCCTTGCCAACGGTCATGAAAAAGGTCATCGAAGCTGCCATACCCGGCGCAATGAAACGAGCACACCAGGGAAAGTCATGAGCGAGATCCGCCACATCGTCTACGACATCGGCAAGGTTCTGATCCATTACGACCCAGATATCCCTTTCAGCCGTATCATTCCCGATGCAGTCGAGCGGCGCTGGTTCTTTGACAATGTCTGCACCAGCGAGTGGAATATCGAGCAGGACCGCGGCCGAAGCTGGGAAGAAGCCGAGGCATTGCTGATCGCCGACTTCCCCGAGCATGAAAAGAACATTCGTGCCTTCCGCCAGCACTGGCACGACATGGTGCCGCATCACTATGAAGACAGCGTCGCGCTGATGGAGGGTCTCGTCGCCGCCGGCCACGACGTCACCATGCTGACCAACTGGGCCTCGGACACGTTCCGCGAGGCGCGCGGCCGTTTCCCGTTCCTCGAAACGCCGCGCGGCGTGACGGTTTCAGGCGATGTCGGCCTGATCAAGCCGGACCGGCGCATCTATGACCTGCATGTCGAGACCTTCGGGCTCGACCCAAAGGCTTCGTTGTTCATCGACGACAGCCAGAAGAACGTGAATGCCGCCATCGACGCCGGCTGGCAGGCGGTGCTGTTCACAAATGCGAAAACGCTCGAGGCGGACCTCGAGCGTCTCGGGATCGGACGGTGACTGGAAACCGGCCGATCGGCGAACCCGGACTGGCTAGTTTGGCTGCCGGAATTCGATTGCTATGGCAGGCGCGGCGCGGTCGCTGAAGGTCCAGAACCGGCGACCGATGATGCCTGCGCGCGCCGGACGATCCGGCGCGGCTGAAGCTTCAGGCGCCCGCCTTTTCCATGCCGACACGGACGATGCGGCGCAGTTCGTCGATCTGGGTCAGTCCGCCGGCACGCTCATAGTGCCAGAAGGTCCAGCCGTTGCAGGCGTCGAGCCCCTGCACCGAAGCGCCGACGCGGTGGATCGAGCCGGCGGTGTCGCCGATCGCCAGCGTGCCGTCGGCGCGGACCTTTGCCGCCCAGCGCTTCTTGGCATCGTACAGCGTCGCTCCAGGTGCCAGCAGGCCCATGTCGAGCAGGCTGCCGAAAGCGACACGCGGCTCGGCGCGCTTGCCGGTCAGCACCGTCAGCGACGGGCCGTCGAGCGGACGCACCGAGGCGATGCGCTCATTGGCGGCGTCGATATAGGCCTGTTCGCGCTCGATGCCGACGAAATGGCGGCCGAGGCGCTTGGCAACCGCACCCGTCGTTCCCGAGCCGAAGAATGGATCGAGCACCACGTCGCCCGGCTTGGTCGAGGCCATCATGATGCGTGCCAGAAGCGCTTCCGGCTTCTGCGTCGGATGCAGCTTGTTGCCGTCGTCGTCCTTCAGGCGCTCGCCGCCGGTGCAGATCGGAAACAGCCAGTCCGAGCGCATCTGGACGTCATCGTTGGAGGCCTTCAGCGCGTCGTAGTTGAAGGTGTAGTTCTTGCCCTTCTGGTCGCGCGAAGCCCAGATCATTGTCTCATGGGCGTTCTGGAAACGGCGGCCGCGGAAGTTCGGCATCGGGTTGGTCTTGCGCCAGACGACGTCGTTGAGGATCCAGAAGCCGAGATCCTGCATCGTCGCGCCGACGCGGAAGATGTTGTGATAGGAGCCGATGACCCAGATCGTGCCGTTGGGCTTCAGCACGCGGCGGGCGGCAAGCAGCCAGGCGCGGGTGAAGGCGTCGTAGGCGCCGAAGCTCTCGAACTGGTCCCAGTGATCGTCGACCGCGTCGACCTTCGACTGGTCCGGACGATGCAGGTCACCGTCGAGCTGCAGGTTGTAGGGCGGGTCGGCGAAGATGACGTCGACGGAGTTCGCCGGCAATTTGTCGAGCGCCGCCACGCAGTCGCCCTTGATGATGGTGTCGAGCCATTCGGACGGCTTTGGCGTGCGGGAAAGCTGGTCGAGAGGACGCACTGCTGACATTCTGATACCCGGGATGACGCGTTACTATTTACTCGCCGTTATGGTTACCGATCAGCGTAAACAATTGATGAAGCGAGCGTTCTAATTTGCGGATCGGGCTGGAATGGTGTAGGTGCCGCGCCTTGAACTTTTCCGTCCGCGCCCCGACGGCGCCCCAGCTTCCCGGACTGCCATGACCCAGCCAGACCTAGTGATATTCGATTGCGACGGCGTGCTCGTCGATTCCGAAATCATCGCCGCCCGCGTCGAAGCGGAACTGCTGACCGCAGCCGGTTTTGAGATATCTGCCGAAGAGCTCGCCGAGAGTTATGCCGGCCTGACCTTCAAGGACATCATGCTGAAGATCGAGGAGAAGGCGGCGATCCCCTTCCAGGCCTCGCTGATCAGCCAGGCCGAGGAGCTTGTCGACCGCAAGCTGAAGACCGACGTGCGCGCCATCGACGGCGTTCACGAGGCCGTTGCCGCCGTCACCGCGCCGCGCTGCATCTGCTCCAACTCGACCAGCGAACGCATCGAGATGATGCTCGAGCGCACCCGCATCCTGCCGCTGTTTCAGGGCCGCATCTTTTCGGCGCTGGAAACGCCGAGCAAGAAGCCGAAGCCCGCGCCCGATGTCTTCCTGCACGCCGCAATGACCTATGGCGCCGACCCGGCCAGGACCTTTGTCATCGAGGATTCGGTGCACGGCATTTCGGGCGCCGTTGCGGCCGGCATGCGTGTCATTGGCTTCACCGGCGGCGCCCACAGCTATCCCGGCCATGCCGACGCGCTGACGGAAGCCGGCGCCGAGACGGTGATTCGCCGCTGGACCGACCTTGGCGGCGTGATCCGGGCACTCAGCATGTGGTCGGAACACGCCTGACGAACGCGGCCGCGCAATGAGCAAGCGGCTGCTGCTGATCAGCGAGAGCGTGGGGACGCCGACGCCGGCGCGCGGCATTCTCAACTACAGCGCCGGCCTGCTCGCCTGCTGCAAACGCCTTGACGTCGAAACGACGCTGCTCGTCGAGACGCAGGACGAAGCCCCATCGTCGCCTGACGAGATCATCCGCTTCCTCGTCGAAGGCACGGTCGATGGCGCGATCCGTCACAGGCCGCATTGGAAACATCTCTACGTAAAATACGTCCAGTCGCGGCGCCAACGCGACCGGCCCGTGGTCGCCTCTCGACTGCCGGCGCGCAAGCTGGTCCCTGCCGCGACGCCGGGCCCCACGGAGATGGACAAGGCAGCGCCACACCTCGCCTGGATCGATGCCTTCATGCCTGTCGCAGGCTTCTACAGCGACAGTACCTTGCGGGCGTCCTATGACTTGCCGCCTCCGACTGTCGACGCACGCGGCTTCGACGTCGTGCTGATGGACGCCTTCCACTACGTGCAACCGGTCACGGACCAAGGCGCGCAGGTCGTGCTGGTGATCCACGACCTCATCCCGCTCGACGAGCTCTCGGGGCGCTACAGGTTCACTTTCGACCAGAAATTCAGGACGGCTCTCGACCAGGCGACCGAGTTGATGTTCGTCTCGGCAGCAACCCGGGACGAATTCAACAGCCGCTTTCCCGACCACGCTGCAAGACTGCCTGCGTCGCTCTTCCCGCCGGTCATTCGGCCCGATCTTCAGTCGGCCGCACAGACTGCAAGCGCCACACCGAAACCGGAGCGGCCGAGATTCGTCTCGATCCTCTCCAACGAACCGCGCAAGAACATCGCCCTTCTGGTCGAAGCCTTCGCCGGCATGGCAGACCGTGCCGAGCTGGTGATCATAGGCAACGTCCCGGCCAGCAATTTTCCACGCGCCGGCTCAAACGTCCGTTTCGTCGGCCAGATTACCGATGACCACAAGGCCGAGCTGCTGCGCTCGGCCTCGGCCCTTGTCTTTCCAAGCCTGAGTGAAGGCTTCGGCATTCCCATCGTCGAAGGCGCCTTGTTCGGCCTTCCGGTCATCTGCTCGGACCTGCCGGTCTTCCGCGAGATAGCAGGCGATCTGGCGATCTTCTTCGATCCGCGCAGCGTCGCAGACCTCGTCCGGCGGCTGGACGAGGTCGCCTCGAGCTTCGCCCATGTCGGGCAGCAGACGGCGGCCCTGCGTGACCGCTGCGTCGCCAGATATGGGGTGGAGGCCGCAACGGCGAGGCTGACAAAACTCCTCGCCTTGCGACAGGGCGACTAGCTGCCGGACCACGTCCGATCGATAAAATCGGCGATCAGCGGCACGATTTCGGGCAGCTTCTCCTCCAGGGCGAAATGCCCGGTCTGAAACAGATGCAGTTCGGCCTCCGGCACGTCGCGAAGGAAGGCATGGGCGCCCGGCTCCGGGAAGAATGGATCGTCCTTGCCCCAGACGACCAGCGTCGGCGGCTGGTGGCGCCGCAGCCAGGCCTGCCATTCGCCGTAACGCGCGACGTTGCTGTGGTAGTCGAACGCCAGGTCGACCTGCGGCTGCTTGCGACCGGGCTGGTCGAGGAAATGCTGGTCGAGCGTCCAGCCGTCCGGCGCCAGCAGCTCCAACTGTCCGACACCGGTCTCGTACTGGAAGCGCGTGCCTGAAAGCGTCAGCAGGTCTCGGATCTTCTGCTCCGCGTCGGGCTGATCCGGCCGCAAGGCGATGAAGTCGCGGGCACCGTCCGACAGGCCCTCTTCATAGGCATTGCCATTCTGGACAATCAGGCCGGCAAACCATTCGGGATGCCGCGTCGCCAGGCGAAAACCGACCGGCGCGCCAAAGTCGAAGAGATAAGCGACGAAGCGGTCCAGCCCCAGTCCCTTGACGAAGCCTTCCATCGTGTCGGCGAGGCGGTCGAAGCTGTAGCCGAACGTGCCGCCGGCGCTTATCGGGAGCGGCGCGTCGCTGTGGCCAAACCCGGGATAATCGGGCGCGATGACCCGGTAGCTGTTGCCGATGGCGTCGATCAGTCGGCGGAACTGGTGCGAAGCCGAGGGAAAGCCGTGCAGCAACAGCAGTACCGGCGCGTCAGGGCCGGCCTGGGCCGGGATCGACTCGCGGTAGAAGACGCGGATGCCATCGACGTCGAGATAACGATGGGCCACGCGAGGAAAAGCCAGGATTGTCATTTCACATGCCTTCAATGTAGAATTACGCATTAGTAATCTTGGCTGAATTACCTAATGTGTCAATGGCAATTTTCGGAGTTAGCATGAACCCCGCCCCCCCCCCTCTCACCGGCGAGCTGCTTGGGCTGGACCTGATCAACACGCGCGCACGCAGCGGCACCGACAGCATCGACCATCTGGCGACGCCTGACGGGTTGCGGACCTGGGTGGCGCTGCAGGGCGAGCGGCTGGCACAATATGACGGGAACGTTCTGGCAGAGGCGTCGCAAGCCGACCTCGCCGCCATTCACGCGGTGCGCAAAACTGCGAGCCAACTCGTCGACAATATCAGGCACGGCAAGGCGCCTTCAGACGCCAGCCTGCGCGAACTCAACCGGACGCTGTCTGCTGCGCCGGTTTATCTCGAACTGCGATGGTCGGGGTCGTCACTGGCGGTGGCGCCAAGGCGCACCGGCTCGGTCATCGCCGATCTCGCCGCGCATCTTGCCGAAGCAGTGGCACTTGTGCTGACCGACCCCGGCGTCGGCACCATCCGCAAATGCGAAGCCGAGGATTGCACCATGCTGTTTCTGCCGGCGAGCAGTCGCCGACGCTGGTGTGCTGCGGCGCGCTGCGGCAACCGCATGCGCGTCGCGCGCTACTACCAGCGCCACAAGGACAGCTGAACGGTCAATGCCCTGAACCCAGCGCATCGAGCAGCCACTCGCTCAGCATGCGCACCTCCGGTCGCGGCGTCCTGGGATGGACGAGGTGGAAATCATAACCATCGATGGTCGGCCCGAACGGCTGGACCAGAACGCCTGACGCAAGATCGTCGGCGACGAGCACGAGGCTGAGCAGCGCCACGCCCTGCCCGGCCACCGCCGCCTGCACGGCATGGCCGTCGTCGTTGAAGCTGATGCCGGCATCGGCGTCGACGCCGTCAACCGCAGCCGCGTCGAACCAGCGCCGCCATGTCGGCGTGTCGGCATTCGGGTGCCTCCATCGCGAATGGAGCAGCGTGACATGGCGCATGTCGTCAAGCGTCTTCAAGCCCAGGCGGGCACTGCACACCGGCGCGAAGCGATTGGCCATCAGCCAGGTCGAACTGAGATCCGGAAAGGGCCCGCGACCATACCGCACGGCAGCGTCGGCGATGCCGGTGCGAAAATCGACAGGATCGTCCGACGCATGCAGGCTGAGGTCGACAGTTGGATATCGCTCACGGAACGACGCCACCCGTGGCACCAGCCAGCGCGCGGTGAATGAGGTCGTGGCCGAAAGCGTGACCACGCTGCGGCGGCGCTCCGAGACACGGTCGAGCGCTTCGGCGAACGCGTCGAAACCGTCGCGCAATACCGGGTAAAGCTCACGCCCCTCACGCGTCAGCACCACCTGCCTCGTGCGGCGATCGAACAGCCGCAAGGCAAGAGTTTGCTCCAGCAGCCTGATCTGATGGCTGATGGCGGTTGGCGTAACCCCCAGTTCCCAAGCGGCCTGCTTGAAGCTCGCATGACGGGCGGCGGCCTCGAAGGCACGCAGCGTCGCAAGCGGAGGCAGTTGGCGATGCATGATTTCAACTCATCCATTGCATGACGAATTCGATTTCGCCAGGCACCATATCACCCATTATTTTCATATGGAACGTGAGCGGCACGCCACTGCACCGCGCGCGCTCACATGAATTCCTCTATCTTATAGGAACCCTTTGAAATGACCCGGATCCTGCATGTCGACGCCAGCGCTCGACCGCATTCTTCAGCCGAGAATCCGTTCGGATCGCACAGCCGGCGCCTAGGTGCGCGTTTTGCGCTGGCATGGCGCACTGCCCATGGCAGCGATGAAAACATCGTCTATCGCGACGTCGGCCAGCAGCCGCCACAGCCGGTGTCAGGCGCCTGGATCCACGCCGCGTTCACCAAGCCGGAGCAACGCCTGCCTTGGATGAGCGAGACGCTTGCCGAAAGTGATGGCTTGATCGACGAGTTGCTTGCTGCCGACATCATCGTTGCCGGCGTGCCGATGTACAATTTCGCGCCGCCGGCACAATTCAAGGCGTGGATCGACAACATCGTGCGGGTCGGCCGCACCTTCGGCTTCGACCGGTCGCGGCCAGGCGATCCCTACTGGCCGCTGCTCGCCGGCGCCGGCAAGACACTCGTCATCCTGTCTGCGCGCGGCGACCACGGCTATGGCAAGGGCGGCAGGATCGAGGCGCTCAACCACGTCGAGGCCAGCATCGCGACCGCCTTCAACTACATCGGGATCACCGACATCAGGTCGGTGGCAATCGAGTTCGACGAATTCGCCGACGCCAGACTAAAGGCGTCGATCGAAAAGGCCGAAGCCGAGGTCGACGCGCTTGTCAAGACACTGGTCAGGGAACGACAGCAGCGAAACGCCGCTTGAGGCATTGCCGGCGCCTGCGTCCTCCTTTGGACGCGGGCGCTTCTGGCATGCGAACCGGTGCTGCGTGCTTCGCGGCGCTCCGGATCGTCTGGCCGAGACGTTACTGCTGGGCGGGCTTCTTCGCCGGACCTTCGTCGTAGCCGACATAGATCACGATGTCGCGCGCCGTCGGATTGGGGATGTTGATGTTCGGCACGGTGAACACCCACTGTGTCGCCACCGACGGATCGGTCACCTGCACGGCGTTCTTGTGCAGCTCGGAATAAAGTACCTCCTCGCCACGGGTCACCGCGACGCGGATCGGCATGGTGATCGTACCGGCACCGCCGGCAGGACCGACAACGACCTTGCCGGCAACGCCGACCTTGATGGTCATCGTGCCATCGGCGCGCGTGCAGCTGCGGGTGACGTCGGTGATCGCCGACTGATGGACGAGCTTTGCCGGGTCGTCCTGGCCGCCCTTGGCATAGCTGTTGAAGAAGGCGGTGCCGTCACGCAAGGTGATGTTGGGGCAGTAGGCAAGCAGTTCGCTGGCCAGGATCTTGCCCTCTTCGGCCGCGATCACCTTGGGATCCTTCGGGGCGGGAGGGCTAAAAAAGCCGCCACTGCCGCCTGATTGGCAGCCTGTGACGGCGAGCATAAAGCCGGCGGTCGCCAAAGCCGTCAGAAAACGGCCGTCGATCAAACGAAACACCATGAACTGCACTTCCCTCTCGCAAAGCAGTCGTTCTATATCAACCGCGCGGCAAAAATGCGACTGACGGAGCGCAGTTTTCCCGTCCTGCCGACAGGCAGCAGGTCGCATAGCCTTGGATTGGATAGATATGCACTATGTGAGCACCCGTGGGGAAGCGCCCACGCTCGGATTTTCTGATGCTGTACTTGCCGGCCTGGCACGCGACGGCGGCCTTTACCTCCCGGCGCAGTGGCCGACTTTCAGCCCCGCCGAAATCCGGGCGATGCGGGGCCTGAGCTATCCTGATCTCGCGATCAAACTGCTGACCCCATTTCTCGGTGGCGAAATCAAGCCTGATGTCTTCGAGCGCCTGGTTCGCGAAGCCTATGGCACGTTCCGCCATGAAGCGGTCTGCCCACTGGTCCAGACCGGCGCCAACAGCTTCGTGCTCGAGCTGTTCCATGGTCCCACCCTCGCCTTCAAGGATGTCGCCATGCAGCTCCTGGCGCGGCTGATGGACCATGTGCTTGCCGAACGTGGCCAGCGCGCGACCATCGTCGGCGCAACCTCGGGCGATACGGGCGGCGCTGCGATCGAAGCCTTTGCCGGGCGCGAACGCACCGACATCTTCATTCTGTTTCCGCATGGCCGCGTCTCGCCGGTGCAGCAGCGCCAGATGACCACCTCCGACGCCGCCAACGTGCATGCGCTGTCGATCGAAGGAAACTTCGACGACTGCCAGGGCCTGGTGAAGGACATGTTCAACGACCACGGCTTCCGCGACCGTGTTCAGCTGTCGGGCGTGAATTCGATCAACTGGGCCCGCATCATGGCCCAGATCGTCTATTATTTCTCCTCCGCCATCTCGCTCGGCGCCCCCGACCGGCCGGTGTCGTTCACCGTGCCGACCGGCAATTTCGGCGACATCTTCGCCGGCTATGCCGCCAAGAAGATGGGACTGCCGATCGACCAGCTGGTCATCGCCACCAACGACAACGACATTCTCGACCGCACGCTGAAGAGCGGCGAGTACCGCCAGACCGGCGTGGTGGCCACCACCTCGCCATCGATGGACATCCAGGTTTCGTCCAACTTCGAGCGCCTGCTGTTCGAGGCTTCCGACCGCGATCCAGCGGTGGTGCGCCGCTACATGGCCAGCCTCAAGCAGTCCGGCGCATTCACCATCGAGGCCCCGGCGCTGGCTGCGATCCGCGGCGAGTTCGGTGCCGGGCGCGCCGACATGACCGAGACCGCAGCGACCATCCGCGCGACGCTCGACAAGAGCGGCTACCTGCTCGACCCCCACACAGCGACCGCCGTGCATGTCGCGTCCAGCCTGCCCAAAAGCGATGTGCCAATGGTCGTACTTGCCACCGCGCACCCGGCAAAGTTCCCCGCCGCGGTACTTGCAGCCAGCGGCATCGAGCCTGCTTTGCCAAAATGGCTGTCGGGGCTGATGGAACGTAAGGAAAAGTTCACGGTACTTCCATCAGAGATAAAAATGGTGGAAGATTACATTAGCCGCCGCACACGAGTGGCGGATTAGGGAGTACGCGTAATATGGGTGTTGAGGTAAGCCGTCTGTCGAACGGCCTGACAGTGGCCACTGAAACACTTCCAAGCGTAGAGACAGTCGCTCTCGGCACATGGGTCAAGTCTGGCGCGCGCAACGAGCGTGACGACGAACATGGCATGGCCCACCTGCTCGAGCACATGGCTTTCAAAGGCACCAAGAACCGGACCGCCTTCCAGATTGCCTCGCAGATCGAAAATGTCGGCGGCGAAATCAACGCCGCCACATCGGTCGAAACGACCTCCTTCTACGCCCGCGTGCTGTCAGACGACGTGCCACTGGCCGTCGACATCCTGTCCGACATTCTCCAGGATTCGGAGTTCGACCCGGACGAGCTCGAACGCGAGCAGCACGTCATCCTGCAGGAAATCGGTGCCGCGCACGACACGCCGGACGACATCGTCTTCGATCGCTTCACCGAAACCGCTTTCCGTCACCAGACCATCGGCCGTTCGATCCTCGGCACGCCGGAGACGGTCAAATCCTTCACCTCCGCCAATCTTCACGACTTCATGACCCGCCAGTACGGCGCCGAGCGGATGGTCGTGGTCGCTGCCGGCGACGTCAAGCATGACGAGTTCGTCCGCCACGTCGAAAAGCGCCTCGGCAACTTCCGCTCCAAGGCCGAAAGCGCCATTCCGCAGTATGCGCAGTATGTCGGCGGCGACTTCCGCGAAGACCGCGACCTGATGGACGCGCAGATCGTGCTCGGCTTCGAAGGCCGCGCCTACCATGTGCGCGACTTCTACGCCTCGCAGGTGCTGTCGATGATCCTCGGCGGCGGCATGTCCTCGCGACTGTTCCAGGAAGTGCGCGAGAAGCGCGGCCTCTGCTACTCGGTCTATGCCTTCCATTGGGGCTTTTCCGACACCGGCATCTTCGGCATCCATGCCGCCACCGGCCAGAGCGACATCGCCGAACTGATTCCCGTCATCATCAACGAGCTGCAGCGGACAGGCGAGAACATCCTGCTCGAAGAGCTGGACCGCGCCCGCGCGCAGTATCGCGCCGGCTTGATCATGTCGGCCGAGAGCTGCTCCAGCCGCGCCTCGCAGATCGCGCGCCAGCTCCTGCTGTTCGGCCGTCCGATCGCCAAGGAAGAGCTGATGGAACGGCTCGGCGCACTCACCGTCGACCGCCTGACCGACCTGTCGTCGCGGCTGTTCTCGACCCGCCCGACCATCACCGCGGTTGGTCCCGTCGGCACGCTGGCGCCTTACGAATCAATCCTGGACTCGCTGCCGGGCGCACAGGCAACCGCCCGCAAGCTCGCCGTCTGAGCAGCATTTGCACGCATGTTCTCGCTCTCGCTTTTTCGCCGCGATACCCCGGCACTGAGAGGCGAACGCGTCAATCTGCGCCTGCCAAACTGGCGCGACTATCACGAATGGGTCACGCTGCGCGGGGAAAGCCGCTCTTTCCTAGAACCGTGGGAGCCGCGCTGGGCGCCCGACGAACTCGACCGTTCAGCCTGGCGCATTCGCCTTGCGCGCTATCAGGACGAATTCATCCAGGGCACCGCGGCTGCCTTCTTCATCTATGAAAATGCGAGCGGCAAGCTCGTCGGCGGCATCACGCTCGGCAACATACGCTACGGCGTCGCCCAGACAGGGCATATCGGCTACTGGATCGGCGAGCGATATGCCGGCCGGGGCCTGATGGTCGATGCCCTCAAGCTGGTCGTGCGGCATGCCTTCGATACGCTTCGGTTGCACCGGATCGAGGCTGCCTGTATCCCCGACAACGCACGCTCCGTACGCGTGCTTGAAAAAGCCGGATTCCGGCGCGAAGGACTTTTGCGATCCTACCTCAGGATCAACGGCGAATGGCATGACCACTACCTCTACGCACTGATTGCGGACGACCCGCAAGCTGTCACCATGAAGGCCTGAACTTGTCGAAGCATTTCCTGCTGGCGCCGTTGTTTGCGCTCATCGTTTCCGTTGTCGCGAGCGTCTGTGCGGTGTCGCAGGCCTTGGCCGTGGAGCCGATCAAGATCTCCCGTGACGACGTCGCGCTCAATCTCACGGGCGCGGTCGAGATCTACAGGAATCAGGGCGAGAACTTTCAGGTTTCCACGGCCCCCGGCGCCGACGGCATCGTGCGCCGCATCGAGGTTGAGGCCAACGACCAGCGCTCCAGCGGCGACTGGGCCGTCTTCGCGCTCGCCAACACCACCGACCAGCAGCTCGATCGCCTGATCGTTGCGCCGCACTTCCGGCTTGTCGGCTCCGGCCTGTTCTGGCCCGACCTCGGCTCCAACCGCCTCACCGCCATCACGCCTTCCGAAGGCCTCGCTGTCGACCGCCAGGCGAGCCCCGACGCCGACGTCTTCCTGGTCACACTCAACCCGGGTGCCGTCGTCACCTTCATCGCCGAGCTTGCTTCACCCAAGCTGCCGCAGGTCTATCTGTGGGATCCGGAATCCTACAAGGACACCGTCAATTCCTACACGCTGTTCCGCGGCATCGTCATCGGCATCGCCGGCCTGCTCGCGCTGTTCCTGACCATCCTGTTCGTGGTCAAGGGAACCTCGATGTTTCCTGCCACCGCAGCGCTTGCCTGGACGGTGCTTGCCTATATCTGCGTCGACTTCGGCTTCCTCAACAAGGTCATCGAGGTATCCCCCGGCAACGAGCAGATATGGCGAGCGGGCACGGAGGTGGCGCTCGCCGGCACCTTCGTCGTGTTCCTGTTTGCCTATCTCAACCTCAACCGCTGGCATGGCCATTTCAGCTATGGCGCCTTCGTCTGGATCATCGGCCTGTTCCTGATCGCCGGCGTCGCCATCATCGATCCGGCAGTTGCCGCAGGCATCGCGCGCATCTCGTTTGCGGCAACCGCGCTCACCGGGCTCGGTCTGATCGTCTATCTCAGCATTCGCGGCTATGACCGCGCCATCATGCTGGTGCCCAGTTGGGCGATGGTGCTGATATGGCTCAGCGGCTCGTGGATGGCGATAACAGGCGTCCTCGACAACGACATCGTCCAGCCGGCGCTCGGCGGCGGCCTGATCCTGATCATCCTGTTGATCGGCTTCACCGTCATGCAGCACGCCTTCGCCGGCGGCGGCGCCCATCAGGGCCTGTTCAGCGACATGGAACGGCAGGCACTCGCCATCTCCGGCTCCGGAGACATCGTCTGGGACTGGGACGTGCTGCGCGACCGCGTCGTCACCCGTCCCGACGTCTCGGTCCAGCTCGGCCTTGCGCCGAACAGCCTGGGCGGTGCTGCCCGCAACTGGCTGCCGGTGCTGCATTCCGACGACCGCGATACGTTCCGCACAACGCTCGACGTCGTGCTGGAGCACCGCCGCGGCCGCGTCTCGCAGAGCTTCCGCCTGCGCGGCGCCGACGGCCACTACCACTGGTTCCAGCTCAAGGCGCGGCCAGTCATCGGCTCCGATGGCGAGGTGATCCGCTGCGTCGGCACCATGGTCGACGTCACCGAACAGAAGAAATCCGAAGAGCGCTTGTTGCACGACGCCGTGCACGACAACCTGACCGGCCTGCCCAACCGCGAGCTGTTCATGAACCGGCTCGAGGCGATCATCTCGATCGCCCGCACCGAAGAGAAGGTCCGCCCGTCGGTGTTCGTCATCGACATCGACCGCTTCAAGCAGGTCAATGACGGCCTGGGCATTTCGGCCGGCGACACCATCCTTCTGACCATCGCCCGCCGCCTGCACCGGCTGCTCAAGCCCAAGGATTCGCTGTCGCGCTTTGCCGGCGACCAATTCGCGCTGATGCTGTTGTCGGAACAGGATCCGTCGCGCATCGCCGCCGTCGCCGACGCCATCAAGCAGGCGATCAAGGCGCCGATCACCTTCGCCAAGCGCGAGATCGTGCTGACCGCCTCCGTCGGCCTGATCACCTGGACAACCGCCCAGGCGACCGCCGAGGACATGGTCAAGGACGCCGAACTGGCGATGCACCAGGCCAAGCGTTTCGGCGGCGACCGCATCGAACCGTTCCGTCCGGCCTTCCGCACCGTCGGCACCGATCGCCTGCAGCTCGAATCGGACCTCCGCCGCGCCATCGAGCGCAAGGAATTCACACTGGCCTACCAGCCGATCGTGCGACTGGAAGACGGCAGCGTCGCCGGCTTCGAGGCGCTGCTCAGATGGGACCACCCGCGTCGCGGCATGATCCCGCCGGGCGATTTCATCCCCGTTGCCGAGGGCTGCGGCCTGATCGTCCAGCTCGGCCTGTTCGCCATGCAGCGCGCCGCCGAGGATCTGGCCGACTGGCAGAAGCAGATCAGCGACGCGCCGCTGTCGGTGTCGGTCAATCTGTCGAGCCGCCAGCTCATCCGCCGCGACCTCGTCAGCGATGTCCGCTCGGTCATCGCACGGGCCAATCTCAAGCCACGCTGCTTCCGCCTGGAGCTGACGGAATCGCTGGTCATGGACAATCCCGAGCAGACCAACCACGTGCTGACCAAGCTCAAGCAGCTGGGCATCGGCCTGTCGCTCGACGATTTCGGCACCGGCTATTCGTCACTCGCCTATCTCACCCGCTTCCCCTTCGACACCATCAAGATCGACAAGAGCTTCGTCGACGACACCTCACCCAAGCGCGCGGTGCTGCTCAAGTCGATGGTCAACATGGCGCATGAGCTTGGGCTATCGGTGGTCGCCGAAGGCATCTCCGACGAGAGCGACGCGCTCGAACTGCGGCAGATGGGCTGCGAATATGTGCAGAGCTTCATGTTCGGCGCGCCGGTTCCCGGCGACCAGGCGCTGAAGATGCTGAAAGAGCAGTATCCGCTTGCTCAGGCGTGACCGGCAGCGCTGCTGAGCCGCGCCAGGTCGATGCCGAGCGTGGCCAGGATGCGGTCGTATTTGCGGTCGATGTCGGTGTCAAACAGAAGCTCCGACGTCGCTGGGCAGGTCAGCCAGCCATTCTCGGCGATTTCGCTTTCGAGCTGGCCGGCGCCCCAGCCGGAATAGCCGAGCGCCATCAGCGCATGGCGCGGCCCGCGTCCGGCGGAAATGGCGCGCAGGATGTCGACGGTCGCCGTCAGGCAGATCTCTTCTGAGACAGGCAACGAGGACTCGACCTTGTAGTCGTCGCTGTGCAGCACGAAGCCGCGGCTGCGGTCGACCGGCCCGCCATTGCGGACGATGAAGTCCTTGGCCTTGCCAGGCAGCCGGATCGCTTCCTGCTCGTCGAGGATCCCGAGTTGCACAAGCAGATCAGGAAACAGCAGCGGCTGGACCTGGTTGATGATCAGACCCATGGCGCCTTCGTCGCTATGGGCACAGATGTAGATCACGGCACGCGAGAACCTGTCGTCCTTCATCCCCGGCATGGCGATGAGGAACTGATCGTCGAGAAAACCGCGCTGCGAGGCGCCCTTTTTCTGGCGTAAGAGGTCCATGGCTTGAAGGTAACGCGTTTCCTGCCGTCTTGAAAGATGGCGCACGGCGCGACGCATTCATCTTTTGACAGGCAACGTCACGCAAAAATGATGCGATGTGTTGGCGCCCCCTGTTGCGGACGCTGCGGGAGGCTATCAAATCACCGCCATGAGAATTGCGCCCCACTCCGCGATCGGCCTGTGCGCGGCATTGCTTGCCGCTGCCCCGGCCCACGCCTCCTCGTCAGCCTGGTTCGAGGCCGATGGCGGCCGTTTCCGCTTGGTCACCTCGGGGGCGCCTGATGCATCCGGCAAGCTGCAGGGCGTGCTCGACATCGAGCTCAAGCGCGGCTGGAAAACCTATTGGCGGGACCCCGGCAATTCCGGCGTGCCGCCGCAGATCGACGTCTCGGCAAGCCGCAACGTATCGGGCGTCGACCTGTCCTACCCGGCGCCGCGCCGTCATGACGACGGCTATGCCAAATGGGCCGGCTACGACCACTCCGTGCGCCTGCCCGTGAGCTTTACCGTCGCCGCCCCGGGCGAACCGGCGACCATCACCGCCAACGTCTTCCTCGGCGTCTGCGAGACGATCTGCGTGCCGGTGCAGGCCACGCTTGAGGTCGATCCCGCCGCCGATCCCGACAATCCAGGCGATGCCATCCTGGTGAAGACGGCGCTTGCCGCCCTCCCCGGTGCCGCACAACAGGACTTCGGCGCCACGCTGGAGCCGACCGAAGGCGAGCATGTCTCGATCATCGCGACGGCGCCTGGTCCCGCCGATGCGCTCGACGTCTTCGTCGCCGGCGTCGACGGCTACGTCTTCGGCACGCCCGAGCGGCACATAGAGGGCGGCAAGGCGGTGTTCACCGTCAAGCTGCTCGAACGCCCTGACACAAAGCCAGCCGGCAAGGGACTGCCCTACACGCTGACAAGTGCTGCAGGCGCCGTCGAGGGATTTTTGCCCTATCCCTGACTTTTTACCCTATCCCTGAAAAGGGCTGTCCAGCTTCCTATATCCAGCTGGCCATTGGACGCGGGCGACATCTGCGCTAGGTGATTGCCGCGTCCTTCCGATTTCAACTCGAACTCTACGCTTACGAGGAAATTCATGACCATTTCGATCGGCGACAAGCTGCCAGCGGCCACGTTCAAGACGATGACCGCCGATGGCGCCAAGAGCATCAGTTCCGATGAAATCTTTGCCGGCAAGAAGGTCGTGCTGTTTGCGGTACCGGGCGCCTTCACGCCGACCTGCAGCAACAACCACCTGCCCGGCTATGTCGAGAACCATGACGCGATCATCGCGCGCGGCGTCGACACCATTGCGGTGGTTTCGGTCAACGACGTCCATGTCATGGGCGCCTGGGCCCGGTTCAGCGGCGGCGAAGGCAAGGTGCAGTTCCTCGCCGACGGCAGCGGCGATTTCGCCCGCGCCATCGGGCTCGACACCGACCTTTCGGCCGCCGGCATGGGCCTGCGCTCGAAGCGTTATTCGATGATTGTCGAAGACGGCAAGGTCGCCCAGCTCAACCTCGAGGGCGCACCCGGCCAGGCCGTCGATTCGGGCGCGGCCCGCATTCTCGAACAGCTCTGACTGACACAGCTCCAAGACTGAAAATGGCGCGCGGCCTTACGGCGGCGCGCCCCACTCGGGCCTGGCCGAAGGCCTATGCCTTGCGGCCACTCTTGAACGGCGCCATGCCCTCACGCGCCAGCTCGTCGGCGCGTTCGTTCTCGGGATGGCCGGCATGGCCCTTGACCCAGTGCCACTTGACCTTGTGACGCCTGTTGGCCTCATCAAGCGCCTGCCACAGCTCGCCGTTCTTGACCGGCTTCTTGTCGGCGGTCTTCCAGCCGTTTTTCTTCCAGCCGTGGATCCATTTCGAGATCCCGTCCATGACGTATTTGCTGTCGGTGTGCAGGTCGATCTCGCACGGCTCCTTGAGGGAGTTCAGGGCAGATATGGCAGCCAGCAACTCCATACGGTTGTTGGTGGTCTCCGCCTCGCCGCCCGACAGCTCCTTGACCTTGGCCTTGTAGCGCATGAGCGCCCCCCAGCCACCCGGACCCGGATTGCCCGAGCAGGCGCCATCGGTGAAAATTTCAACTTGCTTCATTTCAGTCCGTATTCCTGGGCGGTCTTGATCGTCCGGTGGAAGCGCATGCGGCGGATGTATTCCGACGGGTCACGCTTCATCACCAGCCCGCCGTCCGGCACCGTCAGCCAGTCGTAGAGCCGCGTCAGCATGAAGCGCAGGGCCGAGCCGCGCGCCAGGATCGGCAGCGCTGCCTTCTCGTCCGCGCTGAGCGGGCGGACGCTCTGATAGCCGTCCAGCAGGGCCGTGCCCTTGGTCAGGTTGAAAGAAAAATCCTTCTCGAAGCACCAGGCATTGAGGCAAGTGGCGAGGTCGTAGGCGTAGGCGTCGTTGCAGGCGAAATAGAAGTCGATCAGGCCCGACAGATTGTCGCCGAGGAAAAACACATTGTCCGGGAACAGGTCGGCGTGGATGACGCCCGACGGCAGGTTCTTTGGCCAGTTCTTCTCGAACTCGGCAAAGTCGGCGTCGACTTCGCGGGCGAGCCCGGGCTCGACTTCGTCGGCACGTGGATGTGCTGCATCCCAGAGCTTGCGCCAGCCATCGATGGCGAGCGAATTCGGCCGCGTCATCGTAAAGTCCCTGCCGGCGATGTGCAGTTCGGCCAGCGCCCTGCCGACCTCGCGGCAATGCACGACCTGAGGCCGGCGCAGCCACATGCCTTCCAGGAAGGTGATGATGACGGCCGGACGGCCGGCCAGCGTGCCGATGACATTCCCGTCCTTGCCGTCGACCGGCAGGGGGCAGGAAATGCCCTTGTGGGCAAGATGCTGCATCAGGCCGAGGAAGAACGGCAGGTCCGCCTTGTCGACTCGCTTCTCATACAGCGTCAGGATGTATGACCCTGTCGTCGTGTGCAGCAGGAAGTTGGTGTTCTCGGTCCCCTCGGCAATGCCCTTGTAGGACAGCAACTCGCCAACCGGATAATTGCGCAGGAACGCTTCGAGTTCGCCCTCGCCAACGTCGGTATAGACAGCCATCAGCCGTTACCGTTGACGAAGGCCATGTCGGCTGGCGTCAGCTCGACGTCGCGCAATACCCGCATCACCGGAAACTCCTCCGTCTCGGTCGCCGTGATGGCGAGTTCCACGTTCACCTCGAAGCGTTCGCGGAAAGCGTTGATGATCTCGTCGACGATGATCTCGGGCGCCGAAGCCCCCGCCGACAGGCCCAGCGTAGCGATGCCGCCGATGTCGTTCCACGGGATCTCCGACGCGCGCTGAACCAGCAGCGACATCTTGGCCCCTGCCCGCTCGGCGACTTCGACGAGACGGCGCGAATTGGACGAGTTGGGCGCGCCGACGACGAGATAGAGGTCGGAGCCCGGCGCCGTCTCCTTGACCGCGTCCTGGCGGTTGGTGGTGGCATAGCAGATCGATTCGGCGGCGGGCGCCTCCATCGCCGGGAACTTCTCCTGCAGCGCCTTGAGGATGCCGGCGGTGTCCTCCACCGAAAGCGTCGTCTGGGTGACGAAGCCGAGTGCTTCGGGGTCGGCCGGCGTGAAGTTGCGGACGTCGGCCTCGGTTTCGATCAGCGTGACAGCACCCTCGTCCAGCTGGCCCATGGTGCCGATCACCTCGGGGTGGCCGGCATGGCCGATCAACAGCACGTGGCGGCCCTTGCGCTGGTGGCGCATCGCCTGCTTGTGCACCTTGGAGACCAGCGGACAGGTGGCGTCGAGATAGAACAGGTTGCGCGCCACCGCATCCGCCGGCACCGACTTCGGCACGCCATGGGCGGAAAACACGACCGGCGCGTCATGATGCTCGTCGGGGATCTCGTTGAGTTCTTCGATGAAGACCGCGCCGAGATTCTGCAGCCCCTCGACGACGTAACGGTTGTGCACGATCTCGTGGCGGACATAGACCGGCGCGCCGTATTTCTTCAGCGCCAGCACGACGATCTGGATCGCCCGGTCGACGCCGGCGCAAAAGCCGCGCGGCTGGCAGAGCCTGATCGTCAGGGGCGGTTTGGCAATCGTCTGGAGCATCTGATCCGCTTCTTCGTTCAGGGCCGAAATGATGTCTGTGCCCCCTTGCTGTCAAGGGAGGCTGAAGCACCGCGCGTCTTCTTTGGCGTGCAAAGGACGCCCTGGCACTCTGGAACCGTGCGCGATCCCGAATTCCGGGATCATGCAAGGTCAGTCATTTGCCGTCGGGCCGACGCAGCAGCCAGACGCCCATGACACCCAGCAGCGCCGCCGCCAGCCCATACCAGGTGACCGCGTATTGCAGGTGGTTGTTGGGCATGTCGACCATGGTCACCCCGCCGACCGGCAAGCCGCCAGGATTGGGCGTCTTGTCGGCATCGACGAAGAACGGCAGCACGGCCGCACCGGCAGGCAGCCCGGCGCTCGCCGCCATGGCGTCGCGGTCCTTCCAGTAGAAGACGTTCTTGGCCGCGTCGTTGTCCGGCACCAGCGAACCCGGCTTGCCCTCCAGCGGGTTGCGCGCCAACCCGACGATGCTGACGGGGCCCGTCACCTGTCCGGTCGGCCGCTTGGTCGCGTCCTTGAGGTCGTAGGGAACGAAGCCGCGGTTCACCAGAACGAAGCGGCCGTCATCCAGCTTCAGCGGCGTGTAGACGTAGAAGCCGGACTGGCCTTCCCATGTCGCCAGGAAATGCCGCTCGCCGTCATGCATGAAGGTGCCCGATAGCGCGACCGGCCAATAGTCGACGTCGGCGGTGGCGCGGTACTTCACTTCCATTTCAGCCAATGGCAATGGCTGCGACTTCGTCCGTTCGGCGATCTGCGCGATCAGTTCCTCTTTCCAATAGAGCCGCTGGACCTGCCAGCTGCCGAGCACGAGCAGCAGCGCAAAGGCAATCGTGCCGAGCACGAGCATCAACACGTGCCCGGAACGTCGCGCCGGGACCGTCATCGTCTTTTCCTGGATCATTCGCCCTTGTCCAAACGCCCTTCGGCTGCCTTGTTGCGATACTGCAGCGTTATCAGCACGCCCTTGATGAGGCGCAGCGAGCCGAGGCCGAGTGCCACGGTCAAAGGGATCCACAACAGCAGATGGAGCCACAGCGGCGGTCCATAATTGACCTCGAGCCACAGCGCGAGCCCGACCACGACAAAGCCGATGATCAGGATGACGAACACCGCCGGACCGTCGCCGGCATCGGCAAAGGAATAATCGAGCCGGCAGACGCCGCACTCCTTGCCGACGGACAGGAAGCTGGAGAACAGCCTGCCTTCACCGCAACGCGGACAGCGCCCCTTGAGCCCTGCCGCGATCGGCTCGACCGGCGGCCAGATCGCTTGGTCTTCGCTCATGGATTTATCTCGATGGGAGTGCCGTTTGCGACCATCTGCCAGATCTCCGCCATGTCCTCGTCGGTAACGGCGATGCAGCCGTTCGTCCAGTCGAACATCTGTATCAGCCAGGACCACCAGCCATATCCGTTCGGTTGGCCGTGGATCATAATCACTCCGCCAGGTTCGACACCTGCCCTCTTTGCCGCAGCCACGTCGTCAACATTCGGGTAGGAGATGTGGATCGACCTGAAATAGCCGCTTTCCGGGTTGCGCCAGTCGAGCAGATAGCGGCCTTCGGGCGTGCGTTCGTCGCCCTCCATCGCCTTGTGCCCCATCGGGTTCGCGCCGAGCACCATGGCGTAGCTGCGAACCACCTTGTCGCCGGAAAGCAGTTCGAGCCGGCGCTCCGACTTGTCGACGCGGACGAGATCGACCTCGCCCGCTTGCGCAGTCATAGTCGAGGCAAACAGGGTAATCATGCAGGCGAAGCGTCTTGTCGGCATGCCGGATGATTGCACCGGGAAAGCGCCCAAAAAAAGAGAAGGCGGCCGCGTTGCCGCGACCGCCTTACACCAGGAACCGGATCGATCAGTGGCCGTGGGCGATGGTGCCGCCAACCGAACCCCAGATGTAGATCGCGGCGAACAGGAACAGCCACACCACGTCGACGAAGTGCCAGTACCAGGCCGCTGCCTCGAAGCCGAAATGCTGCTTCGGGGTGAAGCCGCCGCGCATGGCGCGGAACAGGCAGACCAGCAGGAAGATGGTGCCGACGATGACGTGGAAGCCGTGGAAGCCCGTCGCCATGAAGAAGGTCGCGCCGTAGATCGAGTCCTTGAAGGCAAACGGAGCGTGGATGTACTCGTAGGCCTGCACGAACGAGAACAGGATGCCGAGGCCGACCGTCAGCGCGAGGCCGTTGACCAGGCCCTTGCGGTCGTTGTGCAGCAGGGCGTGGTGCGCCCAGGTCACGGCCGTGCCCGACAGCAAAAGGATGATGGTGTTGTAGAGCGGTAGGTGGAACGGATCGAGGATTTCGATGCCCTTCGGAGGCCAGACGCCGCCGGTGAATTCAGCGCGCATGACCTGGTGCGCTTCATTCGGGAACAGCGCCGCGTCGAAGAACGCCCAGAACCAGGCGACGAAGAACATCACCTCGGAGGCTATGAACATGATCATGCCATAGCGCAGGTGGAGCGAGACGACGCGGGTGTGATGGCCCTCATTGCCTTCCTTGATCGTATCCGACCACCAGCCGAACATGGTGTAGAGCACGATCAGCAGGCCGATCAGGAAGATCCAGTAGTTGGCGCCGGCCATGTTGTAGCCGAAGACCGGGAAGCTGCCGCCCTTGAGATGCTGCATCCAGGCGACGCCGCCGAATGCCATGATCAGCGCACCCAGCGAGGCGAGGAACGGCCACGGGCTGGGATCGATGATGTGATAGTCGTGTTGTGGTTTCGCGTGCGCGTCTGCCATATCAGCCCCCGGCTTTTCCGTCGGAATTAACATTTTTCGCTTCGCCGTCAACCTTGGGCGCGACAGCCACAGGCTTTTCCCCCGCAATGGGGAAGAAGGTATAGGACAGCGTGATCGTCTTGACGTCCTTCATTTCAGGCACGTTGACGATTTCCGGATCGACGAAGAACACCACCGGCATGTCGAGCGTTTCGCCCGGCTTCAACGTCGTGTCGGTGAAGCAGAAGCACTCGACCTTGTTGAAATAGGCGCCGGCGATCTCCGGTGTGACGTTGAAGGTCGCACGGCCCTGGGTCGGCGTGTCGAAGACGTTCTTCGCCGTGTAATGGATCTGCTTGGTCTCGCCGATCTTGATCTGGACGTCGCGGGCCACGGGCTGGAAATCCCACGGCAGGCCGCCCGACACATTGGCGTCGAAACGGACGGTGATCTCGCGGTCGAGGATCTTGTCGGAATATTGCTCGACGCGCTGCGTCGTGCCGCCATAACCGGTGATCTGGCAGAACATGGCGTAGAGCGGCACCGCGGCATATGCCATGCCGACCATGCCGCCGACGAAAGCGACGCACATGCCCGCAACCATCCGGTTGGAGCTCTGCTTCTTCAGGTCGACAGCCTTGGTGTCGTCGGTCATGCCATTGCTCATAGCGGCCGGTCCAGAATGGCCGGGCCGAACTTGGCGATGGTGGCGAGATAGAAGATGATGACGAGTGCCGCCAGCGCCAGGCCGATGGCGACGTTGCGGCTGCGGCGTGCCTTCCTCTGCTTGTCGGTGAGCGTCACCAGGTCCTTGTCCGACATCATGCACCTCCAAGCGCAAAGACACGCTCGATGATGCTGTCGGCCAGATAGGCCGCAAAGATCACGAACAGATACAGCAGCGAATATGCAAAGAGCTGCTTGGCGGGCTTCATCACGCGGTCGCTGTCCGGCATCCGGAGAACCTTCCAGGCGTACCAGACAAAGCCTGCGCCCAGGGCCAGCGAAACGACGCCATAGCCGATAGTGGTGTAGCCGAGCAGCCAGGGCGCCACGCCGACGGGGGCGAGCAGCAGCGAATAGGCGAAGATCTGGCGCCGTGTCGAGGCTTCGCCGGCGACGTTCGGCATCATCGGGATGCCGGCGCGCTCATAGTCCTGTGACTTGAACAGCGCCAGCGCCCAGAAGTGCGGCGGCGTCCACAGGAAGGTGATGAGGAAGAGCACGACGCTCTCGAAACTGACCGAGCCGGTCACGGCGGCCCAGCCGATCATCGGCGGCAGCGCACCGGCCGCGCCACCGATGACGATGTTCTGCGGCGTCCAGCGCTTGAGCCACATCGTGTAGATGACGGCATAGAAGAAAATGGTGAAGGCGAGCAATGCTGCCGAAAGCCAGTTGACGAGGACGCCGAGCGTCATCACCGAAAGAGCCGAGAGCACGAGGCCGAAGGTCAGCGCCTCATGCGGCGTCACCTTGCCCGACGGAACCGGCCGGCTGGCGGTCCGCGTCATGACGGCGTCGATGTCGGCGTCGTACCACATGTTGAGCGCACCAGAAGCGCCTGCGCCGATGGCGATCGCCAGGATCGCGACGATGGCGAGGAACGGGTTGATGGTGGCAGGCGCGGCAACCATGCCGACAAAGGCGGTGAAGACCACCAGCGACATGACGCGCGGCTTCAGCAGGGCGAAGAAATCGCCCGCCGTCGCTTCCGACATGCGGATGGTTTGATCGTCAAACCGGTTGTGGACAAGGGCCATGCGTACTTACGTCCAGTCGTTCCGTTTGGCCGAAGCCGCCGGTCTTGCCGGCGGCTTCGTAGTTCAATCAGTGCCTTACTTGATCTTCGGCAGCTGTTCCCACTGGTGGAAGGGCGGCGGCGAAGGCAGCTGCCATTCGAGCGTGGTCGCACCATCGCCCCAGGGGTTAGCACCGGCGACGCGCTTCTTGGAGAAGGCTTCGAAGACGCCGAACAGGAAGATCAGCACGCCGATGGCCGAGATGTAGGAGCCGTAGGACGACACCGCATTCCATCCGGCATAGGCATCCGGATAGTCGATGTAGCGGCGCGGCATGCCGGCGAGGCCGAGGAAGTGCTGCGGGAAGAAGATCAGGTTCACGCCGACGAACGTCACCCAGAAGTGGGTGTTGGCGATCGCCGCCGAGTACATGTAGCCGGTCATCTTCGGGAACCAGTAGTACCAGGCCGCAAAGATCGCGAACACGGCACCCAGCGACAGCACGTAGTGGAAGTGCGCCACGACATAGTAGGTGTCATGCAGCGAACGGTCGAGACCGGCATTGGCCAGCTGCACGCCGGTGACGCCACCGACGGTGAACAGGAAGATGAAGCCGATCGCCCAGATCATCGGCGTCTTCATGGTGATCGAGCCGCCCCACATGGTGGCGATCCACGAGAATATCTTCACGCCGGTCGGAACCGCGATGACCATCGTGGCGAACACGAAGTAGCGCTGCGTGTCGAGCGACAGGCCGGTGGTGTACATGTGGTGAGCCCACACGACGAAGCCGACGGCGCCGATGGCGACCATGGCGTAGGCCATGCCGAGGTAACCGAAGATCGGCTTGCGCGAGAAGGTCGACACGATGTGGCTGACGATGCCGAAGCCCGGCAGGATCAGGATGTACACTTCCGGGTGACCGAAGAACCAGAACAGGTGCTGGAACAGGATCGGGTCGCCGCCGCCTTCAGGTGCAAAGAAGGTCGTGCCGAAATTGCGGTCGGTCAGAAGCATGGTGATGCCACCTGCCAGGACCGGCAGCGACAGCAGCAGCAGGAAGGCGGTGATCAGCACCGACCAGGCAAACAGCGGCATCTTGTGCAGCGTCATGCCCGGAGCGCGCATGTTGAAGATGGTGGTGATGAAGTTGATCGCACCCAGGATCGACGACGCGCCGGCGATGTGCAGCGACAGGATCGCCAGATCCATGGCCGGACCGGGCTGGCCCGAGGTCGAGAGCGGCGGATAGATCGTCCAGCCGCCGCCGACGCCGTGGGCGCCTGGAGCGCTCGGCATGAAGGCCGAGAGGATCAGCAGGATGAAGGCGGGCGGAAGCAGCCAGAACGAGATGTTGTTCATGCGCGGGAACGCCATGTCAGGCGCGCCGATCATGATCGGAACCATCCAGTTGGCGAAGCCGCCGATCAGCGCGGGCATGACCATGAAGAAGATCATGACCAGGCCGTGGGCCGTCGTGAACGCGTTGAACATGCTCTTGCCGGCGTCGATCGCCGAGTCGCCTTCAACGCCGTAGACCATCGAGGCCAGGCCGTGGAAGATCTGGATACCCGGCTCGGCGAGTTCCCAGCGCATCATGACGGACAGGAAGCCGCCGATGCAGCCTGCCATGATCGCGAAGATCAGGTAGAGCGTTCCAATATCCTTGTGGTTGGTCGAGTACACCCACCGAACCCAGCCCTTCGGCTTGTGGTCGTGATGGTCGTGAGCTGCAGCGCCTGCCATGTTCCGCTCCGTTCCCTGATCCCTATTCTACCGCGGCTCAGTTGCCAGCGGCCGCGACCTTGGCCGCACCGTCCGTCTCGGCCATCAGCGCCTTGTTGGCACCCGGCAGATCGGTCTTAGCGGCGGCAAGCCACGTATTGTACTGTGCGTCTGAGACGACGCGGATTGCGATCGGCATGTAGGCGTGGTCCTTGCCGCAAAGCTCGGAGCACTGGCCGTAATAGAGGCCTTCCTTCTCAGCCTTGAACCAGATCTCGTTGATACGACCCGGCACCGCGTCCGTCTTCACGCCGAAGGCCGGCATGGCGAAGGCGTGGATGACGTCGCTGGCGGTGACGAGCACGCGAACCAGCGTGTTGATCGGGACGACGATTTCGTTGTCGACGGCGAGAAGCCGCGGATACGCGGCCCTGTCTTCCTTGCCGGCCGCGGCGCGGTCAGCATCGGCGAGCATCGCCGAGTTGAAGGAGAGCGGCTCGGCGTTCTGGTACTCGTAGTCCCAGTTCCACTGGTTGGCGGTCGCCTTGATCGTCAGCTTGGCGTCTTCCGGCGGCGAATACTGCGCCGTCAGGAGCTGGAACGACGGAATGGCCAGGAACAGCAGGATGACAACCGGACCGACGGTCCAGATGACTTCGATCAGCGTGTTGTGGCTGGTGCGCGACGGCACCGGGTTGGCGCTCGCGCGGAACCTGAAGATGCAATAGGCCAACAGGAAAAGAACGAACAGCGTGATCGGAACGATGAACCACAGCGTGTAGTGCTCGAACCAGGTGATCTGTTCCATGATGCCGGTCGCGGCCGGCTGGAAAGTGGTTTGCCAAGGCGTCGGCTGAGCCGCATAGGCCGCGACGCTGGCAAGGGAAGCAGTCGCCGCGACGGCGCTAGCAAAGATCTTTCTCATCGCCCTCTGTATCTCCCATTTCCGTGCGGGCGTAGCCGCAAGGACATCGTGCCGCTCCGGGACGGGAATCCCAGAGACGTTCGGAGGTTCAAACCATACTCTCTTTATAACCGCAAGGAAGCAGAGGCTTAACCCGTGCGGCATTTTTGCGCGCAGGCGCAAAGGCTGGCGCCGCGACGCGTTTGGCGCTAGGTGAAGAACGCACAGGCGATAGAGCAATCGCCCCGCTTGTGCTGTCATGCCCTGAAAAGGCGTCGCAATTCGGGCCAAATTGGCTTCGAATGTCTGGAAAACCTGAGATTGCAGGATGGCGAAGGCGCCGTCTTGTTATTTACTTGCTGCCTGCACGGCCTGATAGTCGTGATTCGCAATGGAGCCGTCATGAAGTCTGGGCTTTTCAAAACCGTGGCGAAGATGCTTGTCGCCGCCGCCTGCGTGGTTCCCATGCAAGCCGGCGCGCAGCAGAGCGGCACGGTCAAGTCCACCCATGGCGCATGGTCGATCATCTGCGACACGCCCGCTGGCGCCACCAACGAACAATGCGTGATGATGCAGAACGTGATTGCCGAGGACCGTCCCGAGATGGGGCTTTCGGTGGTCATCCTGCGCACCGCCGACAACAAGGCCGAGATCCTGCGCGTGCTGGCGCCGCTCGGCGTATTGCTGCCCAACGGCCTCGGCCTCAATGTCGACCAGAAGGACATCGGCCGCGCCTATTTCGTGCGCTGCTTCCAGGACGGCTGCTATGCCGAGGTGATCCTCGACAAGACGCTGCTCGACACGTTGAAGACAGGCAAGTCGGCGACCTTCATCGTCTTCCAGACGCCTGAGGAAGGCATCGGCATCCCGGTCGACCTCAACGGCTTCGGCGAAGGTTTCGCCGCGCTGCCATAAGCGTTTGAGCCGGAGACATTGTCCGGAGCCTCCGTGTCGCCTACATCGGGGTGAATACACTCACCTTGGAATATGAGGCGACGCGCCATGACCAGCCTGCTCAGCCAGTTCGACATCACTGAAGACCGCGTGCGCAAGATCGTCGCCGAGACGATCGAGGGCGCCGACGATGGCGAGCTGTTCGTCGAATATCGCGAGGGCGAGGCGCTGATGTTCGACAACGGCCGGCTGAAGACGGCGAGCTTCAACACCGACCAGGGTTTTGGCCTGCGCGCCGTATCAGGCGAAGCGACCGGCTATGCGCATTCGAGCGACCTGTCCGAGCAGGCATTGCTGCGCGCCTCCGATGCGGTATCGGCTGTCAAGGGCGGCTATTCCGGCACGCTCGCCGCCGCCCCTGCCCGCACCAACACGCATCTCTATGGCGAGGAGAACCCGATCTCCTCGCCATCTTTCGAGGCCAAGGCCAAGCTGCTGCAGGAAATCGACGCCTGGCTGCGCGACAAGGATCCGCGCGTCCGCCAGGTGACCGCCTCGCTAGCCTCGTCGTGGCAGCATGTCGAGATCCTGCGCGGCGACGGCCAGGTGGTGCGCGACATCCGCCCGCTGGTGCGGATGAACGTGTCCGTCATCGTCGGCGACGGCGACCGCCAGGAAAGCGGCTCCTATGGTGCCGGCGGCCGCAAGAATTTCGACGATTTCCTGACCGACGAAAGCTGGAAGGGTGCCGCGACCGAGGCCTTGCGCCAGGCGCTGGTCAATCTCGAAGCCATCCCCGCTCCTGCCGGCACTTTCGACATCGTGCTGTCGTCCGGCTGGCCGGGCGTGATGCTGCATGAAGCGGTCGGCCACGGCCTCGAAGGCGACTTCAACCGCAAGAAGACTTCGGCCTTCGCCGGTCTTCTCGGCCAGCAGGTCGCCGCCAAGGGCGTCACCGTCGTCGACGACGGCACGATCGCCGAACGCCGCGGCTCGATCACCGTCGACGACGAGGGCACGCCCAGCGCCTGCAACGTGCTGATCGAGGACGGCAAACTTGTCGGCTACATGCAGGACCGCCAGAACGCCCGGCTGATGGGCATGAAGGCGACCGGCAACGGCCGCCGCGAATCCTACGCGCACCAGCCGATGCCGCGCATGACCAACACCTATATGACCTCGGGCGACAAAACGCCGGAAGAGATCATCGCCTCGGTCAAGAACGGCATCTATGCCGTGTCCTTCGGCGGCGGCCAGGTCGACATCACCTCGGGCAAGTTCGTGTTCGGCTGCACCGAGGCCTACATGATCGAGGACGGCAAGGTGACCCAGCCGATCAAGGGCGCGATGCTGATCGGCAATGGACCCGATGCGATGCATCGCGTCACCATGGTCGGCAACGACATGAAGCTCGACAACGGCATCGGCATGTGCGGCAAAGCCGGCCAGGGCGTGCCCGTCGGCGTCGGCCAGCCGCATCTCAGGATGAACCAGATGACTGTCGGCGGCACACGGGTCTAGCCCGAGCGCCGACAGGACGAATGCCGATGCAACGCCCCACCTCGATCGTCGTGCTCACCGGCGCCGGAATCTCTGCCGAATCAGGTGTCGACACCTTTCGCGACAAGGACGGCATCTGGTCGAAGATCGACTACCGCGACGTGGCGACGCCGGAAGGTTTTGCCCGCAATCCGGAGCTGGTTGACGACTTCTACAACCAGCGCCGCGCGGGTCTTGCCGATGTCGCGCCGAATGCCGCACATGTGGCATTGACGCGGCTCGAACGGCAGTTCCGGGGCAAGTTCCTGCTCGTCACCCAGAACATCGACGACCTGCATGAGCGGGCCGGGTCGCAGCGGCTGATCCACATGCATGGCGAACTGACCAAGGCCTTGTGCGCCCATTGCGGCGCAAGGAACCCGCGGCACGGCGACATACTGCGCACGTCACGCTGCCCGTCATGCCAGGAGGTCGGCCAGTTACGGCCTGATGTGGTCTGGTTCGGCGAGATGCCCTATCTGATGGACGAGATCGACGAGGCGCTGGCAAGTTGCGACCTCTTCGTCTCCATCGGCACCAGCGGCAACGTCTATCCCGCTGCCGGCTTCGTCGAGCAGGCGCGCCATGCAGGCGCCCGTACGGTCGAACTCAACCTCGAACCGTCGGAAGGCTACGACCTCTTCGAACAGGCCATAAATGGCCGCGCCACCGAAATCGTACCCGAATTCGTCGAGCATATACTGGCTTAGGTGTCGTTTCCAAGAAGGTTGTTCAGTCTTTGGAACGGGCTGATGCCTCCAAGGGCCGAGTGTGGGCGTGCCAGGTTGTAGTTGGCTGCCCATTGGTGAATGGCCTTGGCGCGTTCGTTCGATGAGGCGTATGGCCTGGCATAGGCCCATTCGCGCAGCGAAGTCTGGATGAAGCGCTCGGCCTTGCCGTTGGTGCGCGGGGTGTAGGGCCTTGTGCGGATGTGTCGGGCACCGGCACCTTGGAGTGCCTGGGCGAACAGTTTGGAGCGATACGCCGAGCCGTTGTCGGTCATCACCCGCTCAACCCTGGCGCCCAGCCTGGCGTACCAGGCCAGTGCCCGGTTGAGGAACCCGGTGGCATCATCCCGGCCCAGGCTGGGCAGCAGTTCGACATAGGCGAGGCGCGAGGCATCGTCGATGGCGACATGCAGGTGTTCGTAGCCGATGCCTCGGGCGCGATGATGGCCTTGGTGCTGACCCGTGATCCGATGGCCAACGCCGTCGATACGGCCCAAGGTCTTGATGTCGATATGGATCAGTTCGCCCGGCCGCTGCCGTTCGTAGCGCAACACCGGGGGCCGGGGATCGAGCCAGGCCAGCCGGTTCAGTCCCAGCCGGCGCAGCACCAAGCCTACCGTCGAGCGCGCC
Source organism: Aminobacter sp. MDW-2 (assembly GCF_014250155.1). Classification (NCBI taxonomy): domain Bacteria; kingdom Pseudomonadati; phylum Pseudomonadota; class Alphaproteobacteria; order Hyphomicrobiales; family Phyllobacteriaceae; genus Aminobacter; species Aminobacter sp. MDW-2. The sequence continues at coordinate 5,083,689 of NZ_CP060197.1, forward strand.
AGGCCCAAGGACCGGGCAATTGCCGGCCCGGTCATGCGCTGGCGCCGCAACTGCTCGATCCGCGACACCTGCATGGCTGCCAGCCGATGCCGGCAGCGGTGCGGAGCCGAACTGCGATCGTGCAGAACCCGGTCGCCGGCCCGGTAGCGGTCGAGCCAGCGATAAGCCGTTCGTTCCGAAACCCCGGCCGAACCGGCAGCACGCCGCACGCTCCAGCCCTGTTCAATTCGTTGCACCAAAAGCACTCGACCTGACGGCGTCAGACGCGCATTCTTATGGACGTTCATTCGGGGAGCTCCACTGAAGGTTGGTTGGCTTCGCAACCCCAGCTTCTCAGTCCCTCCTCGAATGAACAACCTTCATAGCTTCGACACTTAGGCACCGGTCCGCCCATCCACGGATGGACCTGACGCGTCCGCCTACCGCCGCTTCTTCGGCTTCTCCAGCAAAGCCACCGCCTCGACATGGTGCGACCATAGGAACTGGTCAATCGGCACAACGCTCTTCAGCGCATAGCCGCCGTCGATGAGGATCCTGAGATCTCGCGCCAGCGTCGCCGGATTGCACGATACGGCTGCGACGTATGGAACATCGGAGCGGGCGATCTGCTTGGACTGGTCCTCGGCGCCGGCGCGCGGCGGGTCGAAGACGATGCCGTCAAAGACGTTCAGTTCCTTGAAGGTCAGCGGGCGGCGGTCGAGGTCACGGCGCTCGACGGTGACGCGCTTCAGGCCGCTGGCAAAGCGGAAGCCGCGGTCGAGCGCGGCCAGCGCCGGCGCCTCACCTTCAACCGCATGAACCTCCGCCCCCGCGGCAAGCCTGAGCGCGAAGGTGCCGCAGCCCGAAAACAGGTCGGCGACCTTCCTGGCCTTGCGCATATGGCCGGTGACGAGCGACACCATCGCGCCCTCCGCCTCGGCCACGGCCTGGACGAAAGCGCCCGGCGGCGGGCTGACCGTCGCCGCGCCAAAGGTCAGCATCGGCTTGACCGGCTCGACGATGATCTCGCCGTCGATGGACAGGCGGGCGATCTTCGATTTGATGGCGAAATCGGTCGCGGCACGACGGATCGCTTCGGTCGGTTTGCCGCAATCGCTGGCGGCCACGTCGAAGCCCGACTCGGTGGCCGTGACAAGGAAGCGGAACGGCTTTGAGGTATTGGCGATGATGCCGGCAAGGTGCCGCAAGGTGCCTGCCGCTTCTACGATGGCCGGCACCAGTACAGGGCATTCCTCGATGTCGACCAGGGTATGGGAAAACGCCTTGTTGTAGCCGAGATGGAGCCCGGTCTCGGTGTTCCGGGCCGTAAACGCCGCACGCCTGCGGCTGTGCTGCGGGCACGCCACCAGCTCGCCGACTGCAACGTCGATGCCCCTGCCCTTCAGCGCATGGGCGACAAGACCACGCTTCCACTCGCGATAGGCCTGGTCCTCGAGATGCTGGATCGCGCAGCCGCCACATTCGGTGAAATGGCGGCAGGCCGGATCGATGCGCTGCGGCGACGGCTCGAGAACCGAGATCAGCTGGGCGCGATCCTTGTCGCGCGCGGCTGTCACCGTCTCGCCCGGCAGCGCGAACGGGATGAAGATGTGCCCGCCATTGGCATCGACGACACCGTCGCCATGCGCGCCCAGCCGCGCAATTTCGAAACGTGTCGTCATTACTCTTTCACTCCACCGAGCAGGTATTCACGATTTCCGTCGCCGCCTTCGAGCGGCGACGGGCAGATGCCGAGCGCACGCCAGCCTGGAACGGCGTCGAGCCAGGAGCGCAGCTCTTCAGCCATGCGCGGGCCGTCCTCGACATTCCTGAGCAGGCCGCTCTTGCCGATCGCCTCGCGCCCGGCCTCGAACTGCGGCTTGACCAGGAAGACGCCCCTGGCGCCTGGTGCTGCCAGTTCGAGTGCATTGGGCAGAGCCAGCCTGAGCGAGATGAAGCTGACATCGGAGACCAGCAGATCGGGTGTCCGGCCGCCGAGATCATCCGACGTCAGATTGCGGGCGTTGAGGCCCTCCAGGCAGGTGACGCGCGGATCCGACTTCAGCCTCTCGTCCATCTGGCCATGGCCGACATCGATCGCCACCACATGCGCTGCACCGCGCTCGAGCAGGACCTGGGTGAAGCCGCCGGTCGACGCGCCGATGTCCAGCGCCGTGGCTCCAGCCGGATCGAAGCTGAAATGGTCGAGCCCGGCGATCAGCTTGAGTGCGGCGCGCGAGACATAGGCCTGCGCCGGGTCGTCGACGGCGATTTCGGCGCTCGCCGGCACCATCTGTCCGGGCTTCTTCGCCGGTTGGCCGGCGACGGACACGGCCCCGCGCGCCACCGCGTCGCGGGCCCGCGAACGGCTGGCGAAGAAACCGCGGCTGACGAGCAATTCGTCGAGCCTCAGGCTGTTCCCGGAGCGCTGCGCGTCCGATTGGACGCGTAGCGCTCCAGCTTCTTTTGTTTGCGCATCGTGCTTGCCGAAGATCGACTTCGATTTTCGGGCCGATGCGCGGGCTTGCCCAGAGTTGTCCATGGCTTTCAATGGCGAATGCGCGCCTGCAAGGCAAGCGCCCGCGCGATAATGTCAGGCGCGGACGGCCTGGGCCGACTTGCCAAGGGCTGCGAAGACGGCGCGCACGATGCCGGCGGAATCGAGCCCGGCGTCGACATGCATCTTGTCGGGGCTGGCATGGTCGACGAAGCTGTCCGGCATGGTCAGTGGCCGCACCTTGAGGCCGTTGTCGAGCAGGCCGTTGCGGGCGAGGAAGTCGAGCACCTGGCTGGTGAAACCGCCGACAGAACCTTCCTCGACCATGACGAGCACTTCGTGCGAGCGCGCCAGGCGACGGATCAGGTCCTCGTCCAGCGGCTTGGCGAAACGGGCGTCGGCGACCGTCGTCGACAGGCCGGCAGCACCAAGTTCCTCGGCGGCGAGCAGGCAGTCCTTGAGGCGAGTGCCGAATGACAGCAGCGCCACCTTGGTGCCCTCGCGCACGATCCGGCCCTTGCCGATCTCCAGCGCCTGGCCACGCTCGGGCATGTCGACACCGACGCCGTTGCCGCGGGGATAGCGGAAGGAGATCGGACCGTCGTCATATTCGACGGCGGTGCGCACCATATGACGCAGTTCCGCCTCGTCGGCCGCCGCCATGACGACGAAACCGGGCAGCGAGGCAAGATAGGCAGTGTCGAAGGCGCCGCAATGGGTGGCGCCGTCCGCGCCGACGAAGCCGGCGCGGTCGATGGGAAAACGCACCGGCAGGTTCTGGATGGCGACGTCGTGCACGACCTGGTCATAGGCGCGCTGCAGGAAGGTCGAGTAGATCGCGACGAACGGCTTGTAGCCTTCGGTCGCGAGGCCCGCGGCAAAGGTCACCGCATGCTGTTCTGCAATGCCGACGTCGAAGCTGCGCGACGGAAACGCTTCGCCGAACAGATCGAGGCCGGTGCCCGACGGCATGGCGGCGGTGACGGCAACGATCTTGTCGTCGTCGCGCGCTTCTTGCATCAGGCTTTCGGCGAACACCTTGGTGTAGGCAGGCGCGTTGGCAGGCGCCTTGGCCTGGGCGCCGGTGATGACGTCGAACTTGTTGACGCCGTGATATTTGTCGGCAGCCGCTTCGGCCGGGGCATAACCCTTGCCCTTCTGGGTCACGACATGGATCAGCACCGGGCCGGTGCCGTTATCGCGCACGTTCTTCAGCACCGGCACGAGATGCTCGAGATTGTGGCCGTCGATCGGGCCGATATGGAAGAAGCCCATCTCCTCGAACAGCGTCCCGCCGGTGACGAAACCGCGCGCATGCTCGACGGCGCGGGTGATGGCGCGGTCGACGCGGCGGCCGAGATAGGAGGTCAGCTTCTTGCCGAGCTCGCGCACGCCGGCATAGGTGCGGCCCGAGGCAAGGCGCGCCAGATAGGCGCTCATCGCACCGGCCGGCGGAGCGATCGACATGTCGTTGTCATTGAGGATGACGATCAGGCGGGCATCGAGCGCACCAGCATTGTTCATCGCCTCATAGGCCATGCCGGCCGACATGGCACCGTCGCCGATGACGGCGATGACATTGTTCTTGCCGCCGTCGAGGTCGCGTGCCACCGCCATGCCGAGGCCGGCGGAAATGGAGGTCGAGGAGTGCGCGGCGCCAAACGGGTCGTACTCGCTTTCCGAGCGCTTGGTGAAACCGGAGAGCCCGCCTTCCTGGCGCAGCGTGCGCATGCGGTCGCGGCGGCCGGTCAGGATCTTGTGCGGATAGGCCTGGTGGCCGACATCCCAGATGATGCGGTCGTCGGGCGTGTCGAAGACATAATGCAGCGCCACCGTCAGTTCGACGACGCCAAGGCCGGCGCCGAGATGCCCGCCGGTCTGCGACACCACGTCGATAAGCTCGGCGCGCAGTTCGCTTGCCAACTGCGGCAGCTGGGCCTCGTCGAGCGTGCGCAGGTCGGAGGGCACGCGGACCTTGTCCAGCAGGGGCGTTTCAGGTTTCGCGTTCATCAATCCGCACTAACTCGGTTAACCACCCGGCAGATACGACCGCATGCTTGGAAAGTAAATGCGTGGCGGTGACGCGGGCCGGCCTCACGCCTGCCCGTCAGCTCTCGGGCAACGGGATGAACTCCTCCTCGTCACCGGGAACGATATCGAAGCGGCCGGTCTTCCATTCGTTCTTCGCCTCTTCGATGCGCTCCTTCGACGACGAGACGAAATTCCACCAGATGTAGCGCTTGGAGCCGAGCGAGGCGCCGCCGAACAGCATGAAATGCGCACCCGTCTCCGAACCCACGACGATCTCGTCGCCGGGCCTGAACACCAAAAGCCGCTCGATCGGGAAACGATCGCCAAGGATGTCGATCTCGCCGCCCAGCGTGTAGATGGCACGCTCCTCGGCGTCGGCCGGAATCTTGATCCTGGCACCGGGCGCCAGCCTGATGTCGGCATAGAGCGTGTCGGAGGCCTGGCGTACCGGCGACGTCAGGCCCTTGAACGCGCCGATCACCAGCCGCCCGCTGACCCCGTCGGCCTCGAACGTCGGCAGCTCGGCCGCAGCCGTGTTCTCGAACAGCGGCGCGACCTCTTCCTTGCCGTCGGGCAGCGCCAGCCACGTCTGCAGCCCGGACACCGACATCGGCGCGCCGCGCAGCTCTTCCGGCGTGCGCTCGGAATGGACGATGCCGCGGCCCGCCGTCATCAGGTTTACGTCGCCGGGCGCAATGACCATCTCGGTGCCGAGCGAATCCCGGTGGCGGATCTTGCCGTCGAACAGATAGGTGACGGTCGCAAGCCCGATATGGGGGTGTGGACGCACATCCAGCGCATGCCCTGCCCTGAGGATTGCCGGGCCCATGCGGTCGAAGAAGATGAACGGCCCGACCAGGCGACGCTTTGCCGTCGGCAATGCCCGGCGCACCTGGAAGCCGTCGATGTCCTTGGCGTTGGGGATGACCATCAGTTCGAGCTGGTCGCAGGAAAAGGCATCGCCCGGCGTCGGGTCTTCGGCAGGAAAGAAGCTCATGGTCGCCTCCTAGAGTGATTGCAGCACGGCGGTCACAAGAGCTGGCACTCAGGCAAATCGCAGCGCCGAACGGGCCTTGGCCTTGGCGGCCTCTTCGTCGCGGTTGCGCGGATGCTGGTGCGTTTCCATCGCATGCAGCATCTCGTGCGCTGCCTCGGCGATGGTGTCGACGGCGCGGTTGAAGGCCTCTTCGTTCTTCTTTGAAGGTTTGGTCGTTCCGCTCAGCTTGCGCACGAACTGCAAGGCTGCGTCACGGATCTCGTCATGCGTCGCCGGCGGGTCGAAATTGAACAATGTCTTGATGTTGCGGCACATCGCCTGCTCCCGGGTTTTCACCAACGGTGTGGGTTGTCCATAACTGGGCGCAACGTGCCGCGAGGTCAAGCCGTTCGGTCGGCCGCGACCGCCGTCAGCGAAGGGGCATCCTCCGAACGAGGGGCGTCATCCCAGGATGAGCGCCGCGGCGCCGACGAGCAGCGCGCCATAGGTGCCAATCATGCCGGGCGCGCTCAACGGCGTCCGCGCGGTCAATATGCCTGCAAGGTGGAGGCTACGGCCGATGATCAGCAGTCCGGCGATCGTCCACAGCATCGCCGCCGGCGCCTGGCGGTATTCGGCAAGGGCGAGCAGGATCAGGGCGAGCGGCACATATTCGATGAAATTGCCCTGGGCGCGGATGCGCCGCATCAGGACGACATCCTCGCTGTGGCCGATCTTCACGCCGACTGTCTTGCGGCGCAGGCTGACCCGGATGCTGAGAACGACAAGGGCCACGGCGGCGAGTGCTGAAGTCATCGACGTTATCGGCAACATGACAGGTCCTCCCCGACGAGCATTACCGCAGCTAATCACTTCTCACTTGCATTTTGCAAGTTAAAAATCCAAAGTGCCGCCATGACCCAGTTTCGCTCCGGCTGCCCCATCGCGTCAGCGCTCGACATCATCGGCGACAAGTGGTCGCTGGTGATCGTCAGGGCGATGGTGATGGGGGCGACCAGCTATTCGGACCTGTTGTCCACGCCGGAGAAAATCTCGACCAACATCCTGGCCGAAAGGCTGCGCCGGCTGGAAGATGCCGGTCTCATCAGGCAATCCTTACCGCGCCAGGGCTCCATCCGGGGCGCCTATGCATTGACTGCCAGAGGGGCTGCACTCATTCCCGTGGTGCAGGAGCTGGCCCGCTGGGGCGAAAGCCAGCTGCCGGACCGCTGGACACCGCCGGATCGCTTCTACGCGGCCCGGCCCGGCGATTTCGACGTCCGCGACGGCGATGCCGCCGCGGACTGAACTGGACGGCTCTACTCGCCGTCGAGCGGCTCCGTGCCGACCGGCTTGCCGTCGCGCGACAGGCGGATCTTCTCGACCTTGTCCTCGGCGGCCTTCAGCAAGCGGTCGCAATGCGCCTTCAGCGCCTCGCCGCGCTCGTAGATCTTGATCGACTGGTCGAGCGGCACGTCGCCGCGTTCGAGGTCGTCGACGATCTTTTCCAATGCCGCGAGCGCCTGCTCGAAGCTCATCGCCTTGATTTCGTCATTGGGCTCGACGGCCATGGATCATCCTTTCATGAGGCGCGAAACGTGGGCGGCCACTGAGAAGGCCAGCCCATGCAGGTCGTAGCCGCCCTCGAGCAGGCTGACCAGACGGTTCGATGAATGGCGCGCGGCACTGTCCATCAATTGCCCGGTCGCCCAGTCGAAATCGGCTTCGGTGAGGTTGATCTCGGCCAGCGGGTCGCGATGGTGCGCGTCGAAACCGGCCGAGATGATGATCAGGTCGGGCGCGAATCGGGTGAGCGCCGGCAGAACGCGCGAGCGGAATGCCTCGCGGAAATGATCACTGCCGGTGTCTGGGGCGAGCGGCGCGTTGACGATGTTGCCGACACCCGTCTCGCTTTTTGCGCCCGTGCCTGGAAACAGCGGCATCTGGTGTGTCGAGCAGTAGAGCACGCTGGGGTCGTCCCAGAAGATGTCCTGGGTGCCGTTGCCGTGATGGACGTCCCAATCGACGATCGCCACGCGCTCCGCACCATGGTCGCGCTGGGCATGGCGCGCCGCAATCGCCGCATTGTTGAACAGGCAAAAGCCCATCGCGGTCGCCTTCTCGGCATGGTGGCCGGGCGGCCGCGAGGCGACGAAGACGTTGGCTGCCCTGCCGGAAAAGACGTCGTCGACAGCGGCATTGGCCGCGCCGATGGCAGTCAGTGCCGCCTGCCAGCTTTTCGGGCTGAGCGTGGTGTCGCCATCGATTCTGGCAAATCCCTCCACCGGCACCTGCCGGCGGACGCTTTCGACAAAATTCTCGGGGTGGGCGTAGGCAATCGTGCGCTCGTCGCCCGTCGGCGCCTCGACACGATCGAGCATCTCGAACGCCTCGTCGTCGAGCGCGCGCTCGATGGCGCGCAGCCTGTCGGGCCGCTCGGGATGCCCCGGCGTCGTCAGGTGTTCGAGGTAGATCGGGTGCGTGTAGAGCCGCGTGGTCATCGCCGCACCTTATCAGCAATGGCCGGCCAGACCACGCATAGCTGTCAAAGCCTTGGGGAAAACAGCGGCCGCTGACTGATGAGCCCCACGGCCGGATCGGCAAGAGGAGCCGAAGATCGCGGCACCGGCATGTCCAGTTGCTGCCGAAAAGTTCAGTTGGCGGGCTTGCCCGATACCAGCAGGCCCTCCATCAGCGCGCGAAACGCTTTCACAGCCTTGATCGACGTCGCGCCGGGATCGTCGGAATTGGCGATCCACTGGGCGGCATACAATGAAGCGCCGCTGATCAGCCGCGCCATCGCTTCCGGATCGATGTCGCGGACAAGGCCCTCCGCCTTCAGCGCGACGAGGTTCGCCGTGATCGCCGAAATACAGGCATTGGCGTTGGGCCATTGCGCCGGATCGCCGAGCACCGCCGGCCCGTCGCGCAGGACGATGCGCTGGATTTCCGGCTCGAGCGCCATTTCGACATAAGCGATGTTCTCGTCGAGGAAGCCTTGCCAGCGCGTCTTGGCCCTGGCCGAGATCTCATTGAGGCGTACGCACATTTCCTGGTCGATCTGGGCGAGCACGGCCTCGAACAACCCTTTCTTGTCGCCGAAGTGGTGATACAGCGCGCCGCGCGTCAGCCCGGCCTCGGCAGTGAAATCGTCCATCGATGCATTCGCATAGCCCGTCGTCGCAAAAGCCCGGCGCGCGGCTGCGATCAGCTTGGCGCGCGTTTCGGCAATCATTTCGCTTCGGGGTTTGTGTGCCGCCTTCATCGCCTCTTCCTTGTCGCGCCGCCATCCACATACGTCGCGTATATTTTTCTCGACATGACATCCATGGTAATTGACATACGTCGCGTATGCAATTATCTCATTGACATACGCCACGTATGTAAGTGGCGCACCCTCGAAATTCCAGGAGTGCTCCGATGCACAATCCTTACGCTGAGATATTCAGAGTTCCCGGGACCAAAGGCTTCGCGGCGGCGGCATTCATCGCCCGTCTGCCGATCGCCATGGCCCCTATCGGCATCGTCGCAATGCTGTCGCAGACACGCGGCGAATACTGGCTGGCCGGTGCGGTCTCGGCCACCTTCGCGCTGACCAATGCTTTCGCCGCACCACAGATTTCGCGCCGGATCGACAGGCTCGGCCAGACATCGGTGGCTCTGCCCACCACCATCATCTCCATCCTCGCCTTTGCCGTCCTGCTCATTGCCACCCGCTATGACTGGCCGGTCTGGACCCTGTTCGTCTCGGCCTTCATCGCCGCCGCCATGCCGAGCATGTCGGCCATGGTGCGGGCCCGCTGGACCGAGATCTTCCGCGACCGCCCCGAACTCAATACCGCCTTCGCCTTTGAATCCGTCGCCGACGAAATGGTCTACATCACCGGTGCCTCGCTTTCGGTTGGCCTGAGCGTCGCCTTGTTCCCGGAAGCCGGCATGCTGGTCAGCACGCTGTTCCTCGCCGTCGGCATGGCAGCTTTCCTGATGCAGCGGTCGAGCGAGCCCAGGGTCAAAGCGCCTGAACTTGCAAGTGTCGGTTCGGCCATCGCGCTGCGCCCGGTCCAGATCATCACGCTTGCGCTCATCTTCGTCGGTGCGATCTTCGCCACCGCCGAGGTCAGCGCCGTGGCGATCACCAAGGAACTCGGCCAGCCCACCGCAGCAAGCCTCGTCATCGGCGTCTATGCCGCCGGTTCGCTCATTGTCGGCCTGATCGTCGGCGCGCTCAATCTCAAGGCCCCGAAGCAGCGCCTGCTTGCCATGTCGATCGCGGTCGTGGCGCTGACCACGCTGCCATTGCTTGTCGCCGACACGGTGCCGCTGCTGGCACTTGCCATCTTCGTCAGCGGTGTCGCCATCTCGCCCACCTTCATCATGGCCTTCGGCCTGATCGAGCGGCGGGTGCCGGAAGCCATGCTGACCGAAGGCATCACCTGGGTGATGACCGGCATCGGCATCGGCATGGCGCTGGGTGCCTTCGTGGCGGGCTGGGTGGTCGACAATTTCGGCGCCCAGAACGGCTTCTGGGTGTCGGTGGCCGCGGGCACGATCTCCCTACTCGTCGTCCTTCTCGGTCAGAAAGCACTCGCCGGCGCGGGCGAAGTCGAATTGCCGCAAGCCGTACCACAAGCAGCCGAATGAGGCAGCACAGCCCCAGTCAAGCCTCTCCCATCTGTGCCAACGAGCCGCCTCTTCAGGCGGCTCGACTGTATATGAAATTTCAGATATCTGCCCTCCCGGTGATCCAAATGCGCAATCCCTACAACGAAATCTTCAAAGCGCCCGGCGCCAAGGCGTTCTCCGCCACAGGCTTCATCGCCCGGCTGCCGCTGTCGATGATCACGCTCGGCATCGTCACGATGCTCTCGGAAACCCATGGCGAATATTGGCTCGCCGGTGCGGTGGCCGCGACATTTGCATTTTCCAACGCGCTGATCGCACCGCAGGTGTCGCGCCTCGTCGATCGCTACGGCCAGCGCCGCATCCTGATCCCCGGCACCATCGTCGCCGTCGCGGCGCTCTCAAGCCTGATGCTCGCGACCCACTATCGCGCGCCGAGCTGGACGCTGTTCCTGTTTGCCGTGCTTGCCGGCACCATGCCGAGCATGAGCGCTTTCGTGCGCGCGCGCTGGACACATATCTACCGTGGCTCGCAGAAGCTGCACACCGCCTTTGCCTTCGAGTCGGTCGTCGACGAGGTCATCTTCATGACTGGCCCGATCGTTGCCATCGGCCTCAGCGTCGGCCTGTTTCCGGAAGCCGGTCCGCTTGTCGCCACGACGCTGCTTGCGCTGGGCAATTTCCTCTTTGCGGCCCAGACGTCGACGGAACCGCCGGTCCACGCCCAGGATAAATCAGGCGGCAAGTCGGTCATCCGGCTCGGCTCGCTGCAGATCCTGGTGCTGACGCTGATCGCCATCGGCGCCATTTTCGGCACCGCCGAAGTGACCGCCGTCGCCTTTGCCGAAGCCCAGGGCGACAAGGCCTCCGCCGGTTTTGCGCTGTCGGCCTATGCCGCCGGCTCGCTTGTCGCCGGCCTCGCCTTCGGCGCGCTGAAGCTCAAGCTTGCCTTGCCGCGCCAGTTGCTGCTGGCGATCGCACTGGCCGCCCTCACCACCTTGCCGCTGATGATGGTCGCCAGCATCCCGACACTGGCCGTGGTGCTGTTCGTCGCCGGCGTCGCCGTCTCGCCGACCATCATCATCTCGATGGCGCTGGTGGAAAAGATCGTTCCGTCGTCCAAGCTCACCGAAGGCATGACCTGGGCAATCACCGGCATCGGCATCGGCATGGCCGCAGGGTCCTCGGCATCGGGCTGGTTCATCGACAATCTCGGCCCGACCAGCGGCTTCTTCGTCTCGATGCTCGCCGGCTTCATCGCCCTTGCCGTCACCCTTGTCGGCCAAGCCAGCTTCCGGCGTTCGACGTCGCGCCTCGTCCCGGCTCCGGCCGAATAGACGGTTCACGGCACGGCACGCACCAGCGGACCGTGCCTTTTGCCTTCAGACGTTCTTTGCCGACCCGTCCCAGCGCGACGCTTCGCCTGAGCCAAAAGCCTTTTCCTTGAGCTCGCGGAACTTCGACGACGCCTCTTCCAGCTTCCGGTCCCATTCCGGATTGGGCACCTGGCCTTCGATGACCTTGAAATAGACCTGCATCAGCGATGCCACGGCAAAGGGTTCGATCAGCGCCGATTTGAACGCCCAGGCAAAGACGATCGCCAGCACGAATGCCCAGCCGCCCATTTCGCCCGGCATGAAGTAGAGAATGGCGCCTGCGGGTGCCAGCATGAACAGGAAGATGAACAGCGACACGACCCAGACGACGAGCGACAGCCAGACCGCGTTCTTGATCATGGTCGAGCCGTTCTGGGCATAGAGCACCACGCCCTGCCGCGCGCTCTGCCAGGGCGAGTTGCTGCCGATGCGGATGTTGTAGCCGAGGATGATCTCGTCGACATAGGTCAGCGACATGCGGACGATGGTGTTGAGAAACCGCACGAGCCCGTCGAGGCCGGGGATCGGCAGGAAAGCGGCGATGCCGCCGATCAGCCCGGTGATGGTGCGGATCACGCCCTTCACCAGCTGGTCGAGCACAAACAGCACGCTGGCTTCGGTGAAGCGTTCGGTGACGACCTCGCGGGCATAGGAAATCTGGTTCTGGCCGCCGGGAATCTCGCGCCCGTCGATCAGATGGACCATCACGGCGATATGCCCGGCCTTGACGATGTAGAGGATGTATTCGCGGATCCAGTAGACCGCGACCGACACCACGCCGAAGCCGGCGATGCCACCCCAGACGGCGAATGAAACCGGCCCTTCAGGGTCGGTTGCGATGTGGCCGACGCCGTAGCCGACGCCGGCGCCCGCTCCCATTGCCACGATATAGGCGAGCGTGATGCCGAAATAGACGACCATGCGCAGCACGATGAACGGCCAGGTGCGTGCCATGATCGCCAGGCTCTGGCCGATGCTGAAATCCCACATACCCGACTCTCCCCTAAGAGGTGGACAGGAGGATGCGCCGCATCAGGCGGATGTCAATCACCATGAGGGATGAGCCAATCCGCGCCCGGCTAGGGGCATTTTACCCCGCAGGCGTGCCGAAATCAGCGGATTTCGGTCTTGGCGATGCGGATGCCGAAACCTTCGAGGCCGACATAGTGGCGTTCGCGCGAGGCGACCAGGTTGATCGACGAGATGCCGAGATCCTTGAGGATCTGCGCGCCGAGGCCGATCTGGCGCCATTCATCCTCGCGCCGGCGCGCCTCTTCGTGGTCCTCGCGCTCCGCCGACGGGCGGTTGCGGCCGAGATTGGAGACGCCGACCGAGCCCTCGCGCAGATAGACGATGACACCGCGCTTGCACTCGCCGAAGGTCTTCATGATGTCGGCAAGCTTGTTGCTGGTACCGAACACGTCGGTGACGACGTCCTCGGTGTGCAGGCGCACCGGCACTTCTTCGCCGTCGCGGATGTCGCCGAAGACGATGGCGAGATGATGCATCGAATCCCACGGCAACGTGTAGGTGATGGCCTTGGCCTTGCCGGCCGGAGTGTCAATTTCGAAGGCGTTGACCCGTTCGATCAGCGTCTCCTGGCGCTGGCGATAGGCGATCAGGTCGGCGACGGACACCTGCTGCAGCCCGTTCTTTTCGGCAAAGGACGCGACCTGCGGGCCGCGCATGACCGTGCCGTCGTCATTGACCAGTTCCGAAATCACGCCGACCGGCGGCAGACCGGCAAGCTTGCACAGGTCGACCGCGGCTTCGGTATGGCCCGAACGCATCAGCACACCGCCTTCGCGCGCGATCAGCGGGAAGATGTGCCCCGGGCGGACGAAGTCGCCGCCGCCGGCGTTGGGATTGGCCAGGTTGCGCACGGTCAGCGTGCGGTCGTCGGCCGAAATGCCCGTCGTGGTGCCATGCTTGAAGTCGACGCTGACGGTGAAGGCGGTGGTGTGGGCAGAATCGTTGTCGGCCACCATCGGCGCAAGGTTGAGGCGCCGGGCGTCTTCCTTGAGCATCGGCGTGCAGACGATGCCGGAGGTGTGGCGCACGATGAAGGCCATCTTTTCCGCCGTGCAGTGGACGGCGGCAACGATCAGGTCGCCTTCGTTCTCGCGCCCGTCATCGTCCATGACGACCACGATCTCGCCGCGCTCGAAGGCGCGCAGCGCTTCGACAACTTTCTTCTGGTCGTATGGCATGGCGTGGTCACTCGGTGCGTGTGGTTGGTGTGGAGCAGATTAGGTCATTCGGGCGGCAAGGCAGTAGGGTTTTTTGCAGCTTGGGAGAATTGCCCAGCTGCCCCGTTTCCCCCTGCCCCTAGATTCTGCCGGTCTGGCCGCGGTGGCGCAGATAATGGTCGGCGATGGCGCAGGCGACCATGGCCTCGCCGATCGGCACGGCGCGGATGCCGACGCACGGGTCGTGGCGGCCCTTGGTCATGACGTCGACGTCCTTGCCGTCCTTGTCGATCGATTTGCGCGGCGTCAGAATCGAGGATGTCGGCTTGACGGCGAAACGCGCGATCACGTCCTGTCCGGTCGAAATGCCGCCCAGTATGCCGCCGGCATTGTTGGACAGGAACAGCGGTGTGCCGTCATTGCCCATGCGCATCTCGTCGGCATTCTCTTCGCCTGTTATGCGCGCGGCCTCGAAGCCGTTGCCGATCTCGACGCCCTTGACGGCGTTGATCGACATCAGATTGGAGGCGATGTCCTGGTCGAGCTTGGCATAGATCGGCGCGCCAAGGCCGGCCGGCACACCCTCTGCGACGATCTCGATGACCGCACCGACCGACGATCCGGCCTTGCGGATGCCGTCGAGATAGTCGGCGAAGACCTGGACCGAGGCGGGGTCCGGCGTAAAGAACGGGTTTTCGGCGCTGCCGATGAAATCCCAGTTCCAGTTGGCGCGATCGATCGACCTGGTGCCCATCGACACCAGCGCGCCGCGCACCACCAGCCCGGGCACGATCTTGCGGGCGATCGCGCCGGCAGCGACGCGCGCCGCCGTCTCGCGCGCCGAGGAACGGCCACCGCCGCGATGATCGCGCAGGCCATATTTGACGTCATAGGCGTAGTCGGCATGGCCGGGTCGATACTGCCGCGCGATCTCGCCATAATCCTTGGAGCGCTGGTCGACATTCTCGATCAGCATCGAGATCGGCGTGCCGGTCGAGATCAGGGTCTCGCCGTCGTCGTCCGTGACGACGCCCGACAGCACCTTGACCTCGTCGGGCTCGCGGCGCTGGGTGACGAAGCGCGACTGGCCGGGCTTGCGCTTGTCGAGCTCGTCCTGGATGTCCTTCAGCGTGAAGCGGATGCCGGGCGGGCAGCCGTCGACGACACAGCCAAGCGCCGGCCCATGGCTCTCACCCCAGGTGGTGACGCGAAACAGATGGCCGAAGGTGTTGTGCGACATGCAAGCGGGCCTTTCCGGATATGGCCGCGTTCTAACGCATGCCCCTGAAAAGTAAAATTGCTTTTCGGCCTCAAACCCTCCGATGGCAGGCATCTTTTGTGTATCGGCATGGGCCCGAAGCGGTCAATTGGCTGCATTAACGGTGGTCAAACCGTGATCGCAGCAGTTTTAGTTTTGACACATTCGGTTGGTTTCTGCTTCCTTCCAACCGCTCGTTAACATTTTGCCTCGCCTTGCGGGGCGCAGAAAAAAGAGGACGACAATGCGTACCCTTATTGGCGCCGTTGCCGCCGTGCTGATGATGTCTGGCGCTGCGCTCGCTGCCGAAGCCGAAGGTCAGGTCAAGTCGGTCGACAAGGAAAAGTCCACCATCACGCTTTCCAACGGCAAGTCCTACAAGCTGCCGGGCGAGTTCGACGTCGAGAACATCAAGCCGGGCATGGACATCCTGCTCGCTTATGACGTGGTCGAGGGCGAGAACCTGATCACCGACATGGAACTGCCGCAGTAACAGAAATCGGGCCTCGGGCTTTACAGCCAGTCGAGGCGGCCATCCTGCACTCTCAGCACGCGGTCTTGGGGGATCTCCAGGGCCGCGGCTTTGTTTTTGGGCAGGGCTTCGACAAGCCGGAAGATCGCGCGCATCACGCCGCCATGGGTGACGCAGACCGTCGGCTGCGTAAGCTCGACGAGCCACGGACGGATGCGGCAGGCCAGCATCTCGTAGCTCTCGGCTTCTTCGCCCGGCGGAACGAAATCCCACTTGTCGTGTTTGCGCGCCGTGCTGGCGCCCGGCAGGCGTGCCTCAAGCTCGGCGAAGGTGAAGCCCTGCCAGTCGCCGAAGTTCACTTCGACGAGGCGCGGATCGGTGCGGTAGGCCATGGGATCGAGCCCCATCACTGTCCGCGCCCGTTCCATGGTCTCGCGGGTGCGCCGCATCGGGCTCGCGATGAAATCGAAGGCCTTGGGATCAGCGATCAGCTCTGCAAGCCGGCGGCCGTTGCGATCGGCCTGCTCGCGCCCGACCGCATCGATGTCGATGTCGGCCTGCCCTTGCAGCCGCTGCTCGGCGTTCCATGGCGTCTGGCCATGGCGCACGACATAGAGGAGCGGGATCATGGCGATGCTGTTCGGGAAGGATCAGTCCTTCACGGCTGCGATGTCAGGCGCATCGACGGCCTTCATGCCGACGACGTGGTAGCCGGAATCGACGTGGTGCACTTCGCCGGTGACGCCGCGCGACAGGTTCGACAGGAAGTAGAGCGCAGAATCGCCGACCTCCTCGATCGAAACGGTGCGGCGCAGCGGCGCGTTGTACTCGTTCCACTTCAGAATGTAGCGGAAGTCGTCGATGCCGGAGGCGGCAAGCGTCTTGATCGGGCCGGCGGAAATCGCGTTAACGCGGATCGCCTTCGGGCCGAGGTCGACGGCGAGATACTTCACGCTCGCCTCGAGAGCTGCCTTGGCAACGCCCATGACATTGTAGTTCGGCATCACCTTTTCGGCGCCGTAATAGGTCATGGTCAGCATCGAGCCGCCATCGGTCATCAGCTTCTCGGCGCGCTGGGCGACAGCGGTGAAGGAATAGACCGAGATGTCCATGGTGCGCAGGAAGTTGGCATGGCTGGTGTCGACATATCGGCCGGTCAGCTCGTCCTTGTCGGAGAAGCCGATGGCATGGACGACGAAGTCGAGCTTGCCCCACTTCTTTTCCAGCGTCTCGAAGCAGGCATCGATGGTGGCCATGTCGGTGACGTCGCAATGTCCGCAGACGAACGCGCCGATTTCGGCGGCCAGCGGCTCGACGCGCTTCTTCAGCGCATCGCCCTGATAGGTGAAGGCAAGCTCCGCGCCCTGGTCGGCGCAGGCCTTGGCAATTCCCCAGGCAATCGATCTGTTGTTGGCGACGCCGAGAATAAGGCCGCGCTTGCCGGCCATCAGGCCCTGTCCACCCGCCATATGAGCGCACTCCAATGCTTTGACTGTTTTGCAGAGCCTATCGCATAGGCAACCTGCACCTTCAAGCTTTCATGCGACCTTCGTCGCAGCCAGGGCCATGGACCGCAAAGATGACGCAAGCCTTGCGTCAGTCGGCAGACTTGCGCATCAATTCCTCGAGTGCCGCATCGCCGCCTTCGGGCAGCATGACGCGGACATGGGCATAGAAGTCGCCGTGACCGCCTGCCTTTTCCGGCAAGCCGCGGCCCTTGAGGCGCAGCACCTTGTCGGAACTCGACCATTCGGGGATCTTCACCGCCAGCCGACCGGTCGGTGTTTCCACCGCCGCCTTGGTGCCGAGCACCGCCTCCTTGAGGCTCACCGGCAGGTCGACATGCAGATCTCTGCCCTCGACGCGGTAGCGCGGATGGCGACGGAACCTGATCTTGACCAGCGCGTCGCCGGCGCCGCCAAGGCCCTGCTCGCCCTGGCCCTTGAGCCTGATCGTCTGGCCGTCCTCGACGAATTCCGGCAGCTTCACCGCCATCTTGCGGCCATCGGGGAACATCGCCGTCACCTTGGGTGCGGTCGCTGCCTCTTCGATGGTGACGTCGAGCGTGACATTGACGTCGCCGCCCGGCTGCGCGCGCTGGGCACCCGCGCCTCCGCCCATGCCGGCACCATGACCACGCTGGCCGAAGGAATCGCCGAAGATCTGGCTGAAGATGTCGCCGGCGTCGAAGGACGCGCCACCCGGGCCGCCCGAGCGGAACTCGAAACGCGACCCACCGGGTCCCGCCTGCTGGCGGCGGAAGCCGCCGAACGGGTCGCCGCCGCCAGCACCTTCGAAGCCATGGAAGCGCGGCTTGCCCTCGGCGTCGATCTCGCCGTGGTCGAAAGCCGTCTTCTTCTTCTCGTCGCCGAGAATCTCATAGGCCTGGTTGGCGGCGGCAAAACGCTCCTTGGCCTTGGGATCGTCCGGATTCTGGTCCGGATGGTGTTTCTTGGCGAGCTTGCGGAAAGCCGCCTTTATGTCCTTGGCCGAGGCGTTCTTGGCAACGCCCAGCACCTCATAGGGGTCGCGCATTACATCAATCCACGAGAGAGAAAAGGGTTTGTTGCTTCCTATATGCGCTCGGCTAGGAAGAAATTCCAGAGGCTGAACGCCGCAACCGTCAGGCGGGCGCGAAAGACAGCATCTGCCAGGTGCCCGAACCGGCGGCGCAGACCTCGCCCCTGAACAGGCCGACCCCGTCGAAGCTCTCGCGCGAAACGGCGAATTCGCGGCACAGCACGCCCCGTTCCTTGCTTTCGACAAGCGCCGTGATCGCGCCGCGCGAACCGGTTTCGGCATTGGCCCAGGGAATCGGCTGGCCTTTCATCTCGTCGACGTCGACGGATGAAACCGCGTTGCGGATCGTCGTCTCGTCGGACAGTCGATTCGCGTCTGTGGTCCTGTTCGCGTCGTCGGGAACCTTGCTGGTGACGAGGCTGCGGTCGACCTCCGCCTTTTCGAGGCTGAAGCCGCCGGCGCCACACCCGCTGATCGTCGTCAGGCCGAGCAGCAGCAACACCTTGAAGGATCGGAACCCGAATTGTGGGAGGCAATGGCCCTCAAAGGCTTGCGCGAAGCGCGACAATAGGCATTCTCCCGGTCGGAAATGGCAGGTCGAGTAAAGCTATGACGGACACAGAGTTAAAAAGCGGTGACTTCACGGAGGCTGCGGAGCCTTTCCAGCTCTTTGCCTCCTGGCTGAAGGACGCCACGGCCAGCGAACCCAACGACCCCACCGCATTGGCGCTGGCCACCGTCGATACCGACGGACTGCCTGACGTGCGTATGGTGCTGCTCAAGGGATTCGACGAACATGGCTTCGTCTTCTACACCAATTTCGAAAGCGCCAAGGGTCGCGAAATCCTCGCCACCATGAAAGCCGCGATGTGTTTCCACTGGAAATCGCTGCGCCGCCAGGTCCGTGTGCGCGGTCCGGTCGAAATCGTCACCGATGCAGAGGCGGACGAGTATTTCGCCTCGCGCCCACGCGGCAGCCGCATCGGCGCCTGGGCCTCGAAGCAGTCGCGCCCGCTCGAAAGCCGTTTCGCGCTGGAAAAGGCCGTCGCCGAATACACCGCCCGGCACGTCATCGGCGACATCCCGCGCCCGCCGCACTGGTCGGGTTTCCGCATCGTGCCGAGCCAGATCGAATTCTGGCACGACCGCCCCTTCCGCCTGCACGACCGCGTCGTCTTCACGCGCACGGCAGACGGTGGCTGGGACAAGGATCGGCTCTATCCGTGATTCTCACCTTCCCCTTGTGGGGAGGGTCGCTCCTGAAGCGGAGGGGCTGGGGGTGATGAAGCGCGCTCCAGCCGTTCGCCCTGCTTCGGTTCGCCGACCCTGACGGGTAAGGGTCAGCCCTTCTTGCGCGTCATGAAGGCGACGAGTGCGGCACGCGCCTCGTCCGACTTCAGCCGGGCGCGGAAATGCGCGCCCTCTTCCTTGATGCGCTCGACGAGTTTTGTCCGGTCGCCGCGCATCAGGTCGCGTGCGATCTTGAGCGCCTCGGGCGGCTTGGCCGCGATTTCACCGGCAGCTGCCAATGTCGCTGCTTCGAGCTCGTCTTCCGCCACAACCTTGTAGATCAGCCCGGCAGCGAGCGCGCGTTCGGCCGGGAAGCCCTCGCCCAGACCGAGCAGGGCAAAGGCGCCCTGCAGGCCGAGCAACTGCGGCGCGATCAGGCTCGAGCCTGCCTCGGGCACCAGCCCGAGATCGACGAAGGGCGTGCGGAACATCGTGCGCGGCGTGGCGAAGGTCAGGTCGCAATGCAGGTTGATCGTCGTGCCGATGCCCACCGCAATGCCGTCGACGCCCGAGACGACAGGCTTTTCGGTGCCGGCCAAAGCGAGCAGGAACTCCCACACCTCGCCGCCGCCCTCACCGCCCGTGGCGATCGCCATGAAGTCGGCGAGGTCATTGCCCGACGAAAACGCGCCCGGCACGCCCAGGAAGACGTGGCAGCGCACGGCCGGATCTTTGTCGCCGGCGACGAGTGCCGCCGCCATCTCGGCATACATCGCGCGGGTGATGGCGTTCTTCTTGTCCGGACGGTTCATCCGGATGATCTGCACGGCACCTTGCCGCTCGATGAGAATGTGGTCGGTCACGTCGGTCCTCGTCCCAGAAGCTACGCCGAGATCAGCGCTTTGGCGGCGGCGGCAAGGCTTGCCGTGCCGCCGGTGATACGGTCCTTGAGTGCTGCGGTCTCGCCAAGCAGGTTTTCGGCAAAGAACCGGCACAGCGCGATGCGCCGCTCGTCGCCGTCGGCGAGTGCGGCGCGCGCCAGATATGCGCCACCGGCGACCAAGGAGAACAGCCGGAGATAAGGCGTGGCCCCGGCCAACGCATCGTCCGTTCGGCCGTCGCCAAGCTGCTTCTGCAGATGACGCGTGACGCTCTGGAGGTCGTCGAGCGCCTGCTCGAGAATGAGCGCCGTTCGGCCATAGGCCTCGCTGTTCATCGCAGCGACGGCAATGGCTATGCCATCGAGTTCGCCAACATAGCCGAAGACATGCTCGCCATTGCCGAGCGGCAGCTTGCGGGTGACGAGGTCGATCGCCTGGATGCCGTTGGTGCCCTCATAGATCGGGGCGATGCGGGCATCGCGCAAAAGGGCAGCCGCACCCGTTTCCTCGATGAAGCCCATGCCGCCGTGGATCTGCACGCCAAGCGAAGCAACGTCGACGCCGACATCGGTGGAGAATGCTTTCGCCAGCGGCGTCAGCAGATTGGCGCGGTCCTGCCAATGCGCCTTGTCGGCGCCGGTCGACACCCGCGCCATGTCGATGGCATGGGCGCAGGAATAGGCGATGGCGCGTGCGGCCTGGGTCAGCGCCTTCATCGTCAGAAGATTGCGCTGCACGTCGGGGTGATGGACGATCGGCGCCATGCCTTCGCCCGAGTAGGACGACGCCTTGCCCTGGCGGCGTTCATTGGCATAGGCGAGCGCCTTCTGGAACGCCGTCTCGGCAACCGCCACGCCCTGAATGCCGACCAGCAGGCGGGCATTGTTCATCATCGTGAACATGCAGGCGAGCCCGCGGTTTTCCTCGCCGATCAGCCAGCCGACAGCGCCCGGTTCGCGGCCCTTGGCGAAGCCGTCGCCATAGATCATCGTGCAGGTCGGAGAGGCGTGGATGCCGAGCTTCTCCTCGATACCAGAGCAGAACACGTCGTTGCGCGCACCTGGCGTACCGTCTTCGTTGAGCAGGAATTTCGGCACCAAAAACAGCGAGATGCCGCGTGTGCCGGCCGGCGCATCGGGCAATCGCGCTAGCACCAGATGGACAATATTGTCGGTGAAGTCGTGCTCGCCATAGGTGATGAAGATCTTCTGGCCGTAGATGCGATAGGTGCCGTCGCCCGACCGTTCGGCGCGGGTGCGCAAGGCGGCCAGATCGGAACCGGCCTGCGGTTCGGTCAGGTTCATCGTGCCCATCCACTCGCCGGAGACGAGCTTGGCCAGATAGGCCGACTTCAGGTCTTCCGATGCGTGCTTTTCCAGCGCCTCGACCGCGCCCATCGACAGCGTCGGTCCGATGCCGAAAGCCATCGAAGCCGAGTTCCACATTTCGAGCGTCGCCACGCCCATCATCGTCGGCAGGCCCTGCCCGCCATATTCCTCGGGGCCGTTCAGGCTGTTCCAGCCGCCTTCGGTCCAGTGCCTGTAAAGCTCCTTCCAGCCCGGCGGCATGGTGACGGCCCCATCGCGGAGCTTGGCGCCGGTGCGGTCGCCGACCTTGTAGAGCGGCGCGACCTCCTCGCTGGCGAAACGCCCGGCCTCGCCAAGGATGGCGTCGACCAGATCCTCGCCAAGGTCGCCGAAAGTGCCGGCATCCATGGCGGCCTTGAGGCCGGCAACATGCTTCAGCGCGAACGCTATCTCTTCCACCGGGGCGCGGTACATGATGCTTCCTCCTGCACCTGACGATCTGCTTGCGGCCTCACCACCGCTTGGCCTCCACACTAGCCGCCTTCCCGAGCCGAGGGGAAGTGACTTTTTACGTAAACGTCAAATTTCATCACACTTTGCGCCAAGGCGTGCGGCTTGGTAGAACCGGCAAAAATCATCGAGGACGCCATGCTCGCCCGGCCCGACACCTTCAGCTGCATCGAATGCGGCCTGCCCTACCGTTCCGAGGGCTTCTGGTATCACGGCGGCAAGATCGAAGACGGCGCCGCCTACTGGACCGATCGCGGCATACTGTGCTCGCCGAAATGCTCGCTTGCCCATCACCGCAAGCGCGCGGCCGAAGGCACGCTGCCGACCAAGCCCGCCCCCGATCCGTTCGAATAACGCCTCAATCGGCCCCAAAAGCGCTTGCTTTCAACCTGCAGGCGGTGGAGCCGCATCAGCATTTCCTTAACCATGGCGGTCCACGATCTGATATCGATCACCGAGGATCGCCTTTTGAGGGGACTGGCGTCTAGATTTCATCGCCTCGCGCTCGCAGCGCTGACCGCCGCTTGGGTAAACCACATCCCCGCGCCGGCTGCGGCCTCCGACTTCTCCGAACCATGGAAGAAGTCCGACCGGGCGCTGGTCATCGACGCCTACGAATACAATTCCATCGACTGGCAGAAGCTGTCGGGCGACAAGCGCATCGTCGGCTTCATCAACAAGGCCTCCGACGGACTGCCCCCGGCCTATTCCTGCTCCGGCGACGAAACCGCCTACAGGCTGTGCAAGGCGCTGTGGAAACGACATGCGGTTGCCCGCGAGCTGTTCCACACGCGCAAGGTCGTCGCCAAGGCGCTCGGGCTGAAATGGGGTGCCTACCACCTTGCCCGTCCCGGCAACCCGATCGAGCAGGCCGAGAACTTCCTCGATTTCGCCGAACCCGGCCCCGACGATCTGATGGCGATCGACATCGAGGAAAACGATCCGACCAAATGGATGTCGCTCGAGGACGCCGAGTTGTTCGTGCGCCATATCTTCCTGCGCACCGGCCGCTATCCGATCCTCTACACCAACGGCACGACCTCCAGATACATCGCCGACAACCGCTATCGCTACCGGCTGCTGTCGCGGCTGCCGCTCTGGTATGCGCGTTACAAGCCCGAGATCGGCATCCATTTCCCGAAGGGCAACTGGCAGCGCTATTCGCTGTGGCAGTTCTCGGCCCAGGCCAATTGCGGAGAACGCCGCTGCCCCTACCGCGTCGCCGGCACGCCCAACGACATAGATGTGAACGTCGCACCAATGGACGCCGAAGGCCTGCGCCAGGTCTGGCCGTTCGGCCAACTTGTCGAAACGACAGACGACTTCATGCTCAATGTGCCGCTGCCGATCGCCAGGGATGAGGGGCTGAAGGGCGAAAGCCGCATCACCTATGCCTCGGTCGCCTATCCGGTGCGGCTCGACCTGCTTGCCGAGACGCTGCGCTCGAGCTGGGACAAGGCCGTGCTCGGCGCACTTCCGGCGTTCAGACCGGCACCCAGCCGCTACAACAACGGCATGGCGGAATTCGCAGCACTGAGGCGCGACGAAATGGTGCGTGTGGCCAGCCAGAACGCCGCAAGGCTCGATCCGGTCGCCACCGCTTCGACCGAGAGCGACCGCGCCGAGCGCTAGTCGGTCGCCCCGGCGTCCAGCCGACTATTTCTGCTGTTCGCGCTCGACCGCACGCCAGCCGATGTCGCGGCGGCAGAACCCTTCCGGCCAGTCGAGCCCGTCGACAGCCGCATAGGCCTTCTGCTGCGCTTCGCTGACATCGCTGCCCGTGGCGGTGACGTTCAGCACGCGGCCGCCATTGGCGACGATCTTGCCGTCGCTGACGGCGGTGCCGGCGTGGAACACCTGCGCACCGGCAGCTTCCGCCCTGTCGATGCCCGAGATGACGGAGCCCTTTTCCGGCGTGCCCGGATACCCCTTGGCCGCCATCACCACCGTCAGCGCCGCCTCGTCGCGCCAGCGCGCCGAGACATGGGTGAGTTGGCCATCGGCGGCGGCATTGAGCAGCACGAGAAGGTCTTCCTTCAGCCGCATCATCAGCACCTGGCATTCGGGGTCGCCGAAGCGGGTGTTGTATTCGATCAGCTTCGGACCCTGGTCGGTCAGCATCAGGCCGGCAAACAGCACGCCCGAGAACGGCGCACCCATTTCAGCCATGCCGCGCATCGTCGGCTCGATGATTTCGCGCATGGTCTGTTGGATCAGTTCGGGCGTCATGACGGGCGCCGGCGAATAGGCTCCCATGCCCCCGGTGTTCGGTCCAACATCGCCGTCGCCAACACGCTTGTGGTCTTGCGCGGTTCCGAACGGCAGCGCCGTCTTGCCGTCGCAAAGACAGAAGAAGCTCGCCTCCTCGCCGGTCATGAATTCTTCCACCACGACAGATGCGCCGGCACCACCGAAGGCACCCTCGAAACAGGCGTCGACAGCTTCCAACGCTTCGTCCAGCGTCATCGCAACCGTAACGCCCTTGCCGGCGGCGAGGCCGTCGGCCTTGATGACGATCGGCGCGCCCATCTTCTCGACATAGGCACGGGCGTCGCCGGCATTGTCGAAACGGCCATAGGCAGCTGTCGGAATGCCGTAGCGGGCACAAAGATCCTTGGTGAAGCCCTTCGACCCCTCGAGCTGTGCGGCCACCCTGGAGGGACCGAAGACACGAATGCCGGCTGCCCGCAGGTCGTCGCCGATGCCGGCGACCAGCGGCCCTTCAGGGCCGACAACGACGAGGTCGACCGCCTTGTCCTTGCAGAAGGCTGCGACGGCGGCGTGGTCGGCAATATCGAGCGCCACCAGTTCGGCTTCGCGGGCGATGCCCGGATTGCCCGGCGCGGCATAAAGCCTGGTCAGCATCGGCGAGGCCGCAAGCTTCCAGGCCAGTGCGTGTTCGCGGCCGCCGGAACCGATGAGCAGGATGTTCATGCGCTTGACCTCTTGCCGATGCTTGACGTGATGCACCCGCTAGTGGCCGGGAGGGACGAGGTCAAGCTGCAGCGCTGCCAAACACGGACAAATCGTCGGCTTGACGCCTGCCCACGTCGCTGGCACTCCCATGACATGGAACAGATCCAATCAAAAGCCGGCCAGGGCCGGGTCGCCGATGCTCCCAGCGGTCACTGGGTCTACCGTGCCTTGCCACGTGGGCTGTGGCCTTACGCCCAGCTCGCGCGCTGGGACCGGCCGATCGGCTGGGTGCTGCTTCTGTGGCCATGCTGGTGGTCGGCGGCGATGGCGGCAAGCGCTTATGCGCGGCCGGGTGACAGCCTGATGTCGCTTTTGCCTTCGCCTTCGTTCCTGGTGCTGTTCCTCATCGGAGCGGTGGCGATGCGCGGCGCCGGCTGCACCTACAACGACATCGTCGACGAAGGCATCGACGCCCAGGTCGAGCGCACGCGTTCCCGCCCCCTGCCCTCGGGCCAGGTCAGCCGCCGTCAGGCTTGGGTGTTCCTGGTGCTGCAGGCGCTTGTCGGACTGGTCGTTCTGTTGCAGTTCAACAGCTTCACCATTCTGCTCGGCATCTCGTCGCTGGCGATTGTTGCGATCTACCCGTTCATGAAGCGCATCACCAACTGGCCGCAATTCGTGCTTGGCCTCGCCTTTTCCTGGGGCGCGCTGATGGGCTGGGCAGCCGAATTCGGCGACATAGACGGCCCGGCCGTGCTGCTCTATTTCGGTTCGATCATGTGGGTGATCGGCTATGACACGATCTACGCCCACCAGGACAAGGAAGACGACGCGCTTGTCGGCGTGAAGTCGACCGCGCGCTTCTTCGGCGAAAACACCAAGTCATGGCTGTTCGGGCTTTATGCCGGGGCGTTGATGCTGTTTGCGACGGCCTTTGCCATCGCCCAGGTGCCGATGCCGGCACTCGCCGGCCTTGTCGCCGCCGGCGCACACATGATCAGGCAGATCGTCGTGCTCGACATCGACAATCCCGACCAGTGCCTCAGGCTGTTCAGGTCGAACGGCCAGATCGGCTGGATCATCTTCATCGGCCTGATCTGCGGCGGCGCCTGGGTGGCGCTGAAGCCGCTGATCTAGATTCTCTGCGTCACGCCCGGGCGATGATCTCTTCGCCGTCGATGACGAGGCGGACACCGAGCGCGCCCGACTTGCGGCGGGCGAGGAAACGCGGCCTGCGCATCCTGGAGACGCGCCCCTTGCGTCGGTCCTGCGCCGGCAGGGTCTTGATCGCCGCTCCGAGCGACTCCTCGAGCGTGCGGGCAACGCCGTCCGCCTCGATCAGCAGCATGGGCAGGCTGTAATAGTCGGCCCAGGCGCGCCAGTCGGCGGCAACGTCGTCGAGATCGTCGGCGACCAGAAGCGGCACAGACAGCATCGGATCGTTGTGCAGCAGTTCCAGCGTCACCGTGACGTTCAGGTCCTCGTCTTCCATCGCACGGGCCGCAACGCCGCGGAACGCGCGCGCCGGCAGCGCAATCGTCGCCGGCAGCCCGCTGAGCGCCAGCAGGCGGCGGATCACCGCGCCGCGGTGATCGATGGTGAAGGTGACGTCGCCAAGGTCGTCACGCGTCGCGTAGCTGACCATCTGCGGCAAGCGGAACGGGTCGAGGCGCATGTTGCGTCCCGCCCAGACTGGCTTCAGTCCGGTGTTCATGGTGTGCCTTCCTGTTATCTCCTGAGAGCCGGTTTCCGGTCTCTCCGGACCAGTTTTCCCGGTCTCGTTAGGAAGGACACTAGCGGGGTGACCTTACCGCCCCGCTTAAGAAATTGGGTTAAATTTTGCTGATCTCGGCGATGGTTATCGGAATACCACCAGAGACGTTCAAATCGTCTTGCCGGGGTTCATGATGCCGGCGGGATCGAACGCCGCCTTGACGCGGCGCATCAGCTCGATGGCGATCGGCGGCGCCGTGGCAATGAGCTCATCGCGCTTGAGCTGGCCGATGCCATGTTCGGCCGAGATCGAGCCGTTCATGGCGCGTACGACGTCGTGCACCGCCTTGTTCATGTCGCGGTAGAGCGCCAGGAACGCGTCGGCTGCCATGCCGACCGGCTGCGAGACGTTGTAGTGCAGATTGCCGTCACCCATGTGGCCGAAGCAGACAACGCGCGCCTCCGGGCAGACGCTGGCAACAGCGACGGCACCTTGTGCGATGAAGGCGGGGATACTGGCGATCGGCACAGAGATGTCGTGCTTGATCGACGCGCCTTCCACCTTCTGCGTTTCCGGCAGCATCTCGCGCAGGCGCCAGAACTCGTTGGCATGGGCAACGCTTGCGGCAATCGCCGCATCGCCGACCTGCTCGGCCTCGAAGCCGGCCGAGAGGATGTCCTCGATCAGCGCGCGCGCGTCCTCGGCCGAGCGGCCCGAGGAGATTTCCATCAGCACCTGCCAGGGCCAGTCGCCTTCCAGCGGCGGCCGCGCATCGGGAATGTGGCGCATGGCAAATTCCATCGGCCGGTGGCCGATCAGCTCGAACGCCGTCAGCGCGCTGCCGGCCATGTCCTGGGCGCGGTCGAACAAGGCGAGCGCTGCCTCTGGCGACGCCAGCCCGACCCAGGCGACTTCGCGACCCTTGGGCTTGGGATAGAGCTTCAGTACCGCCGCCGTAATGACCCCGAGCGTGCCTTCGGCGCCGACGAACAGGTTCTTGAGGTCGTAGCCGGTGTTGTCCTTCTTCAGCTTGCGCAGGTCGTCGAGCACCTCGCCGGTCGGCAGCACCACCTCGACGCCAAGGCACAGCTCGCGCGCATTGCCATAGGCCACCACGCCGGTGCCGCCGGCATTGGACGACAGATTGCCGCCAATCTGGCAGGACCCTTGCGACGCCAGCGACAGGGGATAGAGCCGGTCGACCTCGTCGGCTGCCTTGTGCAGCACGTCGAGCACGACGCCGGCCTCGGCAATGACGGTGTTGGAGACCGGATCGATCTCGCGGATGCGGTTGAGGCGCGACAGCGACAGCACGATCTGGCCGCCCGAACGATCCGGCACCTGGCCGCCGACGAGGCCGGTATTGCCGCCCTGCGGCACGATCGGCGTCCCCGTTTCGGTGGCGAGCCTCATGATCGCGCTGACTTCCTCGACATTTGCCGGGCGTAGCACCAGCGAGCTGGCACCCGTGAACAGGCCGCGCGGCTCATGCACATAAGGTTCGATGTCGCCTTCCGCGCGCAGCGCATGACGCAGGCCGACGATGGCAGCGAAGCGCTCGGCAAGCGCGGGGTCGAGGCCGGGAAGATTCTGGGGCATATGACGGAAGCTAAGTTCAGACGTGAGAATTGTCACGAGGGGCAGCGGCGCGCGCCAGCCTGTCGTTGATCGCCTCGCCGAGTTCGTCGAACGGTATCGGCTCGACGGCGATCAGCTCGGCGCCGCTGCGGTCGAGCGCCTGGAGATGCGCAAAGAGATTTGTCGCCGCTTCGCGCAGGTCGCCTGTCTCGGACAGATTGAGGAAGGCGCGGGCCTGTTGCCAGCCATCGGCACGGCGCGGGCCAAAACCCAGCAGCGCCTCGCCTGCCGCGACAGCGTCGGCATTGAGCCGCATCGCAGCACCCGGCGCGTAGTGCGAGGCAAGCATGCCGGGCGCTTCGATGCCGGCGGTCACGCCGCGCAGCAGCGGCGCACCGGCCACCTCTTCGATGTCACCTGCCGGAACGCCGCCGGGGCGCAGCAGCCGCACGCGGCCGTCCTCGACCTTGACGATCGTCGATTCCAGCCCGACCGGCGTCGAACCACCGTCGACGACGAGCGGGATACGCGCCCCGAGATCGCTGGCCACCGCCTCGCCGCTGGTCGAGCTGATCTTGCCCGAGCTGTTGGCGCTGGGGGCCGCCAGCGGCCGGCCGAGCCGTGATATCAACGTGCCGCCGAACCCCTTGGGCATGCGCAGCGCAATGGTGTCGAGCCCAGCTGTCACCAGTGGATGAATGCCCGAACCGGGGCGAAGGGGCACGACGAGGGTCAGCGGGCCTGGCCAGAACTTTTCGGCGAGCTTGCGCGACAGCGGGTCGAACACGCCGATGCGCTCGGCCATGGCCATGTCGGCAACGTGGGCGATCAAGGGGTTGAAGCGCGGCCGGCCCTTGGCCTCGAAGATGCGGGCGACGGCCTCGCCATTGGTCGCGTCACCTGCCAGGCCATAGACGGTCTCGGTTGGTATGGCCACCACCTCGCCGGCGCCGAGCAGCGCCAGTGCCGCGTCCATCGCCTTGTCGGCTGCGATCAGTTCCGCCACGTCTCAGCTTCCTGTTGCATGCCCGGTCCCTACTCCGCGCCGCCCCATGCGACAAGTGCGCCACCGCCAAGATTTCCGGCATTGCCTAAAATGCACCGCAACTTCGAAATCGGGCTGCAACCGCCCAGCTGTTATATTGCGCCTTGAAGTTGGTTCAACTCCGAGGGTCAAATGCGCCTTTGTGCTGCGTTTCTTGTTGCCGGCATCGCCGCGTCCGGTACGGCTCACGCATCTTCGATCGTCATCGTCGAAGCCAGTGCGGCCAGCCCGTCATCGGTCAGCGTCGACGCCCCGAAATCGGCCAGCAGGTCGATCGTCGCGCTCGGCGCTGCCCAGGTCGACGCCGGCAAGGTCGCGGCGATCGAAGCCGAACCGACAAGCACCAACCATAAGATGGGGCCTGAGCTGATGGTCATCCGCGGCGGCGAGGTTGGTTCAGCGTCGCCTGATACGTCGGCTGGCGCGCCCGTTGCCGCGGAAGCCGTGCCCGCCCAGCAGGCCGCGACCGGCGACCAGTCGCCCTTGCCTGTTGCGCCCGACGGGACCCCGATCGACCCAGCGCCAGCCCATGTCAAAACCGAATAGGCCGGCTTGACCGTCACGCCGTCGTTGTGCACCGTCGCGGCAACATATCGGCAATCTGGGCAAGGGGTTGATCCATGAAGGCAGGTCGCAGCATCGCAGCGGGGCTCCTGGCCATGCTGCTTTCCGGCACAGGCGTGGCACAGGCCGATCAGCTGCTCGGCACCTATGTCGCGCGGATCTCCGAGAAGGACCATCAGGCCAGCGACGGCTACGCGCTCGACAGCGCCGCCCAGGTCGTGCGGCAGGACCGCGCCAATGTGCATCGGCACATCCAGACCGACGAGGAAGACGACCTCGACGACTGGTTCACCAGCAATGCCAAGCGTGCGCGCTTCGAGCAGCTGTTGAACAAGCCTGGCGCGATGAGCAACTCGACGCGCAGCGCCATCCTTCACGGCGAGCCGCTGATCGAGGTCCAGGTCTATCGCCAGAGCGTCAAGGTTCGCCTGCTCGACTGAATGGAAAGGGCGGCTTTGCGCCGCCCCAGCCTATCCCGCGATCTTGGAGAAATCGGCGACCTGGTCGGTCGCCGCACGGATGCGCGCGAGCAGCGCCAGGCGGTTGGCACGCACGGCAACGTCGTCGTCGTTGACGAGAACTTTCTCGAAGAATGAATCGACGGGTTCACGCAACACGCTGAGGGCGCGCATGGCGCCGGAAAAGTCTTCGTTCCGAATCGCCTGGGCAGCTTCGCTGACAGCCTGATTCATCGGCGCGAACAACGCCTTTTCCGCCTCTTCGCGGAAGAGAGCCGGGTCGACGGCGTCGGCAACCGCGGTCCCCTTCTTCTCTTCGGCGGCCAGGATGTTGGCGGCGCGCTTAGTGCCGGCGAGCAGGTTCTTGCCATCCTCGCTGTCGACGAAGTGACCCAGCGCTTCGACACGCCGGGTGATGGTCAACAGGTCGTCGGCCTCCGGCGTGATGACGGCGTCGATAAGATCGTGGCGGGCGCCAAGCTCGCGCAGATAGACCTTGAGACGGTCATGGAAGAAGGCGATCAGGTCGGCCTTGAGCGGCGCGGCACGGCCGATCGTTTCCCTGCGCAGCTCCGCCTCATAGGCAGCCAGCGCATTGTCGACATCCTGCTCGCCATCGACATCGCCGCTGTCGATCGCGTCCTGCTTTGCCTCGAACGCGGCGAGCTTCTTGGCGATGGAGCTCTCATCGAGCTGACGCAGCGCCGCATCGAACAATGCCTGCAGCGGCAGCTTGCCGCGCGCCGACAGGATGATCCTGACGATGCCGAGTGCGGCACGACGAAGCGCATAGGGGTCCTTCGACCCCGTCGGCTTTTCGTCGATGGTCCAGAAGCCGACGAGCGTGTCGAGCTTGTCGGCCAGCGCCACCGAAACCGAAACCGGGTCGGCGGGCACGCGGTCGGAGGGACCCTGCGGCTTGTAGTGCTCCTCGATCGCCGCTGCCACCGACGGGCTTTCGCCCTGCAGCAGCGCATATTTGCGGCCCATGGCGCCTTGCAGTTCGGGGAACTCGCCGACGACCTCGGTCTGAAGGTCTGCTTTGGCGAGCACTGCGGCGCGGTCGGCCAGCTTCGGCTCGGCACCGACAAGCGGCGCGATCTCACGGGCGAGCCCGCGGATGCGCTGGACGCGCTGCCCTTGGGTGCCGAGCTTGGCATGAAAGGTCACGCCAAGATGGTCAAGGCGGGCCATGCGCTGGTCGAGCGGCTTGTGGATATCGAGGCCGAAGGCTTCGGCCGACTGCTTCAGCGTATCGAGATCGGGCAGGTCGCCCTGGTCCGTCTTCCAGAAATAGAGCGCGTCCGAAAGGCGGGCGCGCACCACCTTGCCGTTGCCATGCGCGATCTCCTTGCCGCCATCCTTGGCCTCGATGTTCGAGGTCAGGATGAAGTGGTTGGAAAGCGCGTCCTCGCTGCCCTGCGGCCGCGTGACGAAGCACTTCTGGTTGGCGCGGATGGTCAGCCGGATGACTTCGGCCGGGATCTCGAGGAACGTGTCCTCGAAGGTGCCCATCAGCACAACAGGCCATTCGACGAGGCCGGAAACCTCTTCGAGCAGCCCTTCGTCCTCGACGAGTTCGAGGCCATTGGCAAAGGCGAGGTTGCGCGCATCGGCGGAGATCATCTCCTTGCGGCGCTCGGCGTCGATGACGACCTTGGCGGCCTCGAGCTTGGCGGCGTAGTCGTCGAAGCGGCGCACGGTGATTGCCTCGGGCGCATGGAATCGATGACCAAAGGTGACGTTGCCGGAACGGATGCCGTCAACCTCGAAGTCGACGACCACCGGCTCCTCGGTCTCGGGGCCGAAGGTGCAGACGATCGACTGGAGCGGGCGCACCCAGCGCAGGCTGCCCGGCTTGGCCGAGGCCGGGCCCCAGCGCATCGATTTGGGCCAGGGGAAGGTCTTGACGATCGCCGGCACCAGCTCGGCGATGATCTCCTCCGCCGAGCGGCCGGGCTTGGAAATATGGGCTACATAGAAATCGCCCTTCTTGGGATCGCTGTGGACATGCGCCTGGGATATCGAGCTCAGGCCGGCGCTGCGCAGAAAACCCTGAATCGCCGCTTCCGGCGCCTTGGTGCTCGGGCCCTTGCGGTCTTCATGGATGTCCTTGGAGCGGGCCGTCAGCCCCCTGATGTCGAGCGTCAGACGGCGCGGCGTCCAGTATTCGCGTGCCGCCTCATAGGTCAGACCCGCCTCGACAAGACCGTCGGTCAGCATCTTCCTGAGGTCACCCGCCGCCTTGCGCTGCATGCGCGCGGGGATTTCTTCGGAACGCAACTCTAAAAGCAGATCGGGCATCGGACGGGCTCACGCGGAAATGGTCCGCGCGGCATAGCAACTCAGCCGCCCGCTGTCACTTCCCGAACGCGATCGGCCCGAACGCGATCGGCAAAATTCCGTCGAGCTGTCGGACCGTCGCCGGGACAATCGTCCTAGGGATGAAGATTTCCATGAACCGGATGCTGCGCTGGAGCGACCCACGCTCAGACAGACACCTATTGGCCGAACGACAATGAAAACCGCCTCTGCCCTGCTCCAGATCTTCAGCCTCAGCGCCCTGCTCGCCATGCATGTGGCGGCCCCGGCCGAATTCCGGATGCCCGGCGTGCGCAAGGCGTTGCAGACGATCAATGGCGAAACGCTGCAACCCCGCCTTCCGGAGGGGCTGGAACTCGCTGCTGCCTGATGGCCACTTCACGGCGACCTCCCCGACAAGGGGAAGGTAAGACCGTCAAGCAGCCAAACCGCCGGCTTCGGTCAGCAGGAAAGCCTCGCCGCAGGCCTTGGACAGGTTGCGGACGCGCAGGATGTAGCTCTGGCGTTCGGTAACCGAGATCACGCCGCGCGCGTCGAGCAGGTTGAAGACGTGGCTCGCCTTGATGCACTGGTCATAGGCCGGGAAGACCATCCTATGCTGGGCCAGATTGCCGCCATCGGCCGGCGCGCCGGCAGCGAGAAGCGACCTGCATTCGGCTTCGGCATCCTCGAAATGCTTGAGCAGCATCGCGGTGTTGGCATGCTCGAAATTGTGCCTGGAATATTCCTGCTCGGCCTGCAGGAAGACGTCGCCATAGGTGACCTTGTCGTCGCCTTCGAGGCCGTTGAAGTTGAGGTCGTAGACATTGTCGACGCCCTGCACATACATCGCCAGGCGTTCGAGACCATAGGTCAACTCGCCGGCGACGGGCGCGCATTCGATGCCGCAGACCTGCTGGAAATAGGTGAACTGCGACACTTCCATGCCGTCGCACCAGCATTCCCAGCCGAGGCCCCAGGCGCCCAGCGTCGGGCTTTCCCAGTCGTCCTCGACGAAGCGGATGTCATGGATAAGCGGATCGATGCCGATCGCCTTGAGCGAGCCGAGGTAGAGCTCCTGAAGGTTGGACGGGTTCGGCTTCAGGATGACCTGGTACTGGTAATAGTGCTGCAGCCGGTTCGGGTTCTCGCCGTAGCGGCCGTCCTTGGGGCGGCGCGAAGGCTGCACATAGGCTGCGTTCCAGCGCTTGGGTCCAAGCGCACGCAACGTCGTTGCCGGGTGGAACGTGCCCGCGCCCACTTCCATGTCGTAGGGCTGCAGGATGATGCAACCGTGTTCGGCCCAGTAATTGTGCAGCGTCAGGATCAGGCCCTGGAACGAGCGGCTGGGGTGCATGTGGGCGGGCATGGTGTCGGTCACGGACAAAGCTCGTTCATTGGAGCCCCAGCAAAACGGGGCCAGAGAGGCCCCGTCCTATTCTGCCCGAAGATACGGGTCAAGCAGCGTGCGGCTCACTTGCCCGGCAGCTGGAGTTCCTGGCCCGGTGCCAAGCGCGCGGGATCGCCGCGCAGCTGCGGGTTGAGATCGAGAATCTCGCGATAGCGGTCACCATTGCCGAGCACGTCATTGGCGATCGACCACAGCGATTGCCCACGCTGCACCTTGTAGGCGGCTGGGATCACCTGGGCGGCCGGTTCGACTGCAGGCGTTTCCAGTTCGCTCTTCTTCTGGCTGTCCTGGGCAGGGGCTGCCGGCTTGACCGAGATCGGCTTGGCAGGGGCTTCCAGCGCCGTCGGCTTCTCCGGCAGGTCCGGCAGGCCCTTGGCGAGCTTCTGCTCGACATCGGCCAGGATCTTCGGCTCCGGCTTCATGTCGCGGGCATGGCTCCACTGGAAGGTCGCCTCGAGCTTGCGCCCGACACGCCAGTAGGCGTCGCCGAGATGGTCGTTGAGCACCGGATCGTCCGGCTTCAGTGACACCGCGCGCTCGAGCTCGCGGACCGCGTCCTCGAACTTGCCGAGGCGGTAGTAGGCCCAGCCCAGCGAATCGATGATGTAGCCGTCGCTCGGGCGCAGGTCGGCGGCCTGCTTGATCATCCCGAGGCCTTCCTCGAGATTCATGTTCATGTCGACCCAGGAATAGCCGAGATAGTTCAGAACCTGCGGCTGGTTGGGGAACAGCTTCAGCGCTTCACGGAAATTCGGCTCTGCCTTGGGCCATTCCTTCAGCCGCTCATAGGCGATGCCGCGCTGGTAGAAGACGTTCCAGTTGGTGTTGGTTGGCGTCTTCAGCACGCTGACTGCCTTGTCGTAGACATCGGCTGAGGCGCGGTAATTGTCGGTCGAGGCATAGACCCCGCCAAGCGCGAGATAGCCGCGCATGTCGTCGGGGTTGGCGTCGACCAGTGCCTTGAGATGCTTGATCGCCTCGTCGTGGCGCTTGAGATCGGCGAGGTTGAGGCCGAGCTGCAATTCCGACAGCCGCTTGAGCGGCGAGGCTGCGGGCACGCGGCGGTAAAGCGCGATCGCCTCTTCGCCATTCTGCTGCTGCTCGGCAATGGCTGCGAGCTGCACCAGAAGCTCGTCGCTCTCCGGCTTCAGCGCAAGCGCATATTGCAGATAGAGCCGGACGAAGGGTTCGCCGCCGCCACGGTTCAGCGCCGTCGACAGGTTGAGCAGGATTTCGGCAGCACCATCCTGCGGATTGGCGACCAGTGGGCCGATCTTCTCGCCCTTGGTGATTTTTTCGCGCAAGGAAGCGATCGGCAGTTTGCCGGGGGCAAACTCGTCGGCGCGGTCGAGGATGGCCAGCGCCTCGGTCTTCTTGCCGGTGCGGGCAAGGAAACCGGCATAGGATTCGGCGGCGCGCATCCAGGTCTCCGGTGCCGCACTGCCGGCGCCGAGATTGTCGATGGTGGCGCGATAGATCTCGTCCGCCTTGTCCTTCTGGCCGGCGGTCTCGGCGATCAAAGCGCGGTGGTAGGTCTTGAACAGCTCGTACCATTCCGGGCCTTCGAGCTTGTCGAGGAACCGCAGCCCGTCGCCGGCCTTGCCCTCGCCCTGCTTGGCCCAGGCGGTCATGACGCCTGTGATCAACCGGTCGAGGTCGGATTCGAGCGCCAGCTTGAGCCACTTCTCCGCGCCCTCGTAATCCTTCTTGCGGAAGGTATCGACGGCAAGCGCCAGGCGCGAGAAACGCTCCACGTCGGGAACTGTCTTCAGCATCTCGGCATAAGGCAGCGATTCATCGAAGCGGCCTTGCGCGATCAGCGCCAGCATCAGGCTCTGCTGCAGGGCGGCATCTTCGGGATCGAAGGCCAAAGCGCGCTTGTAATAAGCAATTGCGCTGTCCAGGTCGTCGTCGGCCTCGGCGGTGCGGGCCGCGAGATAGGCGCCGGAAAACGAACTGATCTCGACCGGTTCGGTGAGCTGTTTGGCATATCCAGGCTGGGTCAGGGCAGTAAAGCCCGCCAGAGCCGCAAGGCCCAACAGCCAGATCGCGCGTCGCTGCCGCATGAAAATCCTTCCTACCAAGGTCCTACGGTCGTCCAGCCGGTGGCCGGGTCGCAACCGCTTGTCGGCGCCAAGCATGGCCTTTTTGGGGTCACGCTTCAATCCGCACCGGCTTCACAATACGACAGGCGGCTCAACGAATTCACAATGTTGAACCAACGGCAGGTGGAATCCTGCCTCAAACGACGCGGCTGATGCAGAAATCGATGACGTCGATGAGGGCCGACTTCTGCGGCGTCTGCTCCAGCGGGGCCAGCGCATCGCGGGCGATCTCGCCGAAATGGCTGGCGCGGCCGATCGTGTCGGCGATGGCGCCGTGGCGCACCATCAGGCCAACGGCCTTCTCCAGCGCCGCATCGTCGGTCTTGCCCTCCTCGATCGCGCTCTTCCAGAAGGCGCGTTCGGCAGTGGTGCCGCGGCGATAGCTCAGGATCACCGGCAGCGTGACCTTGCCCTCGCGGAAGTCGTCGCCGACATTCTTGCCGAGGTCCTTGCTCGACCCGCCATAGTCGAGCGCATCGTCGATGAGCTGGAAGGCAAGGCCGAGATTCATGCCGTAGGAGCGCAGTGCTGCCTTGTCGTTCTTCGACGCGCCGGCAATGACCGGACCGACTTCGGCGGCGGCCGAGAACAGGGCAGCGGTCTTTGCCTTGATGACGGCGAAATGTTCGTCCTCGGTGGTGTCGAGGTTCTTGGCGGCGGCCAGCTGCATCACCTCGCCCTCGGCGATGATCGAGGCAGCGGAGGACAGGATGTCGA
The DNA here is from genome assembly GCF_014250155.1 of Aminobacter sp. MDW-2. Lineage (NCBI taxonomy): Bacteria > Pseudomonadati > Pseudomonadota > Alphaproteobacteria > Hyphomicrobiales > Phyllobacteriaceae > Aminobacter > Aminobacter sp. MDW-2. The sequence goes on from NZ_CP060197.1 coordinate 5,120,344, forward strand.
GCGCTTCCAGCGAACCGACCTCGACCATCATGCGGAAGGCCTGGCCGAGCAGGAAGTCGCCGACGAGCACGCTCGCCTGGTTGCCCCAGATGGTGCGCGCCGTCTTCTTGCCGCGGCGCAGGTCGCTTTCGTCGACGACGTCGTCATGCAGCAGCGTCGCCGTGTGCATGAACTCGACGGAGGTCGCGAGCCTGACGTGGTTTTCGCCGGCGTAGCCGAACATCTGCGCCGCAGCGAGCGTCAGCATCGGGCGCAGGCGCTTGCCGCCGGAGGAGATCAGATGGTTGGCCACCTCGGGGATCATCTCGACGTCGGAGCCGGCCTTGGACAGGATCAGCTCGTTGACCCGCCCCATGTCGGCGGACGTCAGGTCGATCAGGTCCTTGATCGACGCAGCGTCCCGCTTTCCCTTCTCGATGTTGAGAACGACACCCAAGGCCAACACTCCCAAATTACACAGGCGCGTGGTCGCGCGCGTAGCTCTTAGGCGATTCTAGGGCGGCATGCACCGTGCCCGCAAGTGGCGAATTGGCGCGGTGCAACAGGCAGCGTTTACTTCGCCGCTCCAAACTGCGAATTTCCTGAGATGATCGAACTCATCCGCACCAATGACGCCGTCATCATCTCCTTCGTCGAGGCACTGCTGCGCGACGCCGGCATCGGCAGCTTCACCGCCGACGAGAACATGAGCGTGCTCGACGGTTCGATCGGCATCCTGCCGCGGCGGATCATGATCGATGCCGACGACGCCGACGAAGCACGGCAGCTTCTTACCGACGCCGGCATCGAGCACGAAATTCGCCGGAAGTGACAGCCGAACCGCCACCCGCAAAACATCTGGACTTGCCACCGCATACGGTGGACGCATTCCATCGCGGCGACTTCTGGCTGGTGCAGCCCAGCGACAGCGGCCACCGCGCCGGCATGGACGCCTTGATGCTGGCAGCCGCCGTGCCGGGAACTTTCGCCGGCCGGCTTGCCGATTTCGGCGCAGGTGCGGGTGCTGCCGGCCTTGCGGTTGCGTCGCGCTGCAGGCAGGCCAAGGTACAACTTGTCGAGCTCACCACGGATATGGCGCGCTTCGCCGAGGCGACGCTCGCTTATCCCGGCAACGCCTCGCTGCGCGAGCGCGCGTCGGTGCTCGTCGCCGATGTCGGCCTTTCCGGCAAGGCACGCACCGAGGCAGGCCTTGCCGACGCCTCGCTCGACTTCGTCATCATGAACCCGCCCTTCAATCCTGCACATCACCGGCCGACACCGGACGCGCTGAAGCGGCAGGCGCATGTCATGGAGGACGGGCTGTTCGAAAGCTGGCTCCGGAGTGCTGCCGCCATGGTCAAGCCGCGCGGCGGCCTCGCCATCATCGCCCGGCCGGAGCAGCTCGCAGCGATCCTTACGGCCCTCGAGGGCCGCTTCGGCAAGGCCGAGATCGTACCGGTGCATCCGCGCGCCGACGCGGCCGCGATCCGTATCATCGTGCGGGCGGTTCGCGCCTCGCGGGCGCCGTTGACGCTCTGCCCGCCGCTGGTCCTGCGCGATCCCGGCGACAGCTTCTCGCAACGCGCCGACGACATAAGCAACGGCCGCGCGTCGCTTTTCGGCGATTGAAGCTTTTCGGCGCCAGAACTGGGCCGAAGCATTGCGGTTGTCGCGGGAATACATACATCCGCATGACCAGAGACCGGAGAGATTACGTGAAGAACCTGTTCCGCCGCCTGCTGCCGAGATCTATGCGAGGCGGCGAGATCGTCATCCCCGTCATCAGGCTGCAAGGCGCGATCATGTCGGGCGGCAGCCAGTTCCGGCCGACGCTTTCACTGGCAAGCACAGCCGGGCTGATCGAAAAGGCCTTCTCGATTTCCAGCGCGCCCGCCGTGGCCATCTCGATCAATTCGCCGGGCGGTTCGCCGGTACAGTCGCGCCTGATCTTCAAGCGCATCCGCGACCTTGCCGCCGAGAAGAACAAGAAGGTGCTGGTCTTCGTCGAGGACGTCGCCGCATCGGGCGGCTACATGATCGCCATTGCCGGCGACGAGATCTTCGCCGACCCGTCCTCCATCGTCGGCTCGATCGGCGTGGTATCGGCCTCGTTCGGCTTCACCGACCTGATCAAGAAGATCGGCGTCGAGCGCCGCGTCTACACCGCCGGCGCCAACAAGGCGACGCTCGATCCGTTCCAGCCGGAAAAGGCCGAAGACGTCGAGCGGCTGAAGAAGCTGCAGCTCGAAGTGCACGAGACCTTCATCGAGATGGTCAAGGAGCGCCGCCGCGGCAAGCTCAAGGACGACCCGGACCTGTTTACCGGCCTGTTCTGGTCGGGCAAGAAGGGCCTCGAACTCGGCCTCGTCGACGCGCTCGGCGACATGCGCACCGTGCTCAAGGACCGCTATGGCCCCAAGGCCGAGCTTAAGCTGATCACAGCACCGCGCGGCCTGTTCGGCCGCAGGCTCGGCCTCGGCTCATCCCTCGGCTTCACGCCTGAAGCAGCCGGTGCGGTTGCCACCGGCCTGGTGGATGCGGCGGAAGAACGCGCATTGTGGAGCCGGTTCGGCCTTTGAAAAAGCCGAAACGGCGGATTATCATGTGGGGACAGCCCCGGCCGGCCGGAAACGGCACCGAAGGGAGGAGAATGAAATGCCGCAGCTCATCTTTTTCGCGCTTGTCGGCGTGGTCGCCTATATCGGCTACCGCTCCTTCATCAAGGAGGCCGAACGGGTGACTGCCAAGGTGCGGCGCAACGAGAAGCAGCGCCAGACCGGCGCCAACGGGACACTGGTCAAGGATCCCGAAACCGGCGAGTACCGGCTCGAGAAAGACTGATGCCCCGCCCGTGACCTTCAACAACGTTCCGCTCGCCGAACTCGCCCCGGCCAAGATCAATCTGGCGCTGCATGTCACCGGCCGGCGCGATGACGGCTATCATCTGCTCGAAAGCCTTGTCGTCTTTGCCGAGCTTGGCGACCGCATCACCGTTGCGGCGGCAACAGAGGACGGTTTCGTCGTCAACGGCCGCTTTGCCGCCGATGTGCCGGTCGATGGCGGCAACCTCGTGCTCAAGGCCCGGGACGCGCTGCGCGCTGCCTTTCCCCATCACACCACCCAGCCGGTCGCCATAGCGCTCGAAAAGAACCTGCCGGTCGCCTCGGGCATCGGCGGCGGTTCGAGCGACGCGGCTGCCGCGTTGCGCGCCCTGAGCCGCCTTTGGCGCCTGCCGGCCGATGCCGCAACCCTTGCCCGCCTCGCCTTGCCGCTTGGCGCCGACCTGCCGATGTGCCTGGCAGGGCATCCGCTGATCGCCCGCGGCATCGGCGAGCAGCTCGCCCCGGTCAGGCATTTTCCTTCGCTGCCGATGGTGCTGGTCAATCCCGGCATCGCGGTGGCGACACCGAGCGTCTTCCGGGCGCTGGCCTCACGTGAAAATCCCCCTCTCGCGCCGCTCGACAGCGCCGATACCGTGCTTGACTGGCTGACAACCAGCCGCAACGACCTCGAGCCTGCAGCAATGTCGATCGAACCCTCGATTGTCGCGGTGCTGAGCACCCTTCACAATTCGGGTGCCGCCTTCGCCCGCATGTCGGGATCGGGTGCCACCTGTTTCGGCATCTTCGACAGCAACGCTGCCGCCGCGCACGCGGCGACGGCGATCTCCGCAGAGCGCCCCGGCTGGTTCAGCGCCGCCACAACGACCCGGACCTAGGAGCCCAACATAATGGCCAGCGAGCCCCGCCCCTTCGTTCCCGTCCGCATCGCGGTGCTGACCGTCTCCGACACCCGCACGCTGGCCGATGACAAGTCAGGCCAGACGCTAGCCGACCGCATCACCGAAGCCGGGCACGTGCTCAAGGCGCGCGACATCGTCACCGACGACAAGGACAAGATTCGCGACCGCGTCACCGCCTGGTCGCTCGATGCCGAAATCGACGTGATCATCACCACCGGCGGTACCGGCTTCACCGGCCGCGACGTCACGCCGGACGCGCTGGAGCCGATCTTCGAAAAGCGCATGGACGGCTTCTCGGAGGTATTCCACCGCATTTCCTACGACAAGATCGGCACGTCGACGATCCAGTCGCGTGCCACCGGCGGCGTGCTCAACGCCACCTTCGTCTTCGTGCTGCCGGGGTCGCCAGGGGCGTGCCGCGACGCCTGGGACGGCATTCTCAAGGCGCAGCTCGATTACCGCCACATGCCGTGCAATTTCGTCGAGATCATGCCGCGGCTCGACGAGCACCTCAGGCGTGGCGGCACCAAGTCAGCCTGAAGCCAGGGCGTCTTTCGCAATTTCCGGCGAAATGTCGCTGCTGGAATTGCCCTAGCGCGGCGCGACGACGATTTCGGCATCCAGCGTCTTCATGGCAAGTCCGCGCGCGATGCCTTCGGCGTCCGCCCCGTTGCGACCCAGAACAGCTGCCTGTTTCCTGGTGATGACCAGCCCCTGCTCCAGAGCGCGCGGCCGCGACGTCACCCGTTCCCAGAACGGACGGTTGCTCGCCCGCGACCGGGTGAAGCGCGCCGCCATGGTCAGCCGGCTCATGTGGCGAACAGCATCCTCGGTCCAGCCTTCGGCCAGCCGCGCGCCCGGCTCGAGCAGCAGCAGCCAGTCGCTCCTTGCCTGCGCGATGCCCGCCTGGATGCCGCCCTTGGCGAGATAGGCGCAGCCGGCATGTTCGGCGACATAATGGGTCTGGTCGGTGGAGCCGAGGTCACAGACGATCACCTCGCGCACGACACCCTCGACGGCGCCGCCGACCAGCGCCGCCAGCGTGCGGGCCAGCCCCTCCTCGTCGTCCCTGGTCTCGATCAGAACGCTCAGCATATCCAGCCGCATATCGGAAAGCCGGCCGAAGCGCCAGCCTCGCGGCCCGGAGAACAAAGTTCTTGCTTTGTTCTATTTTCCAAAATAGGAATAGTTTCATGCCGAACGAATCGACGGGCGGCCTCTTTCCCTCGGGGAGATAGCGAAATGGAACCCATCGCACGGGCCGATATTGCCGCTTTCAAGGGTGGCGGAGCCGGAATGGCCAATGCCATGATCGAGGAAAGCGGCCTGCGCATCAACCATGAGCGCCGACGCGGCCGCGGTGCCGGCGTCAACCCGTCGGGGCGCTACGAACCGGTCAGCCGCCATGTCTTCGACGACGGCTGGAGCACAATCGAGGAGCTGCCGCCGTTCAAGACCGAGGTCCAGGTCGAGAAGCCGCGCACCATCATCACCCGCAACGAGTCGCCCGACATCTCATTCGACCGCTCGATCAATCCCTATCGTGGTTGCGAGCATGGTTGCGTCTACTGTTTCGCCCGCCCCACCCACAGCTATATGGGCCTGTCGGCCGGGCTCGATTTCGAATCCAAGCTGTTTGCCAAGCCGGATGCGGCGCGGCTGCTCGACCGCGAACTGTCGAAGGACGGTTACCAGCCGCGCACCATCGCCATCGGCACCAACACCGATCCCTATCAGCCGATCGAGAAGCACTGGCGCATCATGCGCGAGGTGCTCGAGGTGCTGGAGGCGCGCAACCATCCTGTCGGCATCGTCACCAAGTCGGCAATGGTCACACGCGACATCGATATCCTCAGCCGCATGGCCGAAAAAGGCCTGGCCAAGGTGGCGCTGTCGGTGACGACGCTCGACCGCATGCTGGCGCGCACGATGGAGCCTCGGGCCGCGACGCCGACGAAGCGGCTCGAAGCTATCCGCCAGCTCTCCGATGCAGGCATTCCGGTCTCGGTGATGGTCGCGCCGATCATCCCAGGCCTCACCGACCAGGAGATCGAGCGCATTCTCGATTCGGCCAAGGCCGCAGGTGCCACCAGCGCCGGCTACGTCATCCTGCGCCTGCCGCTGGAAGTCAGCCCGATCTTCAAGGACTGGCTGCTGCGCCATTATCCCGACAGCTATCGCCACGTGCTGTCGTTGATCCGCTCGATGCGCGACGGCAAGGACTACGATTCGGAATGGGGCAAGCGCATGAAGGGCAAGGGGCCCTATGCCTGGCAGATCGGCCGCCGCTTCGAGATCGCGGCACAGCGCCTGGGCCTCAATTCGGTGCGCACCCCGCTCCGGACCGACCTTTTCGAAGCCGGCCCCAAGGATCAGCTGCAATTGACGCTGCTTTGAAAACTCTGGCGGCGCCACCGTCCCAGAAAAGAAATTCCGTCCGGCCGTTCCCCGTGGCCAGTTGACGGTGCCTTCCCGAGCCGCCGCCCTAATCGGCCGGGAAGGTCTTGCGGAGGATCGGGGCCGATGCGAGCATCGCCGCACCATGGCTCGCCCGCGCTCCGATTCTCCACCCCTCTTCGAATTCATCGACAAGCCCGACTTCGCCTTCGAAACGAAAGCGATATCGGCTGGCCTGTGGCCATGCGCGGGCCTCGACGAAGCCGGACGCGGCCCCCTCGCCGGCCCGGTTGTCGCTGCCGCCGTGGTGCTCGACCCCGGCAACATTCCATCGGGGTTGGACGATTCCAAGCGCCTTACAGCCGCCCAGCGCGACGCGCTGTTCGACGAGGTGCTGTGCAAGGCCCTTGGCGTCGCCGTGGCGTCGGTTTCGGCCGACAGCATCGACCGCAGCGATATCCGCAAGGCGAGCCTGGAAGCGATGCGCCGGGCGCTTGCCGGCCTGCCGGTGGCGGCGAAGTCGGCGCTGGCCGACGGCCGCGACGTGCCGCCCGGCCTCGCCTGCACCTGCCGCGCCCTTGTCAAGGGCGACCAGCGCTCGCAATCCATCGCCGCCGCCTCGATCGTCGCCAAGGTGACGCGCGACCGCATGATGTCTGTCTGCGGCTCGAACGACAACCGCTACGGTTTCGAAGTCCATATGGGCTACGCCACCGCGCGCCACAGGGCGGCGATCATCGAGCACGGCGCATCGCTTCGGCTGCACCGCATTTCCTTTGCCCCGTTCAGGGACTAACCACGGCAGAAACGCCTGGCGCCTAACCCTGCCCACTCTGAAGTGGCGACGTCCCGAGCCTGACGTCAAGTTCGGCAAGATCCGCAACGAACCAGATCGACTTGCCCTTGTTGGTCTCGCGCACGAAGTCACGCAGCGCACCACTTTCTTCCAGCGCCTGCGTGATGTCGCCGACGATCACGCAGCCCAGGCCGTAATTCACAAACTTCTGAAACACCTCGCCGGCAATGCCGGTGCTGAGCTTGAGAAAATCCGGGGCAAGCCTTTCCACGGGGATGGCGAGGACTTCGGCCTCGTTCGACCACGCCTCGCTGATGAAGTCATTGGCGTCGCTGGGCGCGCGCAGCAACGAGCCGCTCCGGCTGAAAAGAAGCACGCGGGATTTGCCGATTTCGACGATCTGGATCATGTGACCCGGCTAGCAGCGGCCGCGGCAAGGTGCAAGCCGCACCGGAGCAGCTCCTTGCCAAACGAAAGACAGTCGCCCCTGGCTGTCCTGAAAACAAAAAAGCCGCCGGAAATTCCAGCGGCTTTTTCAAATCTGCCCGGCTGCCTGACTTAATTGGCGGCTCGACTTAGTTGAGCTTGGCCTTCAATTCCTGAACCGAGCCCTTGAATAGGTCGGCGTTGGTCTTGGCGTCGGCCTTGCCGGCGAAGATCTGGCGAGCTGCCTCGACCGCGAGGTCGACAGCGTTGGCGCGAACTTCGTTGACGGCGTCGCGTTCGGCCTGGCCAATCTTGAGCTCGGCAAGTGCGGTCCGGCGAGCAACGTACTCTTCGGTCTTCTTGTGCGCTTCTTCGGCGAGAAGGCCGGCTTCGCGCTTGGCCAGATCGACGATGTCGGCGGCCTCCTTCTCGGCTTCCTTGCGCTTGCGCTGGTACTCGGCGAGCAGCTGCTGGGCTTCTTCACGAAGCCTGCGTGCGTCTTCGAGTTCGGCGCGGATGCGTTCGGCGCGCTCGTCGAGCGACTTCGAAAGCATGCCCGGCACCTTCAGGTACAGGACGACGCCGACGAAGATGACGAGAGCGACTGTGGCCCAGAATGTTGCGTCCATGGCCCCTCTCCTACTTGCTCGCTGCCTTGACGGCGGCGGCGATGTCAGCCTTGTCGACCTTGCCTGCGCCCAGTGCCTGGACGATCGCGGCAGCGGTGTCCTCGGCGATGGTGCCCACTTCCTTCATGGCATTGGCCTTGATGGTAGCGATGCGTGCTTCCGCAGCGGTCAGCTTCTGGTCGAGCCCGGCTTCGACTTCCTTGCGCTTGGCTTCGGCTTCCGCCTTGGCTTCGTCGCGTGCTTCCTGGCCGATGGCGTTTGCCCTGGCCTTGGCCTCGGCAAGCTCCTGCTCGTATGCGGCGACCGCCGCATCCGCCTCGGACTTCATCCGGGCAGCCTGGTCGAGATCCCCGGCGATGCGATCGCGGCGCACCTCGAGGATGCCGCCGACACGCGGCAGCACGACGTTCTTCAGGAAGAGATAGAACAGGCCGAAGGTGATCGCGAGCCAGAGCAGCTGCGACGGATAGTTCGACGTATCGAAAGGCGGAAACAACCCACCACCGCCATGCTCCGCACCCGTTTCGGTGTGCGCAGTGGTGGCGTCGGTAGAATGAGCTTCCCCGGCCGCAGGTGCGACTTCCTCGGCGTAACCCGGCGTGACAAACATCTCTATCCCCTGTCATCCCACCGGCCGCAACACGCGGCCGGTCAACTCGCTTGCGCGGCTCTTATGCGAAGAGCAGGAGCAGAGCGATGAGGAGCGAGAAGATGCCCAGAGCTTCGGTAACGGCGAAGCCGAAGATCAGGCGGCCGAACTGGCCGTCAGCTGCCGACGGGTTGCGCAGGGCACCCGACAGGTAGTTACCGAAAATGGTGCCCAGGCCGATGCCTGCGCCGCCCATGCCGAGACAAGCGATGCCTGCGCCGATTGCCTTTGCTGCTTCAACTTCCATTGTCCAACTCCTTGTGGATCGAAATTTAGTTGCGGTATCCAAGACGGCGGCAGCCGCCGTCGAATTAGTGGCCCGGGTGCAGGGCGTCGTTGAGGTACATGCAGGTCAGCACCGCAAACACATAGGCCTGCAGGAACGCGACCAGGACTTCCAGGCCGGTGATCGCGACCGTCATGAACAGCGGCAGGATCGAGCCGACGACGCCGACAGCACCGAATGCGCTGAGCGAAGTGACGAAACCAGCGAAAACCTTGAGCGTGATGTGGCCGGCCAGCATGTTGGCGAACAGACGAACCGACAGGCTGATCGGACGCGACAGGAACGAGATCACTTCGATCAGGACGACCAGCGGCACCAGGATGCCAGGCACACCGTGCGGGACGAAGAGTTTCAGGAAGCCGAAACCGTGCTTCATGAAGCCGTAGACGATGACCGTACCGATGACCAGCAGCGCCAGCGCGAAGGTGACGATGAGATGGCTGGTGACGGTGAAGAAGTAAGGGAACAGGCCGATCAGGTTGGCGACGAGCACAAACATGAACAGCGAAAACACCAGCGGGAAGAAACGCATGCCCTGGGGACCCGCCGCGTCTCGTAGCATCGAGGCGACAAATTCGTAAGACATCTCCGAAACCGACTGCAGGCGGCTCGGCACCAGGCCGCGGCTCGACGTCGTCAGGAACAGGAAGGCGCTGGCGGCGACCACGGTGGCAACCATGAAGGCGGACGAGTTGGTGAAGGAGAAGTCGAGGCCGCCGATCTCGATCGGAATCAATTTCGAGATCTGAAACTGATGAATTGGATCGTTGGCCACGCTGGCCCCCCTTCGCCTAAATTGCGCCTTGCGGCGCTGCTATTTCTTTTCCGGTTCGTCCGACGTCTTGTCGGGCGACCTGATACCGGCCTCAGTAACCATTCCTGCCGAACGCAGGACATTGAGCACACCGGCGCCGAAGCCGAGCAGCAGAAACACGATCAAGCCCCATGGCGACGTGCCTGCCATCCGATCGATGATCCACCCCAGACCGACACCAACCGCGATCCCGGCGATGAACTCGCTGGACAGCTTGAGTGCCTGGCCGTAGCCGGTCACACCATTCGACCTTGTACTCTTTTCCCCCTCGCGGGCAGTCTGGCGTCTTGTCGCAAGCGTTGCTTCAAGCTGTTGCCGACGGCGCTCGAGTTCGTCGTCGCGGTGATCGTTCTCGGCTCGATTTTCAGGCCGGGAGTTTCCATTTCCGCCTGGGCCCGAAGGCTTGGCCATTGCAAACTCCCACCCGGTCCGAGCGTATCCGTTCGTCCGCTTCAAAGTCGCCGGCAACATAGTTAGAGGGCCCCTGCCCGTCAAGCCACGGGGAGGCCCATCTAACTAAGTATTTTATGTAGGAAAATCAGCTAGTTGTCGAAGTGCGACATCCTGCCCGTGGCTCCGCTCGGTGATCGCCCGCCGAATCCGCGTGCAATCCGGCGACTGGCCGACTCCATGAGCCCGGCCGGAAGCGATCAGCTCCAGCCGCCGCCATAGGTGCGGTAGAAGATATGCAGGCCGATCTTGGTCATCTTCTTCATGCCGCGCGCCCAGCCGGGATTCACGTAGTTGGCGTAGTAGTGGGTCGAGGAGCCGACTTCCGGGATGAAGATCTTTCCGGCGGTCACCGCCATGGCGACGTCCTGCGCGGTCTTGTAGTGCGAGGGACTGGTGACGCGGTCCTTGATGCCGTCGCAGGCAAACGAGAACTGGCAGCGGTTGAACCAGCCGTCATTCTGATAAACGACGCCGCAGATGGTTCCGGGATAGGCCGGGTTGCGGACGCGGTTGAGGATGACCTGGGCGACCGCTGCCTGGCCGCGCACCGATTCGCCGCGCGCCTCGAAGTAGATGCCGCTGGCGAGGCAGGCCTGCTCGGCCTTGGAGAAGACGCCTGCCGGCAGCGGATTGGCCAGCCACCAGTGGTCGCCCTTGCCCATCGGCGGGATGAAGCGGCCGCCGGCCTCGTCGTCGTCGCGCAGCAGTGCCTCGAAGGGCGAGGCCTTGGCATAGTCGGGCGCGGCCGGTGCGTAAGCTGTCGCCAGGATGTCGGCCTTGTCGTTGTTGACCAGCGAGGCCAACATGGCCGGCACGCCGCGCGTCGCGCGCTTTTCGGTTTCCTTGACGTGGAAGGAGCCGGCGATCTGGACTTCCTTGCCCTTGATCGCGGGCTTGGCGAAGGTCAGCTTGAGGCCGCTGTCGAGGGCGGGGCGCAGAAGCGAACTGGTGCGCTCGAACACCGAGCCGGCGGTGAAGTTCTTCGGCGGACTGACCCTTGAGATGTTGACGATGCGGGCCTTCTTGTCGACGCGGACGATGCGGTCCTCGTCAGGCAGGTCGGACGACCCGAACTTCTTGCCGCGAAACGCGACGGTGCCGACACCGGCGATCTTGACGCCCGAGCCCGAGATCGGACCGGTGATGATGCCGTCGACGAACGGCATTTCAGCGGCATGGACCGAGCCGGCGGCAGCTTTCTCGACATAAGCGCCCCAGCGCGTGTCCTTGTTCTCAAGGCCGGAGACGAGGCTAGTAATGTCCTGATAGGCGGCAACGGTGGGAAAGCCGAGCCAGATGCCCAGGCCGATGACGGCCGGCGCCAGGAACGAACGTCTTCCCTCGCGGGCAGCAGCAAACCGCCGCTTCACAACACCTCGATGCACGGAAACTCTCCAGGACGCAACACACCCTACTGGAGAGGAAAATGATGCATTAACCTTGATGGAGCGTTAACGGGCGCAACCTTGGCGCAATGCAACAAGGGGCGGGCGCAATGCAAAAAGGGCCCGCTTGCGCGAGCCCTTCGATGTTTCATTTCTTTTTCTTGGCCCGCCCGGCGAACGGGTTGTCAGAAGCGCGCAGCGCCATGCGGATCGGCACGCCGGGCATGTTGAAGGCGTCGCGCAGGTTGTTGACCAGATAGCGCACATAGGACTGCGGTATCACGTCGGGGCGCGAGCAGGACAGGACGAAGCCAGGCGGCCGGGTCTTTGCCTGGGTGATGTACTTGATCTTGAGCCGGCGGCCGGCGACGGCGGGCGGCGGATGATGGGCGAGGATGCCCTCGAGCCAGCGGTTGAGCTTGCCGGTCGAGACACGGCTGTTCCAGACCCGGTGCGTCTTCATCACCGCGTCCATCAGCTTTTCCAGCCCGCGGCCGGTCTCCGCCGACATCGGCACTGCCTGCAGGCCACGCGCCTGCGGCAACAGCCGCTCGGTCTTCTCGCGCAGTTCGGCCAGCGTCTCCTGCGGGTTGTCGATGAGATCCCACTTGTTGAAGGCGATGACCGGCGCCCTGCCCTCGCGGATGATCAGGTCGGCGATCTGCAGGTCCTGCTTCTCGAACGGAATCGTCGCATCGAGCACGATGATGACGATCTCGGCAAAGCGGATGGCGCGCAGGCCGTCCTGCACCGACAGCTTCTCGAGCTTTTCCTGGACCTTGGCCTTGCGGCGCATACCGGCCGTATCGAACATCTTGATGCTGCGACCCTGCCAGTCCCAGTCGACCGAGATCGAATCGCGGGTGATGCCGGCCTCGGGCCCGGTGAGCAGGCGTTCCTCGCCGATCAGCGCATTGATCAGCGTCGACTTGCCGGCATTGGGCCGGCCGACGACGGCGATGCGCAGCGGTTTGGTCTCGTCATAGGCGGGCGCCTCCTCGGCGTCAGGATCGGCGATGTCCTCGCCGATCAGCACGTCGCTTTCGGCGATGTCGCCGGTCTCGTCCTCGTCATCGGCGAAAACGACGTCCTTGCCGAGGGCTTCGACGACGGCATCGCGCAGGTCGGGCATGCCAAGACCATGCTCGGCCGAGATCTGCACCGGTTCGCCGATGCCGAGCTCCCACGCTTCGAGCGCGCCGCCCTGGGCACCGCGCGCCTCGGATTTGTTGGCGACGAGCACCACCGGCTTGCTGGAACGGCGCACGATCTCAACGAAGGTTCGGTCGTCTGGCGTGAGACCCGCCTTGGCGTCGACCATGAAAAAGATGAGATCGGCTTCCTTGATGGCGATCTCGGTCTGCGCCCGCATGCGGCCCTGGAGGGTTGCCGCACCCGCATCCTCGAAGCCGGCCGTGTCGATGACATCGAAGACGAGATCGTAGAGCTTGGCCGCATGCACACGGCGGTCGCGCGTCACGCCGGGCGTGTCGTCGACAAGGGCGATCTTCTTTCCAACCAGGCGGTTGAAAAGGGTGGATTTGCCGACGTTGGGCCGGCCGATTATCGCGATCTTGAAAGCCATCGGGCCCGCATCACGACGCGTTGCCGGAACCGCGGATCAGTTCGGCCAGGAGGTTGGAGCGCTGACGCGCATTGCGCGGCGCGCCTTCGTCGGAGGAAATCTGCTCGAACAGCTTGAGCGCGTCGGCGAGCTTGCCTTCCTTCCAGGCGGCAAGGCCGAGCGCCTCGCGGGCCGAATGGCGCAGCGGGTTGGTGTCGTTGGTCAGCGCTTCGACGCGGCCGGAGACATCGGCATAGCTGCCGTTGTCGACGAGCAGCAGTGCCGCACGCAGGCGGGCGACATCACGAATGACATTGGGGATCGAGCTGTCGGCAGCCACTTCGTCGAAGCCGGCGATGGCCGCCTTGAAGTCCCCCTTGTTGGCCTGGACGGTGGCGGCACGCATGCGGGCGAGCAGTGGATAGGCGCCGTAGCCGTCCTTTTCGAGCGCATCGAATGCGGCAAGCGCCTCGTCGGCCTTGCCGGAATTGGCGAGCGTCAGCGCCTGCGAAAAGCGGTCGCCGGAGCTGTTGGCCTTGGTCTCGACCCAATATTCCCAGGCCACGAACAGGCCGGTGCCGATAACGATCAGCACGGCAACGACGATGGCTGCGGGGCCATAGCTGTCCCACAGGGCCTTCGCCTTCTCCTGGCGAATTTCCTCGTTTACTTCACGAAAGAAACTGTCGTCCGACATGCTGTCCAATCACCTCTGCCCCTCGGGGGCCGTTTGAGCCTGCGTTTTAGCGGAATTTCGCCGCCATGGAAGGGGGCGGGGCGGAAATTCGGTTCATACGGGTTCCGCGTGCAGTGAGAGCCGGTCGTGCCTTGCGAAGTCAACCTTTGACGTCATGCTCCTTCGCACCCCCCTCTGGCCTGCCGGCCATCTCCCCCACAAGGAGGGAGATCACGCCGTCATCAACGCCTCAGGCAATCACCACCGTAGCAGCGGCGGGATGAGCGCCGCCGGCGGAGCGACTAATCTCCCTCCTTGTGTGTGTGGGGGGGGGAGATGCGGTCCGCGCAGCGGACGAAAAGCCAACTACTTGGCTTTTCGAGCATCGAACGCCCGGCAGGCCAGAGGGGGGTGGGGCGGAGCGCGGCAGTGGAGATTTGCCCGTGGAATTTGGCGCCCGAAGCCATCACCCCGGCTCCTTGGTCCAAATGGACGCATAGGCGGCGGGACGCATCCATGCCACATTTCGGCCCTACCGGCTGATCTCGCCCCAATACCGAACAAGCCCCCCGAAATTGCATCGAAGTTCGACATGACCAAAGCGTTCCCAGTCAGTGCTTTCGTATCCGCGTCATTGGTCGCGTCCTCCGCGATGGCCGGGCCGGCGCCCAAGGTCGAGGACATCAAGAAGCCGCAGATCGTGCTGATCTCGTTCGACGGCGCGCATGACCTCGCGCAATGGCAGCGCAGCCGGGAGCTTGCGGCGCGGACAGGGGCGCGCTTCACCTATTTCCTGTCCTGCGTGTTCTTGTTGTCGCGCGAGACGCGCAGCAGCTACCAGGCGCCCGGCAAGTCGGCCGGCAAGTCGAATGTCGGCTTCGCCATGACCAGACAGGAGGTTGTCGACCGCCTCGGGCAGATCAACCTCGCCGCATCCGAGGGCCACGACATCGCCAGCCACGCCTGCGGCCATTTCGACGGCGGCAAGTGGAGCAAGGCCGAGTGGACCAAGGAGTTCGACGCGTTTTCGACAATCATGCGCGACGCCTACAGGATCAACGGCATCTCGCCCGAGCCGGATGGCTGGGCGAGGATCGCCGCATCGGTGAAGGGTTTTCGCGCGCCTTATCTCTCCGACAGCAAGGGGCTGACGGCAGCACTTCGCGACAGGGGTTTTGCCTACAATGCCAGCGGCGTGTCGCGCGGACCGGAAGAACCCAGGCTCGACGGCTCGATGATGGATTTTGCCCTGCCGGAGATTCCTGAAGGCCCCTCGGAGCGACGCATCATCGCCATGGACTACAATCTGTTCGTCCGCCACTCCGGCGGCGTCGACAAGCCCGCGGAAGCGGCAAAATACGAAAGCCGCGCCTACGGCGCGTTCCGCAAGGCCTTCGACACGCAATATGAAGGCGGCCGCATTCCGTTGCAGATCGGCTTCCACTTCACGCTGATGAATGACGGCGCCTATTGGCGTGCGCTGGAGCGCTTCGCCGGCGAGGTCTGCGTGAAGGCGGATGTCGAATGCATCAGCTATGCCGACTATGTCGGGCGGCAGAAGGATACAGTGCCGGTGCAGACCGGCGGGTGAGCTGGACGCGCGGGTAGGCCCACTCGCGCGAGCTTACGCCCTTACCCGTTGGGACATGGCCGTGATCAGTCATCAACGCCATGCAGCGCGACCAAAAACCATTCGCATCAACAGAGTCGCCATGCCGTGATAGCGAAGCCGCAAGAGGGTGCATAACGCGCCCCCTCAGCTACTTGCCGATAACTGCCTCCGGCGATCCAATGCCGATATCTGGCTCCGGCGATTGCGCTGGCCGGGGCGCCGGCACTCAGGCCGGCTCGCTCTCCGGTTCGGAGCCGGTCTTCTTCCGGTCGAGATAGCGCTGGTCGATATCGGGCAGCGCTTCACCCGACAGCGTCGCCTCAAACGCGCGCAGACGCTTGTGTACCGACTGCAGCTCGACGATCGTCGACCAGGAATTGAGCAGGAACTGCAGCGATCCGGTCACGCGGCCGAAGGCATTCGAGATCTGGTTCATCGGGCCCAATGTGATCTTGTGCGCGACGATCGACGGACCGAGGATGATGAAGGAGAAGATGTTGTCGGCCTGCAGGTAGGTGTAACGGACGACGTTGAAGTAGATGTAGTGGGCGTAGAGCCGGAAGTAGTTCTTGCGCACATTGGTGAAAAGCTCGGTGGTCGTCGCCGGCTGGGCACGCTCGGCGTGGTCCTCGCCATAGACCAGCTCCTTGCGGTAGGCGGCCTCGACGCGCTGGTTGCGGAACTGCAGGCCAGGCAGCTTCACACCTGCGAGCATGACCGACAGCGTGCCGAGCAAACACCAGCCGATCGCGGCGAGGATGAGCGGCTGCGGGACAGCGCCGATGATCGGCAGCTCGGTGATGTGCTTCTGCAACTCGATCAGAACAGGCAGGAAGGCGATCAGCGTCATGATCGACGCAACGAAGCTGGACCCCAGGTCTTCCATGATCTGGGCGAAACGCATGGTGTCTTCCTGAATACGCTGCGAGGCGCCTTCGATGTGGCGCAGCTTGCTCCAGTTCTGCATGAAATAGTCGTTCATGGCGGTGCGCCAGCGGAAGATCCAGTGCTGCACGACATAGGCGTTGACGACCGAAACGTTCATGCCGATCAGCGCCAGCCAGGCAAAGCTGGCCGCGCCGGCATAGAACTCGGCATTGGTCGAGTTGGTGGTGCCGCCCATCAGGCCCTGGACGTAATCGAAGAACGGGCCGTACCAGTTGTTCACGGCGACGCTGACCTGAACGTTGAAGTAGATCAGGAACAGGATGACCGAGGTGACGAGGATCGACCATTGCTGCCAGGGATGGGGCGAATACCAGCGCCAGAAGGCATAAAAGAGCAGGACGCCGGCGACATAGTAG
This sequence comes from Aminobacter sp. MDW-2, assembly GCF_014250155.1. NCBI lineage: Bacteria > Pseudomonadati > Pseudomonadota > Alphaproteobacteria > Hyphomicrobiales > Phyllobacteriaceae > Aminobacter > Aminobacter sp. MDW-2. The sequence goes on from NZ_CP060197.1 coordinate 5,137,056, forward strand.
ATGTAGAACCAGATGAACGGTGCCGACAGGAACACCGTGATGCCGATGATGGGTGGCGTGCCCGGCGCCGCCGGAGGCAGGCCGAATACGGCGCCCAGCTGCGCCCCGCCGAAGAACCAGAACAGCACAAGCACCAGACTCCAGGCCGCAGCCGAGGTGAAGAACAGCTTCGGCTGCGGGAAGAACGATATGAACACGGTTCCGGGTTCCTTTCGGAGACGGGGGCATTGCCTGTTGGCCGCATGAAGTCACACTTCGTGGCACAAGGGAATCCCCTGCGGCGACCACCTGTTGCAATGCGAGCCGGATCGTGGCGATTTTCCGCACCGGAATATTACAGTTTGGTCATCTAGACAGTTCGGGGAGCGTATGAACCAGTCAGCCCTTGCCGCAGCCGGCCTCTATGCGGGCCTGAACGCGCTGATATTGCTGTGGCTGACCATGGCAACCGCGCTGGTGCGGCGCAGGCACATGGTGGTTATCGGCGACGGCGGGGTGGCGCATCTCCGCCGTACGATGCGCGGCCATGCCAACGCCATCGAGAACATCCCCGTGATGCTGGTGCTGCTGGGATTTGCGGCAGCGCTCGGCGCGCCCGTCCTGGCGATCCATCTGCTGGGTGCTGCCTTCACCGTCGGCCGCACGCTGCATGCCTGGCATTTCAGCCATGCCGAGGCGGCGCAGTGGCAGCGGGCGACGGGCTTCGGGCTCAGCGTGCTGACGCTTGGCGCGGCAACTCTCGGCGTGCTCGGCCACGCCCTCCTTCTGCTCTAGGCGCGGCACTCGCCCGGTACCGGCAAAGCAGGCCGGAAACCGCGGCCGAGCGGCAGATCGGCGAGCTCGCGCTCGTCCATGCGGGCGATGTCAGGATGGGAGAGCGGATCGCGCAGCCAGGCGAGGAAACGCTCGCTGTCGATGCCGTGGTTGTCATGCTTGACTTGAAGCAGGGTGGCGAGGCTTGAGAAAATCTTCATCTGACTTCTCCTGGGCGTTGATCCTTTCACGCTATTTTCGCTACAAACGCTGACGCTACAATCAAGAAATGCCGAAGCCGGAGTTTAGAAAATCTCAAGTCGGGCACTCAATCGCGTTCTCAATCGCGTCCATCTCAACGGGCTCCGCGCGGTGGAGAGCGTCGCGCGCTGCGGTTCGCTGGTCAAGGCGGCAGAGGAGCTCGGCGTATCGGCCAGCGCGGTCAGCCAGCAGATCGGCCGCACCGAGGCGCAGCTTGGCCGTGCCATCTTCCAGCGCACCGGCGCGGGACTGGCGCTGACTGCCTTCGGAGCGGAGTTTTGTGCGCGGCTTACGACCGGCTTTCAGGAGCTGGGCCGCGCGGTGGCGCTGGCCGACGAGGCGGTAAGCAACGTGCTGGTGGTGTCGGTGGCACCGGCTTTTGCCTCGCGCTTCCTGGTGCCGCGGCTCAACCGCTTCAACCAGCGCCATCCCGAAATCAAGCTCAGGATCGACGCCTCGACCGGGCTTGTCGATCTCGACCATTCCGACGTCGACCTCGCCATCCGCATGGGCGACGGCACATGGCCCGATGTGCGGGCGGAGCTTTTACTGGCGCAGGAGGTGTTTCCGGTCTGCGCGCCGGCGCTGGCCGCAAAGCTCAAGGAGCCGGCCGATCTCACGCATCTGCCCGTCATCGCCGACGAGAGCACGATGATCAGCTGGGAGCGCTGGTTCGAGGCGGCGGGGCTGGCAAAGCCGTTTCCTGTGCAACGGGCGGGGCCGTCCTTCACCGACCCGATCCTCGGTATCGACGCGGCGGTGGGCGGACAGGGCGTGGCGCTGGCCTGGCAGTTGCTGTCGGCCGATGCACTTGCCGACGGAAGGCTGGTGGCGCCGTTCGGCATCACGGTCGCCAGCGGACTCGGCTATTACCTCGTCAGCTCGAAGCTGGAGCGCCCCGGCCGCAAGCTGCGCGACTTCTCGACATGGCTGCGCGAGGAAGTGGCAACGACGATGGCAAGATTCGGCACGCGGGCGGAGTAGCCGGGCCGAATTTGGGCGTGCGACTGCGGCCTGGCGACCAGATCTCGGAAGGCCTCACTTCGGGACCGCGGCCTCGTAGGCCTCGGGCTTGAAGCCGACGAGGCGGTGGCTGCCGAGGTCGAGCATCGGGCGCTTGATCATCGATGGCTGGGCGTGCATCAGGGTGATCGCCTTTTCGGCGTCGAGGCCTTCCTTCTCAGCGTCGGGCAGCTTCTTGAAGGTGGTGCCGGCGCGGTTGAGCACGGTCTCCCAGCCGAATTCCTTGACCCAGCTCTCCAGGCTTTTGCGGTCGATGCCCGAGGCCTTGTAGTCATGGAAGTCGTAGGCGACGCCGTGACCTTCGAGCCAGGTCCGGGCCTTCTTGATCGTGTCGCAATTCTTGATGCCGTACATTTTGATCGACAAGACCGGGCCTCCGCAAGCGCGGCCGGCCGGGCGGACCCGACTCGGCCAGTTTCAGGTCCGGCTAGGTTCTACACCTCGGCAGCTTTGGCAAGCGCGTGGCGCCAGGCGACCGCCTCGACTTCGACCATGATCTCGGGCAGGACGAGCGCGGTGACGACCATGGCGGAGGCGGCCGGCGGATTGTCGGCGAAGATGCGGTTCTTGACCACGGCATAGGCCTGGTAGGCTTCGGCACTGGTCAGGTAGCAGCGCAGCGAGACGACATGGGCGAGCGTCAGCCCCGCCTCGGCCAGCACCGCTTCGATGTTGCGGAACACCTGCTCGGTCTGCCCGGCGGGATCGCCGACCGCGATGATCTGCTTGTCCTTCAGCGCCACCTGCCCGGACACGAGTACGAAGTCGCCGCAGCCGACGGCCTGGCTCATGCCGGGGAAGGCCATGCCTGGAGGATTGAGACGTTCGACGTTGCTCATGGCCGTCCTGCTCCCGATGCTGGCGCGCGGACGACATCGATGCGCCCTCCCCTCAGCTTCACCGTCATCTCAGGGTCGTGGTGCGGGGCAATACAGATGTAGAGGTCGCGACCGTCGGCCCCACCGAGCATGCAGGCATAGGGGTTGGCATCAGGGATGACGACCCGCTCAACGATCTCGCCAGCCGGACTGATGCGCAGCACCATCTTTTCGTAAGGCGATGCAGCCCAGATGTGCCCCTCGGAGTCGAGGCAGATGCCGTCGGGCACATGGCCGTCGATCGCAGCGAACAGCCGGCGGTTGGACAGGCTGCCGTCGGCTGACATGTCGAAGGCGGTGAGACGGGCGGCCATCGACTCGGCGATGACGAGCGTGCGACCGTCAGGTGAAATCACCGCACCGTTGGGGCACATCAGGTCGTCCGCGGCAACACTGATGGAGCCATCCGGCGCGACAGCGGCCAGCACCGTCGGCGCCGGGGGCTGGCCGGCGTAGAAGTCGAAGCCGATGTTGCCGACATAGGCGCGGCCTTCACCGTCGACGACCATGTCGTTGGAATGGAACGGGTGGACGCCGGCGAGATCGGCATGAAGCACGAGTTTGCCGTCGCCAAGCCGTCGGAACAGCTTACGGTCGTTCATCGAGACGACGAGCAGGTCGCCGTCCGGCAGCCAGCCCATGCCGGATGGGCCGCCGGGAACGGCGAAGCTGTCGCACCTGATTCCGGCGGCATCCAGGACGTGGACGAGGCCGTCATGCTGGTCGGCGAACCACAACTGGCCGTCATGCCAGCGGGGGCATTCGGGATAGACAAATCCCTCCGCGATCGTGCGCACAACCATCGTCATGCCGGAACCCGGGCGCAAGCGCTGAGGATTTCGCCGAGCTTCTTGATGCCGCGCTCGATGATGTCTTCGCTAACATGGCTGTAGGCAAGGCGCAGGAACTGGCGGCCGTCGCTCTCGCCCATGAAACGTTCGCCGGGGCGGAAGAAGATGCCTTCCCTCGCCGAAAGCTCGGCGGCGCGCTGCCAGTCGACGCGCTCGTCGATTTCGAGCCAGAGATAGAACGAGCCCTGCGGCATGCGGAAGGTGACGTAGTTGCCGCAATGGTCGCGCACGGCGCCCGCTGCCGTCTCGGCCTTGCTTTTGTAAACCTTGTTGACTTCGGCGATATGCTCGTCGAGCAAGCCTTCCGAGATATAGGATGTCATGACGCGGGCATGCCACTGACCGACGCCGAGATCCTGGCGCACGGCGGCGATGGGTTCGATGGCGGCAGCCGGACCGGCGATCCAGCCGAGCCGCAGTGCGGGAGCGACGATCTTGGAGAAGCTGCCGCACTGGATGACGCGCTCGTCGGTGTCGAGGCTGAGCAGCGTCGGCAATTCCTCGCCGGCGAAACGCAGGTCGCCATAGACATTGTCCTCGATGATGAGAAAGTCATGTTCGCTGGCGAGCTTGAGCAGTTGCTTGCGGCGCGGCACCGACATCTCGGTGCAGGTTGGCGTCTGGAAGGTCGGGATGGTGTAGACGACCTTGACCTTCTTGCCCTCGGCTTTGACTTTTTTCAGCAAGGCTTCGAGCTTGTCGATGTCCATGCCGTGGTCGTCGACCGGCACTGTGCGCAGGTCGCCGCCGGCCATCTGCATGAAGCGCAACGCATAAGGGAAGGACGCCGCCTCGGCGACGACGACGTCGCCCGGATTGACGTAGCCATTGGCGGCAAGGGCGATGCCCTGCACCGAACCCGAGGTCAGGATGACGCCAAGAGTGCCGAGCTGCTTGCCCTGGGTGCGTTCAATGCGGTCAGCGATCTCCTTGCGCAAGCCCTTGAAGCCGAAGACCAGCTCCTCATAGCCGGTGGCCGGGTCGAAATAGTCGAGCACCTTGGCGCCGTGCTCGTCGAGCGCCTTGCGGGCGAGGCGAACGAGGTCCTCGGTGGGAAACGTCTCGGGCGCTGCCAGTCCCTGGTCGAAATTGAAGATCGCCGGCACTTCGGGATCCGGGAAAAACAGCGCCGGCCCGGAACCGGAGAGCTTGGCGCGCAGATGATCGACAGACATTGTTTCCTCCTTGATGATCGTTGTCAGCTTGTCTTGGTGTCCGGGACGAAGGTCCCCGAGGTGATCGGGCTCTCGCGGTTGCGGCGCTTGAGCGAGCGGGCGAGCGTGCCGCGGAAGGCTGCCCAGCGTTCGCGCCAGCTGGCGGCAAGGCCGGCCTGGACCACCCGCAGCCCGCCATAACAGGGGAATGGCTGACCGGTCAGGGCGAGACCGGCGAGCCGCCACAGCACCGAGCGCTTCTTGGTGCCGTGGTCGTCATGCATGGCTTCGAGTTCGGCAACGGAGAACGCCTCCTCATGGATGTAGCCGGCGACGAGCGCATCCTCGATCAACTGCCTGCCGCGTACGGTTCGGGCAATGTGCATGTTCCAGCCGTCGCCGGCCTCGCGATGGCTCGGCTTGCCATCCTCCATGACCCAGCAATCGCCGGCGACGACGTCGGCGTGCTCGCCTGTGCCGTCAGCGCAGATCTTGCAGCGGAACATCAGCTCGTAGGTGAGATTAGAGAACCATGTCTCGTCATAACTCTGGCTGTGCGCCCTGCCCTGCCGCGTGTGCAGATAGGTCGGACCGGGCCAGCCATGGCCGCGATAGCGGAACTCGTCGACGTCGCGGTGGTCCTCGCCGAAGCGCCTGACGATGTTGTAGGTGGCGGCAATGCTGGGATTGCCGCCGCAGACCATCGCCAGCATGTAGGGGATCTGCAGGTCGACGCGCGGATCGACAAGCGCCAGGTTGCGCAAGGTGGCGACGTCGCAGGGCTTGCCGACGAACGCGAAGCGGCGGCCGCTGTCGAGCAGCGCTGCGATGTCCTTCAGCGGCGCCGACGGCCCGTAGCGGGAGCCCGACGAGGCAACGATCTGCTCGCGCGTGGTGTTGAACCTCGGTTCGTTGTGCAGCGGGTTGTCGCTTGCGACGCCGGTCTGCAACACGCCGTCGACCTCGCCGCTTTCGACCAGATAGACCGCGAGCGCGGTGAGCACGCCGCCGGTGGCGCTCCTGAAGCGAATCTCCTTGTCGGTCGCATGGCCCTTGGCGAGATGCAGCATCGCGCCGAAAATGCGGTGCGGCTTGGCCTTGGCTGGTGCCGCGCCCTGCTGCGCGCGCCCGGCACATATCTCCAGCACCGCCTGCTGCTCGCCCTTGTCGAGCGGGCGCTGGCCGCGCGGCCGCATGAAGCCTTCAGGCGACATATCCATGCGCAGGGCGTCGCCTCCGAGCAGGCTCGCGCAAGCGCCGCAGCCGGTGCAAAGCCCACGCTCAACAATCTCCTCGATGCTTGCCGCAGCACGCATGCGCCATCCTCCCGGCGACAGCCTCGCGGCCATCGCCCCAGCGACAGGTTTTCGATCTCAGCTGTTGGCTCAAGTTATAGGTCGGCGGTGTTTGCCCGGGCAAATTGCCAATCCGAATGACCGACATCAGCCTGAGTGATCCCGGCAGGCGTCCGGAAAACAATCGTCGAGCACGCCGCGAACCCAATCATGCGCCGGGCTGCCTTCAGAGGCCGGGTGCCAGTAGAGCCAGGTCTGAAGCGGCGGCATGCGGAAAGGCCGGGGCAGCGCAACGAAACCATCTTCGGGCAGGAAGTGCCGGACGAAGGAGGTCGGAATTGTGAGGCAGAGGTCGCTGCGCGACAGGATGGCGGCAGCGGCCAGGCAATGTTCGAGATGCACCGCCACCTGCCGCTTCAGCTTCATCCGGGCCAGCGCGCCGTCGACCAGATTGGCAAAGCGCGGGCGATTGGAGATGTGCAGGTGGCTGAGCGCCATGTAGCGCTCGATGGTGAAGGGTTCGGTCGCCGCCGGATGGCCCCGGCGCATGACACAGACGAATTCGTCACTGAAAAGCAGGCGCTGGCCGAAACCATCCTCGGCCAGCGGATGCGACTCGACGGCGAAGTCGATCTCGCCCGAGGCCAGGCCGGGAAACAGGTCGCGCTCGGCAAGGAAGCGGTTGCGCACCGTCAGCCTCGAGCCCAGCCGGTTCAACTCGCCGACAAACGGCGCCAGCACGACCGCCTCGGCATAGTCGCTCATGCTGAAGGAGACGATTCGCTCGGAGGCGAGCGGGTCGAAGCGCTCGTGCCGTGCGAGCGTGCGATCGAGCGCGGTGAGCGCTTCACGGACAGGGCCGATCAGCGTTTCGGCGAGCGGCGTCGGCGCGATGCCCTGCCGGGCACGGACGAACAGCTGGTCGCCGAAGATGTCGCGCAGGCGCGCCAGGCTGTTGGAAACGGCGGGCTGGGTGACGTTGAGCGTTTCGGCGGCACGGGTGATGCTGGCCTCGCCGTAGACGGCCTCGAAGACATGCAACAGGTTGAGGTCGAGCTTTGCCAGATTGCGCAGGACCACACCCCACCTCCTCCATCCCCGGCTGCGCCGCTCCATTGGCGAGAATGGACATTACCTACGCTGATCGAAGCCGCAGCCTCGTCCGAAGGGACTAGGAGGATGGTTCTTGCCGGAGATATTGCCGCGAATTACATAGGTATCTAATGATAATCAAAAGAACAAAAGGGGGATCGACATGAGCAGCGCCGAGCTGAAGAGCGCGTTTTTTGACGAATTGCTGAAGGTCAACCGCAAGCTCAGGACGATGTTCGACGCGCGGGTGAAGGAGCGCGGCCTGACGCTGGCGCGCGCCCGACTGATGATGCAGATCGCCAAATGCGAGGGCAAGACGCAGGCCGAGCTGGCAGAGCAGATGCAGATCGAGCAGCCCTCGCTGGTCGGGCTCATCGACGGGCTGGAGAAGAAGGGGCTGGTGGTGCGCTGCACCACCGACGGCGACCGGCGCACCAAGCGCATCTTTCTGACGCCGACGGCGCGGCGCGAGGCCGACAGCATGTTCGCCGACGTCGCCGAGCTGCGCTGCCTGGTGCTTACCGGTGTTGACGACGCCGACATCGAAAGCGCGACCCGCGTGCTGCGCGTGCTGAGCGAGAACATCGGCGCGGCGGCCGTGGACTGACGCCCAAACAGAAAGGGCGCCCGAAACGAGCGCCCTTCCCATGCAAGGTCGTCGGGGGCTTACGCCTTGCGGTGGAGCGGGTGGGCCGACAAGGCTCTAGCCTCAGCCGATGACCTTTTCCGACTTCGGGGCGGCATTGGCGGCTTTTTCCTCTTGAGGAAAAAGCTCGGCCGGGCGCTTGAGCACGAACTGGTCGGCGGCAACGATGTAGTTGTCGGCGTGGAGACGGGCGATCGGCTGGTAGACCTCGGGCCGGACATAGCGGCCGCGCTCATCGAGGCAGTCGTCGCGAACATACATCTGCACGACGTCGCCAATGACGATGGTGCGGCGGCCATAATCGAGGATCTGCGACACACGGCACTCCATGGCGCAGGGCGATTCCTCGATGCGGGGTGCCGCGACCTTTTTCGACGGCGTGCTGGTCAGGCCGGCGAGCTCGATCTCGTCGACGTCGGCGGGGAAGTTGATGCCGGTGACGATCATCTCGCTGGCAATCGCCATGTCGACCATGTGGACGACGAACTCGCCGGAGCGGCGGATGTTGGCGACGGTGTCCTTGGCGGTGCCATCAGGACGGGTCTGCATGCCGAGGATGAGCAGCGGCGGCTCATGTGAGAAGACGTTGAAGAAGCTCATCGGCGCGGCGTTGTTGCAGCCATGCTCGTCGATGGTGGTGACCAGCGCGATGGGGCGCGGTCCGACGAAGTTGGTGAGCAGCCGGTAGCGGTCCATTTCGGGCAGCTCGGCGAAATCGAAATCCATTTTTTCTCCCTCAGACCGCAATCCGCAGCATGTGGTGGGTGCCGATATCATACACCCGAAGCACCGGCGCCTCACCTTTCCGGACGGCAGACCCGCGCCACCATGTAGCAGGTCGGTTCCCGGCTCCATCCATCGCACGCTGTCATCGTATCCAATTATTGTCAACAATCGTTGTCGACAGATTTGTTGACTTGCCGCGCTTTTAGGTTTGAATAGGTTGGAGCCGCATATCGGGACGAACGGGAGGAGGATTGGATGGACGCTGAAGCAGGCATGCGGCATGCCACCGATCAGGAAATCTACGAGAAGATCTGGAGCGCCATCGCCGAGCGGCAGATCGGCCCCGGCACGCGGCTGAAAGAAGAGCAGCTTGCCGACATCTTCGGCGCCAGCCGGGCACGCATCCGCCATGTGCTGCAGAACCTCGCCCGCGACGGCCTGATCACACTGGTTCCCAATCGCGGTGCGTTCGTATCCAAACCGTCGATCGAGGAAGCGCGCGACGTGTTCTTCGCCCGCCGCACCATCGAGGAGCGTCTGGTCGAGCGGCTGTGCGCCACCATCGACGCCGCCGGCATGGCCCGGCTGCGCGAGCATGTCGACCAGGAACGCAAGGCCCACCAGGATGGCGACACCGCCGAGGCGATAAGGCTTTCGGGCGCGTTCCACATGCTGATCGCCGAGTTGGCGCAATCGCAGATCCTCGCCACCCTGCTGCGCGATCTGGTTTCGCGGACGTCGCTGATCATGGCGATGTACCAGCAGAAGGAAATCCAGAACTGCGGCCCCGACGAGCATGCGGCGATCGTGCAGAGCATCACCGCGCGCGACGCCAAGGAGGCACTTGCCGTCATGCACCACCACCTCGCCCATATCGAAAACCAGCTCGATCTCGAAAGCGAACGCGTGCTCGCGCGTGACCTAGAAGACATTCTGGGGCTGTAGCCCCGGTTTGACATGGCTTGCGGAAGTCCGGCTCGGACTTCCGCAACCATGCGATTTCGCCCGCCGACTTTTGGAAAGCAGTGACATGACGCAGCCAGACATCCTCGTCCGCAACGTGACGGCGATCACCGTCGACCCGGAACGCCGGGTGATCGACCGCGCCTGGATCGCTGTCACCGGCGACCGCATCAGCGCCATCGGTGGCGACGGCGACGCCGAGCCTGTCGGCGCCAGGGACATCATCGACGGCACAGGCATGGTGGCGATGCCCGGCTTGATCGACAGCCATTCGCATGCCGGCCACGGGCTGGTGCGCAATGCCGGCGCCGGGCTCGACAGCTGGTTCGACGCCTGCGAGGAGATCTACGCGCGCGGCTCGACGCCGGACTTCTGGCGCGCCGAGGCGCGCATGACCCAGCTCGAACGCCTGCGTGGCGGCATCACCACCGGTATGACGCTGCTCGGCGGCGGCGCCGATATCTACCGCACCGACGATCCCATCTATGGCGACGCGCATTGCGGTGCGACCGCCGAATCCGGGCTGCGCACCTTCATGGCCGTCGGCCCCGGCCGGACGCCCTTCCCGAAAAACTACCGCCAGTTCTCGGAGACCGGTCAGGCGCGCGACGTATCCGTCGGCTTCGAGCGCCAGCTCGAGGTCAGCGAAATCCTGATCGATCGCTGGAACGACCTGCTCGGCCGCGGCACCGGCGTGTGCCTTGTCATGCCGGTCTATTATGCCGCCCAGGTGGCGGATGCCGATGCCCGACGGCAGGTCGTCGAGATGGGCGAAGCGGTCATGGATCTGCGCCGTCGCAAGGGCGTGCTGTTCACCCAGGACGGCCACCGCGACGGGTCGATCGCGCTGGCGCGCGATCTTGGTGTCCTCGGTGAGTTCGCGCTTCTGGGTCATAGCGTCGACCTCACCGAGGAAGATTTTGCAGCACTGAAGGAGACAGGCGCGTCGATCATCCACAATCCGAGCGCCATCATGTCGGTCTATGGCCGCTGCCCGGTGCCGGAGCTGCTCGAGGCTGGCATCACGGTCTGCCTGGGTTCGGACGCGGCCGCCCCCGACCGCGGCTACGACATGTTCCGCCACATGGCGCAGTGCATGCACTACCACCGCCGCCATTTCCGCGACCCGGCCTATCTGCCGCCCGGCAAGACCATCGAGATGGCAACGATCGACGCTGCCAGGGCGCTTGGCCTGGAAAAGGAACTGGGGTCGCTGGAGCCCGGCAAGAAGGCCGACATCGTGCTGGTCGACATGCGCAAGCCGCATCTCTACCCGCCCGTCATGCCGGTGACGCGCATCGCCCATTTCGCCAACGCCGCCGACGTCGACACCGTCATCGTCAACGGCAAGGTGTTGATGCGCAGCCGCAGGACCGACCATCTCGACGCCGAGGACATCCTCGCCGATGCCGCCGAGCAGGCGATACTCGCCTTCGAGCGTGTCGGGCTGACACATCTGCTGGAAGAACCTGAGGAGTTCTGGCGCAACGCGCGTCAGCCGCTGCCGCTCTGAGCCTCAGCCTAGCAACTAACCTCGCCCTCGCAACCAATCCGCCAGCGACGGCCTGACATGCCCGGCGCGGCCATGCATGACCTCGGCTGCACACATCGAGTTCACCACGGCCTCCTCGGTTGCTTCGGCCGCGGCGCGGAACAGGCGATCGATGCGGTTTTCGTTGAGGGCGGAGACGGAAACGAAGTCGGCACGCTCGTCATGGTCGAAGGTCCGGGCGGTCGAGAAGCCGAGCGCAATGTCGCCGCTGCCATGCCCCCAATAGGCGCCCAGCCTTGCCAAGCCTGCACCGCAGCGGCGGACGACGCGCTTGAGCTGTCGGTGTTCCAGCGCGATGTCGGTGGCGAGGATGACGATGACCGAGCCTTTTTCCGCCTCTGCCTTGGAACGGGGGTCGGGGCGACGTCCATCCGGCAAAATCAGATCGCCGGCGCGGCCGAAATTGGTCAGCACCAGCACGCCGACATGATGCGCGCTGCCGGCCAACTCGATGCGGCGCGAGGCAGTGCCGATGCCACCCTTGAAACCGAAGCAGCTCATGCCAGTGCCGGCGCCGACATTGCCTTCGGCAACCGGCCCGGACGCGGCTGTTGCAAGCGCTGCGCGGGCATCGTCCTCGGTGACGGCGAGCGCCTGGATGTCGCTGAGATGGCCGTCATTGCACTCCATGACCACGGGATTGACCGTCGACGTCTCGCGGCCGATGTCCGGATTCTCCAGAACCGCCGCGCGGATCAGCGCGTTGGCGCAGGTGCCGACGCCGAAGGTGTTGGTGAGCAGGATCGGCGTCTCGATCGAACCGAGCTCGTCGACCTGCATCAGGCCGGTGCTCTTGCCGAAGCCGTTGATGACATCGCAGGCGGCCAACACCTTATTGCGGTACATGTTACCGCCATGGGGCAGGACCGCGCTCACGCCGGTGTTGAGGTCGCCCGAGCGAATGGTGCGATGGCCGATGGCCACGCCTGAAACGTCGGTGATGGCGTTGAGCGGTCCGGTCGGCGACGTGCCGAAGGAGATGCCGAGCTCGCGGGCGATGGTCGACATCGGCGCTAGGCTCCGCGCAAGAGGTGAAGGGCTGCGTATTGCAGCAGCATGATGGTCTTGGCGTCGCAGATGCGGCCGTCGGCAACCATGGCGAGCGCCTCATCGATGCCGATCTCCAGCACCTCGATGTCCTCACCCTCGACTTCGTGGCCGCCGCCTTCGGAGATGCGGTCGCCGGGCTCGTAGCGGCCGACGAAGAAGTAGATCCGCTCAGTGACGGCGCCGGGGCTCATGAAGGCCTCGAAGACGCGGCGGACGTCGCGGACGCGGAAGCCCGTTTCTTCCTCGGTCTCGGCCCGAATGCGCTCCTCCGGGCTGGCATTGTCGAGCAGGCCTGCCGGCGTCTCGATCAGCATGTCATCGTAGCCACTGACGAAAGCCGGGTAGCGGAACTGCTTGACGAGAACTACAGTGCGGCGGACGGAATCATAGAGCAGGATGGTGGCGCCGTTGCCACGATCGTAGGTCTCGCGGCTCTGGAGCTGCCATTCGCCATCATTGCGGCGATACTCGAAGACCGTCTTCTTCAACAGATACCAGTCATCGGACAGGACTTTGACATCCTTGACGCGAACGCGATCGGCTATGCTCATCAATGCACCTATGCTGCGGCCCGACGAACGCGCCGGGAATCTCGCGAGGCAGCATAGGCGGGGCCGCGCTGACGCGCGACCTGGAAATTCTGGCGGGAAGATAAGGGGCAGCGCTGACGCGCGACCCCGGGGGAGGAAAGCGATCAGCGGACCGGCGGGGCGTACATCAGGCCGCCGGCATTCCACAAGGCGTTGATGCCGCGGTCGATCTTGAGCTCGCTCGACTGGCCGAGATTGCGCTCGAAGATCTCGCCGAAATTGCCGACCTTGGAGATAATGTTGTAGCTCCAACGCGGATCGAGACCGAGCTGCTGGCCGCTGTCACCCTCAGCGCCGAGGAAGCGCTTTATGGCAGGATTATCCGAGGACAGGCCGGCTTCGGCATTGTCCTTGGTGATGCCGAGCTCCTCGGCTTCGAGCAGCGCGAACAGCGTCCAGCGCACGATGTTGAACCACTTGTCGTCGCCCTGTCGAACGGCAGGCCCGAGCGGCTCCTTGGAGATGATCTCCGGCAGGACGACATAGGCAGCCGGATCGGTAAGCTTCAGCCGCTGGGCATAGAGTGCCGAGGCATCCGTCGTGTAGACGTCGCAACGGCCGGTGTCGAAGGCCTTGATGATGCCGTCGGCGGAATCGATGACCACCGGCTCGTATTTCATCTTGTGGGTGGAGAAGTAGTCGGCGACGTTCTGCTCGGTGGTCGTGCCCTGCTCGGTACAGACGGTGGCGCCATCGAGCTTGAGCGCACTGTCGACGCCAAGAGCCTTGCGGATCATGAAGCCCTGGCCGTCATAATAGGCGGTGCCGACGAAACGAATGCCGAGGCTGGAATCGCGCGACAGCGTCCAGGTGGTCTGGCGCGACAGCACGTCGACACCACCGGACTGCAGCGCGGTGAAACGCTCCTTGGTCGACAGCGGCACGTAGCTGACCTTCTCCGGATCGCCGAGCACGGCGGCGGCTACGGCGCGACAGAAGTCGATGTCGAAGCCTGACCATTTGCCGGCATCGTCGGGCGCCGAGAAACCGGCGACGCCCTGGCTGACGCCGCAGGTGAGCTTGTCACGCTGCTTGACGATGTCGAAGGTGTCGGCCGCTGCCGGAATGGTCATCGCGGCCGAGCCCAGCAATAGTGCCGTTGCAAAAATTGTCCTCATCATTTCCTCCCTCTGGTGTTGAGGCAAAGCCTCTGCTTGCCGCCGGCGCGATGGCGCCGGAAGTCGGTGAATTCCCCTGTCGTTAATTCCCTCCGCGCGAGATTTTCCGCGCGGGTCCTGAGCTATGCGCCTTCGACTGACGCCGCAGCGAACGCCTCCTCGAGCACGCCGACGAGATGGTCGGCATCGGCGCGGCTGAAGATCATCGGCGGACGCATCTTGAGCACATTGTCGTGTGGGCCCTCGGTGCCGATCAAGACGCCACGAGCGCGGGCGCCGTCATTGACCTTGCGGGCGAAGGCGGTCGCCGGCGCCTTGGTCTTGCGGTCGGTGACCAGCTCGACGCCGAGGAACAGCCCCTGACCCCTGACGTCGCCGATGACCTCGTAGCGCTGCTGCATCTCCCTGAAGCGCGCGACGAGATAGGCCCCGACATCGGCGGCATTGTCGCGCAGGCGATCGCGCTCGATGACGTCGAGCACGGCGAGGCCTGCGGCACAGGACACCGGGTTGCCGCCGAAGGTGTTGAAATATTCCATGCCGTTGTTGAAGCGGTCGGCGATCTCGCGCGTGGTGACCAATGCCGACATCGGGTGGCCGTTGCCGATCGGCTTGCCCATGGTGACGATGTCGGGGGTAACGCCTTGCGTCTCGAAGGCCCACCAGTGGCTGCCGACACGGCCGAAGCCGACCTGTACTTCGTCGGCGATGCAGAAGCCGCCGGCGGCACGGACCATGGCGTAGACTTCCTTGAGATATCCCTCGGGGAGAAACACCTGGCCGGCGACGCTGGGGATGGTTTCGGCGATGAAGAAGGCCGGCGCGCGACCCTTTGTGCGCATCGTCTCGATCTGCTCGGCGATGCTTTCGGCGAAACGCCTGGCATGCTCTTCGACCGGCCAATCATCCGGCGCGTGGTAGCTGTCGGGGATGGTTGCCTCGAAGACATGGGCCGGCCGGCCCTTGCCGCCCTTGCGTTTGTATTTATAGGGACTGAGGTCGATCAGCTCCTGGGTGGTGCCATGATAGGCCCAATCGAGGACCAGCGCGTCGTCGCTGCCGGTCAAGGTGCGCGACATGCGCAGCGCAAGCGAATTGGCCTCGCTGCCGGAACAGGCGAAGGAGGCGACCGACAGGCCCTCGGGCAAGGTCGCAGTCAGTCGCTCGGCATAAGTGACGATGGCGTCGTGCAGGTAGCGCGTGTTGGTGTTGAGTTTTGCTGCCTGGGTGGCGATCGCCTCGACGACATCGGGATGGGCGTGGCCGAGGTGGCAGACATTGTTGAAGCAATCGAGATAGGCGCGGCCGCAGTCATCGATCAGCCAGGCGCCATCGCCGCGCACGAACTTGATCGGCTCGGAATAGGAGATCGACAGATTGGGCAAGAGCGAGGCTTTCCGCGCGGCGACGATCTCGGGGCGGGTGCGGCCGGTCTGGTGAAAGGTCTCCGGCGGGATGCCGGCAAGCGTTGCGGCATCCGGGAACAGCTCGGCCCAGACGTCGAGATAACGCGCCTCGCCGACGCCGAGGATGTCACGAGCGGCGAGTTCGGGGTCGGTCGAGATCTGGAAATGCAGATGCGGCGCCCAGCCGCCGTTCTCGGTCGGTGCGCCCATTTCGCCGACGAGCGCGCCGGCTTCGAGCGTCTCGCCCGGCTTCAGGCGGGCCATCGCCTCATGCGCCATGTGCCCCCACAGCGTGACGAAGGGCGGGCAGCCTTCAGGCGTGTGCTCCAGCGCGATCAGGCAGCCATAACCGAGCGGGTCTTCCTCGATCTCGACGCTTTTGACCGTGGCGGCAAGCGGCGTGTAGACCTTGGTGCCTGCCGGCAAAAACAGGTCGAGGCCGAGATGGTGGACCCGGCGGGCGCCTTCGACGAAGCGCGACCAGAAGATGTCGGAGGTGTAGACCGTGCGTGCCTCGCCCCAGGGGCCGATGCCGAGCTCGACACCGTGCTCGGCGCACCAGGCATCCCACCAGGCGGTGGCCTTGTCGGGCTCCTGGCCGGCCGAAGTGGTCGTCATCGGATGAGCCGGATCGCCATAGGGCACCAGCGCCTTGACCAGGGTTGCCGGGTGACGATCGAGCACCGGTGCAAAACTCTTCCTGTTGGCCTCGATCCAGGCGGTGACGGCGCGGGCACCTGATACCGCGTCGAAGCCGCAGGCGTGGCGCAGGATGGCGGTGGCGAAACGGCGGTTCATCGCGCCAAGGCGGCGCAGCAGCCGCCAGGCCGGCGCCTCCGAGATGGCGAGATAAGGATTGTCGCCGGTCTTGTCCTTGCGCTGCGCCGACAGCGTGACCGAGATGACCAGGCGCATGGCAATGAGGTCGAACAGGAGATCGAGCTCTTCTTCGCGCAGCGGATATTCGGCATGGAAGCCGGCGGCCAGGGTCGCCGCGGCGCCGATCGGGTCCGAGACATCGAGGATCGAATAGGCGCAGGCGACCGCGACTTCGGCGATCACAGGCGAATGGAGCGCGTCGCCGAAATCGATGATGCCGGCAACCCGGTCGTGGTCGTCCTCATCGACGAGCACGTTCCAGTCATTGGCGTCATTGTGGATGACCTGGGCACGCAAACCGGCGAGACGGGGTGCCACGGCGACGTCGAAATGGTCGAGCAGGCCGCGCAAAAGCGCGCGGTCGGCGACATCGGGAACATGGTGCAGGCGTTGGCGCGCGGCGCCGGCCTGGCGGATGTCCCAGTCGAAGCTCCTGATCGCGCCGGGATGGATGAAGCCCTGCAGCGCGCCGTCGAGCCGGCCGAGCGCGCGGCCGAGATTTTCGAGCAGCTTCGGGGTGCGCGCCGCTTCGGCCAGCGGCAGGCCCGGCAGCCAGGACACCAGCCGCAGCGCATGGCGCTCGCCCGAGGCACCGGTCGCTTCCGAGAGCGCCGCACCGTCGGCGGACGGCTTGAGGCGGGGAGCGGCGACGCCCGAGCGCGCGAGATGATCGAGCAAGGCGACCTGAAATTCGCTTTCGGAGGCCGGCTCGCTGGCATTGATGATTTTGAGAATCCACTGGGCGCCGTCGTCGGCCGAGAGCTTGAAGTTCTGGTCGCGCTCGCTGTCGAGGGCTGCGACGCGCCCACTCACGCCAAACCGGCTCGAAGCCAGGTCGGCGGCCTCGCCAAAGGAGAATGCAGGCGCGGGATGGGTCACGTCGGTCATGGTCTATCCGGAATTGCTGTAACTGGAGCTTGGCACGGGCCGAAAAATCGGGCATCCGGCAAAGCGTCGGTTGCACCGGCACTATGACTGCATGGACCGGCACTTTAACGGCACCGATCGGAACGGGGCGATGAAGGAACTCGACGCCAAGGACAGGGACATTCTGGGCATCCTGTCGAAGGAAGCGCGCATCCCGCTGAAGACGCTTGCCGGGCGCATCGGGCTCTCCCGCAGTGCGACCAGCGAACGCGTCGCGGCGCTGGAAAAGAGCGGCGTCATCCGCGGCTATCGCGCCGATATCGGCCAGATGGACAGCAACCTGGTCTCGGCCTTCCTGATGGTGACGCTGGTCTCGACGCCGTCGATGGGGGTGCTCGACCAGTTGGCACGCTATTCGGAGGTGCGGCGGGTATCGTCGGTAACAGGTCAGCTCGACCTGATGGTCGAGGTCGAGGTGCCGTCGATCGACCGGCTGAACACGCTGCGCGACATCATCGCCACGCATCCGAGCGTGCAGGACCTGACGACGCTGATCGTGCTGCGCCGGGACATCGAGCGGCGGGAGTAGCCGGCGGCATCGGATGCCGCCGGCAGTCAGGGCTGATCAAGCGACCTGCAAGGCGCGCCGGAGCGCCGATTTCCAGCCGGCGATGAAGGCTGCGGAAACGCGCGCTTCAGGAACCATGGCGTCGAAGCCGTGATAGGCGCCCGGCACGACCGACAACTCGACCGGCACGCCGGCCTCGACGAGTCGCCCGGCAAAGGCCATCGATTCCCGGGCGAACAGGTCGAGCATGCCGACGCCGATCCAGGTCTCGGGAAGCCCGTGCAGGTCCTTTGCCCGCGCGGGAACGGCGCCCTCGGGTGCGTGCTCCATCACCGGCTTGCGCCCGAGCACCGAGGCCCAGCCGAAGGCATTGGACTGCCAGTTCCAGATGAACGTGCCGAGATGGGCCGGCGGCTGATGCAAGGCGGTGCGGTCATCGAGCATGGGGTAGCGCAAGGCCTGGAAGCGGAGGGGCAGTTCGCCACGGTCGCGCGCCCGGAGCGAGACGGCAGCGGCGAGGCCGGCGCCGGCACTTTCGCCGAGCAAGGCGATACGGCTCGGGTCGATGCCAAGCTCGCTGGCCGAGCGATGCATCCATTCGAGCGTCGCGTAGGCGTCATCGAAGCCGGCCGGGAACGGATGTTCGGGCGCTAGGCGGTAGTCGACTGACACGATGACGGCGCCGAGCTCGGTTGCAAGCTGTTGCAGTTCCTGAATGACCACCTCCGGCTTGCCGACGACGAGGCCGCCGCCATGGATATGCAGGATCGCCGGCTTGGCGGCTGCCTGCGGCGCGGGGTCGAGGACGACGACGCGCAGGCGCGGATTGCCGGCGCCGCCCTGGATAAAGCGGTCCTGCGGCTGGATCGCCGGCAATGGCAGCGCCGGCGGGAACTGGGCGCCGCGCACCGCCTGGAGAGTGTCCATGCCGAGATCGAGCGGTGGGATGTGATCGAGGATCGGGCGCAGCTCGGGATCGACGAGGTCAAGCGGATCGATGGCGGCACCAGCCGCTGGTCCGACTGTCGGCGACGCCGCTTCGGCGCGCGCGCCTGTTGCAAGCATGAGAGCGGAAAAGGACATGGCGGCGAGTTCCCTGCGATTGAGGTGCATATTGGTCTCCTGAGATTTGACGTGGATTACCGGCCGGCCGAAGCGGCCCGGCCCGACGACGTGGAAAAGAGGAAGAAAGCGGCGACAGCACCGGCAAGCAGGATGACGGCGGCCGCGGTGAAGGTCGTCGCGTGAGCCACGGCTCCCGCCGGCACCGTGGCGGTGACTGATATCAGCAGGGCGAGGATCGAGGCGCCGCCCATCTGGAGCGAAGTGTTGGTGAGCCCGGAGACCATGCCGGCCTCGCCCTTGCGGGCCGAGGCAGTGGCGGCTTCGGTGAGGCTGACGAAGGAGAATGACGAGCCGAAGCCGCCGATGGCAAAGGCTGTGATGGTGAGCAGCAGATATGGCGCCCCGGCAGCGACAGGCAGAAACGACAGGGCCAGGGACGACAGGCTCATCAGGGCAAAACCCAGGGCGGCTATGCCGCGCGGCGCCATGTAGCCCATGGCGACAGGTGCCAGGCGGGCGCCGACGATCGAGGCGAGCGCGAAAGGCAGGAACAGCAGACCGGTTTCGAGCGCATCGAGGCCGCGCAGCTGCTGGAAGTAGAGCGAGCCGAAGAACAGCGAGGTCAGCGGACCAGCGGAGTGGATGAAGATCAGGGCATTGGCGACGGCGACCGGGCGGTTGCGCAGGACGTCGAGGTCGAGCAGAGGGGCTGCGCTGCGCCGTTCGATGAGAACGAAGAGGGTGAGCAGGACGACGGCACCGCCCCACAGGACGAGGGTGATCGGCGTGGGGTGCGACGTCTGCGCGATGGCAAGCGTGAGCGCACCGAAGCCGAGGGTTGCTGTGGCAGCTCCGGCCCAATCCATGGGGACGGCATGCGTTTGATCGTCACCGGTCCCGCCGCCGGCGCGGCGGGTCGCCCAGGCCATGATGAGGCCGAGCGGGACATTGATCAGAAGTGCCGACGACCAGCCGAAGGTGCTGGTGAGCAGGCCGCCGAGCAACGTTCCCGAGGCGACGCCGACGGTGGCCGAGGAGGCAAACAGGCCGAGCGCCCGCAGCCGTGCCGGACCGGAAGGGTAATACAAGGTCAGCAAGGCGAGCGAGTTGGCGGCAAGCAAGGCGGCACCGGCACCTTGCAGCGCACGAGCGGCGATCAACATCGACATCGAGACGCTGTACGCGCCGATCAACGAAGACAGCGCGAAGACGACCGCGCCGGCGGCGAACATGCCGCGGTGGCCGAGACGGTCGCCTGCCCTGCCGGCCAGTAGCAGCAAGCCGCCGAAGGCCAGGGCATAGGCGTTGAAGACCCATTGCAGGTCGCGCTCGGTGGCGTCGAACGCTTGCGCCAGCGCGGGGCCGGCAACCATGAGGACTACGGCATCGATGACCACCAGGAACTGGGCGCCGCAGATGATGAGGAGCATCAGCGACGCGGGTTGTGCCGGCGTGCCGGCTTCGGGTGAGGAGGAATGGGGAAACATCTGGTTCATGGAGACAAGATAGATTATCTCCATTAAACTGATAATTTGCCAAATCTGGAATGACTATCCATGAATAGAAATAATGAGCCTGACCGCGCCGGCGCTCCCAGGGATGAGCGGCTGCCACCGGTCGAGGCCGTGGTGATCTTCACCCGCGTGGCCGAGACCGGCAGCTTCACTGCCGCGGCACGCTCGATGGGACTTCCGCTGGCAACCGTCAGCAAGCGCGTGGCCGAGCTCGAGGAGCATCTCGGCGTCAGGCTGATTGCGCGGACAACACGGCGATCCTCGCTGACCGAGCCGGGCAAGCGATTCCTGACCCATGGCCAGCTGATCGTCGATGCCTTGCAACGCGCCGCCGACGAAGCGGCACAGGCGGTGGCGGAACCGTCGGGGCGGCTGCGGCTGACGATGTCGACGGTGCTGGTCGAGGCCGGGCTGGGACGGCTGATCGCGCGCTTCGTCGCCGCCAACCCGAAGCTGCGCTGTGAGATCGACGTCTCCGACCGTTATGTCGACCTGGTCGCGGAGGGCTACGATCTCGCCATCCGTGTCGGCAGGCTCAAGGACTCGACGCTGATCGCCAGGAAGATTGGCAGCACCGAAGCCTCGATGTTTGCCGCGCCGTCATTGGTCGCCGAGCGAGGCCTGCCGTCAGACCCCAAGGCGCTTGACGCCTATCCGCTGATCGGCGAGCAGATTTCGCCGTCGGACACGCAGCAATGGCTGCTGCATCATGCGACGCAGAAACCGGCGAAGATTGAGTTCAAGCCGCGCATGTCGGCCAACAACGTACGTGCCATCGCCGAGGCAATCGAGGCGGGACTTGGAATCGGGCGGCTGCCGACATTCGTCGGACGGAGGATGGCCGAGCATGGCCTGGCCGTGCCGGTGCTGCCGGAATGGGCCGGGCCCGGGCTCGACATTTCGCTGGTCTATGCCGCGCATCGCGGCATGTTGCCGGGCGTGCGGCTGTTGATCGACCAGTTGAGCCGCGAGGCGGGCTCGCTGCTCCCAGGCCACGCGGCGCTGGCCGCGCGGTGACTTTCGCGCTATGCGGCTGCCGAGCGCTGCCCGAGGCGGAGACCTGACGTGACGACCCGGCCAATCGTGAAATTTCCCGACCCGCGCCTCAAGCTCGTCGCCGCGCCGGTGACGGCCTTTGACGACGAATTGCGCGCACTGGCGTTTGACCTGCTCGACACGATGCGCGCGGCACCCGGCATCGGCATCACCGCCCCGCATATCGGCATCGCCAGGCGGGTGGTGGTGCTTGAGCTTGAAGGCCCTGGCAGTGCCAGGACCTACGTCAACCCGCAGATACTCTCGGCCTCGGAGGAGACGATGCTCCACACCGAAGGCAGCGTCTCGATGCCTGGTGTGACCGATGAGATCAGGCGGCATGCACGCGTGCGCATCGGCTATCAGGATCTCCAGGGCATCCAGCGCACCGAGGAAGCTGAGGGCCTGCTCGCCGTCTGCCATCAGCACGAGATCGACCAACTGGACGGCATGTTCTGGATCCAGCGGCTGTCGAAGCTGAAGCGGGACCGGCTGATCAAGCGCTACGAGAAGCTGCAGCGGGCGTAGGAGCGTGCGACCTGTGCAGCAATCAAGGCTCAACCGGCCATCCGGCGGGCCAGTTCTTTTTCGAGATTGTACAGGCGGCTTGTTCTGAGTTTCCGAAGGGACGAACTGAGATGATGGAACGTCTGAAGTTGCAAACGCACGCGAACGATCTCCTTGCGGAGCCCTTCATCGTCATAGCTGTCAGGCTTGTTGCCTCGGTCCTTTGTCCTCGTTCCCAAAGTCTCACCTAAGCAAATGCGAACTCCATGCTAGGCCGGATTCTAATGGCCTCAACAGCTACTTTCTACCCAGTTTGTTTCCGAATGGGGTTTGCGATCCAGGAATAGTCGACCCGACAACCACGCCGACATCGAAGATGATGCAGAAATGCAGGGCGCGGCCCGCCCAAGGTCTCGGCTGTCGCCGCCTAAGCGGTCACCGGCCATTTCGGCAGCTTGATCCTGGTGTAGGGCAAGCTGGCGAGATTGGAGGTGACGGTGCCTTCCGAGGCAGCGTAGATCACGGCGCTGGCAACCTTCTCGTAGGACGCGCGGAAATGCTGCGTCGACTTGACCACCACGATCCGCTTGTCGGTGAGGTCGCAGCCGATATTGCTGAACAGGTCGGTGTCGATCGCCTGCGACCGCTCGGAGGCCAGGAGCACCTCGACGCCGCCGCAGTCGATCAGGGCGCAATCGCCCATCGGCGACGGCACGCCGCCAAGCCCGGTCATGACGAGGCCGCGCTTGAGTGCGACGACGCGGCAGGTGACATCGACCGGGTCGCCGGAGCGCGGACCGACCTTGCCGCCGACGCGCAGCGGCAGCACCGCCCCCTCACCCGCTTCGAACACCAGACGAACGGCGATCGGATCCCAGAGCGGGCCGATGACGGCATCCGGGATGCCGCGCGCGATCATGCGGGCGAGGAAGAAGGTCGAGTCGCTGGCGGCACCGCCGCCGGCATTGTCGGCAGTGTCGGCAATGACGACCGTGCCTGCGGGTGCCACAAGGGCCTGATCGAGCGCCTCGTCGATCGAAGGCATCGGCGGCACGATCTCGGCGCGCATGGCATAGAGGTCGTTGGCCAGCCGCTGCGCCAGCGACTGCGCGAGGTCCTCATTGTCGTCGGTGTAGACGACGACGCGTGTACCCATTTCAGGCACGTCGGCCCAGGGAAAACCTTGCGCGATCGACACCGACAGCACCTTGTCCTTCTGCTCCATGGCGCGGATGCCGCGGATGATCGACAGGCCGGGCTCGGTGGTGGTGCGGATCAGGCTGACCATGCCGGTGTCGACGAGCGCGGCCTTGGGCCTGATCTCGCCGGTGGCGATACCGTGGCAGAGATCGACGAGCTGGACGCCGCATTCATAGACGTCGGTATGGGGGTATTCCTTGTAGGTCAGGAGGATGTCGACGCTGTCGACCATCTCTGATGTCATGTGGCAGTGCGGGTCGAGCTCGCAGCCGACGACGGTGTCGGGGCCGACGATCGCGCGGATGCGTGCGAGGATGTCGCCTTCACAATCGTCATAGCCATCGGCGACCATGGCGCCGTGCAGCGACATCAAGACCATGTCGACCGGCAGGACGGCGCGCAGATCGTCAAGCAGCTGGTCGCGCAGCGTTTCATAAGCGTGCCGGGTCGTGGTGCCGCCGGGTTCGGCCGAGGCGCTCAGCCCTTCGAACAAGGTCCAGCCCTCGCGGCGGCCGCGTTCGCGCGCCGCCCAGAGCTGGCCGCCATACAGCGTCATGTGGTCCGGATGCTGGCCGGCGGGATAGTAGTCGCCGCCCGAAACGAAGGCGCCGAGGCCGGTGGGGATGGGCGAGAAGGTGTTGGTCTCGGTCGCAAGGACGGCACTGAACACACGCATGATGGATAACTCCGCTTGCGAATTAAGAGGCAGTGATTTCGGCGAGGCCGGCATGCGCCGTCTCGGCGTCGAGGACGCTGGCCTCGGCGATCAGGACGAGGCGGCAATCGGGCTCGAATTTCGGGAACGGGCGCAAGGTGGCGCGGCGACCGACGAGCTGCAGCAGGAAACTCTGTCCGGGCCGCTCGACGAAACTGACGATGCCCTTGGCACGGATGAGTTTTGGGGCGAGCCGGTCGATGGCGGCCTGGAAGCGGTCGAGCGCGACCGGCCCTGATGACTGCCATTCGATCGAGGTAAAGCGCGATGCACCGACCTTGGCCTGGCCCGGCATTGGCTGCGGCCGGTCGGTGACGAGCAGCGCCTCGATCGGCAAGGCATCGCCATCGGTTTCGAAGACCAGCGTCTTGTTGAGCCAGACGAGTTCCGCCCGCAGTGCCTCATCGGAGTTTTCCCTCGTCTTGGACAGGGCGATGAAATCGGCCGCCTCGACCTGGGCGCGCCAGAGCTCGTCGCGCAGGCGGGCCGGATTGGCGGCGACCTCGTCGGCGTCGACCACGGCAACGACAGCATCGAGCCGGATATCGTGCCACAGGATCGGGTCCATCAGCGTTTCGGTGATGCCCCTGGGGTCAGCGACGCCACTGGCTTCGATGACGATGTGGTCCGGCTGGACGGGCTGGGACAGCACCAGCTTGAGGGTACGCAGAAGGTCGCCCTGCAACGAGCAACAGATGCAGCCGTTCTTCAGCCCGACGACGGTGTCGGCGGCATCCGCGATCAGCTCGGCGTCGATGTTGATGGCGCCGAAGTCGTTGACGATGGCGCTGATGCGACAGCCGTCGGCACGTTGCAGCAACTGGTTGATGAAGGTCGTCTTGCCGGCACCGAGAAAGCCGGTGACGACGAGGACTGGAACGCTCACCGGTCACCCCGCCTGATCGGGCGCCCGGGTGCCGCCGCCTGGTCGAGGACCCCGTCCGAGATCACCGCCTGGCCGTTGACCAGCACGTGGCGCATGCCCTGAGCGGGCAGGTTCATCTCGGCGAAGGTGGCGCGGTCGGTGACGGTGGCGAGATCGAAGACGACGATGTCGGCATCGCAGCCCGGCTGCAGCCGTCCCTTGCGCTTGAACAGCGGCGCGCAGCTCTCGACGATTTGCGCCGGAATGAGCGTGCATTTGGCAATCGCCTGGGCAAGCGGGATGGCGTCGCGCTCACGTACCCACTGGCTGATGAAGCGGGTGAAGGTGCCCGAGGATCTGGGGTGCGCCGTCTTGTCGGCTCCGAGCGGCCACTCGTCGCCTTCGTAAGGAGTGCCGTCGGGCTGGCTCCATGGCATGGCGTCGGAGGCGATGGCACCGCCGGGATAGGTGACGGAGACGTCGAGCAGCGCGCGATGGCGCGGATTGTCCTCGGTGTCGAGGAAGTGCCAGAGCACCAGCGCCGAGGGATCGGCCTGCCTGACCTGCTTGAGATCGTCGATGCCGTCGAGGCGGCGATGGGTGGCGACAAGCTCGATGGCGTCGTAGCCGGTGCCGGTGCGGGCGGAAAAGGCCGGATCGACGAAGAAGCCGGCGCTGACGACGGTCGAGCCCGTGCCGTAGGGATAGGCTTCGGTGGTGATCCTGAGCCCCTGCGCCTGCGCTTTGGCAATGATCGCCGCGGCGCGCTCGACGTCCTGAAGGCTGGTCGAGTTGAGGTGGCAGATGTGCATATGCGCACCGGTGGCGCCGGCCAGTCCGATCAAGGTGACATAGGCCTCGATCGAGCTCTTGGGGTCGATGTTCGACATCTGGGCGATGTGGGTATAGGTCGGCGTGTCGGTTTCGGCGGCGAGATCGCAGATCAGGCTCATCTCCTTGGCGCCTGCGCCGGGCGCATAACCGGCGGGAATGCCGATGCCGAGGCCGCCCTCCTCTATGCCCTGGCGGGTACGTGCCACGATCTCGTCTGCCTGCGCTTCGGTCGCAGCGTCCGTCGACCAGCGCGGATCATCGAAGCCGCGTCCCATCACCGTGATCGGCGCTTCGCCCGGCTTGAGTTCCAGTCCGATCATCACTGCCTTGCGGGCAAAGATCCAGGCCGACGCCGTGCCGTAGTTGAGCAGGCGCGCGGTCCTTGACTGCGCCTCGTACCAGCCGGCGACCGGCAAGGCGCCGACTTCCAGTTCGAGCGCGGTGGTGACGCCATCGAAGGCCTGCATGCGGTCGGCGGGCACGGACTGGCCATGCGCATGGAGATCGATGAAGCCGGGGGCAACGATCAGGCCGCTTGCGTCGATCACCTCGAGCGCCGGACCGAGATCGGCACCGATGGCAGCGATGCGGCCGGCCGAAATGGCAATGTCCGAAATTTCGTCGCGGCCGGTCTCGGGGTCGATGACGCGCCCGCCCTTGATCACGATGTCATGCATGGACAGCCCTTTCGGCGGCGCGGCGCTTCTTGCCCGGAACGGCATCGATCAGCCGGCGGGTGTAATCGGACTTTGGCGTGCGGAAAATTTCGGACGTCGGGCCGACCTCTTCGAGCACGCCGTGGTTCAATACGCCGACACGCTGGCACAGATGATCGACGACCGACAGGTCATGCGAGATGAACAGCATCGCCAGCCCCTGTTCGCTGCATATCTTGCGCAACAGCTGCAGCACCTGCGCCTGGCTGGAGACGTCGAGTGCCGACACCGGCTCGTCGGCGATCAGGAGCTTCGGGCCCGATGCCAGGGCACGGGCGATGGCAATGCGCTGGCGCTGGCCGCCGGAGAACTGGTGCGGGAAGCGCTCGATCCAGTCAGGGTTGAGACCGACCTGCTGCATCAGTTCGGCCGCGCGCGTCGTCAGGGCCGCGCCCTTGAGGTCGGTGTAGGATTTGAGCGGTTCGGCCAGGATGTCGCGCACGCGCCAGCGCGGATCGAGTGAGGCATAGGGGCTCTGGAACACCATCTGCACGTCGCGGCGCTTGTCGCGCAGGGCCTTGCCGCGCAAAGCCAGCCAGTCGACGCCGTCAAAGGTCACCGAGCCGGCGCTCGGGTCGATCAGCCGCGCGATGATGCGGCCGATCGTCGACTTGCCCGAGCCGCTTTCGCCGACGAGCCCGAAGGCTTCGCCGCGCCGGATGGTGAAGCTGACGTCGTTGACGGCGGTGAGCTGGCGCGGCTTCTCGAATAGCCGGCCGGACAGGGTGAAATGGCGGACAAGGCCGCTGACTTCGAGCAGAACGTCATCAGCCATGGGCCGCCCCCGCCTGCGTGTGGCCGGCGCCGAAGCTTGGCCGCGCATTGAGCAATTGCATGGTGTAGGCATGTTTCGGATGGCTCAGCACGTCGTCGACATGACCCGCCTCGACAACGACACCGTCCTTCATCACCACGACGTCCTCGCAGACATCGCCGACGACGTCGAGGTCATGGCTGACCAGGATCATCGCCATGCCCTGCTCGCGGCTCAGCTCCTGCATCAGCCCGAGGATCTGCGCCTGTACGGTCACGTCGAGCGCGGTTGTCGGCTCGTCGGCGATCAGCAGAGCAGGCTTCAGCGCGATCGCCGCGGCGATGACCACGCGCTGGCGCATGCCGCCCGACAATTGATGCGGATAGGCGTCGATTCGACGGGCAGCGTCCTGGATGCCGACGCGTTCGAGCAGCTCAAGGCTGGCAGCGCGGATCGCCTTGCGCGACATGTCGGGGCGGTGGAAACCGAACACCTCGCCGATCTGGTCGCCGACCGGCATGACCGGGTTCAACGTCGCCATCGCATCCTGGAACACCATGGCGATGCGGTTGCCGCGCAACTGGCGCCAGTCGCGCCGGGACATGGCAAGCATGTCGCGGCCTTCGAAGGTCACCGCCCCGCCGAGAATGGCATGCGACGCATCGGTCAGCCCCATCAGCGCATAACCGATGGAAGACTTGCCCGAGCCGCTTTCGCCGACGACGCCGAGCACCGAGCCGGGCGCGACGTCGAAACTGACGCCGCCCACGGCACGGACCGGGCCGCTGCGGCTGGGATAGTCGACGGTCAGGTCGCGGACGGAGAGCAAGGGCGAGGCCGTCATGGTCACATCCGCTCCAGCCGGGGATCGAAATAGTCGCGCAGGAAATCGCCGAACAGGTTGATGCCGACCGAGGAGATCAGCACGGCGATGCCGGGCGCAATGACGATCCATGGCTGCTCGTAGAGGAAGTCGCGTCCCTCCGAGATCATCACGCCCCAGGATGCGGTGGGCGGCTGCACGCCGAGGCCGAGGAAGGACAACGCTGCCTCCGAGATGATGACCAGGGCGATGTCGAGGGTGGCAACGACAAGCACGGCGGGTAGCACGTTGGGCAGGACATGGGTGAAGATGATGCGCAGTTGCGACACGCCCATGGTGATCGCCGCGTCGACATAATCGAGCGTGCGGATCCGCATGGTTTCGCTGCGCACGATGCGGGCGAAATTGATCCACAGCGCAAAGGCCAGGGCCATGACCAGCGTGGCGAAACCGGCGCCCAGAACGGCCATGAAGATCAGCGCCAGCAGCAGGAAAGGAAAGGCGAGCTGGAAGTCGACGATGCGCATGATGATGGTGTCGACGATGCTGCCGAAATAGCCGGCAAGCGCCCCGAGCGTCGAGCCGAAGACGAGCGCTATCGACACCACGATCAGCGCCACCTGGATCGACACCTGCGCGCCCATGACGGTGCGGCTGAGAATGTCGCGGCCCATATTGTCGCCGCCGAGCAGGTTGGTGGTCGAGCCGCCCTCCTGCCAGACAACAGGGGCGTAGCGCCATTCGATGACCTGCTGGGCGTGATCGTGCGGGGCGATGGATTTCGCAAACAGCGCACAGAGCACGACGATGGCGATCAAAAACAGGCCGGTCAGGCCCTTGGCGCTGCGGCCGAGGCTGCCGAGGAAGCGGCGCTCGGTGGCAGGCCGCGCTGCAGCGGGGACGATCACGGCCTCAGTCATTGCGCACCCTCGGGTCGATGAAGCGGTACAGGATGTCGACGATCAGGTTGAGCGAGATGAACAGCGCCGCCGATACGAGCACCACCGCCTGGATGATCGGATAGTCGCGGACCTGGATGGAATCGACGGCGAGGCGGCCGATGCCGGGCCAGGCGAATACCGTCTCGATGACGACGGTGCCCGACAGCAGCGCACCCATCTGCAGGCCGGCGAGCGTGACGATGGGCAGAAGCGCGTTGCGTAGCGCATGGCGCAGGATGATTGTGAGGCGCGGCGCGCCCTTGGCGATGGCGAAGGTGATGTAGTCCTGCTGCAGGACTTCCAGCATCGCCGAGCGGATCAGCCGCGCATTGACCGCCACCAGCACGAAGGCCAACGAGATCGACGGCAGGATGAAGTAGCGGAAAGCATTCCAGAAAATGCCGATGTCGCGTTCGGCGACGGCGCGGCCGATGCTGGCAAGGGCCGAGCCGCGATAGCCCGAGGCGGGCAGCCAGCGCAGCTCGATCGAGAACCACAGGATCATCAGCACGGCGAGCAGGAAGCCCGGCATCGACACGCCGAGAACGGCGATGAAGGTGCCGGCATAATCCAGCCAGCTGTCGCGTTTGAGTGCGGTGACGATGCCGAGCGGGATGGCGATGACGAAGGCCAGGAGCAGCGTCCAGAAAGCGAGTTCGCCCGTTGCCGGCAGGCGGTCGGCGATCAGGCTGGTGGCCGGGACGCCCTGGCGGATCGAGGTGCCGAGGTCGCCCTGCACGGCATTGCTGAGATAGGCGACGAACTGCTCGGGCACGGAGCGCGTCAGCCCCATTTTCTCGCGCAGTGTGTCCATGTCCTGGACGCTCATGCCGGGATTGCCGGCGGCAATCACGTCGACCGGATCGCCCGGCACGAGCTTGACCAGCGAGGCCACCACAAGGATGACCCCGAGCAGGATGACGGCCGCATAGAGCAGCCTCGATACGACCAGCCTCAGCATCCGTCGGCGCGGGTCACGAGGCCATGCCGAGCAGGTCGACGCGCAGCTCTCCGCCGGGATTCATCCGGGCATCGACGACGTCCTTGGCGACGACGGCGAAGTTGAGCGGCTCGAACAGCGGCTTCCAGTAGGCCTCGGTGACGACCTTTGCCTGGATCTTGTCGAGGATGACTTGCCTGGCAGCAGGATCGGAGGTCACGCGCTGCTCGGCGATCATGCCGTCGAGTTCGGCATTCTCGTGGAAGGCCCGGTTGAGCGCGCCCTTGGTGTGCAGCACCGGGTAGACGATATCGGCGTCGGTGTAGGAATAGGTCGAGATGACCATGTCCTGCCCGCCTTGTGCGGTAATCGCCGCCCACTGGGCGATCGGCAGCGTTTCGATCGTGATTTCGACGCCGATCTCGCGCAGCTGCGCCTGGACCACCTCGGCCGTACGGCGGATGACCGGCGTGTCGTTGGCGACGAGCTTAACCTTCAGACCCTTGTCGAAACCGGCCTCGGCCAGCAGCGCCTTGGCCTTTTCGGGATCGTAGCCGTAGGAGAGTTCGGCGGTCTTGGGCGAATAGCCCGAGATGGAGCTTGCAATCGGAGAGGTCGCCGGCACGGCGAAGCCGTCGAGCGCAAAGGCGATCAGCCGCTTCTGGTCGATGGCATGGGCAAAGGCCTGGCGCACCTTCGGATTGTCGAAGGGCGGACGCTTCTGGTTGAACACCAGCGCCCGCATCATCTGGGCCGGACGCTCGATCATGATGGCGTCGGCATTGCCGCGCAGGCGCCGCACGCTGTCGAGCGGCACCGAAGCGCCACCATACATGGCGTTGATCTCGCCGGTTTCGAAGGCGGCGATGCGGGTCGAATCCTCGGGATAGTGGAACAGTTCGACGGCATCGACGCGGGCGAGCGCGGCGACCGGTGCGTAGTCGTCGTTGCGCTCGAGCCGCATGCCGCGGTCGGTCGACCATGACACGAACCTGAACGGACCGGCACCGACCGGCTTGCGGCCGAACTGGTCGCCCGCCGCTTCGACGGCGGCACGCGAGATCGGTGCCGAATAGCCGAGCGTCAGGCCGACCCAGACTGCGACGAAGGGCTCCTTGAAGTGATAGGCGACGGTCAGCGGGTCGACGGCTTCGGCGCGCTCCAGCGGGCCGAGGAAGAAGGCGCTGGGCGAAGCAGCCTCGGGCGCCAGATGGCGCGCCACGGTCCAGGCAACGGCTTCGGCGTCGCAGGGCGTGCCGTCGTGGAACTTGACGCCGGGCTTGAGCTTGAAGGTCAGCGTCTTGTTGTCATTGCTGAAGGCCCAGCTCTCGGCGAGGCCCGGCAGCACTTCGCCGTCGAAGCCGGCGCGCGCCAGCGGCTCATAGATCATATCCATCGTCGTCGACGACACCGACAGCGTGGTCTTGTGCGGATCGAGCGTGTCGGGCTCTTCCGAGCGGCCGACGCGCAACGTGCCGCCGGTCTGCTCGGCCAGTGCCTTGCCGGGCAAACCAAGCATGGCTGTGGCCGTGAGCGCTGCGGCGCCACCGAGGAAGGCGCGGCGCGTCAGCGTCGCCTGCTTGAGATAGGAACGCGCCAGGGCGTCGAACTGTTCAGGGGTGAGAGTGCGTAGGGACATGGTGGACCTCGCCGTAAAGTGGTTGATCAGGCTCGCTTGAAGGCCAGTTTCTTGATGCGGTCGGAGTTCATTTCGAAGCCGTCTGAAGTCACCGCCAGCGTTGCGTTCCACGGCAGGCCGGGGCGCATATCGGTACCGGGCTGCAACAGGAACCACAGGTCGGCATCGGCTGCGACGATGGGGGCTGCCATGGCGCCGAGCCCGGAACGCAGGCGGAACTCGCCCTTCGAGGCGTCGCCCGTAATCTCGACCTCGAGGTCCTGCGCCTTGTTGACATAGCGCCCGGCCAGCGGGCGCGCGGCTGCAGCACCCGCCTGAAGCGGCGCGTAGAGGCGCGGCGTGCCGCAGAAGACACCGTCGAGCTTGCCGTCGGCGCGCGGGCTGAGCACCAGGTCGGTGATGGCGCGCTCGGGCTTGGCGCCGCCCTGGTGACCGAAGTCGAATCCGCCGACGCCGCCGGCGTTGAGGAAGGTCGCGACGCCGTCCTTGGCGACGATTTCGAAGACGTCGGGGCCACCCTCCTGCCGGTAGCGGCCAGGCGCGAGTGCGATCGGCGCCGGGGCCTTGTCGCCGAAATAGATGTCGGCGATGCGCCGGCCGAGCGCGAAGGAGGCGACCTGGTCGTTGTTGGCGATGATGACGACGCCGAAGCCATCATCGACGAAGCGGGTCGATTCCGACTTGCCGCCGGCAACCGTGCCGCCATGGCCGACGGCGCGGCGGCCGCGATAGACGTCGGTGACGAGGCCGAGGCCGTAGAAGCCTGTGGCGCCATTGTCGAAGACGCAGGGTGTTGCCATGCGCTCGTACATGTCAGGCGTGCCGACCTTGGGATCGAACATGTTCTGCTGCCAGACGATCATGTCGTCGAGCGTCGAGATCATGCCGCCCTCGCCGCCGAGGTCGAGGCCCCAGTTGAGATTGGCCCAGCCTTCCTCGCGCTTTGTGTAGTGCGCGGCGAGCCGGTTCATCGCCGCGCCGTCGCGGATCAAAAGCGAGGTGTCGTCCATGCCGAGCGGGCCGGTGATGCGCTTGCGCAGCACCTCGTTGAAAGTCGCGCCCTCGATCTGCTCGATGATTTCCGACAACATGAAGAACCCGGCATTGCAGTAGGTCATGGCGCTGCCGGGCTTGAAGTTCAGCGCGTCCTGGCGAGCGATGACGTCACGACCGGTCTGGCGGTCGGAGGGCGTGAAAATGGACAGGCCGGCGAAGATCATCGCTTCGAGATGGTCGCGGAAGCCCGAAGTGTTCGAAGCGAGCTGCGCGAGCGTCACCGGCTGCTCGAGCCGCGGCACGTAAGACAGGTGCTTCTGCACCTCGTCGGACAGGCTGAGCTTGCCTTCGGCCTCCAGCATAAGGATCAGCAGGACGGTGAACTGCTTGGTCTGCGAGCCGATCCGGATGATCGTCTTGCGCCCCATCGGCACGGCATTGTTGATATTGGCGAGGCCGTAGGCGTTGGCGAAGATCTCGCGGCCATTTTCGGTGACCGCGACGACGGCGCCCGGGCTGCCGGGGCCGGTGAAATCCTGAAACAGCGCATCGATGCGCGCGGCGAAATCGGCCGGTGCCTTGCTCATGCCGGTCACTCCCTTACAGTTTTTGGATTGCCGGCGGCGCTGGGCGCTGCGCCGGATGTGCGTGGAAAGACGGTGCCGCAGCGCATCTCGACTGGCGTCGATGCCGTGCCGTCCTGATGCCTGTCGCAACGCATGGTCCTGCCCTCCCGCAGTGGCCGTGGCAGTCCGCCTGGGGCGTGCTGCAGCGCAGGAGCTACCCTGCAAAATCAAAACTTTTGCCGTTCCCGCTTTTTTGTGATGCAATCGGTAAGATTTCTTTTTTGATACGTCAAGTCGTTTGCGTAAACGCTAAATCCCTGCCATTTTCAGAAAATGAACCCGCTCACGCCGCCAAGACCGGAGGCCATGTGACCCACCAACCGCGACTGAGCGAATGCCTGCGCGCCATGCGCCAACGCCATGGGCTGAAGCTGCAGGAAGTCAGCGAGCGCACCGGGCTGGCGCTGTCGACGCTGTCCAAGGTCGAGAACGACCTGATGTCGCTGACCTACGACAAGATCCTGCAGATCTGCACAGGGCTCGATATTCCGGTCACGGAACTGCTGAACGTCGAGCCGGCAAAGGGTGTGGAGCGAACGCGGCGCTCGATCGTGTCAGGCACCAACACACTGCAACTGGCGACGCGGAACTACGACTACCGCTATCTGTGCACCGATCTCACCAACAAGCGCATGGTGCCGATCATCGCCAGGATCCATACGCGTTCGCTCGACGAATTCGGCCCGCTGGTCCGTCACGTCGGCGAGGAATTCGCCTATGTGCTGGACGGCGAGATCGAAATCCACACCGACCACTACGCGCCGACGCGGCTCGCCGCCGGCGACGGCGTCTACATCGATTCGACCATGGGCCATGGCTACGTCTCGGTCGGCGACGGCGAGGCGACGATCCTGTGCATCTGCTCGGCGCCCGAATCCGGGCTGGAACAGGTGCTGATCGACCAGGCCTGACCGACGCAAGGTATCGAAGGCGGCATCGTCGAGAACCGCTCCGCAGGATTTTGGCGTGTCAGCCCCGCTGTCCGGTGAGGCGCACGACGCGCAGTGCGACGAGCACGCAGAGCGCGGGCGCCATCGCAAAGATGGTGCCGAGCCAGACGGCGGCGTTGGCGGCGCCCTCAGCTCCGCCCGGATCGGCAATGCCCGCGAAGTTGGCAACCATGCCGGCACAGGCGGTGCCGAGGGCCATGAAGAACAGCTGCACCGTCGTCATGCCGCCGGCGGCAAGATCCTGCTCGCTGGGCGGAGCACTCTGGAAGATGCGTGTGACCAGCCCGGGCCAGGTGACGCCGATGCCGAACCCGACGAGCAGCAGGCCTAGGCTGATCGGCACGAGCAGCGACCGGTCGCCACCGCCATGGATCGGCATGAACAACGCAAACAGCACGAGACCGGCCAGCACGAGCAGTGGACCAAGCACCATCAGGCGGTCGGCATGCGCCTGCCAGCGTGAACTCATGAACGACGCAATGCTCCAGCCGAGCGACATGACGGCCGCGATGTAGCCGGACCAGAGCGGCGACTGGCCATGAAGGTTCTGCAGCAGGTAGGGCACGAAGATCTCGGGCTGTATGGCCAACATCAACAGCGCGACGGTGAGGTAGAGCGAGCCCAGCGGCGTCGAGACATTGAAGGCGCCGCGCGGCAAGAGCCGGGCGCTGGCCCGTGCATCGACGCCGGAGATCAGCACGACGAGTGCAAGGCCGGTGCCGAGCCCGGCGAGGTTCCATGCCAACTGCGCCGACAGGCTGCCGGCAGACACGGCAAGCACGGCCACCGTCAGCATGACGAGCTGCAGGAACGGCACGGCGACGTGTTCGTTGGTGTCGCAGCTCTTCCTGGGCAAGGTGACGAAGGCGACGATGGCGAAGGCAACGCAGAACGGCAGCAACGAGGCGAAGCCGAGCCGCCATGCGCCATATTCGGCAAAGATGCCGCCGATGGCGGGGCCGACCAGCGTTGCGATGCCGAACATGGCCGAGGTGAGGCCGATGGCCCTTGCCCACAGATGCTCCGGCAGGACGATGCGGGTCAGGGCATAGGCGAGCGCGAACAGGAAGCCGCCGCCGAGGCCCTGGACGGCGCGGCCGAGGAGCAAGACCGGCATGCTGGGAGCAAGCGCTGAGGTAAGCGTGCCCAGGGCGAAGATCGACGTGGCGAGCACATAGGCGCCGCGCGGCCCGCTGCCGTTCAGGAGCTTTGCCGTCAGCGCCGAACCGAGGATCGAGGCGACCACGAACAGGGTCGTTGCCCAGGCATAGAAGTCGAGCCCGCCGATGTCGGCGATGACCGACGGCATCGCCGTCGTTGCAATGTACATGTTGACGGCGTGCAGCGTGACGCCGCCGGCAAGCGCGAATGTGTAGATACCGTGCCTGCCGCTGAAGAGATCGCCCCAGCCCGCGGGTTTGGTCGCGGCCGCTGCGGTCGCAGTGCCGACGAGGGGCGCCGGCTGTTCAAGATCGAAGTTCATGTCGGCCTTTCCATTTTTCGTGCCGACACGTCTGTAAAACCTCAAGCCCTATTGAGGTCAACAGACAAAAAGACAAATGGATGTGGCCTGTGGGCAGCGACGAGACTGTCCGCGGCTAGAGCAACGCGCCAAAATTGTTCGCGGCGTGGGCTGCTATGGCTGGCCACAGCTTCCGGTCCGATGGCGTAGCAAGCCGCAGACCAGGCCGATGAGAGAGACCGAGGCCATCGTCGTTGCGACGGGCATGGCGGCCAACTGCACCCACCCGGGGAAATAGATGAGCAGGAATGCAACTGAAGTGACGCCGATGGCCAAAGCGGCCCCCCCAACGCTCGGCCAGCCGGGTCCGGATGACGCCCCTGAAAACCAGTTCTTCAACGGCTGTGGCGACGACGATCCAACCATATTCGGCCAGCGGCGAGGGCGACAGCTGGCCGGAGCCCAGCGCACGCCCTCCTCGGTGATCTCGCTGAACATCGCAGGCGGTTCAGCACGCCGCGGTCACGGGCCGCCTTGAGCGCCGGCGTCCACGGATGCCGGTGACAGAGACGACCGAGCCCGGACGAGGCGCCGCCTCACCCTGTCCTCGACGATTGCCACGGCAGCATGGCCGTCGTGCTCGCCGCCTTGTCGCTGCCTGGCCTCGGCAGCGCGGTGTCATGGCAGTTAGGACGACAGAGGGGATTGCGGAAATGGCACGTGCGTCGTTCAGTCGATTGCTGACTCACTTTGGCGGCCCAAGCGCTTTCAGGAGCAGGTTGGCGGCAGGGACGGACACAGCATCTCCGGTAAGAGCGACCGCGACGATGGCGTTGTCTGAAGGCGAATAGGCAACAACTGCGCTGGCGCCAGGGGTGCCGCCGGCGTGCCCGATCCAGCGTATCGACCGGGAATCATCGGTCACGTCGAAGACCATGATCCCCAAGCCATAATAGGTGCCTGGATCGAACATAGGGTAGAGCTTCCTGGCCATCGTCCGGACCGTGCCGTCTGACAACAGGCGTCCGCCGAGCAAAGCGGCCCAGAAGCGGGTCATGTCGGCCGCGTCACTCACGATAGGACCAGCCGCGCCAGCCCAGCTTGGGTCAATAGGCTTTTCATGTACCGCCGTCAGTGGTGCGACACCAACGGCTCCGCCACCTGGAACAAGCGCCCGCATCGAGGTGAGCCCAAGCGGCGCAATGATCCGCGTGGTGATCGCTACATCGATCGATCGGTGATCGACCTTCCGGACAATTTCGCCAAGAAGGTCGTAGCCCGTGTTCGAATAGCGCCAGCGTCCCCCTGGGCAGAACATAGCCCCATGCCTGCGCGCAATGGCAAGGTTCGCCGCCGGATCGCGATAGCGCGGATCAGCATGCGCTTTCAGATCCTCATTGGCACTGAATAGCCCGCTGGTGTGGGCGAGCAAATCACGGACTGTGGCAACATCGCCATTCGGTACGTCCGGCACCCAAAGTGAAACCGGGTCATCAAGGGATAGTTTCCCCTCCTCAGCGAGTTGCAGGATGACGACCGCAGTGAAGGTCTTTCCAGCGCTGGCCCAAAACAGCCGTGGTGCATCTGTTGGAGCGCTGGTCTGTTGCCATAGACCTTTCCCAGGTATGGCGACCGCGGCCGTAATCGCTGACGCGGCTGTAAAGGCTTGGATACGCTCGTAGGTGACGTCGAGGCGACGCGTGGTTTCCGCCGGCAGCGCTTTATTCGGAACGGGTGGGGTCGCCGTGATGTCAACGGGGGCATGCAGCGGCGACCCCACATAGGCAGCGTGAACAGCGCAGTGAACTGGCTGATAGTCCGCCGCATGAGCGGAGATGCCAAACGCTGCGAGGCTCGCCACCCCAAGACCGGCAAGGATGAATTTGCAGGGTCTGCGCGTGGTTTCGATCCGACGGAAATGACGTTCGGAGAGCGAGGGTAGGTAGACGGGGCTCATTGACGTTTGCATCCGGCGCGATCGAGCATGTCCTTGACGATCAAGGGTGTTGCCGGCGTTTCCGCTGTGTCTTGACCCGCAGCAGCGGCCTTGAGGGCCTGGCGGACACTCCCTGCGTTCACGCGTAACGATGTCCGACAGGTCGCGTTGCCCATGCTGACAACCGCACCGGCGGCCTCGCCTACGCCGGCAAGGTAGGCGGCAAGAACTTGCTGCGCCGTCCGATCGGTCGGAGCCTTCTCCAGCATCTGCATCACCTGAGCGACTGAGATGAGGCCACGGGAGGTGGATGGCGTGGCCGTTGATGGCGATGCAGCGGGAATGGCGACGACGCAGGTGACAAGACTGATAGCCAGTTTGGCGAGGCGACGAGACAATGCAGGATCTCCTATGTTGGCCGTCACATTGATCGATAATAATAAATCATTGTCAAACGATAATTTTTTGGGGTTGTATTTTGATTCAGGCAAAGGAAAGAGAGAAGTCGTCCAGACATGGACCAAGCACAAAAGATGATCGACATGACCGCCAGGAGGGGCCTCGAATTGCGGATTCGACGTCTCAGTTGACTGATGGCGACGGGTTGCCTCGTCACATCCGGGCTGCTCACCGCAGCAATGTTCTTCTATTGGTTCATTACGCCGACGCGCACGCTGTTCAGCGAGGCGGCAATTGCGAGTGCCCCAGCGACAGGGACCGATCTTTCCATTCGGGCACTGGCGTTCGGAATTTCGATGGTCACGCTCGGTACATTGATCTACGGATTTCTATACGCCCGTCGTTGCTTCGATGCCTTTGCGGTTGGCCATGTCTTCGCCAGCGAGCCGATCCGTTTCCGGACGTGCGGGATGATTTCGTCCGGTGCGCCGGCGCGGTCCGTCAAGGCATCGGCGGGGTGGTTGCGCGGGCCAGGCTGGCTGTCTTTGCTGCTCAGGCGAGCCCGAGATATGCCGCCAGTTCGCGCGCGGCGGCCCCACCCGCCCTGTTGGCGCCGATTGTCGACGCCGAAGGGCCGTAGCCGACGAGGTGGATGCGCGGATCCCTTGAAACCTGTGTCGCCAGCTTGCCGGCCATGACGATGCCGCCACCCTCCTCGCGAATCTGCAGCGGCGCGAGATGATCGAGCGAGCTGCGGAAGCCGGTGTTCCACAAGATGACGTCGGCACGCTGCTCGCTGCCGTCGGGCCAGCGCACACCGTCCTCGGTGATCTCGTTGAACATCGGCAGGCGGTCGAGCACGCCACGGTCGCGCGCGGCCTTGAGGGCCGGCGTCCATGGGATGCCAGTGACCGAGACGACCGAGCCCGGAACGAGCCCCCGCCGGACCCTGTCCTCGACGATGGCCACGGCGGCGCGACCGTCGTCCGGCGTGAACGCGCGGTCGCGGAACCGCGGCTCGCGCCGTGTCACCCAGATCGTGGCGGCGACGCGCGAAATCTCGTCGAGCAGTTGCAGCGCCGAGATGCCGCCGCCGACGATGACGACACGCTGGCCGGCGAACGCCTCGGCGCTGCGGTAGTCGCGAGTGTGGAGCTGCCGCCCCTTGAAGCGCTCAGAACCTGGATAGGCTGGGATGACGGGCGTTTCCCAGGTGCCGGTGGCGTTGACTATGCCCCGGGCCGAGAAGGTCTCGCGATCGGTCTCGACACGCAGCTTGTCGCCACGGTCGCAGACGACCTTGACCGTCACCGGGCGATAGACCGGCAGGTCGAACTCGCGCTCATAGGCGGCAAAGTACTTCGGCACCGCGACCGACGCCCTGACCTCGGTGGCGCCCTCCTCGACGACGTCGGCGAACTGCATGCCGGGCAGGTCATGGATGCGGTTGACGGTCGAGAGCGTCAGCGACGGCCAGCGATACTGCCAGGCGCCGCCGGCCTCGGGCGATTTGTCCAAGATGACAAAATCGCGCCCGGGTTGAAGGCCGAGCTTTCTCAGATTGTAGGCGGTGGAAAGCCCCGCCTGGCCAGCGCCGATGACGACGATGTTGGTCTTGTAGGCGGCACGGAGATCACCCCTGGCGGGCGACGGTTCGGATCCGGGGCTATCGGCATCTTGGTCGGGCATGGCCCGGAAGAGATAAGCAGCCGAAGCCAACGGCGCAACGGGTCGGGCATCGACGCTTGGACGACGACGCGATGCTTCCAGCATATGGCGAGTACCCGACCGATGCGACAACCATCGCTGGCGCGTCATTATTTCGCATGTGATTTCAATGTGTTGGCGGAAACCAATTGTGAACCATTTGGAGCCTAGCGAGCGGCACAGCATTCACTGGCAGCGGGTTCGCGCAAGCGCTCAACCGAAAGCTGCCAGCCACCCCGAAGGAAAGTAACATGTCCGATCACGCCGCAACAACGGACGCAGCAATTGCCCGTCGCCTCGCCTTTGTCCGCTTCGACGGCGAGGCGCGCGCCGCGCTGAACGCCGTCCGACCCGCGATCGAGGCAGCGCTGCCCAAGGTGATGGACAGCTTCTACGGCCATATCGCCGAATTCGCAGAGGCGCGGCGTTTCTTCGGACTAGGTGACGGCAGCAAACAGCGGATGCAGGCCGCCGGCGTGCGCCAGATGAAGCACTGGTCGGCCATCGCCGCCGCCGATTTCGGCGACGACTATGCCCAGTCGGCGCAGCGCATCGGCCGCATCCATGCCGACATCGGGCTCGAGCCGCGCTGGTATGTCGGCGGCTACACGCTGATCATCGACGAGCTGGTATCGGTCATCCTCGAGCAGTCCTGGCCGAAGGCGCTCGGCATTCAGGCGCCGGGTCTGGCCAAGGCCAAAGAGGCGATGAGCGCCCTGCTCAAGGCCTCCTTGTTCGACATGGAGCTGGTGATCTCGACCTACCTCGAAACCGCCGAGCAGCGCCGGCTTTCGGCCGAAGCCGCGCGCGACGCTGCCGAAAGGGAGCAGCGCACCGCACTGGTTTCGCTGGCTGAGGCCATCGACCAGCTGGCCAAGGGCCGCCTGAACCACCGCATCGACGGGCTCGACGCGCCGAACTACGCGCAGATCCGGGACGACTTCAACCGCGCCATGGAACTGCTCGAGGAGGCCGTCGGCCGCATCCATGGCAATGCCGGCGCCATCCGCGACGGCTCGGCCCAGTTGGTGCAGGCGGCCGACGACCTCGCCCGTCGCACCGAGCACCAGGCGGCGAGCCTGGAAGAGACGGCCGCGGCACTGGTCGAGATCTCGGAGGCGACGGCACAGACGACGACCGGGGCGACGCGCGCCGACAGCGTGGCGCAGGATGCCAGGTTGAGCGCCCAGTCGAGCAGCCAGGCGATGCGCGACATGATCGTCGCCATGGGCGAGATCGACAGCTCGGCCAGGCAGATCGGCCAGATCGTCTCGGTCATCGACGAGATCGCCTTCCAGACCAACCTGCTGGCGCTCAACGCCGGCGTCGAGGCAGCGCGCGCCGGCGACGCCGGCAAGGGCTTTGCCGTCGTCGCCGCCGAGGTGCGCGGCCTGGCGCTGCGCTCGGCGGAAGCGGCGCGCGAGATCAAGTCGCTGATCGCCTCGTCGGGCGAACGCGTCGCCGCCGGCGTGCGGCTGGTCGGCCAGACCGGGGAGGTGCTGGAGGTACTGACCGGCAAAGTGGCGGAGATCAGCGTGCTCGTCGCCGATATCGCCAACTCGGCCAAGGAGCAGTC
The DNA here is from genome assembly GCF_014250155.1 of Aminobacter sp. MDW-2. Lineage (NCBI taxonomy): Bacteria > Pseudomonadati > Pseudomonadota > Alphaproteobacteria > Hyphomicrobiales > Phyllobacteriaceae > Aminobacter > Aminobacter sp. MDW-2. The sequence goes on from NZ_CP060197.1 coordinate 5,177,928, forward strand.
GGTCGGACTTTCGGGCATCAACAACGCTGTCAACCAGCTCGACCAGGTGACCCAGCAGAACGCCGCGATGGTCGAAGAATCGACGGCTGCCTCGCACGCGCTTGCCGAGGAAGCGTCGGCACTGGCGACCAGCGTCGCGCATTTCGAGATTGGCGCTCAGAGTTCACGCTGAAAAACACGTGCGCAGGCCGCAACGATCGCTCAGGGTCGTCAAACCGGCCAAGCCGGTTCCCACTGGTGCGGCATTGCCGCTTGCGATGGTGTGCCTGCTGCCGTCGTCGGCGCTGATCGCGGGCGTGTCGGCCGCGTCGCTGCTGTTTCTCGCCCTGCTCGGGGCCCTCGGCGCGCACCGGCGGAGCCAACCTCGCCAGAGCCACGTTGCGCGTCACGTTCTGGGGCGCGCTGGCGATGGTTTTAACGGCCGGGATCGGCGCCGCGTTCGGAACGGTCTCCCGATGACGTCGAGACATCTCATTCGTATGGGCGACCGGGCGACCAATGCAATGGTCGGCGTCGCGGCTGAAACAGTCCCAGCACGTTTCATAGGCACCCATCCCTCCGGTTTAAAATAGATTAAAAATAGAGAATATTAGATGGCTGTCGTCAAGACAACAGGCAGGCGTCGAAAGGCTACGCCAAACAGAGCCACAGCTGTTCGGGAAAATTAAATCGCCAAGGGTGGCGATACATCGCTGGACTACATGCTTAAGGTTATCTAATGGCTCACAAGGCAGGCGCAGTTGCTCTGACCAAGCCAACATATGTGGACCATTCTTCGGAGGTGATCACCCCGGTTCCCGCTGCGCGGCGCTATGCTGAACCTCCTTAGGTCACCTTGTTAACCGAGCGAATGGACGCGAATTTGCTCCGACCTCGTCCCGGACGGTCCGGGGGTCTTTGCTTTATGCGCTGCTTTTTATGAGTCCGTTGTGAAGCAGGCGTATCCGGCCGCACCGCCGTCCATTCATTGGCTGCCATCCAGGAACGCCCAACCTCGGCCAGCCGTTTGTGAGCCGCGCGGCCTTGTCAGATCGGCCGCCTGGCCGCGCTCTGGTTGCCCCCTACCCTGCAAGAACTGGTCATAGTTCCTCGCCGGTTGTTTTGGGACATTTGTGTTTCGTTGCTGCCAAAAGTCCGCTACCTAAATGACATCGCTGTTTAGCCGCCGGAGATGATGTGATGACTGAAGTATTGCTAAAGCCCAATAATCAGCTGATTGAGCTCACTGCCGATATCGTTGCGGCCTATGTTTCGAACAACCCCGTCCCGGCCGGAGAACTGCCTGGCTTGATTGCCCAAATCCATTCCAGCATCAGCAATCTTGGCGGACCGGCAGCGCCGGTGGAAGAAGCGTTGAAGCCGAGGATGCCGATCAAGAAAACGATAACCCCTGAATATTTGATCAGCCTCGAGGATGGCAAGCATTACAGAACGCTCAGGCGGCATCTTTCGATTCGTGGCCTTACGCCAGATGAGTATCGAGCCAAGTGGGGGCTGCCCAGTGACTATCCAATGGTCGCGCCCAGCTATTCGGCCCATCGATCGCAGATGGCCAAGAGCCTCGGTCTTGGCCGCAAGCCTGCCGAGAAAAAGCCTGCAAAGCGAGGAAAGACAAAGTCGTAGCTGCGCCTGCCGCGTGGTGTGGCTTCGTCAGGCAGGTCAGTGTGGCCGTTGCCGAACTCAGGATCAGCTAGGAACTGCTCCTGCTTGGCGTGCTTTTGCATCCTATGGTTCTGGTCAAAAGGTAGAGTACCACAGGGGTTTGAACGACAGCTTCGCGCCTCCACGCCAGACGTTCCGAAGAGGTTTAAGGCTTCCCCGAAGCAGTCATTCGATAACGTTGCGAAGATCGGCTACTCCCGCCCCGAGCCATTCTCGGGCGGGATCAAGAGAGCCGGTCACCTCCAGCAAGATATGAGAGAACCTGAGCAGAAGCCGACTACGCTACGGCTTCGTTGGTCTAACGCTAGCGCGATGGGCAAAAGGCAATGATCGGAGCCTCGATCTGACGGTTTGCGGTGAATCAAAGCCTGGCCTGTCCATTGGGTTAAAAACGCTTGCGGCCATTTGGCCGCTGTTTGGACAGAAGCGAAATCCGATGAAACTCATGACACGTCGCTCGCTGACTACGCAGCCGAGGGTGTTCTCACGGATCTGCGGCTCCCTATCCTCCTGTCGCACTGAAATAGCGTCCTGTGAGAGCTGGCCATGACATTGGCTGACAGTCCGCCAGAAAGAGTTGACATGCCCCCGCCTATCGCGACGGCCGATCCATTTCCCGGCCTTTCAGAGGCCGAGGCACAAGCCCGGCTCATTGCCGAAGGGTTCAACGAACTGCCGAGGTCCACCCAGCGCACACCGGTGCGGATTGCATTCGAGGTCATTCGCGAGCCGATGCTTGCGCTCCTGTTTGGCGGCGGCGTTGTCTATCTGCTTCTGGGCAATCTGGAGGAAGCGCTGATCCTGCTGGCCTTCGCCACGATGTCGATCGGCATAACCATAATACAGGAGACACGCACCGAGCGTGTCCTGGAGGCGCTGCGTGATCTCACCAGTCCTCGCGCCCTGGTCATACGCGCTGGTGAACGCAAGCGCATCGCGGGTCGAGAAGTTGTCCGGGGCGATGTCGTCGTGCTTGGCGAGGGCGACCGGGTGCCTGCCGATGCCACGCTACTGCAGAGCCAGGACCTTCAGAGCGACGAATCGCTTTTGACTGGTGAGTCCGTGCCGGTTCGGAAGATTGCCGTCGACAGCGCCTCACCATTGACCGAACGTCGTCCAGGCGGCGACGACCTGCCTTTCATATTCTCGGGTTCACTGATCGTTCGCGGTTCGGGTATAGGAGAAGTCTCGGCGACGGGGCCACGAAGCGAGATCGGCAAGATCGGCCACTCGCTGAGTTCAATGGAGACAGAACCACCGCGATTGCAGGTACAAATGCGGCGCGTTGTCCGTATTTTCGCAATGGTCGGCGGCGCGGTCAGCGTCGTCGCGGTCCTGCTTTACGGGCTTCTGCGGGGCGGATGGCTTGACGCCGTGCTGGCAGGCATCGCGCTCGGCATGTCGATGCTGCCGGAAGAGTTTCCCGTCGTGCTGACGATCTTCATGGCCATGGGTGCGTGGCGCATATCGCAGGCGCGCGTCCTGACCCGCAGGGCCGCCGCGATCGAAACCCTTGGTTCGGCGACGATCCTTTGCACCGACAAGACAGGCACGCTCACCGAGAACCGGATGACGATTGCCGAGCTTCGGACGGCGGATGGAAAGTCGTTTCGGATTGCGGACAAGCCGGTCGCCGATCTGCCGGCGGCATTCGCCGATCTGGCAGAAACTGGTGTGCTTGCCAGTACCGAGATTCCTTTCGACCCCATGGAGATCGCATTTCACAAACTCGGCAAGGGACGACTGTCCAAACGCAAGATTCTCGACAATCTGGATTGGCAACTGGTCTGCGCCTATCCGCTTCGACCCGGTCTACTGGCGATGTCCAATGTCTGGCAATCGACAGGCGGCAAGGACAAGTCGCTGATTGCGGCAAAAGGAGCGCCGGAGACGATCGGGGCGCTATGCCATCTGAACGCAAAGGATCTGAAGGCCTTGCAGGGTTCGGTCGAAGCCATGGCGGCCGAGGGGTTACGTGTGCTGGGCGTGGCCCGTGTGTTTCATCGCAGCGACGCCTTGCCAGAGACGCAACACGATTTCAAATTTGAGTTTCTCGGACTGGTCGGCCTGACTGATCCACTGCGCGCGAGTGTCCCCGATGCCGTAAACGACTGCCGTTCGGCCGGCATCAGGGTGATGATGATCACCGGCGACTACCCGGCAACCGCCGAGGTGATCGCGCGCCAGGCCGGCCTCGACACCGAAAGCGTGGTGACCGGCAGCGAGATGCAGTCGCTCAACGACGAAGAGCTGGCGCTGCGTGTCAAAACCGCAACCGTGTTCGCGCGCATCATGCCCGAACAGAAGCTTCGTATCGTCACCGCGCTGAAGTCGAATGGTGATATCGTCGCCATGACTGGCGATGGGGTCAACGACGCGCCGTCGCTGAAGGCAGCCAATATCGGCATTGCCATGGGTGGCCGTGGTACCGACGTTGCGCGCGAAGCGTCGGCGATCGTCCTGCTCGACGACGATTTCGGTTCGATCGTCAAAGCCGTTCGGCTTGGCCGCCGTATATTCGACAATCTGCGCAAGGCCATGGGGTTCATCATCGCCGTCCACGTGCCGATTGCCGGTCTCTCGCTGCTGCCATTGCTGTTTGGCCTGCCAATCCTGTTCGGGCCGATACATATCGCCTTTCTGGAGATGGTGATCGATCCGGTGTGCTCGCTGGTCTTCGAGGCCGAAACCGAGGAAGACGATGTGATGCGCCGTCCGCCTCGCAACCCGGACGCTCCATTGTTTTCCGGCGCCTTGATCGGATGGGGACTTGTTCAGGGGACGCTGGCCTTCGCATTTCTCGCGGGCATATATCTTGTCGCCCTGAAGCAGGGCATGGCCGAGAACGAAATCCGGGCGCTTACGTTTTTCTCGCTGGTGCTGACAATCGTGGGGCTGATTTTTGTCAACCGCTCCTTCAGCGCATCCCTTATGACCGCGATCATCAGGCCCAATCGATCGCTCATTTTTGTTGTCGTGGTCGTCGCTTCAACGCTGGGCGGCACACTTCTGTGGCCGTTCGCCACCAGTCTCTTTCGCTTCGGGCCGCTGCATCTCAACGATCTGGCGGTGACGTTTGCAGCGGGATTTGCCGTGTTGGCATGCCTGGAGTTGCTGAAGCCACTCTGGCGCAGGCACCTGAAGGCCTAGAAGCAGATTCCATCAGCCGACACCAGTAGCCCCCTTCCACCCTCATGGTCGTTGCGATAACAGCCATTACCTAACCTTCGGAGACGCTCTTTGGGCGAGCAGCGCGTCCTCCCGCCGCGATCTCGTGCGCGGATGCTCGGCGCTCCAGCAAGGTCAGCGACTGGAGCAATAGGCGGGCACCGACCCTGCTTTAACTAATCGTCCGCCGGGCCCAACATCTGATCGGAGGCTGCGGTGCCTTTTCCACCTGCCCCCTGATTTCCCCATCGGGGAACTTCTGGGTATGGATGTTCAGGTACCATTTGCCCGCCTGCAGATCGGCCAGTTGCTGATCCGTTATGTCCGCCGTCCCACTGGCAACGGCCGCTGAAATATCGACTACGGGATCCGCATTTTCACCCGCTGCCGCAGGGCCGTGGAAATGCGCAGCTGTTGCGTCCCCGGTCAAACCGCTCGAGGTAACCGTCAATGACAGTTTCTTGGTAGTTGTATCCACCGTGACGTCTGCCGAGCCAGTCCCACTGCTGTCGGCCGGCGGAACTTCGCTGGCGGCCTTCAGATCAGCCTTGAATTTCAATGTTTCCGCATACATAGGGCTGCTCAAGAATGCCGTTCCAAGCATCAATGCGACCGTGGTTGTCTTGAAAGGCGACATCATTTCCTCCCTAAGAGCGGCTCAACCTTAGAGCTCGCTTGTTCGGTAGAAACACGAAGCGCGGCCGGCAGTTCCGGAGGTCTTATGCTTTGGCCCTCGTTGGTGAGCAGAACATTTGAAGCAGAGCGATTCCGTCACGCCGAGACGGGTGGCAACGCGCATATTTCACGTGCCCGGCCAAGAATACTACGACGAGAGTATCATCCGACCTGAGTTTGCCGAGCAATGGTTCTGCTCGGAAAGCGAAGCTCGCTCAGCTGGTTGGCGAAAATCCAAGTCTTGAGACCACTCACCCCGCCCGCTTCCTTTGATCCAGAAGTCCAGGAGGTGCCGGGGCTTGGCATCGGCGGCGGGCCAGCGATTGGCGTACGTCACCGAAGATATCTGTCCTGGGGCCGACAGGAGACCGACAGCTTCGGCGCTTAGATGTCAGATAGTGGGCCTTTCCGATGGGGTTCACACGAACATCATGATCACCGCATAGCCCACGGTCACCAGCACCAGGCCAGCGACCAGCATTGGCAAAAGAGTACTGCCAGAATCTTGATCGTTCATAACTTCATTTCCTGCTTCTAGGTGAACGGACTTTGATTGTCCGCGGATGAGATTGGTGGTGTCAGTTTGCCACCGCCGAAGCTTGTCCCAATTCGAAGGACTCCTCACTGACGATGCGGTTGTCAGCATCGACGATTGCACGCCAGACCGAGTTTCGATTGCGCACGGTCAGGCGCTTTCGGCCCTTGTCGCCGTCGATACCGAATTCCACCCTGCTGGTTACGAGGCCGAGGCGCATTCGTCGTTGAAGTTCGTTCTCTTCAATGGAAAGCCGCTGCGCCAGGAACCTTGGCTCCAGGACATAGTCTCCGCTCTGGTCAGGCTCGAGCTTCATCCGTTTTCCTTCATCGCGGCGACGCTGTGCGACATAAACATACATTGACGATATATGTTTTAATCTGCATCGTGAAGCCTGAACGGACGTCAAAAACGAACGACAAAGGGCCGCACCAGGCTCGCTGACGGCGGGAGCCCGGCATGAGCGAAGACACAAGACGTGAAACAACGATCGTCATCGACGGTCGCGTGCTGCCCAGACAGCTGGATGAGCAGATGATCCGCGACGTGGTTCATGGTTTCTACGCCAAGATCCAGAGGGATGCCCTGCTCGCACCGCTGTTCAACAAGTCGATTGCGCCGCATGACTGGCCACCACACCTGACAAAAATGTGTGACTTCTGGTCATCCTTGATGCTTCGCACCGGCCGTTACGACGGCCGCCCGCTCCCACCACACCTGACCCTTCCTGGCCTTGGCGAACAGCATTTCCGGCGATGGCTTTTTCTGTTTCGCGCAACCGTCAACAATCTGTGTCCGCCGGAGATCGCGGCGCTGTTCATGGAGCGGGCTTTGCGTATCGCGCATTCCTTCCGCCTTGCGCTGGCCCACAATCGCGGTGAAAGCACCTTGACCGTAGAGCCGATCACGGCCGAAAGCCTGTAAGCTGCCGGACATCCGGCAAGCAGGCATGCGGTGAGATTGGATCGAAATGCGACTGACGAATTTTTCCGACTACACGCTCAGAATGCTTATGTTTGCGGCGTCCGCGGGGCATCAGCTGTTCACCATCGAAGAGACAGCGCGCGCCTTCGGTGTGTCGAAAGCGCATCTCAACAAGGTGGCCAACACGCTGACCCGCGCTGGCTATCTTGTCGCGGTTCGCGGCCGGTCTGGTGGGTTGAAACTCGGTCGCCGGCCAGAAGACATCCGGATCGGCGACGTCATCCGGTTGACCGAGCCGGATTTCGCACTGGTCGAGTGCTTCGCTACCGGGAACCAGTGCACAATCACACGGTGCTGCAAACTTTCCACCATGCTGCACGACGCGCTGTTGTCGTTCCAGAGCACCCTTGATCGATACACGCTCGCCGACATCGCGCTGAAGCCCACCGATTTCCTGGGGGACACATCCCGCGCCTAGCGACGTGCCGACATGGGCAGTGCCAGTGATGGCGGAGCCCGGTGTTGGCCGTTGCGACCGGCGGCGGTACGCCCGATTTTTCGCTGCACGCCGAGCACGAGACCGACGGCGACCCTGCCCCTCACTGCGTTTGGCCCGAGGAGGACCCGTGACCGGGCGGTCTCTGCGTGAGGCTCAGCCCTGCAGGAGGCCATTTGTCCCTAGACTTTCGGGCGCCACCCGGCTGGTCGCGCTGCACGAAGCCGGACGGCTCGCCTTCTTCGGATCGCCGGCGCACCTAGCCGAGCGGCGAGCATTCCTGCGCCACCTGTCGCCGGTCCGGAAGAAGCCATGGGTGGTCTACGCCAAGGCGCCCTTCGCCGGGCCGGAGGCGGTGCTCGCCTATCTCTCCCGCTACACCCACCAGGTCGCCATCTCGAACCGCCGGCTGATCGCCTTCGACGAGGCCAACGTCACCTTCCGCTACAAGGACTATCGCCGTGATAGCGCCGAGCGGCAGCAGATGATGACGCTCGCCATCGACGAGTTCATCCGTCGCTTCCTGCGCCATGTCCTGCCGCGTGGCTTCCACCGCATCCGCCATTACGGTCTGCTCGCCGGCTCCTCGCGCAAGGCCAATCGTGTCGGCTTGGCTGTGGTGTTCGCGCTCGCCAAGCGCATCAACAAGGAGTGGGATGAGGAGGCTATGGGTAAGGCACTTCAGCCCGAGAGCCTTAGCCTGGCAGCGGACAACTACTTCAAGTCCCTGTAAGATGCGCGGCGAATGCTCGGCAAGAAGCTCAAACTGAAGCGAACGGACGGTGAGGAGGAAGATCAGGAGAATGCAATGGCCTAATATGGGATGGCTGAAGGGCGGGACCACAACCCGCTCCAATCCGACGCTTCATACAAAGCTATCTGATGACCGCTGCGTTATCCTTCAAGAGTTCCGCTTTGGAGCGAACCCAATTCGCGCCGGAGCCGCCGCCTATGCGTCGAGCCAGACCTTTTCCAGGAACATGCAGAATGTCGGGTGCATGGCCATGCCTTTCACCTGCGGCGCCGTGTGGTGGTAGAGCTTGCGCCAGAACGGCTGGATGATGATGCCTGAAGACTGGAGGATCGCTTCGATCTCCGCCATCAGGACGCGGCGCTTGTCCGGATCGGGAATTGCCAGTGCTTCGGCGAGCCTGTCGTCGAATGTCTTGTCGGCGAAAGCCGTCTCGTTCCACGTTCCATCCGACTTGTAGGCCAGGCTCAACACCTGAACCGCCAGCGGCCGCATCGCCCAGTTGGTCAGGGAGTAGGGGTATTTTGTCCAGTCGTTCCAGAAGGTCGACCCGGGCAGGACGGTCCGGTTCACCTTGAAGCCGGCCTCGCGAAGCTGCGCGGCTATCGCATCGCCGGTGTTCTTCTCCCACTCTTCGTCGACGGTGATGAGCTCGTGCTCGAAATCGAGATGGCCGGCCTCCGCCATCAGCGCCTTCGCCTTTGCGACGTCCCGACCGATCGCCGGCAGCTTGGCATATTCCGGATGGATCGGGCAGACATGGTGGTTCTCCGCCGGCGTGCCGAGGTCGCCATAGCCGAGTTTGAGCACTGCCGCGTTGTCGACCGCAAGCTGGAGCGCGTTGCGCACACGCCTGTCGTCATAAGGCTTGGTCGACAGATTGGTGCGGGCAACGATCGTGCCGGCGGTGACGACCTCGGATCTGACCAGCTGCAGTTGATCCAGGATCGCGACGTAGTCTCCCGAGGTCTCGTAGTTGGCATGCACTTCGCCCGCCTCGAAGGCACTGGCCGTGGCTGCCGGATCGGTGCCGTAGTCGATGAACTCGACGCCGTCGAGCAATGCCTCGCCGCCCCACCAGCTGCCGTTGGCGCGCCGCCGCAACACGGCGCGCTCGCCGACAGCGTAGGAGACGAGCTCGAAAGCGCCGGTGCCGATGGGGTTTGCGGTGAGGTCGCCGCCGGATTCGTCGAATGTGCGATGAACCAGAAGCGCGGAATACTCGGCCAGCCCCGCCACGATGGAGATGTCCGGCCTGGCCAGCACAAGCCGGACCGTGTGGTCGTCCACCTTCACGATCGATCCGGCCCGCGCCTTGCGGGTGGCAGGGTCGATCAGCGACGCCATGTGCGTGGCCATCGAGTTGCCTTCGACACTGCCGTCGCACCAGCGGCCGAGATTGAAGATCACGTCATCCGCATCGAAAGCGTCGCCATTGTTCCAGGTCACGCCTTTGCGGACATGAAGCACATATTCGGTTGCGTCGTCATTGGCCTCCCAGCCATCGAGCAGCACGGGCTCGAAGGTGAAGTCGTGCGTGTAGCGCACCAGTGGTTCGATGACCTGCCGGGCGACATTCGACATTTCGGACCAGTCGAAAAGCCGTGGATCCTTCAGCGGCTTGACGAACATCGCGACCTTCAGCGTTCCGCCCTTCTTCGGCGCAGGCTGCCCGGCGCGTGCCGGCGCGGGCAGGCCGAGCATCGCGTAGGCAACCGCCGTGGAGGCACCGACAGCGCTTGCGATGGCGAGGAATTCCCGCCGGTCATACAGCCCCGAGCGGACCGCCACGGCGAGCCTGTCGATCGAAGCCGGCACCGGCGTGCCGTTGCGTTTGAAAAATGTCATGCTCGTCTCCCCGGATTCACCTGGCTATGCAATGGCAGTGGACGCCGCAGGCGGCCCGTCAGGCAGCCCGCCCGTAGAAGCCGAGCCGCTCTTCGGCACTGAAAACGACGCCTGGCCGCTCGTAATAGGAGAAGACGGCGACCATCCGCTCGCGGCTGCCGGCGACGGGCGTGACCCGGTGGGCGGTGTTCTTGCCCCTGAAGACATTCAGTGTTCCCGGCTTGAGGCGCTTTGCCTGCACCTGCGGATCGTTGCCCTCGAGCAGCCGCGAGACGCCATCGTAGTTGGGATTGTCGTCGGATCGCAGGTCGGTGCGATACTCGAACACGCCGCCCTGGTCCGGAGCCTGAAGCAGCAGGGTGGTGGTGAATTCGGACCTGTCGAAATGCCAGTTGAGTGCCTCGCCGCTGCGATAGGCCATCGCATTGGTCCGCGCCAGCGGGTCTGCCATCATATGAAGATCCGGCTTGCCCATCGTCGCTGCGAGGAACCGTGCCAGTGGCGCATATTCGTAGATCGACAACAGGATGCTGTCCGGTATCTGGTCCGCGCAGATCGTGTGGCCGATCGTCTCGACTTTCCGCAGCGCCGGATGCTCGGCCGGAAGCTCGGGGATCTCAGGCTTGAAGTAGATGTTGTGAACACGCCGATGCTCATGCGAGCGGCTGTCCATGACCGGCTTGATTTCGGCGGTCGCGCGCTCGGCGACACCGGGCAGCAGAAAGCCCTCGAGGTCGTACATGCCGTCGGCCGCAAGGGCTGCCCGCGATCGTTCGACAAGTGCCGTCCAATCGGCACTTCCCTCGCGATCGAGCGGGAAACGGTCGAAATCGATGATGTTTTTCACGTGCTGTCCTCCTGGGTTGCGGTCTCATGTGGCGGCAAAAAAACCTTTCGCTCAACGTGGAAAATTGTTATTTGCCCGAAAGAAAAACTTCTGGAGGCTGTGATGGAAAGGCTTCCGCCGCTCAATGCGCTCAAGGCATTCGAGGTCGCCGCACGCACCGGCAACTTCACGCTGGCGGCGCGTGAACTGGGGGTCTCGTCTGCTGCGGTCAGCCAGCAGGTGCGCAATCTTGAAGCCTATTTCGGCAAGCAACTGTTTTTGCGCATAGGCAATCGCATCACGCTCACCGATGCCGGCCATGCCATCTATCCGCAGACGGCACGCGCCCTGGGAGACATCGCCACGGTGACGTCCCGCATCCTTGAAGGCGAAGTGCGCACGCGGCTGGTGGTCAGCGTTCCTTTCTCCCTGGCCGAGCACTGGCTGACGCCCCGTCTCGGCATGCTGCTTGCGGAGCAGCCGCGCATGGCGATCGACATTCGTGTCGAGGACGACCCGATCGACATGGCGCGCCATGGCACGGATGTGCGCATCAGCTATGGCGACTATCACTATCCCGAACTGGTCAGGGTGAGCCTGCTGCACGACGACGTCCTGCCGGTCTGTTCACCGGAGTTCCGGCGCCGTCTTGATATCGACACCGGCGATATCGCCGAAGTGCACGACAGCGTCTTCATCCACACCAATTGGGGACCCAATTACGCTTCCCATCCGACCTGGTCGGAGTGGTTTGCGGCACAGGGAAGCGCGCTGCGCCCCGACCCGTCGCGGGGACGGCGTGTCGGCCTGTCCAGCCTCGCCATCTCGGCGGCGCGTCTTGGCCTGGGCATCGCGCTCGGCCAGCGCGTTCTTGCCCGCGCCGACATCGAGGCCGGACGCCTCATGGCGCTGTCTTCCGCCTCGATCAGGCTCGGGCAGCCCTATTGCGCCTTCGTACCACCGGCCAAAAGACAACGCAGCGATGTCGTCGGCCTGATCGAGCTGTTGAAAGCGGATACTCCGGACACGCCCTTTGGGTGATGTTCCGAGACGTCAGCTGCCGGCGACCGCGACGTGCGGAAGCTCGCCGGCAGCGTCTGCTTTCAGGCGGTGGCAACCTCCATGGCCGGCGCGCGGGCGCGAAGCTGTCCCTCGGTGTCGTACACAAACGGCAACGGCGAATCCAAGGACATCGAAGCTGTCTTGATGTGGTGGCGCAAGGCAGCGGATCAGGGCCATGCTGTCGCCCCTTACAATCTCGGTACGGTTTTTTTACAACGGCATTGATTTGGCAAGGGACTACGAAGAGGCGGCGCGCTGGTTCAGCAAGGCTGCGGCCCAAGGTGATGCGGACGCCCAGGCACGTTTGAATTCGATGAGGGAGCTGATCCGTCGCAGGATACGCTGTAGTTTTTGTTGCGTGTTTTCCATTCGGGCCGATCCGGCGGCTTTGGGGCCGATGAACTAACCCGCTGCGCGGGAGAGCGCGCGCGGTGAGGTAAAGGGCACGAGCCGTCGTTGCGCTTGCATTGAGCGTCGTTCGGCAGCGGCAGAGCATGACGGGCTTCTTCAACAAAGGAGCCTGACCATGCAGCACCCCAATCTCGACGCACCCGTCAGCCCGCTGCGCCAGCGGCTGATCGACGACATGAACATGCGGCGGTTCTCACGGGAGACGCAGCGCAACTACCTGCGCGACATCGGACGTCTGGCCACATTCCTCGGGCGCTCACCGGACACAGCGACTGCCGATGACCTTCGTCGGTTCCAGATCGAACAGCAGGAGGACGGCGTCCCCGTGCCGACGATGAACAGCATCGTGTCGGCGCTGCGCTTCTTCTTCACCCAAACCCTCGACCGCCCGGACTTGGCGCGCAGGCTCGTCCGGCTGGCGCATCCGCGTAACCTGCCCGTAGTGCTCAGCCGCGACGAGGTGGCACGGCTGCTCAACGCCACCACCTGCCTCAAGCACCAGGCCGCATTGTCTGTTGCCTATGGCGCCGGTCTGCGCGTCGCCGAGGTGTCGATGCTGAAGGTCACTGATGTCGACAGCGAACGCATGTTGCTGCGCGTCGAGCGTGGCAAGGGCGGACGCTATCGCAACGCCATGCTCTCCGAGGATCTGCTCGCTCTGCTGCGTGAGTGGTGGAAGGTCGGACGCCAGCAGGGCGTGATGCACCGCGACGGCTGGCTGTTCCCAGGCCAACACGCGATGAAGCCGATCAGCACGCGGCAGCTCTACCGCATCGTCGTCGAGGCGGCGCAGGCCGCCGACATTACCAAGCGGGTCGGGCCGCACACGCTGCGTCACAGCTTCGCCACTCACCTGCTGGAAGACGGCGTCGACATCCGGATCATCCAGGTCCTGCTCGGGCATGCCAAGCTGAACAGCACTGCCCTCTACACCAAGGTCGCGACCCGGACGGTGCGCACGGTCACGAGCCCGCTCGACAAGCTCGGCCTGTTCAGGCCAGCAGAGATCTCGCCCGACGGCTGAACCGTGCGTGCCTCGATCGAGGTCGCCGACATCTTCCGTGCAGCGGGGCCTGCTTACAGGGCCGCCCATGCAGGTCACCTGAGCCTCACCCAGCTCAAGGTCATGTCAGCAATCGAGAACTGCCGCACGGCGGCGCTCGGCGGTCACGTCGAGGCCTGCGAGGACTGCGGCCAGTGGCGGATCGCCTACAACTCATGCCGCAACCGTCACTGTCCGAAGTGCCAAGGCGCGGCGGCGCGGACATGGCTTGCCGAGCGCGAGGCCGACCTGTTGCCCGTCGGCTACTTCCACGTCGTGTTCACGTTGCCGGCCGAGATCGCCGATATCGCCTTCCACAACAAGGCGCTCGTCTACGACCTGCTGTTCAAGGCGGCATCGGAGACCATGCTGACGATCGCCACCGATCCGAAGCACCTCGGAGCTAAGATCGGCATCACCGCCGTGCTCCACACGTGGGGCTCGGCGATGACGCACCATCCGCACGTGCACATGATCGTGCCGGGCGGCGGCATTACGCCAGACGGAGGCCGGTGGATATCGTCGCGCGCGGCCTTCCTTCTCCCGGTGCGCATACTCGGCACGCTGTTCCGACGGCTGTTCCTCACCCGGCTGGTCGCCCTGCATGAGGCCGCGCGGCTCGCCTTCTTCGGGTCGATCGCACACCTCGCCGACCGACGAGCATTCCTGCGGCACCTGTCGCCGGTCCGGAAGAAGCCTTGGGTGGTCTACGCCAAGGCGCCCTTCGCCGGGCCGGAGGCGGTGCTCGCCTATCTCTCCCGCTACACCCACCGGGTCGCGATCTCGAACCGCCGGCTGATCGCCTTCGACGAGGCCAACGTCGCCTTCCGCTACAAGGATTACCGTCGCGCCGAATCTGATCGCCAGCAGGTGATGATACTTGCGGCCGACGAGTTCATCCGCCGCTTCCTGCTCCATGTCCTCCCGCGCGGCTTCCACCGCATCCGGCACTACGGTCTGCTCGCCGGCTCCGCCCGCAAGGCCAGCCTCGCGTTGGCACGCGAACTCCTGGATGTCGCCGCGCCGCCCGACCCCGTTGATCCTGACGAACCTGAGGACTTCCGCCCGCCATGCCCCTGCTGCGGCGGACGCATGATCGTCATCGAGGTGTTTGAGCGATGGAAGCAGCCACGCGGGCCGCCGCACGCCACTGCGACGAACCAGCAGGGTTGGCCATGACCCGGCATGGCATTGGTCCATCAGCCGCAGCCGCTGCGCCTCCGGCAACGGACACGCGCGCGCCCACGGCAAACGCTGACACCGACATGCGTCCACCCGGACCAGTTCCGGGCCGCCAATACCGCGCGATGGAGCAACCAAGCGGCCTGTCCGCATCCACCTCGGCGCTTCCCTTCGGCGGCCGCGCCAACGCCGACATCGGCCGCAGATCGAAATTCCCATAGCCGTCGACTGTGGCCCGCGGGTTCCTTCCTCGGGGACTTTCGTACGCCTGCTGGCGCCCGAAACTCTTCACGGTTGCGGTCTGGCAGCTTTAGGCGTCCAAAATGCGAAAACGGACATTCAGCCCCGAGTGACTCATAGGCTCCCAACCTGGACATCCCGCTTTGCCGCGCCGGTTTGAAAGCTAAGCGACATCGGCCTACTGATGAGGTTTTCGCAAACCTTTGCACGGTGCGACTAGCCCGTCGCGGGAGTAGATCATGTTGAAAGCTACCGAAGAGGAAGTCGAGGAAGTCCGGGAATATTTTGAATGGCAGGCGCCCGACCTCGAAGTGACTTTCATGCAGAAGGTTTACTCGGAAACCGTTCTCAACACCTGCCACGACGTGTGGGACATCCACACCAACAAGGATCGCTGGTGGGTCATCACGGGCGGCACAAACCTCTACTCTCAGGAGCAATTCCCCAATATGGACCTTGCTCTGACCTTCCATATTGGCCTGATGTTCCGCATCCCGCGTACGGAAAAACAACAGGAAGGCGATCTTCGAATCCTTCCGTTCGGTCCTGTCTTCGAGAAGATAGAAGAAGCTGGCACCGCCGTGACACAAGCGCGAAACCTCTCGGACTATCAGGCCGTCGGCGTTCGCTGCCGCGAGGCGCTACTCGAGCTGATCGGCGTCGCGCAGGACGCGGCAATGTGGTCAGACACACCGCCACAGCGTGCGAACTTCCGAGCGTGGACGGAGATCATCTGCAACGGTCTTTTGCCGGGCGACACCAATAAAGAGCGTCGCGGGGCCCTCAAGAGCGCGCTCGAGTCTGCATGGACGGTTTCAAACTGGCTGACGCATTCAAAGTCGGCCACGTGGATTGATGCCGACATGGCGCAATCGCTGATCCAACACGCCATCGGCATGGCGACATCATTGATCATTCGCGAGTTGCGCGGGGTGCCTTCCGAATGCCCGAACTGCGGCTCGCCCCATCTCGAACCCGACCACGGCGAAAATACTGAGGCACCGGGCATACTTTGGGAACGGCCACTCTGCGCCGATTGCGGATGGGCCGGCAGGCCCGTTCCAATCCTCGACCTTGAGGATGGGCAGCCCATCATCACACGCGAAGGCAAAGAAACCGTCGAGTGCAGCATAATGACAGTACCGCTGCGCACGATTCTGAAGCCGGGAAATCCCACCATCGAGCCGCTGAAGACAGAAACCGGACCACCGGAGCACGTCGTCTATTTTGCCTATGGGTCCAATATGTCGACCGCCCGGCTGCGCGAGCGCATGCCGAGTTGCAAACCACTCGGCATCGCTACCTTGCCGGGTCATGCGCTCCGTTTTCATAAGCGCAGCACGGATAAGTCCGGGAAGTGCAACGCATTTGCCAGTGAAGGCGATAGGAGTGTGATCGGGGTCCTATTCAGCTTCGATCCTGCCGAGCGTGCCAAACTGGACAAGGCCGAAGGCGTTGGTAACGGCTACGAGCACGCGACGGTCACGGTCATTAATGAAAAGGGTCGCAGGCAAAAGGTCCTTACCTATCTCGCCACCCCCGACTACATCGACGACAACCTCAAACCCTATGGCTGGTACAAGGATTTTGTGCTTGCAGGTGGCAAGGAACACGGTTTGCCCTCGGAGTATATTACTGAATACATTCAGTCGGTTGAGGCGATCGAAGATCCAAACAAGAGCCGGGACAATCGGCAGCGGACCACGCTCCGAAGTCCCGGGCAGTGAGACTGCGGTGTCGGAGTAGTCTGCGGACACTTCTGGGGCGAGGAAGGGGCCGGGAGCAGTCGGTCCGCTGTCGGGGCGAGCTCGGCGGATAGCTGACATTCGCCAACGCCTCGGCGGCCGGGACATGGCCGCGCTCAACCTAGACGTCCGACCTGACTTGTCAGCCAAAAGAAGAAGTGCTGGTTTGTGGTGGAGGGCGTACTCACTTCCGGTAGCACGATGTCATCCGAGGTTGATAACGACCCGAAGCTCGCCGGATTTCAACTCCTGCTCGATCAGGTGCCGTGAGAGCAGTGTATTACCCATGCTGGCAAGCGCCGCCTCGATGATTATCGAGATTGATCGAAGCGGTGCGCCAATCCCTGCGGGCCAGCTAGGTTGCAGACCTCGGTCGTTAGTCGTCGATCACCGCCATGGCGTCCAGTTCGACTAGGCAACGAGGATCGTGCAGCACTGCTTGCACGCGTGAGCGCACCGGCCAATTCGCCTTGAAATGCCGGGCATAGACCTCGTTGAATACGTTGCCGTGGCGGCAGTCGGCGTCGCCGTTGCGGGCATCCGACAGAAATGCCGTCAACTGTACGACATCGTCGAGGCTCGCACCGCCTGCCTCCAGCGTCCGGCGCAGGTTGGCAATGGCTCTGTCGAGCTGTTCGGCGAAACTTCCGCTCCAGTTGCCGTCGTCGCCGCGCCCCGCCTGCGCCGACACGAAGACGAACGTGCCTTCCGTTTTGACGATGTCGGAAAAGTAGGGATATTTGGCCGGATGATCGGGAAGAGTGATCGCTTGTTTCATGTATATGTCCCCGAATAATGCCTTTGCGAGCGAATGCTCTGTTTGGCGATAAAGCGTTGCTGCGTTGCGCGTGATGAAGGCGGCCGTGATCTCACGCCTTCAGAAGCTTTTCGTTACCGGCCACGTGTCGGAGAGCCGGTATCCGGTGGGAAACGGATCGCACGGGTCGAGCATGTGCTGGTGCGTGCCGGTTATCCAAGCGCGGCCTGAGATGATCGGAGAGATTGCAGGCCGGCCGGCGAGATCAACTTCGCGGTCGATGACACAATCGAACTCCGTGCCGACGATCGAAATGCCCCTAAATCGGTCGCCGACCTGCATTTCTCCCCTGGCGTGCATCACCGCCATGCGAGCCGAACAACCGGTGCCGCAAGGCGAGCGATCGATCTTTCCCGGCTGGATTGCAACGGCACTGGCACCGCTGAGCACGCCCTCTCGGTAATGGACGGGCTCCGTTACCTGGCAGAACGATATGTGGTTCCACCCGTTAACCGGATGCGAGAAGCCGATTTGCTCGTTCGCGGCGTTCGTCAGACGAACCCCCACTTCGGCGATGTCGCGCGCCTGGTTGGGCTTGATCTCAAGCCCAAGAAGGGATGCATCGACGATAACGAAGCTGTCGCCGCCCCAGGCGGTGTCAACCTTGATGGTGCCAATACCAGCAACTTCCAGCATAACGTCCAGCCTGTCGGCGAACGACGGGTGGTTGCGGACACGGATGCGCTCGGCCTTGCCATTGCGGCAGTCTGCCTCCACTTCGATCAGGCCGCCGGGGGGCTCGAGTACCAGCCGCGTGATCGGCTCCTGCATCGGAACGATGCCGCATTCCAGCAGCACTGTCGAAACGCACATTGAATTCGAGCCGGACATCGGCGGCGTGTCGGCCGGCTCCATGATGATCCATCCCATGTGCGCACGCGGATCTTTCGGCGGCACCAGCAGATTCACGTGACGAAAAACACCACCCCTCGGCTCGTTCAGGACGAAATTGCGAAGGCTCTCGTCTTTCGCAATGAACTGCGCCTGTTCCCAGATTGAAGCTCCAGGCGGCGGCGCCACGCCACCGATGATAACGTCTCCTGCCTCGCCCTCGGCATGGCTGCTGACGATCTGAACAAGCCGATCGGAACGCATCAAGTCACCTCATCAATAGCTGGCCTGTCCGCACACAATCCGTGCGTTGGCGACACGACCGGAGTTTCATATGGCAATGAATGATAGATCAGCCGCGCAGTGATCAGATCGGCGAGCGAACTCCCGACCGCCTTGAAGAGCGTTATGTCCCGGTCATTGCTTCGGCCGACGACCGTACCGCGGCACAGGTCGGCAATGGTGCCCACTCTAAAATTTTTCTCGTCATAAGGAATTGATTTTCCTACAGAAAATTTCCTTATGAGAACCCAGCGCCGGGACCAGACCCGTCAAAAAGTTAGCCTCTTGATTTTGCTAGGGTTTTTGGAATTTTTGTACAGGAAAAATTCTGTGAACTGTCGACATCTATCGGACATTTCGCGGGTGTCGTAAACGGCGACAATCGAAGCTAGCTATTCTAATAAAGTACCGTCAGCGTCTACGAAATCAATACGCTGATTGCGCCTCCTGTCATTCGAGGGGCGAGACAGCTACGGGGGGCTTCAGGAGCCAACCGGCAAGGGATCGGTCCCCTCGCTGAGGATTGCAAGATAGCGACGGTAGCTGAACACCCTTCCCCGCTTGCGACCGGTAATCTCTTCTAGGATGCCCATCTTCTCTAGGTCAGCCAAGGCCGCATTCACCGTCGGTGCCGACAAGCCCGTGTGCCGCACAAGCTGATTGGAGCTCAGGAACGGGTTCTGCTGGAAGAGATCGTGGATGCGGAGCGCGGATCCGGCACGATCACTTTCGGTCGTGATCCGCTCGCGGTCCTCTTTGAATAGGTCGACAATTCGGGAGGCGGCTTCAAATGCTTGGTTCGCCGTTTCGGCCACCCCGATGAGGAAGAAGTCGAGCCAGGCCTCCCAGCTGCCGTTTTCCCACATCTCTTGGAGCAAACGATAATAGTCGGCACGATGCATCTTCAGATAGAGGCTGAGATAGAGCAGCGGCTTGCGCAGCACTCCATTGACGCAAAGAGACAGCGTCACCAGCAGCCGACCGATGCGGCCGTTGCCGTCGAGGAACGGGTGGATGGTTTCGAACTGGACATGCAGCAGGCCAGCCTTGATCAATGCCGGAAGACGCGAAGTATCCTCATGCATAAAGCGCTCCAGCGCATCGAGGCTAGCGTCGAGTTCGGTGACGGGCGGCGGCACGTAGAGCGCATTGCCGAGCCGCGAACCACCGATCCAGTTCTGTGTGCGGCGAAACTCGCCCGGGCTTTTCGTGCCGCCGCGGCCGCTTTGCAGGAGCCGCGCGTGCATCTCGCGGATCAGGCGCAATGACAGCGGCAGCTCTTCCAGCCGCTCCAGCCCATCCATCATGGGCGCAATGGCCAGTCTATGTTCTTGATATTCCATCATTTTTTTAGTAGTCTCAATTAGTTAGGTCGCACCGAGTGCACACGAATTTACGCCACATTGCGACGCTTTTCGCCACCATTCGACGGCTGAGTGCACACGGAGCGCACACGAAAAATGGCCAGTTTCACAAAACTCCATTCCGGCTCCTGGCGCGTTCAAGTTCGTCGCAAGGGCCGTTACGTCAGCGAGACCTTCTTGCGGCGAGACGATGCCCGACGCTGGGCCCTTGAGGCGGAGCGCCAGATTGATCGTGGCGAAACGCCAAATCAGTCGCGCATCGCCCGCCTCAAAACCTTCGGCGATCTCATCGACCTTCATATCGACGACATGTGTGACGTCGGCAAGCCCCCTCGACGCTCGAAAGCTGCGACTCTGGATATGCTGAAGCGTCAGCTTGGAAAGTGCAACATGGCGGCGCTCGATCGCGAGCGGCTCATTCGGTTCGGCCGCGATCGAGCGACAAAAGGTGCAGGCCCTGCTACCCTCGGCATCGACATTGGCACTATCAAGCTCATTCTGTCTCACGCGGCCGCAGTTCACGGCCTACCCGTTACAATCGAGGCCGTAGACCTCGCCCGCATCGCTTTGAAACAGCTAGGTCTGGTTGGCAAAGGGCAGGAGCGCGACCGTCGTCCGACCCAAGATGAACTCGACCGGTTGATCTCGCATTTCGACGCAAACCCGCGTCAGATCGCCCCAATTGGCCGGATCATCCGCTTCGCTGTTGCTACCGCAATGCGCCAAGAGGAAATCTGCACAGTGCGTTGGTCGGACCTGGAATGTCGCACCCGGATGCTTCTCATCCGTGACCGGAAGGATCCCCGAAACAAGCAGGGAAACAACCAGCGCATTCCTCTTTTCGCTGCATGCGGATACGACGCATGGGCCATCGTGGAGGAGCAGCGCGCCTGCCGAAGTAACAACGATGATCGGATTTTCCCATACAATGGCAGATCAGTCGGCACAGCTTTTCGTCGCGGATGCGCCGACCTGAGTATCCACGACCTACACTTCCACGACTTGCGACACGAAGGCACAAGCCGACTTTTCGAGGCCGGATTCACAATCGAGCAAGTTGCACTCGTTACCGGGCACAAGGACTGGAAGATGCTCAAGCGGTATACGCACCTAAAGCCAGAAGCCCTCCACGCTCTACTTGCAGCCCGCGCCGCATGAGTTTCGGATCCGTTCAGGCGTGGGTGTGCGGTAGTTTCGCTCATCCGAGGGTCGATGACACAGCAGCAAGTCCAGGCAATTCGCGTGCGGGGCTTGGAGAAGTCGTACGAACTGCATGTGTTGCGCGGCGTGGACTTCGAAGTGGCACGCGACAGTATCTTTGCACTGCTCGGTTCGAACGGGGCGGGCAAGACAACGGCGGAGAAAATCCTGTCCACTCGGCTCAGGGCGGACGATGGCGCGGCCAGTATCGACGGCTTCGATGTCGCCCCGCAACCGCCGAACGTGCGAGAGGCCATCAGTACGGTGCTGCTTTCGACGATCCCGATCTCGTCGTCGCCTGCGTCATAGGCGACTGCGAGGCAGAAGCCGGCAAGCTCGCTGCCTCCTGGCATTCGAACAAGTTCATGCACCCGGCAGATGACGGCGTCGTGCTGGCAACCGCAGAAACGGGACAGCCGGCCGTGATCGCGCCTGGTCGGTCCTGAAGCGGAGCTACAGGGTGGGGAACGTCCACTTTTTGTTCCTGCACGGGGCAAAAGACCTGATCAGTTCAAGGCTGCTTGCCCGCATCGATCCGGTTGGGTATTGCCAAGGAACCAGCAGCGATCGTAGCCGAGGCAGTCGCTGCGCTCGGCCCGTAGCTTGTAGCTCGCTCCGAAGCCTTACCATCTTAGGGCGTCGCTAGTATTCCCCTAGGCCGTCCACCCGAAAGCGTCTTCGACTTCGTGCAGAGCATCACTGTCGTCGCGCGTGACAAAACCCACTCGATTGCTTATCAAACCCATTTAGGTCATTGATCTAGCTTGATTTTTTCTTGTCCGCAGCGCCGAATGCCGACCTATGGGTGACTTCCGGGACCTGGCGGCGCGGGCAGCGGTTAACCAAGTCCTTTCTCGTCTGGTGAGAAACGGTAGACTCCGCAACCTGGCGCGTGATCTGTATGATTTCCCTAAGGTCCATCCCAAGCTCGGCCCACTTCAGCCGCTGATCGGACCGCTCTCTTTGGCGAGACGGGCGCGGGCCGTGGGTCGCCAACGCGATCATCGAAAACGACTTCTGGGTCTGCTGGACCTTGAGGCGGCTTTTTCGGCCTGCAGGGGAACGACGCTGACATTGGACTTCAAGGGTGGCACGTCCCTTTCTAAAGACATTCGGCGCAATCCGGCGGTCGTTGCGGACTTGTGAAACATGCGGCCAGCCCCGCCAACTGCGTGGAACGCGCTGGCTGTACGTGGCCTGCGACGCTCATCCTGGAGGCGAACCTCCCCTGCCAACAGAATGCTCGTGTTTACAGTGGCGGGTTCGCGGTACTTTACGACTAAGAAGCCGACGATTTGCTCCCCACTTTCATCAGCTAAGGCAAGCGAAATCCGTTTGCTTTCCGAGGACTAGCCGACAGGCCTAATCGCAGCAGGGCTGGCCAACTATTTTTTGCCGGGCCGCAGTAGGAAACTGTGGCGTTAGCCTGCTCGACCACCAAAGGTATCGCTGCTTGCAACTCGCCGCCTGGGCAAAGGGGGCAAAACGCACTTCACTGACCTAAATGAGGCGCACCAATACGTTGTCGTCATAGCTGAAAATCAACGGCTTCTCCATGTGCTCGCTAGGCGCCGGAAACGTCAACGAGGAAATCCTGACGCGCCAGGGCGATGTCTGCTAGCGTGTAGCGATCGAGCGTGCACTGGAACGATGAGAGTGCGTCGCGCAGCATGCCGGAAAGCTTGCAGCACCGCGTGATCGTGCATTGGTTGCCCGTAGTAAAGCACTCGACTAGAGCAAAGTCCGGCTCGGTCAGCCGGATCACGTCGCCGATGCGGATATCTTCCGGTCGGCGACCGAGTGTCAGTCCCCCCGACCTGCCGCGGACCGCAACAAGATAGCCGGCCCGGGTGAGCGTATTAGCCACCTTGTTGAGGTGCGTCTTCGACACACCGAAGGCGCGCGCCGTCTCTTCGATCGTGAACAACTGATCACCGGCGGACGCCGCGAACATCAGCATGCGCAGCGTATAGTCGGAAAAATTCGTCAGCCTCATTTTTCGCTCCAAACTTCGCCGCATGCCCGCCCTGCCGACCGCCTCGGCACATCACAGGCTGTCGGGCGTGATCGGTTCAACCGTCAACGTGTTTTCACCGCGGTTATAGGCGAGCGCAAGCCGGAAGGAATGCGCGATGCGCAATGCCCGTTCCATGAATAGCGCCGCAATCTCCGGCGGGCAGAGCTTGTCGACGGTGGCGCGAAACAAACCCAGCCATCGCCGGAAATGCTGCTCGCCCAGACCCGGAATCGCAAGATGCGGCGGCAGCGGGCGACCCTCATAGCTCGCGGTTCGCAGCATGAGCGACGACCAGAAGTCGCACATCTTCGCAAGATGCCGTGGCCAGTCTTGCGGAGCAATGGCGCCGTTGAACACTGGTCCGAGCAGGGTATCCTTGCGGATTTCGTCGTAGAACCCATGAACCACGGCGTGGATCATCTGCTCGTCCAATTGCCCGGGCAGCACTCGGCCGTCGATGACGATGGTCGGTTTTTCCTTTGTGCCTGCACTCATATCCATGTGTCACCCCTGCCGGGTTGATGCGGCTTTCTGTCGTCCGAATTTGATGTGATGCGAATATGCTGCAACATGCGAAATAAAACATATATCATAGATCTATCTTTATGCTAGACACTGGCGGCGCGCGGCGATGAGGAAGACCACATGAAGCTCGATCTTGACCAGACCGGTTCCAACATCTTGGAACCCCAGAGGCATTCGGTGGAAGCGAACGAACTGCGCCGCCGCATGCGCCTCGGCCTCGTGACCAGCATGGTCGAGCACGGCGTCGACGGCGACGAAAGTCGCATTCGCCTGACTGTACGCAATGGCGACTCGGTTTGCTGCGGCATTGTCGACGCAGACAACCGCCTTGTCAGCGAAGTGTCCCTCGACCTCAGGTATTCTTCATTCCGGCAGGCTAGCCAGGCTCGGAAATTGCGGCAGTGCGCACTTGGCAGTGCCTGATCAAAATCAGTTCAGGAAGAACCCCGCCAACAGGGAATGGCACCATGAACGATAATCACTCGGGAAGTACCCTCGTGCCGATGCTAGTCGGTGGCTTAGTGCTTGTGACCGTAGGTTACATGGTGATCATGATGTTCGTGTGAGCAGAGTCACTCGACGATGCGGAGTTCCGCATAGCTCGAGCGATTAGCACCTCGCCTGCAAGCAGCCCCAGCCGCGTGCGGCGGATCCATGCTCCTCAGGCGTCATGAATCAATCGACGTGGCTAATCGCGGCGCTGCTTGCCTACGCGACTACACAGCCTCGATCGACATCGAATATCTCGTAGGCCTCCGCGGTACAAATCTGCGCTCGACCAAAAGTGCCTTGGCCCGGCACGCCAAATCATCCAACTTCAGCAATGCACCGTCTCCCATTGCGCCTCTATGAGGTTGGCTTCGGAAGCCACGTCTTTCCAACGTCTGTAACGTGCCATGTTGCCTCGGAAGTTGATTTAGAAAGCTCGCTAAAGCGCCAGGAAGGAATCCAACAAGAAGATGTCTTCGAACCTTCTGAGGCACCTGACCTCCTCGTGTTCAGTAAGCCGGCAGATATGAGAGCTAGGTGTCGTTTCCAAGAAGGTTGTTCAGTCTTTGGAACGGGCTGATGCCTCCAAGGGCCGAGTGTGGGCGTGCCAGGTTGTAGTTGGCTGCCCATTGGTGAATGGCCTTGGCGCGTTCGTTCGATGAGGCGTATGGCCTGGCATAGGCCCATTCTCGCAGCGAAGTCTGGATGAAGCGCTCGGCCTTGCCGTTGGTGCGCGGGGTGTAGGGCCTTGTGCGGATGTGTCGGGCACCGGCACCTTGGAGTGCCTGGGCGAACAGTTTGGAGCGATACGCCGAGCCGTTGTCGGTCATCACCCGCTCAACCCTGGCGCCCAGCCTGGCGTACCAGGCCAGTGCCCGGTTGAGGAACCCGGTGGCATCATCCCGGCCCAGGCTGGGCAGCAGTTCGACATAGGCGAGGCGCGAGGCATCGTCGATGGCGACATGCAGGTGTTCGTAGCCGATGCCTCGGGCGCGATGATGGCCTTGGTGCTGACCCGTGATCCGATGGCCAACGCCGTCGATACGGCCCAAGGTCTTGATGTCGATATGGATCAGTTCGCCCGGCCGCTGCCGTTCGTAGCGCAACACCGGGGGCCGGGGATCGAGCCAGGCCAGCCGGTTCAGTCCCAGCCGGCGCAGCACCAAGCCTACCGTCGAGCGCGCCAGGCCCAAGGACCGGGCAATCGCCGGCCCGGTCATGCGCTGGCGCCGCAACTGCTCGATCCGCGACACCTGCATGGCTGCCAGCCGATGCCGGCAGTTGCGCGGCGCTGAACTGCGATCGTGCAGAACCCGGTCGCCGGCCCGGTAGCGGTCGAGCCAGCGATAAGCCGTTCGTTCCGAAACCCCGGCCGAACCGGCAGCACGCCGCACGCTCCAGCCCTGTTCAATTCGTTGCACCAAAAGCACTCGACCTGACGGCGTCAGACGCGCATTCTTATGGACGTTCATTCGGGGAGCTCCACTGAAGGTTGGTTGGCTTCGCAACCCCAGCTTCTCAGTCCCTCCTCGAATGAACAACCTTCATAGCTTCGACAGCTAGGGCATTGGCTAGATGATTTCGCGTCAGGCTGAGCCGTGTGCGAAAGCGCTGTAAGATGCCGGATCGCCACGTCGCATGATCGTCGCGCGTCGCGCGAGTCAGAAGACGACGCACCCAGACCTACCCGACCGATCCAAGCTGTGCGGTCCACTGCAAAATGGAGAACTCTACAGCTTGGACTGTTAGTCGCCGAATTCTCAACCTATCAACGATCACTGCTTTTCTAACCGAAGCGCGACGGCTTCACGGGATAGTATGAATTTTACAACCAATGCCGTTGGCATCGCACGCGTTGGTATAAGTGCCGCGTGACTCCAACTGGGTCATGCCAAACTCGGTAATCGAGAAGCAGGCACTCTTCCCTCTAGCTGATCGGACAACCAGTCCGGCCGTCAATGCCAATGTCAGAACGCGGGCAAGGTTGGCATGTTCAAGTCGCAATCTAGATCCGATAGATTTCCTGTCCAAACGTCCACCATGCACACTCTTTAGAATCTGGAGCAGCTCCTTGACGTGCTTCTTGTTCAGCACGTTTGATACCGGGAATGGCGTTGCAACCGCGATAGACTCGTACACAAGGTCCCGAAGAACCCCTAGCTTCTCGGAAGCGGTCGTCCCACGGAAATGAGAAACGAGCTGGCGAAGCAGGTTGTGCCACTGCTTCAATTCGTCATCGCGCCGTCTGGCATCCAACGCTTTCCAAGCCCAAGATCTGAACACATCAACGACGTCGCCACAATCCGCCTCGGACCAATTGGGAGCGCACCTTTCCACGATCGCACAAGCCTCAGCGGCACTCAGGAGTCCCGTCGCAATTTCCTCGAACTGGCTGGTCTCCGCAGTCACTGCATCACTCCGAACGTTCACATTGTTTTCTAGCGTGTGGCCTGGGCACGGAACTGCCTTTGATGGCGCGTGTTTGACGGCGCGATCAAAGACCAATCGCGACTTTACCCACGGCGTTCACAGCGAAGACATCAGCGCATGCGTCTGGGTAGGTCGTCAGCGGCAGAAATATCCAGATCTTCATTGTGCGCCTCCTTGAGACATCACGCGGCAGTTCCACGGTTGATCCATCTTAGCTGAGACGGCCCAGGGCTAACTTGATCTGGAACAAATCCCTCACGTGTTCTCGCAATCCTCGCGTGACGACTCCATGCCAACTCCCCAATGATTGGGGCTTCGGCACAGGAGCTGAGCGGCTGGCAGCGGCGTCAGCAGCTCCTTCGAATACTCTTGAGCACTGTCGGGCAGCCTGCATTTCGAAGACCATCCGGCCCCATCGGGCAGCGCGCTCCATCGGTCCAAACATCTTCCTTGGCGGAACTGCTTGATATCTGACAGAAATACCTGAAACTGAGCCACGTCGAATCCGCGGAGGAGGAAAGACGATGATCCGGCAACTTACGTCTTCGGAACGTCAGAACGCCGCCGTGATAGCGATTGCGGTGGCGATCGTTGGATTGGCGATGGCTGCCGTGGGTCGCACAGATGTGCTCGGCGTCCATGGCGTCATGGTCATGCTGTTCGCAGGCGCCGTCCTGTTTTATGTGCTGTCTGGCCTGTACCAGCCCGAACCGACGGAAGACCGGGAAACATCCTATTACGACGACCCAATCAAGGTCGGCATTGTCCTATCGATGGCTTGGGCAGTGTTCGGGATGTTCATGGGCGTCTGGGTCGCCGCGCAGCTTGCATGGCCCAACCTTGCCTTCGACGCTGGCTGGTCGAGTTTCGGCCGTCTCCGCCCGACCCACACCACCGGAGTGATCTTTGGTTTTGGCGGCAATGCCTTGATCGCGACTTCGTTTCATGTGGTGCAGCGGACTTCGCGCGCGCGGCTCGCCGGACAACTCAGCCCTTGGTTTGTGCTCCTCGGCTACAACCTATTCTGCTTGCTTGCCGTGTCGGGCTATCTGATTGGGGTGACGCAATCCAAGGAATACGCCGAGGCTGAGTGGTACGCCGATATCTGGCTGGTGATTGTCTGGGTGACCTACTTCATCCTCTATCTGAGGACGATCGCCAGGCGGAAGGAACCGCACATCTACGTGGCCAACTGGTACTTCATGGCGTTCATTCTGGTCGTCGCAATTCTCCACATCGTCAACAACCTGGCACTCCCCATTTCGTGGGGGCATGCGAAGAGCTACACGGTCTGGCCTGGCGTCCAGGATGCGATGGTGCAGTGGTGGTACGGACACAACGCGGTCGCCTTCTTCCTTACGGCCGGCTTCCTTGGCATGCTGTATTATTACCTTCCAGTAAGGGCTCAGCGGCCAATCTTCTCCTACCGCCTTTCGATCCTGAGCTTCTGGGGCATCACCTTCTTTTACATGTGGGCGGGTTCGCACCACCTCCACTATACCGCGCTGCCGCATTGGGTTCAGACGCTTGGCATGACCTTCTCGGTGATGTTGCTGGTTCCGTCCTGGGCTTCCGCGGGAAATGCGTTGCTTACCCTGAACGGCGCGTGGCACCGGGTGCGGGACGATGCGACTTTGCGGTTCATGATGGCTGCCGCCGTGTTTTACGGCATATCGACTTTCGAAGGCTCGTTCCTTGCTATCCGGCCTGTGAATTCGCTGTCCCACTATACAGATTGGACCGTCGGGCATGTCCACGCCGGCGCGCTGGGCTGGGTGGCGCTGATCACTTTTGGATCGCTCTACACGCTGGTGCCAAGCCTCTGGAAACGCGAGCGGATGTACTCAGCAGCCCTCGTGGAAGTGCATTTCTGGCTCGCGATTGCCGGGACGCTGATCTACGTCTTCGCGATGTGGAATTCGGGCATCATCCAGGGACTGATGTGGCGGACTTATACGGAAGAAGGCGCCCTCGCTTATTCCTTCGTCGATTCACTGGTGGCGATGTACCCGTATTACATCGCGCGGGCCTTTGGAGGGCTGCTTTTCTTGATTGGTGCAGTAGTCGGCTGCTACAACATCTGGATGACGGTTCGGTCTGCGCCGTTGGCGGTCCCGCTCAATGCGGACGTCCCGATCGCTCCTGCCGTGGCGGGAGAATGATGAATGCCTGAGATCTTTCACCGCAAACTCGAGCGTTCAGCGATTGGCTTGGTGATCGCAATCATCGCAGCCGCGAGCGTGGGCGGCATCGTCGAAATCGCCCCACTCTTCACAATCGACGAGACTGTCGAAGAAGCCCCGGACATGCGGATGTACACGCCGCTTGAGCTTGCCGGGCGCAACATCTACGTCCGCGAGGGCTGCTATGCCTGCCACAGCCAGATGATCCGTACGCTGCGCGACGAGGTGGAACGCTACGGCCCATATTCGCTTGCCGTCGAGTCAAAGTACGATCGCCCGATGCTCTGGGGCTCCAAGCGGACTGGGCCCGATCTTGCTCGCGTCGGCGGCAAGTATTCCGACTTCTGGCATGTCGCCCACCTGACAAACCCACGCGACGTCGTTCCAGAATCCAACATGCCTGCTTATCGCTGGCTCGCGCGCACCTCTCTCAAAATGGAGGACCTCCCGCTTCACCTCGCGGCGCAGAAGGCGCTGGGCGTTCCTTATACTGACGAAATGGTGGAGAACGCGGCGCGCGATGCTTACGGTCAAGCGACGCCGGACACCGACTTCGCTGCCGGGGTTGCCACACGATATGGCGACGAAACTCAAGTCAGTGCTTTTGATGGCGTGAAGACCGACGTCACCGAGATGGACGCGCTCGTGGCGTATCTGCAGATCCTAGGAAGACTGACCGGAGCCGCATACGAAAACACCGCGGCTCCAGAGGGAAAACCTAACCCGGAAGGGTAAGCGGAGGGTTTCGGAATGGACCTGGATCACAACTCGGTTGTCGCCTTTTCCAAGAGCTGGGGCCTCTTCTACCTGATTGCGCTGGCCGTCGGCGTGGTGGTCTACACATTCTGGCCGTCAAACCGGAAGCGTTTCAATCAGGCCAAGAACAGCATCCTCGGCGAGGACGACAAGCCATGGAAGTGAACGAACGCGATCCCGTCAGCGGCCGTGAGACCACAGGCCACGAATGGAACGGCATCAAGGAACTGGACACCCCGGTCCCGCGGGGGGTGCTGCTGTTCCTGATCGTGACGCACCTGTGGGCGATCGCCTGGTGGTTCCTGGTGCCGGCCTGGCCACTCGGGACGACCTATACACGAGGCCTCTTAGGGGTCGACCAGAGGCAGACTGTCGAAGCGCGTGTCGTCGACGGCCAGCGCGAACGCGCTGCCTGGATGGCACGCCTCGAAAAGGAGCCGTACGACGCCATCCAGGCGGACGAGGCGCTGATGCAGACGGTCCGCAACACGGGGCGGCAGCTGTTCGGGGATAACTGCGCCGCATGCCACGGTCGGGACGGCAAAGGCCGGGCAAACTACCCGGACCTCACCGATGACGACTGGCTATGGGGTGGTGGACCCCAGCTTATCGAGCAGACAATGCGTGTCGGCATCAATACCCGGCATCCGGAAAGCCGCGTCGGGCAGATGCCAGCCTTTGGGCGGGACGAGGTGCTCGACCGGGATCAGGTGCGGAGCGTGGCCGCCTACGTCTATTCACTTTCCCATCCGGACTACTCGACCGCGGACAATCTCAAACGGATCGAAGCGGGGCGAGAAGTCTTTTTGACAACGTGCGCTGCCTGCCACGGAGAAGACGGGAAGGGAAACAGGGATGTCGGCGCGCCAAACCTAACGGATACGCACTGGATCTACGGAAGCGACCTCGACACCATCATTGCGTCGGTGCACGGCGGACGCCAAGGCCATATGCCCACCTGGGATGAAAGGCTGACGACGGCTGAGATCCGCACGATTGCGCTCTATGTGCATGACCTGGGGACGCAACAGCCATGACCGTACAGTCGAAAAGACGGTACCGCAGCATCATGCTCTGGATGCTGGTCCCGGCAGGGCTGCTGCTTTTCGCCGGAGCCAATGCTCACCTGATCTATGTTGCAGTCGATTCTCAGCCGGACTGCGTCAAGCACTTTAAGGCCGCGGGCGAAGGTGGCTATCGCGCTGCCAAGTCGGCATGTTGAGGAGGCGAAGAGATGAGCGACACCGAAAAGTCGTACTGGCTGCTCAGCGAAACCTCTGGCATCGGCGAGACGCGCGACCCGCGGCTCAACCGCGGTCTATCGCCCTTCATTGGCCTCAGGTGGCTGTCAGCGGGCTGGCGGGATTTCTGGACACGCCCGGCGTCTAGCTTGGGATACGGAATTGGTGTTTTCGTCCTGTCGGCCTGCTTCGTCTGGACGCTCGTTGCTTTCGGCCGGGACTACATTCTCTTTCCGGCGCTGGCGGGATTCATGATCGTGGCTCCTTTTCTGGCGGTCGGCCTCTATGAAAAAAGTCGGGCCATCGAGGAAGGACGCGAGATCAGCTTCGGATCCATGCTCCTCGTGCGTCCAAGGGCAGGCGCGCAGGTCTTCTTTGCCGGGCTGTTGCTGTGCTGCCTCCTTCTGCTCTGGATGCGTGCCGCGGTTCTGCTCTACGCGCTTTTTTTTGGAGTTACGGCGTTTCCGGGGCTAGACCACATCGTCGGCCTGCTGTTTGGGACTGCGTACGGGTGGACAATGATCGTCGTCGGGACAGCGATCGGCGGCCTTTTTGCTGCCTTTGCCTATGCCATCAGCGTCTTTGCAGTGCCCCTACTCCTTGATCGGCGCGTCGATGCGCTGACCGCGATGGGCACAAGCATGAAACTCGTCTGGAACAATCTGCCTGCAATGCTGGGCTGGGCTGCAATCCTGCTGGTTCTTTTCGCCGTCTGTGTCGTCACAGGGCTCGTGGGGATGATCTTGATCTTTCCCCTGCTCGGCCATGCCACCTGGCACGCCTATAGGGCCGTGGCGCTCCCGGAGACCTGACAGTGAGCTGCTGCGCCCAGGGAGCGGAGGCAGCGCTGCAACTGGCGCGTTGCGGCAGCGCGACCGCTGGCGAAATCTTGCTGGCGCGACGCTATCTGGGAGATGGCATCTTTCAGACTAACCTTTCGGTACCCCAAGCTAGGTGCGGCACCTGCATCACGTCAATCGAAGGGGCCCTGCAAGGCCTAGAAGGAGTTCTCGCGGCTCGCGTGAACCTTACGTCCCGCCGCGTAACCGTGAGGTGGCGTGGCGACCATGCCCCTCCTGTAACGGAAGCCCTGGCTGCCATCGGATACGACTGCAGCCTCGCGGAAGCGGGAGATGACCTTCGTGACCCCGAGATGTCGCGACTGCTGCGCGCCACCGCAGTGGCGGGCTTTGCCGCAATGAACATCATGCTGTTGTCAGTGTCGGTGTGGTCGGGTGCAGACACGCAGACTCGAAATGCATTTCATCTGGTTTCTGCACTGCTGGCAGTGCCTGCGGTCGCCTACTCCGGAAGAATATTCTTCATTTCGGCATGGAAGTCGGTACAGCGCCGCACAAGCAGCATGGATCTTCCTATCTCGGTGGGGATCTTGCTGACGTTGGCGTTGAGCCTCTACGACACATTCGCCGGAGGGCCGCACGCATATTTCGACGCCGTGACTTCCCTTATCTTTTTCCTGCTCGCCGGACGCACGCTTGATTATGCAATGAGGAGCAAAGCACGGAAGGCAGTTTCCGGCCTCAGCCGCTTGATACCGCGAGGCGTGACGGTGATACGCGCTGACGGGAGCCGCGAGTTCTGCGGTCTCATGGAAGTTGAGCCGGGCGACATCATCCCGGTCGGCCCCGGCGACCGGGTTCCGGTAGACGGCACGATAGTGGCCGGGCGCGGCAGCCTTGACCTTTCGGTAGTCAGCGGAGAAGCGACGCCAACACGTGTCCAGCCTGGAACCGCCGTTTTGTCTGGCGCGCTCAGCCTCGATGGCGCGTTGACGGTTCGTGCCGATAAGCGTGCCAAGGATTCCTTCCTCGCCGACATGGCGAAGTTGATGGATGCGGCGGAGGACGGGCGGGCACAGTATCGCCGCATCGCGGATCGAGCCGCGGCCTTGTATTCCCCCGTCGTCCATTTGTTGGCCCTCGCCACCTGCGCGGCCTGGATCGCAATCACGGGCGATTGGCATGCATCGGTTACGGCCGCCGTTTCGGTGCTCATAATCACCTGCCCATGTGCATTGGGTTTGGCTGTGCCCATGGTCCAGGTTGTGGCCGCACGCAGGCTGTTTGACCTCGGCGTCACGCTCAAGGACGGCGGCGCGCTGGAACGGCTCGCCGAAGCTGACACGGTCGTGTTCGACAAGACCGGAACTCTGACAACGGGCGTCACGCGCGTCGAACGTCACACGGCTGCCCTGCACGACGTGCCGGCGGCTGCCGCACTCGCAGCCCTGTCCAGACACCCAGCCTCATGCGCGGTCGCCGCTCTCGCGTCGACAGGGCCCGAAGTCAGGGATTTTCGTGAGGTGTCCGGGTACGGAATTGAAGGTCGGATCGACGGGAGTGTCTTTCGCCTCGGCAGGCGGGAATGGGTTTCGGGCCTGCCAGGCAATGCCAGCCATGAATCCATGACCTGGCTGTCGAAGAACGGCACGCTCGCAGGCTCGTTCACGATCGCCCACAATCTTCGTCCCGGTGCGGTGGAAGCTGTCAGGAAGCTGGAAAGCTGGGGATTGGCGACGGAGGTCCTATCGGGGGACTCTGCGACCGCTGTCCGGAGGGTCGCGGATGCGCTTGAAATTTCCGAGGTCCGCCACGGAGTTTTGCCTGAGGGCAAGGTCAACCGACTCAGAGATCTGGCCGCCTCCGGCCGCCGCGTTCTGATGGTTGGCGACGGCCTGAATGACGCTCCGGCACTGGCAGCAGCACATGTTTCCATGGCGCCCTCTTCGGCGGCGGACATCGGTCGTACTTCTGCCGATCTCGTCTTTCTGCTGAACAGCCTTGAAGGTGTCCCTCACGCGACGGGCATCGCCCGCAATGCCGCCCGGCTCGTGCGGCAGAACTTCGCGCTCGCTGTGGCCTACAACGTATTGGCCCTGCCCCTAGCGATGTCGGGGCAAATAACTCCGCTCATAGCAGCTGTTGCCATGTCGACGTCGTCAATG
The DNA here is from genome assembly GCF_014250155.1 of Aminobacter sp. MDW-2. Classification (NCBI taxonomy): domain Bacteria; kingdom Pseudomonadati; phylum Pseudomonadota; class Alphaproteobacteria; order Hyphomicrobiales; family Phyllobacteriaceae; genus Aminobacter; species Aminobacter sp. MDW-2. The sequence continues at coordinate 5,211,595 of NZ_CP060197.1, forward strand.
TTAGTCGTCGCCAATGCCTTGCGGCTCCCGCACGAAACGGCTTCATCCTCCCGCTTTGCGGGCTTTCGCCGCCTAGTCCCAGCGGAGGCTGCATGAGTTATCTCTCTTTTTTGATTCCAATTGCCCTAGGCATGGGCTTGGTGGGCTTGGCAGCCTTCCTATGGTCGCTACGGAGTGGCCAGTACGAGGATCTGGATGGGGCCGCGGTACGGGTCTTGCTTTCAGGTGCTGACGCTCCTCTTAGTCAGCAAGCATGCAAAAACCACGAGGGTGTTCCTGCCAGGCAAGGGAACGCCACGGCTGCCAACGGCGTTTGTTCAGCAACGGAAACGAAAGGCTTTGAAGATGTCTCGAGCAAGTGACAGGCCGTTCGGTTGGGTGGCGGCGCTGGCCGTGGCTTCAGGAGCCGCAGTATTGGTTCCCAGCCTCGCCGTGCTGGCTATCAGCCTTCTTGCGGTTGCTGCGGTGGTGTTCTGATACGAACTGGAGGCGGGCGACGGAGGAAGCGATGACCATGACACGCAAAGATGTCGTCTCGGTCCTCGGCCGCGTGGACGACGCCATGATCGCGGAGCTTATTTTGACGGAAGCTTCGCTGGCAGAGTTGAAGGAGGCCTGGGCCTGGGTCTTCGGAGACGACGCATTGATGGGTCCTACTACTCATCGGGAAGCAGGAGGTGGCCGAAGCAGCAGAGGTGGGACCGCTCGTGTAAGAACGAGTTGGTCGAAGCCCAGTTCGGTTGTATTCTACACCCCTGCGGAAGCGGGAGCTTACCCCCGTCCGGGCCAACGTTGAGGAACTGGCCTCCAAGCGACCGGAACTCCGTGACGTCTTCCTCTGCCATGCCTGGGACGATCGACAGAAAGCTGCCAAAGACCTTAACGACCTTCTTGAAGCACGCGGAGTCCGGGTTTGGTTCAGCGAGAAGGACATTGGCCTAGGCGAGCCGTTCATGCGCTCCATTGATAAGATTGGCCAATTCGCGAGGGGGAATTGTGTTGGTGACTCCCGCTATGCTAAGCACCCTCCCTAAAGGGGTGTTGCCGATAAGGAACTTTCGGCACTACTGGCGGGCGAGCGACTAGTGCCCATCGTGCATCAGACAACATGACGCTCTCCGCGAAGTAAGTCCCCTACTGGCCTCGCGAAACGGGCTAAACACAGCGGAGTCCACGATGGCAGATGTAGCGGCGAAGCTGGCCGAACTGGTCACAGTCTAAGCTGGACTGTTGATTTGCGCTGAAAGCTGACCCGGGGCAGTTCTCAGTGGGCAATCAACACCGCCAGTTTCAGATGGCAAGCGCGCCCAATATCGTACCTCGGCTTTCCGTGCAGCAGCGTTACTTTACGCCAGCCGTTTTCGAATTTCGACATATCCTCCAGAACATTGGAAACCAAGGCTGCGGTTGAGTTGCATCGCTGGCCGATTGCGGTCGAGGTTCGTGGTTCGCATTGTTGCGATACCGTGTTCGCGGGCAGCGGCGATCAGAGCTTGCTTCAACGCACGGCCGACTCCTTTTCCGCGCCACTCTCTCGAAACGCCAGTAAAGAAGGAATAGATATCATTTCCCATGGCGTGCCCAACTGTCAGCCCGATTGCGCGCCCTCCTGACCTGGCAACAATCACCCAGTCATCTCGCGCCGCAGGATTGTCACGCAGTACGTCGCGACAGCGCGCCATGGTCCAGTTCGGCAGACCTTCCATGTCGGGAGCCTCGGCAAGGAGAGCGCGAAACAGGCTCAGCACGTCATGCCAGTCTGATTCTGTTGCGGCGGTCATGTTGCGCAGATTCACGTCGATCGTGTGACCGGCTGACTTTTGGAGGTTTTCTGTGTTACTATCGACCATGTCGAGGATACTGTCGAACCGGACAGCATAACGACGAAAACCGCGACGCTCCGCCCAATCGAGCGCGTCGGCGGCTATCTCGGGAATGGTTGCGGTCAAACCCACATAGCGCATGGCGCGAGCCTCGCGCTCCAACTCCTCCAGCAGCCCTGACCCAAAGCCGGATAATCGGCTTTCTTGTCTCGTGCAGATCAGCACCGACAGGTGATCAGGAGGCGAATATGGTGCGACAGCAAGCTGTCCGATGGCGACGGTTCTTCCATCAAGACGTGCCACCAACCTCAAGCGCAAGTCCTCAGTCGGCCAGCGCAGCTCACGGGCTGCGAACTCCGCCATGTCGAGCTGCGCCGCTCGCGTCAAGTTCAGGAGTTGCAGCCAGTCGTGGGCGTGGCCGGGGACGTAGGGAACGATCTTCATGGGATTGCTTTCATTCTGGCCCAATGCACAAAGGTGCGCCGGGGTCGGGCGCAAGCATTTCGTCACCTCGTTATGAATCCTTTGAGCGGCAAGCGCATCGCGACGTGAACGTTCAAAAGTCCTTCCATTGAACCTTCTATATGTCATCATAGTTTGGCGACAGTAATCCGGCGAAGAAGAGCGGGCCGGGGCGTACACATCGGACGGTCGCCGGCAACCCCTCCAGGTGCCGCGTAGGCGCGGTCAATCGTGTTGGAGGCTGCCCAGTGGACACCAACAATACCGCGCTGCGGTGCATATGGTACACACGGCTCCCTTCATGATCCGCCCTCCTTACGGATATATCGGTTCGAGTCCGACCGCCGCATTACTCACGCTGGACATTTTCAGGGCGCTGAACCCGCGGGTTCAGATCAAGCGCGCCAAAGTCGTGCCTCGCTTGTCCGAGCAACTGCATAGCGTGCAAACGGCCCTCAACGGGCGTATCGGATTCTGAATGAATCAGGGCTCGCGGGGTCTCGGTCGACGACCTGAACCGGCGGGCGAGCCCACTGCCATACGCCGGTACCCGTCACGCGTGAGAAGGAGATTATCCCTCGCGTGCCATCGACCGCGATGCTTGACCAAGATTCGGCAATGCGCGCCCTGCCGGTTCCGTGCGAGCGCATCGCCTCGGCGAGAGCAGCGATCGTATCATAGCCCTCGAAGGCGACAAAAGAAGGCGCTTCGCCCAACCGTTCGCGGAGCGCGGCTTGGACGCGGACGCCAAGGGAACCCAAGCGCTCCGGCAAGTAGCGCAAGAACGGAATCGCTGTGCCGGCGACCTGTTGTTGTGTAGTCCACCCGCCAAACTCCGGTTGCCCTGCCGGAGCACCAATCGTGACTCCTGCGAGTCGCGAATCGCGGCGCACCGACTCAACGATCGATATCGCCGGTTCAGGGTAACCCACGAGAAGAAGCAGCGTCTTGGTACGAATGGAAGCTAATTCGTCGCACAACGCCACCGGTGAGAGCGTGCGCATGTCGAGTTCGATGACGTCGCCTCCGCGCGGTCCTAGGTAATCGCGGAGAATGCGTATGCCCGACGCCCAATAGGCGCTCGGTTCGACTGCGACAGCAATTCGGGCATGACCAGCATTGATGAGGAAGTCTGCATAGACCTGCCATCCGTAGGATTGCATCGGGGCCAACCGCGCTACCCAATTAGTTGGCTGGTCGGTGAGAGCGTCGAGAACCGCCGACGAACAGAGGAATGGCAGGCCGATGGAGTCAGCTCTAGAGGCGACCGCGCGAGCGACAACGCTGTGATACTCGCCAGCCAAGGCTGCAACGCCCAGCGAGTCCAGTTCATCAACAACTGCTATAGCGCGCTGTGGATCGGCCGCCGTGTCGCGCACCAACAGTTCAAGGGGGCGTCCGATAATTCCTCCGGCGCGGTTGATGTCGCATACACCCAGTTCAAGTCCGCTAAGAAGGTGCCGGCCTGCTTCGACCCAACCAGGGCGGCTTAGTGGGATCAGAGCGCCGATGCGTACTGCCGATGTGTCGACTGAGCGCTTTCCTTCTGACGACGACGCTGCGTTCATATCTCGGCGTTCCTCCTACGGACTGGTCAGCAAGGCATTTCGATCAGGCATCTCACGCTGCCTCATGTAACATGGTGTCGGTCCGATCGTCCGTCTTACGAGGTTCAGCGGCAGTAGCGTTCTCGATTTTTTGCGCACTGCGGGCCTTGGCCGCCGACGCCATCGAGCGAGCCAGCCTCAATAACCTCCTGCTCGCTGGATTGTCGTTCTTGCGTGACCCGGTTGCGCAGAATGGAAGCACTTCGTTTGCTATTGGTCGGAATGCCACGCCGGTGATCAAAGTTGCGGTAGCGGCTTCGCTGGCTAGCGTGAGGCGCCGTTCGATTGGAACAAATAATAGAAGGCGGTCCCGGCTGACGCATTGCGAGACAATTTCAGGTCGGTGTGCGAAGTGAGCGAGGCGCTGCACCAGATGAGCACATATCTCTGGTCGCGGTGCTGCGTCCGTAACCATGAAGGAATGTTCGGCCATATCACCCCAATCAATCTCCGCAATTTGTGTAAGCGGATGGTCGGCGGGCATGACTGCAAGGACTCGCTCGGTCCACAGTTGCTCGGATTCACAATCCTGCCACTGCATGGTGCCCGTGATGAAGGCGATGTCCAACTGAAGTTGCCGTACTGCCGAAACGTGGTCGCAGGAATCCCCTTCGATTAGTTCAACGCAGATGCTTGGATAGACGCCCTTGTAGGCCCGCAGGAGATCGAAGAGGAATCCCGATGCAATTGACGAATACAGGCCGATCTTTACGTGCCCGGTCTCACCGCGCCCAGCATCAGCGACCGCCCTTGCGCCATCCTCAATCTGCCGAATTGCTTTTCGCGCTCCGAGTAGAAACCGCTGCCCCGCTAGCGTGAGGCTGACACCGCGAACGTCACGACTAATCGCAGATTCCCGAACCCCCAGTGCGCCGCTCGCCTTCCGGAATCTGCCACACTCAGATGCGGCCAAAAAACACCGAAGGTGACGGAACTCGATGAAACCAATTTCCGCCCGCACTTGCTTACCTTCCCATTAGTCCGAGCCGCGAACGGCCTGGTTTAGCTTTGATCTGGTCATTTCACACTGTCTGTAAGATAAAGCTCTTTGATAGGCGTACCTCCATCAACAAAGAACTTTGCGCTGTCTTTCAACGCCTGGAAGATGCGAGGAATTGCAATCCGACCGACTTCTGGATATCGGCCGTCGAACGCACCGACACGAATAGCAACAGCAAGATCAAATAAATCCTCACCGGGAGGCAATTCAAACTCCTCGGCAGATATACACTTAAATTCAAGCGTTACGCCTCCTTCCGGCGCAAGACGAATGGATCTTGATTTCGCGATTGCGCCGCCAGACCTGTCTATACCAAGCACGTATCCGTCGCCGATGCGCTCAGAGATCTCGCGCGCCATCGCGCCAGTGCCGCATCCAATTTCCAAAATTCTCATGCCGCGTCGCAATGGAAGCGCGTCGACAATCGCTCGTAACCGAGATGACAGCATTGCGTACCTCGACCTTGACAGCTATCAATATGTTTGTAATTAATCACATATGGGTCGTCAAGTCATTCCCGAAACCGAACCGATCTGGCGCGCGCTTGCTGATCCCTCACGACGTGCGCTGCTGGACCTGATGAGCGATGGCCCGATGACGACACAGCAACTCTGCGCTTATTTTCCGACATCACGCTACGCGATCATGGGCCATCTCACCGTCCTCGCAGAAGTCGGGTTGGTATTGGTGGAACGTCGGGGACGGGAGCGCCTAAATCACCTCAATCCGGTTCCGTTGCAACTGGCCTATGATCGCTGGCTGAAGCCGCTGTCGGCCTCGGCGGCGGCGATGCTGACAGGATTGAGAGCGGCTGCGGAGAGTGCAGGAGGAATAATGGATCTGGGCATCGACATTCGTGCAGAGCATGTGGTTCGCCGCGATGCGACGGCCACTTGGGACGCGCTCATGCGCCTCGCTGCTTGGTGGCCTAGGTGCTGGCCGGAAAGTGAGAACTTGGTTTTCGAGGCGCATGTTGGAGGGCGGCTCGGAACGCTTGAGGCGCCTGACACGTCATTCGATGTTCAGGGCGGAGGAACCCTCTGGGGCGTGGTCGAGGAGTTCTATCCGGCCCGAACGTTGACCGTGCGTGGCGCCATGGGGTTATGCGGCCCTGTTTCAGGATACTGGCGAATGGACCTCGTCCCGGAGGACGACGCAACACGTGTCACGCTCCAGCATCAAGTTGCCGGTCTGGTTTCCGACGAGGATCGCGATTGTTTCGCGACCGGCTGGATAAGAACCCTGCGGGCATTGGCCTCCGCTGCTGAAGCGAAACGGTAAGGCTGTATTTCGCATGGAGCAATATACCGACGCCGAAGTTGAGTGTGCCAGCCCAGGTGACAATCCCAACCTCGCGGGTGGCTGTCTCTGTGGTCAGGTGCGTTACGTCGCCCGATGCCAACCGGATTTCGCGGGCTTCTGCTATTGCCGCGACTGTCGTCGCGTTTCCGGGACCGGCCGGGTCCCATTTTTGGGCGTCCGATCTCATAGTGTCGATGTAACCGGCCGGATGGCGGAGCACACGAAACGCGGCGGCACGGGCAAGGCGATTTCGCGATTCTTTTGCCCCAAGTGCGGAACGCGCCTCTTCGCAAAGCCGCAATCCGCTCCGGACACGATGATCCTGTATGCGGGCACTCTGGATAATCCGTCGCAGTTTGAGCCGACCATTGCAATACACCTTGAAGCGCGCGCGCCCTGGGAGCCACTACCCGTTGGACTTGCTCAGTTCCGGCAAGACGTGGACGCATGACCGCGGAGCACGAACATGGCGCAGAGGACCACGTTGCACGAAACTACGACCATATTGCCGATCGATACGCTGTTCATTTCTGCGACGAGCTAGAACGGAAGGCATTCGATCGACTGATGCTCGATTGGTTGGTCGATCGCACGCGCAGTGGAACCCTATGCGACCTTGGTTGCGGTCCTGGCCATGTCGCAGCGTATCTCGCTCGCCGCGCAAGCTCGGTCGTGGGCATTGACATTAGCCCCCGGATGGTCGCTGGAGCACGCGGTCGATATCGAGGAATTACGTTCCAGCAAGGCAATATGTTGGATTTGGATGGAGTTCTAGAGGCCACATTCGCAGGAATATCGTGCTTTTACTCGATCGTTCATCTGAGGCGAGACCAATTGCGCGATGCGTTCAGAGAGATGCACCGTGTGTTGACCCCGCAAGGTTGGCTTCTCCTTGCCTTCCACGTCGGTGAGGAGCGATGCCACGTCAGGGAATTTCTGGGAAGAACCGTGGATCTAGATTTCCAGTTCTTTCTTCCTGGGGAGATCTGCAAGGCACTTGAAAAAGCGGGCTTCACAGTAAGGGAAGCGCTTCTTCGAGAGCCATATGCAGGCGCGGAAGTCGAAACACAGCGGTCATACATCTGGGCTCAGCGAGCGTAATTAAGGTTGGGGCGCGCAATGCCGTATGAATATCCAAGCCGTCGCGAATTGAGGCAGATCCGAAACCATGCGTGATATCCATGCTCTTGCACATCAGATTTTTGATCGCCAGCCTTTCAGCACCAGCCTTTCAGCAAATGGATGGGCGCGGCACTTTCCACAGCTGGGACGATTGTGTCGAGATTACCCTGCCAATCCGCGATGAGCACAGGCAGCAACATGAAGTATACGCCACTGAAGCCAACGGCGAAATGCTATGCGCTCTTGCGCAAGCAACCACCGTTTCAGCGCGATAAGAATGGCCTGCCAAGTGGCCCCTCATCCGCCGACAGAGAACCGATCCAAGTCCTCCGCCACACTGATTCTGTTTGGAAACTGCCGACGCACATCCGCCACGGCATCATCCAGTGCAGCTAGGGACCATTGATTGCCGCCGTTATCGTCGTTTGGCGCTCCCATAAGGTGAGACAAAACGAGATGCTTGATATGCGCTTTATTTGCCGCACGCCCTATATCCTCGGGTAGTGCCACAACGTCTGATAGAGGCTTCCCCGCGATTCCGCCGTTCGCGATTAGGTGGGCAACCATTAGATCTGCGCCCTTTGCAAAACTAGAAAAGGCAGGATCGCGCATGGTCTGGTCGCCCGCAAAAACGATCGAACATCCAAGGCTATCAATACGAAATGCTCGCGTCGGCGCCTGCCCGTGCTCAACACTATAAGATGAGATCGTTAGTTGTTCATCTGCCGCAAGTGACACATCGCCCGTGGAAGCTGTGATGAAGTGGATCGGAAAACTAGGGTTAGACACGAGCGCTGACATGCATGGATAGGCACCAGCCGTCCCAAATAGTTTTTTCCAGAAAGTCTCAATGTCGGGGAAGTCATTACCTGCGGGTGGTCCAATCAACTGAAGTGCTGCGGAGCGCCCAGCTGTGAGTTCCCCCCAGAAGTAGTCCGGAAAGCCCGAAACATGGTCGGGGTGGAGATGCGAAACTAATAGTATCTGAACCTCTCCTGGGCGTACTCCAACTCGAGCCAATGCGTGAGGAGTATCGCCGCCCATGTCGACGACGAGTCGGGGAATGCCGTCAAACCTGAGCAGGTATGCCGCGCTACCGCGCCCGCCACCGTGCATTGGTCCACCGGAACCGAGAATTTGGAGTTCCACGTGATGATTACGACTTTGGGTGGACATTGGTGGTATCACGGCTGAACTGCACAACACGGGAGTTCATCGATCCGTTGATTTTCAGTGATCGTGTCAGGCACGGGTAGGCCGACGACCGAGCGAATAGGAACGATGCCTCCCCATGCTGGCCACGTGAGATCGTTGCTGTCCTCATCCGGCGAACCGACACGAATTTTGGCCGATGCTTCTGCCAAAGAAACTGCAATGATGCGAGTTGCCTTGAGTTCCTTGGATGTAACTGGCCGCAATGTATCCCAACGTCTAGGAAAGAGGCGTTCCATCATCAGACGCAACTGCATCGCGCACACCTCCGGATCGGAAATCAAGCGGCCTTTGCCAATGATAGTCGCCGAGCGGTAGTTGGCGGAGTGGTGGAATGCGGAGCGCGTTAGTACGAGGGCATCGAGATGGGTGATGTTCACGCAGATGGTTTGCGCAGCAGCAGCCTTCACCATTCGACTTGCAGTCGAACCGTGAAAGTACAAGTTCTCGGAGTCGTGCCAATATAGCGTCGGCAATACAAATGGTTGCCCGTCATGTAGGAAGCCAACGTGGCACAGAAAGCCGGCGTCCAATATGGTCAGTATTGTCTCTCGATCGTAGAAGCCGCGTTTGTGGAAACGTCTCACGCGCGTTCGTTGCGTGACGGGAACTGTTCGGTTCGGGTTCATAGCCGCCCTAGTGATTATCGCAGAAGTCGTTTATTTATCAGGTCCCTGATATTGGAGTCAACATAGTGCAGAAGCGAAGCGATGGAACGAGTATCCCAGCCATTGGCGAAGGCAGGCGAGGTCTCGAGGGACACCTGCTTTATCTTTTGCGCCAAGCAAGTACCGCCGCACAGCAAGCTGTTGACCGCAGCCTCGTAGATCTCGGTCTCAGCCTTGCGCAGTATTCAGCACTAACGATGATCAGTTCATATACGAATATTTCGAGTGCTGAACTCTCTCGTCTTTCGATGCTAACGCCTCAAAGCGCGCATGAAGTCGTCCAGCGCCTTGTTGTCAGAGGACTGATCTCGAAATCCCTGGCGCAAGAAAACAAGCGCATCCATCGTCTCCGAATCACGGCCGATGGTCGAGAGTTGCTGGCCAAGGCGCGTAGGCACTCGGAACCTGTTGAACTGCTGTTGAAAGAGGAAGCAGCGGGCATCAATGAAGCAGAGATTCGCAGATGGCTCGTTGCTATTGCTAGCAGACTTCAACTTCCGAGTTGAGACGGCCCCATCTCTGCGATGCTGAGTAACGGTATTGACCTAGGGTCAGGACTTATTAGTTTGGTTTGATCTGTGATTCAGGTTCTCCATTTGAGGTCCTGATGGTTGATTTGTTTCTGCTGAGCCATGCGCGGATTGCGCGACTTTCGCCGCATTTTCCGTTGGCCCATGGGGTGCCGCGTGTCGATGACCGACGTCTGGTAAGCGGGATTGTCTATTTGATCCGCAACGGCATGCAGTGGAAGGACGCGCCCAAAGGCCTATGGACCGCACAAGACGCTCTACAACCGCTTCATGCACTGGAGCCGGCTGGGAGTGTTCGACAAGATCTTCATGGCGCTCAGTCAGGATGGCCCCAAGCCGGAGCGGATCATGATCGACGCGACCCATCTGAAGGCTCACCGGACAGCGGCAAGCCTTCTAAAAAAGGGCTGTTCCCCGCCATATCGGACGCACCAAGGGCGGGCTGAACTCCAAGCTGCACGCCGTATGCGATCAGGCCGGACGGCCCATCATCCGCAAGCTCAGCGCCGGTCAGGTCAGCGACCACAAGGGGGCTGCCATGGTGCTTGACCAACTGCCGGCCGCCTCCCACTTGATCGCCGACCGAGGCTACGACAGTGTCTGGTTCCGCCAGGCACTCACCGACAAGGGCATCGTTGCCTGTATCCCATCAAGCCGAAGCCGCAAGATCCCATTCCCCCACGACAAGGCCATCTACCGCCAGCGCCATAAGGTCGAAAACCTCTTCGCCAAACTCAAGGACTGGCGCCGCATTGCCACGCGCTACGACCGCTGTGAACACACGTTCTTTTCGGCAATCTGGATCGCAGCAACCATGATCTTCTGGATCAATGAGATGCCGTAACGGGGCCCGCGTCGCGCACTTCATGTTATCGCTTGCACGCTGACCGGTGCGGATTCCGACGAAGCCGGCCATGCATTCCGAACTGAAGCCGGCCACCTATTCCAATTTCATTCCGACCACCGTTCCGATTTGAAGCCGGCCACTTTCTGGGTCTGAACCTGGGTCGTTTTGGATGCTTGGTTCGAGTTCGGTTGAAGGTCAAGCAGGCGATGAATCCGGTGGTGACATGGATCGCCGTTTTCGCAGGCTCTCCCCGGACAACTCGATACGGTAGGCGTTGTGGACGAGGCGATCGAGGACGGCGTCGGCGATGGTGGGATTTCCGATGATTTCGTACCAGCGGTCGACGGGAACCTGGCTGGTGACGATGATCGATCGCCGCTCGTATCGGTCTTCGACGATCTCAAGGAGATCGCGCCGCTGATCGTCGTTCAGCTTCTCCGGTCCCCAGTCGTCCAGAATGAGAAGATCGGTCGGCAAGGGGTGACGGCCGATACGCCAGAGTCTTGAAGGCGCTGGCAAGGTCCAAGCGCGCAGGCAAGCCAACTCTTGCCGACGCCGGCCGGGCCGGTCAACAAGAGGCCATGCCGCTGGCGGATCCAGTCGCAGCTGGCCAGCTTGAGAAAGACCCCGCGGTCGAGCCCCCGGGCGACGCGAAAGTCGGTGTCTTCGACCTGTGCGTCGTGCCGTAATCTTGCGGCGCGGGCGCGTGCCTCGAAGCGCTTCTGGCGCCGCAGCGTCGCCTCTCGTTCGAGCAGAATGGCGAGCCATTCGCCATGTTCGAGGGCTCGGGCTTCGGGTTGCGCATCAAGGTCCTGGAAGCCTTTGGCCATACCATGAAGGCCGAGTTCGCAAAGCATGTCGAGGGTGGGATGGGTCAGCATGATCGATATCTCCTCAATGGAAGTAGCCGGGGCCGCGCAGATTGGCGTGGTCCATGACGGCGGCGGGTTCGGTGGCGGGTCTTGCGGCTTTGTGATTGGCCCTGATCGATGCGATGCCCTTGCAGGTGAGCCCTCCGATCTCGATGGCGCGGGCGGATACGGCCTCGACGCGGTCACGTTCGATGTCGCGAAACAGGCGCAGAACCCCCAGGCATGTTCTGAAGCCCTGCTCGGGATGCGGGCGGCTGGCCAGGATGGCGACGATCAGCCCCTCGGTCTGTGGTCCGACCGAAGCGGCCCAACGGCGGAAGCGATCCGGCGTCCATTCGGCGTATCGCCGGTGGGAACTAGGCATGTGGTCGGGGTCGGTCCATATCGGCGCTGATGAGCCGCAATCCGCTTGCCGCGGTGGAATATCTCGATCGTCCGGGTCGTCGCCCTGAGATCGACCTGCTGGCGGATGAGGCCGTGCGGCACCGAATAGAAGAAGTTGCTGAACTCGACGTGGTAGTCGGTGGCGACACGAGCGAAGCGCCATTCGGCGAACTCGTAATCCTCCACAGGCAGGCTGGCGAGCGCGGGACCTTCGACCGTCTGGAAAAGATGGCGGCGGCTGACGCCAAGACGGCGCATAACATGATCGTTGATGCGATCGAGAGCTTCCGCGATCGCGGCATTGGCCTCGGCGAGCGAGAAGAAGGTCTGCCGCCGCATCCGGCCCAGGATACAGGTCTGGGCGAAACGAACCCCATTCTCTACCTTCGCCTTGTCCTTCGGGCGTCTCGGCCGCGCCGGCAGGACGCCGACGCCATAATGCGACGCCATCATGCCATAGCTGCGGTTGATCTCCGGATCGTAGAAGGAGGCCCGGTTGGCGCCGGACTTCAGATTGTCGGGCACGATCAGGCGGGGAACGCCCTCGAAGGAACGGAACATCCGCACATGGGCGCCGATCCAGTCCGGCAGGGTTTGCGTCCACGTCGCTTCCGCGTAGGTGAAGTTGGAGGCCCCGAGAACGGCGACGAAGATCTCCGCCTCGCGGATCTCGCCGGTGCGCGGGTCGACAATGGCGATCTTCTTGCCCGAATAGTCGACGAAGACCTTGTCGCCGGCGACGTGATGCTGCCGCATCGTCGGCGAAAGCCGTCGTTCGAAACCGCGAAACAGATCGCAGAAGCGGCTGTAGCCATAGCCGCCGGGATGAACGGCGCGATATTCCTCCCACAAAATGAGAAGCGTAACGCCCGGCTTCTTGAGCTCAACGACAAGGTCGGCCCAGTTCGGTTCAGGCCGCCGCCGCATGCCTTGCTTGACCCCGGCCCGTGCGAACAGCTTGCCCTCAAGAGCATCGTCGGTCAGTTCACCCGGCAACGGCCAGTTCAGGCCTGAAGCCGCGGCACGCTTGAGGCTATCCTGAATGGTGCTACGCGCCACCCCGAGCGTCAGCGCGAGGTCCCGGGCGCTGGTTCCGTCCCCGGCAAGCCGGAGCATTTGTCTCAATTGTCTCATGGTCAGCTTCCTCTTTGCGGGCATTACGCTTTCCTTGTTCGATACAAGGAGCGTCATGCCGCAGTTGCTGACCCAGGTGGTGCTCTTCAGTCCCTCGAAAGTGGCCGGTTATTGATCGGAATCCCGGCCGGCTTCATTCCGGAATGGTGGCCGGCTTCAAATCGGAATACCCGGCCGGTTTGAATCGGAATCCGCACTGACCGGTCAGCTGGCGACGTTCCCGTATCTGATCTTACAGGAGGATTACGGGATGAAACTGTTCATTGGATTGGATGTGTCGCTGGCGAAGACCGCGATCTGTTTGGTCGGCGAGCAGGGCAACATCGTAAAGGAGGCGGAGATTGCCTGTGAGCCCGAAGCGCTTGTGTGCTGGATCAGGGAACAGCAGAGTACCATTGCCGCCATTGGCCTTGAGGCTTGCCCCTTGTCGCAGTGGCTGCATCGCGGGTTGACCGAAGCCGACTTGGACGTCGTGCTGATGGAAGCCCAGGCAAGAGGAGCGCTAAAAGCAATGCCGATCAAGACGGATCGGCGAATTGCCGAGGGAATTGCACGGCTGCTCCACCTCGGGTGGTTCCGAACCGTTCACTGCAAATCCGTCTCATCGCAAGAGGTCCGCGCCGTGCTCGGAGCTCGCAAGGCCGTTCAGCAGAGCATGATCGCTTTGGAGATGTCTCTGCGTGGGGTGTTGCGGAACTTCGGGCTCAAGGTGGGCGCCATATCTCGCGGCAGGTTCGACCTTCGCATCCGCGAACTGGCGCTCGGCAATCCCATGCTCGAAGCCGCGACAGAACCGATGCTTCGGGCGCGGGCGTCCTTGCGGCATGAATTGGCAGGACTGGAGCGTCACGTCCGCAACCTTGCTCAGTATGACCCGGTATGCCGTCGGCTGATGTCCATGCCAAGGATCGGTGCAGTTGTGGCGTTGACCTAACGATCGGCAATTGATGATCCCGCCCGGTTCACTTCATCGAAGAAGGTAGGGCCATGGGTCGGCCTCACCCCGTCGCGCAACCAGTCAGGCGAGCGCGACGTCTCAGGCGGCATCACCAAGGCCGGCGACGTCAACTTGCGCCGGGCGTTGTGTCAAGCTGCGACCGTCATGATGCACCGAGGCCGCTCGACATGGTTGAGAACCTGGGGAGCAGCACAGGTCGCTCGCCGCCGTGGCCGGAAGCGCGCCATGGTTGCCTTGGCCCGGCGCACCGGTGTGATCCTTCATAGGATGTGGGTCGATGACACCGACTTCCAGTCGGACATGACGGTGCCACTTGCGGCCTGAAGACTTGAGTTCGCAACCGTTGCCTGCCTGACAGTAGGCCCTCGAGGTCCCCCAGGGACGCGGTTCCGATGATGCGGTGGTCCGGACTTGAGCCGATCCACATCAAGCACGCCAATGAGATGGGCGCATCGGAACTACATTGAACCAGCATCATGTTGGCAGCCCCGCGCTGACCACGGACCGAAGCATGCACCTGGGGTGATCTCAGACGAGGGCGGCAGTCACTACAGGACGGATCAGAAAAGCAGGTGTTCATAACCGCAACATCGCGGCCCGCCTCGGCACCATGTCCCCCCGAGGGCCGGTCCATTCTTGGCTCGCGGCGCATTGCCATGACCGTCCAGTCGCGGAAGATGCGGAACGGGATCCTTGCGACCGACGTGACGGCCGCGGGTGCCCTGCCGCCACTTGTTGCCGGGAACCTTTTGCGCCGAACAGCATCTAATCGGGCTACAAGGAGGTCCTTATGCCCCACGCTCGCAACGACCTGACTGAAATCGTCGCCGCTCCTGACGACCTCGAATTGGCGCATCGGTCGATGGCGCGCGATGACGCCGCGTTCCGCACGATCATGAAGACCCACAACCAGCGGCTTTATCGCCTCGCCCGCGGTGTCGTCCGCAACAACAGCGAAGCCGAGGACATCGTCCAGGAAGCTTACGTCAGCGCCTTTGCCCATCTGCAGGACTTTCGCGGAGATTCCACGCTGGCGACATGGCTTTCTCGCATCGTCATCAACGAGGCGCTGGGGCGCCTGCGCAAGAAGCGGCGTGCAGCCGACCTCTCGCAGCCGGGCAGCGCCGAGGCCCAAATCATTCAATTTCCTCTCAACGCAAGCACCGACGACCCGGAGCGGACCATGGCGCAACGGCAGATCCTGCAACTCGTCGAACGGGCGACCGACAGCCTTCCCGATGTCTATCGAACGGTTTTTGTCGCAAGAGTGATCGAGGGTCTGAGCATCGAAGAGACAGCTCAATTGGTCGGCATACGACCGGAGACGGTTAAGACGAGGCTTCACCGCGCTCGGACGCTCGTGCGCAAGCATCTGGACGAACAGATCGGGCCCGTCCTGATGGATGCGTTCCCCTTTGCGGGCCAGCGTTGCGAACGCCTTGCCACCGCCGTGATGAAGCAACTCGGCTTCCCGCAATAAGTGCGTCCAACACCACCCTTCGATCATGCTGGAATACTTGCATTTTTCCGGGAACGTTTTCCCCCGCCCAGCATCCAATGATCGTCAACTGGAAGCAAGGCCCGACGCCCTTTGGTATTCCCGGGTCAAGGAGGTTCGCATGTACATTCGATCGATCGCGGCGTTGGCCGCGCTCCACCTGTTCGGCGCCACGCCATTCGCGCAGGCAGCCGACAAACCCACTGATCCGCAGATCGCACATATCGCCTACACGGCCGGCGTGCTCGACGTCGATATGGCCAAGCTCGCCATTTCGAAATCCAAGAACAAGGCTGTGGTGGACTTTGCCGAGTCCATGGTGCGCGATCACGAGGCCGTGAATGTGCAGGCGCTCGATCTGGTCAAGAAGCTCAACGTGACGCCCGAGGACAACGATACCAGCAAGGCTTTGACCCAGGCTTCTGCCGATGAGCGCGCGAAGCTCGAGAAGCTCGACGGTGCGGTGTTCGACAAGGCTTATCTCGACAACGAAGTTGCCTACCACAAGCAGGTCAACGGCGCGCTTGAGACCTTGCTGATCCCGACAGCCGAGAACGCCGAAC
This sequence comes from Aminobacter sp. MDW-2, assembly GCF_014250155.1. NCBI lineage: Bacteria > Pseudomonadati > Pseudomonadota > Alphaproteobacteria > Hyphomicrobiales > Phyllobacteriaceae > Aminobacter > Aminobacter sp. MDW-2. The sequence continues at coordinate 5,227,577 of NZ_CP060197.1, forward strand.
TGAAGAGCCTGCTGGAAACCGGGCTCAAATTATTCCAGGGCCACCAGCAGCATGCCGAGCACGTCGGGGCTGAACTCAAATAGGGGAGATAAGGCCATGCTGTCGTGGGTCACTATCGCACTGGTGCTGAACATGGGTGCCGTTCCGGCTCTGGCCGAAACCATAACCGTCACGGTCGACAAGATGGCGTTCACGCCGACCGAGGTCAGCGCGAAGATTGGCGACACCATCGAGTGGGTCAACAAAGATAGATTTGCCCACACAGCCACGGTGAAGGGCGGCTGGGAGGTGGTGCTTCCCGTCAAGAAGTCGGGAAGTCTCGTCGTCGAGAAGGCGGAGGCGATCGATTACTACTGCCGCTTTCACCCCAACATGAAAGGCCGCATCACGGTAGCGGCAAAGTAGCCGTCAATCCGGAGTGCGGGGTCGCGAGACCGCCGCCGCGATCCCGCAATTTGCAAGGTACGTCCGAGTCCAGCGAGATTGCGGGAGCGAAAACCGCGGTTGTCTTTGCCAGTGGCGAGCGATTGCGCGCCGCCGCTATTGGGAAGCCGTTGGCCGCGACACGCTTCTCACCCTGTGTGTCGCGCTACCCATAGCTGCACTGGTCTTCATCATCCTACACATTTAGCAATCGGGCTTGATCTGGACCGGCTATGCTTTCTTCAGGAACTCTGTCCGCAGCACCACATTTTTTTGACCTTCTCGGCGCGGTATTCGATTTCATCCTTGCTGCCGGTGAGGCGAATGTTCCTTAATCCCCCAAGCGCCCAGGACACTATAACCAGGCACCGGACTAGCTCATGTCACTGGCGGGCGGGCCGCCAGCCGGCTTGCCGCGCGTCCACTTCTGAACAGAACCAGCGCTCGCCTTTTGAGGCAGTGACCTTTGTCTTCGCGTAAAATTTCTGGTCTGGGATGTGATAGATGCGATCGCCGTTGGCTGCGATGTTCCCCTTGATCCGACAGGATGACGACACCAGGCCATAGCTCGGCGTCGTCGTGGCCGGCTCCTCTGGTACATGGACAATCGCGGGTTCAGCAGTCTCGCCTCGTTGCTCAGCGCGCCAATCCCATGGTGTTTGGAATTTGCCCGACCAGACGCCAATCCGCTTGGCTTTGGCGGTTTCTTGATGGGATGCGTAGACTCCATTGTTATAACGCGGCCAATCCAGCGCGTAGCCGTTGCGGGCCAGCCATTCAGCAATGTCCTTGCCATCAGCGCGGCGGCAATTGCCGATAAAGCGGCCATAGCGATCACGGTCGACGAACTCGCAACGGGTTGGGGAGGATCGTACGAGATACTCTGCAAGGGCTGCAGCTGCGACTGAGCCACACCGATAGTTCGCGCCCTTTGCATCCTTACAGACTTGGGCTGATTCCGGTGCGTCAATTCCGTTGATACGGACGCGTTCACCACGTATTTCGATGGTATCGCCGTCGACAACCGAAGCTCGGCCGACAAGCGGCTGAACTGAGGTCTTGAGATGAGCAAAGGCCAACACCTCTTTCAGGAATTCGTCGCGCTCCACCACAAGGCAACTTCCGGGATGAGCACCCTTCCTTGCTCAATGAGCGAGGACACACCGGCGACACGGCTAACCTTGTCGCTGCGAGGAGTGCTCTTGGGGAGGTACGCGTCCCGGTAGACTAGGGGTAGATCCTTGAGGAGCGCGAACCCTGTTCCAGCGCGTTCGATCAGGATGATGCCAGGCCGAAACGCTCGCGCCAGCCGTAGGGTGGGTGAAGGCCGGCCGCTGCCAGGAAGCCGAGTGGCCGCCTTGATCGATCTGATTGCGCCTGATGACGATGACGACGGCGACGGTCCAGCTCAGGGAAGATCCTAGCCAAATCGGCTTGCTTATTTCCAGACGAACTTGCGAGGCGCCATAGTCAGCTCCTCGCTTAGGACTTGACCGTCATCGGCAACGATTAGAAGCAGCTCGCGATCGCGATATTTAAAGGACAGGCGATGCCGTCCTTCATCGTCGCCAACTCCCCGTTCGACCAAGCACCTGATGTTTCCTTGCTGGATCTGCCTTAGGAAGTACTCGACAGCCAGTTTCATTCCGCGAGCAGCCACGGTCGCATCAATCTCAGGGCCGTCTGGGGCCCAGCGAACCATCGCCATAGTCGTTCTCCGTCTCGTTCAGCGAATGGCAGCCTAGTCACGCGTCAGCCGATGTCGTTGCGAAGGCGCAAAGATGCACGAATCGTCACCCGCTTTTCCGACGCCGAACTTCCGCGTTGATTGACGGAGCGCAACGAAAGGATGGCCGGATCGGCGATGCTAAGACGAAATGCATGGGAAAAATGAGATGGCTTCAAGCAAGCGCTTTGACCCGGACCTTGCGGTCGACGACGTGATGAAACTCTGGCCCAACACAATCCGGGTGTTTCTCGCAAATCGGATGCTGTGTGTAGGTTGCCCTATCGGGTCGTTTCATACCGTATCCGACGCTTGTCGAGAATACGAGTTGGATGAAACTTCTTTTCTGAATCAGCTGGCGGCTGCAATTGATCGACAGGCAAACGCAGGCTAGCTCCGTTCGCTCCGACCATTGGTAACCAACATCAGCTTATGCGGGTCGACCACTGTGACCTTCTGACGTCCGCTCCGTATCAGCCCTTTGTCTTCCCACGCGCTCAGCAGCCGGCTCACGGTATGCAGCGTCGTGCCCGTCATCTCTGCTATGTCCTGCCGCGAGATCGGAAAGTCGATAAGGATTCCTTCGTCTGTCTTCTTCCCTGTCTGCTCCAGGAGCCTCAGCAGGGCATGAGCCACGCGCTGTTCGACTTGTTCCGTGGCCATTTCCACGACGCGCGTGTGCGTGTCCTGAAGTCGGGTGCCAACTGTCTTGTACGTATTTGCGCCAAAGCTCGGAAACTGAGCGGACAGCTCTGACCACATAGAGGTGGGCCACGAAAGCGCGACACAGTCCACTACTGCGAACGCAGTGGCCGGGTAAGTCGTGCGTCCGAGCGCCGACGCTATTCCGAATATCTCGCCAGCACTGATGTATCTAACTATGACCTGCTGTCCCTCAGGAGTGCTTCGCACAACTCGGATATGCCCATCCAGCAGAAGGAAGAACGCGTGGGCCTCTTCTTCTTGTTCGAAGATGGCCGAATCCTTCGCATATCGCGTGGATCGCGCTCCCGCCAGTATTCTGTCGAGTCCTTCTGGCGCAATTCCTGCGAACAGCGGGAGCCCGGCAATCAGCGAACGGTCGACTCGGCCCAAGACATTCCCTCAGTTGCTCGCAGATTTTTTCACAGTCGGCGTCGCGTCGCAACCGCGCTGCAGTGAGCGATATTGCCGCGTGAGCGGTCCGAGGCAGGGCGCAACCGTCGACCGGGCACGGCTCAAACTCCAACATCGTGTTTGCGCCAGCGCAAACGGAAAAGTGCGGCCCAGGTGTAGATATCAATCGCCCGGGCACAATTCGTTGCTCGGTTGCTGATTTACGACGCATAGCGATCAAAGGAGCAGAGATGACTGCCTGGGTTCAGAAGCTCACCCTGGGAAGCGGCATCAGCGCTGCTATTCTCTTGGCGGCAGCAGTCGGCTTGCCGACCGCCGGGACTATGGGACAGCCCGCAAAACACTATGCCGTGGAAATTCCCCGCACTGTGGAAGAAGCAAGCGCCATGATGCGGAGGGCACTGTCTAAGGTCGAGCAGGCGCTGGCGACGGACGACTACGCGAGCATTCACAAAGCAAGCTACGAGTTGGAGGCTGCGGCCAGCCGAATTGCAGGTCGCCCCAACGATCAGTCTGAAACCCTGGTTCATACTGTCGAGATTCTCCACCGTGCTTCAGAGGCGACCGACCGGGAGGTCCTTCAGGCGACCTTTCCCCAATTGAAGGAAGCGGTGGCGCGGGCTGCTTTGCTTCCGCGCCCAGCTCCGGTCGGCAAAGGCGGCAGATAGAACTCCAACGAACATGCGAAGGTAGCTGACAAATGAGTTACAACGCACTCGGTGGCGTCGATCGCCATGCAGATGGCTCGGTGGTGCGCCGCATAAAGACTGTCATTGCTGGCGTAGACTTGGACTGCGAATGTCGTGCCCGGCTCGATGATGCTTTGACGCGCTTTACCGCGCTCGAGCAAAGGCGCGTCCAGCGCGAACACCTCGTACGGGCGAGGCAGCACCGAGAGCGGATAGAGGCCATCGTAGATCTGCTCCGCGAAGTCGATGAACTGGCTGCGGCAGAGCCCGACCGCAGCGTCTATACGGAGCTGGCGCTGCTCTTCGACGAAGTGGCTGCCACATCGGGAGAAGGCGCGCTGTGCATGAGGAGCCTGGCGATCCTGCCTGCTGACGGAGCGGAGCCTTCGCAGTCGTGACACTTCATCGTATCCGCCAGCTGATTTGGCTGGCGGCTGGCACTTCCGCCCTCTTCGCGGGATTGATAGGCGCCATTCTTCCGCTGATTCCGACTACTCCTTTCCTGGTTCTCGCCGCGTTCTGTTACTCAAGGAGTTCTCGGCAACTCCACTCGCGGCTTTTGGCACATCCGCAAGTTGGCCGAGCTATCAGGGATTGGCGGGCTTACGGCGCGATCTCACGCCGCGCGAAGAGACTTGCTCTGTTTTCCATGGTGCTGGCGCTGACTCTATCGGTGCTGGCTGGCGTGCCTCTGGTGGCGATCACCATGCAGGCCACGGCTATGTTGGCCGCGGCTGCGTTCATCTTGACGAGGCCAGTTCCGCCTGCACGGCAGGTTGAAGAACGGGTACGCTAAGGCCGGCGCGTATCAACAGGCCCCTGGCAGTCTCAGATGTCCATTTCGCGTGAAGGCAGCCGACCTTGTGGCAGGTCGCTCCATCGGGTCATCGCGCTGCCTGGATCAACGCCCACCCAGTTCAGCAGCCGCGCTGCGATCTCCCTGAGCATCTCGTCGATGCTGTGCATGCCCACGTAGAACGGTGGCATCGGAGGCGCAATCGTCGCTCCCAGCCTTGCCAGCGTCAGCATCGACCGCAAGTGACCTTCGTGCAGGGGCGCCTCACGGGGAACGACCACCAGTCGGCGTTTTTCCTTGAGGGCGACGTCGGCTGCCCTGGTCAGCAGGTTATCGCCTAATCCATGCGCTATCGCGGACAACGTGCGCATGGAGCAGGGAACGACGATCATGCCGTCGTTTGGGAAAGACCCGCTGGCGATCGGAGCTGTCATGTCGTGAGGCGAGTGAACTCGGCTTGCCAGTTCGGTGATGCGGGCAAGGCCCTCATCACCGAGTTCATGCTGGATGGTTGCTCTGGCGCCCATCGAAACCACCAGGTGCGTTTCAGCTCCAGCCTTGGCCAACTGCCGGAGGGTTTCGAGGGCCAGGCCAGAACCCGAGGCCCCCGCTATTCCCAAAATGATGCGCTTGGTCATGGCGTTATCCGAACTCCGGGAAGATTTCATTCCATCGCTGCGACACTTGCCGATCGATCTCTGGACACATGCGCAATTCGCTTCCCCAGTCCCGTATGGTCTCTGATCCGACTTTTCGCGTTGCGTCGATGCCGAGTTTCCCTCCCAACCCTTCAAGCGGAGACACGAAATCGAGGTGATCGATCGGAGTGCGGTCCACGGTCATCAGGTCACGGGAGGGGTCCATGCGCGTTCCGATTGCCCACATCACGTCCGGCCACGAACGTATGTCGATGTCGTCGTCGACCACGATGAGCATTTTCGTCATGGAAAACTGCGGCAGCAGAGACCAGAAGCCCATCATCACACGACGCGCCTGCCCCGGGTACTTCTTGGCGATGGACAGAACGGCGATCCTGTAGGAGCTGGCTTCCGGCGGAAGCCAGACGTCACGGATTTCTGGGATCTGTTGCCGAAGAAGTGGCTTGAACACGTCAGTAAGAGCGTCGCCCAATACCGAGGGCTCGTCAGGAGCCCTTCCGGTGTAGGTGGTCAGATAACAGGCCTGGTCACGGACCCGGATTCTGTTGAGGCGAAACACCGGATATTGCTCAGCGCCATTGTAGTATCCGGTATGGTCGCCAAACGGGCCCTCCAGAGCAGTTTCCTTGGCGGATACGGTGCCTTCCAGCACAATCTCGGCTGTTGCAGGAACGTGTAGCGGGATACTGCCGCACGCGGTCAGCCGTGGTCGCTTGTTTCCGATCATGCCGGACAACGCAAGTTCGGTCACGCCCTCGGGCACCGGCATTACGGCAGCGAGCAGCGTTGCTGGATCGGCGCCGATAACCACTGCGACAGGCATGTCGATGCAGCGGGCCGCCCACATACGGTGGTGCGCCGCACCGCCGCGCATCGGCAACCAACGGACTATTGCGCGATCCTTATCGATCACCTGCATTCGGTAAATGCCCAGGTTGTACGTTCCTGGATCGTCAGCTCCAGGTGCGCGGGTCACGACTACGGGCCAGGTAATCAGCGGGCCCGCGTCACCTGGCCAGCATGTCTGGACTGGAAGGAGGGACAGGTCGGGCGGGATTTCGCTCCAACTGGGAGGCGCTTTTACGATCCTTGGCCGTGCCAGGAGCGCGCTGCGAGCCGCCGGGAGTAAGTCTCGCGCTTCGCCCAGTGTCCTTGGCGCCTGCGGGGACCTCATCCAGGCGAGAAGCTTCCCGAACGAGTCCAGGCCATTGAGGTCGGTGCCCAACCCGGCGGCGACGCGCGCTCGCGTCCCAAACAAGTTCGTCACGACAGGAAAGGTCGATACCCTTCCCTGCGCATCGATCGGCTTCTCCAACCTCAGCACTGGCCCGCCCTTGGCGATCGTGCGCCGATGCACCTCGGTTGCTTCGAGGTGCATCGAAACAGGTGCCTGGACATGCCGTACGTCTCCTCGCTCGTCCAGGTGCGACAGGAACGAGGAGAGGTCATTGAAAAGCGGCAGCGATCTATGATGCATAAGTACAAATCCCGTCGCGCGACGCGGGCGACGGCGCACGTTTGCCACGGTGACTGGCTCCCGTCTTTGACCTTTCACAAACATCCGGCGACGCTCTTTGCGTTGGCACAAAGCGCGCGCGGTCGAGGGGCGGTATCCATGCCTTCCTGCAACGGAGCATGGGTGGCGAATGCACATTGGAGCGCACTGCGCACGACTGTTGGAAGCGGCAATCGTCTCCCTGCGGTCGACTTGCTTTCAAGGAAGCATTCAGCGAGGACGACTGCCGTTCGAGAAGCCGCGGCTTGATCGGGCGGGCGAGAGGGATTTTGCACGGGCCGAACTGCTTTGTGCCTTGCAGCACCCTTTGGCGGCCTCCGACCTCCTTCCGGCGGCGATTGCGGGAACTGGTTTCGATCTTCAGTTCATTCCGAGAGACGAGGCGGATGTCCGCAGCCTAGCTCCAGACTGCATCGAAGACGGCTTCCTTGCGCGTCCTCGCTTGGGAGACTTCTAAGCTCGATCGCGCGGACCAAGGAGGAATCTGTTTGTTCTTTGAGATTCGACAAACAGCGCCGTGGCTTTCGTCCCTAAGACCGCCAGCAAAGCGGATTCACCGAGGGAGACAGCATGGCCGACGAACAAAGGGACGGCTCCTTGCCGCTCGCCCGAATCCTGTTTCCCAAAATCGGCGCTCTGCCGCTCGGAACCCTTCTAACGAAGGCCCTCCGCGACCTTGCCAAAAGGCAGCCAAACCTCTTCGATCGACTAGGCGAGCATAAGTCCGCGTGCTTCTTCGTCGATCCAACCGATCTTTCCTTTGCCTTTCTTGTCGTGCCGGACGGGGAGCGCTCTCTTGTCCGTGTCGTCGGCAAGTCGGAGACATCGTCCGCAGCCGTCTTTATCAGTGGCCCCATCTTGATGCTGTTGGGGTTGCTCGATGGCAGTCTTGATGGCGACGCTCTTTTCTTCAGGCGCATCGTCTCAATCGGCGGCCGTACGGAAGCTGTGCTGGCGCTTAGAAATGCCATTGACGATGCCGAGTTGCGGCCAGCGGACCTGCTGGGTCTCCACGGTGCCCTGGGGCGCCTCGCGGACAACGCCATACTCGGCAGCCTTCGTGCCGCCAGGCGGCTTGCGTGTCGGGGATTGGACCAAGGGGAGCGTTCCTGACCATGAGCAATCAGCCAATGGAATTGATCTGTCCAGCCGGCACGCCAGCCACCTTGCGTGCAGCAGTCGTCGCAGGCGCCGATGCCGTGTACTGCGGGTTCCGCAACGAGACCAATGCCCGGAATTTTCCCGGCTTGAACTTCTCGACCGCCGAGTTGGCAGAAGGCGTGCGATTTGCCCACGATCACGGGAAAAAGGTACTCGTCGCGATAAACACATTCGCTCAGCCTGGCCGCGTGGACCTATGGCACAAGGCCGTGGACGAGGCCGCTCAATGCGGAGCGGACGCAGTCATCGCGGCGGATTTGGCTGTCCTGGACCATGCCGCGAATTGCCATCCAGGGCTACGCCTTCACCTGTCCGTGCAGGCGGCCGCATCGACCCCAGAGGCCGTCAAGTTCTATGTCGACGCGTTCCGTGTCAGGCGCGTTGTCCTTCCGCGAGTGCTTTCAGTCCAGGAGATAGCCGCGCTCAATCGCATGATCGACGTGGAGACCGAGGCGTTCGTGTTCGGAGGCCTTTGCGTCATGGTCGAAGGCCGCTGCTACCTGTCTTCCTACGCCACCGGAAAGTCCCCCAATCTGAGCGGCGTCTGTTCGCCGCCGGAACACGTCACCTATGAGGATGACGCCGAGGGGACTGCGGCGCGGCTCGCCGGCTTTACTATCGATCGCTATGCCCAGAGTCAGCCGACCGGATATCCAACCCTGTGCAAGGGCCGCTTCACGGCCGGCGGCAAGACATCCTACCTGTTCGAAGACCCAGTCAGCCTGAACGCTGGCGGAGTGCTTGCGGGACTGAAAGCGGCCGGAGTCACAGCCTTGAAGATCGAGGGTCGCCAGCGCGGCAAAGCATACGTCACCGAGGTGGTCCGTGCTTTCCGGAGGGCCGTCGACGCGGTCGAGGCAGGGGGCGATGCGGCCGAGATCGACCGGATCCTGGCTGGCATGTCCGAGGGAGGACGGCAGACCGAAGGCGCCTACAAGAAGACGTGGAGATGAGCGTAATGCCAAGAATTGCATTGACCCTTGGCCCGGTCTTTTTCCACTGGCCAGCCGATCGGTTGGCGGATTTCTACAGGCGGATCGCGGATCAGGCTGCCGTCGACAGGGTGCATGTCGGCGAAGTCGTCTGCGGAAAGAGAATGCCGTTCTCCGATTCGATTTGGCCCGAAGTAATCGAGCGGCTCGAGCGCGGCGGCAAGGAAGTCGTGCTCTCCACGCTTGCCGCACCTGCCACGGTTCGGGAGCGCAGGGCCGTAAACGATTGGTGCAGCGAGGGGCGGCTAGTCGAAATCAACGACGTGACGGCCATCCCAGCCCGTTCCGGACAGGCCTTCGTGATTGGGCCGTTCGTGAATGTCTACAACGAATCCACTGCCCGGTTTTTCGCTGCGCGTGGCGCACGCACCATTTGCCCCCCGGTCGAACTTTCGTTGGATGCCATCGGCAGCATTGCCCGCAACTGTTCCGACGTCGATTTTGAGATCTTCGCATTCGGGAGACTGCCGCTGGCCCTTTCTGGTCGCTGCTATCACGCGAGGCTGAACAATCTTCACAAGGATTCCTGCCAGTTTACGTGTGAACAGGACCCTGACGGCCTTGCGGTCGATACGATCGGCGGACAGGAATTTCTTGCCGTCAACGGCGTTCAGACACTCTCCAACCAGGTGCAGGCTTTCTGTCCTACACCTGAGGACTTGCGCGCGCAGGGCATCCGGCGCTTGCGCCTATCTCCCCATACTGCCGACATGGTGGCGGTCGCCGAAGCCTATCGCGGCCTGCTTGACGGCGCCCAATCGCCGGCCTCGACGAGATTTGCCTTGTCGTGCCTCGATCTTCCGGGAGGGATGGTAGACGGGTACCTCAGCGGCAAGCCGGGTTTTCACAGTGAAGGCCAAAGCACCTGATGACGTTGAATTCAGAAAACGCCCTTGCGCGGATCGCGATCGTCACTGTCTCCGACCGGGCAAGCCGCGGCGAGTACGAAGATTTGAGCGGTCCGGCCGTGGAGCAATGGCTGTGGCGTTCGATGGCACGTCCATGTGAGTTCGTCCGAAGGATCGTTCCGGATGGGGTCGAAAGTGTCAGAAATGTGCTTCTCGAACTATGCGACACAGACGGCGTCGACCTCGTCCTGACTACTGGCGGCACGGGCCCTGCCCCGCGCGACCTGACAGTGGAAGCTACTCAGCAGGTCTTGACGAAAGAGTTGCCCGGCTTCGGCGAATTGATGCGACGGGTAAGTCTGGAGCAAGTGCCGACCGCCATCTTGTCGCGTCAAACGGCGGGCGTTCGAGGGCGTTCCCTGATCATAAATCTGCCGGGCAAGCCTGCCTCGATCAGCATCTGCCTTGCCGCCGTATTTCCGGCGGTTCCCTACTGTCTTGAACTGATCGGGGCCAAGAAGATAGCGGAAACTCTGCCAGATTCGGGCGCTTGAGCGGCCGCCTCCGGATCAAGCAGCAGCCGACAAGCCACCTCCATGGATAAAGGTTCGGCATTAGGTAATCCGCGGCCCTAGTCAATGAATCTGGATTTTTGACACGTGTGAGTGCATTGTGACGCGATTTCTGTTCGAGCCTCAAAACTGCAGGTGCAGTGCCAAACCCGCATAGTCCGCATAACAAACCTGGGCCAGGGATAGGCGTTGGCCCAAATCACCGGAAAAGAAGCCAGGAGTGCACCGATGCAAAGCATCTGAAGCTTGGGAAGGGCGACGAGGGGCTGCCCGAGGCCGCCGATCCGGCGCTCGGGGCGCATCTCTGAATCTTCTCGAAGCAGATATTCAAGCGCACCCGGAGCGGCTGAAGGCGTTCGACGGGGCGCTGCATGATCGGATGCAAGCACTGGTCGGGGATGTCGATGTTGATCTTGAGGCAACCCTGGCTGCCGACGACGAATGAGACGAGACGAGACGAGCGATCTAAGGCTCCTCTCGCTATCAACGGATAGTCGAATTACGCGCAGCCCCATTTGCTCGACCAGTTCCAAGCTCTGATCGAGGAAGTTGAGGCCCGCAAGGTGCTCGATCCGCAAACTTGGTGGTTTTTGCTACCGAATGCCGCAAAGCTCCAGAGCTTTTCGGAACGTCAGCTCGTCGACAAAATGAGGGCGGCCTCCCTGCTCGTGGAGCTTCCTCGCCTCGATGATTTTCGTTCCTTGGTGGCTGTGAAGCCAGTCACGCGAAGCGACAGCAGCGACGATCAAATAGTCAGTGCTGCGGGAGATGCTCTTGGTGACGACTCCTCCCCTGCTGGCGATCCAACTCTCGATGACCTTGCGTGGGGCCATGCTGAACGCCCCGGTCACCACGAATGCTGCGTTCTCGAACACAACCGTGGCCGGGTCCCTGAGAACTCCGTCAATCGATGGACTGTTTCCATAGGTTGGCAGCCCCGTGTCGGCGCAACTGTCGCCGACCAGCCGGGCAATCCATTCGCTGATGTCTTCTTCTTCCTCCGCCGACAGCTGCCTGTCGGAGATTGCTTCGGCAGCAACTTTCCGCAAACCCGCTATCCTGGCGTCGTCCAAGAACTCGGTGTCCTGGTCAATCATGCCAATCAGCTTCTCGACCTCGTTGACCTTGAGGCGGCCGTCGCAGGCAATACCCGCGCAGAAGCCAAAGAAGCGGTTACAGTGGTCCTTAGGCTCTGGTGCTTGGTCGAAAGGCCTCGAGCGATAGTCGACAATGCCGGAGATCACGCCGTAGATTTCGCCGTGGTAGTCGTTGTAGGCGGTGTCCAGATCCTGAATGAGATCAGCGGCATCTTCGTCACCGAACAGGCAGAGCAGTTGCGCCGCTTCGGCTCGAATGGAGTCGATTTCCAGGTTCTCGATCGACTCGCTTGCCAAGACACCTTCTAAGAAGCCTAGCCAATAGGCCTCGGCCTTGCGGTGATTGCGTTTCGCGTTGATACGGCCCAGCGAAAATCCACCGTACTTTAGCTCCGTCATTGTCCCCTCCCCTGACAGCAGTATCTGAGTTTTAGTTGCGCTCCTCTCGAGGCGCAATTTCTGATGAACTTGAAATGAGATGTCGTTGGGAGATGCCTGATGGATACTGAACGCCAGCAAGTCACGCATTGTTCCGATTTGGTCCGGCACGCTCGGCCAACATTGTAGGTGTCGATAGGCTCCGACTTTGCCAATCCGCGAGGCAGATCCGCGCATCGTCTGGGCGCATCTCGTAAAGGCGTTCGGCATATCCGCTCCGGATGGGCGCCATGCGGCGCCGCTCTATCATGATGGCAGCTTGGCGGAACTGGCCCCGCGCCAATAGATCCACCATCTTGCAGTTTTGCTCCGCCTGCACTCGGTAATCGGCATCAGGGCGAGCCAAGGATCTGACAATCTCCATCCGGCGAAAAAGCCGGGCGTGAATGGATCGAGCGACCTCATTTCCCGTCCATTCAATGAGCAGCGAATGAAAATCCTGGTCACATGACGGCTCACTCGTGCCCGGTTCCTCGGGTCGCCGAGCTTCGGCAACCCGGCGCTTGATCTCGGACCATTCGGCCTCGCCCAGATGCCTGACAAGATAGGCTGCTGCCGCCTGTTCGATCATGACCAAGGACTCGCAGACTTCCAACGCCTCGTTGAAGTCGGGCTTGGAAACGAACGCGCCTCGGTAACGTTCAATCACGACGAGTCCTTCGGTCCCGAGCAGAATGATGGCCTGGCGGACGACCGTTCGGCTGACACCGAATACTTCCGCCAGCGCTTGTTCGCAGAGCTTGGTGCCTGGCTTCAGAGAATGGTCCAGGATGGCATTGGTGACGGCCAAGGCTACTTCGCGCGCGAGACTGCCTGGCTTTTGACAGGGGCCATTGGCCGATATCCGAGACATCGACACAGATCGATCGCCTCGAACCGCTTGTGTCACTGATCCGTCCTGGGATGTCTGCATGGGCGCCGCGGTTGTTTCCAAGGCAACACGAGGCCACAGAACCCGGCCAATTACTTTGCGCTATATCAACTCCCTAGGAGAGATCGCGCCTCTCATTCCCCGTCGGTGCTGTTTGCGCCAGCACAACGAACCGTTCCCGCCAATGTGATTTGCCTGCTTCGATGGGCGATACCGTGCCTCCGGTTCTGGGAAACGGTGAAATCAACAGAGCCCGGGTACGAAGCGATGGATGAAGGAGCCGAACCGCACAAGCTCTACGAAGATGCGCTGGCGATGATCCTGGGCACGCTCTTTGTCGCATTGGGCATGATGATCTACGGCAAGACCATGCTGCTTGTCGGTGGAATGGCAGGCATGGCGCTGCTTTTGCAGTACGTCACCAACACGGGCTTTTGGCTCATTTTCTTCCTCATCAACGTACCGTTCTATGCGCTCGCGCTCAGGCGCATGGGCTGGCGATTCACGCTACGAACTTTCGTTGCTGTGCTGCTTGTTTCCGTGTTTTCACGCTTTACGACGTCATGGGTCGACTTCTCCCTCCTCGATCCGGTGTATGCAACGGTTATCGGAAGCGCGCTTTCCGGCACCGGACTTCTCATGCTGTTTCGTCACAAAACTGGACTTGGCGGGGTCAACATCCTGGCGATCTTTCTTCAGGAGACTTGGGGCGTGAGGGCTGGCTATGTCCAACTAGCCATCGATCTGGCGATTCTGACGGCAGCATGCTTTGTCCTAACGACAACCCATCTTGCGCTCTCGGTTCTCGGCGCCACGATCGTCAACATGATCTTGGCTATCAATCACAAGCCTGGCCGATACCGCGGCGTGTCCGCTGCCTGAGCACCCGTGTGCAGCTCAATTCGCTCACCAATTTGACCGGGGACAAACATCGCGAACGGGAGACGGGCTATATCAGCCGCATGTTCGATCGATGGCCACGAGCCACTCGAAGATCCTGAAGGAAACAGCGTGAAGCATCGGGGCAGAAAAACGAGCTGCAGGGTCGCGATAGCAGCGGCCTGCGTGCTCATTCTGCAGTCGATAGGCAGCGCGTTCGCGATCGGCTCCGCTGGGCCGCATCCTCAGCTCGACGCATTCGGAAACTCGATTTGCGTCACAAGCGATGGCGGAATTCATTCGGGCGGCTCAGACGGAGAGAATTCGCAGCGGCCGGAATGCTGCACGATCAGCTGCAACATGTCGGTGCAGCCAACGGGTGTGCCGACGGACAGCGGTTGGATTTTCTTCGAGCCACATGTCAGCGTTTCCACAGGTACCCGACCTTGGCTGTACCGCCCGGCGCGGCTGTCGGCTGACGGAGCCGTTCATCCACGCGCGCCCCCGCTGCGGACCTGATCGCCGCGGACAATCCTCTCGATTTGCGATGTCGCCTCCACGCCTGACAACCTTGGCGTGGCCATGGATCCGCGTGTTCGTGTCCGAGGAGACGCCCATGAACAAGCCATTCCGTTCCATCAAGAGTTCGCCGGTCAACCTCCCTCGAGCCTCACGACTCCGTAGCCTGGAAGAGCGGATCGGCATCATCGGCTTTGCAGCCGCGCTGATTTTCGCGATGGCGCATTCGCTTTGCGTGTCGGAGGGCCGAGGGATCGGTACCAACCGTTGGGAAGCGGCAATCATTACCGCAAAGAGCGTCGGCAACGACAACGGCACGCCGTTGCAGGCAAGTCTACGAAACAAGCAATCTTTCGTAGAGGCGATGGCCAAAGGGGTTGGCGAGCACCGCAACTGACGCGGCAACGGAGCCTACGTCCCTGTCAATCCTTCGTGCGGCCGACGCACGCAGACCGAGGCGGATAGCTCCTCCGAGGTCAGCCCGCTCGCACGACCCCCATACGTCACAACACAACACCTTTACTGAAACTCGGCCGGAAACCCGGCAATCTGGAGAAAACCGATGTTGAAACAAATTCTGGTCGCCGCTGCGGTGGCATCGATTGGTGCATGCAATGCTCTTGCTCACGTGAGCCTCGAAACCAAGGAGGCCGCTGTCGGCTCGACGTACAAGGCCGTGCTTCGCGTACCCCACGGCTGCGAAGGAAAGCCAACGAATGTCGTACGGGTGAAGATCCCGGAGGGGGTCATTGCGGTCGAGCCGATGCCGAAGGCCGGCTGGACGCTGGAGAAAGTGAAAAGTTCCTACGCAAAGTCGTATGACCTTCACGGGACAGCGACCAGCGAAGGAATCACGGAAGTCGTCTGGACAGACGGCAGCCTGGCTGACGACGAGTACGATGAATTCACGTTGCGGGCCTTCCTCACGACGGACCTCGCGGCCGGCGAGCCACTCTATTTCCCTGTCGTCCAAGAGTGCCCTGAGGGCGCCGCTGAACGCTGGATCGAGATTCCTGCGGCAGGGCAGAAAGCCGACGACCTCGAGCGGCCGGCTCCCGCCATTAAGCTGCTGCACGAAGTCGGCGGACATTGATGACGCAAAGCGAGGCGCGCTCGGCGCGCCTCGCTTCGTCGGGAAACCGATCATGACCCGACACACACTCAGCGCTTGGAAGGCCATATCAAGCGGCCGGCTTCGTTCTCTGACGCTGGCCGTCCTGATCGGGTTCATGTCCGCAGTCCCTGCATTCGCTCACGCGTCCCTGGTAGGGACGAATCCGTCCGACGGCGCCGTGATCGAGCGGCCGCCCGAGCTCCTGACGTTGAGGTTCAGCGAACCAGTCTCGCCGCTCTTGCTCAACCTCATCAAGCCAGATCGCACTTCGCTCAACCTTGCGGATTTCGAGGTTACTGACCGAAGCTTGAGAATCTTCTTTCCTTCATCGCCTATTGACGGCACCTACGTCTTGTCGTGGCGTGTCGTCTCCTCCGACGGGCACCCGATAGGAGGCTCGGTTGTCTTTTCGGTAGGCATTCCAAGCACTGCCTCAATGCCCAATTTCGAAGACAGTGGCCGTTCCGTCCGTATATCCATCTGGATTGGGAAGGTGGTGATGTACCTAGCCCTGTTTCTCGGGGCTGGAGGTGCGTTCGCAATATCGTGGATCACGAGAGGCGATCCGTCAGGCCGCATTCCTGTCGTTATGCTGGCGGCCTTCGGCATCGCGGGGTGCGGGCTATCCGCTGGCTCACAGGGGCTCGATGCCCTCGGCGCCCCGATGTTTCGCGTGCTGGAGGCGGACACGTGGCATGCTGCGATGAACACGGCTTTTGGACCGACAATCATCATCGCGGTCATTGTTTTGGCTATGGCCCTCGGCAGCGTACTGTCAATTGGACTGCAGGCGCGGGTGCTTTCACTCGCTGCGTTAATTAGCGTGGGAATTGCGCTTTCGCAAAGCGGCCACGCCGCATCGGCGGAGCCCCGATGGCTCATGCGGTCGATGGTGTTCACGCACGGCGTCGGCATCGCGTATTGGACGGGCGCGCTCATGCCGCTCGGGCTTGTGCTGGCCCGTCGCCGCCCGGAGGCAGCCAATGCGCTCCTGCGGTTCTCAAGGACAATTCCGTACCTGGTTGCGGCCA
Source organism: Aminobacter sp. MDW-2 (assembly GCF_014250155.1). Taxonomy (NCBI): domain Bacteria; kingdom Pseudomonadati; phylum Pseudomonadota; class Alphaproteobacteria; order Hyphomicrobiales; family Phyllobacteriaceae; genus Aminobacter; species Aminobacter sp. MDW-2. The sequence continues at coordinate 5,244,024 of NZ_CP060197.1, forward strand.
TTCTCGTGTCTGGCATCGTCATGGCCAGCGTGCAGCTGGAGCAACTTGCAGCACTGGTCAACACGGCCTATGGGCGCGTGCTCTTGGTCAAATTGTCGTTGCTTACGGCCCTCTTCGGCCTTGCCATCCTAAATCGCTGGAAACTGACTGTCCCGCCAGCCACGCGCCAACTGGTACGGTCCATTGCGGCAGAGACGCTTGTTGTCGTTCTGATCTTTGCCGTGGCCGCCGTCTGGCGCTTTACGCCGCCACCGCGAACACTGTCGATGGCCGCGGCGGACATCGCGATGGTGCACGTCCACACAGGGACGGCCATGGCCGATGTCACCGTTTCGCCCGGCCACGCGGGTCAGGTCAGCGTATCGATCGCTCTTGCGGCAGGTCCGGTTGAACCGCGGCAAGTCGAGCTCGTAGCCACACATTCGGAAGCCGGAATCGGACCTATGCGCCGCCGGGCGAGAAGGTGCCAGGACCAGTGGTGCGTAGACGGGCTGGTCTTGCCCGTTCCTGGAATCTGGGTCGTGCAGGTCGAAGTGCTGATCTCGGACTTCGAGCTCGAGAAGCTCGAAGGGAGCATCGAGATTACGCCTTAGGTACTGCGGTCGTTAGCCTGCAATGCCGAGCCGACTCATTGTGCCGGCGGTCATCATCGACGGACTCCACTCCGGTTCGTATGTCAGAGACACTTCGACCGACCCAATGCCGGGGACGCTTTTGGCGCTGTCTCGAGCCCCGTTCTTGAGGTAGGCGGCCGCCGGACATCCGCGCGTGGTGGTCGTCATCACGATGTAAGCCGCACCTCCTTCGTGAACCGCCACGTAATAGACAAGCCCCAGATCGACGATATTGTCACCGAGCTCCGGATCTATCACCAAACGAAGCGCCTGCTTCACCCGGCCGGCAAGCGCGTCGGTCGCTTCGACCGTCATCCAACCCGCTCCTTCGCATTGATCCAAACCAGGAGACGATAGGTAGTACCGCCGGAATCGAAGCCTCCCTTCCAACGATGCCCCCGCTTCTCCAACTCGGGAAACAGGAAGACTGGCTCACGTCCGAGCAGGGCCGACATGACCTCTCCTGGCGCCATTTGCTCAACCTCGGCCAGGATGCGCACCATCGGCTCTGGCGGCTCCAGATCGCGATTGTCCAAGTGACGAACTGGCTCCGGCCACCTTTCCGACGACACCTCCTCGGCGGAACCGACAGGCCCGTGTTCGCCAGACGGCCTGAACAGGACCTCCCAGTCCCCGTCGCCGATCTCTCTTGCTTCGTAGTCGAACCCTCTTGAAGCAAGCACCTGTAACAGCGGAATGGGCTTGAAGGGCGCGACAAGCCTGAGGCCAACGTCGGGCCCGAGCGATGCCACCGTCTCCATTATCTTGCCGAATGGTTCGTCGCCCGCCGCAAGCAGCGGCCGTACATCGAGGTCTACGAATGTCGTGGTCATAAATGTCAACCTTCTCTCATTGTGCCGCGGACCACAGCATGGGCGGCCTGCGAACACCTGATGGCATTCCAGCTTTGGGCACGTCGGCCAAATACCTGACGCGCACGAGCTCGCCTACAATGCCAAGGGTCGCGACGAGCATGGCCGCCGCAGCCGCTTGAAATGCCCCAGGGTACCCAAATACAAGCGCCGCAGCGCCCAACCATACCGCAATAAAGTACAGCAGAAACCACTTCCCGGCCCGTGGTTCAACGACGAGATCCTGCACACGAGGCGTCGGCATCTTGCCTAGAACGGGGCCGTAGCATTCGAGCCACGTCAGAAATGCTACGATCTTGTAAAGCTTGGCCAGCCCCAGCCCCGAAAGCCAGCCGAATGCGAAAAGAAAAGCGATCGGGGCGGAATACCTCTGCATCTCCGACAGGAGCGTGGCGATCACAGCGAGCAGGACTGCGGCCGCCAAGGAAACGAAGGCAAGGGTGGCCATGCGAGCGTTCAATTCGATTGTTCGACGCTTGCGCGCACGATAGACGTGGAGAATATCCCGGCCGTAGAACGCCATGGCACCCAGGCCTGGGGCACCGGCTGCGAGTAGCACCAGATCGCGACTCCCGCCAAACCAGACGGCAACGACAGCTCCAGGCATGCCAATCAGGAGGGCGCATGTCCCGAGATAAAGCGCCGCGCGGCTGCCGCGCCTGTCGAGCTCGGGCGCCAGCATGAACATGGCCAGCAACTTGTAGCTCACGCCCATCGCGCAGAATCCAAGCCAGCCTCCAAGTCCGGTTATAGCGTGAATGGGAATGCCTGCCGAAGCGAGTTCGACGAGATGCTCCTCGTCCGCAATGCCTCCCCGCACGAGGGCGAACGTAACGCCTAAGGCCGCAGTCAGAGCGAGGCTTGCCAGTCCGACAACCACGAAGCGTGCTGGGATGGGTAGTGGGCGACCTTTCAACAGCGTGACAAGCAGGTTCCCAAGCACCAGCCCAAATCCCATCACCAGAAGCAGGCTCGCAGCAGCCAAAAACGATGGCGTCGCGGCTATTCTTCCCTCCAGCGCCAGAAAGCCGAGCAAGAGCGCCACCAAGCCTGACACCAAGCAAACGAGAGCCGACAAGGGTGCAGCATCGCTGTAAAGAGGACGAGCTATCAGCACGGGCACGAACTGAAAAAGCGCGCCGCACATCAGAAGGCTCAACCACCCGAGCACGGCCAGATGCACGACCACAAGCGTCTGCGGCGATTCGACTGGAACGTGAGGGAAACCGTAACCGACAGCCATCAGCGCCAGCGCCAGAAGCAATGCCAACAAGGCGGCGGCGAAGTACGACACTGTCCATCGCGACAGGGATGCGCCGATCATTGAACTCCCCTCAGGACCGGGCTGCGATCCGACGCGGCCACGCCATAACCGTCCTCACGATCCCCGAAATTTCCGCGCGACCTCCGCAACAGCGGTTGACCTTCAGCGATGTCGCTGCAAGTTCCGATACGCATCTCGGGCACTGGGCGGGCCCATGCTCGAATATCCGCTCCGTCATGTTTGCATCACCAGTTCGGGACCGCCGACTTGCGCGATGCGGACGTCGATCCTTCCAATCTTCTTGGCAGCCGCAGCGATGGAGGCTGTGTCCATCAGGCTGAAAGCCGTTGACAGGGCATCTGCGTCGGCGGCTTCCACGGCGACCACCGTCAGGCTCCTGTAGCGATGAGCCGGCAGGCCAGTTCGCGGGTCCAGGAGATGGTTGAAGCGGCCATTGCTGTCGAAATGGAACCCAGAGGGACTCGTCGTCGCTACCGCTCGGTCGACGACATCCAAGACCGCGAGTTGGCGGCCCGCGTCATCCGGGTCGGCGATCGCGACCTGCCAGCCGTTGCCATCCGGGCGCATGCCGACGGCACGGCACTCGCCCATGTCCACGAGGCAGGAACCTATGCCTCCAGCCCGCAGTAGCGTCACGATGCGGTCTGTGATGTAGCCTTGGGCAACGCCATTGAGGGTGAGCGCCATGCCAGCGGCGAGTTCAATGCGGTCGCGGCTGAAAACGACTCGGTCAAACCCGACCTTGCTCCGCGCCTCTCGGAGAACGCGGTCCGATGGGCCTGTCGCATCGGCATCGGGAACTGAGAAGTGTCTTTGGTAGGCTGACCAGAGCGGCTGGATCGTCGGATCGAAAGCGCCCTCGCTCAACGTCCAATAACCGCGGCATTTGGCAAGCAGGTCGACCAGTTCCTCAGGCGGAGCTACCAGCGAGTGCTGCCGATTCAGCGAAACCAGGATCGAGTCCTCGCGATAGAGGCTGAAGATTCGTTCGAGGCGCCGGACCTCTGCAGCGACCTGTTCTACCAACGCCTGCGCATGCGCGCGGTCGTGGTGGTGAATTCTCAATTCAGCGGGCGCACCCAGCGCCTGCCCGCGCCAATCCACGGCGTGGGCCGGGACTGCGACAGCGGAACCGAACGGCACTAGACTCAAGCCCGAGGCGGCAGCCAATATCCCGATTGCGCGACGACGGTTCACGAACGAGGCCATGTCAGCCACCCGCCTGGCTTTTGCCAAGCACGTATTCGGGTGGAATCCTGGCGAAATCTACGATCTCACCGCCGTGCATCGACACGAAAACCCGGGCTGCGGTTTCAGACGAAAAAGGAATCGTTTCTTCGGCACCCATGCCGCCCCGTTTGGAGCTGCGGATAACAAAGAATGCCTTCCTGGCGTCAATCCAGTTCTCTGGGCCCGGCTCTTCCCAGGTCGGAGCTGCTGCCATGTCAGAGACGAAGATAGCAGCGACGTTCTTTGGCTCTTCTGGCAGCATGGTGAACGCAACGGCATCGCGCGCAGACGAGAACCAGATCGGTTCAGCTATGCGACCCAGCACGATCTGTCCCTTGGGTCCTGGGTGCTCCAGGACGTTCATGCCGCAATAGTGGCCGATGGCGCTTTCCGTCAGGGCAAAAGGCTGCGGCGTCTCCGCCTGTTCTTCGGCACCGCAGCCTGCCAGAAAAAGGACCGCAGCGAACGTGCAGGCAACAGCGGCGAGTCTCATAGTTCTCTCCTCGAAAACACGACCGTGGCCATCGCCAAGGGGATGATCGTCCATCCGGCAAGGGCCGCGACCAAAATGGCGGGCGTGAGTGCGCTGCTCTGTGCAATGCCACCCATCCCAGACAGCAATCCTGCGCTGCCGGATCCGAGATTCAGCAGGCGGTAGACATCGGTTGGATTGAGCAGGAGCAGCGTATCCAACAGACCGCCACTCAGGTTGCGGCCTTGATCCACCACCAGCACCCCCAGCAGCCCCATGTCGTAGATGAGGACGAAAAGCAGCCAGGCGCCGATCGCTATTCCTCCGGCTGTCCCGCGCTCCCGCACCAGCGCGCTCACCAGGTAGCCGATCGCGATGAACCCAGCGCCAAGCATTACCGAGGCGCCGATCATGGACAGGAACGCCCACCAGCTTGCTGCGTCGATGGCCGCACCAGTTGCCGCCAGCGCCGCGGCGGCCGCGCCATAGCCGAGAAGGGTAGCGAACGACAGTATCGCCACATGCCCGACAAACTTCCCGATAATCACCTGCCAGCGGCCAACCGGATAGCTCAACAGCAGCAGCATGGTGCCCCGTTCCATCTCGCCGACGATGGCATCGTGGGAGATCAGGAGAGCGATTAGCGGCACGAGGAAGATGGTCAGGCTGGAAAGGCTGACGATGACCACGTCAAGTGCGCCGACGGCGACAATGCCCGTCGGTGCGCTGCCAAGGAACGTCAATGTCAGCGCAAGCGCGGCCAGCAACAGCGTTGTCGCCAGGACCCATCGGTTGCGAAGGGCCTCCTGCACCTCTTTCCGGGCGAGGATCAGTATGTTTTTCATGGCAGTGCGTCCTGCGTGCTCAAGAAATGCGCGTAGAGCTCGTCAAGGGTCGGCGGGATCAGGTCGAGATCGGCAACGGGCGCGCCTTCTGCGGCAGCTCTGCGCAGGAGCTGGATCTTGTCTTCCGGGGCCGCGTCGATTTCCAGCATGTGGCCGTTGACCCGTTGCCACCTGCCCGTGTCGCTGATCCAGCGCTCGACCGTGCCGGGTTCGCGGTCTGCGAGCTTCAGGCGGATGCGCGTGGGCAGCCGCGCGATATGGCGCAGTTCGTCTATCGTGCCGTCCGCGATCTTGATGCCGCGGTTGACGATGATTACGCGGTCGGCCTTTCCCTCGAGTTCCGTGAGGGCGTGCGACGACAGCAGGACGGTGGTTCCTTGGGATTTCAGCTCATCGATGATTGCGTAGAAACTGCGCCGCAGCGACGGATCGAGCCCCGTCGTCGGCTCGTCGAGCAGCAGAACTTGCGGACTTCCGAGAAGCGCCTGCGCCAACCCCAGCCGCTGGCGCATGCCCTTGGAGTAGGTCCCTACCCGTCGGTCCATCGCCGCGCTCAGCCCCACCCGATCCAGCAGTTCCGGGACCTGGCAGAGGGCCGCGCGCTTGAGCCGAGCGTAAAACGCCAGCGTCTCGCGCCCTGTCAGCGCCATGTTGAACGAAACGTTCTCCGGCAGGTAACCCAAGCTCTTGCGCGCGGCAAATTCGCCTGCCGCCGGGTTTTCCCCCAACACTCGGACATTGCCGGCGCTCGGCCGGATAAGGCCCAGCATGAGCTTGATAAGGGTGGTTTTGCCGGCGCCGTTGTGCCCCACCAGCGCTATGGTCTCGCCTGCGTTCAACGCGAGCGATACAGATTTCACGGCCTCATGGCGGCCATAGGACTTTGCCACGCGTTCTACACTTACGGTTTCGCTGCTCATCGCGCTGCTCCCCGCAGTTCTGGAGGCGCCATCAGCGGTCGGCTGTCCACCACGCCGCCCGGAAGCAGCGCCGGAAACTGCGCCTGAGCCCATCGGATAACTTGAATCGCCGGGCTGTTGACGAGAACTTTCGCCTGGGGAGCCGTCCACAGGACCTTGTCGATCAAATCGTTGGGACGATAGAGAGCGTCGCCGATGCCGTCGGAGTCGAGGTCGAAGGCCGGATTGTCGCTCCAATAGTTGCCGCGTCCGTCAACCTGCCAGTCGAGATCCCGGGTCCCGACATACTTGACCTGATTGCGGTTCCTGACGAAGGCGTTGCCGGACATGGTGTTGCCTTCGGACCCGGCCGTGAAATGGATGCCGATCTCGCAGCCCTCGAACCAGTTCTCGCGGAAGACGTTCTTGTTGGCATTGTAGATGAAGACGCATTTCTCCGGGCCGATTCGCATGGCGGAAGACGACGGCGCGTCGGCGGCAGCGGCCGGCAGGCCATGCTCGCTAGTCTGCTGTCCAGCCGTCCTCCATCGTTCCTCCGATTGGGGACGCCCACGCACGACGTTGCCCGATATCTGCGAGCCGTTGGCGTAGTTGAGCAGCAGGCCCCGGTCTCGGTCGCCGTCCGACAGATTGTAGGTGACCTTGAGCCTGCTGGAATACATGATCGCGTAGCCGACGGCGTTGCCCAGCGAGACGTTCCCGCTGATCTCGCTGTCGTTGGTGTACATGTAGTGGATCGCGAAACGCACGCTGCGGAAGCGGTTGCCGCTGAAGACGTTTCGCTTGCTTGTCACTGAGAATATGCCGTCGCGGCCAAAGCTGATGTCATTGTCGATGACTTTGGCTCCAGGCGCGTTCCAGACCGAGACGCCGTTCCCGGCCTCATTCGTGCGGCCCTCGCGCATCCCGACGATACGGTTGCCCTTGGCGACCGCGTCCGGGGAACCGTGGAGATAGATTCCGTAGAGATTTCCGACGATCGTATTGCGCTCGACGATGGCCGCGCTCGCCGTCTTGGTGACGAACACTCCGGCATCCATCGCTTCCATGTCCGTGCCCGAACCTTTTATCTCGAGACCGCGCACAGCCGAATTCGGCGCCCGCAAGGTCACGACGCTGCCGTGGCCGCTTCCCATCAAGACAGCTCCGGGAACGCCCTCCAGCGTCACCGCCTTCCGGATCTCGATCGGTCCCTTGTGCTCGCCACTCAAGAGCGTCACGACGTCGCCCGGCGACGCCGCGTCGACAATGGCCTGTACGTTTCCGTTCCCCGCCGGGACCACGATGCTGGCCGACCAGGCTGGGCCAGAGAGGACGGCGACAATCGCCGCCGCCCCCATCGCTGTGAATGCTCCCGAACGGGTCATGGCCGTCAAGCGCCCTGCGGCTCGACGAACATGCGGCCCTTCATCTCCATGTGCATGGCATGGCAGAACCACGAACAGTAATACCAGTACACGCCTGGCTGGCTCGCGGTGAAGGTGACCGACGCGGTCGCCTGCGGCGCGACCTCCATATTGATGCCGTAGTTGATGATGCTGAACCCGTGGGTGAGATCCTCCACTTCGTCGATGTTGGTTACGTAGACTGTGACCTCGTCGCCCTGCTTTACCGAGAAGCTCTCGAGGCTGAACGCCGGCGCCGCCGACGTCATGTAGACGCGCACCTTGTTGCCATCGCGGATGACTTCCGCCGCCGACATCAGGTCGATCCCGTCAGCCTTCGCCTGTTTGACCGCATCGGCGAAGAACGGATCTTCACGGTTCCATACATGAACGGGATTGACCTTGGAGCGGTGCACCAGGGTTGCGTCATGCGGTTCCGCGAAGGTCGGGTTGTCATGCACCAGGACCATCTGGTCGCCGGAGATGTCGATGAGCTGGTCGTTCTCCGGCTTCAGCGGCCCGACGTTGAGGTAGCGATCCTTCGAGAACTTGTTCAGCGAAATCAGCCACTTGCCATCGGCCTCTTTGGTCTGTCCCATCGAGGTGTGGTTGTGGCCGGGCTGGTAGTGGACGTCCAGCTTCTGGCGGATGGGGTCGACCGCCTCCCCCTTGAAGGCCCGCTTGGCGTCGTCGATGTTCCACTTGCAAACCTGGCTGTCGATGAAGAGCGTCGTGTAGGCGTTGCCCTTGCCGTCGTAGGCAGTGTGCAACGGCCCGAGTCCGAGTTCTGGCTCGGCGACGACGGTGTCACGGGGCTGGATCTTATCGTCGAACAGCTCGTCGAACTTGCGCACGTCGAAGACCGTCACAGTCGGCGACAGCTTTCCGTTGGCGACGACATGGATTCCATCGGGCGCGGTATTGATGCCATGCGGGCTGTTCGGCACTGGAACATAGCGGGTGTAAGGCGAGCCCTTGCGACCGTCGATCACCGGAACGCCGTTGATCTCCTTGTAGTCGCCCTTGGCGACGGCATCCTCGATGCGCTTGAGATTGAAGATGACGACCCAGTCCTGCTCCTTTTCCATCATCTCGGCGAGGTTCACGCCCTCTTCCGAGTTGTAGCAAGTGGCGAAGCAGTACTTGCCCTGATAGTCGGCATCAACGTTGTCGAGGTTGCCGTCGACCATCACCTGCCAGGCCACCTTCATCGTCTCGCCGTCAACGGCTGTGAAGATCGCGTGATACTGCTTGTGGTCGTCGAGCACTTTGCCGTCGTTGGGGATCGGCACCCGGTCTTCGCCGTTGCAGAAGACGTATCCGGTCTTCGGATACTTCTGCACGCGGAGGCCGTGGACGGTGTGCTGGTTCGGGAGTTGGATGATCTTGTCGCATTTCATCACGTCGAGACGAATGCGGCAGACGCGGGTGTTGGCCTTGTCGTTGGCGAACAGATAGCGGCCGTCGTAGGTTCCGTCAGTGAAGGAGGGGTGAGGATGGTGCAGGTCGCCGTTGAGGTAGATCCCGCCCTTGTCCTTCAGGAACTCCTTCGTGTTGGGAAGCAGTCCTTCGGTCAGCACCTTGCGGCTCTCGTTCGTCTGGCCCCATCCGGTGGCGCTGCAGCGGTTGAAGACCGGAATGCGCATCATTTCGCGCATCGAGGGTGCGCCGACGATACGGACCTCGCCCGATTGGCCGCTGGAAAAGAAGACGTAGTATTCGTCGAGTTCGCCGGGCTTCACCTCATAACTTCCGCCTTCGCCGCTCGGCGCAGCAGAAGAGGACTGAGCGGCGGCGGGCGATACGGCTCCGCCTGCCAGCGTCAGGGCTCCGCTCACGGCGGTTGCGCCCGCGGCTACGCTAGTGCCCAGCAGCTGTCGCCTATTCAGTCTGTTGATTTGCTCGTCTGACATTTGAGCCTCCTTTTTTCGCTCATGGCTGTTTCGTCGGCTCGGCTTTCCCCGGCGCTGGGGGAATTGGAGCGCCCCGATGGGTGATTACAGGCTTTGCAGGTCCGCGATCGTTGTCGCTGCGCAAGGAAGGCGACGAAAGCGCCTGGAACTTTTCGCGCTTCAGCCGCACCTGGATCATGTGCGGGCAGCGATGGTCGTCGTGGTAGAGTTCCTGGCAATGCATGCAGTAGATGCATTCGTTGACGTTGATCTGGCCTTCCGGATGAATAGCCTGCACCGGACATTCCTTGGCACAGCGCTGGCACGGCGAGCCGCAATCCGGATAGCGCTTGAGCCATTCGAACATCCTGATCCGGCCAGGGATGGCGAGCGCTGCGCCCAGCGGGCAGAGGTAGCGGCAGTAAAACCGCTCGACGAAAAGTCCGAGTGACACGATCGTCAGCGCAAAGATCACGAATGGCCATTCCCGCGCGAATTTAAGGATGATGGCCGTCTTGAACGGCTCGACCTCCGCGAACATTTCTGCCAGCGCGACGGAGTAGAAGGAGAGCCCGAACAGCCCTAGGAAGATAATGTACTTGATAGGCCACAGCCGCTCATGCAGCCCGAAAGGCACCTTCAGCTGAGGCACTTTCAGCCATTGGGCCAGATTGTTGGTTAGCTCCTGCAAGGCGCCGAAGGGACAAAGCCAGCCGCAGAACGGCCCGCGCCCCCAAAACAGCAGGCCTGCCGCGACCGACGCCCACAAGACGAAAACGAGGGGCGCGGAAAGGAAGAACTCCCAATTGAAGTTGGTAATCAGGGAGTTTGTGAAGGTCAGCACATTGACTACGGACAGCTGCGCATTGGCGTACCAGCCGAGCCAAACGAGCGTGAACAACAGAAAGCCGCGACGCACCCAGCCAAAAAGCTTCGGCCGCCGCACAAGCCAATCCTGGAAAAAGAAAATGGCGGTAAGGACAAGAAGCCCTAACACCGTGATGCCGATAGACACGGTGTTCATCTTCCACATCCTGACCCAGAGCGGCTCTTCGTCTGGAAATGTTCCGGCGCTGGCGTCAGGCTGGGCTGCGGGCGATGCGGCTGTCGAAGGCTGTGACTGAGCCACCGGCGGTGCCGGCGGCTCATTCACGGTCAGGTATTGTTTCGGCAGCGTATAGCCGACGTTGAAGGGAAGCGTCGCCTTCTCGCGTGCGCCAAAGCTGCGCTGCACCAGCAACTGCAGTTCCCAAGGCTCGGTCAGGTCCAGCGAAAACTCCGGCGGCACGACGAACAATGCGATCTCTCGCAGCCGCGGTGCGCCGGCCGCTGCCAGATCGCCGAGGCGGGAGTGATTGCGGTCGCGGAAGCGTACTCCTTGTCCATCCTGGAGGAGTTCGATCCGGTCGAAAATGCCTCCCCGGACGTATCCGGATCCCTTGAACGAATAGAGCCCGTCCCCGGCAACAACGATCGCCTGCTGGCCAGGCTTTAGCATCGACTGCATCCGCTCGAACCCGCTCTTGCCGAGCAGGCTGAGGCCTATCGACGGTACACTGACTGGAGCGATGTAAAGTTCGATGAAACGGTCGCCTGGAGTGTTCGATTCAGGCCGTGCGGCGGCCTGCGCCAAGCCAGCCTGCTTGAACGCCTCGGTAACTTCGCCCACCGACAGCTGCAGTTTTCGGACCGAGCCGTCCCCGACGAGAGCCTCCCAATCGTGGACTTCGCGTTTGGACAGGTCGAGCTTCGTCGTCGCAGCGTGGGCGGGAGCGGACGCCAGTCCTGCTTCCCCCAGTCTGTTGCTTCGGATCAGCTTAACCGCCGACCGCACGATGCTGTCGCCCATCACGAGCACGGTAACCGTTGCGCCGCTGACGATGTCCACCTGGGGCGGTCGCTCAGCGCCCGCTGCTACCCGCCCCATGTCCTTGCCTATGAGCGCGTTCAGCGCGGCGACCACCTTTTTCTCGGGGATGCCAATGAGGACGATGGGCTCCTTGTGGTCAACGAGCTTGAACCCACGGACAACGCCGTGCTTGTCAATGCCGACCAGGATATGGATCGGCTTGCCGGAATAGCCGACCGCGCTGGTGAAATCCGAATTGAGGTAGACGTACCCCAGGATGTCGTCGCCTCGATATACAGGGGCGAGCGGCGGCTCTCCTGCAAGTTCGCCGAACCGTTCGGCGCCCTGGAAGAACTCGCCGGGCTGCGCCTTGGGCAAGAATTCGGCAACCCGGCTCGCCGCTGAAGCGTCAGCCCGTTGCCCAAAAATAACGAAGGCGATTGCAGTAACTGCCAAGGCGGCCATCAAGGTTCTGGCGGCTGCCTTCTTGGCTTGGGGGAGAAATGCGCTTGTCACGATCGAATTCCGGTTCGGCCTAGCGACTTCGCCAAGGCTCGTCTTTTGCCCACGGGGTGGTTGCCCACGCGACGAGACTGCAACCGCATGCAGGTCGCTGGCTCGAGAGCGATAAAGACGGCTTAAGCCCGCGCGTCTTTGATCCAGCGCAAACTGAAGGTCAGCATCCCGTTCTAGGTTGTTCCAAAGTTCGTGCTGGGAGGAAGTTCATGTCGGTTCTGAAATGGGAGCCCTATGTGTCCGTCGATACGATGGACGAGCTAATCGCCCTCGCCTATGCGATGGAGCAGGAGGCCGCCTCGGGCTATTCAGAACTGTCTTCCAGAATGCGCAAGGAAGGCCGGACCGATCTCGCCGGCGTTTTTGACAGATTGGCCGCGGAGGAAAGGCAACACATCGACAACGTCACGCACTGGTCCCACCAGGTCAGCGGCAAGCAGCCAGAACAATCACGGATCAGTTGGCAGCTCTCCGACGTTTTCGACGATGAGGGAGCGGGAACCATCGCACCCGAGCTGCTGAACGGCTATCGGGCGTTCTCGATGGCGGTGCGCAACGAAGAGCGCGCCTTTGTCTTCTGGACCTACATGGCCGCGCGCGCACCGACAAACGAGTTGCGGGAGGCAGCGGAGACGATGGCGAGGGAGGAGCTGGGGCACGTAGCCACGTTGCGCCGGGAGCGAAGGCTGGCGTTTCACAAGCAGCGGACCGCATCCAGAAGGACGGCTTTCGCTTGGGACGAGATGGAGCTTCGCCTTTCCGAACAGCTTGAAGTCGCAGCTGCCCGCGGAACTGCCGCCGAGGGAACACGGCTGCGGGAGCTTGCGCGCCAAGCACGGATGCGCGCGGATAGCCTGGCGAGATCGCCGCTTGGCCATTCGCCCCTGCTGCAAAACACACCAAGCGCAGGCTCGCTGGGGATGGCGGCACTTTGCGAGCTGCTCCTGGACTGCTATCTCGATTTCGGCGAACGGCTTCCGACTGAATCGGAACGCAATCGCGCCCAGAAGTTCGCGGCTGCTACGGTTCACTGCCTTAGCGCGATCCGCTGACAGGACCAAAGATGGACAAATATGAGAAAGAGGCCCTCGATGCGGTCGACCGTTATCTCGACCTCATCAGTCCACCGAATGTAATTTCTGTCGTTGCGGCCGTTGCTGACATAATCGCCCAACTTCCGGCGAGCGGGATGGACGAAGCCCAGCTGCGACAGCTAATTGTTGCCCGCGCCGAAGCTCGAAACTTGGCGACAAATCAATAGCGCTTGGACGCGTCTCCTCAGAGAGGCGATAGCTATCTTTCGGCGCTCCGTGCAATGGCAGACCGCGCTGGCGCTTGGCGTCGGCGCGGCACTGCAGGCCTGGGTAGTTCGCACGGCTCTACCGTACGACAAGCACCGGAATCTTGGAGAGGTGGACAACTTCCGCGGTTTGGCTTCCGAGCAAAAGCCTGCTCACACCACGTCGGCCGTGGGATGCGATAACGATGAGGTTGCATCCCCGATCTTGTGCTGTTTTGACGATCGCTTCCGCGGGCGATGTATGCGACGCCAGCACTACTTCGATGGTCACGCCCATCTTAGCGGCCGCTTCTTTTGCCAAATTCAAGGCAGCATCAGCATGATGTTGCTGAGCTTCAGTCCATGACCCGATTGTAGCGGGGCTGTGCAGTGGGTAGGGCTCCGCCACCGTTATCACAGTCGCTTTGCTGCCAAGGCTCTTCGCTAACGTCAGGCCGTGGTCGACACCCTTCTGCGCAAGTTCCGAGCCATCCGTGGTTATGAGAATGTTCGTGTACAAAACTACCTCCACTGCTGCGGTTTTGTGGCTATCGTGCGTACGGCACTGTGTACCCCAAGAAGAAAAAATAGATTGATCTGTGTCAATCGTCTTGCGGGAGTCTTGCCCGTTACCCTCTGGGGGAAAGACGGTTCGCGTCGCGCGAACTACCATCCGCGAATTCCTTCTCCGAGGGGCCAAACCTCCCACAAACATCGAACTTCAACCGTCTTCGGTAGTTAGCCATCCCGAGGTCGCGCCACTTCCAAGGTTTTCTTGCCGAATTTGCGCAATCGCAAATTCCCTCGACGGCAATCGGAGTAGTGAGAGGCAACTGCTGACGCAGCCACAGATCGCTAGAAAGGCATATGATGAAATTCCTCCTCCACCTCACGACTGCCGTTTCGCTCTTCGTATTCGCTGGCGGCGCCAATGCTGCGGAACACGTGGTCCAAATGCTCAACAAGGGCGAAAAGGGCGCAATGGTCTTTCAGCCGAACTTCGTTCAGGCAGCGCCTGGCGACACAGTGAAGTTCGTGCCGACCGATAAGTCGCACAACGCCGAGTCCATCAAGGGCATGATCCCTGAAGGCGCCGCCGATTTCAAAAGTAAGATGAACGAGGAGATCACGGTGACCCTCGACAAGGAAGGCGTCTACGGGGTGAAGTGCACTCCCCACTACGGCATGGGCATGGTCGCCCTCGTGGTTGTCGGCCAGCCAGTCAACGCCGATGCGGCCAAGGCCGTCAAGCAGACCGGGAAGGCCAAGGCAGCGTTCGCCGAACTCTTCGGCCAGGCGGTAGCCGCCAAGTAATTACGCTCTCCTCCTGGCCTCAATTACCCTCGCTGAGGCCGACCGGGCGGACATTTCTTGACCGCCCGGTTCTTTTTTTGAAAGTCGCAAGAATGGGAATTCCAAGACTACGGTCCTACAAAGGACCAGCAATACTGTCGTACGGGTTCAGGCCATTCTTTCTGCTCGGGTCGTTGTACGCGGGACTCTCGATCCTGTTCTGGCTCCCGCTTTATGCTGGCCACCTTGAGACCTACAGCCTTCTGGCGCCACTGGACTGGCATGTTCATGAGATGCTGTTCGGCTATCTGGCGGCGATCGTCACTGGTTTCCTGCTCACTGCCATTCCGAACTGGACGGGCCGCCTGCCCGTTCAGGGATTTCCCCTCTTGGGTCTCGTGGTGATCTGGATCGCAGGCCGCCTCGCGGTGTTTTTCTCGTCTGCCATTGGCTGGCAAGTGGCGGCGATGGTGGACGCGGCATTCCTTGGCGCAGTGGCTCTGGCGGCCACCATTGAAATCGTTGCGGGCCGAAACTGGCGCAATCTGAAAGTGCTGCTGCCGCTGGCTATGCTTCTGGCAGCAAACGTATGTTTCCACCTTGAAGCTCATTATCTCGGCCTTTCCGACACGAGCCGACGGCTTGGCATGAGCGCCGCGGTGCTGCTGGTCATGATCATCGGCGGAAGGATCATACCGAGCTTTACGCGGAACTGGCTTGTCCGGCAGAATCCGGGACGCCTTCCCGTGCCTTTCAATCGCTTCGACGTGGTCTCTCTTGCAGTCGGCGCGCTTGCGCTCGCCTCATGGTGCTTCGCTCCAACCAGCGTAGTTACGGCCGTTGCGCTAGGGATGGCGGCCGCTTTGCAGTCGGTACGCCTGGCGCGATGGGCCGGTGACCGGACCATCAAGGATCCACTGGTCCTGGTCCTCCACCTCGCCTATGGATTCATTCCGGTGGGTTTCACTCTCCTGGCGGCTTCTATCGTGCTTCCCGAGAGCCTGCCTGTCGCAGCGGGGATACATGCCCTTGGCGGCGGAGCCATCGGCGCCATGACACTTTCCGTCATGGTACGCGCCACGCTGGGTCACACCGGGCGGCCGCTAAAGGCAGGACACGGAGCAGCTTTCCTGTTTGCGGCCATCATCGCGGCTGCAGGTTTGCGCATTGCGGCCGTCTTTCTCCCGGAACTCCATCTGATCGAGATCGCAGGAGCGGCATGGTCGGTCGCGTTCCTGGGATTCGCAGCGCTCTTCGGGAAGGCTTTGTTGCAACCCAAACTAACGTAACAGGTGCAGAGTTCCGCTACAGCAGCGTGACGCGGGTGTCGTCACCGAAATGGAGCACCCGCTTCAGACACTGGCTAAAGTAGTACTCCTCCATGAAGCGCCCTGAACGGTGGTTCCGGTCGATCAGCAGATCGATGAAATCGGCCTGGAGCTCGTTCCATCTGGCGAGAGCGTTCTCTCCTTGGTCGAGCTTCCGAGCGAATCCTTGATGGTTTATCGGCCGCAGGTACACGGATCGGATAGGGTAAGAACTGGTGGTTTTGCTACCGAATGCCGGAAATTTCATCCACAAGAATTCGAAAGAAGAGGTGCGAGGAGTGATCCGCGACCGGGACGTTACTCTCGGACGACGACCATTTCCTTGCTGGGTGGCCGGATCGACAGACTGATCTCAGCAACGAGTTTTCGGCGGAGCGCTGCCGCGTAGTCGGTTGTCGTGGATGGCGCGATGACAAATGCTCTCGGACCACCAATGACATTGTTGTCGAAATATTCGGTGAGATCGTAAACAACGCTGAGTATCATCTCGGGAATGGCGATTGCGTTGATTGTGTAACCCTTGGCAATCGCCCGCCGTCGGCTCACTGCAACGGGCAAGCCGTCATTGTTGGTGCCATTGGCCGAGATATCGATGACCTTGCTGGCGGCTGATCCAACGTAACTGTCGAGCAGCATACAGCCGAGATCGATGGCGAAGGAAATGGAGGTCGCGCACGTCTGTTCACATCCGAGGCCTCTATCGCCTTCCTTCAGGATGATCGACGCCACGGCTTGCGCATCCTTAAGGCCACAGACACTTGTCCACGGCACCACCGAACGCGCATGCCCAGAACTTGCCCATTCGACATAGGTTACTGCGATGCAACCGGTGCTGTTGCGGGTAATGGCTGCGACGACCTCGGGCGAAGAGATTGCTGCGGCATGGCCTTCGCGTTGCAGGTTGGCGGTGGCGGGATCGATGGATGCCGAGACGTCGACCGCGAACACAATCGCCGCATCAACGTCAGCAGCATTTGCCTGCGGTGTATAAAGCGCCGATGCAGCAAGCATCGCTCCCAGCGGGGCAGCGAGGTTCGCGCTCATTGTCAGGCACCGTCTGGAGGTGCGAAGAAGCAGTTTGCGTCTCTCTTGGTGGGATGAAGGCAGATGTGATAATCGCGTTCTCCCGACGCAATTTCGTTTCCATATGGGATCAGAAACGTCTGCCTTCGTGTAATCTGGCAATGATCGCCAGGGTAGAGGGTCACAACGAAGCCGTTCAGCCTTGTCTTGACCGCAGCGTAGGGTATTCGCTGGCAATCTCCCTCAATGGGGTCACCCCCGCAGCATGCCGGAGGATAGGTCCAACCGGTGTCGGCTCCGTGGGCTTGCGCCTGGTCGTGATTGATCGCCAGAACGAGGGCTGTCGCAACCGCAACTGAGCCTAAAAGGTTCCCGATTGCGTCTCTGGTACGAAACCGCACCACGCCCATCTGGCCCCCCAAATCCCTGAGGTGAACAGGACTAATGCTACGCCTCGCTTCGAGCTTATGACAGGTAGCCGAAAGAGCTAGGCGATCCGAGGAGTTCAACATCTAGATGTGCTATAAGACGCATCGTGTTGAGGACGAGGATGCATTCATAGCGGCAATGACGGTCGAAATCCCCCCACCTCCGCCCAACGCCACTCAGACGCGGGCTGCGAACTCCGGGATTGCGCAGTGATCCAATCATCTCCGCGGATCGCCCTCGGGCTCAAGCAAAACTGGCGGCAGTTTGCCCTGCTTGTGGTGATCAATGCCTTTGTCGGCGGCATGGTGGGCATTGAGCGCACTGTGGTGCCACTCATAGGTTCCGAAGTATTTGGCATTGCCTCGACGACATTAGTCGTCTCATTCATTGTCAGCTTCGGCGTGGTAAAAGCCTTCGCTAATCTACTCTCCGGCCAACTCGCTGACAGATGGGGGCGCAAGCGCGTGCTCATCCTCGGCTGGCTCTTTGGCCTTCCGGTGCCCTTCATGATCCTTTGGGCACCCAGTTGGAGCTGGATTATCGCCGCCAATGCATTGCTGGGAGTCAGCCAGGGACTGGCTTGGTCGATGACCGTGATAATGAAGGTCGACCTCGTCGGTCCCAAGGGTCGCGGCCTCGCCGTCGGCCTCAATGAGTTCGCAGGCTACTTCGCGGTTGGCCTGACCGCATTCCTCTCCGGGTACCTCGCGGGGCGATATGGTCTACGACCAATTCCGATCTATGTTGGCGTGGTGTACGCGGTTCTCGGGTTGGCCTTGTCGGTTCTGCTGGTGCGCGACACCCGCCCCCATGTCCAACTGGAAATGGCGAACCATCCAAAGGAAGAATCCCCTCTCAGCTTTCGGGAAGTGTTCGCCCTGACGACCTTCCGCGACCGCAATCTCTTTGCGGCCTCGCAGGCGGGGCTCGTCAACAACCTCAATGATGGTATGAGTTGGGGCATCTTTCCGCTCTTTTTCGCCGCCAACGGACTCGGCGTGGAGAAGATAGGCATCCTGAAGGCCGTGTACCCTGGGGTGTGGGGACTGTTTCAAGTGCTGACTGGACCGCTTAGCGACCGTTGGGGGCGGAAGGGTCTGATCGTTGCTGGAATGTGGGTGCAGGCAGTGGCACTCATGATGACAGCTCTCACCAGGGACTTCGGCTGGTGGCTGGTGGCTGGTGGCAAGCCTGTTGCTCGGCTTGGGAACGGCAATGGTCTACCCCAGCCTGATTGCGGCTGTTTCGGATGCCTCACACCCTTCGTGGCGCGCCAGGTCACTGAGCGTGTACCGCTTCTGGCGTGATCTGGGGTACGCCATCGGAGCGCTGTCGGCCGGACTTATCGCCGATACCTTCGGACTTCCTTGGGCCATAGGGTCGATTGCAGCGCTCACTTTTCTTTCAGGGGCGATTACGGCGCTGGTAATGCGGGAAAGGCTGACGGCAGTGGCCGATCATGTATCGGCCAACCATTCCACGGGATAGTTCAGGCCGCTTTTCGTTGCACCTCCGCTGCATAGCCTCCAAGAATGCCATTCCAGCCGTGCTCAGACTCGAAGGTCTGACGGGCAGCCTCGGCGGTGTCTCCCATATTCTCAAGTAGCCGATGCACAAGTTCCACTCTCGTGTATTGCTCGCTCTCTTTGAGGAAGCACGCCCCCAACGCCAAAACCCCCAAATCCCGCCGGAGTATAGAAAAACTGACTGGCTGCATTGTCAATGAACCACCCTGCGTGCGCCGGATCACGTGTTCGGCATGGGCAGTCAGGCGCCGAACATTTCGCGCCGTAGCCTCCGGATCTGCGCCTGGAAATCGGCTATGGTCATGGCAGCAGGCCGTTCCCGCACCAGCCGGAAGCCCAGATTGTCGGGCGGCAAGCCGACAGCACATCCACCGCTCTTTCCATCACGGATGAAGTTCGACATGTATGTCCGGTGGAATCCCTCGACGACATGAACACCGCAATTCTCAATAGACGTTTCGGCGGCCTTGCCGTCTGCGGCCATGGTGACACGAGCATAACATGTCGACGTCCATTCCCAGACGTTGCCCGCGATGTCTGCCACGCCCTTGGAGTTCACCCCAAAAGAGCCGCGGCTCCTCGGCACAGGGTCTGCTTTCCGCTCCAAGTCCACCTCCCGCTGGTAGCTCGACAGCCAGGCGCGAGCGGGATTCTGCGCGTCTTGTTCCAACGGTTCGATGTCGCTCCGAAACCGTTCGCTGGCGGCATGCGCCCATTCCTCATCAGTTGGCAACCGCCATGTCTCTCCGGTCGCCTCGGAATACCAGCGAGCATATGCCTCGGCGTCGAGGTAGCTCACTCCAGTGACCGGAACGTCGCCGCTTCCTTCAGCATCGGCTGCCTCGCAGGCGCCGAGGCTGACACAGCGCTCGTACTCGTCCAGGCTCACTTGATACTTCATGATTTCTAGTGGCTGACTGATGGCGACCCGCTTTCGCGGTGCTGGAACAGGGCGCTCGTTCATCAGAAATTCGCCAGGCTCGGCGTGCGAGAAGAGTCCAGGCGCGGCCGCGACGGTGATCGCTGCCGGAGTGCGAGCTTGGCTATGTTTCGGACCGTCAGTCCAATTCAGCAGGGCAACGGCTCCGGCCGTCATGATGGCAGCAGCGCTGCCGATTAATGTTAGCGTATTGACTGGCATGGTGGTGGCCTTCAACGAAACGCGACCCGCCGGGGGCAATCCGACGGGTCGCGCTCGCTTCCATTGTTCAGGTCCTGTTGTCAGTTCATCGGGATCGGTCTGGGCGCGTCGACCTGTTTCATCAGGTCGTCGTTCCACTCGCCTTCGACAGTGAAGTGAGCAGTCGCACCCAGTTCGACAGCTTCGATGAGATTGTGATTCACGTACGCGTAGACGCCGGGCTGAAGGAAAGTATACAGCGCAGCACCTGCGGATCCGCCACGGATGAACCAGGTCTCAAGGTCCTTTGCCGGAGGGTTGGCAAACTTGCCTTCTTCCCAGACATAGTCCCCATGCCCGCCGATCAAGTGCGGCCGGGTATCGCGATTGGCCTGCGAGTGGACGATCATGACGGTTTCGCCGACCTTCGCCGTCATGGCGTTCTTGCCCGTGAGGGAGCCGACCTTGCCGTTGAAGACCACGTGGGTCGGGATCAGGCCGCGCATGACCTTGAGCGTGTCGTCATAGCTTTCGCCGAGGGACTCATACTTCTTGTATTTGCCATTCTCGTCCCGCGGAATGTAGAACTCGTTCTCTCCGACGTAGAAGATCTTGTCGTAGCGAACGGGCTCGCCCTTTTCATTCTTCAGTCCTTCACGCGGCAGGACCATCACGGTCCCGCTCATGCCCGAAACCACGTGCCACGGGATCATGCCTTCCGGCGCGCAGTGGTAGACGAACGTCCCGGTGCGCGTGGCCTTGAACCGCAGCGTTACCTGCTCGCCTGGATTGACGTGCGTAAGCGCCCCGCCGCCAAGCGCGCCCGTCGCGGCATGGAAGTCGATGTTGTGGGGCATTTCGTTCGTCTCCGGATTGACCAGAGTGAGTTCCAGGTAGTCGCCCTCGTGCACGACCATCATCGGTCCGGGGATCGAGCCGTTGAACGTCATGCCCCTGAGCGTGGTGCCTTCGTCATCGATCACGATCGGCTTTTCTTCGATCTTCATCGTGAACTCGACGACCTTTGGGCCGCCGTTGGCCACCTGGTCGTGTTCATGGACGAAGGGCGGTGCAACGAGCGATACCTTCTGGCGAGGAAGGGCCGCGATGTCCGCGGTCTGTGCCTGGGCCGCAAAGGCAGGTATCGCGGCCGCCGCGGCAGCCGCTACGACTGCTCCGATGAGGGCTTCGCGTCGCGTGAACATTTAAATCTCCTTGTGAATGTCGTTTCGACAAGGAGAACGATATGACTGGTCCCGATCCTGCTCTTTGTTCTGGCGCAATCATCGCCGCCGCAACCATAGGGTGCGACAATTTCGACCGAAATCACGTTACGCCAGGGTCTGGTCGTCACTTCGCGAAGCTATGCGAAGCCGGGTGATAGCTCGTCATCAGGCGTTCAAGTTCATCGATCGCCGTGGATTGCGGCAGCTGTTGTCCCTCCAGCTCGGGCGGCACCTTCCAGCCCGGGTCGACGCCTTCCATGTTCGGAAGCTCGTGAGCGATGCCTTTGTGGCAGTCGATGCACGTCGCCTCGCCTGAAAGGAGGTAACGGGTGTGAATTTCGGCCGCGCGCGTGGTTTGTTTCGACAGGTCCATTGCCACGGAAGAATGGCAGTTGCGGCATTCAAGACTGTCGTTGGACTTCAGCCGCGCCCACTCATGCTGGGCGAGCTCGAGACGCATATCCAGGAACTTGCGCCTGGTGTCGATGGTCCCGAATATCTTGCCCCACACCTCCTTGGAGGCCTGCATTTTGCGTGCGATCTTGTCAGTCCATTTGTGAGGCACATGGCAGTCTGGACAGGAGGCGCGCACGCCGGAGCGGTTGGAGAAGTGCACTGTCCGCGTCAGCTCTTCGTACACGTTGTTCTTCATCTCGTGGCACGACGTGCAGAACTGCTCGGTGTTGGTTACCTCAAGCGCCGTGTTGAAGGCGCCCCAAAAAATGACGCCGCCAACGAAGCCTCCGAGGGTCAGAAAGCCCAGTCCGAGCGTTGCCGCCGGAGTGGTAAGAATGCCCCACGCCCAGAGAACGAGTTTCTTGATCCATTGCATCGTTTACTCGCTCCCGGCGGGTTCGACGCCCATCTCGCTCATGTCCTTGAACAAGTTTTCCACCAGTGGCTTCATGTCTGCCTGCGGCACGTGGCACGCCGTGCAGAAGTACCGCCGCGGTGACACGTCGGCGATCATCTGGCCTTCGCGCGTCAGGTAGTGGGTGACGCTAATCATCGGCGCACCCGACCCTTGGGTGAACTCGCGCTTGTGGCACGACAGGCAGCGGTTGGTGTTGACCGAGAGCTGATAGCCTTCGATCGAATGCGGGATGACCGGAGGCTGGTCAGGATAGGCTCGCATCTTGCGGATGTCGTCAACGACCCACTTTGGCAGGGGGTCGGCGGGCAGCGACTCCATGGGCGAAGTCGCTCCTGTCAGTTCCGAGGCCATCTGAGCGATCGCCGCAGTTCCCGTGAGTAAAACAACGGCAACAAGCGCCGCCGCCAGCTTATGCCGCTTGATCAAGCGGCCGATACGATCTTGACCGCGCATTTCTTGAAATCCGTCTGTTTGGAGATGGGATCGGTAGCGTCGAGCGTAACCTTGTTGATCAACTGGCTAGCGTCGAACCATGGCACGAAGATCACTCCGCTGGGCATGCGGTTGCGGCCTCGCGTTTCCAGCCGCGACCGAATTTCGCCCCGGCGCGAGATGATGCGAATCTCGGCGCCCTGGTTGAGGCCGCGCTTTCGCGCATCGTCGGCGTTCATGAAACACCGCGCCCCGGGGAACGCTCTGAATAGCTCTGGCACGCGCATGGTCATTGAGCCCGAATGCCAGTGCTCGAGAACGCGGCCAGTCACAAGCCACAGGTCGAATTCGTCGTCAGGCGATTCCGCTGGCGGCTCGTACGGCACGGCCAGGATGACCGCCTTGCCGTCCGGACGGCCGTAGAACCGTACCCCCTCGCCCGGCTTGACATAAGGGTCGTAGCCCTCGCGGTACCGCCACTTCGTTTCTTTGCCGTCCACCACGGGCCAACGCAGGCCTCGCTCTTCGTGGTAGCGATCGTAGGGCGCCAGGTCGTGACCGTGGCCTCTGCCGAACGCGGCGTACTCCTCAAACAGGCCCTTCTGCAGGTAGAAGCCGAAGTCCTTGGCCTCGGCGTTTTCGTATTCAGGGTTGATTTCGGCTGCCGGGAACTTGTCGACATTGCCGTTGCGGAACAGGACGTCGAAGAGCGTCTTGCCGCGATATTCCGGGTTAGCGTCGAGGATCTCCGCAGTCCAGACCTCGTCCGTCGTGAAACGCTTCGAGAACTCCACCAGCTGCCAGAGGTCGGAGCGGGCCTCCCCCTTTGCCTGCACCAATTGGTGCCAGACGTGGGTTCGGCGCTCGGCATTGCCGTACGCGCCTTCCTTCTCCACCCACATGGCAGCCGGCAGGATCAGGTCCGCGCTCAAGGCGGTCACGGTCGGGTAGACATCCGACACGACGATGAAGTTGTCGGGATTGCGGTAGCCGGGATAGGTCTCCTGGCTGTTGTTTGGCCCCGCCTGAACGTTGTTGTTAACCTGCACCCAGTAAAAATTGAGCTTGCCGTCCTTGAGCATCCGGTCCTGCTGCACGGCGTGGTATCCGGGTTTGTCGGGCAGCAGACCGTGCGGCAGCTTCCATATTTCCTCGGCATGCGCCCGATGCTCGGGATTGGTAACCACCATGTCGGCGGGCAGGCGATGCGCGAAGGTCCCGACCTCGCGGGCGGTTCCGCACGCCGATGGCTGGCCAGTCAGCGAAAACGGGCTGTTGCCCGGCTCCGAGATTTTGCCCGTCAACAGGTGGATGTTGTAGACCATCTGGTTGGCCCACACGCCGCGGACGTGCTGATTGAACCCCATCGTCCAGAGCGACATGACTTTCCGGGCCGGATCCGCGTAAAGCTCGGCAAGTTCCTCCAAAAACTCGCGTTCAACGCCAGTCAGTTCGACAGTCTTTTCCAGCGTGTATTCCGCCACGAAAGCCTTGAACTCGTCGAAGCCGATCGGCTCCATCTTGCCCGCATCGGCCGCGCCCGTCGCCGCGATTTCCAGCGGGTGTTCAGGCCTGAGACCGTACCCGATGTCCGTGGCGCCCTTCATGAAGGTCGTGTGTTCGCGCACGAACGCCTCGTTGACCCGCCCCGTCGCGATGATGTGGTTCGCGATGTAATTCAGGATCGCCAGATCGGTCCCTGGCTTGAAGATCACCGGAATGTCGGCCAGATCCATGCTGCGGTGGGTGAAGGTCGACAGAACTGCAACCTTCACATGCGGATGCCCAAGCCTGCGGTCCGCCAGGCGCGTCCACAGGATCGGATGCATCTCGGCCATGTTCGAACCCCACAGCACGAAGGCGTCGGCGGCCTCGAAGTCATCGTAGCAGCCCATCGGCTCGTCCATGCCGAACGTCCGCATAAATCCGTAGGCTGCTGACGCCATGCAATGCCGCGCATTGGGGTCGAGGTTGTTGGAGCGGAACCCTGCTCGCATCAGCTTGGTCGCTGCATATCCTTCGAAGATCGTCCACTGGCCGGAGCCGAACATCCCTACGGCGGTAGGCCCCTTCTCCTTCAGCACCTGCTTGCACTTCTCGGCCATCACGTCGAAGGCTTCATCCCAGGAGACTGGCTCGAATTCCCCCTCCTTGTCGAAGACCCCGTTCCGCTTGCGAAGCAGCGGCGTGGTCAGCCTGTCGGCCCCGTACATGATCTTGGAAAGGAAATATCCTTTCACGCAGTTCAGGCCACGGTTGACCTCCGCCTGCATGTCGCCATGCGTGGCAACGACCTGGCCTTCCTTGACTCCGACCATGACCCCGCACCCGGTGCCGCAGAATCGGCATGGCGCTTTCGACCATTTGATCTCGAGGGCACTCACTCCACCGGGGACCGGCTGCGCGGCAGCCGGCAAGGAGATTCCGGCTGCGGCAGCCGCGATGCCAGCCGCATGGGCCTTCAGAACCTCGCGCCGTGTCAGTTCGGTCGTCATTGTCCCGTGACCTCCGCTTCTTCAATGTGTTCAAAAACCATGTTCGCCGCGACCACCCCGTCAAGCAACGCCATCCGCGTCAGGCAGTCGCCCATTGCTCCGGTACTGTCGCCATCAATCACGACGACAATTTTACCTTGGTGCCTGGCCCTGACCTCGACCCCTTCCATTGCCGCAAGCAGGACAGCAACGCTGTCCGCCTTATGGGGAAGCGTAGTCACGACCGCGCTGGAGATATGGCGAATGCGCAGTTCAGGCATGGACTTACCCCTTGCTTCGTTCCGAGATCGTGATTGCCCCGGCGGGGCAGACGCCGATACATCCTCCGCAGCCGCTGCAAGCGGTTTCATTCAGGACAGGCAGGAACGGGCCGCCGACGCGGGGCTGAAACCGGATGGCTTCTTCCGGGCATGCGTCCCTGCAAGATTGGCACGCGATCCCATTGCTCGCAAAACACGACGACCCGATCGAGACCACATGAGCAAACCGCCGGGGAACTTCGCTGCCGAACACGGGTTCAGGGCAGGCTGCAGCGCACCTTCCGCAGAAGGTGCATTCACCGCTGGCGAAATCCAGAAACGGAACGTTTCCTGCGAGCGAAATGATGGTCGTCGGACAGGCATCGACGCATGCTCCGCACCCCGTGCATAGGGCAAGCTCCACCACCCCTGGCGGACGAGCCATAATTTCAGGAGGAGACGACTTCCGTCCGGCGAGAAACGAACGTCTGGTGATGTCGGCGGCGCTCATTTGTGCACCTCAGCCGCCATGCGGCCCGGGTGGGCCAAAGATAATCTGAAACATCCAGACGAGAAATCCGTAGCCGCCAACCACGCCGACGGCCACAACGGGCCAGATTCCAAAGGCCAAAACAAGAAAGGCGAAAAGCTCATTGCGTCGCTTGCGCCGCATATCGGGCACGAGCGCTTCATCGGGTGTGTTTTGAGCCATGAAACCTCTCCCTAGACGTCGAGCGTGTCCGACATCCTTGGTACCTCTCCGAAGATCTTTAGATCGTCTTTATGTCTGGAACGTAACTGCCGATCACGACTGCGTGCTCCCACACGGCCCTTTCTTGTCATCGCACCAGACTAGCCATAAAAGTGGTATTCGCAATACCATTATGAGGGCTTTAGAAGGCGCTGCATTAGGGTGGACTCAACCGTCCTCGACCAAGCCCAGCCGTCGCGGAACAACCGTAGCTGCGGAGGCGCGTCTGCGGGCGCGGTGAAGTGTGACCATGCAGGCATACGCGACTTCCTGCCCACGTTCCCAGATGGGGCAGCGGACGAAAGAGCAACCACACCATGCGCATGACACTTCATACTGACTACGCGCTACGGATGCTGATTTACCTGGCCGTGCATTCCGACCGGACCAGCACGGTAAACGACATTGCTGAAAGCTACGGCATTTCGCGCAACCACTTGCTTAAAGTCACCCTAAACCTCCGGAGATTGGGGCTGGTGTCGACCGCGCGCGGCCGATCCGGCGGCGTTCGCCTGGCGCTCGCGCCCACCGAAATCAATGTCGGCACTGTGGTTCGCGCCATGGGAGACGGCTTCCCTGTGGTCGCGTGCATGGCGGACGGCGAAGGCTGCGTGCTGACACCCGAGTGCAAGTTGCGAAACGTCGTTCGCGCAGCGGTTGGAGCCTATCTTTCTGTCTTCGACAGCTACTCTCTCGCCGATCTAGTTCACAACGGGGACGTGCTCAGGACAATTCTCGATCTTTCCGCAGTCAGCAACGCTCAAGGCACCGTCGCCGCGTGATCATTGCTGCGCATTTTGGGGGCAGGCAAGACATAGGGGGCAATCATGAACTATCGCGAAGCCCAGGAACGCCTTCGCGCCATGGGGATACTCATGAGCAAGCGGGACGGACGAATCCGCCTCAACTATTCCGGAGGTAGCGAAGAGACAGCCTACTATACCCAGGATCTTGAGGATGCGATCGATGCAGGGGGTCGAATGGGACGTTCGCGGCAACCAATGCCAAACTGGTTCACGGTCAAGCCCCCCCAAGAGTTCCACAGGAACTTGACGAAGCAGCGTCTAGCGGCCCGGTGGGCATCCGCGGACGAGTAATGGCTGATGGAACGCTGCGATAAATAGCAGAAACGCAACGAGCCAAAGCCCGCCTGACAACACCAGGAGGACTGAACCTTGGCTGGCGATGAGTTCGCCCCCGACGCGAGCGACCGCCGCGCCCGTCATCGCCGCGTAGGCTACCGTGGCGCGAATTGACCGGGCGAAAGCGAGTCCGCTGTGCTTCCGGATCATGCTCCCCATGATGGCCAGCGACATCGTTCCGAACGCCCCTACGGTCCAGGCATGCACCGCGGCCGCCGTGCTGACATGCAACGGCACCAATATGTGCAGGGCCAGCAAGGCGAAGCCCAGCCCGATCCAGCAGTATCCCACATGGAGCGCCGCGACCGCTGCGGGCAAACGAACCTGCCAGCCTCGCCATTGCGTCGCCCGCGCCAGCTGGAGCGAGGCACATGCCGCGCAGGCGACGGCGGTGACTTGCGCGTCGGGCATTGCGATCCAAAAAGACAGCGCCAATGCCGCAGCTGCCGCCGATCCCTTCTCCATCACAGCCAAGGGAGCAGGCACTGACGGAGCACCGGAATTGCAGAGATACGCGGCGGTCAACGCAGGAATGACCCGACCGCCCACGACCATCAGCAGACCTGTCATCGTCGCGAGCGACAGACGCAGCGTGAGATCAACTGGATATGATGCCGCGGTCATGGCTGCGCTGGCAGAGAAGCCGAACAGCAGCAGGACTATCTTGTAGTTCCGACGATCCCTCGAGGAGATAACATACCCCGCCGTCGTCAGGGTGAGCGCAGACAGGAAAACTGCCGCGATAGCTGGCCCGGTGCCGTGCGGCCCAAGGACGTAAGATCCGCGCGCGGCGAACCACAGCGCCAGAAGGAATTTCGTCACCGCGTTCCGCGGCCCTGCCTTCCCAGTCCAACGCGGAAGGGCAGTCAAGAGGAAGCCCGCGAGCATGGCAGGAAACGTGCCGTACAGCAGAGCTTGGCGATGCCAGTCGCCGGCCGACGGGCCCGCAAGCCAAGGCTGTGCCCATGACAACGCGGGGGTCCAAATCGCGGCTCCGAAAAGCGCATCCAGCGAAGCGACGGCGAAAAAGGGACGAAATGGCTGGCTGCCGAAAAACAAGGGTCAGCTGCGCTGCGTATCGGTGGCGCGTTTACCGATCTGAATATGCCAATGGGGTGGCCCGGACTGCAAGCACACCCAACTATGCTCGTCGTCGAAGAAAGCCTTGAACTGACTTTCGAGCCGGGAAGTGTCGAAATCGCAGATGACCACACACGATTGGCCGGGATACAGCCCGTCGAAGGCCGACAAGACTGCTGCCTTTTTCAGAGCAGCTGGCAACTTCCGGACATCGTACGTCAAGCCCATGGTGATTTCCCATTTGTCGTCGCCACCGCATCAGGATTCGATGTGCGTTTCCTTGCGCTGCATCAAAGAGCTTGGAGGCTGTTCCCGTAGGATGGGAAAAAAGGAGATCCATCTTGTCCAGCCTGCCCATTCAGACATCTCGCGAGCAATTTAGATGTTGAACGCCTCCTCACAGGCGGTCTTGAAACTCCGGAGGACCAGGCGGCGCTCCAGCAGGATCCGATTCCTCGTCGCCCGCTGGTGGCTTCGAGAAGTCTGGCGCTGGACCAGATAGGCGATGCTTCCCCTTGTGCCTTCGCCGACCGGAATCATGAGTGTTTGTTTCATCACAAGGAAAGGATGTCTGGGACGCGCTAGGAACGGCAATTCGAGTTGCCATGGTGACCCAAGGAGGAGAAGGCTTCCATGACTGTTCCGATTGTTAAAGCGTATGCGATCTGGAGTTCGGCCGTTGAGCGCTACCAGGATTGGCGGGAGCGTCGAAGGGCCTTGCGCGAAGTGGAAGGTCTAGATCAACGCGAGCGCAGCAGATTGCTTCTCGAGGTCGGCCTGACAACCACAGATTTCTCAACCGCAATGCGGTATGCCTTTGCTTCACGTATTCTACTGCCGGAGGCGTTCAGGTCAGTGGGTGTGGATTACGACAAGTTCGAGGCCCGCCACCCGGAATGGAACCAGGACATGCGCAGGACGTGCATGCTCTGCCCGGAGCGGCGGCGCTGCAGTGCCCGCCTGAAGGACTCGTCGTTCGCGGCGACCTATGCTGAGTTTTGTCCCAATGGCCGTAGTCTGGAAGAACTGGTCTCGGTGCAGTAGGCAGTGGAGCGGTGCGGGGCCAATTGCGCGCCCGCACCGCAATCTGTCAGTCGTCGCCGCAGCAGCACCCGCAGCCCGACTGAACGCGTCGTCCGATTTGGACGCGCCAGGTTTCTGGGCCCTGCTCCAGATATTCCCAATCGAAAAGTCCGGGATATCTCACCTCCAGCTGATAGTGCAGCGGACGCGGGTCATGATCGTTCATGAGCACGAAACAGCTGCCTTCGGCCAAGGATTCGATCTGTCCAAAAATCCGGGGATGCCGCTCGGGACGGGGGATGGCCCGAACGTCGATGACGGGGATGGAATCGTTGTCTGCAACTGCCATGTAGCTTTGTCCTGCGGCCTTCCAACTAAACCCATGCCGAGAGGGGCCCAGTTCCATTCTCGACAGGCGCGGGCAACTTAATGCGGCATGCGCGGCCGCAGATTGTCCAAGCGCAAACAACCGGAAGAAACAGCAGTCCAGGCGACGCTTATTGCGTTGGAACAACGATGGCAGATCGACGAGGCGGGTAAGACAATCGGCGAAACAATAGGTGCCCGATGTCCCAGTCTATCCTGCAAAAGTACGGCGAGGCTCGCCTCCCCCGCTACACCAGCTATCCAACCGCGCCCCGCTTCTCGCCAATGATCGGCGTTGACTCCTATGGTGACTGGCTCGAGCAGCTTGCCAAGAAGGACCCCGTCTCGCTCTACCTGCACATCCCGTTCTGCCGATCGATGTGCTGGTATTGCGGCTGTCACACGACAATCACCCGGCAGGACCGCCCCATCCTCGACTACCTCGCCGTGCTGCGTGACGAGATCCGAATGGTTGCCGAACGCATCCCGCACCGCCTGCCAGTCGGCGAGGTGCATTTCGGCGGTGGCACGCCCACCATCATCTCGCCCGCGGAATTCCTGGCACTCATCGGGCTCTTGAGGGAGCGCTACGCCTTCTCCGACACGACCGGGATCGCTGTCGAAATCGATCCGCGTCGGCTGACGCCCGAAATGGCACACACGCTGGGGCACGCAGGCGTCACCCGCGCCAGTCTCGGCGTACAAAGCTTCGATCCGGTGGTGCAGAAGGCAATCAACCGAATCCAGACCCGGAAGGAAACGGCGGAATCCACTGACAACCTCCGGCGCGCCGGCGTTGAGGGGATCAATTTCGACCTGATCTACG
The DNA here is from genome assembly GCF_014250155.1 of Aminobacter sp. MDW-2. Classification (NCBI taxonomy): domain Bacteria; kingdom Pseudomonadati; phylum Pseudomonadota; class Alphaproteobacteria; order Hyphomicrobiales; family Phyllobacteriaceae; genus Aminobacter; species Aminobacter sp. MDW-2. The sequence goes on from NZ_CP060197.1 coordinate 5,274,356, forward strand.
GGCTTCCCCATCAAACGGTGCAGTCCTGCATCGATACGGCCAATGCAGCAATTGAAATGCTGCCGGACCGCTTCGCCGTTTTCGGCTATGCGCATATCCCCTCCTTCAAGAAGCATCAGCGCATGATCGACGAAAATGCCCTGCCCGACGGGGCAGCGCGCAACGAACAGGCGGAAGCGATTGCCGCGACGCTGGTCGCCGCCGGCTATCGGCAAATCGGCCTCGACCATTTCGCCCTGCCCGGAGACGACCTGGTACAGGCGCAGGAGTCGGGCAATCTGAGGCGCAATTTCCAAGGCTATACCACGGACAATTGCGAGACGCTCATCGGCTTCGGCGCTTCTGCCATCGGCCGCATGAAGCACGGCTATGTTCAAAACGAAGTGGCGCCAGGACTATATGCCCAGCATATAGCCGACGGAAAGCTGGCTACGGCCAAGGGCTATCGGCTTACCCACGAGGACAAAGTGAGAGCCGAGATCATAGAGCGGTTGATGTGCGACTTCGAGGTCGACATCGCGGCGGTCAGCCGAACCCACGGTTTCAATGCGTCAGCGTTGCTTACCACCAACGAAAGGCTGGCGCATCTGGCCGACGATGCTGTGGTTCACTATACGGGCAGCATGCTCCGCGTCAGTCAAGAACATCGTTTTGTCATCCGTGCAGTCGCTGCGGCCTTCGACGCATATATCGACCAGTCGACGCGGACGCACAGCCAGGCAGCCTGAAGCTGCTACCGATTAGAACGGATAGAGCCGAGAGAGAGATGCCAGTACCGCAGAACAAGGGTGAGCTTCTCAAGGCTATTGAGCACAATTTTGGCAATCTTATTGGCGATTTAAACGCAGTTCCGGAGGACCTGGTTGATCAGCGATCGCTCGACGGTCACGTGACCGGGTCGCTGATGAGCGTGTCCAACCTGTTAGCGTATCTAGTCGGCTGGAACGAGCTTGTGCTCAAATGGCTCGCCAAAGACGCAGCCGGACAACCGATCGATTTTCCCGATTCGGGCTACAAGTGGAACGAACTTGGGAAGCTCGCGCAAAAATTCTATCGCGACTATGACGACATTCCATATCAGCAGCTCCTTGACCGTCTGGATTCTGCCAAGCGCCAGATCGTTGCCCTTATCGAAACGCGCAGCGACGAACAGCTTTATGGAGGCGTTTGGTATGAGAAATGGTCCATGGGGCGCATGATCCAGTTCAACACTTCGTCTCCCTATGACAATGCCCGCAGGCGGCTCCGGAAATGGAACAAGGCGCAGGCGATTCTGCGCAATTCCCAGGCTTCCTGACCAAGCGACTGTGCCGGGACAGCTGGCTCCGCGGGGCATGCCATCGCGATCCAGTTGGCTGACGACCGCTGTCATCCAACTGGAGGACCCAACAAAAAGGCCCGGCGTGGGAGCGCCGGGCCTTTCAGTATCGCGGCCTTGTCCCCCTAGCCTGCAAGGCTGCGATAAATGGCGGGAAGCGCTGCCGGCAGCCGCCCGATGTTAGAGACCAGCGCATAACCGTTCTGGCCGAACATCGCCGGAACGTAGGATTTCGCCTCGCGGTCGACCGTCACGCCGAACACGCCGAGCCCCATGCGTCGCGCCTCCATCACCGCGCGGCGGCTGTCCTCAAGTGCGAACCGCCCCTCATAGTGATCGATGTCGTTGGGCTTGCCGTCGGTCAGCACCAGAAGCAGCTTCTTCCGGTTGGGCTGCTTGTCGAGCTCGGCGCTCGCGTGCCTGATGGCCGCGCCGATGCGGGTGTAACAGCCCGGCTTCAAGGCCGCAATGCGAGCCTCTACCGTCGCCCCCATCGGCTCATCAAAAGCCTTCACCGACTCGATCCGGACCCAATCTCGGCGGCGCGACGTAAAGGTGAGGATCGAGTGATTGTCGCCACAGGCGGTGAGCCCGTTGGCCAGGATCAGCAAGGCTTCCTTCTCGACGTCGAGCACGCGTCGGTTGTCGAACCAGGCGTCAGTCGACAGCGAAACGTCGACGAGGATGGTGACGGCAAGGTCGTGCACCTGCGGCCGGCTCATCAGATGGATGCGGTCGCTGCCCTGCCCGCCGGCGGCCAGGTCGGTGCGGGCGCGTACCACCGCATCGAGGTCGAGGTCGGCACCGTCGAGTTGAGCGCGCAGCACTTCGCGGCGTGGCCGCAACACTTCAAACTGGCGACGCACGCGTCGAATGAGGCGTCTCGTTTCGATGTCCGGCTCGGCTGTGCTACCTAGCGCCGAAGCAGGTGCTGCCAGCACCCGGCAATGGTCGGGTAGGTAGGTGCCCGAGCGGAAATCCCATTCCGGATAGGTCCGTTCCGCCGTCAGCGGCGTCCGGTCCAGCGCTTCCGGCGGCAAATCGAGGTCGAAGCGAAAGCGCGATGCCGGACGGCCCTTCCGCTCGCCAAACGTCATGTCGTCAAGGTCTTCGGCCGCCTTGGCGTCGTCGTCGCTGTCGTCGGACGGACGGTCAATATTGACCATCTCGGCCATCGCAAGGATCTTCTCGAAGCGATTGAGGATGAAAGGGCTGCGCTCGTCGGTCCGTGCATCCGCGTTTTCGCGGACGGCGACCTTTCGTTCGGTTTCGGCGCCATCAGCCTCGCGGCCGCCAGCGACGGGTTCGTCTTCGCCACGGCGCGGCGCGGTCTCGGCGCGCAGCAAGGCGTCGGGCCATAACGGTATGGGCAGCATCGGCAAGTAACCCGCCGGTGCACGGTGGGGAAAGATCACGGGCAGCGTATCGTCGAGCAGTCCTGCCTGATGTCTCAGCAGGCCCGTCACGCGCCCTTCGACCTGCGCTTCAACCGTGGGAAGCGGACCGCGCTGGCGGGCAGCAAGCGTTGCCGCCGCAAGTCGGCTATAGCGCCGTCCAAGTCCCGGAAGAGCTGCCACCACTCTGGCCGTCGTCTCTTCCGCACGCCGAAGCACTGCAAGGTCGCGCAGCAAGGGGTCCGTTTCCACGATGGAGTCCAGCGGCATCACCGCCATATAGGCAGCCAGCCAGATATAGAGGTCGCGGTTGAGTGCCCTGTCCGGAAACAGGTCGATCGATGCAGGCAGCATAAGGGACGAGCGGTCGCGCGCTGGCTGGGCGAGCTTTTCCTCGCCGAGCCCCATGCGCTGCCACCAACCGAGGCGGTGGCCAGAAGTCTTGCCGCGAACTGCAGCGACCTGGACCGCCCCTTCGCCGCCGAAACCACGGAAGCAGATCGCCAGCACAGGCTGCACTGCAGCCAGCTTCACCGCATGTTCCGGGTGGCGCGGCCAGGTCTGGACGTGGCCGATCAGGCGGTGCCAGGCGCGGCCGACCGTTTCCTCCAGCTCAAGGAAATCCAGCATGACATGCGCCTCAGCGGATCAGGGAATCGGCCAGTTCGGTCAGGGCTGTCTTGACGTCAGGCTCGTCGGTCAGCGGCGCGATCATCGCGGCAAGCACCGCCTCGCGCACTGGCACGCCGGCGTCGATCAGGCTGGCGCAATAGACAAGCAGACGGGTCGACGCGCCCTCCTCGAGGTCATGTCCTTTCAGCGCGCGAATGCGCCGGGCCAATTCGACAAGCGGCGCCACCTGGGCGTCAGCGAGGCCGCTTTCGGCCGACACCACGGCGATTTCGTCAGACTTGGGCAGGAAATCGAACTCGATGGCGACAAAACGCTGACGAGTGCTCGGCTTCAGGCTTTTCAGGAGGTTCTGGTATCCGGGATTGTAGGACACGACGAGCATGAAACTCGCCGGAGCCGCCAATTGCTCACCCGTGCGTTCCAGCGGCAGGATGCGGCGATCGTCGGTCAGGGGATGCAGCACCACGGCGACATCCTTGCGTGCCTCGACGATCTCATCGAGATAGCAGATGCCGCCCTCGCGCACTGCGCGGGTGAGCGGCCCGTCTACCCAGACGGTATCGCCGCCCATCAACAGGTAGCGCCCGGTGAGGTCGGCAGCGGCCAGGTCGTCGTGGCAGGATACGGTCGAGAGTGGCAGCCCAAGCTTCGCCGCCATGTGGCTGACGAAACGAGTCTTCCCGCAGCCAGTTGGCCCCTTGAGCAGTAGCGGCAAGCGCCGTGCCCAGGCGCGTTCGAACAAGCTGCATTCATTGGCCGAGGGGCTGTAGTAGGCGGGCGCGTCGGCGGCGGGACGGATAGGTAATGCGATTGTCATGGGAGGAACTCCGGAGGAGGCAGGCAGGCATGGGGTGCATGGCCCCGGAATGCTCCGGGGCCATGTACGGAAAGTCATTCGGCTGGCTGCAGGATGCGGGCCGGCTTCTCGCTGCGCTGGCGGCCGGGCACGAGCACGGCCCACATGAACATCAGCGCGGAGACGACCACGACAACGCCGGAACCGAGGCGCACCCAGTAGAACAGCGCGAGCTGGTCCTGCACGTCCATGAAGCTCTCGCCCAGCACACGCTGGAGATGCACTTGGACGACACCCGCGAAGGTCAGCGCAAAGGTCATCACCGACATGGCCGTGACCATCATCCAGAAGCTGACGATCGAGAGCCACTGGTTGTAAGGTGCGCGTCCCTTAATCTCGGGGATGGCGTAAGCCATCATGGCGAGATTAAGCATCACGTAAGCGCCGAAGAAGGCGAGGTGTCCATGCGCGGCAGTCACCTGCGTGCCGTGGGTGTAGTAGTTCACCGACGAAAGTGTGTGCAGGAAGCCCCAGACGCCGGCGCCGAAGAATGCCATCACCGAACAGCCGATGGACCAAAGCAATGCCGCCTTGTTGGGATGGTTCCGGCCCGCCTTCCAGGTCATATGGACGGTGAACGCGACCATGGAGAAGAAGGGCGCGACTTCAAGCGTCGAAAACAGCGAACCGATCCACTGCCAGTAGCCTGGCGCGCCAATCCAGTAGTAGTGGTGGCCGGTGCCAAGAATGCCGGAGAACAGCGCCAGGCCGACGATGATGTAGAGCCATTTCTCCACGACCTCACGGTCCACGCCGTTGAGTTTGATCATCAGGAACGCCAGCACCGACGCCATGATCAGTTCCCACACCCCCTCGACCCAGAGATGGATGACATACCACCAGTACATCTTGTCGAGTGCGAGGTTGGAGGGGTTGTAGAACGAGAACAGGAAGAAGATCGCCAGCGCCCAAAGGCCGAACAGCAGGATGTTGGTGATCGTCGTCTTGCGGCCCTTCAGCGCCGTCATGGTGATGTTGAACAGGAACATCAGGACCACGACGACTATGCCGACCTTGATGACGAAGGGCTGCTCGAGAAACTCGCGGCCCTCGTGAATGCGGAACAGGTAGCCGACCACGGCGACGCCGGCCGCGATGAAGAACATCCAGAATTGGATGATCGCCAGCTTCGGGCTGAAGAGCTCGGTCTCGGTTTCCTCTGGCAGCAGATAGTAGGTCGCGCCCATGAAGCCCATCAAAAGCCAGACCACCAGCGCGTTGGTGTGAATCATCCTGATGATGTTGAACGGCAGAAGCTCGGACAGCGTATTGGGCAGCACATAGATGGTCCCGGCGAGAACGCCGAAGGCGACCTGAGCCAAAAACAGGACCAGCGCGCCGTAGAAATAGGTCATCGCGACCTTTTGCGTTTGGTATTTCATATCTCTCTCCTTGGCGCCTCAGCCTGCCTCGTTCGGGGGCCACTTCTGGGTCTTGATGCGGCTGGTCCATTCGAGAAAATCGGCAAGATCGTTCAGCTCCTCGTCGCTGAGGTGGAACTGCGGCATCTGGCGGCGGCCCTCGATCCCCGAAGGCTGCGCCGCCATCCAGGCCTTGAGCGTGTCGCGCGCACCGTCGGGGTCGCTTTCGCCGCCATAGCGCTTCCACACATTGCCCAGCTCGGGCGCGAAATAGGCGCCCTCGCCCAGGATCGTGTGGCAGTTGATGCAGGAGTTCTTTTCCCAGACGTGCTTGCCGCGCGCCACGGAGTCCGTCAGCGTCTTCTCGTCCGTCGAGGTCGTGCGGATGTAATAATGGCTGTGGGCCGTTAACCCGACGAAGATTGCGAAGAAGAAGATCGAGCCGCCGTAAAAGACGTTTCGAGCCCCCGTTTTTGTGAGGCGTTCTGCCATCACGCGTTCCTTTCCCAGTCAGAATTCCGCGGGCGCGGTATGGTTCGAACGGTTTCATCCCGGCGGGCCAGCCACCGCTCTCCGGATGCCGTCCGGTCCGAACCCTTCTATGAGTTTGGGGAAGACGTTCTTTGCGTTTTGGCAAACAAAAGCGGACTGCTTCAGCCTGCCGCGACGGAGACGACGAGCGTTCTCGCCAGTGCACCAAGCGCAAGGACCAGACACCAGCAGAGCAACGCACGCAGCATTGTTGGGTTGCTGCCGCGCAGGCCCATGAAATCCCTCGCTACAAGACGCACCTTCAAGAAGGCGAGCCCCAAAACGAACACAAGACCGATGACGGGCCAGGACAGCTGTGCTGCAAATGCACTCGCGCCACTCAGGGCAAGCAACGCAAGCCATGCGAACGTCAGTCGCCTCGGGTTGCTGGGGTCCACGCTGCTCATACCAGATACACGATCGGAAACATGACGATCCATATCAGGTCGAAAGTGTGCCAGAGCGTTGCGATGAGATGCGTGTTCGCCGGCGCAAACCGCACACTCACCACCAGCAACACGAAAGCCCCAAACACAACGTGCATCAGGTGGAAGCCTGTCAGCAGGAAATAGAGTTCGAAGAACACGCCATAGGCATCGTCTCCGGCAAAGCCGATCTCGCCGCTGTATTCGGCAATCTTGATGGCCGCGAACAAGAAGCCCAAGAGGGCGGCGCGTATGAGTGCCCACCTCGCCCGGTCCCGGGATGCATTGGCCGACGTTGCCAGGGCAGCCTGCCAGCCGCTCGTAAGGAGCACGCCGGTGTTAATGGCGGCGAGCGACGTGTTGAGGTGTACCCGCGCGGCCGCGAACTGGTCAATTTGCATGGCGCCCGCGACAAGGAATGCGCCGAGCAGTAGGCCAAAGGCGGCCAACTCGCTCCAGACTAATATCCAAAGGAGAAAATCATCGCTGCCGTCCGCTTCCTCAGCGGCGTGCGTTACAAGTGTGGCTGCTTCCATCCTGCGACCTAGTGCTGAACCGCGAGCAGCTTCTTTGTCATGGCGCAAATGTCTTTGTGATCGCGCAAAGACGCGGTCACGCGGCAGGATATGCTCGCAACCGCTTAAACTCCGGCACCTGAGCTGGCCGGACTCGCGACAATTCGTCGAAAGGGGCCGATATGTCGGACGCACAAATTGGTCTAGCCGTTGCAACTCCAATCATCGTTGGTTTCGCTGGCCTCATGTACCGGATGGGGGTACTTCAAAAGACTGGCACGATTGCTGCCGTCATGTGCACTCTGGTAGTCTTTGCCATACTGTTGATGGGCCAGTAGATGTCCAAGTCGAAGTCGGACTGCCCCAGATGGCTGGCTGAACTCAATCGCCGGCACACCCGGCTGCTGATGCTCTGCGACATGCTGGAGAACATCGCCGACTCCCTTCCGCGCCATGTCACGCCCGCCCTGTGCAGGACAGTTGCGACATCTCTTAAGCCAGAACTCGACCGTGTATGCGAGATCGAAGAACTGTTCTGCTTTCCGTATCCCACAGGACTCGCGGAGGCACACGCATCGAGCGAAACCTTGTGCCGGATGTGTCGAGAGCATGAGGGCGACAGGGCCGCGGCCGAAGAAATAGTCAGGACGCTGACCAAGCTTGCGCACGGGCGAAAGGACGTGAACTGGGACGCCACAGGTTACATGCTACGGTCGTTCTTTGTCGGGGTCCGACGTCACGTCGCAAACGAACAATGCATGCTCGGTTTCAGTGGGACCCAGGCCTCGCGGCATTGAGCAACGTTGGCGGACCTTGTCCGCAGCGGCCTATCTGTACAGCCCGCGTGGACGGAATATTTCGCTGGAAGAACACCGCGCCATCGGCCTAGTCGCGACGGCATCCGCGCGTCACCTACCTGCAGCAGCGCTAATATTTCTTCCCACCGTATCCCAATTTTCAACCCTTTTGGGTCATCGTGTCGCCTTAGCTGGGAGGCAGAGGCGCAATGGTCGACGTGAAGGGAATATCCAAGCACGGATGGCGGCAGTTGGCTGCCTGGACCGGTTTCGGAACACTAGGTTGCGTTGCCGTGTCGGCCGCCATCAACTTCATGGTATTCATGAGAATGGGGGGCGAATCTCTTCACCTCAGCATGGTTTCGGCGACAATAATTCCGGTTATCCTGGCCGTCCCGCTATTTTCCTATCTTACGCTGAAGTTGCGAGAGCTCGCGGTCGCTAACCACAAGCTTGAAGACGCTGCCACAACTGATCGCCTGACCATGTGCCTGAACCGCACTGCTTTTGCCGCCATGGTCGAAGCGCGGATGGGCCGCGACGGCCGGGCAGCTTGTTCCCGCGGGTCCTTTCTCGTCATTGATGCGGATCACTTCAAGGCGGTCAATGACCGTTACGGACATGATCAGGGTGACGAGGCGCTCCAGTTGATTTCCGCCGCAATAAAATCGGCACTCCGCTCAGATGATCTTTTTGGGCGTCTCGGCGGCGAAGAATTTGGCGTGTTTCTACCGGGCACGTCGGAAACGGATGCTGCAGGAGTCGCTGAGAGGATTCGTGCCAAGATAAAAGCAACGTCTTTTCGCCCAGACGGAAACGAACACGTGTTGACTGTGAGCGTGGGCGGCGCAGCCTTTTCGCCTCTTCCCGGTTTCGCGGAAATGTTCAAAATCGCTGACCGGAGCCTGTACGAAGCTAAGCATGGCGGGCGTGATCGAGTGGCTTTTATGTCCTTCGACGAAATCCAGAACGGCAACACTTCGTATCTGAACAAACGCGTGCACCTTCACTGAGGTCGGAGCCGAATGTCAGGCGCTGTTACGGCTGGTTGCAACTAGCAGCCGTCGCGCCAGCGCTCGTTGCTTGACGTAGCGTCAGGGTGAGCTGATGTTGGGCCAAGCTCATTCGCAAGCATCCCCTCGCAAGCGGCCCTCCGAGCCCAGCGCCCGCCCTTGACCCCACTCGCGGCGGGCGCGATCTATCCCCGGCAAAAGTGCGGAATTAGGTAGCAAAGACCACCAGCTTCAACCATTTAATGCATCTTTCATGCAAGAATGGTTGTCTCCGCAAAAGACTGTTTCAGTTCGGGAATATACGATTTCGATTTATGCAACATGACTGCGATCAGCGATGTGCGGGCCCGCCGACGTTGGCCATTACCTCGTGGTATCGTTTAACAGTGTCGGGCTCCACGCCATATGCCACACAGTTCACTTCGCTGATCGACTCGATGATGTCCGAGAACGACTGAACGATAATATCGAAGTCTTCTCCCTCGATATCCGCGAACGCTTCCGTCGCGAAGTCGTTCGGCATCATTGCCGGCGCATCGACCACTCTGCTGAGAAATTCACCGTCTGCGTCATCAAGGCGTCGCCGCATCCTGATTTCGATAGATCGCGGTACTCTCTTGGTGGTCGCTGCCACAAGATAGGACGGCGCTGTGATCGCATAGCCTTCGGAGATGGCTTTGCTGGGGTATTTTGTATCCGCCAGTTCGTACAATGTCGTCATGCCGATGCAGCCGCCCGGTCCGCTTGTTGCCATCGATAAATGGCTGCAGATACGCGATGCCTGCGATATCAGCTACAAGTTCTAAGCTGAACAATCCTCACAAAGCTAGCGTGCGGAGTGCCGCTGCCGGCCCATTTGGCCTGATTTCGGCTGCTTGGGCCGCGCCGGGCGGCAGCAAGAGCCTTCATTGAGACATTCGAGCGCTAGAGCTCGAATGTCTTAGGTTCCTGCGGTGAAGTGCTTGGCGCGCGAGGCTACCGAGAAGCCGCTAGGTAGTCATCCGCAACGAAGCCGGAATAGTCGTCGAGAACCTTGTCGATCCTGCCTTGAGACTTTAGAAATTCGGCAGTCAGCCTCAGCGTCTTGGCTGCGCCGCCTTCGGCGCCACAGCCCAGCCAAGCACAGGAAGCCTGCTCCTTCAGCGACGGATATTTGTATTGTGATAGGTCTTCTGTAACGGTGCTGGCATCGGCGCCAAAGAGATCTGAAATAAGCTTGATGTTGGCAGAGTCGATCGCCCACGCGGCAGGGTTGTTTCTGTAATCGCGGTTGGCCTGGTCGATTACGCTCGTAAACTGCTGCATGAATTCAGCGTTATCCCGGGCAAATTCAGTACTGACGGCCATCCCTTCGAATGTGCAGCGCCCCATCTCACAGATTTGGCCGGCCGTAACGAGGGGGGTGCCATTCCGTTTAAGACGCGCCATCGCCGCGCCCCAAATGAAGGCACCGTCAATGTCTTTGCGTTCCCATGCAGCTGCCGCCTTGTTCGGATCCAGGTTCAGCACGGTGACCTGATCATCGACGCCCCATTTCTTCAGCGCGTACATGAGTTGGTAGTGGCTCGTGCTCGCAAAAGGCACTGCCAGCCGCTTGCCGACCAGATCCTGTGGCGAACTGATGCCGCTGTCGTTTCGGACATAAAGCGCTTCGGCGCTGGCTATATCCTCCAGCACCCAGAACAGTTTGATGTCCAGCCCTGCGGTAGACGCAACCGCCAACGGGCTCGAGCCAAGCACACTTAGGTCGATGGAACCCGACGCCATGGCGCTTATTATTTCGGCGCCCGTGTTGAACTGGTGCCAGTTGATCGTGTACCCGGTCTCTGTCTCGAAGGCCCCGTCCGCCAGACGGGCGATCCAGGGGCTGGTGGTCAATTGATATGCCACATCAACGATTTTCTGCTCGGCTGACGCTGGACCCGCAAACGACAACGCGGACAAGGCCATTGCACCGACTGCCGCTAGATTTCTGGCGAAATTCATCAGTTCCTCCTCAAATGTTTATCTTTTTTTTCGGTGTGGTCGGGTCGGTTTAGCTGTTGGCTTTTGAGACAGTGCCAGCGGCCACGCAGAGGATCTCAAACATCAGCGTGGCCGCCGCGAGAGCTGTGTTGCCGCTGGTATCGAATGGCGGTGAAACCTCGACAACGTCGGCGCCGACGCAGGTAATGCCTTTAAGGCCACGGACGAGGCACTGGGCCTCGTAAGTCGTCATACCGCCGATTTCCGGCGTTCCAGTCCCGGGTGCGTAGGCTGGGTCAAGCACGTCAATGTCGAAACTGACATAGGTCGCTTGCGAGCCCACGCGAGCGCGGGTTTCGCGCAGTACCTGTTCGACTCCTAACCTCTTGTATTCGTCGAAGTCGATCACGCGGATGCCCTGATCGCGTCCCCAGCAATCGTCCCCGTCAGCATAAAGAGCGCCACGGATTCCGATTTGCACAGTGCGGTTCGGGTCGAGAATCCCCTCCTCGATTGCCCGGCGAAACGGGGTCCCGTGCGTGTATTTCTGGCCGTCGAAATACGAATCCCATGTGTCCGTATGGGCGTCGATGTGGACCATTCCCAAGGGACCTACGTGCTTACTGATCGCGCGCATGACCGGAAGCGTGCTCAGATGATCACCTCCGACAAAAAGGGGAACTATGCCCGAGGAGCAGACGTCGTCGACGAAACGCTCAATTCGCTGCATCGAATCTGCGAGATCAGCAGGATTAACAGGTGTATCGCCCATATCGGCGCAACGGCAGAGAGCGAAAGGATTCACACCAGTCGCGCGATTGACGTTGCGAACCATAGTTGACGCGTCTCGCACCTGCCGCGGTCCCTGCCTCGCTCCTGGTCGATTGGTCGTCCCGCCGTCCCACGGGATTCCAAACAACCCAATCTGGATGTCGTCCCAATCGGATGAACCGGGAAGAATTAGCGGGAGCCGCATCAATGTCGCTGCCCCCGCATATCGGGGCATTTGTGTTCCGGTCACAGGCGTAAATCGGCGGTCCGCCATTGCAATACCTTTCTGGAATATTCGGTCGACCCGGCATTGATGTCAGGCTGACCCAAGCGGACAAATGCCTATCTCCTCAAGTTGACTTCTGGCCAAACCGAAGTGAGCATCCCGGGCCGCTTTAAGTTTCGATGCCGCCGGCCGGCCGAAAACAGCGTTTCGGGGGGTAATGCACATGAGGGCCGTGTCCGACTTCGATCTTCGCCTTTTGACGGTCTTCAAGACGGTGGTGGAGTGTGGGGGGCTCTCCACCTCCCAGTCGGCTCTCGACATGAGCCTCTCCAACATCAGTACGCACATGGCGAACCTCGAGAAGAGGGTCGGATTCAAGATCTGCAATCGCGGAAGATCAGGTTTTAAGCTCACGCCTGGCGGAACAGAGCTCTACGCTTCAGTGGAGGAACTTTTCCAATCAATAGATCAATTCCAAAACAAGGCCTGGTGCACCAAAACCCATATCGGCAAGGAATTGTGTTTGGGTATCATCGACGGGTTAATTTCAGAACGTCAATTCTCAATACAGAAAGCGATTCAATCTCTGTCTTTGCAAGAACGTAACGTCTTAATTCGGATGGATATTATGCCTCCGAACAAATTGAAAAGCAGTCTAGCTGAGGGAGACATAGATCTAGCGATTGGCCCAACGTCTATCGTATCAAAGGCTGTCGTTTGCCAAGAGATTTTTCGCGAAAAGATTACGCTTTATTGTGCAAAGAATCATGAGTTATCTGAGCCGGAAACCCAACAAGAGAGGCTTATTCGCTCGGGGGCGACCTTTGATTTTGTATCTAGGGGCTATCTGAGAGAGTCCCAGCAGCCAAGTTACATTGACAACTTGAGGACAGCTGCAATCGTGCATTCAATGGAGGCAGCAGCGATGTTAATTCTCAGTGGAAAGTACATTGGCTTCCTCCCTGACCATTTTGCGAGAAGATGGGAAGACACAAAGGAACTGACTCGCGTTCTCCCAAGCATGACAAGCCACACCGTGCCGTTTGGCGTCATGTATCGTCGCGACCACAAGCTCTCTCGGGGGGCAAAGGTAGTTATTGAGCAATTGCGGCCAATGGTGTCCGGGGGCGGCGCATCGGATTGAAGGCGACAGGTCGAATAGGCCGTCGTCAAGAGGATGCCGCCCACGGAAATAGTGTTGGCTACCGGAGCCAGGACAGCAACAGTCAGAGCACGTTTTAAGGCGGCAAATCCGTCGTGGCCGCGACGCATAATCTCGACATGGCAGCGCGGATGAACTGTCGTATCAAACTTGTCGGTGGCAAGATCACTGAGGCGGTTCCAGGCTAACGGTGTATAATAGCGGTCACCGTGGCTGACAGATTCAAGTCGGCCCACGCCCACTTTGCCCGCTATCGCCGACACATCCGACCGGACACTATGTCAGGGTCCCCAATAAGCACACGAACATGAAGAACAGACCTTTTCTCAATCGACTTGGTTTTGCCATACAGGGCTTGCGAGAGGGGTGGCAACGTGAATACAGCTTCCGGGCCCAGGTGATGATCGGCCTAATCATTGCCTTGAGTGTAGTGCTCCTCGGTGCTTCCAGTATTTGGCTGGCCATCGTGGGGCTAGCAATTGCACTTGTCTTGGGTGCGGAACTGTTCAATTCCGCCCTTGAAACACTCGTCGATCGCCTGCACCCGGAAATACACCCCGAAATTCGCGTAGTGAAGGATATGGCTGCTGCCGGGGTGCTGCTGATCTGCCTTGGTGCGTCGGCAAGATCATTCCTGTCCATGCCATCTCCTGACCCGGGCAAATGGATCGGCGATCATGTACCAGCACCGCGGGGATCGACAGAGTCCGCACGCCGCCTCCTTGCCATGACGCGGCCTGTCGGGCGAACCCTCGTTGAGCAATACTTGCGTAATCGCGGCATTACTGCCCTCAGCGAAACCAGTGCCCTACGCTACCACCCACGCTGCTATTACCGCGCAGACGAATACGCTCCCACCGAAACCTGGCCGGCGATGATCGCTGCCGTCACCGACCTTTCCGGCAAGCTGACAGGCGCGCACCGCACATGGCTCGATCCCGGAGGTTTCAGCGAAGCCAATCTCGGCCGTGCACCTCTCTCCACGCCACGGCGCGCCATGGGCAACCTGCTCGGGCACGCAGTCCGCTTCGGCGCAGGCAGCGATGTCATGGTGGCCGGCGAAGGGATCGAAACGACATTGTCCGTCAGATCCGCCATGCCTCATGTAGCATCGATGGCGGCGCTTTCAGCCGCACACCTATCCGCGATCATCTTTCCGGACACGCTGCGCCGGCTCTACATCGCACGCGACAACGATCCGGCAGGCTACAAGGCGATCGCAACACTGCTCGCGCGCATCCGTGCGGTAGGGATCGAGGCGATCATGCTCACGCCACGGCTTAGCGATTTCAACGAAGACCTCAGGCTGCTCGGTCTCGACGCATTGACCGCGAGGTTGAAGTTGCAGGTCGCTCCACAGGACGTCCCACGCTTCATGTCCTCGGCCGACTGACGGTAGGGGATCGAGGGCGGTGCCGCAGCATCGTGCGCTGTCGCGTGACGTAGGCCAGCCTTCAACGCTGCGCGGCCACATCCACGGCCTTTGAGAGGGCGATCGGGCGTCAGCCATGCCGGACAGGCAATGGCGTCGTCCGACGATTTTCCGGCGCGCCTCGATGAGGCGCTTTCCATCGCGAAACAAAATCGCCGGTCGTCGCCATCCTCCACTGCGTTCCGGCCTTCCGCTGCGCTCCAGGTGCAGGTCCATCCCGGCCGACGCCTTCGTCGCCAAGAAGGCCGCGCTGGGAGTGGCCACGAGCGAAGGAAGACCTCCATGACCGAAGAGCACGACACAGCCAACGAACCGCACCACACGTCCCCGACCGAACACGTCCTCCAGGAACTTCAGCTCTACGGCTACCGCCCTTTCGAGGATGAACCTGATCCACGCCCCCTTCCCGAAGCCCACGTCGTCTCTGGGAGCGTCGCCGACATCTTCGACGCCCTTGTGGTGGCACTCTCTGAAACGCGCCTCGAACCCGACCTCGAAGAACTGCTTTGGGGCACGGTCAATCTCTTTCACCGCGCAGTCGGTCGAATTGAACGCGAGCTCGACGACAACGAAGTCGCCCAGCGCCGCCTCCAGGGCGAACAGGACGGGTCCGAGGTGAAATCGGTCGAACTCGAACGCCTCACGGCACAGGGTCAAACCATTCTCGAGCGGCGCAATGCTTTCGAACTGATGCGCGACCAGGCAGCAGAACAGTTCGAACGCTCCACCCACTCGATCTGGCGGCCACGCACCGGCTCGATGGTCAACCATCGCAACCTTACCGCAGCACTGATCGACAGCCGTGACTTCCTTGCCGCCAAGCGACGCGCCGAGAACGAGACACTCCTGCCGGCCGGACCCAAAATTGCCTTCACTGGCGGGGTCGACTTCAACGACCACCGCTTGATCTGGGCCAAGCTTGACCAGGTCCATGCCAAACACCCTGACATGGTGCTATTGCACGGCGGCAGCCCTAAAGGCGCCGAGCTCATTGCCGCCAAATGGGCAAGCCATCGCAAGGTTCCGCAGATCGCCTTCAAGCCCGACTGGACCAAACATGCCAAGGCCGCGCCGTTTAGACGCAACGACGCAATGCTCGAGCCGATGCCGATCGGCGTGATCTGGTTCCCCGGCACGGGAATTCAGGACAATCTCGCTGACAAGGCGCGCAAGCTCGGCATCCCGGTCATGAGATCCGGCGGCACATGAGCCGCCGGGTCTTGGCTTCCCGGCTACAAGACAAGTCCCATCTTTTTAGCCGCTTGCGTGGCCAGCTTCTTGGCGCCGCCATCATTTGGATGAATCTCATCATGCCAAAGTCGGCCGATGGTGTTGCGGAAATCCACGACCAGCGCGCGCCCTCCACTGCCTTTGGCGACGCTTAGTAGCGCATCGTAGAAGCGGTCAACGAGGACTTTGACTATTTCGCGGGGCAAACGAGTGCCGGTGTCAAACCCCAACTGTTCAAACCTTCGCCCCAGATACTGCCCCCCAGGTTTTGGGATGGAGTAATCGTATCCATGCATGACAAGCTTGGTACGCTTCGGCGCACTCCACGTTATCGTCTCGCGAAGAACGGTGCGATAATCGCGGGCTACTCCTCGGAGAAAGTAATCGAACTCATCCTTCACATACGTCTTGGCGTCCTTTGAGCCGTCTCCTTCGTTAAACGGGCGCACAAAATTCTTCATGGCGTCACCGCCGAAGAAGTCGACACCGCCACCCGAAAAGACAAAGAAATCGAACGTTCCCGCGCTCAACGGCTGCTTGTACTGCTTAGCCCCAAACGTCTCGCGGAACGTGTCTCCAGGCCAGCCAATATTGTTCACATAGTACTTTTTGGCGATCACATCGACGAAAGTGTCAGGCTGCCCTGGGATATCTGTGAATATGTTCACCCATGAATCTCCCTCAGCCAAGATCTTCTTCTTGGTCGAATACGCGCGATCAGGTTTTTCGCTGAACGCCCGTTCGAAAATGGCTTGATCAGAGGCGTCTTGATGCTCTTTTCTAACATCCTTCTTGCGTCGGATGGTCAACATGAATGCGCGATCTGGATCTGGAACTACCTCGATCCCTGATGCGATTATCTTCGCACGCTCTTCGTCGTAAGCAGCCATTGTGTATCCCCCAAATTGTGAAATTCACGGCAAGTATATTGTCTCCAAATATTTGAGATGTGAAGCACCCACCAGGAGCCAGACTGCACGTTGCTGAGCAGCATCACCGGTTCATCGGCACGAAGTCCAAAACGCTCTCGATGAGAAGTCACATCCTTCATCGTCACCGGTTTACGCAAGGAGCAACACAGAATTCCTGCCATCAGCAACGGCTCCAGGCGGGGTCGCATCCCACCAGGCGTTATCGGCCATTTTCGAGCGATGAAGCAGCGGCAGGCACAATTCCCGCAGACTCTAGTAATGTTGGCACGTGGCGCGAAAGCGTTTGACGAGGTTTGATACGGCCAGACTTGCAGAATTTCGGGCGATGCGCACGGCGCGCAGTGTTGGCGGCGAGAGATCAGGATGGCACGAGGCTTCCAGAGGTACCCTCTTGATCCGTCACACTGACGCACACCAAAGCGGTCTCATCGATGAGTGCTTTTTGCCTGGGGTCGGCTTCGCCTGATCGCCTTCGGCGCAATGGCTTATCGCCACTTTCTTCCCCTACCGCTGCGCGCCATTCCTCGCGGGCAACAAAGTCGCGCCAGCGCCATCCTCCGCTTACGCTTCAGCCCATGGGTGCGCCGTCGATCACCTCCAGACTGTCGATCACCATCGAGACCGCAATGGTGCGGGCTCGAGACAGACTGGATCAAGGAGAACTACCATGGCTACCATCGGCACCTTCAAGAAGTCCGCCAACAACGAGTTCACCGGCGAAATCGTCACCCTCAGCGTTCAGGCCCGCAGCGTCCGTATCGTCCCCGAAACCCGCGCCACCGGCGACAACGCTCCCAGCCACCGGGTCTTCGTCGGCCGGGCCGACATCGGCGCCGCCTGGACCAAGCGCTCCAATGAGGGTCGCGACTACCTTAGCCTCAAGCTCGATGACCCGAGCTTCAATGCTCCCATCTTCGCCAACCTCTTCGACGATGAGGACGGTGACGGATACAGCCTCATCTGGTCTCGCCCAGGTCGCCGTAAAGGCGAGTAACGCCCCCTCTCAAGCCCGCCCGGATAATCCGGGCGGGTGCTTTCCGCTCAAAACAGCCAATGGCCGAACAGTCGCCTGGCCTCGAAGAAGCGAGTGCCGGCAAATTCCCCGCTACGGATCAGCAACATACTTTTTCAGAAGTTCGGACACGCCACAGGATAGGACGATTTCCGCCCCCAACCGCCCGGCGAAAGAGCAACCAGAACTTTGAAAACCGCAGCGGCGGTAAAGCCGGAGCGCGCTGGAATTTTCCTCGTTTACGCTCAACGTCAAGGCGGAGCTCCCTGGACGATGCACAGCGATCCAAACCGCCGCTAGCGCCAGAGCCGCGGTGCCAAAGCCCCTCCCCTGTGCCTTTCGGCTGATGCGGAAGTTGTGCAGGCTGATTGAACCAGGGTTTGCCCAGTACGGCAGCGCTGATCCCTCTCGCAGCATCAGGAACCCCACTGTCGCGCAGTCCACCGTCACGAGGAATGGATGGCACAAACTTGGTTCGGGCCGCCGCCTCAGCCTCCTGTAGATCGTTGCCATGCTGCCGCCTGCGAGATCTTCGTCGTGCTCATCCAGTTCGATGCCCGTCACCGAAGCAACCTCATCGATCTGGAGCAGTTTAAGAGCGATCTTCATGCGCCCGCACCGGTCAGCGCGCTCGTGTTTCCAAGCCCGTAGGCAACGCGAATGGCGCCGGTAGGGACCGGCCTTGGCTGCTTCACCCAAGCGGTGGCCTACAACGGGTGAAGCCATGCTGCTAAGCCAGTATCGCCGTCATGGAAAATTTCACTTCCGGTTGGCCGCCCGAGATCGGCGTTCCATTCGTCCGCTACCGCGGGCGCAGCCGCTCGGCGCTGCAACGCGCTCGTCCACATGACGGGCAGCGGTTACCCTTAGGTTCTTATGATCGTCATTGTCTGTCGCCCCGACGAGATGGACGCCCGGTCTCTGCCGTCGTGCAAACGGGTGGGGGCCACAATGCCCGGCCGGCTGGATCTTTTCAGACCCCGAACGGTGCATAGAGCACGCGATGCATAGACTCATGAATACCGCTTCTCTCAGCAATGGGTGCTTACGCCTTTTGTGAGTTGGGGATGCAGCCTGTCATAGCCGCTCTAGAGTGAGAGAAGGGGGGATTTTCCGTGACGGTTGAGGTCGGAAGAGAGGGTTCCGGCGCCGTCATGGAGGTTTCTGCCATGAACACGCAAGTTCTTGATGCCACTCACCAGCTCAATGGTGGCTTCAAAGTGGATGTGACGCGCGGCGAGCACGTCGGCCGAGTTTCGTCTGAATGGTTCTCGCGGCCCGAAGACGAGCGCTTTCTATCTCTGAACGATCTAAAAGCCCTGGATCGAGGAGCATTCTTGTACCTGCTTCGCAAACAAGCTTACTTCATCGAAAATAGACTCGGAACATTTGCGCTACGCGCAACCTGCATGATCTCAGCAAGGATGGACGTAGCTATTTCGGGTGCGCTCTTGGCGCCGGAAAATAGACCGGCAGGTCCATGAATACGTCCCAGTCGAACAGAGTCGATGCCCGCCTTCGCCAAGATCTCCAAACGTTTGCCGTGGGTGCGCCTGCTGCCCATGGCACCGACATAGAACGCATCCGTCTCCAGCGCAGCAGGAATCAATTTACGCTCCCATTCATGATCATGGAACATGAAAACGATAGCTGAATTTGCATCAGCCTGGAAATCCGGAATGTCAGTCGTGCTTTTGATTGCCAATGTCGCAATCCCGTCAGATTCCGCTGTATGCCGTGTCTCAATGTCTGGTGAGTGCAAGATTGCGTCGAGACCCGAAAACCTTCCCAGCTTTAGCAGTTGAAGTGCAGCCGGGCCCACTCCTGCGACAATCAATCTTCGCCGGGAATAATACTTACGGAACATGATTTCGGGCGGAAACTCATCGATATCTCCGGGGATACGCAATGAAGCCGCCTGTCGGCGGCTCACGCTTGCATCGATTGCCTGAAGCTCAGTTTCGGAAACGTGTACATCGAAGACAATCTCGATCGCGCTGCCGCAAGGCAAGTGAATGTCGAGATATTTTGACCCGCGCCCATAGCGGACACGCCGGTTCCGACCTTCTTGTATCGCAGAAAGGGCCTCGGCAACGACAGCACGTTCAATGCAGCCGCCTGACAGATACCCTACCCAATCGCCGCCTTCCGAAACGGCCATCTGCGCTCCCAAGGGCCGTGGAGATGATCCTTCGATCTTTACCAGGGTTATAAGAGCAATGCGCTCGCCGGAACGCATCCAATCAAGCGCAAAGTCGATCACATAATCATCGAACCGATCCGCATCCTGCCTTTTCATGACGCTTCCCTTGTTTGCTCAATTCCTGCCAAAGTGAGCGGGTCGGTGATGCTGCGGATGTGGAGAGTCGAAGTTTTATTACTTGGTCATATTCGCCTTTTCCAGTTGCTCAGCGATCTTGGCGCGCTGCGCCATGCGCGGCCCCAAATAGCTTCCGAGGGCGTCGAGGCTGGCGGCAAGCACCAACGCGAGCCCGCTTGCCACCAGCTGAATAAATGGTGGCACGTTGAGCAAAGTCAGACCATTTTCGAGAACACCGAGGAAGATCCATGCTGTCACCACGCCGAAAATCCGTCCTCTACCACCGGCGAAGGCGACACCGCCGAGCAGGACAATGGTTAGCGCCTGCAACTCCATCTGCACGCCCAACGCACCGGGCGACACGCCATCTAGACGTGAGGCGAGGAGGACACCAGCCGATCCCGCTGCCGCGCCGGTCGCGATGTAGAGGCTTACCAGGAGGCGCTTCACCGGTAATGCTGCCAAGAACGCGGCGTGCGGGTTGACCCCGACCGCATAAACATATCGTCCCCACACGGTCTTCGACATGAAGACTGCAGACAAAATAAAGCAGGTCGCGACGATCAATAGGAGGATCGGGACGCCGAGCAAGCGCCCGTTGCCGATGAAGAAAAATGTGTCACCAAGCCCGTAGACTTCGGTCGGGTTAATCAGCAGGGTGACGCCGCGCAGGAAGCTGAGCATGCCCAGCGTCACAATGATGGGATTGAAGCGCAGTATGCCGCAGAGGAACCCATTGATGGCTCCGATCAGCGACCCAGTCAACACGCCGGCAAGGATCGCGATCGGTGGCGACACTCCGAATTTGGTTATCGCCACCGCCGAGATCATCCCCGAGAATGCGATGTTCGAGCCAACCGAAAGGTCCACATGGCCGGCTATGACTAAGATGGCCATCGCCGCGACTACCACCCCTATGGCAGCATAGTTCGTCAGGATGACCGTAAAATTGGAGACGGTGAGGAATGCGCTGCTCTGGTACGTGAAATATAGTACCATTGCTATCAGCGTGCCGAGCAGAATGTTGTTAATCAGAAAGCTCGTCTGGCTTGCGGCACGAAGGTATCGCGAGCCTGAAACTGGGGCTGTCATCGAAGGAGCTTTCGTACTCATGCTATGTCTTCCCTGTGTTCGATCTTGTGAGCCAGGCCGATGAGCGTTGTCTCGTTGATGTCGTCACCACTAACTATCCCGGCAATCTTGCCGCCGGACAATACGATTACGCGTGTAGCGATCTGCATCAGTTCGTCTGGCTCACTCGATGTAGCAATGACCGCCCGGGAGGGGTTAGAACTGACCAGTTGGATCGCATCATAGATTTCCCGGCGTGCCCCAACATCTACGCCTTGGGTCGGCTCATCCAGCAGTAAAAGACGGCATTCCTGCGTGTCATTCAGCCAACGTGCGAGAACCAGCTTCTGCTGGTTGCCACCCGAAAATCGCTGCGCTTCCAGGTCCATGCGCCGCGGCTGTAGATTCAGCCGCTCCGCTACATCGGAAAACACCATGGCTTCGGCGTTGTGCTTACGGAGGCCGCGCGCGCTCACATGGCGGAAGGTCGAAAGAAGCGCGTTCTCCAAAGCCGAGAGGCTTTGGAAGATGCTGCGCCTCAGCCTGTCCGAGGGAACCAGCGCCACGCCTCGGCTAACCGCATCAGCGGGTTTGTTCGGCACATAGGATTCCCCGTTCAGCGTAATCGTTCCGGAATGGAGCGGCTGGACACCGAACAGCGTATCGAGCAATTCCGTCCGACCGGAACCCACGAGCCCGAACACCCCCACCACCTCTCCGGGGAACACGTCGAAGCTGATCGGGCCAATGCCGGGCGAAACGACGTTCTTGACGGCGAGAAGTGGCTTCTCGCACTTGTGAGAAGCTTGACGTTGTCTGGCACGCCCCCTGAAGACGTTCTTGCCGACAATCGCGTGTACGAGTTCATCGTGACTCAGCTGGTCAACGCGCCCCGAGAGCACCACTTCTCCCCCCCGCAGAACAGTCACCCGGTCCGCGAGATCGAAGACTTCGTTGAGACGATGCGTAACATAAAGAACGGGAAGATTCTGTTTGCGAAGTTGTTTCAGATTCTCGCCAAGGCGCTCCGCCTCCCGCTCCGACAGTGACGCCGTCGGCTCGTCCAAGATGAGTACTTTCGGCCGCGCCGAGAGTGCTTTGACAATCTCTATGGCTTGCAGTTCGGCACTGGAGACCTCGCTCAAATCCGTGGCGGGATTGAGTGCTATCCCCATCTGGGAGAGCAAGGAGATCGCTTCGGATCGTTGCTTGCTGCGATGGACAAAGGGCCCGGTACAGACTTCTCGTCCCAAGAAGACATTGTCGGCGACGTCGAGCGACATCACCAATGAAAGCTCTTGGTAAACAACCGCGATCCCGGCGTCGCGCGACAGTTTTGGCGTTAACGCCTTGTAGTGCTGCTCCCCGACCTTGATCTCTCCGCCATCGGGAGTGATCGCTCCCGACAGACATTTGATCAAGGTCGACTTTCCGGCCCCATTGGCGCCCAAGAGCGCGTGAATCTCTCCGTCCTCGACAGCAAGATTCACGCTCTTCAGAACGTCAACTCCTCCATAGGCCTTGCAGAGTTTCTTAACCGCGAATGTCATGGCGGTCTCCTCCCAGCCTATTTTGAAATCAGTCTGTAACGCCTTGCTCGTCCAAAAATTTCTGCGCGTCCCCCGATTTCTCAGTCACTAGCGCAAGCGGAACGATCTTATCTCCGGTCTCCTCGCCCTTCACCAGCCGGTCGGCCGTTTCGGCGATTGCATTGCCAACTTCCGTGAGCGGGATGGCCATAGACGCACGATAGATGGTACCCCCCTCGCGCAGCAGCTTAAGCGCCGGGGGCGTTCCGTCCATGCCGCCGATGAAGGCCTTGGGATCCTTGGAATCCTTGCCGGCGGCAATCCAAGCCTTGTAGGCGCCTTCTGTCGCTGGATCCTCAACACCGAGGATGACGTTCACGTCCGGATGCGCCTGGAGGATCGTGCGGGTGACGTTCAGGCCTTCCGTCGGAGTGATCGCGTCTTGCTCAGCGACGATCTCTACATTGGGAGCGTGTGCCTTAAGGCCGTCCTTAATGCCATTGCCGCGCAGTTGTCCCCATGAGCCCTTTTCATAGCCGAGGATCGCGACCTTGGCGGCGCCGCCGAGATTCTCGGTGATCCACTGGCCAGCATACTCGCCTAGGCGGCGACCGTCGTCATATTGAGCATACCCCACCGTGGCGTTCTGATTCTCGATCTTCTCGCCATAGGTTATCCACGCGATGCCGGCATCGCGTGCTTGTTTTGCGATCGCCACAAAGACCTGTGGCTGCAAGACGACACAGACGATAACGGCGACCTTCTGTTGGATCCAGGTCTTGATCGTGTTGATCTGCTTGTTCAGGTCGCTGCCCGGATCATCGACGATGACATTAAAGCCGAGTTCCTTGCCGCGCGCTTTTGCCTGATTGAGGGTGGTGATCACTGCACCGATTGTCGAGGAGTTCGGAAAGCTGATGGCGATGACCTTTTCCTGCGCACTGGCTTCGGACCCTACCCCGAGGCCAAGCGCCGCGAAGAAAGCTGCAGCACCGCCAGTAAACAAGCGGCGCGTCATCTCCGCATCGAGGCAGATAGTTGTCGTTTTCTTTTCCATGGCTATTCCCCTTTTTTTGTTGTGGAAAATTCAATTTCTCTGGCAATCCAGTGCGGCGGCACTGGCACGCAGGACCGTTCCGTCCAATTCGATATTGGCTCCATACGGCGCCGACAGGCTCACCAGACGGTGATGTATCCGATCGAAATCATTGTCCTTTGCGATTAAGGGAAGGCGATCAGAATTCAGGGTAGTCGGGGTTAACTCGATCCCGAGAACGTTGGATTGCGAAATCGAAATGGTTGCGACATATCCGTCCGGCGACATTTCTGCCCAGAGCGCCCGCACGGCCGGCGGCGCATCGAGAAAAACCTGCTGGCCGACCAGGGTGCCCAAACCAAAGAAAATAGGCTTGCCGCGATAGAAGCCGATGGGGTGAACTGCATGCGGATGGTGCCCATGGATAATGTCTGCGCCGGCGTCAATTAGCCTTTGCGCCAGCGGTAGCTGATATTCGGCGAGCTCCTCTCCCGATCCGAAACCCCAATGAATTGTGACGATGAGCGTGTCGCACTTGTTGCGGAGCGCGCGGATTGCCGCAACCGCCGCCTCCACGTCGGTCTCCCTGGCTTGCGTTCTGGCGCGCACTGCAGACAGGTCGCCAGGCTCCTCCATCTGATAGTAGGGATCGATTTCGTATGATGTCTGCACGTGGATGGGAGCGATGCCAGGTCGATTGATCCCTGCCGACATGCCGGTCGGCAGGAGGCACGAATAGGCAAGCACTCCAATTTGCCTGCCTGCCACCGTTGCGATCGCCGGCGCCGTAGCCTCAGCGATGTTTGAGCCGGCGCCTATGACAGTCAGACCCTGCGACCGCAACAGGTCGATGGTCTGGGAAAGCCCCTCCCAGCCGTAATCGACCGCGTGATTGTTGGCTACCGTCACCATGTCGAGCCCAAGCTCCGAAAGTGTAGGAGCGATGGACGGATCAGCCTTAATGTTTAGCAGCTTCTCAACTGCTCTAACTTGATCCGTGAGCGGCATCTCAAAATTGCCGAGGGCAAAATCTGCGTTTTCAATGAGCCGGAACGTCTGTTTTACGTCTGCGGCATCAGCCACAAGACCGCGTGTCGGGCAGATATCCCCTGTCAATACCACACCCAACGCATGCACGATTTCACCTCATGTTAGCTAGGTATCTTCATACTATCATATAGGTTCATACTATAATACAGGTTGACACTCGATTCAAGCACGTTTGGCTTGTTATCCCTTCAAATACTCGCCCAATCGTCGCATGAAGCGCATGCAAGATTCGACCTGATCCACGGCGATGTATTCATCTGGCTGATGCGCTTGGTCCACATTGCCCGGACCGCACAGCACAGTTGGATATCCGCGCACTTGGAACTGACCAGCCTCGGTGGCGAACGGCATCGAGACCGTCTCATTGGACTCGCTGAGTTTCAGCGCCAGCGTCTCCGCCATCGAACCTGGCTCGCGCACAAGGCCCGGCACTTCTGTGCCGACAATAGTGGATATGGTGGCGTCGTCAGTGTACCGGCGCAGTCTTGGAAGTACCTTGGCGCTGGCATAGCGCTCCAGATGCCGCACGGCGAGGTCCTGCGGTATTCCGGGCAAGCCACGGAACTCCCAGTGGAACTTACATTCACGAGCCAGTATGTTTCGGGCCGTGCCGCCGGAAATCGTGCCGACGTTAATGGTCGAATAGGCGGGCTCCAGCCCTCCGCTGGGGTCTGTCTCTTTTTCAAGCCGGGCGGCGAACCTGTACAGTTCATCGACCAATTCGCAGGCACCCATGATTGCATTTGCCCCGATGTTCGGTTTCGAGGAATGTGCTTCGTGGCCCGTCACTGTGGTGTAATAGGTCGAGATGCTCTTGTGGGTATCTGCGACCTTCATCATCGTCGGCTCGCCGACGATGACCGAGGAAGGCTTGGGCAACGATCTTCCGAATTCCTCGATTACCGCAATCGACCCTCGGCTCGTCACTTCTTCATCATAGCTCAGAACTATGTGAACCGGCTTGGCGATGTTGGATGCGAGGAAATAGGGAATGTGTGCCACCGCAATGGCACCGAAGGCCTTCATGTCGCAGGTTCCGCGGCCATAGAGCCGCCCGTCAGCCTGACGCAACGAATACGGATCACTGCTCCATGCCTGTCCTTCGACCGGGACGACGTCGATATGCCCCGAAAGGACTACGCCGCCGTCCACCGGAGGGCCTACCGTTATGCAAAGCGTCGCCTTGCTTTTCTCTGCGTTGAACGTCCTGAAGCAGCTGACTCGCGGTCCTTTGACGCTGCCCTCAACCCAATCGACGAGTTCGAGGTTGGAGCGAGAGCTTTCGGTGTTAAAAGAAATGAAACGTTCAATGACATTCAAAGTCGATTCAAGACCGACCGCTGATGAGCCGTTCATCGTACCACTCCAAATTTTTGTGTCAGGCGGAAAGTTTCCTTCAGATGAACTTTTTTTCCTACAGTCCATTAGTTTAGTCAATTCTAAAATTGACACCCAGTCATTTTCGATCATCAACGAAGCGTCTCGTTACTTGTCGGCTCGCACACCGGCCGTATGGCAGACACCTATCAACTCGATGTCTGGAGCCCGCGCGCGTAGATCGGCAGCCGGCTCTGCGGCGACAATCGAGACAGAACCTGATCGGGCCAAAAGTCTGCTTGCCCAGCGGCATTGCTCGCGATCGGCCAGTCGGCCGATCAGCGCGTTTTGGCGAGACAAGAGAGCTTCCGCCTACCAGGGAGCCAGCCGTAGTTTAGGTGAACCGGCCGGACAATGAGATCGCAGGTGATAATAAGAAACTGAGCTTATATTTGACTCACGTACAAACTGACCATGCCGTAGTATTTGGTTCAGAATCCTTGGCTGACAGGGTCAGACTGTTACGATGGTCATAGCAGTTTCATGTGGCGGTTCACGTCTTTGTACAGGAGATAGCGAAGTCCGTCAGGACCGCCGGCATAAAGAGCCTGTGGGCAAAAGGCACGAAGCCAGAGAAAGTCGCCGGCCTCGACTTCCACCCAATCGCTGTTGAGCCGGTAAACCGCTTTGCCTTCCAATATGTAGATGCCATGCTCCATCACATGCGTTTCCATGAAGGGGATCGTCGCACCGCCTTCAAACCAGACGATGTTGATGTGCATGTCGTAGCGTAGATCGCTTGGGTCGATGAACCGGACGGAGCCCCACAAGGGTGGCTCATCGCACATGCTTACGCCGGCAGCTTTATCTTCATGGGTGAAGATCGCCGGTGGCGTTCCCAGTTTGCCAGCCGGCTCGAACTTCTTGCGGATCCATTGAAACCGGCAGATCTCTGCTGACGGATTGATGATCTGCCACACCTGGCCGGCGGGTATAAAAGCGAATGAGCCCTTCACCATGCGATGTTGAACGCCGTTGGTGGTGATCGTCATCGTTCCAGCAGTCACGAAGATTGCGCTTTGCGCGTGCGGATCGGGCTCCGGATCTTCACTGCCGCCGCCGGGCGACACTTCCATGTAATATTGCGAAAAGGTTTCAGCGAAACCTGAAAGCGGCCGCGCCAACACCCAAAGCCGCGTGTCGCGCCATTCCGGCAGGGCACTTGAAACGATGTCCCTCAGGACGGAGCCCGGAATAATGGCATAGGCTGGCGTAAAGACTGCCCTGCTGGAAAGAAGCTGTCTTTGATCAGGAAGGCCGCCAGCAACCAAGGATGAATTTCTATCCACGAGAACCTCTCACAAATGTCGAACCGATTGCTGGTGTTTATGAAGCGGTCGCCCGTGAGTGGCGCTTTCTCGTCGAACCAGCTGACCATACCCTTTGTCGGCAGTTATTTTCCCTTCCAGGAAAACTGTCTTGCCGCGAACAATAGTGCGTTCGACACGACCGCAGAATTCTTTGCCGACGTACGGGCTTTCCTTGTAGCGGTAGAAAAGATCTTCCGTTTGAAGGGTCCAGACCTTTTGGGGGTCAACCAGCGCGAAATCTGCGTCCGCTCCCGGTACGATCGCTCCCTTGCGCGGATAAATGCCAAAAATGCGCGCAGGGTTGGACGACATCATTTTTACCAGGAGTTCCCAGGAGAGGCCGCGCATGTGCACGCCCTCCGTGATAATCGCCGGCAGGATCGACTGGATGCCCGTAATGCCGCCGGTGCCCTGCCAGACATCGTTTTCGCCGGCCTTGTACAAGTCCGGGAGAAACGGCGAGTGATCCGACGCGATCACGTCAACCTTGCCGCGCAGCACGCGGTCCCAAAGTTCCTCCACCTCCGGCCGCGACCGGATCGGCGGCGCGGAGCGTAAGCGAGGCCCGACGCGTAGATAGTCGTCCAGGTCAAAGCACAGATGGTGGGCACAGACTTCGGCATAAACATCCTGGCCCCGATGAGCGGCTTCACGCACCGTGTCGACGCCCCCGGCCCAACTGATATGGACTATATACAAACTGCTTGCGGCAGCCTTTGCCAGAAGGATCGCCCGATTGATGGCTTCAAGCTCCGATTCGATCGGATGCGAATCGTTCCAAGCCATGCGATCGTGACGGCCCTCCGCCTTCAACCGTTTTTCCAAATGTTCGATCAGCGTGTCGTTTTCCGCATGCACGCCAACAATGTTGCCAAACTTCGCCGTCTTCTGCAGGCCGGTGAATAGCTGTCCGTCATCGACCTTGGGGTAGCTGCTGGACCTGCGCATGAACGCCTTGTAGGCTACGACCCCCAGTTCATTTTGTTCATCGAGATGTTCGAGATTGTCATCGATTAGGCCGCCCCAGAATGCGTAGTCGGCCACACAAAGATCTTTCACCATTTCATATTTGGCGGCGTGCGCCTTCGCCGTGGCCATAGGCGGAATGTCGGCGAGCGGCATGTCGATCGCTGTTGTCACGCCACCTGCCGCGGACGCCCGCGTACCGGCCTCGAACCCCTCAAACTCGCGACCAGGATGGCTGAAATGGGAATGCGCGTCGATGATGCCGGGCAGAAGATACAATCCTTCCGCATCGATGGTTTCATCCGCGTCGACATGTCCGTTCGCACCGGTGATCTGCGCGATTACACCTTTGTCGACCGCCACGCCGCCCTCGAAACTGCCGTTTTCGGTGATGACCCTCACATTCTTGATAAAAAGATCCATGGATGGTTCCTTAACTAGGCTTTGCCCGGATACACTGTATTTCGGGCTGACTCGACGACTTTCAAAGCCGGCGCGATCGCCGACCAATGCCGGCCCGGAGTGCACGATTACACCCCGATCCCGCCTTGTTCCTTTCGATACTTATTGATCGCCTCGGATACGGCATTATCAATTTCAGCGGAACAATGTTGTTCGTCGCTTTACTGAAATGGTCTTACTGCCCTGAACGAACGCACCGCTCCCCCGGTGCCGGCGAGCAGAACGGTTGGCACCAGCATGAACTGCGATTGATCGATGCCCCGCCTTGGAGACCCTTGTCGTAGCGTTCATGCCAGTTCCCACCGATTATCAGGATCAAGATCTCTTCGACCCTGCGATGCAATCAAGACCCCTGTTCTACAGGCTGTCAACATCATTATGATAGGTTTATGATTGCTTGCAGCGCGGCTCGGCGTCTCACAATCCGCCTTGAGCCACACAATCCGCCTGCTGAAGAACGCCTCGGGGTTCGCCTACTGACACGCACCACCCGAAGCGTTGCGCCGACCGAGGCTGGCACGCGACTGATCGTCGGCGTCGCTCCCGGCGTTGATCGCATCGAGACAGAGCTGGCCGCGATCGATGGCTTGGCCGTAGACCAACGAAATGCAATTTCGGAGTTGTTTCAGATGCAGTGCCACCTGATTAGACTGCGCATGAACTCAACTGAGCATATAGCCACCTTCAATTGTGTATTTACGGGACATTGACGCTGATATAATTGACGAAATTGCTAAAAAACTGGTCAGCGATTTTACGAGCAGTTCCCTCGATCAGCTTAGATCCTATTTGTGCAATTTTTCCACCGATCACGACATCCGCAATATAGGTTAACTCAGTCCCTCGGTCATTCGGTGTAAGCAGAACCTTGGCTTCGCCGCGTGCCATGCCCGCAATGCCACCTGAACCTTGGAATATGATTACACACTGATTTGGTGGCTGCTGCTCTGTCATTTCTGCGTGACCCTGGAAGCGCGCCTTGATTGGCCCGATCTTCAACGTCACAACCGCTTCATACTTCACAGGAGAAGTCTGGATAACTTCTTCGCATCCAGGAATGCTCTTATGAAGCACCTCAGGATTGTTGAGCAATTCCCATACTTTTTTTGGTTCCGCGTCTATGTCGTAATTTCCTTCGAACTTCATACAAGTTCCTCACTCTTTGCAATTTCAGTCGTAGGAGAAACGGACTTTATTGCGTTGATTATGTTCTGGTAGCCCGTGCAACGACAAAGGTTTCCGGAAATGAGCTCTCGAATTTCCTTGTCGCTTGAAAAGTCAATGTGAAGATCCGCTGTCAGCGCGTAGTCCAGTGTCATTAGCAGGCCAGGCGTACAAAACCCGCACTGAAGACCGTGTTTTTCATGGAATGCCTGCTGGAGCGCTCCCAAACAGCCATCGACGGCCAAGGCTTCGACAGTCCGGATCGAATGGCCTTCGGCCTGAACCGCAAGCATCAAACAACTGCGTGCCGGTTCCCCATCAAACTGGATTGTGCATGCGCCACACACGCCATGTTCGCAACCGACATGGGTCCCGGTGAGGCGCAACTCGTCGCGCAGGAAATCCGCCAGCAAAGTTCTGCTGTCCACTTTTCGTTCAATTGCTTGGCCGTTGACGGTAAGAGAAATTACGTGACTGCTCATAACTTCAACCTCTCTTTACATCGAGATGAACAATCCGGTCTGCGGCCCTGGCGATGGCTCTGGAAGTCACGGCGGAGGCAAGCTTCGCCCTGTTCTCGGCAGTCATCGTCGAGTCCTCCGCAACGTCGAGGATTTCGCGGCAATGGAGCTTTACATCTGCAGGCAGATCATTTCCGACCGGCCTGCCGATAAGCCATTGCTCCAGAGCATGGAAACGGATCGGCGTTTCGCCAATGCTGCAAAGGGCTATGCGCGCATAATCGATCTTCCTATCCTCAGCGCCGATCAGAACTGCGGCGCCGCATTGTGCGAAATCGCCATGCCGCCGCGCGACTTCCTCAAACGCCCATCCAACGTATTGGGATGGTACGGGAATGCGGATTTCGCAAAGCAGTTCATCGCTTTGAAGACCGTTTTGCAAGGCGCCTTGGAAGAACTCTTCGGGCGTAAGAACGCGCTCCCCCCGTTTCTCGGACTTGCAGACCATTGAGGCGCCTAATGCAGTTATCACCGCAGGCATTTCCGACGCCGGGTGCGCATTGCAAAGATTGCCACCCAAAGTACCTCGCGTCTTGATCTGAATGTGCGCGACCGAAGTCATCGCCTCGGACATCAACGGTATCGTCGAGCGGAAGATTTCTTCCTGTTCAACACGACAGTGCCGGACCATCGACCCGACATACAAGGTATCGTTTTCGCATCGAACCTGCTGCAGCTCGGAAATGTCATTGATATCGAGTACCAGTGCCGGACGGGACATTCGGAAGTTGAGCAGCGGCATCAGGCTTTGCCCGCCAGCAAGTATAGCGACATCGTCGGAATGTTCGGCCAGGATTGCGAGCGCTTCTGGCAAGCTGGTCGGCCGAATATAGTCAAACGCGGTAGGTTTCATGCGCATGCTCCGGCAGAAATGGCGGTCAAGATGCGATCTGGGGTAACCGGAGTTCGGTTCAATTTCGAGTTCGTGATTGGGCGTAGTGCATTCTCGATAGCGTTCACTACTGCGGCCGGAGTACCGATAGTGCCTCCTTCTCCGACTCCCTTCATCCCCCCCGGTATGAGCGGTGACTCGGTCACCATATGGTCAAAACGCATGTTTGGTATTTCGCTGGCTGTAGGCATCAGGAAGTCCGCAAAGGAGCCTGTCCCTAGTTGACCGTTCTCGTCATAGCGCAACTCTTCATAGAGAGCCTGTGCGATGCCTTGAGCAATTCCGCCGTGAAGTTGGCCATCCACGATCATCGGATTGACGATCGTTCCCATGTCGTGAACCAGCATGCAGTCCAGGAACGACACCGCGCCGGTATCTTCATCGACTTCAACGGCAACCAGGTTCATGCCGTATGGCCAAGCTAACTGCACTGTGTCGAAAACCCCTACCGCCTCGAGCCCCGGCTCTACATCCTCCGGCAGCTCGATGATTTGGCAATAGGCAGCCCTGCCGATGGAAGCGAAAGATACATAACGACCCGGATCGTCGCGCACCATGACGCCGCGATTTGCCAGAACTAACGTATCCGGATCGGCCTGAAGCCAATGACGAGCAATAGAGAGTATCTTTTCCCGCAAACGCGTCGCCGCGCGCATGACAGCCGGACCGCCGATAGTGATCGAACGGCTAGCCCCTGTGCCCCAGCCGGTGTAGGGGTTAAGGGCCGTATCTCCCGTCATTACCGTCACGTCATCAGGATTCAAACCTAACGCATCGGCAGCTATTTGCGCCAAGCTATTGGTCACGCCCTGACCCATGTCGCAGAGGCCTGTGTAGACATACACATCACCGGTCGTATCCATCCGAATACGTGCAATGTCGTAACCACCTTGCCGTCCACCAACATAATTAAGAAAACGCGATGGGCCATGGGCGCTAACCTCGGCGTAAAACGACATTCCGATCCCAATACGCCGTCCTTGGGCCTGCGCTGCTGCCTGGCGCTCCAACCATGCCTCGTAGCCGAACGTCTTCAGTGCTCTGTCATGCAATACCTCATACCGGCCGCTGTCGAACGTATGAGCAAGACCGGTGTAAGGCATTCTGGCTTCAGGCACGTAATTGATCCGCCGCACCGCAGCCGGATCAAGCTGGAGTTTGTGCGCCAAAAGATCCACCATCCGTTCGACTGCAAAGTTTGCCTGAGGCTGTCCCCAGCCGCGATAGGAACCTGACGGCGGCTTGTTGGTTACAATCGCCTTTGCGACGGAACGTGCGTTCGGGATCAAATAGACACCCGTCATCATCACCGAAGTCAGCCAGACCGGTCCCATCGACATTGTATGATGGCTCGCGCCGAGATCGCCTTTTATGTCCGCGATAATGCCGGTAATGCGCCCGTCGTTCATGGCACAGAGTTTGACGTCGATGACTTGCTCGCGGGCGTGAACTGTCGCCGAAAAAGCCTCCAGCCGGTCTTCTATCCAGCGCACCGGTGCCTTGACCCGCTTGGCAAGGAGCACGATCGCGGGTTCTTCGACGTAGAAATGAAATTTCGCACCGAAGCCTCCACCCAAACGGGGCGATCTGATGCGTATCTTGCTGGCCGGAATATCCAGCATTTCCGACATGAAATCACGGCACTGATTGATGATCTGCGTACCATTCCAGACATTCAAGTTCTCGCCCTTGAAGTCCCATTGCGCGATGAAGCCGCGCGTCTCGAGCGGAGCCGGATGGCAGCGTTGGATTTCGAACCGCTCCTCAAAGACGAGGTCGGCAGATGCCATGGCCGCGTCCACATCGCCAATTTCCGAGCTGACCTTGGCCGCGACATTGTCAGGCCATCCCTCATAGAGACGTGGCCCGTCAACAGCAAGCGAAGCATCGATGGAAGCGACGACAGGCAATTCCTCATATTTGACGACGATCAACTCCAGTGCATCTTCTGCGACATAGCGATTTATCGCGGCGACCACAGCGACCGGTTCACCGGCATAGCGAACGATGTCTCGGGCCAGCGGGAAAGTCGGGGTTTCGCGATGGTTCTGGTAGGTAATCATGAGGGGAAGCGGTTTGACATAGTCCGGAATATCCGCGCCCACCATGACGTCGTACACACCAGGCAGAGCCAGGGCTTGTGAGACGTCTATCGAGACGATCCTAGCATGAGCAAACGGACTACGCAGGAACGCGGCCTCAAGCATGCCAGGAAGCTTGATATCGGCAATGTACTCGGTTCGCCCTGCAAGGATATCCGCATCCTCGCGACGCGGTACGCTTTTTCCGACCCAGGTACCGAAGGCGTCGCCCTTATTAATGTCAGCAAACATGCAAACCTCCACAGTTCTACACAGCTTGTCGCGCAACCATTTGCCGGAAAGAGTGTCGATCCGGACACCGTCCGCAGTGCACCCGTTGGACTTCTAAATCCTCAGGGAACCAAATTCTCAACCAGCCACATGGCAATGCTCTCTTTTCGAGTTGCCGAAGTTGCTGGCGCTTGCAAACCTTCGGTTCTTGTGGCGGGGTCTTCGCGATACTGACGCGAGCGTCAACTGCCGCTGAAGCCAAACGGCCAGGCAATCGACCGACGTCTTTTCTTCGACGCGTCCGAATCCTACCTCACCAGTGAATACTGGCCTCGACAACGATTCCCAATGGGGCGAACTGTCTTACGGTCCAATCTCTATGTTCCCTTTTATTATTGTTCTCAGGAAAGCTTTCATACAGCTATCCCCGTGTCAATAGCTATCATACAGGCACCCGCGCCGTGCTTTACCCTTCGGAGGGAAGAGGTTCCTTGTGATATGACGATGGCGGACGCGCTGCGCCCCTAAGTTTTCTAAAGTGCGATCGGATCGTCATACCGAAATGTGGTGCTCAACCTCGTTGTTGAAATAGCTCAACGAAGTTACGCTCTGAGATCGGCCGTGCGCGATCGAGCGTGACAGAAGTGACAAGACGGACGAGCTCGGCTTGAGTCGCGTGCGGTGGCACGCATCATCGAGCCAATGCCCGTCGATCAAACCGGATTTTGTTTTGCCCAGCCGCTTCGAGCTGTTTGCACATACCGCGGCCTCGTCACAAGGCCGCGGCAAGTCCCTGATACATTAGAATTTCTTGGAGACGAACACGGACATCGCATTCTCATCCACGCCATCGACCCCGTATTTGTTGTTGAAGTGGACGTATCTCAAACCCAGATCGAAACTGCCGGCTTTCTGGCCGAGCGCATTGGCTACGTCCCACCTGATCTCCGGCTGAAAATAGATTTGCTCCTCTACTCCCACACCCTGGCTGCCGATCAGGTCGAGAACCCCTCCCGTTGAGAACTTCTGATCGCCTATTGCGAACGGAATGTCCCAAACGAGAGTGGCCTGATAGGTCGTATCTAGGTCACGACCATACGGGTCTATCTGATTGTCATAGGCATAGACCCCAAAGGTCAACACGCTAAAACCCGGTACTTTGAAGCTGGCTCTCGCACCGTAAATGGCAACCAAGAAATCCTGACCGGCGTTGAAGCCAATACCCGGCCCGATATCTGCCAGGAACGATTCCTCTCCGAATGGAATGCCTCCCAGCGACTTCGCGCTCAGATGTGCATAACCCTCGCCATAGAAGTTGACTCGGTTTGAAGTCCCGTCCCACTGATGATCCCGATAGACGTCGGCGAAGAAAAAGAGATCGCCATATTTGTAAGCGCTGAAATGCTGGAATTCTAGCATCGTTCGGGTCGTTGTTTCAGCACCATTTCCCCCAAAACGATACCCGCCGCCGAAATGAAGCTGCAGTTGATTGGCAGAAAAGGTCTGCGCCAATGCGGAAGTTGACAGGCCGTGGCTGGCCGCAACGAGCAACATGGCTCGAATCAAGAATTTCTTCAGTCCATTCAGACAGGATTTTGGCGTGAAGTTCATTTTCCCCTCCCGTGGAAGTTGCTTCGATGATGTGAGTACCAGCAAGGAGACAGCCTTAGTCTTCCAGACTGTCCGATCCCATTCGTTCGACGAGGTTTCGTGGACTGCCAAGCGGCCCTCGCGAGCCGTCTGGCAATCCGAGACAAGGTTCGTCTTTAGTTGGGAAGCGTGGTGTCTATGCCTTTGACTAGAAATTTCATCGACTTGATTGCAGTGTCGTCGAGATTTGTACCTTCGGCGGCAATTTCCTGCCCGGTGTTTGACATAATAGGCCCTCTGAATGGCTGGAAGCTGCCGTTTCGCATCTCCTCGAGCCTGGCCATGATCTGCTTCTTTTGCTCTTCGCTAAGGTCGGGACTGAGCCCAGCAATGCCCATCGAGCCATCCTTCACGCCTGAAAAGGTGTCGTCTCCAACGAACTTCCCGTCGATAGCGTCCTGGATCTTCCGGATCAGAGCGGGGCCGAATTCAGCTTGTGCGGAGCAAAGATGCTTGGTCGGTGCAAACATTGTGTTGTCGGACAACGTAACTGTTACGTAGACACCAAGTTGCTCGGCTGTCGACACGGTCGAAGGAGTTCCGGGGAACAGCGAATACAGCACTTCCGCACCCTGGGATGCGAGCGATTCAGCAGCCGCTTTTTCTTTTGCAGGATCGAACCAGGAGTTGAGCCACACGACCTTTACCGGCTTAATGTCGGGGTTCACGCTCTGTGCGCCAAGTACATAGGCGTTCATGATGCTTAGGACTTCCGGCAAAGGGAATGCGGCTACAACGCCGAGATTGCCCGTTTTGGCGGCCATGCCCGCGGCCATGCCGCAAAGATAGGATGCCTCGTAGTGACGGAGTGCAAGCGTCGCGAAGTTTGGTTCGTTGACGTAACCGCCATAATGCAGAACCTTAAGGTCTGGATAGCGTCGCGCGAGCACCAGTCCGTCATTCATGAGTCCGAATGCTCCAAGAATGAGCATGTTAGTACCGTCAGCTGCCATCCTGTTCATGACGCGCGTGGCATCAGGCCCTTCGCCGACACCGTTGACGGCATTGACCTGGACCTTGTCGCCGAAGTGATCGACGATCGCCTGGCGGCCGCGTTCAAGTTCATGGTCCCACCCCGCTTCGCCAATTGCGTTCGGGATTATGTAGCCGATCTTGAAAGGGTCCGAGGCAGCAGGCCCCGAAAGCAGCAAGCCCAGCGCGGTTGCTCCCAATAAAGTGCGTACCCAGATCTTCATGTTCCCAACTCCATTCTTGTTGCTTGAATCCGACCAGCTAGTTTGCCGGCCGGAAGTTTTCTCCAAGGGAGACCGGTGCGTTGAGACGGATGCGAGACGCGTCCGAGGACACGATGGTCAGCACCACTATCGTCAATGCGTAAGGCATGCAGGTCAGGATGACCGACGGTATGCTTAACCCGAGGGCCTGGATCGCCAGATCGAGAAGCAAGACGACACCGAACAGATAGGCCCCCACCGTGAGGCGGATTGGCCTCCAACAGGCAAATACGACGAGCGCCACGGCGATCCAGCCACGACCTGCAATCATTCCTTGCGACCAGAGTGGCGTCAGGACGATGGAGACGTACGCACCACCCAGACCAGCCATCAGGCCACCGAAGAGAACAGCGATAAAGCGGACCCGGATAGGGCGAAGACCTATCGAATGAGCAGCCTGTGGATTCTCCCCGACGACCCGCAACACAAGGCCCCGCTTCGTTTTGAACAAGAACCAAGCGAGTGTGATGGCTGAACCGATTGCCAGATACACCATAACGTCTTGACGAAAGAGGATTGGACCGACGAGTGGCAGATCGGAGAGGATCGGTATGGTGATCTTTCCCATTGGTAAGATCGTCATGCCTTCATATGATCGAGCAAGTAGCGCGGACAATCCGAGGCCAAGGATGCCCACTGCGAGCCCTGCTACGACCTGATTGGCAAGGAAAACGAGAACCAGGAGCGCGAACACGACCGACAGCAGGAGTCCTGAAACGCCACCAGCAGCGAAGCCCAGCAGGAACGATCCCGTATCATGCGTTGTCATAAACGCGATGGCGGCAGCGATCGCCATCATCCCTTCCACACTCAGATTGAGAACGCCCGATCTCTCGGTGACCAGTTCACCCAACGCTGCGAGCATCAAGGGAGTGGCCATCGCAAATGCCCCGGCCACAACAAAAGTGAGCGCATCCATCATAAAGGTCCTTTACGCGGGGATTAACGGGGGCGGCGCACGCCGGATTTCGTACCGCGCGAACACGGCAGTCGCGAGGTAGAACACCAGTAGCAATCCCTGGAACACGACCGATGCGGAAGCCGGAATGTTTGCCGTCACGAGAGAATTGTCGCCACCAACATAGACAACGGCCATGAGCATTCCGGCGAAGACGATTCCTATGGGGTTCAATCCTCCGAGGAAGGCGACGATGATCGCCGCAAATCCGTAGCCGGGGGATATGATTCGTTGCAGCTTTCCGATAGGTCCGGCGATCTCTCCAACGCCTGCAAGCCCCGCGACAGCACCTCCGATCAGAAGCGATATCCAGACCGCCTGTTTTGGCAGGAAGCCGGCGTACCTTGCGGCGGCAGGCGTTGTTCCGCCAACCAGCAACTTGAAGCTCGCGAAGCTCTTCGAGACGAACACCCAGCAGATGATTGTGACCGCAAGCGTGATGAAAATAGAAAGGTTGGCCCTCACGCCGACGCCACCGAACGTCGGGTAGAGCGCGGCCGAGGGAAATAGCACCGATTGTGGGAAGTTGTATCCCATCGGGTCGCGAAGCGGCCCCGTGACCAGAAAGTAGAGAAGCTGCCGGGCAATCTCTGTCAGCATGAGCGTAACGATCACCTCGCTGGCGTTGAAGCGAGTACGCAGCAGCGCCGCGATGCCAGCCCAGACCATGCCGGCCGCCGCCCCAATGAGGATCATCCCGGGTAGCATCAGCATTGAGTCGCTATGGGACCAGTAAATCGGAATGAGGCTGGCGCAGATCGCGCCGATAATGAGCTGTCCTTCCGCGCCGATGTTCCAAACCTTTGCGCGAAAGCTTATTGCAAGTCCCTGCGCGATCAGGATCAGCGGGCTTGCTTTGATCAGCACCTCTCCGAGGTTGTAAGCGGATGAAAGCGGTTCGATAAAGAACGTATAGAGCACAATGCCAGGGTCGGCACCCAGTCCAGCGAACAGGAAAAATGCCGCGATGACAGTCAGCGAAATGGTTACAAGAGGCACCGCAATTAAAGCAATGCGCGATTGCCTTTGCCGCGGCACCAGGACGAACGGCTGTCTGATATTCATTGTGCAGCCTCGCTGAACAGGGGAGCAGCGATGTCGCCAATCATCATGCGTCCGATTGTTTCGGCGTCCGTCGCGCGCGCATCAAGGGCAGGCGATGCCCTGCCCTTAAACATCACCACGATGCGGTCGGAAATCTCGAACAGTTCCTCGAGCTCTTCCGAGATCAGCAGAATAGCGGTTCCCGTATCGCGCAAATCCACGAGTTTCTGACGGACCATCGCTGCTGCGCCGACATCAATCCCCCAAGTTGGCTGCGCAATCACCAGTACCTTGGGCGCCATCATAATCTCACGGCCAACAATGAACTTCTGTAGATTTCCTCCAGAGAGGCTGGCCGCGTTCGACTTGCTGCCGGCGCACACGACATTCATGTCGGCGATGCATTGGTCCGTAAACGCGTCCCGCGGCTGATTGCGCACCATCCCGCGACCGGTCATACCCATTCGATGGCCCGTAAGCAGCGAATTATCAGCCAAGCTGAAGGGAGGGACGGCACCACGGCCAAGCCGTTCTTCCGGGACGAATGAAAGCCCAAGGTTGCGGCGGCGGCCCGCGTTTTCGTGTGCGACAGCCGTACCCATGAGCTCGATGCGATGCTTTTCGGATGGGGCGAGAACCTCTTCGCCGGACAACATCTTTGAAAGCATGTGCTGTCCGTTTCCGGAAACGCCCGCAATTCCGAGGATTTCGCCTGAGCGCACCTCCAAGCTCAGGTCATCAATATTGACAATGTGCGGATCCGGGTCGTGCGAGGAGAGATTCGCGACACGAAGCCTTACCGCACCATCCTGTCGAGCCGGCGGATGAGCAGTCTTCGGCAAATCCCGGCCAATCATCAGCGAAGCGAGCGCATGGCTTGATGTTTCAGCAGGGATCACATGTCCAGAAACACGACCCTGGCGCAATATCGTCGCCGAGTGACAGAGCGAACGTATTTCTTCAAGTTTGTGGCTGATGTAGAGGATCGACATGCCTTTGGCGACAAGTCGTCGCAATGTCTCGAAGAGTTGCTCGACGTTCGGTGGAGGTAACACCGATGTCGGCTCATCCAAAATGAGGAGTTTCGGTTCCTGCAATAGGCATCGGATGATCTCGACCCTTTGACGTTGGCCAACGGAAAGATTGCAAACCAGCGCCGCA
Organism: Aminobacter sp. MDW-2; assembly: GCF_014250155.1. Classification (NCBI taxonomy): domain Bacteria; kingdom Pseudomonadati; phylum Pseudomonadota; class Alphaproteobacteria; order Hyphomicrobiales; family Phyllobacteriaceae; genus Aminobacter; species Aminobacter sp. MDW-2. The sequence goes on from NZ_CP060197.1 coordinate 5,313,987, forward strand.
GGCTCGACCTTGAGGCCAAACTCCTGTCCCGTTTCCCTGATCCTGCGAGACAGTTCCTTGAGCGTACCTGGGACGGTCAGCGAGATGTTTTCAGCTACGGTGATCGCTTCGAATAAGGAGAAGTGTTGAAACACCATGCTGATGCCCAACTCCCGGGCATGAGCCGGGCTATCGATACGCACGGGATGACCTTGCCAATAAATGGTGCCGGCATCCGGTTGGGCGACACCGAAGATGATCTTCATCAACGTTGATTTGCCGGCGCCGTTTTCGCCAAGTACCGCGTGGATTTCGCCGGCGCTTACGTCAAGATCGATGTTTTCGTTCGCGACTACAGCGGGATATCTCTTGGTAATTCCAGAAAGGGAAAGCAGCGGCGCTCCATTCCTGGGCGCCTCGCCGACTTGTACTGCTGGGTTGCTGGTCATTTACCCGCCTATTTGAGGTTGATGTCTGGCAATTCGATGAAGCCGGAAAGTCCATCATCCGGCTTTAGCAATCACGAATTGCGGGAGACTCAGATGGGCCTATCTCTCTGTCACCAGCCGATCCTTCATTGGACGACTATCATGCATATTCAACGAAATAGCGGTTGATCGCCGCGAGGTCTTCAGCAGCATTCCGGGCAAGAATGCCGGCTCGGCCAAGCTGTTAGTCTCGATACGGGAAAATGCCCCGCAACACGCATGCATGTGTGTTGCGCGTTTACATATGCAAAATCTGAAGTCATGACACTTGTTCAATAAACAAGTGACCTTCATCTTCAGTCTTACATAGCCCAAGCCTGACTATTTACAGGCATGAACATCAAATTGACTTGTGAAGCTCTTTGCTGCCGTCCGGTCGGCCTCTGCCGACATAACACAGCCAACCAAGTACGATCTTGATACAACTGCGTCCTTCTCCGACACATCGTTGAAGGCTCACGGTTGGTGATTGGCGGTAGCCGTCACGTCCAGAAACATGCCCTGCATTTTCCCCATTCCAGTTCCCTTTTTTTGTTCTTTTGTTTTTAGCAAGCTTTCATATAGCTAGCCTTGTGTCAATAGCTATCATATAGGCAATTGACCTAAAGGCGCCGCCCGGCTTAACGGCAATGAACAAATTCAGGGTCCATAGAGAGACGAATGATTTCAGGCTCATTGCGGATGCCAGTCACCCTAAGACGTAGGGCAAGATCGAACGCTGGCGCCAGACGATGAAGAAACGAATCCAGCTCGAAGACCCACCTTTCGTTAGGTGGTCGCGATACCCAGTTTGCAGCCTTCCTCGAACTCTAAAATCCTCGGCGCCATCAGGAGAGACTACCTCACGTCCTCTCTACGTCGGGCGCGGCCAGGGCCGTTCTGATGCAGCAGAATAGATCAAGCGGACAGCGGCGCTTACACCATCGCAAGGCCGCCGCCTGACAATGGACCGAACCTTCGCTGTATCACCGCCAATTGCCTCGCGATCCCCGAGAACGAACAAATGCAATGAGCCTGCCTTTGGTATGCGGAACAGGTGAAGACGTCAGCGCCCACCGCCAATCGTAAAGAGGGCGTCGTAGACAATGACGCGGGCCGGTGGGATTGACACTACAAACCGATGCGAAGCGCTGCCGGCGACCAGTGCCCACTGTTCAGCTTGCCAGCACCTATACACCAAGGGCGGTGGCGAGCGACTTCAATCCATGGGAAATCTCATGGCTACTATCCACGATAGCAGGCACTTTTACGCCAGCTTCGAAAACGGTCGAAGGCCGCCAACCCTGGCGCTGTCGCGCGTCGCGACAAGCTGAGGTAGCTGCCTGCGGCTCCTGCAAGCATACCGCTGAGGCGATCATTCGTATCGAAGACGAGCGGTATTTCGATCACTCTTAAGCTGCAGGTAGCCCCGCCGAACTCAACTTTTAGAGCCTCTGCCTCCGACTCGCCCCTCCGGTAGCCGGTCATTGACGAGCGATGGTCGATCAGACCAATTGTTGACAGCGCTATCGGGGACCTTGGCGCGCGGCGACCTCCGGTCCGGATGGCACCATACTTCCATCCGATGGTCGATCCGATCCGGTGGCGAACTCATTGTCCAGATGGATGGTCAAGGTTTCCGGCTCTTCCCCTTGTGCCGGGTTAGGAATTAGCCCTGTAGAACGATCAAGGATGGTTCGGATTATGCGTCGTGCCCGTTCGCCGCTGACCTGGCGAGCAATTCCGTCGTCGTCCAGTACCGCAGGGTGAACGTGCGCCTCACTGAACCGGCCGCCTTTGACAGTCAGTTCAAGAATTGCCGATTCTCGCGGCATCCTAGAATATGCCGCGCTGAGCGCCAGTCCAACTCCCTCTTGCGGCTGTTGGCGGATGAAGGTGCCCAGACTGTAGGATATCAGCCCAGCATTCGTTCGTTCGAACCCCTGCAGAGGAGGCGGGTGCGAGCCAAGCACAAGAGCCGCCCCGGCATTGAGCAGCGCATGGCCAAGCTGACGCTGGTAGCCCGTGATTTGATAGCTGGACCCAACGCCCCAATGGACGGCCGCCACCACCAGATCTGCGTGCTCCAGCGCCCGTTGAACAGCAGCCGCGGCACGAGCGAGTGCATCGTCATCGAGCCAGGTATGCACGGTCGGAGCAACACCCGGTTCCTCAGCAGCCCAGGCGGGGTCGATTTCGGCCGCTTGGCGAGGTCGGAGCACAGCCAAGCCGCTGCGATCTGCACCCGCGTCCCAGTGCCGTGGGGCTACGCAGGTGAGCCCGATAAAGGCGATCCTCTTACCGCCCAACTCGGTGATGTGAGGTTTCAGCGCTGCCTCCAGGTCAGGCCCAGCACCAATAAATGGCACCCCGGCTTGATCAAGAGCAGTGATCGTATCGACTAGGCCGGTGCGGCCATAGTTCATTGCTTGATTGTTGGCTAGGCTTACCAGGCCGAAGCCGACACCAGCCAGTTCGCGAGCTCGGTCTGGAGCCGCGCGGTAGGAGACCGGCTTGTCCCAGCGCAGTCCGCGTTCAGTTAGCGGGACCTCAAGGTCACCAAACACGAAGTCCGCCTCGCCGAACGGGTGCCAGTCGCTTGGCAGTGCTCGGGTTGGGACAACGTCTCCGACAACGATGAGTTTGCCGGAGCGGCTCATCGAAACCGCTCGCAGAGTGTCGACGCAGCGCTTTCAAGGGCGCCGGCCCACTGTGCTTGGGTATCTGCGATCAAGGCAAGAAATTCCGGCGTAGCAGCTCCCTGCACGATATCGGCACTATCCTCGATAGGCACCAAATGTATGAAAGACGGTTTGGCCGAACAATGCCAACGTGCCGTGGCGATCTCGACCGCCGCAAAGCGTCGGTTTTCCGCACGGAACATTCCTGGGACAAGCCGTGATTGGGGAATATGAACCTCGTCATACCAGCGGGCCCAACCACTCTGATGCGCTGGTCTGAGATCGACCTGGGTAAACAGCACACGGGAGTAGTCGAAAGGCGGCGGCGGGCCGGAGACTAACTCAGCGACGACCCAACTTTGCTTTTCAACCCATTCGAACCGCGCTGCGACGCCTTTGGTCCACCAGTCGGAAAAAGCCTTGGCACCAGTCACTTCAGCCGGATCACCCTCGAGTTGGAAAATTACAATGTAAGATGGAGTTGGCTGATAGGTACGGTAACGCGTCTCGACCCGCATGCCTCGGAAACACACCGGATCTGCGGCTACGCCGGGCACTCCCGTCGCGGCAAGGAAAGAAGATCGCAACCATTCTTCAAACGCCGGCCGGTGCTGGGTTATAACGTCGACAGATACAATCAACGAATGAGTCATGTTGCTACGCCCTCTTGGCGATCATGCGGCCAGGCTGCCAGCGGGCCAGCGCGATGGATATCCACGAGTTGCTCCAGAAAATCTTGGCTGGCGTCGTCGGTCAACTGCTTCTGCCAAGTCTGTGCCGAGGTGTTGTCAATTCCGAGCGTCGCCGCCGTACGGGCACGTGATGCAAGAACAACCTGGCGTGTTCGCATTAAACGCTCGTTATCGTAACTGGCGAGCGCGCTCCCATAATCGGTGCTTTCGGCTAGATGGCGAGCCAGTACGAGTGAGTCTTCCATAGCCAACGCACCGCCTTGCCCCAAGGTTGGCGTCGTGGCGTGCGCGGCATCGCCAATCAGAACAATGCGTCCGTTCACGAATGACGCTAAAGGGTCGAGGTCATGCACGGGCAGCCTGTTCGTTTTCGCCTCGTCGAGGGCTTCCACAAGAGTTGTTACTTCAGAACACCATCCATCAAAATGATGCCGAAGTTCTGCCCGCACGCCATCGGGATTGGCCTCGCCGCTCGGAACGGCGTCGAAGAAAAAGTAGAGCCTGTCGTCTCCCACGTTTAGCAGACCCACGCGTTTGGAATCCTGAACATGGAAAGTGAAGGTACCGGGCGGGGTCAGGTTCAAGCCAAAGGAGACGAGACCGAGCCAAGTCGTATAATGATAGCGCAGTCGGTCAGTTCCTCCGGTAACGTGGTTTCGGACTACTGAGCGGATACCATCCGCGCCCACCAACAGGTCGGAAGCGATCTCGGTGCCATCATCCAAGACAGCGCGGACACCGTTTGCATCCTGCTCTACGCTCACGCAGGCGCCCCCCAGTCGCACCAGGGCCGGATCGAGGCGCGACAGTAATGCTGCCTGCAGATCGGACCGCGCAAGCGGAAACGGACGCTGCCCGACAAGCTCAGTGAGTTTGTCGATCGACATTTCGCGTATCACACGACCGTGCTGGTCGCGATAGCAGACCCGATGCAATATCGGGCTGACCATCTCGAGGGGATTAGCAATGCCAAGCGCATGTAATGCCTGCGCTCCATTCGGCCACATGCATATTCCTGCACCAGCAGCCCGCAGTTCAGGCGCCCGCTCAACGACGGTGACGTCAGCGCCGATCTTGCGTAGCGCAACGGCGGCGCTGAGGCCGCCAATTCCTGCGCCAATTATCGTTACACGAAGCGGACGGCTCATAACCGGCACTCCTTCTGAGATTTCATGATGCAAATTCCTTATGATGATCAATCCACCACTGCGCGATGTCAGAACGCCGCGCGAACCATACGTCTCCGGCTTCCGACGCATGCTCAATGAACCGCCGCAACGCCACAATCCTTCCTGCCTGTCCAATGATCCGCGGATGCAGGCTGACGGTCATCATTTTCGGATGCGTAATGCCTTCGCGCCGAAGTTCGTCCAGCGCACCACAACAATATTGAGCGAAAGCCGCCGGATCGTCGCAGCCGCCCATGATAAAGCGGCCGTCATTGTAGGTGAACGACAGCGGCACGACCAAATGTGGCTTGTTGGAAACATCAACGAAATAGGGCAGATCGTCATTAAGGGCGTCCGAGTCGTATAGGAATCCACCCTCCTCCACCAACAGTTCGCGGGTGTTGTCAGAGGACATCAACCGCGATATCCAGCCAACCGGCCGTTCGCCGCAGGTTTTGGTCAGCGACTCGATGGCGGCGTGTATCCGCTGGCGTTCCTCCTCCCGCGTCAGGTTCCAAACTTCCTCAAAGCGGTACCCGTGACAGGCAATCTCATGCTTGGCCTCGCGCAGGTAGTCGCCAACCTCCAAGTTGCGCTCGACCGCCACTGCACAGGCATTTACTGTTGCCTGAATCCTGTATTCATCAAGCAACCGCGCCAAGCGCCAGAAGCCCGCTCGGCTCCCATATTCGAACGCCGACTCTACCGACCGATCGGCTATGCCAGACAGAGAGCCAAGGAATTCACCGGCACCCTCGTTGCGACCATCGCGAGCGTATGAATACTCGGCCCCCTCTTCGTAGTTGACCTGGATGTTCACTGCTACCCGAGCGCCTCCGGGCCAAAAGACGCGGGGAGCGTGACGGCCGTACCCGCGATAATTCCTGTCCTTTTGCGGATGGTTCCCATTCATTTGACCCATTCCCTCGCAGCTCAACCTGTTCTTTGTTGAAACAATGCTTTCACGTTGTTCACGTCTAAAAGCACCCCGGCCTGTGAACTTCGCATGTTCAGGGACGCATGGCGTGACCCTTCCCGCGACCGACCAAATGCCCCACTATCAGATAGTCGCGATCGACGCGTTTCTCGCTATTGCGAAAAGGCCATATCCCTCCTCGCGTGCCCCTTCGTTAGCATGGAATAGCTGTCATACAGGGCTCAGCGTGTCAATAGCTATCATACAGGTTTGACTATTGGCGTTCCTCATGTATGGTTTGGTGAAGGCGCCAGCGCCACGATGGAGAGAGGCCCAAAATTGAAACAGTAGCCAGCATTCCCCTTTGCGCTGGCCAGGTCTCCGGAACCTGGGCTGAAGCAGCCAACATCATCGGATGTGTGAGCGACGGCGACGAGACGAACCCGGCAAGCGGTAGGACCTCAGATCACACGGGATCGACAACAGTGCGAGCATATCGATTGACCTTTGCTTGATGGAATATCTACTACCCAATCACAATTAGCATGCAATAACTGGTATTTTATTAAGATAAATTAATGATTATATGCTAAATATTTGTGCAATAATTATTCGTTATTTTTTAATCGTATAATTTAATACTTATAATTACAGATCTTGACCGCCGATCTCCGGATGGAAGCCGGCATCCTAGTATGTGCGAATGAGGTGAACCGTGGATATTGACCAGGTCAATCGAATGACTTTGCGCGAATTTGTTGATGTATTCGGAGGCATTTTCGAGCATGCTCCCTGGGTGGCTGAGCGGGCTTGTCTTAGCCGTCCGTTCGCATCGGTGTATGAAATGCATCGAAAGATGATGGATGTGGTGCGACGATGCGACGAAAGTGAAAAGGTGGGCCTTCTGCGGGGGCATCCAGAACTCGGCGGCCGCGAGGCGCGTGCTGGTGAAATGACACCCGATTCTAGTTCAGAACAAAGCCGGCTCGGCCTCGATCGCCTCAGCGAGGCAGAATTCTCGGAGATGACGGAGCTTAACCGTCTTTACGACGAGAAATTTGGCTTCCCTTGCATGATATGCTTGCGGCTTCACGTAAAGCGCGACACCGTTGTTGCCGAACACAGGCGGCGTCTGTTGAACGACCGTCAGACCGAGATCGAAAATTGCATCGAACAGGTCGGGCAGATTACGGAGCGCCGGTTGCGCGAACGGGTTAGGGAGAGCCAGAGGACACGCCGCGCAATCTCGACCCATGTCCTCGACAGCGGCAATGCCGGTGGTGCGCAGGGAATGGTGATCGAATTGCAGCGGTTCGAAGGTAGCGGATACACGACAGTCGCAAGGGTGACGACAGATGAAGTCGGCCGCGCCCAACTGCTTGACGCCGAGGAAATGCGGCCGGGCCGTTACCAGATGATCCTGCAGGCTGGAGCATATCTCGCCGAGCACGGCACTCCCAGCACGTTTATTGACGTGATACCCGTGTTGTTCGAGGTCGATGATCCCTACCAGAATTACCATATCCCACTTATTGTAGGGCGCTATGCCTTTTCAGTTTACAAGGGCGGCATTCCGGCGCTCGCTTCCGGGCCAACACGCGAGGATGTCCGTTAATGGCTGGTTTGACCGTACACGTACTCGACATAATGAATGGTATCCCGGGCGGCGGCATGCGGATCGATTTCTTGCGCCTGGACGGCACAGATAAGTTTCACTTGAAGACACTCTTCACCAATGCCGAGGGTCGGACCGACGAACCGGTTCTCACCTCATCAGATATGATGTCAGGAACATTCGAGTTGATGTTCCATGTAAAGGATTATTTTCGCCGCGGTGGCACCGACGCCACGTTCTTCGAACTCGTGCCAGTGCGGTTCAAGATTGTCAGTACCCATGTACACCATCACGTACCCCTAGTTGTGGCACCGTGGGGATATCAAAGCTACATGGGGACTTGATGATTTGCTTTGCCTACACGAAGCGTTTCGCGGTGACGGGCTGGCGGCCAAAAGTCGTCCAGGTAATCTCTTCAGGCGATTGTTTGATTGATGCTGTGCCGATCGCGTAACTTTGGCCCAGCTTAGCCAACATCGGCCTCAGCCGTAGACGACCAGCAGGTCCTTGGCGTCGATCTGGTCGCCGGCGCGCACCAGCACTTCGGCGATCGTGCCGTCGCGCTCGGCGTGCAGTGCGGTTTCCATCTTCATCGCCTCGATCGACAGCAGCACGTCGCCGGCCTTGATGGGCTGGCCGGCCGCGACGGCGAGCGTCGAGACGACACCCGGCATCGGCGCGCCGATATGGGCATCATTGCCGGGCTCTGCCTTGCGCCTTGCCTTGGACGCGGATGCGCCATGCGCCCGATCCGGCACCTTGACGCGGCGCGGCTGGCCGTTGAGTTCGAAGAACACCGTCACCATGCCCTTTTCGTCGACATCGCCGACGGCGAGGCAGCGGATGACCAGCGTCTTGCCCTTCTCGATGTCGACGAAGACCTCGTCCTCGGGCTTCATGCCGTAGAAATAGACCGGTGTCGGCAGCACGCTGACCGGGCCATAATTGTCCTGCGCGCCGACGAAGTCCGAGAACACCTTCGGGTACATCAGGAAGGAAGCGAACTCGTTTTCCGAGAGCTTGCGGCCGAGTTTGGTCTCGACGTCACTGCGGTTGGCCTTGAGATCGGCCGCCTTGAGCAGCGAACCGGGGCGAGCGATGATCGGCTTCTCGCCCTTCAGCACCTTCTTCTGCAACGCTGCCGGCCAGCCGCCGGGCGACTGGCCGAGATCGCCACGCAGCATCGACACGACCGAGTCCGGGAAGGCAATGTCCTTGGCCGGGCTCTCGACATCGGCGACGGTGAGTTCCTGGCTCACCATCATCAGCGCCATGTCGCCGACGACCTTGGACGACGGCGTCACCTTGACGATGTCGCCGAACATCAGGTTGACGTCGTGATAGGCCTGCGCCACTTCATGCCAGCGGGTTTCGAGGCCGAGCGAGCGCGCCTGCTCCTTGAGATTGGTGAACTGGCCGCCCGGCATCTCATGCAGGTAGACTTCCGAGGCCGGCCCTTTCAGGTCGCTCTCGAAGGCGGCATACTGGTTGCGCACGGCTTCCCAATAAAACGAGATGCGGCGGATCCATTCCGGCGCCAGGCCCGGATCGCGATCTGAGCCGCGCAGCGCCTCGACGATCGAGCCCAGGCAAGGCTGCGAGGTATTGCCCGAAAAGGCATCCATTGCCGCGTCGATGGCATCGACACCGCTCTCCACCGCAGCCAGCACCGTTGCGGCCGAAAGGCCCGACGTGTCGTGGGTGTGGAAATGGATCGGCAGGTCGGTCGCCTCGCGCAACGCCTTGAACAGCACCCGCGCCGCCGCCGGCTTGAGCAGGCCGGCCATGTCCTTGACGGCAATGATGTGAGCGCCGGCGGCCTCGAGTTCCTTGGCCAGCCCGACGTAATATTTGAGATCGTACTTGGCGCGGTTCGGGTCGAGGATATCGCCGGTGTAGCAGATTGCCGCTTCGCACAGCTTGCCCTCGGCGCCTACGGCATCCATCGACACGCGCATGTTGTCGACCCAGTTCAGGCAATCGAAGACACGGAACAGGTCGACGCCGCCGGCCGCCGCCTGGCGCACGAAATGCTGGACGACATTGTCGGGGTAGTTGGTGTAGCCGACGCCGTTGGCGCCGCGCAGCAGCATCTGCAGCAGGATGTTCGGTGCCGCCTGGCGCACCTTGTCCAGCCGCTCCCATGGGTCTTCGGTCAGGAAGCGCATGGCGACGTCGAATGTCGCCCCGCCCCAGCATTCGAGCGACAGGAGCTGCGGCAGCGCCCGCGCGTAGGTGCCTGCGATCCTGGCGATGTCATGGGTGCGGACACGGGTGGCGAGCAGCGATTGATGGCCATCGCGCATCGTCGTGTCGGTGATCAGCACCTGCTTCTGGCCGCGCATCCAGGCGGCGAATTTCTCCGGGCCAAGATCGTCGAGCCGTTGCTTGGTACCGTCCGGGATCGGGCCGGTGAACCACGGCACGACGGGTGCTGCGGCCTCTGGATTGGGCGCGGCGCGGCCACGCGTTTCCGGGTGGCCGTTGACGGTAACGTCGGCGAGATAGTTGAGCAGCTTGGTGGCGCGGTCCTGGCGCTTGACCTGGGCGAACAGTTCCGGCGTCGAGTCGATGAACCTCGTCGTATAAGAATTGTCGTGGAAGGCCGGGTGCGTGATGATCGCTTCGAGGAAGGTCAGGTTGGTCGCCACCCCGCGGATACGGAACTCGCGCAGTGCCCGGTGCATGCGCGCGATGGTCTCGTGCGGTGTCGGCGCCCAGGCCGTGACCTTCTCCAGCAGCGGGTCATAGAAACGAGTGATGACCGCGCCCGAATAGGCCGTGCCGCCGTCGAGGCGGATGCCGAAGCCGGTGGCACCGCGATAGGCGGTGATGCGGCCATAGTCGGGAATGAAGTTCTGCTCCGGATCCTCGGTCGTGATGCGGCACTGCAAGGCATGGCCGTTGAGGCGGATGTCTGCCTGGACAGGCACGCCCGATTCCGGCGTGCCTATGGCGAAGCCGTCGAGGATGTGGATCTGCGCCTTGACGATATCGATGCCGGTCACCTGCTCGGTGACGGTATGTTCGACCTGGATGCGCGGATTGACCTCGATGAAGTAGAACTTGCCGGTGTCGGCATCCTGCAGGAACTCGACAGTGCCCGCGCCGACATAGGCGGTGTCGCGGGCGAGCTTGAGGGCATAACCGCACAGCTCCTGGCGCAGTTCCTCGCTGAGGTAAGGTGCTGGTGCGCGCTCGACGACCTTCTGGTTGCGGCGCTGGATCGAGCAGTCGCGCTCGAACAGATGCACGGCGTTGCCATGCGTATCGCCAAGGATCTGCACCTCGACGTGGCGGGCACGTTCGATCAGCTTTTCAAGATAGACCTCGTCCTTGCCGAACGCTGCCTTGGCCTCGCGCTTGCCCTCGGTCACCTCGCGGATGAGGTCGGCTTCGCTGCGGATGGCGCGCATGCCACGACCGCCGCCGCCCCATGAGGCCTTGAGCATGACGGGATAGCCAACCTCGGCGGCGAGCCTCTTCACCTCGTCCATGTCGTCGGGCAGAGGGTCGGTCGCCGGGATCACCGGCACACCGACTTCGATGGCAAGGTTGCGCGCCGCCACCTTGTTGCCAAGCCGGCGCATGGTCTCGGGCTTCGGCCCGATGAAGGTGATGCCATTGGCAGCACAGGCGTCGGCGAACTCGGGGCTCTCCGACAACAGACCATAACCGGGATGGATGGCATCGGCACCCGACAGCCTGGCGACGCGGATGATCTCCTCGATCGACAGGTAGCTTTCAATCGGCCCCATGTCCTTGGTGAGATGTGGACCGCGGCCGACCTGGTAGCTTTCGTCGGCCTTGAAGCGATGAAGCGAGTATTTGTCCTCTTCGGCCCAGATCGCCACGGTTTTGAGCCCCAGCTCATTGGCCGCGCGGAAGACGCGGATGGCGATTTCGGATCGGTTGGCGACGAGGATCTTCTTGATAAACACGGGAGCCGCCTATAATAAGTACAGTCGCAGGGATGTTATTTTCGTTAATTTCCCTGACACAAAGACGCGATGCTTTTACAGACCAATCATTCTGCGATTTAAAGCGATCTCGTTTACAATAAGACCTATGCTGTTTCTAATCGAACCCTCCCAGCGTTTTCAATCGGCCATCGCAAAAGAACCGGCGATTGAGGCCGTTGTTCACATTGCAGATGACATCTAAGAGATAAAAACCGGATCGGGAAGCTCGCCAAATGTTCGGGGCCATGAGACGAATCCGCCTCAAAATACAAACTATCGCCGGCACTCATATGATACAGATTTGTCCCATGGCGGTAAGTCATCTCGCCCTCGAGCAGGTAGATGAACTCTAGGCCCTCGTGTCGGAACAACGGAAAGGTGTCGGTATCTTTTGTAAGCGTCACAAGGAAAGGCTGTACTAAAATCGGGCCGGAACCTGATACGCTATTGCCGAGAGGCTTTTGCTGTTGACCTAGCGGGGCACAGCGGCTTGGGACGCCGACACCTCGCCCCCCCTTAACAAATACGGCACTGCGCTCTACATCACAATTTTTGAGCAGCGCGCTCACCGGCACGCCAAGCGCTCGAGACACAACACGCAGCGTAGCTAGCGAAGGCGAGAGCGCGCCATTTTCGATTTTCGACATCATTGCAACAGAGATTTTTGCGGTCTCCGCGACCTCGGAAGCAGTGATTCCGCGGCGTCTGCGACAGGCCCTCACCTCCCGGCCGATCGCTGTCTGGAGTTCCAGTTCTGGGGAACGAATTGCGTGGGGATTCTGGCGCAGCGGAGCCGATACGGCCTTTCTGCCGGCAACCGCTCCATGAGGCGATCCCTTAGGGCAGGCCTGACGATTGGTGATTGTAGTAGACATGCCGGCACCTCAAATTGTGGAAAATCCATGCGATAGGCTCGTGCAACAGTCGGATTAATCGTGCGACGGTTCCGCGCGACGCCCTTGGCTTGATACTCTGCAGCAAGCACCTCAACCGTGTGTATTGATGCCCAAGTTTGAAGCCCCCAACGGCGGACGGGCACTAATGCAGTAGATTGAACAGCGCCAAGGGCCACAGTGGGACGTGGCAAGGCTGGGTGCGCCAAATTGGTCCGCTAGCGCCATACAAACCAAGTGCAAGCAACGTCGAAATCGTGATAGCCGCTATGGGCCCGGCAATCATCAAACAGCCCATGTTTCATTGCACTTGAGAAGTCACTGCGGTCGCAATCCTGAAATCGGAGCACAGCAAGCTCCTCGCTACACGCAGACTCAGCAATTCCGGAGAATGCAAACGACTTAATCAGTGTGGCCTTTCGCAGTGCCTCCACTGTACAACGTGGCCTGAGTGAACGGAACAAGTCCAGCGTTCAGATTCGTCCGTCGAGCCTTGGAAATGCTCGACGGACTGGCCGTCTCTGCTTCTAGGAATTGACAAGCCGCGCAGAGCGCAGCTGCTCTGTAGCTGTCCTGTCAAGTTCACCATCTGGCCCGAAAGCGACGCCGTAAATTTCAATTGCCTGCGAAGGTGTGAGCAGTTCGTCCCTTACGTCAATCGCTACAGCTTCCGCATCACGCTCCAGGGGATTACCATAGCCGCCGCCACCTGCAGTTCTATGACTGATTACCGTTCCCGCCGGAACAACGACACCTGCCGCTTGGTGTAGTATGCGTTCTTCACCTCCAGAATCAAGCACCAGAGCACTGCCTTCACCATCATGACCTCCGAAAAGGCCTGCAGGCGGGAAGTTGTAATGATCCAGTGCGACGCTTAGCTCAAGCGGGACAAGAGCCCGATAGTCGTAGTCCACGCCCCAACCGCCGCGGTGCCGACCCGCACCTGCGGAACCTTCCCGAAGGGCATACCGCTCGGCGAGGAGGCTTGGAAAGCGGGTTTCCATTACTTCACAAGGCACGTTGTAGTTGTCCCCGGATAGCAGAGAAACCATGGCACTATTACCGTCGTTGCGCGCCCGACCTCCCCAGCCACCCGCGTAAGGCGAAAAGTGAACGAACTCGCGGCCGTCCGGATCCCGTCCTGCGAGAGTAAGCGCGCTCACTGTGCCGAACGTTCCGGCGATCACTTCCTTTGGAAGTACTGGCGAGAGCGCTTGCAGTATGAGTTCGATCAGCCGCACGGAAAGGTCTGCAGTGCCGGTGGTTGTCGGAGCGGGGGAAACTGGTCTGAATACACAACCCTTCGGGGCAATAACACTGATGGGCCGATACGATCCTTCGTTTGTACCCATCGTAGTGTCAGACAAAAACATAACCGTTTCGCGCGTCACGGCAACTGTCGTGTGCCAATGGCCGTTACCGCCCGAACTCTTTCGCTGTTGCGCGCTGCCCGTAACATCGACCGTGATGTCGCTGCCGGCAACAACAACTTCAACTTTGAGGGGGATCGGATCCTCGGTAGTACCATCGCCATCGTGGAAGCCTTCAGCATGGTAAGTACCGTCGGGAATTCGATCAATCGCCGCCCGAACCATCTTTTCAGCATGGTCGAGCAAATGATCTACAGCCGCTGCAACCGTAGAGGCTCCGTACTTTGCGACAAGTTCAATTGAGCGCTGCTCCGCTGTCTTCCCTGCCGCCAGCTGCGCGAACAAATCCCCGCGCTCAGTATCAGGCACACGGACGTTACCAAGGAAGATATCGAGCACTGCTTCATTCAGCACGCCAGAATCGTACAACTTCACAGGCGGAATACATAGTCCTTCTTGGTACGTATTTTCTGCGTCAGGCGCATAGCTTCCGGGATTCTTTCCGCCAATGTCCAGATAATGCGCCTTACTCGCACTGACCATAACCAGCTGGCCCTCGTGGAAAATCGGCATCAGGATATTGATATCGTTCTTGTGGAACGACGATCCTTCCGCGAAGTACGGATCATTGGAAATAAACACATCACCTGGCTTCATTTCGCCAAGCGGGAACTTTGCCCTCACTGCATCCAAAGCAAAGCTCATTGAACCGTTAAATGAGGGAATACCTTCTGCCTGGGCAACGAGCCGGCCACGCGCGTCGAAGACGACGCAGCTGAAGTCGTGCACGTCGCGAATAATTGTAGAGTAGGCGGTGCGTGTAAGCGCCACACTCATTTCGCGAACTATAGAGATCAGCCCTGCGCGGATTACTTCAAGAGTGACCGCATCAACGGTTGCCGCCGCGCGATCCGTACTCATAGCGGTGTTCATGCGAATGGTCACTTTACTACCTCATAAATATGCAGGTTGCGTAGCTCGTCGATCTCACCGCTTTGACCGGGCAAGATCAGCATCGTAGAGCGAGGATCCTCAAGAATACTCGGGCCTGGTAGCGTGTCGCCCGCTAGGACGTTCTCCACGCTGTATATCGGGGTCTCTGTCCAGCCTGAGCCTGCAAAATAGACCTTTCGCCATTTCACCGGTTCGAGCGATTCACCATCTGGCCGTCGACCGATCCGCGGCAACGCCGGACTTTCGGTGTGGCCGATTCCAACCAAGCGGAGATTAACGAGTTGAACCGGTGAATCAGGGGTGGAATAGCCATAAATACGTTCATGCTCGCGGTTGAACTGCGATGAAAGCTCTTCGGCTACCAAGGGTTCTCCACGCGACGGAAGAGACACGCTCAAGTGATACTCTTGTCCAACGTAGCGCAAATCTGCCGACCGCCGCATCTCCACAGCCGATTGCTCGACCCCTTCTGCGATCAATGCAGCCAGAGCTTCGCCCTCCAACTCGGCGAAGATTTTCTCGACCTCATTGGCATCTAGATCAGCGACTGGTCGCACCAGCGTCCGCGCGCGGTCATGGCGGAAATCCGTCCCAAGCATTCCAATTGCAGAAAGTGCTCCTGGATTGCTTGGCACAATCCCGTGGGGAATGGACAACTCGCGCATCGCTGCCGCAGTGTGCAGCCCACCTCCACCGCCGAAGCCCATCAACACGAAATCACGTGGATCATAGCCTCTCTCGATCAAAATAGAGCGAATGGCTTTGGACATATGGGTGTTGGCGATCTGCACAATCCCATCGGCAGCCTGCTCAAGCGAAAGGCCTACCGCATCAGCAATCCGTCCGACGCCTTCACGGGCGCCATCGACATCCAGGCGCATACGGCCACCGAGAAAATACTCGGGGTCAATTCGACCTAGCACAACATTTGCGTCGGTTACGGTGGGTTCCGTACCACCCTTTCCATAGCAGATTGGCGCCGGGTCTGCGCCTGCGCTCTGGGGGCCAACTCGCAGGGCATCGCCTGCATCTAGCCAAGCGATGGAGCCCCCTCCAGCCCCAATTGAGAGAATCTCGATCATCGGCGCCAATACGGGCCAAGCGTCCGCAACGACGCTCTCAACTACGGTGATAGCGCGTCCGTTTGCTATGACACCCATATCACTGCTGGTGCCGCCGATATCAAGGGTAACCACGTTAGGGACGTCGATTTGCGCTGCCAGGGTGGCAGCTCCGACGACGCCACCACTCGGCCCTGACATAACAGTGCGTACGGGCCACTTGCATGCTGCATCAGTGGTCATAACGCCACCATTCGATTGCATCACCAGTAGGTCGCGCTTCAGACCCCGCTCTTTCAGTTGCTCCGACAATCGACCAAGATAGGATGAGATGATTGGCACGGTCGCAGCATTAATACACGTGGTCGAGGTGCGCTCGAACTCCCTCCATTCGGGCGCAACATCCGACGAAAGGCACACCGTCACACCAGGCAACTCCTCAGCGAGAATTTCGCCCACTCGCCTTTCGTGCGCGGAACTAGCATATGCATGGATCAGGCAGACCCCCACAGCCTCGACTCCATCTTGGCGAAGACGGGCCGCAGCCAAGCGAACATCGTCTTCATTGAGAGGAACTAACTCCTCCCCGGTATGACGAATTCGCCCCCCTACCTCCAAGCGGAGCGACCGGGGTACCAGTGGCGATGGCTTAACATACTGGAGATCGTACATGAACGGATTGTTGGTTCGCATGATTTCAAGCACATCGCGAAAACCCGTCGTCGTTATAAGACCAGTACGAGGCAGTTTAAGCTGAAGCAACGCGTTAAGCACAACGGTTGCACCATGCACAAAGGTGTCAATGGCACCCAAATCGCCAGAGCCTAAGCGTGCCGTGACGATCTCTTTTGCTCCATTGAGAATCCCTTGGGTGAAGTCCCGCGGCGTGGAAGGCGTCTTATGGACGTGCATCTCCCCTGCCTCGTTCACCAACACGAGATCCGTGAATGTTCCGCCAATATCGGCTGACAGTCGGTACGACATACAGTTTCTTTCTCCTCCCGGCGAGCCAGACTGAACTCACCTTTCATATAGGTACAACATGCTATCCTATAGGTTACAACTGTCAATAGTGAATGGTGAAAAATTTGGACAAGTTGAGTGAGGCAAGGTAATTTTGAGCAAGGAGCACTTCGGCGAAACCTCATCTGGTTGATATGGATCGCCTGCCCGATCACCACACACGCGTTAGACCGTCTTTAGAAATATGGTTGTCCTGGTCTTCGCGCTGTAGCGACATTTGCCGGGATAGCATCACTGCCGGCGATGTGTGCCTCAGCGTTGGACGCAACTCGCCGCGGAGGGCCCGGCCGAGCATGCCGAGCAAAGGTCATTATGCGCTGACGTCCTGTGCCGCAGAACCAGCACCCTGCAGCAAACGATCAGTCTTGATATCCATCTAGCGGGCTGTTGAAGAAGTCGCTCGCACTGGATGGTCGACTATGATTCATTGGCTCTGAAGAGATTCAGAGGTTATCGGTGCGCGGCGGCGACAATCTGGCTGGCGAATTGTTCAGCTACGTGGATCTCGAGGCGGGGGGTGCGGAGCGATCATCCGCTGCGCGCAATCCGTGTGATCGTTAACGAGGCGCTGGCTGCGTTGGAGCGCGACTTCGCAGCGCTGTATTCGCCGATCGGGTGGCCGTCGATCCTGCCCGAGAAGTTGCTCAGGGCGATGCTGCTACAGGCGTTCTATTCGATCCGTTCGGAGCGGCTGGAATACGACCTTCTGTTCCGCTGGTTTGTGGGGGTCGGCGTCGACGACGCGGCTTGGGATCATTCGGTGTTCTCGAAGAACCGCGACAGGCTGCTCGAGGGCGACATCGCCGCAAAGTTCCTGAACGCGGTTCTGGCGCAGCGCAGGGTGAAGAAGCTTCTGTCCACCGATCATTTCTCGGTCGACGGCACGCTGATCGAGGCGTGGGCGTCGATGAAGAGCATCAGGCCGAAGGATGGCTCGGGCGAGCCGCCGGCAGAGGGTGGCGGCGGGGCGCAACGCGGAGGCGGACTTCCACGGCCAGAAGCGGTCGAACGAGACGCATGCCTCGACCACCGATCCCGAAGCCAGGCTCTATCGCAAGGGCAAAGGCAAGGAGACGAAGCTGGTGCTTCATGGGGCACGGGCTCATGGAGAACCGCCACGGCCTGCTGGTCGATGCCTGCCTGACGCTGGCCGACGGGCATGCCGAACGGGTAGCCGCACTGCACATGATCGAGCCGCGTGCCGACCGGCCGCAGGCGATCACGCTCGGCGCCGACAAGGCCTATGATGCGGAGGACTTCGTCAACGAGTTGCGCTCGATGAACGTGACGTCGCACGTAGCGCAGAACACCAACGGCCGCAGTTCAGCGATCGACGGACGCACGACCCGGCACAGCGGCTATGCCGTCAGTCAGCGCACCCGCAAGCGCATCGAAGAGGCGTTCGGTTGGATCAAGACGGCCGCTGGCCAAGACAAGACCGGGTTCCGTGGCCGTGATCGCGTCGGATGGCCTTCACCTTCGCTGCCGCCGCCTACAATCTGGTACGGCTGCCGAAGCTGCTGGCGGTGCCGACATGACCGCGCCGGCGGGCTGCCAGCTGATCGGCCGCTGGCGCATTGTCAAGGCCGATCTGTGGGATCGCGATTATCTCAACCTCTGCGGTCCCGCCACGATCACCATCGGCGACGACAACAACGGCGAGATCGCATTTGGTGCTTTGCAAGCCGGCCTCGATGTCAGCTACACCCCATCGATGGCCTTCTTCACGTGGGATCGCTGCGACTAAACGGACGAAGTGAGCGGCTACGGCCATGCCGAATTGCTCGACGACGGCTCGATCGAGATCACGTTCGCCTACCACAACGCCGACGAGGCCATCCTCAAGGCCGCGCGCGATACTTCTTCAACAGACTGCTAGACCCGTCGGCGTGCCGTTCAACGTCACAACATTTCTGACGTAATCCGCCACGCCGCTCTGGTCAGAATTTAGGAGCTGTCTAGCTATTCGTGATCAGGAAGCTTTCGAAGAGGTAACGCCCGCAATGACTTCTTCGGTAGAGCGGACGGCACCCCAGTTGTTATCCAGATATTCCAACGCATGTTTGTGCAGCTTTTCGGTCATGGCCGCGCAGCCGTCTTCGACAATGACCACCCTGTAGTCCAGATCACCCGCATTTCGTGCGGTCGTCTCGACGCAGCTGTTGGTCCAGATGCCGGTAAGGATCACATCTCGAATGCCCATATTGCGGAGCATGTGGTCCAGGTTGGTCGAGGTAAAGCATCCCGAACCAGACTTGGTGATGATCAAGTCCTCGTCTTCTACGCCGAGCCCCTCGAGAATCTGAGCGGGTCGCTCATTGAGCGCAACTGTTAATCCCTGCTTGCGATGACGCTCGGTCTGATCGGACCCATCACCCTTAATAGACCCCACACGCGCGAAAAAG
Organism: Aminobacter sp. MDW-2; assembly: GCF_014250155.1. Taxonomy (NCBI): domain Bacteria; kingdom Pseudomonadati; phylum Pseudomonadota; class Alphaproteobacteria; order Hyphomicrobiales; family Phyllobacteriaceae; genus Aminobacter; species Aminobacter sp. MDW-2. The sequence goes on from NZ_CP060197.1 coordinate 5,333,174, forward strand.
ACGGGCAGGTTTTTGGCCCGCATCGCCTTCGCCAAGCGAGCGACATTGGGAACAACCGTATCTTCGATTCGAGAAATTGCGTATTCGCCCTCCTCGCCGAATCCGCCGTCTTTAACTTTCTTGAACGCACCGAACTCACGCGACGCAGTCAAATACTGAAGATCGATGACGACAAGCGCACATCGGCTGTAGTCAAATTCAGGATCAACTCGGATGATAAGATCCCAAGCTGTGTCGCGAACGACAGAAGACATTTCAAACCTCCAAACGGTTTACCAACATTGACCCGCGAATATCGCAGGCAAACTAATACCGAAATGCCGGCATTGCGCGGTCGTCACCATGCCGTGTCCAATCCGACACCTCAGTCTGCTCTTGTTAGAGAGCCGAACTTTCGATTCCAGCTCTCTTACAGGTTATGTAACCTATATGATAGGTTGACATTGTCAAGAGGTTATCGTGGCTCTCGGTCTTTTTGACCCCATCGCCTTCCTGGAACAACGCGCGTTCGAAATAAGGCGCTCAAAAGTCTCCACAGCCATCGGAAATATGTATAATATCTTTTTAGATTCGGCTCTCTTCACGCTAAGTGGAACATATCCACAATTGTAAATGATCTATTTCGCGCAACCATCGCCCCACGCAGCCGATCCTTCTTTGGACCTTGCCATGCAAATCATAAGCGTACTGAAGATCGTCCGCCTGACACTATCTGCATCAACTACGCGGTAGGCATTTTACACAGAACACCTCAAGCTTAGCGAAATAGCTCAAGCATAATGGATGAGGTCGCATGATGGCGATACAGCATGCGTCCAACTCAAGAGTGACTGACTCGCGCCGATAGATTCCAGGGCGGAGAGCCGATTTTCCGTCAAATTGCCGTACGCAGGCTTGAACGCTTTTCCGGCTACAGGCACAACGTCGACGGACCGATCCGCATGGGCTGGCGTGACGTGCGCCCCTCCCTACAGGGTCTAGAATGAACCTGTTTTGGCGTTTCACCCCACGAAATCCACTCTCCTATGAGCGGAAATAATGCCCCGCACGAGTTGAGCAACGCCTGGACCTAAGGGGGCACGAGAAAGCTCTGCCGTCTGGAACAAGCATCGCCAAAGGTCCTAGATCTGGAAGGCGCAGAGTCGGCTGACGGCACGCTATCGAATGTTGAGCGGACAAGGCAGGAAGACAACGATGGTCTGCACAGCGATCGCCCGGGAACTGGCCGGCTTCATCTGGGCTGCTACAAGGAAGGCGCAACCAGCCTGACCGCTCGCAGCCGCGGCGGCATACATGTTTCGCAAACTTGACCTCCTTCGCCGCGGCTTCAGCCAGGGGCGCAACCAACCCCGATGACAGTGCCTTGCGACGCCATCCGTAAAGCTGCGAGGGATCCAATCCCTCAGCGCGCGCGATCGCCGAGACATTGGCTCCAGGCAACAACGTCTCGGCAGTCAGGCGCTCTTTCTCCTCGTTCGGCCAGTCGCGGGGGTTGCGTAGCGCCCGCACCGGCGCCGCTGTCAAAACCTCGAATGTTCGCGGCTGATTCACACTGTCGCTCATAGGATTCTCCGCATGATTCATGCAGAAATCCCCGATCAGCGGGCCAAATGTTACGTGGAGCTCCCTACGCGCTTACGGCCATTAAGGGCACAAGCTTGGAAAGTCAGAGCATGATAATTTGACCATGCCTTGTCCGGAGGTAGTTCCGAATGACGAAGACGCCGGTGCGGCGGACTCCTGCGCTCCAAACCTTGACGGCTGACATCCGAGCGCCGTCAAGGTCCGGAGAGGAGTTTCCGTTTGAAAAGAGAGACTCAGACCTATCGCATATATGTGCTAGAAAGATCGTCGGATCTGACCCATTTTTTGCGACCGAATGTCGAGTCCTTTTCAATGTGCGATCCTAAGCTAGGAATTGGTCTATATTGTTGCCCTGTTCTGCTAATGATATAGGTGTGATACGCCTATCAGTCGGGCCGTATCACCTGCCTCACTGATCGTTGGAAAAAGTTGGATTCGGAATGAACATAACAGCTCGCAACTCACGCCGTCCTCTAAAGGCCACTCTGGCAGCAGACAAATCCGATAAAGGCTATGGACGACGCTCCCTATCCGACCAGGTCGCCCAGCGAATCTCGGATGACTATATTATGAACGGAAAAATCGGAGCCGGAGAGCTCTTGCCGAGCGAATCGGAGCTTTGTGATATCTATAAAGTTTCCCGCGTCACTACCCGCGCTGCCATCAGAAGCCTGTGGGACCATGGCCTTATTAGCGTGAGAAATGGAGTCGGCGCCCTCGTGCTGCCGCGCGCCAAAGAAGTCAGGCATGGCCTGGACAGGTTGGCGTCAATAGACACATTCGCACGAGAAACGGGGCATGAAGTCGACACGGGCCATCTCCAGTGGGAACACACCGAGGCAGATGCTGAGATGAGTCTTAAGCTCCAGGTGCCAGTCGGAGCTGGAGTCCTCCAGGTGAAACGAAGTAAATTGGTCGACGGCGAACCTGTGGCGTGGATCATCGACACGGCCCCCCTCGCAGCCATTGACGAGAAGGCGTTGAAAAAGAAATTCTCTGGATCAGTGCTGGATATTTTGCTGGAGGATGGGCGATACCGCATTGACTATGCGGACAGTGAGGTAAAGCCATGCGTCGCCAGGGGTGAAGTTAAAGAAATACTGACAGGTGATGATGACGGATTGCTTCTGTTTCTAGACACCACAATTATGACTATGGAAGGATCGCCTCTTCTATGGGGGCGGGTTTGGCTTGACCCATCACATTTTAGGTTCTCAATCAGCCGGCGACGTTTTCGCTAACTAGGCGATTGCGCGGTTTTGACTTCGATTGAACGCTACCCACTACGGCCATAATATCTGAAGTCGGACTTGCATGGAATTATGCCAATATCTATACTTTGCCTCGTAGTTGGCGCACACTCAAACCAGCAATGTGAAAATCCCTCGATCGGCATCAACGCATGCCAACGCAAGGGCAGCCGCGCACTTGCCTGGACCACTCAGGGGATCGATCAAGCTGGACGTGCACAGATCCGTCATATCGATGGTGCGCTTGGCCCAATGCCATGAGGCTCTCTTGAGCAAAACCTAAAGCCGTCCTGACGCACTAAAGGCGTGGGCACTTCAAGCGCACAATGCCGAGCATTATACGCTTTGGTGCCCATAACGACTCTGCAGCCGCGTAGCCAGGTGCTGCGAAGCCAAGTAGTCTTTGTTTTGGCAACTCCACATACAGTGGAACTTGAAGCTCACCGGACGTTACGATCTTCACCTATGGCTCAGCCACGAGGTTCTTCACCTTCTCATGAGGGTGAGCGCCACAACGCAGCGAGCGATGGCCCGATCCTGCCACCGGAAACTGGTTGCTCGCAGGCGAGAACTTCAGCGCTAGTTCAATCAAATTAGTATCGACCAAAGTGGCCACTATAGAGTATTCCGCTTGGATGGTCCATTTCATGATTAGATCATACTAGCCTACTAGCCTAGACGAATCTGACAGACAATCTAACACGATTTGCTGTTCACATTCCGTCTTACTTTTGCGCACAAACTGACCACAGCAACAGGGCTCTAGCTCTTCCAAAAAGAACATCATCTATGCCGATTTAAGACGTAGGCTAGATCATCAGTGCGCGAACCTGCTCTACGACTTCGGCTGGAAGCGACAATCCGCTTTCTGTAGCCCGAACCCGATTGGCGTAACGCCTATCCGCTGGAAGCCGAGCTCCGGGCTGCTCGGTAATCTTGGAGAAGAGCTGCTCTGCGTGTGCAAACGCTCCAACCCCGCCGATGGCCACCGGGTTCATCGCGATAATTAGTTCTCCGCCACGTGGCGGGCCACCGTCCTTGTTATCGTTTTCGCCGGCCTGGTAGCTGAATTGCTCGCCGATCAGCGAGCCCGCTAGCAGTTCGACCATGAGCGCTATCGCCGATCCTTTGTAACCTCCGAAGGTTAGCATTGCACCCTTAAGAATCTCATTGGGATCGGTAGAGGGATTGCCGTTCGCATCAATGCCAACCCCCTCTGGCATGCGATGACCGTCTCGAGCAGCGATCATGACTTCGCCCCGAGCGAGTACACTTGATGCCTGATCGAAAACCATCGGTCTACCATCCGCCCTCGGCCAGCCGAACGCCATTGGATTTGTGCCGAAAAGCGGCTTTGTTCCACCGGCCGGGGCCACGACCGGCAGATAGCTAGTGAAGGCAAGGGAACACAATCCCTCTGCGCAAATTGGCTCTAGATCCGTCCAGAGCGCCGAAAAGTGGTGGACGTTAACCAATGCAAGCCCAGCAATCCCATTGCCTCGGGTTAATTCGATAAGAGAGGATCTCGCTTCGTCCAAGGCGGGTGGAGCAAAACCGCCTTGACCGTCGACCACGATAACCCCCGGTAACGCCTGGCGGACCTTTGGTTGAGCAACCCCTGAAACCTTCCCGCTACGCAAAGATGCGACGTATCCAGGTACGCGGAACAAGCCGTGGGAGAGGCAGCCATCCGCTTCGGCTGCAACAATGACTCGTGCTACAGATTTTGCTACCGCAGGCGAGCATCCATTTCGCACGAAGCAATCGATGACGAGCTTTGAGGCGCTTTCGATTGTCATATTGATGTTATTGGTCATAGGGAGCCCCTAAATGGGTTCGGAAATGAATCGTGTCATCGCACGCGCGAGGATAGTCGTAGCTTGGGTGAGGAGCGCTGCCGGAACCCGTTCGTCGACGCCATTTGCGCCGGAAACCCTAACGTCGGCCTCCCCTGCGCCGTACATTACTGTGGGAATGCCTGCGTTGGAGTACCACCTAGCATCAGTGTAGAGGGTCGAATTGCTTTCCTCCAGGTTCTTACAGAAGGCTGCCCGCGCTTCTTCTTTAAGCAAACTTACGAAGGCTTGCTGCGAAGCAGCGGATCGCATGGGTTCGGCCATTCGCACCACCTCACTTGTCACTTCGCAGTCAGTTGCCTTCGTCACCTCGTCAACCAAGGCCAACAATTCGTCCCGGACAGCATTCATGTCCTCCTGCGGCGCCACCCTGCGATCAATCCACACGTCAGCTTGGCGCGGGGCCATTCCGAACACGGTGCCGGCAGCGACTTTGGTCACGTTCAGGGTCGGACGTAACTGCTCTGAATGTCTTTCAATCAGCCTATCCGCCATAGTGTAGATCTTTGTGCACAAATCCGTCGCAGCGCGCATGGCATCTTCTTTGGGCCGCAGCAGCGATTGATGACAGGCAGTTCCTACAAGGCGGACTTTGATCTGAATACAGCCATTGTGCGAGACAGTAACGACGTCAGTAAAGCCGGGAAACACGGCCAACCGCGGTCGGATACCGAGAGATTCGAGCAGATAGCCCGCACCGTAGTTACCGCCGGCCCCTTCGTCACTGGTCGCGGCAACCGCTATCGTGACCCCCTGCGTATTCACCAACGATTTCCACGCGCACTCAGCAGCGTAAAGAAAGCACCCGACGTCAGACTTCGAGACAGCCGCGCCTCTCCCATAGATGAGCCCATTGTGCTGCTCGGCACCAAACGGGTCACGGGTCCACCCGTCCCCAGCAGGCGACGTGTCGATGTGGACGCATAGAAGAATATCCGGCCGGGTAGTACGTTCGCCGAGCCAGCCGAGTAGGATTGGGGCCGTTGCGCCGCCCTGATCGATCGGATCGTGGGTCTCCACCCTGAAGCCGGCTTCAAAAAACTTCTCCTTTACGAACAGCGCAGCGTGTCGGCATTGAGCTGGTTCATATGTCGGTAGGCGAACGAGACCTTCAACCAATTGCAGAATTTGCTCGCTACGCTCACTAACAAGCGCATCGACCCTCCTGCTTCTTCCCTGCCCATCCGCGCCCTGTCCAGACACTTGACCTCCTGCACAACCTATAATCTACTTTCATCTAGCTATATGATAGCTCCTTCGATCTTGCAATCCCAAAATTGGCAATGCAGGAGGGAATTGAGCGTAGCATGCCTGAGATTGCATGTGTTTTTGGCAGACATTTGCGCGACGTCTGGGCAATGTGGAGCCCGAATGCCGCGAACAAAACGCTCTACTCCCGCCGTGCTGCCGGAGCGCGCCTTGTCCTTCGCCGGTTGCTAAGACCTTGAAGATCCTAGGCGACGCCATCGCCTGCATGCTATCGACATCGCCATGGAAAAGATCATCTTAGACGTGGTTCGATGCAGGGCACGTTAAAATTCACATCCTGGCAAAGCTGAACTTCGAAACGAGAAACTGAATCACACAGTTACGGGAATCAGCATTCTGGAAGATTAACTGCCAGGCCGCCGAGGCTTGTTTCCTTGAATTTGGCACTCATTTCGTCGCCAGTCTGGCGCATTGCGGCTATGCAGTTGTCTAGCGGCATAAAATGTGAACCGTCCCCTCTCAACGCGAGGGAGGCTGCAGCCACGGCCTTGATCGCGCCGATGCCGTTGCGTTCAATGCATGGTACTTGCACTAAACCGGCAACTGGATCGCAGGTCATGCCAAGGTGGTGCTCAAGAGCGATCTCGGCAGCATTCTCAACCTGTTTCGGTGTGCCACCCAGAACAGCACATAGCCCGGCCGCGGCCATTGCCGAAGCCGAGCCAACCTCACCCTGGCATCCAGCCTCTGCACCCGAAATCGAGGCATTGTGTTTAATTAAGCCGCCAATGGCTGCTGCGGTAAGTAGAAATTCGACCACTTTGATGGGATCGGCACCGACACAGTGGTCTAGATAGTAACGAAGTACTGCCGGAACAACGCCGGCCGCCCCGTTGGTGGGCGCCGTCACCACCTTCCCACCAGCGGCATTTTCCTCGTTGACGGCCATGGCATACACGCTCAGCCAGTCGGAGGCCACATGTGGCTGGCCGGAGTTGGTCAGCCGTTCCACAAGGAGTTGTTGGTGGATATTTCGCGCCCTACGGCGCACGCGCAGCCCTCCGGGAAGTTCACCTTCCTGCGCCAGTCCACGTTGAATGCAATCGTTCATAACTGACCAGAGGCGCGCAATGCCCTTTTCGACATCAACACACGGCTTAAGGGAGACCTCGTTCTGGTGCTTCATGGCAGCAATTGATAGGCCACTGGCATGAGCCATTTCCAGCATCGCTGCCGCAGTTTCGAACGGATAAGGACAATTGCCCTCATCCTCTGACTGAATGCCATCAGAAGTTTCGCGTTCAGCAGCAGTAACCACAAAGCCACCGCCTACCGAATAATAGACCTCTCGGACCAGCACATCGCCTTTATCGTCCAGAACCTCGAAGACCAAGCCGTTGGCATGTCCATGCAGAGGAGGCCCGTAATCGAAGCTAATGTCAGTGATAGGATCGAAAGCAAGTGACGGCAGACCTTCTGGATGCAAACGGTGCGTTGTGCCCAGTTTGGCAAGGTCTTGCTCGGCCCGATCCGGATCGAGATCGGCTGGCAGGTAACCTAGCAAACCAAGCGCCACCGCCCTATCAGTGGCATGGCCCTTACCAGTGAAAGCGAGCGACCCATGCAATGTCGCCCGTATTCGCGCCGCATCCTTACCTTGCAATGAGCGACGAACCAGTTCGAGGAAGCGGGCCGCGGCTGTCATTGGGCCCATGGTGTGTGACGAAGACGGCCCAATGCCGATCTTAAAGACTTCGAAGACGCTCAGAAACATGCCATACTTGCCCCAAAATATTGCGCCGCGCCATTGGCATCGGGGCAAAGCGTAACTCCCGCTTTCAGCCGTAAATCGGGAACCGGTCGCAGATTTCTTTTACCTCGGTCCGCACCTTCTTCTCAACGGCCGGATCACCTTCGGGTCCCTTTTCTGCCAGGGCATCGACTACGTTAAGGATCAACTTGCCGACCCGGGAGAATTCCGCTTCACCGAAACCTCGTGTCGTGCAGGCCGACGTGCCGAGACGAATACCCGACGTAATAGCCGGCTTCTCTGGATCGAATGGAATTGCGTTCTTGTTGCATGTAAGCCCTGCGCGTTCCAGCGCTTGCTCGGCATCACGCCCTTTCACCCGCTTCGGCCGCAGATCGACAAGAACCATATGGCAGTCAGTGCCGCCGGACACGATATCGAGGCCTCCTGCGACCAGCGTGTCGCTGAGCACCTTCGCATTGGTCACGACCTGTGCGGCGTAGGCTTTGAATTCCGGCTGAAGCGCCTCACCGAAGGCAACCGCCTTGGCTGCGATTACATGCATCAGCGGGCCACCCTGATTGCCTGGGAACACGGCCGAGTTGATCTTCTTAGCTAGCACCTCGTCATTGGTTAGGATCATGCCTCCCCGCGGGCCGCGCAACGTTTTGTGGGTAGTTGTTGTCACCACATGAGCATACGGAAGCGGATCGGGATAAATTCTAGCGGAAATGAGACCTGCATAATGCGCCATATCCACCATTAGCAGAGCGCCAATTTCGTCAGCGATATTGCGAAATGCAGCAAAGTCGATGGCTCTCGGATAGGCCGAAGCGCCCGCAACGATGAGCTTTGGTCGCGTCTCTAGCGCACGGGTGCGCAGTGCCTCATAGTCGATCCGCTGATCGCTCTGGCGTACCTCATAGCTAACCACATCGAACCACTTGCCAGACATCGTCACCGGTGAGCCATGCGTCAGATGCCCACCATGAGCTAGAGACATGCCCATGATACGATCGCCCGGCTGTAACAGCGCCAGGAACACCGCCTGGTTGGCTTGAGCGCCGGAGTGTGGCTGCACATTCACGAAGCGCGCGCCAAACAGCTCCTTGGCACGCTCAATCGCTAACGTCTCTACATAATCGACGAATTCGCAGCCGCCATAATAGCGCTTGCCGGGATAGCCCTCAGCGTACTTGTTCGTCAGAACTGAGCCCTGCGCTTTCAAGACATCTTCTGAGACGATGTTCTCAGATGCGATAAGCTCTATCTGATTTTGTTGCCGCTCAAGCTCTCTACGGATGGCAGTAGCTACACCAAAATCACTCGGTAGATAGTCTGGATAAAACTTCACCCTAATATCTCCTTTACCTGTGCTCTCAAATATCCAGCTCGACCTCGCGGCCAGCGGCGGCAAGGAGTTGCCAAACATGTTCGGCGTAAGAGCGCCAGACCATGATACGGAAGCGGTCCACGGCCTCACGCAACAACACGATCTGAGTCCGGTCGAAAATAGTACGGCAGCCCGTACCGGCAGGCATTGCCCCTACGTCGAATGCAATAGCCGAACTGAGCACCGACACGACATGCGTCCCACTGATGTCGATGCCGACTTCACGGTGGCCGACATCGACAAGGCTGTGCGGCATCGCAGGGTAGAGATCGGCAAAGGCGCGCTCTACTGCTTCTTGGGAGGAAGGCGCGGCAAGCAAGTACCATTCGTCCGGACCGAGCCGAGCGCCAACTCTGTCTCCAGCCACCGAAATAGCACCAATCTTTGTTGGCAATTCCAGCTCGAACGCTTTAGAGGCGCCGGCAAGTTGAGCCGGATCGATCCTGAGGTTGAATCTCGCATAGTCCGGTGCTGCGCAGATGACGAGCGACGCAGGCGTGTTGCGCAGGGTAATCTCACGCCCAAGGAGCGGATGGTGTTCGTGAATCATGCGATGCTCCTATGCGCTCAAGCGCTGGTTCTCGGGATCGTAAAACACGGTGCCGGTAATGCGCGCCACAACCGTGCGATCTGGCATCGGTATGTGGACCGTCTGGCCCTCCCGCTTGCGGCCTCCTTCTACAACTGCAAGGGCGATAGATCGTCCCAAGGCAGCACTCCAGTACGACGAAGTGACGTGGCCGACCATCTTCATAGGTAACGGTTGGTTTGGATCCAGCACGATCTGGGCCCCCTCCTCGAGCACAGTGTTTGGGTCCGAGGTGAGCAGCCCGACAAGTTGCTTGCGGTCTTGCTTGAGCATGTCCGGCCGCGTGAGCGAACGCTTGCCGACGAAGTCAGCTTTGGCGGCACCTATGGCCCAACCAAGGCCAGCGTCGTCTGGTGTCAACGTCCCGTCCGTGTCCTGACCCACGATAATGAACCCCTTCTCGGCGCGCAGCACGTGCATCGTCTCCGTACCATAAGGCGTAACGCTATATGCCTGCCCTGCCTCAAAGAGTTTCTCCCACACGGCACGGCCGTAGCGCGCCGGCACGTTCACTTCGTAACCGCGCTCCCCCGTGAAACTCATACGGAACAGCCGCATCGGCACGCCGCATACCTGCCCTTCCGCCACCGACATATGGGGAAAAGCCTCATCCGACAGGTCGATGCCCTCGACCAGCGGCTCCAACAGCTTGCGGGAATTCGGGCCCTGCAAGGCAATGACCGACCACTGTTCGGTAATGGAGGTGAGCCAGACTTTGAGGTCCGGCCACTCAGTCTGGAGATAGTCTTCCATCATAGCAAGCACTCGCGGCGCCCCGCTAGTCGTGGTCGTGACGTGAAAGCGATCGCTGCTCATACGACCAATCACGCCATCATCACGGATGAAGCCATCCTCGCCGAGCAATACGCCATACCGACACCGACCAGATGCGAGCTTGGTCCAAGGATTAGTATACATGCGATTCATGAATTCGGCCGCATCGGGCCCAACGATCTCGATCTTGCCGAGCGTGGACGCGTCGAACATGCCTACACTCTCGCGGACCGCCTTACATTCTCGCGCGACGGCAGCGTGCATAGTCTCACCCGTTCGGGGAAAGTACCTAGCTCGTCTCCACAGCGACACCGGCTCGAACACCGCCTGGCGCTCCTCGGCCCAGCCGTCGATGGGCGTCTTTATTGTGACTTCGAACAGCTCGCCGCGATTGTACCCGGCGAATGCGCCGAAAGTCGTCGGCGTGTAAGGCGGACGAAAGGTGGTCAGCCCTATCGATGGCGCCGGCCGATTAACCGCGTCGGATGCAATGACCAGTCCATTGATGTTAGAGGTCTTACCCTGATCGGTGGCCATGCCTGTCGTGGTATAGCGCTTAATGTGCTCGATCGACTTAAAGCCCTCACGCACTGCCAATCGAATATCCTTGGCTGTGACGTCATTCTGGAAATCTACAAAAGCTTTGGCTTTCGAAGCATTTCTGTCAGTAGGCAATTCACGGTTGTTCACTCCAGTTAACTGGACGTCGCCATCAACCTTGTACGACGTTACCGCAGCAGGAAAGCCCGCATCCGTCGCTGCAGACGCGCCCGCTGCCGCACCCTCTGCAAGAGCGGCCACCAGGCCGAAATTGCCATTTCCGGCACCAGCGCAGCGGCTTTCTTCGGTAGATTCGCCGGGAACGAACATCTGCCCGTCCTCGTTCCAGTCGAGCTTGCCCTTGGTGTGAGAGAAGAGGTGAACGCTTGGCGTCCAGCCGCCACTCATCAAGAGCGCATCGCAGGCCAATTTCCGCGGTGGGCCGATGATGCCGTTGCGACTAACCCGTTTGGCACGCACTGAAGCGACTCGCAATCGGCCGCTAGTTCCCGTCACCGTCCAGCCAGCCAATGTCTCTATTCCAAGAGCTTCTGCACGGGCCACTAGGTGACTTGGAACAAGGCGCCTGATATCGATGATCGCTACCACCTTAATGCCGGCCTCGGCGAGATCGAACGCAGTCAACCAGGCTGAATCATGCGAGGTCACTATGACGGGACGGTCGCCGACCTTGACGCCATAGCGGTTCAGATAGCTGCGCGCCGACCCTGCGAGCATAACACCCGGCCGATCATTACCGTCGAACACCAGAGGCTTTTCAATGGCCCCCTGAGCTAGCACGACCTGGCGGGCGCGCACTTTCCATAGCCGTTCGCGCGGCGCGTTCTTGGGCGGGTTTGCGAGATGATCGGTGAGCCGCTGGCAAAGGCCGACAAGATTTTGGTGGTAATAGCCGATTGCTGTCGTACGCGTGAGTACTGTGACATTTTTCATGCCGGCCAAGGAGGCGCGTGCCTCGTCGAGCCATTGCCAGCCCGACATGCCATTGATGCTGGCATCGGTTTCCGAAAGTAGCGAACCGCCCACTTCAGCTTGCTCATCGACCAGAATTACTCTGGCACCGCTCTTTCCAGCTTCAAGAGCAGCTGCAAGACCGGCCGGTCCCGAACCTACCACTAGTACATCACAGTGGGCGAAGCGGCTTGCATATGTATCAGCATCTGGCGTGGTCGGTGATTTCCCAAGCCCGGCAGCTCCGCGGATGAATGGCTCGTAAACTCTGTTCCAGAACGATTTCGGCCACATGAAGGTTTTGTAGTAAAAACCAGCCGAAAACAACATGTAGAGTGCATCGTTGACAGCGCCAATGTCGTGCTTCAGCGATGGCCAATGATTCTGACTAGTCGTGGAAAGTCCATCAAAGACTTCGAGGACGGTCGCCCTGGTGTTCGGCTCGAAACGCCCCGGGCCACGATCGGTACCGACCAGCGCATTGGGCTCTTCAGAGCCCGCCGACAGGAAGCCTCTCGGACGATGGTATTTGAACGAACGGCCAATGAGATGAACGCCATTGGCAAGCAGCGCCGAGGCTAGTGTGTCGCCCTTGAAACCCACATAACGAGCGCCATTGAATGTGAAACGCACTGGCTTGCGCTGGTCGACGCGGCCTTTTGCGGAAATTCGGTACTTGCTCATGACCGTGCTTCCTCGAGTTCAGTCTCCGTCGGGCGCGGGAGCCCGGCCTTGTATGTCATTGCGAATTTGTCGCTAACGGTGTCGCGAACAGCATTGAAGAACCGCCCACAGCCATGTTGGTGGCGCCACCGCTCGAAGTGAGTGCCGCGCGAATTGCTACGAATGAAAAGATGTGTCTTCCACTGGTCGTCAGTCAGTTTCGACGGATCATTGGGGCGCGCAATGTGTGCCTCCCCGGCATACGTGAATTCGAGTTCGGGTCGCTCGGTCTCACAATAAGGGCAGCGAATGAGCAGCATCTCGAATCTCCTCAGTGTGCGACGGCAGCGGCAGCGGCTTCGTCGATAAGCTGGCCGGTTGTGAAACGTTCTAGCGTGAACGGCGCATTTATCGGATGCGGCTCGTCGCGTGCGATGGTGTGGGCAAAGACATGGGCTGAGCCCGGGGTAGCCTTGAACCCACCAGTACCCCATCCGCAATTGACGTATAGCCCTGGTACCGGCGTCTTGCCGATGATCGGCGAACGGTCTGGTGTAACGTCGACGATACCTCCCCATTTTCGCAACATGCGCATGCGAGTGAAGATTGGGAAAACCTCGCAGATCGCGGCAACCGTGTGCTCGATCAAAGGAAGGCCTCCGCGCTGACTGTAAGAAACGTATTGGTCAGTGCCAGAACCGATAACCAATTCCCCTTTGTCGGACTGACTAATATAGGCATGAACCGAATTGGACATGACCACGCACGGGACGATCGGCTTAACCGGTTCCGAGACCAAAGCCTGCAACGGGTAACTTTCCAGCGGCAAGCGCACGCCGGCAGAATCCATAACGACGGAGGTATTGCCTGCAGCAGCCACAGCCACTTTACGGGCCTTAATAAACCCTCTGGGTGTTTCTACGCCAGTAACATGGCCTGATGCGTCGCGTCTGATCGCGGTAACTGGGCAATTCTGAATAATGTCGACGCCGCGCGCGGCTGCGCCGCGTGCATAGCCCCAGGCGACGGCGTCATGCCGGGCGACACCGGCTCTACGTTGAAGTGCCGCTCCCAGCACCGGGTAACGGGCATCAGGAGCGATATTTAGCGGTGGACAGAAATCCTTGGTCTGCTGCGGCGTCAGCCATTCATTGTCTATGCCGTTAAGTCTATTAGAGTGCATATGGCGTTTGAAGCTTTGCACGTCATGCACCGAATGCGCTAGCATCAGTACGCCGCGTTGCGAAAACATGACGTTGTAATTCAATTCTTGGGACAAACCTTCCCAAAGCTTCAAGGCATGCTCGTAGAGCCCTGCACTTTCATCATATAAGTAGTTTGAGCGGATGATTGTCGTGTTGCGGCCGGTATTCCCCCCACCCAACCAGCCCTTCTCAATCACCGCGACATTGGTGATGCCGTGAACCTTGGCAAGATAATAAGCCGCACCAAGCCCGTGCCCGCCAGCGCCGACGATGATCACGTCGTATTCCGGCTTGGGCTGGGCGTCGGGCCATTGCGGCTCCCAGTTCTTGTTACCCGTCAGGGCGTTGGACAGAAGCGATGCAAAGGAAAAGCGGGTCATAATTCACCCCGGAGTTCAACATTCCCGGAGTATTGCCAACCGGCTGAAATTCGGACAGAACATTTGCGTCACCGCAATGTTATCCTTACGACAACGGGCGCGGGGGGAGAGCTGATGACCCACAACTTTAGACCTCTTCGAGCCAAGAAGGGGCATACCATCCCACGCCTTAAGGTTGGCTTCGTCCTCGCTCGCCGCTTCACGCTCTGCGCCTTCGCAAACTTTGTGGACGTATTGCGCCTTGCCGCCGATGAGGGCGACCGCAGCCGGCAAATCCTTTGCGAGTGGACAGTGCTGTCAGATACGATGAATGCGATGCCATCGAGCTGCGGGGTGCTAGTTCAGCCCAATGAGCGTCTGGGTGATCCGCAAAAATACGATTACATTGTGGTGGTTGGGGGGCTAATCGACGAGATTCCCAATCTGAGTCCAGAATATACCCGCTACCTGCAGAAGGCTGCAGCATCGAAAGTGCCGCTCGTCGGCGTCTGCACGGGCGCCTTCATTCTCCACCGTGCCGGTCTGATGAACGGATATCGCTGCTGTGTTAGTTGGTTCCATCATGCCGACTTTCTCGAACAGTTCGATGGTCTGAAACCCGTGTCAGACCAGATCTTTATCGTGGACCGCGACCGGCTGACATGTTCTGGTGGCGCGAGTTCGGCGCATCTTGCTGCGCATCTAGTCGAAAAACATGTCGGAGCAGCCCAGGCGCGAAAGAGCCTGCACATCATGATTATCGATGATGCGCTCAGGGCGGAAAAGCCGCAACCTGGAATACCGCTCGATCTTACAACCACCGATACGTTGGTTAAAAAGGCCTTGCTCCTAATGCAGGTGCACATGGATACGCCACTGTCCGCCGCCGAAGTTTCCCGGCGCATAGGCAGTCCCCGGCGGCAGCTCGAGCGGCGTTTTCAGCGCTCACTAGGCATGGGCCCCTCCCTTGCCTATAAAATTATGCGGCTCGAATATGCTGAATTTCTCCTTCGCCATACCGACCAGTCAGTGACAGAAGTCGCCAATTCCACCGGGTTTTGTGATTCTTCGCATTTCATTCGTGCCTTCCGCGAGCGCCGCGGAGTCACGCCGGCGATTTTTCGTGAACGGGGTATTTCCGGTATATACGATAGGTAATCGCTCTAGCAGCCTGTTGAAGAAGTATCGCGCGCGGCCTTGAGGATGGCCTCGTCGGCGTTGTGGTAGGCGAACGTGATCTCGATCGAGCCGTCGTCGAGCAATTCGGCATGGCCGTAGCCGCTCACTTCGTCCGTTTAGTCGCAGCGATCCCACGTGAAGAAGGCCATCGATGGGGTGTAGCTGACATCGAGGCCGGCTTGCAAAGCACCAAATGCGATCTCGCCGTTGTTGTCGTCGCCGATGGTGATCGTGGCGGGACCGCAGAGGTTGAGATAATCGCGATCCCACAGATCGGCCTTGACAATGCGCCAGCGGCCGATCAGCTGGCAGCCCGCCGGCGCGGTCATGTCGGCACCGCCAGCAGCTTCGGCAGCCGTACCAGATTGTAGGCGGCGGCAGCGAAGGTGAAGGCCATCCGACGCGATCACGGCCACGGAACCCGGTCTTGTCTTGGCCAGCGGCCGTCTTGATCCAACCGAACGCCTCTTCGATGCGCTTGCGGGTGCGCTGACTGACGGCATAGCCGCTGTGCCGGGTCGTGCGTCCGTCGATCGCTGAACTGCGGCCGTTGGTGTTCTGCGCTACGTGCGACGTCACGTTCATCGAGCGCAACTCGTTGACGAAGTCCTCCGCATCATAGGCCTTGTCGGCGCCGAGCGTGATCGCCTGCGGCCGGTCGGCACGCGGCTCGATCATGTGCAGTGCGGCTACCCGTTCGGCATGCCCGTCGGCCAGCGTCAGGCAGGCATCGACCAGCAGGCCGTGGCGGTTCTCCATGAGCCCGTGCCCCATGAAGCACCAGCTTCGTCTCCTTGCCTTTGCCCTTGCGATAGAGCCTGGCTTCGGGATCGGTGGTCGAGGCATGCGTCTCGTTCGACCGCTTCTGGCCGTGGAAGTCCGCCTCCGCGTTGCGCCCCGCCGCCACCCTCTGCCGGCGGCTCGCCCGAGCCATCCTTCGGCCTGATGCTCTTCATCGACGCCCACGCCTCGATCAGCGTGCCGTCGACCGAGAAATGATCGGTGGACAGAAGCTTATTCACCCTGCGCTGCGCCAGAACCGCGTTCAGGAACTTTGCGGCGATGTCGCCCTCGAGCAGCCTGTCGCGGTTCTTCGAGAACACCGAATGATCCCAAGCCGCGTCGTCGACGCCGAAGTGGACATGCCAATGCGGGCGCCGCGCTAGCCACGCCTTGATCTTCGGCGTCTCGTGGGTGGCGTAGTTGTCCATGACGATGTGCACGTCCAGGCCTGCCGACACGCGCCGGTCGATCTCTTTGAGGAAATCCAGAAACTCGGTCGCGCGATGGCGCTGGTAGCATTTGCCGATGACCGCTCCTGTGGCAATCGAGGCCGTGGCGCTGGCACATGTCGATCCAACGATGGCTGAACATGCCATTGCGGGTCGCAAGGACCTTGTCACCTGGAGACAGAAGGTTTGTTAGAGCGACCTCCCAGCCGCCGGTACCGGTCGAGGGAAAGACGAATATCTCAGCCGTCGCTGTTTTCAGTACTTTTTTGACGCCTTCAAGGGCGGGGTGGAGGATCTTGCCGAATAGTGGGCTGCGATGGTCAATTGTAGGCATGTCCACAGCCTTGCGAAGCAAGTCGGGAATGTTAGTCGGACCGGGAATGAAAATTGGATTTTGGGTGCTCATGATCAGCTCCTCCTTGTCGAGGTACGCCTAGCATTCAGTTGGCACGGCGTAAATTTTTTTGAAAAAATTTTTCTTTTTAGAGTTTGCGTCTTTTCCTGTATATATTTCAGTATCTTATTAGTTTTTATCGCCACAACAATTCTTTCATTTAGTGAATTATTTTTGCTCTACAGGCGACTTTTCCCGACGAGATTGCCGACATTTGGGCAGCAGAGCAGACCGCGGTTGGCGTTGCGTACGGCTTGTAACCGCGAAGTAGGCAACGGCGTCTGACCGCACGCCTGCCTTACGGGATGGTGCTTAGCTCTTCGGTTCAGAAGCAGAGCCCGGCTCTCAGGCCGGGAAGCACAATGCCTTAGGACTGGATCGGCCACGTGCCGAGGTGCCGCAGGAAAGTGAGAGAAGGGCGGGTTTTCCGTGACGGGTTGAGGTCGGAGGAGAGGCTTCCGGCGCCGTCAGGGAGGTTTCTGCCATGAACACGCAAGTTCTCGATGCCAGTCGCCAGCTCAATGGTGGCTTCAAAGTGGATGTCACGCGCGGCGAGCGCGTCGGCCGTGTCTCGTCGGAATGGTTCTCGCGGCCCGACGACGAGCGCTTTCTATCTCTGAACGATCTGGCTCATACTGTTCGTGCGCGATCCGAAAGCAGCCGCACCCGGACCGTCGAAAGTGAGCGCATCCAGGTCGAGGCGAGCCGGAGCGATCCGGAACGGCTGAGGCTTGTACTCCCCGGTGCGGAATTGCCCATCACCCCGACGCATTGGAGTTTCGGACAACTCGCAAGCCTCGTCGGAGCGCCCGCGGCCTATCTGCGCCAACTCCCCGCTTCGCTGGCCGGCATAAACCTGCAGTACGGTCTCGCAACGCATCGTGCATTATCCTGACTCTGTGATCCTGTCTCAGAATCGTGCATTGGAGGCGCCTCACCACGGCTCCGGTGAAGCTCTTCAGACGTCCGGGTCAAGCGTTCCCGCAGCGTAGCGAGGACAACGCTTGACGCGGCGGCGGCACGACAAGCTGTTCATGGGGTGCAGGCTAAGTCCTGCACCCCTGCCACGCGGCGAGCGGGAGAGCGCGAGGGGAACCCCTCGCATTCTAAACAATGAAGTTGCGCCGAAGGCGCTCCGCTTGGGTATCGTGCGTGCATTTGTATTTTACCGATCTTGACACTATTTCGCGTCCGCTTTTCCTTGATGACCTTGCAGTGAGCCTCGCGCCCGGTGCGCTCGACGCGGTCGAGCGCACCGGGCTGATTCACGGCATGCCGTTCATCCTGATGGATGACGGCAGCTACGATCTCGCTCTCAACCGGTTCTTTCGTGCCTGTCCTGCTATGGGAGCGCGATCGCCGAACACGTGGCGCTCCTACGCCCGCGACATTCTCGTCTGGGCGCGCTTTCTTGTCGAACGGCGCGGCGGCAAGACGGTCTGGCAGGCCGGCCGCGACGATGTCCTGGCCTTTCACCGGGCGCGTCGGCTGTCGGCAGCTCCCTACCGCATCTCGGCTGCGAGCTGGAACCGGAGCGTTGCCGCGCTCGACAAGCTCTATCGCTGGGCTGTCGAGGAAGGAATCATTGCGATCTCGCCCTTCAGCTACGGCGCCACCCTTCGCAGGGCCGGCGGTAGCCGCGCAGTGCTCGCTGTGACGACGAACCGTGCCCGCGAGCGCGCCGCGCGGCGCCACGATACCCGTTACATCGATCTTGGCCGCTACCTGCTGTTCCGCGAGGTGGGATTGCGCGGCCGGCTTCCCGACGGCTCGGAGGACGCGACGTGGCGCGGCCGCAACGGCGAGCGCAATGCGTTGTTTGCCGAGCTTCTCGTCACGACCGGCCTGCGGCTGACAGAGGCCGGCAGTCTGCTGCTGAGTGAGCTGCCGCGCCTGACCGATCCCGAATCGCGCTCGGTGCCGTTCGATCTCCCCGGTCCGATCGCCAAGGGCGGACGACCACGGCGCATCCGCGTTCCCCGCCGGGTACTGAGATTGATCGGCGACTATGTCGATCTCGAGCGCACGGTCTCTGCCGCGCGCTCAGAGCCTTCGGTGTCCGATCCGCTCTGGCTGATGCTGGAGGACGGGAAGGCAACAGACGCGGCGGGCAAGCGTGTCCGGCTCGACCGTCTGACGCTGGGCGAACGCCGCCGCGTGCTGGTCGGCACGCCCGGCCAGGCGCAGCATGCCTTGCTCTGGCTGACTGAAGGCGGCAAGCCCGTGCCCTCGGCGACTTGGGAAGCTGCCTTTCGGCGGGCCTGCACCCGCTGCCGCCGTTTCGGCATCGAGGTCGAGGTGACGCCACACACGCTGCGGCACACCTTCGCCGTCAACATGCTCTCCATGCTGATCCGCGAGCAGATCGGATCCGTGTTCGATCCGCAGGACCAGCACGGCGCAGCCTATCGGCGGATTCTCGGCGATCCTCTGCAGAAGCTCCAGCACCTGCTGGGGCATGCGAGTATCACCAGCACCTACATCTATCTCGACAGCCTCGCCGAGGCGCAGGAGCTGGTCGAGGCCGCCGCGGATCGCTGGGCCGAAGACACGGCTGGCGGCGCGGCATGACCGCCGCGGCGGCTCCATCGGTGCGGCGGCCGGGTCGCCGCGCCCTCTTTCCCGAGGCGCTGCCCGATCCCGAGGGCGAGGCCGCCGCTGCGATCGCATCGCTGCGCTTTACCGTCACGCTGGCGGATCGCAGCAAGACGATCGACCTGACGATGCTCGCCGGCCGCAAGGCATTGGCGCGGACCTTTGCCGGCGCGCTCTGGCGCGCCTGCCAGGTCGGTGGTCCGGCCGGCTCGATCTCGACGGCCTACGCCTATGCCAATGCGCTCAAGACATTTTGGCGCTATCTCGATTCCGCCGGATCGCACGTCGCCCGTCTCTCCGACGTCAGTGCCGTCTGCATCGACGGCTTCGATTCCTGGATGGAGGGGAGCGGCCTGCATCCCAATCACCGCCTGCACCGCATGAGCAAGGTGCTCAACCTGCTGCGGCTTGCCGAGGCCGCGGAGCCCAGCCACCTGCCGCCCGATGCCTCACGCCGGCTGATGTACACGAGCGATCGGCCCGGCGTGCGCGCCAGGCCGCGCGATGCCTATGGCGATGATGTCGCCGCGGCATTGCGGAAGGCGGCGCGCACCGATCTCGCCGCCATCATCCGCCGCTTGGGCGAGGCCGATCGTATTCCGGCGGTCGAGGATTCCGATCGGAGCAAGGCGCTGGCAGCAACCCACAAACAGGTAATGGAAGTGATCGACGCGGAAGGCGTCATCGGGCACAGGCACCCTCTCTTCAAGCGACTCTACACGCTCCGCCGCGAGAGTGGCCTGCCGAACGATCGCCTGATCCACGATCTGCATGGCCGCCGGCATCTCATCGCCGCCGATCTCGTGCCGCTCATCGTGCTTATCTCGCTCGACACCGGCATGGAGATCGAAGCGATCAAGGGCTTGCGAGCGGACTGCCTGAAGAACCCGGCGGGCGGCTATGTCGAGATCGAGTATTGCAAGCGTCGGGCGCGCGGCGCCGAGTGGAAGCGGCTGCGTGTGCGCGACGGCGGTTCCTCGACGCCGGGCGGCTTGATCCGCAAGGCGCTGCAGTGGACCGGTCCGGCGAGAAGCCGGCTCGGCGCCGACACGCTCTGGGCGCACTGTGCCTGGGGCCGCCTGACCCCTCGGGTGCTCAGCATGAAGGAGCTCGCGGCTTCATGGACGCGCCGGCACGGCATCCTTGATGAGCGGGGCCAACGCCTTCGCCTCAATCTGACGCGCCTGCGCAAGACGCATAAGGCGGCATGGTACCGGCGCACGGGCGGCCAGCTCGACCGCTTCGCCGTCGGCCACACTGTCGCGGTCGCGGCCGACCACTACGCCGACATTCCCGCGCTTCGTCATCTGCACGAGGCGACAATTGCCGACGCCATGACCGATGCGCTCGACGCCGCGTTCCCCCCCTGTGTCCTGTCGTCGGAGGAGGAAGCGGCCGTCCAGACCGATCCCGACAAGGCGACCGGCCTTCCCGTTGTCGGCGCCGCCGCGGTCAAGGCGCTGTTCGGCGGCGAGCAGGACGTCTGGCTCGCCAGTTGCGGCGGCTTCTACAACAGCCCGTTCGGCTCGGAGGGAGAGGCCTGTCCGTCCCCCTTCTGGGGGTGTCTCGAATGCAGCAATGCCGTGGTCACCGCCCGCAAGGTGCCCGCGCTCCTGGCCTTCCTCAACTTCATCCGGGCGCAGCGGCAGGTGCTGAGCGAAGCCGACTGGATCGCCAAGTTCGGCCGGGTTCACGGACGCATCGCCGAACAGATTCTGCCCCGGTTCGCCGACGCCGAGATCGAGGAAGCCCGTCGGATTGGGTCATCGGACCCCGCGCTCCTCTACCTGCCGCCCGAAGCGAGAGCGCCATGATGCCGGCACCGATCAAGCTGCCGCAGCACGCGTCGCTGCCTTCGGCCATTTATGGCAACGACGAGCCCGTGCTTGCCGGCGTGGCGGTCAGGGACGATGCCGACCGCACGCGACTTCCGCGCTTCGGTGACGATCTTTGGGACCTGGGCGCCGCCATTTTCCGGGTGAACGCCCGCTACAGCAATTACCGGCTGAACCTCGCCCGCATCGCCGATCCCGTCACGCGGCGGCTGGCGAAGGAGTACGTGATCGCCCGCCTGCGCATCCATGTGCCGGGATATCGGGCGCCCTGCGGCGCGACCTCGGCGATCCGCCTGCTGCGCTACATCCAGCATTTCGCCGCGTTCCTCCGCGCAAGGACTGGCGCCGTCGATCTCAGCCGGATCGATCAGGCGCTGCTCGACGCCTATCTGGCGTATGCCCGTGACGGCGGACGGCGAACGCCTCACGAGACGGTGAAGTATGTCGAGGTGCCGATCGACCTGCATCACCTGGCGCCATGGCTAACCGGCGGCGGCATCGGTTTCCTGCCGTGGCGTGGACGTGCGGCGCACCGCGTTGCCGGCCGGCCGCCAGCGCCCGCCGAGAACGCCACGCCGCGCATTCCCGAGCCGGTCATCGGCGCCATGCTGCGCTGGGCGCTCAAGTATGTCGAGGTCTATGCGCCCGATATCCTCGCGGCGCGGGCCGAGCTTGACGCTCTCGAAGCCCGCTGCGCCCGATTGATGGCGCGGGACGCGCGGGCCGGACGGGCCGTGGCCAAGAACTATCGCGCCCGCGTGGCCAAGTGGCTCGACGTGCGCCGGGCCATGGGCCGAGGCGTGCCGATCTGGGAGCACGCGCCCAATGTGGCCCGCCGCATCGACCCGCTCACCGGCGAAGAGACCCCGCCCTACAATCTCCATCTGATGCGCCTTCACGCCGGCGCTCCGCAGAGCGGCCGCATCAGCCAGTCCGAGCCGACTGCACGACTGATCGAGAAGGCAGCCGCCGAGCTCGGAACCGAGATCGGCGGGCTCGATACGCCGATCTCGATCGATCCGGACACCGGACTGCCATGGCGCGAGCGCTTCGACGGCCTCAGCCTCGCCCGCGAAGAACGGATGTTGCAGGGCGCCTGCTATCTCGTCTGCGCCTACCTCACCGGCATGCGCGACAGCGAGGTGCAGGCGATGCAGCCGGGTTGCGTGTCGCCGGTGCGCAGCGCCGACGGCCTGGTCGAGCGGTACCGGCTGCGCAGCACGGTGTACAAGCGCCATGGCGCGCGCGGCGTCACGGCCGACTGGATCACGATCGAGCCCGTCGCTCGCGCCGTCGCGGTGATGGAGGTTCTCTCGGCACGCAATCGCCGAGAGAAGGAACTGTCATCCTTGTGGGTGGCGCTGAAGGACTGGCCCTGGAGCAACGATCATCTCGGGATGGGTGCAACGCCGACACTCAACCTTTTCCGCGAGGGCCTCGACACGCGCTCGGAGGCCGCGCCGGCGATTCCGCGCATCGGCGACGAGCCTTGGAAGTTTACGACCCGGCAGCTCCGACGCACGATCGCCTGGTACATCGCCAACCGGCCGTTCGGCACGGTCGCCGGCAAGATCCAGTACAAGCACGCCTCGGTCGCCATGTTCGAAGGCTATGCCGGATCGGCGCAGGCCGACTTCCGCTTGGCGATCGAGCGCGAACGTGCACTCGGCCAGCTCGACGACATTGTCGCCCATTACGAGGCCTATCTTCGCCGTGAAGGCCCGGCGGGACCGGGTGCTGCGCGACTGCGACGCGAGTTCGGCCGCGTGCAGGAGGAACTTGGCGATCTTCCCGGCCGGATCTTGGACCGCAAGCGGCTGCGCACCATGGTTGCCCATCTCGGGCGGACCCTGCATGTCGGTTTCCTCAACGACTGCCTGTTCGATGCAGCGACCGCGCTCTGCCTCACCGGCGCGCCAGATGCCGAGCGGACGGCGCCGGCCCTATCGCGCTGCAGCCCCGACCGGTGCCCGAACGCCTGCCTGACCGCCCGGCACCGCGAACCGTGGCAGGCCTCGATCGTCGAGGGCGAAGCGCTTCTGGCCGACCGGCGTCTATCGCCGCTGCAGCGCACGGCGATCCTGCGGGACAACGAGCGCAAGTGCCGGCTGATCGCGCCTCTCATGGACGGTGACGCATGACCGCGCTCGGGCCGAAGAGCCAAGCGGCGCTAAGGGCTGCCATGAAGCGGTTGCTCGACGGCCGCCCTGAACGCACCGACGGGGCGCTGACCGTCGCCAACCTGGCGCGCGAGGCCGGCGTCAGCCGAGCGACGGCGAACCGGGCCGGCGATCTTCTCGCCGAGCTCCGCGCGGCCGAAGCCCGCCTGCGGCGATCGTCGCCCAGGGCCCTCAAGGAACGCATCCATGCTCTGGAAGCGGAACTACGCGCCGTGCGTGGTGCCGAGATGGCGGAGCTGCGGGCGCTCACCCGGACGCTCGCGCAGCACATCCAGATGCTGACGTTGCAGCTCGCCGAGCGAGATGCCGTCATCGAAGGTCTGCGAGCGGAGCTGTCTCGATCCGTGGACGCCAGGGTCGTCCCGTTGCGGCGTCCGCCTCTGGACGGCACCGGCTGACAGCCGCGCTTCATCCTGACCGGTCCAGGCGCCGCTCGCCGGTCATGGCTGCCTCCCGTGCTCGCCCGTCGAGGCAGGGCTCGGGTTGTGGCAGACGCTGCCGGCCCATCAACCCTGTTCCGCACCAGCACCGAGAACAGGGTGTGACGGCCCGGCTTCCCGCGTCTGCCCCTGCCGCCTCGCCCTCGACGGAGAGGGCGAACACAGGAGGCAGCCATGACCACCGATCGCACACCCCAGCCCCGGAACGACATCTACGAGCGTGTCACCAGCCAGATCATCGCCGCCATCGAGGCCGGCGCCGACCAGTACCGGATGCCCTGGCACCACGACGGATCGGCCATCACTACGCCCGTCAACGTCGCCTCGCGCAAGGCCTATCGTGGCGTCAACGTCATCGCACTCTGGGCCGCCGCGCACGCCGCCGGCTTTCCCGCCGGCATCTGGGGCACCTATCGCCAGTGGCAGGCGCTCGGCGCCCAGGTCCGCAAGGGCGAGCGCGGGCACCTCGTCGTGTTCTGGAAGACCGTCGATCGCCACGGCAAGGCAGACGTACAGGACGGCGACGAGGATCGCGACGAGCCCGCCCGGCGCATGTTCGCCCGCGGCTACACGGTCTTCAACTGCGCGCAGGTCGACGGCTACACGCCGCCCGAGATACCGGTGCTACCCGAGGCCGAGCGCATCGAGCGGGCCGAACGGTTCTGCGCAGCGCTCGGCATCGACATCCGCCACGGCGGATCGCAGGCCTGTTACCGCCCATCCACCGACCACGTGCAGATGCCCGACTTCGCCTGCTTCCGCGATGCCGCAGCCTATTACGCCGTGCTGCTCCACGAATGCGGGCACGCCTCCGGCGCCAGGCATCGCCTCGACCGTGATCTCTCCGGACGGTTCGGCTCGGCCGCCTATGCTATGGAGGAATGCACGGTCGAGCTCCTGAGCGCCATGATCTGCGCCGACCTCCATCTCAGCGTCGAGCCGCGGCCCGACCACGCCAGCTATATCGCCTCCTGGCTCGAGGTGCTTCGCTCCGACAAGCGCGCGATCTTCACCGCCGCAGCCAAGGCGCAGCAGATCGCCGACTGGCTGCACGCCCAGCAGGGCAACGCTTGCCGGAACGACGTCAGGGGCGCCGCATAGGCGCTCCTCGACCCGATCAGTTGACAGTTCGCTCCCGGAACAGCGCCTCAATCAGCGGACATTCCGGCCGCGTGCCGTCGGCGCATTGCGCGACGACGTCCTTGAGCACCCGCTCCATGCGCTTCAGGTCAGCGATCTTCGCCCGCACATCGTCGAGATGCGCGGCGGCGACCGCGCTTGCCTCGGCGCAGGGCTGGTCGCGTTCGTCGACCAGGCGCAACAGCTCGCGGATTTCGTCGAGTGAGAAGCCGAGCTCGCGTGCCCGCAGCACAAAGCGAAGGCGCCGCTCGTGCGTCGTGTCGTAGCTGCGGTAGCCGGCCGCCGTGCGCGGTGGCTCGGGCAGGAGCCCGACCTTCTCGTAGTAGCGCACAGTCTCCAGATTGCTGCCCGTCCGCCGGGCGAGCTCAGCCCGCTGCAGGCCCTTCACGCCAGCGTGATCGCGCATCGCAAAAATCCCTCTTGACCCTGTAGTTGCTACAGACCGCATGGTACTGCGCAATGAGGATTTCGGCAAGGAAAGCGAGATCGGACATGGATATATCGCGACCCAGCACGGCGGGCATGACGTCCGCCACGACCGACGTGCTCGCGTCGGACCGAGCCGAAGTCGGACGGCAGCGCCTGGTCGCCGTCGGCGGCATTCTCGGCGCGCTTGCCGCCTCCTCGTGCTGCATCGTCCCGCTCATCCTGTTTAGCCTAGGCATTGGTGGCGCCTGGATCGGCAATCTGACGGCGCTCGCGCCCTACAAGCCGCTCTTCGTCGCCGGGACGACGGGCGTTCTCGGCTACGGCTTCTATCTCGTCTACTGGAAGCCGAGGCGGGCCTGCGCCGAGGATGCTGCCTGCGCGCGCCCGATCCCCAGCCGCATTGTCCAGATCGCGCTCTGGTTTGCGACGGTGCTCGTCGCGGCCGCCTTCGCATTCGACTACGTCGCCCCGCTGCTGCTTTCCGCCTGACACCAAGAGGAGACCCGTCCCATGAAGAAGAGTTTGAGTGCTCTTGCTTTGATCATGTCGGTGATGACCGCGCCTGCCGTGTTCGCTACCGAACGCACAGTCACCTTCGCCATCGACAACATGACCTGCGCCTCCTGCCCCTACATCGTGAAGACCTCGATGGCGGCGGTCCCCGGGGTCTCGACGGTGGCCGTCTCGTTCGAAGCCAAGACCGCGACCGTGACCTTCGACGACGCGCAGACGACCCCGGATGCCATCGCGGCCGCCAGCATGAATGCCGGCTATCCGGCCCGCCCGACGCAGGAGCAAGGCAGTTGACATGCATGACCGCGCCCTGATCCGCACCGGCGCCGCAGGCGCCATTGTCGTTGCGATCTGCTGCGCGGCGCCACTCCTTGCCGTGCCCCCGCCGCTGGCCGGCCTCGGCGCGTGGTTGACGGGTTCGGGTCTGGTCGTGCTTTCCCTGATCGCCGCGGGCCTCGGGCTTGTCGCCTGCGGCATCCATCATCGCCGTGCAAAGGTCGTCTGTTCCAACACGAAGATTCTGAATGAAGGCCTGAAGCCATGAACGATTGCTGCACATCCTCCGCGTCCCGCGACAAGGCGACGGTTTCTACATCCGCAACGGTGCCGAGCTTGGCCGTGCGGCCGGGTGTGACGTTTCCGGACTGGTCGGTGGTTTCGTCACCCGTGGTGAAGGAGGCCCTGCTGGCCATGGTCGGCTCCGACCATGTGCTCAACCGCTGGAGCGGCTACGAGGCGGCCACGGATCGCGTGCGCGTTGCGTTGCTACAGCTCTACGCCGAACACGGGCGAGCCCCGACCCCAAGCGCGCTTGCCAAGCGTGCGGGGCTGAGCGAGGAAGCCGTCCGTGCGCTGCTCGAAGAGCTCCGCCGTCGCGACCTCGTCGTACTCGATGGCGACATGATTGTCGGCGCGTATCCCTTCACCGACCGCGACACCGGCCACCGGGTCACACTGGACGGACGCACTCTTACTGCGATGTGCGCGGTCGACGCGCTCGGCATCGGCGCTATGACCGACCAAGACATCTCGATCGTCTCGCGCTGCCGCCACTGCGGCGCGCCGGTCCGGATCACCACGCAGGAACGGGGCCGGGCTCTGGCCGACGTTGAGCCGACGACGGCCGTCGTATGGCTCAGCGTCCATTACGAAGGCGGATGCGCTGCGAACTCGCTGTGCACTGCAACATCCTTCTTCTGTTCCGACGATCACCTCGCCGCGTGGCGCCAGCAGCGTCCTGCAGACGAGCCGGGATTCCGGCTGTCGATCGAGGAAGCTCTCGAAGCAGGTCGGGCGATCTTCGGGCCCAGCCTTGCCGGAATCGGCACAATCGCCGGCCACGGCAACAACGCGGCCGAGACACAAGGTGAGCCTCAATCGTCGGGCGATACGGCATCGCCGGACAGGCCCGTGACGCATCGGCGCCTTGGCACGAATGGCCGCAACAATGGTTCCTACGACCTTGCCATCATCGGCGCCGGCTCGGCCGGCTTCTCGGCCGCGATCACGGCAGCCGATCAGGGCGCCCAGGTGGCCCTCATCGGCAGCGGCACCATCGGCGGCACCTGCGTCAATATCGGTTGCGTGCCGTCGAAGACGCTGATCCGCGCCGCCGAGACGCTCCACAATGCCCGAGCCGCGGCACGTTTCGCCGGCATCACGGCCGAGGCCGAACTGACCGACTGGGGCGGAACCGTCCGTCAGAAGGACGCGCTGGTTTCGGAGCTACGTCAGGCCAAGTACGCCGACCTGCTCCCGGCTTACAACGGCATCGCCTATCGCGAAGGGCCGGCGCGCATCGTGGACGGCGGCGTCCAGGTGGACGGCACGTTTGTCTCAGCCGGCAAGATCATCATCGCGACCGGCGCGCGACCGGCCGTCCCTGTCATCCCCGGCATCGAGACCGTGCCATACCTGACGAGCACGACGGCGCTTGATCTCGAGGCGCTGCCCCGATCTCTGCTCGTGATCGGCGGCGGCTATATCGGGGCCGAACTCGCCCAGATGTTCGCCCGCGCCGGCGTCGAGGTGACGCTGGTGTGCCGCTCGCGTCTCCTTCCGGAGGCCGAACCCGAGATCGGCACGGCGCTGACGGGGTATTTCATGGACGAGAGCATCGCGGTGATTTCCGGCATCACGTACCGGACGATCCGCAAGACCGCGGACGGTGTTGCACTCACTGTCCATCGCGACGGCAAGGACGTCACGATCGACGCCGATCAGGTGCTCGTGGCGACGGGCCGCGCGCCCAATATCGAAGGTCTCGGGCTCGCCGAGCATGGGATCGCTCTCTCGCCGAAGGGCGGCATCTTCGTCGATGACCGCATGCGCACGACAAGATCGGGCGTGTACGCTGCCGGCGACGTCACCGGTCACGATCAGTTCGTCTACATGGCCGCCTACGGTGCCAAGCTCGCGGCGAAGAACGCCCTCAACGGCGACAGCCTGCGCTACGACAACAGTGCCATGCCGGCCATCGTCTTCACCGATCCGCAGGTGGCGAGCGTCGGGCTGACAGAGGCGGCTGCGCGGACCGCCGGCCACGCCGTCCGTGTCTCCACGATCGGTCTCGACCAGGTGCCGCGCGCGATTGCCGCCCGAGACACACGCGGGCTCATCAAGCTCGTCGCCGACGCTGGCAGCGGCCGGCTGCTCGGGGCGCATATCCTCGCACCGGAGGGAGCCGACAGCATCCAGACGGCGGCCCTGGCAATCCGGCACGGCCTCACCGTCGACGACCTCGCGGATACGCTCTTTCCGTATCTCACCACCGTTGAGGGCCTGAAGCTCGCGGCTCTTGCCTTCGACAAGGACGTGGCGAAGCTCTCATGCTGCGCCGGCTGAGCCGTGAAGGCTCGGATGTCGAACGTGACAATGTTGGAGGAGATCTAGTGGCGAAGAGATATGACCTTGCGATCATCGGCACGGGAACGGCTGCGATCGTAACAGCACACAGGGTTCGTGCGGCTGGCTGGAGCGTCGCCGTCGCGGACTTCCGGCCCTTCGGGGGCACCTGCGCCTTGCGCGGTTGCGATCCGAAGAAGATGATGGTCGGCGGCGCCGAGGCGGCTGATCACGCCTGGCGCATGAGCGGACGTGGAATCGAAGGGGACGCGACGCTCGATTGGACGGGACTGATGGCCTTCAAGCGCAGCTTCACCGATCCGGTACCGCAGAAGCGTGAGAAAGCCTTTGCCGACAAAGGGATTCACGCCTTCCACGGTCACGTTCGCTTTATCGGCCCGAATGCGCTCGAGTTCGGAGGAGAGAGGATCGAGGCGGACCGTATCGTGATCGCCGCCGGCGCCGAGGCCGTGCCGCTCGGCATTCCGGGCGAGCAGCACCTGATCACCAATGAAGGCTTCCTGGAACTGGAGAGCCTGCCTGAACGCATCGTCCTTGTCGGCGGCGGTTATATCGCGGCCGAGTTTTCGCACATCGCGGCGCGCGCCGGAGCACAGGTCACAATTCTTCAGCACGGGAAGCGAATGCTCAAGCAATTCGACCCCGATCTCGTCGGCTGGCTGATGGACAAGTTCAGCGAGCGCGGCATCAATGTCCGCACACAGGCAGGGGTGACCGCCATTGAGAAGGTATCAGACGGCTATCGCGTCCGGGCGGACTGTCCTGACGGCGAACTCGATATGGACGCAGATCTGGTCGTCCATGCCGCGGGTCGGGCGCCGGCGCTCGCGACGCTCGATCTCGATGCCGGGAGCGTAAAGCACCATAACGGGCGGCTGGCGTTGAACGGATTTTTGCAAAGCGTCTCCAACCCCGCGGTCTACGCAGCAGGTGATGCCGCCGGCCTAGGACCGCCGCTCACTCCGGTATCAAGCCATGACGCGAAGGTAGTCTCGGCGAACCTGCTCAACGGCAACACGGTCAGGCCTGAATACACAGGCGTTCCGAGTGTCGCCTTCACCATCCCGCCGATCGCAGCCGTCGGCATGAGCGAAGCCAAGGCGCGTGAGAAAGGCCTGAACGTTCGCGTAAAGACCGAGCGCGTGGACGGCTGGTTCACCGCACGCCAGCAGGCCGAGACGGTGTATGGCTTCAAAACGTTGGTCGACGCGGACACTGACCGCATCCTCGGCGCCCATCTTGTCGGTCCGCACGCTGACGAAGTGATCAACATCTTTGCACTGGCGATCAGGCAAGGGCTGACGGCAGAGCAGTTGAAGACCACCATGTTCGCATATCCCAGCGGCGCGTCAGATATCGGCGAGATGCTTTGAGCGTAAGTGAGGTGGTCGACCGGTACGGCCGCGGAGCAGTCTGCACGAAAGAAATCCCTTCACCAGTCGCATTCGGTTCGCTGAGCAGTCGTAAAAACCACGAACCGCAATGCGAAGAGCAGCCCTCCAGATACTCCCGAGTGTCTCACCCGTTCTAAAACCGCGCAACGCCGCCAGATCGGCTGGTTTCGGCTGATGAAAGTCCGCTGAGACAGCTTGACTGTTCAGATAAAGGGCGGAGCAAGTGAAGACGCTTGAGACGGGCGACGGTCGCTTGGAATTGCGTGCCGTCACCGGCCCGGACTACGGCCGCATCTACGACCACGAGCTCGTCGAGGCTGTCCAGCGCATCGCCGGCAACGGCACCGGGGACACCCGATGGAAGGTTCCGGGCGTGCTCGACTGGTCAACTGGCATCTACAATCCCGGTGTCGACATCACCAAAGACACAACAACGCTTTACGCCTCGGACCGAGATGTCTTCATCTTCCTTGTCGACGATCTCAATCCGATCGAGGCAGGCAAGCTTCCGGATGGCTCGCCCGATCTCTATTTCCGCGGCTTCTACTGCTGGAATTCAGAAGTCGGCGCCAAGACGCTGGGAATTGCGAGCTTCTATCTCCGCGCTGTGTGCCAGAACCGAAACCTCTGGGGCGTCGAAGATTTTGAGGAAATCACCATCAGACACTCAAAATACGCCGCCTCCCGATTTGCTCATGAGGCAGCGCCCGCACTTCTCAATTTCGCTAACTCCTCGCCGCTACCCTTCATCAACGGCATCAAGGCATCGCGTGAACGGATCGTCGCGCGTAGCGACGACGACCGCTCTGAGTTCCTGCGCCGGCGCGGCTTCTCCAGGGCCGAGACTGCTAAAATCATAGACACCGTGCTGATCGAGGAAGGCCGCCCGCCCGAGAGCATTTTCGATTTCGTGCAGGGCGTCACGGCCGTCGCGCGAGACAAACCCCATCAGGATGCCCGCCTCGATATGGAGGCGAAGGCCAAGAAGCTACTCGATCGAGCCGCCTGATCGTTACTGCATTCCGGGAGCCCATCCGGACTTCCCCTTTGTGTCTTACCGGCTCGCTGGCTGTGTGGTGCTGCCCTCCAGAGGAAGAGGGCGGCGCTTCGCTTCGTGACGGATTTCAGATCCGAGAGAGAGCTCTCGGGGTCCGTCATGGAGAACGACAATGGCCAAAGCTGCCAAGAAGAAGCCCGCCGTCGCGTTGATCGTCTTTTCGCAGTCGCGCGACATTCCGTTCAACCGGATATTCCTGTCGGAGAGCAATGTGCGTGAGGTCAACGTCGAAGAAGGTCTCGACGAACTCACCCATGACATCGACCGACGCGAGGACATCGTGCAGGGTCTCAATGTCCGCGCCATTATGGACGCCGACGGCAACGAGACCGGCGATTTCGAGACGCCGGCGGGTGGGCGCCGCTACAGGGCAATTGCGCGACTGGTGGAAGCCGGCCGCTTTCCAGCCGACGGTCCCGTCCCGTGCCTCGTCAAGAAGGCCAACGCGAAGACATCCGCCGTCGATGACTCGCTTGCGGAAAACACTGTGCGTCTCGCCCTGCATCCCCTCGACCAGTTCAAGGGGTTCAAGCGCATGCTGGACGATGGCTTATCGAAAGAGGAAATCGCTGACGCCTATCGCACCACGCCGCGCTACATCACCCAGCGTCTGCGTCTCGCAACGGTGGCACCGACCCTACTTGACGCGTATGTGCGCGAGGAAATGACGCTCGCAATGCTCGAGGCATTCACCGTCAATCCCGATCATGGGCGACAGGAGCAGGTCTGGGAGCGCATCTGCGGTTCTTGGCAGAAAGAGCCGTGGCAGATCCGTCGCATGCTGACCGAGACGACGGTCCCAACTACCGATAAGCGTGCTCGCTTCATCGGCATCGACGCCTACAAAGCCGCCGGCGGCATTGTCCTGCGTGATCTCTTCTGTGACGACACCAGCGGTTGGCTGGAGGATGTCCCCCTCCTTGACCGCCTCGTCGATGAGAAGCTGCAAGGCTTGGCAGATGAGTTCGCAAGCGAGGGCTGGAAGTGGATCTCGGCGTCTGTCGAGCTGCCTTATGGCCATGCTAACGCCCTCCGCAAACTGGCCGGCGTGACTGAGGCACTCAACGAAAAAGAGAGCGCGAACTGGAAAGCATTGCGCAACGAACATGACGAGCTCGAAGCCGAGTACAGCGATGCTGACGAGCTGCCCGAGGCCGTCGACCAGCGGCTTGCTGAGATCGAAGCAGCACTCTTGGCCTTCGAAGACAGGCCCGTGAAGTTCGACCCAGCCGAGATCTCGCGCGCTGGTGTCTTCATCAGCATCAGTCGCGAAGGCGAGCTTGTGGTCGACCCTGGATACGTCAGGTCCGAGGACGAGTCACCGATCATAGCCGATAGCACAGGCTGTGAGGGTGGTGGCATCGAGGACGATGCCTGGCAAGCCGTCGATCGGGACGGCGTTCAGCGCACCGTCATCACCATCGGCGGCCAACCGGCCGACAAGGAGGATGAGGACGACGGCGGCATTAGGCCCCTTCCCGAACGCCTGGTCGGCGAACTCACCGCCCACCGCACGCTCGCGCTGCAGAACGCGCTTGCCGAAAATCCCCATGTCGCAATGACAGCCTTGCTGCATCGCATGGTTATGGAGCGCTATCATTTTGCGGCTCCAACGGGATGCCTGGAAGTCTCGATACGCCAAGCCTGTTTCGCGGCACAGGGCACAGATCTCAAGGACACATCATCGGCCAAGGCGATCAGCGAGCGCCACGACGCCTGGAAGTCCGACCTGCCCTCAGACGAAGGCGCACTCTGGGACTGGATTGCCGCACGCGATGACTCTACCCGGATGGCCCTGCTCGCCCATTGCGTCAGCTATGGTGTCAACGCGATCCATGAGCGCCCAAGCCCTTATGGCGGTTCCGGCCCGACCCCGCATGGCCTCGGTTGCCGTCTCGCTGGCGCGGACCGCCTGGCGCGTGCGACCGGTTTCGACATGGTGACCGACGCCAACTGGAGGCCGACCGTCGACAACTATCTTGGCCGGATCACAAAGACCCGCATCCTTACAGCTGTTCGCGACGGTGCGGGCGAGCGTGCCGCGTCGCTCATCCAGCATCTGAAGAAGGGCGACATGGCGAAGGAAGCAGAGCGCCTTCTTGCCGATGGGGGATGGCTCCCCGAACCGCTGCAACTCCTCGGCGCGACCGACGTCGAAGAAATTGCGGCAGACGGTGACCTAACGGCTATGGGGCGAAGATCGCGGTAACCATCACACTGGGACCGAGGAGAATCCTCCCATCGCGGCCGAATGAAGCAACCCAGCCCAATTTCTGGCCCGCCGGCGACGGCGGGCCAAATCTTTTGAGGTCTATCATGGTTGAGACGCCACGCGATCTCGCTACTCGCCTTGCAATTCGGGTTGAGGCCGTGTGCCGGCACTATCTGTCAAATGGACATCGTCAAGGTCGCTACTGGCTTGTAGGCGACGTCCGAAATACGCCTGGCCGCTCCATGTTTGTCCGTCTGAAGGGACCGGGATCGGGAAAAGGAGCTGCGGGGAAGTGGACAGATGCTGCGACCGGCGAGCATGGTGACCTGCTCGACGTCATCCGCGAAAGTCTTCACCTCGTCGACTTCAGGGACGTTGCCGAGGAGGCAAGATCATTCCTGTCCATACCATCTCCTGACCCGGGTAATTGGATCGGCGGTCATGTACCAGCTCCGCGGGGATCGACAGAGTCCGCGCGCCGCCTCCTTGCCATGACGCAGCCTGTCGAGCGAACCCTCGTCGAGGAATATTTGCGTAATCGAGGCATTACGGCCCTGAGCGAAACCTGCGTCATCCGCTACCACCCTCGCTGCTACTACCGCGCAGACGACTACGCTCCGACCGAAACCTGGCCAGCGATGATCGCTGCCGTCACCGACCTTTTCGGCAAGCTGACGGGTGCGCACCGCACGTGGCTCGATCCCGGAGGGTTCAGCGATGCCAATCTCGGCCGTGCACCTCTCTCCACACCACGGCGCGCCATGGGCAACCTGCTCGGGCACGCAGTGCGCTTCGGCACAGGCTGCGATGTTATGTTGGCCGGCGAAGGCATCGAAACGACATTGTCGGTCAAATCCGCGTTGCCTCACCTAGCTTCAATGGCCGCGCTTTCAGCCGGACACCTGGCTGCAATCGCCTTTCCGCACACGCTACGCCGACTCTATGTCGCTCGCGACAACGATCCGGCAGGCGACGCAGCGATGGCGACGCTTTTCGAGCGCACCCGTGCGGTAGGGATCGAGGCTATCACGCTCTCGCCTCGGCTTATCGATTTCAACGAAGACCTCAGGCTGCTCGGTCTCGACGCATTGACCGCGAGGTTGAAGTTGCAGGTCGCTCCACAGGACGTCGCACGCTTCATGTGCTCAACCGGTTGACCGGTTTGTGACCGAGGGCGGGACCATGGCATCGTGCGCTGTCGCGTGACGGAGCCAGCCTTCAACGCTACGCGGCCACATCCACGGCCTTCAAGAGGGCGATCGGGCGTCAGCCAGGCCGGACAGGCAATGGCGTCGTCCGACGATTTTCCGGCGCGCCTCGATGAGGCGCTTTCCATCGCGAAACAAAATCGCCGGTCGTCGCCATCCTCCTCTGCGTTCCGGCCTTCCGCTGCGCTCCAGGTGCAGGTCCATCCCGGCCGACGCCTTCGTCGCCAAGAAGGCCGCGCTGGGTGTGGCCACGAGCGAAGGAAGACCTCCATGACCGAAGAGCACGACACAGCCAACGAACCGCACCACACGTCCCCGACCGAACACGTCCTCCAGGAACTTCAGCTCTACGGCTACCGCCCTTTCGAGGATGAACCTGATCCACGCCCCCTTCCCGAAGCCCACGTCGTCTCTGGGAGCATTGCCGACATCTTCGACGCCCTCGTGGTGGCACTCTCTGAAACGCGCCTCGAACCCGACCTCGAAGAACTGCTCTGGGGCACGGTCAATCTCTTTCACCGCGCAGTCGGTCGAGTTGAACGCGAGCTCGACGACAACGAAGTCGCCCAGCGCCGCCTCCAGGGCGAACAGGACGGGTCCGAGGTAAAATCGGTCGAACTCGAACGCCTCACGGCACAGGGTCAAACGGTTCTTGAGAGGCGCAACGCTTTCGAGCTGATGCGCGACCAGGCAGCCGAACAGTTCGAACGCTCCACCCACTCCATCTGGCGGCCGCGCACCGGTTCGATGGTCAACCATCGCAACCTTACCGCAGCGCTGATCGACAGCCGGGACTTCCTTGCCGCCAAGCGGCGCATCGAGAACGAGACGCTCCTGCCAGCCGGCCCGAAAATTGCCTTCACTGGCGGGCTCGACTTCAACGACCATCACCTGATCTGGACCAAGCTCGACCGGATCCATGCCAAGCACCCCGACATGGTGCTGTTGCACGGCGGAAGCCCTAAAGGCGCCGAACTCATTGCCGCCAAATGGGCAAGCCATCGCAAGGTTCCGCAGATCGCTTTCAAACCCGACTGGGCCAAGCACGCCAAGGCAGCGCCGTTCAGACGCAACGACGCAATGCTAGAGGCGATGCCGATCGGCCTGATCTGGTTCCCCGGCACGGGAATTCAGGACAATCTCGCAGACAAGGCACGTAAGCTCGGCATCCCCGTCATGAGATCCGGCGGCACATGAGCTGCCGGATCTTGGCTTCCCGGTTACAAGACAAGTCCCATCTTATTAGCCGCTTGCGTGGCCAGCTTCTTGGCGCCGCCATCATTTGGATGAATCTCATCATGCCAAAGTCGGCCGATGGTATTGCGGAAATCCACGACCAGCGCACGTCCTCCACTGCCTTTGGCAACGCTTTGTAGCGCATCGTAGAAGCGGTCAACGAGAACTTTGACTATTTCGCGGGGCAAACGAGTGCCGGTGTCAAACCCCAATTCTTCGAACCTTCGCCCCAGATACTGCCCCCCGGGTTTTGGGATGGAGTAGTCGTATCCATGCATGACAAGTTTGGTACGCTTCGGCGCGCTCCACGTTATCGTCTCGCGAAGAACGGTGCGATAATCGCGGGCTACTCCTCGGAGAAAGTAATCGAACTCATCCTTCACATACGTCTTGGCGTCCTTTGAGCCGTCTCCTTCGTTAAACGGGCGCACAAAATTCTTCATGGCGTCACCGCCGAAGAAGTCGACACCGCCACCCGAAAAGACAAAGAAATCGAACGTTCCCGCGCTCAAAGGCTGCTTGTACTGCTTAGCCCCAAACGTCTCTCGGAACGTATCTCCAGGCCAGCCAATATTGTTCACATAGTACTTTTTGGCGATCACATCGACGAACGTGTCAGGCTGCCCTGGGATATCTGTGAATATGTTCACCCATGAATCTCCCTCAGCCAAGATCTTCTTCTTGGTAGAATACGCGCGATCAGGTTTGTCGCTGAACGCCCGTTCGAAAATGACTTGATCAGAGGCGTCTTGATGCTCTTTTCTGACATCCTTCTTGCGTCGGATGGTCAACATGAATGCGCGATCTGGATCTGGAACTACCTCGATCCCTGATGCGATTATCTTCGCACGCTCTTCGTCGTAAGCAGCCATTGTGTATCCCCCAAATTGTGAAATTCACGGCAAGTATATTGTCTCCAAATATTTGAGATGTGAAGCACCCACCAGGAACCAGGCTGCACGTTGCTGAGCAGCATCAACGGTTCATCGGCACGAAGTACAAAACACTCTCGATGAGAAGTCACACCCTTCATCGTCACCGGTTTACGCAAGGAGCAACACAGAATTCCTGCCATCAGCAACGGCTCCAGGCGGGGTCGCATCCCACCGGGCGTTCTCGGCCATTTTCGAGCGATGAAGCAGCGGCAGGCACAATCCCCGCAGACTCTAGTAATGTTGGCACGTGGCGCGAAAGCGTTTGACGAGGTTTGATACGGCCAGACTTGCAGAATTTCGGGTGATGCGCACGGCGCGCAGTATTGGCGGCGAGAGATCAGGATGGCACGAGGCTTCCAGAGGTACCCTCTTGATCCGTCACACTGACGCACACCATAGCGGTCTCATCGATGGGTGCTTTTTGCCTGGGGTCGGCTTCGCCTGATCGCCTTCGGCGCAATGGCTTATCGCCACTTTCTTCCCCTGCCGCTGCGCGCCATTCCTCGCGGGCAACAAAGTCGCGCCAGCGCCATCCTCCGCTTACGCTTCAGCCCATGGGTGCGCCGTCGATCACCTCCAGACTGTCGATCACCATCGAGACCGCAATGGTGCGGGCTCGAAACAGACTGGATCAAGGAGAACTACCATGGCTACCATCGGCACCTTCAAGAAGTCCGCCAACAACGAGTTCACCGGCGAAATCGTCACCCTCAGCGTTCAGGCCCGCAGCGTCCGTATCGTCCCCGAAACCCGCGCCACCGGCGACAACGCTCCCAGCCACCGGGTCTTCGTCGGCCGGGCCGACATCGGCGCCGCCTGGACCAAGCGCTCCAATGAGGGTCGCGACTACCTTAGCCTCAAGCTCGATGACCCGAGCTTCAATGCTCCCATCTTCGCCAACCTCTTCGACGATGAGGACG
This sequence comes from Aminobacter sp. MDW-2, assembly GCF_014250155.1. Classification (NCBI taxonomy): domain Bacteria; kingdom Pseudomonadati; phylum Pseudomonadota; class Alphaproteobacteria; order Hyphomicrobiales; family Phyllobacteriaceae; genus Aminobacter; species Aminobacter sp. MDW-2. The sequence goes on from NZ_CP060197.1 coordinate 5,371,082, forward strand.
GTGACGGATACAGCCTCATCTGGTCTCGCCCAGGTCGCCGTAAAGGCGAGTAACGCCCCCTCTCAAGCCCGCCCGGATAATCCGGGCGGGTGCTTTCCGCTCAAAACAGCCAATGGCCGAACAGTCGCCTGGCCTCGAAGAAGCGAGTGCTGGCAAATTCCCCGCTACGGATCAGCAACATACTTTTTCAGAAGTTCGGACACGCCACAGGATAGGACGATTTCCGCCCCCAACCGCCCGGCGAAAGAACAACCAGAACTTTCAAAACCGCAGCGGCGGTAAAGCCGGAGCGCGCTGGAATTTTCCTCGTTTACGCTCAACGTCAAGGCGGAGCTCCCTGGACGATGCACAGCGATCCAAACCGCCGCTAGCGCCAGAGCCGCGGTGCCGAAGCCCCTCCCCTGTGCCTTTCGGCTGATGCGGAAGTTGTGCAGGCTGATTGAACCAGGGTTTGCCCAGTACGGCAGCGCTGATCCCTCTCGCAGCATCAGGAACCCCACTGTCGCGCAGTCCACCGTCACGAGGAATGGATGGCACAAACTTGGTTCGGGCCGCCGCCTCAGCCTCCTGTAGATCGTTGCCATGCTGCCGCCTGCGAGATCTTCGTCGTGCTCATCCAGTTCGATGCCCGTCACCGAAGCAACCTCATCGATCTGGAGCAGTTTAAGAGCGATCTTCATGCGCCCGCACCGGTCAGCGCGCTCGTGTTTCCAAGCCCGTATGCAGCGCGAGTGGACTGCAGTGCGCCTCCGTCGACATCGATCAGAAGAGCGACGATCCTGCCGTGAGGATGATCAAGGACCTCGCCAAGGCGGGTAACCGACCAGCCAAGCTGCTCCAGCCGTGCCGGCCAAAAGTCCTCACACACGACACTCAGCTTCCCTATCCCTAACCTCAGGCATGCTTCGAGAAGCCCGCACAATACGATGCCGGCTGCTTGTGACGATCCACCCGTCATTCGCAAGGATGGCACGATGAAAAATCGCGTCCATTCATAGAGATGGGCGTCTCTCGGCGGCGCACCTCTGGCAAGCATTGGGAAAACATCCGAAAGCAAATGCGGTTTCGTCGTTGGCACCAGACGAGACCCAGCGACAATGTTTCCGCTGCCGGCTATTCCAAGCAGGTAGATAGCGTCCCTGGTATCGAACGCGTCGATCTCCAATGGAACCGGCCTGTCGATGTCCTGCCAGTTTCGGCCGATGACGTAGATTTCATATCGAATGCGAAAATAGCGTTCGAGATGATCCTGATACGTTCGACGATTTGACCAATCGACGATATGAAGTTTGAACGGGGTACGCACCTGACGACGCGTAGCCTAGGCTGGCAAGGCCCGACTATTCCGGTTTTCTGGTATTGTCAGGGATCGATTTCCCCTCGCCGCACGGCTTCCATTGCCGCCTGGATCGTATTCACCGCGTCGCACTTATCTCTGACGTTGCTCAGATGTCGCTCGACCGTGAACCGCGAAATCCCAAGAATGCAAGCTACGTCCTCAGCTGCCTTGCCGGCTGCGATCCATGTCAGAACTTCTCGCTCTCGATCGGTCAGGGTGATCTGACGTGATTGCTCAACTTGGTCACGCAGCCGGCGAAGCGCTCGGTAGGCATGCACGCACACCGTTTCAAGGATTGGAATGTCTTCGGGCAAAACCTCGATATGTTCGCCCGCAGCGGTCACGACCGAAGGAGCTCTTCGAGGCTCATGGACAGGAACACACAAACCATTCCTCAGTCCGAATTCTGCGGCCTCGCCCATGACCCGCTGTTGTCCAGTGGTCATCTTTTTGGGCAACAGGTCATGCCAGACAAAGGGCTGGCCGACCAAGCGGCTGCGTGAGGCGCACGGATCCTGGGTGAAATGCTCGCTGGCAAGGTAATGCTTGAGCCATTCTATTGGCCAGCCGTCATAGAGGATTTCGCGCTGCCACGGCCCACGCTGCGGCGGAGGCAGGCCCGTTATGAGCAGATGACGAAAGCCGAAAGGCCGCAAGATGCTGAGCAGTTCTTTCAAAACGTCCGCTGGCGTAACTGCGGCATCAATTCTCGCGAGCGCGCCTGTAAGCATTGCGAACATACTGGGATTCATCACCCGCGCTCCAAAACCGCCGACTATGCGACCAGCCCGCATCGATGATGGCAGGGCCGTTCAACCTAGTCAGGCGGATTCAGCGTTTCGCATGCAGATTGCTAACTCTAGTTTTCATTTGTCAGCGCTTTGAAAGCATTTCGCCTAAATTCCCGCCTGAGGACCGCGCTATCTCGGTTCCGGCCTGGTTTCCGGATCCTTCAGAAGGTCCGCAGGCTCCACCTCCAGCACCGTGGCCAGCGCCTCCAACATGTCGAGCGTCGCATTGCGGCGCCCCGCTTCAGCGCCGCTCAGGTAGGCACGGGCGCATCCGGCGAGGTGAGCCAATTGCTCTTGCGACAACCGCCGTTCCCGGCGTAGCCGTTGCAGATTCAGACCGAATATTTTGCGAAGGTTCATCGCGTGATCTTGCCGAATGCTCCCTATAATGCAACGCACTATAGTGCACATTTTCGTTGACACGCGCGGCATATGCTGTTTGATCGGCTGCGGAAACCAGACCCGAGACAAGAACCCGGAGGCGTCCGGATAGTCGCTAGCAGCCTGATGCCAAAAGCAGCGTTCGGAAGGCCTTCTCTCCAATCATGCCGCCCGACAGACCAATATTGCGTAGACGGAGCTTTCGACCACATGGCGACTATTTCCGGATACAGCTGCATCCGATGTGGCTCCGAACATGCAAGCGACATCAGGATAGATTCCAGAGGCTGTCCCAGGTGCGTTGAACAAGCCCCGGCAAACCTCCAGCCGATCTACACGCGCGGTGCAGATACGGTTAACGACCAGGCCGAGGGGAGCGTTCTCCGCAGTTCCCTTTGGCGTTACGGATCATTTCTGCCGCGCCCGAGTGGTCCGGTGGTGTCCTTGGGAGAAGGTTTGACCCCACTGCTGCCCGCAGAGCGACTTGGGGAAGCTTTGGGCGTCCCTCAGCTCTTCATCAAGGATGAGGGGCGCAATCCGACCGGATCTCACAAGGATCGATTTTCCACAGTCGCGGTGTCGATGGCGCGCGGTCAAGGGGCAAGGGTGCTGGCGACGGCGTCATCAGGCAATGCCGGCGCATCGCTGGCGGCCTACGCGGCCAAGTCCGGGCTCGGCTGTGTTGTCGCGACATTTGCCGGAGCCGCTGGTCCGATGTTGTCGCAGATTCATGCCTATGGGGCCTCCGTTATCCCGATGGCCGACAAGAGCGACAGGTGGAAACTTCTTGAGAAGGCTGCCGATCGTCTCGGCTGGTTTGTTACCTCCCCCTATCAGCACCCCGTCGTCGGCAGTCACCCTCTTGGCATCGAAGGTTACAAAACGATCGCCTATGAGATTGCGGAGCAGGCGGACGGGCATCTGCCAGACTGGTGTGTGCTTCCGGTTTGCTATGGGGACGCCCTCGCAGGAGTAGCGGCCGGCTTCCACGACCTTCTTAACAGGGGCGCGATCGCAAGAGTACCAAGGCTGGTTGCTGCTGAAGTGCATGGCTCGCTTTCAAAAGCCCTCGAGAATGGCTTTGACCGGATCGAGGAGCAGGGACCATCCTTCGAAACAATTGCTCTCTCGATCGGCACGACGCGGAGCACATACCAGGCAGTGAAGGCACTGCGCGACACCGGGGGCCATGCTGTCTGCGTATCCAACGAGAAGCTCATCCGCATGCAAAAGGCGTTGGCTGCCAGAGAAGGTCTCTTCGTAGAACTGGCTTCGGTCGCACCTCTGGTCGCAATCCAGGATTTGCGCGATCGGCAGATCATAGCGCCGGGGGATCGGGTGGTGGCAGTTGTCACTGCCACCGGCCTGAAGGATCTCGACATTTCAGCCAACCCAGCCGCCACCCCAGCTCCATTTGAGAGTGTCGAGGCCGCATGGCAGTGGGCAACCAGGAGACATGCCGCAGAACCGGCTGCTGCCTGAGACTTGATAGACTTCCGATTGCCGATGTTCAGCCGTGCCCGAGCGGTGGCAAAGCGTCGTCCAGCGACCTCCTTGACCAATCGACCGCGTCCATTCCCATTCCGCGGAAGGTTCAATTATCCTCGACGAAACACCTATCTCGTTTCCCGTCCCGCTGCCGGATCCTTCAGCAAGTCCGCAGGTTCTACCTCCAGTACCGTTGCCAGCGCCTCCACCATGTCGAGAGTTGCATTGCGGCGCCCAGCTTCTGCCCCGCTGAGATAGGCCCGAGCGCATCCGGCAAGATGAGCCAATTGCTCTTGAGACAACCCGCGTTTGCGACGCAGTCGCTGCAGGTTCAGACCGAATGCATTACGAAGATTCATCGCGCGAATTTGCCGAACGTGCATTGAGCGGGGATGGCAACAAATAGTTCGCCGGCAATATTCTCCAGCAGCCACGACATACGGCTTCCGGGCACCTTCAAATGCCCCCTCGGCGAATGTTCCATTCAACAAGACAGCCACCACGTGGAAGCTGGATGGCAGTGGATAAGTGGAATAGTTCCTGCCGAGCGGAGCACGGCCTGAGACTTGCCCGCTATCAGTGGGGCTGATTTAGCTTGTCGCTATTGGCTGCGGAACTTCGTCCAGCAATCTCCTTGACCACTCGAACCTGGTCCATTCCCATTCGTCACGCGGCTCGATTGCAACAAGGGTTTCGGGTTCGCGAACGGGGGTACACGGCCAACCTGGCAGCGTAGCCAACCATTTGTCGTCATAGACCGTGTTGGCATGACGATGTCCTTCGTCGGGCATGATGACCGCGACGACTGAATCCGGGTTGGTTCGGCCGATCCATTTGCCGACGAGAGCCGCAGCTCCGCTCGTCGGCCCCATGAAAATCCCTTGGTTGCGAAAGAGCGAATGGACGGAATGATAGGCGGCATAGGCACCAACCCAGTGTACTTCGTCGACCAGATGATGCCGGACATTTGCCGGAAGGACGCTATTGCCTAGCCCGCGCAGCATTCGCTTGCCCAAGGGCTGCCCGAAAAGCACGCTGCGATGGGTGTCGACAGCGGCAATCTTCAGATGCGGATAAACCTGGCGCAGGAAAGTGCCGGTCCCGCACAGCGAGCCGCCGGTGCCAATGCAACCGACAAGCCAATCAACCTGGCCCATCGAACGAACGAACAGTTCGGCGAGGCGGGCATAGGATTGCCAGTTACCTGGACTGTCGTACTGGCGTGTCCAGAAAGTGTCCGGCTCATTCTCCATAACCGCCCTGAGATGCGCCAATCTTCCAGTCTGGTTCCCATCGCCCTGCTCGTCCGCAAGTGCGACGACCTTTGCACCCAATCGTTCCAGCCTTTCCTGATAAGCTTGGTCGATCAAGGTGGCCGCGGTCACCAAAGTGAGATGGAATCCACGCGCTGCAGCTAGGAGGGCTACGGCCATACCGAACGTGCCCGAGGTTGTCTCGACAATGTGGGCGCCGGCCTTCAGCTCTCCCGACTTCTCGGCCTGATCGAGGATGAAGCGAGCTGGCATCAGCTTCATCAAGGGGAACGCCGCCGCAACGACATTTGGGCCGAGCCGAGCAAGACGCGGTGTTTCCAGCGCCCTGAAATAGTCCACGTCAAAGGACATGAGTGCCCTCCTCCACGTTGATTGGGAAGATGCCGATGTCCTGGAATCCGCGGTTCTCCAATGCTGCGATGATCGTATGAATATTCTCGCGACTGGCTGATTGGGCATCGAGCATAAGCCCGAAAAGGGATCCGCTATGCGCCACCTGGATCCCGTAAGCATGATGGTGAGCTGCGATATCGACGACGACGTCGAAATATGGCTTGGGGAGGTGTCGCTGGCTGATACGAGCGCTCATTGTCGCCGCCTGACCAAGCAAGTGTGCATCCTGGTAGCGCACAGACCGTCCAACCATTCCTCGAAGAACGCGGAAGAGCTGGATTTCCTCGGGGCTGTACCGTGCCGGAACCAGTTCGAGCGTATCGACCCCAGCAGTAGCGTCTCCCTTGAAACCTACGAGGACGAATGGCGGCAACGAACCGCCGAAGTGCTCGAGCACTACCCCTTCCCGTTGCGCGAATAGCAACGCCTCAGTTTCAAACGCGATCGCATCTGAAGCGACTTCCGCGGCGACCGCCAACCGACTGCTCGTCGAAGGCAGAAATCTCGCGCCCAGGGCGGCTGCCACCGCTCGCGTTGAAGCAACGACATCAGCGGTGGACGAACCATAGCCATGCCCCACCGGAATATCGCTCTCGATCTTGAGACGCCCACCCAGGGATGGATATCCAAGATGCGCCAACGCCAGTTGCGCAGCACGTAACGCCTTTTCCCGGCTCGGCGGCTCGACGCCGAGCTTGCCGCTCCCATCGAGCACAATCCACGCAGTGGACCGAAGACTATCAATTGGAAGGGTTACGAGACCACGGTGCAAGCGCCCACGATCGTCCTCAAATACGCCCTGAAGGAGCTCGCCGTGATGGCCGAATGCACAACCCTTTGCCGGCTTTGCCAGCATGGTAGGTTCTGGATCGTTGGCTACAACGGGCATGGCCCCACCTCCGAACGACTTGGTGCGTTGGAATGATGGGGCTATGGTTTCGGCGCGTCACTTCCTGGAAACTGGTATTGACCTCACACTTGCGGCCGTTTGAGCTAGCCGAAGTGACAGACGTAGCCCCAAACGGCTCGGCCGCTCAGGCGGGGCCCGAACTGCTCTGGGCTTCAATCCAGTCACCCAGCTAGCCAAGCGACTGAAAGCCGTTATCCCAGCGAGGTTCGGACCATCGTCCTTTGGCAATCAGCGCTCTGACGTGGATGAAATAGGACTCGGGGCTAAGGGGCACCTTTCGTCGGTGCCGCCGACTGTTGCAGAGCCAACATGCCGCCACGACATTGTCACTCGTATCTTTGCCGCCATCGCATCGTGCGAGAAGGTGCTCCGCCGTGCATCTGCTGGAACCAGTCCCATCGGCTGGTGACATGAGGCGCCTACAATACCAGCAGTGACCGTCTTGCCGGTTGTAAGCGTCGTCGCGCAGTTTTCTGAGTTTCGGCATGCCAACTTCCAAGATCGATGATGATCCAGAAAGTTGCCGCGACCTGCATAGGCGCCCCTGCACTCGGCCGCTAAGAACGGGCAACGGACGGGGCATTGACCCGACCCTGATGTGTGCAAAAGGATGATAATCCGGTTTTACAATCGCCTCAAGAACAGCCAGGGGAGATCGGGAGTTCGACAAAGCGCCCCATCTTGGTCATTGCCCTGCCGGTAGGCGGAGCCCAGAAGCCGACACGGGCGAGCCAGGGCACATTGGCACCTTTGCATCCCAAGGCGGGCATGAACTTCTTAGGTTGGGGCGGCGCGGACTTTCCAAGTGCTAGGTTGTTAAGGTGCTATCGAAAGCGCTCGGCGGGGATGTGATGCGCTGGGTGAAGCCAATACTCGACCTCGGGTAGTTGCCCTGCGCCCCCGATCGCTGCCTCAAGCACCTGTGGAATGCCCCCGTAGAATAGAAGGATTGCTCGCTCATAGCCCGCACGATCCCTAAACTGCGATAGAGTCAGAAGGTCTTTTTCAATGCCCTCGCGGCGCGCATTACCTGGCTTGACCTCAATCACGCAATGGTTGCCATCCATGTGGCCGGGAGTGTGCACTAGGAGGTCGGGCGCGGCGACGCGTGCCTGAATGCGCCCCCACTGAGGATGCGCTCGCTTATCGACTTCGCCGTTAAGGGAAAACCGAGCGTCTCGTGGCCAGACCGATCTCATCTGATGATATAGTTCGTAACAGTAGACGCGCTCCCGAAAGACTGGGTCGCCTCCATCCACAGGCAACTGGAAATAGATGACATCAATAGCTGCCGTGGCTTCCCGAATGATGCGGTCTAGTTGTTCCATTTTTCTCCCGACAGTGTGATCGATGTTCGCCTTTCCTTATGAGGCGAGCAACTCCATAGCCACAAATGGCAAGTCGTATAACAACGCCCCCTTGATCGGCTTTTGACGCCAGCCTACATGTTATTGATACGCGGTAATTCGCCGTGGGGCACTATCCATTCTGCTTCGTTTGTCGCGGCGCGCCCGGTCCGGCTTTAGCCGATCCGGGTTGTCGAACGACATGCGCCTTCCGGCGCGAGCACCGGTGGTCGCGCTCATCACGGGGTCTGCAGGATGAGGGCACGATGGTTACGATTACCAAGGAAGCCGAGGGCTACCTCGAGGCGCTGGCGGACGAGCTCACGATCTCACCCACCAGATATGAGCAGGCGGTCGCTCGGTACGAGTCTCTAGGCAAGTGGCTGCATCGCGACGCTTCGAAGGTGAAACAGTACGACCCGCAGGTCTACTCGCAGGGTTCGTTCCGGCTGGGCACGGTCATCAAGCCCGAGGACGAAAACGGCCAGTATGACATCGACTCGGTTTGCGAGTTGACCGCCCTGACGAAGGAACAGTTGACCCAGTATACACTTAAGGAACTGCTTCGGGTCGAGATCGAGGCGTATCGCACGGCACAGGCGATGGTGAAGCCGCTCGGCGAAGGCCGTCGTTGCTGGACTCTGGAATATGCCGACGGTGCCCAATTCCACATGGATATCGTGCCGGCGCTCCCAAATGGCACGTCCACGCGGTTGTTGCTGGAGTCTCGCGGCCTAGACGCGCAGTGGGCCGGCACGGCGATCGCCATCACGGACAACAAGCACCCTCTGTTCTATCAGCCCACCACCGAATGGCCCCGTTCCAACCCGAAGGGCTATGCCAACTGGTTCCGTTCGCGGATGGCTGTGGCTTTCTCGCGCAAGCGCCGCAAGCTTGCTGAAGCGGCCCAAGCCAGCGTTGAGAGCATTCCCGAATACCGGGTTGTCACCCCGCTGCAACAGGCGATCATGATCCTGAAACGGCATCGCGATCAGATGTTCGCGGAACGCAAGGATGTCAAACCGATCTCGGTGATCCTCACGACCCTGTCCGCCCACGCATACGAAGGCGAGGAAACAATCGGCCAAGCCCTCGTTTCGATCCTGACCAACATGCACCGCTTCGTCGGCTTCGATGGCGTCCGGTCCTACATACCTAACCCGTCTGACCCGCTCGAGAACTTCGCCGACAAGTGGGCCGATCATCCGGAACGCCGGGCGGCGTTCTTCGAATGGCTGGAGGCAGCCAGGCGAGACTTCTTCTATGCAGCGCAGGTGACCAGTCGTCAGGTGATCACCGACTCCGTTGCTCCCCGCATCGGTCGTGGCCTTGCCGAGAGGGCCAGGGATCGTGCGGCACCAAAGCCGGCTTCATCGCTCCTGCGTCCCGCTACGGTAGCATCCGCCGCGGCGGCTGCACCAACCTTCCCTGCGGAGGCGCGCGTTCCGGGCAAACCGGCAGGGTTCGGCGGCAGATGATCTGGTGGGTTTCGGATCCGGGCCGGGGCCTGTCGGAGCGGCTTGCGATCGCTCGGCTCGAGCAGTCTGCCGACTGGCTTCAGAACGTACGGTGGCGCCTCGACGGCCTGAAGTTGCTCCTGGATCTCGAGATTGTCGAAGCCGAATCCAGGTGGCGTCTCGTGATGCACTACCCGGACTTCTTCCCTTCTATCCCGCCGTTGGTGTTCAACGCGGACGGCGAACGTCTATCCGGACATCAATATGGTCTATCAGGCGAACTTTGCCTGGAGTATCGACCCGACAACTGGGAGCTTAGTTGGACTGGCGCGATGATGATCGAAAGCGCGCATCGGCTACTCGTTGGGGAGAGCGCGGAGCTGGCGAGCCACGGTGTTCAGTCGGCTCATGCCGTATCCGAAGGCCAGCGTCTTCGCGGGAACTATCTCAGGCTGGTCATGCCCGAGGAACCATTGCGACTGATCCAGGCGATGGCTGATGGCCACGCGGAGCCGATCGAGGTCGAAGAACACTATTATGGCGAAGCCGCGGTTGCCCATCTGACCGCCCTGGGTGGGGACAGTGATCGGATATGGCATCGGAGCAAGCCGGTCTCGACTGCATCCAACTACAAGGGCACCGCCATTCGTGTTCCACGGGGTCTAAAATTTCCGGGACCGGCCACCGAAAAGACCCTGGAGATTGCCCTCAAGTCTGCGGGCATCACCACCGAATATCCGGCGTGGCCGCCTGCAACCTACCTGCTGGTAGATGACACGAACGCGTGGTTGGCGATGGTCCACCGCAAGGCGGACGGTGGCGTTCAGGATTACGGCTACGCCACGTTTGTTATCGATGCCGACCAACAGCGACTGCCCACCACGAACGCGGCGCTGGCCGACAAACGGATCGCGCTGATCGGATGCGGGTCACTCGGATCGAGGACAGCGGCAATGCTTGTGCGATCGGGTGCCCGGAAGCTCGAACTGTTCGACGACGACATTCTCTCTCCCGGTAACCTGGTGAGGAACGAGTTGGATTGGCGTGGTGTCGGGGCGCACAAGGCCAAGGCACTGCGGGCGCGGCTGCTCGAAATTGCCCCCGACGCGAAGATCACGGTGCAGATAGTGAACCTTGGTGGCCAGGAGAGTTCTGAGTGGACCGCCACCGCGCTGGAGACGCTTTCCAACTGTGACCTGATCATTGACGCTACGGCGGACGCGACTGTTTTCGGCCTCGCTGCTGCCGCCGCGAGATTCAAGGGCCGCCCAATGGTATGGGGCGAGGTGTTCGGAGGAGGGATCGGCGGAATCGTTGCGCGGTCCCGACCCGGTCGCGACCCGGCTCCCGACGTGGCGCGCCGCCAAATCTTGACGTGGTGCGACGGCAAGGGCGTCGAGTGGGAGATGCCCTCTCGACAGGTGGAGTACGGCATCCTGCGGGCAGATCAGGCCCCGTTGATCGCAGACGACGCCGACGTTTCCGTGATTGCCGGTCACCTAGCGCGTCTCGCGATCGACACGCTTCGCGACGGAGGGAGCCAGTTCCCCGCTCCGGCGTATGCAGTCGGCCTCGGTGAAGGCTGGATATTCTCTGCCCCATTCGATACGCACCCCATCACCTATACCGGTACGGAAGGCTGGGACGCGGGCTCGTCGCCCGACGAGGTGAAGCTGAAAGAGCTCGTAACCCTCCTCTTCCCCGAACAGGCCCAAAATGCAGATCGCCCTGCCTAGCTCTGTCCGCAAGAAGATTTGCAGGGAACTGTCGTTATCAGGGCGTCGGGAAACCGGGGGCTTGCTGCTTGCCGAGCAACTAGACGACGAAGGGCGATTTCGGGTCGTGGACGTCACGGTAGACCCGAGGGGCGGCGAGAGCGCGTACTTCGAGCGCCGCCCGGAACTGCACACCCAGGCACTGGAAGCCTTCTTCGAGAAGAATGGCAACGACTTCGGTCGTTTCAACTACTTGGGGGAATGGCATTCCCATCCAAGCTTTCCGGTGAGCCCCAGCACGACCGACATCAGGACCATGCAAGCGATGGTCGAGGACGCCGGAAACATCGACTTCTCGGTCTTGATGATCGTTCGGCTGCGGATGTTCGTGATGCTGCAGGTCGGAACGTACCTGTTCATGCGCGGCCAGGGCCCGCAACGCGTCGAGATGATCGACGACCCGATGTCACGACCGAAAAGAAGATTCATCTGAAGGCGTCGCCTTCGGTGCGGCAATTGGAGGGGCGACATGTCCAAGACTGCTATTCCACCAAAAGTTGCAAACGCGCTTTGGGCAAAGGCTGGGGGGCGGTGTCAGTTTCGTGGATGCAACAAGCTCCTGATCGGTGACCTGATCGCCGGCAAGCGTACGGGCAAGTTCGGTTATATCGCCCACATCGTCGCCGACGAGGCTGGAGGTCCCAGGGGTGATCGCGTGAGATCGCCCCTGCTAGCGCAAGACATCGACAACCTGATGCTGATGTGCCCCGTCCACCATAAGGCGATCGATGTGGACTATCTGGCCGACTACCCCGAGGACGTCCTCCTGGCTATGAAAGCGGAGCATGAGGACCGCATCGAGATCGTCACCGACATGGATGTCGACCGTGTCTCCCATGTCGTCAGGTTCGCGGCGACTATCGGCCAGCGTGACTCCTTGGTGACAACCCGATCGATCTTCAGCGCCATGCCTCCGGATCACCATCCCGCCGAAGGCCGGACAATCGACATCGAGTTGATCGGGTCGGAGCGCAAGGATCACGAAGAAGTCTACTGGACCGAGCAGAACGAGAATCTGGAGCGCCTTTTCGCGCGCAAAATCAACGAACGCATCGAGCAGCGGGAGATTCGCCAACTCAGCGTCTTCGCGTTGGCGCCGCAGCCGTTGCTCATCCGTCTCGGGACGCTTCTTGGCGACATAGTGCCGGTCTCGGTGCATCAAAAGCACCGCGAACCAGACACCTGGAAATGGTTGCCCGACCAGCCGCGAATTGCCTACGAAGTCAACGAGTATGGCGGCAGGAAGGACGTGCCGGTCGCGTTGAAGCTTGCCCTGAGCGCCACGGTGAATGACGGCCGCATTACCTCGGTATTGGGCGAAAATACTGCCATCTGGTCAATCACCTGCGACCAGCCCGGCAATGACATCATGCGGCGAAAAGACGACCTCGCCGCCTATAAGCATTTGCTGCGCGCCCTCTTCAACCGGATCAAGGCTTATCATGGGGAAGGCGTGTTGTTGCATGTCTTCCCGGCAGTGCCGGCGTCCGTAGCGGTGGAGACGGGGCGAGTATGGATGCCGAAAGCGGACCTCGCGATGAAACTCTACGACCAGAACCGAACTGCGCAGGCTTTCGTCCCGACGATCACGATCGGCTAATAAACAGCGGCAGGGGAGCCCTCGCCCCCCGCTATTAAAAGCCCTTCAGAGGGGCGGAATTGGTTATCTGCCACCTGATCTCCTCAACGAACCGCCAGCGAAGAGCACCCCAAGTGTGCCGAGTGTCCCAGGGTTTGTGCGGTCGTCGCCGAAGACAGCACTGTCCTCTCTGCAGGCTTCGGCGGTGAAGTTGGCAGGGCACACGCGGAAACTAACGTCTTCATTTGATAGTTGATGGCCACATAGTGGACATTCCGCTTGCGGCCCCAGACCAGCCGTTCACCGCTCGATCGCGAGGCGTACGCAATAGCTGGACGGCAAACAGCAGAGCTAAGCCAATCCTTGAGCGGGCATCGGCAGACTGATAGCATTTGCGCGCGGAGGCAGTCTGTCCGCAGGCCGGCGCAACTTTGGAAGACTCAGCCGGGAGGCGCCGGCCAAGTTGTAGCGCCGCATGCGCAATCAGCTTCGAACGCTCAATGCACCTAAGATCGCGGCTAGCTCAGGTGCCATCGAGCCGATTTCGCTAACATGGATGCCTGACAAGCTTTCCAGCTTTTTTTCGCTCTCATCAGTGAGGGTGAGCAGGACCCTTCGGCCGTCGTGAGGATCTTGGCTTCGTAGAACCAGTCCGGCTTCTTCCAGGCGCTTGGCCAGCTCGGCGGCGCTGTGGTGTTTTACCAACAGCCTTGTCGCCAGATCTCCCACGGATAATCCTTGCTCGCTGCCAATCCCCTTGATGGTCAGCAGTGCTTGATGCTGTTGCGCCGTTAGACCCGCTTCGATGGCAGCCGCCTCGCTGAATGCGAGAAACTTCCGGATAGCATAGCGAAAATCCGCAAGGCCTCGGTAATCGACGCCGCCCATGACGGGTACGTCGTTACCTGTGTTCTTTAGCTCGGTTTTTTTGATCACGGTCATTTCAGTTTCCAAATTTATATCGTATTGCGATATAAATTTCTCAAGCCCTTCGAGCGACCAATGCCTACATCGACCCCGAACAGGACTCCAGTCTACGAGCGCAAATCTGACGGCCCATTGTTTCCGAGACAAAAGCCGAGGCTAGGTGACTTCACAGCCGACAGCAGGGTGTTGTTGTTGATGGCAATCGCCATTTTGGTCGGGATTGCGTCCGTCGGCACCGCTTGGGTGCTCCTTAGACTGATCACGCTTTGTACGAACATTGCCTATTTCGGCCGCGTCTCGCTCGAGGAGTTGCCGATTACCGACTCTCCTTGGGGGGTATGGGTGGTTATCGTCCCAGTCGTGGGCTGCCTTATCATTGGATTGATGGCGCGGTTCGGATCGGAAAAAATCAGAGGCCACGGGATTCCGGAGGCGATCGAAGCGATCCTAATAGGACGGAGCCGTATCAGCGCGAAGGTGGCCATCTTGAAACCCCTGTCTTCCGCGATCTCGATCGGGTCAGGTGGCCCGTTTGGCGCCGAAGGCCCGATCATCATGACGGGAGGCGCGGTTGGCTCCCTCATAGCGCAAATGGTCCATTTGAGCTCCGGCGAGCGTAAGGCACTGCTCGTTGCGGGTGCGGCTTCGGGAATGACCGCAATATTTGGCACGCCTCTCGCGGCAGTGTTGCTTGCTATCGAGCTGCTGCTGTTTGAATGGAAGCCCAGAAGCTTTCTTCCGGTGGTCGTTGCCGTTGTAGTGGCGGCTGCCTGCCGCACGCTACTGCTCGATCCGGCGCCCCTCTTTGCATATGCAGGTCAAATGGGGGCTTCGCCCATCAACTTCCTGTCATGGGCAGCGATAGGGGTGATCGCCGGGCTGGGCTCGGGAGTGTTGACCGCCATGGTATATGGTTCGGAAGACCTGTTTCAAAAACTGCCCATTCATTGGATGTGGTGGCCGATGATCGGCGGCCTGGTGGTGGGACTTGGAGGGTTGATCGAACCAGCAGCGCTTGGCGTGGGGTACGACAACATCCGCCATCTCCTGGCAGGCGACCTTGGTTTCACCGGCGCATTGCTTCTCTTGGTCGTCAAGGCGATCATTTGGGCGGTGGCGCTTGGGTCCGGCACTTCAGGAGGTGTACTCGCTCCACTTCTGATCTTTGGAGGTGCGATAGGTGCGCTGTTGACACCGATATTGCCGAGTGCAGATCCGGGTTTCTGGTCGCTTCTGGGCATGGCAGCGATGATGGGTGGCACCATGCGCTCACCACTCACGGCAACGCTTTTTGCTGTGGAACTTACCGGAGACCAGCACGCGCTGCTGCCGCTTTTGGTCGCTTGCGCAATCGCCTATGCAACCACGGTGCTTCTTCTCAAGCGGTCCATCCTGACCGAAAAGATTGCGCGCCGGGGCCTGCACATCACGCGCGAGTACCAGGTGGATCCCTTCGAGCAAACTTGGGTGCGCGATATCATGGTCCATAAACCGGACGCGTTGGATGCTTCCTGGACCGTCGGGCAAACCGTCGACCACTTCATGAACCTGGAGCACCGTCACAAGAGCTATCCTGTTATCACATCTGATCAGGTTGTGGTTGGCATGGTCTCACGCGGTGACGTGCTTGGATGGATGACAAACGGCGACGCGGGGGTAGAAGGAGGGGTGCTTTCGGAATTTGTAGGCTCGGATGTGGTTTCCGCGAGTCCGGACGAACTCGTCAGCCACCTGGCCGACCGCATGTCGGCCAATGGGGTTGGCAGAGTCCCGGTCATTGATGGCGACGGCCGACTGATTGGCCTGGTGGCGCGCAAGGATCTTCTTGCGGCTCGGGCCAGACGCATGGCTGAAGAACGGGATCATGCGCGGCTTCTGGGGCGAAACGCCCTCGATTAAAGGGGCACTTTGGCTGTCCAATCGGAAGCCTGAGGGTACAATTCCGGTCGCTCGATCAAGATGCTCGTTCGCCTGTTCGCTGGCACTTCACGATCCATGCTAAAGACGTCGTTGGTCGAATTGACGGTACAGAATTAGCGCCTCCAAACCCAAAAGTGCGGGCGCACCCTTTCGTGAATTCTCATTGATTGGCTCGACCCTTACCCAGCAGTTCATTTTAGTGCTGACTAACTTTGCTTTGGGGCATTCAGGCAATGGCGGGGAGTACAGCCAATGAAATATCGCGAGGTGCAGGAGCAGCTAAGGCTAGTCGGCATCATGATCAGCAAGAGAGGCGACAGCATTCGGGTCAATCATTTTTCCGGAGCCCCCGAAACGGCATACGTTACATCAGATTTGCAAGAGGCACTTCGGGCCGGCCTCACCATGGCCAGACCCAAACATTTGCCCGCGAACTGGTGCGCGCAACGCCACGCATGAATAATCGATGGTCAAGGATGAAGACTTCCTGACGCAAGGCTCCATATGGACCATTCGTCGGAGGTGATCACCCCGGTTCCCGCTGCGCGGCGCTATGCTGAACCTCCTTAGGTCACCTTGTTAACCGAGCGAATGGCCGCGAATTTGCTTCGACCACCTCCCGGCATTGCCGTCCTGGCAGACGGTCCGGGGTCTTCGCTTTATACGCTGCTTCTTATGGGGCGTTGTGAAACGGGCGTATCCGGCCGTTTGGCCGTCCAGTCACGGGCGCATTAGTGCCATCCAGCAACGCTGTTCACATTAGCCAGCGGTTTACTACCGGCCGCGCCGCCTAGAACCAGGACGGCCGGCTTAGACGTGCTCCAGCTGAACCTTACCCGCTCGAGCATTGTAATAATTCTCTGGACTCGATTTAGGCAATTGAACGGCAACCTCATGACACATTTGTGTTTCGCTGCTGACAAAAGTCCGCTACCGAAAAGGCATGGGGGCTTATCCGCCGGAGGGAATGTGATGACTGAAGTATTGCTAAAGCCCAATAATCAGCTGATTGAGCTCACTGCCGATATCGTCGCAGCCTATGTTTCGAACAATCCCGTCCCGGCAGGAGAACTGCCTGGCTTGATTGCCCAAATCCATTCCAGCATCAGCACTCTTGGCGCGCCGGCAGCGCTGGTAGAAGTGCCATTGACGCCGCGGACATCGATCAAGAAGTCCGTCACGCCCGACTACCTGATCAGCCTCGAGGACGGCAAGCAGTACAAGACGCTGAAGCGTCACCTCACCATTCGCGGTCTGACGCCTGACCAGTATCGCGCCAAGTGGGGGCTGGCGGCGGATTATCCAATGGTTGCGCCTAGCTATTCGGCCCATCGATCACAAATGGCCAAGAGCTTTGGTCTTGGCCGCAAGCCTGCTGAAAAGAAACCGGCAAAGCGGGCTGGACGCAAGACGAAGGCGTAGCTGCGTCTCCCACGTACTCGGGTCCTCTCAGGATGCAGCACCACAGCCAGGTCGCTCGTTGATTATCTAGGCGCAAGGCCGGAAATCGCGCCTGTTTGTCAGCGCCTAGCTTCCGATAGTTCCGGTTCGAGTACAGATGTAGGGGAAATCACCCGAACGATGCTCGGCCAGGATTGGCGGGGCTGAAAGCCTAGGCATTCGCAAGTTGCGCGAAATGTCGCCCCAGACACGCTTGCGTTGGTTGACCTTGCGTTAGCTATATCTAATTTGCGGGCAGGCTCCTGCCGCCCCCCAAGGCAACACATGAGCTTAGCGCCAGCTGTGGCTAACCCCCACCCCGCCCGGCCGCAGTTGGCGTGCCCTCCAACCTTCGTTCACTACGTGCGATAGCTATGGATGAGGCGGACGCCAACACCGCCACCGTTTTCTGCAATGAATTCTACACCTGCTTGCTCCAGAGCTCGCTGAAGTGCGTCACAAGTTACTTTGTTTGCCTTAAGCGGCCCGGAGATCGGCTCGAGCCGTTTTATCGTCGGAACCGATACTTTCGACTTCTCTGACAAAGTCTTTTGATCCCAACGCAACAAGGCCCTTGCGGCACGTACATGTTCGCTCGTCAGAACCAAGGTGCCGGACGTCTTGTCTTCATCCATGCGGGTTGACTATACTTTTGGCATCATATAGTACTTCTGGCATCATAATTCCGCTTGTGCCGGAGGGGACCACAGGTCATCTGTGAGCCTTTTGGTAGGTGGTGATGCGGTTGAACAAGGTGCGCTAACACCCTGTTCAACCTGACCAAACCCAAGCTGGTTGGAGCTCGGATCATGGCTGATTCCGACAATACCACAGCTTTGCCTTTCGTCATCCAAAGGGGACGAAGGAAGAGCTGTGCTGTGGATGACGATGGGGTAGTTGGCGGTTTTGTACATGCTGCGCGTTTGCGTGCACCGCTCGATCCGTGTGTTGTTCTTTTTCAGGAGTGGGAGCAGGCGCACCACATGGCGGTGGTTTTGTGCCGGCTTCAGCAGCGCCTCGAGATAAGGATCAGGAACGCCCTGGCTTCTCCTAAGCCCGATGAAGGACCTGAAACGGACGACCAGAGGATGCAGCAAGCATCGGTGCTGGCCGCTCGTCAGGCACGTTGGGACGAGCTCGATGTGGAGGTCGGTTACTCACGAGCCCGTGCTGCCGAGGCGCAAGCTGTTGAGGCCGAAGAAGAAATCCTCGACGCTGTTGCCACCACTCCCGCTCAGTCATTTGCCGGAGTGATCGCCAAACTGAAGATTATCGTCGGCGGTGGCGAGAACATGGGGGATATGTCGGCCTTCCCTTGGCCGCAAATCCAGTCGGTCTTGGCGGACCTCAAAGCATTGGGCGGCGGCTTGGACACTGAGGCCAATGACCTTCACCCATCCGTGTCCGACAGCAAGACGACCATCAAAAGCCATCCACGGTGAAGCTGAACGCAGGGCCTTTGCAGGATCGCAGGAGGCGAGACTGCAATGCCACGCGGCCGCGCACCAGCGCGCCTGCATCGGCGGGAGGCACATTTTACAACAATGGGAGAGAGAGAATGACCTTCAGAAGTTCTGTACGCCTGCGGCTTGCCCTCATGTGGGGCGCATTGCTTGCGCTGATCTTCGTCATGCCTGGCGGCACGGCCTTTGCCGAGACGACGAAAGAGCGTGTCCTGCGCGAAGGCAAGATCGTCATCGGCATCCACAACCGGACGCCATGGGGTTTTCGCGATGAAGCCACAGGTGAGGCCAAGGGATGGCATCCGGACCTGTTGCGGGCTGCCTTTTCCGAACTCGGCGTCAAGGAGCTCGACATCAGGGTCACCGAGTTCGGCGCCCTGATCCCTGGGCTGCTCGCCGGCCGCTTCGATGCTGTTGCATCAGGTCTTTCCATCACCCCGGAGCGCTGCCGGCAGGTCGCCTTCGGAGCACCCGATCTGAAGGTGCGTGACTCAGCCATTGTGCTCGCCGGTAATCCAAAACAGATCCATGGCTTCGAAGATATCGTCAGTCAGAAGATCATCATGGGTGCCGGCCGCGGCAGTGTGTCGGTCAGGAATGCGACTGCAGCCGGCGTGCCGGAAAGCAACATGCTGCTGTTCCCCGACATTGAAGCGAACATCTCGGCCCTGCGCTCGGGCCGCATCGATGTGACAGTGCTGTCGTCTCCCACCGCAATAGGGCTGTTTGCGAGTGGGAAGCTTCAGGGCCTGGAGAGTGCCACCCCCTTCGTGACGACAGACGAACAGGCCACATATGCCGCTGTCGCCTTTCGCAGCGAAGACGAGGACCTGCGAGCGTTGTGGGATGAGAGGCTTGTTGCCCTGACGAAGGACGGTACGGTCACCAAGGTCATGGCCAGATATGGCTTTGGCGAGACCGAGATCGTGCCCGATACCGTCACCGTCGAGAAGCTCTGTGGTGGTGGCACGTCCGGTGCCGGCAAATGAGCATCCTCGAGATCTGGCTCGGTATCCTTCAGGGATTTCGCGTCACCGCTCTGGTGACGCTCTACGGCCTTGTCTTTGCCATTCCCTTCGGACTCATCTTCGGCGTTGCCCAATACATGTCCACCGGCCCGGTGCGGTTCGTGGTAACGTCGGTCATCGAGTTCTGGCGCAGCTCCGCCGTCATCATCCTGCTCTTTGTGTTCTATTATGCGCTGCCTATCGCCGGACTGGCACTGTCGGCGATGACAGTCAGTGCCATGGTGCTCGGGCTCAACATTGGCGGTTATGCCAGCCAGGCCGTCAGAGCCGGCCTGCAGGCGCTGGACCGTGGCCAGAAAGAAGCTGGCCACGCGCTTGGACTGTCGCGCGCCACCATCCTGTTGCGCATCGAACTGCCGCAGGCGCTGGTGGCGATGAGCCCGACCTTCATCAACCAGCTCATCCAGCTGGTGAAGGCGACATCGCTTGTCTCACTAGTCACGCTCACCGACATGACCTTCCGCGCCAAGGAGATCTCGCAGATCGAGTACGACCCCGTACCGATCTACAGCTCGCTGCTGCTCGCCTACTTCATCGTCTGCTATCCGGTCGCCCTGTTCGGGCGCTGGGTCGAGCAACGGATCAATCCGGCAAGGGAGGCGCGTCGTGCAGTTTGATATAGCCTTTGCGCTTTCGACCGTGCCAACCATCCTTGGTGCCATCAGCATGACGCTGCTGGTGGCAGCCGTCAGCTGCGTTGGAGCCTCCGCAGTCGGCTTCGGCTTCGAGCTCATCCGCCGCTCCGGAGGCTGGGGCGGCCTGTTCGTACGCTTCGTGATCGACTTCATCCGGGCAACGCCGGTTCTGGTCTGGCTCTACTGCCTGTATTTCATCTTGCCGTTCTACGGCATTCGCCTTGGTGCGCTTGCCACAGGCATGATCGGGCTCAGCCTCTATTACAGCGGCTATCTCGCGGAGGTGTTCAAGGCGGGCATCGATGCCATTCCCAATGGCCAGGCGGAGGCCGCAAGGGCACTGGGTCTCGGCAGGATCGATATGACCATCTTTGTCATCGCCCCGCAGATGCTGCGCAACATCGCAGCACCCATGGGCAACTACTTCGTCTCGATCTTGAAGGCGACGCCCTATCTGGCCGTGCTTGCGGTGCCGGAGATGCTGGGCCGTGCCTTTGACATCGCATCCGACACCTATCGTTACGCCGAGCCGCTGACGGTGGCCGGCCTGATCTTCCTCGGCCTTGCACTCCTCATCTCGCAAGCCATCAAACGGCTCGAGATCAGGCTGCTTGGGCCGACAATGAGATAGCCGAGCGACCGGTAGCCCGATGGCCGATGACGTCCTCACAAAACCAGACACCTAGCTCGCTGCTTTCAAGCGAACTGTAGAGAGACCCCATGACCCAGACAGACGACAAACCTGCCGTCCAGATCTCCTCGCTCAATAAGTGGTATGGCACCTTCCATGTGTTGAAGGAGGTCAACCTCACCATTCCAAGCGGATCCCGCTTTGTGATCTGTGGACCCTCCGGTTCGGGCAAGTCCACCCTGATCCGCTGCCTGAACGGGCTTGAAGCCTACCAGCAGGGAACAGTGACGCTGGGCACGACCCGGCTGGGCGATAATGCCAGGGAGACAGCACTCGCCCGCAGGCAGACCGGCATGGTGTTCCAGAGCTTCAACCTGTTTCCGCATCTGACGGTATTGTCGAACTGCACGCTCGCCATTCGCCGTGTCCTTCGCATGCCGCGCAACGAAGCCGAGAGCCTGGCGCGGCATTTCCTGGAAAAGGTCCGCATTCCCGAACAAGCCGGCAAGTACCCTGCGCAGCTGTCAGGCGGACAGCAGCAGCGGGTGGCGATTGCGCGTGCGCTCTGCATGAACCCGCGCCTGATGCTGTTTGACGAGCCAACCTCCGCGCTCGATCCCGAAATGGTCAAGGAGGTGCTCGACGTCATGACCGGACTGGCTCACGAGGGCATGACGATGATCTGTGTCACCCATGAGATGGGTTTTGCCCGCGAGGTTGCCGATCAGGTCGTGTTCATGGATCAGGGCAGCATTGTCGAGCAGGCCTCGCCAGTGGCGTTCTTTTCGACACCCAACCATCCCCGCGCCCGGTCCTTCCTCAACACCCTGTTGCACTGACATGGAGATGGCGCCGGCGGGCGAGACGCGCATCTGGACAACTGTTGACTTCGACCAGGACGGCAAGCAGCACGACTGGCTGCGACTGCCGTTCTCGACGGACCAGTCCGCCTATGGCGTCATTCCAATCCCGATCACCTGCATCAGAAATGGCGAGGGCCCGACCGCACTGCTGATTGCCGGCAATCATGGCGACGAATATGAGGGCCAGGTTGTTTTGAGCAAGCTGGCTCGGCAGGTCGAACCCCGCGACGTGCGCGGCCGTATCCTCATTTTGCCTGCGCTCAATTATCCCGCCGTCGTTGCGGGGCGACGCCTCTCCCCTCTCGACGAAGGCAATCTCAACCGGCTGTTCCCGGGCGAGGCGAACGGCACCCCAACCCAGATGATCGCCCACTATGTCAGCTCGGTTCTGCTGTCGATGGCCGACATCGTCGTTGACCTGCACTCAGGCGGAAGATCCCTATCATATCTTTCCTGCTGCCTGATACGCGCTGGCAAAACCGGGGCCGAGACCGCAAGGCTCATGGAACTCATGAAAGTCTTCGGCGCCCCGATCGGATCCATCAGCGACGGCACCGGTGGCGGTGGGGCAACCACTCTTTCTGCAGTTGCCCAAGCTCTTGGCGTGCCAACCCTCACAACCGAACTTGGTGGTGGCGGCACCTTCTCAAGCGCGGGTGAGGCTGTGGCGAGCCAAGGCCTCTACCGCATCTTCAAGCATATGGGCATTTTGCCCAATGCCGAAACCAAATCGCCGCCGCCTGTTCGGTTGATGCAGGTCACCGGGAGGGGGGCGTTCACATATGCCCCCATTCACGGCATCTTCGAACCTGCTGTCGAACTCGGCGACTCTGTCGAAGCTGGCCAATCCGCAGGCTTCCTTTTTCCGCTCGAAGGCCCCCACAGAGCGCCTGAAGAAATCCGTTTCGCGCAGTCCGGCCTCGTCGCCTGCCGCCGTGCACCGGCCCTCGCCGCTCCCGGTGACTGCCTGTTCAAGCTTGTGACCGACGTCGGGGCTAATTGAGTGGCAGCACATGACAAAGCCTCAAGAGGTCGGGCGCCGACCTCATTCGACAGCCTGAGGTAGGCGCACAGCCCATCAATCACTTCCGGTCAATCCCGGTTTTCCGGGATTCTCTCTGCTTTTCCACTGCATTACGGGGATGGTCCGCAAATCGCAGGAGGATGCATGAAGCCGGATTCGTCTGAGTGGCGCAGCTCGCAGGCCTACGACTTCATAAGCAACGTCACTCCTGATGCCCTCGCCTGGGAATTCCTCCGCCGCAATCCAACCTACCAGCGCGAATTCGCAGACATGCAGCAAATCAACCCCGCGCCGAATTCCATGTCCCCGAACGAACTGCGGTCGCAGTGGGGGCTTCGATTTTCCAGCAAATCCTGATCGCCCGGCAACCAAGCAGCCGGTTTACTGGACACCCGAGGTCGATCCGGGTGTTATCCTGCTCATCAACACGCCGCCGCTGCTGGCAGACGACGCGGACATCGTCGCCACTTTGCCGCCGGCGGCTTCAAAGCGTGACGAGCTCGGTGAACACCTGCGTACCCTCTCGACAGCAAATAGCTGCCAGATCGCGCTGCTTTACGGCACCGACCCTGCGCAACCCCTGGCTGCGATAGTACCCCTCGACGCAAAGGTATCCGAACGACTGTTATCGCTGGATAGATTTGTCAGATCGTCCAAGGGAAGCAGAGTGCCTGATAAACGCCTGACGTCATCGCAACGCACTCGTCTCGGCCATATGCTTCGCGCTCTCGACGGCCGCATCGAAGGGGCCTCCCATTTCGACATAGCCCACGCCCTGTTCGGTCCCCGCTTCATCGTCGCTGAGGACTGGCAAGATTCGCCATTTCGTTACGCAACGCTGCGCCTCATTCGCGATGGCTACAGAATGATTGAAGGCGGCTACCGCAAGCTCCTGCGGTTCCGGCGGCGCGACACCTGAATGCCGGTGCCAAGTGCTGCAGCCGTGTACCTGTCAGTGCGAAATAGGCCCCATCCATTTCGCACCTGAACAACGCCGGAGCCCTTCTCCATCATCGCCCTTGTCCGCCGCTTTATCCCTGCGGCTCTCACAAACGCGATGGAGATATCCCGATGAACGGTCGAAACGCCGGCTTGCCACCGCGCTTTCTGCGCACCAAGGAAGCCGCCACGTTTCTGAGCCTGTCGGCCAGGACTCTGGAAAAGCACCGCACCTACGGAACGGGCCCAGGCTATCGCAAACTCGGCGGCCGGGTCGTCTACTCAATCGACGATCTCCAGGCCTGGGCACATCGCGGAGCCATGACCTCAACCTCCGACCCGCGAGGTACCGTCCTGCCCGCCAAACGCCATTCTCTCATCCCCGCGGCACATGCCGGCCGATTGGCCCGCTGATCGCTCGGCTCTTCCCCTTGACGGCGCGTACTTGTCCACCTTCGGAGCGCGGACAGCTTGATCTGTTCCATGCGCTCCCCGGCGACTTCGCTCCCCGCGATGCACAGGATCTCATGGCCTATCCATTCTTTTCCCTCGCAAAGTCGAAACGGACAGAACCCATCGACTTCAAGGCCGGCGGCGTAACCATCCGGGTCGAGGCCGTGCCGGATCACGGCATGGCAACGATCTGGGACGCAGACATCCTGATCTGGGCGGCCAGCCAGATCGTCAACGCCCGCGATGCCGGACTCCGAACTTCACGACTGATGGCTACGACGCCCTACGAGATCCTGACCTTTACCGGACGCGGCGTCAGCTCACGTGACTATCAGCGCCTGAAAGCTGCCCTCGATCGTCTCCAGTCTACCACGATCGCGACCTCCATCCGTCAGCCGGCCGAGGGCCGGCGCCATCGCTTCTCCTGGCTGAATGAATGGCAAGAGCGGACCGACCGGGATGGACGCCCAGTCGGCGTCGAACTGATCTTGCCGGATTGGTTCTATCGCGCCGTCCTCGACGACGCGCTCGTGCTCACCATCGACCGAGCCTATTTCGATCTGACCGGGGGCCTCGAGCGTTGGCTGTACCGCATCGTGCGCAAGCATGGCGGACACCAGCCCTTCGGCTGGAGATTCGACTTCGCCCATCTGCACCACAAGTCCGGCAGCCTCTCACCGCTCAAGCACTTCGCATACGACCTGCGCGACATTGCCCGACGACAACCGCTGCCTGGCTACCGCCTCGGCATCGAACTCCAGGTCGACGGACCGGATGTCCTCACCTTCGTCGCCACCAATCCTGCCGCCTCACCGCGCCCGGCTCGGAAATCATCAGCGCGCTTCGGGGATAAGCTGTGAATACGCTCGTGCTATTGGGGACTGCCCCTATCGTGCCATCGGGGACCCGATCCTCGTGCTATCAGGGACTGGAACTGACGATTCCTCGCCGTCTTTCAGTGCCTTGCGGTCGGCGTAACGTCACTAACCCAGATTCTTTCAGAATCTTTCTAACGCTCCCCTGCTGTCGCAAGGATGAGGACGACCACTCCACGCTGGTGGAGGGCGCGTCATGAACGTCGCGCTCCTCACCCATGTCGAGCTGACCTTTGTCGAGAAGAAGATCGAGTACTGGATCCGCTTCGGTCAGGCAGCACACGAACAACGTATAGATCGCCGCCGTCGCCTCCTCTTTTTCCAGCCCGGCACGATCTTCGCCTTCGTCCGTTGGGCTTCCAATGACTTCGGCACAGTGATCTCAAGGATCGATATTGTTCGGGCGGTCGCACGCGGCGAAGCCTATCAGACGCTGCCATTCGTGCGTCCAGGCGGCGACATCCTGCTCAAGGTCGATAGCTGGCCCAAGGTCGAGCGCGTGCTTCAGGTCATAGATGCAATTGAACGTCTGGGCATCGATCCCGAAGCCGTATCGCCCGATCACTGGCGACACATTCATAACCGAATGACAGCGGGCCTAGAGCCGCGGTCGTACACGCTCGAGCAGCATCGGGGCTTCCTTCAACGCTTGAGGGTGAAGCCATGAGCCGTTTCGGTATCCTCCTCACGACCGCACTCGCGACGGCAAGCGTCGGCTATCCGGCGCTCGCGCCGATGCCGATCAGGCTGATCTGGAACGTCTCGGCCAGCGCACCGATCGGCCTCTACGCCCTCGATTTCAATAGCTCCCTCGAAGTCACGGATCTAGTCGCCGTCGATGCGCCGGAGCCTCTCGCGACCTTCCTCGCCGCGCGTGGCTATCTGCCGAAAGGCCTGCCGCTACTCAAGCGTGTTCGCGCGGTCTCCGGGCAAACCGTCTGCCGCACAAACGTCCTCATCACCGTCGACGGCATCGAGGCTGGAACCGCGCTTGAGCACGATCGTGCGGGCCGTCCACTGCCGGCCTGGCGCGGATGCCTGAGCATCTCCAGCGGCGAAATCTTCCTCATGAACTGGGAGGTCCGCGACAGCCTGGACGGCCGCTACTTCGGCCCGACTTCCCTCGACCGCATCTTCGGCCGCGCCATCCCTCTTTGGACCGACGAGGAAGGTGACGGCCGCTTCGAATGGCGCGCGTCAACGCGGTGAGCGCGCCAGCGGCGGCTTACGTTTCGCCGCCACTCCCACCACCGCCAAACCAGCAAGGAAGTTATCCATGCCACAGATCGGACAGTTCATGCGCGAAGGAGGCAGCTTCTCAGGCCGCATCCACACATTCACGCTCGACCTCGAACTCACCATCGTTCCGAGCGAGCCAGGCGACGGTGACAACACACCCGACTATCGCGTGCTGCGCGGCACCGATGACGGACCGGAGATCGGCGCAGGCTGGACACGCGCCAGCGAGAAGGCAGGGGAGTATGTCTCGTTGCAGTTCGACGACCCGACCTTCCACGAACCGATCCGCGCACGCCTTTTCCGGAATAGTGACGACGCAACCGCATGGTCGTTGCACTGGAGCCGTCCACGCGACCGCAGCGAGACGGCTTGAGTCATGCCCTGCCGCAACGTTTCTATCGCTTCTCGGCTGCGCCCAACGCGCAGCCGATCGGTCGCCGGACAGCGACATCCGGTTCGCCGGTTCGCGCTTCGTCTTCTTTCCGGCCTCCTTTTGTCAGCCTGCTCGGTCGGCCCGTGCATCGCCCAAGCCAACGCGGTACCCACTGATCCTTACGCCGCCCACATCGCCGAAGCTTCTCGACGCTTCGCAGTTCCGGCTGCTTGGATACACGCCGTCTTAGGCAAGGAAAGCGCAGGCGACGAGCGCGCCGTGTCCAGCGCCGGCGCGCTTGGCCTGATGCAGATCATGCCTGGTACCTGGGACGAGCTACGCGCCCGATGGCTTCTCGGACAGGACCCGTTCGATCCGCGCGACAACATCCTGGCGGGCACCGCCTATCTGCGTGAGATGCACGATCGCTTCGGCTCTCCTGGTTTCCTCGCCGCATATAATGCGGGGCCGGCACGCTACGAAGCCTATCTCAACGGACACCCTTTACCGGCCGAAACCCTGGCCTATGTCGAAACACTTTCCCCTCTGATCGACGGCGGTTCATTCACCGAGTGGGCGTCGACGCCGGTGGCATCTGGCGGTGCGGCAACGCTGCCGTGGCCCAGCTCGCCGCTTTTCGTTCGAGCCGCCGCCGGCACTGAGCCGACGCCGTTCGAGCGCGAGAATAGTGCAGCCGCGGAGCGCTCCGTTATGCCCGATGCCATTGCCATCAAGCCGCGCTCGAACTGCCTCTTCGCCGCGCGCACCGGTATGGGAGACCCGTTTTGACTGTCGTCGCAGAATGGCGGTGTGTGGCGGGCATCCGGCAGCGCTGGGCAATGTACGGCGTTGGTGCTGGAGAAACGACAGAGGACGGCGAGATAAAAGCGTATGCCCGAAATGCGTTAAGCCATTGGCATGGCTTGCGTTTTCCGGTGCATGCCGGGCGGTCGCGGGCATGCTGCCCGAATTGTTCCAATGTTTTCAATGCTTCGAGATGCACGACCAGCCTCCGCTCACAACCGCGGGCATAGTCATGAGCGAGGGTGACCGCGACTTCCGCATCCAGCCAGGGAGCATTCGTTCGACGAAGGCGCCGAGGACCAAGAGCTTCGTCAATCAGGTCCTCACCGCGGCCAAGCGCGCCGGCCACATCTCCGGCGGCGCCCCCTTAAGCAAGGCGGGAAACCGGCTCGGCCGCTCGACCTTCGGACGCGGGCGCAATGTCTTCGGACGCTCCCGCATCTTCTCCTCGCGTCGCCGCGTCGTCATCAAGGCGCGTATCGCCCGCCATCAGGGGCGGGCATTCCGTTCAGCACCGTTCTCCGCCCATGTCTCGTATCTCAAGCGCGAGGGCGTCAGCCGAGATGGAGAGAAGGGCGTGATGTTCGACGCCAACAACGATCGTGCCGAAGATCTCGCCTTCGCCAATCGCTGCAAGGACGACCGGCATCATTTCCGCTTCATCGTCTCGCCGGAGGACGCAGCCGAAATGACCGACCTCAAGGCCTTCACCCGAGATCTGGCGCGCCAGATGGAAGCCGATCTTGGTACCCGCCTCGACTGGATCGCCGTCGACCACTGGAACACCGACAACCCGCATGTGCATCTGCTCGTGCGCGGCGTCGACGAGGTCGGCGCCGACCTCGTCGTCTCTCGCGACTATATCAGCCGCGGTCTGCGCTCCCGCGCCGACGATCTCGTCGATATCGAGCTCGGCCCGAAGCCGGAGCACGAAATCCACAGCGCACTTGAAAAGGAAATCACCGCCGAGCGTTGGACGCGGATCGACCGAGAGATCCAGCGCGCAGCCGATGAGACCGGCTACGTCGATCTCAGGCCAGACCGATCCGCAACAGTTGATCCGGAGCTCCGGCGCCTCATGGTCGGCCGGCTCCAGCATATCGAGAAGTTAGGGCTCGCCATCCAGGGCAATTCTGGAGAATGGGTCGTTGGTCTCGAAGCTGAACGCACTCTGCGCGATCTCGGCATGCGCGGCGATATCATCAAGACGATGCACCGCGCCTTCACCGAGCGCGGCCAGGATCGCGGCGTTGGCGATTATGCGGTCGACGGCGGAACCTCCGGCTTGCCGATCATTGGGCGACTTGTCGATCGCGGCCTTCACGACGAGCTGACCGGCGAGGCCTACGCCGTCATCGATGGGGTCGACGGTCGTGCTCACCATGTCCGCCTCCGGGGCGTCGAAGCCTTCGATCTGGCTCCCGCAAATGGCGGCATTGTTGAAGTCCGTCACTTCAGTGGCACGCACGACCAACGCCCGACATTGGTGCTTGCGTTGCGGTCCGATCTCGACCTTCAAGCGCAGGTCACAGCACCCGGTGCTACCTGGATCGATCATCGCCTAGTCGAGCGCGATGCCATGCCGCTGTCGGAGGCCGGTTTTGGCCGCGAGGTACGCGAGGCCATGCAGGCGCGGGCCGAACTTCTCGCCGATCAAGGACGCGCCCGGCGCGACGGCCAGCGTATCATCATGCAAAGAGATCTCCTCGCCACGCTCCGCCGCCGCGAGCTCGATGCCGTCGGCGAGAAGCTTTCGGCCGAGACCGGTCTGCCGCATGTGAAAACGATAGCCGGCCAGCACGTCGAGGGCGTCGTGCGCCAGCGGCTTGCTCTCTCGTCCGGCCGCTTCGCGATGATTGATAGCGGTCTCGGCTTCCAGCTCGTGCCGTGGTCGCGCGACCTCGATCGCAAGCTCGGTCAGCATGTCGCCGGCATGACCAAGGTCAGCGGCGGCATAGAACTCACTGTCGGCCGCAAGCGCGACCTCGGCCTCTGACAACCACGGAAAGAGATCACGCATGTCAGCGACCAAAATCCTCTGGGGGCCAATCGCAGTGGTCCTTCTGATCGTGATCGCCACGACCTGGGCTGCGACCCAATATGTTGCCTGGCAGCTTGGGTATCAGGCGCAGCTCGGCACGCCCTGGTTCAAGCTCGGTGGTGTCGCGATCTACTATCCGCCCGCGTTATTCTGGTGGTGGTACTTCTTCGAAGCCTACGCACCCGAGATCTTCAACAGGGCCGCCTTCATTGCGGCCTCAGGCGGCTTCATCGCGATCGCCGTCGCCATCGGCATGTCGGTCTGGCGCGCTCGCGAGGCCAAGAACGTCCAGACCTACGGCTCTGCCAGATGGGCCCAAAGGACGGAGGTGGAGGCCGCAGGGCTTCTCGGCTCGGACGGCGTCGTGCTTGGCCGGCTCGATCACGATTATCTGCGCCATGACGGGCCCGAGCATGTGCTGTGCTTTGCGCCGACACGTTCCGGCAAGGGCGTCGGCCTTGTGGTGCCTACGCTCCTGACCTGGCCGGGCTCTGCAATCGTTCACGACATCAAGGGCGAGAACTGGCAACTCACAGCCGGCTTCCGTAACAGGCATGGTCGCGTACTGCTCTTCGATCCAACCAATCCGAAATCAGCCGCCTACAATCCCCTGCTTGAGGTTCGTCGCGGCGATTGGGAGGTGCGCGACGTGCAGAACGTTGCCGATATTCTGGTCGACCCGGAAGGTTCGCTCGACAAACGCAATCACTGGGAAAAGACCAGCCACTCCCTTCTGGTCGGTGCGATCCTGCATGTCCTCTATGCCGAGGAAGATAAAACCCTTGCCGGCGTCGCCGCCTTTCTCTCCGATCCACGCCGCCCGATCGAAGCAACGCTAGCAGCGATGATGACGACGAAGCATCTCGGCGAGGCCGGCCCGCATCCGGTTGTCGCGTCGACGGCGCGCGAGCTCCTCAACAAATCCGACAACGAACGATCCGGCGTGCTCTCTACTGCCATGTCCTTCCTCGGCCTCTATCGCGATCCGGTCATCGCGGAAGTGACTGGCCGTTGCGACTGGCGCATCGCGGATTTCACAGCCGAGGCAAAGCCGACGACGCTCTACATGGTCGTCCCGCCATCGGACATATCCCGAACAAAGCCACTGATCCGCCTCGTCCTCAACCAGATCGGCCGACGGCTCACCGAGGACCTGCACACCACGAAACGCAAGCATCGCATCCTCATGATGCTCGACGAGTTCCCAGCTCTCGGTCGCCTCGATTTCTTTGAGTCCGCGCTTGCCTTCATGGCCGGCTACGGCATCAAGAGCTTTCTCATCGCTCAGTCGCTGAATCAGATCGAAAAGGCCTACGGCGCCAACAACTCGATCCTCGACAATTGCCATGTGCGGGTGAGTTTCGCGACCAATGACGAGCGGACCGCCAAACGCGTCTCCGATGCTCTCGGCACAGCCACAGAAATGAAGGCGATGAAGAACTATGCCGGCCACAGGCTCTCGCCATGGCTCGGGCACCTGATGGTCTCGCGTTCAGAAACGGCACGGCCCCTTCTCACCCCCGGTGAAGTCATGCAACTACCACCGGCCGAAGAAATCGTCATGATCGCAGGTACGCCGCCGATACGGGCAACAAAGGCGCGCTACTATGAGGATGTGCGCTTCCGCGAACGCGTCATGGAGCCGCCGGATCCATCCGAATTGGACAGGACCAGCCGACGCGACAACTGGTCGACAGTCCTACCGCAGGATCCCCATCCCGTATCAGCAACCGCTGAAGTGCCAGACAGCGCCAATGCGGGGCTGCGCCGCGAACCGGAGCTCCCCGAACACGTGGCCATCGCAAAAGAAACCACGGATCATACGCCTGCTCAGGAGTTCGCGCATATCCTCGACGACGAGCCGGAGGACGCCGTTCGGCGTCGTCAGGCGCTGCGCCGTCAGATGAGCGGCATCGCACGCCAGGTCGCACTCGACCCAGGCGACGGTATGGAGCTCTAGGGCATGCGTGATCGGCTCAATCTCACCCTGCCGGTGGAGCTCATCGGGCGCATCAACGAGCTTGCCGATCGCAAGAAATTGCCCAGGTCGGCCATCGTAGAGGCGGCTGTCAGTTCGTTTCTGTCGCCCGATCACGCCGATGCGCGTGAAGCAGCCTTCGCACGCCGGCTCGATCGACTGTCCAGGCAAATCCAGCGGATGGAGCGCGATCTTGGCGTGACCGCGGAAACCCTCGCCCTTTTCGTGCGCTTCTGGCTTTCGATCACCCCGCCACTGCCGCCTGAGGCGCAAGCCGCGGCTCAGGCCAAGGGACGAGAGCGTTTCGAAGGCTTCGTCGAAACGCTCGGCAAGCGACTGCAGAAGGGCCAGAGTTTTCTGCGAGAGATTCCAGATGATGTTGATCAGCATCACTCGACCGAAGGCGGCCTTTAGGAGCGACCACGATGGTTGAGGCGCACTCGGATTTCGCGGAGAAAATCCAGCGAGTATCGGTCGCGTCTCGGCAATGTCCGGGCCAGGCACCAATGTACCCGAGGCCGCCCGCACCGTGCTCGACTTGATAGAAGGCAGGAAGCGCAATGCTGGAGCGGGCGTTCGCTTGGATGGTCTTGTGGCGGTTATTCGATCGGCAGCGGCTGCGCGTGCTTCACCTGCCCCAACGCGAAGCTCGATTCAATCGAGGCAACGCCTTCGAGCCGGGTGAGCGTTCGCTTGAGGAAAGCTTCGTAAGCCTCGAGGTCCTTCACGACGATCCGAAGCAGGTAGTCGCGCTGACCTGTCATCAGGTAGCATTCGACGATCTCCGGCCAGCGCTGGACGGCCCTGGCGAACCGGTCAAGTTCTTCCTCCCGCTGCCGCTCCAGCTTAATCGAGGCGAAGACGCTGATCGGCAGGCCGACCTTCACCTGGTCGACAACGGCCACGTAACTTTTGATCACGCCCATCTCTTCCAGATTCCGAACCCGGCGGGCGCAGGGCGACGGGGAGAGCCCGACTTCCCGGCTAATCTCGTCGCTCGTCGCATGCGCGTTAGATTGCAGGATTGTCAGGATTTTGCGGTCGATCGCATCGATGATTGGTTTTGCCATAGTTCGTCATATATCGGGACACTTTTCGCAAAACCAGCCAATACTTCCGCTCTCTGCAGTCAAAATTGACTGAAATCGCTGCGATCATCCAGTTATGGTCGTCACAAATTCGAGGGAGGATTTCGTGGAAAAAGATCGACTGGAGTTGCTGGCAGCACTGGAGAAAAAAGTACTGTGGCTCGCCACCTGGATGATCCACAATGCCAACCATATCCGTCCCAGCGACGATGGGCTTAAAGTTGGCGGCCACCAGTCGTCGTCGGCGTCCCTGGCGACGATCATGACGGCGCTTTATTTCGAAATCCTCCGGCCCGAGGACCGGGTGGCGGTCAAGCCGCATGCGAGTCCGGTGTTCCACGCGATCCAGTATCTGTTTGGCAACCAGACCTTGGAAAAGCTGCAGAATTTTCGCGGCTACAAGGGCGCACAATCCTATCCATCCCGCACCAAGGATGTGGACGACGTCGACTTCTCGACCGGTTCGGTCGGCCTCGGCGTTGCGCAGACGCTGTTTGCCTCGCTGGTCCAAGACTATCTGCACACCAAAGGGATGGCCAAGCAGCTGCCCGACGGAAAGATGATCGCGCTAATCGGCGACGCCGAGATGGACGAAGGCAACATCTTCGAGGCGCTTCTGGAAGGGTGGAAGCATGGCCTGCGTAACACCTGGTGGATCGTCGACTACAACAGGCAAAGCCTCGACGCGGTCGTGCGCGAGGGCCTGTGGGAACGGTTCGAATCCCTGTTTCAAAACTTCGGTTGGGATGTCGTTCTGCTCAAATACGGACAGTTGCAGGAGCAGGCTTTTGCCGAACCAGGGGGCGAAGCCCTTCGGCAATGGATCGAC
Organism: Aminobacter sp. MDW-2; assembly: GCF_014250155.1. Lineage (NCBI taxonomy): Bacteria > Pseudomonadati > Pseudomonadota > Alphaproteobacteria > Hyphomicrobiales > Phyllobacteriaceae > Aminobacter > Aminobacter sp. MDW-2. The sequence goes on from NZ_CP060197.1 coordinate 5,404,365, forward strand.
CGCTGCCCGAACCAGCTCTATTCGGCCTTGACGTTCCAAGGCGGCGCTGCCTGGAGGAAGCGCCTGCTCGACGATATGGGTGACCAAGGCGCGGTTTCACGGCTGATCGAGAGCCGCAGTGACGAGGAACTGTCGCAACTGATGACCAATCTCGGCGGCCACGACCTGCCGACGCTGATAGAAGCATTCGAAAAGGCCCGTACGCATGACCGCCCGGTCTGCTTCATCGCCTATACGATCAAGGGGTTCGGTCTTCCGCTCGCCGGCCACAAGGACAATCACGCCGGCCTCATGAACCCAGCGCAAGTCGACAGCCTGCGCGCCGCGCATGGTGTGCGGCCTGGCCACGAATGGGAGCCATTCGAAGGCCTTGTCCAACCGGCGGTGCAGGTAGCCAATTTTGTTCGCAAGGCGCCTTTCATAGCCAAGGGCAAGAGGCGCTATGCGTCGGCGCAAATCGACGTGCCCGAGGTATTGCAGGCGCCCGCCCAGCCTCAAATTTCGACCCAGCAGGGTTTTGGCCTGCTGATGCACGAGATCGGCAAACAGGACAGCGAGTTCGCACGGCGCATCGTCACAACCTCACCCGACGTCACTGTGTCTACAAATCTCGGCGCCTGGGTTAACCGCCGCGGCCTGTTCGCGCGAAACGAAATGGCCGACCTGTTTCGTAAGGAACGCATCCCGTCGACCTTCAACTGGGAATTCTCGCCCAAGGGCCAGCACATCGAGCTCGGCATCGCCGAGATGAATCTGTTCATCATGTTGTCGGCGCTGGGTCTTTCGCATTCGATCTTCGGCGAGCGCCTGTTGCCGGTTGGAACCCTCTACGACCCGTTCATCGAACGCGGTCTCGATGCGCTGAATTATGCCTGCTACCAGGACGCCCGCTTCATTGTCGCCGCGACGCCATCCGGCGTCACGCTGGCGCCGGAAGGTGGCGCTCACCAGTCGATAGCGACCCCACTGATCGGCATGGCGCAAGACGGGTTGGCGGCCTTCGAGCCCGCTTTTGTCGACGAACTGGCGACCATACTGCGCTTCTCCTTCGACTACATCCAACGCTCCGGCGAGGCCGTGCCGGACGAGGCAACCTGGCTCAGGGATGCCGTCGGCGGTTCGGTCTACCTCAGGCTTTCAACCCGATCCATCGACCAGGTGAACCGCCAGATCGGCCCCAGACTTTCGGAAGAGATCGTCAACGGCGGCTACTGGATGCGCAAGCCCGGCCCCAATGCCGAGGTGGTGGTCGTCTATATGGGCGCCGTCGCTCCCGAAGCGATCGAGGCGGTCGGGCTGATGGGGGAAGACAGGCGAGATGTCGGCCTGCTCGCCATTACCTCGGCCGACCGGCTCAACGCCGGATGGACTGCGGCCCAGCGGGCACGCGAACGCGGCCTGATACACGCCAGAAGCCATATCGAGCGCCTGCTCGAGGAGATACCGCCCCACTGCAGGCTGATCACAGTGGTCGATGGTCACCCCGCCACGCTGGCGTGGATCGGGTCTGTCCATGGCCACCGCATTCGGCCGCTCGGCGTCGAGCATTTCGGCCAGACGGGCACCATTGCCGATCTATACCGGCACTATGGCATCGACGCGCAGGGCATTGTACGCGCAGCGGAGGCGGTTTCCGGAGCCAAGCCGATACGGCATCTCGGCGTCGTTGCGATGTAAGTTCTACGCATCTAAGGCGGCCCGGCAGCACATGGTAATACGCCGCGAGCAGGCGACGGACGAGCGTTCCCTCATAGGCCGCTACCCATGTGCCATCCGCCAAAACAGCAATGTCGTTTCTGTTTCCGACAGATGCTTCCGCAAGTCATGAGATCGCATCATGCTGGTATCGATCACCAGATGCCTGGTCATAAGACGTAGCTCCCCGCCATTCGCCTGTATTTTCACGCTACTCTACTACGCCCCCTGAAACCTGTTGAACCTGCCTGATTTCTGGCTCTCTTAATCATCCCCGATCAGGGTCGCGCGGCGCGCCACCGGAACGAGAACGGGGACTACGTGGCGACTTCTCAACGACACTCAGAAGCATCCTCGCGCGGTGCGCGCATGCTGCGCACCGCACTGGGACCCGCGATCGCCGGGTTTCTGGAAGATCCGTCCATCGTCGAGGTGATGCTGAACCCCGATGGGCGGCTCTGGATCGATCGCCTCTCCGGCGGGCTTGAAGATACAGGTTGCACGCTCCTGGCCGCAGACGGCGAACGCATCATTCGCCTCGTCGCCCACCATGTCGGCGCCGAAGTACATTCCGGCAATCCGCGTGTTTCGGCGGAGTTGCCCGAAACGGGAGAGAGGTTCGAAGGGCTTCTGCCGCCTGTCGTCGCAGCACCCGCCTTCGCGATCCGAAAGCCGGCTGTCGCCGTCTTCACCCTCGACGACTATGTTGCAGCCGGCGTCATGACCGCGCAGCAGGCGACTGCGCTGCGTCAGGCAGTTGCGGCGCGCGCCAACATTCTGGTTGCTGGTGGCACGTCGACTGGCAAGACCACGCTCACCAATGCCCTTCTTGCGGAAGTCGCCAAGACCTCAGATCGCGTCGTCCTGATCGAGGACACGCGCGAACTGCAATGCGCCGCGCCCAATCTCGTGGCCCTTCGTACCAAAGAAGGCGTGATCTCCCTATCCGATCTCGTTCGATCGTCGCTTCGCCTGCGACCCGACCGCATTCCAATCGGCGAAGTGCGCGGCTCCGAAGCGCTAGATCTCCTCAAAGCCTGGGGCACCGGCCATCCCGGCGGCATCGGCACCCTCCATGCCGGCACTGGAATCGGCGCCCTGCGGCGCCTCGAGCAGCTCATTCAGGAAGCCGTCGTCACCGTCCCGCGCGCACTGATCGCGGAAACCATCGACCTCGTCGCGGTCCTTTCCGGGCGCGGTTCCGCCCGACGACTTGCTGAACTTGCTCGCGTCGAGGGGCTCGACCCCGGCGGCGACTATCGCATCGCCCCCATCAACTCCAACAACGAAGGAACCTCCTGATGACCCCACCCTTTTCCCAAGCCGGACGCCGTATCGCGGCATTTTGCTCGGTCACCGCCCTCGCACTCGCGGTCGCCCCTGTCGCACACGCCGCGGGCTCGTCCATGCCCTGGGAACAGCCACTGCAGCAGATCCTGCAGTCAATCGAGGGCCCGGTCGCCAAGATCATCGCCGTGATCATCATCATCGTGACCGGTCTGACGCTCGCTTTCGGCGACACCTCGGGCGGCTTCCGACGTCTGATCCAGATCGTCTTCGGCCTCTCGATCGCCTTCGCCGCATCGAGCTTCTTCCTCAGCTTCTTTAGCTTCGGCGGCGGAGCGCTTGTCTGATGGAGGAACCAGTCCCAGGCTTCAGCGCACCTGTTCATCGGGCGCTCACGGAACACATCCTGCTCGGCGGCGCCCCACGCTCGATCGCCATCCTGAACGCCACATTGGCTGCGGCCCTCGGGCTCGGCCTGCGGCTCTGGATCATTGGGATCGCGCTGGGGTTGATCGGGCACCTTGCTGCCGCCTGGGCCGCCAAGCGAGATCCGATGTTCGCCGAGGTTGTGCGCAGGCATCTGCGCATCCCCGGCCACCTCAGGGCGTGAGGTAATCGCCATGATGAACCTTGCCGAATACCGAAACCGAAATGCCCGCCTCTCGGACTTCCTGCCCTGGGCAGCGCTCGTGCGCGAGGGCGTTGTCCTCAACAAGGATGGCAGTCTCCAGCGCAGCGCCCGATTCCGCGGCCCGGATCTCGACAGTTCGGTCGCAGCTGAGTTGGTCAGCATCGCAAGCCGTCTTAACAACGCTTTCCGCCGCCTCGGCTCGGGCTGGGCGATCTTCGTCGAAGCCCAGCGTCATGCAGCCGGTGCCTATCCGGAAAGCACATTCGCAGACCCCGCCTCCGCCCTGGTCGATGCCGAACGCAAGGCCGGCTTCGAAGAGGCCGGAGCCCACTACGAGTCCTGCTATTTCCTGACCTTCACTTATCTGCCCCCAGCCGAGGACACCGCGCGCGCGGAAAGCTGGCTCTATGAAGGCAAAGCCGAAAGCGGCGTCGATCCGCACGAGATCGTCGCCGGCTTCATCGACCGCACCGACCGTGTGCTGCAACTCGTCGAAGGTTTCATGCCGGATTGCGCATGGCTCGACGATGTCGAGACTCTGTCTTATCTCCATGCCTGCATTTCGACCGAACGTCATCGAGTGCGCGTTCCCGAGACGCCGATGCATCTTGACGCGCTGCTCGCGGACCGGCCCCTCGCTGGCGGGCTCGAGCCACGTCTTGGCGACCAACATCTTCGTATTCTCACCATCGTCGGCTTTCCGACCGCGACCACGCCTGGAATCCTCGACGAGCTCAATCGTCTCGCATTCCCCTATCGTTGGTCGACCCGCGCAATCCTCCTCGACAAGGCTGACGCGACGAAGCTGCTGACCAAGATCAGGCGGCAATGGTTCGCCAAGCGCAAGTCGATCGCAGCAATCCTCAAGGAGGTGATGACCAACGAGGCTGCTGCTTTGGTCGACACAGACGCGGCCAACAAGGCTGCCGACGCCGATCTCGCCCTGCAGGAACTGGGCGCCGACTATGCCGCACAGGCTTATGTCACTGCGACGCTCACCGTCTGGGATGCCGATCCGCGTGTCGCCGACGAAAAGCTGCGGCTCGCCGAGAAGGTCATCCAGGGGCGCGACTTCACATGCACGCCCGAGACCATAAATGCCGTCGACGCCTGGCTAGGTTCGTTGCCCGGTCACGTCTACGCCAATGTGCGGCAACCGCCGCTCTCCACGGTCAATCTAGCCCACATGATCCCGCTTTCGGCTGTTTGGGCAGGACCACAAAAAGATGAGCATTTCGCAGCGCCCCCTCTGCTATACGGTAAGACCGAAGGCTCAACCCCGTTCCGTTTTTGCCTTCATGTCGGCGATGTCGGTCACACGCTGATCGTAGGCCCAACAGGTGCTGGCAAATCAGTGCTGCTCGCCCTGATGGCACTGCAGTTCCGCCGCTATCGCCATTCGCAGGTCTTCGCCTTCGATTTCGGCGGCTCGATCCGCGCCGCTACGCTCGCCATGGGCGGCGACTGGCACGATCTTGGTGGCGACCTGACTGGTGATACTGGCGAGCCGGTACAACTCCAGCCACTCGCGCGCATCCATCACGTACCGGAGCGTGCCTGGGCAGCTGACTGGATTGTCTCGATCCTGGTACGTGAAAGCGTCACGATCACGCCAGAGATCAAGGAGCATCTGTGGTCGGCACTGACCTCTCTCGCCAGTGCTCCGGTCCACGAGCGCACAATCACCGGCCTCAACGTCCTGCTCCAGTCAAATGACCTGAAACAGGCACTACGCCCCTACTGCGTCGGAGGTCCTTATGGCCGGCTACTTGACGCCGAGTTCGAGCGGATCGGCGAGACATCTATCCAGGCCTTCGAAACCGAGGGGCTGGTCGGTACGGCTGCCGCGCCTGCGGTGCTTTCTTATCTCTTTCACCGCATCGAGGACCGGCTCGACGGGTCGCCTACGCTCATCATCATCGACGAGGGTTGGCTCGCACTCGACGACGATGGCTTCTCCGGCCAGATCCGGGAGTGGCTGAAGACGTTGCGCAAAAAGAACGCCAGCGTCGTCTTCGCCACGCAATCGCTGTCCGACATCGACCGCTCCGCGATCGCGCCCGCTATCATCGAGAGCTGCCAGACCCGGTTCTTGCTGCCGAACGAACGCGCAATCGAACCGCAGATCACCGCTATCTACCGACGTTTCGGCCTCAACGATCGCCAGATCGAGATCCTAGCGCGCGCGACGCCTAAGCGCGACTACTATTGCCAGTCTAGGCAGGGCAACCGGCTCTTTGAACTCGGGCTTTCCGAGGTCGCTCTCGCGCTTTGCGCCGCATCCTCAAAAACCGACCAGACGCTGATTGCGCAGATCCTCGGTGAACATGGCCGCGACGGCTTCCTCGCCGCCTGGCTGCGCGCCCGCGGCGTCGATTGGGCGGTCGACCTCATCCCCAACCTCACCAATCTCGTCCCCCAGTATGAGAAGGAACCCACGCCATGACCACCCAACCCTCAACGCTTCGCGCCGCCTTGATTGCGGCAACGGTTCTTTCTGTGACCGGAGCGCTTTCGCCCGCGCTGACGAGCCCGGCGCACGCCTTCTTTGGTCGGATTGTCTACGATCCGACCAACTACGCACAGAACGTGCTCACCGCTGCCCGCACGCTTGAGCAGATCAACAACCAGATCAAAAGTCTCCAGAATGAAGCGCAGATGCTCATCAACCAGGCGAGGAACCTGGCGAGCCTACCGTACTCGTCTCTCCAGCAGCTTCAGCAGTCGGTCCAGAAGACGCAGCAGCTTCTCAGCCAGGCGCAGAACATCGCCTTTGACGTGCAGCAGATCGACCAGATGTTCGAACAGAAATATGGCAGCGTCTCCTTGTCGGCCTCCGATCAAGAGCTCGTCGCCAACGCGCGGACACGCTGGAAAAACACCGTGGGTGGCTTGCAGGACGCCATGCGAGTGCAGGCAGGTGCCGTGGAAAACATCGAGACCAATCGTGCCCAGATGTCGGCTCTGATCGGCCAGAGCCAGAATGCCGCCGGCGCGCTTCAGGCAACACAAGCCGGCAACCAGCTACTGGCGCTCCAGGCTCAGCAACTCGCCGATCTCACTGCAGTCATCGCTGCCAATGGCCGGGCGCAGGCACTCACCGACGCCGAACGTGCAGCCGCTGCCGAACAGGGCCGGGAGCAGCGCCGCCGCTTCCTGACCCCGGGTTCCGGCTATGAGCCCGGCAATGCCCGCATGTTCAACAATGGCAACTGACGGCCAGAGGAGAACATCGATGGATGGCAAGATGCTTGCGCGCCTCGGCGCAGTCGTGTTCGTCGCTGTCGCCGTCACGGCGACAGCGATTGAACTGACCCGGAAGCAACCAGTGCCCGCGACGGCGCCGGTGCTGGTTCTACGGCCCGAGGCCAATCAACTGCACGAGAGACAGCGCCGGTGCCAGCAGCTTGGACTGAAGGCGGCTGAAGACGTCGAATGCCTGCGCGTTTGGGCAGAAACACGCGACCTGTTCCTTGGTCGCACGCCCGTGCCTCCTGCTCCGCGAATTCAGGAAGAGCGGTGAAGCATGGGAGGCGCCGGCGTTATCGACAACTTCCTCGGAGTCTTCGCCCGTTACATCGACAGTGGGTTTGGCCTTTTGGGCGGAGAAGTCGCCTTCATCGCCACCACGCTGATCGTCATTGACGTGACGCTGGCAGCTCTGTTCTGGAGCTGGGGCGCTGACGACGACATCATGGCGCGGCTGGTCAAGAAGACACTGTTTGTCGGCGTCTTCGCCTATCTCATCTCCAACTGGAACAATCTCGCAAACATCGTCTTCGACAGTTTCGCGGGCCTCGGCCTCAAGGGCTCCGGCACGGGGTTCTCGACGGCGGACCTGATGCGCCCCGGCAAGGTGGCACAAACCGGCCTCGATGCAGCCAGGACGCTGCTTGCGTCCATCTCCGACTTGATGGGATGGGTGGCATTCTTCGAGAACTTCATCCAGATCGCCTGCCTGCTCTTCGCCTGGGCGCTCGTCATCCTCGCCTTCTTCATTCTGGCGATTCAGCTCTTCGTCACACTGATAGAATTCAAGCTGACCACCTTGGCCGGCTTCGTGCTGATCCCCTTCGGACTGTTCGGCAAGACGGCCTTCATGGCCGAACGTGTGCTCGGAAACGTTGTCTCCTCCGGCATCAAGGTGCTGGTGCTCGCCGTGATCATCGGCATCGGCTCGACATTGTTCAGCCAGTTCACGCAAGGTTTCGGCGGCCAGACCCCGAGCATCGACGACGCGATGGCTGTCGTGCTCGCTGCCCTGTCGCTGCTGGGTCTCGGCATCTTCGGTCCCGGCATTGCGTCGGGGCTTGTCAGCGGTGGACCCCAGCTTGGCGCCGGAGCGGCGGTGGGCACGGGTCTTGCGGCAGGTGGTATGACGCTGGCCGCTGCTGGTGCTGCTGGTCTTGCGGCCAAGGGGCGGCGCTGCCGCCGTCTCGGCTGGCGCGGCAGCCGTCCGTGGCGGTGCACTCGCTTCTGGCGCGGCGTCATCTGCCTATTCGCTCGCCTCCCTCGGTCAGTCCGGCGCGGCCGGTAGCGCCTCCGGACTGGGGGGCGTTGCACATGTCGCAGGCAACGCGGCGACATCGCCGCTTCGCAGGGCTGCCGCTAGCGTCAGGTCAAGCTTCGCCGACGGCGTCAAGGCCGGCTTCAGCGCGACCGGCGGCTCCTCGACCATGGGCTCGGTCGGAGGCACGGCTGAGGCTGCGCCAGCTTCCACCATCCATGCGCCCGGCTGGGCGCAGCGTATGCGTCGGTCCGGCCACATGAGCCATGCTGTCCAGACAACCGCCCACGCCATCCGCTCCGGCGACAGCCATGCCTCCGCCTCTTCCGTCAACCTTCAGACAAGTGATCGTTCATGAACCTCTTCAGGCGACCCGCCGCGCATTACGGCAAGACACCTCAACCCGAGACCCCCTATCAAAAGGCCGCGCAGGTCTGGGACGAACGCATCGGCTCGGCCCGCGTTCAGGCCAAGAATTGGCGCTACATGGCGTTTGGATCGTTGATCCTTTCCGGCGTGTTCGCCGCGGCACTCGTCTGGCAGTCGACGCGCGGGACCGTCGTGCCCTGGATCGTGCAAGTCGACAATCTCGGTCAGGCGCAAGCTGTCGTGCCGGCAAGCGCCGACTATCGGCCAACCGATCCGCAGATCGCATGGCATCTCGCCCGCTTCATCGAACAGGTCCGCTCGATCCCGGCGGACCCGATCATCGTCCGCCAGAATTGGCTGCGTGCCTATGACTGGACCACGGATCGCGGTGCTGCGGCGCTCAACGACTATGCTCGCACCAACGACCCATTCACCAAGGTCGGCAAGCAACAAATCGCGGTTGAAGTCTCCTCGGTGATCCGCGCCTCGCCAGATTCGTTCCGCGTCGCCTGGACCGAACGCCATTACGAGAGCGGGAAGCTCTCCACGACCCAGCGCTGGACTGCAATCCTGACCAACGTGATCCAGCCGCCACGCGATGCCGAAAGGCTCCGCGCCAATCCGCTCGGCATCTATGTCAATGCCATCAACTGGTCACAGGAGATGAGCCAATGAACCGGCCGACGATCCGCAGAGGCGGCAACCCGTCCTTCCGCAAATCCGTAACTCCAGTCCTTTTGCTTTCCGCCATGCTCGCGGGCTGCGCCACCAGCAAACCGCCTGTGATCAGCTACGACGCCGACGTGCCGCCCCTCCCTGCGATCCCCATGGCTGCGGCAGATGTCAAACAGAAGGCTCTCCATATCCCGCCTGCCTGGACCCCGGCACGTGGCGGTAGTGCCGCCTTGACCCCGACAGCGCGTGTCGAGAATGCCAATGCCGCCGCGCGCGTCCAGCCACGCCGCGAAGGCTATTACAATGCCATCCAGATCTATCCCTGGAGCGAAGGCGCCCTCTACCAGGTCTATGCCGCGCCCGGGCAGATCACCAACATCGCGCTCGAACTCGGCGAGAGTCTGACCGGCGCAGGCCCGATCGCCGCCGGTGACACCGCTCGCTGGATCATCGGAGACACCGAGAGCGGTAGCGGGATCACCCGGCGTACACATGTGCTGGTAAAGCCTACACGCGCCGACATCTCGACCAACCTGGTCATCACCACCGACCGGCGCACCTACATGATCGAGCTGCGTTCCGGCGAAAAGCCATATATGCCGGCGGTGGCCTGGGCCTATCCAAAGCAGCCAGCCGGACAGCGCCAAGCCATTCCGGCAACACCACTCATTCCGGCTGTCGCAGCGCGGAACTATCGCTACGGGCTTAAGGGCGACAATCCACCTTGGCGGCCTGTCGCTGTCTATGATGACGGCCGGCGCGTCTTTGTCGAGTTTCCACGCGGCATCGTGCAGGGCGAGATGCCGCCACTGTTGATCATCGGGCCGGACGGCGAAGCCCAGATCGCCAACAGCCGCATCTACCAACACGTCCTGATCGTCGATCGCCTGTTCGGCGCAGCCGAACTTCGTCTTGGCGGCGGGGATCGGCAGCAGACCGTAAGGATTGTGCGCACTGATGGAAGGCCCTCGTCATGAGTGAGACAGACAATGTCGCTCCGATGCGCCTTCGCGCCGAAACACCGCGCATCACCCGCCTGTCGCCAAAGGTCATCGTCGGCGTCGGCGTCGTCGCCTTGCTCGGCATCGGCGGTGCACTGATTTATGCGCTTCAGACGCGCGTGCCCGGCGCCGACGACCAAGAGCTCTACTCGACCGCCAATCGGCAACCCGCCGACGGTCTCGCCGGCTTGCCGCGCGACTATGCCGGCCCGATCCTCGGGCCGGCGCTACCCGGCGATCTCGGCCGGCCTATCCTCGATGCACAGAACAGGGGGCAGCCCGTGGTACCACCCACGATCATGGCACCGCCTGTCGATGAGGCGGAACAGCGCCGGCGCGCCGAGGAAGAGGCCGCACGGACGAGCACAGTCTTTTTCCAATCACGGGGAGGATCAGCCGGGACGGTCGGGAGAGGCGAACAGGAAGCGGCTTTTCCGGGCCTTGATCTGAGCGGCCAGCTTGGGCAACAGACCATGCAAGACAAACAACTGGCTTTCCTCAACGCCGCCGCCGACAGAAATACAGTGGCGCGCGACCGCGTCATGCCACCGGCATCGCCCTTCGTCCTCCAGGCTGGCGCTGTCATCCCGGCCGCACTCATAACTGGCATCAGGTCCGATCTGCCTGGACAGGTCACCGCGCAGGTGACGGAGAACGTTTACGACAGCCCAACCGGCCGCGCCCTGCTCGTGCCGCAGGGCACCCGGATCATCGGGCAGTATGACAGCAACGTCCAATTCGGTCAGCGCCGCGCACTTCTTGTCTGGAACCGGCTCATTTTTCCGAGTGGCCGTTCCATAGTTCTCGAGCGTCTGCCGGGCGCCGATACGCAAGGCTATGCCGGCCTCGAGGATGGGGTGGACTATCACTGGTGGGATCTGGCCAAGGCCGCCGGTCTCTCCACGCTGCTCGCCGCCGGCGCGGAGTTGGCGATCAACGACGAGCACCGGCTGTTGCGCGCAATTCGCGACGGAGCGCAGGATACGATCAACGATGCCGGCCAACAGATAATTCGCAGGCAGCTCACCGTCGCGCCGACGCTGACCATCCGGCCGGGTTTCCCGGTACGCGTCATCGTCACGCGTGATCTCGTGCTGGAGCCCTATGGAGCAACGCAATGACCAAGCTGAAACTACACCCCATCGCCGACGACAGGCCCGTCAAGGTAACGTTGGAGCTTCCAGCGTCGCTGCATCGCGATCTCAAGACTTATGCCGACATCCTCAGCCGCGAGAGCGGTCAGTCGGCAACCGAGCCCATCCGTCTGATCGTACCGATGCTCCAGCGCTTTATCGCGACAGATCGCGGGTTTGCGAAGGCTCGGCGGACGCCTCATCTGAATCCGTAGCGCAGGCGCAGCCTGTTGACGGCTGTTCCAGTCCGGAGACGCCACCTAGTCCTGTATGTGCGAGATTCCCGCCGCCTGTACGACGCATTGATTTTGGTCCTTCTCCTCTCGATCACAATCGCCTTCAGTCACCTCCAACGAAAAATCGAAGGAGAGATCGATGGCCCAGGAGAGGGATTTCGCGATCAAGCGGACGATTCGACGCAAGGAGCTGCGGCAGATCATACCGCTGGCCGACAGCACCATCTACGAAATGGAGCAGCGAGGGCAATTCCCCCGCCGCTTCGCCCTCACACCGAGATGCGTGGTCTGGGATCTCAGTGAGGTTCACACCTGGCTCGCAGCCCGTAGAGCCACTCCAATCCAGCGCACACCAGCGCCGGACCTCAGCAAACGGCGACCTAGATCGTCAAAATAGACAGAGCAGGCTCGTTGACACAATCGCCTGGGGCGCAGGCCCGGTCCTCGTCAACTCATGTGCCATCCACCAGCCTTGCTGATAAACGCATCCCGCTCCCTGGCCGCGTCGGGTATTTCTATCTCCAAAGCGCCGAGCAAAGCTCTGATGTTGGACGCAATCAAGTCTGCGAAGCGCTTCTCATTTTTTTCGAGAGCCTTCAGATGGCTGGCCAGCGCAAACGCAATATCTCTCGCGTATCGCTGAGCCAGGCGCCTCCGTCCCGCAGCGTTTTCGATCCCTAGCGCTTGGAAAAACGCGTCGAGCGCGCTCGGCGTAACTTCGTCGAGCGTCTTTGCCTCACCGATGCTGTAAGGCAGTTCGTCAGTCAGGCTGTCGTCCAGTCGCGTGGGCAGAATGTCGTAGCGCGGCGCCAGGCGGACACGGCCGCCCGGCTCGTAAAGGAGAGCGAAATTCTTGGCATGGCCATCGGCATTACCCACCAAGAGATCAAATATCGTGGCTTGAATGAAGGCTTCCTTGGCCCGGGCAGGGTCAACGGTCTGTTCAAGTATCTTGCGAATGCCGGAAACATCAAAACGACGGCCTTCCCTCCCTCGCCGCTCATACTTCATCGAGGCAGGCAGCCCGAGAGCCTGGGCGAAATCCTCTTGATGCAGGCGTACGACCCTGCCCAGCCTATCTCGCCCGCGGTCGAAACGGGTGACGAGAAGGGCTTCGATTCCCCCAACCGGAAGCGCTGTAGCTTCCGCCGTCTCCATACCCAATTTCCGCGACAGATCCATCGCCTCTGCCTCATACCGCGCATCACGCTTATGCCCCTGATCCGGCACCTTCAGAATGTGCGTTGTTGGCGCACCTGATCCCGGGTTCGGTTCGGCAAACCTTCCGTCCGGAAGAACTGTCAATGCGATCTTGCTTTGCACACCAGCCAGCGGAGATGGATCCTCCATTCCGGTGGGCAAACGCGTGCGATTGTGGAGTGCCTCGACAATCGCAGCGAGCCGGTCTGGTGGTATAGGGACATAGTCCCGTTCGTAGTCGCCCGGAACCTTGGCAGGCGGCGATCCCATTGGGAGGACAGAGAGAGCCCCTGCACAGTCCTTCCCGAGATGAAACAGCAGGCCAGCGATGTCGTCTCGGGCAAGCCCCTCTCGCTCCATCACTTCCGTTAGCGCGCCGTCTCGCTCCTGAAGGAGATTGTCGAAAAAGGCCCGCGCGGCAACATCGGGGTAAGGCCCCCCAACGAGCGGAAGAGACAAAGATAAGGGGGCGGCATCGGGGTTCGCGAGATAGCGTCTGTTGTATCCGAAAGCGACGGCACCCCTTTCGTCACGTACGAAGACGCCAACAGGATCATCAAAACCATCCAGCCTTACATCAAGGGCAAGAAGATCCACGTCAGTCACCTCTGCCGAGCAAAGAGCGATATGCCGGCCGTGCGGGCGACCTTCAGAACTTTGCCCAGTTCGAGAGTCGGCTTGCCGTTTTCCAGCTCGGACAGAAACCTGCGCCCGACACCCGCCAGGTCAGCGAAGCTCTGCTGCGATAGATGGCGGGTTTCGCGTGCGCGACGCACCAGCAGTCCGAGATCTGAAGGAGAGACCACCTCCAACCCTTCCGCTTCCGTGTCACGAATAGCCCGCGACGCGATCGCATTATCGTCTACCGTCGCCCTATTCTGCTGTTTATACGAATCCTGAACCGAATGCGGCAGGGAGACCCGTACACCTTGCGGCATGTCCGGAAGCTGAAGGTCGATCTTCGGCGCCACTTCGGAGCCCCCCCCAAACAGGGTATCTGCACCCTCAGACTGCAAGAGCGCCTTGGCGAGATCTGTTGCGTTTAGTTTGAGGCCATGGTCCGATGGCAACAATCCCTCCCCGAGGTTTGTGAGCGCATCTTTGGGAACGGTGAAATCAGCAAGGTGTTTCGCCAGGTCTTTAGTTGACTCAGGAAACGGGCGTGGCAGCGTGACCTGAACTGGTTCCAGCAAATCCGGGATCTGGAGGTCGATCTTGGGCGGTAGAGTTGGCAAATGCTTGTCAAAGTCGCTGGCAATCCCCAATCGCGAAAACGCCTTGACGAGATCTGTCGCGCTTAGAAATGGCGCGTTGATATCGGCAGCGTGCTTCGCCAGGTCTTGAGAGACAACCTGCCCAGCAAGCTTCGCAAGCTCCGTAGCGCTTTTGTCACTCAGAGTGGATTGAGGTTTCTTACTCGCCATATGTTTGCTCCCGATCGGGAACATAGCGACATGCCATCGATGTTTCAAGGGGAGGCTGATCCCGATCGGTATCATAGATCGAAATCAGCTCCCGAACGGGATCAGTTGGACGAAAAACGTTCACTTGAAACCACACCGCTACCGCTCGGGAGCAGGACACTCTGAAGGCGCGCATAAGACCGCACCCAGGGCTTACGGTGTTGCTGTCTAGTGGCTTTCCGCGGGGAAAAGCGGGCCCTTCACGTGGACCAGAGCAGCGAGAGCGGCGCCTCCTGAAGCTGTCGCCCCCCGAAAGTCATCCGCTTTATCGTTGCCAACGCCTTGAATGCCAACGGCCACGCCGATCTTCGATAATCACGTCGACTTCATCGCGGTCCTTTGTATCCGGCCAATTTAAAGCGAGATTACGTCCATTCTTAAGCAAGAGACCGTCAATCTTTCGCCTGCACAGAGCTGCCGGAACTGTCGGCACGAGACTTCGGCGCATTTGCTGCATCTGGTGCATCGGTGCCGGCGATAGGCGCCGATCACCGCGCGTTCAAAGAGATGGATCAGGCTCAAAGATCGGCAGCGAGGGCGGGATGAGAACAACCGCATGTCGCCGACCTTCGATCCAGGCGTCCACCATATCAGACCATTCCTGCATCATATGGCGGCGCTGCAGTTCGTACTCGGCCTTATTGTAGACGCCTCGTGACGAGCGACCATCTTCATGTGCGAGGCATTTTTCGATCCAATCGCTGTTGAAGCCCAGTTCATTGAGTAGCGTCGACCCCGTCCGCCTCAGATCGTGCACGGTGAAGGCCTCAAGGGGCAGACCGTCCTTCTTCGCCTGCTCGACGACAAGGTAGGTGACCCGATTAAATGTGGCCCGCGACATTGGCGCATCGGCATCATAGCGTGAAGGCAGCACGTAACGAGAGTTACCGGCGCAGGTCTTCAGCGCGATGAAGATGTCGAGCATCTGACGCGACAGATACACATTGTGCGCCTTGGACCGCTTCATGCGCTCCTTCGGGATCGACCAGACTGCGTTTCCGAAATCCACCTCATCCCAGGTCGCATCCTGAAGCTCGCTCTTTCGAACCATGGTCAACAGAAAGAGCTTCATTCCCAACCGAATGGTCGGAAGGGTTGCGATCTTCTCCAGGGTCTTCAACATCACACGGATTTCGGCCGGCGACAGCGAACGATCGCGTGGCACGAAATGCGCGATAGACGCGGGCCCCACTTCATCTGCGGGATTAGCGACCTTCTCCCCGTGCAGGATGGCAAAGCCATAAATCTGCTTCAGGATATCGCGCACATGGATTGCGGTCGCGGGTGCCCCTCGCTGGACAATCTTTGCGCAATGGGCACGCAGATCGTCAGGCGTGATTTCTGTGAGCAGGCGGTTTCGCCAGACAGGCAATAAATCGCGCTCGAAGATTGATCGGCGCATCGCGCGCGTGCTCTCGGCCATAGGCGCTCCTTCAAGCCACTTCACGCCCAACTCGCCGAAGCTCCTGGCCTCCTTCAGGCGCCGCTTATCGCGCTGCTTTTCCAGCGCAGGAGACCGCCCCTCGCGAACCGCCCGCCGGGCATCGAGACAAAGCTCGCGCGCTTTGGCAAGTGAAATACCATCCCGGCCGTACCTGCCGAGATAGACCGTCTCGCGCCGACCATTGATCCTGTAATCCAGGCGAAATGAGATCGCGCCGCTAGGCATGACGCGAACGTACATGCCGTCGCGGTCCGCCACCTTGTACATTTTTTGCTTTGGCCTCAATGACTTAAGGGCAACATCCGTCAACATGCGAGCACTTCCTCCGGAAAGTACCGTCAGGGGTATTTCAGAGGCTCGTGGCGAATAAATCTGTTTTAATTCAATGAGTTATTCGCCAAAAAGTACCGTCACGACCCTCGTTTCCTGTGACGGTACTTTCGAAAGTCGCGGAGCGCAATATGGGGGAGGCCCGTCAGAACGCACGACAGGTCCGTCTGCTGCCTGCCGATTGTCCTCGACAGGCCTAAACAGAATTTATCTTTTATTACAGGCAGTTAGATCGCAGCGTAGCGTACTTTTGGATACGGCCGGATGGGCCTGAATCATTCCCACTCGATCGTGCCGGGCGGCTTCGAGGTGACGTCGTAAACGACACGGTTGATGCCGCGGACCTCGTTGATGATGCGGGTGGCGGCCTGGCCGAGGAAGTTCATGTCGTAATGGTAGAAGTCGGCGGTCATGCCGTCGACCGAGGTCACCGCGCGGAGCGCGCAGACGAACTCGTAGGTACGACCGTCGCCCATGACGCCGACGGTCTGGACCGGCAGCAGCACGGCAAAGGCCTGCCAGATCGCGTCGTAGAGGCCGGCCTTGCGGATCTCGTCGAGATAGATCGCATCGGCCTCGCGCAGGATTTCGAGCTTCTCGCGGCTGATGCCGCCGGGGCAACGGATGGCGAGGCCCGGTCCGGGGAACGGATGGCGGCCGATGAAGCTGTCCGGCAGGCCGAGTTCCTTGCCAAGCACGCGGACCTCGTCCTTGAACAGCTCGCGCAGCGGCTCGACCAGCTTCATGTTCATGCGCTCGGGCAGGCCACCGACATTGTGGTGCGACTTGATGGTCACCGAGGGACCGCCGGTGAATGAGACGCTCTCGATGACGTCGGGGTAAAGCGTGCCTTGGGCGAGGAAGTCGGCGCCGCCGAGCTTCTTGGCCTCTTCCTCGAACACTTCGATGAACAGGCGGCCGATGGTCTTGCGCTTCTTTTCCGGATCGGACTCGCCTTCGAGCGCCGAGATGAAGCGGTCGGAGGCGTCGACGAGGATCAGCGGCAGATTGTAGTGCTCGCGGAACATGGCGACGACGTCGGCCGCCTCGTTCTTGCGCATCAGGCCGTGGTCAACAAGGATGCAGGTCAGCTGGTCGCCGACGGCCTCGTGGATCAAGAGTGCCGCGACCGAGGAGTCGACGCCGCCCGAAAGGGCGCAGATGACCTTCTTGTCGCCGACCTGCTGGCGGATCGCCTCGACGGCATGCGCGCGATAGGCGTGCATGGTCCAGTCGCTCTCGATGCCCGCGATGTTGTGAACGAAGTTGCGCAGCAGCTTGGCGCCGTCGGGCGTGTGCACGACCTCGGGGTGGAACTGGACGGCATAGAAGTTGCGGCTCTCATCGGCGATGGCGGCGAATGGCGCGCCATTCGAGGTGCCGATGACGCGGAAGCCCTCGGGGATCTCGGTGACGCGGTCGCCGTGGCTCATCCACACCTGATGGCGGGTGCCCTTGGCCCAGACGCCCTCGAACAGCGGGCTGTCGTCCTGGATCTCAAGAAAGGCGCGGCCGAATTCGCGGTGATGGCCTGCCTCGACCTTGCCGCCGAGCTGGGCGCACATGGTCTGCTCGCCATAGCAGATGCCGAGCACCGGGATGCCGGCCGAAAAGACGGCTTCAGGGGCGCGCGGGCTGCCGATGTCGACGGTGGAATGCGGGCTGCCCGAGAGGATCACCGCCTTGGGGTTGATCCGCTTGAAGGCTTCTGCGGCCGACTGGAAGGGCACGATCTCGGAATAGACCCCGGCCTCTCGCACGCGACGCGCAATGAGCTGCGTCACCTGGCTGCCGAAGTCGATGATGAGGACGGTTTCGGGGTGCTCGGAGTTCTTCATGGCGGGCGTTTAAAGAAAGAATCACGTCTGTGCAATGGGCTCGATTGCATGGGTGACAAGTGCGCTGTGCAATGCCCGGCCCAGCCCGCCGAGCCTATCATCGGGCTTGCGGTTCAGCGAGGGCGCGCAACGCTGCCATCAAGGCATCGAAGCCGCCCTCACCCAGATGCTGCCGGTAACGCTTTTCGATGTCGAGCTTGATGGCGTCGCCGTCGTCGAGCGCGGCAAGGCCTTTTGCGGTGTAGAGAACCAGCTTGCCGCGCTTGTCCTCAAGATCGGGCGCGCGCTCGATGACGCCCTCCGCCTCCAGCCCGTCGAGCAGTTGCTGCACCGCCTGCTTGGAGATGCCAGCGCGTTCGATGAGCGCTGCCTGCCTGGTGCCGCGGCGCGCGATGTGGCCGAGCAGGCCGGCGCGGCTTTCGCTGAACCAGCCATGGCCGGCCGCGCGCATCGCCTCGGCGAACTCGGCCTGCCAGGCGCGGCTCGCCTGCCAAAGGCGCCAGCCGACATGGTCGGGCAGCGGCTTCACTGCATTTTCGTCAAGCTGCTTGACCATTTTTCCAATCGCGCATATCGTCAAGAACCTTGACCAACTGGATAGCAAGAGGAAACGAAGATGGCAATTCTCGATCAGGCCGCCCTGAAGGTGCTGATTTCAGGCACGACCCATGTGCTCGACCGCAACGGCAAGGAGGCCTATGTCTATTTCGAAACCGGCGATGTGGCGCACATGCTGCTCGACGACGGCGAGACACGCACGGGAACATGGGCGCTCGCCGAGGGCGGCTATGTCGTCGACTGGGACAATGGGGTGACCGGCCGCTGGGCGCTCGACCACGAGGCCGGTGAAATCACTTACGTGAACAGGGACCGCGACGTCAAAGTGCGGCTTGCGGGTGTCCTGTTCGGCAACGCCAAGGGCCTGCCGCGCGCTGCCTAAGGTCTCAACTCGCCGCTCGAAATGGCGCGGCCGAGCAGGTTGACGGCATGCGCCAGCTTCTCGTCGACGACGTGGAGATATTCGGTCCAGTCGTCGACATGGCCGATGTCGGCGGCACCGTCGGAGATGCCGCGCAGGCCGATGAGCGGCACGCCGAACATCTGGCAGGCGCGCAGCACGGCAAAGGTCTCCATGTCGACCATGTCCTCCGGGATCGCATCATAGGCGCTGCCCGAAATGATGGTGCCACCGGTGGATAGGGTCGCCTCCCGGACACCGGGAATGCGCAGCGGCAAGGCCAGGGTGGCCGGCAGATCGAGGAAAGGTGTGGCGCCCTTTTCGAAGCCGAGCGCCGAGGCATCCATGTCACGATAGGCAACCGACACCGCCTGGTAGACCTCGGTCTGCTCCAGCTTGCGGCTGCCGGCCGAACCAAGGCAGACGACGAGATCGGGCAGGCCGTTGCAGGCAGCGAGCCGAGACAATTCGGCGCCGACAACGATGCCTGATTCAACCGGACCGACGCCGGTCATCAGCGGTTCGAACAGCGTGCGCAAATGCGGGCCATATTCGGCATCGACGGCCATGACGAACAGGACGTTGCGGCCGGAGAATTGGGCAACAGGCACGGTTTCAGCCCTCGATGCCGTCGCGGCCGGCAACGGCCATCATCGTTCCGGTCATGGTGGCGATCAGCTTGGCCTCGCCGTCGGCTGATATGGCATAGGCCTGACCGTCGGCGACGACGATGGTGCGGCCCGGCTTGGTGACGGAGCCGCGGAACAGGAAGCGCTCGCCCTTGCCGGGTGCCAGCAGATTGACCTTGAACTCGATGGTCAGCACGCTCGAATTCTCGGGCATCAGCGAAAAGGCGGCGTATCCGCAGGCGGAATCGAGAGCGGTGGAAATAACGCCGGCATGCAGGAAGCCATGCTGCTGGGTCAGCTCTCCGGAATAAGGCATCTCGATCTCGACGATGCCTGGAGTGACCAGCGTCAGTTCGGCGCCGATGGTGCGCATCGCGCTCTGGCGCGCGAAGGACGACCTGACGCGCTCGTCATAGTCGGCCGCGGGTACGATCTTGGCTGCCATATCGGATGTCCTCTTGGCTTCGCTTATCGCAAAGCCGGCAAAAGCTGGCAACCGGAAATGCTGCAGTGCAAAACTGAAATCAGTTCAACCACCAAAGCGCAGCATTGAGCAAGGCGGCGAAGGCGACCCAGGCGACATAAGGCGCAAACAGCCAGGCTGCGACACGGTCCGATTTCGCCGCAGTCGCCATGAAGCCGAGGATGGCGGCAAGCAAGGCCAGGATGACCAGCAGGGCCAGGCCCATCTGCTGCAGTCCGAAGAAGGTCGGCGACCACAGGAAATTGAGCACCAATTGAGCAACCCACAGGCGCATCGCAGCGCCATGAGGATCGCTGGACCAGACGCGCCAGCCGGCGAGCGCAATCAGGACATACAGCACCGACCAGACCGGGCCGAAAATCCAGTTTGGCGGATTGAAGAACGGCTTGGCGAGCCCGGCATACCATTCGCCCGGCAGCGTCAGATAGCCAATGAGCAAGCCGCCGCCGAAGACGACGACGATGAAACCGAGCAAGGCGACGTATCTGTTCATGCGACCTCCTGCACTGCGTACCCGAGGCGCAGAACGCCAAAGGCCGGATCTGGTTGCACATTTCGCTCTGCCACAGCGCAGAACGACCTGTGCTACCCGAGATCAGGCGCGACGCATCGCGGCGAAATAGAAGCCGTCGGTGCCGCTGCGGGCCGGGGTCAACGACAGGCCCTGTTCCCCGAAGCGTACGGCATCGCTGCGACCAGGAAAATGCTGCGACCAGAGGGCCTGGTGGTCGACGGTTTTGAAGCGTTCGTTACGTTCGATGAACGCTGCCACCTGGTCGGCATTCTCTTCGTCGAAGACCGAACAGGTGATGTAGACGACGAGCCCGCCCGGCTTCACGAAGGTGCTGGCGGTGTCGAGAATAGCCGACTGCTCGGCCTTGCGCACGTCAAGCTGGCGCTGTGTCAGTCGCCACTTGGCGTCGGGCCGGCGGCGCCAGGTGCCGCTGCCGGTGCAAGGCGCGTCGATCAGCACGAGGTCCATGTGGCCGGTCAGGGCCGAGAGTTCGGACGGCTTGGACACCACCTGGACATTGCGGTTGTCGGAGCGACGCAGCCGGTCGAACATCGGCGCGAGCCGCGACTTCTCGGAATCATGGGCGAATATCTGGCCGCGGTTTTCCATCGCCGCCGACAGCGCCAGCGTCTTGCCGCCGGCACCGGCGCAATAATCGAGAACCTGCATGCCGGGCAAGGCGCCTGCCAGTTCTGCGGCAAGCTGCGAGCCCTCGTCCTGGATTTCGAACCAACCCTTCTGGAATGCCGGTTCGGCCTGGACATTGGGGTGGCGGCCGCTGCCGTCGATGGGCGGAATGCGAACGCCATGCGGAGCAAGAGCGGTTGGTGCTGCCTGGGTGCCTTCCAGCTCGGCGATGACGCGGTCGCGATCAGCCTTCAGCGTGTTGGCACGAATGTCGAGCGGCGGACGCGCGGCAAGGGCAGCGCCCTCGGCGACCCACTCCGCGCCAAAGGCGCGTTCGAGCAGCGGCGCACACCAATCGGGGCAATCGGCGCGGACGGCGTCGGGCGCCTCGTTGAGCTTGTGGTTGGCAATCGTCGCGAGTTCGCTGGCACTCAGCGGCTCGGGTGCGAACTTGTCGCCGTCGAGCGTCTGGTTGAGTGCTTCGGCGGACTGGTCCCATTCGAGCAACAGGGCGCCGAAGCCGAGCGCACGTGAGGTCTCGTCGCCGACCAGCCAGCCGGCAGAGCGCTTGCGGCGCAAGGCGTCATAGACGATGTTGCCGATCGCAGCGCGGTCACCGGCGCCGGCGAAGCGATGGGACAGGCCCCAATCCTTCAGTGCATCCGCGGCGGGCCTGTGCCGCCTCTCGATATCGTCGAGCACTTCAATGGCCGCAGCCAGTCGTCCGCCAAGTCGCATGTTCGGTTTTCCGCTTTCGGTTGACCCGTATCAGGCCTAGCTAAACAGCAGCGGCGGAATGCACAAGCACCAGCCAGCCTTGTCGGGGCAAAAACTTCCGGCAAAGACGAGCAACACAAAATGAAACAGGCGCGGATCGCTCCGCGCCTGCCTTGTTCGAGCGGACCGGCTTCTTATGCGAAGCGGTCGGCGTTCATCACCTTGTTCCATGCGGCGACGAAGTCCCGGGCGAACTTCGCGCCGGCGTCAGTCGAACCATAGACCTCGGCCAGGGCGCGCAGCTGCGAGTGCGAGCCGAACAGTAGATCGACGCGGGTCGCCGTCCATTTGGCTTCACCGCTGTTGCGGTCGCGACCTTCGAACACGTCCTTGGCGTCCGACGTCGCCTTCCACACAGTGCCCATGTCGAGCAGGTTGACGAAGAAGTCGTTGGACAACGTGCCGGGGCGGGCGGTGAAGACGCCATGGGTCGTCTCGCCTGTATTGGCGCCAAGCACGCGCAGGCCACCGACCAGAACGGTCAGTTCAGGCGCCGTCAGCTTCAGCAGCTGCGCACGGTCGACGAGGTTCTCCTCGGCGCTCAGGCGCTGACGGCCGCTGGTGTAGTTGCGGAAGCCGTCGGCGGTGGGTTCGAGCGGGGCGAAGGACTCGACGTCGGTCTGCTCCTGCGAGGCGTCCATACGGCCCGGCGTAAAGGCCACCTTGACGTCATTGCCGGCATCCTTGGCGGCCTTCTCGACGGCAGCGGCACCGCCGAGCACGATCAGGTCGGCGAGCGACACCTTCTTGTTGCCCGCCTGCGCCGCGTTGAACTCGTTCTGGATCGCCGTAAGCTTCTCCAGCACCGAGGCCAGTTGCGCCGGCTGGTTGACGGCCCAGTCCTTCTGCGGGGCAAGGCGGATGCGCGCGCCATTGGCGCCGCCGCGCATGTCCGAACCGCGGAAGGTCGAGGCCGAAGCCCAGGCGGTCGAGACCAGTTGCGACACTGAAAGCCCCGAACCGAGGATCTTGGCCTTGAGGGCCGCGACATCGGCATCGTCGATCAGCACGTGATCGACAGCCGGGATCGGGTCCTGCCAGATCAGCTCTTCCTTGGGCACCAGCGGGCCGCGATAGCGGGCAAGCGGGCCCATGTCGCGATGGGTGAGCTTGAACCAGGCGCGGGCGAAGGCATCGGCAAACTGGTCCGGGTTTTCCAGGAAGCGACGCGAGATCTTCTCGTATTCGGGATCGAAGCGCAGTGCGAGGTCGGTGGTCAGCATCGCCGGCGCATGGCGCTTGGACTTGTCATGCGCATCCGGCACGGTGCCGGCACCCATATTGTGCTTGGGCGTCCACTGGTGCGCGCCGGCCGGGCTCTTGGTCAGTTCCCATTCGTAGCCGAACAGGTTCCAGAAGAAGTTGTTCGTCCACTTGGTCGGCGTCGTCGTCCAGGTCACTTCGAGCCCCGAACCGATGGCGTCGCCGCCCTTGCCGGTGCCGAAGCTGTTGTGCCAGCCAAGCCCCTGCAGCTCGAGATCGGCAGCTTCAGGCTCGACGCCGACATTGGCGGCGTCGCCGGCGCCATGGGTCTTGCCGAAGGTGTGACCACCGGCGATCAGGGCGACGGTTTCCTCGTCGTTCATAGCCATGCGGGCGAAGGTGTCGCGGATGTCGCGGGCCGCTGCCAGCGGATCGGGATTGCCGTTCGGGCCTTCCGGATTGACGTAGATCAGACCCATCTGCACGGCGGCCAGCGGTCCTTCGAGCTCGCGGTCGCCGCTGTAGCGTTCGTCGGCCAGCCACTTGCCTTCCTTGCCCCAATAGATGTCCTGCTCCGGCTCCCAGACGTCGGCGCGGCCGCCGGCGAAACCGAAGGTCTTGAAGCCCATCGTCTCCAGCGCGACGTTGCCGGTCAGGATCATCAGGTCAGCCCAGGAGATCTTGCGGCCATACTTCTGCTTAATCGGCCACAGCAGGCGGCGAGCCTTGTCGAGGTTGACGTTGTCAGGCCAGCTGTTGAGCGGAGCAAAACGCTGCTGGCCCGCACCAGCGCCGCCGCGGCCATCGCCGATGCGGTAGGTGCCGGCGCTGTGCCAGGCCATGCGGATGAAGAGTGGGCCGTAATGGCCGAAGTCGGCCGGCCACCAGTCCTGCGAATCCGTCATCAGCGCGGTCAGATCCTTGATCACCGCGTCGAGGTCGAGGCTTTCGAATTCCTTGGCATAGTCGAAGGCTTCGCCCATCGGATCGGACAGGGCGGAGTGCTGGTGCAGGACGCTGAGGTCCAGCATGTTCGGCCACCAGTCGCGGTTGCCGGTGCCGGTGGGCTTGTGGGCGACAGGGCACTTGCCCGCGCTGGTCTCGGTCTTGGTATCCATGTTGATCTCTTTCCGAACGTCTTTGCGTGGTTGGTTTGCGGCCTTCGGGCAGCCTGCGATCGAGGCAACGCCGGGCAAGAAGCGGTCAGGCCGATGCGGCCATGGCAGGGTCGGGCACGGGCACCCCGGCGCTCCTGAAGATCGTCGATAACGTCATGGCTTGCGCCCTCCCTCTGGATAGAACTTGCTAGACCGTTTTAGGCGGGAAACTGAATACTGTATACCGCCCTGATTGGAATAGTTCCAGTCTAGGATGCGATTCCGATAAAGCCAAATTGCCTTTTCTAAGAAGTTTGATAGTTTTTGATTATGATCCGCCTCACGATCCGACAGATGGAATATTTCGCCGCGCTGGCGCAAACGCTGCATTTCGGCCGCGCCGCTGAATATGCCGGCGTGAGCCAGCCGGCGCTGTCAACGCAGATCGCCGAGATGGAGGAACGGCTTGGCTGCACGCTGTTCGAACGCGGCGGCAAGGCCGTGCGCCTGACCGAGGATGCGCTGGAACTGCTGCCGCGCATCGACAGGATTCTCACCGAAATCCGCGAGGTCGAGGCAACGGCGCGGCGCGGCCGGCTGGCGATGGAAGGGCGGATGCGGCTCGGCATCATTCCGACTGTCGCACCCTATCTTCTGCCGCACGTTCTGCCGGCGCTGAAGGACGAATATCCGAATCTCCGGCTGGAACTGCGCGAGGCGATCACCGGGGCGCTGGTCGAGGACGCGCTCAATGGGCGTATCGACGCCTTCGTGGCAGCGCTGCCACTGGATCATGCCGGGCTCACCACCCGGGAGCTTTTCTCAGATCGCTTCTATCTCGCGGTGCCGGCCAACGACCCCGACTTCGTTGCACCGCCGGTGCCGCCGGAAAGCCCGGCGCTGGAACGGCTGATGCTGCTTGAGGAAGGGCACTGCCTGCGCGAACAGGCTCTGGCCGTGTGCGGCAGCGTCAAGCCGGTGGCGATGGCCAATTATGGCGCGACCAGCCTGACGACACTGCTGCAGATGGTGGCGCATGGCCTCGGCGTGACGCTGATACCGGAGATGGCGGCGGGCCCGGCGGGCGACCAGCGCGACCTGAAGATCGTGCCCTTCGCCGAGCCGGTGCCGGAGCGGCGCATCTGTCTTGCCTGGCGCCGCAACAGCCCGCGGCACAATGAGTGCCTGGAGCTGGCGCGGATCGTCAGCGGACTGCAGCCGCTACTGCGGCATTGAACGCGGCAAGCGTCGCCTCGTCGGCAGCATTGCGCGCCTTCAGCGACTGCACGAGGCAGGCCTGCGAACGCAGGATGACGCCGTCCGACAGGATCTTCAGATGGTTGGCGCGCAGCGTCGAGCCGGTCGAGGTAATGTCGACGATGACATCGGCGGAACCCGCGGCCGGTGCACCTTCGGTGGCGCCGAGGCTCTCAACGATGCGGTAGACCTGGATGCCGTGCATCTGGGAGAAGAATTGCTGCGTCAGCCGCCAGTATTTGGTGGCGATGCGCAGGCGGCGACCATGGCGCTGGCGGAAATCGGCGGCGACATCATCGAGGTCGGCCATGGTGTCGACGTCGAGCCACATGTCGGGCACGGCAACGACGACATCGGCATGGCCGAAGCCGAGGCGCGCCGTGATCGCTGCCTTGCGCTCCCAGTCGGCAAGGTTCTCGCGGATCAGGTCCTCGCCCGTGATGCCGAGGTCGACATTGCCCTGGCCGATCTCGCCCGAGATCTCCGACGCCGACAGGAAGGCGATTTCAATGTCGGCGCGGCCTTCGATGGTGGCGCGATAACGACGATCGTCGTCGGGCAAGTTGACGGTGAAGCCGGCCTTGGCCAGCACCTCGAGCGCCTGCTCCTTGAGCCGGCCCTTGGAAGGAAGTGCGATCGAAATGGCCATCAGCGCGCCTCCCTCAAGGCTTCGATACGGTCGAGCCAGACGGAGAAGCCGACGCCGGGAATGGGCTTGCCGGCGCCGAGCAAGGTCAGCAGGCGGTCGTAACGGCCGCCGCCGGCCAGCGGCCGGTCGGCTTCGGGACCTGATATCTCGAACACCAGGCCGGTGTAATAATCGAGCGGACGGCCGAAGGCGGCGTCGTAACGGACGGAGCCGGTGGCGAGACCGTGACCTGAGATCGCCTTGGCGCGGGCGGCGAAATTGTCGAGCGCAGCCCCCAAAGTCAGGCCGGCACCTGCAGCGAACTCCTTGAGCGCTGCCGGCGCCTCATCAAGCGCCACGTCGATGGCAAGGAAGCGTTCGAGCGCTTCGAAGGCATCGCTCGACAGCCGCACGCTGCGCAGTTCGGCCTTTTCGATCAGGCGGCGGGCAATATCGTTGGGCGTGCGGCCGGCGGAAGGCGAAAGACCGGCCTGCTCCATGCCGGCGGCGATGTGGGCGGCAAGCGCATCGTGATCGGCATCGGCGACGAGCGATGCTGCGGGCTCAGCAAGGGCCGAGATGCGGGTGGGCGCTGCGAGATCGCCGAGGGCGGCAGCCAGAAGCTCGGCCGAGCCGAAGGCGCGGGCAAGACGCATGCGCCAACCACGCGGCAGGCCGAGCGCTGCAAGAACCGCCTCGAAGATCGCCTGATCGCCAAGCGTGACGGTCAAGTCGTGCCCCGGCAGGCATAGCGACAGCAGCGCATGCGCGTCGGCCACCGAGCGCGCATCGGCCGCAGCGATGTCCTTGTCGCCGAGATCCTCGACGCCGGCCTGGAAGAACTCGTTGCCACCCTCGCGGCGCTGGCGAAACACCTCGCCGAGATAGGAATAGCGGCGCGGCGTACCGGATTGGGTGTGAATGTGGTCGAGGCAGACCGGAATTGTGAATTCCGGCCGCAGGCAAAGTGCGGCACCCGTCTCGCTTTCGGTCAGAAAGATACGGCGGCGCAGGTCTTCGCCGGCCATGTCGAGAAACGGGTCGGCTGGCTGCAATACCGGCACATCGACGGCATCGGCCCCGCGCGCGGCGAAGAGCTTTAGGATGTCGGATGCAATCGCCGGATAACGCGCGTTCATGGCCTTACTGCTTTGCCCGCTCTTCCGCCTGGGCGGCGAGTACCTTCTTCACCTCGGCGACCAGTTCGGCCTCGGGCACGGTGACCTGGGCCGGACGCGCGGCGCGCCATTCGGCATTGTCGGTGATCTCGGCCGACAAACGCGCACCCTCGATCAGGTCCTTGATCTGGACCTCACCCTTGGCGCGCTCGTCGCCGCCCTGAATGATCACGACGCCCGATCCCCTGCGGTCGGCATATTTGATCTGCGCCTTCATGCCGGCGCCGCCGAGATACATTTCGGCGCGCACGCCGGCACGACGCAGCTCGGCGACCATCTTCTGGTAGCGGCCGAGGCTTTCGGTGTCCTTGTCCATGACCAGCACGACAACGGGCGCGACCACATCAGAGGTGTCGAGCTTGCCGAGATTCTTGAGCGCGGTCATCAGCCGCGACACCCCGATGGAGAAGCCGGTCGCCGGAACCGGCTCACTGCGGAAGCGCGAGACGAGGCCATCGTAGCGGCCGCCGCCGCCGACGGAACCGAAGCGCACGACTTGGCCATCGTCATTGGGAATCTCGGCCAGCAACTCGGCTTCGAAGACCGGACCGGTGTAATATTCAAGGCCGCGCACGACCGAAGGATCGACCTTGACGCGACCGTCGTCATAGCCGGCTGCGGCGGCAAGAGCGCCGATCTGTGCAAGTTCCTCGACGCCTTCGGTGCCCCTGGCGTTGCCGGCGACGATGGCGCGCAAATTCTCGGCGGTGGTCGCCGCATCGGCGGATCCAGCCTCGGTGAAGGCGATGACGGTAGCAATCGCCGCTTCATCCAGGCCAGCACCCTTGGTGAAGTCGCCCTCGCCTTCCGCACCACCATCCCAGCGCCCCTTGCCGAGCAGCAGGCGCACGCCTTCGGGGCCGAACTTGTCGAGCTTGTCGATGGCGCGCAGCACGGTGAGCCGGCGATTGACGTTGTCGTCGCCGCCGAGGCCGATGGCCTCGAGCACGCCGTCGAGCACCTTGCGGTTGTTGACGCGGATGACGTAGTCGCCGCGCTTGATGCCGAGCGCTTCCATCACGTCGGCCATCATCATCGTCATCTCGGCATCGGCCGCGACGCCTGGTGTGCCGACGGTGTCGGCGTCGAACTGCATGAACTGGCGGAAGCGGCCGGGGCCGGGCTTCTCGTTGCGGAACACCCAGCCCGAGCGGTAGCTGCGGTACGGCTTGGGCAACTTCTCGTAGTTCTCGGCGACGAAGCGCGCCATCGGCGCGGTCAGGTCATAGCGCAGCGACAGCCACTGTTCGTCGTCGTCCTGAAAGGAGAAGACACCTTCGTTGGGGCGGTCCTGGTCGGGCAGGAATTTGCCCAGCGCGTCGGTGTATTCGATCAGCGGCTGGTCGACCGGCTCGAAGCCGTAGAGCTCGTAGACTTCGCGAATCCTGGCCATCATCTTCTCGACGATCCGGATGTCGTCCGCGCTGCGGTCGACGAAGCCGCGCGGCAGTCGCGCTTTCATCTTTTCCGATTTGTCGGCCATGGCGAGAATTCCGCTGTTTTCCAGAAATTTTGGCCGCGATCACGGCGCGGCGTGTCGTAACCGAAATGGGATGGAGCGGCAAGCGTTTGGCTTGCCACCGGCAAGCCGAAACATTTCCACAATTTGACCGACATCGTGCCGATACAGCTTGAAGCGACAAGGCGCAGCATTGAATGCCAGGACGAACACCATGCCCATGATCGCAGCAGAACTCGACAAGACCGCAACGCAGCCACTGCCGGCGCGGCGCGAACAAGCCGCCCCGAAGCGGGCGTCGTCGTTCGGGGATACGCTGCTTGCAGTGGGGCTCGTGCTCTATCCGGCGCTTACCGCCGTCGGTGCCATCGCAGCCGGCATGATGTTTTCCGCATAGGACCCTTAGCGGTCCCGAAAGGCACTGCCATGCCACGGATCGTCTCAACCGCAGCGCTCTGCGCGCTGTCGCTTGCCGCAGGTCTTGCAACGGCCGCGGCCTGTTCACCCGGCGACCCCAGGCTCGCCGGACATTACTATCTCAACGGCGTCATGGAGGTCGGCTCCGAACTGCTGCTCCGGCCGAACGGAAGCTTCGAATTCATGCTCGCCTATGGCGCCAACGACCAATATGGCAAGGGCTGCTGGGTCAAGCGCGGCGCGACCGTCGAGGTCATCCCGGCCGGCCGGAGTGCGGCGTCGCGCCGCCACACACCCGACGACCGCGGTTTCGGCGGTCTGGTGCTGACGGTTTCCGGCCGGTCGCTGGTCTGGAACATCGCCGGCAGCGGCTACAAGGGCCGTTACGAGCGTTAGGTTCCTTCCCCCGTTTTTGAAGAAGGAACAGTGCCCCCTTACCCCGGCCGCTTGAACGCCTTGCGCTCGGCTTCGATCTTGCCGCGGCACATGCAGCCTTCGATATGATCGTTGACCATGCCCATCGCCTGCATGAAGGCATAGACGGTGGTCGGGCCGACGAAGCTCCAGCCGCGCTTCTTCAACTCCTTGGAAATGCGCGTCGAGGTGGGCGTCGTCGGGTTGGCAATCAGCGTCGTATGGTCGACGACCTTGGGCCGCTCGTCCGGGCCGGGCTCGAACTTCCAGAACCACGCCGCGAGCGATCCGGCCTCATCGGCCAGCTCGCGAGCCCGTTTGGCATTGTTGATGGTCGAGACGATCTTGCCGCGATGGCGGACGATGCCGGGATTGCCAAGCAGCCGCTCGATGTCGGTTTCGCCGTACTCGGCGACCGTGTCGAAGTCGAAGCCGGAGAAGGCCTCGCGAAAGCTCTCGCGCTTGCGCAGGATGGTCAGCCAGGACAGGCCGGACTGGAACCCTTCGAGGCAGATCTTTTCGAACAGCCTGACGTCGTTGACGACCGGCCGGCCCCATTCATTGTCATGGTAGTGCAGATAATCGGGCAGCGTGCCCGGCCAGAAGCAGCGTGTCACCCCATCCGCGCCGACCATCAGGCCCGTTTTTTTCTCGTCCATGTCCATTCCGTTCGTTAACAGTCCAGTGCATGACCCCGAAAATCGAAAGCCGATTTTCGGAAAACAATCATGCACCAACCCAAAGTGTTACAGCGTCCTTTGCGCGTCCAAGAGGACGCGCGGCGCTCTAATCGCACACTGATTTACCGGTGGTTTACCAGACTCCTGAACCGGCCGGTAACCACACTGAAAGCTTTCCTGACAATCTCGCATTTTAGGCAACCCGATTCATGTTTCGGTGGGAAGGCCCGGACAACATGGCCCCGAAAAGGGAATGGGCCGTGCCCTGCCCCGCTGACGATCGAGTTGAGAGCACGTCATGAGAAAACCTCTGATCCTTCTGGCATCGGCCGCCATGCTGGCCGAGCTTGTTTCGCCCGCACTGGCCTATGACCGCTACGCCGAGCGGCCGCCTGTCGTGGTGAGCCCCGACCTGTCGGCGCCCTGGGTACTGCAGCTCGGACGCAATCCCGGCGAGGTGATGCCCAGACAGCAGCGGCGCCAGCAGCGCGCCCAGGTCCAGGTCAGGCCGGCGGCACCGCGCGAGGCACCCCGCGCCGCCCAGCGCCAGAAGGTCCGTCCCGACGGCGTGCAGACGGCCGCCTTGCGCGCGCCGGAGAAGCGCAGCGTCAAGCCGCAGATCAACCCGATCTACCTGCCGCAGACTGTCGCCTATGACGGTGCCGAGAAAGCCGGCACCATCATCATCGATACGACGGAGAACTTCCTCTATCTCGTCGGGACCGACGGGCAGGCGCGGCGCTACGGCGTCGGCACCGGCAAGCCGGGCTTCGAGTGGTCGGGCACGCACAAGGTGACGTCGAAGCGCGAATGGCCCGAATGGCGGCCGCCGGCGGAGATGATCGCGCGCGAACGCGCCAAGGGCCGCGTGCTGCCGGCGATGATGACCGGCGGCCCGGAAAACCCGCTCGGCGCGCGCGCGCTCTATCTCGGCTCGACGCTCTACCGCATCCACGGCACCAACCAGCCATGGACGATCGGCGGGGCTGTGTCGTCGGGCTGCATCCGCATGCGCAACGAAGACGTCATGGATCTCTACGAGCGCGTCGCGGTCGGCACCACTGTTATCGTCAGGTAATCATCCAGTTACGGGGGCGGAGCCGGTCGCAAGGCCAGGCTCCCATGCAAAAGGGCAGCTCGGCGGAAGACCGGGCTGCCCTTTTCGCATTTGCGCGGCAGCGGCGGAATCTCATGCATTTTTCAGGAAAAATTGTTTAACATGGATAAAAATTGATCGGACCGGCCCTTTCCTTCACGGGCGTGCCGAAGTATCCCGTTTCAAGCCGATGATGACCTGCGAAGGAAGACATATGCCGCCGCTCGACGACAACCGCTATCTCAAAGGCGGCCCCGTGGCCGCCCGCATCATCGCCGAAGTCCGCGCCGCCGCGCAGCAGGCGACGGACGAGGGTTTCCGCCCCAAGCTCGTTTCGATCACCGTCGGCGACGTCGCCGCTGTCGACGTCTATGTCCGCAACCAGCGCGCCAAGGCGGAGTTGGCCGGCATCGACTTCGAGGAAAGGCGGTTTCCTGCAGAGCTGACAGCAGGCGAGCTGGAAGCGGCGATCCATGGCATGAACGCCGACCCGCGCATCACCGGCATCATCATCCAGCGGCCGGTTCCGGCGCACATCCCGATCAAGGCGATCCAGGCGGCGGTGCATCCGCTGAAGGACGTCGAGGGCATGCACCCGGCTTCGATCGGCAACATCGTCTACAACCAGCTCGACCTGGCGCCCTGCACGGCCGCTGCCTCTGTAGAACTGCTGAAGGCCACCGGACTCGACCTCAAGGGCCTAGAGGTGGTGGTCGTCGGGCACTCGGAGATCGTCGGCAAGCCGATCGCCTTCCTGTTGATGAGCGAAGGCGCCACTGTGACCGTGTGCCATCACATGACACGCTCGCTGGCGGCCCACGCGCGCCGCGCCGACGCGCTGTTTGTTGCCGTCGGCAAGCCCAGGCTGATCAAGGCCGACATGGTGAAGCCCGGGGCCGCAGTCATCGACATCGGCATCAATGCCGAGACGCTGCCCGATGGTTCGAGCCGCATCGTCGGTGACGTCGACACCGAAAGTGTCAAGGAAGTAGCGTCGTGGATCACGCCGGTGCCGGGCGGCGTCGGGCCGGTGACGGTGGCGATCCTGCTGCGCAACACCATGGTGGCGCTCAACCGCCAGCGCGCCGTCTATCGCGCCACGTTCGGAACCGCCGAGGCAACGCTGGCCGCCGAATAGGGTGTGTGCCGGCTCAGGCCGGCGCCCCCACCCTGCGGACGCTAGAGCCGCCAGCTGTCCTGCTGGATCGGCTGCTGCGCCACCGGATTGGCGACCATCTGCAGCCCATTGGTGACGACGATCGGCGTACCGTCAGGCACGCGGCCGTAGAGGTCGATGACGTCCTGGTTGATCAGGCGGACGCAGCCCGACGATACCGACTTGCCGATCGATGCCCATTCAGGCGAGCCGTGCAGGCGATAGAGCGTGTCCTTGCCATCCTGGAAGATGTAGAGCGCGCGCGCGCCGAGCGGGTTCTGCACGCCTGGCTGCATGCCGCCTTCCCACTCGTTCTTGCCGGGGATCTGGCGGGCGCGGTACTTTTCCAGCTCGGGCTGGCGGTCGATCATCTCGTTCGGCGGGAACCAGCGCGGCCAGGTCTGCTTCCATTCGATGACGCCGCGGCCGGCCCATTCGAAACCGGCACGGCCAAGGCCGACGCCGTAGCGGATCGCCTCGCCATTGTCGGCGACGACATAGAGGAAATGGCCGGCCGTATCGATGACCACCGTTCCCGGCGCTTCGCCGGTCGGATCGGTGACGACCTGGCGGTAGTAGCGCGGATCGATCTTCTTGAACGGCACGCCCGGAATGTCATAGCCGTTGTCGTTGACCGGCGCGTACATCATCTCGGGGTCGGCGAATGACGGGTCGTTGCGCATTGTCGGCGGCGGCGGCGCGGCAGGGAAAGCCGGCACCGATGCCGCCCGCTGGCTGCTCGTGGTCGAACAGGCCGAAAGCACGGCCGAAGCTGCGCCGGTTGCGGCCAAGGCCAGCAATCGGCGGCGGGTGAATGTCGACATAGAAGCTTCCAATGCGATTTCGATCTGCTGCAACGCACGGAGCATTCGCATGTTCCACCCGCTGAGTTCAATCCCGGGCGACGCCTGATCTGGTCAACTCTGGTTGTAGTCGCTGCGCATCGGCTGCCACATCGAGATGTCGCGCGGCGCCGCCAGTAGTTCGTCCAGTGCCGCGTGCCACTCCTCGCGATAGGGCCGATTGAGCTGCACATCCAGCACATCCTGATGATCGGCCCATGTTTCGTGCAGCAGGAACCGGTTTTCGTCGGCCGGGTCGCGGTGCAGCGTCGCGCTGACGAACATCGGCTCATGGCGCATGGCGTCGAGCACGCCATTGATCAGCTTGAGATAGCGGCTGCGCTGTTCGGGGCGGACGTTGAAGCCGATGATGTAAGTGACGCTCATTTCCAGTTTCCTCTGAATTGTCCGGCAGGGCGCCGTTCGCATGGCGAGGAAAATGCCAGAGCGCCGCGCAGCTTCAATGACCTCAGAGGTAATAGCTTCGATTTCCTGCGTGGCGGGCCGGCCACTGCTCACTCGAGCCCGGTGCTCACTCAGCCGCTGCCAGGCTCGGCTCGGGCAGCCCGGCGGGCTTTTCGCCGCCATAGGCCCAGTCGAGCAGCTTCACCGTGTGGACGACGGGCATGCTCGCGGCAGAGGCGATCTGGGTGATGCAGCCGATATTGCCGGTGGCGACGAGCGCCGCCCCGGTTGCCTCGATGTTCTTGACCTTGCGCTCGCGCAGCTTTGCCGAGATCTCCGGCTGCATGATGTTGTAGGTGCCGGCCGAGCCGCAGCACAGGTGGCCTTCGCGCGGTTCCTTGACGACGAAGCCCGCGCGGGCAAGCAAATCCTTCGGCTGACGGGTGATCTTCTGGCCGTGCTGCATCGAGCAGGCCGAATGATAGGCGACCGTCAGGCCGGGTTTGCGGGCCGGTTCGGGCAGATCGAGGTTAGCAAGATATTCGGTGACGTCCTTGGCCAGGGCCGACACCCGCGCTGCCTTGTCGGCATAGGCCGGATCGAGGCGGAGCATGAAGCCGTAGTCCTTGATCGTGGTGCCGCAGCCGGAGGCGGTGATGACAATGGCGTCGAGCCCGCCATTCTCGATCTCGCGGGTCCAGGCATCGACATTCTGCCTGGCCTGATCGAGCGCTGCCTGCTCGCGGCCCATGTGATGGACGAGCGCGCCGCAGCAGCCCTCGCCCCTGGGCACCACGACCTCGATGCCGAGCCGGTTGAGCAGCGATACTGTCGCCTCGTTGATGCCGGGTTCGAGCACCGGCTGGGCGCAGCCGGTGAGGATGGCGACGCGTCCGCGCCTTGTCGTCTTCGGCGCGTGCACACCCGGTTTTTCCAGCGCCGACGTCGCCGGCACCACGGCAGGCGCGAGGCGGAGCATGGCGGCCACGGGTTTCAGCGCCGCCACTTTGTCGAAGGCATCGGCGAAGGGCCGGCCGAGCTTAGCCAGCCTGAGTGCTGCGCGGAAGCGGCCGCGATGCGGCAGTACGAACGCCAGCAGTGACCGCGTCAGCCGGTTGGCCAGCGGGCGCCTGTAGGTCTTTTCGATGTGGGCGCGGGCGTGGTCGACAAGATGCATGTAGTTCACGCCGGAGGGGCATGTGGTCATGCAGGCAAGGCACGACAGGCAGCGGTCGATATGGGTGACGATCTCCTTGTCGGCCGCGCGCCCATTCTCCAGCATGTCCTTGATCAGGTAGATTCTTCCCCGCGGGCTGTCCAACTCGTTGCCCAGGGTGACGTAGGTCGGGCAGGTCGCCGTGCAGAAGCCGCAATGCACGCATTTGCGCAGGATCTTTTCCGATTCCTGGACATGCGGATCGGCAAGCTGGGCTGCGGTGAAATTGGTCTGCACGGCGTTATCGCACTCTTCTCAATTGGCTAGATCAGCCAGCTTTCGGGGTTCTTGATCGGCTCGCCGCGTCCCAGCGCCTGCAGTCCCATGATGCAGCGGACGATGAACCAGACGGCGACCGCAAACATCAGGATGAAGCCGATGAAGACCATCATCAGCACGAAGGATACGAGCGCATAGAGCAGGCCGATCCAGAAGGTGCGGATCAGCCAGGTGTAGTGGCTCTCGACAAAACCGCCTGCCTTGCCCCGGTTCATGTAGGCCAGGACGATGCCGACGATGCCGCTGATGCCGATGACCAGGCCGGCAAGATAGAGGATGTAGATGACCTGGACATTGGTCGGGCCCGGATCGAGCCAGCGGTCGGTCTGGCGCGGGGTGAAGTTGGGCTGTGGATCGCTCATGGCATGGCTCCCTCTGTGGCAGCCGCCAAGCTAGCAGAGTCTGGGGAATGCACCATGCGGCCCGGATTGAGGATCGCCTTCGGGTCGAACTCGGCCTTGAGGCGGGCTGAGAGTGCCGCCAGCGCAGCCGACTGTGGCTCGAAGACTGCCACGGAGGCGCGCCAGGCGGGCGTGGCACGGACCAAAGTGGCATGACCGCCGCCGAACTGCCTGATCAGGCCGCGCAGCAGATCCGCCTCCGGCTCGCCTTCCATGCTGAGCCAGACGAGGCCGCCCTGCCAGTCATAGAAGGCATCACACGCCGCCTGCATGCGCAGCGCCAGCACCATGTGGTGGGCGTTGGCGGGCGGCATCGAGACGCGCCAGACAGGTTTGTCGCTGCCGTCAACGAAGGGCCTGACATCGCGGACATCACGCCAGAGTGCACGCGAGGCATCCTCTGCGACCTCCTCCAGTGGGCCGGCATTGCCGAGCATCTGCCTGAGCTGGCCGAGGCGATAGGCAACCGAAGGGCCGAAACCCTCGACCCGCAACAAGGTTGCCGGGTCGCCGCCGAGCTTGCCGTCAAGCACGCGTGCCGCCATGCGCTCGGGCAAGTGCGCCGCAGAGGAAACCTCGGCACTGGAGCCCATGGCGATCGACATGGCGGCAGCGGCGTTGTCGTCGAGCAGGCCGCGAACAATCAGCGTGGTCTCGGTCTCAGCCGCCGGCAGCACCTTGAAGGTAACGTCGGTCGCGACCGCCAGCGTGCCCCAGGAGCCGGCCATGGCCTTGGACAGATCGTAGCCGGTGACGTTCTTGACCACGCGGCCACCCGACTTGAAGGCCTCGCCGCGTCCTGAGACGGCTTGGATACCTAGAATATGGTCGCGGGCAGCCCCCGCCTTGAGCCGGCGCGGCCCGGCGAGATTGGCCGCCAGCACGCCACCGATGGTGCCCCGTCCCGGCACCTGGCCCAGCAGCGGACCATAGTCCATGGGCTCGAAATCGAAGCGCTGGCCGTTGTCGGCGAGCAGCTTCTCGATCTCGGCCAGCGGCGTGCCCGCCCTGGCCGACAGCACCAGTTCGGCCGGCTCGTAGAGCGTGACGCCGGTAAGCTTCGAGAGATCCAAAGTGTGCTCGGCCTGCTGCGGCCGGCCGATGGCCCGCTTGGAGCCATGGCCAACGATTTCGAGCGGCGCCGCTTCGGCGGCGGCCCATTGGACGGCGGAAAGGATGTCGGCTGATGTGGCGGGGGTGAAGGTGGTCATGGTGTGCGTGTCGCCCCTCTCCGCCTCGCTGCGCTCGGCACCTCTCCCCAGAGGGGCGAGGAAACTAGATACTGCAATGCCGCGCCACGTATCGGCTCGACAGCTTGAATCGGCGTCGAAACTGGCGACGCTGCAAGTCTTGGCTTCCTCGCCCCTTTGGGGAGAGGTGCCGAGCGCAGCGAGGCGGAGAGGGGTCCGATCATAGAACGTCTCCCGCTTCCGGTCGCGCCAGGACGAACCTGAGATCCGCTACCGCAACGCCCTCATTCAGCTGTCCGGCAAGGGCTGCAAGGCTCGTTGAGCAGACGCTCGCCCTTGCCTTCGCCGCATCTGCGCTGGAGAAGCGCAGAACCGAATAGCCCTGCCCTCGCATGAACTCATCACGCTGGCGATGGTAATCGCTGTCTGTGTGCTGCGAACCGTCGAGTTCTACGACGAGCTTTGCGGTTCGACAGGCGAAGTCGGCGAAGTACCGCCCCAGCGGCATCTGGCGAACAAATTTGTGGCCGCCCAGGCGCTTGGCCTTGAGCTCGTCCCATAGCAACACCTCGGCCATGTTGTCGCCATGCCTGAGGGCACGAGCACGGCGATTTGTCTCGTCTGGTCGGCGACGGGTCGCGTGCGTCATCGCCCCTCTCCGCCTCGCTGCGCTCGGCACCTCTCCCCAGAGGGGCGAGGAAGCCATGCTGGAAAAGCCCTCACCGCGATCACAACCGATGCTCCCTAAGCTTTTCGAGGGTTGCCGCGCCACGCGGGGACAGGCGGTAGCCGATGTCGAGGCTCTCGGTCAGGCCGAGTTCCTTGAGCTTGCGCACGTCCTGCTTGAATTTCAGCTTCTCGACGCCGAGGCGTTCGGCAAGAGTGGCGGCTGCCACCTCGGGGCATTGGCCGATGAGGCGGAGGATCGAGGGGAAATAGCCTGGTAAAGTGCTGTCCCATTTGGCGAAGCGGGCAGCGAGTGCGTGCCAGTCGGCATCGCTGAGGTCGGCCGCCTTGCGCAGCGCCAGCCTGTTGTCCGGCTCGATGCCGTCAAAGGCGATGCGATAGAGGGTGCCGTCAGCGCGCAGGTCGTCGATCAGGGCAGCACGATCGGCGTAGCCGGCGGCGCGGGCGTGGCCGTCGGAGATGGTCGCTTCGTCAACATGCTCGACCGCGCCGATGCGGACGACGCCGATCGCCGTGCGCAAGCCGGTGCCAGCCTTGACGGTAGGCTTCTGCCAACGGCGGAAGGCGAGTGTGATGTCGCCGCGCCTGATGCCTTCGAGGGTCGCCTGCTTCAAAAGCATCAGAACCTCGGAATGTCGGGAAAGGCCACCTGCCCGCGGTGGACATGCATGCGGCCAAGCTCGGCGCAGCGGCGCAGCTGCGGGAACACCTTTCCCGGGTTGAGCAGGTGGTTGGGGTCGAAGGCGCATTTGACCCGCATCTGCTGGTCGAGGTCGATGTCGTTGAACATCTCCGGCATCAAGTCGCGCTTTTCGACGCCGACGCCATGCTCGCCGGTCAGCACGCCGCCGACCTTGACGCAGAGGCGAAGGATGTCGGCGCCGAAGGCCTCGGCCTTTTCGAGCTCGCCCGGCTTGTTGGCATCGTAGAGAATCAGCGGGTGCAGATTGCCGTCGCCGGCGTGAAAGACGTTGGCGACGCCGAGGCCATATTGCTCGGACAGCTCGCGCATGCCGGCCAGCACGCGCGGCAGTTCCTTGCGCGGGATGGTGCCGTCCATGCAGTAATAGTCGGGCGAAATGCGGCCGACAGCGGGGAATGCCGCCTTGCGACCGGCCCAGAAGGTCAGCCGCTCCTGCTCCGACTGCGAGATGCGGCAGGTGGTGGCGCCGTTGCGGTTGGCGATCGCCTCGACCAGGCCGATCAGGTGGTCGACCTCGACGGCGGGTCCGTCCAGTTCGACGATCAAAAGCGCCTCGGATTCGAGCGGATAGCCGGCATGAACAAAATCTTCGGCGGCGCGGATTGCCGGGCCATCCATCATTTCCATGCCGCCGGGGATGATGCCGGCGCCGATGATGTCGGCGACGCATTGGCCGCCCTCTTCGCTTGAGGGAAAACCGATCAGCAGCGCGCGTGCCGTCTCGGGCTTCTTGAGGATGCGGACGGTGACCTCGGTGACGACGCCGAGCAGTCCCTCCGAACCGGTCATGACGCCGAGCAGGTCGTAGCCCTCGGCGTCAAGATGCTTGCCGCCGAGGCGCACGACCTCGCCGTTCATCAGCACCATCTCGATGCCGAGCACATTGTTGGCGGTAAGCCCGTATTTCAGGCAGTGCACGCCGCCCGAATTCTCGGCGACATTGCCACCGATGGAACAGGCGATCTGCGACGATGGATCGGGGGCGTAGTAGAAGCCGTCGAGTTCCACTGATGTGGTGATGCCGAGATTGGTGACACCGGGTTGGGCTGTGACGGTGCGGTTGGGATAGTCGATCTCGAGGATGCGGTTGAAGCGGCTCATCACCAGCAGAACCGCGTCTTCCAGCGGCAGCGCGCCGCCCGACAGCGAGGTGCCGGAACCGCGCGGCACGACGCGGATGTTGCGCTCGTTGCAGTATTTGAGCAGGCGCGACACCTGGGCGACCGTCTCTGGCAGCACCACGACCAGCGGCAATTGGCGGTAGGCGGTCAGCCCGTCGCTTTCGAAGGCGCGCATCTCGTTGATCGTCTCGACCACACCCTCGCCCGGCACAATGATGCGCATGTCGGCGACGATCTCGGCGCGGCGGGCAAGCGTTGCCGCATCGGGCTTGGGCATCAATATGCCGGACATCGGTCACCTCGGTCGACAACTGGTAAAAAGCTTTTACCAGTTGGTGCCGATGCATGCAAATCGGAAGAAAGTCGTTAGCCGGGAGGCGCAGGCGCGCGGCGTTCGCAGCGTCAATCTGCCGCTGGCCTTACCTTCCGCTATGGCTCTGGGCGCTTGCCGCCGGGCGCGGCTACTCGCCCGCGTGCAGCTTGGATTCGCTGTGGGCGCGGCGGACGCGACGGACACCCCACCAGACGAGCAGGACGGCGAGCGGCACAGCCGCGGCCGTAACGATTTCCGGCGCAAAGGCGTGGTCGATGGCCGAGGCGCCCTTGGCGATGTAGCCGACGAGGCCGACGACATAATAGGAGACGGCGGCGACCGACAGGCCCTCGACCGTCTGCTGCAGGCGCAGTTGCAGGCGGGCGCGGTTGTTCATCGAGGCCAGCAGGTCGCGATTCTGCTTCTCGACCTCGACATCGACCCAGGTGCGCAAGAGTGTGGTGGCGCGGGTGAGCTTACGCGACAGGTTGGCCTGGCGCTCCTCGACCGAACGGCAGGTGCGCATGGCGGGTGCGACGCGGCGCTTGAGGAAACCGGCCCAGGTGTCGTAGCCGGTGACGACCTCCTCCTCGAGCGCTTCGAGGCGCTCGCGGACGATGCCGTCATAGGCCTTGCTGGCGCCGAAGCGGTAGAGGCTCGAAGCGGCATCCGCCTCGAGCTCGGCGGCGAGTTCGGTGAGGTCGGCGAGCAGCGCCTGGCTGTCGCGCGTCTCGGTCGCCTTCATTTCGCGGGTTGCCTGGGCAAGCCGGTCCTCGATGCGACGGACGCGGCCGGACAGCGACAGCGCCATCGGCAGGCCGAGCATCGCCAGCGTGCGGTAGGTCTCGATGTCGATCAGGCGCTGCGACAGCGCACCGGTCCGCGCCGGCGTCAGGCCACGGTCGAGGATGAGGATGCGGGTCATGCCGTCGCCGTCCTGGCGGAAATCGGTGACGATGCCGGCGGCGCCTCCTTCGACAAGCGAGTAGCACAGGCTGGTCGGATCGAAGGTGGCGATCAGCTTTCCGTTGGCCGGCGTCCACTTGCGGATCTCCAGCCGGATGCCCGAGATGACCGTGCCGGGCGGGCTGAAACCGTTGCCGAAGGGCGACTCTTCGTGTGAGCGGTCGCCTTCGTCGAGCGGACCTTCCCACAGATAGGTCGAGAACTCGGTGTGGCGCTCCCAGCGCAACGTGCCCTGCCCCCACTTCATGGCGTGGTGGCGCGCCTGGCGGTCGGGTGCGGCGATGCCGAGGCGCCGGGACAGCTCAGACAGCACGGCATGGTCGACAGCGGATCCGCCCTCGGTCATGAAGGACAACTGGACCAGCACGCGCGGGCTTTCGACAAGTGGATGCGGCCGCGAATGGACCTCGCCAAGCGCACCGGGACGCCCCTCATGGGCCGGAAAGCCCAGGACGCTGCCGGTCGAACGCGGCAGGAACTCCAGTGATGACGGCTCGGCTGTCACTTCAGGCTCCCTTGATGCCAGACCTCCTGCCTCTAGGTAAGTTTGCCGCCAGTGGCAAACGCCAACTTCAGGGGTAGCTGATACTGTGCCTCACAGGGCACCAAGCTGGGAACCGCTGGACTGGATAAATAATTTGACCAGTCGGGGGGCGCGCTCCTATCCTTGCGGACAGGACAGAGCTTCCGGACAGCAGCATTGAGCGACATTTTTTCCAGGATCGAGCATTCGCG
The DNA here is from genome assembly GCF_014250155.1 of Aminobacter sp. MDW-2. Classification (NCBI taxonomy): domain Bacteria; kingdom Pseudomonadati; phylum Pseudomonadota; class Alphaproteobacteria; order Hyphomicrobiales; family Phyllobacteriaceae; genus Aminobacter; species Aminobacter sp. MDW-2. Next base: position 5,445,606 of record NZ_CP060197.1, read on the forward strand.
CACGGCTGACGAGGTGGTGCAGCAGATCGAAAGCCTGATCCTCGAAGGTGTGCTGCGCGCCGGCGACAGGCTGCCGGGCGAGCGCGAGATGGCCAAGCAGTTCGACGTTTCCAGGCCGATCCTGCGCGATGCGCTGAAGACGCTCGAAGCGCGCGGGCTGATGGTGACGCGTCATGGCGGCGGCACCTATGTCGCCGACGTGATCGGCGAAGTGTTTTCCAAGCCTGTCATGGAGCTGATCGTCAACCACCGCAAGGCAGCAGCCGACTATCTCGAATATCGCCGCGAGATCGAGGGGCTGGCCGCCGAATATGCGGCGCAGCGGGCGACGGCGGAGGACCTCGCCTTGCTCGACGGCATCGTGGCGCGGATGGAGGCGGCGCATAGGCGCGCCGACCCGGCGGAAGAAGGCGCGATCGACGTCGAGTTCCATCATGCTGTCGGCGAATGCGCCCACAACATCATCCTGCTGCACACATTGCGCTCGTGCTACAGGCTGCTGTCGGATGGCGTGTTCACCAACCGCCTGGTGGTGTTCACCGTCAGCGGCACGCGCGACGTGCTGCTCGAGCAGCACAAGGCGATCCATCGCGCGGTCGTCGCTGGCGATCCCGCTGCGGCGCGCAAGGCGGCGATGGACCACATCACCTATCTGGAGCGTGCCATGGCCGAGGCCGAGCGCAGCGGCGACTGGCAGCGCATCTCACGGCTCAGGCTCCGTCAGCGCACCGACAGCACCGAAACGAGCAGAAAGTCGTGACTGGAATACATTACCTCGACGCCCGCGGCCCGGACGGTATCCGCATCTACGCCATCGGCGACATTCACGGCCATCTCGACCTGCTGCGCGACATGCATGAGCGCATTGCCGGCGAGATCGCGCGCGACAAGCCGGCGGACTGGCGCATCGTCCATCTCGGTGACCTCGTTGACCGTGGGCCAGACAGCGCTGGCGTGATCGGGTTCCTGATGGCAGCTGTTGAGCGCGACCCGCGCAACATCGTGCTGGCAGGAAATCACGACGTCGGCTTCCTCGATTTCCTCACCGAGCCGGACCCGGCCGGCCTGTTCGCCTGCCATGGTGGTCGCGACACCGCCCGGTCATATGGCGTGGATCTGCATGTCGACTACGCCTCCTCGCTCGCGCGAGGCCATCGCGAACTGGCGGCGGCTGTGCCGGACGGCCACCAACGCTTCCTGCGCGCCCTGCCCCGGTCGGCGTCGTTCGGCGATTTCTTCTTCTGCCACGCCGGCATTCGCCCTGGTGTCGCCTTGGATCGGCAGGATCCAGAGGACCTCATCTGGATCCGCAACGAATTCCTGCGTCATCCCGGGCTGCACCCGAAGGTCGTCGTGCACGGGCACACACCGCAGGCGGAGCCCGAAGTGCTGGCCAACCGTGTCAATGTCGACACCGGCGTGTTCCACTCAGGCGTGTTGACCGCGCTCGTCATCGACGGCTCGGAAAAACGACTGATGTCGGTGCGAATGGCCTGACTTAGCGGGCGGCTGCGGTGACGCCGTAGCCGTCGACCGCATGATGGTCGGCCGCGGCATCCGCGGCATAAATCCCGAAGCCGCCGAGCACGATTGCCGACAGCATGGCGAAGGACAGAAGCGCTGCTTTCAAGGGAGTCATCTCAGGTTGAGCTTCCTGCATCCTGCACGAACGGAGTTACGAATAAGTTTCCGAAAAGTTTATGCTTCACCGCAGTCGCGCAGCATCACGGCCGTGCTTCTAGGGTGGTTCTGTATCGGGCTTGTGTCGCGCTGCACTCGGAGATGGTTCATTCGCGATACCATCGCCAGCTGGCGCCGGGCTGTCTTTAGAAAGGCTTCCGGGCACAATCCAGCAGGCATATGACTATGCACAGCGGTTTTTGTCCGACGTGCCAAAAATGTCACTGGACCGGCGTTGCCGCCGTCAGATGGCGGCGACCCAGGCGCGGGCCAGCGTCAGGCCGACCGCATCGGCTTCGGGACCGTCGCGGGCGGCTTCGACCTCGTGCCGTTCGGGCCAGTCGGGGTGGCGGCTGGCGATGGTCTCGGCAAAAGCCTCGTTCCATTCACGCACCAGCGACCGGTCGGCCTCGAAATGGAACTGGATGCCATAACCGGCGCGACCGATGCGGAAAGCCTGGTTGCCGGTGACCGAACTGCCGGCGAGCCGCACCGCATCCTCCGGCAAGGTGAAGGTGTCGTCGTGCCACTGGAAGATCGGGAAACGCAGGGGCAGGTCGCTGAAGACGAGATCGTCCTGGGCCTCGTCGGTCAAGGTAATGCCGTGCCAGCCGAATTCGGTCGAGCCGCCGATCCGGTTGTGACCGCCGAAGGCACGCGCCAGGAGTTGGCCGCCGAGGCAGATGCCGAGCACGGCCTTGTCCCGTTCGACGAAGTCGCGCGCCAGTTCGAGCAGTTCGGGAAAATAAGGCGAATGCGCATCGTCACGGGCATTCTGGCCGCCGCCGAGCATGATCATCGCGTCATGGCCGTCGGCGTTCGCGGGCAAGGCATCGCCAAGATGGGCGTTGCACTGGTCGATCGTGGCCTCGACTTCGGCAAGGGCATCGCCAACCTGACCAAGGCCGGTGCCTGCATAATTCTGGACAACGAGGACGCGCATCTCGGCCTTTCCGGCGGTGACAAAGTTGCGGCGAGCCCTATCATGCGGCTTGCCACGCAGCCAAGAAGGATCGGCTATGCCACTGCAGAACCGCGTCGACCCTTTCGGCGAGATCCACGCCACGCCGGAGCGCGGCATGTTCACCGGCAATCGCGGCATCATCCACGACCCCGAAACAAGGAGCTTGCTCAGCCGGCGCTGGGCGACCAAGGCGTGGCTCACCTGCGCGCTCGACTTCAAGAACGTGCGCCGGGTGCCGATGGGGCGCAATCGTCCCGGCGGCAAGACCGGCTGGACCGAGCTGTTCTTTCTCGACGAGGTGACGGCGCTGGCCGCCGGGCACAGGCCCTGCTTCTATTGCCGGCGCCAGCGCGCCAAGGCCTTTGCCGCAGCCTATTCCAGCGCCTTTGGCACCGACGATCCGAAGGTCGGCGAGATGGATGGGCGACTTCACCGGGAGCGGCTGGCTTCGGGTGGCCAGCCGGTCGAGCTGGACCGGCATGGGCTGCACCTGTTGCCCGACGGGGCGATGTTTTCGGACGGCGCTTCAGACTATGCCGTGCGCGGCGGCAAGGCGCTGCGCTGGAGCTTTGGCGGCTACGATGCGGCACTCGGCTTCGACGAGATTGCCGACACCGACATGTGCATCGTCACGCCGGCGACGACGCTGGAGGTGCTGCGCCAGGGTTATTCCCCGGAATGGCACCCGAGCGCCGAGCGGCTTTCGGCAGAAGCTGTCCCTTGACCCTAGCCGCCGCCTACCGCATTGCTCGGCCATGCGCGCAAACTACAAGATGCAACGGCTGTTCGTGGCTGATGACCTCGCTTCCGGCGCGGCCTTCGACGCCGATCCGCAGCAGAGCCACTATCTTGCCCATGTGCTTCGCCTCGGCGAAGGCGCTGAGGTATTGCTGTTCAATGGCCGCGACGGCGAGTGGTCGGCACGGATAGCCGGCAAGACCAAGAAGGCGGTGCGGCTCGAGGTTCTCGAGATCCAGCGGCCGCAGCCAGTGCATCCCGACCTGGTCTACTGCTTTGCGCCGCTCAAGGTCGGCCGGCTCGATTATCTCGTGCAGAAGGCCGTCGAGATGGGCGCCGGCACGATGGTGCCCGTCATCACCCAGCACACGCAGATGAAGCCAGGCATCGACCGCCTGCGGGCGAACGCCGTGGAAGCCGCCGAACAATGTGGCATCCTGGCCATACCCGAGGTGCGCGAGGCGGTGAAGCTGGAGCAGCTGCTCTCAGGCTGGGACAAGGAACGGCGGCTGATCTTCTGCGACGAGGACGCCTCGACCAACAATCCGACGGCTGCCTTGCAGGCCATTAAGGAACGCAAGCTCGCCCTGCTGGTCGGGCCGGAGGGCGGCTTCTCCGACGACGAGCGCCGCATGCTGCGCGCTTTGCCCTTTGTCACTGCCATTCCGCTGGGGCCGCGCATCCTGCGCGCCGACACGGCGGCGGTGGCGGCCCTTGCCGTCATCCAGGCAACGATCGGTGACTGGTAGTCGTCAGAGAACCTTGCCCGGCCATGGGTTGATGCCGTCGCGCAGCCACAAAAGCGTGTCGAGCCAGAAATCAGGCGCGTGGCGGCTGTGGAACAGGCCGAAATGGCCGATCGCCGGCCGATCGAAATCTCCAGGCGACAGCAGTAGCTGGGTCGGCTTCGCCCCGGTGTAATAGCCGAGCGCACGTCTGATGGCCTGCGGCGTGCCTATCTCGTCGTCGGTAAGGCCAACGGCCAGGATGGGCGCGGAAATCGAAGCAAAGCGACGGAGGACATCGCCTCGTTCCGCCTCGGGGTGACTCAGCTCGATGCGCGCACCACGAAAGCTCCACTCGTTGGCGACCCCTTTGGGCAGATCTTCCAGCCAGCCGAGCCGCTTGCCAGGGAAGTAACCGCAGAGGGCCGTGATGACGGGCATGGCCACATGCCATTTGAGAAACAGCCTCGGGCGGTGGGCGGCGGCATAGTCGCGCCAATAGGCATATTGCGCACCAACGGTGAGCATGCGGGTGATGCCGGTTGCGGACTCGGCCAGACCCGGCAAGGCGCCACCGATGCTGTGCCCAACCACCATCAAGGGCGCGCCTGGATCGAGGCGCCTGGCCAGACGCAGCACCGCTTCGAAATCGCGTTCGCCCCAGTCGCGCCAGCGATGGCCGCAACCGCGCAGGCGCGTCATGCGCGAAGCACCGATGCCGCGATAGTCATAGGTGACGACGTCGAAGCCGCGACCAGCGAGAAACATTGCATAGCGATGATAGTAGCTGGCAAGCACGCCGGTCGCCGGATTGACGATGACGGTCCCGGCCTTGTCGCCTCGCGCGTGCGGCCAGATGTGGCCACGCAGCACGACGCCATCGGCGCAGACGACCTCGATCGCTCTGGGCTCACTCACCAAAACCGCAATCGACATGGTGGACCTCGCTTTCCGCCCTTCAGCACTAGCGAATTCGTCTTTCCAGTTACACTCACTAGTCGGTATACTTTCATGATGAGGACCTCAGGGAAGCCAACGCGCGAGCGCATCGTCGATGCGGCATCGAAGCTGTTTTATGGCGAGGGCATCCGTGCCGTCAGCGTCGATGCCGTGGCCGAGAAGTCGGGCCTCACCAAGCGCACGCTCTATTATCACTTCCAGAGCAAGGACGAGTTGATCGCTGCCTATCTCGACGGCCGCGACCAGCCCAATCTGGCGCTGTTCCAGCGCTGGTTCGGTGAGGCCGAGGGCGGGATCGATCAGAAGATTCGGGCGATCTTCCAAAACCTCGCCGAGGCCGCGCGGCATCCCAGATGGAAGGGCTGCGGCTATCTGCGCACGGCGGCAGAACTGGCCGACATGCCCGGACACCCTGCGATCAAGACCGGGATCGCGCACAAGAAGCGCGTCGAGGTCTGGCTGGCCAGCGCCTTCGCCGCCGAGGGCGTCCGCTCGCCGGAGCTTTTGGCGCGCCAGATCATTCTGTTGCTGGACGGCTGTTTTGCCGTCGTCCTGCTCAACCGCGACGCCTCCTATATGGAAACGGCCGGGGAAGCAGCGGCGACGCTGGTGAAATCAGCGTTAGCCCAAACCGGTCGCGAAAACCGCTGATTTGGGACGTGCAGTCCGCAACCGGATAATTCCAAGCATCAACATTTCACTATCGCCACCCGAAACGATCAATTCCTGTTGACGAAGGCTCAGGATTTTTCGCTTGATCGGCGAGCGCTGGATCGTCCATCAAGCGCCCGCGGTCCTTCCGCCTTCAGGAGAAGCATACATGGCGCGCGACACCACCGATTTCCGGCCTATCGAGGGGATGGACGAACTCGTCGACTATCTCGCAGCCGGCAACAAGCCGCGCGACAAGTGGCGGATCGGCACCGAGCACGAGAAATTCCCGTTCTATGTCGACGGCAACGCACCGGTTCCCTATGGCGGCGATCGCGGCATCCGCGCGCTGCTCGAAGGCATGCAGAAGACGCTTGGCTGGGATCCGATCATCGATGCCGGGCGCATCATCGGCCTCGTCGAGCCGACCGGCCAGGGCGCGATCTCGCTCGAGCCGGGCGGACAGTTCGAGCTTTCCGGCGCGCCGCTGGAGACGATCCACCAGACCTGTCGCGAGGGCAACGCCCATCTGGCGCAATTGCGCGAAATCGCCGAGCCGCTCGGCATCCGCTTCCTCGGCCTCGGCGGCAGCCCGAAATGGACGCTGGCCGAAACGCCGCGCATGCCGAAATCGCGCTACGACATCATGACCGCCTACATGCCGAAGGTCGGCACCAAGGGCCTCGACATGATGTACCGGACCTGCACCATCCAGGTGAATCTCGACTTCGAGAGCGAAGCCGACATGCGTCGCAAGATGCAGGTGTCGCTCAAGCTGCAGCCGCTGTCGACGGCGCTGTTCGCCAACTCGCCCTTCACCGACGGCCGTCCCAACGGCATGCAGAGCTGGCGCGGCGACATCTGGCGCGACACCGACAATCAGCGCTCCGGCCTGCTCGAATTCTGCTTCTCGCCCGAGTTCGGCTTTGCCGACTATGTCGAATGGGCGCTCGACGTGCCGATGTATTTCGTCATTCGTGACGAGCAGTACCGCGACATGACCCACATCACCTTCCGCCAGTTCATGAATGGCGCGGCGCGCAACGAGATCCCCCAGGGGATGCCGACGATGGGCGACTGGGCCAACCACCTGTCGACCTTGTTCCCTGACGTGCGCCTCAAGCGCTTCCTCGAAATGCGCGGCGCCGATGGCGGCCCGTGGCGCCGCATCTGCGCCCTTCCCGCTTTCTGGGTCGGGCTTCTCTACGATCCGGCAACGCTCGATGCCGCCGAAGAACTCACCCGCAACTGGACCTACGCCGAAGTTCTGGCGATGCGCGACGCCGTGCCCGAGCAAGGCATTGCGGCACCGTTCCGCAACGCCACTTTGCGTGAGATCGGCCGTGAAGTGCTGGCGCTGTCGCGCCAGGGGCTGGTCAACCGCGGCCGCAAGAACCGCGAAGGTGTCGACGAATCCGGCTTCATCAACACGCTCGACGAGGTGATCGCGCGTGGCACGACGAGTGCGGAGGAAATGCTCAACGCCTACAACACGCGCTGGGGCGGTTCGATCGAGCCTGCATTCCTGGAATACGCCTACTAGGGGTTCCGATAACCCCTTCAATAGGCGCTGGAAACGCTCTACGTTTCTCCTCGGCTCAAGCTCCTGAGGAGGAAAAAATGCTGCCACTGTTCGAGATGCTGGCCAATGCCCAGAACGGCAACGGCATGGAGGCGCTGTCGCGCCAGTTCGGGCTGAGCCAGCAGCAGACACAATCGGCGATCGAAGCGCTGATGCCGGCATTCAGCCAGGGGCTGAAGCGCAATGCCTCCGACCCCTATGGCTTGGGTTCCTTCCTGCAGGCGATGGCGAGCGGCCAGCATGCCAAATATTTCGAGGACGCATCCCGCGCCTTCTCGCCCCAGGGCGTCGATGAAGGCAACGGCATCCTCGGTCACCTGTTCGGCTCCAAGGAGCTGTCGCGTGCGGTCGCCGGCCAGGCGGCGCAGGCGACCGGAATCGGCCAGGAAGTGCTCAAGCAGATGCTGCCTGTCATCGCCTCGATGATCATGGGCGGACTGTTCAAGCAGTCGACCGGGCAGATGCAGGCGGCGAGCGGCATGGGCGGCAGCAACAACCCGCTCGGCGAGATCATCGAGCAGATGATGAGGCAGGGTGGCGGCATGATGGGCGGCGGGCAGCAGCCTCGCCAGGCGCCGCAGCAGACCCAGGCGCCCGATCCCTTCGACAACCCGTTCGGCAAGGTGCTGAAAGACATGTTCGGCGGCGGCCTGGGTCAGCCGCAACCATCGCCGCGCCAGCAGGCGCCGCAGCAGAGCCCCTATGGCGACAACCCGCTCGGCAAGATCTTCGAGGAGATGCTGGGCGGAGGCCGCGCCCAGCCGGACCCGCAACCACAGGCGCGACAGCCGCAGCCGCAGGCCAATCCGAGCGGCCGGCCGCGCAATCCCTATGACGACCTGTTCGGCAAGATGTTCGAAACCGGCAGCCAGCAGCGCGACGACTACCAGAAGGGCGTCGAGTCGATCTTCGAGCAGTTCAGCAAGGGCATGGACAGGTATCGCTGAGCTAAGGCCTGACGGTCGATGCGAACCTCGCCTGAGGCTTCAGCTTGTAGCAGCGTGAACAGGTCGACGGTGCCGGTGCTCGCCAATTGCCTCGGGCATTATGACGAGCAGGCTCCGATGCCGGACCTCGACGCGCATTTCCAATGCGTATGGACCAACGCCATCCCTGACGATCATGTCGGCCCGGTCGCGGTCGTTCCGGACGGCTGCGTCGACCTGTTGTGGAAAGACGGACGGCTGATGGTGGTCGGGCCCGACATCGTTGCCGCCAGTCCCGAGTTGCATGGCGGAACGACGGTGCTCGGCATCCGCTTCCGGCCAGGCGCGGCGCTGCGCTGGTTGCGCACACCGATGAGCGCAATCGTCGGCCAGGCGGTCGATCTCGCCGACGTCTGGAATCCTGGTGTAGCCCGAGAGCTGTGTCTGCGAATCGGCGAGGCGCCAACCATCGAACGGCAGGCTGCCGTGCTGCAGCAACAGCTGCTCAAGCAGTTGCCGGACCTGGAGCGCCCGGCGCAGGGCGCAGGCGCGATCTTTGCGGCAATGGCATCGGGATCGGATGAAATCGGCGGCAGGATTTCGTTGCTGGTGGAACGGCTTGACATCAGCGAGCGCACGCTGAGGCGGCGCAGCCACGACTATTTCGGCTATGGACCGAAGACGCTCGACCGCATCCTGCGTTTCCAGAACTTCCTGTCCCTGGTGCGCGCGCAAGGCAAGCAGGCCATGGCAGGCCTTGCCTATGAGGCCGGCTATGCCGACCAGGCGCATCTCGGCCGCGAAATCCAGGCGCTGTGCGGCATGACCGCCGGGAGCTTCGTGCGCCAGATCACTGGTTGACTGGGGCCAACTGGCCGTTTCGTTCAAGATTCCCGCCGCCCCGTCAGCTATCGGCGGCGATCCCACGAAACGCAGGAGAATTGCCATGGGCACGAGCGGAAACGATCGCCGGATCGACAACATCGAGTTCAACGTCAGCGACATTGCGCGGTCGCGTGAGTTCTACGGCAAGGCCTTCGGCTGGAGCTTCACCGACTACGGTCCGACCTATTGCGAGTTTACCGACGGCCGCCTGACCGGGGGACTGACGACAGGCGGTCCGGTCAGGTCGGGCGGGCCGCTGGTCATCCTCTATGCCGACGATCTCGCCGCAACCCAAAGCCGACTGGAGGCCGCCGGCGCCAGGATCGTCAAGCCCGTGTTCGAATTCCCCGGCGGGCGGCGCTTCCACTTTACCGATCCCGACGGCTACGAACTGGCGGTGTGGTCGGCGAACTGAGGTGGCGATAATGGTCGCAAGCCTCGGCTTCATTCTGTTGGGCGGCGTCTTCGTCTGCGCCGGCACTGAGCATTTCTGGAATTTCCGCATGGTCTCAGGCATGCTCGCAGACAAGGGCCTGCCTGCGGCGCAAGGTCTGCTTGCCCTGGGTTCGGTCGTCGAGATCGTTGCCGGCCTGTGCCTGGCAATGGGCGTCATGCGCCCCTACGCGGCCGTGGCGCTGATCCTGTTCACCATCGCCGCGTCACTGATGGCGCTCAATTTCTGGCGCTATTCGGGCATGGAAAGACAAGCCTTGCGCTCGGCCTTCATCATCAACGTCGCCGTCGTCGGCAGCCTCCTGCTTGCCGCGACAGCTTAGAAGGGCGGCACAAATCTGATCTGGATGCCGGAGGAGCGTCCCAAAATACGAAAAAGCCCGGTCCTGGGAGGACCGGGCAGCGTGCAGGCGAGGCCGGCGGGGACCGGCTGGGAGTGGGGAGCCTGCGAAAGCAGATTTCGGCTATGCGACGCGACGCGCCATCACTTCGATGTTCTCGCTGCGCGCCTGCCTGATCGAGCGAAGACGCACGGTCGGATCGGAGGCGAACGGCAGGTCGACAGCCACGCACAGGTCGCCGCGGGTCAGGCCGACATCGGCGAGTTCGGTGTCGCTCAATTCGCCGAGGCGATAGAAGGCGCGGCGATTTTTCCAGGCACGGAAGAGATCGGCGGTGTAGTTGACGATACGCATCGCATTCACCGGCCGCGTCGCGGAATGCGTCGTCTCAGTGGAATGGTCGAGCGTGGTCATGACGATCTCCTCTCAGATCAGGGACAAACGGGTCCCGTTCCGGTCGACGCTCCTTCAGCCGCCGCCCCGGTTCCGATTCACATGCCTCATGTGGACAATGCGAGATTGCCATCGCCGTATTGATTAATCCAACGAATGTTTCTAATCTTTACCATCAATGTTCATGATGGAAACGTCGATGGCCGCTCCTCTCGATCTTGACCAGCTCCACACCTTCATCTCCATCGTCGACACCGGCAGCTTCACGCGCGCCGCCGACGAAGTGCATCGCACGCAGTCAGCTGTGTCGATGCAGATGCGCCGTCTCGAGGACCGCATCGGCAAGGCGCTCTTCGAAAAGGAAGGGCGCATGAACAAGCTGACCGAGGAAGGCGAGCGCCTGCTCACCTATGCCAGGCGGCTGCTGCACCTCAACCGCGAGACGCTGGCTGCCTTCGACGACAAGGCGCTGGAGGGCACGGTCCGCATCGGTGTGCCGGACGATTATGCCGACCGTTTCCTGCCCGAGATCATGGCGCGCTTCTCGCGCTCCAACCCGCGCGTCGAGCTGTCGGTGCTGTGCGAGCCCACCGTCAATCTCGCCGACCAGATTCGCCGCGGCAATCTCGACATCGCACTTGTGACCGAGTGCGTGGACACCCGGCCGAGCGAGATCGTGCGCAACGAACCGCTGCTGTGGGTCTCGTCGGCCAGCCATATGGTGCATGAGGAGACGATCCTGCCGATGGCTTTCGGCCGCCCGACCTGCCAGTGGCGGCAGATGGCGACGGACCTGCTCCAGGCCAGCGGCCGCGAGTACCGCGTGCTGTTCACCAGTTGGTCGGCCAATGTCATCACCGCCGCCGTTCTGGCTGGCCTCGCCGTATCAGTGCTGCCCGAATGCGCGCTGCGGCCGGGCATGCGCGTGCTTGGCGAAGCCGACGGCTTCGGCGCCCTGCCCGACTGCAAGATCGGAATCCTGCGCGGCCATTCCAGCCGGCCCGAGATCGTCGATGCGCTTGCGCGGCATATCTCGGAGAGCCTCGACAACATCTCTGTGCCGCTGACCGAGGAGAGCGGCACGTTCGATTTCGCTGCCCTTGCCGCCGCGCGTGGCCGGCGGCTCAAGCCGAGCCACATCATGCCGGGATGGTAGGCTGCGATTGACCGGCAAAGCTTGACGAGGAAGGCCACGCGGCCCTCAATCGCGCGATGAACGAACTTGCTACCGAATCACGCACCAATGCTGCCGAATACACCGTCAGCGAGATTTCCGGCGCGCTGAAGCGCACCGTCGAGGACGCCTTCGGCAATGTGCGCGTGCGCGGCGAAATCTCGGGTTATCGCGGCCCGCATTCGTCGGGCCATGCCTATTTCTCGCTGAAGGACGATCGTTCACGCATCGAAGCGGTGGTGTGGAAAGGCACGATGAGCCGGCTGAAATTCCGTCCCGAGGAAGGGATGGAGGTGATCGCCACCGGCAGGCTGACCACCTATCCCGGCTCGTCGAAATACCAGATCGTCATCGACAATCTCGAGCCCGCCGGCGCCGGCGCGCTGATGGCGCTGCTGGAAGAGCGCAAGCGCAGGCTGGCCGCCGAGGGCCTGTTCGACGACCGTCGCAAGCAGCTGTTGCCGTTCATGCCGCTGGTGATCGGCGTCGTCACCTCGCCGACCGGTGCGGTCATCCGCGACATCATCCACCGCATCAAGGACCGCTTCCCGCTGCATGTTCTGGTCTGGCCGGTGCGGGTTCAGGGCGAGACGTCGGGTGCGGAAGTGGCCGCTGCGGTCAACGGCTTCAACGAACTGTCCGAGCTCGGTGCGATCAGGCGCCCCGACCTTTTGATCGTGGCGCGCGGCGGCGGCAGCCTCGAAGACCTCTGGGGCTTCAACGACGAAGGGCTTGTCCGCGCCGTTGCCGCTTCGCACATCCCGGTCATCTCGGCCGTCGGCCACGAAACCGACTGGACGCTGATCGACCTCGCCGCCGACAGGCGGGCGCCGACGCCGACGGGTGCCGCCGAGCTTGCCGTGCCTGTCAAAGCCGAACTCGAGGCCGTGCTCGCCAATCTCGGCGCACGGCTGCGCGGCGCGGTATCGCGCATGATCGACCGGCGCAGCCAGGCTGTTCGCGCAGCCGCACGCGCCTTGCCCACTCCGGACCAGTTGCTGGCGCTACCCCGCCGCCGCTTCGACGAGGCGACAAGCCGGCTCGGCCGGGCGCTGACCGTCACCACCGAGCGCAAGCGCGCCCGGCTGTCGGCGGTGCGCCTGTCGCCGGCGACGTTGGCGCGCCGCATCAGCGAAACCCGCCGCCATCTCGACCGTGACATGCTGCGCGCCGATGCAGCGTTGCGAGCGATGGTGCGCGAAAAGCGCATCCGGTTCGACCGCACCAAAGGCCGGCTGTCGCCGGAACCACTGGTCCGCCGCCAGGAGGCATTTGGCCAGCAGCTCACGGCGCTGGAACGCCGCGCCGTGCTTGCGGTCGGGCGTAGGCTCGAACGCGCGCGGACGAGCCTGTCACAGGCGGACCGGCTGATGGCGACGCTGTCGCACAAGGCGGTGCTGGCACGCGGCTTCGCGCTTGTTCGCGATGCCGACGGCACGGTGCTCAAGCGCGCCTCCGAAGTGGCCGCGGGTGCGGCGCTGTCGATCGAATTCGCCGACGGCACGACCAATGCGATCGCCACCAGCGGCAGCGCGATTGCGGCAAGCGGCGAGGCCAAGCCAAAGCCGGTGGCCAGACCAGCAGCCAAGGTCAAGGAACCCGGCAATCAGGGCAGCCTGTTCTAAAGCGACAGGGGTCAGTCGCCCGTAGGCGACGAGATAACGGGCGCCACCAGCGGCGAAATGAACGGTGCGCTCCACGAGCCGCCGACGAAGAATGCCGTTGGCCGCACCGCCGGTGCAACAGGGGTTGTCGTCGTCGAGGAAGAGGCGGTGATCTCCTTGGCCTCGATCGCACCCGAGAGCGCGAGCCCACGACCGACATAAGGCACGATGCCGGTCAGCCAGATGCGGCTCGTCGGCGTGCGTGCCTCCGCCTTGTCGATCTTGGCAACACCGTTGGAGATGGTCGCCTTGAGCTCGACACCATCGACCGGCAGCGTACCGCCCGAGACTTCGTCGAGCGAGAAGAAACCGCGATCGGCGGTACGCTTGAGGAAGGCCGCCATGTCGAGCCCGGCAATCGCGCCGACGCCGAAGGTGGCGGCGACCGAGCCGTTGGCATTCTCCAGCAGCGTGTTCCAGTTCAGGCCCGGGCCCTGGAGGATAACCGACACGGTGCCGCGGCCGATCGGCACGATGTGGCTCATGCCCGCCGCGGTGCCGAAGGCGCCGCCGTCGATGTCGGACGCAAGCAACCGCATCTCCGCCTGTGTGCCGGCGGGCTTACGGTCGAAACGGATGCTGGCCTGGACATTGCCGCCAAAGGCTTCCGCATCGGAAATGTCGAATGCCGCCAGCCCACCCTTGACCTGGGCCGTTGCCGCGACCTCGGCGAGCGCGATGGAACCGGCCGTCGCCTTCGTCGCCGACAGCCTGAGATCGAGATTGATGCGGTCGGAAAAGCTGGTGTCGATCTCGGCCGTCGTGGGCCCGTTTGCCGGGGTCATGGGCGCGAAGGACGAGGCAAACGTCATCAGGTCGAGCGTGTCGAAAGCCAGTGTGCCCGAAAGCGCCGGCACGGGCCCATCGAGCGACAGATCGAGGATGCCCATGCCGGGATTGCCGTCGAGCGTGACTTGCGCGTTCTCGATCTTGAGGCGGGACACATCGCCCGTAATCTTGGAGGCGAGCGAAATCGATCCGACAGGGCTTCCAGGCAGGATGCCCGGCTTGGACCATTCCAGCATGCGCCGGAAGGACGGCGATACGATCTTGGCCTGGCCATCGACATGCGCATCGGGGCCCATGTCGATGGTGCCGTCGAACGAGGCTTCGACAGGCGCCGATTTCAGCGAAGCGACGATCGGTGCCTCGCCACCGGCAAACAGCATCAGCGGACGCGGCGACGACAATTCGATCGCCACCTGCTCGCCATGCCAGACACCGGTTGCCGTGAGCTTCCCGGCTTTGTTCAGCGCCGGCAGGCTGGCCTTGCCGGTGAGGTCGCTCAGGAGTTCGTCCTCGCCCTCGTCGGAAACGGCCACGACACGGCCATCGATGAACTCGACGGCGCCGAATTCGTCATCAGGCAGCGCACTGAGGTCAGGTTCGGCAGGATTCGACGCGACGGTGGCGCGGGCACGCTCGATGGCGCGGCTGAGGCGCCCGCCGGTCGAATGCGGCATCTCCACGCCGCCGTCGGCAAGCCGCTTCAGGCGCAAAGTCGGCCGGATGAAATGCGCGTCGGAGAAATCGACATTGCCGCTGAGCGCCGAAAGCGCCGACAGCTCGATTTCAACGCGTTCGGCCTCGATGACCGGCGAACCCTTCTCGTCATCCCAGTCGGTCAGGGTGACGTCGGTCAGGGTGGCGCGGAACACCGGCCAGATCTCGATGTCGGGCGTGCCTTCGATCGACACGCGGAAGCCGCTCCACGCGCTCATCTCGAAGGCGATGCGGTCCTTGACGATCTGGGTGGAAGCGATGAACGGCACGGCGGCAACGGTGGCGGCGATCAGGATGATGAGTCCTGTGATCGCCCAGATGCTGCGCCTGAACAGTGGTGATGGCATGTTGCCCTTGTGCCGCCCGTGCTGCGCCGTTGTGGCTAACGGGTGTAACCGAGTAACGCGGCATTTCAAGTCTTTGTGGCCATGCGATGACGTTTGCGCACAGCGCAATGGCGCTAATCGACATTTCCTTGATCTGCTGCAGTGCGACATGCATAACCATGCGCGTTCTGGGAGAGATGCCGATGACTGTCGAAAAGCCGCTTTGGACGCCCTCGTCAACGCAGGTGGCGCAAGCGCCCCTTACGGCGTTCATGGCTGCGGCGGGCGCGCGCGCCGGCCAGTCGTTCACCAACTATGCCGAACTGCATGCCTGGTCGATCAGCGAGCGCGAGGCGTTCTGGGATCTTGTCTGGGACTTCTGCGGCGTTATCGGCGACAAGGGCGGCCACGTGCTCGTTGATGGCAACAGCATGCCGGGAGCACAGTTCTACCCCGATGCCAGCCTGAACTTCGCGCAGAACCTGTTGCGCGGCTCGGGCAGCGGCGAGGCCATCGTCTTCCGCGGCGAGGACAAGGTCGAGCGCCGGCTCACCTGGGACGAACTTGCGGCACTGGTATCGAGGCTGCAGCAGTTGTTCGTGTCGCTTGGCGTTGCCAAGGGCGACCGCATCGCCGCGATGATGCCGAACATGCCGGAGACGGTGGCCGCAATGCTGGCAACCGCCTCGCTGGGCGCCGTCTGGTCGTCATGCTCGCCCGACTTCGGCGAACAGGGCGTGCTCGACCGCTTCGGCCAGATCGAGCCAAAGCTGTTCATCGCACCCGACGGCTACTGGTATGCCGGCAAGCATATCGAGGTCGGATCGAAGATCGCAGCCGTCGCCGGCAAGCTCGGAAGTGTGACCAAGGTGCTGGTCGTCGACTATCTCGGCACTGCGACAGACGTTGCCGCGACCATCGGCAAGGCCGAGGCGCTCGACGATGCGCTGGCGCCATTCGCGGCAAAGGCTGTGACGTTCGAGCCCCTGCCCTTTTCGCATCCGCTCTATATCCTGTTCTCGTCGGGCACGACGGGCATCCCGAAATGCATCGTGCACTCGGCCGGCGGCACGCTGATCCAGCACGTCAAGGAACTGCGCCTGCATGCCGGGCTCAAGCCGGGCGACCGCTTCTTCTACTTCACCACCTGCGGCTGGATGATGTGGAACTGGCTGGTCTCGGGTCTTGCTGCGGAAGCGACGCTGCTGCTCTATGACGGCTCGCCGTTCCATCCCGACGGCAATGTGCTGTTCGACTTCGCCGATGCCGAGAAGATGACCTATTTCGGCACCTCGGCGAAGTTCATCGACTCGGTGCGCAAGGCCGGTCTCAGGCCCATCGACAGCCACGACCTCGGCAGCGTGCGCACCATCTCGTCGACCGGCTCGCCGCTGTCGCCGGAGGGCTTTGATTTCGTCTATGACGGCATCAAGAAGGACATCCACCTCGCCTCGATCTCGGGCGGCACCGACATCGTCTCGTGCTTCGTGCTCGGCGTGCCGACCGAGCCGGTCTGGACCGGCGAGATCCAGGGCGCCGGCCTCGGCCTCGCGGTCGACGTCTGGAACGATGACGGCAAGCCGGTGCGCCGGGAGAAGGGCGAACTGGTCTGCGCCAAGGCGTTTCCGGCGATGCCGATCGGCTTCTGGAACGACCCCGACGGCAAGAAGTACCACGCCGCCTATTTCGAGCGTTTCGACAATGTCTGGTGCCATGGCGACTTCGCCGAATGGACAGCGCATGGCGGCATGATCATCCATGGCCGCTCGGACGCGACGCTGAACCCGGGCGGCGTGCGCATCGGCACCGCCGAGATCTACAACCAGGTCGAGCAGATGCCGGAGATCGCCGAGGCGATCTGCATCGGACAGGACTGGGACGGCGACGTGCGCGTCGTGCTGTTCGTTCGCCTCGCGCCCGGGGTCACCCTCGACGAGGACCTGGAGAAGCGCATTCGGACCAAGATTCGCACCGGCGCCAGCCCGCGCCACGTGCCGGCCAAAATCGTGGCGGTCACCGATATCCCGCGCACCAAGTCGGGCAAGATCACCGAACTCGCCGTCCGCGACATCGTCCATGGCCGCCCCGTCAAGAACAAGGAGGCGCTGGCCAATCCCGAAGCGCTGGATCTCTACAGCGACATCGCGCAGCTCAGGAGCTGAGACGCGGCATGCCTAACAAGACGTAACCGCCAAATTTACCTAGACTTCAGGAGTGGTACACTTTCGTAAATTTTTCATCACTGGGGTAAGGTGCTGTTAAGGTTCGCCCCTGATAGTCGTTGTCAACTTGAGGGAGAAATCCCTTTCCTCATCTCTGAGGATAGCCAGTTCAGCTCAAGTCCCCGTTGAAACAGCATCTACCTTAAGGGCGCCCCAGTGGCGCCTTTTTCTTTAGCCTGGTCTAAAAAGAACTTAGAGCGATGCCTCTGCGTCGCGCACCAGCGCGCCCGAAAGCAACACCACCGGTACCATGGCGGTAATGATGATGACGATTGCCGCCACCGCCCCTTCTTCCGGGACGCCGCGTGAGGCGTTTTCATAGACATGCGTCGCCAGCGTGCTGAAGCCGAAGGGCCTGAGCAGGATGGTCGCCGACAGTTCCTTGACGGTGTCGACGAAGACGAGAACCGCAGCTGTCAGGATCGCCGGCTTGAGCAATGGCAGAAGCACGCTGGCAGCACTTTGCGCCGGCGTCTTGCCGAGGCTGCGCGCAGCTTCGTCGAGGCTGCCAGGCAGCTTCTCCATGCCGGAGCGGACCGCGCCCTCGGCCAGGGCAACGAAGCGGATGGTGCAGGCAATGATCACCGCCGCGGCCGAGCCGGTGAGCAGCAGCCCGGTCGAGAATCCGAGCCAGGCGCGCGCAAAGGTATCGAGCGAATTGTCGAAGCGTGCCAGCACGAACAGCAGGCCGAGCCCGAGGATGCCTCCGGGAAGGGCGTAGCCGACCGAGGCGAGACGCACGGTGGCGGCCATGGCCCGGCCTTTCGACAGGCGCTGGGCATTGAGCAGGAACAGCGCAATGACGACGGTGAAGATGGCCGTCAGCGACGCCGTCATCAGGCTGTTGAGGAAGGCGCTGGCCACGTCGGGCGAGACGAACTGCTCGAGCCGGCGCGAGGCATATTGGCCGAAGATGGTGATCGGCACGCCGAAGCCGCTGAGGATCGGCAACGACACGGCGGCAGGCAGGGCAAAGCGCCTCCAGCCCTTGAGGGCTGTGCGAGGCGGATGAACCTTGAGATGGGTGCCGCGCCCGGAATGGAAGCGCTGACGCCGGCGCGCCCATTGCTCGGCGACGAGCAGGAGCAGCACAAGCACCAGCATCAGGATGGCGATCTGCGCGCCGCCCTCCAGGCTGCCGCGGTTGAGCCAGGTGGTGTAGACGGCGACCGTCAGCGTGCGGACGCCGAAATATTCGGCGGCGCCGATGTCGTTGATCGTCTCCATCAGCACCAGGGCGACACCGGCAACGATGGCCGGCCGCGCCACGGGCAGAAGCACGCGCCAGAACACGCGTGCCGGCGATGCGCCGAGCGTGCGCGCGACGTCGGCGATGTTGCGGCCCTGCATCAGGAAGACGATGCGGGTGGTGAGATAGACGTAAGGATAGAGCACAGAGGCGAGTACGAAGGCCGTGCCCCAGGTCGAGCGGATATCGGGAAACCAGTAGTCGCGGATCGTCTCAAAACCGAAAATTGCGCGGACCAGGCTCTGCACCGGCCCCTGGTAATGGAAGAACTCGCCAAAGGCATAGGCCGCGAGATAGGGCGGCACGGCCAGCGGCAGCACCAGCGCCCAGGACAGGATGCGGCGGAAGGGAAAATCATAAGCGACGACCGCCCAGGCGCAGGCGACGCCGGCAATCGATGTGAGTGCGGCCACCATCGCCAGCAGCGCCAGCGTCGTGCGCGTGGCGCCGGGCAGCACGTTGGCGATCAGATGCGGCCAGTCCTCGCCCGTACCGGAAAGCGCGACGAAGGCGAGCGACAGAACCGGCAGGATGACGACGATGCCGACGGCGAGCGCCAGCGTGCCGATAAGCGGATGGCGCAGGCGCTTGACGGGCAACGGCCTGACGCCCGCGGCCGACGCCACGCCTGATGCTCCCGCCTCTGCTCCGCCTGTCGTCGGCAAAGATCAATCCTCTCTGCGGCGTCGCGCGTTCCCGTTGGACGCACATGACGCTCCATCGAATCTGCGCTTCGTCTTCAATCGATGCCGTTTTCGGGCCGCTGCGCCAATGCAGAAAAGCCGGACCGATCATCGCCCGGCCCGGCTCTTCCTCAGTTCATGTCGCTGCCTATCAGCTGCTCGGGCCGTCGTCGAGGCCGACGCGATCGACCATCTCGGACGCTGGCTTGCGGCCCTTGGCCACGTCGACCAGTGGCAAGGTGTCGGCGTTGAGCGTGCCGAACGCCTTGACCGTCTCGGATGGCTCGAGGCCCGGCTCGACCGGATATTCGTAGTTCTTCTCGGCGTAGACCTGCTGGGCCTTGTGGCTGGCTAGGAAGCGGATCAGCTTGACGGCGTTGTCACGGTTCGGCGCGTTCTTGGCGAGTGCTGCGCCTGAGATGTTGACGTGGGTCAGGCCGTTCTCGAAGGTCGGGAAGAGCACGTTGATGGCGTTGCCCCATTCCTTTTCCTTCGGGTCCTTCTCGTTGTTGCGCATCAGGCCGACATAATAGGTGTTGCCGATGGCGATGTCGCACTCGCCGGCGGCAATCGCGCCGGCCTGCGGACGGTCGCCGCCGTCAGGCTTCTTGGCGAGGTTGGCCTTGAGGCCCTTCATCCACTCTTCGGTCTTTTCCGGACCCCAGTGGGCAATGGCTGCCGAGAACAAAGCGAGGTTGTAGTCGTGCTGGCCCGAACGCATGCAGATCTTGCCCTTCCACTTGGGATCGGCAAGCTCGGCATAGGTGATGGCGGTGTCCTTGACGCGCTCCTTCGAGGCGTAGATGACGCGGGCGCGCTTGGTGACGCCGAACCAGTTGCCATCCGGATCGCGATACTCGGCCGGCAGCAGCTTGTTGACTTCCTCGTCGACCAGCGGCTGGGTGACGCCTTTTTCCTTGGCCGAGGTGAGACGGGCGATGTCGACGGTCATGATGACGTCGGCCGGCGAATTGGCGCCCTCTGCCAGGACGCGTTCCTCAAGACCCTTGTCGAGGAACAGCACTTCGGTCTTGATGCCCGTCTCGGCCGTGAAGGCCTCGAGAACCGGCTTGATCAGATCGGGCTGGCGATAGGTGTAGATGTTCACGACGCCATCGGCGAGCGCCGACGTGGTGAAGAGTGCGGCAATGGCAAGCGCACCGCCTGCGACGGCCGACCTGGCGTTTCCAATCTTCATTTTTCTCTCCTGGCCAAAGGGGGCAAATTCCCTCAGGGAACATATGGCAGCCTCGATTTCGAGACTGCTTCCCCTATGGTCATCGTGACTCTTCCGGTCAAGTTTAAAGGTCAGCCATATCAATAGTTTAGAAAATTTCTAAACTGGAGCATTTCATACCGGATTCAAGGACTTGTTCGACAATTTCTAACAATCGCATGGCTTGTTCACGAAAATGTGCGGAAATGTCGCACCTCGCTAACAAGCCACTACTCGGCAAGGACGCGCGTCGAGGGGAAAGTCACCTCGACAAGCGTGCCCTCGCCGGGCGTCGACGCGATGGCAAAACGGGCGCGATTGGCCTCGACCATCGCCTTGGTCAGCGGCAGTCCGAGACCGGTGCCGTCGCCGCGCGAGCGCTTCAGCGAGTTGATCTGCTTGAACGGCTTCAGCGCCTGCTCGATCTCGGCCTGGCTCATGCCGATGCCGGTGTCGCGCACCCGCATGACGATGTCGCCCGAGGTCTCGTAGGAGGTCGAGACGATGACCTGACCGCCGGCCTGGGTATAGCGCACGGCGTTGGACAGCACATTGAGCGCGATCTGGCGGATCGAGCGTCGGTCGGCGACGATCTCGGGCAGGCGCGAGGCAAAGCTGGAGCGGATGATGACGCGCTCGCGATTGGCCTGCGGCTGCATCATCGCCACGGTCTCGGCAAGGGTGTCGTTGAGCGACACCGCCTCGTAATCCATCTCCTGCTGGCCGGCCTCGATCTTGGAAATGTCGAGCAAGTCGTTGACCAGCGACAGCACATGGTTGCCGGAGCGGTTGATGTCGCGGAGATAGTCGCGATAGCGGTCATTGGCGACCGGGCCGAACTTCTCGTCGACCATCAGTTCGGAAAAACCGATGATGGCGTTGAGCGGAGTGCGGATCTCGTGGCTGATGCGGGCGAGAAAATCGGTCTTCTGGGACGACGACCGCTCGGCCACGGCGCGCGCCTGGGTCAGTTCTTCCTCGGCGCGCTTCCACTGGGTGATGTCGCGGACCACGGCGCAGAAGCCGCTGTCGTTGGGCAGGCGTCCGATGGTCATGAACAACGGGATGAACCGGCCTTGCGCCTCGCGGCCGATGACCTCGCGGCCATCGTTGAGCACGCTTGCCACGCCATGTTCGGACAGCCCGACGAGATAGTCGCGCGCGGCACGCTGGCTCTCGATGGCGAACAGCGAATAGAACGGCTTGCCGGTAACCTCGTCGCTGTCGAAACCGAACAGGGCCTCGGCCGGACGGCTGATCGAGCGGATGGCACCGTCGCGGTCGATCAGCACAACGCCGTCCGTGGCGGTGTCGATGATCGTGCGCATCTCGGCGAGACGCTCTTCGAGTTCGGCGACCTGTTCGACGGCATCCTCGACCTCGTCGTCGGCACTGATGCGGCGGACGACCAGCATCAGCGCCTTGCCGTCCTGCCACGGCACCGAGCGCAACACAGCTTCGATTGGGAACTCGTCGCCGTCGCGGGTCTTCAGTTTCAGGTCGTGGTCGGAACCGGGCTGGTCGCCGTAGCTCTCGGCGAACAGGGCATCGAGACCGCCTGCCCGCGACAGTTCGTCGACCGAGCCGTAGCCGGTCAGGTCGAGGAACTCGGCATTGGCGTAGTGCAGCACGTCACCGGCATGGATCAGCACCGGCACCGGCAGTTGCTCGAGGATAGGTGCATCGACGGGTGTGTCGCGCCCAGCGGCCAGGGACGGGATGATTTCTTCGGCGCGCAGCGGCGGCTTTTCCGGCTCATTGCGCGTGACATCGACGGCTTCGATGACAGGCTCGACCGGCCGCACCGAAGCCAGCGAGACGATTTCCGCACTCTCGACGGCAAGCTGTTCGACGGGTGCGGGCAGAGCCGCGTCTGAAGTCGCCGGCTCCTCGGCATCCGCCGCTCCATTTGGCTCCGGCTTTTCGCCGACAGCATGCTCGGGGGATTCATCTGCCACCAGCACATGCCCGGCCGTTTCAGCGGCCGCGGCTTCAGCATAGGCCGCGATCTCGGCCGAGGCGGCTTCGCCGTTCTTTTCCGAGACTGGCTTTTCCGCCGCGGACGTCGCCTCAGGCTTCGCAGCTGTTGGAATCTCGACCGCCTCAGTGGCTGCCGCCTGCTGCCTTGTCGCGACGATCTCGTGCGCGCGCTTCAGCTTCTCGCCGATCTCGCGGAATGCGCTGCGCTCGGTGCTGGAGAGGCCCTTGCCATTGGCGGGTTCTTCAGCCGCCGTCGGCCGGTGCTCGGCCAGGCGGATCACCTTGTCGGAATAGCGCCGATCATGCTTGCGATCGATCTCGAGAGCCGGAACTTCGCCGGCGAAAGGGTCATCAGCGTTGTTCGGCTCGGCGGCTTGCCGGGTTTCAACGGAAGGTGTTTCAGCAACCTCCGGTGCCAGTTGCCTGGCTTCGGTCGGACTGGCTTCAGGCGCCAGTACAGCAGGCTCGACAGCTAAGGGATTCGCCGGTTCAACGGCGATGGCTTCGGCTGCAGGCTGCACTACGCCGGCGTCCGGCTGTGGCTCGGCCTGTTCCGGATGCTTGCCGTTGGGAACCAGCGCCAGTCCGATGCGCTCGTGGTCGACGACAGCCTCGCCGGGGCGCGCCACGCCGAAACCGCGAAAGCCTTCAAAGCTGCGATCGCGGCCATAGACCGGCAATGCGGCGAGATCGACCGGAATACGCCAGTCGGTGCCGGCGACCGGCCAGAGCACCGAGCGACCGGACCAGGTGTCGCGGCGCTGCAGCAGACCCGCGATCTCGCCCGACGGGTCGAGTTCGAAGGTGGTCGAGACATCCTGGAAACGGCGGCCGACGACATCGGCCGCATGGTCGCCGACAACAGCCGCGAATTCCGGCGAGATGGCGCTGAAACGGCCGTCGGCGTCAGTGCGCCAGACGAAGCGGACGGGGGCAGCCGAGCGATCCAGTGCCGGCCTGGCCGGCGCCAGCTGCGATGGCGCGGGCTGAGCGGCCACAGCGGGCTCTGCCGCGACGACAGGCTCTTCCAGAGGCTGCGAAACGTCGGCCGATTCGGCAACAGGCTCCGGCGCGGACGCCGGCTCGGCGGTCCGCTCTGACGGCGTGGCCGACCAGGCGACCGGCTCGGGCGCTGAGACCGGCTCGTTGGTTGGAACGTCACCTGCGGCAGGCCCGCTGACAGCCGCCTCGGTGACTTCGGCAACGACAGGCGCCGCAACCGCCCTGTCGGCCATTGCCGCGCGAACGGTGGCGCCGGCCCGGCTCTCGCGTTCCTCGGGGCTGAAATACCAGTGGTCGTGATCGGCATGGTCCTGCGACTGCACCGTCGCCGGTGCAGAAACTGGCGCGGGCGCCGGATCAGCTGGCGGTGCCTCGACGCGCGCAGCGCCGGCCGGGGCTGCCTCCTGTTGCTCGCCGGCTTCGGCGTCTTCCATGACCTCCAGGCGCTCGTCGACAACGACCAGCAGGTGGCGCGCCGGCTCGTCGGTCAGACGTGCCAGGCCCGCCGGCAGATAGCCTCCGGTCGCGGGAATGGCCCGCTTGATGATGCGGTCGCGCTCACGGCCAACCGCCGACACCAGCCCGGCCAGCGTCGATGGCGCGATGCCGAGCCTGGCAAAGCCGTCGGTTGCGGCCTCGACCTCCCCTTGGGCGTCGAGGAAAGCCAGGAAATGTCCCTGCTCGGTGAAACCGCTGATGGCATTGGCGGCGATGTCCTTGGCGCCCCGCGCGCTGGCGGGAACGGCGAGCATGATTGCGGCCGCGCCACCCGGCAGCCGGACGGAACTGGCGACGAAGGCAACGGCGGTGCTCGTCAGGCCCGACGCCACGCGCACCATGATGGAGCGGTCGCGGCCGATGTCGGGAAAGCCCGACGTTGCAGCGATCTGGCGGCGGGCGATCGGCCCCAGGCGCGACGGCGCGCCGATCACCGCATCGATGTCGTCATAGCCGAGCACGGCGGCGCCCGGACCATTGGCCCAGAGCACGTCCTCGAGATCGACCGACAGCACGACGATGGCATCGCCGGCAGCAAAACGCTGCCTGACACGATCAACGACCGCGACGTCGATAAAGGAATAGGCTGCTGACGGCATTCACATGTCCCGCAAGGCGCGCATTCTCACAATTAACGCTTTGTTAATAAAAGCCGTCATCGCCAAGGTCTAGCAAACAGCTGTCATGGAGCGAGATTATTCTCGTCACGTGGTTAACCCGCGCCAAGCCGAAATGGTGCACTGCAACATAGATATTGCAATGCACAATAGAATGCCCTATATGAGAGTTGCGAATAAACGAGACGGGTGACACCACCCCGTCCAGTCCACAGGGTGAGACAATGTCCAAGACCAAGACCGCAGAATTCGCAGATACCGTTGAACTGCCGAGCTTCGACGTTTCCAAGGCCTCCGACCAGTTCCGCGCCTTCGCAGAAAAGGGCGTCGAGCAGTCCAAGGACGCTTACACCAAGCTCAAGACCGGTGCTGAAGAAGCCCAGAAGACCATCGAGTCGAGCTACGAGACCGCCCGCAGCGTGACCAACGAGCTGTCGCTCAAGGCGATTGCCGCGCTCCGCACCAATGCCGAGGCCGGCTTCTCGCATCTCGAAGCTCTCGCCGGCGCCAAGACGCTGTCGGAGATCGTCGAGCTGCAGACCTCTTATCTGCGCAGCCGCGTCGAGCAGACCGTCGAGCAGGCCAAGGAATTCCAGGCCGTTGCCTCGAAGGCCGCCGAAGACGTCTCGAAGCCGGTCAAGACCGCTTTCGAAAAGGCGCTGAAAGACCTCAAGGCCGCCTGACAGCGACCAACAAGATACCCGGCGGGCGGTTCCTCCTCCCTCTGCCTGCCGGGCGAAGCGGCCAGCACCTCCTCCCGCTGGTCACATAAAGGAAAAGGCCGGCACCTCCTCCCGCCGGCCTTTTTCTTTTTTTGCAGGCGCCGGAAGGCCTGATTTCAACGACTTCCCACAGGCAGCGCAAATCGCCGCAGTGGAATATGCGCAAAGCTCTTGAAATGCGTCCGAAGAGTCCGTATTGACGCCGCACCAACAGGTACGCGGTTGTAGCTCAGTTGGTTAGAGCGCCGGATTGTGGATCCGGAGGTCGGTGGTTCGAGCCCACCCAACCGTACCATTTTCCTCCCCCAAGACAGCTTCAAGCATCGATGACAGGCAGCGTGGCCTTGCATAGTGCAGCCGCATTCCGGCCCGATCGTCTGCTGAAACTGCGAATCAAAGGAACATGCCCATGATCGACCTGCGCGTTGCCGCCGGCATTGCCACGACGGTGATCATCCTCGCCGGATGCCAGAAAGAGCCCGTGGCAGCACAGCCGACGTCGGGGATCTGCGATCGCGGTGCGGCAGAATCACTCGCCGGCAAGGACCGGATCGCCGACGACGAGGTGATGCGCCTCACCGGTGCAACCATCGTTCGCCAGCACAAGCCGGGCGATCCGGCGACGATGGATTTCCGCCAGGAGCGCGTCACCGTCGAAACCGATCCCACGACCGGCAAGATCGTCCGCGCGTTCTGCGGCTGATCTCGATCCCGGACGCAGACGGCCGACCATGCCCGATCCGAAGCCCCTGGATCTTTCGAGGCTGCGCGCCATCGGCTGGTCAACCTGGGACCCTATCGGACT
Organism: Aminobacter sp. MDW-2; assembly: GCF_014250155.1. Lineage (NCBI taxonomy): Bacteria > Pseudomonadati > Pseudomonadota > Alphaproteobacteria > Hyphomicrobiales > Phyllobacteriaceae > Aminobacter > Aminobacter sp. MDW-2. The sequence continues at coordinate 5,471,565 of NZ_CP060197.1, forward strand.
GCGTGAGCCCGGTGCGGACTGGTGCGACCAGCCCTTCACGGATGAATATGACAGCTACCTGATCGAGGCAGCGTCCGGGCTTGGGGATGGCTGGTCGGTGGAAAAGGCCAGGGATTATCTGCTGTCGATTGCCAGCGACCACATGGGGCTGCCGCAGGTTTCGCGTGACACTGCCGAGGCAACGGCAAAGGCCATTGCGGACTACCTGCACGAGTAGAAAAACGATTGCGCGGCGCAGACAGACCTTGGCCAAACGACACTCGGTGGAAAACGAAAACCGGCGCGCTTCGGATGAAGCGCGCCGTTTTCGATGTCCCTGAGGGACGAAAATGTACCGCGATGGCGGAGGTGCTTACTGGCAGGGCGCCAGATAGGTCACCGGCTTGCCGTAGCGGTCGTACATCGGCCGGCCACGGTTGTCGTACTGGTGGTAGCGGCATTCGCCGGGCGCCGTGCCCGCGCCGATCATCGCGCCGGCAAGGCCGCCAATGACGGCGCCCGCGACGGTTGCGCCGGTGTTGCCGCCGATGGCCTGGCCGACCAGGGCACCGCCCACGGCACCGACGGCGCCGCCGCCGACCGCGCGCTCCTGCGGGGTGTTACAGGCCGTAGCGGCCAAGGCGACGAAAGACAAAGCTGCTGCTGTGGCTAGAAAACGCGTCATCGACCCTACTCCTTGAAACAATCGCCAGACGCTATCATGGCGACTTTTGCTTATCCAGTAGCATACCCTTGGAAACTCTCGCCTTTTCGGCTGCTCCAAGCCCTCTTTCCTGGTGCCCCATGGATCCCGTTGTGGCAGTTGCCGGCAACGACACGGGACGCCAGATCACCCCCGCTGTGCTGCCTGTTCGTCGCGCAGGCGCTGGACCTCGCGCCGCTTGTTGACCAGCGAAGCGGCGATGACGCCGCAGGCGACGATGCCGATCAGGATTGTACAGGCGGCATTGATCTCGGGTGTCACGCCGAGGCGCACCTGGCTGTAGATCTTCATCGGCAGCGTCGTCGCACCCGGCCCCGAGGTGAAGCTCGAAATCACCAGGTCGTCGATGGAGAGCGTGAAGGCCAGCATCCAGCCCGAGACGATCGCCGGCAGGATGACCGGCAAGGTGATCTGAAAGAAGGTTTTGACAGGCGGGGCGCCAAGATCCATCGCCGCTTCCTCGAGCGAGCGGTCGAATGTGACGAGCCGCGACTGCACCACGACGGCGACGAAGCACATCGAGAAGGTGATGTGGGCGAGCGTCAGGGTGAAGAAGCCGCGATCGAGCCCGACGGCGACGAACAGCAGCAGCAGCGACAGGCCGGTGATGACCTCGGGCATGACCAGCGGCGCAAACACCATGCCCGAAAACAGCACCCTGCCCCGGAACCTGGTGTAGCGGGTCAGCGCAAGTGCTGCGAGCGTCCTGAGAACTGTGGCCATCGTCGCCGAGATCAGGCCGACGCGGATGGTCACCCAGGCCGCGTCCATCAGGCCCTGATTGTGGAACAAGGAGACGTACCATTTGGTCGAGAACCCGCCCCAGACAGTGACGAGCTTGGATTCGTTGAAGGAGAAGACGACCAAAAGCACGATGGGCAGATAGAGGAAGGCAAAGCCCAGTACGATGGCCGTGATGTTGAAGCGGCTCCAGCTCGCGTTCATCTCAGCGCCCCTGTTCCTGGGCGCGTGCCTGCGCCTGCTGGAAGAACATGATCGGCACGACAAGCAGCAGAAGCAGGATCACCGCCACTGCTGAGGAAACCGGCCAGTCACGGTTGGCGAAGAATTCGTTCCACAGCGTCTTGCCGATCATCAGCGTCTGCGAGCCGCCGAGCAGGTCGGGGATGACGAACTCGCCGACGGCAGGGATAAACACCAGCAGGCAGCCGGCGATCACGCCGGGCAGCGACAGCGGGAAGGTGACCTTCCAGAACGCCGTCATCGGCGGGCAGCCGAGGTCCTGCGCCGCCTCGATCAGCGAATAGTCCATCTTCTCCAGCGCCGAATAGAGCGGCAGGATCATGAACGGCAGGTAGGAATAGACGATGCCGATGAAGATCGCCGTATGCGTGTTGAGGATCACCAGCGGCTGGTCGATGATGCCGGTGGCGAGCAGCAGCTGGTTGAGCAGACCCTCGGGCTTGAGGATGCCGATCCAGGCATAGACGCGGATCAGGAAGCTGGTCCAGAACGGCAGGATCACCAGCATCAGCAGCGTCGGCCGGATCGTCGCCGGCGCACGCGCCATGCCATAGGCAATGGGATAGCCGACGATCAGCGCCAGCAAAGTCGAGATCCCGGCGATGATCACGCTTGAGACATAGGCGTTGAAGTAGAGCGCGTCCTGCGTCAACCAGAGGTAATTGTCGAAGCTGAACTCGCCGATCTGCGTTATCAGGCCGGACACGCCGTCTGAAAGCCCGAGCACAGGCGTGTAGGGCGGCATGGCGATCGCCGTCGTCGACAGGGAGATCTTGAAGACGATGAAGAACGGAATGAGGAAGAAGAACAGCAGCCAGAAATAGGGAATGAGGATGACGAGGCGGTCGGTTATGGCCGAGAGCGGATGTTTCATCACCCCACCTATCGCGTCAGAACGACGCCGGCGTCGTTGCGGAAGGAGATCCAGGCCTTGTCGTCCCAGCTCAGCGGGTCCTCGGTGGCGCGCGTCGCATTGAGCGAGCTCGCCTTGACCACCTGGCCGTTGCCGATCTGGACGTGGAAGATGGTCATGTCGCCGAGATAGGCGATGTCGTAGATCTCGCCTTCCATGACATTGTCGCCGCCTTCCGGCTTCTTCGACGAAACCTTGATCTTTTCCGGCCGGATGGCGAAGGCGACTTCGCTGCCTGCGGCGGCGTCGCCGGCATTGGCCGTGCGGATGGTGACGCCATTGGCGCTGGTGATTGTCGCGCCGGCGCCGTCGCGGTCGGCGACCTTGCCTTCGAACATATTGATGTTGCCGACGAAGTCGGCGACGAAACGCGAGCCCGGTGCTTCATAGACCTCGGCGGGCGTCGCCACCTGCATCACCTCGCCCTTGTCGAGGATGGCGATGCGGTCGGCCATGGTCATGGCCTCTTCCTGATCGTGGGTGACGACGACAAATGTCAGGCCAAGCGTCTGCTGCAGGTCCATCAGCTCGAACTGGGTTTCCTCGCGCAGCTTCTTGTCGAGCGCACCGAGGGGCTCGTCCAGCAGCAGAACCTTGGGCCGCTTGGCCACCGCCCGGGCCAGCGCGACGCGCTGGCGCTGGCCGCCTGAAAGCTGGTGCGGCTTGCGCTTGGCAAACTGGCTGAGCTTGACCAGCTTGAGCATTTCGGCGACGCGGGTGTCGATGTCGACCTTGGGCATGCCGTCCTGCTTGAGGCCGAAGGCAATGTTCTGCTCGACCGACATATGCGGGAACAGTGCATAGGACTGGAACATCATGTTGACCGGCCGACGATAGGGCGGGATGCCCCTGAGGTCCTGACCGTCGAGCAGGATCTGGCCGGAGGTCGGCTCCTCGAAGCCGGCGAGCATGCGCAACAGCGTCGACTTTCCGCAGCCCGAGGCGCCGAGCAGCGCGAAGAACTCACGCTCATAGATCGACAGCGACAGATTGTTGACGGCGGTGAAGTCACCGAACCGCTTGGTGACGTCCTTGAACTGAATGTAGGGCTTGGCGTCTGGCTTGTTCCAGGGCGCAAAGTCCCTGCGGATATTGCCGAGCGATTTCATTTCCCTCTCCCACCTGCCCCTGATGCGAAGCCCGGCGCCGATGGCGCCGGGCCGCATGCCTTGGTTATTGTCCGGTGACGATCTTGGTCCAGCTGCGGGTCACCACGCGCTGGGTCTTGGGATCGTAGGGCGGCACGGTGAAGAGCTTGGCGAGCGTCGCTTCATCGGGATAGATCGCCGGATCGCTGGAGATCTCCTTGTCGATGAACTGCTGCGACGCCTTGTTGCCGTTGGCGTAGAAGATGTAGTTCGAGGCCTTCGCCGCGACTTCCGGCTTCAGCATGTAGTTGATGAACTCATGCGCCTCGGCGACATGCTGGGCATCGGCCGGGATCGCCATCTGGTCGAACCACATCTCGGCGCCCTCCTTGGGGATGACGTAGTCGATGACGACGCCCTGGTCGGCTTCTGCGGCACGATCGCGCGCCTGGAAGACGTCACCCGACCAGCCGACGGCCAGGCAGATGTCGCCATTGGCAAGCGCGTTGATGTATTCCGAGGAATGGAACTTGCGGATCGACGGACGGACCGCGAGCAAGGTCTCTTCCGCCTTGGACAGGTCGCCCAGTTCGGTCGACTGCGGCTTGAGGCCAAGATAGTTCAGCGTCGTCGGCAGGATGTCGGTCGGCGAATCCAGCACATAGACGCCGCATTCGGCGAGCTTCGCCAGCTGTTCCGGCTTGAAGACCACGTCCCAGCTGTCGATCTTGTCGATGCCGAGCGCTTCCTTGACCTTCTTCTGATTGTAGCCGATGCCGACCGTGCCCCACATGTAGTTGACCGAATACTCGTTTCCCGGGTCGTAGGCGGCGGTGCGCGAACTCACCACATCCCAGACATTCGTCAGGTTGGGCAGCTTGGACTTGTCGAGCTTCTGGTAGACGCCGGCCTGGATCTGGCGCGCCAGGAAGGGGCTGGCAGTCGGCACGACGACATCGTAGCCGCTGCCGCCGGCAAGTAGCTTGGTCTCGAGGATCTCGTTCGAATCGTAGACGTCATAGACGACCTTGATGCCGGTCTCCTTGGTGAAGTCCTCGATGATCGTCGAATCGATGTAGTCAGACCAGTTGTAGACGTTGACGACGCGCTCCTGGGCGTTGGCGGGCATCGTGAAAACGGCGATAAGGGCTGACGCGGCGGTCAGCCAAAGCGCTCTACGGTTCATGGCAGTCTCCCGTTGCGGACGCACCCGTCCCGGCGCATCCTGATCCTGTACAAAAATCGAGTGATGAAGGTAGCGCGCTCCCGCCGGCTCGCGACCCGGCGCAAACGTTACGGCGATTTACATCTGCGGACACCGAAGCCCCGGCAGTGGAACCTGGCAAGATACGCCTGTGTTGTTGTTACCCTCGACGCTCAGCCTGCCCGCCCGACGGTAGTATTGTCAATGGTAAACGACCAATTGATCAATCGGGCATCGGCATGCCGGTGACACCGGGTCTTTGCGGTTGCGCCTGGCGCCTGAACTCGAGCCCGAGATGCACGAGCAAGGCGACGAAAATGACCGCACCGCCTGATATGGTACGGAGCGACGGCACTTCGGAATGGACGAGCCAGACCCAGATCGGCCCGAGCATCGGCTCGAAGGTGCCGATCAGCGCGGCGACGGCCGCCGGGATCAACCGCGCCCCGGTGGCGAAGAAGGCGAGGCCCAGACCGAGATTGACGACGCCGAAGGCAAACAGAAAACCCATCTCGCGCGGCGAGACGGCAAAGGCCGAGGCTTGCGAGGCGGCAAAAGCCGCCGCGATCATGGTGCCGAGGCAGGTGGCCGGCGTCATGCGCACATGGGAGAAGCGGCGGGTGATGACGGTAGCGATCGAAAACACCACTGCTATCAGCAAGGCGAGGCCGTCACCAATCGGCGAAACCTTGCCGGTGAGCGACTCCGAAACCATGATCGCCACGCCGACGATCACCGCCAGGATCGCCGCCCATGTCGCCAGCGCCACCCGCTCGCGAAACAGCACCCAGGCAAACAGCGCCGCAAGCAACGGCACGCCAGCCTGCATCAAAAGGACATTGGCGACGGTGGTGTAGGCAAGGGCGATGACGAAAGACGTCGAGGCGGTGGCAAAGCAGATTGCCACCAGCAGACCGGGCAGCCCCATGCCGCGGAACAATTGCAGCGTTCCGCGGAAGCCGTCACGCCAAACCATGAATGCCAGCAGAAAGGCTGCCGCCCAGAACGAGCGCCAGAACACCACGGTCCAGATGTCGTCGATCTCGATGAAGCGGCCGATGGCGCCACCCAGGCTCCACATCAGCGCCGACAGGAACACCAGGGCGATGCCCAAGCGCTCGTCGCGCCGAGAAACCTGCGGCGCAGTGGCGTCGGATAGCGGAACTGCCGGGTCTGTCATGGCCTCAGTATCGATGACGTTGGGGTGGCTGGATATGCTCACAACGACTTGAAACGGTCCAATTCGCTACCTCATCGCTCAAGCTACTGCGTGGTCCAGCCCATGACGATGGTTGTGGCAAACCGCGCTGCATTCGAACAATCCCCCAGCGATGTCGAAGCGAACAATCCGACGGCGCTCAATTTTCTTCTTGACCTCAATATTAGTTGAGCTTTTACAGAAGCGGCTCCAACACCGATACCGAAATGGAGCCACCCCTGAAATGCCCCAGAAAATAAAGCTCGCCATCATCTATGGCAGCGCCCGTGAGGGCCGTTTCTGCGATACCGTGGTCAACTGGGTTGCCGCCGAAATTGCGGGCCACCAGCAGTTTGCCATCGACTTTATCGACCCGCGCGACCTCGGCCGAAACCGTGCCGATGTCGCCCGCCGCCTTGGCGATGCCGACGCCTTCCTGGTGGTGACGCCGGAGTACAATCACGGCTACACCGCCGACCTCAAGGCACTGATCGACGCCCACAGCATCCAGTGGCAGGCAAAGCCGCTGGCCTTCGTCTCCTATGGCGGCATTTCGGGCGGGTTGCGGGCGATCGAACAGTTGCGCCTGGTGTTTGCCGAACTGCATGTCGTGGCAATCCGCGACACGGTGAGTTTTGCCAGCGCCTGGAGCAAGTTCGACCGCAACGGCACGCTGATGGACCCGCGCGATGCGCGCAAGGCGATGTCGGCGTTGCTCGCCCGCCTGCAATGGTGGGCAATCAACCTGCGCGAGGCACGTGCCAACACGCCCTATCTCGAGGTGGCCGCATGAGCGCGCTGCAACCGGTTCGGGTCGCGGAAGCGGCGGCTCTGCCCGACCGGCTTGCCGGCCGCAACTTGACACTTCTTTTGATCAGCACATTGACGATCATGTCGGGCGCGACCATTTCGCCGTCGCTGCCGGCCATCGAAAGCCATTTCGTCGGCAGTCCCAACGTCGAGATCCTGACGAGGATGGTGCTGACACTGCCGGCGCTGTCCATCGTCATCTGCGCCCCATTCGCCGGCGGACTGGCCGACCGCTTCGGTCGCCAGCCGCTGCTGATCGCCGCGGCCCTGCTCTATGGTCTCGGTGGCATGTCGGGGCTGGTGGCCGATAGCCTGCCCGCGCTTCTGGTCGGACGCGCGCTGCTCGGCGTCGCCGTTGCCGGCGTGATGACGACGGCAACGGCACTTGTCGGCGACTATTTCAGCGGCCCGGCGCGTGATCGTTTCATGGGCTGTCAATCGGCATTTGTCGGCTTTGGCGGGCTGATCTTCCTGACCGGCGGCGGCATGCTCGCCGAAGTGCACTGGCGTGCACCCTTCGCTGTCTACGGCCTGTCGCTGCTGCTGATCCCGGCTGTCATTGCGTTCATCGACGAACCGGTCCGCAACCGCATTGCGTCGGCGACCGTTGCCGCCAAAGCCTCTGCCGGCACGGCATGGCTCGCGGTCTTCGCCGTCTACAGCGCGGCGGTGCTCAACAGCGTCGCCTTCTACCTGTTGCCGGTCCAGCTGCCGTTCCATCTCAACGCCATGGGCATCGGCTCACCGACACTGGCCGGCCTCGCCATCGGGCTCAGCAGCCTGATCGGAGCGGTTGCCGCTTTGGCCTATGCGCGCCTGCGCGCCAGACTCGGCGTGGTCGGCGTGTTCAGTCTCGCCTTCGGCCTGATGGGTACAGGCTACGTCCTGCTGGGGTTTGCCAGTGCGCTTGTCATGGTCCTGCTGGCAGCAATAGTTGTCGGCCTGGGCCTTGGCATGATGATGCCCAACATCGCAGCGGCGGCGATGACGGCGGCGGCACCCGAAATGCGGGGACGCGTTGCCGGCGGCATGACCGCCAGCATCTTCGCGGGACACTTCATCTCGCCCTTCGCCAGCCAACCGATGATCGCGGCCTTCGGCTTCGCCGACACCTACCTCTACACCGGGCTCGTTGTCGGCGGCGGCGCCATGCTTGCCGCAGCAGCGGCCGCCTTCCGCGCAAGCACCGACCGGACAAACAGGGCAGGCCACCGCAGCTAACGGAAGCCTGCTCGGCTTCTTATTTGGCCTGTTTCGCCAGCTTCCGCACTTCCGACAGGACGGCGTCGTCGCCGGAAACGTAGCTGGCGAAGGTCTGGGCGACGGGGACCGTGGGCCGCAGGGAACCCGCGGCGGTGCCGTAGACATAGTTCGGCAGGAAACAGGTGGCCAGCTGCGATAGCCGGCAGCCGTTCTCCCAGTCGTGATAGGCGGTGGTGTAGCGAAACGCGATTCTGGAATTGGGCATGATCGTCGTGCCGCCCTCGCCCCACATCTGGCCGGCGTCACCCATCTCCTCGCCGACCAGCGCAGCACGCTCGCCGGCATAATATTTCAGCCGTGACGCGATGCTGATCGCCGCCGAAAACGTGTTGCCGCTGGTCAGGATGAAGATGCGGCCATTGGGCACGGCCTCGGGCAGCAGGCGCGAGAAATCGGTGCCGAGCATGTAGTTGCCGCCCGGGCTGAACCTGAGGTCGACGACGGCATGCCTGACGTCGCGCTTGCCAGCCTCCTCCAGCACGCCAGCCAGATAGTCGGCCATCGACGCCCCGTCCGCATCGCGGAAACGGTTGATCTGGACGTAGAGGATACCGTCTTCTTCGAGATAGCTGTGCCACGCGTTCTGATCGGGACGCGAAAGATAGGGCGGCGTGACGCCGTCCAGAACATGGACCCAACCGGGGCCACCCTTGTCAAGCGCAACCGGACTGAGGTCGCGCTTCGGCCAGACGGTTCTCGTCGAAGGCTCGCCTTTCTCCGGCGCGACGCCAAGCGTGCGCACGATCTCGGAACCGTCGGCCTTGCGGAAACGAAACGCGCTCTCGTCCGCTTTGGCGGCCAGTTGGGCCGCGTGGAGCAGCTCCGGCGAAATCATGAAATTCGGCGACAGCTCGCGCACGTATGTTTCGGTGCCGCCGACATAGGGCCGCAATGCCGCGACCAGCTCGTCCGGGGTCCTTCCGTTCGCCATGAGCACTTGCGCCCCGAGAAGATCGCGATGCTCCACTGTGGCGCGAACAACGAAAAGCCCGTCGGCAAACCAGCCCAGCCGCAGCGGGATGGCGTTAAAGCCCTGCCCGCCGGCAAGACCGAGAACGTTGGTGTGGCCGTTATGGGCAAGGGCGACCGCCTTTGCCGCGCCCATCGCCAGCGCAGGCCGGTCGAGTTCTGATGCGCGGGCCGTCAGTTCATCGACTTCCTTAACAAATGCGGCACTGGTTTCAGCCGTCAAGCTGCGCTCGACCAGCTGCATGTTGCGAAGATGAGCCAAATCCTGCGCGTTCTCGTCAGCCTGCGAACTGCCGGCAGATGAAGCCGCGGCCGGTTAGGACTTGAATACCGGATACAAGATGACGCCGAGCGGCAGCACAACGACGATCAGCAATGCCAGAACAGCAAGCGACACACGCTTCGGCCACCGCCTCGACTTGGGTCGGACATCAGAATTACTCATGTGAACGCCTCCAAATACTGGGTCACCGCCCAGTTTCGGACAGCACATGGGTGCGGCGCACGCGACCTTCAATTACCTGCCAAGTCAACCACGCGCCGTGGCCCAATGGGGTGAAACGGATCGGCAAGGTTTGTCTCGGATAAAGCCGGCCAAACTCTGGAACTGCGCGTCGCGCTTTCCGAAAACGTCCCGAGTTTCGGCCGACGCGCAAGGAACCGTTCATGCTGACCGTACTCAACTGCCTCGTCACCGCCCACGACTATCGTTTTGTTGCCGCTGCCCTGGCCATCTGCGCGCTCGGCTGCGTGGTGTCGATGCGCTTGTACGCCCGTGCCCGCAACGTCCGGCGCGCCAAGCACGTGGCCTTCCTCGTCATGGCCGGCCTGGCCGGCGGCATGACGATCTGGACGACGCATTTCTTGGCGATGCTTGGCTTCATTCCCAATGTCGAGCACGGCTTCGAGCCCAATTTCACCGTGCTGTCGTTGGCCTTTGCCATCGCCACCTCGATGGCTGGCTTCATGATCGCCGCCAGCCGCGAACGTGACTGGATGATCGAGGCCGGTGGCGGCGTGATCGGTTCCGGCATCGCGCTGATGCATTTCGCCGGAATGCGCGGTTTCGTCGTCGCCGGCACGATCAGCTACGATCCCTCCTTCGTTGCCTTTTCCGTCGCCGCGGGCGCGGCACTCGGCATGCTTGCCACCAACCGTGTGGCGCGCGGCACCACCCGCACCAGCCACTATGCCGGCATGGCAGCCCTGATCCTGGGCATCGGCATCATGCACTTCACCGCCATGGGCGCGGTGCAGATCACGCCCGACCCACGCGTCGCAGTCCCCAGCCAGCTGATGTCCGACAGCGTGCTGGCGATCCTGGTCGTCCTGGTGACCGTACTTGTGGTGATGCTCGGCGCGGTGACCCACCTGGCCGAAGAGCAGGGTCAGCAGGACGCCGTCGCGCATTTCCGGCACCTGGCCATGCACGATCCGCTGACCGGCCTGCCCAACCGCGCCGCGGTTCGCGACGAGCTGCCGATGCGGCTGAAGCAGGCAGCGGGCACCTCGTTGGCGATCATTGCCGTCGACCTCAACCGCTTCAAGGAAATCAATGACGTCTACGGCCATGCCGCCGGCGACGCAGTGCTGGTCCAGACCACGGCAAGGATGCGTGCAGCGCTGATCGAGGGCGAGTTTTTTGCCCGGATCGGCGGCGACGAGTTCATCGCAGTCAAGCCGTTCACCCGCGAGAACGAGGTGGAGGAGTTCGCCGCCCGCATCAGCGACGCCTTCTCGCGCCCCAACGAACTGGGCAAGGGCCGCTTCTCGATCAGCGCCAGTATCGGCATTTCGGTCTGTCCCAAGGACGGCGACAGCGTCGACGAACTGACGACTCGCGCCGACCTTGCCATGTACCGGTCCAAGAAGCTGCAGGACGGCAGTTGGTGCTGGTATGATGCCGACGCCGACGAGGACGGCCGCCGCCGCGGCCAGATCGCCATCGGCCTGCGCAGCGCCATCGCCGACAACGCACTGCGTCTCGTGTTCCAGCCGCAGATCTCGATGAAGAAACGCCAACTGCTCGGCTTCGAGGCGCTGCTGCGCTGGTCCAGCCCGCAGCTTGGCGAGGTCTCGCCTGCCGACTTCATTCCGGTTGCCGAGCAGACCGGCATCATCGTCGAGATCGGCGACTGGGTGCTGATGCAGGCCTGCCGCGAGGCGACGTTGTGGCCAACACCCATGGGCGTTGCGGTCAACGTGTCGCCGGTGCAGCTGATGCGTCCCAACTTCGCCGAGCGGCTGACCGAGATCCTAACCGAGACTGGCCTGGAGCCGACGCGGCTCGAGATCGAGATCACCGAGACCATGCTGATCGACAATCCGGGCCAGGCTCTGCTTGTGCTGCGCAAGATCAAGGCTCTTGGTGTCCGCGTCGCCATGGACGATTTCGGCACCGGCTATTCGTCGCTGTCGACGCTGTTTTCCTTCCCCTTCGACAAGATCAAGGTCGACCGCAGCTTCCTCAACGCGCTCGGCCGCCAGGCCCAGGCGACCAGTGTCATCGAAACGGTCATCGAGCTCGGCCACAAGCTGTCGATCCCGGTCCTAGCCGAGGGCGTCGAGACCGACTTCCAGGCCGCCTTCCTGAAGGACCGGCGCTGCGACGAGGCGCAAGGTTTTCTCTACGGCCGGCCGGTGGATTCCTCCACCGCACATGCGCTCGCCCAGTCGGGCACATGGCAGGACGAAAACGCCGGCAAGCTGAGCGCCTGATCCGGCGCTTACTGGAAATCGAAGGCTGACAGGCCAGTCACCATCTCGTCGAGACCGAGCGGCCGGGTGATCGGCGGCTCGGCGCGCGACAGGCAGCCGGACCGCTCGCAAAGCCGGCAGGCCGGGCCGACTGGGGTCGCGGCCACCAGGCCGGGCTTGGCGCCAACGGCAAGCGCCGGAAGGGCGGCGCCATAGACGATCTCGTCGCGGAAGGCGATGTCGCAGCCGAGCAGGATCGCCGTGCGCCGGGGGCGTTCGCTGAAGGCGCCCTGCGGCCCCTCGAGGGTGCGCGCAACGCAGAGAAATTCGGCGCCATCGGGCATTTCCACCGCCTCGACGAAGATCTGCCCCGGCTGGGTGAAGGCGGCATGGACCGGAAGTTTGGGGCAGCCGCCGCCGAAACGGCTCTGCGGAAAGCCTTGCGCGCCTGCCTTGCGGAAGCGGTTGCCGGCGTTGTCGACCTCGAGCATGAAGAACGGAACCGCAGCACTGCCTGAGCGCTGCAGCATGGTCAGACGGTTCGCCGCCTGTTCGAACGACACGCCGAAGCGCGAGCGCAGAACGTCAACGTCGTAGCGCGCCCGCTGGGCGGCCGAATGAAACGCCTGATAAGGCATCATCAGCGCATGGGCGGCGTAGCGGCCGAGCTCGAAGCGGGCGAGACGCTTGGCTTCGTCGGAAGAGAGTTTCAGCGCCTGGATTTCGGCGGCGACGGCGACCTGCATGCGGATCAGGCTCGCCTCCATCGCCACTTCGCGCAGCTGGTCGAAGGGCGACAGGCGCTCGGACAGGAACAGGCGCTGCGAATGGCGGTCGTAGCGACGGCGCCAGTTGGGCATGGTGGCGACCGGCAGCACCTTGACGACGATGCCATGCTCACGCCGCAACCAGCCCTTCAGCGCGCCCAACAGGTCGTCGCCGGGATCGAGCAGCGAGGTGAACGCTTCAGCTTCTTCTTCCAGCGAAGTGAAGTGGTTGGGTCGGCGCTCGAACACCTCGTGCACTTCGTCGATCGGCAACCGGGCACCCGACAGGGCCGTGGTGTGCCCCTCGCGCGCCAGCAGCTCGGTCAGGTCGGACAGGCGCTCGGCCTGCTCGCGATAGGCGCGGAACAGCTTGATCACCGCAGCCGCTGCGTTGGGCGCGGCCTCGGCGATCTCGACCAGTTCCTGGTCGCCGGGCAATTCGCCCGACAGAAGCGGGTCGGCGAAAACCTCTCGAAGTGCTGCGATCGAGCCCCTCGCCTCACCCTGCAGCTCATCCGGATCGACCTTGTAGACCGAGGCCAGCTTGAGGATGAGCTGCACCGTCAGCGGGCGCTGATTGCGCTCGATGAGATTGAGATAGGACGGCGAGATGCCTAGGCCCTCGGCCATCGCCGTCTGGGTCAAGCCCTTCTGGTTACGGATGCGCCGGATGCGCGGTCCGGCGAAGATTTTCTGCTCGGCCATGGCTTTTACACCGAATTTACAACGAAAGCAGGGGGACTAGCCTACCCGACCTTTTTACATTCTTTACAAATTTACAGCGGCGTTCTGTCAAACACAACACAGGTTTTCCCTATTATTTGCTGCATTTCGTTGAATTTTCTGGCTGCTTCGGCGCTGCAATGTCAAACAAGTCACATAGAAATCGCCGCAAACAAACCCAAGACGCGGTGGCCGCCCCCAGACCTAAGTGACCAGACGGAGTCGACAATGACCGATTTTTACAACCTCGTCCCTTCAGCCCCGGAAGGCCGTTTCGACGGCATCGAGCGCCCCTACTCGCCGGAGGACGTGAAGCGGCTGCGCGGCTCCGTCCAGATCAAGCAGACCCTGGCCGAAATGGGCGCCAACCGCTTGTGGAAGCTGATCCACGAGGAGAACTTCGTCAACGCGCTCGGCGCCATGTCCGGCAACCAGGCGATGCAGCAGGTCCGCGCCGGCCTGAAGGCGATTTACCTCTCGGGCTGGCAGGTCGCCGCCGACGCCAACACTGCTTCGGCAATGTATCCCGACCAGTCGCTCTACCCGGCCAACGCTGCGCCCGAACTGGTCAAGCGCATCAACCGCACGCTGCAGCGCGCCGACCAGATCGAGACCTCGGAGGGCAAGGGTCTTTCGGTCGACACCTGGTTCGCCCCGATCGTGGCTGACGCGGAAGCCGGCTTCGGCGGCCCGCTCAACGCCTTCGAGATCATGAAGGCCTTCATCGAGGCAGGTGCTGCCGGCGTCCACTTCGAGGACCAACTGGCTTCGGAAAAGAAGTGCGGCCACCTCGGCGGCAAGGTGCTGATCCCGACTGCGGCGCACATCCGCAATCTCAACGCCGCGCGTCTCGCCGCCGACGTGATGGGCACTTCGACGCTGATCGTCGCCCGCACCGACGCCGAAGCCGCAAAGCTGCTGACCTCCGACATCGACGAGCGTGACCAGCCCTTCGTCGACTACGACGCCGGCCGGACCGTGGAAGGCTTCTACCAGGTGCGCAACGGCATCGAGCCCTGCATTGCCCGTGCCATCGCCTACGCTCCGTTCTGCGACCTGATCTGGATGGAAACCGGCAAGCCGGACCTCGAGCAGGCGAGGAAGTTCGCCGAGGCCGTGCACAAGGCGCATCCGGGCAAGAAGCTGGCCTACAACTGCTCGCCGTCGTTCAACTGGAAGAAGAACCTCGACGACGCGACGATCGCCAAGTTCCAGCGCGAGCTGGGCGCGATGGGCTACAAGTTCCAGTTCATCACGCTCGCTGGTTTCCACCAGCTCAACTTCGGCATGTTCGAGCTGGCCCGCGGCTACAAGGATCGCCAGATGGCGGCCTATTCGGAGCTGCAGGAAGCGGAATTCGCAGCCGAAGTGAACGGCTACACCGCGACCAAGCACCAGCGCGAAGTCGGCACCGGCTACTTCGACGCCGTCTCGATGGCGATCACCGGCGGCAAGTCGTCGACGACCGCGATGCACGAATCGACCGAACACGAACAGTTCCGCCCGGCCGCCGAATAGGCCTGGCTCCAGCTCCCCCGGAGGCACAAGGCCTCCGGGCACCGCCCGAGGCAACGCCCGCAAGGGCAAAGGCAACCACCGAGGAGAACCACAATGGCACCGCGTACCCGTGTCAAGGAACGAGCCGAAGAACAGGCGACCACCATGAGCGCCGACCAGCAGGCCGTGATCCGCATCGTCGCCAACGACCTGCACCGCCTGAACCAGTCGGTCATGAAGGCAGTCGAGGCCGGCGTGTCGGTGGAACTGGTCCGCTCGGCCCGTCACCATGGCGGCGACGGAAACTGGGGTGACCTGCTGATACCCGTCATCGTCACCCAGCAGCCACACGGCTGACAAGCGTTCCCTCTGCCCCCACGGATCCCGTCCGCAGCCCCTGCTGCGGACGGGATTTGTCTTTTAGCCACGGCTCATTTGACTACGACCCACCTGTCGAGTTTCTATCGCCTGCTACCAAAGTCGAATGTCGTTTCCAGCGTATTACTTGACACTTCCCGCAGTTGACGCGAACGTAAGGGACCGAACGCAACCCGATTGAACAGACGCCCTCAGCTGTCGGCTAAGCCAATGAAATGGAATGACCCAGATTCGGGCGGCAGTCCGGATGAGAGTGCGCGCACCCTTGAAGGCTGTGTCGCTGACCTGAGCAAGGTGCTCGTCGTCGGACGCTCCCCGATCAACCGCGTCGTCGTTGCCAAGATCGTCGAACGCTCCGGGCTGAAGACGATCTCGGAAGCGCCTGATACGGCAGCTGAGATGCTGCACGCGCTGGCTCCGGGCACGATCATCCTCGACGGCGGCAGCGACAACCGGGATTGCGACGGGCTGATGCAGTCGATCCTGTCGCTGAGGCTGGCGTCCGGCAGCAACCTGCCGTCGGTGATCCTTTTGTCCAACCGCGCCGGCACGCCCGAAAGCCTATCGCTGTCGAGTGCCGTCGACATCGTCGTCGCCAAACCAATCACCCCGGAGCGGCTGCAGCCCGTCGTCGAAAAGCTGCTCGGCCGCTGCTGAACCTCAGTCGAGGTTTTTCAACAGCTTCGACAGCTCGCCGAGATGCTGCAGCTTGCGGAAACGTGCGGCCGCTGTCGGTTCGTCGACATGCTCGTAGGCCCAGGTCAGGTCGTGGGGGATGTAGACGCCCCAGCTGCCGGCCTCGATCGCCGGCACGACGTCGGACTTGAGCGAATTGCCGATCATCATGCTGCGTGCCGGCCCATCGCCGTGGCTGCTGAAAATGCGCTCGTAGGTCGGCCGCGACTTGTCGCTGACGATCTCGACGGCATTGAAGAAATCGCCGAGGCCCGACTGCGCCAGCTTGCGCTCCTGGTCGAACAGGTCGCCCTTGGTGATCAGCACCAGCCGGTAGCGGCCGGCCAGCGCCTCGAGCGTGTCATGGACATGCGGCAGCGTCTCGATAGGATGGCTGAGCATCTCGCGGCCGGCGGCCAGGATCTTCTCGATCACAGAAGCCGGAACCCGGCCTTCCGTCACCTCGATCGCGGTCTCGATCATCGACAGGGTAAAACCCTTGATGCCGAAGCCATAGGTGCCGAGGTTGCGCTTTTCGGCCTCCAGCAGGCGTGACTTCAACTGCTCTGCCTCGCCATGATCGGCGAGCAATTCGGCGAAGTGTTCTTCCGTCATGCGGAAGAACTGCTCGTTCTGCCAGAGCGTGTCGTCGGCATCGAATCCGATGGTGGTGAGGGCGGGCAAAGCAGATGTCATGGCGGCTCTCTAGGCCGAAAATCGGACTGAAACCAGCTGATTTCAGTTCGAACCCAAGCAGAATCGCCTGATTGCCCCCCTTTTCTTATTTCATGGCGCCCGGCTATACTCGGCAATCTGCAACGACAATCTGGTGAATGATGCCGCCTGCAAAGAAGGAAGTCCGTCCGACCACTCGGGGGGCTCGCGCCCGCACGCCCGCATTTGTGAAAAACAAGCGTGGTGTGAAGAACTGGAAGGAAGCCTCCGAATGGCTCGAATGGCGCGGTATCGAGGACATAGAGTGCATCACGCCTGACCAGGCCGGCGTTGCCCGCGGCAAGATGATGCCGTCCAGCAAGTTCACCTCCAACACCTCGCTGGCCTTGCCGTCGGCACCGTTCATGATGACGATCTCGGGCGTCTATCCCGAAGATGGCAACGGCTTCGAATACCCGGAGGATGACGGCGACCTGAAGCTGGTGCCGGATCTCTCGACGCTTTCAGTGGTGCCGTGGGAAGACGATCCGACCGCCCAGGTGATCTGCGATCTCGTCCACCAGGACGGCCGCCCCGTCGAGTTCACGCCGCGCAACGTGCTGAAGCGCGTGGTGGCGGCCTACGAAAAGGTCGGCCTCAGGCCGGTTGTCGCGCCCGAAATCGAATTCTATCTCGTCCGCAAGAACCCCGATCCCGATTACCCGCTGACCCCGCCCGTCGGACGCTCCGGCCGCCCGATCGGCGGCGGTGCCGGCTATTCGATCGCCGGCGTCAACGAGTTCGACGAACTCATCGACGACATCTACCATTTCTCCGAGGCGCAGGGCCTGGAGATCGACACACTGATCCACGAGGAAGGTGCCGGCCAGCTCGAGATCAACCTGCGTCATGGCGACCCGATCGAGCTCGCCGACCAGGTGTTCCTGTTCAAGCGCACGATCCGCGAGGCGGCGCTGAAGCACGACACCTACGCCACCTTCATGGCCAAGCCGATCCAGGGCCAACCGGGCTCGGCGATGCACATCCACCAGTCGATCGTCGACAGGAAGTCCGGCAAGAACATCTTCACCGGCGAGGATGGCACGGAAACCGATGCGTTTTTCCACTTCATCGGCGGCATGCAGCAGCATGTGCCGAATGCGCTGGTGATGCTGGCGCCTTACGTGAACTCGTATCGCCGCCTGACGCAGGCGGCCTCGGCGCCGGTCAACAACAAGTGGGGCTACGACAACCGCACCACGGCCTTCCGCGTGCCGCGTTCGGACCCGGCGGGGCGGCGTGTCGAAAACCGCATCCCGTCCTCGGATGCCAATCCCTATCTGGCGCTCGCGGCATCTCTCGCCTGCGGCCTGATCGGCATGAACAACAAGCTTGTGGCCGAGCCGCCCATCCTGACCACCGCCAACGAGGACGAGATCGACCTGCCGCGCGGCCTGCTTGAGGCCGTCGACCTGTTCGAAAGCGACGACGAACTGGCAACGATGCTCGGCAAGTCCTTCGCCTCGACCTACGCGGCGATCAAGCGCGCCGAGTTCGAAACCTTCATGGAAGTGATCAGTCCGTGGGAGCGGGAGTATTTGTTGCTGAACGTGTGACGAAGCGAATAGCGAGCAGCGGAATAGCGAATAGAAGCGCTCATTTCCCTGTTCGCTACTCACGATTCCCTGTTTGCTCCCATCGCCCGAAATCCCGGAGCCATCTCCGTATCATGCTCTATCAGTCACCTATTTCCCCCGGCTTCTCCTGGTACGAGGACACGGCTGGCCCCCGCCCCGAATATCCGGCGCTTGACGGCGATCGTCAGGCCGATGTCGTCATTATCGGCGGCGGCTTCACCGGGCTTTCGGCAGCGACGCATCTTGCCAAGGCGGGCACCAATGTCGTTCTGATCGAGGCGCATCGCTTCGGCGACGGCGCCTCGGGGCGCAATGGCGGCCAGCTCGGCACCGGCCAGCGCGCCTGGGCCGAGGAGCTCGAAGGCGAGCTTGGCTTCACCCGGGCCAAGGCGCTGTTCGACCTGGCCGAGGAGGCCAAGGCGCACCTGCTCGATTTCACCGCCGCCAACGGCATCGACATCGACTACATGCCGGGCCAGATGTCGGTGGCGCACAAGCCGCGTTATGTCGACGACTACAAGGCCCATGCCGAGATCTTGGCCAGCCGCTTCAACTATCCGCATGTCAGCTTCATGGACGCGAGCGAAACCGCCGAGCGGCTTGGCTCGACGCACTACTATGGCGGCACGCGCGACACCGGCACCGGCCACATTCATCCGCTCAAGCTGGTGATCGGCACGGGGCGCGCCGCGGCCGCCGCCGGCGCCCACCTCTTCGAAAACACGCCATCGACCGACATCACCTCACAGGGCGGCAAGGTCAGGGTGACGACGCCGCGCGGCACGATCACGGCACAGAAATGCCTGATCGCGGTCAACGCCTATGGCGGCAAGCTGGAGCCGGTGAGTGCCGCTCATATCATGCCGATCGGCTCGTTCATCGGCGCCACGGTGCCGCTGGGCGCGGATTCGAAGGTCATCCCCGGCGGCGAGTCGGTCGACGACTCCCGCTTCGTCGTGCGCTACTTCCGCAAGTCGCGGGACGGGCGGCTGCTGTTCGGCGGGCGCGAGATCTACGGCGTCAACGACCCCAAGGACATCCACATCCACATCCGCAAGCAGATCACCGAGATTTACCCAGCACTGAAGGATGTCGAGATCACCCATGGCTGGGGCGGCTATGTCGGCATCACCGTGCCGCGCAAGCCGTTCGTGCGCGAGGTGATGCCGAACGTCATCTCGATGGGCGGCTACTCCGGCCACGGGGTGATGCTGTCGAACTTCTTCGGCAAACTTTACGCCGAGGCGGTGGCCGGCAACCGCGACCGCCTCAAGCTGATCGAGGAGCTGAAGATCCCGCCCTTCCCCGGCGGTCGGCGTTTCCGGACGCCGCTCCTTTTCCTCGCCCTCAACTGGTTCGCGCTGCGGGACAGGATATAGTGCCATGGCGGACGAGTTGGTCGATCGTATCTACGAAGCGGCCTTTGTCCCGGATCATCGACGCTTAAGGCGATGATCGCCGCTTCCGCTCCGCTTCAGCGGCATGCCGCTGTTCGATGGCTAGGCCCTGGGCGTCGACCGCTGAAGGGCACGGCAAGGTCCAGATCGAAACTCCATCGGCGCAGATGGCTCGGCGCAGCCTTCAGCTGGTCTGCCTCGCAGCCTGCGGCTTTGCGCCCGACGTCGTCGGCTGCCACAGCGGCAGCTGTAGCCTGACGCGGGCGCCGACCCACGGGCCAACAAGGATTTCGACGCTGCCGCCATGCAGCCGGGCAATCTCGCGGGCGAGATTGAGGCCGAGGCCGGCGCCGCTGTTGCGCGGGCGCAGGCGATAGAAGGGCTGGAACACACGCTCATGCTCGTCGTCGGGGATACCCGGACCCTCGTCGTGGATTTCCACCCCACCCCTGCCGTCGACCACCACCGATATGGTGCCCTCGCCGCCGCCATGATCGATGGCGTTGCGCAAGAGGTTGGTGACTGCCTGCTGGATCTGCAACGGCTGGATGTTGACCAGCACGCTCGTGGCCAACGGCTCGAAGGTAAAGTCGTAGCCGGCGCCGAGCGCCAGCGGCGCGAAATCTGCGGCGAGGTGGCGTGCGAATGCGACGAGGTCGACGACCTCGCGGGCACCTGCCGACTGGTCGAGCACCTGCCGGTCGAGCAGCTGCTGCGCAAGGTTGGACAGACGCTCGATGTCCGTCAGCAGGCGCGCGCTTTCGGGATCCTCGCGCAGAAGTTCAGCGCGGGTGCGCAGGATGGCGATCGGCGTGCGCAGCTCGTGCGCCGCGTCGGTCAGGAAGCGGTTGCGCTGGTCATAACCCTGTCCGAGGCGTGACAGCGCGTTGTTGAAGGCTTCGACCAACGGCGCGATCTCGGTCGGCACCTGCTCGGTCGGCAGTTGCACGGCGCGATTGTCGATGTCGATGCGCTTGGCCTGTCCCGCCGTGGCGACCAGGCCGGCAAGCGAGCGGCGCACGACTGCCGGCGTGGTGACCAGCGTCGTCACGCCCATGACGATGATGACCGGCGAGAGCATGATCAGCACGACGAGCGCCAGGATAGGGATGATCCGGACCCAGATGGGCTGGCCGTCGGGATAGCGGACGACGTCGAAATCGAGGTCGACGTTGATATCGAGGCCATCGGTCTGGTCGCGCGAGGCCACCGTCGCGGCGATGATCTGCATGCGGCCGGTACGGGTGTCGGCGTTCATCAGCGTCGCCTCGGGAAGGCGCAGTTCCTTATTGAAACCGAGGGTCGCCTTGTTCACGCCCCACAAAAGTTCGCCCGTGCCTTTTGCATAGGCTTCGGGAACATCCCCTTCCCTGAGCACCTCGCCCTTCTCGTCGCGGACGACGAACCAGAGGTGGGGGAACTCTTCCCGGAATTTGCGAAGGTCATCGGTATCCTCGATGACGAGACGACCTTGCGCGTCCCGCGCGATCGCCTCGGCGACAAGTCCGGCTGCCACTTCAGTATCGATGATCAGTCGGGGCTGGGCGATGAAGAACGCCGCGCACAGGAGCGCGATGAAGGTAATCAGCGTCGCCGCCTGGAGGAGAATGAGGCGGCGGACAAGGACCCATTGCAGCGAAGTCGGGCGCAGCTTCTTCATGCCACGGCGCGCAAGAGATAGCCGAGATTGCGGATCGCCCTGATCTCGACCCCGGCCGAGACATCGTCGAGCTTGCGGCGCAGCCGCGAGAGGTGGGAATCGAGCGCGTTGGAACCGATCTCGTCGTCCATGGCGTAGACCGATTCTTCGAGCGTCGCGCGCAGCACGGTGCGGCCGGGCCGGCGCAGCAGCGCTTCAAGCGCCAGTTGCTCGCGCCGCAACAGCTCCAGCGGCTTGTCGCCGACGCTCGCCTCGCGATGGTGGAAATCATAGGTGAGCCGGCCGACCACCGTCTGCTCGGAGCGCAGCGCGACAGGGCGGCGATGCAGCGCCCGCAGGCGCGCCATCAGCTCCTCCATGGCAAACGGCTTGACCAGATAGTCGTCGGCGCCTGCGTCGAGCCCGGTGACCCTGTCGTTGAGGCCGCTGAGTGCCGTCAGCATCAACACCGGCGCATCGACACGCAAGGCGCGCAGCTTGGGAATGAGGTCGAGGCCTTCGCCATCCGGCACGCGGCGGTCGAGCACGATGGCATCGTAAGGTCCGAACTCGGCCGCAGCCTCGGCATCGGCAAGCGTGGCAACGTGATCGACGATGACGTTGCGGCGTGCCAGCGCCGATTTGAGCACCGAGGCCATCTCCGGCTCGTCCTCAAGCAGCAAAATGCGCATGCACGTAATCCTTCGATCAATCCCCGGGCCTAGCCAAAGCCGGTAGGGGCATTGGCCCGCCACCGGCACGGCACAGCCTCAAGCGGTTACTCGCATTCCAGCTTCGGCTTACGGAAGTTGGTGATGTACCAGCGCCCCTCGGACCTTGTGGCGTAGAATGTGTAGAAGCACTCCTGCTGCTCGACATAGCCTGGCGTGGTGTATTCCTCATAACGCGTGCCGCGCCTGGTGTCGCGATACTCGCCGCTGGTCGAGCCGGCGACGGCGTTTGTCGATATCTTGCTCCACTGGTAGGCGCGCTGGCCACGGCCGAGTTCGATCACCGAGGTGGGTGGGCCGTAGTCGATGATGACCGACTCGAGCGGCTGGCCGATATAGCCCTTCATGACGTCCGACTGGCAGCCGGCCAGGAAGATCGCGGCGGCGACGGCAAGTGTGCCGACAGCGCGGCGTGCAGTGCTGAGAGACATGTCTGATCCCAGTTTGTGGATGATGTTCCCGGGCAGCTACGCCGCCAAGATTGCATCTACATTGCAGCGGTCCCGGCGATCGCGGCCGGGATCGGGAATCTCCCTTGTCCTTGGAATTTTACGCGATGCGTTCCCCGAGCATCATCGATGATGACCTCTGCCTTCACCATGGGCAGGCGGCCGCACATTCACGGGAACCTTTTTCGATCGCTGACATCCAATGACTGAAGCCACCGCACAATGCGTTGGCGCCAGCAGGAGATATCTAGATGAAACTGGTTTCCGCCGCACTTTCCCTCGTGCTCGCGAGTGCCCTGCCCGCGCTTGCTCACGACATTCCCGCCGATGTCGCCAAGTCGCCGCCGGCCGGCGCCTTCAAGGCGGTCAGCAGCCTGGTCAAGCTGCCCGACTTCCTGCCCGGCATGGGCCAACTGTTCGTCGATCCCGCGTCGCTGCCGGCCGGACCGTTCCTCGCCTACGACCATGACGGCAAGCTGGTCAGCACCATCTACATGCTGCCGATCAAGGATCTCAATCCCGACAAGCGCTTCGACGATCTTGCTTCACCGGGCGGCAATGTCGACCACGTCAGCGTCTACTACAATGCCGGCCATCCCGGGGTGGAAGAGCCGCATGCCCATGTCGTGCTGTGGCATGTGGCCAAGGCCGACGAGGCACGTGTGGCGAAATGATCGTCACGCGCAGACGCATGATCGAAGCCGGCGGGGGATTTTTCCTCGCCGCGCTTCTGGCAAGGCCGGCGCTCTCGGCCGGCGCAGTCGACGTCGAGATGCATGGCAAGGATGATGGAGCGCGTGTCTGGTTCGATCCGATCGGCATTCACATCGAGCCCGGCCAGACCATCCGCTGGACCAATCGCGACCCCGGCAATTCGCACACAGTGACGGCGTATCACCCAGACATGTTCGAGCGGCCGCTGCGCATTCCTGTCAACGCCCAGCCTTGGAATTCCGACTTTCTGATGCCGGGCGAGACCTTCTCGGTAACGCTGACGGTGCCTGGGGTGTATGACTATTATTGCGTGCCGCACGAGCACGCCGGCATGGTCGGGCGGATCGTGGTCGGCGTGCCGCCTGCACCGGTCAAGACGGCAGCAGCGGCAGACCAGACACCGACGCCGCTGCCTGACATCGCGCTGGACGCGTTTCCGCCGGTGGACGAGATCATCGCCAAGGGCATCGTCCGCAAGGCGTGAACGGCGAGCCGGAAACTGGAGCGACAACATGCAACTGGCAACCTTGCGGAAACAGGTCGACCTCGACAGGTACCGCGACGAGGAACTGGTGGCACTCGCGCGTCAAGGTGGCGAGAACGCCATCCGCGCGCTCATCAAACGCAACAACCAGCGGCTTTTCCGCATTGCCCGTGCCGTCACGCGCGACGACGCAGAGGCGGAGGACGCGGTGCAGGAGGCCTATGTCAGGGCCTTTACCCGGCTCGAAAGCTTCAAGGGCGAGGCGCTGTTTTCGACATGGCTCACGAAGATCGCGCTCAACGAGGCGATCACGCGTATCCGCAAGCGACGGCCGTCCGCCGAGTTGGACGAACTGGATGCAGCCGCCAATGGAGGCCAGGTGATCATGTTCTCGACATCGCTGACACCACCGGGCGCAGATGCCGAGCTTGGTCGCGGGCAGGTACGCGCCTTGCTCGAACAGGCGATCGAAGAATTGCCGGCGGCCTTTCGCATTGTCTTCATCCTGCGCGACGTCGAGGAGATGAGCATCGACGAGACCGCGGCACAGCTGGCGCTCAAGCCCGAGACGGTCAAGACGCGGCTGTTCCGCGCCCGCAAGCTGATGCGGGCAGAGATCGAAAAACGCCTGTCGAGCGGCTTTGCCGAGTTGTTCCCGTTCAATGGCTGGCGCTGCGAACGCATGGCCGACCGGGTGGTCGAGCGGCTGCGCGGCGAGGCTTAAAGCTTCCTGACGATCACGCTGCCGGCGGAGTAGCCGGCGCCGAAAGAGCAGATCACGCCGAGGCTGCCAGTGGGCAGGTCGTCGGAGAATTTCGAAAACGCGATGATCGAGCCGGCGGACGAGGTATTGGCGTAGTCCTGCAGCACGTTGGGCTGCTCTTCGCGGCTCGGCTCGCGACCCAGCACCTTCGAGCCGATCAGGTCGTTCATGCCCTTGTTGGCCTGGTGCAACCACAGCCGCGACAGGTTTTGCGGCTCGATGCCCTGCTCCGCCAGATGGCCGAGCATCAGTTCGGCCACCATCGGCACCACCTGCTTGAACACCTTGCGGCCTTCCTGGTGGAACTGCATGTCGCGGCGATCGGCCATGTGGCCTTCGCGGGTGCGGCGCAGGAAGCCGTTGTTGTTGCGGATGTTGTTGGAGAACTCGGTGAGACAACGGGTGGCCAGCACCTCATAGGCATCGTCCGCCTTCACCTCGTCGGCGCGCTGCAGCACGACGGCCGTGCAGACATCGCCGAAGATGAAGTGGCAGTCGCGGTCGCGCCATTCCTGATGCCCGGAGGTGATCTCCGGATTGACCATCAGGATCGCCCGGGCCGAGCCGGTGCGGATCATGTCGGCTGCAAGCTGAATGCCGAAGGTCGCCGACGAACAGGCGACGTTCATGTCGAAGGCAAACCCCTTGATGCCGAGCGCCTGCTGCACCTCGATGGCGACAGCCGGATAGGCACGCTCGTGGTTGGAGGCAGCGCAGATGACCGCGTCAATGTCGGCGGCGGTCAGGCCCGCCTTCTTCATCGCCTCATCAGCCGCCTTGACCGAAATCTCGGCCATCAGCGACAGCTCGTCCTCGGCGCGCTCAGGCAGCACCGGGTGCATGATGCCGGGATCGAGAATGCCGAACTTGGAGACGACATGGCGGCGCTCGATGCCCGAAGCCTTGACGATGAACTCTTCCGACGACATCGCCATCGGCTCGCGCTCGCCCGCCTCGATGGCGTCGGCGTGGAGCTTGTTCTGGCGGTGGGCATATTCATTGTAGGAGGCCACCAACTCGGCGTTGGTGATGACCTCTTCCGGCGTGAAGATGCCGGTCCCGCTGATCGCAACCCTGTGCATGGCGTTTCCCATTGGTTTTAAGCCATTGGAATAGGGTTCAGGCAGCAGCGGTCAAGCTTTGCGACCACAATTTCAGGTCGAAAGCGCGGTTACCTCGCGGCAGAAATGCTCAAATGCAGCGCCCGCCATCCACTTCCATGGCCACGCCGGTGATCAGAGAGGCCTCGTCGGAGACCAGGAACAGGGCGGCGTTGGCAATGTCGAGCGGGGTCGAGAAACGGCCGAGTGGGATCGACGCCTTGAACTTTCCGCGGATCTCGGGCGTGTCCTTGCCCATGAACTTTTCCAGCATGCCTGTCTCGCCAGCGACCGGGCAGAGGCAGTTGACGCGGATGTTCCTGGGCGCGAGCTCGACCGCCATCGACTTGGTCGCGGTGATCGCCCAGCCCTTGGAGGCATTGTACCAGGTCAGGCCCGGGCGCGGTCTCAGGCCTGCGGTCGAGGCAGTGGTCAGGATCGAACCGCCGCCCTGGCGCTCCATGATCGGCACGACCGCGCGCGCGGCATGGTAGATCGCCTTCATGTTGACTGCGGTGATCAGGTCGAAGACGTCTTCCTCGACATCGACGAGATCGCCGTTGCGGTGGGTGTAGCCGGCGTTGTTGACCATGATGTCGATGCGGCCGAAGGCACTTTTGGTGGCGTAGACCAGCTCGTCGAATTCGGAGCGCTGCGACACGTCGGTTGTGATTGCGATCGCGCCATTGCCGATCTCGACCGCGACCCGCTCGGCCTCCCTGGAGTTCAGATCGGCAACGACGACCTTCGCGCCCTCCTCGGCAAAGCGCCTGGCCATGCCTTCGCCAAAACCGGCGGCACCGCCCGTGATGATCGCGACCTTGTCCTTGAGCCTGTCCGCCACGTTACGCCCCTTTCGAATCGAACCCTGTCACCAGCCACTCATCGAAAACGAAAACGCCTCGGTCAGCAACAGACAAGCAGTTGCCGCGGAGTGCTCGGCTTGCGGCACACTTCAAACAATTCTAAAGTAAATGTCTGCCTCTGGGTGGGGACGCAAGCATGAAACTTCGTTTCTTATTTGCATTGTTTTCAGCAAGTGCAGGTCTGTTCATCGGCTTCCAGCAAGCAGCGAATGCAGCCTGCATGGTGCCGAGCTACAACCAAAAGCGCGGCATACCGCCCGGCTTCACCGAGGCGCAGGGCTTCAAGGGCCGCTTCGACTTCCCCGCAAGCACCAGTGAACCACTTCCGGCCTTCCTGTCGATCGACTTCACCCAGGACTGGCGCGCCTATATCCAGGCGGTGCTCGACTATTCGTTCGAGGGCAACATCGCCGTCGACTTCGACGTTGCCGACAACAATGTGCGCAACTGGTATCATGCGCTCTGGATGCATCCGGGCAATTCGGGACGGGAATTCCTGCACGGCTTGACCAAGGAACGCGCCACCGACCCGGAACAGCTCGCCGAGGGCGTGACCAAGTCCTTCGATACATGGGCGGTCGGCTTTTACAATGCGCTCGGCGCCACCACCTTCGCCAAGGTGTGGAACGACCCGTGCAGCCCCAAGATCGACGACATCTATTTTCCCATCGGCACGACGACGTTCAAGCTGCTGTTCACCACCGCCACGGCAACTGACATCCCCTATCTCGCCGGCGCACCGGAATGGGAAGGTGACATCGGCCGGGCGCCCAACCGCATCGGTAAGCTGCATCTCTATCAGATCGACATCGCCGTGCGCGACCCGCGCTCGCTGCAAACTGGATGGGTGTTCGGCACCTTCGTCTACCAGGGCAGCGTACCCGGCACCGATCCGTGGAAAAAGCTGGTGCCGGTCGGGCTGAGCTGGGGCAACGACCGCTTCGTGCCGCCGCCGGGACAATTGCGCCAGAACGTGCTCAACGAAACGCTCGAGGGAAAGATCTATGGCTGGGCCGGGCGCAAGGAGCTTGGCTGGGGTGGGCGCGTCAACGGCCCGGCCGACAACCAGATCAGCTCCTGCGTTTCGTGCCATGGTTCGGCGCAATATCCGCGCAGCGACGATTTCGGCAACTTGCCACGGCAGCCGGCGACGCCGGTCGATTACCAGCGCCGGCTCTTGGAGTATTTCCGCGACATCTTCGCCGGCGGCGTGTTCGACGGCGAGTCGCGCTACTTCGGCACGCAGACAGCTGTCTTGGCGCGGCCGCTCGACTACTCGCTGCAGTTGCAGGTCGGCATCGAACGCATGTGCGCGACGGTCACCGCGCGCGAGGCGCCGTTCAATGACGGCACGGTCCCGGTCCCGCCGGTTTGCCCGACACCTCCTGCTGTCGTGGCTGGCGGCCCCGAAGGCCTCTCGACCGGACCGGCGCTTGCCGATCGCGACGACACGATCGACGCCCTGCTGGAGCCGATCAGATAGTGAGCCGGGCTACATGGCGGCAGGGATGCACGGCAGCATCTCCGGCATCGGGTACATGCCTTGCAGCCCGAAACAACCTATCTTCGGCTGGCGCCACGGCTTCGTCTGGACCACTATCAAATCTTCGCGTGTGACACCGTGGCACTGGCTTTTGGGCTGGCGCTTTTAAATCGATTAGATTATATCAGGCGGCGACGCGACGACCGTCTTGAAATTGGAACGATCATGACCAGCCAGATCATCCCCGTCGATCCTTTCGACTTCATCATTTTCGGGGGCACCGGCGACCTGTCGGAACGCAAGCTGTTGCCGGCGCTTTATCACCGCCAGCGCGACCACCAGTTTTCCGAGCCGACCCGCATCATCGGGGCGTCGCGCACCAAGATGGACGACAAGGAGTTCCGGGCCTTCGCCAAGAAGGCGATCTCGGATCACGTGAAGCCCGAATATATCGAGGAAAAGGAACTCGCGACCTTCCTCGACCGGCTGAGCTACGTCACCGTCGATGCCAAGTCGGGCGACGGTTTTGCCGAACTCAAGAAGTCGCTTGCCGACAGCAAGCGCATCCGCGTCTTCTATCTCGCTGTGGCCCCTAGCCTGTTCGGCGACATCTCCGACCACCTCAAGGCGCACAAACTGGTCACTTCGGATTCCCGCATCGTCGTGGAAAAGCCGATCGGCCGCGACCTCGAGTCGGCCAGGGCGCTGAACGACATCATCGGCGACGATTTCGGCGAGCACCAGATCTTCCGCATCGACCACTATCTCGGCAAGGAGACGGTGCAGAACCTGATGGCGCTGCGCTTCGCCAACGCGCTCTACGAGCCGCTGTGGAACTCGGCCCATATCGACCACGTGCAGATCACGGTGGCCGAAACCGTCGGCCTGGAAGACCGCGTCACCTATTACGACAAGGCCGGCGCCTTGCGCGACATGGTGCAGAACCACATGCTGCAGTTGCTCTGCCTCGTCGCCATGGAGGCACCGGCCTCGATGGAGGCCAATGCCGTCCGCGACGAAAAGCTCAAGGTTCTCAATGCACTGAAGCGGGTCAACGGCAACGAGGCGCCGAAGCAGACGGTGCGCGGCCAGTATCGCGCCGGCGCATCGGCCGGTGGCCCGGTCAAGGGTTACATCGAGGAGCTGGGTGCGGAGAGCAACACCGAGACCTTCGTCGCCATCAAGGCCGAGATCGCCAACTGGCGCTGGGCCGGAGTGCCGTTCTATCTGCGCACCGGCAAGCGGCTGGCCTCGCGTGTCTCCGAGATCGTCATCGAGTTCAAACCGATCCCGCACTCGATCTTCGGCGAGAGCGCCGGTCCGATCTTCAACAACCAGTTGGTCATCCGCCTGCAGCCCGACGAGGGCGTCAAGCAGTTCATCATGATCAAGGATCCGGGCCCGGGCGGCATGCGTCTGCGCCAGATCCCGCTCGACATGAGCTTCGCCCAGTCCTTCGACGGGCGCGCGCCGGATGCCTATGAGCGCCTGATCATGGACGTGGTGCGCGGCAACCAGACGCTGTTCATGCGCCGCGACGAGGTCGAGGCGGCATGGAAGTGGATCGACCCGATCCAGCACGCCTGGGAAGGCAGCCGCCAGGAAGCCCAGGGCTATACCGCCGGCACCTGGGGTCCGTCGGCGTCGATCGCGCTGATCGAGCGTGACGGTCGCACCTGGCATGAGAGCAATTGAGCGCCATGGCTGGCATTGCGCCCCACTGGAACGAGTTTGAGACGCGCGACGCGTTGGCAGCTTCGCTGGCCGTTGCTGTCGCCGACACTCTGCGCGCGGCGATCTCGCGGCGCGGCGAAGCGTTCCTGGCCGTTTCCGGTGGCTCGACGCCCGGCCGGTTCTTCGCAGCTCTGTCGCGCGAAGAGCTCGACTGGGGCAAGGTAACGGTGACGCTTGTCGACGAGCGTTTCGTTCCAGAGACTTCATCACGTTCCAACGCATCGCTTGCCAAGGCTAACCTGCTGCAGAACGCGGCGTCCGCCGCCCGTTTCGCGCCGCTGTTCCAAGAGGCAACGAGTGTCGAGGACGGCGCGCGCCTTGCGGAGTCCGCGCTGAAGACCCTGCCCTGGCCGCTCGATGCGGCGATCCTCGGCATGGGCGGCGACGGCCACACCGCTTCGTTCTTCCCCGATGCTGTCGGGCTCGACGCCCTGCTCGACCCGGCTACGTCCCGGCTGGTGATGCCGGTTCATTCCGACAGCGCCGGCGAGCCGCGGCTGACATTGACGCTGCCTGCGCTGGTGGGCGCCGGGCTGGTCGTCGTCCATATCGAGGGCGCGGAAAAGCGCAACGTCATCGAGGCGGCACTGGCCACCGACAAGGCCTTGCCGATCCGCACCGTGATCGACCGGGCGCCGCGCGCCGCCGAGATCTACTGGGCCCCCTGATCGGGACCCGGCCGCGCCGAGCTCCACCAGGGGCCGCGGCGCCGCGAATGCCGAAATCGAGCATGGTCCGGCGCAATCGGCTGCGCCGTCTGCCGGTCCATGCCAGCCCGAAATTCCTCCCGGTTCGGGCCCCGCGTTGAAAGGACTGAGGCCATGACAGCCAGGAACGACATCCAAGCCATCACCGAGCGCATCCGCGAACGCTCGAAGGTCAGCCGCGAAATCTATCTCGACCGCGTCGACGCGGCAGCCGGCAAGACCGCCAATCGCGGCGTGCTGTCCTGCGGTAACCTCGCCCACGGCTTTGCCGTCTGCAGCCCTTCGGAGAAGGTCGCGCTCGGCGGCGACAAGGTCGCCAATCTCGGCATCATCACCTCCTACAACGACATGCTGTCGGCGCATCAGCCGTTCGAGACCTATCCGCAGCTGATCAAGGACGCGGCGCGCGAAGCCGGCGGCATCGCCCAGGTGGCCGGCGGCGTTCCCGCGATGTGCGACGGCGTCACGCAAGGGCAGCCCGGCATGGAGCTGTCGCTGTTTTCGCGCGATGTCATCGCCATGTCGGCCGCAATCGGCCTTAGCCACAACATGTTCGACGCCGCCGTCTATCTCGGCGTCTGCGACAAGATCGTGCCGGGCCTGGTGATCGCGGCGCTGACCTTCGGCCACCTGCCGGCAGTGTTCGTGCCGGCCGGACCGATGACGTCAGGCTTGCCGAACGATGAGAAGGCCAAGGTTCGCCAGCTCTATGCCGAAGGCAAGGTCGGCCGCGCCGAGCTGCTCGAAGCCGAGTCCAAGTCCTATCATGGACCGGGCACCTGCACCTTCTACGGCACCGCCAACTCCAACCAGATGCTGATGGAAATCATGGGCCTGCACACGCCAGGCGCCTCCTTCGTCAATCCTGGAACACCGCTGCGCGATGCGCTGACCCGCGAGGCGACAAGGCGGGCACTCGCCATTACCCATCTCGGCAACGCCTACACACCGGTCGGCCGCATGATCGACGAGCGCTCGGTGGTCAACGGTGTCGTCGGCCTGCACGCCACGGGCGGGTCGACCAACCACACCATCCACCTGATCGCCATGGCCGCCGCTGCCGGCATCCGCCTGACCTGGCAGGACATCTCCGACCTGTCGGATGCAGTGCCGCTGCTTGCCCGCGTCTACCCGAACGGCCTGTCCGACGTGAACCACTTCCAGGCAGCCGGCGGCATGGGCTTCCTGATCCGCGAACTGCTCGACGCCGGCCTGCTGCATGAGGACGTGCAGACTGTGTGGGGCGAAGGCCTGCGTCCCTATGCCGTCGAAGCCAAGCTCGGCGCCGACGGCTCGGTGGTGCGCGAGGCGGCACCCAAGGTCAGCGGCGACGAAAAGGTGCTGGCGCCCGCCGCCAAGGCGTTCCAGCCGACCGGCGGCCTCAAGGTGCTGGGCGGCAATCTCGGCCATGCCATCATCAAGACCTCGGCGGTCAAGCCCGAGCGCCGCATCATCGAGGCGCCGGCGCTGGTGTTCGACAGCCAGCAAGGCCTCAACGACGCCTTCAAGGCCGGTCTTCTCGACCGCGATTTCATCGCTGTCATCCGCTTCCAGGGCCCCAAGGCCAACGGCATGCCGGAACTGCACAAGCTGACCACCGTGCTCGGCATCCTGCAGGACCGCGGCCACAAGGTGGCGCTGGTCACCGACGGCCGCATGTCGGGTGCCTCAGGCAAGGTGCCGGCGGCGATCCATGTCACGCCGGAAGCGCTCGAAGGCGGGCCGATCGGGCGGGTCCATGACGGCGACATCGTCAGGCTCGACGCCGAGGTCGGCACGCTCGAGGTCCTGGTTCCCGCCGGAGATCTGGCGCTGCGTCCTGAACCGGTCTGCGACCTCTCGGGCAACGAGCACGGCATGGGCCGCGAGCTGTTCGCCGGCTTCCGCCAGATGGCCGGCCGCGCCGACCACGGCGCAAGTGCCTTCGGCACGGCCTAGTCCAAAAGCCGAGGCTCTACCCCGAGGGTCGAGCCTCTCGCTACTTCACCACCTCGCACGACATCACCGCCGGTGCATCCTCGCCCTTGGTCAGGTCGTAGAGATCGGCATTGTCGCCCTTGGTCCACCAGACATAGTTCTGGCCGGCATATTTGGCGCCGCTGGCGCTCAGCACGGTGACGGCCACGACCGTCCGGTCACCGAGCGTGAGCACTGCGAGCAAATTGTCGCCGGCATTTACGTATTCGGCCTTCACCGTCTGGTCGCCGCATCCATAGTCGACCGCGTTGCGCTCGACCTCTGCATCCCCCGGCAGATCCAGCGTGACGGTCGAAGCCATTGCCGCACTGGTCGCAGCGGCGAGAATGATCGCAGTGACGCTCAAGCGCATGACGGTCTCCTGAAATGCTCGTCATGCGACGATAGCACGCCGAAACGGCCTGCCGAAACCAAGGCTCCGGCGCGCAACGGCGGCTAGGCGCCGTTTTTCGCCACATCTGCAAAGAAGCCTTCCGGGCTCTCCACTTCGACCAGCCGTTTCTTCTCGATCAGCCAGAAGCGGTTGCCGACGGCGCGGACGAAGCTGCGGTCGTGCGAGACGAGCAGGCAGCTCGCCTCGTGCTTCAGCAGTTCATCCTCCAGCGCCTCCTGCCCATCGATGTCGAGATGGTTGGTCGGCTCGTCGAGCAGGTAGAAGTTCGGGTTTGTCAGCCTGAGCACCAGCATGCCGAGCCGCGCCTTCTGGCCGCCGGACAGGCGGCCGATCGGATTGCCCTGCATCTCGACGGTCAGGCCGGCGCCGGCCAGCAAGGTCCGGGCACGCTGCTCGCCAAGCTCGAACCGACGCGTCAGCATCGACAGCGGCGCGTCTTTGTCCCTGAGATCGGACAGGCCCTGGTCGCCATACCCCAGCACCAGCGAGGGCGTCGCCTTGACCACGTCCCTGGCGTTTTCCGGTGCGCCGATGGCCTGCCTGACCATGTTGACCAGCCGGGTCTTGCCGGTGCCGTTGCGGCCCAAAAGGACGACGCGGTCGCCCTGGCGAAGCCACAGTTTGCCGGTACGGAACAGCAGCGTTCCATCTGGCGTGGTGACGGGCGCGTCGTCGAAGGTGACCAGCACCTTGGCATGGGTTCCACGATTGGCGAGCCTGATGGTGCCAGCCGAACGCTCCTGATGGGTCGGCCGCGCCGCATCCTCCAGCCGCTCGGCCCGCTCTTTCAACTGCTTGGTCTTCACCACCAGAAGGTCGCTGCCCGAGTTGATGCCGATGTTGTTGAGCTTGGCCGCCTGTCGGCGCAGTTGCTGCGCGGTCTTCATGTCCTTTTCGAAGCGGCGTGCTTCCGAGGCGTCGATCTCGTCGAGTGCTTCTCGCGCCCTGGAATAGGGCAGCGAGAAGACCTGCGAGTTCTCCGGCCTGAGGAACAGCGTCCGGTTGGTCACCGCGTCGAGGAAGGCGCGGTCGTGACTGCAGATCACCACCGGCACGTCGCGCGGCAGTGCGTTCAGCCAGGTCTCGAGCTGGGCGATACGTGCCAGATCGAGATGGTTGGTCGGCTCGTCAAGCAGCAGCATGTCGGGCTCGGTCACCCAGACGCGGGCAAGCAGGGCCAGCCGCTGCCAGCCGCCGCTCAGCTTCGACAAGGGCCGCTGCCGCATCTCCTCGGGCACGTCGAGATCGTCGAGAACGATGTCGACGCGCCAGCTCTCGCTCTCAGCCTGATCGGCGGGAAGCGCTGCAAGGACGGCGTCATGGAACGCCATGTCGATCAGGCTTGCCGGCACGTCCTGCTCGACATGGCCGACCCGCAGGCCGCGTGAACGGGTGATATCGCCTGATGTCGGCTCGAAGGCGCCCGTGATCGCGCGCAGCAGCGTGGACTTGCCACGACCATTGGCGGCGACGATGCCAAGCCGGACACCCGGTTCGACGGACAGGTTGAGATTGGAGAAGAGCGGTGCACCGAGCGTGACGCCGAGCGACCTCAGATTGATCAAAGCCATATCAGTTCTCTGGTCTGGCCGGACCTTCGCCCGCATCCGATCATACGAGATGCTTTTGGGAAACCGGGTCCGGTGATTGTCCAGATGCGGACGAGCCCAAGGCTCGAGGCCGCATCACCACTGAGGGCAGACCGGGAGAGAGATACGCAACATCGAATGCCGCATCATACTGTCCAAAAATCGTAACTGATCGTTGGGGTCGATGCTGTTGGCGCGTCGTCCGAGGTCAGCCCTGCAAACGCATCTGCAGGGCGTGGACAGGGCCGCGCTGACGGTGGTGACGAAAAAACGTGTACACGCAGCCCTCCTTTGTTGTTCGAGTTGCGCGCTCTAAATAGCCGCGACCTCGTTCCGTTGCAAGCCCATGGACCGCCAGCTCGCTGCGCTCCGACTTCTTGGATCGTCAGCTCGCTGCGCTCCGGCCTATTGGATCGTCAGCTCGCTGCGCTCCGGCCTATTGGATCGTCAGCTCGCTGCGCTCGCCGGCCCTGACGGTCGCCGAAGCCTCCTTCTTGCCGGCGTCGCCGCGATCGACCTCGACAACATAGTCGCCTGCCGGCAAGGTCGTCTGGTGCTTCTGGTCGTAGGCGTAGCCGAAACCCTGGCGATTGCCCTGGATGTCCTTCTTGGCCGCAAAGACGCGGATTTCCTTGGCGCCGGGAGCATCGATCGCCAGCACGCCGGCGCCGAGCACGGCGGTCACCTGGCCCTGCTCGCCGACCCGGACATTGAAGGGCTGTTCGGCCTCGGACTGGTCCATGCGGGCGACCAGGACATAGTCGCCGGCGGGCAGGTCGAACTTGTTGTCCGGACCGTAGCCATAGGTGACCTGGTCGCGGGTGCCGTCGATCTTTTTCCTGGCCTTGTAGACCCTGACGTCGAGACCGCCGGCGTCGACCTTGTCGGCGCCCTCGGCATAGATCGCATTGACCACGACATGGCCGACGCCGACGATGATGTCCTTTTCGACGGTCTGGCCTGCAGCAAGCTGGATCGTCTCATTGGCCTCGCCCTGGCCGATGGTGACCTTCAGCCTGGTTTCGCCGGCAGGCAGCACCACCTTGGTCTGGCCGTAATAGGTCGCCGGGTGGTCGCCACCAGGGAAGTCGAGCACGACGGCCGCCCCATCGACGATGTCGGCGCCTTCGCTGGGGCGTGGCCTGACGACGAGCGTGCCGGCATTGAGCACGAACAGCGGCTTGTAGGCCTGGCCGGCCTCGACCTTCAGCGGCTGTTCGACAGCCGCTTCGCCGAGCGTTGCACGGATGATGTAGTCGCCGGCTTCAAGCGATCCCTTGTAGTTGTTGTATTCGGTGGTCAGGCGCTCGCCCTTGGAGCCGTCGGCATTGGCCTTGTAGATTTCCCAGGCGTTGCCGGCATCCTTCAGCGGCGCGCCGCCTTCGGCCAGCGTCAGCTCGGGAGCGAAGTTGAACTCCGGCTTGGCCGGTTCCGGCGCAGGCGCAGGTTCCGGGGCCGGGGCCGGCGCGGCAACCGTCTGCACCAACGCATCTTCCAGACCCTTGGCGTCGGTTGCCTGGATGTATTTGCCGCCGGTGTTTTCGGCGAGGCAGGCGACCTGCCTGCCCTCTTCCGCCGTCAGGCCGAAGCCGACGACATGGGCGGTGAAATCGACACCCGACTGCTCCAGTTCCTTGCCCAATGCGCAAGGGTCGGCGTTGCAGGTCTCGAGCCCGTCGGTGATCAGGATCACTGTCGCCTTGTCCTCGGTGTATTTGAGGTCCTCGGCGGCCTGCTTGACGGCAGCGGACAATGGCGTCTTGCCGAGGAATTTCATGCTGTCGGCGGCAACGGTGATGGCGCTTGCCGAGCCTGACGCCGGCGGCACCACCAGTTCGATGTCGGTGCAGCTGCCCTTTTCGCGGTGGCCATAGGCCATCAGCCCGAGTTCGGTGTCGGCGGGAATGGTGGTAAGCACCGAGCGCAGCGCCTCGCGGGCGATTTCCAGCTTCGGCTTGCCGTCGATCTGTCCCCACATCGAGCCGGAGGCATCGAGTACGATGATGGCGCGGTCGGCGGCATTGGCGCTTGCCACTCCCGACAGCATGAGGACAGACGCCAGGATGCCTCGTGTAAACGCCTTCATGCTGCCCCTCGCCGATTCAGTTGAATGACGCGAAGCTAAACAACGGCCATTGGGCTGACAACCCTGAGGCTGATCAATAGGTGGTGCGGCGTTCTTCGCTTGGTGGACGGCCGAACTGCAACCTGTAGCTTTGCGCGAAGTAGGAGTGCGAGGTGAAGCCGGTGGCGATTGCCACGTCGAGGATCGGCATGTTGGTCTGGCGCAGCAGTTCACGCGCGCGCTCGAGCCTCAACCGCATGTAATAGCGGCCCGGCGTCACGTTGAGATGGCGCAGGAACAGGCGCTCGACCTGGCGGACCGACAGCCCGGCCGTCTTTGCCAGTTGCACTGCCGACAGGGGCTCGTCGAGATGGTCGGCCATCAGTTCGACGATGCGCTTGAGCTTGTCGGACTTGCCGGTGAGGTCGCGCTCGGGACCGACGCGCTGGCGGTCGCCGGCCGAACGGATGCGCTCGTGCTGGAACTGGTTGGCGACCTCGTTGGCGAGGTTGGCGCCGAAATCGCGCTTGATGATCTCGAGCATCAGGTCGATCGAGGTGGTAACGCCGGCACAGGTGTAGCGCTTGCGATCGATCTCGAAGACGTTGTTGGTGCACTCGATGTCAGGGAATTTCTCCATGAAACCGGCACGGTTTTCCCAGTGGATGGTGCAGCGGTAGCCGTCGAGCTGGCCGGCTTCGGCCAGAAGATAGGAGCCGACCGACAGCGCGCCCAGGGCAGCACCGCGCCGGCCCCAGGAGCGAAGCGCGCCGAGCACCTTGCTCTTGCCGGGAAATTCGGTGGCGACGCCGACGCAGACGAACATGATGTCGACGGCGGGCACGTCGGCGACGGAATAGTCGACCTTGAGCGGCAGCCCATTGGAGGCGATCACCGCCTCGCCGTCGGCCGACACCGTGGTCCAGCCATAGACATCGCGGCCAAGCAGGCGGTTGGCCGACCGACAGGTGTCGATGGCGGCCACCAGCGAGAACATCGAGAACTTGTCGACCAGCAGGAAAGCGAACTGGCGGCCTTCGGGGTGGGGCTCTGACATCGCGACCAAATCTACAGAACGCGCCGGGTTGAGCAAGGAAGCGGCGCCGGTTTCCACAACGCCGCGATCATTCAGAAGCCCGGTTGTTCGAGGCCGGCGTGGCGATAGGCCGACACCAGCGTGTTGGCCATCAGCATGGCGATGGTCATCGGACCGACGCCCCCGGGAACCGGCGTGATGGCGCCCGCGCTCCTTTCGGCCGAGGCGAACTCGACGTCGCCGACCAACCTGGACTTGCCTTCGCCCTTGTCGGGTGCGGGAATGCGGTTGATGCCGACATCGATGACGGTGGCGCCCGGCTTGACCCAGTCGCCCTTGACCATTTCGGGCCGGCCGACGGCAGCGACGAGAATGTCGGCAGTGCGGCACAAGGCCGGCAGATCCTTGGTGCGGCTGTGGGCGATGGTCACGGTGGCGTTCGCCGCAAGCAGCAGGTTGGCCATCGGCTTGCCGACGATGTTGGACCGTCCGACGACCACCGCATTGAGACCGGACAGGTCCTTGCCGTGCTTGCGTTCGATCAGCAGCATCGAGCCGAATGGCGTGCAGGGCACAAGTGCGGTGTCGAGCTCGCCGGTGGCGAGCTTGCCGACATTGATGAAGTGGAAGCCGTCGACATCCTTGTCGGGTGCGATCGTCTGGATGATCTTGCCGGCGTCGATATGGCCGGGCAGCGGCAGCTGGACGAGGATGCCGTGGATCGCGGGATCGGCGTTGAGCTTCTCGACAAGGGCGACGAGATCGGCCTCGGAAGTCTCGGCGGCAAGCGTATGCTGGACCGAATGGAAGCCGCATTCCTTTGCTGTGCGCGACTTGTTGGCGACATAGACCTGGCTCGCCGGATCCTCGCCGACGATGACCACCGCCAGCCCCGGCTTTACGCCATGGCCGGCAAGTGCGGCCGCTGACTTCTTGACGCCTTCGACGACCTCGGCTGCGACACTCTTTCCGTCAATGATCTCAGCCATGGCTTACTCCGTCTGCGGCATGCTTTGCGGCGCATTGTCATCAAATTTTCGACCCGCAACCTCGTCATTGCGGCGTCCGGTGCCGTAAACTCGAAACCGCCTGGAAGAATTTCAGAAGTAGCGGCGCGAGCGCCGCTCCCTGAGAAGGTTCAGTTCCTTGCGAACCTCACGCAGGCTTTCACTGATCTCGTCGATCTGGCTCTGCGGCGCGGGCGCATCAGCATGGGGCGCTGGCGGCGGCGCGGAGTAATGGTCCGACGACCGCTGCCGATAGGACGGGCGATACTGCTGCGGTGTTG
This sequence comes from Aminobacter sp. MDW-2, assembly GCF_014250155.1. Taxonomy (NCBI): domain Bacteria; kingdom Pseudomonadati; phylum Pseudomonadota; class Alphaproteobacteria; order Hyphomicrobiales; family Phyllobacteriaceae; genus Aminobacter; species Aminobacter sp. MDW-2. Next base: position 5,510,141 of record NZ_CP060197.1, read on the forward strand.
CGTAGTCCGGATGCGGCAGCGGCGGCTCGTCGTAGCCGGGCTGCGGCTGTGGCGCATAGGCTGGCGCGGGATAGCCGGGCTGCTGCTGCATCGGCTGCGCCTGCCAGGTCTGAGTTTGTTGCCGGCTCTCCACGATCGGATCCATAGCGGCGACAGCACCTCCCGACTGCATCACCGGGGCCACCTCGGTCCTTGGCGCAGCAACCTCGACGTGGTTGTCCGGCTGGCTGGTCGCGGTCACCGGTTCGCCGCGCGTTTCGGGCTTCGCCCGGCTGCGCCGCCTCGCCGTGCTGCGCAGGCTTTGCAGCGCCCCGCGCATGGCGCCGAAGCCGACTCCGGAGGCAAAGCCGAGCAGCATGCCGCCCAGCGCAATCATCGCCCGCGACGGGCCGGTCGACTGCAGCGGCGGCGATGCCGGCGATATGATTGTCACGTTGCCCGAATTGATGTCCCTCTGCTCGCCGGTCTCGCGAGCGCGAAGCAGGGTGGCCTCGTAGACGGCGCGCTTGGCGGCAACGTCGCGATCGAGCTCGCGCAGCGTGACCATTTCGCCGCCGACTTCGCTCTGGCGTACCTTGAGCTGGGCAAGGCGGGCGGCGAGCTCCTGTTCGGTCTGCACGGCACGCTTGAGGTCGACCTGGATGGAGCCGGCGACCCGGCGCAGTTCGTTTGCGATGCGCTCGCGTGCCCCGCTGAGCTGGGCATCGACAGCCAGACGCTCGGGATGGCGCGGGCCGAGCCTGACGGCGGCCCGGTCGGCTTCCTGGGTCAGCGCCGCATATTGCGCGCGCAGTTCGGTGATGGCAGGCGAGCCGATCGCTTCGGGCAAGGCGCCTGCAAGCACCGAATCGACACCGAGGTCGCGGGTCGAGGCGGCACGCGCGTTGAGTTCGAGCGTGCGAGCTCGCGCTGCGGTCAGCTGGTCATTGACACGCTGGATCTCGTCGTCGGTGATCAGCCGCCCTTGCGGATTGATCAGTTCGTTCTCGGCCTTGAACGCCTCGACCTTGCGCTCGGCCGCTTCGACCGACTTGCGCAGGTCGTCGAGGCGGCGGGTCAGCTCCTCGGTCGCGCGCCCTGCCGTTCCGGCCTGCAACTCGCCGAAAGTCTGGATGAAGACATCCGTCATCGTGTTGGCGATGAGTGCAGACTTCTCGGGATCCTGCGTCTTTGCTCCGACCGAGATGACGAAGGTGTTGGTGTCGCGCTGGATGGACAACGCCTCATAGAGGTGTTCGGCGGCCAGCGCGTGCCGCCGTCCGGGATCATCGCCTGTCTGCTGGTTGGACGAGATCAGTGAACGCACGAAACCGCTAACGCTGAAGCCGCCGCCGGCCTTGCCGTTGAATTCCGGATCATCGGCCAGATTGAGCTTGTCGACCACCTTGACCAGCACCGAGCCGGAGGTCAGCCTGCGCACCTGGGTTTCGACCACCGCCAGTGTCGCGTCCGACGGCAGGTCGCCGACGGTCAGCTCCTTGTCGGAAAGCCTGAGGTTGCGCGGATCGACGATCATCTCGGTCCAGGCTTCATATTTCTTGGGCGTCGACAGAGCGAGCGCGACGCCCAGCAGCGCGCCGGCGAGCGTCGTCGAGGCGATCAGCAGTTTCGAACGGGTGATGCCGCCGATGACCGCCATCGGGTCGATCAGCGGCTGCCAGCGAACGTCGTCGTGATCGCCATGCTGTGCGGATGGCTCGACCGAGGGCTGAGGCATGGCAGCAAGCGGCTCCGGAGCGACTGAGCCGATCGCCCTGTCGCGCCAGGTGCCGATCATCGAAGACGGAGTCGGAGCAGGCTTGTCGCTTGCGAATGCGGACGCGGCTTCCATCGGCTGTGCGACAACCGGCTGTGCCTCCGGTGCGGCCGGCTTTTCGGCCAGTTGCTCGCGGGCAGCACGTTCGGCCTCGCGCCGGAAACGCGCCATGCGATGGCGGGTCGCAGGATCCTGGAAATCTTCGTGACCAATGTCATCTTCCGCTGACATCGACAGCAGCGACGAGCCTCGCGGCTTCGGATCGGCGTCGTCCCGGTCCAGCGCAAGCAACGAGCGCTTGCGCCTCCAGTCCTCGCGGTTTCCAGATTCGGCCATGCGGGCAACTTCCAAAAGTCTATTCCGGATCACCTGTCCGGTCGTTAAGCCACGCTAAACAGACATGGGTAACAAAACGTTAATTCCTGCCTGGCGGCAGTATATAGAGCTTCCTCACAGAACGGCACATTAAGCTTTGGCTTTTATCGTTCAACTGGATCATGACCAAGGCGAACGACATATCGCGCACAACGTTGCGCCAGCGGATCGGCAGTTTCGTCGTGCAGCGGCAGGCGGTGCTGCGCGACTACTTCTCGGCGATCAGCGGCTCGATGGGCCGGCTGGTGTTTTCGCTTGTCTATTTCATCGCGCTCGCCAACACGCTGTCGATCGCCGATTTCGGCCTGTTCGCAACCGCCTCCGCTGCCGGCGTCATGCTGTCGCGAACGCTGGCCTTCGGTTTCATCTCGGCACTCTATCGCACGGCAACGATAAGGCCGCGGCTGATCGGCAGCTACACCGCGGGTTTCCTGATGCTTGCGGCGCTGTCGCTGCCGGTGCTGGTGGCCGCCTCAGCGCTGACCTGGTTCCTGTTCTTTTCGACATCCATGCCGGCCGCCATCTTTGCCGCCGTCATCTTTGCCGAGGCGCTGTTGTGGCGACCGGTCGAAGTGGCGATGATCGTCAACAACGGTCTCGGCCGCTTCGGCCGGGCTGCGGTTCTGGCGATCCTGACCGCCGCGATCAAGGCCGCCGCTGCTGCCCTGTTCATCTTCTGGCCAAGCCATACGGTCGGCGCCTGGGCCGGGTTCTACATCGGCTCGAACCTCGTCTCCCTGGCGCTCGCCTTCGGCTTCTTCTATCCGCGCCAGCGGCTCAGGCTGACGCCTGACCTGTACTGGCGTCGGCTGTCGGACTCGATCTATGTCGCCGGCGCCGAAGTGCTGTTCTACCTGCAGATGGAATTCGACAAGCTGCTGGTACTGGCCATGGGCGGGCCGCATCTCGCCGGCATCTATGCCATCGTCATGCGGCTGGTCGACCTGACCGCCATCCCGATCCGCACCTTCTCGATGATGCTGGTCCAGCGCATGATGCGCATGCCGGAGATGCTTGCCAGGCTGAAGGTCAAGATCGGTATCGAGGCGGGTATCCTGATCGTCTCGACTTCGGCGCTGCTGTTCCTCGCCGTGGTCTTGTATTTCTATCCCAACTTCCTCGGCCGAAACGTCGCCGAGGCAGCCCCTCTGGTCGGGCTGGCCTTGTTCGTGCCGGCCTTGCGCAATCTCGTCGAGTATCACGCAGAGCTTCTGTTCGCGCGCGGCCAGACGCTGATCCGCGCCGCCAATCTCGCCATGCTGGCGGGCCTCAAGGCGGCCTTGCTGTCGCTGTTGCTGTTGCGTGTCGCCGACACCGAAACGCTGGTGTGGATGCTGAACGGCATGTTCGCGCTGCTTTATCTCGCCTCGGCCGCGGTCACCTACACGGCGCTGCGGCGCCCCGCCAAGGCGATCTAGATCAGGCGACGACCAGCCTGCGGATACGGCCGAGATCGGTGCCGATGAAGGACTGCATGCCGATCGCAACCTGTTCGGGCGACATGGCGGCGACAAAGGCCTCGAACTGCGCGTCGGTCAGCGGCGTGCCGGTCCAGTGAACACGGCAGAACTCTTCCGCGCCGACATAATGTCCAGCACCTCCGGCGACCTCGTCGACGAAGCGGCCGTAGATCATGCACTCGGAAAACTTTCGTCGCGCGCACACCGCCTCGACCCAGTGCCGCCCGCTGACCTGTTCGATACGGGCGAGCATGTCGCGTACCGACGACCGGCGCCAGGCGATCAGGGTCGAGATGTAGTCGTGCGGAGAAATCTCGGGTGCTGTGATGCCGAGCACCGCGGCGGCATTGGCCGACCAGATGCGGTGATTGTCGTGGCCAGGCTTCAGCAGAACACCATCACGCCGGAACAGCCTGAGCTTGCCGCCCAGCCAGAACCGGGCGCAATCGAATGGCCTGAGGAATGCCACGTCGGAATCGACGTAAACGAGCGTTTCCTGCTCGATGCTTTCAGCGATCGCCATGCGCCTGAGTTGCTGCACATGCCAGCCGCGCAGCGGGGGCGCCTTGAGGCTCAGCCAGATGCGGCGCTTGAACAGGCTCGTCGGATCGGGAATGTCGCGCAACCAGGACGGCAACAGCTCCCGCTCGTCGATGACGGTGCGGCGCTTGCCCTCGAGCTGCCGGAACAGCGCGACGTCGCGGTGCTCGACCAGGAGATAGTGATGCGAGGCGCCGGTGACATGGCGGTCGACGGTTTCGCACAGCAGGCGGCAGCGCTCGAAATCGGCGGCGTAGCTCGCCGTGATCAGCGCTGCGTCCGGGGCCGGAGACATGGCCTTGGCGTTCAAGAACGTCCTCCCCCGCCGAGCTTCTGGCGCAGCACGCGGAACAGGAACAGCGGGTTACCGACGACATAGCGCCGCCACAGCCGGCCCGGTTCGAGAAGCAGACGGAACAGCCACTCCAGGCGAAGCCGTCGCATCCAGGCCGGTGCGCGCGGAACCGAGCCGCTGAGAAAATCGAGCAGCGCGCCGACGGCAATCGGCAATGTGCAATGTTCGGGGTGCATGTGCCGCGCGATCCACATTTCCTGGCGCGGGACGCCCATGGCAACAAGCAGGATGTCGGGGCGCAGGTCGCCGATGGCAGCAACGATCCCGGGCTCTTCCTGAGGCGTGAAGAAGCCGTCATGGACAACGACGAACTTGTGCTGCGGGGCGATCTGGCCAAGCCGCGCAGCCGCCCGCTCGGCATTGGCACGCTTGGCGCCAAGGAGTGCCACGGTCAGCGGCCTGTCGCTCGCCTTCAAGAGGTCGGGGACGAAATCCGTGCCGTTGAGATTGTCAGGAAACGGCGCGCCATAGAGCCAGCGCGCGGCGATGTCGACACCGATGCCGTCGGCCAGGACGAGAAAATCGTTCAGGACGGCGGCGAAATCCTTGTCGGAACAGGCGATGTTGGCGTTGTGGGCATTGAGGAAGCTGACCTTGGTGAAACGCCTGTCCCTGATCTTCCCGGTCAGCAGCGAGATCGCCTCGTCGCGCCGCAAGCTGGCGACCCGGATGCCAAGAATGCTGCGGTAGGCTGCGGCCGCTTTCGAAATCGTCATACTCACGCCGCCACCTCATATGCGCCCACACCAAGCCGGGCGAGGCCACCTGCCACAGCGAGGTCGAGTGCTGCTATTTGCCGGCGATGGAAGTCCGAACCGTCGACATCGGCGACCTTCTGATCGACTGTTCGTTCAAGCGCCCTGGCGAAGGCTACGGGATCGTCGGTCATGGTGCAATTGGCCGGCTTGTAGGCGATGCCGCGCAGCGAATGCGCTGTCGCCACCGACGGCAGGCCGAGTTCGAACGTCTCGATCGTCTTGAGCTGGACACCGCTGCCCGAGGTGCTGACGAGCGGGATGACGGCAGCACTGCGCACGAAGGCCTGGGCATCCGGCACGCGGCCGACAAATGTGACGCCGGGATGGGCCGAGGACACACCTGCGGGAACACTGCCGGCAATATGGATGCGGAAATCATTGCGCAGATGCGGCACGACCTTGCCGAGGAACCAGTCGAGGCCGATGCGGTTCGGCTCCCAGGTCCAGGTACCGATGAGCGCTGCATCGCAGTCGATGTCGCGCTTGCCCTGGTGTGCCGGAAGCTGTGACCGAGTGACCAGCGGCAGCGCCACCGAGCGTGTGTCGGAGGCAACGCCCAATTCGGCGCGATCCTCGTCGGCGAGTGTGAAGACGAAGCGCGCATTGCGACACAGACGCCTTTCAATGACTTCGAGCAATCTTGCCTCGCGGCGAAACAGCAGGCGTTGAAACGCGCCGTTGGCGGCACGCGCGTTCTCGGCGGCCGAGCGGAATTCGACATTGTGCGCGACGAAGATCGAAGGCCGGTCCTGAAACAGGCTTTCGAACGCCGCCGCCATCTGGACCGAATTGAGGATGTAGCCATCGAACGGTCCCGCCGCCGCGATCGCCTGCCGCACCGTCTCATCGGAGACGATGCGCAGCTTGGCCGAAGCGAAAGTCAGCCCGGAGGCAACCGCATTCGCCAGCCAGCCCAGCTTGCGCTGCAAGGGGGCGACATCGGTGCGCACGTCGAGCGAGCCGAGCAGGATCGTGTTTTCGGGGTCTGACGGCGGTTTGCCCGGCCAGCCGAAGCCAAGCACGGTCACGCGCACGCCGGCCCGGCGCAGCGCATCGATGATCGCCTGGTTGGCGATCTCGTAGCCCGACGAGAGTGCTCCGTCAGGCACGATGGATGTGGCAAACAGCAGATGCATCACGACAGTTCCTGCCTATGCCCTAACAAAGCGCGGTGAAGTCTTCATTAAGCAATTTCAGCCGCTTGTGGAACCTGCCCGACAATCCGCAGTTTGCTTCCGGCGTGTTTAACTGACCGTTATGGCGCCCATGATAGCGAAGAGGCATCAATAACCGGCAGCTTGTCATGAATGCTATACCTCCACTCAAGTCCGTGACCATTGCCGGCACTTCGCCTGCACTGGCAGTGGACGACGTCGAGGTGGTGGTCACGCTGCCAACCTTTCGCCGGCCACAGCAAGTTCTGGCAACGCTCGATTCGCTGGCCAGGCAAAAGACCACGCGCCGGTTCGCCGTCATCGTCATGGAGAATGACGACGAAGGCAACGAAGGCATGCACGCTGCCTTGCCGCTGTTTGAAAGCGGGGCGATGCGCGGGCTGGTCATCGTCGCACATGAACGCGGCAATTGCAGCGCCTACAATGCCGGCTGGCACACCGCCTTGCTGCGCTTTCCGAATTTCTCGCGGCTGCTGGTCATCGATGACGACGAGCTGGCCGATCCGATGTGGCTCGAAACCATGTGCCTGGCTGCCGAACGCCTCGGCGTCGACATCGTCGGTGGGCCGCAGGTGCCAGTCTTTTCAGATCCCGGGCATCAGGTCTGGGCGACACATCCGGTGTTTGCCCCGCCCTATTCCGTCACCGGTGAGGTCGGCGCGCTCTACTCCTCGGGAAACCTGCTGGTCAGCCGCAACGTGCTTCTGGCCATGGGCCCACCCCATCTCGACCTGCGCTTCAACTTCATGGGCGGCGGCGACTCGGATTTCCTGAGCCGCTCGTCACAGAAGGGTTTCAAGCTCGGCTGGTGCGCGGAAGCAAAGCTGTTCGAGACGGTTCCGGCACGGCGCACCGAGGCCGACTGGATCCGGGCACGCGGCCTGCGCAACGGCGTCATCTCGACGCTCGTCGCCAAGAAGAAATATGCCGGCACGCCGTTCGCCAACACACGCGTCTTCCTGAAAAGCCTGGCGCTGCTTGGCGCCTCGCCATTACGTGCAATGAAGCGCCTTATCGAGACCGGATCGCCATCGGTCGCCGTGTACCCGATCCATGTGGCGCTTGGCCGTGTGATGGCCGAATTTGGTTATGCCAATGAGCAGTATCGTCAGCCCGAGAAGAACTGACGCGCCGCCGCTGACGGCGGCGTTCACGGCATCGGGCGTCGCCACCGCGATCGCGACGATGGTGCTGACCATCGTCATCGTTTCGTTCAGGCCGTTCCAGCCGGCGGGCGCCGGTGCGATCGAAGGCGGCGACATCGTCAACCAGTTGGGCTTCGGATCGCTCGGCGCCTTCGCCATGTTTGCGTTGGTGACCATGGCCAATCCGGCCCGGTTGCGCGCCATTGTCGGGCTGCCCTGGATCGTCCTGCTGTGCTTCTTCCTGATATCGGTCGGTGAAGCCGCCGACCCCAATGCAGCGTTCCGGGCGGCAAGTTTCACCCTCATCGGCATCACCGCCATGGCAACCGTGCTTGCCTTGCCGCGCGATGGCGATTCCTTCTCGACCGTGCTGATTGTCGCCGGCTTTCTCATCGTCGGGCTGAGCTACGCCGGCGTCATCCTGTATCCCAGCGTGGCGATCCACGGCGCCGACGGCTTCGAGCCCGAGCATTCCGGCTTGTGGCGCGGCGCCTTCAGCCACAAGAACATCGCAGCGCCCGTCATGGCCTGCTTCAGCTTCGCCGGCATCTACCTGATCCGAAGGCATTGGCGCTGGTCGGGTTACATCCTTTTGGCCATGTCGATGTTCTTCATGGTGCACACCGGATCGAAGACGACGGCCGGGCTGGTGCCGCTGTCGATCATGCTCGTGCTTCTGCCCGGAATGATCGGCATGCGGCTCGGCACGCCGCTGCTGTTTGCGCTGGCCGTCGTCGGCACGGCATTCGCCACGCTCGGCATCGTCTTCATCGAACCGCTGCAGCAGCTTGCCGCGCACCATTTTCCCGAACTCACCTACACCGGGCGCACGACTGTCTGGGCCTTCGCTGGCGAGATGATCGCCAAGAAGCCGTGGTTTGGATACGGCTATGAGAGCTTCTGGCGCACGCCGCTGGTGACCGGAATCGGCCATGCCTACGACCAGGGCTGGGACATCCGCTTCATCGTGCACGGCCACAACGGCTATATCGACATCGCAGTGACCATGGGCCTGCCCGCGCTTGCCGCCGCCGTCTATGTCTTCCTGATCGCGCCGCTGCGCGACTACATGCGCATCCCGCTCTACAAGGAGAACGTCTTCCTCGGCGACTTCTTCATGATGGTGGTGCTGTTCACCGCGCTCAATGCCTTCCTCGAAAGCTTCTTCTTCCGCCGCATCGACCCGGTCTGGATGTTCTTCGTCTTCGGTGTCCTGGGGCTGCGCATGGTCTCGCGCATGGTCATCCACAAGAACACCGGCTGACGGAACGCGCTTGCTCCGCTCCGGCGGCCACGCCATTCGGAGATGGTATGATGTTGGATTAATCGCGCCTGCAATGACACTACGCAGCCTGTTGCCAGCCTAATAGCAGGTCATGCTGCTCAAAGCGCTATGACAGTTACTCCTGTTTGAACTCTCTGTAGACCTGCATCGGTCACGACAGCCAAATTGGTCGGTACTCGAACTACAACCACTTTCGCAGGCAGAGAATCCTGAACTTGCATTGCTTAAGCAACGAGCCAGCGTGTCAGCCTTGTTGCGCTCGCACTCCCGCCTTCTTGCCTCTTCCGCTTGCCGTCTCTGCTCGTTGCTCTGAGCCAGCTGAAAAGCGCCGTCGGCCGCGAACGCTTCCACGCGACTGAGTTGAACCAGTCCAACAGTCAACTGAAGATGAAGCAAAACCATGATAAAAAACTTCATGTTTACCCCTCTTGTCAGCATTCGGATACGCTCTTCCACTATAGCTGTTATTTGATTTCAGCGCATCCGACAGCGTTACCCTGGCGTTTGCCATGCCGGACCGTAGCGTGAACGAACTGAAAAAGGACTGTTCAGCGCACGCATTACAGACCGTTGGTGCGAAGTGCGACCGATGGGGCTGTCCCCGTGGTGTTGAGCCGACTTTACCACGCTAGCCTGATGCTACCGTGAAACCTTGTTACATGGTATGTTTCCTGAACAAGTGCAGGGAACTTAGCTATGAGCGCAACAGGTGAGGCCTCAGACTTCGGACCGTATATTCTCGTTTGCAATAGCAATCGCGATTATTGTCGTGACCTACACGCTATATTCTGTGTTGAACCACGATCCGACATCAGCTCTTCCTGATGTTCGTGGAGATAAGATTGCTGAAAGTGACCTGCAGGTCAGAATCGCCTCTGCTGAGGTTACGAGAGAGACCGTATCGTACCTTGTAAGTCTTACATTCGCACTTTCGGCAGTTATCACTTTTCTTATCGAAGATGGATTGGGAAGCAAGCCACTACGAAAGGCCACCAATCTTGTCCTTTCTTCTATTGCCGTTTTCTTCATCGTTCGAAGCCTGCAATATGCATATGACGCTTACGGCATGATCGCTATCCAGCTGTCGGATGGCTATTTCCTGATTTCACGAGTCCATGACGTCATCGCATCCCAAGCGCGCAACCTTCTCGGCACTCTGGTTGTCGCCATATTGCTAATCGTTAGTGTCAAATTCAGTTGAAAGAGGTGCATCAATGAGCAGTGCTCCCGCTCGAGGACGACCTCGCACATGGATAATCGTGGCTTTATTGATGCTTTTGGCAAATCCGCGCCTGATCCATGCCCAAGAAGCTTTTGACACCTTACGCGTAGAGATCGATCCCAATGTCCAGGTGGACAAACTTCCTCCGCTTGTATTCGTGAACGGAACATTGGCTGCCGCCATTGAAGGCTTGACATCTGTCCCGAGCGAATCTGAATCCGTTATAGAGGTTGGCTTACCTCAAGCCCGACAGCCGCTGTACAGCTTCAAAATTGGCCCCGAGCAAATCGAGAAGAAGCTGGTAAGCGTTGTCATGACTACTTACGCATCAAAGGACGGAAGTCCCGATCAAGTTTGGACAAACGTCCTCATACATCCCAACGTGAAAGAGGATGTTCCTCTCCGGCGCGCCGAAACTGGGGAGTTTGAGATCACACTTCCGGCTATGCCTTACGCTGGTTTCTCCGAGACCCTTGCGAAGTTTGGCCTCAACTCGACCAGTGCAAACTGGATCGAGGCCATCCCAGACGTCAACGACATGAGCAAGCAGTCAGGGATATTGCATTTGTCGCAGACAATCGGTGACACCGCCACAACCTGGTCTGGGTCTTACAGCACAGCATTACGGGCTTCTTGGCCACCGCCTGCCTATGAGGTGAGAGACTGGAAAATCACCTCCACACCTGTCGGCGCTACCATCTTCACCCAACATGGGCATGAAGGAAACACCAATCGAACTGTGACGCTGCCAAATCTGTCTGAGACCTACGTAACTCTGAGGTTGGACGGCTACCTTGATTGCCCACATACGCAGTGTTCCAAAATGGACAGGGGCGGTTACATCGACTTGAATTGCACACTGAAGAAGCCAAAAAAGAAGAAATGACGAAGGGCTTCGATCTCGCTGATTGATCGACGCCGCTAAGCTTTCTTTTCAGCTCAGAGCACCCGTGGCTGATGTCGTCGCAAACCTACTGCGCGGGAAATGTCCCGACTGGAGCTTGCTGAGTGGCCGATACCTTGCCCGCTTGGATCAAAAGGTCCTGTCCGGGCTTCACCATGTCGTAGGTGACTCCTGCGCGCTTGTGCGCGTCACCGACGCCTTCATGGACGTGGCCCCCGCCGAAGCCGGCCTGCATGGCGGCATCACCTTCACCAATGCCTTCACCAGGGTGCTGGACCACACACGCTGAAGTGGCGTTGCACCCTTCCGCATGGCTCCAAGACGGTCTATGTCAGTTCTGTTCGGAGGCTTTGCATGACCATCAGACTGATCCTCGCCGGCTGCGGCAACATGGGCTACGCCATGCTCACGGGCTGGCTCAACTCGGGCAAGCTCGCGCCCGAGGAAACATTCGTTGTCGAGCCCAATGCGGAGCTGCGCGCCCGTGCCGCCGATCTCGGCAGCCGTGTCGCCTCGGAAGTCGGTGGCGTTCCCGCCGATGCGGATCCTGGGATCGTCGTCATCGCCGTCAAGCCGCAGGTCATCCGCGAAGTCACTGCCGGCTATCGCCGCTTCGGCAACGGCAAGGCGACCTTCGTCTCGGTCGCCGCGGGCACGCCGGTGGCCACCTTCGCCGACATCCTCGGCAGCCATACGCCGATCGCGCGCTGCATGCCAAATACGCCAGCAGCCATCGGCAAGGGCATGATGGTTGTCTATTCCAACGAGCACGTCTCGGAAGCGGCCAAGGAAGTTGTCGGCGACCTTCTGTCGGCCAGCGGCGAAGTCGCCACCATCGCCGACGAGGGCCTGATGGATGCGGTCACCGCCGTCTCAGGTTCGGGCCCGGCCTATATCTTCCATTTCATCGAGTGCCTGACGGCAGCGGCTGAAAATGCCGGTCTGCCACCGAAGACGGCAGCGCTTCTGGCCATGCAGACCGTCTATGGCGCGGCGAGCCTAGCCGCCGAAAGCCGCGAGGATCCGGCCGTGCTGCGCCGCCAGGTGACCAGCCCGAACGGCACGACGGCGGCGGCGCTGGGCGTGCTGATGGGTGACGATCGCCTCAAGACCCTGCTCACCGAAGCTGTCGAAGCGGCCCGGCTGCGCTCGATCGAACTCGGCAAATAGCTACTTCGCGTCAGCTTCGGCCTGCAGCGCCTCGACATAGGGCGCTGCCGCCGCGTGGACCGCGCGCTCCATGTCGCGGAACCGGCGCACGACGTCTTCGCCGACAGGCGTAAGCTCTGCGCCGCCGCCATGCTTGCCGCCGGTCTTGGCGGCCACCAGCGGCTTGCCGAACATATCCTTCATCTCTTCGACCAGGTCCCAGGCGCGCTTGTAGGACATTTCCATCGCGCGGGCCGCAGCCGAGATCGAACCGGTGGCGGCGATCTGCTCGAGCAGTTCGACCTTGCCCGGACCGAGACGTCCCGTCGGGTCGAGATAAAGTCGCAAGGTCAGAGATGGCATCGGCTCGCTCCAGTCAGTCGCTGGTTAGCACAAGCGGCGCCCCCGGAGAAAGATTGGCGCGGTCGAAAGCAACGGTCTTGATGACGGCGAACACCTCGCGCCCGATGGCAAGGTGCAGCGTCTGGAAGGACTGGCGGGTGATGCGCGACACCAGGATGTCGCCATGGCAGTCGAGCTTGAGGTCGACCTGGGAACCGTCGACCTGGCTGATTTCGGCAATGCGACCAGGAAGAATGTTGAGCGCGCTGAGACCTTTCGGCCGTTCGGTTCCGATCATCACGTCGCGGGCGCGGATGCGGACACGCACGGCGGCACCAAGCGGCCTGTCGATGCGCGGCACGCGCATTTCGCCGGCACGGGTGCCGAGCACTGTCATGCCGAAGGCTTCGTCGTGGCCGAGCACTTTCATGTCGAGCACGGCGCCGCCCTCGCCCACCTCTTCCGGCGGCAACAGGTCGAGCCTTCGCATGATCTCGCCGGTCGGGCCGCTGGCTGCCAGCTTGCCGTTGGTCATCACGACGATGTCGGTGGCAAGCCGCGCCACCTCTGCAATGGAATGGCTGACATAGACGATCGGAATCTTCGTCTCGTCGCGCAGCCGTTCCAGATAAGGCATGATTTCAGACTTGCGTGCGTCGTCGAGCGAAGCCAGTGGCTCATCCATGAGCAGCAGCTTCGGGCTTGCCAACAGCGCACGGCCAATGGCGACGCGCTGCTTTTCACCGCCCGACAGCAGCGCCGGTCGACGCGCCAGGAGGTGGCCGATGCCGAGCATCTCGACGACCCGGCCGAACTCGGCATAACGCTCTGCCTGTGGCGTGAACCAGCGGCCATAGAGCAGGTTCGAACGCACGCTGAGATGCGGAAACAGCCGCGCATCCTGGAAGACGAAGCCGACCTGGCGCCTGTGGACAGGCACGAAGCTGCGCTGTGCCGTGTCGACCAGCGTCTTTCCGTCGATGACGATGCGCCCGCTGTCCGGGCGGATCAGCCCGGCGATGATGTTGATGATCGAGGTCTTGCCCGACCCTGACGGCCCGAACAGAGCAGTCAGGCGGCCGGCGCTTTGGAAGCTTGCCTCAAGGTCGAACGCGCCGAGGCGATGGTGGATGTCGACGAACAGCATCAGCCGGCATCCACGCGTTGGCCGATGCGGCGGGCGAAAATTTCGGAGACGACCAACGCGATCATCGAAATGGCGATCGAGATCAGCGTCAGCCGCATCGCCCCTGCATCGCCGCCGGGAACCTGGGTGAAGGTGTAGATCGCCGAGGGCAGCGTCTGGGTCTCGCCGGGGATGTTGGAAACGAAGGTGATGGTGGCGCCGAACTCGCCCATCGCCTTGGCAAAGGACAGGATCATGCCTGCAACGACCCCGGGCAGGATCAGCGGCAGCGTCACAGTCGCAAACACCCAGAGCGGGCTGGCGCCCAGCGTGCCGGCGGCCGATTCGAGACGACGGTCGACGGCTTCGATGGACAGGCGGATGGCTCGCACCATCAAGGGGAAGCCCATGATCGCGCAGGCAAGTGCGGCACCGGTCCAGCGGAACGAAAAGACGATGCCGAAATACTGGTCGAGCAAGGAGCCGATCGGCCCCCGGCGCCCGAAGCTCAGCAGCAGCAGATAGCCGGTGACGACGGGAGGCAGCACCAGCGGCAGATGGACGACGCCGTTGAGCAGCGACTTGCCCCAGAAATTGCCGCGCGCCAGCAACAGCGCGATGCCGATGCCGAATGGCAGGCTGGCAGCCATCGCACACAGCCCGACCTTGATCGACAGGTGGACCGCGTTCCATTCGTCAGGAGTGAGGTCCAGCATTCCCCGCTCGCATCCCCTCAAAAAATCCGTCCCACCCCGCGATGCGGAATGGGACATCAGTCACAAAGATAGAGCCTAACCGACAGGGGTAAACCAGTCGCTATTGGACCGGCGCCAGCACGGTGAAGCCCTGAGCCTCGAACAGCTCCTTGGCCTTGGCGGACTGAAGATATTTCACATACGCCTCGGCGTCTGCGTTCTTCGAGCCCGCCGTCACGCCAACCGGATAGACGATGGGAGGATGCGTCTCTTCCGGGAAAAGGCCGACGATCTTGACGCCCGGCTCGGCGGTGGCGTCGGTCTGGTAGACGATGCCGAGCGGCGCTTCGCCAGTCGACACCAGCTTGAGGGCGGCGCGCACGTTCTCGGCCTGGGCGATCTTGCCTTCGACCGAGGCCCAGACGCCGAGCTTCTCGAGCGCTGCCTTGCCATACTTGCCGGCAGGAACTGCCTTGACGTCGCCCATGGCGAGACGGCCTTCGCCGAGCAGGCCGGCGAGGTCGAAATTCGCCGCGATGTCAGCCTTGGCAACCGAATCCTTCGGCGCCACCAGCACGATGCGGTTGCCGAGCAGCTTCACCTCGGAGCCGTCCTTGATGAGCTTCTTGTCTGAGAGATACTTCATCCAGTCGAGGTCGGCCGAGATGAACACGTCGGCCGGCGCACCCTCTTCGATCTGCTTGGCCAGCGCCGAGCTCGCGGCATAAGACGCGGTGGCAGTCTTGCCGCCCTCGGCCTTCCAGGCCGTGTCGACGGCGTCGAGCGCGTTCTTGAGGCTGGCGGCCGCAAACACCACGACGTCGCCATCGGCGCGCGCCGCCGGCAGGCCAAGCGCCAGTACGGCGGCGAGACCACCCGCCATGGCGGCAAGCCGCACCCCAAAACTCCTACGCGCGAACATCAGAATTCCCTCCACCATCTAGCCCAGCCCGTCGCGGGCCACGGATTCGTTATATTCATACGGATACAACACTTGGCAGGCAACTACCCATCCAGGTGGTTTTGCGCGAAACAGTTCCGTCATTTCGCCCGAGATTGGCCTCGCCGCTGGCCCTGTTTTCAGGGGGAGACTGGTCCGGCTCTTCATGTCATATGTCGCAACGTCATTCGCGAGGTGAGCCGGGGCAGTTCGTGCCGAGGCCCCCTCCTCGCACCTTCCGCACTTGCCAAGAGATCCCCTACATGGCCGGCATATCGACGTTTGAAATCATCTGGCTCGCCGTAGCCTTGCTCGGCGCCGGCGCCATCACCGGCCTGCTCGCGGGCGTCTTCGGCGTCGGCGGAGGCACCGTCATCGTGCCGGTGCTGTACGAATTGTTCCAGGCCGTCGGCGTACCGGAAGAGGTGCGCATGCCGCTCTGCGTCGGCACCTCGCTTGCGATCATCATCCCGACCTCGATCCGCTCGTTCAACGCGCATCGCGCCAAGGGCGCCGTCGACATGGCGATCCTGAAGCAGTGGGCGATCCCCGTCATCATCGGCGTCGCCATGGGCAGCGTGATCGCCCGCTACGCGCCGGCCGACCTGTTCAAGGCGGTGTTCGTGGTGGTCGCCGGCATTTCGGCGATCCGGCTGCTGTTCGGCAAGGATTCGTGGCGCCTCGGCCTCGACATGCCGGGCAAGATCGTCATGAACATCTATGGCTGGATCATCGGCGTGCTGTCGAGCCTGATGGGCATCGGCGGCGGCCAGCTCTCCAACCTGTTCATGACCTTCTACGGCCGGCCGATCCACCAGGCGGTCGCCACCTCTTCAGGCCTCGGCGTGCTGATCTCGATCCCCGGCGCGCTCGGCTACATCTATGCCGGCTGGCCGCGGGCCGCCGAATATCCCGATGTCGCGGCGCTGCAGTTCCCGCTGTCGCTCGGCTATGTCTCGCTCGTCGGGCTGATCCTGTTCGTGCCGACCAGCGTGCTGACCGCGCCTCTGGGTGCGCGGCTCGCGCACGCGCTGTCGAAGCGCAAGCTCGAGGTCGCCTTCGGCATCTTCCTGCTCCTGATCAGCCTGCGCTTTCTTTACAGCCTGATCGGCTGAGCAAAGCAAAACGCCCGGTAATGCCGGGCGTTTTCATGTTCGGCGGACGCAGGCCTCAGCCATCCTTCGATCCTTGCCTCGCGCCGACAGCCGCGCCCTTGTGGGCGGCACCGCTGCTGCGTGCCTTGAGGTCACGCAACGTCGTCAATTCCAGTTCGGTCGGTTCGGGCGTTTGCTCAAGCGTGTCGGCAAACTTGACAGTCCAGCCGCAGGTCTCCTGCACCTTGTTGCGGGTCACCTCAGGATGCAGCGAAACGACGGTGAATTCCTTGGTGACGGGGTCCGGTTTCCAGATCGCCAGGTCAGTGATCAGCAATGTCGGCCCCTTGGTGTCGATGCCGAGGCGCTGGCGATGGTCGCCGCCGTCGCCATGGCCGAACGAGGTGTAGAAGTCGATTTTCTCGACCATGGCGCGCCTGGACTGGGCCATGGTGATGAAGATTTCCTTCGACGACGTCGCGATCTCGGGTGCGCCGCCGCCGCCGGGGAGGCGGGTTTTCGGATGAGCGTAATCGCCGATGACCGTCGTGTTGATGTTGCCGAACTTGTCGAGCTGGGCTGCGCCCAGGAAGCCGATCGAGATGCGCCCGCCCTGCAGCCAGTAGCGGAACATTTCCGGCACCGAAACTGTGGTGACGGCGGTGTCGCACAATTCGCCGTCGCCGATCGACAGCGGCAGCACTTGGGGTGCCGTGCCGATGGTGCCGGATTCGTAAATCAGCGTGATGTCGGGTGCATGGGTCAGCCTGGCGACATTGCAGGCCGCCGAGGGCGCGCCGATGCCGACGAAGCAGACATCGTCGCCCTTGAGCGCACGCGAAGCGGCAATTGTCATCATTTCGTTGGGGCTGAAGCCTGTCACGCTCATGCGACGATCCTCAGATGTTCGACGCGGGCCGCGAAATCGTCGCTGGTCTTTTCGATGACGTTCGTCTGCATCCACTCGCGGAAACGGTCGCGGTCGGCTGAGATCTCGTCCCATTCCAGATAAGACGCGTTGTCCCTGACATAATAGCCATGCGCGTAGGACGGGTGCGCCCCACCCGGCACGACCGAGATCGCCGTCACCGACCATCTGGGCAGTACTGTCAGGTTGGGGTGCAGGTCGTCGAAATTGTCGACCACCTCCTCGACGGTCACCACCGCGCGCCGGGCAGCAAGGGCTGCTTCCTTCTGGATGCCGATGATGCCCTCGACCAGCACGTCGCCGCGCCGGTTGGCCTTCTGGGCATGGATGAAGGTGACGTCGGGCCGAACCGACGGAACCGCCGCTAGCACCTCGCCTGAAAACGGGCAGGTCACCGACCTGATGTTCGGATTGACCTTGGTGAGCTCGGCACCGCGATAACCGCGGAAGATGGCGCAAGGCAGGCCGGCGGCGCCCGCCTCATAGGCATTGGCCATGGCGGCGTGGCTGTGCTCCTCGATCTCGAGCGCATGCGGAAAACCATTCTCGACAGCGTCACGCAGGCGGCGCAGCAGGCCGACGCCGGGATTGCCGGCGTAGGAGAAGATGGCCTTCTTCGCCATGCCCATGCCGATCATCTGGTCGTAGATCAAGTCGGGCGTCATGCGCACCAGCGTCAGGTCCTTGAAGCCCTGGCGGATCGCCTCATGTGCGGCGGCGGTGGGAATGAGATGCGTGAACCCTTCAAAGGCCACGGTGTCGCCACTGTTGAGATTGTCGGCGACCGCCCGCGACAGGGGTAAGAATTGGGCCATGCGCTTCGTCCCTGACGTCGAAACTTCATTTGCAGGCATCTGTCCGACATCATGTAGCGCACGCGTCCCGGTCGCGCATCATCGGCGTCGACAGCAGGTCTTGCCGGACTGTGCCGTCGCTGCTGTCTGCCGTCAGGCAAAGGACGATCGCCCGAAGCGGGTCGACAACCGGCGGCGCAGATCAGCGATTTCTTCGTCGGGCAGTGATCAGGCGGCCTCGGCGAGGCCGTTGCCCTTGGCGTTTAGCCGAATGACCGCCTTGATCGGCAGGTGATCCGAGGCGATGCGCGCCAGTGCCGTGTCATGCGCTTCGAGCTCGGTGAGCAGGCTGTGCGGCCGCGCCATGACGCGGTCCAGCGCCAGCACCGGGAAACGCGAGGGAAAGCTCGGAACGATGGCATGCATCGGCCCGAAAGCCGGTTCCAGGCTGCGCAGCGACGAGCGCTTGCCCAACCGCCATTCGTTGAGGTCACCGACAAGAACCGTCGGTTTGTCGCTGTGCAGTTCGGCTGCGGTCAGAAGCGTTCCGGCCTGCAGCTTGCGCGAATGGCGCAACAGGCCGAAATGCGCCGCGATGATCCGAAGCGGCCCGGCTTCGAGCTCGAGGTCGACGACCACGGCACCGCGTGGCTCCGCACCGGGCAACACGATCTGCCGCGCCGAACTGACCGAACCTTTGCGAAACATGACGACGTTGCCGTGCCAGCCATGGCTCTTGCGCCGGCCGGCCAGCGGCACCGGAACAAGCCCAGTCTCGCGCTCGACCGCTTCCAGGTCGAGCAGCCCTGCCCGGTCGCCAAAGCGCTGGTCGGCTTCCTGCAAGGCGATGACGTCGGCGCCGATCTCGGAAATGACCTGCATCGTGCGCTGCGGATCGAAACGGCGGTCGAGGCCGACACATTTGTGGACGTTGTAGGAGGCGACGACGATCTCGCTGTGCGCGCCGGCCTCAGGCGGCAACGACGTATCGCCCTGCTCCAGCGTCGAGGACCGGTGCGCGGCACCTGCTTCTGCTGAAATCTCAAAGCCTGGTCTGCTAGCCATCACTCGTCTGGAATCTCTGGGAAATTCGTGTTCAGTTGCGATAGGCGTTTCGCCAACAGTAACCTATATGGTCGAGCTATTCGAGGTTTACCACATGCGTCACGATGGCCTTCCACCGAAATGCTGTCGTCGGCACAAGGTTCCCATCGAAAGGTCTTGGGCCGCCTGACACATGAAACTCGTGGCCGTCGTCATAGCAGTTGTCGGGTTCCTGGTCATTGCCTCGCTGCTGGCGGTCTATGCCTATGGCCGCTTCGCCAAGCGCGCCCAGGGCATTTCTTCCCGCGCATCGCCGACGGCTGACAGCGACACCCCGTTCGACCGGCTGATCACCCCGCTGCTTGCCGACCATCCCGGCCAGAGCGGACTGGCGCTTTTGTCGTCCAACCTGCATGCCTTCGCCATCAGGGCCTACACCGCGCGCCACGCCCAGCGCAGCCTCGACCTGCAATATTACTACTGGAAGGACGACCTGACCGGCAGCCTGCTGGCTCGCGAAGTCCTCGGCGCCGCCGACCGCGGCGTGCGCGTGCGGCTGATCCTCGACGACATCAACGCCAAGGGCTACGACCCGAACTATCTCGCCCTCGACAGCCACGCCAACATCGAGGTTCGCCTGTTCAACCCGAGCTGGGCACGCGCCTTTGGCCTGCAGCGCGGGCTGGAGCTTGTGCTGCGCGTCATGCGCAGCACAAGGCGTATGCACAACAAGGCCTGGGTCGCCGACGGCAGGCTGGCGATCGTCGGCGGGCGCAATGTCGGCGACGCCTATTTCGATGCCTCGGAAGACGCCAATTTCCGCGACATGGACCTTTTGCTCGCTGGTCCTGTTGTCGACCAGACGGAGGCCATCTTCGACCGCTTCTGGAACAGCGAGGCGGTGCTGCCGATCCGCCACGTCACCGGCATGGCAAGGGGCGACCTTCCCGCCCTGCGCAAGCGGCTGGAGCGCACGGCAACGACCGGCCTGGCGGAGCCCTACATCCATCGCGTTGCCGAGGAGAGCCGGGAATGGTCGTCGTCAGGCATGGGCAGGCTGCGCTGGACCAGCGAGGCGACAGTCGCCTCCGATCCGCCGGAAAAGGCATCGGGTGCCGGCCAGGACAGCTGGCTGATGACGGCAATCCGGCCGATCCTGACCTCGGCCCGGCGGGAACTGCGCATCGTCTCGCCCTATTTCATTCCCGGCGAGACCGGCACGCGTGAACTGACGGCGCTGGCCAGGAACGGCGTCGAGGTGACCGTCTTGACCAACTCGCTCGCCGCCACCGACGTCGCCGCCGTCCACGGCGCCTATGTGCGCTACCGCAAGCCGCTGCTCGAAAACGGCGTCGGCATCTTCGAACTGAAGCCCGACGAAGACCGCACCGACATGTCGCTGTTCGGCTCGAAGGGTGCCAGCCTGCACACCAAGGCGTTCATATCGGACGGTGCGGCCGGTTTCGTCGGCTCGTTCAATTTCGACCCGCGCTCGGCCGCGCTCAACACCGAGATGGGCGTCCTGTTCAGACAGCAGGAGCTGGCGCGCGAGGTCGAGGCGGTGATCTCGGCGCAGACATCGCCGCGCAGCGCCTTCAGGCTGTCGCTCCATGGCGGCAAGCTGCGCTGGACCGACAGCGGCGACAATGGGCCACGCGAGCTCGGCCACGAACCGCAGGCCAGCCTGCGGCGGCGCCTGGTGGCCAAGGTGATCAGCTACCTGCCGATCGAATCACAGCTTTAAGCTGGGCGCCAAGCGGTCCGCGATTTCGACGGCTTGCCGTCACTCCAGCAACAAAACCCTACTATTCACCTACAATTCCTTACGTTTCCGGCCGTTTCCCGCGAAGATTTCGAATCAACGCGGCCGGCACACGCCCGTCTTGCAATGCAGGCGCAATGCGTTGCGCCCCTTAGATCGCTCCGCCAGCCCTGGATCCCGGGCCGGCGGACGCAGTCTGAAGGAGCCGTCACGTGCGACACGGATGGAAACCGGAGCTGGACCGGCACAGCCTGCTGCCCCAGTCGCCGACGAGACGCGACAGCCGCCGATCATCGGCTTTCCTGCAGATGCTCAGCCTCGGCGCCCGCATCTCGCTCAAGCGCTCGGCGGTGTTCTGCCTGCGATTCGCCTGCCGGCCGGTCAGCAGCTTCGGC
Organism: Aminobacter sp. MDW-2; assembly: GCF_014250155.1. Taxonomy (NCBI): domain Bacteria; kingdom Pseudomonadati; phylum Pseudomonadota; class Alphaproteobacteria; order Hyphomicrobiales; family Phyllobacteriaceae; genus Aminobacter; species Aminobacter sp. MDW-2. The sequence goes on from NZ_CP060197.1 coordinate 5,531,385, forward strand.
TGGATACGCTTTCTCGGCGATTTTTCCCTGAAACAGGCGCTGGGCCGGCCGCATGACGACCTTTTGCGCAAGTCGCTCGACGTCTTTTTCGTCACCGGTATTTCGAGTCCTGTTCGCCTCGGCCTGATGAAGACGCATTTCCAGGTAGCTGCCGAATTGTTGCGCCATGACGACCTCGCCGCCCTCTGGCGCGGCGAACGCCTCGACATGGGCACGGTCCCCGGCCGTCACGAAAGCTACGGCGTGCAGATGCTTTTGGCCGACCACTGCGGCTGCCGTCATGAAGGCGTCTTTGCCATCAAGCTGTCGCGGGCAAGCGACGACTACACATTGTGGACGGCCAGCTTCGTCTTCATCCGCGGCGAGGACGGCAGTCCAAGCCTGGCGATCGGCGGCATGCAGGGTCCGAAAGGCGCTGACGCCAAGCGCGCCGTCATATCAGCCACCCGCTGCCTCGGCGGCCTGCGCCCCAAGGACGCCATGCTGCTCGCCCTGCACGGACTGGTGTCCGCGCTTGATATCATGGCGGTGTCCAACGCCACTCACGTCATCAACCAGCGCCGCCGCAAGCGCCGGAAGCTGATGCAGGCCGACCTCGACGGCTACTGGACCGAACGCGGTGGCCTGCCGGCCGAACCATTCGGCTTCCGCCTGCCCGCGCCGCCGGCGCCTCAAATCGACAGCCCAAATCGCAGGGAGCAGAGCAAACGGGCGTTCTGGGATATCGGCAGCGGGATTTGCCGGCTGTCTAGCCTGAGAGCCCTGGCAAGATCGCCGCTCGCCGAAGCGTAGCACTCGCTCGCATCCGCAACATTGCGCGCTTGTGGTCGCAAAGGCCACGGCGCGCAGCCGTTTGTGCGCAAGCAAGACCGAAGATTTTTCTTCTGGAGAGAATGGTGCTGCCAGAGAGGATTGAAGTTCCTCAAAGCGCAGCCCAAGCGTTGAAAACATTGAGCTTTTCAAGGCCGACTATTCGAAAACCATAGCAGTTAACCGCAACAGGTTTCAACCTATGGAGTCGAATCAATGACCACCGATTTCTCTACCGCACTCCCGTCCATCCCCAGTCGTGAGGAACTGGCTGACAAGCTGACCGCCGTGACGTTCGCGCGGGATGCATTCTCCGTTCCAAGTGTTGCCTTTAGGTTCCTGGAGGCATGGGCGAAAGGAGAAGATGTCTCTGGGTGGCTCAAGGAACTGGAGGAAGACCGCGCGATGTTTACCGAATAGCAGCATCGGAGCGGCGGGGAGACACAATCGCCATTTCGCCTTCACCTCTCGGGTAGTTCAGTTCCACAGGTATCGAGTATGAACCGCAATCCGATCACCCAGGCCTACTTTCAGGCCAATCAAACCATCATCACAGAAGCACGAGATATGCCCCTAGGCATGTTGCGAACCTTTCTAGGCGTGGCTCTATGGGGCAACGAGGCCGACGAACCTTCCCCCTGGACGCTTGAAGACCTAGCGGCGCGTCTCGATGTCTCGCCCTCTACGGTCTCACAACACATGCGCTATCTTGGATACGGGTTGAGGGATAGGTTGACAGGTCTGGACCTTGTGCGCACCTCCGAGAACCTCGACAACCGCCGCAAGAAGACCTTCGTCTTGACGCCGCGCGGCCATGCCCTGATGGTCCAGGTGGAGACCATCTTGGCCCATGGGTGCTCGCAGCAGAGGTGATCAGCCCCAAGCGGTACCCCTACTGCCCCCGTATCAGTGCAATAGGCGGGCTAAGTGGGGGTACCGTGAAGTTCTCGTTGAGGTCCCTTGTTGTGATTCCTTGAGTAACCTCAATACACCATAAAGGAACTTGATGGGATCATCCGGAATAGGCTGATAGGATCAATCAATTTTACCTTGCAATTTTCAATATAGTTATTGACGAATGCTCACGTTCATCGTAGGTGTGTGGCGTCTTTCCGGCTTCGGCTGGAACTTTTAATTGCCCCACATAGGGCAGGTGAAAGAGACGGACGGTCAAAGCACCGTATGCCCCGCACCGGATGAACGGGCGGACCACCCAACCCTCCCCAAACCCTCAATGTTTGCCCGCTTTGCGGGCGCGAGCGACGTGGCTGACGGGCCGTGCCTCGGGCTCTTTGAAAGAGTGAATATGTGTCCATGGCATCCCTGCCGCTAGCGTGGCGGAGTGGGACACCATGGCCCGACCCGCGAACCGTGTCGGAGTGCGCAGCAAGAGCGAAGTCGCACGAGGATAAGAACGGACGCAAACCCACTCACGAGACCCGTGAGTAATCCGCCCGCATATGTGACCGGGCGCGACCAATCCCAATTCATCAAATCTGGATGCCGCCTTTCGGAGAACGACGAGGCACGTCCAGACCTTTACCAGCAGAGAGGATACTCAGTTGGAAGATTTGAACACGCAGACGCCAGAGGCACAGGCCGCCCCACAGATAGACCAAGACAGGCTCCGCAGAGCCATCGCCGCAGCCGACGCAGACTTGGCCGCAGGACAGGCCCAGAAGGACGAGGCGGTGCTTCAGAACCTCAATGGGGCCAGCCTGATGCCCGACTTCATGGACAACGCACAGCAGTCCATCGGCGGTGGTATGGCCAAGGCGGTCTTCGAGACCAAAGACTTCCTCTTCGGGGAGCCCGCCGAGGCCGAAAAGTCCCCCATGCGCCGGTCCATAGAGGCCGCCGACCGGGCGCTAGATCGCAAGAGCGCCGGCTACGGGCTCGCTTCAGGGGTCTCTCAGCTTGCTGTGGGGCTCATCGGGGCAGGCAAGCTCATGGCTCCGCTCAGGGCAACCCAGAAGTTTCAGCAGGGCGGTAAGCTCGCAGCCTCGGCCTTTGAGGTGGGGCGTGGTGCTGTCGCTGGCGGCATCGTCCTGGACCCTCACGAGGAGCGCCTGTCCAACCTCATCGAGTCTTTCCCGGACCTCCAGAACCCCGTGACGGCATTCCTTGCCGCCGCTCCTGATGACACCGCCGCCGAGGGCCGCCTCAAGAACGCCCTGGAGAGCATTGGGGCCGATCTCGCCCTGATAGGTGCCGTCAAGGTCATCAAGTTCCTTCGCAGTGGCCAAGAGGAAATGGCGACCCGAGAGCTTGCCAAGCTGGAGAAGGCCAGAGGTGCCAACGCTGATGAGTTCGGTATGGACTTTGCCGAGAGGTCTCCCCCCGACGAGGCAGCGCTTCGGCAGCAGGCGGACATAGACAAGGCACGGCAGGCGAACGCGAACGAGTTCGGGATGGACTTCACGCCGACCGTGCAGTCCGCATCGAGGGACGAACCGGCTACGGCCCTCAGAGTCCCCGGCCAAACGGCTCCCAATGCCCCTGCAACGCCCACAGTGACTCGCCCGGGGGCGTCCAGCGCCGAGGAGGGGGTGCCAACCGGACCTGAGCCTAAGCCGGCCAGCGAGGCTCCAGGGGCGAACGATCCTCACCGCCCCACCGCGCCCGTCGAAGCCTCCACCGTGGACATGGAGACAATCCTGAAGCGCACCGAATCTGATGTAGCTGCGATCTCGAAGTACGGCAGTCGGGAGGCCGCCGCCGAGGCCGGCGAGGTCCTGACCAAGGGCAATCGCCTTCCGTGGCAGAAGCTCCGCACCACCGAGGGCTTACGCGCGTTCCTCACCAACGCAGAGCAGACACTCAGAGATCAGATGGACGCGGCGAAGGGCGGCGCGATCATGTCGGACGCCGCGGTCAACGCCAAGGTCCGCCAGATGGCCGACTACTTCGGGGACGAACCGGACATCCTCATTGGCCAGATCACCGAGGCTGGCGCGGGGGCCGCTCAGATGGTGTCCAGGATGGAGGCCGGCTACCTGACGGCCAATGCCATGACACAGGACGCCTACACGACAGCCACCAAGCTACGGCATGGGCTTCTGGAGGAATGGGGTGGAGACACTGCGAAGGCGGCTGAAACGCTTCGCTCCCAGGTGCTCACCTCGATGACCCTCCTCGCATCCGCGCGGTCCATATCGTCCAACAGTGGGCGGGCGTTGAGGCGGATGCGGGGTGGCTTCAAGATCACCTCCGGGGACCTCGCAAAGGTGAAGACGATGGACCCCGAGCAACTCGCCAAGGTCTTCTATGCTACGGGTGGAGACCCCAAAAAGCTCGCCCAGGCGGTTAGTCCGGGGTTCCTCAGGAGGGTGATGGATGAGGGAGCCTTCCTACTGTCCAACAATCTCCTTTGGCTCTGGCCTACGCACCTGATGAACATCACCAGCTCCGCTATGATGATCGTCGGCAGACCTACCGAGAAGCTGATAGGCTCCTTCGCCGTGGGTCCCCAAACGGGCAACATCATGCGCCGTCAAGCGCTTAAGGAATACTCCGCGACAGTAGCGGCTCTGGGCGACGGCTGGACGGCCATGGTGGAGGCATTCAAGCGGGGCGACTCGCTCCTCAGTCCCCATAACACCGAAGTCTTTCAGAGCGGCTCCCTAGGAACCACCTTACCGCGCATCCAGTGGAAGCCCATTAAGACGGTTTCCGACTTTGTTGAGAACGCTTTCAACGCAGCCAACTACCGGCACGTTGTCGGCCTCCCCACGCGCACTCTTGGGGCAGTGGACGAGTTCTTCAAGACACTTCGCTATAGGGCAGTGGTGCAGGCCGAGGCAGCGGTGGAGGCGGCGGAGCGAGGTCTCACTGGAAAGGACTATCAGGCCTTCATAGCAAGGCGACTAGAGGACGCCATAGACCCGGCGACAGGGAGGGCGCTGGACGAGCGGGCGCTCCGGGAGGCCCAGGTGACCACTTTCCAGCAGGAGCTTCTGCCGCAAACCTTTGGGGCCACCGTTCAACAGGTACGCTCCCGCCACCCGTTGCTCCACCTAGTGCTGCCGTTCGTGAAGACGCCCATCAACGTGCTCCGCTACGGCGTCAAGATGACCCCCGGCTTGAACCTCATCCAGAAGGAATATCTTGGCGCGATACGGGGTGCGGCAGGGCCGGAAGCACAGGCTCAAGCGGTCGGTCAGATGGCCCTTGGCAGCATCTTTATGGGGCTCGCAGCAACCCTCGCACTCTCCGGTAAGCTCACCGGGGCAGGCCCTACGGACCCGGAACTTCGGGCGCACCTCACGGCCTCCGGCTGGCAACCTTTCAGCTATGTGATCGAGAACGAGGAAGGCACCCACACCTACGTACCCATAAGCAAGGCGGACCCAGTGGGCCTTTCCTTGTCCATGGTCGCCACCATCGTTGAGGCCATGCAGGTGGACCCCGAGGCCGACATGGAGGTTCCCATTTCGGCGCTAGGCTATGCCCTAGCGAGGAACTTCGCAGACCGCACCTTCCTGGCAAACGTCAACCGGGCCGTCCAGGCTCTCAGCGATCCCGAGAAGCGCGGCGGAAAGTGGGTGGGGAATACGCTGGGGAACCTAGTGCCGGCTTCCAGCCTTCTCCGAGGGACCAATCCCGACCCATATCTCAGGGAGGCCCGTTCTGTCATAGACACGGCCCTCAAGGATGTTCCTGGTTACTCTCAGACCCTTCCAGCCCGCCGCGATGTCTTCGGGGAGCCGCTATTCCGCCGCGTGGGCCTCATCACCCGCGATGTCTCATGGACGGTAGAGGCCGAACACAACCGTATGATTTTGGAGACGGGTAAGGCGGGCATCGGTTCGCCACGCCCTACGTTCGAAGGGCTCGACCTACGAGACATAACACTCACCGAGGGGCCAAACGAGGGGCGGAACGCCTATGAGGTGCTCCAGGAGCTTTCCGCGCAGATACCTGGGCAGCCGAGCCTTAAGTACGTTCTGGGCGGGATCATCGAAAGTGAGGCCTACCAGGACATGCCGGATGGGGACCCAGACGTGAAGGGGACTCGGTTGTGGGCCTTGGGGTCTCAAGCCGAAAGGTACCGCACGGCGGCCCGAAAGTATCTCGTCATCCAAAATGTCGAACTCCGAAAACTGATTGGGGCTCGTCAACGGGAGGCCAGCGCGGCCCGCTTGGAGAAGCGCCGGCAGCGTGAGGGGGATGTCCCTGCGACCTTCTCAGAGATGCTCCAGCCGTAGCGCTAGGCACCAAAGCAATCATGAGCGAGCACCAGTACCGGGCAGTGTCCCCGGTGCCGGCCCGCGCTCGTCCATACCAGAGGACCATGCAAATGGCATACAATTCCACATACGGCTTCACCGCCGAGCATATAGATAACCCTGGAGGCATTACGGCCTTTGTGGAGACCTGGAAGGAACCCAACCAGAAGGCTGGAGGCTTCTTTGAGCCCATGGGAACCTACGGCATCACCTGGGCAGGGGGAGGCTACGTGGGCACCTTGTGGGGCGGAGGCTTCGCTCGGAACCCTGAGCCCCTCATCGCCGAAGGGCTTGTACGGCTACTCATCAGGTTCCCCAGTCCAACCGTCATTCACGCGCATGTCCACAAGGAGTTCTGGAAGCACGTCGCACCAAGGGACGGATACGTCCGCCGCAACAACTCCAGGAACTACCACGGCTTCAAGCCGCTCTCCGAGGTCGCCCGCGCCATCGATGAAAAGCGGCTGCATCTGGAACTCCGGGAGAAGCTCAGCAAGCCCATCCCCCACACTCCGCGCGGAATGGCCCGCATCCCCCAAGCTACCCCAGCGTCCCCGTCCGAGGAACCCTCCCATGATGGTGAGAAGGTCGAATGTCATCGCAACATCCCTTTCAGCCCCTTCCTGGTCCCCGCGAGCGCTTCCCTCGTGACCCTCGCGGACGCCATACTTGAGGGGACTGAGAGCCTACGCCACGCAAATGGACGGAAACGCCGGGACGCCACCGAGCGCCGCAGGGAGGCGGTTAGAACCCTCCTGGCGAACATCGCTTGCCTTGTAGCCCACTACCCCGAGGGGACACTGCTGTCCCTGTCCGCGCGGAAGGACGGCGCGACCCGATATGACCGCCCGAAGTTCCCCGTTGATGTTCTCAGCGGCGCTTGTAGGGCAATGGAACAGCTTGGCCTCCTCGTCGTGCATACCGGCAGTCGCGGCCAGTGGCGCACCACAATCGCTCCTACCGCCGTCCTAGTAGGGCGCATTGCGGAGGCGCGGCACCGAGGGCCGATTAAGGTGGCTCGGCGGGCGGGGGCCGAAACGATTATCCTCAAGGCCAAGACCCGTAGCGATGGCCCAAAGCTCCTCATCAACTATGCCGATACCGACAGCACGAGGGCCATGCGCAAAGATATGGAGGCCCTTAACACCCTTCTTTCCAAAGCGGACATCCGGCTTGGCGAGGAGCGTCCGCTGGTCCCCGTATTCCTCACCCGCCGTTTCCAGATCGATTGCCCCGAAGCCCCTCACGTATTCGACCGGCATGGACGGCTATATGGCGGCTTCTGGCAGTCGCTCCCGAAGGCCAGACGGCATCTGCTCAGGATTGATGGGGAGCCGGTGGCGGATTTGGATTTTGCCGCCATGTTCGTGCAACTCGCCTACCTTCATGCTGGCGCGGCCATACCGAACAGCGATCCATACGGCGACATCGACGGGCTACCCCGCAAGGCCGTCAAGAAGGCCGTCGCCTCGCTCCTGTGCCGACAGGGGGCTATGGTCCGCCTGCCCTCAGACCTCCGCCAGCTAGTTGACCCCGAGTGGACCGGTCGCAAGGTGGAGGCCGCCATTCGGGAGCGCCATCCGGCCATCGCGCATCTCTTCGGCGTTGGCATCGGGCTTCGCCTCATGTTCACCGAAAGCGAAATCATGCTGGCAACACTCCGCATCCTCATCGGGCAAGGCATACCGGTGCTCCCGATGCACGACGGAATCATGATGGCGGCTACCCAAGAAGCAGCAGCGCGGCGGGCAATGGCGAGAGGCTCAATGCTGATTGTCGGCACGGCTTTACCGGTGGTCCGCAAAGACATCTGACTGTCGAGGCCATAACTCGCCCCTATATGGCCTACGGGTGGCCCTCTGGGGCCGGCTTCAAGCTTGGATGACTGGCCGAGGCTCCGCCTCATCATCGGCCGTACATGATGCCCACCTAGGCCGGCGTCCTGACTATTAGTGCTTAAGGTGACCGTGAAGACACCGGACAGAGTTGCATCGGGATAGGGAGGGGATGAAGCGATAGCCTCCCTCTCTCGTGTCTCCAAGCCTGCTAGGCGTTGCCCCTTGACTCTTATGTTCTCTTTTTGTTCTATACCGGGAACACGTTGAGGAGGCCAGCATGCCGACCAGCCAAGTCCAGTACGAAGCCCAGGCCGCCGCGCCCCTGTTCCCTCACGACGACACCTGGGAGTGGCAGTTCCATATGGACTACCTTGATGTCATCCGCGATTTGGTGGACGAGGGTCTGTTCAGTGAGGGTAGGCCTGAAGACCACCTCGCGCAGAGCCTCATGTTTCGCACCTTGGATGACCTCAGCGCATCGGAAAGGTGGCTCTTTGAGGGGAGCTTGGAACCCCTCCTGGCTGTCCGCTGCATTGACCCCGACAGGTTCGCCTCCGAGTATCGTCGTCAGAGAGCGGTCCACCCGCGCCACCATAAGCGCATTGGCCCTCAGATAGGTCGGCTGGCGGCATGACTTCGGCAATATCCGCTACGAAGACCCATGCCGACTCCCTGGAGGAAGCGACCGAGGAGGCTATCAAGGCGTATGATGGTAATCCAAGGCAGGCGGTTAAGGCGCTACTTGAGGCCAATGCGGAGCTTGAGGAGAAGCTAGGCAGAGCAGTGAGGGCGGTTAGCTTTGGCTATTCCCGAGGGGCACATATGAGGCTGGATGTCAGGCCGGCCGACCCTCCCACTTGAAGGGCGACACGTCCGCTCCAATAGGTTCCCGGAACACTGCAAGGGTGCCTCACGCGAGCGCTTGAATATACGCGACAGTTGCGCGGCTTCCCCCCTGGTGGGGCTCCAGGATTTTGGCGGAGGCATTCGGCACCCACCGACAGCGCACTGATGCGCCATCCCCATCGATCCAGCCCTTCAACGTGCCCATAACAGCCACAACCAACATTGACATTAGATAAATGCCTGCGTAGACTCATCGGGAAGCCATCCAGAGGCAGACAAGGTGATGAAGCGATACGTGGTCTACACTCGGGTAAGCACCAAGGAGCAGGGCCGCAGCGGCCTGGGCCTGGAGGCCCAAGAGCGGGACATCAAGCACTATCTGGACCACCACTCGGACATCCCGTGGGAAGTCCTGGGGGAGTTTCGCGACATCCTATCCGGCAACGATGGCGACAGGCCCCAACTCACTGAGGCCCTCCGCATGGCCCGCGCAAAGGGGGCGGAGCTTTTGGTGTCCAAATTGGACCGCCTCAGTCGCGACGTTGAGTTCATAGCCAGGACCATGAAGCAGGCCACAATCCGCGTGGCGACCATGCCCCAGGCCGACCCCTTCCAAATGCACATCTATGCGGCATTGGCCGAGGAGGAGCGCAAGGCCATAGGAAGACGCACCAAGGCGGCACTCCAAGCAGCAAAGGCCCGCGGCACGAAGCTCGGCGGCCTCCGGGATGCGACCTTGAAACGCAATGAGGCCATCCAGGCCAAAGCCAAGCGGGAGGCCGAGAAGGTCTATCGGTTAGCCGGGCCTATGCGCGAGGCAGGACAGACGCTCGCCAACATCGCAGACGCCTTGAACGCCATGAATGTGGACACATCAAGGGGCGGCCAGTGGACCCCTATGCAGGTCAAGAGGGTCTTGGACAGAGTAAGCGGCCTCCGAATGCTAGACACTTTGCATGGCACTTCATAGGCTTGAGCTACGCACAGCAGGCAGATACGACAGTGTTCCGAAACAAGAACGACTTGGACCGAGAATGTTGCGAGGCTCTTGACAGTTGGAGCCGCCAACTCCCGCGCCGGAAGAGGAAGTACCGTGGTAGCTAGCCCTGAACAGCCAGACCCCAACCAGACTGACAATCAAACCGGTGCAGTCAATGGGGACGATGATTTTCAGATAATTTCCTTCAAGTCCGTTGAGGAGATTGAGAAATCAATCGTCGAGACGCCTTTTAGGGCAATTTATCAGACAAACAATTTTCTATTACCACAGGTCATTGATGTATTAGATGAATCTAGGACCGTTAACCTTCGCCCAGAATACCAGCGACGCTCTAGGTGGACAACAAAGCAGAAATCTCTTCTTATAGAATCTTTTATACTTAACATACCTATTCCGCCAATCTTTTTGTTTGAAGGCGACTTTGCACGTTATGAAGTTATGGATGGACAGCAAAGACTATTGGCAATCCGCGAGTTCCTGACGAACCAATTCAAGCTGTCCTCTTTGACAGTTCTCTCACCGCTAAATGGGCGAACATTTGCCCTCCTACCGCCACGGACAAAGCGAACTCTGGAACGAGCCTCACTTTCGGCGATAGTCTTACTGAAAGAGTCTCGCGCCGCGCTACGCGATTCAAATACCAGCCGGGTCCTGGAGCTTAAGAAATTCGTCTTCGAACGACTTAATACCGGCGGAAAACAGTTGAATGCTCAAGAAATACGCAATGCTATTTACTCCGGGAAATTCAATGATCTAATCATCCGGATAGCAAAGAACCAACTATTCACCACTATATGGGGAATACCCCCATACGATGCCAACACTGGAGAATCCGACTACGAAAGTCCCGAGCGAAAGAAGAATAACCTCTACAAAACTATGGGAGACTGCCAAATTGTTCTTAGGTACTTCGCGTTGCGTGACGAAGACCGCATCAAAGGCTCCATGCGCTCCATACTAGATGATCGCATGGAAGAAGGTATGTCGATGTCCGATGAGGAGGCCACGGCCGCCGAGAAGGAGTATTACGAGCGACTTCAAGTGGCGTACGATCTCTTCGGCAAAAAGCCATTCCGCCTGACGCAGGGCGAAACCGACAAGCCTTCGGAGAGCATGTACGACGCCGTAATGGTGGCTGTAGATCGGCACTGGGCCAATCGTCATAGGCTGCTGGAGGCAGGTTCGAAAGTACAGCAGCGATATTGGAAGGCGCTGGATACCCCTGAAAAGATTGAGCAATTTAGCGGCCGCGCCAACACCGCGGCGGATGTTCGCAGGCGAATTGCAGCCATGACCTCCCTGTTTGGCAAGGTACTCGAAGATGGCGGACTTCAAGCTGGCTGAAGCAGAGTTCGGCCGGCAGGCTCAAATATTAGAGGCTCTTTTGGAAACAATAGAGTTGGTCGGCCAGCAGGACGAGACCAGTCCCACAGTAATTGCCGGCAAGCCAGTTGAGCCCCTGCCCCCCGGAGGCCAGAACACAATGGCTGCCGCAGCCGTAGTGCTCCTTGCTGCGCACTTTGAGGAATATATCCGTCAGCAGATCGAGGAATTCGCAAAGTCAACAATATCCGAGTACGCCCACATGGACCGTGATCAGCAAGAGAAACTTGTAGATCACTATTGGAGAGCCGGCTCAGGGCGAATGGGGAGAATTCGACCCAAGGGTGACCCTGCCTGGGCAAGTGGGGCACAACGGCTGCTCCTTCAACTCCTCGAATATCCCATCCGGCAAAACATCTCAGCCTTTATCGCGGGCATGCTTGCAGAACACGAAAACAACATGCGCTGGGACACAATTACTGAACTAACCGCCCGTGTTGGAGCGCAAAAACTAGCAGACAAGCTGTTTAAGTCCTCGGCGCTAAAGGCACAGATTGGGAACCCGAAGAAGGACGCATTTGCGCCTGCCATACGCTTGCGATTGAATGAGTTTTATACCATGCGGAACGAAATAGTTCACTCTATTTCACAATCGTCTGGAATTGGTCCAACTATATTCCGACATTGGATCGATTTTTTCAAGACATTCTCTGTTGCGTTTGCCGACGCCGTGGAAGCGTGTTACGTGGACTTTGCTGACAGGATCAAGCGCAACAAAGAAAAACTCGCTTCAGCAGGAACTTGATGAAGGCCGCTGGTGGCAGGTTGAAACGCGGCAGTGTCCCTATACAGGGATCATCCTGCGCCAGACCAGGAGGATCACGGACTAGCGGATGGGGGTTTCGCGGCAAGCGCGAGCGGGCAGCTTGCAAACACTCGTGCCAGTAAGCACATAGTTCGCAGCAACATCGTAGAGGCCACGCCAATGCGCGAACCTGCCACCAAGACAGACCTTAGGAAGGCTGAGAATGCGATTGTCCGCAATGCTCTCCTTATTATTGGCAGCACAGCACTACTCGCCGCAGCGATCATACTGGTGTAACGCAAATTTCACTCGCTTGGCGGAACAGCAGTTTGGTCATCCTTGGGTGCCGCTTTGAGTCAGCGCCCGTGGCAAACTTTGGATGATGTTCGCCACGCTTTCCGGCTGCGTATTGCCCTTGGTGTAGCCCGTATCCTGTGGAGCGAAGATGCATCCCGCCGCGTGGGTCAGAACAATGTCACGGCTCTCCGGACCCTTTGCGGCGTCAGCAAGCGCCGTGAAGGTGAGCAGCGCGTTATACCTGTGTCGATTCACAATGGCGTTGTGCTTATGGGCCAAGAAATTCTTGGCTGAGAGCAGAAGCATATAGGCGATTACGCCGAAAATGAGGACCTTGCTGAGTCCCAGTTGGAAGGCTTCATAAGGTCCGGCTGGAGCCAACCACGGCACCTTGTGAAACAAGGTCGAGACTACCGCATAAATTCCGAGACCAATTGCGACGTTTATTGTGTACCGTCTCCAGGTCTTGGCCTCTTCCTCGTGGGTGGCTCCCTCCGTCTGAAAGTATATGGCCTGCTGTGATACGCCCTGTTCGGCTGCGACCCGGCGAACTTCATCTAGTATGCGCTCAGCGTCGTCCCTCTGAGCTTGCAGTTGGCTCGTGGCCTCGTCAGCCCGGTCCTTTGCCACTTGCACAGCGGCGCGAGCCTCCCGCTCAAGGGCTCCAAAGTCCCGAAGCCGCGAAGAGGTAAATGCAATTAGAGGCGAAAGCTGGCTGAATAGCGGATCATACTGGGCCTTAATGGTATCGATCAGCGTTGTCCGCTTCGCAAAGGAGTCTGTCTGCTTGGGGTCAAACTGATCCACTTGTTGGAAAAGGCTAAAGGTGGCATCTGCGGTCGAGCGAATTACCTCAATTTTGCTTTCGGGCAATTCACCCAGATACTGGGCCGGTATCTGCTTGAAGAGTCCGACAAGCCGTTCAGCGGGCTCAATCGCTTCGGAAAAATTAAACTCAGAACCCAACGCAGTTTGGCGGGCCAAAGTCTCAGTCGGGAAACTCTGTACGCGAGCCAGCGAATTTCCAGTCTCCGCAAGCTTCGACTCAGCCATTCAATCCTCCCACCCAGCAAACCGAGACCCAGCTTTCACAGTAGAGGGATGTGGTCGAGACCCCCCCTCCAGCCTGTGAACTACGAGCGAACCAAAGGCCAGCTACGGAAAGCGGTACGCATGGAAGCTCAGCCGTGCAGGCCCAGCCCATCTGGCCTACGCCGCGATAACTACTTCGACAGGCGTGCCAATAGCGCCGAGCATCGTCTCGACGACAATGATCCCCCTGTAGCGCCCGCTGTTCTGAACATCGCGATGAATCCCCAACGCATGAAAAGTCGGCGTCTCTACGCGAATGCCCTTAATCGCTCGCCCTGTGGCAGCAACGCCGTCGATGACGCCATTGACCCAGTTGACGACATCCTCGGCACTCAATGGATCGAGGTCCTGGTTGATCGTGACCTCACCTGCCGCTGCGCAAGCCGCCGTAGCGGCGGCCAGACCAAGTTCGTATGCTGGCATTGAATCCCCCAAGCTCAATAGCTCCACAGCCTAGTCAAATATGTAACGGCAGCAAGGCCTGAATCTTCCGCATCTCCACCGCAAGCCCCGGCAACATGACTTCCGTCGAGCCATACTTGGCGTGAACCTTCGCGGTTGCGTGGCCCGCAAGGTATTCCGCCGCTTCCGAGTTCACGCCATAGCGGCGACACAACGCAACAAACAGATGCCTCAAGCCGTGGTTGGGCGAGACCCCTTTGCGGATGATCCCGACCGACTTGGAGCGAACCCAACGCCCCATATAGGAATACGCCGACGGACGGAACAGTTGGCCCTTGGGCCGCCCCTTAAGCCACTCCATGAGCCCCTCCGCGACTAGGGCAGGATGGACAGGGACCACTCGCTCACTGTTTGCCGTCTTGAGGGAACGCTTGCCGGCGCTCGTCACCCGGAAAAACCATTCACCCTCCGCCTGGAAGAAGTCCTCCCCCCTCAGGCCCTCCGCCTCACTGATACGTAGGCCGCCATATAGACAAACCCAGGGTAACCACCGCTTGCTGGCGTCCTCCTCGTTGCGGGCTGCTTGCAGGACCTTACGGGCCTCCTCAAGGGTATAGGAGGTGTCACTTGCGGGCTTCTCGACATACGAGGGCAGTTCCACGCGACCAGATACGCTCTCAGCCGACGCCATGGCCTCCCGGTGCTCGCGTTGGCGCTTCCCCCAATTGATGATGGTCCCTAGGCTGACAATCCTGTCTGCAATAGACCGATTGCCGATCTCGCCGGCCGAGACCATCGAATCCATCCACTCCTCTACCTCAGAAACCTTCACCGTGGTGGCATCCGTGGAGCCTCGGGACCGCGCGAAATCCTCCCCGAGCCGCTTGTACTTCTGGATGGATTTCTCAGGCATGGGCTTTGAGCCCGCACCAGCCAACCGCTTACGGGCCTGAGAGCTAATGATAGCCTCAAAGGTAACCTTCTCGGGCGTCCTTGCTTGCTTGGGGACTACGAACTCGGGAGCCGCCTCAAGTTCTGGTACCGGCCCATAGTCGCCGCCCTTGCGCCGCTCTAGTCCCCTTCGAGCGGCCCCAACCATGCGGAGCATTTCGAGATTGAGAAGCCCCCTAATCTCAGCACTGACATGCAGGTCTCGTCCAGCCAGGGCCTTGTCGGTATCGCCCCCGTGCATGCGCTCCAACGCCGGTTGAAGGTCCAATTTTAAAGCGGCCTGGAACGCTGGGTACCGGGCAAGAAGGGAGAGGCCGAGCGGCCCGCGCTGCCCCTCATCCGCTCTGAGAAAGGCCAGCAGGTCTGCCTTGAGCCGCTTCTTATCGTGCCCAGACAGTCCCCGCAGGCCTACCGCCAAGACCTCATCGCCGGCTTCAGAAGTGCCCGACCCCAATTGCAGCTCTGCGGGGGCCTCGAATGGGTCGTCCTCATACTGGGTCAGGAACGCCCTAGCATGATCGCCCGCAAGCGCCACTATCTGCCTGTGGGAAAGCGACTGGGGTCCCGATTCGAGCAGCGACCGCCATGCGCCTATCTTGGCGTCCCATGCGGCCAGCATGGAGCGGTACTCTTCGCCCGCCTTGTCACGGTCATGGTGGCCAGTGCTTCGCGTGAACTCTTGGCATGCCCCTAGGTCAGCGACTCCAAGGGACCGCAGCTTGTCTCTTTCGCGCCAAAGACGTTCGGGGATTCGGAATCGCCCCTGCCAGACATCCGAGCCTTTTCGTTTGGAGAGGCCCCGCATTCGCCACCGTCTTCCAGCCATACCCAGAGCACATTCCCATAACAGTCCGATTTGACGGAAGCCATGGAAAACTCTATGCTTTTGAAGCTGCTTGGAAAAAGAATGGTGCTGCCAGAGAGGATTGAACTCTCGACCTCTCCCTTACCAAGGGAGTGCTCTACCACTGAGCTACGGCAGCATTCCGTGAACGGGGCGGCTTGTGCCACATGATTCCCGGGAGCGCAAGTTATCAATTGCCCGAAATCGTGTATCATTTTCCACAGGCCCGCTTACGCCACAATACTGGCCATTTCGGTTGCCAAGCCGCTATGAACGATCGGCAAGCGGGGACCACCACATGTCGTCGACCAAGAAAACGCCCTCAAGCGGTGCCGAACAGCGTCAGGCGCGGCTCGCGGCCGAGCTGCGCGCCAACCTGATGAAACGCAAGGCGCAGGCGCGCTCGCGCCGCACAGGCGAGGCCGACACCAGGCCGGAAGGTCTGGCGGCATCGGAGGGAAAGACGGAGAAACCCGAGAAAGCCTGACCGGCGACGGCAGGCGCTTGGCGCCAAAGAACGCAAAACGTGCCTTTCTTGAACCGGAAAGCGCGATGGTCTAGACGGACGGCAAGAAAATTTCTCGCCAGAACCGGGATCGCCCGGAGAAACGACGGCCAATGGATCGCATCAGAATTGTCGGCGGCAACGAGCTGACCGGAACCATCCCGATCTCGGGCGCGAAGAACGCAGCCCTTCCCCTGATGATCGCCTCGCTGCTGACCGACGACACGCTGACGCTCGAAAACGTGCCGCATCTGGCCGATGTCGAGCAGCTGATCCGCATTCTCGGCAATCACGGCGTCGACTATGCCGTCTCCGGCCGCCGCGAGCGCCAGGGCGAAGGTTATTCGCGCACCATCTCGTTCACCGCGCGCAACATCGTCGACACCACGGCCCCTTACGAACTGGTCTCCAAGATGCGCGCCAGCTTCTGGGTCATTGGCCCGCTGCTTGCCCGCATGGGCGAAGCCAAGGTGTCGCTGCCGGGCGGCTGCGCCATCGGCACGCGACCTGTCGACCTGTTCATCGACGGCCTGCAGGCGCTGGGCGCCGACATCGACGTCGAGAACGGCTATGCCGTGGCCAAGGCCAGGAACAAGCGCCTCACCGGCAACCGCTATGTGTTCCCGAAGATTTCGGTCGGCGCCACCCATGTGCTGATGATGGCGGCAACGCTTGCCCGCGGCGAGACGGTGCTCGAAAACGCCGCCCGCGAGCCTGAGGTCGTCAACCTCGCCGAGTGCCTCAACGCCATGGGCGCCAGGATCACCGGCCAGGGCACCTCGACCATCACCATCGAAGGCGTCGATTCTTTGTCGGGCGCACGCCACCGCGTCATCCCCGACCGCATCGAGACCGGCACCTATGCCATGGCTGTCGCCATGACCGGCGGCGACGTGCTGCTCGAAGGCGCGCGCGCCGACCTGCTGCAGGGCGCGCTCGACGTTTTGTCGCGCACCGGCGCCGAGATCATCCCGACCAATTCCGGCATCCGCGTCCTGCGCAACGGTTCGGGCATCGCACCCGTCGATGTCGTCACCGAGCCCTTCCCCGGCTTCCCGACCGACCTGCAGGCGCAGTTCATGGGCCTGATGACGATGTCGAAGGGCAAGTCGAAGATCACCGAGACGATCTTCGAAAACCGTTTCATGCATGTGCAGGAACTCGCCCGCCTCGGCGCCCACATCACGCTGTCGGGCCAGACGGCGATCGTCGAGGGCGTCTCCAAGCTCAAGGGCGCGCCCGTCATGGCGACCGACCTGCGCGCTTCGGTGTCGCTTGTCATCGCCGGCCTCGCCGCCGAAGGCGAGACGGTGGTCAACCGCGTCTACCATCTCGACCGCGGCTTCGAGCGCCTGGAAGAAAAGCTGTCGCGTTGCGGTGCCGTCATCGAGCGCATCAGCGGCTGAAGGAAGGGGAACAGGGGAATAAGGGAGTAAGAGAACAGGAAAGCTTCTCCGCTACTCCCTTATTCCCCTACTCCCCTATTCCCCTATTCCCTTACTCCCCTCTTTTCCCGCGGTTGCGCGCTGCATCAAGACCGCCTAACAAAGCCGGAAGCATTACCTTTCCGCACAGGCAGCCGACCGGACATGAACCTGCTCAAGCTAGTCGCCCTCGACGAAGAAGATCTGGAGATCGTTTCGGCGCATGTGCAGGATGCGGTGATCAGGGTTGGCGACATCGCTTTCGATGCCCCGGCGAAACGTTTTGCGCTGGCGATGAACCGCTTCGCCTGGGAAACCAAGAAGGGTTTCTTCCGGCCGAAATACGAGCGGCGCAGGTCGATCCTGCATTTCGACCGCGTGCTGTCGGCGCAATTGCACGGCATTTCCCGCGCCAAGACCGAGGACGTGCTGGAACTGCTGGCGATCGGCTTTGCCGGAGAGGAAGGCCCGACCGGCACGATCGAGCTTCTGTTTTCCGGCGACGCCGCCATCCGCCTCGATGTCGAGGTCATCGAGGCCCGGCTGACCGACACCGGCGCTGCCTGGCAGGCCTCTTCCCGCCCGATCCACAATACCTGAGCATTTCCAGACAATGGCCATCACGCTTCGCCAATCAGACGCAGACTTCGAGAAGCGCTTCGCCGCCTTCCTGACCACGAAGCGTGAGATCTCTCCCGACGTCGACGCGACCGTGCGCGCCATCATCGACGACGTGCGCGGCCGCGGCGACGCGGCCCTTATCGACTACTCCAACAAGTTCGACCGCGCCGACCTTGGCAAGCTCGGCATTGCGGTGAGCCGCGCCGACATCGAGCAGGCCTACAAGGACGCCGATCCGGAAACTGTCGAAGCGCTGCGTTTTGCCCGTGACCGCATCCATTCGCACCATGCCCGGCAGATGCCGAGGAATGACCGTTACGTCGATCCGATCGGCGTCGAGCTCGGCTCGCGCTGGACCGCCGTCGAGGCGGTCGGGCTCTATGTCCCCGGCGGCACGGCGAGCTATCCGAGCTCGGTGCTGATGAATGCCGTGCCGGCCAAGGTTGCCGGCGTCGAGCGCATCGTCATCGTCGTGCCGGCATCGGGCGGCGTCATCAATCCGCTGGTGCTGGTCGCAGCCGACATCGCTGGCGTTTCTGAAATCTACCGCGTTGGCGGCGCCCAGGCGGTTGCCGCCCTCGCCTATGGTACCGAGACGATCCGCCCGGTTGCCAAGATCGTCGGTCCCGGCAACGCCTATGTCGCGGCCGCCAAGCGCCAGGTGTTCGGCACCGTCGGCATCGACATGATCGCCGGTCCGTCCGAGGTGCTGATCGTCGCCGACAGCGACAACGACCCCGACTGGCTTGCCGCCGACCTGCTCGCCCAGGCAGAGCATGACGTCTCTGCGCAGTCGATCCTGATCACCAATGACGCCGCCTTCGGCAAATCGGTGGAAGCGGCCGTCGAACGCCAGATCAAGCTCCTGCCGCGTGCTGAGACCGCTGCCGCCAGTTGGCGCGACTTTGGCGCCGTCATCGTCGTCGACGACTTCGACGCCGCCATCCCGCTGATCGACCGCATTGCCGCCGAACATCTCGAACTCGCCGTCGACGACGCCGAGGCGCTGCTCGGCCGCATCCGCAATGCTGGTGCGATCTTCGTCGGCAAGCACACGCCGGAAGTCATCGGCGACTATGTCGGCGGCTCCAACCACGTCCTGCCGACGGCACGCTCGGCACGTTTCTCCTCTGGCCTGACGGTGCTGGACTTCGTCAAGCGCAGCTCGATCCTGAAACTTGGCCCCGACCAGTTGCGCGAGCTTGCTCCCGCGGCGATCGCGCTGGCCAAGGCCGAGGGGCTCGACGCGCATGCGCGCTCCGTCGCCATCAGATTGAACATGTAGGCGGCGATGTCCGACAAAGGCCACGCACGCTCCCGCCTGGTCGACGTCGAACTCGACGAATCGATCGGCCGTTCGACGCCCGACGTGGAGCACGAACGCGCGGTCGCGATCTTCGACCTGATCGAGGAGAACAGTTTTCACCCGATCAATGACGACGGCCATGGCCCCTACCGGCTTAAGCTGTCGCTCGTCGACGCCCGGCTGGTCTTTGCCATTTCGCGTGAGCACGGCGAAGCTGTCGTCACCCACATCCTGTCGCTGACGCCGTTCCGCCGGATCGTGAAGGACTACTTCATGATCTGCGAGAGCTATTACGAGGCGATCCGCTCCTCGACGCCGAGCCAGATCGAGGCGATCGACATGGGCAGGCGCGGCCTGCACAATGAGGGTTCGCAAACCCTGCTTGACCGGCTCTCCGGCAAGATCGAGATTGATTTCGACACCGCGCGCCGCCTGTTCACGCTGATCTGCGTATTGCACTGGCGCGGATGAGGATGGCGGAAAACGCTTCTGCTCCCCGCTCCATCCTGTTCATGTGCCGGATGAATTCGGTCCGCTCGCCAATGGCCGAGGCGATCGCCCGCCACCACCTGCCAGCATCGGTGTTCGTGACGTCGGCCGGCGTGCGCGCCGGCGACCGCGACCCGTTCGTCGATGCCGTACTGGCCGAGGAAGGCATGGGGCTCGACGAGCACCAGCCGCGCACCGTCGACGATCTCGAGGACGACTATTTCGACCTGATCGTCACGCTTGCACCGGAAGCGCATCACGCCGCGCTCGAATTCACCCGCTCGATGGCGGTCGACGTCGAATACTGGCCGACACCGGATCCGACTGCCGTCACCGGCACGCGCGACCAGATCATGCATGCCTACCGCGACGTGCGCGAACGGCTGAAGCACAGAATGGCCAATCGATTTGCCGCCGAGGCCCAAGGAAACGACGCCGATTAAGCGTGTTCACAAAGCGTGGATTATCATATAGGTTCCGCCCAAATTCCGGCCGGGTCGCCGGAACGTCATCCAAACCAAAGGTACCGAATGCCGAAGGAAGAAGTCCTCGAGTTTCCGGGCGTTGTTACGGAATTGTTGCCGAATGCGATGTTCCGGGTCAAGCTCGAAAACGAACATGAAATCATCGCCCACACCGCCGGCCGCATGCGCAAGAACCGCATCCGCGTTCTCACCGGCGACAAGGTCCTCGTCGAAATGACGCCTTACGACCTGACCAAGGGCCGTATCACCTACCGCTTCAAGTAAGCCGCCTGCTCACAGCGGGCTGGCCCGCCTCAGCCTACAGGATCATCGATTGAGCGATCTGCAAAAGCTTGTGCTTGCCTCGGGTTCGCCCCGCCGTGTCGAGCTGCTGCAGCAGGCCGGCATCGAGCCTGATCGCCTGTTCCCGGCGGATGTCGACGAACGCCCGATGCGCGCCGAACATCCGCGCTCGCTGGCCAAGCGCCTGTCGGTGACCAAGGCGCAAAAGGCGCATGACGTCCTTTCCAAGGAAGCGGAACCCGCTTCCGGCTTCATTCTTGCCGCCGACACCGTCGTTGCCGTCGGCCGGCGCATCCTGCCCAAGGCCGAGAGCTCTGACGAGGCGCTGCATTGCCTGCAGCTTCTGTCGGGTCGCTCGCACCGGGTCTATACCGGCCTCGCGCTGGTGACGCCTGCGGGCAAGCTGCGCCAGCGGCTGGTCGAGACGCGCGTCCGCTTCAAGCGCCTGTCGAGGCAGGACATGGAAAACTACCTCGCCTCGGGCGAATGGCGCGGCAAGGCCGGCGGCTATGGCATCCAGGGCCTCGCCGGCACCTTCGTGGTCAAGCTCGTCGGCTCCTACACCAATGTGGTGGGCCTGCCGCTCTACGAGACGACGTCGCTGCTGTCGGGCGAAGGCTATCAGGTCCAGCTCAACTGGCAGGCCGGCGCGCGCGTATGACCGACAAGCCCGAAGGCGTGGTAACCCCGCTGCGCGCCAAGACCTCCTGCCCCGAATGCGGCAAGCCCTCGGTACGCGAGAGCTACCCGTTCTGCTCGCCGCGCTGCAAGGCGGTCGATCTCAACCGCTGGCTCTCGGGCAGCTACGCCATTCCGGTCCGCGACGACGAAGACGAGGATTCGGACGGAAACAGCGAAGCCGGCTGATAACGCCGAGCGGCATTTGCAGCTTACGCAACGGCCTGTGATTTCTTCCAGAAAAACATCTCGCAGGCGCTGGACAGCGGCAAATCTCGTGTTATAACCCACCCGCTTTCAGGGTGCAGCGCACCACTCAAGGCATCCGGATCAAGGCTCTCGCCCGATCCTGGAACTAGGCCCAGATAGCTCAGTTGGTAGAGCAGCGGATTGAAAATCCGCGTGTCCGTGGTTCGAATCCGCGTCTGGGCACCATCACCTTCCTAAGGTGTTGACATAGCTGAAAAATCAGTAAAATTAAGCACTTAAGGCCACCCGAGTGATGCACACGGGTGACGCACATGGTGCTTTCAATGAGCCGTCCTTTCAAACACCCAAAGACCGGCGTGTATTGGCTTCGAAAGCGGCTACCGGCTGATATTGCGGAATCAAGCGGCCGCAGCATCATCACCAAGACACTCGGCACGAAGCCGTGCTCGACCCTCACGTTTCGACCCGAGGCGAGATGGGCCAACTCGTCCTGACTGTGCTCGGCATGGCTGCACAAATGGAGCGACGATTCATCAAGGAGCGGCAGCGAGAAGGCATCGACAAGGCAAAGGCCGCCGGAGTCTACCAAGGCAGTAAGCCTCGGATCGACCGCGCCACGATCTGTGAGATGCATGCTGAGGGCGTCGGGGCGACGGCGATTGCCAAAGCCGTCGGCTGCTCGCGAATGCAGGTCTATCGGGTTCTGCGTGCCTCTCCGGCTGGATAAGGTCCCAATGCCCCCCTGTGCAAGACGGCAGTTCACTCAATTTTTCTTGGCGGAGTTATTCATGGCGGAGTGCTTCCATCGGCTCTAGCCGAGCTGCTCTGGATGCCGGATACCATCCGAAAAGCAAACCGACCGAGGCGGAGAAAGCGATGGCGAGCACCGGCGCGTTGAGCCCAATGAAAATGGGCCATCCGGCGAGTCGGCCTGCTGCGATGGCGATCCCGGCGCCTAGAACGAGGCCTATCAACCCTCCAAGCAGGCAGAGCGTAATGGCTTCCATCAGGAACTGGGTTCGTATGTCCTTGCGTCGCGCGCCTATGGCAAGCCGGATTCCGACCTCGCGAGTGCGTTCGGTGACCGAGACCAGCATGATGTTCATGATGCTAATGCCGCCAACGAGCAGGGACACCGATGCGATCGAAGCCAGCAGCCAGGCAAATGTCGTTGTCGTGGCGTTGCGCAGTGCCATAGCCTCTGACGGATTGATAATAATGAAATCACTGTCGCGATCCGACCCTAGGCGGTGGTGCTGGCGCAGCAGTGCTTGGATTTGAGCAACCGCCGGTCCGACTTTTTCTTCACTTACTATCTTGGCAAGAATGTAGGCAACAGACTGGCGGTCGCCATCGTCGCCGCCCCCGAAGAGCCGCCTCTTTGCGGTGGAAATCGGAACAAATACGACGTCGTCTTGGTTTGTCCCCGCACCGGACTGGCCTTTGGCCGCTAGAACACCGATGACCTGAAAAGGTGCATTCAGAATCCGGACTTCGGCTCCAATTGGATTGCCTCCCTGAAACAGCTCTTGGGCGACCGTGTGTCCGATTAACACGACCTTGTCAGCACTACTTTCTTCTTTGCTGGAGAATTGTCGTCCAGCCGAAAGTGGCCAATCACGGACCACAAAATAGTCTACGGTCGTTCCATTGACGGTTGTGCTCCAATTTCTATTGCCACGTACTATCTGAGCGCGGCCGCGAACCGAAGGCGCGGCTGCCCGCACGGGAGGGAGCCCGGCAATGCCTCGGGCGTCGGACTCGGTCAGAGTGCCCAAGCGGGCACCGCCGCCGCTTTGACCTGCAATCGGCTCGATCACCAAGACATTCGCCCCGAATGATCGGATCTGTTCTTCGACTTGTGCTTTTGCGCCCGATCCCAGCGCGACCATCGCGATGACCGAGGCGACCCCGACAACGATGCCGAGCATGGTGAGAAAGCTGCGCAGCCTGTTCACCCAAAGCGCCCTGCGCGCGATGCGAAACCCCTCCCACCAGTTCACGTCACTGCTCCTGCGAATAGGGGACGCCGGACCTGATCGAGCTTCTCCCGGTCAAGTGAGCTTGAATGAGCAACTGTACATGATCCCAAAAAGCGGGGGACAGCCATCGTCTGCCTGCTACCTACCCGTGCACGAACTCGAACGCTCTCCAATCACGACTTGAGGAACTAACCGAAGCCGGTCACGCCCCATCCACGTAATTTGCGCCCAGTCGGCCCGGTCAGCAAGCGATCAGGTACGTCCTGGTCGCCAATGATCGTGCCGTCTTGCAGCCTTATGATGCGCGACGCATGACTTCCGACGATGTCGTCATGCGTCACCATGATGATGGTACGTCCCTGCTCATTGAGATGCTGGAGAAGCGCCATGATTTCGTTGCCCGTCCGGCTATCAAGCGCTCCTGTGGGCTCGTCTGCAAGGATTAGCGCGGGGTCTGTTACGAGCGCCCGGGCGATTGCGATGCGCTGCTGCTCGCCACCTGAGAGTTGCAGCGGCCATCGTTGTGCTTTGTCAGAAAGCCCCACCTTGTCCAATGCTTCCGCCGCACGCAGCTCACGCTCGCGTCTACGCACGCCCGCGTAAACGAGCGGCAGTTCTACATTCTCCAAAGCCGTGTTGCGGCCCAGCAAATTATATGACTGGAACACGAAGCCGATCCGACAATTCCGCAACCGCGCTGCGTGATCGGGCGACATGTTCGCAGTATGCTCGCCCGCAAAAATCAGGCTGCCGGATGTTGGTCGGTCAAGTAAACCGATGATATTCATGAGCGTCGATTTACCGGAGCCCGAAGGTCCCATGATCGCCACAAACTCACCATCCATCAGATCGAATGACGCGTCGCGCAGGGCGACGGTAGTGGTGCTATCATGGCCGTAGCTCCGCGAGAGGGAAATGGCTTTGAGGAGCATGCTCAGAACCCAAGCCGGAAGCCGAACAATCGGTCTCGCGCTGCCTCTTCCGCTTCGCCTACGACGATTTGGTCCCCTTCCTTCAGGTCTCCGACGACCAATGCGGCATAGCTCCCATCATCGTCACCAAGTACGACGCTTACCGGGACAGCAATCCGGGTCCCGTCAAGCGTCCACACAGTAGTCTGCACCCCATTGTTGCCGTTGCCGGGGGAGAGCTCCTTTGACCCATCAGCCACACTTGGCGCAAAGCGCAAAGCGGTCATCGGTATGCGGAGGACATCCCTGGCTTGCGATGTGACGACATGGACGGTTGCGGTCATCCCCGGAAGCAAAAGTGCTCCAGGATTGGTGGTCCCAAGAACGACAGTATAAGTAACAACGTTTTGCGTGACCTGCGGAGCCTTGCGAATGTCACGTACCATCGCGGAAAAACGCCGATCCGGATAGGCATCGACAGAGAACTGAGCCGCTTGGCCAACACGTATCTTGCCGATGTCCGACTCGTCCACGCGTGCATAGATGTCCATGCGCTGAAGGTCGCCAGCAATGGTGAACAAGACGGGAGCTTCGAGGCTTGCCGCCACCGTCTGACCCTCACTGACATTCCGACCGACGACGGTACCGTCGATAGGGGAACGAATTGTCGTGCGCTCAAGGTCAATCTCCATCGAGTCCTCGATAGCCTCCCTCTGACGCACGGTTTCAAGTGCGCTATCGAGTTCGGCTTGCGACCGTTCCAAATCAACCGCTGCTCCGGCCACAACCAGTTCGTGCGCGGCTACAATTTCCTCCGCCTCCCGCATTTCAGCAGCTGCTGAATCCCGTGCCGCGCGTGCCAGTTCGGTCTGACTTTTGGATGTGTTGCCCATTTTCTGAAGCGAAGTGGACCGTTCGAATGTGTTGGCGGTGACCTCGGATTGCGCTCGGGCATTGTCCAGTCGGGCCATGAGAACTGCCCGCTGTGCCTCAGCGTTGCGAAGGTCGATCCGGGCGCGTTCCAATCTGGAGCGTTGGATTTTTACGGCGGCCTCAGCGACAGCAGTTGAGGCTTTGGATTCTGCGAGGCGTGCCTCAAAACTCTTGCGATCGAGTTGCGCCAGCGCTTGTCCAGCTTTTACGTTGGTATTGAAATCGACGAAAAGGCGCGCAACTTGTCCGGAAAGCTGCGTCCCCACCTCCACCGTGACGAAGGCATTCAGTGTTCCGGTCGTGGACACGGTTTGCACCACGTCGCCTCGTTCGACGGGTGCCGTCATGTAGCGCGTCGCGGCTGCGGCCTCCCGCCAAGGAGGCCATCCGACACTGCTTCCCATGCCATACACGGCCCCGGCACCCAGAAGCACGACGGCGACGGATCCGACCAGCTTTCTCATTTGAGCTCACATTTGCCGGACAAAACAGCGCGGTACCGCCATTTTGCGTCAAGCTGCTACATGTCGACTTCCATTTGAGGTGTCGCCCATCCGAGCACACTATTCCAATGCGAGGCGCGTTTCCATAACGAGCGGTTGCGGAAGGTAGAGAAATTCAGGAGACGATCACCGTCTTTAAGGCATAAAATACGAATACGCGAAAGTAAATTGATCTATGTCATCGAAATAACATGACCCAATTGGGGGATGTCACTGTCTTTTAGATCAATCTAACGATCTAGATAACAAAGAATCAATCGATTCGATGCGTCACGGATTCTTGAAAACTCTTGAAAATGCCGCTTAGTGGGCGTTAATTCTGCGTCGTTTCCGGTGACTTGTATCAGCGCGATTGCGAATGTGAATTCGGAATCGGCCGGAGACCTATTGGCTGTAAAGTGAGATGGAGGAAATGATGAAGAAGCTGACAAATACACTTCTCGCAACTGCCCTCGCACTTTCCATGGGCAGCACTTTTGCGCTGGCCTTCAATGCAGATGATACCAATCCTAATAACGACCAAGGCCAAGCGAAGGCAATCGCAAATTGCGTCGACAACATTGCCAAACAGAATGCAAATGGCCAGACGGGTTCCAACACCGGCAGCGCTAATGACAAGAAGCAGCTTAATACTGCCGTCACGAATTGTGATCAGTTCTGGAGCTGAACTTAGCTGTGATCTGCCCCCGGAGTTAGCCAACTCCTGAGAGGTTTAGATATCCAACGCAACGCACGCAGGGGGGCAGCGCCCCCCTGTTCTGTTTAAGCGCAAGGAGATGACAATGCGACGGACTATTCTGGCGCTCGCGGCGCTCGCTGCGACGAGTGATTTTGCGATGGCAAACGACACCACCAAGACGACGCACAAACCGACAATGTGCAGCCAAACCGTATCCGGGGAAAAGGTCGACTGCGGTTCAACGGGCTCGACCAGGGACGATCGCGGCCCGGCAACCACCAACTCCATCGGCGCGAAAAAGCCGCGGGTCGGTATCGACATCAACCCGTGGATCGTACCGACGTTCAACTGAACTTAGTTTCAGAATTGCCGTCCATCGACCGGCGGCCTTTTTCGTTGGGTCGCGTGCTTGGTCCAATTGAACTGCGGGCCCGGACCGGAGACGCAATTTGAAGGTCACGGCATGGATTCGTGGCGGAGCGCATCGTCACCGGGCTCAAGCAGCCGCTGGAGTTTGCCGGGACGTCACTGAAGCCGAGCGCCAGCGCCGGCATCGCGCTGTACCATGGCGGCAATGGCACGGTCGGCGACCTGATCGTCAACGCCGACCTGGCGCTCTATCTCGCCAAGGCCGAAGGCAGGGGCAGCTACCAGCTTTTCGCCACCACGCTACGCGACAAATTCGAGGAAAAGGCCAATCTCGAGCGCGAGCTGCGCGAGGCCATCACAAGCCAGGCCTTCGCCGTTCACTACCAGCCCCAGGTTTCGCTGCAGGGCGGCAAGGTCATCGGCGTCGAGGCGCTGGTGCGATGGGAAATGGCGGGCAGGAACGTGTCTCCAGGCGAGTTCCTGCCAGTGGCGGAAAAGGCCGGGCTGATGCCGGCACTCGGCCGCATCGTCTTTGCCAAGGCGATTGCGACCGGTGCCGAATGGCATCGCGCCGGCATCGACTTCGGCCGGCTGTCGCTCAATGTTTCGGCGCAGGAGCTGCGCGAGGCGGATTTCGCCGGCCACCTGCTCGACCTGCTCAAGCAGGAAGGGCTGCCGACACGGCTGGTGGCACTCGAAATCGTCGAAACGGTGATGCTCGACGACGAGAACACCGGCATCGGGCTGACGCTGAAGCGCCTGCGCAAGGCCGGCATTCGGCTGGAGTTGGACGACTTCGGCACCGGCTACGCTTCGCTCGCCCATATCAGCGCCAACGAGGTCGACAGGCTGAAGATCGACCGCCGTTTCGTCCGCGATATCGACAAGAACCCGGCCAACACCAAGATCGTCAAGGCGATCATCGAGTTGGCGCGTGGCCTGGGCATCTCGATCGTCGCCGAGGGTGCGGAGACCGACGTCGAGCTGTCCTGGCTCCACGACCTCGGCTGCCCTGCCGTACAGGGCTATGGCATCGCCTTCCCGATGCCGAGCACTCAGGCGGAGGCGTGGCTGGAGACCCACAGCACAGGAGCGCAGCGGACGGAGGCGATCCACGTCGCTTAGCGTTCTGACGCGCATCCAGACAAAGTCCGCCGCACACTTTTCCTGCAATCGCCCCGGCCGCAATCGCCCCGGCCGCAAGCGGCCGGTTCGGTCCGTTGATCCAGATCAAGGCGGCGTCCCGGCTATCGGTTCAAATCAGGACATGTCCAGACAGGAGAAATGACATGCCGACCGAAACCATCATCGTCGTTGCCGCCGTGCTTTCCGCCTTCGGCTTCTTCGCCGTGGCCCTTGCTTATGCCAGCCTGACGTCCGAGCC
Organism: Aminobacter sp. MDW-2; assembly: GCF_014250155.1. Taxonomy (NCBI): domain Bacteria; kingdom Pseudomonadati; phylum Pseudomonadota; class Alphaproteobacteria; order Hyphomicrobiales; family Phyllobacteriaceae; genus Aminobacter; species Aminobacter sp. MDW-2. Next base: position 5,559,582 of record NZ_CP060197.1, read on the forward strand.
GGTGCGCGGCAAGCGCTGACGCCCGGCCGATCAAGTTGTCGTCTTTGCGCAATCCAGGACGGAAAACCGCCATACGGTTTTCCCTGGAATTGCGCTACAGCCGGACCTCGCCCAACGTCACCTGCGCAACGCCGACATAGGGGTTGGCGTGCAGCGCGAGGATCCACAGGCTGACGCCAGCGGTGACGGCAAAGATCAGGATCGCCTTCCTGCCGGCATGCGGCCTGTCGGCGTGGACAGCGCCGACGACAATCGCCGACAACATCGTCAGGAACAGCACCAGATACCATTTGAGCTGGTTGACCGAGCTCGTGCCGATGGCGAGACGCGAATTGCGGGCATCCTGCAACTCGTCGAGATCCTGCACCATCTGGCTGATGATCGGATCGGGATGACCCGCCTTCGCCAGGTCGATCATGGCAAGGCGGATGCCCTGCAGGGCCTGCTCGACAACAGGCTCGGGCGATCGGTTCGCATTCTGCCATTCCATCTGAACGACACCATCCTTGTAGGCCTTGAGGCCTGCCATGAGCTCGGCCGAGGCCAGCGCTTCGGGCTTTGCCATGCCGGCCAGCCGCATCATCGAGGATCGCTCCGCGCTGGCCACCTGGCTGGCACGGGAATTAACCGACCAGACATCGGCGGCGGTGAAGCCCAGCGACAGCGCCCAGGCCGTGGTGATGGTGCCGACAAAGGCAGCGACCGGCATGGTCAGCGGGTTGTCCGCCGCCTGCCGGGCGAAAACCGCCAGGAACGCCGCACCAAGGAAGAAGGCTATGCCCCCGACAAGGATGAAGGGCAGCGTCATGATCAGCGGCGACCAGGCAAATATGTCCACGACGCCCCTCCCCAGAGCCATCCCTGAACCTGAATAGGCCAAATCGGCCGCCGCTACCAACAGAAAGCCCCGCGATTGCGGGGCTTTTGCGTTGTGTGAGGATGATGGAGGGGCGGTTGCCTACGAGCGTGGGCGTTCCTTCTTGGGGTCGTAGTGGGCGAACGGCACGATCCTGGCCGGCAGGCGCTTTTGCTGGCCGTCGAGCTTGCCGACTTCGACCTCGGTGCCGATCTCGGCATGCGCTGCCTCGATGCGAGCGAGTGCGATGTTCTTGCCGAGGATCGGCGAGCGCATCGACGAGGTGACGATGCCGATCTGTGCGCGGCCGATATGGACGCAGTCGCCATGGCCGACAGCGACATTGGCGTCGATGTCGAGGCCGACAAGCTTGTGGATCGGGTTGTCCTTGCGCCGGATCAGCGCCTCGCGGCCGATGAAGTCGTCGGTCTTGGTCTTCAAGGGCACGGTGAAGCCGATGCCGGCCTCGAACGGGTCGGTCTGGTCGGAGAACTCGTAATTGGCAAAGATCAGGCCGGCCTCGATGCGCACCATGTCGAGGGCTGCAAAGCCCATCGGCTTCAAGCCATGCGGCTGGCCGGCTGCCCACACCGCGTCGAAGACAGTCTCGGCATCGCGCGGATGGCACCAGACCTCGTAACCGAGCTCGCCGGTGTAGCCGGTGCGCGAGACGACGATCGGCACGCCGGTCGCATCGCCGATGCGGCCGATGGTGAAGCGGAACCATTCGAGCTCACTGAGCGCCGGCTGGTGCGGCGGCGTCCAGACGATCTCCTTCAGGATGTCGCGGCTGTTCGGGCCCTGGACGGCGATGTTGTGCATCTGGTCGGTCGAGGAGCGGACCAGCACCTTGAGGCCGAGTTTCTCCGCCTGCTCGCGCAGCCAGACGCCGGAATAGTCGTCGCCGCAGATCCAGCGGAAATTGTCCTTGCCCAGACGCAGCAAGGTGCCGTCGTCGACCATGCCGCCATGCTCGTAGCACATGGCGGTGTAGACGACCTGACCGACACCGAGCTTCTTGACGTCGCGGGTCAGCGTGTACTGCATCAAGGCTTCGGCATCAGGGCCCGTGACCTCGAACTTGCGCAGGGCAGAGAGATCCATCACCACCGCCTTCTCACGGCAGGCCCAGTATTCGGCGATGGCGCCCTCCTTGGCGAATTCCTGCGGCAGCCAGAAGCCCTTGTATTCGATGAAGTTGCGGGTGTGCTTGGCAAAGCTTGCGTGGAAGCCGGTCTCGCGGGTCATCTTGGGTTCTGCCTCCGGGGTCGTGCGTCGGGCGATCGCGCGCTGGAATGTGTTGGAGCCGGAATAGGTCCGGACGTGGATGTCGGTGAGGTTCCAGCCATTGGCCGGCGTGGTGTCGTCGGGACAGGCAGAGGAGACGCAGACGATGTCGGTCAGCGCTCTCAGCAGCACATAGTCGCCCGGCCGCGACCACGGCTCGTCCGAGAACATCACGCCATGGGCGTCGATGCCGGTGTTGAAGAAGAAGTTGACCGCCATCCAGCCGGCGCGGGCATTGACGCCATGCGGGACAAGCGCGCCGTTGAAGTTCTCCGAGCAGTTGATGTGGCCGGGATAACCGATGTCGTCGTAATATTTGGCGTAGCAGGCGAGCGCAAAAGCGTCATGCCGGCCGCAGGTGTCCTGCACGACCTCGACAAGCGGCTCGAAATCCTGGTCGAAATATTTGGCATGCAGGCCGGGCATCGGATAGGCGTGGCCCATCAGCGAGCGGGTGGCGGTGACGTCGAGGGCGAGGTCCCTGCCCTTGTCGAGCTTGCGGGCGGAAAAGCACTGGAAGTCGGTGCACTGGCGGCCGTCGACGTCGATGATCTGGATGTAGTCGCCAGCCTTGACGAAATAGCTCTCCGCCGTCTTCGACTTGACCCTGACATCGAGCACCGGATCGGCGAGCGGATCGGGCAGCTCGAAGCCGCCTGACACGGCACGGACCTTGGCCCGCTTGACCATCACCACCAGAGGCGTCGTCGTGTCCTGGCTGTCGACCGACATCGGCGCCCCGGGTGCGGCAATCACCAGCGAGCCCGGCCGCGAGACGACAAAACGCTCCTCGACCCCGGCAGCGGTCGCACCATCGAAGAAGCGCACCGCCTCGACCCGGCCAAGCTCGAGCTTGCGGCGGGCGAGGCCAAGCCGAAACTTCTGCAGGCTCTCGTCGCCATCGACGAGCAGCGCCTTCAGCCCCGACGCATCGCTGTTCGAGCGTGTCGACAGGATACCCGGATCGGCGCGGCCGGCAGCATCAAACGCCACCAGCTCGCACGCCTGCCCGCCTTCGAGATTGCGCACCGTCACATGATCGCCGGCTTCGATGTCGATCAGCACCGCACCGCCACCAGGCACGTGATAGCGCTCCATGCCGGGCAGCAACAGGCCAGGCTGCACAACCAGGCTCGGACGCGGAGGGCCGGCCACAATTTCGGGGTAGACTGAAATCGTCATCGCCACCTCGTTCAAATCTTGCCTGTGTGTAAAATTATTTGAGCCAGAAGAATACTCAATTTTGCCGCTGCCGCAAGGCTTCGTTTCATCACAGTAATCAAAAATGCGGAGAGGTGACCATGCGGCAGGCAGCCTTGCGGTCCATCAGGGAGCGCCGATCAGCCTTCCGCCACGCGATTGTCCCGGCCCATCCGAGCGTGTACTGGACCAGATTCGATAAATATTTCAAAATTGGTCTACGCTGCGCTGGGATTCGTCCCGCGCCGTGGCCACGAGGCAGGACTGACATGCAAGGTCGCGCAATGAAGGTTGAAACCGGCCAACTCACTTCGCAAATCATCGCCTCCTATTCGGTGGGAGCGACGGTGCAGACCGTGCTCGACCGGCTGTTTGCCAAGATCAGGTCTGAGGAATATCCGCTCGACACACGCCTGCCATCGGAGCGGGCGCTGGCCTCGGAGATGGGGGTTGCCCGCAACACCGTGCGCGAGGCGCTCGACGTACTGGAAGACCGCAAGGTCATCAAGCGGCGTCCCGGCAGCGGCAGTTTCGTCACCTACCGCTCGGAAGAAGTGCCTGAAAGGACGGAGAGCTCGGTGGCGCTGGAAACCAGCCCGCTGGACCACCTCGTCGTGCGCGGCATCCTTGAACCTGAAATGGTCCGCCTGGCCGTCATCAACATGACCCCGCGCGAGGTCTGGGACCTCGAACAGCTGACGTCGCAGATCGAAAACGTGCAGACCGACGTCGCCGCCTTCGTCAAATGCGAAGAGGAGATCTACCGCAAGATCGCCGAGGGAACGCACAACCCCTTGCTGGCATCCTGCTACAATCTGGCGATCGAGGCCTGCAGGGTGAGCTTCCGCACCACGCAGTTGCGCCGGCACCTGTCACCGAAGCGGATTCTCGAATACCAGCAGCGCTACAACGCACTGTTCAACGCGATCGCCTCCCGCGACGTCGAGCGCGCCGTCGAGTTCATCAAGCTGCACCTCGTCGAGGAGCAGAAGCTACTTCTGCAGGACTGACTCCGGCGTCCTTGCCTGCAGGACGGTGCCGTTGCCGCTCGCCCGCAGGCGCTGGTCCCAAAGCTGGCCAAGATCCGACATCTCCTGCTTGAGCAGGCCGCCATGGCGCTTCAGCCAGCGCGGGATCGAGCCGAAGGCGGCAATCCTGGCCTTGCCGCTTTTCACCGTCACCACCGGCCAGTCGCCGACAAGCGCGTTGTCGATGCCGAACATGCTCTCGCCCCACCAATGGGCTGGGCCAAAGGCATGAGTGACATGGCCGAGCTGCTTCATCGCCGCCAGCACGGATGCCGGATTGACGCTGTTCGATTTCTCGACCGCCGCATGCCAGATGTCGAGGATGGCGACATACTCCCAGCTCACCGCCGTCCAGGTACCCGGGAAGCGGCTGTTGTACTCGTCAAAAAAGCCCTTCGGCTGATTGAAGAAGAAGGTCTTGTCATTCAGCTTCTCGTCATCGAAGTCGGGAAACTGGAAGACGAAACCTTCCATGAAATCGACCGACGTCCTGCTGACGAGCTGGTCGTAATAGTCCAGTGTGCAGGATATGATCTGGCCCTTGAAGCCTTGCGCATGCGCATATTCGGTCATCGCATGGACCATCGGCGTGTAGCTGGTGCACCAGCACAGGATGTCGGCACCCGATTCCAGCATCGGCTGCACGATCGCGACCGCATCGGTCGTGTCGGGATCGTACTGGATCTCTTTGGCGATCCCCAGCTTGGCCGCCTTGAAGGCGGCGCGATAGGTGGCAAGCGACGGCAGGCCGAGCGCGTCAGTCTGGCTGCAGAGTGCCACCGTCCGCAGTTCCGGCCTCGCCTGCGCTAGCCACTCCACCCCTGTCACGTTGAAGATCGGGTGCAGTTCGCTGGGCGCGATCAGATATGGCGTATCGGGCGACAGGTCGCTCGGCAAAAGGGTCGAGGTCAGGACCTTGCGCTGGCTCAGATAATCCCTGATCTCGGCCATCGTATCGCCGCCCAGCATCATCAAGAGCTTGACGTCATGCCGCTCGATCAGTTGACGCGCGCCCTCCAGAGCCCGGCCGGCATCATAGCCGCAATCGAACTCGACGATCCGGATCGGATAGCGGCGGCCGTTGATCAAGAGCCCGCCGGTCCGGTTGAGCCAGTCCTCCCAGATCCGGCAGCCATGCAATCCGGGCCGCCCCCAAGACTCCACTTGACCGCTGAGCGGTCCGAGGAATCCAATGTTCACCGCGTCCGGCATGCCGACGGAAAGCCGCGGCAGGACGCTGGAAACGGCGAGTCGATGGGCAAAGCTGGAGTTCGTCATGGCTGTGAATACCACCAAAAATCGGGCGTTTCACCCTATCTTAGCGAAATTTTCCTTCCTCACAGGAAACACGCCGTTGACAAATTGGTATAATGGCAGGCAACATAACTGAACCAGAGGAACCAATAACGAAATTTGGTCTATACCAAAAGGAGGAAACCATGACAGCCAAGCGTGTCGCCGTGATCGGTGCCGGACCATCTGGACTGGCGCAGTTGAGGGCATTCCAGTCGGCCGCGGCGAAAGGCGCGGACATCCCGGAAATCGTCTGCTTCGAGAAGCAGGCCAACTGGGGCGGTCTGTGGAACTACACCTGGCGCACCGGCCTCGACCAGTATGGCGAGCCGGTTCATGGTTCGATGTACCGCTATCTCTGGTCCAACGGCCCCAAGGAGGGCCTGGAATTCGCCGACTATTCCTTCGAGGAGCATTTCGGCAAGCAGATCGCCTCCTACCCGCCACGCGCCGTGCTGTTCGACTACATCGAGGGCCGCGTGAAGAAGGCCGGCGTCCGCAAGTGGATCCGCTTCGAGACAGCCGTCCGCATGGTCACCTGGGACAAGGAGACCAAGAAATTCACCGTCACCGTCCAGGACCTGCCCAAGGACCACTGCTACTCCGAGGAGTTCGACCACGTCATCGTCGCCTCGGGCCACTTCTCTACTCCGAACGTTCCTGAATTCCCCGGCTTCGACCGGTTCAACGGCCGCATCCTGCACGCCCACGACTTCCGTGACGCCCGCGAATTCGCCGGCAAGGACATCCTGATCGTCGGCACTAGCTATTCGGCTGAAGACATCGGCTCGCAGTGCTGGAAGTACGGCGCCAAGTCGATCACCAACTGCTACCGCACCGCGCCGATGGGCTTCAAATGGCCCGACAACTGGGAAGAGCGGCCGCTGCTGGAAAAGGTCGAGATCAACACCGCGACCTTCAAGGACGGCTCGACCAAGAAGATCGACGCCATCATCCTGTGCACCGGCTACAAGCACCACTTCCCGTTCCTGCCCGACGACCTGCGCCTCAAGACCGCCAACCGCCTTGCGACCGCCGACCTCTACAAGGGTGTCGCTTATGTCCACAACCCGGCGATGTTCTATCTCGGCATGCAGGACCAGTGGTTCACCTTCAACATGTTCGACGCCCAGGCATGGTGGGCACGCGACGTCATCCTCGGCCGCATCAAGCTGCCCGACAGCAAGCAGGCGCTGCTCGACGATGTTCAGGAACGCGTTGCCGGCGAAGATGCTGGCAAGGACTCGCATGACGCGATCGAATACCAGGGCGAATACGTCAAGGAGTTGATCGCCGAGACCGACTATCCGAGCTTCGACGTCGACGGCGCCAACGAGGCCTTCTTCGAGTGGAAGGAACACAAGAAGAAGGGCATCATGGAATTCCGCAACCACTCCTACAAGTCGGTCATAACAGGCACCATGGCACCCGCCCATCATACGCCGTGGAAGGATGCCCTCGACGACTCGCTGGAATCCTACCTGCGCACCGCCGAAGCGGCTGAGTAAGAATGCGGTCCTAGCGGACCGTCCGGCTTTCCTGACATGAAACGCCGCCCCAGCCGGGGCGGCATCCCTTTTGCATGCCTTGACCACTGCCCGCGCGACGAAAAGGGGTTGCGCGGGAGCATACCGGGCTGCCTGTTTCGCGCCTCAAAAAGAGAGCTGTTGCGGGTAGGTCGCCGGCACCGATCCCCTCACCTTCTCCCATGCATCTTCGACAAGTCGTGCTCGGCCTGCCCCCCCGCTTTCCGGGCGGCGAGGGAGCCCATTTCGGCGACCTGGGCCCCCAAGCGACTGGCGTTTCCACGCCCTCCCAAGCAGGAAGAGACAGCTCTGAAATTTTTCGGAGAGGCGTAGCCGGGCGCCAAGGCGGCGCGTCAGGGGATGACGCGAACGCAGATGAGCTGGCCCTTAGCCGCAACTCATCCGGAGCTGACGTTTACTGCGAACTCAGATGCGGCCCGCGGTTCTTCTCGCTGGCGTAGAGCGCCACCGCCATCGCGCGATTGCGGACGTCGAGCTTGTCGTAGAGATTCTTGAGGTGGTACTTGACCGTATTTTCCGAGATTCCGGTGCGCGCAGCGATCTGCAGGTTTGTCCAGCCGTCAGCCAGCACCGACAGAAGCTCGCGCTCGCGTGCGGTCAGCCGCGACAGCGGCGTGTCGTTGATCTTGGACACGTCCATGTAGGGAATGCAGATGCGGCCGTGGGCGACGGCGACGAGCGTGTCGAACAGGATCGCCGGATCGTCGAACTGATAGCAGAAGCCCTGCACGCCAAGGCGCACGCATTGCTTGAGGATCGAGATGTCGTGGTCGTTGGAGAAGATCACCACACGGGCATGAAGGCCGCGGCGCTGCATTTCGGCCAGCACTTCGCCGGAATCCATGTCCTGCAGCCGCCAGCCCAGCACCGCGATATCGAACTGTGGGGCAGCAGTTGAGGCCGCCTCGAGAAAAGCCCTGCCGGTCTGCACGCTCTCGGCCAGCTCGAAGCGGCTGTCGCGCGAAAGCATGTCGCCAAGGGCTGCGATGACGAGCGGATTGCGCTCGGCTATCAGAACCCTGAAGCTGTTTTCCTTCACCACCGGCACCACCTCTATCCCGATGCCATGGCGCTGACCCTTCCATTCGGCGTTCATGTTCCTCCCGCCTATGTTCGTGCACGCACCTCTTGCCGACGTCTCCTGCGCTGGGTCGCTCCTCTCCGGTCCTGCCCGGATCGACCCTGTGAACGCAATTCATATCATGAATGATTTTTTCATTCCAGTGGATGCGGCATTTTTACTGCCGAACTGGCCTCCACAAGCCGGCAAATGGCGCCAAGCCTGCTTACCCACCCGTTCGGGTAGGCCGCCGCTGTCCAGAGAGGCATCATCGTCTGCCCAATTTTCCAACCGGGGGTACCAGTTGTGAAGATTGGTCCAGTGCTGCGACAAAATAGCTTGACGGCGCCTCGAATTCGGACAAACTTCACTTTGAGGAAAAAAAGAAGCCTAAGCGGAAACTGCCGCCGCACCTTGAAAACCGGGAAAGCCGGGCTTGGGCGACGGGCATCCTAATCAATGGGGAATTTGACCAATGAGCGCTGTTACGGACATCAGTCCGGCGGATTCCGCCGGCCAGCTTCACAGGACAATCGACTGGCGAGGCGCCTTCTGGGTTGCCAGCGGCGTGCCGCCTCTTGTCCTGTTCTCGATCGGCGGCATTGCCGGTACCGCCGGCAACATCGCTTTTGCGATCTGGATCTGCTCCATGCTGATGGGCTTCATCCAGTCCTTCACCTATGCCGAGATCGCCGGCCTGTTCCCAAACAAGTCGGGTGGCGCCTCGGTCTATGGCGCCACCGCATGGTTGCGTTATTCCAAGTTCGTCGCGCCGCTGTCGGTGTGGTGCAACTGGTTCGCCTGGTCACCGGTGCTGTCGCTCGGCTGTTCGATCGCCGCCGCCTACATCCTCAACGCGCTGGCACCGATCCCCGGCTTCACCGAAGCCTCGCCGGAGGTGCTGCAGTACATGGCGGCAAATGTCGGCACCACTGCCGCTGACGCCGTTGCAGCGGTAACCGCCGCAGCGACGCCCGGCATCCGCACCTGGACGCTCTATAGCCACTCGCTCGGTCCGGTCGGCTTCTCGCTCAACGCAACCTTCTGGATCGGCGCCGTGCTGATGCTGGTGACCTTCGCGATCCAGCATCGCGGCATTCTCGGCACTGCTGCCGTGCAGAAGGTCGTCGGCCTGCTGGTCATCGTGCCGCTTTTGATCGTCGGCGTGGTACCGATCCTCACCGGCCAGATCAACTGGGACAACTACTCGCCCTTCGTGCCGCTGGCCGCAGCCTACGCACCTGAACCCGGCGCGTGGAACGTCGCTGGCTGGACGCTGGTGCTCGGCGGCATGTTCATCGCCGCATGGTCGACCTACGGCTTCGAAACCGCCGTCTGCTACACCCGCGAGTTCAAGAACCCGGCCACCGACACCTTCAAGGCCATCTTCTATTCCGGCCTGCTCTGCATGCTGCTGTTCATGATCGTGCCCTTCACCTTCCAGGGCGTGCTCGGGCTCAACGGCATGCTGTCGACGCCGATCGTCGACGGTTCCGGTGTTGCCGATGCACTTGCCGGCATGGTCGGCGGTGGCGGGCTGGTGAAGAACCTGCTCGTCATGCTGATGATCCTCGCCTTGCTGCTCGCCATCATGACGGCGATGGCCGGATCGTCGCGCACGCTCTACCAGGGCTCGGTCGACGGCTGGCTGCCGCGTTACCTCAGCCACGTCAACGAGCACGGCGCGCCGACCCGCGCCATGTGGACCGATCTCATCGCCAACCTGTTCGTCCTGGCCATCGCCTCGACGGATGCGACGAGCTTCTTCTTCATCCTCGCCGTCTCGAACTGCGGCTACATCATCTTCAACTTCCTCAACCTGAACTCCGGCTGGATCCATCGCATGGACAACGGCCACATCAAGCGGCCGTGGCGCGCGCCGACCTGGCTGATCACGGTCGGTGCCCTTTTTGCCTACGTCAACGCCATCTTCATGGGCGCCGGCGCCAAGGTGTGGAATCCGATGGCACTCTGGGCCGGCCTGTTCACCGCGGCCCTGATCATCCCGGTGTTCTGCTACCGCCACTATATCCAGGACGGCGGCAAGTTCCCCGAGCACATGCTCGAGGATCTGGGCATGCAGCAGAGCGACCTGCGCGTGAAGAAGGCGGGTATCCTGCCCTACCTGACGCTGCTCGCCGGTCTGGCCGTGGTGCTTCTCGCCAACTGGTTCTTCGTGCTCTGAAGCTTGACGCACATTCAACCTGCGAAGGCCGGCGCAAGCCGGCCTTTTGCATTTCGCGCCGCGGCGTTGCCGTCCTTTTCAGCGATTCGCATCGCCGCTCTATCTTCTTGTTTTTGCGCAATTCATTTCGACAACCGCCGCACGCTTGGCGCCGATTTGCCCCGGCGTCGCCCACTCCGGAAGCGCGCAAAACCACGCTGGGCCAATATTTCTTTCCATGAAAGATTTTTGCATTGTGGTTGACTTTCACCCCCGTCAGCTGCTATAGATTCAGACGGGAAAATTCAGCGCAAAAAGCTGTCCGGATGGTGTAATCCGGGGCTGGAACCGATGGCTCATGCCATAGGATCGTACGCGCGCGCCTGGGAGGAATTGCACAGCATGACGACGGTAATCGATGGCAAGGCAGTTGCCGCCGATGTGGTGACAAAGGTCCGGATCGCAGCCGAAAAGCTGATCGCCGAGACCGGTGTCGTCCCCGGTATCGCAGTGGTCATCGTTGGCCACGACCCGGCAAGCCAGGTCTATGTCGCCTCCAAGGGCAAGAAGGCCAAGGAATGCGGCTTCCACTCGGTCGAGCACGCGCTGCCGTCCGATACCTCGGAAGCCGATCTGGTCGCACTGGTGCAGAAGCTCAACGCCGATCCCAAGATCCACGGCATCCTCGTGCAGCTGCCCCTGCCCGACCATATCGACGCCGGCAAGATCATCCAGACGATCTCGGCCGACAAGGATGTCGACGGCTTCCATTTCACCAATGTCGGCAAGCTCGGCACCGGTGAGCTCGACACCGCCTTTGTGCCCTGCACGCCGGCAGGCTCGATGCTTTTGATCGAGCGTGCGCTCGGCCGTGACCTGTCGGGCCTCAATGCGGTCGTCGTCGGCCGCTCCAACATCGTCGGCAAGCCGATGGCCAATCTTTTGCTCAATGCCAACGCCACCGTCACCGTCGCCCATAGCCGCACCAAGGACCTGCCGGCGTTGTGCCGCAGCGCCGACATCCTCGTCGCGGCCGTCGGGCGTCCTGAAATGATCAAGGGCGACTGGGTGAAGCCGGGCGCCACCGTCATCGACGTCGGCATCAACCGCCTGGAGGGCGGTCTCAATGGCAAGTCGAAGCTCGTCGGCGACGTCGACTACGGCAGCGCCGCCGAGCAGGCCGGCGCCATCACGCCGGTGCCGGGCGGCGTCGGGCCGATGACCATTGCACTTCTGATGGCCAATACGGTCGTCTCGGCCTTCCGTTCGGCGGGCCAGTCAGCACCACGTTTTTAATCTGGGAGCCCGAGGCTCCGCGGAAATCGAACCAAACTCAAGGGAAGAGAGTCATGGCCGAATTCAAGACCGACATCGAGATCGCGCGTGCGGCGAAGAAGAAGCAGATCCAGGAGGTCGGTGCCAAGATCGGCATTCCGACCGAGCATCTGCTGCCTTATGGCCACGACAAGGCGAAGATCTCGGCCGAGTTCATCGCCAATGCGCGCAAGAACAAGGACGGCAAGCTGATCCTGGTCACCGCGATCAACCCGACGCCGGCCGGCGAAGGCAAGACCACGACGACGGTCGGCCTCGGCGACGGTTTGAACCGCATCGGCAAGAAGGCCATCGTCTGCATCCGTGAAGCCTCGCTCGGGCCGAACTTCGGCGTCAAGGGTGGTGCTGCCGGCGGCGGTTATGCCCAGGTCGTGCCGATGGAGGATATGAACCTCCACTTCACCGGCGACTTCCACGCCATCACCACCGCCCACAACCTTTTGTCGGCGCTGATCGACAACCACATCTACTGGGGCAACGAGCTCGGCATCGACACCCGCCGCGTCGTCTGGCGCCGGGTGATGGACATGAACGACCGGGCGCTGCGCCAGATCAACTGCTCGCTCGGCGGCGTCGCCAACGGCTTTCCGCGTGAAGCCGGCTTCGACATCACCGTCGCTTCCGAAGTCATGGCGATCCTGTGCCTGGCAACCGATCTGAAAGATCTCGAGAAGCGCCTCGGCGACATCATCGTTGCCTATCGCCGCGACAAGACGGCCGTCTATGCCCGCGACCTCAAGGCCGATGGCGCCATGGCGGTGCTGCTGAAGGACGCGGTCCAGCCCAATTTGGTGCAGACGCTGGAAAACAACCCGGCCTTCGTCCATGGCGGCCCGTTCGCCAACATCGCCCATGGCTGCAACTCGGTGGTCGCCACCACCACCGCATTGAAGCTCGCCGACTATGTCGTCACCGAAGCCGGTTTCGGCGCTGATCTCGGTGCCGAGAAGTTCTTCGACATCAAGTGCCGCAAGGCGGGCCTCAAGCCGGCAGCCGCCGTCATCGTCGCCACCGTGCGCGCGATGAAGATGAATGGCGGCGTCAAGAAGGAAGAGCTCGGCAAGGAGAATGTCGAGGCGGTGAAGAAGGGCTGCGCCAACCTTGGCCGCCACATCGAGAACGTCAAGCAGTTCGGCGTGCCTGTGGTGGTGGCGATGAACCACTTCGTCTCCGACACCGACGCCGAAATCGCAGCGATGAAGGAGTATGTCGCCTCGATGGGTGCGGAAGCGATCCTGTGCAAGCACTGGGCCAAGGGGTCGGCCGGCATCGAGGAGCTCGCCCACAAGGTGGTGCAGCTGGCCGAAAGCGGCGCCTCGCAGTTCTCGCCGCTCTATCCCGACGACATGAAGCTGTTCGACAAGATCGACACCATCGTCAAGCGCATCTACCGCGGCTCCGAAGCCATCGCCGACAAGTCGGTGCGCGACCAGCTGCATGCCTGGGAACAGGCCGGCTACGGCCACCTGCCGGTGTGCATGGCCAAGACGCAGTATTCGTTCTCGACCGACCCGAACCTCAGGGGTGCCCCTGTCGACCATGTCGTGCCGGTGCGCGAAGTGCGCCTGGCAGCCGGTGCCGGCTTCATCGTCGCCATCTGCGGTGAGATCATGACCATGCCCGGCCTGCCCAAGGCACCGTCATCCGAGAAGATCTTCCTCAACGAACAGGGCCAGATCGAAGGACTGTTCTGAGGCGAAACCTCTCTCCCAAGGCGCTCCAATCCACCCCTCCTGTCCCCCAGGCCCGGAGCGCCCTTTCAAGGCCTGGCACCTCATGTGCCAGGCTTTTTTTTGCCCGCAACCAAGCTTGCTGAGCAGTACAGGCCTGGAAGAAACGACAGGCAAAATGTTGCCTATCAGTAAAAATTCTTGCACTTGGATATTGCCCTAGAGGCAAATTTGGGTTCAAATGCCCTCAACAAATGACCGCCTCAAGGCAAGGCCAAGGGCGGGGAACAATATGGAGGAGTACCTGAAATGACAGCTTCATGGCGTTTTTCGATGTTGGCCGACCGCCACCGCGCACTGGGTTCCAAACTGGAAGACTGGAGCGGTATGGGCACGGCCTGGAGCTATGACAAGGACGCCGACGAGGAGTATGTGGCGATCCGCACCAAGGCCGGCCTGATGGATGTTTCCGGCCTCAAGAAGGTGCACATCACCGGCGCCCACGCAGGGCATGTCATTGACCTGTGCACCACCCGCAATGTCGAGAAGATCTACCCCGGCAAGTCGGTCTATGCCTGCATGCTCAACGACGCCGGCAAGTTCACCGACGACTGCGTCATCTACCGCATGGGTCCGAACTCCTGGATGGTCGTGCACGGTTCGGGCTCGGGCCATGAGGAACTGACCCGCGCATCGATCGGCCGCGACGTCTCGGTCCGCTTCGACGACAATCTGCACGACCTGTCGCTGCAGGGCCCACTCGCCGTCGACTACCTTGCCAAGCACGTTCCCGGCATCCGGGACCTCAACTACTTCCACCACATGCAGACCCAACTGTTCGGCTTCCCGGTGATGATCTCGCGCACCGGCTACACCGGCGAGCGCGGCTACGAGATTTTCTGCCGCGGCCAGGACGCGGGCCAGATCTGGGACACCATCGTTGCCGAAGGCAAGCCGATGGGCATCATCCCGACGCGCTTCACCACGCTCGACATGCTGCGCGTCGAGAGCTACCTTCTGTTCTACCCGTATGACAATTCGCAGAAGTACCCGTTCGCGAACGAGGGCCCTGGCGACACGTTGTGGGAACTTGGTCTCGACTTCACCGTCAGCCCCGGCAAGACCGGCTTCCGCGGTGCCGAAGAGCACTATCGCCTCAAGGGCAAGGAACGCTTCAAGATCTTCGGCGTACTGCTCGACAGCGACAAGCCAGCTGACGAAGGCGCCGAGATTTATCGCGACGGCAAGAAGGTCGGTGTCGTGACCTGCGCGATGTATTCACCGCTGGTCAAGAAGTCGATGGGCATCGCTCGCCTCGACGTCGACTGCGCCATCGTCGGAACGCCGCTGGAAATCCGCAACGCCAGCGGTACGGTCAAGGCAACGGCGCAGTCGCTGCCGTTCGACGACCCGAAGAAGCTGAAGCGGACGGCAAAGGGCTGAGACCTTGGACAGTGCACCGGTGAAGACGATCCTCAGTCGCCCGGTCTACGGAACATTGTCACCGCAGGCCGGCAAGAGCCACCTTCTGATTGCGGACGCCGAAGGGGCGTCCGCGATCCTGGACCTGGCGAAGAAGGCTCCAGAGGACTTCTTCGCCAATGCACATATCATGTTCATACCGGGCCGGACCGGAGACAGCTTTCAGGCATCGCTGAAGGCGTTGAAGCCGGCCCAGTATTATGAAGGCCCGACGGTCGCGGCGGCATTGCCGCGGCTCAATTGGACACTTGCCAACGCCCATATGGGCCTGCGCATGTATCTCGCCGGGACCGAAGGCCTTATCGGCCAGATGATGCAGGCGGCAATCGAAGCCGGCATCGACCCTGCCTCGATCCAGACTGAGCACCGCGGCTCATGGGCGCGGCGCGTACAGTGCGTTCATTGCAAGGGCATCACCGAGAACGTCACCACCCAGCCGGTCACCTGCTCGCATTGCGGCCTGCTGCTTCTGGTGCGCGACCACTATTCCAAGCGCCATGCCGCCTTCCAGGGCGTCTGCATCAATGCCGAGGATCCGACCGAGATCCCTCAGACAGAGGAGATTTTCCGGTGAGCGCGGGAACAAACAAGCTGAACGTCACCGTGACCGAGGTGGTCGCGGTCAATGAACTGGTCAAGCGCTTCCACTTCGAGCGCACCGACGGCGGCAACCTGCCGACCTTTTCCGGCGGCGCCCACGTCGTCGTCGAAATGCGCGACGGCGACATCACCAGGCTCAATCCCTATTCGCTGATGAGCTCGCCGCTCGCCACGCGCGACTACACCATCTCGGTGCGTCGCGACGACGTCGGCCGCGGCGGCTCGTTGTTCATGCACAACCGCGTCAAGCGCGGCAGCGAAATGGTCATCAGCTACCCGGTGAACCTGTTTTCGCTGGACCTGCGCGCCAGGAAGCACCTGATGATCGCCGGCGGCATCGGCATCACGCCGTTTCTCGCCCAGACCGCCCAGCTCGCTTCGTCGGGCGGCAATTTCGAGCTGCACTACACTTGCCGTTCGGAGGCGCTGGGCAGCTACACCGAGGTGCTGCGCGAACGCTACGGCAGCAGGGTCAACCTGTACTACGACGAGCACAACGAGCGCATCCCGCTCGACCGCCTGCTCGCCACCCAGCCGCTCGGCACGCATATCTATGTCTGCGGCCCCGCTGGCATGATCAAATGGGTGCGCGACACCGCCGCTGCCCATGGCTGGCCGGATGACTCGGTGCATTACGAGCACTTCGCCGCACCGCAGCCGGGCACGCCCTTCGACGTCAAGCTGGCAGTCAGCGGCCTGGAGATCCGGGTCGGCGAACAGCAGAGCCTGCTCGAGGCGATCGAGGCGGCAGGCGTCGACCCGCCCTATCTCTGTCGCGGCGGCGTCTGCGGCCAGTGCGAGACCAACGTCATCTCCTATGACGGCACGTTCAAGCACAACGACCACTGGCTGAGCGATGAGGAGCACTGCTCGGGCAAGAAGATCATGCCATGCGTTTCGCGCTTCGAGGGCCGCTCGCTGGTCCTGGAACGGTAGAACATCCCGGAGCGCCCAGCGCTTTGGAAGAGGGAGGAATTGATGGGAATAAACTTCAGGAAAGAAACGTTCCGCGACGATTTTACCTTCAGGAACAGTCCGGAACAGATCAAGCGGTTTCCCTTCCCCTATCACGAAGACGCCTACATGTACTCGGTCAACATCGAGCCGCATGTGCCGGGCCCCAAGGGCAGCGTGTTCGAGCACCTGATCGACGTCGACGAACACTATGTCTCGGAGATGCAGGACCGCGCCATGGTGCTGGCGGAAGATCCGTTGCGCTGCCAGTCGCTGCCGCACATGACGCTGGCCGGCTGGGACCTGCTCGAACTTCTGATGACCGAGAAGGCCGCGAGCTATCCCGAGCACTTCACGCTGACCCGCGACGGCGACCGCTGGCGCTGGATCAACCGGCCACTCGGCATCGACGACACCTTCACCTTTGGCGACATCTCCACCCTGCCCTATGGGCCGATGGAGTACATCACCCGCCAGAGCCAGGGCGACTTCGCCATCCTCGACCAGCGTGACAACAATCTCTGGATGGACGCCGGCATGGTCACCACCCAGGCCGACTGGTCGCTCGATTTCGACATCGGCATGAACTTCTTCGAATGGCATGCACCGGTGCCGCTGGCGCATGAGATGGGCGTCTTCACCCGCGCCCTGAAATTCCTGACCAACATCCAGCAGGGCAAGCCCGCACGCCGCCTGAACTGGACCATGACGATCAATCCGCGCCTCGACACCAGCCCGGAGAACTTCCACAAATGGGGCAGTGACCGCCTGACGGTGACGCCTGAGAATGTCGGCCAGAAGGTCCATCTCCGCGTCGAACTGCAGAGCTTCTGGCGCCTGCCGCGTTCCAACGCGCTGGTCTTCCCGATCCGCTGCTACCTGCTCAAGATGGACGAGCTGGTAACGGTGCCGAAATGGGCCCGCCGCTTCCACCGCGTGCTGCGCGACCTGCCGGTCGAGCTCGCCGAATACAAGGGCCTGACCCGTTATCGCCAGACCACCGTCGACTGGCTGTCGAAATATGACGACGGCGCTCCGACCTCATCCGGCTTCAGCCCGGACTAACATATCGATCCGGCCTGGCCTCACCGAGGCCCGGCCACCGACCACGAAAAAGGAGGCGATGTCATCGCCTCCTTTTTTCGTTCGACACCACTGCCGCCGAGGCTAGTCGCCGCTCGCCCCCTGCGGGTAGGAGATGATGGAGAGATAGCGGATCGGCAATTGGGTCAGCTCTTCCGGACCGTGCGGGGCATCGGCGTCGAAGAACAGGCTGTCGCCCGGCGTCATGCGGTAGAGGTTGCTGCCGTGGCGATAAACGACCTCGCCCTCCAGCATGTAGAGGAACTCCATGCCCTCATGCTGGAACATCGGAAACACGTCCGAATCCCCGGCAAGCGTGATCAGATAAGGTTCGACCACGACACCGGCGGTGTTGGAGCCGATATGGCCGAGCAGGTTGTACTGGTGCCCGGCGCGGGTGCCGCGACGCTCGACGTCGACGCCCTCGCCGGACTTGACGAAGACGGCGCTGCGCTCCTCCTCGAAGCGGCGGAAGAAGGCGGTCAGCGGCACGCCCAGCGCCCGCGACAGCGCCTGCAGCGTGGTCAGCGACGGCGAGGTGATGCCGTTTTCGATCTTGGACAGCATGCCGAGCGAGATGTTGGTCATCGCCGCAAGGTCGGCCACGGTGATGCCGAGCTTCTTGCGGAAGGAGCGGACTTCGTGGCCGAGCGCCACCTCCAGCACCTTCTCGGGCGTGTCACGGATGGCATGAGGATCCTGGTGAAGCGGCGATGGCTGCGCCTTCGCCGCGATCGCGGCGGCAGCCTTCTTGCCGTCGGCAGTCATCACGGCTGACAAACGGTCTTCTTTCACGCCGCTATCCCTCGTTGCAAAAACTCACAAATTCACCAGTTCACCCATGGTAAAATTTCTTTACACAAGTTTCAAGGGCCGACGATCAAACTGCAGGCAATATGCATAACGAAAAGGCAGCTTGCCGCGGAAAATCATTCCGCCACAAAGCCTTGCCATCACCTCCAGGCACGCGCCATCGGACTGCGGCGGCCCACTGATTTGACTAGTGCCCTCCCCCATTCGATTGATTTACAGCGCTCCCGGAGAGCGCGAAACTCCCAGCCCCGTGCAATTGCACGATGCATCAGCGGAGGAACTGCCATGAGGTCTGCCGGTTTCGCCAGTGGCGCCATCGTCGCCCTGGCTCTGATATGGGCTGCGGCCCCGACTATCAACGACGCCCGCGCCGCCGAACCCAGCAAAGCCGAACTCGACGCCGCGCGCCAGGCACTGGAAAAATACAAGGATCCCTACGTCGCCGTGCGCGACCTCTATCTGTCGACGGTCGGCTGCGTCCACTACACCGGGGAAAAGATCGAAGGGCGGATGGAGTATCCCAAAGGCGCGATGGGCGTACACTTCGTCAATCTGACGGTGAAGGGCCCGCCCGACCCCACCAAGCCGAACGTGCTGGTCTACGAACCGGGTGCCGACGGCAAGCTCACCCTCGTCGCGGTCGAGTGGCTGGTTCCAATGGACGCGGTCAAGGAACGGCCGACCGTGCTCGGCCAGCCGTTCCAGGGACCGATGGAAGGGCACGAACCCCTGATCCCCAAGGAATTCGCCCATTACGACCTGCACGCCTGGCTGTTCAAGGACAATCCGAACGGGATGTTCAGCCCGACCAACCCCGACGTGTCGTGCGACGGCCATCCGTTCAGCCTGCTGGAGGAGCCGACCAAGATGGTGCATCCGCAATAAGCGGAAGCGCCTTCAAGGATCGTCCATCCAGGCTGTTCATGCGGCCGGTATCCTCAGTTCGGACCGGCCGACAAGCGCGCCGTGGTGGCCGATGACGGCGGCCGCCACATTGGCCGCGAAGGCTGCTGCCTTCAGGTGGTCGCCGGTCTGCAGATAGTTGGCGAGGAAAGCACCGTTAAAGCTGTCGCCGGCACCAGTCGTGTCGACAACTTGTTTCGTCCGGCTGGCCGGCACGAAGCTTCGCTCGCCGTCGAAATCCAGCGCGATGCCAGCGGCACCGTCCTTGACCACGAGTTTGTTCACGCCAAGCCCAACGTAGCGCGCGATCGTCGCATCGACCGTGGCGTCGCCGAAATGCGTCGCCTCGTCTTCGAAGCTCGGCATCACCATGCTGGAGACCGCGGCCCCATCGGATATTGCGCGCCGCATCCTGTCGGCGTCGTCCCACAGGCGTGGGCGGATGTTGGGATCGAAGGCGACGAGCTTGCCGGCGATCTTGGCGTGGCCAATTTCGGCAAGCAGCGTTGCGAGCGCTTCGGGCGCCAGGATCGCCAACGTGATGCCGGAGAAGAAGATCGTCTCCGAGGCGCCGATGGCCGCACGCAATGCCGAAGCGTCATCGGCGAGCAGCCGCGCAGCAGAGGTCGAGCGCCAGTAGGAGAAGCTGCGCTCGCCATCCTTGAGATGGATCATGTAGAGGCCGGGCGTACGCTCCGGCAGGCGACGGATGAAGCCGGTACCGACGCCGGTGCCCTCGATGAAGGTGAGCATTTCATCGGAGATCGTGTCCGTGCCGACGGCGGAGAAATAGTCGACCGGCCATGCCTCGGGCAGCAAGCTCCTGAGGTAATAGGCGGTGTTGAAGGTGTCGCCGGCAAAGCCCTTGCGCATCAGGCCGTCGCCGGCCTGGCGAAGTTCGACCATGCATTCGCCGATCAGGAGTGCGCGTCCGGCCATCAAGGGTGTCCAGAAATGTTGTGTATGTTGCCGTTCAGCGCCGCCCGCCGGCGCGGGCTGCACCCGGCGCGTGCTCGTCGGCGACGTGGCCGAGGCGGCTCGACAGGTCGGCGGCGGCATCGAGCAGCGTCTTGAGATAGCTGGCGTGGTTCTTGAGCCCATCCTCGCGCGGCGCCACGAGGCAGAGCGTTGCGATACAGATGTTGTCGGCCTGGTAAACCGGAACGGCGAAGCAGTGGGTGAAGTTCTCGACGGCGCTGTTGAAGGTGTAGTAGCCGACCCGCGACGCCTCGCGCACTTCTGCGATGAACTGCGCCGGATCGAGCCACTGGCCGTTGGGCAGCTGGAAATCCTCCTTCGGGATGAAGTCGAGGATTTCCTGGTCGCTCATATGGGCGACCAGCAGCCGGCCCGACGCCGTCCAGGCGATGGAGACGGGATCGCCGACATTGGACGAAATGCGGAACGGGCGCAGGCCTTCCTTCATCTGGGCGACGGTGTATTTGTTGCCTTCGAGCAGGCACATCTGCGCCGTCTCGCGCGTCTCCTCGGCGATGTGCGTCAACAGCTTGTCGCATTCGCGCATCAGGTCGAACTGCTCGGCATAGGCCATGCCGAGGAAGTAGAGCTTGCGGCCGAGGAAGACCCGGCCGTCCTCGCCGCGATATTCGAGCACGCCCTGGCGCATCAGCAGATTGACCAGCTCATAGACGGACGAACGCGGCGCGCCGATGCCAGATGCGATCTCGTTGGGGCGAAGCGGCGTGCGCTTGAGACGCAAGAAGTTCATGATCTCGAAGGCGCGGTCGAGACCGCGCGCCCGCCTGTTGGTCATGTCGTCGGATACGTCGTCCATGTGTCGCCTCTTCCGGCAGATCGCCGGCAAAACTTCATGCCATTACGGCGCCTTGTAGGCGACGCAGTCGATTTCGACTTTGCAATCGACCATCATACTCGACTGTACGCAAGCACGCGCCGGCGGATGGTCACCGAAATACTCGGCATAGACGCCGTTGAACGACCAGAAGTCGCGGGGGTCGTCGAGCCATACGCCGACACGCACGATGTGCTCCAGCCCATAACCGGCTTCTTCCAGGATGGCGATGACGTTTTCCATCGTCTTGCGCGTCTCGGCGATGATGCCGCCGCCGACGATCTCACCATTCTCCATGGCGACCTGGCCGGAAACGTAGAGCCAGCCATTGGCCTCGACGGCGCGCGCGAAGGGCAGTGCCTGCTTGCCCGCCCCGGTCTGGCCGGTGCCATAGCGCTTGATCGTCATGTCTATTCTCCGAATGCTAGTTGAAGGTTGAGGTCTTGAGGAACTCGGCCAGCCGCTCGGTCTGCGGCTTCAAGAACATCTCGCGCGGGTTACCTTCCTCGCCGATGCGGCCCTGGTTCATGAAGATCACGCGCGACGACACCTCATAGGCAAAGCGCATCTCGTGGGTGACGAGCAGCATGCTCATGCCGTCGCGGGCGAGATCCTTGATGACCTGCAGCACCTCGTTGACCAGCTCGGGGTCGAGCGCCGAGGTGACCTCGTCGAACAGCATCAGCTTGGGGTTCATGGCAATGGCGCGTGCGATCGCGACGCGCTGCTGCTGGCCGCCGGAGAGCTGGCCGGGAAAACGGTCGCGGCGCTCGGCGAGGCCGACACGGTCGAGCCACTTTTCGGCGACGCTGCGCGCCTCGTCGCGGGACATCTTCTTGACCTTGACCAGGCCGAGCATGACGTTTTCGGCCGCAGACATATGCGGGAACAGGTTGAACTGCTGGAAGGCCATTCCGGTCATCGCACGCTGGCGGGCGATTTCCTTTTCCTTCTTGCGACGGCGCGTGCCGCCTGCGGTCTCGTAGCCGATTTCTTCGCCGTCGATGCGGATCGAGCCGCCCTGGAATTCCTCCAGCATGTTGATGCAGCGGAGCATCGTCGTCTTGCCCGAGCCGGACGAGCCGATGATGGAGATGACGTCGCCCTGGGCCATGGTGCAGTCGACGCCCTTGAGGACTTCGACATCGCCGTAGCGCTTGTGCAGGTCGCGGATTTCGAGAAGGTTGCCGGTCATTGTTGCGGCCTCACGAGGGGATCGAGGTTTTGCGTTCAACGTAGCGGCCGAAACGCTCGATGCCGTAGTTGACGACGAAATAGAGGAAGCCCGCGAAGAAATAGAACTCGAGGCTCATGAAGGTGCGCGAGATCAGCTCCTGGGTCCTGAGCAGAAGCTCGGCCACGCCGATGATCGACAGAAGCGTCGAGGCCTTGACCATCTCGGCGGCCGTATTGACCCAGGCGGGCAACACCTGGCGCAGCGCCTGCGGACCGAGCACATAGGCAAATGTCTGGGGGAAAGTCAGGCCGATCGCCTTGGCAGCCTCTGTCTGGCCCTTGGGGATCGACTGCAGCGCGCCACGCACGATCTCGCCGACATGCGACGAGCAGAACACGGCAAGCGCCAGCACGCCGGCCTGGAACGGGCCGAGGTCGATGCCGACAGTGCCGAGCACGTAGTAGCTCGCGAGCACCAGCACCAGAACCGGCGTGCCGCGGATGAAGTCGGTGTAGCCGCGCACGAGCCAGCGCAACGGCTTGTTGCCATAGGTCAGCGCCAGGCCGACGCCGATGCCCAATATGGTGCCGACAAGGATCGCCAGAACCGAGATCGAGACGGTGACGCCGATGCCCTTGAGGATCGGGATGCGGGCGAGCCAGAGAGTTTCGAAGAATGTCACTGTTTCCATGGCACTCACCGGGGAATGGACATGCGCCGCTCGAGCCTGCGCAGCAGGGCTGCGAGCACCGAGCAGGTGGCGACATAGAGGCAGCTGGCGACGATCCAGGTCTCGATGACACGGAAGGTTTCGACATTGATCTTGCGCGCCTCGAAGGTCAGCTCCGGCACCGCGATGGCGGCGGCCAGCGAGGTGTCCTTGAACAGCGAGATCAGCGTGCTCGACAGCGACGGCAGCACGTTGCGCAGCATCAGCGGCATGACGATCGAGTTGCGGATCTGCGCCTGGGTCAGGCCGATGGCGAGACCGGCCTCCTTGAGCCCGTTGGGCACGGCGAGCAGGCCACCGCGGAACACTTCGGCGAGATAGGCGCCGGAATAGAGCGCCAACGTGGCGACGAAGCTCTCGATCTTGCCGAGCCGGATGCCGAGCTGCGGCAGCGCGAAGAAGGTGAACAGCACCAGCACCAGGATCGGCGTGTTGCGGATGATGGTGACATATATGCGCGCGGGGTGGCGCAACGCGCCTTGCTTCGACAACAGGCCGAAGGCGGTGATCAGCCCGAGCACGCAGCCGATGGCGATCGCCACGAAGGCGAGCGCCAGGCTGAGCCCGAGACCCCAGAGCAGCTGGTCGAAACTGCGCCAGACCGCCGAGAAATTGAGTGTGTAACCCATGGTGCCGTCAGGTTCCGGTCAGAAGAGATGGCGCGGCCGCATGTGCCAGGGGCCGCGCCACTGTTGGCGAGCTTACTTGTACTCGACCGGGAAGCCGATCTGCGGCGGAGCGAGCTCCTTGCCGAACCAGGTCTTGTAGGAGTTGGCGTAGAAGTCGAACTCGACGCCGGTCATCGCCTCATGCAGCGCGGTGTTGACGAAGTTCAGCCAGTCCTGGTCGCCGCGCTTGACGCCGCAGGCATAGGTCTGCGGATTCCAGCCATAGCCGGCATCCTTGTAGCGGTCCGGGTTCTGCTTCATGTACCAGGCCAGCGAAGACTGGTCGGTGGCAACTGCATCGGCGCGGCCCGATTCCAGTGCCTGGTAGATCAGGTCGACCGACTCATACTGGTCGACCTTGGCCTCCGGCAGCGCGGCATGCACCATCGCCTCGGCATAGACGTTCTGCAGCACCGAGATGGTGACGCCCGAGCCGGCGCCCTTGAGCGCGGCATAGTCGGCATATTTGCTGTCGCCCTTCAGCATCAGGCCGACGCCCTCGCGGTAGTAGGGAATGGTGAAGGCGATCTGCTGGGCGCGCTCGCCCGTTACCGTCATGAACTGGCAGGTCAGGTCGACCTTGTCGGTGGTGATGTTGGGGATGCGGGCATCCGACGACTGGTTGACGTATTCGATCTTGTCCGGGTCGCCGAACAGCGCCTTGGCGACGATGCGACCCATGTCGACGTCGAAGCCCTGCAGCTTGTCGTCGGCACTCTTGAAGTGCCAGGGCGCATTGGTGCTGCCGGTGCCCAGGACCAGGTGGCCACGCGCCAGAACCTCATCAAGCTTGCTCTGCTTTTCCTGCGCGCCGGCAGGCATTGCCGCCATCAGCGCGAGCGCGGCGACGGCCGCGGAAAGTGCGATCTTCATCTCGCCGTTCCTCCCAAAGAGTTCTCTAATCCAATGTCCGCTATTTCGGACATATGTCCTTAATATCGGATTGACGTATAAAGCGCCGCGCGGCATTGTTTGTCAAGCGCGGCACAGGCAAGGTCCGCGCGCGCCCATTCGATTTGGAAGGCAAAAGCCATGTTCGACAGGATCCAGACCCCCGCCGTGTTGGTGGACATCGATGTGGCGAAGCGGAACATCGAACGCTTCCAGACCTACGCCGACAGCCATGGCCTCAAGGTTCGTCCGCATATCAAGACACACAAGCTGCCTGCCATCGCCGAAATGCAGCTCGACGCGGGCGCCGTCGGCATCACCTGCCAGAAGGTGTCGGAAGCAGAAGCCATGGTCGCCGGCAGCGGCCGGTTGAACGACGTGCTGATCACCTACAACATCCTCGGCGACGACAAGCTGCACGCGCTCGTGGCGCTCGCCGGCAAGGTCAAGCTTGCTGTTGTCGCCGACAATATGACCGTGATCGACGGGCTTTCAGCCGCCTTTGCGGCGGCCGGCGCTACGCTCAATGTCTTCGTCGAGTGCAACACAGGTGCCGACCGCTGCGGCGTCGGCACAACTGAGGAGGCAGCCGCGTTGGCCGTCCGCATCCATGCGGCTCCCGGCCTGCGGTTCGCCGGGCTGATGACCTATCCACCGGTGGGCGGTGCTGCCAAGGTGCAGGCCTTCATGACCGAGGCCAAGGCACTGATCGAAGCCAGGGGCATTGCCGTTCCCGCCATAAGCTCGGGGGGCACGCCCGACATGATGAAGGCGCATCTGGCGCCGATCGCCACGGAATTCCGCCCCGGCACCTATGTCTACAACGACCGTTCGCTCGTCGCCCGCGACGTCGCCAGTTGGGACGACTGCGCACTCACCGTGCTCGCCACCGTCGTCTCGGTGCCCGCCTCCAACCGCGCCATCATCGACGCCGGCTCGAAGACGCTGACCTCGGACCTGCTCGGCCTCGTGGGCCACGGCCATGTGCTCGGGCGCCCCGACATCTCGATCGACCAACTTTCCGAGGAGCACGGCCGCCTGCGTTGCCAGAGCGATATCAATCTCACCGTCGGCCAGCGCATCCGCATCGTGCCCAACCACGCCTGCGTCGTCACCAACATGGTCGACGGCGTCTATGTCTACGGCAAGGACAAGGCACCGGAGCTATGGCCGGTACCGGCACGCGGCAAGATCGTCTGAGCCGCGCCATCCAATAGTGAAAGGCCTCCCCGACACCGGTCAGGGAGGCCTTTGTCGTTTCTGTCGAGATGTCTAGCGGACGACCAGCACCGGCACCTTGCTGTTGGTCAAAACGTCGACGGTCTGGCTGCCGAGGATAAGCCGCCCCAGGCCGCGGCGGCCATGCGAGGCCATGACGATCAGGTCGCAGCCCTTTTCCTGGGCGAGCTGATTGATCGCCTCCGCCGCCCACATCTCTTCGACATGCACCGTATCGGCATTGACGCCAAGCTTGTCGGCCTGGGCCTTGGCGGCGGTCAGCACCTTGGCGCCATATTCCTCGCCCGATTTCTGGTAGGAGACGATGTCTTCGGCCGTCGCGACCGGACCATACATGCCGGCAGAGGCGAAGATCGGCGCCGGCTCGGTCACGTTCATGACCGTCACCTTGGCACCGATGCCCTTGGCCAGGCCCAAGCCATGGTCGAGCCCCTTCTGCGCCAGCTCCGATCCGTCAGTGGCAATGAGGACGTGGGTGTACATGGATTTCTCTCCTTGGCTCGCCGAACCCGTTGGGTTGCGACGCTAACTTTTACGCCCAGCCTTTCCGACCGTCGCCCATGGGTCAAGGCGAAGGCCTTGAAATCGGCTGGCACAGCCGCACAAATCCCTTGACCGTTATATTCAGTCAAACATAACAATGCGCCGCTCGTTATATTGGCATGTATATATCCAAACCCATTGTTCAACCCGAGATCGACAGCATGAGACGCCGCAACCTCTTGATTTCATTCCTGGCTGCCGCCACCGCCCTGGTCGCTTCAGCCTCGCTCGCTGCCGCCGAGCAGCGCGTCTTCACCGACGCCGCCGGTCGCAAGGTGGCGTTGCCCGAGAAGATCACCCGCGTCATGGCCGCCGGTCCGCCCGCCTCGGTGCTGCTCTACTCGGTCGCGCCCGACCGCATGGTCGGCTGGGTGCGTGAATTCACGGACGACGAAAAGGACTTCATCGCAGCGCCTTATCGTGACCTGCCCGTCCACGGCCGCCTGACCGGCAAGGGCGACACCGCCAACATGGAAGCCGTGCTGGCGATGAAACCCGACATCATCCTCGATGTCGGTACCGTCAACCCGACCTATGCCTCGCTCGCCGACAAGGTACAGGAGCAGACCGGCATCCCTTACGTGCTGGTCGACGGCAGCTTCGCCAACGCGCCGAAGTCGCTGCGCGAGATCGGCGAACTCCTGGGTGAGAAGGAACAGGCGGAGAAACTCGCTGCCTACACCGAGGCTGCGATGCAGCGGCTCGACAAGGTCGTCGCCGAGGTGCCGGCCGACCAGCGCCCGCGCGTCTATTACGGCCGCGGTCCCGACGGACTGGAGACCGGCCTCGCCGGCTCGATCAACATGGAAGTGCTGTCCGCCGTCGGTGCGACCAATGTCGCCGAAGCCGCAGGTAAGGGCTCGCTCGCAAATGTCTCGCTCGAACAGATCCTGTCGTGGAACCCCGACGTCATCCTGACGCTCAGCCCGATGTTTCGGAAGTCGGTGCTGTCGGACCCGTCATGGGCAGGCATCAAGGCGGTGAAAGACGGCCGCGTGTTCCGTGCGCCGGCCCTGCCCTTCGGCTGGTTCGACGCGCCTCCCGGCGTCAATCGCGCCATCGGCATATCGTGGCTCACCTCCGCACTCTATCCCGGCAAGGCCGAGATCGATCTGAAGGCCGAGACCCGCGACTTCTACAAGCTGTTCTATCATGTCGATCTCACCACCGAGCAACTCGGCAAGCTGCTTGCCGACACCGGCCGGAAGCCCTGAGCTTCGAGCGGAAGCCAAGCACTTGCAGCAGCAGCCAAAAGCCCAGCACGCCGGGCCGATCGCCATCGGCGCGCTGGCGGGTCTGCTCGTCGCCGTCATCCTCGTAGCGATCCTGACCGGCAAATATCCGGTGATGCCAGGCGACATCTTCGCGGTGGTTGTGGCCAAGCTGTCGGGCGGCGAAAGCGGCGTTGCGCCGACAATCGAGACCGTGATCTGGAACGTGCGCCTGCCGCGCGTCTGCGCCGGCATCCTCGTCGGCGCTTCGCTGGCGGCGGCGGGCGCGGTCTATCAGGGCCTGTTCCGCAACCCGCTGGTTTCACCCGACATCCTCGGCGTCTCCGCCGGCGCCAGCTTCGGCGCGGTCGTGGGCATCTTCCTGTCGCTGTCAGTACTCGCCATCCAGGGCCTCGCCTTCGCCGGCGGGCTGGCAGCTGTGGCAATCGTCTATGCCATCGGCTCGATCGTGCGCGAGCGCGACCCGATCCTCGTGCTGGTGCTCGCCGGCGTCGCCATCGGCGCGCTGCTGGGCGCCTGCGTGTCGCTGCTCAAGGTGCTCGCCGATCCCTACAACCAGCTGCCCGCCATCACCTTCTGGCTGCTCGGCAGTCTCGCCAGCATCAACCGCGCCGACCTTGGCTCCATCCTGCCCGCCGTCCTTGTCGCGCTGCTACCGATGGTGCTGCTGCGCTGGCGCATGAACCTGATGACGCTCGACGACGAGGAGGCGCGCGCGCTTGGTGTCGAGACACGCTGGATTCGAATCGTCATCGTCGCCGCCGCCACGCTGATGACCGCCGCCGCCGTCTCGACTTCAGGCATCATCGGCTGGATCGGCCTTTTGGTGCCGCATGTCGCGCGCATGTTCGTCGGGCCCGATTTCTCGCGCCTGCTGCCGACCTCGATGCTGATCGGCGCCGCCTACATGGTCGGCGTCGACACGCTTGCCCGCAGCATCGCCGCGATCGAGGTCCCGCTGGGCATCCTCGCCGCCGCCATCGGCGCGCCATTCTTCCTCTATCTGCTTCTGACGACCCGGCGAGGCTGGCAATGATGCTTCAGGCAACCGATCTCGCATTCGGCTATGGCCGCGTCAAAATCGGCCAAGGGGTCACGCTGTCGGTCGACCGCGGGGAAGTGTTGTGCCTGCTCGGTCCCAATGGCTGCGGCAAGACCACTTTGTTCAAGACCCTGCTCGGCCTATTGCCGCGCCAGGGCGGACATCTGGAATTGAACGGCAAGGACATTTCGACCTTCTCGCGCGCACAGTTCGCCCGCCACATCGCCTATGTGCCGCAGGCCACCGGCGCCTATTTCCCATTCTCGGTGTTTGACGTCGTCTTGATGGGCCGCGCCAGCCGCATCGACACCTTCGCCTCACCGACCAGGGCCGACCGGGCGATCACGCAGGAAGCGCTGGCAGCCCTCGGCATCGGCCATCTCGCCACCCGCCCCTTCACCGACATCTCGGGCGGCGAAAAGCAGATGACGCTGATTGCCCGCGCACTCGCCCAGGAGCCCGAACTGATCGTGATGGACGAGCCGACGGCCAGCCTCGACTTCGGCAATCAGGCCCGCGTCTTGAGTCGCATTTCGAGCTTCGCCGGCTCAGGCATGGCGGTGGTCATTTCCACCCACGATCCCAGCCATGCCTTTGCCTGCGCCAGCCGTGTCGCGCTGATGCAGTCGGGGGCACTGGTCGCCATCGGCAAGCCTGCCGACGTGCTGACACCGCAATTGCTGCGAGCTCTCTATGGCGTCGGCGTTGCAGTGGCCTATCTCGAACAAGCCGGACGCCATGTCTGCACGCCAACCCTCAACGAAAGGAACGCACCATGAAGATCAGCGCCCGCAACCAGATCAAGGGCAAGATCGTCGAAGTGATCAAAGGCACGACAACACCGCATGTCCGCATCGACATCGGCGGCGCCGTCGTCACCGCCTCGATCACCAATGAGGCGGTCGACGACCTGAAGCTCGCCGTCGGCAAGGACGCCTATGCAGTCATCAAGGCCTCCGACGTCATGGTCGCGGTCGACTGAGCGTGGTCCGCGAAAACGAAATCCGCGACGCTGAAAGTGCCGTCGCACTGCCCTCGGGTTACGATGCCGAGATCTATTTCATCGGCCGCATCCGAACACCCTGGGACTCGCGCCTTTTGACCCCGCGACAGGGCCGCGCCGATGGTCCTGTCTGCCATATCGAGATTTTCGAGCCATGCGTGGCGGCCCTCGAAGACGTCGCGCAATTCGCACGCCTGGAAGTGCTCTACTGGCTTCACCTCTCCCGGCGCGACCTGGTGCGCCAGAGTCCGGCCAATGACGGCGCCGCGCGCGGCACCTTCTCGCTGCGCTCGCCCGTTCGCCCCAATCCGATAGGCACCCAGATCGTCGAACTGGTCAGCATCGAGGGCAACATGCTTTCGGTGCGCGGCATGGATTGCCTCGACGGCACGCCGCTGATCGACATCAAGCCCGACCGGACGCTGTTCAGCCCCATCGCCCCGCCCCAGCCGGGAGACTTCCAGACCAGCTAATTCAGGCAGATCTCGGCCGCCATTCCGTCTGCACTGCGCTTGGCCTCGGCGCCGACGGAGTAGGTGGCGCATTCCAACGTGTTGGCCATCTTGGCGCCGCCGAGATCGAACTTCATCGCCCGCGCGCCATCCGGGAAGACCTGCCGTTCAAGGATCCAGGTCAGCTGTTGCAGGACGATATCGGGATCCATGCCGGGCGAACGCCTGATCACCGCATCGACGCCGAGCTGCGGATTGACGAGGCAATCATGCCAGGCCTGGCGCGTGATCGCCTGCAGCTTGCCGGCGAGACCCGGTTCCCGGTCCAGCACCGAATTCAACGCCACCAGCGCGCCCGAATAGATGTCGAGCCCGTTGTCGGCGAAATAGAGGAAGTCGAGGCCGCTGGCGTCGTGGCCACGCATCTGCATGGCAAATTTCAGTGTCGCATCGAAACAGGTCGCCGCCAGCACCGCGCGAGACGCCACCAGCCGGTCACGCTCTTCCGGCTGGACGCCGAGATAGGTGTAGCTGTCGGGCGCAAAGCCGTTGCGCTTGAGCAGCAGCGGTAGAAGCCGCGCCGAGGTGTCGCCGTTCGGTCCGCACAAAGTGCTGCCGGGAATATCGGCGAGGGTCAGCCGCTTGCCGTCGGAGACGTAGCCGAGACAGCAGGGCGTGTGCTCATAGATCGGCACGAGACAGGAGATCTCGGTTTCGCCTGTGCGCAGCGCCCGCTCGAAGACAGAGGATACATCGCCGTATCCGATATCGGCCTCATCGTTCACCAGCGTGCGCGTCACCAGCGACGAGCTGAAGCCTTCGACGAAGCTGCAGGACAGGCCATGGTCACCGAAATAGCCGGCGTCGGCTGCATGCAGAAACGGCGAATTCTGCCCTTGATACAGATAGTTGAGCTTGAAGCGCAGTTCCATTTCACAAAACCTCGAACTTTCGGAACGGCCGTTCTTGAGAAACAGATTCTCCAGAAACTATTGTATCCAAATTGGCCGCCGTCCTTGGTGGCTTTAGCAATTTGCGATATAACGCAAACATTCTGTTTTCAAGCAGCCCATCAAAGGAGTGATCATGAGAATTGCGCGGACAGCCCTGCTGGCCCTCATTGCGATTTTCGGCGTGAGCGCAGCAAGTGCACAGGACTACAAGGCCGCCCTGGTTGCACCTGATACCATCACCGTCGGCACGTCAGGCTCGGCCCCGCCCTTCAGCATGACCAATGCTGCGGGCGAGCTTGAAGGCTTCGACATCGACGTCGTCAATCTCGTCGCCAAGCAGCTCGGCCTGACCGCCAAGTTCGAGAAGCTCGACTTCGCCGGGCTGTTGCCGGGCCTCACCGCAGGCCGCTTCGACCTGATCGCCTCGGGCGTGACCCGCACACCGGAGCGCCTGGCTTCGAAGGACTTCTTCCTGCTGTCGCCCTACATCGTCAACGGTGCTGCCATCACCCGCCGCGAGGCTGACACCGACATCGCCAACTGGAAGGATGTCTGCGGCAAGACAATGGGCGCGGTGCGCGGCGGCGCCTTCCAGAAGGTCGCCAAGGAGAAGCTTCCGGCCGATTGCGTCACCAAGAGCCGTGAGTATCCCGGCGCCACCGAGCTGTTCCTCGACCTCGAGAACCGCCGCATCGATTTTGCCGCCCACGACTTCCTCGGTCCGAAATACCTCGCCAAATCGGGCAAGCTGACCGGCACTGTTACCCTCGACGACCTGTTGTCGACCATCACCCAGAGCGTTGCCGTCAGCAACAAGAACAAGCCGCTGGCCGACGCCATCGACGCCCAGTTCGAGACCTGGCGCAAGGACGGCACCCTGCAGGGTCTGGCCGACAAGTGGTTCGGCGCCTCCATCGACTGGTCGAAGGCTCAGTAAGCAGGGCTGCCGCGAGGGGCGCGGGACATGGAAATCGCACTTGCCTGGCTGCCGCGGCTGTTGGTTGCGGCGGCCCTCACCATCGGGCTGTCGGCAGTGGTCTTCAGCCTGTCGGCAGTCTTCGGCCTGTTGTTGTCCCTCGTTCACTACGGCCGCGAAAAATCCTGGCTCCGGAACGGTATCGAGGCGTTCAGCGCCTTCTTCCGCTCGGTGCCGGAACTCGTGGTGCTGTTCCTGTTCTTCTTCGGCGGGCCGCAGGTCGGCATCGACTTCGGCCCGATCGGCTCGACGATCATCGCCTTCACGCTCGTCGGCATCGCCTTCGACTATCAGGTATTCAAGGGCGCGTTGAAGGCCGTGCCATTCGGCCAGTATGAGGCGGGCCTCGCGCTCGGCCTGCCCAAGCGGGTCGTGTTCCTTAGGGTGCTGATCCCGCAGATCCTGCCATTGGCACGCAAGGGCTGGATCACCTACGCCATCGGCACGGTCAAGCGCATGTCGATCGCCTCGGCGGTGTCGGTCAGCGAGATTCTCTACGTCACCAAGCAGGGCATCGCCGCCACCAACGCACCTTTTACCTTCCTGACGCTCGCCGTCGGCCTCTACATCCTCATCGTCACGCCGCTGCTCGTCTTCAACGAGCGCAAGCCCAAGCAAGCGGTGGCGCGATGAACATCCTGCTCGACCCGACCTACCAGCAGATGCTGTTCGACGGGCTGGCGATGACGCTGTTCATCTCGGTGGTCGTCATCGTTGTCTCCAACATCCTTGCACTGCCGCTGGCCATCTACATGCAGCGGCCCAAGGGCGCGTTTCACCGCGTCATCATCGGCTACAGTTTCTTTGCCCGCGCGGCTCCCGTTCTGGCATTGCTGTTTGCGCTCTATTATGGCCTGCCTCGCCTCGGCATCTATCTCGAGCCGGTGCCGTCGGCGTTGATCGGCCTGATCTTCGCCTCGACCGCCTACAATCTCGAATTCCTGCGCTCCGGCTTCGAGAGCATTCCCCCAGGCCAGCTCGACGCCGCCAAGGCGCTCGGCCTTAGGCCATTTGCGACCTATTGGAAGGTGATGATCCCGCAGGCCTACAGGCTGGCGGCACCGTCGCTGTTTTCCAATGCCATCCAGATGGTCAAGGGCAGCTCGCTCGCCAGCCTCGTCGCCATAGACGAGCTGACGGCGGCCTCGACCGTCATCATCTCCGAGACCTACAAGGCCATCGAGGTGTTGCTGGTGGTGTCGGTCTTTTATCTCGTCATCGCAGCGGCGATCATCGCCTTTCAGTACATCTACGAAACCAAGCAGAGCGCGCGCCGACGCTGATCAGAGGATCCTCTTGCCAAAGGCGGACATGACGAAGTTGACCGCTTCGGTGGCGACGCGCGGCTCCGTCTCCGCGGCCAATCCCGAAACGTCCATCGACAGCATGCCGCCGGACAGCGCTATCGCCTCCATCGCCTGGTGCGTCTCGCGCACGGTCATGCCGCCGGAGCCACTCGCCCAGCCGGGAATTTCGGTGGCCGTGGGGGAATAGCTGACGTGGAAACCGACGGTTCCCGATGAGGCGATGCGGATTGCCTCGCGCATCACCTCGCGCATGCCGGAGCCGTCGACCTCTGCCATGGTGAAGGCGGTGACGCGCGAATCCTTGAGGATGCGCACCTCCGCCGGATCGGCCTCGCGCAGCCCGACGAGCACGACATTTTCGGGCGACAGCTGCGGCTGCAGCGCGCCGGGCTTGTGGTCGAGGCCGAGCAGCCGCGCCAGCACCGAGCGCTCCGGCGCCTCGACACCCTCCTCGCCCTCCGGCATCAGCGCGGCAATGGAATCGATCCAGATCAGTCCCAGGGAATGTGTCGCCTCGGCGGCTGTTGCCAGCGCCTTCGACGCCACATGCCTGTCAGCACCGGCGTGCAACCTGATGAGGCCGGCCGGCGGATGCTCGGCATCGGCGATCTCGATGACGTCGAACTGCATCTGTTCGAGCCGCGTACCAACAGACTGTCTTGCCAGCAGTGGCCCGGCAGCACTGTCGGCCACGATCGAGACCATGCGGCGGCCGGTGACGTCGGTGATGTCGTGCATCGGCGCCTTCTCGACATATTCCGAAGTCATCGCCGTCAACAGCGCGCCATAGTTCATGTGGAAGCTGACGCGATCGCCGACGACCAGCGGCGGCTCGGCGTCGGTAATGTCGAGCACGAGATGGTCGCTCGACGCGCCCAGCACCCGCACGCCCCGATGGATCGGCACAAGGCCCTCAATCATCGTGTCCTCGCGGCCGATATTGGCGATGCCGCGCAGCCTGTCGCCCTCGTCGACGAACACCGGCTGGTTGCCGAAGGCGTCGTAGCCGGATTCACCGATCGGCAGCGACGGCTTGAGCTTGACCTCGATCAGGTCGCCGGTGAGCTTGAAGGCGTTGAACTCCAGCTCCCGCCACGGCTCTTCCCGGAAGGTCTCGTAGCCGCCCTGCAGGATCGCCTCGCCGATGCGCAGGTTGTTGATGCCGGCCGGCAGCTTGTTGTCCAGAAGCAGCGGCAGCGACGACGAATTGCCGCCCGACACCCAGTCGAGGCTGACGCCGGCAAGGCGCTCGACCTTGTAGGCATAGGCGACAAGCTGGCTGAGGTTCTCCTCCGTCGGCATGATGGCGCCAAAGCAGGTCAGGTTGGTGCCCAGGCCTGCAATGCGCACGCCGGGCAGTTCGAGCACGCGCTCGACGGTCGGCAGAAGGTCGTTTGGCCAGATGCCTTCGCGCAGGTCGCCGAGGTCGACCATCAGCATGATGTCGTGGACACGGCCGATGCGCTGGGCGATGCGCGAGATCTCGCGGATGATCTCCAGCTCCGACTGCAGGCTGATGTCGACAGTGCGCACCACCTCCTCGACGCGCGAAATCGGCGGGCTGCGCAACAGCATTACAGGGCAGCCGATGCCGCTTTCGCGCAACCGGCGGATGTTCTCGAAACGCGACTCGGCGAGCCCCGCCACACCGCCGCGCAGCATGGCGCGCGCCACCTGCGGCATGCCGCAGCTGCCCTTGGTGACACCGAACACCTTGATGCCGGATTGGCTCGCGCGCTCGACGACTGCCCGCGCGTTGCGCTCGATGCGACCGAGATCGATGGCGACTTGCGGTCCAGACATGACTCAGCCCCCGTAGACCAGCCCCTGTGGATCGATGTCGGGCTTGCGGCCGGCCACGAGGTCGGCAAGGAACTTGCCGGAGCCGCAGGCCATGGTCCAGCCGACATGGCCGTGGCCGGTGTCGAGATAAAGCCCCTTGTAGCGGGCCGGGCCGATGACTGGCACCGAGCCCGGCATCATTGGCCGGAGACCGGCCCAGACCTCGGCCTTGCGCGGATTGAAGGCGCCCGGGAAAAGCTCCTGGCCGGCCTTGAACAGGCGGGCGAAATCGCTCGGCTTGTAGCTGCGATCGAAGCCGGCGAACTCGGCGGTCGCAGCCAGCCGCAGGCGATCGCCAAGCCTGGAATAGGCGATCAGGTTGTCCTCATCGGCGCCGCCCATCGTCGGTCCCTTTTCGGGAGCATCGAGCGGCACTGTCGCGGTGTAGCCTTTGACCGGATAGACGGGCAGGTCGATGCCATGGCGGCGACCGAGCAATCCACTCTCAGGCCCCATGGCGATGACCACCGCATCCGCTGTGAGCACGCCGGCTTGCGTCTTCACCCCAGCGACGCGATCGCCCTCGACGACCAAGCCCTCGACAGTGGTGTCGAACTTGAACGTCACACCCAGCCGCTCCCTGGCATAAGCGGCGAGCTTTTCGACGAACATGCGGGAGTCGCCGGTCTGATCCACAGGCGAATAGACGCCGCCCGCAATACCGTCCTTGGCGGCCGCCAGGCCGGGCTCCAGCTCAACCATGCGATTGCGGTCGACGATCTCGATCGGCAGGCCGTGTTTTGCGAGGAAGCGGTAATTCTCGCTGCCTTCGTCGAGGCTCTTCTGCGAGCGGAAGAAATAGAGGATGCCCTTGCGCCGGTCGTCATAGCCGATGCCGGCTTCGTCGGAGATCTCGTTGATGCACTGGCGCGAATAGAGCGCGAGCCGGAGCTTGACCTCGCTGTTGGCGCGCAGCCGCGCCGTCGTGCACTGGCGCAGGAAGCGCAGGCTCCAGGCATAAAAATAGGGGTCGAGCCTGAGCCTGACCTTGATGCCGAGATCGGAGGTATAGAGCGAGCGGATGAAGGTCTTCAGCGCCGCCGGCGAGGCCCAGGCGGTGGCGTCGCCCGGCGAAACCAGGCCGGCATTGGAGTAGCTCGTGCCGCGTGCCGCCGCCGGATGGCGTTCGACGACGGTGACCTCATGGCCGTCGCGCGCCAGGTAATAGGCTGCTGCCGTTCCGACCACACCTGCGCCGAGAACCAGTATCTTCATGCTCCCACCCCATAGAGCGTCGTGCAGTGCCCCTGGCACGCGGAAAGGACGCTCCAACTGTTTCTTGCGCATCGGCGATGCCGAGGATTGGCCGATGCACCAGGCTCTGGCGGGAACCCTTCACCGTGCGGGGCCAGGCCCCTTTGCCACCCATAACGCCTGGCGCTGCAATTATCGAGACGGGGCGGCGGATATCCACCACCTGCAGCTTATATAACGGAAGAGTTCTTGCGGCTGAGCAGCCGTTCCCAGTTCAGCGCGTCGCCGACGATCGCATCGAGATCGTCATGCTTTGGCGCCCAGCCGAGTTCGCCGCGCGCCAGATCCGAATTGGCAACGACAGAGGCCGCATCGCCCGGGCGGCGGACAGCCATCTCGACGGCGAAGTCGGCGCCATGGACGCGGCGCACGCTGTCGATCACTTCGAGCACCGAATAGCCGTGGCCGTAGCCACAGTTGGCGACGAGGTTGCCGCCACCTGCGCGCAAGCGCGCGAGCGCCAGGCGGTGCGCGGCGGCGAGGTCGGAAACATGGATGTAGTCGCGCACGCAGGTGCCGTCAGGGGTCGCATAGTCTTCGCCGAACACCTGCATCGAGCCGCGCTTGCCGAGTGCGGTTTCGCAGGCGACCTTGATCAGATGCGTCGCACCCTTGGTCGACTGGCCGGTACGACCCTTGGGATCGGCGCCGGCGACGTTGAAATAGCGCAGCGCCGTGTAGGTCAGTGGGTGGGCCGCCGACGCATCGCGCAGCATCCATTCGCTCATCAGCTTGGACAGGCCGTAAGGCGATTCCGGCGCAAGTCGGGCGTCCTCGACCACCGGCTCCATGCCAGCGGCGCCATAAACGGCAGCGGTCGAGGAGAAGATGAAATGCTTCACCCCTTCGCGCACCGCCGTCTCGATCAGGCTGCGCGTCTTGCAGGTGTTGTTCTCGTAATAGCCGAGCGGATCGGACACCGATTCCGGCACGACGATGGAGCCTGCAAAATGGACAATGGCGTCGACGCCATGCTCGCGGATCAACTGACCGACGAGATCGTTGTCGGCGACGTCGCCCCTGACCAGCGTGGCCTCGGGCGCCACCGCCCAGTCAAAACCTGTCGACAGCCGGTCGAGCACGACGACCTTCTCGCCCGCATCGAGCAGCTCCCAGACCATGTGGCTGCCGATGTAGCCGGCACCGCCCGTTACCAATACCGCCATGACAACACTCCGCATCGCATCCGTCGCGCTCTGTGTAGCCCGACAATACCGGCAAATGCGAGATAGGACTTTCGCGGCGAGATCACGTTGACCATTCGGTCGCAGTGGAATTTGATCCACATCAAGGGACTTTTCGGCGTTCCGTGGTCGTTTGGGACGTCGAGGGCGTGGCATTTTGACCAGAAACGGTCGATGGACGCCGAACCGACCGTTGATTATGCTCATGGTTGAAAAATTGGGACGTCCATATGAACTACCAGCGGTTTTTCGAAGAAGCGATCGACCAGGTCCACGCCGAGCGCCGTTATCGCGTGTTTGCCGATCTCGAGCGCATCGTCGGCAAGTTTCCGCGCGCCATCTGGCGTGCCAACGGCAAAGCCGAGGAAATCACCGTCTGGTGCTCGAACGACTATCTCGGCATGGGCCAGCACCCCGACGTGGTCGCTGCCATGCAGCAGGCGGCCGGCAACATGGGCACCGGTGCCGGCGGCACGCGCAACATTTCCGGCAACAACCATCCGCTTGTCGAGCTTGAGCATGAGCTCGCCGACCTGCACGGCAAGGAAGCCGGCCTCGTCTTCACCTCCGGCTTCGTCTCCAATGAAGCTGCCATCTCGACCATCGGCCGGCTTCTGCCGAACTGCCTGATCCTGTCCGACGAGCTCAACCACGCCTCGATGATCGAGGGCGTGCGCCGCTCGGGCGCCGAGAAGAAGGTGTTCCGCCACAACGACGTCGCCCATCTCGAAAGCCTGCTACAGGCCGCCGGCCGTGAGCGCGCCAAGCTGATCGTGTTCGAGAGCGTCTATTCGATGGACGGCGACATCGCCCCCATCGCCGAGATCGCCGACCTCGCCGAGAAATACAACGCCATGACCTATATCGACGAGGTTCATGCGGTTGGCATGTATGGCGGCCGCGGCGGCGGCATCACCGAGCGCGAGGGCCTCGCCCACCGCATCGACATCATCGAAGGCACGCTGGCCAAGGCTTTCGGCACGCTCGGCGGCTACATCACCGGCACGCGCAGCGTCATCGACGCCGTACGCTCCTATGCACCCGGCTTCATCTTCACCACCGCCCTGCCGCCATCGATCGCAGCAGCAGCGACGGCGTCGATCCGCCACCTGAAGACCTCGCAAGCCGAGCGCGACGCCCAGCAGCGCCAGGCGACGCACACCAAACAGGTACTGGCGGACGCCGGCCTGCCTGTCATGGAGTCGGCAACGCACATCGTGCCGATCCTGGTCGGCGATCCTGAGCTGTGTAAGATGGCCAGCGACCGCCTGCTCGGCGTCCACGGCATCTACATCCAGCCGATCAACTACCCGACCGTGCCACGCGGCACCGAGCGGCTGCGCGTGACGCCGACGCCGTTCCACAGCGACGCGCTGATCGCCGAACTCAAGGCAGCACTCGTCGAGACCTGGAACGCGCTGGGCATTCCCTATCGCACCGAGGGCCATACCGAAGTTCCCAAGAGCGAGCGCATCGTCTCGCTGCTGGTGCCGCAGTCGGGCGGCTGATTGCAGCTCATCTCATTCGAAAGGCCCGGAACCGGTCAGGTTTCGGGCCTTTCTGCATCTTGAGCCTTGGATCCGCCGGTCGGGCTATTGCTCCCTGATCCATCTGGCCAGCCGCTGCGATGCCTCCTCGACCTGGTCGAGGCGGCGGTGGAAGCACAGACGCAGGAACCCCTCGCCGCCGGCGCAGAACGCGGTGCCGGGGGCAACGCCGACCGCAACCTTGTCGACAATGTCGAAAGCGGCAGCCTCGGCATCCTTCATGCCGTCGACGGCAAAGAACAGGTAGAAGGCGCCCGGCGGCACGCTGAAACGCACCTTGCCGGTCTCGCCCAGAATCCTGCAGACGATGTCGCGCGCCTTGTGGGCACGTTCGACCTGCTCGGCGATGAAGGCATCGCCCTCGTCGAGAGCGGCAATGCCGCCACGCTGCATGAACTGCGCCACGCCGGAGCTCGAATATTGCACCAGATTCTCGAAGGTGCGACTGAGCGACGGATGCGTCTTCAGCCAGCCGACGCGCCAGCCGGTCATTGCCCAGTTCTTGGAAAAGGTGTTGACGAACAGGATCCTGTCCTCCGGATCCATGATGTCCATGAACGACGCCGAACGGCGGCCATCATAGTGGAACAGCGCATAGATCTCATCGGCAATGATCCACAGGTTCTTCCGGCGCGCCAGGTCGAGGATTGCCTGCAGCGTCTCGCGGTCGGCGGTCCAGCCGGTCGGGTTGGACGGCGAGTTGACGAAGATCGCCCTGGTGCGCGGCGTGATGGCGGCAGCGATCTTCTCGACGTCGCAGCTCCAGCCATTGTCGGTCATGTCGAGCAGCACGGGCACCGGCCTGACGCCGGCAACGCCTGCCGCGCCGGCAAAGTTCGGCCATGCCGGCGCCAGATAAATGGCTTCGTCGCCGGCGCCCGCCGTCACTTGCAGCGCCATGGTGATCGCCTGCATGCCACCGATGGTGACGATGAATTCGTTGGCGCCGAAGCTCTTGCCGAAATGGCGCTGGTAGTAGCGTGCGATGGCCTGGCGCAATTCCGGTATGCCGGCCTGCCAGGTGTAGAAGGTCTCGCCATCGGCAAGCCCGCGCGCTGCCGCGTCGCTGATGAAGGCCGGCGTCGGCATGTCGCTCTCGCCCGACCACAGCGGGATGAGCCCTGCGCGGTCACGCCCATAATTGGCCACTGCCTCGATGCCGCTCATCGGCGCGCTGCGGGCCTCAATGCGAACGGCGTCGAGAAGGCTCATGGTCACCCCAGGCTTGAATTGCTGCTTGGGCTTAGTCCTATCGTGCCGGCACAAACGAAAAAACCCCCGGTGGTCCAGCCAGCCGGGGGTTTTCGCGATGCCAGCTTTCGCAGGCTATTTCTTGGCGAGCAGGTCGCGGATTTCGGTCAGCAGCGCGACATCGGCGGGCGGAGGACCGGCCGGCTCGGCCGCCTTCTGCTTCTCCAGGCGCTTGCGCATGGTGTTCACGCCCTTGACCATCAGGAAGATGATCCAGGCAAGGATCAGGAAGTTGATGACGACAGTGAAGAAGTTGCCATAGGCAAACACCGCGCCCTGCTTCTTGGCTTCCTCAAGCGACACGGCCGTCACCGACGACGACAGCGGCAGGAAGTAGTTCGAGAAGTCAAACCCGCCGAATATCGCACCGACGATCGGCATGATGATGTCCCCGACAAGCGAGGAAACGATTAGGCCGAAGGCGCCGCCGATGATCACGCCGACCGCGAGATCCATCACATTGCCCTTGGCAATAAATTCCTGGAATTCCTTTAGCATTGAACCCTCCGTTCACGATCTGCAAAAAGGCGAATCGTTCCCCGCCAACCGTCGCCGCACAGCGTCACCATAGCAAAAACCGCCGGTTGCAAAACCCCGCCCCGCAAGCGCCGACGCGGCCAGTCTAGGAGACAAGGATAATGGACATGCCGGCGCAGCTGTGATTGCCTCACTGCATCGGAAACAGACATTTCCGAGGGAGTGAGAACCAAGAGTGCAGGGCCTGGCCGTCGTCCTCATCGCCGTCGCCTATGTGACGCTGTTGTTCGCCATTGCGAGCATCGGTGACCGCCGGGCCGCGAACTGGGGCCCGGGCCGGCCGCGACCGTTCATCTACGCGCTCAGCCTCGCCATCTACTGTACGTCCTGGACCTTCTTCGGCTCGGTCGGGCTGGCATCCGAGCGCGGGCTCGAATTCCTCGCCATCTATGTCGGCCCGGTGCTGGTGTTCATGTTCGGCTTCCCGCTGCTCAGCCGCATCATCAAGCTGGCCAAGGCCGAGAAGATCACGTCGATCGCCGACTTCCTCGGCGCCCGCTACGGCAAGAGCTTTTCCGTCGCCTCGATCGCCACCCTGATCGCCACGGTCGGCGCCATCCCCTACATCGCGCTCCAGCTCAAGGCGATATCGGGCTCAGTCAGTCTGATGGTCGAGCACTACACCGGCTCGCCGCCATCCTTCGATCCCTTCGTCAGCGACATCTCGCTGATCGTGGCGCTGCTCTTGGCACTGTTTGCCACCCTGTTCGGCACCCGCCATGCCGACGCCACCGAACACCAGAACGGGCTGGTGCTGGCGGTCGCGGTCGAGTCGATCGTCAAGCTCGTCGCCTTCCTCGCCGTCGGCCTGTTCGTCACCTTTGCGCTGTTCGACGGCCCCGGCGACATGCTGAACAGCTTCGGCGCCACCGAACAGGTCGGCGATGCCATGAGCTATGGCACCTCGCTCGGCACCTGGCTGGTGGTCACCTGCATAAGCGGCTTTGCCATCGTGATGTTGCCGAGGCAGTTCTACGTGATGATCGTCGAGAACCGCAGCGAAGACGAGCTGCGCAAGGCGACATGGGTCTTCCCCGCCTATCTCGTGGCGATCAATCTGTTCGTGCTGCCGATAGCCTTTGCCGGTCTGGCCGTGGTCGGCAAGGCCACCACAGGTGACCTCTACGTCCTGTCGCTGCCATTGTTCAAAGGCCACGACTTCCTCGCCATGGTCGCCTTCATCGGCGGTCTCTCGGCGGCAACCGCCATGGTCATCGTCGAAAGCGTGGCGCTGTCGATCATGATCTCCAACGATCTCGTCATTCCGATCTTCGTGCGCCGGCTGGTCAAATTGAAGGCCGGCGACACCGAGGACTGGTCGGCGATCATCCTCAACATCCGCCGCGCCTCGATCTTCATCATCCTGTTCGTCGCCTTCCTTTACTATCGCGAGAGCACCACCAACACGCGCCTCGCCTCGATCGGCCTGATGTCGTTCGCGGCGATCGCGCAGTTCGCGCCCTCCTTCATCGGCGGCCTGATCTGGCGCCGCGCCAATGCAAGGGGCGCAGCGCTCGGCATGGCCGCCGGCATCGCTGTCTGGTGTTACACGCTGCTGTTGCCGACGCTCGCTTCGCCGGATACGGCGATCCTCTCCGAGGGCCTGTTCGGCATTGAGGCACTCAGGCCGCAGGCGCTGTTCGGCACCTCGGCCGAACCGCTGAACCACGGCGTACTGTGGAGCCTGGCGATCAACACGCTGTTCCTCGTCCTCGGCTCGCTGTCGCGCGCCTCGGTGCCGCTCGAGCGTATCCAGGCCTCGATCTTCGTGCCGCGCGACTCGAGCCCGATGCCGTCGCTGCGCCGCTTCCGCACGGCGATCACCGTCAACGACCTCAAGGACACCATCTCCAGATATCTCGGCGTCGAGCGCACCGAACGTTCTTTCCAGAGTTTTGAGCGCGACAGCGGCAGCAAGCTGAATGGCAACGACCCCGCCGGCATGGACGTCATCCGCTTCTCCGAGCAACTGATGGCAAGTGCCGTCGGCTCCTCGTCGGCGCGGCTGATCCTGTCCCTGCTGTTCAAGCGCGGCGACAACTCGGCCAAGGACACGTTCCGCCTGCTCGACGACGCCACCGAGGCGCTGCAGCACAACCGCGACCTATTGCAGATCGCGCTCGACCAGATGGAACAGGGCATCACCGTCTTCGACCAGGATTTCCGCCTGATCTGCTGGAACCGTCAGTACCGCTCGCTGTTCGACCTGCCCGACGAGATGGGCCAGGTCGGCGTCTCGATCGACCGCATCCTTGCCTATCTTGTCGCCCGCGGCGACATCCCGCCGACGTCGCGGCTCAGAACGCTCGACAGGCTGACCAGCTTCGGCGGCCCCTGGCAGATCGAACTGACCACCAGCGGCCGGATCATCGAAATGAGCTCCAACCCGATGCCCGACGGCGGCATCGTCGCGACCTATACCGATATCTCCGCGCGCGTCGCCGCCGACCTCGCGCTCAAGCGCGCCAACGAGTCTTTGGAACAGCGCGTCAAGAGCCGCACCGCCGAGCTTACCCGCGTCAACGAGGAACTCGCCCAGGCGCAGATGCTGGCCGAGGAGGCCAATCTCGGCAAGACGCGCTTCCTCGCGGCTGCCGGACACGACATCCTGCAGCCGCTCAACGCCGCCCGCCTCTACTGCTCGTCGCTGATCGAGAAGGCCGGCAAGGGCAATGCCGGCATCGCTGCGCGCAACATCGAATCCTCGCTCGAATCCGTCGAGACCATCCTCGGTGCCGTGCTCGACATATCGCGCCTCGATGCGGGTGCGATGAAGCCTGCGGAAACCGTTTTTCGCCTCGATGGGCTGTTGCGCCAGATCGGCACCGACTTCCTGCCCATGGCCCGCGCCAAGCATCTCGAACTGGTGATCGTGCCGTCGACGCTCACCGTCAACACCGACCGCAACCTGCTGCGCCGGCTGATCCAGAACCTCGT
The DNA here is from genome assembly GCF_014250155.1 of Aminobacter sp. MDW-2. Classification (NCBI taxonomy): domain Bacteria; kingdom Pseudomonadati; phylum Pseudomonadota; class Alphaproteobacteria; order Hyphomicrobiales; family Phyllobacteriaceae; genus Aminobacter; species Aminobacter sp. MDW-2. The sequence goes on from NZ_CP060197.1 coordinate 5,603,435, forward strand.
CTCCAACGCCATCAAATACACCCGCACCGGCCGCGTCGTCGTTGGCGTCAGGCGGCGCGGCGAGCTTGCCGAAATCCAGGTCATCGACAGCGGCATCGGCATCGCCTCAGACAAGCTCGGCACCGTGTTCCACGAATTTACCCGCCTCGACGACGGCATGCGCGAAGCCCAGGGCCTCGGGCTCGGCCTGTCGATCGTCGACCGCATCGCGCGCGTGCTGAAGCTCGAGATCCAGATCGAGTCGCACAAGAGCAAGGGCACCCGCTTCTCGGTCATCCTGCCCGTCACCACTGCCGAGGAACTGCCAGCGGCGGCGGCCGCCCGGCCGCGCATCCAGGCCGCGGCCGCGCTGAACGGCCTGACGGTCGTCTGCATCGACAACGACGCCCGCATCCTGGAAGGCATGCGGCTATTGCTTGAAGGCTGGGGCTGCGAGGTGCGCACCTATTCGGGAACGGCTGCATTCATCGCCGGCGAGCCCGACGGACCGGCACCGGAAATCATCCTCGCCGACTATCATCTCGACGGCGAAAACGGTCTCGACGTCATTCGCTCGCTGCGCACGGTCTATGGCGAAGCGACACCTGCCGTGCTGATCACCGCCGACCGTTCCAACGAGGTGCGCGCCGCAGCCGACCAGCTCGATGTCGCCGTGCTCAACAAGCCGCTGAAGCCCGCTGTCCTGCGTTCGATGATGAACCGGATGCGGCGCATGGCCCACGCCGCCGAGTGACCCTGCTTTGCGAGCATGATCTATGCCGAAAACCGGCGTCCGCGTTTCGGGATGCTCACGCCGCCGGGCGCGGCTCGCCGCCGATCTTGGACAACAGGATGACGGCCTGGGTGCGGCTGTCGACGCCGAGCTTCTGCAGGATCGCCGAGACATGCGCCTTGATCGTCGCTTCCGAGACGCCTAGCTCGTAGGCGATCTGTTTGTTGAGCAGGCCCTCCGCCAGCATGCCGAGCACACGCGTCTGCTGCGGCGTCAGCGACTGCAGGCGCTTGATCAGGTCGGAGATTTCGGGATCGCGCTCGACGCCGAGGTCGATGTCACCGGGGGCCGATATTTCGCCCGACAGCACCGCCTCGATGGCGTTGCGGATGTCGTCCATGCTCGCCGACTTGGAGATGAAGCCGGAAGCGCCGAGCTCGAGCGCGCGGCGGATGGTTTCGGGGTCGTCATGGGCCGAGACGATGACGACGGGCACGGTCGCATGGATGCCCCGCAGCGAGATCAGACCGGAGAGCCCCGAAGCGCCGGGCATCGACAGGTCGAGCAGCACGATGTCGATGTCTTCATTCGCCGCAACGATCGCCTTGACGCTCTCGAAGTCGCCGGCCTCGAGCACGCTCGACACGTCGGCCAGCCCGGCAATAGCCTGTTTGAGAGCGCCGCGGAACAGCGGATGGTCGTCCGCGATGACGAACTTGTGGCCTGCTGGCAAATATCCCTCCCGAGGCCCCGACCGTTCTGTGCGTCTTGGACCGTCGGCCGTGATTATGCGGCCCGGTGGCGTCTTTTCAAGCAGCTAAAGTCAAATCGCCCGGTGAGTTGGCCGTTCATGCTCAACTTTCAGGCCGCCAAGGCACAAAATCCGCTCAGGTCTTGTTCGGTGCGGGCGCCATCTGTGGCGCCTGGTCTTCCTTTTCCATGTCCTTGACGATGCCCATGAAGCTGCGGAAGAAGCGCTCCATGTAGCCCATGCTCTTCTGGAACTCTTCCTCGGTCGGCAGTTTCGATTCCAATTGGGCTGTCAGCGAGTTCTCGAGTTTCACGATGCGTTCATCGAGCGCCTTCAGTTCGGACTGCACGCGGCCGAGTTCGTCCTGCAAGGCCGATCGCTCGTCGGCGGCCAGCTTGCAGACCAGCTGATTGTCGCGTTCCTCGCAGATCGACATCTCGCCGGTCTGGGTGTCCATGCGGACATATCCCTTGTCGGTCTTTTCCATCTGGTAGCGCTGCGTTTCGGCGGCCAGCGCCGGTCCGGCACCGAGGCCGGCGATGAAGGGAATGAGCATCAAAAAAGCGCGGCGCATAGCTGTCTCCATTCGCGGACGGTGCGCATTGTCTGAAAGCATTGGGCCCAAATTGCGGTGGGCAATGAAAGCTGCCCTTTCCCGCATGATGCTTTCAGCCTATAGCGCCCGTATGACGAAGACCATCTACAAGATCTGTCCCGAAGCGATGTGGCGCGAGGCCGAACGCAGCGGCATCTTCACCGGCGCGCCGATCGATCTCGCCGACGGCTTCATCCATTTCTCGACTGCTGAACAGGTGGTGGAAACCGCCGCCAAACACTTCACTGGGCAGGCCGACCTGCTGCTCATTGCCATCGACGCCGAGCGCCTCGGCCCGGCGCTGAAATACGAGGTCTCGCGCGGCGGCGCCTTATTCCCGCATCTCTATGCCCAGCTCGAGGCCAGCGCCGCCAAATGGGTTCGCCCCCTGCCGCTCAACGCCGACGGCGCCCACGATTTTCCGGAGCTTGAAGCATGAGCGCATTCGACCGTCTTGGCCGGCATCTGCTGTTCAGCTTCGATGCCGAGACCGCACACGGGATGTCGATCAAGGCGCTGCGCTGCGGCCTGCCGGTCGGCGGCCGCGCCCCGCGTGATGCCCGCCTGCGGCTGAAGATCGCCGGGCTCGACGTTCCCAATCCGCTCGGCATGGCAGCCGGCTACGACAAGAACGGGGAGGTGCCGGACGCCTTGCTCGGGCTCGGCTTCGGCTTCGCCGAGATCGGCACGGTGACGCCGCTGCCGCAGGCGGGAAATCCCAAGCCGCGCATCTTCCGCCTCGTCGAGGACGATGCCGTCATCAACCGGCTCGGCTTCAACAATGAAGGCCATGACGCCTGCGAAAAGCGCCTCATTGCCCGCGCCGGCCGGCCCGGTATCGTCGGCGTCAACATCGGCGCCAACAAGGACAGCACAAACCGCATCGGTGACTATGTGCTCGGCGTGAAGCGCTTCGCCCGCCATGCCTCTTATCTCACGGTCAACATTTCGTCGCCCAACACGCCCGGTCTGCGCAACATGCAGGCACGCGAACAGCTCGCAGAGTTGCTGGCCAGCGTCATGATCGCCCGCGCCGAAGCTGGCCATGCCGTTCCGATCTTCCTCAAGATCGCGCCCGACCTGCACGAGGCAGAGCTCGAAGACATCGCGGCCGAAGTGACCGAAAAGGCGATCGACGGCGTCATCGTCTCCAACACCACCATCACGAGGCCTGCGCTGCGCAGCCCGGCCCACACCGGCGAGACCGGCGGCCTGTCAGGCAAGCCAGTGTTCGCGCGCTCGACGGCGGTTCTTGCGCGCATGCGCAAGCTGCTTGGCCCGCAGCGCGCCATCATCGGCGTCGGCGGTGTCGACTCGACTGACACGGCACTGGAGAAGATCCGTGCCGGCGCCGACCTCGTCCAGCTCTACACCGGCATGGTCTATGCGGGCCCGTCGCTGCCGGCGCGCATCGTGCGCGGCATGTCTGACTTTGCTGCGCGCGAAGGCCTCAAGAGCATCTCCGAGCTGCGTGACAGCAAGCTCGATCAGTGGGCCGCGACACCGCTCTGAAACGTTGCCCGCGCCCTGGGCTTCAGGATCGCCAGCAGGCACAGGCCGCGCACGATCAGCAACAGGTGCAGGGCTGCCCATAGCCCGGCATTGCCGTAGGCTGAGGGCAGCACCGCAAGTGCCGCGATGAACACCAGCAACGAGATCACCATCATGTTGCGCATATCGCGCGACCAGGCGGCGCCAATGAAGATGCCGTCCATCTGGAAGGCAAGCACGCCGCTCAGCGCGGTGAATGCCGCCCAGGGCAGGAAGGCGATGGCTGCGGCGCGCACGTCCTCGGCCGTCGAGATCAACGCGATCAGGTCGGCGCCGAAGATCATGAGTGCCGCCGTCATGCTGCCGGCCAGCGCAAAGCCCCAGATCGAGCAGAGATAGACCGCCTTGCGGAAAGCCGGCTCGTAGCGCGCGCCAACGGCGCGGCCAGCGAGCTGTTCGGCAGCGGCGGCAAAGCCGTCGAGGAAGAAGCCGGCAGCGATGAAGAAATTCATCAACACCGCGTTGGCCGCAAGGGTCACCGTGCCGAACTGGGCGCCCTGGCGGGTGAACAGCGCGAAGGCTATGAGCAGCGACAAAGAGCGGATCATGATGTCGCGGTTGAGCACGAACAGTCGCTTGAACGCGGCGGCATCGAAGATGCGCCGGCGCGCCAGCCTGGGCTCGCGCCCGAAACGCCGCAGCAGCACCGCCAGTCCGATGACCATGCCGGCAAGCTCGCCGGCAACGGCGGCCCAGGCAACACCTTCGACGCCCCAGCCGAAATGCAGCCCAAGCAGGATGGAGACGACGATGTTGACGCCATTGAGCGTCGCTTGCAGAAACAGCGCGAAACTGCCCTCGCCCCGCCCGAGGATGTAGCCGAGGATGGCGTAGTTGATCAGGGCAAAGGGCGCGCCCAGCATGCGGATACGGACATAGTGGTCGAGCGTCTCGTTGACGCGCGGCTCGGCCTGCATGAACCACTGCCCGGCAAGCGAGGTCAGTGGTGCAGTCAGCGCCAGCACGATGCCGGCAATCAGGGCGATCACCACGGCGCGCCAGAACACCGCCTGCTCTTCGGAGGCATCGCCGCGGCCGAAAGCCTGCGCCACCAGCGCCGTCGTGCCGGCACGCAGAAAGTTGAAGCTGGTGAAGACGACATCGAAGGCGACAGCACCGGCTGCCAGGCCGCCGAGCAGGGCGGCATCACCGAACTGCCCGACGACGCCGGTGCCGACAAGGCCGATGAAAGGCGTGGTCAGATAGGCCAGGGTCATTGGCACGGCAATCGCCAACACCGAGCGGTTGGTGACGGAAAAAGGCGTCACGCGGCCCTCTGGCGATGCGTATTCCAACGAAAGTCCTCCCAGTTGCCGAATCTCCCTAGGGCACATGCCCCGGTTTCCCCAACGCCCGCAACCATTTAAGTTACGGCAACAATCGATTTCGCCCTCCTGGTTCAGCACCCCTCCATGCCGCTTCAGATCGTCAGCCATCCCGACTACGATGCCGGCTTTGCCGCCGACCACCGCTTCCCGATGGGCAAATACACGGCGCTGATGGCACGGCTCGAAGCCCTCGGCCTGACCAGCGGGGTCAACCGGGCCGAACCGATCGCGCCGCACTATCTCAGGCTTGCGCATGACGCTACCTATGTCGACCAAGTGCTGACCTGCACGGTGCCGCACCATATCGAGCGCGAGATCGGCTTTCCTGTCGGTGAGCGCGTGTCGCGGCGCGCCCAGCTCGCCGCAGGTGGCACGCTGGCTTCGGCACGGCTGGCACTCAGCCATGGCATCGCCTGCAACGCCGCCGGCGGCAGTCACCATGCCCGCCGCGCCCAGGGCGCCGGCTTCTGCACCTTCAACGACGTCGCCGTCGCCGCACTGGCGCTACTCGAAGATGGGCAGGTCGAGAACATCCTGGTTGTCGATCTCGATGTGCATCAGGGCGACGGCACCGCCGAGATCCTTGCCAGCACTCCTTCGGTGTTCACTTTCTCGATGCATGCCGAAAAGAACTACCCGGTGCGCAAGGTCGCCTCGAGCCTCGACATCGGCTTGCCCGACAAGACTGGCGACGATGCCTATCTGGATGCTCTCACCGACGCCCTTGCCGGCCTGTCACGACACGGCAGATGGGACATCGTCTTCTACAATGCCGGCGTCGATCCGCATCGCGAGGATCGGCTTGGCCGTCTAGCGCTGAGCGACGAGGGGCTGCGCCGGCGCGAGCGTCTCGTCATTGGGCACTTTCGCGGACGTGGCGTGCCATTGTGCGGGGTGATCGGCGGCGGCTATTCGACCGATGTCGCAGCCCTTGCCGCCCGCCACGCCATCCTGTTCGATACGGCGGCCGCCTTCGCCTGAGCATGGCCCCGAAACGCATCAATCGCGTTTCGGAAAAGATCATGCCAGACGGGGCGGCAGCTATTTGCGGTAGCTGAACAGCCTCAGAATGATGAAGGCCGGCACGACGATCGCGGCACCCAGCAGGAAGTAGCCGAGGAAGCGATCGACGGCGCGGAAGCCCATGCGCCAGATGTCGACGAAGAAATCGCGGATGCCGTAGATCACGTCGAAGGGCGACCAGCCGAAGGCTGACATGACGATGCCGACGAGGAAGGAGATGACCAGCAGCTTGATGAACACCCTGAGCGGGGTGTCGCCGAGAAAGCGCGTCAATCCGGACAAGTTCGATCTCCTGCGATTCGAGCCATCAGGCATATCGTGATTGCGCCACGCGCTTCAAGGTGCTGACGCCGATGCCACCCGCGCTGCACAACCTGCGATTCATGTGATCGGCAGACATTTCACGCAGGACGATACATCCGCGTTGACCTTTTGGAAAACATTCTCGGGCGATTAGCAACTTCTGATGGATCGTCGGGAGTTGAGCGCGCGGTGGGAATGGAGAAGAACTCGCAAGCCAAACGCGGTCTCAACAGCTACCTCATCGCCTTGGCGTTGGCCTGCCTGCTTCCCGTGGTCGCAGTATCGGCGGTTGCGGTCTGGTCTGCCGGAAGCGCCTACAGGGATGCGGCAGTCGCGCGCTTGAACGACACCGCTCGCACGCTGGCCAATGCCATCGAAGGAGAGCTGAGCAGCCGCTTCGCCAACATGTCGGTGCTGGCGCAACATCGTGAGATTCCCGATCCCGAACCGCTCCCTGAGCCGGAACTGTGGGTGCTCGGCGCCGACAACAATGTGGCGCTGATCGCCAACGATCGCGTCCCGGCCTTGCGCGCCAGGTCGAACGCGGCGGCGGATGCCGCAGTGCTTGCCATGAGCACGCAGGCGAACGTTGTCTCGAATGTGCTTACCACAGGCAACGAGCCGCGCCTCGTGCTGGCTGTGCCCGCCCCTCCGGGCAAGCGCGGGACCGCTGCCTACGTCATGTCGACGTCACCTCAAGACCTGATCCAGACCTTGCAGCGCGGCAAGCGCGCGCCGACCGACATATTGGTGGCCGTCACCGACGGCAACGGGCGCATTCTCGCACGTTCGCGTGACGCCAGCCGGTTCATTGGCCAAGTCGCTCCGGACTGGCCCAAACTGGAGGCGCTTGGAACCAATGCCGGACTTTTTGCGGCAAAGACCATTGAAGGCCTGCCGATCATCCTGTCTTTCCAGAAGCTGGCTGGCACACCGGGCTGGGTGATCATCGTCGGTGAATCGACGACCGTATTCGACGCGCGCTGGCGCGACCCGATGTTCAATCTGATGTTGGGTGCAGGCATGAGCCTGCTGCTTGCCGTCTGCGTGGCGATGTGGCTCGGCAAACGCATCCTGCAGCCTGTGCAGGCACTGGCCCGCTACAGCAATGCCATCGCCGATGGACAGGAGACGGAGGCGGCCTCGGTTGCCCCATCCTCAATCCAGGAATTCGAGATCCTGCGCCAGAGCTTTGCCAGGGCCGAAAATGCCCTGCGCAGCGAAAAGCGCCGCTATCGCACCATCGCCGAAACGGGTGCCATTGTGCTGTGGCGTCGCGACGGGGATGGCAGCGCTGGCCTCGCGACCGGCTGGGAGCAACTCACCGGCCGGCCGGAAAGCGAGGTCGAGGGCCAGGAGTGGACCAACGCCATCCATCCCGACGATCGCCCGATTACCTCCGCCGCCTGGGCCGAGGCGCTCAAGCAAAACACGCCGCTCGATGTCGAGTTCCGTCTCAAGGTCAGTGACGGACGCTGGCTCTGGGTTCGCTCGCAAGGTGCCCCGGTGTTCGACACAGACGGGCGCATCATCGAATGGGTCGGGCTGCTAGAGGACATCGACGAACGCAAGCGCGCGCAGGCCGACATCGCCTATCTGGCGCATCACGACACGCTGACCGGGCTCGGCAATCGCATCCTGTTTCGCCAGCAGCTCGAACTGGCGGTCGGCAATGTCCGGGATGGCCGCGCCCGCGCCCTGCTCTGCCTCGACCTCGACCTGTTCAAGCAGGTCAACGACACGCTCGGCCACCCTGTCGGCGACGCGCTGCTGTGCGTGGTCGCCGACAGGCTGCGCGGCTGTGTCGACGCGGCGGATTGCCTCGTGCGCCTCGGCGGCGACGAATTCGCCGTCATCCAGAATGACAGCCGACAGCCGGACGCTTCGGTTTCGCTCGGCTGCCGCATCGTCGAGGCGCTCTGCGCACCCTACGACATCGGCGGTCACCAGATTTCCATCGGCGCCAGCGTCGGTGTCACCTTGATCGGCAACGACAGCAGCGACATCGGTACCTACTTCAAGCGCGCCGACGCCGCCCTCTACCGCGCCAAGCAGGACGGCCGCGGCCGCGTCTGCTTTTTCGATCAGGTCGAGTTGCTCGCCGATATGGTCGAACTGGCCAAGGGCGGTTCGGTGCAGGCGAAGGACGTCGCCGAGCGCAGCAACGGGCGCGCCTAGGCCGTCGCCAGTCGCGCTCAGGAAGCAGCAGCCACCACGCCACCGTCCTTGATGTGCGGTTGAGCGTCCATCAGTTCCTGGAAATAGGCAACCGTGCGCTGAAGGCCCTGCTCCAGCGGCGTGGCGGGTCGCCAGCCGAGAGTACCGGCCAAGGTGATGTCGGGCCGCCGCTGCTTCGGATCATCCTCGGGCAACGGCAAGAACTCGAGCCGCGACCTGCTGCCCGTCTCGGCCAGAACCGCGCGGGCGAGCTCGATCATCGAAAACTCCTCCGGGTTGCCCAGATTGACCGGTCCGGTGAAATCGCGTGGAGAGGCCATCAGCCTGATCAGGCCGTCGACGAGGTCGTCGACATAACAGAACGACCGCGTCTGCGTGCCGCCGCCGAAGATCGAGATGCTGTCGCCGCGCAACGCCTGCATGATGAAGTTGGAGACGACGCGCCCGTCATCGGGCTGCATCCTCGGGCCATAGGTGTTGAAGATGCGGGCGACCTTGATCTCCAGATGGTGCTGTCGCCGGTAGTCGAAGAACAGCGTTTCGGCGCAGCGCTTGCCCTCGTCGTAGCACGAGCGCGGGCCGATCGGATTGACGTTGCCCCAGTAGCTCTCGTCCTGCGGGTGGACGGCCGGGTCACCATAGACTTCCGATGTCGAGGCCTGGAGGATCCTGGCGCCTAGACGCTTGGCGAGGCCAAGCATGTTGATGGCGCCGAGCACGCTGGTCTTGGTGGTCTGCACCGGATCGCGCTGGTAATGGATGGGCGACGCCGGACAGGCCAGGTTGTAGATCTCGTCGACTTCGACAAAAAGCGGCTGGCAGACGTCGTGCTCGATCAATTCGAAACGGGAATGTTCGGCAAGGTGTGCGACATTGGCGCGCGCACCGGTGTAGAAATTGTCGACGCACAAGACACGCGTCCCTGCCGCGAGAAGCCGTTCGCAAAGATGCGAGCCAAGAAAACCCGCTCCACCTGTAACCAGTACCCGCTTTTCTGGACGCATGTCGGCCTCTGCTTTCGCTACAGGCATTGCTTGGCGGGCAAGCTCATGCAATGTCGCTCATGTTTCTACAAGTTCGGCATTTCCAGGCCAATAGGCGCGTTTGAATGAACTATTTCGACGGCAGCGCTTTCAGCAGGGACTGGACATCCCACCACATCCCGATCTGGGAAAAGCTGCTGCGCGAGCGCGCGCAGGAGCCGCTGCGGGTTCTGGAAATTGGCTCCTTCGAGGGCCGCTCGGCGCTGTTTTTCCTGAAGTTCCTGCCTAATTGCCATCTGACCTGCATCGACACATTCGAGGGCAGCGTCGAGCACAGGACACCCGGCTCGCGCCATCACACCGACATGAGCGAAGTCGAGGCACGCTTCGATGCCAACACGAAGCTCTTTTCCGACCGGCTCGAAAAGCTGAAGGCCTTCTCGATCGAGGCGCTGTCGGAACTGCAGCGCGAGTCGCGCCGCTTCGACGTCGTCTATGTCGACGGCGACCACCATGCCGCCTCGGCTTTCACCGACGCCCAGCAGAGCTGGGACCTGCTTGCCTCGGGCGGCATCATGATCCTGGACGACTATCTGTGGCAGCCGGCCAAGCCGGCCGCCGAGCGCCCAAAGCCCGGCATCGACGCCTTTCTCCAGGCAACAGCAGGAGAGTACGAGGTCCTGCACAACGACTACCAGGTGATCGTCCGCAAGACCTGGAGCCCGTCCCGCGATGCCGCTTCAGGTTTCACCATCGGCGGGCGGAGCATCGACGAGGCCTCCGGCGGGTCGATCAAGCCGCCCTTGGTCAGCTTCGTCGTCATCGCCTGGAACTATGGCCGCTACGTCGGTGCGACGATCGACTCGATCAAGGCGCAGGACTACCCCAATTTTGAGTGCCTGGTCATCGACAATGGCTCGACCGACGACAGCGTCGAGGTCATCGCCAGACATGTCGGCAATGACAGTCGCTTCCGTATCGAAACGCTGCCGGAAAATCTCGGCCAGCTTGGCGCGGCATTCTGGTCGCTCGACAAGATCAAGGGCGGCTTCGTCAGCTTCGTCGATGCCGACGATGTGCTGCTGTCGACCTACGCGTCGATGCATGTCCAGGCTCACCTGGCGCTGCGGCAAAGCGTTGCCTTCACCTCGTCCAGCGTCGCGGAAATGGACGCGGTGGGAAACATCCTGGCTGCCGCTGGCGGCGGCGCCGTCGACAGCCAGAGCCAGACGCGAAACTTGCATGTCGAAGCGTCCGTCTTCCGGCTGCCGACCGTCTCACAGCAGCACTTCCAGCAACTGTCGGCGCGGACCGTTCTCGTGCCGAGGTGGGCAAGCGGCTGGCAATGGAGTCCCGGTACGGCAAACATGTACCGGGCGTCGCACTTGCGGCTGGTCCGGCGCGGCGGCGAAGCCAGACACATGCGGGCGGCGGACGGCTACTTCAACTTCATGTGCCATGGCTTTGGCGGCAGCGCCCTTATCGATGTCGTTCTGTCAGGCTACAGGCTGCATGGGGAAAACGCCTTCTCGAACCATGAAAGCTCGCCCTGGCTTCGGTCCGGGACGCCGGAATACTACCGGCTCGCCGAGGAAGCGACGCTGACCGATATCGATTTTCTCCTGGCCAATGCAGGCAGATATGCCTGGATGCTCGACGGCGGCTACTGGTCGGTGCTGGATCTCATCACCCGCGAAACACCCAAGCGACTGCGCAGGTTCTACGGCGACCGCAAGGTGTTCGCGGTCTTCCTGGCAAATGCACCAACACTGGCGGCCGAGTTTCGCTCGCGTGTCTTTTGCCGTGAAATCCTTGCCCGCTTTTCCGGCAGCCAGGCACGAAAGATCCTCCGCGCCGGATATGGCGGGAAGCTCAAGCAGCGCGCCTATGGCGAGATTGCACTGTCCGAGCTGCGCAAAGCGCTGTCGATCCTGCGGAAGCACAAATAACCTCGCCCGGCGCAGCAGCCGAATTGCGTCGGTACTGGTACAACACGTTTCCCGATTGCCTGCCCGCAAGGCGAATGCTAACCAAGTGCCCGCGCGGGTATGATGTAATGGTAGCCTGTCAGCTTCCCAAGCTGAACGCGCGGGTTCGATTCCCGCTACCCGCTCCAATTTTTGCAGCAAGATCTTTCGCCCTGCCCGCAGCCAACCCGAGGCGGGTGCTATCACATGCGTCTTGCGACGCCTGCTCCGGATACGAAAAGGCCGGACGCAAGCGCCCGGCCTTCGGTGTTCAGGTATCAGCGATCAATCCGCGCCATAAATATCGAAGTCAAAATACTTCGCGTTGATCTTGGCGTAGGTGCCGTCCTTGTAGATGGCGTCAATGGCGGCGTTAAGCTTGTCGCGCAAGGCGGTGTCATCGAGGCGGACGGCAATGCCGGTCTCGGATTCGGTGCCCTTGAGATCGCCGATCATCTTGCAGCAATCCTGACCGGTGGTCTTCATCCAGTCGACGAGCACGAACTTGTCGGCGACGACGGCGTCGAGGCGGCCATTGGTCAGGTCGGCCACGGCCTCGTCCTGCGTCGGATAGAGCTTCACGTCGGCGCCGGCCTTGGCATAGTGGTCCTCTGCATAGATGCTCTGCGTCGTCGAGGCCTGTGCGCCCACCGACTTGCCCTTCAGCGCATCGGGCTCCGGTGAGGTCAACTCGGAGGTCTTGAGCGCAATCAGCGCCAGCGGCGTGGTGTAATATTTGTTGGTGAAGGCAACCTGCTTCTTGCGTTCCTCGGTGATGGTCATCGAGGCGACGATGGCGTCGAACTTCTTGCCCTGCAGCGCCGGAATGATGCCGTCCCAATCCTGGGCGACGATCTCGCATTCGACCTTCATCTGAGCGCACAGCGCATTGGCGATGTCGACGTCGAAGCCGACGAGCTTGCCGTCGGCGCTCAGATTGTTGAAGGGCGGATAGGCCCCCTCTGTGGCGATCTTGAGCTTTGTTGAGTCCTGCGCCGAGGCATCGCCCGCCGCAGACAACAGCGCTGCCAGCGAAGCAGCGCAAGCGAACTTCCACGAAATCTGCATGATCCTCTCCATTTGCCGGGCACCCTTATGTCGGGCGTCCCTGCCCGCAGCCAAGCACAGCGGCTTGAAATGGACAAGCAGACTAAGGTCGGCAGACCCTGACCTAAGGTCAGTCCGTACGGAAATGCTTTGAGAGCTTCAGTCCCTGAGCCTGATAGTTGGAGCCGAGGTCGGTGCCATAAAGCGCTTTCGGGCGTGCCAGCATGTGCTCGTAGACGAGGCGGCCGACGACCTGGCCGTGTTCCAGGATGAACGGCACTTCGTGGCTGCGTACCTCGAGCACGGCGCGGCTGCCGGTGCCGCCGGCGCCGGAATGGCCGAAGCCTGGATCGAAGAAGCCGGCATAGTGGACGCGGAACTCGCCGACCAGCGGGTCGAACGGCGTCATTTCGGCGGCGTAGAGCGGCGGCACATGCACAGCCTCGCGCGACACCAGGATGTAGAACTCGTCCGGGTCGAGCACCAATTCCTCGGCGCCATGATTGTAGATCGGCTCCCAGAAGTCGACGACCTTCTGGGCGGCGCGCTTGTCGACGTCGACGAGGCCGGTATGGTGCTTGCCACGATAACCGACGATGCTGCCGGGCGCACCGGCAAGGTCGATCGACAGCGCGATGCCGCCCCCTGAAATGTTTGGCGGATCGATCGCCACCAGCCGGTCGGACAGGTGCAGCGCGTTGAGCTCGGTTTCCGACAACAGCGCATTTCCCTTGCGGAAGCGGATCTGCGACAGGCGCGAACCCTTGCGCGCGACGATCGGGAAGGTGCGCGGGCTGACTTCGAGATAGAGCGGGCCGCTGTAGCCGGCGGGAATCTTGTCGAACTCCTGGCCACGGTCGGTCATGACACGGGTGAAGATGTCGAGGCGGCCGGTCGAGCTCTTCGGGTTGGCCGAGGCCGATATCTCGGCAGGCAAAGCAAGACTCTCCAGCAGCGGCACGATGTAGACGCAGCCCGTCTCCAGCACCGCGCCATTGCTCAGGTCGATCTCGTGCAGCTTGAGCCGGTCGAGCTTGGCCTGAACCAGCGAATTGGGGCCAGGCAGGAAGGACGCGCGCACGCGATATGCGATGGCGCCAAGGCGCAGGTCGAGGCTCGCCGGCTGGATTTGGTCGGCATCGAGCGGCGACGCCTTGAGCGCGCCCGACGCAAACAGCGCCGCGATGTCCTGGTCTGGAAGAATGCCCGACTGCCGCAATTGCCTCACTCCTCTACAGCGCCACCAGCCCAAAAAGCGAGCCGGGGCCGCTGGATCCCGACCGTTTCCGGGCTCATGTGCGTGGCCCAAAACGTTTAGTCGTCCTCGCAATTGACGCAAGCAGGCTGCGGGTCTAAAGGACATTTATCCCGTGGTGATTTGGCCGGTCGGCTTGCAGCCACGTTAAACAAGTCGCTAAAGGGCCGCGTTGTGGACCGGTTGCGACTTATCGCGGCCGGTTTTTTTGTATTTGGATTTGGCTATGAGCTCCGAAAAGCAGCGTAACTGGAAACCCCAGACCACCCTCGTCCATGGCGGCAGCCTTCGCTCCGGCTTCGGCGAGACCTCGGAATCGATCTTCCTGACCCAGGGCTATGTCTATGAAAGCGCCGAAAGCGCCGAGGCCCGCTTCAAGGGCGAGACCCCCGGCTTCATCTATTCGCGCTACGCCAATCCCACCGTCGACATGTTCGAAAAGCGCATGTGTGCGCTCGAAGGCGCGGAGGACGCACGTGCCACCGCCTCCGGCATGGCGGCCGTCACCGCCGCCATCCTGTGCGGCCTGAAGGCCGGCGACCACATCGTTGCTGCCCGTGCCCTGTTCGGCTCGTGCCGTTGGGTCGTCGAGACGCTGGCGCCCAAGTATGGCATCGAGGCGACGCTGGTCGACGGCACGCTGATCGAGAACTGGGAAAAGGCGGTCCAGCCCAACACCAAGCTGTTCTTCCTGGAAAGCCCGACCAACCCGACGCTCGAAGTCGTCGACATCGCGGCGGTCGCGACCCTTGCCAATTCGATCGGCGCACGCCTCGTCGTCGACAATGTCTTCGCCACGCCGATGCAGCAGAAGCCGCTCGAGCTCGGCGCCCATGTCGTCGTCTATTCTGCCACCAAGCACATCGACGGCCAGGGCCGCTGCCTCGGCGGCGTCATCCTGTCGGACAAGAAGTGGATCGATGAGAACCTGCACGACTACTTCCGCCACACCGGCCCGAGCCTGTCGCCGTTCAACGCCTGGACGCTGCTCAAGGGCTTGGAGACACTGCCGCTGCGCGTGCGCCAGCAGACCGAGACCGCCGGAAAGATCGCCGACTTCCTCGCCGAGCAGCCTGAAGTGTCGCGCCTGATCTATCCGGGCCGCGCCGACCACCCGCAGGCCGACATCGTCAAGCGCCAGATGTCGGGCGGCTCGACGCTGATCTGCTTCGACGTCAAGGGCGGCAAGAAAGCCGCTTTCGCCTTCGAGAACGCGCTGCGGATCGTGCTGATCTCGAACAATCTCGGCGACGCCAAGAGCCTGATCACCCATCCGGCGACGACGACGCACAAGAACCTCACCGACGAGGCCCGCGCCGAGCTCGGCATCGACGACGGCACGCTGCGTCTGTCAGTCGGCCTCGAAGACGCCGACGACCTGCTCAACGACATCGGCGACGCGCTGAAGGCGGCGCGCTAGACGCCCGGGACAACGGCGCTCCGCAACCGGGAGCGCCGTTCAAGCGGGCGGTAAGATCCGCCACAGCCTCATCACAATCGGCGTGATTTTGTCGAACAGCAGTTGACCCGCAGCCTCGCGCGGCGGACTCTGTCATCGTGCAGGCCAAGGAGCGCAGCATATGTATCGCGCAATCACCCGCAATATCGCGGTCGAGGTCGAGCCCTTCTATCTGGTGGACCAGTCGGAGCCAGCGGAAAACCGCTACGTCTGGGGTTACCGCGTCACCATCGAGAACAATTCCGACGAATTCGTCCAGTTGCTGTCGCGCTACTGGCACATCACCGATGCGAGCGGCAAGGTCGAAGAAGTGCGCGGCCCGGGCGTGGTCGGCGACCAGCCCGAGCTCAATCCCGGCGACAGCTATCAATATGCGTCCGGCTGCCCGCTCTCGACGCCGTCAGGCATCATGGTCGGGCGCTACACCATGCGCAACGAGGCGGGCGAGATGTTCGACATCGCCATCCCGGCCTTCTCGCTCGACTTGCCCGATGCTCGCCCCAGGCTGAACTGACGCATCATTGCGCCCGACTTCACTGTACCGGTGCGAATTCTGCCGGGTCGAATTCGTAGGATTTGGAGCAGAACTCACAGGCGACGCGGATGACGCCGTCTTCGACGCTGTCAGTGATTTCCTCGGCCGTGAAGCCCTGCAGGATGCCCTTGATCTTCTGGCCCGAACACGAGCATTCGTCGACGACGCGAACGCCGTCATAGACGACCACGCCATGCTCGTGGAACAGGCGGTAGAGCAGCCTTTCGGTGCCGACCGTCGGGTCGATCAGTTCGGTCGGCTCGATGGTTCCGACCAACGCCAGAAGCTCCTGCCAGGAGTTGTCGTCCGGGTGGACTGCGATGTCGCGCTCGTCGCCGTCGCCGCCATGGATGTCGGCCACGCGCCGGCGCTCGGGCGAGTCGGGCAGGAACTGCGCCAACAGGCCGCCGGCACGCCAATGCTCGCGCGGGCCGCCTTCGGCCGGCAGCACGAGCTTTGCCACCGACAGCTTGACCTCGGTGGGGATCTGTTCCGACTGGCGGAAATAGGCGCGCGCCGCCTCTTCCAGCGTGATGCCGTTGAGTTCGACGATGCCCTGGTAGCGTTGGGTATGCTCGCCCTGATCGATGGTCAGCGCCAGCACGCCGCTCCCGAGCAGATCCTCGGGCGCGGTCATGCCGGCCTCTATCGCCGCATCGACGCGGTCGGCGTCGAAGCGTGCATAGGCGCGCAGCGAATGCGGCGTGGTGAAGTCGGCGACCAGCATGTCGACCGGCCCGTCAGTGCGGGTCTGGAAGATGAACTTGCCTTCGAATTTCAGCGACGTGCCGAGCAGCACCGTGACCACACAGGCCTCAGCCAGGAGCCTGGCCACCGGCTCGGGATAGTCGTGCCGTCCGAGGATCTGGTCGAGCAGCGGGCCGAGTTGGACGGTGCGGCCACGCACGTCGAGCGGCTCGACCTGGAATGGAACGACATGGTCGTCGCCGGCGAACCCGAATTCGCCGAGCTTGCGTTCGGTGTCAGTCACTGGAACTTGTCCCATCTATAGAGTTCCGCGCCCGGTCGGTCCGCCGACGGTCGCAGAACATGGCTTTGATGATAATTGAATGATCCCGCCCCAGATAGGGTCGCGGGATCACGCATTCAAGCGCCCAGGCACCAGGCGAGCACGGCCTTCTGCGCGTGCAGCCGGTTTTCCGCCTCGTCGAAGACCACCGAGTTCGGGCCGTCGATGACCTCGTCGGTCACTTCCTCACCGCGATGCGCCGGCAGGCAGTGCATGAACAGGGCGTCGGGCTTGGCATGCTTCATCAGGTCGGAATTGACCTGATAAGGCAGGAACACGTTATGGCCGCGGGCGCGATGCTCCTGGCCCATCGACACCCAGCAGTCGGTGACGATGGTGTCGACACCGCGAACCGCGTCTTCGGGCGAGCGCGTGATCATGACCTTGCCGCCATTGGCGCGGGCCCAGTCGATATACTTCTGCTCCGGCTCGCTGCCCTCGGGCACGGCGATGTTGACGCTGAAGCTGAAGCGGGCCGAAGCCTCGAGCAGCGAGTGCAGCACGTTGTTGCCGTCACCGGTCCAGGCAAAGGTCTTGCCGCGCACCGGGCCGCGATGCTCCTCGAAGGTGAGGATATCGGCCATCAGCTGGCACGGATGGGTGTCGTCGGTCAAGCCGTTGATGACGGGAACGGTCGCATTCTCGGTCAGCTCGAGCAGTCGGTCATGCGCGGTGGTGCGGATCATGATGGCGTCGACATAGCGCGACAGCACCTTGGCGGTGTCGGCGATCGATTCCGAGCGGCCGAGCTGCATCTCGGTGCCGGTCAGCATGATGGTTTCGCCGCCAAGCTGACGCATGCCGACATCGAACGAGATGCGCGTGCGGGTCGACGGCTTGTCGAAGATCATCGCCAGTACCTTGCCCTCCAGCGGCTTCGATCGCTCGCCGGCTTTCAGGCGCGCCTTGCGCTTGGCTGCGTCGTCGAGAATCCCGCGAAGGTCGCTCCCGGAAAGTGCCGAGAGGTCGGTGAAATGGCGAATCCCGCTGGTCATGTAACTTCCTTGGGTTCAGCCGCCGCTGGCGGCGGCCTTGGAAAGGCTGGCAGCTCCGGCGCGAACCCGCGCGAGCGCCTCTTGGATGTCCGCGTCGCTGGTCGTCAGCGGCGGCAGCAGGCGGATCACATTATCACCTGCGGGCACCGCAAGCAGCTTGTGGTCACGCAGCGCCATGTTCACCTTGGTGTTGGGCATGGTGCATTTGAGACCGAGCATCAGGCCGGAACCGCGGATACCCTCGATCACGTCGGGGAACTCGTCGGCGACGGCGGCAAGGCCCTGCTTGATCAGCAGTGCCTTGCGGCTGACCTCATCGAGGAAGCCTTCCTCGAGCACGACGTCGAGCACGGCATTGCCGACGGCCATGGCAAGCGGATTGCCGCCAAAGGTGGTGCCGTGCACGCCGGCAGTCATCGCGCTTGCTGCCTCTTCGGTGGCCAGGCAGGCACCCATCGGGAAACCGCCGCCGATGCCCTTGGCGATCGCCATCAGGTCCGGATTGACGCCGGCCCATTCATGGGCAAACAGCTTGCCGGTCCGGCCGATGCCGCACTGGACTTCGTCGAAAATCAAGAGCAGGCCGTGCTTGTCGCAAAGCTGGCGCAGGCGCTTCAGGGATGCGGTCGGGAACGGACGGATGCCGCCCTCGCCCTGCACCGGCTCGAGCATGATCGCCGCCGTCTCCGGTCCGATCAGCTTCTCCGCCGCATCGATGTCGTCAAAAGCGACCTGGTCGAAGCCTTCGACCTTCGGACCGAAGCCCTCAAGATATTTGGCCTGGCCGCCGGCGGCGATTGTCGCCAGGGTGCGGCCATGGAAGGCGCCCTCGAAGGTGATGACGCGGTAACGCTCGGGATGCCCCTTCACATACTGGTAGCGGCGCGCCGTCTTGATCGCGCACTCCAGCGCTTCCGCACCCGAGTTGGTGAAGAAGACGCGGTCGGCGAAGGAGTTTTCGGCCAGGCGTTCGCCAAGCCGGCTCTGGCCGGGGATCTGGTACAGATTGGAGACGTGCCAGAGCTTGGCAGCCTGCTCGGTCAGTGCCTGGACGAGATGCGGATGGCTGTGGCCCAACGAATTTACCGCGATGCCACCAGCAAAATCGAGATATCGCTCGCCGGTTTCGGTGATCAGCCAGGAACCCTCACCTCGCTCGAAAGCCAGAGGTGCACGAGCAAACGTCTCGAAAAGCGCCGAACCGCTCATTATATGTCTCTCCGAAGCCCGGAAAATCAAAAAGCCGCCTCAGAGCGGCGGCCTGCGGCTATATCAGGTTTTTCTGCCATGAAGTCAACGAAAACGTCGCTTATGCCAGCGCATTCCACGCCACCCGTTGCCGCGTAGCCACGTTATCTCGGCAAGTTGGGGAAAACCGTAAAAACCGAATCGTGCTGCCCTCTCGGACTCTTGTCACGGAGTCAGCGCATCGGTAATTGTAATTGAGAAATAACTAGATTTCGTGCGGCGGACATAATCACCGAATAGATGTGGTGTCCAACCGGCTTTGCCCGGACGGAGAAGGATTCCGAGTACTGCGCGTTAAATCAGGAGCACTGTCTCATGAATTGGACTGACGAGCGGGTCGAACTACTCAGGAAATTGTGGTCGGAAGGTCTGAGCGCGAGCCAGATCGCGGCGCAATTGGGCGGCGTCAGCCGCAATGCCGTCATCGGCAAGGTTCACCGCCTGAAATTGTCGAGCCGCGGCCGCGCGACGGCTGCCCCGGCGCGTCAGAAGAAGACGACGCAGGCAACGACCGCGACCAAGACTGTGCAGCGCACAGTCACGGCGACGCGCACCGTGACCGCCAGCATCGGCGCAACCGCGCTGCAGGCGCAGTTCGAGGTCGAGCCGGTTGCCCGCCAGTACATCCGCCCGGTTGAGAACGTCGTCGTGCCGATCTCGCGCCGCCTGCAGCTGGTTCAGCTCAGCGAGCGCACGTGCAAGTGGCCGAACGGCGATCCGCTGAGCGAAGACTTCAGTTTCTGCGGCAACGAAGCCGGTGAGAGTGGGCCCTATTGCGGCTACCACTCGAAGATCGCCTTCCAGCCGGCCTCGGAGCGCCGCCGCTCGCGCTGAGCGAATAGCAAATAGTACAATTGAAAAAGGCCTCGGATCGCCAAGCGTTCCGGGGCCTTTTCTTATCCGCTACTCACCATTTGCTGCTCTCACAGCCACCCGTTCTTCCTGAAGCGCCAGTACAGGATCGAGCAGATCGTCGCGATCGCGACCAGCACGGTGGGATAGCCGTACTCGAAATGCAGCTCGGGCATCTCGGCAAAATTCATGCCGTAGATGCCGGCAAGCGCCGTCGGCACGGCCAGGATGGCCGCCCAGGAGGCGAGCTTCTTGGCGATCGCCGTTTCCTGGCTTTGGCCGACAAGCAGGCTCGCCTCGAAGGCGAAGGCCAGCACCTCGCGCAGATTGTCGACCTTTTCCAGCACGGTGCGGATATGGTCGGTGACGTCGCGAAACAGCGGATGCATCGCCGGTCGCAACTGCGGCAGGTCGGCGCTGGTCAGGCGGCGACAGACCTCGACCAGTGGGCCGGCGGCATTGCGCAGGCGCAACAGGTCACGCCGCAGCATGTAGAGCCGCTCGATGTCCTTCGACGTCATCGGCCGCGCCAGAACGCCATCCTCGATGAGGTCGACCTCTTCCTCGATCTGCTCAAGCACCGGCATGTAGTTGTCGACGATGAAATCGAGGATCGCGTAGAGAATGAAGTCCTCGCCTTTTGCCAGCGCGCTCGGACAGCTTTCCCAATGCTGGCGGACAGCGGCATAGGAGGTCGAGACGCCGTGGCGGACGCTGACGATGTAGCCCTTGCCGACGAACATGTGTGTCTCGCCGAAATTCACCCGACCCTGCACCAACTGCGCTGTGCGTGCGACGATGAACAAGGCATCGCCATATTGCTCGATCTTGGGACGTTGGTGCGGATGCTCGGCGTCCTCAATGGCAAGGTCGTGCAGATTGAACTGGCGCTGCACCCTGAGCAGCAGCTCGCGGGCCGGCTCGAGCAGGCCAATCCAGACGACGTGGCCTTCCTTGGCCGCCCAGAGGCCGGCTTCTTCGATCGGGATGTCGGCAATACGACGGCCGCCGAAATAGACGCTGGAGGCGACGACACCGCCTTCCAGCTCGGGGTCCTTGTCGAACTTCCTGGCCAGTTCGGTCATGCTGCACCCCTGCGGGGATCAGCCCCGCCAATCGGAGACTATTCTAGACCTTCACCACCCGGCGCAGAAGAGCCCGCGTCCATCGTGGCTCAGCCCGACTTTCCCTCGCCTTCCAGCGTCACGCGATGGCTCTTGTCTTCCTTGGGGCGCTCGGGCGGCATCTGCTCTCCGGTGACGATGTAATAGATCGTCTCGGCAATGTTGGTGGCGTGGTCACCGATGCGCTCGATGTTCTTGGCGACGAACAGCAGGTGCGTGCACGGGGTGATGTTGCGCGGATCTTCCATCATGTAGGTCAAAAGCTCGCGGAACAGCGAGGTGTACATGGCGTCGATCTGCTCGTCGCGGTCGCGCACGAAGCCGATACGCTCGACCGAACGCGAGGCGTAGACGTCGAGTACTTCCTTGAGCTGGGTCAGCGCGAGTTCCGCCAACGCCTCCAGGCCGCGGAACAGGCTGTTGGGTTGCCGGCCCTCGGCCACCGCCAGCACGCGCTTGGCGATGTTCTTGCCAAGGTCGCCAACGCGTTCGAGATCGGCCGAGATACGGATCGCGCCGACGATCTCGCGCAGGTCGGTCGCCATCGGCTGGCGCCTGGCGATGATCAGGATCGCCTTGTCGTCGATCTCGCGCTGGGCCTCGTCGAGCACGATGTCGTCCTGGATCACCCTCTGGCCAAGTGCCGGGTCGGCATTGACCAGAGCGGCGATCGCCTGATCGACCATACGCTCAGCCTGGCCGCCCATCGCGGCGATCTTCCGCGCCAGGAATTTCAGCTCGTCGTCGTAGGCACTGACAATGTGTTGTGACTGCATGGCCGAATTTTCTTTCGTCGGTTCCCGTTGGGGAATCGTGATCCTGAATCTAGCGCTTTACGCTAGCCGCATGACGGAAAAAAGAAACCGGGGAAGGATTTAGCGCCGGCGCGACGAAATCTGCCAGGTCTGCACATCGGAAAGATCGCTTTGCCGGCTTCGGGCAATCATCGCGTGTGATTGGCCAACCGGTAACTGTAGATGCCACCCACGAGCAGCGGCACCAGGAACGCCGCCAGCAGTGCGGCGATCAGCCAGGTCGGATGCTGCACCAGCAGCGCGCAAACCACCAGCACGATGCCGCCGGCAACGAACAGCATGCCGGTCAGCCGCTGCGTCGCGCGCCAGAGCGCGGGATCATTCATGATCCACGGCAAGCGCACGCCGGCGATGGCATTGGGCTGGGTTTTGGGCATGACGTTGCCCACAAGGATCAGCATGACGCCAAGCGACAGCGTGATGACGCGCACCATCTGGTCGGGGTAGCCGAGGCCGATCAGCACGATCGAGCCCTGGATCGTCAGCATCAGCCCGGTCATGAGGGGTATGACGGTCGCAAAGGCATGTTTGCTCGACGCCATCTGCTCCGGTCCCGCCCGGTTTCCGATGAAGGCCAGCAGCACCGACAGCGTAACAACCGCCACGGGCGTCAGCAGCAATGCCGTGTCGCGCGGCCAGAATGCATCTGCCTCGCCGCTCGGCCCCCAATGGATCGGCAACATCGTGCCCGCCGGCACCAGCAGGTAACCGGCAAGCGTGACGGCAGCGAGGGCTGCCGCAAGCGCCAGATTGATGCGCGAAAACAGGGCCTGCTTCATGGTTCCTGGTCCTTCAGGCTGAGGAGTCCTGTTAGGGCCTCCTCGAGGATCGACGTGTTGAGGTGATAGATCAGGCTCGTGCCGCGCCGTTCGACAGCGACCAGCTCGGCCTCCTTGAGCTTGTTGAAATGCACCGACAGCGTCGGTTTGGTCAGATCGAAATGCCCTGCCAATTCGCCCGCGCTCAGCGGCCCGTTCTTGAGCAACGCCAGGATCCGCCGCCGGACCGGGTGTGAAAGCGCCTCAAAAACCGCATTGATCCCCATCTGGCCGCCGTTGATTGTGTCTGCGCTATTATTTAGAAATTCTTCTAATTAGAGTCAATGCGAATTATCGAAATGCAGAAGCGTCGACCGGCTGCCCATGCCAGGCGGTCGACGCTGCATGCGACAAGGCAAGTTTTGCTTGCGGCTCAGGCGATGGGGAAATGCACTGTGAAGGCCGATCCTTCGCCCAGCTTCGAGCGGATCGACAGCCTTGCGCCATGCCGCGTCAGGATGTGCTTGACGATCGACAGGCCGAGGCCGGTGCCCTTCTGCGCACGGCTGGTCTCGACATCGACGCGGTAGAAGCGCTCGGTGACGCGTGGAATATGCTCTTCCGGAATGCCCGGACCGAAGTCGCGGACGGTGACTTCAAGCTCGGCTTCGCTGCCCTGCCCGACGCGCCGCATCGTCACCTGCACGCGCCCGCCCGACTGGCCGTATTTGCAGGCATTTTCGAGCAGGTTCTGGAACACCTGGAACAGCTCGTCGCGGTCACCGTGAACCTCGAACGAACCATCGCCGAAATCGCGCTCGACGACCACGCCGGTCTCTCCGGCCAGAGGGCCGAGCGAGGCGATCACCGCGTCGACCGTCTGGCGCAGGTCGACGCGGACGCCGGGCTTGAGATAGGGCTTCATCTCCAGCCGCGACAGCGACAAGAGATCGTCGATCAGGCGAGCCATGCGGCCGGTCTGGTTCTGCATGATCTGCAGGAACTGGTCGCGCGCATTGGGATCGTTGCGGGCCGGACCGCGCAGCGTCTCGACGAAGCCGGCGATGGAGGCGAGCGGCGTGCGCAGCTCATGGCTGGCGTTGGCGATGAAGTCGGCGCGCATACGGTCGATACGGCGCGCCTCGCTCTGGTCCTTGAACGCCAGCACGAACAGCCCGGTGCCGCGCCCGACCGCCGACGCGGTGACGCGATAAACACGCTCGAACGGCACCCGCTCGACATAGTCCGTAGCCTGCCCGTTGCCCGCGCCCGCCAGCACCGTCTCGATCAGCGCCTGCATTTCGGGCGCACGGAACTTCAAAAGCAGCGGAAGGTCGGGCCTGATCGCGCCGAAGGCCGTCTCGGCAGCCGCATTGGCATGCACCACCGTGCCGTCGCGGTCGAAGATGATGAGCGGATCGGCAACTGCTGCCGCCAGCTTCTCGCCCGACAGCCTGTCGAGCAGCGAGCGCTCGATGCCGGCGCTGGCCTCGGCCAGCCGGCGGGCTGCCGGCGTGCGCGGCGCGACGAGCGCGAACAAGATTAGCGCTGCAATCGTCCCAAAAGTGAAGGGCACGGAGACGCCGCCGAAGAAATGGACCGCGAGGACGGCAAGGATCGCCGCGGCCAACATCCAGCGGTTCTGGTACAGCCGGCCGACCCCGATCCGCGCCGTGCGCCTTGCCTTCGTCTGCGTGGTGGTCTCTGCCATACGAACGTTTCCGGTGCCGCAGCACCCGCAAGAAGCCTCTGGACCGCTTCCAAGCCACCCAATAGCATGACTTGCCGAGCTGGAAAGGTGCCGAGGTCATGAAAAAAGACAAGGAAAGCAAGAAGGACAACGCCGCCAGCGCGGCGGTTAAGGTCGATCCGGTGCCGGTCGCCGGCCCCGTCGAGATCAGGATCGGCAAGGAAGAGCGCAGCTTCGACATCAACGACCCCGTCCTGCCCGACTGGATCGACAAGAAGGCGCTGACGTCGGGCCACTATCCCTATGACGACAAGCTGCCGCAGAAGGAATACGAAAAGACGATCGAACAGCTGCAGATCGAACTGGTCAAGCTGCAGGCCTGGTTGCAGGCCGTCGGCAAGCGCGTGCTCGTCCTGTTCGAGGGCCGTGACGCCGCCGGCAAGGGCGGCACCATCGCTGCGGTGCGCCAATACCTCAACCCGCGTACGGCGCGCGACGTTGCTCTGACCAAGCCGACCGAGACCGAACGCGGCCAATGGTATTTCCAGCGCTACGTCGAGCATTTCCCGACCTCGGGCGAGTTCGTCACCTTCGACCGCTCCTGGTACAACCGCGCCGGAGTCGAGCCGGTCATGGGCTTCTGCACGCCCGAGCAGCACCGCCAGTTCCTCGACGAAACGCCGAACTTCGAGAAGATGATCGTCAACGAGGGCATCCATTTCTTCAAGTTCTGGCTCGACATCAGCCAGGAGATGCAACTCAAGCGTTTTCACGACCGTCGCCACAGCCTGCTCAAGAGCTGGAAGTTCTCGCCGATGGACATTGCCGGCATCAGCAAATGGGACGACTACACCAGGGCGCTGAACCTGATGGTCGAAAAAACCCACACCCAGCACGCGCCATGGATCGTCGTCCAGGCCAACGACAAGCGGCGCGGCCGCATCGCGGTCATCCGCCATATCCTGCGGGCATTGCCTTATGAAGGCCGCGATCTCGACGTTGTCGGCAGGCCCGACGGCAAGATCATCGCCGAAGGCATGAAGTTCCTGAAGGACTAGCGGTTTGAAGGCAAATGAGTGAGCTCGCGCGGCGGCGCCGATGCGGTGTATTCGCCCAATGGGGCGACCACCGGCATCGCTCCAACAGCAAGCACCACCTGCCCATGGCAGCATCGCCCAACACGCCGTCGCAAACGCGCACAGCCTTCAGAAGCTGCGGCGGTCTTTTGGTTTCAGCGCAAGCCGGCAGCGCCATACCAGCCTCATAGGCGTGGTGCCGTCTGCTTCGTCGAACGCCTGAGCTTCGGTGGCGCGCAATACAGCGCGGACGCAGAAAAAGCGGGGCGGATGGTCGCGTGACTGGAGTCAACCGCAACCATCACGCACCCACGGCCTGCGAGCCGTAAATTTGGATACTACGACAGTAATCGAACCAAGCCACGCCAGCTGTTTCAGACAGCCCGCACGCGCAGGTGCGTCCCCCCCAAGGCGACTGGTCCAGTTGCATTGCAACACCCCCATGCTGCAACTCCCCGCAGGCGATTATGCATATTGGCCCATTTGAGGCCATGCCCCGAACGGGTGAGACGCCGACTAATTAACTTAGATTGTCTTTTTCACCTCGGGGCTTGTGACCCTTGTGGTGCATTGTTCCACAATCGCTTTGCCTGCGCGCGACGACGACGCTAAAGCTTCTGCCAGTGATCATCGCGACGCGTGTCCAGACCGGACACGCGGCAACCGAAGGCCCGGAGCAGACATGAACCCCGCACCGCTGATGCTTGCGATCGTCATGTCGCTTGCAACACTGCCCGGCCCGGCCCGGTCGGCCGAACCGCAGGTGCCGGTGCTGTGGGACAGCAAGGAGCGGCTGCCGAAGCCTGATCTGTCGACGCTGCCGCGCCTGCGCTTCCTGACCACCACAGATTTCCCGCCCTTCAACTTCATCGACAAGGCGGGCCGCCTGTCGGGCTTCCATGTCGACCTCGCCCGCGCCATCTGCGCGGAACTCGGCATTGCCGAGAAATGCCAGATCCAGGCCCTGCCCTGGAACGAGCTCGGCAGCGCGCTGAACGCAGGCGAAGGCGAAGCCCTCATCGCCGGCGTGCCGGCAACGGCCGAGACGCGCGAAAAATACGCCTTCTCGCGGCCCTATCTGCAATTCCCGGCGCGCTTCATCATGAAGAAGGCGCAGGCCGTCACCGAGCCGCTGGTCGACAAGCTGCGCGACAAGCGTGTCGGCGTGATCGCCGGCTCGGCGCATGAGCGTGTGCTCAGGGACTATTTCGGCAATCTGAAGGTCGTCACCTATGCCAAGCCGGACTGGCTCAACGCAGACCTCAAAGACGGCAAGCTCGACGCCGTCTTCGGCGACGGCATGCGCCTGTCGTTCTGGCTGAGCGGCACCGACGCCGTCGGCTGCTGCCGCTTTGCCGGCGGGCCCTACCTGGCGCCCGAATATCTCGGCACCGGGCTTGCGATCGCGACAACGCCAGGCAATGCCGCACTTGCCGCAGCCTTCGACTACGCGCTGCACGAAATCTCGGCCAAGGGCACCTTCGCCGAGCTCTATCTCCGCTACTTCCCGGTCAGCTTCTTCTGACCAAGGCTCGACCGGCTCAGGTCAGGGAGCGGTGGCGGGCCTTGGTGGCGCGCTCGATTGCAGCGACAGTCAGCGCGTCGACGCTCAGGTGATGGCGCAGGCGCTGCAGGATGCGCACCTCCTCCATCCGCATTTCGAGATCGACTGAAGCCACCTCGAAGGCCGCCGCATAGGCCGTGTCATGTAGCCGCTCCGGAATTGCCCGGCGGGCGAGTTCGAGCACGCCTTCCAGCCCCGGCTCCTCGTGCAGCAGCTCCTGGCAGTCCTGTGCCACGCCGATCAGCCGCTTCTGGTCGAAGTCCATGAAGACGGGCCAGGACTTGACCACCTCGCCGATCCGCGCCAGCTCGACATCGGTCATGTCGCGGTCGGAAGCTGAGGTGATGACCATCAGATAGATCAGCGCCTCGTGGGCAGTCGGCAAGGGCATGGAGGTCTCCAAAGTGTTGAATCTCGCCCGAACTTAGGAACGCAACCCCGTCACTGCAACGAAAAATGGCCGGAATCGTTGACGCCCGCGGCATGCGCGCATAGAGCATGGCCGTCTTCGGCGGAAACTCCGCCCAACAATCAAAGGGCTCTCGACATGACGAGATCAAACACCATCGATCTCAACCCCGAACTCCTCGCGGCAGCGGCTGAAAGCAAAGCCTGGCCGTTCGAAGAGGCCAAAAAGATCGTCGAGCGCTACAAAGGCAAAGAATTTCCCGAGATCGTCCTGTTCGAGACCGGCTACGGCCCATCCGGCCTGCCGCATATCGGCACCTTCGGTGAAGTGGCGCGCACCACCATGGTACGCCACGCCTTCCATGTGCTGACCGAAGGCAAGGTCAAGACGAAGCTGCTGTGCTTCTCCGACGACATGGACGGCATGCGCAAGATCCCCGACAACGTGCCGGACCGCGCCTTCCTCGAACCGCACCTGCACAAGCCGCTCACGGCGGTGCCCAATCCTTTCGGCGGCGACTACGCCAGCTTCGGCGACCACAACAACGCCATGCTCTGCCGCTTCCTCGACACCTTCGGCTTCGAGTACGAGTTCGCCAGTGCGACCGAGTATTACAAGGCCGGCAAGTTCGACGCGATGCTGCTGCGCGCCGCCGAGCGCTACGACCAGATCATGGCGGTGATGCTGCCGACGCTGGGCGAAGAGCGCCAGGCGACATACAGCCCGTTCCTGCCGATTTCGCCCAAGAGCGGCCGCGTGCTCTACGTGCCGATGAAGCATGTCGACGCCAAGGCCGGCACCATCACCTTCGACGACGAAGGCACCGAAACCACGCTTGAGGTCACCGGCGGCAAGGTCAAGCTGCAGTGGAAGCCGGACTTCGGCATGCGCTGGGCAGCGCTCGGCGTCGACTTCGAAATGTTCGGCAAGGATCACCAGACCAATGCCGTCATCTACGACCGCATCTGCAACCTATTGGGCGGGCACGCGCCGGAGCACTTCGTCTACGAACTGTTCCTCGACGAGAACGGCCAGAAGATCTCGAAGTCGAAGGGCAACGGCCTCACCATCGACGAGTGGCTGACCTACGCGCCGACCGAAAGCCTTGGGCTCTACATGTACCAGCGCCCGCGCCAGGCCAAGAAACTCTATTTCGACGTCATCCCGCGCGCCGTCGACGAGTACTACACCTTCCTCTCCGCGTATCCGCGACAGGAATGGAAGGAACGGCTGGGCAATCCTGTCTGGCACATGCATGACGGCAACCCGCCCGTTGTCGACATGCCGGTGCCGTTCTCGATGCTGCTCAACCTGGTCAGCGCCTCCAACGCGCATGACAAGGCAGTTCTGTGGGGCTTCATCTCGCGCCATGCGCCCGGCGTGACGCCCGAGACGCATCCCGAGCTCGACAAGCTGACCGGCTATGCCGTCCGCTACTTCGACGATTTCGTGAAGCCGACCAAGACCTTCCGGCCGGCCGACGAGGTCGAGCGGGCGGCACTGGAAGCGCTGGAAAAGGCGCTTGCCGACCTGCCCGCGGGTGCTGACGGCGAAGCCATCCAGAATGCCTCGCTTAACGTCGCGCGCCAGATCGAGCGCTACCAGGACCACAGCAAGAAGAGTCCGGAGGGTGGCCCCGGCGTGTCCGGCGCCTTCTTCCAGATGATCTACCAGGTGCTGATCGGCCAGGAACGCGGTCCCCGCTTCGGCTCGTTCGCAGCCCTTTACGGCATCGCCGAAACCCGGGCGCTGATCACCAAGGCGCTGGAAGGCAAGTTGGCGACCTGACGTGCCACCAGCCGGCGCGGCCGCTGCGTTCAGCCTGGTGCCAGCCCGCGAGGCTGATTTCGAACGCTTGTTCGAGATTAGATTGCATGCAATGCGGCCGAGCCTGGAGCGCATCGGCCGCTTCGATCCAGAGCGGGCGCGTGCCCGCTTTCGCGCGTCGTTCCGCCCCGAGCATACGCGCCTGATCCTGGACCCGGCCGGACAGCTGATAGGCTGCGTCGCCTTTGGCCCACAAGATGGCGCGTTGTTGCTCGAGCACTTCTATCTCGTGCCGCAAGCGCAGGGGCGTGGTGTCGGCGGCGCCATATTGCGACAGCTGTTGGGCGAGGCCAATGAGAGTGCCAAGCCAATCCGCCTCGACGTGTTGCGCGGCAGCGACGCCCGGCGCTTTTACGAGCGCCACGGCTTCGTCGAAACCCATCGCGACGAATTCGACCTCTATCTGGAGCGGTTGCCCGAAAGCGCCTGAATTATTGCGCCGGCTCTTCGACGGCCGGCTCGGATGGTGGCGGCTCGACCGCGGGCAGGCTCGTCCCCACGGGCGTGAGCGTCATCTCGATGCGCGTCGGTACCGGCCCGTAGATGCCCTTCTTCTCGGCCTCGGCCTTCTTGCCCGCCTCGACATAGGGACCACCGGCCTCGGCTTTGGCCCAGCCATTGGCGACCAGCCATTCGCCGACGTCCTGCTTGCCAATGCGGCAGCGGGCAACGATCACGCCGCGCTCGGACTGAGGCGGCACATCGCAGACCACGGCGCGGGAGCGCAGAAAGCTGCGAAACGCCGTGCGCGCCCGCGTTCCGCAGTTCCACTCCTTACCCTCATAGCTGCAGTTTTCGCCGACATCGACGGGGGTCACCCCCGCAATCGCCACACTGAAACCTTTGGCCTCGATCAGGCCTGAAGCCGACGCTACCGGCTGGAACAGTGTTGTGCCGTCCCAATCGTCGGGCATCTTGGGCTTGGGCGGCAACGCCAGGCTGAGTTCGCTCAATGGCGGGCGCGGTGCTTCGCGCACAAGATCGCCCTGCTCGAGCGGCGGCGGGGCGATGTCTTCAGGCGCCACCGGTCTCGACGCAGCCTCGGCATCGAGCGCCTCCGGCTCGACCGCCGACGTGCTACCCTCTTCCGGCGGCGGCATGTCAGGCAGGTCGCTTTCGTCGATCACGTCGATCTCGGGCGCCTCGATCGCCGCGAGCCTGTGCCCGCCCATGGTGACGAGCAAAGCCGCGATGCCGAACCCCGCGGCGGCGACTGCTATGGCTGCCGGACGCACCTTACTGGCTCGCCCACACGATGCGCGCCACCCATTCGACCTCATGGGCCTGAAAACGCCTGATCGGATGCTCGGGATTGAGCGAGACCAGTTCGATGATGCCTTGCGTCTGGCGCTCCAGCACCTTGGCCATGACCTCGCCCGAGATCGTCTTGACCACCACGCGGTCGCCTTTGCGCACCACGGCCCCAGGCTCGACGATCAGGACGTCGCCATTGCGGTAGAGCGGCAACATCGAGTCGCCCTGGACCTCGAGCGCGTAGGAGCTTTCGGTGGCGCGCGCCGGAATCTCGATGAGGTCCCAGCCCTGCCCTGCCGGAAAACCGGCATCGTCGAAAAAGCCGCCGGCGCCGGCCTGCGCGAAGCCGAGCAGCGGCACGCCGGCCGCCCGTTCCCGTCCCTTGGCCCTGCTGACCGTTCGCACCGGTTCGACAAAACCCAGGAACTCCTCGAGCGAGGAATTGGTGGCCTCGATGATCTTGGCCAGCGACTCCGTCGACGGCCAGCGCGGCCGCCCATCGACGGACTGGCGCTTGGATTTGTTGAACGCCGTCGAGTCGAGCCCGGCCTTCTTGGCGAGGCCCGACGCCGAAAGCGAATAACGCTCGGCGAGAGCGTCGATCGCGGCCCAGACACGTTCATGCGAGAGCATGGCGCTCTCCTTCGGACAGGAAAAAATACCTTTCGGCATTTAACCACGCCTGTCGCCGTTGTCCACCGCCAATGCGGACAGCCAGAGTGACCGCGTCGCTGGTCTGCACGCTGCCGCTGATGAAAGGGATCAGCCTGCCAGCGCGGCCATCGCCGCGGGCAGGCCCTTCCTCAAGTCGTCGGCATTCATCACGGGGATCATGTCGACGTTGGCGTTGAAGCCGAAGAAGAAGCGTTCCGCGACCAGCGGCATGTCGGACGAATGGGCCACATCGAGGAAGATGAACGCCGTGCGGCGCCCGGCCTCGGCAGTGAAATAGGCTGCCTCCGGCGTGAGGTCGGCCATGACGCGTTCAATGGCCTGGGGCAGCGAGCCGTCCTTGATCGCCCTGTTGCCGTCTTCGGTGGGGATTGAGACCTTCAGCATCATGCGCATGGCGAACACTCCTCCCAATGCACAATCGTTCAGGTCTCGCTATTTTAGCACTCTCCACCCGCCGCCAGAAGCGGCATCAGTCCTTCGACTTCGCCAGCGTGCGCAGGCCCTTGTGCGAGGCGATGAAGATGCTCTCCTCCTCGCTGGCGTCACGCGGGGTGATGTCGGCGCCGAGCTCGCGCACCAGATCGTCGATCAGCACGAAGCGGCGGTTGGCCCGGTCGTAGACACCGGCGCTGGTCATGATCAGCGCCGCTGTCTCGCCGTTTTCGAGCACGAAGCGGTGCTTGCCGATCACCTCGGAGCCGCTCCAGGTCTCGATTGAGGAGACGACGTCGAAGCGCTTCCACAACCTGATTTCGCGCACGAACACCGTCTGCAGGCCACCCAGCATCGGTGCCCAGCCACGCTTGCGGGCGAGCTCGATCAGGCCCGAGCGCATGAAGATGTCGATGCGACCGACATCGGCCAGCATCATGTAGCGCGCATTGTTGAGATGCATGTTGAAGTCGATGTCGGTCGGCAGGCAGCGGAACGACAGCCGGCCCTCATCGCCAAAACGGTAAGGGCCGCGACGAGATTTCGTCGCGGCCATGCGTGCCAGTCTTGCCCAGACGTACATGCTGCGTCAGGCCGCCTTCTTTTCCTCTGCCTTCGCGTAAGGATCGAAGCGCTGGTAGAAGGTCTCGCCCTTCTCGGCCATGTCGACCAGCAGCTTGGGCGCCTTGAACTCGGCGCCGTACTTCTTCTGCAGGTCCTTGGCGATCTTGACGAACTTCTTGGCACCGATGCCGTCGATGTAGGACAGCGCACCGCCGGTGTAGGGCGCGAAGCCGAAGGCGAGGATCGAGCCGACATCCGCCTCGCGCGGGTCGGTGACGATGCCCTCCTCCATCACGCGCACGGCTTCGAGCGCGATGACCGACAGCAGGCGCTGCTTGATCTCCTCGACATCGACCTTCTCCGGAGCAAGCTGCGGATAGAGGTCCTTGAGGCCGGGCCACAGCTTCTTCTTCGCCGGTTTTGCCGGGTAATCGTAGAAGCCCTTGGTGTTC
The DNA here is from genome assembly GCF_014250155.1 of Aminobacter sp. MDW-2. Taxonomy (NCBI): domain Bacteria; kingdom Pseudomonadati; phylum Pseudomonadota; class Alphaproteobacteria; order Hyphomicrobiales; family Phyllobacteriaceae; genus Aminobacter; species Aminobacter sp. MDW-2. The sequence goes on from NZ_CP060197.1 coordinate 5,635,887, forward strand.
TTGCGGCCGAGGCGACCATGGCTGTCGACCATGGTGTTGATCAGCGCCATCTGGCGTGGATCGACAGCCTTCTCGCCGAGGTCCCGGATGGTCTGTTTCATGATCTTCTGGGCGAGGTCGACGGCGGTCTCGTCGGTCAGCGCCAGCGGGCCGACCGGCATGCCGGCAGCCTTGGCGGCGTTCTCGATCATCGCTGCCGGCACGCCTTCGATCAGCATCTTGAAGGCTTCCGACATGTAGCGCAGCACGCAGCGGTTGACGTAGAAGCCACGCGTGTCGTTGACGACGATCGGCGTCTTCTTGATGGCGCGGACGAAGTCCATCGCCACCGCAAGCGCCTTGTCGCCGGTCTTCTTGCCCATGATGATCTCGACCAGCATCATCTTGTCGACCGGCGAGAAGAAGTGGATGCCGATGAAGTTCTTCGGCCTAACCGAGTTCTTGCCAAGCGAGGTGATCGGTATGGTCGAGGTGTTGGAGGCAAACACCGCCGACGACTTGAGCACGGCTTCCGCCTTCTCGGTCGTCGCCTTCTTGACTTCCGAATCCTCGAAGACCGCCTCGACCACAAGGTCGCAGCCGGCGAGGTCGGCATAGTCGGCGCTCGGCGTGATCAGCGACAGGAGCTTCTCGCGCTCCTCCGGCTTGGCCCGCCCCTTCTTGACCTGGTCGGAGATCAGGCTGTCGGAGTGCGCCTTGCCCTTGTCGGCCGCTTCCTGGTCGCGGTCGACGAGCACCACCGGGATGCCGGCCTTGGCGGTGACAAAGGCGATGCCCGCCCCCATGAAGCCGGCGCCGATGATGCCGATCTTTTTGAACTTGGTATCGGCGATGCCTTCGGGACGGCGAGCGCCCTTGTTCAGCTCCTGCAGCGACACGAACAGCGAGCGGATCATCGCTGCCGCTTCCCTGGTCTGCATGATCTCGGTGAAGTAGCGCTGCTCTATCCGCAGGCCGGTGTCGAACGGCACCAAAAGGCCTTCATAGACGCATTTCAGGATCGCTGTCGCAGCCGGATAGTTGCCATAGGTCTCGCGGCGCAGGATGGCGATTGCCGGCGGCCAGAGATTGGCGCCTGCGGCAGAATAGACGGGACCGCCGGGCAGCTTGAAGCCCTTCTCGTCCCAGGGTTGGACCGGCTTCAGGCCATTCCTGATCATCGCCTTGGCGGTCTCGATCAGCTTCTTCGGCTCGGCGATCTCGTGGATCAGATTCATGCCCTTCGCCTTCTGCGGCGACAGCGTCTGGCCCGAGGTCAGCATCTGCAGCGCCGACTGCGGGTCGGCAAGCCTCGGCACGCGCTGGGTGCCGCCGGCGCCCGGGAAGATACCGACCTTCACTTCCGGCAGGGCCATCTTGACCTTGTCCGAGTCAGCCGCGACGCGGCCGTGGCAAGCCAGGGACAATTCAAATGCGCCGCCCATGCAGGTGCCGTTGATCGCCGACACCCACGGCTTGCCGCAGGTTTCGAGCTTGCGCCACAACGCGCCCATGCGGCCGGCATTGTCGAACAGGAGCCTGGCTGCCTTTTCCGGATCCTTGGACTTCTCCTTGGCATAGATGCCGAGCATCTTCTGCAGCATGGTGAGGTCGGCACCGCCGGAGAAGGTCTCCTTGCCCGAGGTGATGACGGCGCCCTTGATGCCGGCGTCGGCGACGACCTGGTCGATGATCTTGTCGAGCTCGCCCATCACCTCTTCGGTGAAGACGTTCATCGAGCGGTCGGGCATGTTCCAGGTGACGAGCGCGATGCCATCGGCGTCGGTTTCGACCGTGAAGTTGGTATAGGTCATGTCTGTCTCCTTCCGGCCGAAATCAAACGCGTTCGATGATCGTTGCGGTGCCCATGCCGGCGCCGATGCACAACGTCACCAGCGCGGTGTTGAGGTCCCGGCGCTCCAGTTCGTCGAGTACAGTGCCGAAGATCATCGCCCCGGTGGCCCCCAACGGGTGTCCCATGGCGATCGCGCCGCCATTGACGTTGATCCTGTCGTGCGGGATCTCGAAGGCCTGCATGTAGCGCAGCACCACCGAGGCGAAGGCCTCGTTGAGCTCGAACAAGTCGATGTCGGAGATCTTCATCTTGGCGCGCTTGAGCAGCTTCTCGGTGACGTCGACCGGACCGGTCAGCATCATCGCCGGCTCGGAGCCGATGTTGGAGAAGGCGCGAATGCGGGCGCGCGGCTTGAGGCCCATCGTCTTGCCGGCCTTCTTAGAGCCGAGCAGGACGGCCGCCGCACCGTCGACGATGCCGGACGAATTGCCGGCATGGTGGACGTGGTTGACCTCTTCGAGCTCGGGATAACGCTGCACGGCGACCGCGTCGAAGCCGCCCATCTCGCCGGGGATGACGAAGGAAGGCTGCAGCTGGCCGAGCGACTGCATGTCGGTGGTCGGGCGCATGTGCTCGTCATGGGCGAGGATGGTGAGGCCGTTCTGGTCTTTCACCGGAACCACCGACTTCTTGAAGTAGCCCTTCTCCCAGGCCTTGGCGGCGCGCTTCTGGCTCTCGACGGCATAGGCGTCGACGTCGTCGCGCGAGAAACCATATTTGGTGGCGATCAGATCGGCCGATACGCCTTGCGGCATGAACCAGGCCGGCATGCCGACCGAGGGATCCATGAACCAGGCGCCGCCCGACATGCCCATGCCGACGCGCGACATCGATTCCACGCCGCCGGCGATCACGATCTCGTCGGCACCCTGCGCGATCTTCGCAGCGCCGAAGTTGATGGCGTCGAGGCCGGAGGCGCAGAAGCGCGAGATCTGCATGCCCGGCGCCTTGTTGTCGTAGCCGGCCTCGAAGGCGGCCGAGCGCGGGATCACCGAACCGGCTTCGCCGACGGGATCGACGCAGCCGAAGATGATGTCGTCGACTTCTGCCGTGTCGAAGCCGTTGCGGTCGCGCAGCGCTTCCAGCACCTTGGCGCCGAGGCGCACCGCCGGAACCTCATGCAGCGATCCATCCTTCTTGCCCTTGCCGCGCGGCGTGCGCACGGCGTCATAGACAAAAGCGTCAGCCATTTTCTTGCTCCTTGGTTTCCGGATCGGCTGCTCAGAGCGAGCGCGCGATCAGCAACTTCATGATCTCGTTCGTACCACCATAGATGCGCTGCACGCGGGCGTCGCGATACATGCGGGCGATCGGGTATTCGTTCATATAACCATAGCCGCCAAACAATTGCAGGCACTCATCGACGATCTTGCACTGCAGGTCGGACAGCCAATACTTGGCCATCGAAGCAGTTACCGGATCGAGCCCGCCGGAAATGTGACGGGCGACGCAGTCGTTGTAGAAAACCCTGCCGATGGTCGCCTCGGTCTTGAGTTCGGCCAGCTTGAACTGGGTGTTCTGGAAATCCAGGATCGCCTTGCCGAAGGCCTTGCGGTCCTTGACGTAGTCGATGGTCACGGCCAGCGCGCGCTCGATCATGGCAATCGCGCCGGTGCCGATTTCCAGCCGCTCCTGCGGCAGCTGTTGCATCAGTTGAACGAAACCCTGCCCCTCTTCCTGCCCGAGCAGGTTGGATGTCGGCACGCGCACGTCGTTGAAGAACAGCTCCGAAGTGTCATTGGCCTTGAGCCCGATCTTGTCGAGGTTGCGGCCGCGCTCGAAACCGTCGACCTCGTCGGTCTCGACGACGATCAGCGAGGTTCCCTTGGCGCCCTTGGACGGGTCGGTCTTGGTCACCACGATGACCAGGTTCGCCAGCTGGCCGTTGGTGATGAAGGTTTTGGAGCCGTTGATCCGGTACTGGTTGCCGTCCTTTTCGGCTCGCGTCTTCACACCCTGCAGATCGGAGCCGGCACCCGGTTCGGTCATGGCGATGGCGCCGATCAACTCGCCGGTCGCCATCTTGGGCAGCCACTTCTTCTTCTGCTCTTCGGAGCCATAGTGAAGGATATAGGGGGCGACGATGGCATTGTGCAGGGCGATGCCGAAACCGTCGACGCCGACATGGCCGATCGCCTCGATGATCGCGCTCTCATGGGCGAAGGTGCCGCCCGAACCGCCATATTCCTCGGGAATCGAGGCGCAGAGCAGGCCAGCAGCACCGGCCTTTTCCCAGGCGGCACGGTCGACGATCTCGTTCTTCTCGTAGCCGTCATAATGCGGAAGGATCTCTTCCGACATGAAGCGGTGTGCCATGTCGTAGAGCATCGCCACGTCGTCCGCGGCCCAGGCGGGCTTCGGGAGCCCCAGAACATCTGCAGGAATTGTCGCCACGATCTCCTCCGCGTTTCGACGCCGCAATTGCGAGGCGGCCGCGAACGGCCGCCAGGTCTTCGATCAGAACGCCTCCGCGGCGAGCGCCATCATCGTCGCCGAACCGGTCGACAGGCGCGCGAGATGCGCCGAGGTCTCGGGCATGACGCGCTCCATGAAGTAGCGCCCCGTCACCAGCTTGGTTTCGTAGAAATCAGCCGAACCATTGGCGCCTGTTGCCAGCTTGTCCTGCGCCGACTTGACCATCCGACCCCACATGTAGCCAAGCGCGACGAGGCCGAAGAGATGCATATAGTCGGTCGAGGCGGCACCGGCATTGTCCGGATTGGCCATGCCGTTCTGCACCAGCCACATGGTCGCTGCCTGCAGGTCGTTAAGGCCCTTCTTCAGCGCCTTGGTGTAGGGCGCCATCTGCTCGTCACCGCGATTGGCCTCGCAGAACTCGCCGACTTCCTTGAAGAAGGCCTGCACGGCGCGGCCGCCATTGAGGCCGAGCTTGCGGCCGACGAGGTCGAGCGCCTGCACGCCGTTGGCGCCCTCATAGATCATGGCGATGCGGGCATCGCGCACGAACTGGCTCATGCCATGCTCCTCGATGTAGCCGTGGCCGCCGAAAATCTGCTGCGCCATCACGGCATGCTCGAAGCCCTTGTCGGTCAGCACACCCTTCACGATCGGGGTCATCAGACCCATGTGGTCGTCGGCAGCCTGGCGCTCGGCGCCGTCCTCGGAACGGTGGGCGACGTCGGAATTGATGGCGGTCCACAGCACCAGTGCCCGGCCGGCCTCGTTGAAGGCCTTCATGGTCATCAGCTTGCGGCGGATGTCGGGGTGGACGATGATCGGATCGGCCTTCTTGTCAGGCGCCTTCGGCCCGGTCAGCGAGCGGCCCTGGATGCGGTCCTTGGCATAGGCGACGGCGTTCTGATAGGCAATTTCGGAAACCGCCAGGCCCTGCAGGCCGACGCCGAGGCGCGCCTCGTTCATCATCGTGAACATCGCCTTCAGGCCGCCATTGGCCTCGCCGATCAGGAAACCCTCGGCCTCGTCATAATTCATGACGCAGGTCGAGTTGCCGTGGATGCCCATCTTCTCCTCGATCGAGCCGCAAGAAACGGTGTTGCGCGCGGCGGGGTTACCCGAAGCGTCGAGCTTGAATTTCGGCACGATGAACAGCGAGATGCCCTTCACGCCTTCCGGCGCGCCCTCGATACGGGCCAGCACCAGATGGATGATGTTCTCGGACATGTCGTGCTCGCCGGCCGAGATGAAGATCTTCTGGCCGGAGATCCGATATGAGCCGTCGCCATTCGGCACGGCCTTGGAGCGGAGGAGGCCGAGATCAGTGCCGCAATGCGGCTCGGTCAGGTTCATGGTGCCGGTCCAGGTGCCCTCGACCATCTTCGGCAGCCAGGTCGCCTTCTGCTCGTCCGAACCATGGACGAGGATCGCGGCCATCGCGCCTTGCGTCAGGCCGGGATACATCATCAGCGCCATGTTGGCGGCCGACATGTATTCGCCGACAGCTGAATGAACAGTGTAGGGAAGGCCCTGCCCGCCGTGCTCGACTGGTACGGCCAGCCCCATCCAGCCGCCTTCGCGATACTGGTCAAAGGCTTCCTTGAAGCCCTTGGGCGTCGTCACCGAGCCATCGTCGTTGCGGACGCAGCCCTCCATGTCGCCAACGCGGTTGAGCGGATGCATGACGTTTTCGGCGAGCTTGGCGCCCTCTGCGAGGATCGCCTCCAGCACGTCCGGGCTGGCGTCGGAGAAGCCGGCGAGGTTGCTGTAGCGCTCGTAGCCGAGCACGTCATTGAGCACGAAAAGTGTGTCTTGGACCGGCGCGCGAAATGTCGGCATTGCTCTTCCTCCAGCAAATGTGAGCCGGTTCCGGCCAGACGGTATGCGACGGGGAACCGCTTGTCGAACCGCGATTAGCAAAAATTGACGTTTGCGTAAACGTCAATTTTTGCGAATCCGCAATTCGGCGAAATTTTCCTTGCGTTTTGAGCTTTTTAGGAGGTCGTCAGCACTGAGCAGGCGCTGGCCGGGCGGAAAGGCGCAGGCGCCTGCTGCTTGGCTGCTTCCGCCCTTGCCAATGTCGCCGTGACAACGCCGGTGCCGGACTTGCCGATATGAGGATGCGATAGCCAGTCAGCCGTCGAGTGCCGGCGACCACCGAGCGGAAGCACAGAGCTTGGCCTCCCCTTCAGTCCTTCCTGAAGATGATCCTGCCGAGCCAACCGGTGAGCATGGCCAGCCCGATGGCAAAGAGGCCGTAGCCGAAGCCGTGGTCGGTGGCGAAGCGAAAGATGGTCTGCTCGAAGCCCGACTTGACGATGGCCAGCTGGGCCGAGGTTTCCTTGATGAAGATGCCGTTGCGAAACAGGAAGGCACGCGCCTTGTGGGTGCCGACCGGCACGTTGGGGGCAAGGTGCAGCGTGGCGCGGAACAGGCTCTGCGACAGGAACTGCACGCCGCCGATATTGTCGGAGTAGAGCCCGGTCGCCAGCTTGCGCTCGCGCAGCGCCTCGGTGAACTCCTGGATGGTCAGCGGGCTGTCGCGCTTGTCCTCGGGCTCCATGTAGATGTTGTTGGCGCCCAGTGAGAGCTGGCGGTAGTTGTTGGGATCGGTGATGTCCTGCGGCTGGCGGGTGGTCGCCACCGAATAGGACATCGGCACGTTGACGAAGGTCTCGGACTGGGTGTTGATCCACATGCCGAGCACGCGGCTCTTGCGCCGCACCACCACCGGCCGCGCCGGACCCTCGAGCACGACATAGACGTCGTAGCGGCCCTGGCGGTTGATCAGCGGGTCGGCGTTTTCGAGCGCCCCGAAGATGGTGAGGTCGGCACCGGCGAAGTCGGCGGTGATGGCGACGCGGTCGGTCGAAAGCCCGATCTGGATGCTTTCGGGATGCGCCGGCTCCTGGGCGCGCACTGGCCCCGCTGCCGCGAGCATCAGGGCTGCGAGACATGCCGCGACCCGCATCACAACAGCCCGCTCACGCCGGTCAGCGAATAGAGGTTCTGCGGCTTGACGAACAGGTCGAAGCCGAGGCGCAAGGCAACCGCCAGCACCAGCAGTGCGAGCAGCGCGCGCAGCTGTTCGCCGCGCAGCTTCTGGCCGGCCTTGGCGCCGTATTGGGCGCCGGCAACGCCGCCGACCATCAGGACCAGCGCCAGGATGATGTCGACGGTCTGGTTGGTCGAGGAGTGCACCAAGGTGGTGAAGGCCGAGACGACGACGATCTGGAACAGCGAGGTGCCGACGACGACGTTGGTCGGCACCTTGAGCAGATAGATCAGCGCCGGCACCATGATGAAGCCGCCGCCGACGCCCATGATGGCGGAGAGGAAGCCGATACCGGCGCCGATGCCGAGCACCGGGATGACCGAGACGAACAGCTTCGAGGTGCGGAAGCGCATCTTGAAGGGCAGGCGGTGGATCCAGTTGTGCTGGCCCGACTTCTTCAGGGCCGGCGGCACGCCGCCCTTGGTGAGCCGCAGCGCATTGACGCTTTCGATCAGCATCAGCCCGCCGACGGTGCCCAAGAAGACGACGTAGAGCAAAGAGATGAACAGGTCGAGCTGGCCTATGGCGCGCAGCAGCGCAAAGACGAAGCCGCCGGCCGCCGAGCCGGCGATACCGCCGATCAAAAGCACCGTGCCGAGCTTGAAGTCGAGCGTGCCGCGCTTGAGATGGGCGAGCGCGCCGGAGAAGGACGAGGCGATGACCTGGTTGGCGCCGGTGGCGACAGCGATGGCAGGCGGGATGTTGTAGAAGATCAGAAGCGGCGTGATCAGGAAACCGCCGCCGACCCCGAACATACCAGACAGAAAGCCGACCGCCGCACCCATCGCCAGGAGCACGAACACATTGACCGACATCTCAGCAATCGGGAGATAAATGCCCACCCGTCAGACTCTGCAAATCGAATTGTTGCCGACGCCCATCCCTGGGAGCTTGTTGGCTACCGGGTACTTGCGCCGACATTGCGGCGAAGTCAAACTTCACCGGACACAAAACGAAAAATAACTCAATCAGTTAACCCGCCGGTAAAGGCGGGTCACCTGATATCAGCTGTCGCTAACTATTTGCGCGCCAGGAGCGCCTCGACCAGCGGCTCGTCGACAGTGCCGGTGGGCGCCAGCGCATTGTCCTTCTGGAAGGCCATGATCGCGTCCTTGGTCTTCTGACCCAGCATGCCGTCGGGCTTGCCGGCTTCGTAGCCGTTTTTGTTGAGGATCGCCTGGATGTTCTGCACCGCCCGCTTCATGTCGATGTTGGCGGCCGGTGCATCCTGCCAGGCAGCCGGCACGACGACCGAATTGGCGGCCGCGTCGAGCTGCTTGGGCTGCCACAGTGCCGTCGTCTCCTCGGCGCGCTTGAGCTGCTCGGGGCTGAGCGCCTTGGCGATCTCGTCGCGCTTGGCGGCGGCATCCTTGTCACCCTCTTTGGCGACAATGGCGAACCACTTATAGGATTCTTCGAGGTTCTGCTTCATGCCGACGCCCTTGGCAGCAAGGATGCCGAGATTGAACTGGCTGTCCTTGATGCCAAGTTCGGCGGCGCTGGTGAACCAGCGATTGGCCGAGTCGTTGTCGACAGTGCCGTCGGCACCCATGGCAAACAGCACCGCCAGATTGTGCATGGCGCTGGCGTTGCCCTGGGCAGCCGCGAGCTGGTACCAGGTCTTGGCCTTGATGGCATCGCGTTCGACGCCGGTGCCCTTCTCGTACATGTTGCCGATGCGGTATTGTGCCGGCGCGAAACCGAGCTCGGCGGCCTTTTCGTACCACTGGGAAGCTGCCTTCATGTCGGCGTTGGCGCCACGCGCCTCGGCATAACGCGAGCCCATCTCATAGAGCGCCTTGGCGTCACCGGCGTTCGCTGCCTGGCGCAACGCCTCCGGTCCAACGGCCTCGGGCATGAAGGCTGCCGGGGTGACGGAGGGCTTGATCGTCTCGGTGGTTACAGGCTGTGCAGGTATCGACTGGGTGCTGGTCTTGTCGAGCGCGGCAGCGGCGGGCAACTGGTCGACCGACACGTCGGCGATCTGCTCGGGCTCGGCGACGGTCGCGCTCGCCGTCTCCGGCTTGTCGACATTGCGGACAGGCGCAGCGGCTGTCACAACCGGCTTTGCCGGCACCACGGCTGCCGTCTGGACCGGTTGCGATGCCGCCGGAGCGACGGTGACGCCTGCCGTCTCGATCGGGTCGCTGATGAAGGCCTTGCCGAGCTGCATGCCGGCGAGCGCCAGCATCACGGCGCCGACGGCCATCAGCACCGACTTGCGCCGCGACTTGATCAGGTCGCCGATCCGCAGCGCGCGCACCGGGCCCTTGAGGTCGGAACTGCGCTTGGCCGCATCCGCCTCAGCGGCCGCGGCCTGAGCGGCACGGCGAGCGGCGGCAATGAAGTCGGACTTCGAAGCGTCGGGCTCGTTGGGGCGCACCGTGTCGCCACGTTCGTCGCGGACGCGGCGCATGATGGCGTTGAGGTCGGGCGCGCCCGAACCGGGTTCCAGCGGACGGTTGGCGATCTTGGGATCGAGCGGCGCGTCGAGCGCCATGCCGGGCGCCGGTGCCTCGACGACGGGTTCGGCAGCTTCGACGACCGGCGGCTGCGGCTTGGCCTTCTTGCTGGTGAAAGCGCGGGCGAGACCACTCAGCATCGAAGTTCTGGCCGGCTTCTGCTCCTTCTTTTCGGTGCGGACACCGTCAAGGGCTGCAACTGCCGCAGCGGCTTCGGCGGCGGCTTGGGCCGGGCTGCGCGCCGGGCGATCGTCGTCGGGCCTGTCACTGGCGCGACGACCGAACGTGTGATTGGCCTCGGGCAGCGGTGCCGGCGCCTCCGGCTGCAGCGACGGCGTTTCGCTGAGTGAAAGCTTCGGCGCCGGCGACAGCATGGTGGTCGACAGCAGTTCTGCGACGGAAGCGGGCGGGGCTTCGACAGGCGCCGGCGCTTCGCTGGTCTCGATCGAGCCAAGCCGGTCAACGATCTTCAGCAGCGTGTCGTGGATCGCTTCGAAGGTCTTGCCGTTGCGCTCGTCGGAACGACGGGTCAGCGCTTCGAGCGCCTTCAGGTCCTGAGCAAGGCCGGTCACCGCGGCGATTTCGGTGGTCGAGCCGGAGAAGGAACGCACCGCGTCCTCGGCGGCCTGGCGGGCTGCTTCGACCAGCGCATGATGATTGCCAGAAATCGCGCGCTCGATTTCCTCGAGGCGCGGGCGGACGTCTGCGAACTCGGGCAGCGGCGAGCCAGGCCGCGCCAGATGGTTCGACAGCTCGCTGACCTGGGCTTCGAGACCGCGGATCAGGTCGGGGTCGATACTCGCCACCTGTGCCGCCGAGATTTCCAGACGGTTGGAGATGTCGTCCAGCCGGGCTTCGAGCCCGCGCATCGCCAGTTCATTCGCCGGGTCGGGGCGATTGGTCTCGAGGCGCTGGGCGAAGGCGGTGAAGCGCGCATCGATCGCTTCCATGATGCCGGAATGATCGGCGGCGGGCTGTGCCGATTGGCGATCGAGGCGCTCGCCCAGGTCTTCGAGGCGACGCTCGAGGTCACGGAACAATGTGTTGCCATGTTCGAAGGCATCGCCCTGGCGGCGCTCGAACACGTCGGCCAGGGCGTCGAAGCGCTGTTCGATGCCCTGGAAGATCAGGCCGGCGTCAGGTGCGGCGGGCGTGCGCTCGATCTTGTCGGCGATCAGCGAGATCTGCCGCGTCAGACGCTCGACAGCCTGCTCGGGGATGTCGCTGCGCTGCGCGATGTCGTCGACACGCTCGGACAGTGTGTTGAGGCGGTCGATGATCTCGGCGGTCGGCTGCTCCGCGGTGATCTCTTCGATCTGATGGGCAAGGGCCGCAATGCGCACCTCGATCCGCTCGAACGGCTCGGGGTTGAAGTGCGGCGTCTGGGCGGCGACCGTCGAGGCGACGATGGCGCGCGAGATTTCGTCGAGGCGCTCGTCGATCAGGCTGAACATCTCGTCGCCATGGCTGTCGCGCTGGCGCACGAACTGCTCGACCGCACCCGCAAGCGTGCGGACCTTGTCCTCGATCGACAGCAGCGACAGCGATTCGGGCAGGTTGTTGACGGCGTCGTTGATCTGTTCGAGGCGGCCGGCAAGGGCAGCAAGCGCCGGATCTTCGGGACGCTGGCGAGCATCTTCCGACATGCGGTCGGCGAATGCGTCCCAGCGGCGGTCGAACTCGTCCCAGCGGCGGTCGACCGAAAGCACGGTCTCCTCGCGCGCCAGCTCGCCGAGCGAGCGGCGGACCTGCTCGAGTTCGAGGCGCAGCGTGTTGACGCTTTTGTCGTCGCTGCGTTCGGCGAGCGTGTGGATAGCGCCCGACAGGCGCTCCAGCTCGAGGCCCAGCTCGACGGCCTGCGACCCGACGGCGCCGGACTGGCTGGCGCGGTCGATGTCCTTGCGCAGGAGGTCGAATTCGCGCTGCAGCCCGGTGCTCATCTGGTGGCGCATCTCTTCACGCAGGGCGCGGAGCTCGCCGGCGATCTTGCCGACGGCGGCAACGCCATCTTCCTGGCCGCGGGCGCGGTCGATGTCGCGGGCGATCGCCTGGTAAGGGCGCTCATAGGGTGTGGTGCGGCCATATTCGCCGCGCGGCGTGTAGCCGGCAGGCGGCGCATGGCGCTGTGGCGCGCGATACGGTTCGGCAGGCGCATCGCGCTGCTCGTTGCGCTGGCGCTCAAGCCGAGCCTCGAGATTTTCGAGCGAGCGATTGAGCTCGTCGAGCGAGGCAAGCGGGCGGCGCTGCCTGCCGTCATTGAGGGAATCGAGATAGGACCGCTTGCTGTTCATCGAATCGCCCGTTGGTCAGAGTGCTGGTGCCGGAACCAGAAGTCTCAAGCCTTGCCGGGACGGAGGCTGCGATTTGCCGCGGGTTTTGGCTCCTCGGGCATTTCGCCGCCTTCCGAAACCGTGAACAATTCGGTACATGATGACCACGGGGGAAACCGACACGGCTACATTTCCCTCAACGTGGTAAACAAGCTCTTAACCAAGCTTAAGAAAGTGCGACGTTGTGTTCCCGCCTTGGCGGTCGGTTCGGCCAGATTTCCCTTGCGTAGGGTAGGCCAGATCGTTATAGCATTTACGTAAACGTAAGACGTGTACAGATCGCCGTCTTTTTGTAGCATTTACGTAGAAACCACGATCGGAAGCCTTGCCCCCTCCGGCTTCCATCAGAGCACCGGCCGGCCCTGCCGCCATTGCTCGCAATTGGGGATAGCAGAGTAGATGATGAAACTTGTATCGGTCGCCGATGTTGCGGCCAATGAAAACAATCTCTCCGGCGAGGACTATGTCCGCATCGGCGAAATGGCAAAGAAGTACGGCGTAACGCTCCGTACTTTGCGCTTTTACGAAGACAAGGGGTTGCTCAACCCCAAGCGCGAAGGTGCGACGCGCCTCTACACCCGCCGCGACCGCGCCCGGCTGAAGCTTATCCTGCTCGGCAGGAAGGTCGGCTTCTCGCTGCGCGACGTCAAGCAGATGATCGACCTCTACGACCCGACCGGCACCAACGCCAAGCAGTTGCGCCTGACGCTCGACAAGTCGGACAAGCAGCTCGGTCGCCTGCAGAAGCAGCGCCAGTTGCTCGATGAGGCGATCGGCGAACTGAACAACCACATGGCCGTCGTCCGCCAGCTCCTGGCTGAGCGCACCGCCGTGCAGGCAAGTGCTGCCAGCTAACAAGGCGACTGCGTGTTGACGAAACGACCCGGCGCGGGAGACCGTGCCGGGTCGTTTTACGTTTGAGGGCCGCGTGCCGTCTCTTCCGATGCTTCCGTGCCTGATATGGCGGCAGTCCTCGACACCGGCGTCGGACGCCCTGTTGCTCCCCTCCGCGGTGGCTGTTTTGCAGCGCAGAATTCGCGGTGAGCCTACACCGTCACTGGCAAGACCTGGAGAACGGCAAGGAGCGACTGCCGAGCAGTCAAAACGACATCAACCCGGCCTGAGCAGCGACCCTGCAATCGGATAGACCCGGCTCGTCCCGATCATGTAAGCCGTCGGCGCCCCTTCCCGGAACATGCCGCGATAGGCCCGGTCGAGCACGTTGAGCGAGCCGGTGAAGGCGCCGAAGGCGGGCATGATGAGGCGCATTCCGTCGCTGGCGAAGCAGCGGCGACGGACCGAGCGGCCGCGCTGGACGATGCGGGCGCAGGGGTGCAGGTGGCCGGCGACCTCGCCCTCGGCATGGCCCTTCGACGGCTCGTGGCGGAACACCAGGCCTGCGACCGCCAATTCCTCTACCGTTTCGCCCGGCAGATCGTCGGGCGCGTCGGGGTCGTGATTGCCTGATATCCAGAACCAGCTCCGCCCAACCATCATCGCCATCAGGCTGTCACGGAATGGTTCGGGCAGGCGCGCCGCGCCCTCGCCGTCATGGAAACTGTCGCCGAGGCTGACGATTGTGCGCGGCTGGTAGTCATCCACAACCACGGCCAGGCGTTGAAGCGTCGCTGCCGTATCATAGGGTGGGATCAGCCGGCCGCGGCGGGCGTGCGAAGAGCCCTTCTCCAGATGCAGGTCGGAGACGACGAGCAGGTCGAGCTCAGGGAAATGCACCACGCCGCGCCAGTCGCAGGCGGCGCGCACGCCAGCGACCGCGATCGTCTCGCAGCCTGCCCTGGTCAGTTCGCGCGCGGCTATGTTCATGCGCTTCCCATCGCCTCATCGATCAGATCCGCCGCCTCCAGAAGCAGGGAGTCGTGCGCCTCGCCATTGACCGGCTCCTTGCCGATCTCAAGCATCACTGGCACCGCCAGCGGCGAAATCTGGTCGAGCATCTTGTGCACGATTCGGCCGCGGATGCGCGAGAGCATCTCGGCAAGCCTCCTGACATCGAGCAGCCCGCTGGCTGCATCCGCCCGCGTCGCCTTGAGCAGAAGGTGGTCGGGCTCATGGCTGCGCAAGACGTCGTAAATGAGGTCGGCTGAAACAGTCACCTGTCGGCCGCTCTTTTCCTGGCCGGGAAACCGCTTCTCGATCAGCCCGGCGATGACGGCACAGTTGCGGAAGGTGCGCTTGAGCAGCCAGCTGTCGGCCAACCAGGCCTCGAGGTCGTCGCCCAGCATATCCTCGTCGAACAGTTCGCCCAGCGACGGTTCTTTCGCCCTGAACATCGCCCCCAGATCGCCCAGCGCCCAGACGGCCAGCGAATAGTCGGTGGCGACAAAGCCCAGCGGCCGCGCGCCCATGCGCTCCAGCCGGCGGGTCAGAAGCATACCGAGCGTCTGGTGCGCCAGCCGCCCCTCGAAGGGATAGGCCACCATGTAGAAGCGCTCGCCGCGTGGAAAAGTCTCGATCAGAAGGTCCTCCTTGCGCGGCAGCACCGACTTCTCCTGCTGGATGCGCAGCCAGTCTGCGACCTGCTCAGGCAGCGCCTTCCAGCGCGCGGGGTCGGCCAGCATGCCGCGCACCTGGTCGGCGAGATAGGTCGACAGCGGAAACTTGCCGCCGGCATAAGACGGCACCAGAACGTTGCCGGCGCCGCCCGTCGAGACATAACACTCATTTTCGCGGATGCCCTCGAAGCGCAGCACCTTGCCGGCGAACATGAACATGTCGCCCACCGAAAGTGTCTCGACGAAATACTCCTCGATCTTGCCGAGCACCGGCCCGCCGCGCAGGGTCAGTGCTGCTGCCGTGCCCGCGCCGACCTTGCCCTTGGCCCTGGTGTAACGGACGTTCAGCATCGGCGCTTCGATGATGGTGCCGACATTCAGCCTGTATTGCTGGGCAATGCGCGGATTGGACACCCGCCACTTACCATCCTTGGTCTTGCGGATGCGGGCGTAGCGCTCGTAGCTGCGCAGCGCGTAGCCGCCGGTGGCGACGAAATCGACGACGCGGTCGAAACTGTCGCGGTCTAGCCCGGCATAGGGAGCAGCACATGTTACTTCGGCGTAAAGCTCGTCTGCGACGAAGGGCGCGCCACAGGCGCAGCCCAGCACATGCTGGGCCAGCACGTCGAGCGCGCCGTCGATCAGCGGCGGGGTGTCCTGCGCGCCGAGATAATTGGCCTCGAGTGCGGCCCGGCACTCCAGCACCTCGAAACGATTGGCCGGCACCAGGATCGCCCGGCTCGGCTCGTCCATCCGGTGGTTGGCGCGGCCGATGCGCTGGGCGAGCCGGCTCGCGCCCTTGGGGGCGCCAACATGGACGACGAGATCGACGTCGCCCCAGTCGATGCCGAGATCGAGCGTCGAGGTTGCGACGACGGCACGCAACACGTTGTCGGCCATCGCCTTCTCGACCTTGCGGCGCTGGCCGACGTCGAGCGAGCCGTGATGGAGGGCGATCGGCAGATTGTCGTCGTTGACGCGCCACAGCTCCTGGAACAACAGCTCCGCCTGGCTGCGGGTGTTGACGAACAGAAGCGTCGTCTTGTGCCGGCGGATCGCGTCATAGACTTCGGGAATGGCATATCGCGCCGAATGCCCCGACCACGGTACACGCTCCTCGGAATCGAGGATCGTGATCTCTGGCCTGGCCCCGCCCGACACGGTGATGAGGTCGGCCATCTCGCCTGCCGGATTCTGCCTGACCAGCCAGCGCCTGAGCTCGTCCGGCTCGGCCACCGTCGCCGACAGCCCGATCGCCTGCAGGTTAGGCACGTAGGCCCTGAGCCGCGCCAGGCCGAGTGCCAGGAGGTGCCCGCGCTTGGAGGTGACCAGCGAATGCAGCTCGTCGAGCACGATGTAGCGCAGCCCGTTGAAGAAACGGTCTGCGTCGGGCGATGCAATCAGCAGCGCCAGCTGCTCGGGCGTGGTCAAGAGGATGTCAGGTGGCGACAGCTTCTGGCGCGTGCGCTTGTGCTGCGGCGTGTCGCCGGTGCGCGTCTCCATCGTGATCGGCAGCTTCATCTCGTCGACCGGCTTGCCGAGATTGCGCTCGATGTCGACGGCAAGCGCCTTGAGCGGTGAGATGTACAGCGTATGCACGCCGCGCTGCGGCTCACCGGGGCGCTTCTTCGGCCTGACGGCAAGATCCGTCAGCGCCGGCAGGAAACCGGCCAGCGTCTTGCCGGCCCCGGTGGGGGCGATCAGCAGCACCGAATTGCCATGTTGTGCACTGGCGAGCAGATCGAGCTGATGGGCACGCGGCGACCAACCGCGCTCGGCGAACCATCGCAGGAATGGCTCCGGCAGCATCGCGCCAGTCGAATTCGGTTCCAGTCGCGCTTGGCTCGTCACGCCCCATGCCTAGCGCGGCGATCGGGCTGCGCCAAGCGAAATCTGGAACAAACAGGGATCAAGGACAGCTGCATGCCAACCGGCCAAGGTCTCGTTCCCTCCCACCCCCCTCTGCCCTGCCGGGCATCTCCCCCACAAGGGGGGAGATCAGGCCTTCACCAGCGCTTCGTCCAGTCTTCAACAGCAGAGCGGAAATACTTCATCAGACTGGACGCGCTTCGACGCGGCAGGAATGGCACGGCGCCGAAGCGACTAATCTCCCTCCTTGTGGGGGAGATGCCCGGCAGGGCAGAGGAGGGTGGGAAGGAACGTGACGCAGCAGGCTTGCGTTCCAGGCACCGCCGTATCAGATGGCCTCAAAAACTGAGAGCCTTCGCCCATGACAGACACCGCCTCCCACGAAGCCCGCATCACCGACCTGGAAAAGCTCGTCCGCGACCTTCAGGCCCAATTGGCGGCCTTGCAGCATCAGGTGGCCCCCACTGCCAAACCGGCTGAAAAGCCGCTGCGCTCGCGCGGCATGCTCGGCAGCCCGAGCAGCAGTCGGCGCTAGACCGCCAGGTCCGTCACCACGATCAGGCCCTCGACCGGCGTGCGGCGGTCCTGGCGTATGACCGCGTGCCCCAGCGACAGCAGGCGTAATCCAGCAGCGGCGATCAGCCCGTGCACATAGGCCTCGGAATGGGCATAGCGCCTGGACTCCTGCAGATCGAACACCCCTTCGCCCGCAAGACGCTCGACCGAAAACGCAAACACACCACCCGGTGCCAGCATCTTCATCACGCTCGCAAACACCCGGTCGAGCGCGCCGAGATACATGAACACGTCGGCCGCGGTGACGAGATCGGCCGTCTGCCCCACCGGCTCCAACTCCTGCAGGTCGGCCTTGATCAGATAGTCGTAGACGCCCTTGTCGCGTGCCTTGCGGAGCATCTCTGCCGAGATGTCGTAGCCGTCGAGGCGCTTCGTCACTGGCCGGAGTTTCACGCCCATCAGCCCGGTGCCGCAGCCGAGATCGACGGCGTGCGCGAATGTGTTGCGCCCGGTCGCGCCGATCGCCGCCGTCAGCAGTTCCGGCACGCGATAATGCAGCGTCTCGACCAGCGCGTGGTCGAACTTTTCCGCATACTGGTCGAACAGCATTTCGACGAAGGCGCTGGGCGGGCTGTCCTCGGCAGGTGCCGCCCCGATCAGCTGCAGCTTGAGCGCGGCACCGGGTCGATCAGCCGGCTCGAGGTTCAGCGACATGCGCCAGGCCTCTGCGGCGGCCCGCATCTCGCCGGCAGCTTCCTGCATCTCGCCGAGCCGGAACCAGCCCATGGCCCAGCCGGGGGCGAGTTCCAGCGCGCCGAGCATCAGTTCGGCGGCGGCGGCATGGTCGCCTGAGGCGAACAGCATTTCGGCATAGTCCGCCCGCCGGTCGGCAAGCAGGTCGTTGGAGGAGAGCTGCAACGGCGTCAAGCGCGACATCCATGACAAGGAGGGTGGCGCGCATTACTGCCAAACCGGGCTTCCACGCAAGCGGCAAATGCCTATCTTGAGGAGATGCGGCCGAGCGACCTCCTCCATTCCCGTCCCGAAGGGCTCTACTGCCCGCCAGGCGATTTCTACATCGACCCCGTGCGGCCGGTCGACCGCGCGCTCATCACCCACGGCCATTCCGACCATGCCCGCCCTGGCCACGCCAAGGTGCTGGCGACGCGCCAAACGCTCGACATCATGGCGATCCGCTGCGGGCCTGACTTCGCCGGGACCACCCAAGCGATGCCATTGGGCGAGAAGATCCGGCTCGGCGACGTCACCGTGTCATTCCACCCCGCAGGCCACGTGCTCGGCTCGGCGCAGATTTCGGTCGAGCGCAACGGCATGCGCATCGTCGCCTCCGGCGACTACAAGCGCGCCAGGGATCCGACCTGTACTGCCTTCGAGGTCGTACCCTGCGACGTGTTCATATCAGAGGCCACCTTCGCCCTGCCCGTCTTCCACCATCCCGACGCCTCCCAGGAGATCGGCAAGCTGCTGAAATCGACCCGGCAGTTTCCCGAGCGCGCCCATCTCGTCGGCGCCTACGCACTCGGCAAAGCCCAGCGGGTGATGCGATTGCTGCGCGACCAGGGCTACGACAAGCCGATCTACATCCACGGGGCACTGACCAAGCTCAGCGAATACTACCAGAGCCAGGGTGTCGACCTCGGCGACCTCCGACCGGCAACCGTCGAGGATAGCGACAAGGCCGACTTCGCCAGCGCCATCATCGTCGCCCCCTCCGCCACGTTCGCCGACCGCTGGGCGCGGCGCTTCCCCGACCCGCTCGCCGCCTTCGCATCCGGCTGGATGCGCATCCGCCAGCGCGCCAAGCAAGGTGGCGTCGAACTGCCGCTCGTTGTCTCCGACCACTCCGACTGGGACGAGCTGACCGCCACCATCACCGAAACCGGCGCCGGCGAGGTCTGGGTTACCCATGGCCGAGAGGAAGCTCTGGTACGCTGGTGCGAGCTCAACGGGATTGCTGCGAGGCCGCTGCACCTGGTGGGGTATGAGGATGAGGGGGATTGAGGATGGTCCAGCCCCGTAGCATTGCTCGCTCCTCTGTCTGGCCTACTGTCCGTCACAGGACGGAAAACACTGCGGGACAGCGCCCCCCTCTGCCCTGCCGGGCATTCCCCTCACAAGGGGGGAGATCGGCCCTCATCGCGGCCTTGGCCAATCGCAACCGTCGAAGATATGGGGCCGCCGGAGGCGCGCCTGATCTCCCCCCTTGCGGGGGAGATGTCCGGCAGGACAGGGGGCAACGTAGAGCGCGGACCTCGCGCGGCGTGGTTCTCCCATGAACCGCTTCGCCGAACTGCTCGACCGTCTGGTGCTGACGCCATCGCGCAACGGCAAGCTGAAGCTCATCACCGACCACTTCCGCGCGGTCGAGGATCCCGATCGCGGGCTGGCCCTTGCCGCCATCACCGGCGAACTCGACATCGCCTCGGTCAAGCCGGCGATGCTGCGCCAGCTCGTTTCCGAGCGCATGGACCCTATCCTGTTCGGCTATTCCTACGACTATGTCGGCGACCTTGCCGAGACGGTGTCGCTGGTCTGGCCGGATGCGCCTGAGAGCCGGCCCAACCACGACATCACACTCGCCGAGGTCGTGCAGAAACTGCAATCCGCCAGCCGTTCCGACGGGCCAGCCGTGCTCGCCCGGCTGCTCGATCAGGCCGAAACCTCCGCCCGCTTCGCGATCATCAAGCTCGTCACCGGTGGCTTGCGCATCGGTGTCTCCGCCCGCCTCGCCAAACAGGCGCTGGCCGATCTCGGTTCCGTCGACGTCGCCGAGATCGAGGAGCTGTGGCACGGACTGACACCACCCTACACCAGCCTGTTCGCCTGGCTGGAAGGCAAGGCGACGAAGCCTGAAAAGGCTGCCCGCGCATTGTTCCGGCCGGTGATGCTGTCCAATCCTGTCGGCGACGGCGACCTCGAAAAACTCGCCCCCACCGACTACGCCGCCGAGTGGAAATGGGACGGCATCCGTGTCCAGGCGGTGTCGGAGGGCGGCATCCGCAGGCTCTATTCGCGCACCGGCGACGATGTCTCCGGCGCCTTCCCCGACCTGGTGGCGGCAATGGAGTTCGACGCGGCACTCGACGGCGAGCTGCTCGTCGGCTCACCCCGCGAGGCGACCGGCACCTTCTCCGACCTGCAGCAGCGGCTGAACCGCAAGACCGTGTCAGCCAAGAGGCAGGACCGCTATCCCGCCTTCGTGCGCTGCTACGACCTGCTCCAGCTCGACGGCGAGGATCTGCGCGAGCTGCCCTTCACGACGCGCCGCGCCCGTGTTGAAGCCTTCATCGCCACGCTCGACCCCGACCGCTTCGACCTGTCGCCGCTGGTCGCCTTCGACAGCTGGGAGCAGTTGGAGGCGATGCGGCGCGAACCGCCGCACCCGATCATCGAAGGTGTCATGCTCAAGCGCCTGGATTCGCCCTATCTCGCCGGCCGCCCCAAGGGCCCATGGTTCAAGTGGAAACGCGACCCGCACACCGTCGACGCGGTGCTGATGTATGCCCAGCGCGGCCACGGCAAGCGTTCGAGCTTCTATTCCGACTACACATTCGGAGTCTGGTCGGGCGCGGAAGGTCAGGAAGAGCTGGTACCGGTGGGAAAAGCCTATTTCGGCTTTACCGACGAGGAGCTCAAGCAGATCGACAAGTTCGTGCGCGACAACACCGTCGAGCGTTTCGGCCCGGTGCGCTCGGTGCGCGCCGACAGGGCCAACGGCCTGGTGCTGGAGGTCGCCTTCGAGGGCCTCAACCGCTCGACCCGCCACAGATCGGGCGTCGCCATGCGCTTTCCCAGAATCTCCCGGCTGCGCTGGGACAAGCCGCCGGCCGAGGCCGACCGCATCGAGACGCTGCAAGCGCTGCTCGACTAGTCGCCCATCCGGGCACCGTTTTCTGCCAGGATATGCCCGGCGGATTCCGTGGCTACTCCGTCACCGAGACCCTGATCTCATAGATGTCGACGGCCTTGCCTTCCTTGGTCAGGTCCGAGTTGATGGCAATGGTGCCGGCGGCACCCGGTTCCTTGTCGGGCACGTCCATCTCGAACAGGTACTCGCCGCGCTGGTAGCCGACGAGGTAGCGCTTGCGGCCGCAGTCGCCGAGCTCGCCGAAATTGCAGTCGACGGCCATCTGCGTTTCCTTGCCGTCCTCGGCGCGCGCAATGATGTCGAACACCGCATGCTTGCCGGCGATCTGTTCGAGCACGCCGCGGCCGACGTCGAAGACGATCGCCGAGCCGGTGTTGCCCGAGCGGATGCGCAGGAAGCTGCCGGTGTCGTCCTTGGCAACCTCAGCCGAGGTACCACCCGGGGCGCTGACATCGGTCGGGTCGGTCGGCGTGAACACGGTGATCCAGTTGCGCGACTGGTCGACCTCGCCCGGCCGCGCCGGCCCGGCGTCTGTCGGCGAAAAATCCTCGCTTTCAAGCTGCTTCGGCGGATTGTGCACCGAGGTGTCGATCTCGGCCGCCGACTTGAACTGGCCGGTCTGGACCGCCCACCACGCGCCGATGCCGCCCATGGCAAGCAAGGTCACGGCAAGAAACATCGCGGCATAAGGCCGGCGCCGTTCGGCCCGCGCGCTGGCACGGTCGGCGGCGCGCCGTTCCGCGCGGCTGCGCTTCTCCGTGATTGCGATCGGCGGTCCGCCGGGCAACACTGCGTCGGGCATGATGTCGGGCACGACGGGGGTGATACCCGCCGCCGGGGTGCCGATCGAAACCGACGGTGCGCTGGCGGCGCCATTGCCGTTGAGCGAGATATCAGGCGCCGGGGCCGCGCCGGCCTGGCCGAGCGAAACCGCTGGGGCCGCGGGCATGAATTCCGATTCGATCTCGGTGATCTTTGCCTGCAGCGACTTGCGGCGGCCGATCGCCGCCTCCACGGTCATCGCCGGATTGGCCTTGAGCGCGCGGTCGAGCGCACCGAAGGCGGCACGATAGACCTTTTCGCGAAACTCGCGATTCTCGGGATCGCCTTTTTCGAAAGCGTTCCGGATCGCTTTTTCGATCGAATCCAACCGATGTTCCTCGCAACGCGCCAGTGTTGCCAGATGGTTAGCGGCAGAAAAGACATCAATCAACGGCACCGCGAGCGAAATGTCGGCCAAAATGGGTGCAATGGGCGGCAAGGCCGGCAAAACAAGTCGCGCCTCGCAGCGGACGCCGCAAACCGGCGACGGCAAGCCCGCCGGACTGGTGTCCAGGACTCGTGCCCATGCTCGTGCCCAGACTCGTGCATTGTCGATCGTGCCCGATCTGCTATATGGAGTGACGTTTACGGAAACGTCAATTTCTAGACCCGGGAGAGACGCGTGGCATTGCCTGACATCCTCAAGAAGAATCTGCGTGTTCCCGTCGTCGGCGCGCCGCTGTTCATCATCTCGCATCCGCCGCTGGTGCTGGCCCAATGCAAGGCCGGTGTCGTCGGCTCGTTTCCCGCGCTCAACGCCCGCCCAGAGGCTCAGCTCGACGAATGGCTGGCGATGGTGACGGAAGATCTCGCCGCCCATGACGCCGCCAATCCCGATCGGCCGGCCGCGCCCTTCGCCGTCAACCAGATCGTGCACAAGTCCAACAAGCGGCTCGAGCACGATTTGCGCCTGTGCGTGAAATACAAGGTGCCGGTCGTCATCTCGTCGCTGGGTGCTGTCGAGGAGGTCAACCAGGCCGTCCATTCCTATGGCGGCATCGTGCTGCACGACATCATCCACGACCGCCACGCCCGCAAGGCGATCAAGATGGGTGCCGATGGCCTCATCGCGGTCGCTGCCGGTGCCGGCGGCCATGCCGGCACGCTGTCGCCCTTCGCCCTGATCCAGGAAATCCGCCAGTGGTTCGACGGCCCGCTGCTCCTGTCCGGAGCCATTGCCAATGGCGGTGCGGTGCTCGCGGCCCAGGCCATGGGTGCTGACCTCGCCTATATCGGCTCGCCCTTCATCGCCACCGAGGAGGCGCGCGCCGGCGACGACTACAAGCAGATGATCGTCGAATCCAAGGCCGCCGACATCGTCTATTCCAACCTGTTCACCGGCATCCACGGCAACTACCTCAAGGGCTCGGTCCGCGCAGCCGGCATGGACCCCGACAACCTCGCCGTCTCCGATCCGTCGAAAATGGATTTCGAGGAAGCGGCCAAGTACAAGGCCTGGAAAGACATCTGGGGCTGCGGCCAGGGTATCGGCGCCGTCGACAAGGTCGTGCCCGTCGCCGAGTTGGTCGAGCGCCTCGCCACCGAATATGCTGCGGCCAAGGCCCGCATCACGGGCTGACAACATCCGTAAACCGTCGGCGCCCGACCTGTTCCGGTGCCGTCCGGCGCGCTGAATATCCGGCAGGCAGCACGTTTGTCCCGCCTGTCGAAAGCCTCAGAAGGCGTCTTGCAATCGCAGCGCTTTGAAGTTATCAGGCACACACCGTCGCGCGGCCGCCAGGCTGCGTTGCCTGGAAGCCGCTTTAGCTCAGTTGGTAGAGCACATCATTCGTAATGATGGGGTCGCGTGTTCGAGTCACGCAAGCGGCACCAGTTTCCCAGGAAAATCAGCTCCTTCCAGATGCCCACGCGGCACCGGAAATCTATGCCCATTTCGGGACTGTCCTTCGCCCCACAAGGTGCAGACGGATCACTCCGTGATGGCGTCGACGCTTGCCGCGAGAGCATCTTCGACAAGCGCACGGATCCTGGCCTGGGCTCCGACCAGATGGGCCCGCCAATTGCCGGCGCGCAATTCGTCAAGAGCCGCCCGCACCGTTTCGGCAGACACCTTTTCCGCCTGGAACACAAATGGCCAACCGGTCCTGCCGACCACGGCTGAAACCTTAGCTCCACCGGGAACCTGATCGATCGCAATCACCGGCTTTCCTGCGGCGAGCGCCAACAGCGCCCCGTGCATGCGGGTCGTCAGCACGATGTCGGATCGTGCGAACCCGGCATGGATCTTCCCAGGACCATTCTCAGGTGATAGCACCGTGTCGATCTCGATCGGGTGTAGCGTCGACCCGCGCACCACATCTTGGAACATCGCCAATGCCTGAGGTGCCATCGCAACTCGCCTGGCGCCATACTCGCCTTGAGGGCCACGCAGGCAAACACCTGCGGTCTCGAGCCTCTCCTTTCCAGTGGGTTCAACGGTCTCCGAAACGGCGAGATCGAAATACGGTGGATCGACGCCATCACGGCCAACAATGTGATGGAAGCGGCGATTCATCCTGGCGTGATTGGGAAGGACGCTGACGCCTGCCGCGATCTTGGTCGCTAGCCTGTGGACAGACAAAAGGTCGTTCAGGTCGCGACTGTAGGTGATCGGACCACAGACGAACACGAGCTTTTTCGCAGGCTTGATGGCATAGAGATCATCAACCGGCAGATGGCCCGGAATCTGCAGTTCCGGATGCGAAATGACGGCGTGCTCGACGCCGCGCAGACGCAGCCTCGATGACAGGTTGTCGACCGCCATCAGGTCGCCGATCGTCGGACCGCCCCTGTAGCCGTAGCTTCCCCACCAGAACAGAAGCGTCGGCGGCGTGTCGACGGTGCGCGCAGCCAGATACACGCGACGAAAGGAGCTTAGCCGGCTCTTCAGCGACATCAGTGCAGTCTCGAAACGAGCTATTGAGTGACAACGGCGTCCAGAAGGCTGCCGCGTATGATTTCGCGTCCTGATATGACCGACGCGCTCAAGTGAACGCCAAGCGTCCGATTGGTTGCTACATCGGGCCAGGACAGCCCGCGATCGAAGAGCAGGTTGGTGTTCTGGTAGCTGACCGGATAGAACACATCGATCGGCTTGGCCGAAGCTGCAATTTCGTGGCGCCGGGTGACGTTGGTCAACAGCTGCGGTCCAATGACACCCCAACGATGGCGGGATACCGGGACAGGCAGGCGCATGGCCTTGCGCAGGCGCAGTAACCGTCTCTTTGTGCTTCGATACCACCATGGAATGAAATGAGGATCGCTGGATGCCGTGATCAGCTCATTGAGCGCCGGATGCTGCGAAGGCAGCCCCAGCACGGCGCCATTGATCGCCTTGTCGGATTCCCAGCCGAAGAGGAATTCCTCCTGCTGGATCGGCCTCAGGCAATAGACGTCGCAATCCACGTATATGCCGAGGCCCGCCCGCAGGATGCGGTACCGATAGATATCCGACGCCAAAGCCAGGCTACCGGTCGTCTCATGCGCAACGATTTCCGATCGAGCCATCAACCGTTGGGCGTCGAAAAGTTCGACGCCTTCAGGCACGTCCTCCGGCCGGTCAAACACATGCAGAACGACACGATGCCCATTTCGAAGAAACGACCTCAGACACCCCGCGTGGACCGGCCCCAATCTGTTGCCGATCCACAGCGAATTCACCACTGCCAACATGAATTACCACCCCATACCTGCCCGGGGCCTAAATAAACCAGATCGGGCAAAGGTCAACCTTCTGCAAGCACAGGTGGTAGCCCGCAACAGCCGCGGACAAGGTCGATGGTGATGTTGTGGTGGTCGCGCAGCGAGCGATAGTCCTGGCCGCAAAGCTTGGAAAAATGCTCATTCTCGGCCGGGGAACGCAACATGCGCGATGCATCTCGCGTTGTTTGATCATTCAAAGCTGCACCAGCCTTTTCCCAAGGAAATTAAGCCAGCAAGGCATCACCGGTGCGCCTGGTTCCGCTCACTGTCGGAACCAGGTCGAATCAATCAGGCGTTCGCCCGCGTGCACGAGCCGGCCGGCAGCCTTCTTCGACAGCCGATGGAGATATCCCCGCCGGTTGCGCGGTGTTTCCTACGATCCCAGCGTAACGACGAAGTGCTTCGTCACCGGCTCGATGATCTTCCAGGTGCCCCTGAAATCCGCTTCCACGACGAACGCGTCGCCCGGCCCAACCTCGACGGGCGCGCCGCCATCCGGCGTGATGATGATGCGACCCGAGATCATGTGGACGAACTCGTAGTCGGTGTAGCTGGCGTGGTAGGTGCCTGGCGTGGCCTGCCACGTTCCCGACAGCACCTTGCCATCCCCGGTCGTATGCTGGACGGCCGTTTTCATCGTCGGCTTTCCGTCGACCACCACCCATCCCGGTAGGTCGTTGGAATCTGCACCTTCCGGCTGGCCAAATTTGAGGATTGTTTTGTTCGCCATGGCATTCTCCTCCCTTAAGACACCCCTGCATAGCCGACGCCCTCAATTCAGGCAACTTTGTTTCCTTATGATAAAGAGGCATATTCCTATGTTGGTGTTCTTCCGCCGCCCCTTGCGGAATCAGCCCTGTCTGTGTTGATGGACGGATGTTTAGCAAGGACTCATAGATGAAGGCCAAACTGCTCGCTGCGGTGACGATGCTCGCAGTTGCCGGCTGTGCATCCCAGCCCGCCGACTATGCCACCACACTCTCTGCCAAGGATTCCAAATGGCGGTCAGCGGACTGCACGAAAGCTCGAGCTGAGGCGGCGAACTACGCAGCGCAAGAGAAAGAAACCCTGAGCGTATCGGCAGGGCTGCTGCTTGGCCCATACGGGCTCGGCATCGCCATGGCCGGCAAGGAGCATCGCGCCAAGATGCGCAAGAAATTCGCCCGGGACATGCATCTGAAATGCTCGAGCAAGCCCCTTCCTGCCAGCCTGGCGAGCAGCGCGGACACCGCGAAGCGGTAACTTCGGTCCTCACTGCCAACGGCGCGCATGTGCGGCAAGCTCGTCGCGCGCCTGCTCCAACGCCTTCGGCGAAGCGTTCGCCCACGCGGTGAGCCGCCGCCGCGCACATCATCGACACCTCCGATCCTCGCCTGTGGCTGTCGCGATTGCATGCCGGGCCACATTGGTGGGGTGCCCACGAAAACAGGCCAAAGCTGCTCTGCAATCATTCTGGCGACCCGCCTGGTGGCCGTTCCCAGCGTCTTCACGTTGGCGGTAACTCACGACACTCGCCGGTGTCCTGGCAACGCACCGGTGGACGGCCGCTCAGATTGCCCTGAACGGGCTCGACGCCGCTTGCGATCCAGCCGCTCTACACGAGAAGTTGAACGACCGCGCCGTCCGCTCGCTGGCGTTGGTTGACCTTACGTTAGGAGCCTCTAAACGACCTACAGGCTCACCTCGTCCTTACCCCACCTTGGACCACCCGAGCTTAGCGCCCGCCCTGCCCCCCCCCAATCAATGGGCGGGCGCGTCCCCTCGCACATCCGATGTCGCGCAGACAAGCTTATCAGCCGCGGACGCCTTCACATCGCAACTGCGAGCTTCCCGCTTCATATCGACGCCGGTTGCCGATTTTCATGTCGATATGCCTCGGGCAGGCGCCGTTCGCCTTGTGCGGTTTGCACAGAAGGCAGCCGGCCCTGGCATTCCTGGGCTTATTCCGCTTGGGGTGCATGTCCATCTCCGGTCTCTACCAATGCGCCCCGATGGCGCACGGTCATGATCGGAAGGGCTGCTTGGCAATCGTCGTCCATCGCTGGACCATGTCCAGCAACGCCAAGCGATCGCAAGGCAGCGCATTGCTGGCCTAGGTACTTGTCCATCGACAACCCTTGACTTGCGTCTGCCCGCATATAGCTTGCCGCGCGGTTATGGTTCTTCTGCTTTCGGGCGGAAGCTAAGAGGGAATTCGGTGCGAAACCGAAGCTGCCCCGCAACTGTAAGCGGTGAGCCGCATTGCCGATTGTGTCACTGGCCGACGGCCGGGAAGGCAGGCAATGAGCCGAGACCCGCGAGCCAGGAGACCTGCCTGACCGAGTGATGTTCCGTGGGCGGGGTGTACCACCGGAGCGCAGGTTCGTGCAGGCGGCGCTATCGGCCATCGCCTTCCACCAACATGCGTTGCGACAATCCCGACCGCAGTCAGGCCAGGGATCGATCGTTTGCACAATACAGAAGTTGAGACCGCGCAGTCCCAGGCCAGACGTGCCATCGTGCTCGTCGCCAGGTCGGCCTTTGCTGCCGCGCCCTACAGGCAGATGCAGCAGCTCTGTGATCTCGCCGCGGCGTTGCCCGGCGTCGATCACACCAGCTTCGGCTTCACCGAACAAGGCACGCCGTCGCTGCGCGAGGCGCTTGCGGCACTTCGCCAGCAGGATTTCTCCGATATCCTCATCCTGCCGCTGATGCTGCCGATCGAGCCCAGCTTCAATGCCTGGCTCACCAAGTCGCTGCGCCGGTGGCAGGCCGAGGACGCGGCACCTCGGCCGACGGTGCGCATCGCGCATGGCCTCGCCGAAAGCCCGCTGCTAGCTGCAATGATGGCCGACCTCGTCACCGGCGCCGATGCGACGCCGCCCATCCCGCCGCTCGACAGGCTGGCTCCGGAGGGCTCGCTCGTGCCGGCGCAGAAACGCCGCGTGCTGGTCTGCCAGGGCGGCCCGTGCAATGCCGCCGGCGCGGACCTGATCTGGGGCCACCTGCGCAACCAGCAGGACCGCCAGAAGCTGCGCGTGACCGGCGACGGCACGATGAGCGCCAAATCGACCTGCCTTGGCCCCTGTAACCTGGCACCGGTGCTGCAGGTCTTTCCCGAAGGCACCTATTACGGCGGGGTCACCGAGGCCGCCGTCGACCGCATAGTCACCGAACATCTGCTCGGCGGCGCGGTGGTCGACGACTTTGCCTACCACCCCACCGGCCGCAAGCAGTTGCTGCGGTGAAGGCCCATTGAAAACAAGGGGGATCGTGTCGTTCCGCCACCACCTGCTTTTTGCCCCTGCCTTTTATCGGCCTGGACAGCGACATGCTGTTCTGCCGCGAACCTGATCTGGCACTGGAGGTTGCTGCGGCCGCCCTTCGGCTCCGTCGACGTCAAGGGCATGTGCACATATGGCCGCGACGACCGATCCTCGGGACGGTTATTGGCAGGCGCCGTCCCGGACTTTGGGCGTCGACTACGACCTGGTGCCAATGATCGAGACCACCGTCGACAAGGCTGGGGTCAAAGCGAGCTACGATGGCGGCCTCGTCGTGGTTAGGCGAGAAGACCGTATCCTCGGCTACTCGGCTATGTCGAGCGTTCGGTGGCAGCAAAGCTCGCGCCCAATGTCAGCCATCGTGTCGAGGCGGGCCACGGCGCGTTTCCGCCCGGGGAAGCGAGCTGTGGGACAGTTCGCAGGCCTGCCTGTCGCTGGCCATACCGGGCAGCGGCCTGACGATGCGCACCTTGTCGGCACCGCACAACTTTCCGCACCACCTGTTCGACCCGATTCCGGCCGAACAGCAACGCTTGCCGTTGTCGATCGTCCACTATCACGACGTCTTTACCAGGCACGGCGCGCAATCCGCTGCTCAACGGATCGGCGGATGTTCCCGCCGATATCCGCCACTGGCTGGAAGCCAAGGCTGAAACGCTCAGCAGCGGCAGCGGCGCCTGGGGTCGTCGGGCACAGGTCCGATGGGCTGACACAGCCTGTTGCGATCCACGTCAATCCATCGATCTAATTGACCCAAGGGAAACATCAGCGACTATTGCGCAGGGCTAGATCAGTTCAGTGGGCGGTGGCAGTCATGGCAATTCAAGTATCCTATTCGCGGCGTGATGTCCGCGAAGAGTTGGTGCGTCGGCGCGAGACTTACATCGCGGCGCAGAGATCTCTGTCACCGCCTTCGCCGCGGGGATATGGCAACATGGAATGCGTCCATTGTCATAATCGCTTCATCGGCGTCACCGCTGCCGCCTGGAAGTTCGGCCTCTGCGACGACTGCCTGCATCACGACTGATTGTCCAGCCAGCGCAGCTCCCTTTGCGGGAGTTCCAGCGCCTAGATCGACTGCTGTGGAACTTCCGTGTCCGCGGCGTCCCAGGCACATTCTTGGGCGATCTACCTTCCCCGATGATCCGGCCAAACCCGCATCCCCAATAGCAGTAGGTCGCCGCCACGGCCCACCGTCCGCACTCATATTTCGGGGTAATTCCAAACGTGCCTTGACCCTGAATTAGAAACTGCGCAACCTCGCCCGAAACGGAGGAGGCGGCTCGATCGTGGGGAAGCGATCCGGGCCGCAAATGGGAGCATCTATGTCCGACCAGATCGCGGCGTCGTCCGCCACGCCCGCAATTGCGCGCCGACCGCTTCTGGCCCGCATCGACTGGCTCAATTTGAGCGGCCTCGCCTTCTATCATGTCGTCGCGCTCTACGCCTTGCTGCCCTGGTTCTTCAGCTGGACCGGCGTCATCCTCTGCATCGCCGGCATCTATGTCTTCGGCACGCTCGGCATCAACCTCTGCTACCACAGGCTTCTCACCCATCGCGGCTTCACCTGCCCGAAATGGCTCGAGCACGGGCTTGCGATCATCGCCGTCTGCGCCTTCCAGGACACGCCGGCGCGCTGGGTTGCGGTGCACCGCCGCCACCATGAGCACGCCGACGAGGAGCCGGATCCGCACAGCCCGATCGTCACCTTCCTCTGGGCCCATATCGGCTGGCTGCTGGTCAAGTCGCCCGACATGGAGCGCATGCAGATCTACGGCCGCTACGCCAAAGACATCGTTCGCGACCCGTTCTACCGCAAGCTCGACAAGCCGCATGTCTATCTCGGCATCATCATCGCGTCCTGGGCAGCTTTCTTCGGCGGCGGCGTCGCCGCGAGCCTGATCACCGGCGGCACGACTGACGAGGCGATCCAGTTCGGCCTCAGCCTGCTCGTCTGGGGCGTGTTCGCGCGCACCGTGATTACCTGGCACATCACCTGGTCGGTCAATTCGGTCACCCATGTCTGGGGCTACCGCAACTACGACACGACAGACGACAGCACCAACAACGTCATCGTCGGCCTGCTCAGCAATGGCGAGGGCTGGCACAACAACCACCACGCCGACCCGCGCTCGGCTCGCCACGGCCACCACTGGTGGGAATTCGACGTCACCTACCTGACCATCAGGTTGCTCGGCGTGCTCGGACTGGCGAGCAAGATCGCAGAGCCGCGGAAGCGCGCCGACTAGCGCCGCCAGACCTTTTCAAGAGGGGACAAAAAAGATCGCCGGCGAAGCTGTGCTTGCCGGCGATCGCAACTACGTCTCGGGTGGTTTCGCTAGGCTTGTTTCACCAGTCTGAGCAGTACGAGCAGGATCACCGCGCCGATGGTGGCATGGATGATGGCAGCTATGATGCCCGAGCCCAGGCTGATGCCGATCGTCGGAAGCAGCCAGCCGGCGATCAGCGCGCCGACGATACCGACCACGATGTTGCCGATCAGGCCGAAGCCGTAGCCCTTGACCAACTGGCCGGCGAGCCAGCCGGCAACGGCGCCGACGATCAGGAAGACGAGCAAGCTTTCGATACCCATTTGTCTCTCCAGGTTCTGGCGCATCGGCCGGAGCACGTCACGAGCCACGATGCGCAGTTGCAACGACCAGCGCATGATCGACAAGCAGGCAGCCAGAGATCATGCTGGAACAACAGGCTGGAGACGGGCCGACCTATCGGCCCGCCGTGGAAATGCCGCCCGTCAGGCGACCGCCGTGGTCTGATCCTCCACCGCGGCGCCGGGCGTGTTCTTCTTGATCGACTCGATCGCCTTCAGCGCCGATGCCTTGGCCGAATAGCCTTCCGAGCTGAACATCACCTCGCCATTGGAAGCCCTGAAGCGGAACCGAAACTCGCCGCCCTTGTCCTTGTAGACCTCGAATTTGTACATCGCATTTCCCCGTATGTGCCGATCCGCGACTCACGCCGCTGACGAATCGTCGCACGACGGCAACCCGAGGAAAAGCGCGAAGCGATTTTCGCGACGCAAACGCACCAATACAACCGCCAAGGCCCATCGCCGCTGCACCCGTCAGCCGCGCCAAGTGCGATCTCAGATGTCGCGGTCGGTCAGGCAGATGTGGCAGCAGCCGGAGCCATGGCCCGGCTTCCAGGTGACGTTTTCGAAGCGCACACCGGTCGCCTCGAACAGGCCGCGGTCGAAAGCGCCGGCGATCCGGCACAAGGTCGCCAGCCTGTCGTCGCCGACACCGGCCCCCACCCAGGCGTCCTTGAGCGGACAGCGCTTGACCTTGAAGGCGATGTGATGGTCGCTGCGCTCGACATCGGTGGGGTACATGCGCCCGCCATCCGGACTGACGGCCAGGAAGGCCTCGCCGATGGCGCGCGCATCGTTCGGCCCGAAGCTGGCGAACGCCACCTGTGCGACCTCGCGGCCGCGCTTCTCGATCGCCCTTACCAGGACTTCTTCCGCCTTGGCGTCGCCAAGCTCGGCGGCAAGTTCATCCAGCATCAGCCGGTAGAGATCGGCGCGGTTGCGAAAGGCGGAGTCAAGTTCGGCAGCGAGCTTTTCGGCGCGCATGGCATGTTCGGTCACGAAACGGTCTCCTTGAAAACAGGCAACCTTGGGAACACAGGCAGTTCCGGCGTGGCCGCCACCAGCGCCCGGCCCGTGGCCGAGGCGGGCGCGGCTATCACGGCGGCGGCGTCGCCCTCTTCGACGATACGGCCGCTGTCCATGATCGCGATGCGGTGGGCTACGGCGCGCACCGCACCAAGGTCGTGGGAGATGAAGAGATAGGCGACGCCTTCGTCCCGTTGCAGCTCGGCAAGCAGGTTGAGGATGTCGCCGCGCACCAGCACGTCCAGCGCCGACAACGCTTCGTCGAGCACGATCAGCGCCGGCCGGGTAGCAAGCGCGCGCGCGATCGCCACGCGCTGGCGCTGGCCGCCCGATATTTCGTGCACGCGACGGCTGGCGAGCTCGGCGGCGAGACCGACACGCTCCAGCAGCGCTGCGATTGCCTTGGGTCGATCGGCGCGCCCGACGATGCCGTGAATGCGCAGCGGATCGTCGATCAGTCGGGCCACCGTGGCGCGCGGGTTGAATGCCGCCAGCGGATCCTGGAACACCATCTGCAGCTTCGTCCGGGTGGCCCTCAAGGCTGCCCCCCGCAATCCCAACAGTTCCTCGCCGTTGAAGCGGATGCTGCCGGCATCGGGCTCGACCAGCCGCAGCAGGATACGCGCCACCGTCGACTTGCCCGAGCCGGAGGGTCCGACCAGCGCCAGCGTCTCCCCCGGCGCAATAGAAAAGGAAATGCCATCGAGGGCGGAGAAATCCCTGTCGCCGCGCCAGTAGCGCTTCGACAGCCCCTCGACCTGCAGCAGCGCGCTCATCGGCTGGCACCAGAATGGGCTTTCAGCCCCAGATGTGCCGCCAGCAGCGCGCGGCTGTAGTCGCTCCTTGGCCGCGCCAGCAACTCGGCCGTCGCCGCCATTTCGACCATGCGGCCGTGACGGAACACGGCGATGCGGTCGGCCAGGTTGGCGGCAAGTGCTATGTCATGGCTGACGAACAGCAGCGCCATGCCATCCTCGGCCACGAGCCGGCGGATCAGCGCCACGATCTCGGCCTGGACGATGGTGTCGAGCGCGCTCGTCGCTTCGTCGGCGATCAGCAGTTTCGGACACGCCACGATGGCCGCTGCGATCACCACGCGCTGTTTCTGTCCGCCCGACAACTGATGCGGATATGCCCGCGCCAGCGCCTCGGGCTCCGGCAATTTCACCCTGTCCAGCAGTTCGACCGCCAGCCGCCGTGCAGCACCCCAGTCGATGTCGAGATTGGCGTGCGCCACCTCGGCGACCTGGTCGCCGACCGACATGACCGGATCGAGGCTCGAAGCTGGATCCTGGAAGACGAAGCCGATGTCGCGGCCGTTGCGCGCCGGATGATCGAGCCCCGGCCATGCGACGGTGCCCTGAAGTCTCGCCGTCTGCGGCAGCAACCCTGATATGGCCCGGGCCAGCGTGCTTTTGCCCGAGCCACTCTCGCCGATGATCGCCAGCCTTTCGCCGGCGGCCAGATCGAGGTCGACGCCTTCGACCGCCGGCGCCACTGCGCCGTTGTAGCACACGCCGAGACCACGCAGTTCGAGCAGCGGCTTCATGCCTGCCCCTCCCGTGCCGCCGTGCCTTCAACCACGCCTTCGCCGGCGAGGTAGACGCCGAGGACTGAGAGCACCAGCGCGATACCGGGGATGACGGAGAGGTAAGGCGCCGACCGCAGCACCGCCCTGCCCTCCGCGATCATGCCGCCCCAGGTGACGCGGTTGGGGTCGCCGAGACCGAGGAAGGACAGCGCCGCCTCGGTCAGGATGGCGGCGGCAACGATTACCGACGACAGCGCCAAGACCGGTGGCAACGCATTGGGCAGCACCTCGCGGAAGGCGATCTCGACCGGATGCATGCCGATCACCCGCGCCGAAGCGACATAGTCGCGCTCGCGGATCGACAGCACTTCGGCACGCGCGATGCGCGTCGGGCCGGTCCAGGCGCTGAGCGCGATCGCCGCCACCACGACCGAAAGCGACGGCCCGACGACACTGACCAGCGCCAGCGACAGCAAGAAGCCCGGCACTGTCTGGAAGGCGTCGGTGATACGCATCAGCACTTCGTCGACAAGCCCGCCGGCAAAGCCGGCCACCGTGCCGACGATGCTGCCGACGAGGATCGAGGCGGCAGCGGCAGCAAGCCCGACGGCCAGCGAGGTGCGGGCGCCATGGAACAGCCCAGCGACCACATCGCGGCCAAGGCGGTCAGTGCCGAGCGGCAGGGCCCAGTCCTGGAACGGGGGCAAGAGCGGCTGGCCGGCAATCGCCAGCGGGTCGCGTGGGAACAGCCACGGCGCGGCGACAGCCATGGCGACAAGCAGGCCAAGGATGACCAGGCCGGCGGAGGCCTCCGGCGTGCGGAACAGGCGGGAAAGGCTCATGCGCTGGCCTCGCTCGCGCCGACACGCGGGTCGAGCACGGCATAAGCGATGTCGACGAGCAGGTTGATGACGATCACCAGCAATGCGCTGACGAGGATGATGCCGATCAGCAGCGGCGTATCGCGCGAGCCCACGGCCTCTTGCGCCAGCCGGCCCAGCCCCGGAACCGAAAACACGCTTTCGATCACCACGCTGCCGCCCAGCATCTGCGCCGACTGCAGGCCGAGCATGGTGACCAGCGGCAGCAGCGCGTTGCGCGCGACATGGCCGAGCACGATGCGCCGCCTGGGAATGCCACGCGCACGGGCGGCCAGTGTAAAGTCCATCCGCCAGACCTCGGCCATGCCGGCCCGCATCATCCTGAGATAGAGCGCGAGATAGATCAGGCCGAGGCTCGTCACCGGCAGCACCATGTGCCTTGCGATGTCGAGCGCACGCGCGATGCCGCTCTTGCCGGAGGCGATGGTTTCCATGCCCGACAGCGGCAGCCAGCGCAGCTCGACAGAAAAGACGATGGTCAGCACCAGCGCCAGCCAGAAGCCGGGCACGGCATAGAGCGCCAGCGAACCGATCGACAGGAGCCGGTCGCGGGCGCTGCCCGGCCGCGCGCCAGCCAGGATGCCGAGTGTGGTGCCAAGCGCAAAGGACAGTGCGGTTGCCGCGCTCATCAAAAGCAGCGTGTTCGGCAGCCGCTCCAGCACAACGTCGAGCACCGGCCGGGAGAAGGCGACCGAGTGGCCGAGGTCAAGATGCAGCAGCGCCCAGAGATAGGCGGCGAGCCGCGTCATCGGGGAGGCATCGAGGCCCCAGCTCGTTCGCAACGCCTCGATCATGCCGGCGTCGCCGCCGACCGAAGCGACATAAGCATCGACGGCATCGCCGGGCGCGGCCTCGAGCAGCAGGAACGAGCCGACAACCACGATCAGCAGCACCGGAATGCTGCCGATCAGCCGGCGCTTCAACAGGCCCCAGGCGCGATTCATTACCCTGCCCCTTGTGGGGAAAGTGCCCCGAGCAGCCCGTTGGGGGTTGCCGGGGTGAAGAAATTGCCCCCACCCCTAGCCCCCCACAAGGGGAAGGGGAATTCTGGGGTCGCCTGCCCCGTCAAGATGAACCGCGCGCCAAATGAAGGGCACGCGGCATCATGTCCCCTTACGCTCTGTGGGGAGGCGCAAGGGGTGGGGGTAGGTTCAGGCACTGCGACTTCCAGGGGCATGCTCAGTAACGGATCATCATCCCAGCTCAGGCGATGATGTCACGTTTCGACATAGGTGTCCGCCCAGTTCGAGACCGCCCAGCGCGGGTTGTTCGACACATTCTTCACCGTGTCGCGCGCGACGGTGATGAAGCCCCATTCGGCCACATTGATCAGCGGCAGGTCGGCCGCCACCTTCTTCTGGAACTGCTTGTAGAGCTCGATGCGCGCCGCCGGATCCAGCGTCTCCGCCGCCTTGGCGATCAGCGCGTCGAGTTCGTCGTTCTTGTAGCCGCCCTGGTTGGAGAAGGGCACACCGTCAGGAATACCCGACTGCACCAGGATCGTCGTCGAGATCGCCGGGTCGCCGCGGAACACCGGCGGGGCGACGGCGATGTCGAAGGCGTGCTCGGTGTAGACGGCCTTCTGGTGGGCGGCAGGATCGTTGTTGACGATCTCGGCATCGATGCCGACGGCGGCCAGCGCCTGGCGCAGATAGTCGCCGAACTGCCTGGTCTCGTTGAAATAAGGCGCCGGCAGAAGCTTGAGCGCAAAACGCTTGCCGTCATCCTTCTTCGGATAGCCGGCTTCATCCAGCAGTGCGTTCGCCTTGGCGACGTCGAAGCCATAGGTCGCAACATCAGGCGTGTAGAACTGCTTGTCGTTCTGCGGCACGATGCCGGTCGCCGGCTTGGCATAGCCCAGGAAGATCGTCTTGACGACGAAATCCTTGTCGATGGCATGGGCGATCGCCTGGCGCACCTTGAGGTCGGCCAGCTCCTTGCGGCGATGATTGATCTCGACCACCAGTTGGTAGGTCAACGCTTCGTAGCCTTCAGTGATGACCTTGATACCGGGAACCTTGGAGATGCGCTCGAGATCGGCCAACGGCACGGCAGAGAAAGCCGCAAGCTGGATCTCTTCCGCCTCCAGCGCGCCGGCGGCCGCGGCGCGGTCGGGCAGCACGCGATAGATGATCTCGTCGAGCTGAGGCTCGCCTTCGCCCCAGTATTTGTCGTAACGCTCCAGCCGGTAATATTCGCCCGCCTTGTGCTCGGCGAACTTGAAGGGTCCGGTGCCGATCGGCGCGTTATTGGCCGGGTTCTCGGCAATATCCTTGCCGTCATAGACATGATTCGGCACCACCGACGTAAGCGCCGGCAGCGCGTTCTTGATCAGTTGCAGCGGCGTCGGCTTGGAGAACTTGAACACGGCGGTGTTTGCGTCCGGCGTCTCCACCGCCTCCAGGTTCTTGAACACGACGCGGCCGAGATTCTGCAGCGGCTTCCAGACATTGAGTGCCGAAAACGCCACGTCGGCCGAGCTGAATGGCTGGCCGTCGTGCCAGGTCACGCCCTCGCGCAGCTTGAAGGTGACGGACAGGCCGTCGGCCGAACCTTCCCAGCTTGTCGCCAGCCGCGGCTCGAGCCCGTCCTCGCCGTCGAACGAGGCCTCGGCCAGCGGCTCGACAACCTTGCTCGACACGAAGAACACGCCGTTGGAGGCAACGATCGCCGGGTTCAGGTTGCGCGGCTCGGAATCGGCGGCGACCACCAGTCGCCCGCCCTTCCTGGCCTGGCTCCAGCCGATCGACGGCAGCGCCGTCGAGGCCAGCAGGAACGCCGACCCTGCCAGAATGTTGCGCCTCGAAATGTCAAATCCCGCCATTTCCGCCTCCAAGCCCTCGGCACGGCGACATTGCCGGCCCTCTGCTGCACACCTCCGAGAATCGGGACCGATCTTCGGAAAGGATCAAGCACCGATCCAGAATTCACAACGTCCTTTACGCGTCCAAGTGAGCGCGTGGCGCTGTAGTGATGATGGCCGGGATTATGATCCGGGAAAGCCTTTTTGCGAGAGACGAAATTGGCGTTTTGGGCCGCTGGCCCAAAACATTGTGCTACGTGCGCGGCCCATCAGTGCGAGAACAGGTCCGGAAAAGCTTCGGCCCGGAAACCGTTGTCGATTTCCGGGCCGAAGCAATGGTCGGTCAGTCATAGTCGCCAGCCGGTCAGGCGGCTTTCTTCCTGGCGAGGCGCGCGCGGATGCTCTCGACATCGGCACGCGGCGTCGCTGCAAACAGCGTCTTGGTGTAGCTGTGCTTAGGGTCGGCGAAGACCTCGTCGCGGCTGCCATATTCGACCGCCTCGCCAAAATACATCACCATCACCTCATCGGCGATGTAGCGCACCACCGAAAGGTCGTGGCTGATGAAGACGTAGGTCAGCTGGAATTCGTCCTGCAGGTCGGCGAGCAGGTTCAGCACCTGGGCCTGCACAGACAGATCGAGCGCCGACACCGGCTCGTCCAGCACCAGAAGCTTCGGGTTCAGCATCAGCGCACGCGCGATTGCGATGCGCTGGCGCTGGCCGCCCGAGAACATATGCGGATAGCGGTTGTAATGCTTCTCTTCGAGGCCGACCTTCTTCAGCAGCGTCATCGCCCGGTCGCGGCGTTCGTCGGCCGGCGTCTTGGTGTTGATGACCAGCGGCTCGGTCAGGATGTCGCCGATCTTCTGGCGCGGGTTGAGCGAGCCATAAGGGTTCTGGAACACGATCTGCACCTTGCGGCGCATCTCGGGCGTCAGGTCACCCTTGGCAATGTCGACGGTCTTGCCTTCGATCAACAGCTCGCCCGACGTCGCCGGGTCGATCAACGTCAGGATGCGGCCGAGCGTGGATTTGCCGCAGCCGCTTTCGCCGACGATCGCCAGCGTCTTGCCCTTCTCGACCTGGAAGCTCACGCCCTTGACGGCGTGAACGGTCTTGGCCTTCTTCAGAAAGCTGCCGGGCACGTGGTAGTCGCGCACGATATTGCGCGCTTCGAGAATGACGCTCATCGTGCAGCCCCTTCCACCTGGTCGTCGACGAAGAGTTCCGAAATCGTCGGCAGGCGATCCCCCGTCGCATTGTCCGGCAGTGCCGCCAGCAGCGCGCGCGTGTAGTTGCTCTTCGGGTTCTCGAACAGCGTCAGCACGTCGGCTTCTTCCATCTTGCGGCCCTTATACTGCACGACCACGCGGTCGGCAGTCTCGGCCACGACGCCCATGTTGTGGGTGATCATGATCAGGCCCATGCCATGGTCGGCCTGCAGCTTCATCAAGAGGTCGAGGATCTGCTTCTGGATCGTCACGTCGAGAGCGGTTGTCGGCTCGTCGGCGATGAGCAGCTTCGGATTGCAGGCAATGGCGATGGCGATCATCACGCGCTGGCACTGACCGCCGGACATTTGGTGCGGGTAGGAATTGAGACGCTCGGCCGGGTCTGGGATGCCGACAGCCTGGAACAGCTCGATCGCGCGCTTGCGGCGCGCAGCCTTGTCGAGGCCCATATGCACACGCAGCACTTCCTCGATCTGGAAGCCGACGGTGAAGCACGGGTTGAGGCTCGCCACCGGCTCCTGGAAGATCATGGCAATGTCCTTGCCGATAATCTTGCGCCGTTCGTTTGCCGGCATTCCGAGCAGGTCGCGGCCGTTGAAGGTCAGCTTGTCGGCGGTGACCTTGGCCGTCCAGGGCAGCAAGCCCATCGCCGCCAGCATCGACACCGACTTGCCCGAGCCGGACTCGCCGACGATGGCGAGAACCTCGCCCTCGTGGACCTTCATCGAGACGCCGTTGACGGCGCGGAAGGGACCGGAGGCCGTCTCGAACTCGACGACCAGGTTTTCGATTTCAAGAAGTGCCATCTCAGGACCTCTTCAGCTTGGGGTCGAGTGCGTCGCGCAGGCCATCGCCCATCAGGTTGATCGCCAGCACGGTGATCAGGATCGCCACGCCCGGAAGCGTCACCACCCACCACTTGCTCTGGATGAACTCGCGAGCCTCGGCCAGCATCGTGCCCCATTCCGGGGTCGGCGGCTGCGCGCCCATGCCGAGAAAGCCGAGTGCGGCGGCGTCGAGAATGGCTGAAGAAAACGACAGCGTCGCCTGGACGATCAGCGGTGCCATGCAGTTCGGCAGGATGGTCTTGAACATCAGGCGGGTATGGCCGGCACCGGCCACCTTGGCGGCGACGACGTAGTCGCGGGTCTTTTCGCTCATCACCGCCGCGCGTGCCAGGCGCACGAAATGCGGCTGGTAGACGAGCGAGATGGCGATCATCGCGTTGACCAGGCCCGGCCCGAGGATCGCCACCAGCACGAGTGCCAGCAGCAGCGACGGGAAGGCCAGGATGATGTCCATCACGCGCATGATGGCGGTATCGACCCAGCCACGGAAATAGCCGGCGATGACGCCGAAGACGACGCCGACGACCAGCGACAGCGCCGTCACGATGACGCCGACGAAGAGCGAGAACTGGGTGCCGTAGACCAGGCGCGAAAGCATGTCGCGGCCGACGGCGTCGGTGCCGAGCAGAAAGTCGGCGCGGCCGCCCTCCTGCCAGACCGGCGGAACCAGAACCGCGTCGCGATATTGCTGGGTCGGATCATGTGGCGCGATCAGCGGTGCGAAGATCGCCAAGAGCACGAGGAAGATGAAGAACACGAGGCCGATGACGGCACCGCGGTTTTCGGAGAAGTAGTACCAGAACTCGGCCAGTCGCGCCCGGCGGGACGGATCGGTCGAGACAGCACTGGTTGCAGCAGCTTGAGACATCGTGCCCTCCTAGTGCCGGATACGCGGGTTGATGAGGCCGTACATCAGGTCGACCGCAAGGTTCACCAGCATGATCACGGCAGCGATCATGAGCAGGCCACCCTGGATGACGGCGTAGTCGCGCCGCGACACGGAATCGACCATCCACTTGCCGATGCCCGGCCAGGAGAAGATCGTCTCGGTCAGGATCGCGCCGGCCAGCATCACGCCGACCTGCAGGCCGACTGTCGTGACGACCGGGATCATGGCGTTGCGGAGCGCATGGACGCCGACGACACGGAAGGTCGACAGGCCCTTGGCGCGCGCGGTCCGCACATAGTCCTCGGACAGCACCTCCAGCATCGCGGAGCGCGTCTGGCGCGCAATGACGGCGAGCGGAATGGTGCCCAGCACGATGGTCGGCAGGATCAGGTGGCTGACGGCCGACTTGAAGGCGCCTGCCTGGCCTGAAAGCAGCGAGTCGATCAGCATGAAGCCGGTGACGGGCGGGAAATAGAACATCAGCGAGATGCGACCGGAGACGGGCGTCCAGCCGAGCATGCCCGAAACAAGCATGATCAGCAGCAGGCCCCACCAGAAGATCGGCATCGAGAAGCCGACAAGGGCGGTGCCCATCATCGCCTGGTCGGCGAAGGAGCCGCGCTTGATCGCAGCGACGATGCCCGCGGGCACGCCGAGAACGATGGCGAAGACGATCGCGCAGAGCGAAAGCTCGACGGTCGCCGGGAACAGTTCGAAGAACTGGTCAACAACAGGCTTCTTGGTGACGATCGAGGTGCCGAAATCGCCGCGCACAACACCCCAGAGATAATCGAGATACTGGATGACGATGGGCCGGTCGAAGCCGAGCTGAGCGGAGATTTCCGCGTGGCGCTCCGGCGACATGACGCGTTCGCCGGAAAGCAGGGCGACAGGATCGCCGGGCAGAAGTCGGATGAATGAGAATGCGATGATGGAGACCCCGATGAATGTCGGGATCAGGACGGCGAGCCGTCCCAACAGGAACCGGAGCATGTCGAACCTTTAAGTGAATGTTCCGAGAAAAGGTAAGGGTAGCACAAAAAGTGCATTGGGGCGCTTGTGATCCAAGCGCCCCAACCCAAGGCTGGCCTGTTTAGGCAACCTTACTCCGTGATGTCAACACCGTCGAAAGCGAAGTCGCCGAGCGGGCTCTGGACGAAGCCTTCGACGCCCTTGCGCATCGGAACGATCGACAGCGAGTGGTCGATGGTTGCCCAGGGAGCGTCCTTCTTGAACACGACCTGCGCCTGCTCATAGAGCTTTGTGCGCTCGGCGATATCCGAGGTTTCCTTGGCCTTCGTCACCAGATCGTCGAACTCCTTGTTGCACCACTGGGCGCGGTTGTTGCCGCCGACAGCGTCGCAACCGAGCAGGGTGTCAAGGAAGTTGTCCGGATCGCCATTGTCGCCGGTCCAGCCGAGCATGACGGCGCCGTCACGATCCTTGGCCTTCGACTTGTCGAGGTACTCGGCCCACTCGTAGGAGACGATCTCGACCGTCACGCCAACCTTGGCGAAATCGGACTGGATCAGCTCCGCCGCGCGGCGGGCGTTGAGCATGTAGGGACGCGAAACCGGCATCGCCCAGACCTTCATCTTGAGGTCCTTGACGCCAGCGGCTTCAAGGCCCTTCTTCGATGCTTCCGGATCGTACTTGTCGTCTTCGACGGCCTTGTTATACGACCACATCGTCGGCGGGATCGGATTGGTTGCCGGCGTTGCAGCACCTTGGAACACGGCGTCGACGATGGCCTGCTTGTTGATGGCCTGGTTGAGCGCCTTGCGGACTTCCGGCTTGTCGAACGGAGCCTGGGTGGTGTTGTAGGCGAGGTAGGCGACGTTCAGGCCTTCCTGTTCCACGACCTTCAGGTTCGTATCGGCCTTCATCGCAGCCACGTCGGCAGCGTTCGGGAACGGCATCAGGTGGCATTCGCCGGCCTTCAGCTTCTGATAGCGAACCGATGCGTCAGGGGTGATCGCAAAGACCAGGTCGTCGATCTTCTGCTTGCCGCCCCAGTAATCCGGGTTGGCCTTGTAGCGGATGATGGCGTCCTGCTGGTAGGCGACGAAGGCGAACGGGCCAGTGCCGAGCGGCATCTGGTTCATCTGGTTCATCTTGCCGTCAGCCTGCAGCTTGTCGGCATACTCCTTCGACACGATCGATGCGAACGGCATCGCGATGTTGGCGAGGAACGGAGCCTCCTTGCGGGTCAGGGTGATCTTGACGGTCAGGTCGTCGACCTTCTCGACCGACTTGATCACTTCCGGGAAGCCCATGCCGGCAGCGTATTCCCACGAAGCGCCGGTCACGTACTTGTTCCAGGGATTGTCGGCCTTCAGCTGACGGTCGAACGAGAACACGACGTCGTCGGCGTTGAAGTCGCGGGTCGGCGTGAAGAACTCGGTGGTCTGGTACTTGACCCCCGGACGCAGCTTGAAGGTGTACTCGAGGCCGTCGTCGGAAACCGTGTAGCTCTCGGCCAGGCCCGGCTCGGTCTCGGTGGTGCCCTTCTTGAACTCAAGCAGGCGGTTATAGACGGTGTGCGCAGCGGCGTCGAAGGTCGTACCGGCGGTATAAAGGCCCGGATCGAAGCCTTCCGGCGAACCTTCCGAGCAGTAGACGAACGTCTTAGCGCTCGCCGCACCGCTGAGGACGGTTGCAGCCAGCAACGCGGCCGCAAAGGTCGTTTTTTTCAACATTGAACACTCCCTATGATTTTTCCCAAGCCCTACCCGTCAGGCTCGCAGGCGCGCATATAAGCACCGTTTATCCAGCTTTGGAACTCCCCGCCTACCTGCCCTTTGGTAAGCAGAATATTTTACCCACAGATGACTTCGAAATAGTCGAAAATTCGCAATTTCCATTGGCTGGCCAGCCATTTGCACTTCGCGTTAGATTCGACGGCGACAGGTTTTGTCATCGCGGCCGATGGCAATTGCGGCGCTGTTGCTGGACCGGGCCGATATAACTGCGAAACCTAAAATTCGTTCTGCGAGGTGACGTTGGGTGATACTTGCCGTTAACGTCAGGTGGCAATACAAACAACTACAACATGCCCCGACGCGGCACTGTTCTTGCGGCGCTGCGACGTGGACGAGGGCGAAAGCCGGCGGATCGTTGCCGCTGGAAACAAGAACAACAAGGGAGGATGCATTGGCCAAATCTACCGGCAAGGCGAGCACGGCGAAGTCCGCAACCACCATGGCGGCGGCCAAGCCAGCCGATACGACCAAGCCCGAAACCAAACCCGCAGCCAAGGCGACCCCCGCCAAGCTGGCACCTGCCAAGGCAGCGGCTCCAAAGCCGGCAAAGGCGGCCGCAGCGCCGAAGTCCGCGGCCCCAGTGAGCAAGCCGGCCGCCAAGCCGGCTCAGAAATCCGAAGCGAAGCCAGCCGCATCCAAGCCAGTAACCGCGAAGACCGAAGCCGTAGCGGCCAAGCCAAAGGCGGCAGCGCCAAAGCCTGTTGCAGCAAAGCCAGCGGCATCAAAGCCTGCGGCCGCGAAGCCCGCAACCAAGACCGAAGCCAAGCCAAAAGCCACAGCGCCGAAAGCGGCTGCAAAGGCCGCTCCGGCCAAGGCGAAAAGCGCCGCCAAACCTGCCGCATCGAAGATCGCGGCATCGGCGCCTGCGGTCGCCGCACCGACAAACGTTGCTGAAACGCCCAGGCCTGTTGCCAAGGCGAAGCCTGCTGCAATGTCAGCAGCGGCAAAACCTGCCGCCAAGGCTGCAGCAGCCCCCACCGCGAAGCCGGCGCCAGCAGCCAAGCCTGCGGCACCTGCCAAGGCAGCAGCGAGGTCCGGCGACAAGCCGTGGCTGAAGAGCTACCCGGCCAACGTTCCGGCCGAGATGCCGCCGCTCACATACAGCTCGATCGGCGATCTGTTGACCGAAGCCTGCCGCCAATATGCCGGCC
Source organism: Aminobacter sp. MDW-2 (assembly GCF_014250155.1). NCBI lineage: Bacteria > Pseudomonadati > Pseudomonadota > Alphaproteobacteria > Hyphomicrobiales > Phyllobacteriaceae > Aminobacter > Aminobacter sp. MDW-2. Next base: position 5,680,293 of record NZ_CP060197.1, read on the forward strand.
GCCCGGCGTTTTCGTGCATGGGCAAATCGCTGAGCTATGGCGAGCTCGAGCGCATGTCGACGGCGTTCGGCGCATGGCTTCAGTCGAAGGGCCTCGCAAAGGGCGCCCGCGTCGCCATCATGATGCCGAACGTGCTGCAGTACCCGGTCGCCATGATGGCTGTCCTGCGCGCCGGCTACACTGTGGTGAACGTCAACCCGCTCTACACACCGCGCGAACTCGAGCACCAGCTCAAGGATTCCGGCGCCCAGGCCATCATCATCCTCGAAAACTTCGCCACCACGCTGCAGGCCGTCATCGCCAAGACCGAGGTCAAGCATGTCGTCGTGGCCTCGATGGGCGAGATGCTCGGCCTCAAGGGCCTCCTGGTCAATCTCGTCGTGCGCAAGGTCAAGAAGCTGGTGCCGGTCTGGTCGCTGCCCGGCCATGTCAAGTTCATGGCGGCGCTCAAGGAAGGTGCAGGCCTAAGCTTCAAGCCGGCCACTGTCGCTGCCTCCGACATCGCCTTCCTGCAATATACCGGCGGCACCACGGGCGTCTCAAAGGGCGCGATGCTGATCCACTCCAACGTGCTCGCCAACGTCGCCCAGTTGGCGCTGTGGGTGGAGGACGCCTACACGGTGCGTCCGAAGCCGCCGCACCTGACCTTCGTCTGTGCGCTGCCGCTCTATCATATCTTCGCGCTCACCGTGAACGCGCTGATGGGCATGCAGCAGGGCGCGCTCAACGTGCTGATCCCCAACCCGCGCGACATTCCCGGCTTCGTCAAGGAACTGGGCAAGTTCCAGTTCAACATCTTCCCCGGACTCAACACGCTGTTCAACGCGCTGACCAACAACGAGGACTTCCGCAAGCTCGATTTCTCGGGCCTGATCCTGTCGCTCGGCGGCGGCATGGCGGTTCAGCGGCCGGTGGCCGAGCGCTGGAAGAAGGCGACCGGCAACCACATCACCGAAGGTTATGGCCTGTCGGAAACCTCGCCGGTGGCGACCGCCAACAAGTGCTCGTCGCCCGACTTCACCGGCACCATCGGCCTGCCCCTGCCCTCGACCGACATCGCCATCCGCGACGAGAACGACAACGACATGCCGCTCGGCGAGGTCGGCGAGATCTGCATCAGGGGCCCGCAAGTCATGGCCGGCTACTGGAACCGCCCCGACGAGACCGCCAAGGTGATGACCTCGGACGGCTTCTTCAAGTCGGGTGACATGGGCTTCATGGACGAGCGCGGCTTCACCAAGATCGTCGACCGCAAGAAGGACATGATCCTGGTCTCGGGCTTCAACGTCTATCCCAATGAGCTCGAGGACGTCGTCGCCCAGCATCCCGGCGTGCTCGAGGTCGCCGCCGTCGGCGTGCCGGACGAGCATTCGGGCGAAGTGCCGAAGCTGTTCGTCGTGCGCAAGGATCCCGACCTCACTGTCGAGACGCTGATCGCCTACTGCCGCGAAAACCTGACCGGCTACAAGCGGCCCAAATACATCGAGTTCCGCACCGAACTGCCGAAGACCAATGTCGGCAAGATCCTACGGAGAGAACTCAGGGGCTGAGGCTCCGCTCGATCCGAACGACAACGGCCATCGTGGGAACACGGTGGCCGTTTTTTTGTGCCCCCGGCGGCTCGATGTGCCGATCGCATGCAAATCAGGGCGTATCGGTACATCAGGCGACCAGCAGTGCCGCAACCCGGTCAGCCGGTCAGCTTTGCAACCAGATCGGCATAGTCGTCAAACACCAGATCCGGCCCGTGGGCGCGCAAGGTGGCGCCTGCATTGTAGCCGAAGGTCACGGCGCCGGCCGCGATGCCTGCGCCTCGGGCCGCCTCGATGTCGCGAACCTCGTCGCCGATGGCGATGGCGCGCCGCCTGTCGGCGCCAATGCGCTTGATAACGGCCTTGAACATCGCGCTTTTGCCCCACAGCGACGCGCCGCACTGGAAGTGACTGACATGAGCCGCAGCCGGCCCAAGTGTCCGGCGAATGGTGTCTTCGTTGTTGGAACTGACGATGGCAACACTGATGTTGCTTGCGGCAAGGCTCGCAAGCATCGGCTCAACTCCGGGGAACAGTGCAACCGCATCGCCGCTTTCAGCGCTCAGCTTGCGCATGTGCATGGCTATGGCCGGCAGCTTCCATTTGGCGACGCCTAGGCGGGCAATGATCTCACGCGTTCCGAGCGCGCGCAATTCGTCGATCTCGTCCTCCGCCACCTCGCGAAAGCCAAACTGCCGCGCCGTCTGGTTGAGCACCGAGCAGAACCACGGAAAGCTGTCGGCCAGCGTTCCGTCATAGTCGAAGATCGCAAGGGAGAAGGAAGACATCGCACCGCCGCCGTAAACGCAGCGTCACTGCCCCAGTGTCGTTGCGGCGTCAATGCGGGCCGGTCCGGCATCGGCCCCGGTCACGCCGGCATAAATGGTTCCCTATTGATTCAGGCCCAGCCACCCGCCTACGTCCCCCGGCAGATGTCGACCAGCTATCACGCCCGGCCTGCCATCATCCGCGCCTCGTCGCGACGCAGCGTCAGCACTTCGACGCCGGTCGCGGTTACCGCGACCGTATGCTCGAACTGGGCCGAAAGCTTGCGGTCACCCGTCACCACGGTCCAGCCGTCGCTCTCGGTTGCAACCCTGCGAGTGCCCTGGTTGACCATCGGCTCTATGGTGAAGACCATGCCCTCGCGCAGTTCCAGGCCGGTTCCCGGGCGTCCGAAATTCAGCACCTGCGGCTCCTCGTGCATCTCGCGGCCGATGCCGTGGCCGCAATATTCCCGAACCACCGAATAGCCGTTCCGCTTGGCATGTCGCTCGATGGCGAAACCGATGTCGCCGAGATGCGCTCCGGGCCGGACCTGCCTGATGCCTTTCCACATCGCCTCCTGCGCCACCCGCACCAGCCGCGTCGCCGCCGGCGCGGCATTGCCGACGAGATAGGTCTTGCTCGAATCGGCGATGTAGCCGCCCTTTTCCAGCGTGATGTCGAAATTGACGATGTCGCCGTCGCGGATGATCTCGTGGCCGCCGGGCACACCGTGGCAGACGACATGGTTGATCGAACAGTTCAGCACATGCTTGAAGCCATACTGCCCCTTGCTCGCCGGACGCGCGGCGAGGTCGACGGTGATGAAGCGCTCGACAAGATCATTGACCTGCAAGGTCGACATGCCGGCCAGTTCCTGCCCGTCCAGCATCTCGAACACCGACGCCAGCATCCTGCCCGCGATCCGCATCAGCGCCAGCTCGTCCGGTGTCTTGACCATGTCAGGCGACCGCCAGGTCCCTGATATGCACTTGTGCTGCCGCAAACTGCATCCTGACGATCTCGTTGAACGACAGCGTCGGATTGGCCTCCGCCAGCATGCCGACCTTCATCCAGAACTCGGCCTGGGCATTGATCGACCGGCACATCACCGTGCTCGCCCGCCTGACTTCCTCATGCAGGTCCTCGTCGATTTTCACGATGCCCATGAATGTCTCCTGTAATGAATATACGCATCATATACGTTTCATATATTCTTAGGTCAATCGGACTCGGCGACATGAAGGCCAGCGAGGCACGTCGCAAGGGACACCCTTGCCCGGCGCCGTCACGTAACGTAAAGGGAACGTGTCGCGAAAAGCGACCGCTTCCCTTGATCCGCCCAGTGGCGGAGTAAACAGGTGGACGAATAGTCGTCCAGGCGGTCAAGCATAAGCACCCATGCCGTTTCGGGCGTGGGTCGCCAGCGTCTCCCGAAAATCATCCCGCCTGACATCGATCAGGCCCATCGAAAGCACCCCATCGGCGCCAGGCACCGCTGCACCCTTGCATCGATTGGAGTCCGCAATGAGCAAGCCGCTCATCGTTATCTTCGTTGCCATAGTCCTCGACGCCATCGGCATCGGGCTCATCTTTCCGATCCTGCCTGCGCTTTTGCGCGACGTCACCCATGCCGACAATGTCGCCGCCTATATCGGCGTCATGACGGCACTCTACGCCGCCATGCAGTTCGTCTTCGCTCCAGTCCTCGGTTCGCTGAGCGACCGGCTCGGCCGGCGCCCGGTGCTCTTGATCTCGCTCGCCGGGGCGGCGGTCAACTACCTGTTCCTGGCCATTGCCCCCAGACTCTGGATGCTGCTGCTCGGCCGCGCCATTGCCGGGCTGACCAGCGCCAACTTGTCGGTGGCGACTGCCTACATAACCGACATCTCCGCCGAGCATGAACGTGCCCGCCGCCTTGGCCTGTTCAACGCCATGTTCGGCATTGGCTTCATCATCGGGCCGGTGCTGGGTGGCGTGCTCGGCGACCACTGGCTGCGCCTGCCCTTCATCGCGGCAGCGGTGCTCAACGCCTGCAACCTCCTGCTGGCATTTTTCGTCCTGCCGGAATCGCGAGAACCCAGCCGGGCGAAGATCGACCTCGCCGCGCACAATCCGCTTAGGCCGCTGCGCTGGCTGTTTTCGATGAAGCACCTTTTGCCCATCATTTCCGTCTTCCTCATCTTCAGCGCCACCGGCGAGGCCTACGGCACCTCCTGGGCGCTGTGGGGCAGCGATGCCTTTCAGTGGAACGGGCTGTGGATCGGCCTGTCGCTGGGCAGCTTCGGCGTCTGCCAGGCGCTTGCCCAGGCTTTTCTACCCGGTCCCGCAGTCAGGCTGCTCGGCGAGCGCACCGCCATCCTCGTCGGCATCGCCTGCGCCTGCACTGCACTGGTCGTCATGGCATTCGCCACCGCGAGTTGGATGATCTTCGCCATCATGCCGCTCTTCGCCCTCGGCGGCATCGGCGTGCCCGCCCTTCAGTCGCTCGCCACCCGGCAGGTCGACGAGAGCCAGCAAGGCCAGTTCCAGGGCGTGCTCGCCTCGGCGCTCAGCCTCGCCTCGATCGCAGCCCCGCTCGCCTTCTCCAGCTTCTACTTTGTCGTCCGCGCCCAATGGCCCGGCGCGATCTGGCTCTCCGTCATCGCCCTCTACGCCCTCAGCGTGCCGCTGGTGCTTGGCCTGAGGTTTCGCGAGGCGGTGCCGGCAGCGGCGACGTGAAGCTGGTGGGTGGGTAGGGTGCGAGACGTGGAGGGCTTTTCCACGCTTTTCCTAGTTTTTCTGAACCGGAGCCGCCAAGCGCAACTCCCGCAGACCGCCTCGGTCTCATTCAACACCGCCGGGCTTTTCCTACTTGGAGGAAAAGTGCGCGCGGGCGACGCGACCAATCTCCCTCCTTGTGGGGGAGATGGCCGGCAGGCCAGAGGGGGTGCGAAGGATCGCGACGCCAAAGGTTGTCCTGGTAAAGAACGACCGCCAGCGCCACTGTCACCATTCCCCCGTGGACAGTCGCCAAGGGGAGAAGGAAAATTGCGCCTTACGCCCCCCCAACCTTCTCACCAAAGGTCGAGAAGAACTGGCCGGCCAGCTTCTTCGAAGTCGAGGTGATCAGGCGGCTGCCGAGTTGGGCGATCTTGCCGCCGACATCGGCCTTGGCCTCGTATTTGAGGATCGTCGAACCGGGCCCGTCCTCGGTCAGCGTCACGTCGGCGCCGCCCTTGGCGAAGCCGGCGATGCCGCCCTTGCCTTCGCCTTCGATGGTGTAGGAATGCGGCGGCTTGAGGTTCTTCAGCGTCACCTCGCCGGAAAAGGTCGCCTTGATCGGACCGATCTTGAGCACCACCTTGGCGGCCATCTCGGTCGGCGAGGTCATCTCCAGGCTCTCGCAGCCGGGAATGCTCTCCTTGAGCACATTGGGATCGTTGAGCGCCTTCCACACCACCTCGATGGGGGCGGCGATCTTTTCCTCGCCTTCGATCACCAGGGCCATGCGTTATCCTCCCGAATGCCGATCCGATCGAGGCGTAACGCAGCGCCCGGCGATTGTCCATCGCCGCAGTTTTTGTCAGACCCCGTGGCCGATCGGGATCAGGCCTTGCGGCCGATCGGGATGATCTCGCCCGTGTCGGGCGCGTAGGGCGCGCCCTGCCAGCTGCCGAGCCAGCGGTCGACGACAAGCCCTGCCGCGGCTATCATCTCGGCGAGCGCCTGCTGCGCCGGAAAGGCGATGCGCGACTGGGCATGGAACTGCCGCCCGCCGGCCGGCACGCGATAGAAGGTGTCGTAGGTGACAATGCCCGTTACCGCGTCCTGGACGGCGTCGTTCCAGGCCTCGACGGCGCCGAAAGTAGGATGCGCAACGGTGCGCCTCGAGTCGTCGGGTCCCCACTCCTGCCACTCCCGGGCCAGCGGATTGCGGCTGTCGAAGATGAAGCGGCCGTCTGATGCCAGGTGGGCAGCGATGGTGTCGAGCACGGCGCGCTGGTCATCGGCGGTCAGGAACACCTGGAAGGCGTGGCCGGTCAGGATAACCAAGTCGAAGCTTTTGCCGAGGCGCAGCGACCGGGCATCGCCCTCGACCCATTCGACGCGATCGCCGCCGCAGCGCTTGCGGGCGACATCCAGCATGGCCGGCGCCGGATCGGCACCGGTGACCGCCCTGCCGTCGGCCAGCATCGCCGTCAGCGCGCCGGTGCCGCAGCCGAGGTCGAGCACGCTCTTGGCGTCGCCGACGAAGCCCATGATGAAGTCGACATCGTCGCCGCCTTCGTTCTCGAGGTCGTAGAACTGGACAAGTTCGGGGTCGATGTAAAGACGGTCGTCGATCAAGGCATTGCTCGCTTTGCTTGTTGAAGTCGCGCATCTTTGCGAAGCCGGTTTCGGCTTTCCGACCGACGCGCCGGCGGCGCATTCTTATCATTGGAGCGTCACGAGAAAAGCCTCGCCGGCCGGATCAGAGGCCGGTGAAAGTTGCACCAGGGCATCGCCCAACGGCATCCCGCACGTTGCGCCCTTCGTCGCTCTTGCAGCGCTTTGGTCCTTGCCATAACGATGCAGGTCCGGAATTCGGGAGGATTTGATGGCCGGCACAAAGACGACGAAGAAGCTCCGTTCGCAGGAGTGGTTCGACAATCCCGACAATCCCGGCATGACCGCGCTCTATCTCGAGCGCTACCTGAATTTCGGCCTGACGCGCGAGGAGCTGCAGTCGGGCAAGCCGCTGATCGGCATCGCCCAGACCGGCTCTGACCTGTCGCCGTGCAACCGCCACCACATTGAGTTGGCCAAGCGCGTGCGCGACGGCATCGTTGCCGCCGGCGGCGTGCCGTTCGAGTTTCCCTGCCACCCGATCCAGGAAACCGGCAAGCGCCCAACCGCCTCGCTCGACCGCAACCTCGCCTATCTCAGCCTCGTCGAAGTGCTCTATGGCTATCCTCTCGACGGCGTGGTGTTGACCATCGGCTGCGACAAGACTGCCCCCGCGCTTTTGATGGCAGCGGCCACCGTCAACATCCCGGCGATCGCGTTGTCGGTCGGCCCCATGCTCAATGGCTGGCACAAGGGCGAACGCACCGGCTCGGGCACCATCGTGTGGAAGTCGCGCGAGCGCCTGTCGTCGGGCGAGATCGACTACAACCAGTTCATGGACATCGTCGCCTCGTCGGCGCCGTCGGTCGGCTATTGCAACACCATGGGCACGGCGACGACGATGAACAGCCTGGCCGAGGCGCTCGGCATGCAGTTGCCCGGAGCGGCTGCGATCCCCGCGCCCTATCGCGAGCGCGGCCAGATCTCCTACGAGACCGGCAAGCGCATCGTCGACATGGTACGCGAGGATCTGAAGCCGTCCGACATCATGACCCGCGAAGCCTTCGAAAACGCCATCGTCATCAATTCGGCGATCGGCGGCTCGACCAATGCGCCGATCCACCTCAATGCCATTGCCCGTCATCTCGACGTGCCGCTCGACAATGACGACTGGCAGAGGGTCGGCCACCATGTGCCGCTGCTGGTCAATTTGCAGCCGGCCGGCGAATATCTCGGCGAGGACTATCACCACGCCGGCGGCGTGCCGGCGGTCGTCGCCGAACTGATGAAGGCCGGCCTGCTGCCGCACCCCGACGCGATCACCGCCAACGGCAAGTCGATGGGCGAGAACTGCGGCGCCACCGAGAACATGGACCCCAAGGTCATCAGGTCGGTTGCCGACCCGTTGAAGAAGGACGCCGGCTTCATCAACCTCAGGGGCAATCTGTTCGACAGCGCGATCATGAAGACCAGCGTGATCTCGCCAGAGTTCCGTGACCGCTATCTGTCAAACCCCAAAGACCCGGAAGCCTTCGAAGGCACGGCAAAGGTGTTCGACGGACCGGAGGATTATCACGCCCGCATCGACGACCCCGCCGAGAACATCGACGAGCATACGGTGCTGTTCATGCGAGGTGCTGGGCCTGTCGGCTATCCCGGCGGTGCCGAGGTGGTGAACATGCAGCCGCCGGCCTATCTGCTCAAGCGCGGCATCCACTCGCTGCCCTGTATCGGCGACGGCCGCCAGTCGGGCACATCGGGTTCGCCGTCGATCCTCAACGCCTCGCCGGAAGCCGCCGTCGGCGGCGGACTGGCGCTGCTGAAATCGGGCGACCGGGTGCGCATCGACCTGAGGAAAGGCACCGCCGACATCCTGGTGAGCGACGACGAGATCGCCCGCCGCCGCGCCGAGCTGCAGAACGATGGCGGCTATCACTTCCCGGCGCACCAGACGCCGTGGCAGGAAATCCAGCGCGGCATGGTCGACCAGCTGGCGCAAGGCATGGTGCTGAAGCCGGCCGTCAAATACCAGCGTGTCGCCCAGACCAAAGGCCTGCCGCGCGACAATCACTAGGTACCCCCGGGACCAGACACCTAGGCACAATCACGCCTCGGGCACGGTCAGCCCGAGACGCAGTCAGTCGAGGCGGATCGCCGTTTGCTCGCCCGCCACATTTGCGGCTTCGCCGGAGCAGATCGGCTGCGCCAGCATCTCGGCAAAAATGCTGCGTTGGTTGATCTCGGCGCGCGCGACGTAATGACCGAGATGCTGCGCGGCGGCAGCTGTCCCGATACCTACGGCCAAGGCCGTGCCAACAACTGCACCCCAGCGCACGCCGTGATGCCAACCGGACGCCGCTCTCCACAAGCGGCGCCAGGCTGCCATCACGGCGAAGAGCAATGCTGTCAGGGCGCAGCACATCACCCGCTCAACCGTGCTTGCCGCAGCCGCAATCGGCCGGGTGGTAGCGGCCCGTCATCTCGACCATGCCGCCCTTGCCATACATGTCGTGCGGCCTGACCCAGTCGGCGAGCAGGTGGAACGGACCGTTCTCGGCACGGCCCTTGGGCATCACGTCGAGAAAACCATAGATGCCGAGAAACTGCTCCGCGCCGCGGCCGAAGGTCGAATAGGTCAGATAGATCTGGCCGTCGTCGTCCTTGTAGAAGACGCTGTCGCCGGAGAGATCCTCAATAGGGAAATCGAGTGGCGCGAAGTTGTAGACGGCCTGCTTCGCCGCCAATTGCTCGGGCGTGTAGGAGACGTTGAAGTCGTAGTTGAAGTCGCTGGGGAAGGACGAGACGAAGCGCGCCTTCCAGCCCATGCGCGCCTTCAGCGCCTCGGCTTCGGCCAGCGGCGCACGGGTGACCGCAACGTAGCTGACGTCGTGGTTTTCGAGGTGGACGAGCACGCTGTCGACATTGTCCATCTCGAACGAGCAGCCGACGCAATGGTGCTGCTGGCCCGGCGCCATCATGAAGTGCTTGATGAACAGCTGGCTGCGCCCGTCGAACAGGTCGGACAGCGACAGCTGTCCTCCGGGGCCGTCGAAATAATATTGCTTGTCGATCCTGACCCAAGGCAGTTCGCGCCGCTCGGCGCTCAGCGCGTCGCGCGCCCTGGTCATTGCCTTTTCCTTGGCAAGCAGCGTCCGGCGCGCCGCAACCCACTCGTCTCGTGATACGGTTTCATGCTGCATGTCACTCTCCATCTTTTGGACACAGGGTTCCAATCGGCCGCCCCGTGGCGGCCGTCATGCACGGCTCGAAGGTCCGATGCTCGCTGCTAGAGGTAGGCGGTCACCACAGGTGGCCGGTCCCAGGCGTCGTGCTTGCCGTCCTCATAGGTGATTGGCACGGCAGCCAGTTCGTCGGCCGAGATGTCGTCGAGACAGGCGATGTTCACGGCATAAAAGTCGCCGCCCATGATGTCGAAGCTGGCCGAGGCGAAAGGATGGACGCCGCAGCGGCTGCAGAAGGTGTGGCGGATGGCCGACGAGTTGAAGCGGTACTCGGTCAGCACGTCGGCGCCCGAGGTGACGCGGAAGCCGGCAGGCCGGGCAAAACTCTTCCAGAAGCGGGTCTTGGCGCACCAGGAGCAATTGCAACGGAAGCTCGACGTCCACCAGACGCCATCAAGCTCGGGCTTCGAGCGTTGGCCCTCCGGTGCGAGATCAAGCCGGCATTCGAAATGCACGGCCCCGCAATGGCAACTGCCGCGATAGGTTTTCAGCATCTTCGTTTCTCCTCGCATGGCTGCTCGTTCCGATGATCGACAACGATCATCGGTGACAGGGGTCTCAATCGGGCGGTCAGCGCGCCAGCAGCTTTAGCCGGCGCGCGAAGCTTCAGAGCACGGGTCGGCCGGCGAGTGCTGCGGCCAGGCGATCGAGGCATTCGCCCCAGCCACCCAGATGCGAGTCGCGGGTTTCGACGTCGAGGAACGGCTCCTGGCGGAAGGTCAGCCGTGTGCCATCGCCTTCGGGTTTCAGTGTCACCGTCACCAGCGTCTGCCAGTCGGGGTCGTGATCCCAGGCGAAGGTGAAGACGATCCTCTCATTCTCGACGATCTCGCGGAATGTGCCGGACATGCCGTTGTCGCTGTCGCCGTGAATGAGCAGGTGATAGTCGCCGCCTCTGCGGAATTCATGCTTTTCGCAGCTCGAGGTAAAACCCTTGGGGCCCCACCAGCGGCAGAGATGTTCGGGGCTCGACCACATGCGGAAGACGAGCGCCGGCGGCGCGTCGAACAGCCTGGAGAATTCGAGGACGAGCGACTGGGCGGCAACGGTGTCAGTTCTTGCGGTCATCCTGATCTCCCTTGGGCGTCTGCAGTTCCTTGAGATAGTCGGCCATGCGGTCGAAGCTCTGATCCCAGAACCGGCGGTAGCGCTCGACCCAGTTGGCGATGTCCTTGAGCGGCCCGGCCTCCAGCCGGCACGGACGCCACTGCGCCTCGCGGCCGCGGCTGATCAGACCGGCGCGCTCCAGCACTTTCAGGTGGCGCGAGATCGCCGGCAGGCTCATCTCGAACGGCTCGGCCAGTTCGTTGACGGTCGCCTCGCCCTGGGCGAGCCGGGCAAGGATGGCCCGCCTTGTGGGATCGGCGAGACTGGCGAATGTGGCGTCGAGGCGATCTTCGGTCATCTATTTATCAAACTTGTTAATTAACATATTCGTTAACTACAGCCGAAACTCGCCACTGTCAAGCGAGGCCGAAAATCGCGCTCGGCGCGGTTGCCCCGCCAACGCCATGGAATAGACGCGCCTTCCGCCCGTTCTCCCTGCCATCATCAAGGAGATACAGAATGTTCCCGACGCCCAAGCCGCGCTCGATACGCTTTCTCTGCCGCCCGGAAGACGACGGCGTGATCCCGCCCCCGGTGCCAGCCAAGACCTTCATGCCCGACTGGTTCCGCAAGCTGCCGGCCGTCGATCCCGAGAAGCTGTCGACCGGCGACAGCGGGCTGACGGTCAAACGCTGCATGCCGTTTCTCGACGCCATGACCGCGGGCTGGATCATCCGGCTGGCGGCGACCGTGCGCATGGAAATCTCGGATGGCGGCAAGAAGGTCGACACCGCCTGGGACTTCGACCGCACGCTGGTCAGCAACCACGGCGCCCACCAGGTATCAGGCAATCCGCGCGCGCCGCTGCCGCCATGCAAGTTCCACAATTACTGGAGCATCCGCACCCCGCCGGGCTGGAGCTGCCTGTTCGTGCAGCCGTTGAACCGCCCCAACGGCATCTTCGAGATCGTCTCGGGCGTCGTCGACACCGACAGCTACATGGCCGAGATCCATTTCCCGTTCTTCGCCACTGGCGCGGACGGACTGCATATCATCGAGAAGGGCGCGCCGATCGCGCAGGTCATCCCGTTCGAGCGCAAGGCGCTGGAGCTGTCGGCCGACATCCGCGCCGAGCGCGAAGACGAAAAGCAGGACCGCATCCGCGTCTTCCGCAACACAATTTCATCAGACGGCTGGTATCGCCGCTTCGCCCGCGCCCAGCGCTGAAGCGAGCCTTTTCAAAGCACAACAAAAAGGGCCGGTGGCAAACCACCGGCCCATTTTCTGCGTACCGACAGGGATCAATCGTCGTCGGACGACGAGTTCGACGAGCTGTTGGAGCTCGAATTGCTGGAGGAATTGGACGAGCTGTTGGAGCTCGAGTTGTTCGACGAGTTCGACGAGCGGTTGGAACTCGAATTGCTCGACGAGTTCGACGAGCGGTTGGAACTCGAATTGCTCGACGAGTTCGACGAGCTGTTCGACCAGCTCTTGCCGTCAGACTTCTTGCCGCCAGTAAGGACTGTCTTGAAGAAGCGGCTGATGTCGTCGTCGGCATGTGCAGGCGTCTGCGCCAGCGGGGCGGCGAAGATCAGAGCACCGAGAATGGCGAGGGTCTTTTTCATCTGTCATCTCCTGTTCGACAATCTTGCTGATTGCCGGGGAGGAACGGGAGAGATCGGCGGCTATTCCATCGCCGCCTGGAAATTCTGCCCCTGCGCGTCCGAGGATGTTTGAATTCACCCTTCGCCTCGCCTAACTGGAAACCGACGCAACGGACGCAAGCCATGGCCAGACGACGCTCATCCCTCGGTTTCCTCGGCCTGTTCGGCCGCTCCAGCGACCTGCGGGAACTGGACGGCGCGTTGCGCTCTGTCGACCTGCATCCGGCGCTGGTACCGGAAGGCCTCAAGCTGACCATCGTCAATTTGATGAAGGATCATTGGCCCGAAGAGCCGCCTTCTTCGGCCTATCCGCCCATCGCCCAGCTGTTCGGCTACTGCATTGCCGGCGCCGATGCCTTTGCCGGCGCCAATGGCGGCGACATGGCCGTGCGGGTGGAACAGCGCATCGAGGCAGCGCTTGATGCCGAGGACAGTTTCGACGCCCAGATCATCCTGCTGGCGCTGCATGCCAAGCTGATCAACCCCGACGTCGTCGAACGTTTCGGGTTGTCTGCCGACTAGTCAGCGGCCTGCTCGACCAAAGGCTCCTTCATCAAGGTCGCCGGGTCTGGGCTGGTCAATGCCAGTAACGGCAGGGCCGCGGCGCCGATCAGGGCGCAGCTCTGGCCGAGACCGCTGACCTCGACTCGTGCCTCTGCCATATCCGAACGGACCGACGGGCCCGGATCGCCCATTCTTTCCACCAGCCTGTGCAGCAGCCAGGCGGGTGCCGTTCCGCCGAGCACGATAGCCTGAGGATCGAAGATGTTTTCGAGGCTGACAAGCGCTCGCGACAGGGCGAAAGCCGCGCCGTCCAGCCAGGCTTGCGGCAGCGTTTCCGGCGCGAGTGTCGCGTCCGCCGGCAGCAGGCGCCTGAGGCCATCGAGCGCGAGATAGCCGTGCAGGCAACCGCGATTGCCGCAATGGCATGTCGGTCCTTTGGCGTCGATGAGGATGTGGCCGAACTCGCCGGCATTGCCGCGCCCGCCATGTACCGGCACGCCGCCCTGGACGATCGCGCCGCCCACGCCTTCGCCGAGGAACAGATAGAGGAAATCGCCGCGACCTTTGGCCTGGCCGTGGGTGTACTCGGCCATGGCGGCGGCATTGGCGTCGTTTTCGAACACCAGGGGGGCTGAGGCAAACAGCTCCTCGAAGGGTTTGGCAAAATCCGCCTGCGCGTCGGCGAGCCCGCCTGACGCCGACCAGCGGCTGGCGAGTGGACGCGAGACGACGACACCGGTGCCGAGCCGCGACAGTCCGCCGGCTGCGGCATCCACTTCGCGCGAAATAGCCTCGAGCACGACCAACCGCTGACCGTGGTCGCCGCCGAAGGCACGCGCCTCGGGCCGCGCCAGGACATTGCCGGCGAGATCGGTGGCGATGGCGTGGCAGAGGCCGGATGCGACGTGAAGGCCGAGGCAATAGCCGGCGCCTGGATTGATCTCGATGTCGATCTGCGGCTGTCCGCGCTGGCCGCGCCGGCGGCCGGTCTCGCGCACCAGCTCGGTGCCGATCAGATCCTCGATGATGTTGCGGATGCCTTGCGGCGTGAGGCCGGAGAGCCGCGCCAGCTCGATGCGCGACAGGCTGCCGTGGCGGCGCAGCGCGTCGAGCACGACGGTTCGGTTGTAGCGCCGGGTGAGCGTCGCCGAATTGCCGTTGGCCATGTTTCCTCCCTCGATTCCGGCCTCGCTACCATATAAAAGTAAAACAACGAAATTTCTTTATTGACTCCGAACCGACTTCCGCTAGCCTCGCGGCGGATCGAACAGGCCCGCCACAGCAGATGGGCCGCAAACCGAAGGAGATCAGTCGATGCAGCCGATCGACCGCGTGAAGCTGAGGGAGATGTTTCCGCCGCCCGGCGACCTGGTGGTGCAGAAGGTGCTCGATCGGCTCGACCAGCACTGCCTGCATTTCCTGTCGCTGTCGCCGTTTCTGCTGATCGCCACCCAAGGCCACAACGGCGCCGACGTGTCGCCGCGCGGCGACCCAGCAGGCTTCGTCAAGGCGATCGACAGGCAGACGATCCTGATCCCCGACCGGCCCGGCAACAACCGGCTCGACACGATGGAAAACATCCTCGACAACCCACGCGTCGGCTGCCTGTTCCTGGTGCCGGGGCTGGGCGAGATCCTGCGCATCAATGGGGAGGCCGACCTCATCGTCGGGCCGGAGCTGGAGCAGCTTGCTTTCCAGGGCAAGACGCCGCCGGTCGCCATCCGCATCCGGATCCGCGAGGCGCTGTTCCACTGCGCCAAGGCGGTCATCCGCGCCAAGGTCTGGAACCCGGCGACCTTTGCCAAGCGCGAGGATTTTCCGCCGCTGGGCGCCGTTCTGGCCGACCAGATCGCCGGGCTCGACAAGGACGAGATGATCGAATGGATCCGCGTGGGCGACCAGCGGACGCTCTACTGAGGTGTGACATGATCGAGATCAACTTCACCGAAGCCGATGGCAACACGCGCCTGCTGAGCGCCGAGGCCGGCGGCACGCTGCTCAACGCCATCCTTGGCGCCGGCATCAAGGGCATCGTCGCCGAATGCGGCGGCGGCTGCTCATGCGGCACCTGCCACGTCCATGTCGCACCTGATTGGACCGGCAGGCTGCCACCACCGGCCGACGACGAGACCGACATGCTGTCGCTGGCCGAGGACGTGACCGAACAAAGCCGCCTTGCCTGCCAGATCAGGCTCGCGCCCGAACTGAACGGCCTGAGCGTCGCGCTGCCTGGAGCCGGCTGATGGAGCGCGTCGCCATCGTTGGTGCCGGCCACGCCGGGGTGCAGGCGGCGGCCTCGCTGCGCGACGAGGGTTTCGGCGGCGACATCGAGCTGGTCAATGCAGAAAGCGCCCTGCCCTATCATCGACCGCCGCTGTCGAAGCGCTTTGCCGAGGGGCTGACCGACGAGGCGATCGCGCTCAGGCCGGCGGCGTTCTACGCGGCAGAGGACATCAGGCTGCGGCTCGGTACGGCGGTAGAAGAGATCGACGCCAGGAGGCAGCGTTTGACGCTGCGCACCGGCGAACAGCTCGCCTACGACCAGCTGATCCTCGCCACGGGCTCGCGCAACCGCCGGCTGGCGGTTCCGGGCGCGGAGCTGAACGGCATCGTCTCGATCCGCGATCTTGGCGACGCCTACCGGTTGGCCTCGTCAGTCGTCATCGGCACGAGGGCCTTCGTCGTCGGCGCGGGTTATCTCGGACTGGAAGTGGCGGCCGTGCTCGCCAGGCGTGGCGTGAAGGTCACCGTCGCCGCATCGCGTCCGCTGCCGCTGGGGCGCTCGGTGTCCCCGGAGACCGCCAAGGTGCTGGCGGCGGCGCTGAGCGATATGGGCATCGAGACCATCGTCGGCGCCAGCATCGCCGGCTTCGAAGGCGACACCTGCCTGTCTGGTGTCCGGCTGGGCGACGGCAGCCTGAGCGAGACGGAGCTTGTTGTCATCGGCATCGGGGCCGTGCCCAATGTCGAGCTCGCAGATCATGCCGGGCTCGCGGTCGACGACGGCATCCTGGTCAATGAGGCGCTGGCGACCTCGGCAGCCAATATCTCGGCCATCGGCGACTGCGCGCGGATTCGAGGCTGTTCCCGGCTGGAGAGCGTGGCCAACGCCACCTTCCAGGCGCGTCGCATCGCGGCCCGGCTCTGCGGCAAGCCCGACCTGACGCCGGAGACGCCTTGGTTCTGGAGCGATATCGGCGAGTTCAAGCTGAAGATGGTTGGAGTGAGGCAGCCTGACGACGTGGTGCAGACGTTGACCGTCGACGGCGGACATGTCGCGCTGTGCTTCCGCGACGGGCAGCTGGCTGCCGTCGAGACGATCAATGCCAACCGCGTCCATGTCGCCGCGCGGCGTATCCTCGACGCGGGTGTCCCGCTCGGAATGGATGTAGCCAACGCGCCCGGCTTCGACATTGTGGCTCATGCCAAGGCACTTGCCGCGCGAGCGGCCGAAGGTTTCCGCGCGGCCTAGCGTCTGAGCAAGGCCTGACGAAAGTTCGCCTTTTCGGCGTCTAGCCGCCCATGCCGGCACGCGGCAACTTGATCAGCTCGCCGAAATGGGCCCGCAGCCTGTCGTCGAGAGTGCGCGGGATGTGCCGCGGAAAACGCTCGGCCAGGATACGTCTCTTCTCCGCGATCGCCTTGCCGAGCAGATCGGGCTTGCCCTTTTCGTTCCATTCCTTGGGCGAGAAGCGGTCGGCCACGGCGGGATAGAAATATTCGGTCTGCATCAGCCGGAGCGTCTGCTCGTTGCCGAGATAATGGCCGGGGCCGTTGAGGCAGACTTCGGAGATGGTGGCGATGGACAGCGCCTCGTCGGAGACCTCGATGCCGCGCACGCAGCGCAGGCATTGGCCCAGCATGTCGTTATCTATGATCAGGCTTTCCAGGCAAAAGCCGAGCAGCGAGGCGTGCATGCCGGCGGACTCATAGACCAGATTGAGCCCGGACAGCCCGGCCATGACATTGGTGATGCCCTTTTCGTAACCCGACTGGATGTCGGGCAGCTTGGAGTCGGCCATGCCGGCGGCCGAGCCACCCGGCAGGTCGTAAAACTGGGCCATCTGGGCGCAGGCTGACGTCAGCAGCGCCTGCTCGGCCGAACCGCCTGACATCGCACCGGTGCGCAGGTCGGAGACGAAAGGCCAGGTGCCGAAGATGGCGGGGTGGCCGGGTTTCAGCGCATTGACATAGACGAGGCCAGCGAGCACCTCGGCGACGGCCTGGACGACAGCGCCGGCAATCGCTGCCGGTGCGGTGGCACCGGCCTGGCCGGCGGAGAGCAAAAGTATCGGGATGCCGCCCTCGACGCAGGCTTCGAGCACGCCGCAGGCATCCTCGGCAAACTTCATCGGCGGCACGACGAAGCAGTTGGAATTGGAGACGAAGGGGCGGGCGCGGAAATTTTCCTCGCCCCCTGCTATCTCGTAGAGCATCTGCAAGGCCGGCGCGACGTTCTCGCGCACGGTGAAGCTGGTGCCGACATGTTTGGAGGTGCCGGAGACGCAGGCATAAAGCGTGTTGAAGTCCATCTCCAACGGGTCGGGGATGTCACGCGGCACCATCGGGCGCTGGAAGAAGTGGATGTTGTCGAGCCCGTCGACGATGCGGGCGGCGTCGTAGATGTCCTGCAGCAGGCTTTCGCGATATTCGCGTTTCTCGACGTCGACCAGATGTACGGCGGCACCTGCGGTGCCGTAGTGGACCCGCCTGCCCTGGATCACCATGTCATGTTTGGGATCCTGGCCGCAGAGCGTGAAGTTGCGGGCGGCTTTTTTGATGGTCGACAGCACCAATTCCCTGGGGAAGCGGATGCGGCCGTCGTCGCCATAGCTGGCGCCGACCCTTTTCAGCGACTCGATGCAGCTCGGAATGGCATTGGCGAAGCCGACGGTTTCGAGCAGCGTCAGCACCGCCTCGTGAATGCGTTCGAGATCGTTCTGGCCCAATGCCTTGAAGGTGCCGCCCTCCAACCCGGCCCGCACCGGGCGGATGTCGTCGGCGAGTGGTGCGGCGCGCATCGCCCGTCGCGCCTCCCTGCCGCCGGACCTTCGCGAGCGTTGCTCCGCAGACAGATCATGGCTTTCGATGGCAACTGACATGCAGGTCCTCCGAATTCGTGTGAGGCTGGCCCGCAGTGATTATGCCACCGTCGTGTCGCCTCGTTCCCTTTGCGCGACTATGCAACGTCCATTGGCCCAGACTATGGGCCAGCAGATTCCGCCGGATATGCCAGAACGCTCATATATGCGCGGCGGCACGAAACAGCGGCCGGCATGGAGAATAGACCTGAAATCGGAGCTGAAATCAGGCGGGGATCAGACGCTGGATGAAGGTGCTGCAACGCCGCGCGCCAGGAGGCGGGCAGCGTTGCAAAGGGATCAGGCAGCGGCCGGCCGGCGGCCGGCGGCAGTGGCCAATTCGCGGATTCCGGGCTCGATGTGCTGCAAGGCGATCGAGGAAATACCCAGCCGCATGAAGCGCGTCGGCTTGTCGGAATGCTCGAAGAAACGCTCGCCCGGCTCGATGATGACCGAGCGCGCAGCTGCCGCTGCCGCAAGCCCGCGCGAGTCGGTGCCGCGCGGTCCTTCCAGCCACAGCGACGTGCCGCCGGCCGAGTCGGTCGACTGCCATTCTGGCAGAAAAGCCGAGATCGCCTGGACCAATCGCTTGCGCCTCTCACCGAAGGCTGTGGAGAGGCGACGCACCAGTGCCTCGTGGTGGCCGAGCGACAGGAACAGCGCAACAGCGCGCTGGTTGTTGGCCGGCGGGTGGCGCAGCATGAAGCGGCGCAGCGCGCGCAGCTCGGCGATGAGATCGGCCGAGGCGACGATGTAGCCAAGGCGCAGGCCGGGCGCGAGCGTCTTCGACATCGAGCCGACATAGACGACGCGGCCCGAGCGATCGAGGCTCTTCAGGGCCTGCTGCGGCGCTTCATCGAGCAACTGGCTGTCATAGCCGTCCTCGATGATGATCTGGTTGTTGCGCGCCGCACGCGCCAGCAGGTCCTGCCGGCGCTCGGCGCTCAGCGGCACCATGGTCGGGCACTGATGGCTCGGCGTGACGAAGACGAAGCCGGCATCCGACGGGATCGCCGAGGTGACGATGCCCGAATGGTCGACGGGCACGGGCTCGATGTCGGCGCCGGCGAGGCGGAAGATCGAGCGCGCGTCGGGGTAACCCGGATCTTCCATCGCCACCTTGGAGCCCTTGCTCATCAAGAGCGTGGCCAGCATGTAGAGCGCGTTCTGGGCACCCAGCGTGACGATGATCTCGTCCGGATTGGCGAAAATGCCGCGACGCGGCAGCAAACGCGCCTGGATCTGCTCGATCAGCAGCGGATCGTCGCGGTCGACCATGTCGGCCGCCCAGTTGCGGATCTCGAGCACGGCCAGCGCCATGCGGTTGCACTCGCGCCATTCGGCGGTCGGAAACAAAGTCGGGTCGAACTGGCCGTAGACGAAGGGATAGGACGACTTGATCCAGTTATCGAGCTTGGCCGGCGGCTGCATATCGGAGGCAGCGATCTGGCGGCGCGCCTTCCAATCGATTTCATTGGCCTGATCGGGGCTCTTCTGCTGCGGCTTGGCCGGCGTCGCCAGCACTTCGGGATTGACGAAGTGGCCACGGCGCTCACGCGCTACGAGAAACCCCTGGTCGACGAGTTGCTGGAACGCCAGCACCACGGTGCCACGCGCCACGCCCAGTTTTTCGGCGAGGATTCGGCACGACGGCAAAGGCATCGACGCCGCGATCTGGCGGTCGAGAATGGCGGCGACGATCGCCTGTCGGATCTGGGCCTGGAGCGTCTGACCTGATTCCGCCGAAATTCTGAACAAGCCTGACCAGATAGCCGTATCGTTTCGCTGTGGCATGGGGACGTTTCCTGCATGTCCAGTCTTTTGACTTCGCTGGACCATAGAAAGCTATCCTTGGCACAAGCAGTTGCACCAATCAATTTTTCTAATCTTATAGATTTATGCCAGTGAACCTTTCCAGCGGCGGTTGCAAATGACACCGATTAAATCGATTGAAAGACATCTATTGAATCGATTGAAATTTGCGGCGATAGTCCGCCGCGACGCCTCTCAATCAGCCCCAAGGTCTGCTAGGATGAGGCCAGCAGCTGACATTTCCGGAGTTCCCAGGTGATCGACCAACCTTTCAAGGCGGCACTGGCCGCGCTTCGCAGCCACCATCAGGACGCACCCAGAAATCTCCGGGCGGCATTCGCTTCCGACCCGAAGCGGTTCCAGCATTTTTCCGCCTCCGACGACGACCTTTTGCTCGACTGGTCGAAATGTGCTGTCGACGCCGAGACCATGACGCTGCTGGAAAAGCTGGCACACTCGGTCGATCTCGAAGGCCGGCGCGCCGCGATGTTCGCCGGCGAGCGCATCAACGTCACCGAAGACCGCGCCGTGCTGCACACGGCTCTGCGCAATCCACGCGGCGAGCCGGTCATGCTCGACGGCCACGATGTGACGGCTGACGTGCACGCCGTGCTCGATGCCATGGCGGCCTTCGCCGACGACGTCCGCTCGGGCAAGGCGTCAGGTGCCACCGGCAAGAAGATCACCGACATCGTCAATATCGGCATCGGCGGTTCCGACCTTGGTCCGGCCATGGCGACGCTGGCGCTGGCGCCCTATCATGACGGGCCGCGCGTGCATTTCGTCTCCAACATCGACGGCGCCCATATCCACGACACGCTGAAGGGGCTCGACGCCGGCACGACGCTGTTCATCATCGCGTCGAAGACCTTCACCACGGTCGAGACCATGACCAATGCCGCCACTGCGCGGCGCTGGGTGGAGGAGAAGCTGGGGGCCAAGGCGGTGGGCCACCATTTCGCCGCCGTATCGACGGCTCTCGACAAGGTTGCCGCCTTCGGCATCGAGCCGTCACGCGTGTTCGGCTTCTGGGACTGGGTCGGCGGGCGTTATTCGCTATGGTCGGCGATCGGCCTGCCGATCATGATCGCCATCGGACCGAAGAACTTCCGCGAATTCCTTGCCGGCGCGCATGCCATGGACAAGCATTTCGCCACGGCGCCGCTGCTCAAGAACATTCCGGTGCTGATGGGGCTGATCGGCTTCTGGCACCGGGTGGTGTGCAGCTATCCGGCCCGCGCCGTCATCCCCTACGACCAGCGCCTGTCGCGCCTGCCAGCCTATCTGCAGCAGCTCGACATGGAATCGAACGGCAAGAGCGTGACGATATCGGGCGGCGGCGTGGTGACGCCGACGGGTCCGCTGGTGTGGGGCGAGCCGGGCACCAACGGCCAGCACGCCTTCTTCCAGTTGCTGCACCAGGGCACCGACTTCATCCCCGTCGAGTTTCTCGCGGCGGCGGAAGGCCATGAACCTGAGTTGCAGGAACACCATGACCTGCTGCTCGCCAACTGCCTGGCGCAGTCGGAAGCGCTGATGAAGGGCCGTACGCTCGAGGAAGCACGGCGGCAGATGCTGACCAAGGGCATCAAGCCGGAGGAGGTCGACAAGATCGCGCCGCACCGCGTTTTCTCGGGCAATCGCCCGTCGGTGACGATCCTCTACCGTAAGCTCGACCCCTACATGCTCGGCCGGCTGATCGCGCTATATGAGCACCGCGTCTTCGTCGAGGCGCAGCTGTTCGGCATCAATGCCTTCGACCAATGGGGCGTCGAACTCGGCAAGGAACTGGCCACCGGCTTGTTGCCTGTCGTGGATGGGCGAGAAAATGCCGCGCGTCATGACTCCTCGACAGCCGGCCTCGTGGAGCATATCCACCGCCTCAGAGCGCCGCGCGGGCAATAGAAGCGGACGGCGCCCCTGGCATTGCACCTGCGCATTCGGCCTTCCGCCGGGGCGCATGGTCGGAGGAGTGAGTGATTTGAGGGGCATCAAGGGCATACTTTTCGACAAGGACGGGACCCTTGTCGATTTCCAGGCGACGTGGTTCGCCATCGGCGAAATGATGGCGCTGAAGGCGGCGGATGGCGACCAGGCGCAGGCAACCGCGCTGATGGAAGCAGCCGGCTACGATTTCAGCGCCCATTGCTTCAAGGCCGATTCGGTTTTTGCCGCCGGCACCAACGCCGATATCGTCGCGCTCTGGTATCCCGGCGCGACCGACAGCGAGCGCTCTGACCTGATCAGGATGTTCGACCAGGTATCGGCCGAGCAGGGCTCGGCCAAGGCCGTGCCGCTGCCGGGCAGCAAGGATGCGCTGGCGAGCCTGCACAGCGCCGGCTTCCGCCTCGGCGTCGCCACCAACGATTCGACCGGCGGCGCGGAGAAGACGCTGCTGTCGCTCGGCATCGCCCAGCTGTTCGACGCGGCCTATGGCTACGACGCCGTCGCCAACCCCAAGCCGGCGCCCGATGCGATCCATGCCTTTTCCGACCTCACCGGCCTCAAGCCGAAGGAGATCGCCATGGTCGGCGACAATCGTCACGACCTCGAGATGGCCAAGGCTGGCGGCGCCCTGGCCATCGCCGTGCTGTCGGGCACCGGCACGCGGGAATCGCTGACGCCGATGGCCGACGTGGTGCTCGATTCGATCGCCGACCTGCCCGCCTATCTGGCACGCGAAGCCTGAGCGGGGCCCATCGGCAACACCCGCAGGCATCCAGCCACTCCGAAGGAAAACCCATGGCCGACGAGCTGACCATCCGCCGGGCGACCCGCGAGGATCTGCCCGAACTGGTGCAGCTCTATCGTCATCTCGTGCCTGACGAGCCAGTCAGCACCGGACATGCGGAAGAGATCTGGGAGCGGTTCTCGCATTACGGGCCGAGCGGCATCTTGCTCGGCCTGATCGACGGAAGGCAGGTGGCGACCTGCACGCTTGTGGTGGTGCCCAACTTCGTCCGCGGCGGCGCCAACTATGCGCTGATCGAGAATGTGGTGACCCATGCCGACTTCCGCGGCCGGGGCCATGGCAAGGCAGTGCTGCTCACGGCCGTCGAGGAGGCGTGGTCGCTCGGCTGCTACAAGGTGATGTTACTGACCAGCTCGAAGGAGCCGGCGACGCTGGGTTTTTACCGCAACGCCGGGTTCCAGACGACCAAGACGGGGTTTGAGATGAGGCGTATACCGTCGCGGGTGGGGTGAGGCGGAACTCAGTCGGGTAGCGATCTTTCGCACCCCTCGCTGTCCTGCCGGACATCTCCCCCGCAAGGGGGAAGATCAGCCGTCAAATCGACTTTCGCCAATCACCAGCGTTGCAGGATGTGCTGCGGCGTCCGAGCTGCCAATCTCCCCCCTTGCGGGGGAGATGTCCGGCAGGACAGAGAGGGGTGCGAAGGATGAGGCAGTAGTCTCACGAGCCTCCTAACCCTCGCCTATTCGAACACGATCGTCGGCGTCGCCGCTTCGGCGGCACCCTTTTCCTCCCGCAGACGCTCCCAGACCTTGGCGGCGATGTCGCGGTAGGTCTGCGCCTGAGCGCTGTCGGGTTTGGCGACGGTGACCGGCGTGCCGGCGTCGGAGCTCTCGCGGATGCCCATTTCCAGCGGCACTTCGCCGAGGAAAGTGACGCCGAGGCGCTCGGCCTCACGCTTGGCTCCGCCATGGCCGAAGATGTCGTAGCGCTTGCCGGTGTCGGGAGCGATGAAATAGCTCATGTTCTCGACGATGCCGAGCAGCGGCACGTCGACCTTCTTGAACATGTTCAGACCCTTGCGCGCGTCGATCAGTGCCAGATCCTGCGGCGTCGAGACGATGACGGCACCCGCCAGCGGCACCTGCTGGGCCATGGTCAGCTGGGCATCGCCGGTGCCGGGCGGCATGTCGACGACGAGCACGTCAAGTGGACCCCATTCGACCTCGCGCAGCATCTGGGTCAGCGCCGACATGACCATCGGGCCGCGCCAGATCATCGGCGTTTCCTCGTCGACGAGGAAGCCCATCGACATGACCTTGAGGCCATAATTTTGCATCGGCTTGAGGATCTTGCCGTCGACAGTTTCCGGGCGGCCATGGATGCCAAGCAGCTTGGGCATTGACGGGCCGTAGATGTCGGCATCAAGTACGCCGACCTTGAGGCCGTTGGCAGCGAGGCCAAGCGCAATGTTGACGGCAGTCGTCGACTTGCCGACGCCGCCCTTGCCGGAAGCAACGGCGATGATCGAGGCGATGCCAGGAACTCCGCGCTTGCCCTGCGTCTGCGAAGCCGGTGCGTGCGGAGCAGGCCGTGCCGCCGGTGCGGGCGTCGGACGAGGTGCTGGCTTCTGCGGCACCGGCGCTTCCATGCCGCCGCCCTTTTTCTCTGCGGTCAGGGCGACGACGGCGCCGTTGACGCCCGGGATCGCCTTGACGACGCGTTCGGCCGCGGCACGCAGCGGCTCCATCTCCTGGGCGCGGGCGGCCGGCACGGTGATCGAGAAGAACACCTTGCCGTCGGCGATGAAGATGTCGGAAACCAATCCGAGATCGACGATGTTGCCTGAGAAATCCGGGCCATTGACCGTCTTGAGACGCTCGACAACGATTTCCTTGGTGACTGTCATGTGACGAACCTGCTGCTCTGTGTCGAGCCTGAGATAATGCAGTTTGGCGGAAGAACCAAGCTACCCGAAATGGCAGCCGGATGCTGACCGCTGGCAAGTGCCTGATCCGGCGCCGTGTTACACCGGCAAAGAAACTTCAGCAGGGATGTAGGATCAGCGCTGCCTGCTGCGTCCTTGGGGCATACGGAGAGCAATCACCCGGAGAACCGTGATGAAATTCGTCAACTACCTCTTCTTCAACGGCAATTGCCGTGAGGCTTTCGAGTTCTACGCCGACGTGTTCGACGGACAGGTCGTCGGCCTGGTGACCTATCGTGACGAACCCGGCGAGAGCAGCATGCCTGCGGACTGGCAGGACAAGGTGATGAACGTGCAACTGTCGATCGGTGACCAGTCGCTGATGGCGTCGGACTCGCCGCCACAATATGCGAGCGAAATGGGCGGATTCTCGATCTCGGTCGACCTCGGCGACCTTGCCCGCGCCGAGCGCATCTTCGCAGCCCTTGCCGACGGCGGAACTGTCACCATGCCGTTTGCCCCGACCTTCTGGGCCAAGGGGTTCGGCATGCTGAAGGACAAGTTCGGAACACCCTGGATGATCAGCAGCGGCAACGCTGGCGAATAATTTCAAACTAGCGGCATTATGAGGAAACCTGACAATGAATACTGCGGTTGCAACGCCCGCAATTTCCAATGGCGCCCTGTGGACCGGGCGCGTGCTCAGCGGCCTGGTCATCGCCTTCCTTTTGTTTGACGGCGCAATCAAGCTGGTGCCGCTGCAGGTCGTGCACGACACCATGGCGACGCTCGGCCTGCCTTCGGAGCTCGCACGCACACTCGGCGTGCTGACCCTGGCATGCACGATCCTCTACGCCTGGCCACGCACTGCGATCCTCGGCGCGATCCTTCTGACCGGCTATCTCGGCGGCGCCATCGCCATCCACCTGCGCATCGGCAATCCGATGCTTTCGCACACCTTGTTCGGCGTCTATCTCGGGCTGATGGCCTGGGGCGGGCTGTATCTGCGCGATCCGCGTCTGCAGGCGCTGATCCCATTCCGCCGCTGAACCAGCCATACCCAGGAGACGACAATGCAGGTTCTTGCCATCATCCTCGGGCTGCTCGTGCTCGCGATCCTCATCATCCTGGCGATCGCCGCGACCAAACCCGCTATCTTCTCGATCCAGCGTACGACCGATGTCGACGCAGACCCTGATACCATCTTTTCGCTGATCAATGACTTCCACAATTGGCGCGACTGGTCGCCATGGGAGGCGCTCGACCCCGACCTCAAGCGCAAGATGAGCGGTGCGAGCACCGGCCGCGGCGCGGTCTACGAATGGGACGGTAACAAGAAGGTCGGCAGCGGCCGGATGGAGATCACCGAAGCTGTGGCACCGAACAAGGTTGTCATCAAGCTCGACTTCCTGAAGCCGTTCGAAGCGCACAATGAGGCCCGCTTCACCATGGAACCGAGGGCCGGAAAGACGCGCCTGAACTGGGAAATGACCGGTCCGTCACCGTTCATGTCCAAGGTGATGCAGGTGTTCATGAACTTCGACAAAATGGTCGGCAAAGACTTCGAAAAGGGCCTCGCGAGCATCAAGGCGATCGCCGAACGGAAACGCCTTGCCGGCTCGTGAGTTTACCAGTCTCAGCACAGCAAGACATGCCGCCCAACCGGGTGGCACTATATTCAACCGGGGCTTTGCCCCAATGCGGGGGCAACAGAGAGGAGACTGACATGCTTGGTCAAATCAATGCCGTTGCCAATGTGGCCGTCAGGGATCTCGGACGCGCCAGGGCCTTCTACGAAAAGACGCTCGGTCTCAGCGAGGTCGAGCACATGGGCGACGAGGTGTCGGTGCTGAAGAGCGGCGACACTGTGATCAACGTCTACCGCTCGGACTATGCCGGAACCAACAAGGCGACCTCGGTCACCTGGGCCGTCGGCGACCGGATCGACGGCCTCGTCGATGAGCTGAGGTCGAAGGGCGTGGCGTTCGAGCACTACGACATGCCCGATGTCAGGCTCGAAGGCGACGTCCATGTCTTCGGCGACTTGCGGGTTGCCTGGTTCAAGGATCCCGACGGCAACATCCTCAACCTGATCAACCAGTGATTTTGATGCGGTAGTCCCTTGTGAAGACTGGCTAATTCGACCGACGCCGGATAGTTTTCCGGCATGATCGACAAGCTTGAGTTCTTCATCGCGCTCGCAAGGGAGCAACATTTCGGGCGCGCCGCCGAGGAATGCGGCGTCACCCAGCCGACGCTGTCGGCCGGCATCAAGCAGCTCGAGGACATCCTTGGCGTGATGCTGGTGCAGCGCGGCTCGCGCTTTCAGGGGCTGACGCCCGAGGGACGGCAGGTGCTGGACTGGGCGCGGCGCATCGTCGGCGACACTCGCGCCATGCGCGAGGAGATGCGTGCGGCTCGGCACGGCCTGTCCGGCCGAATCCGCATTGCCGCCATCCCGACAGCCCTCGCCATGGTGCCGAGGCTGACGACGCCGTTCCGCGACAAGCACCCCGGCGTCACCTTCTCGATCCTCTCGCGCACCTCGATCGAGGTTCTGTCGCTGCTCGGCAATTTCGAGATCGACGCGGGAATCACCTATCTCGACAACGAGCCGCTCGGCCGGGTGACCAGCGTGCCGCTCTATGCAGAGCGCTACCAGCTGATCACGGCGGCGGGGAACGAATATTCCGATCGTGACAAGGTGACATGGGAAGAGGTCAGCACGCTGCCGCTGTGCCTGCTCACCCCCGACATGCAGAACCGCCGCATCATCGACCAGCACCTGGCAGATGCCGGCGTTCAGGTGCGGCCGACGCTGGAATCGAACTCGATGATCGTGCTTTTCTCGCACATCAGGACCGGCAAATGGTCGTCGATCATGCCGCTCAACCTCGCGGAAACGTTCGGTTTTGCCGAACCGATCCGTGCAATACCGATCGTCGAGCCCGATGCCAGCCACACGGTCGGACTGGTGGTCGCCAAGCGCGATCCGAACACCACGCTGGTGCAGGCGCTGCTTGACGAAGCCATGGCGCTGGCAGGCGATTTCCGCCGCAGGTCCTGACCTACACTACCCCCTGCTTTCGTCCACTCGATAGAAAATTTTTATCATACGACGAAACAGCTTTATTGATTCCGGCCCCTTGGATCGGTTCAATAGACATACTGCGCCAAGGGAACGGCGCGAAGTCAGGGAGGGCGCTGCGTGGTCATGCAGCCAGCAAGTACCGAACTCGCCGAGCGAACCGCTGCGGTGATAAGCGAATTGAAGAACCTCGAGGGTCCGCTGATCCCGATCCTTCATGGTGTCCAGGAAGAGTTTGGCTATGTTCCGCAGGAAACCCTGCCGATCATCGCCGAGGCACTGAACCTGTCGCGTGCCGAAGTGCACGGCGTCTTCACCTTCTATCACGATTTCCGCCACCACCCGGCCGGCCGGCACGTGCTCAAGGTCTGCCAGGCCGAAGCCTGCCAGTCGATGGGCAGCGACGCGATCGCCGCCCAGATCAAGCAGAAGCTCGGCATCGGTTTCCACGAGACGAGCAAGGATGGCGCAGTGACGCTGGAGCCGATCTATTGCCTCGGCCTGTGCGCCTGTGCTCCTGCCGCGATGCTCGACGGCGAAGTGATCGGCCGTCTCGACGCCGACAAGATCGATGAAATCGCCGAGGAGATCCGCTCATGAGCGTGACGATCTACATTCCCGGCGATTCGGGTTCACTGTCGCTCGGCGCCGAAAAGGTCGCCAAGGCGGTCGAGAAAGAAATTGCTGCACGCGGCATCGACGCCAGGATCGTGCGTAACGGTTCGCGCGGCCTGTACTGGCTCGAGCCGATGGTTGAAGTAAGGACCGAAGCCGGTCGCGTTGCCTACGGCCCGGTCTCTGCCAAGGACGTCGCTTCGCTGTTCGACGCCGGCCTGACCAATGGCGGCCAGCACAAGCTGTCGCTCGGCGATCCGGAAAAGCTGCCATTTGTCGCCAAGCAGACGCGCCTGACCTTCGCCCGCTGCGGCATCACCGACCCGATTTCGCTGGAAGATTACGAAGCTCATGGCGGCCTTGCCGGCCTGCGCAAGGCCGTGTCAATGGCGCCGGCCGACATCGTCAAGCAAGTGACCGAGTCCGGCCTGCGCGGCCGCGGTGGCGCCGGCTTCCCGACCGGCATCAAGTGGAAGACCGTTCTCGATACCGCGGCCGATCAGAAGTACATCGTCTGCAATGCCGACGAAGGCGACTCGGCGACCTTCGCCGACCGCATGATCATGGAAGGCGACCCGTTCGTGCTGATCGAGGGCATGGCGATCGCCGGCCTCGCCACCCACGCCACCAAGGGTTACGTCTACATCCGCTCCGAATATCCTCACGCCATCGCCGTGATGGACAAGGCGGTGAAAGTTGCCCGTCGCGCCGGCGTGCTCGGCAAGAGCGTGCTTGGATCCTCCCAGGGCTTCGACATCGAAATCCGCTCGGGCGCCGGCGCCTATGTCTGCGGCGAGGAAACCTCGCTGCTCAACAGCCTCGAAGGCAAGCGCGGCGTGGTCCGTGCCAAGCCGCCGCTGCCGGCGATCCAGGGCCTGTTCGGCAAGCCGACAGTCATCAACAACGTGATTTCGCTCGCCTCGGTGCCGATCGTGATGGACAAGGGCGCGCAGTATTACAAGGACTTCGGTATGGGCCGCTCGCGCGGCACCATCCCGATCCAGATCGCCGGCAACGTCAAGCATGGCGGCCTGTTCGAGGTTGCCTTCGGCCTGACGCTGGGCGAGATCGTCGACGAGATCGGCGGCGGCACGGCGACCGGTCGTCCGGTCAAGGCGGTGCAGGTCGGCGGCCCGCTCGGCGCCTACTTCCCGCGCGCTCTGTTCGACACGCCATTCGACTATGAGGAGTTCGCCAAACGTGACGGCCTGATCGGTCATGCCGGCATCACCGTGTTCGACGACAGCGCCGACATGCTGAAGCAGGCACGCTTCGCCATGGAATTCTGCGCCATCGAAAGCTGCGGCAAGTGCACGCCCTGCCGCATCGGCTCGACGCGCGGTGTCGAAACGCTCGACAAGCTCAAGCAGAACATCGAGCCGGAAAAGCAGCTCGCGCTGGTGACCGACCTCTGCAACACGATGAAGTTTGGATCCCTTTGCGCTCTCGGCGGTTTTACTCCGTACCCTGTCATGAGCGCCATCCACCATTTCCCCGAAGACTTCCGGCCGGCAGCGGTCGCCCAGGCAGCGGAATAGGAGACGACATCATGGGTCTCATTCACGAAATCGACTTCGGCACCCCTGCCTCCAAGTCCGAAAAGCAAGTCACGCTGACCGTCGACGGCTTCGAGGTCACCGTGCCCGAAGGCACCTCGATCATGCGCGCTTCGATGGAAGCGGGCATCGCCATCCCGAAGCTCTGCGCCACCGACATGGTCGACGCCTTCGGCTCCTGCCGCCTCTGCCTGGTCGAGATCGAAGGCCGCAACGGCACGCCGTCGTCCTGCACGACGCCTGTCATGCCCGGCATGGTCGTGCATACCCAGACCGGCCGCCTCAAGGACATCCGCAAGGGCGTGATGGAGCTCTACATCTCCGATCACCCGCTCGACTGCCTGACCTGTGCCGCCAATGGCGACTGCGAATTGCAGGACATGGCGGGTGCCGTCGGCCTGCGCGACGTGCGCTACGGCTATGAAGGCGACAACCATGTTCGCGCCAAGAATGACGGCGTCGCAAACTTCAAGTGGATGGCCAAGGACGAGTCCAACCCGTATTTCACCTACGACCCGTCCAAATGCATCGTCTGCTCGCGCTGCGTGCGGGCCTGCGAAGAGGTGCAGGGCACGTTTGCGCTGACC
Source organism: Aminobacter sp. MDW-2 (assembly GCF_014250155.1). Lineage (NCBI taxonomy): Bacteria > Pseudomonadati > Pseudomonadota > Alphaproteobacteria > Hyphomicrobiales > Phyllobacteriaceae > Aminobacter > Aminobacter sp. MDW-2. Next base: position 5,710,713 of record NZ_CP060197.1, read on the forward strand.
ATCGAAGGCCGCGGCTTCGGCAGCCGTGTCTCGCCCGGCGCGCATGAACTGTTCCTCGACAGCGAGTGCGTTTCCTGCGGCGCCTGCGTGCAGGCCTGCCCGACGGCGACGCTGACGGAAAAGTCTGTGATCGAGATCGGCCAGCCCGAGCACTCGGTCGTCACCACCTGCGCCTATTGCGGTGTCGGCTGCTCGTTCAAGGCAGAGATGCGCGGCGACGAGCTCGTGCGCATGGTGCCGTGGAAGGACGGCAAGGCCAACCGTGGCCACTCCTGCGTCAAGGGCCGCTTCGCTTATGGTTATGCCACGCACAAGGAGCGCATCCTCAACCCGATGATCCGCGACAAGATCACCGATCCGTGGCGTGAAGTGTCGTGGGAAGAGGCGCTGACACACACGGCCAAGGAATTCCGCCGCATCCAGTATCAGTACGGCCGCGGCGCCATCGGCGGCATCACCTCGTCGCGCTGCACCAATGAGGAAACCTTCCTCGTGCAGAAGCTGATCCGCCAGGGCTTTGGCAACAACAACGTCGACACCTGCGCCCGCGTTTGCCACTCGCCGACCGGCTACGGCCTCGGCCAGACCTATGGCACGTCGGCCGGTACACAGGACTTCGACTCGGTCGAGGACACCGATGTCGCGCTGATCATCGGCGCCAACCCTGCCTCGGCCCACCCGGTGTTTGCTTCGCGCCTGAAGAAGCGCCTGCGCGCCGGCGCCAAGCTTATCGTCATCGATCCGCGCCGCACCGAAATGGTGAAGTCGGCCCATATCGAGGCCGAGCATCATCTGGCGCTGAAGCCGGGCACCAACGTCGCCGTGGTTACCGCGATCGCGCATGTCATCGTCACCGAAGGCCTGTTTGACGAGAAGTTCATCCGCGAGCGCTGCGACTGGTCGGAATTCCAGGATTATGCCGAGTTCGTCTCGGATCCGCGCCACAGCCCCGAGGAAGTCGAGAAGCTGTCGGGCGTTCCGGCCGAGACCATCCGCGGTGCGGCCCGCCTCTACGCCACCGGCGGCAACGGCGCGATCTATTACGGCCTCGGCGTCACCGAGCATAGCCAGGGTTCGACGACCGTCATCGGCATCGCCAACCTCGCCATGCTGACCGGCAATATCGGCCGCAGAGGCGTCGGCGTGAACCCACTGCGCGGCCAGAACAACGTTCAGGGCGCCTGCGACATGGGCTCGTTCCCGCACGAACTGCCGGGCTACCGCCACATCTCGGGCGACGCGGTGCGTGACATCTATGACAGCCTGTGGGGCGTCAAGCTCGACAACGAGCCCGGTCTGCGCATCCCCAACATGCTGGATGCCGCCGTCGACGGCACCTTCAAGGGCATCTACATCCAGGGCGAAGACATCCTGCAGTCGGACCCCGACACCAAGCACGTGTCGGCCGGCCTGGAAGCCATGGAATGCGTCGTTGTGCAGGATCTGTTCCTCAACGAGACCGCCAACTACGCCCACGTGTTCCTGCCCGGTTCGACCTTCCTCGAGAAGGACGGCACCTTCACCAACGCCGAGCGCCGCATCAACCGCGTGCGCAAGGTGATGGCACCGAAGAACGGCCTCGCCGACTGGGAAGTGACGCAGCGCCTCGCTCAGGCGATGGGCCTGAACTGGAACTACCAGCACCCGTCCGAGATCATGGACGAGGTGGCCAAGACGACGCCGAGCTTCGCCAACGTCTCCTACGAGTTCCTGGAGAAGATGGGCTCGGTGCAGTGGCCGTGCAACGACAAGGCGCCGGAAGGCACGCCGATCATGCACATCGACGGCTTCGTCCGCGGCAAGGGCAAGTTTATCCGCACCGAGTATGTCGCGACCGACGAAAAGACCGGCCCGCGTTTCCCGCTGCTTTTGACCACCGGCAGAATCCTCAGCCAGTACAATGTCGGCGCGCAGACACGGCGCACCGAAAACGTTGCCTGGCACGCCGAGGACCTGCTGGAAATCCATCCGCACGACGCCGAACAGCGCGGCCTGCGCGACGGCGACTGGGTCAGGCTGCAGAGCCGTGCCGGAGAAACGACGCTGCGTGCGACGATTACCGACAAGGTGTCGCCTGGCGTGGTCTACACCACCTTCCACCACCCCGACACGCAGGCCAACGTCATCACCACCGACTTCTCGGACTGGGCAACCAATTGTCCGGAATACAAGGTAACGGCGGTTCAGGTCGGCGCCTCCAACGGTCCGTCGGATTGGCAGAAGGACTACAACGAGCAGGCCCAGCAGAGCCGCCGCATCGCCGGCCATCTGGAAGCGGCGGAGTAGCCTTGCGGTGACCGACCGCCCCGCCATCACCCAGACCAGCCGTCTCGCCCGCCGGGCGAGCGGCATCACGGTGGCCAACCGCATGGTGCCGGAGGAGACGCCGGTGGCGCTGTCCTATGGCGGCACCACCCATGCGGTGATGATGGCGAGCCCAGCCGACTTCGAGGATTTCGCGCTCGGTTTCTCGCTGACCGAAGGCATCATCGGCTCGGTCAAGGAGATCGAAACGATCGAAGTGCTCGATGTCGAGGCCGGCATCGACATCCAGATCAGGCTCAAGGACAAGGCCAACAAGCGCTTCGAGCAACGCCGCCGCCGGCTTGCCGGCCCGGTCGGATGCGGCCTTTGCGGCATCGAATCGATCGAGGAGGCGATGCGTTCGGTCGACGACGTCCACACATCGTCATCAGGGCTTTCCGCCGACGACATCGTGCAGGCGGTGAAGCTGCTGTCCAAGGTACAGCCGCTGCATGCCGAGACAGGCGCGGTGCACGCCGCCGGTTTCTACGTGCCCGGCAAGGGCATCGTGGCAGCACGCGAGGACGTCGGCCGCCACAATGCGCTCGACAAGCTTGCGGGTGCGCTGAACAAAGCCGGCATCAGCGGCGGTACGGGCGCCGTGGTGGTGACCAGCCGCGTGTCGGTGGAAATGGTGCAGAAGACGGCAGCCATCGGGGCGCCCTTCATCATCGCCGTTTCGGCACCGACGGCACTCGCCATCCGCACCGCCGAACAGGCCGGCATGACGCTGATCGCACTGGTGCGCGGCGACGATTTCGACATCTTCACCCATCCAGACCGCGTAACCACCGGAGCCGCCAAAAATGTCGCATGAAGAGCACAGGATGGGGACGAAGGAAAAGCTCGTCTACATGGCGAACCAGATCGCGACATTCTTCGAGTCCAAGCCCCATGACGAGGGTGTTGCAGGCGTCGCCAAGCACATCAATGACTTCTGGGATCCGCGGATGCGGCGCCAGTTCTTCGAGATGTTCGACGAAGGCGGCAAGGGCATGAAGCCGCTGGTCATCGACGCCGCCGCCAAGATCCGGCGCCCCAGGCAGGACGCAGCCTAAAGCAGGCCCTGGGGCCGGCGAAGGCCCCTCACCTTCCCGCCGGAAACCTGCTAATCTTAGCCAGACCTAATGCAATTTGCAGGCGGAATGGCTGTGGCAAGGCCGATCGCTACTCGATATGCGCGCAGCGGTGACGTCCAGATCGCCTATCAGGTGGTTGGCCAGGGTTCGCTCGACCTCGTCTTCGTTCCCGGTTTCATCTCCAATCTCGACCTGCACTGGGAAGACGAAGGCTACAGCCGGCTACTGTCGCGCCTCTCGGCCTTCTCGCGCCTGATCCTGTTCGACAAGCGCGGCACCGGGCTTTCCGACCGCGTCGACGCGAATGCGCTGCCCAGCCTCGAAACGCGGATGGACGACGTGCGCGCGGTGATGGATGCCGCGGGATCGAGCCGTGCGGCGATCCTCGGCGCCTCCGAGGGCGCGCCGATGGCGATCCTGTTTGCCGCGACCTATCCCGAACGGACCCGCTCGCTGGTGCTCTATGCCGGTTATGCCCATTTCCACAAATGGGTAATGGACCCGGAGCGGCTGCAGACATTCATCGACGCGGCCGAGACCAACTGGGGCACCGGCGCCACGCTGCAGAACTTCGCCCCGGGCCGTCTCGACGACGCCCGCTTTGCCGCCTGGTGGGCGCGCTTCGAACGCTTGTCGGCGAGCCCGACGGCGGCCGCGGCACTGGCCCGGATGAACGCCGAGATCGACGTGCGCGGTGCGCTGGCCAGCATTCGGGCCCAGACGCTTCTGATCCACCGCCGCAACGATGCCCGTGTCGCCCCCGAGGCCAGCCGCTACCTCGCCCGCAACATTCCCGACGCGCAGCTCTGCGAGATTTCAGGGCGCGACCATCCGATCTGGACGGGCGACGTCAACCGTGTTGCCGACCTGATCGAGGAATTCCTGACCGGCACCCATGCCCCGCCGGATACCGACCGGGTGCTGGCGGCACTGCTGGTGACGCGCGTCTCTGATACAGCGCGGCTCGGCGACCGGATGTGGAGCGAACGCAGCCTGCGCTTCCAGGAAACGCTGCGCCTGCTTGTCGGCCGCCATGGCGGCCGCATCGCCGATCAATATGGCGACGTGGTGGTGTCCCGCTTTGACGGGCCGGCGCGCGCCATCAGATGTGCGGCTGCATTGCGCGACGCGGCTCAGGGCATCGGCATCGCCAGCGCCCAGGGCGTGCATGTCGGCGAGATCGACGCACGCGGGCCACCGTCAGGGCTGACAGTGCGTGTCGCCGTCAAGATTGCCGAACATGCCGGGCGCGGCGGCATCCTGGCATCACGGCTCGTCTCCGAAATCGCGACTGGCTCGGGCCTGCATTTCGTCGACGCCGGTCGCCTGGCGCTCGACGACCTGGAGGGACCGCTGGCGCTGGTCGAGGCGACGTCGGAGCAGCATCTCGAACCGGCGTGCCGCAGCCGCACGCCCGCCGCAGCCGAGCCTTCGGCCTTGACGGCGCGCGAAAACGAGGTCGTGGCGCTCATCGCCGACGGCAAGAGCAATGCCGCCATCGCCATCGAACTCAGCCTCAGCGAACACACGGTGAAACGCCATGTCGCCAACATCCTGACCAAGCTCGACCTGCCCTCGCGCGCGGCCGCGGCAGCATTCGCGGTGCGGCAGACTGGCCCGGACGGGCCATAGGACCAGTGGCCTTTTCGGGCGAAGCGGTGAAGCGGCGCCTGGGACTAAAGTTTTCCGATGCAGGCAGGCGGAGACAGCGCCTCGAAACTGCGAAGGAGGAAGACATGACCAAGGCAAGTGGAATGCTCACCACGCTGGCGATGGCGGCTGGCCTCGCCGTTCTGGCAGCTTCGAGCGCCGGCGCCGAAGACGCCTCTGCCGAGGCGACCTACAAGGACATCGAAGCCACGCTCGGTTCGGTGCCCAGCTTCTTCAAGGCATTCCCGGAAACGGGCATTGCCGGCGCCTGGGCCGAGTTCAAGGGCATCCAGCTCAATCCCAAGACCGAGCTGAACGGCAAGACCAAGGAGCTGCTCGGCCTCGCCGTCGCCGCCCAGATACCGTGCCAGTACTGCGTCTATTTCCACACTGCCGCGGCCAAGGCCAACGGCGCCACCGACGAAGAAATCCGCGAGGCGGTGGCGATGGCGGCCGTCGTCCGCCACTGGTCGACGGTGCTGAACGGCATGCAGGTCGACTACCCACAGTTCAAGCAGGAGGTCGACACGGCAATGGCCGCCGCCAAGGCGAAGTCGCAGTAGTTTTCGAGGTCCTCACAGGGACCGTCGCAACACAGGGCCGCCTCGGGAGGCCGGCCGACAGGAGGAAGAAATGCTTGCCACCAAGGAAGCCGTCACCGGTGCCTCGATCAAGAAGGCGATCGAAAGCCGCGACGGGCCGATGCTGTCCAGCTTCTACGCCGACGACGCGCTGGTGCGGGTCATCGACCGTAACAACCCGCCCAGCAAGCCGCGCGAAATCCGCGGCCGCGCGGCGATCACCACCTTCTGGGACGACATCTGCAGCCGCGCGATGAGCCATCGCGTCGACCTGACAATTGCGCAAGGCGACAACCTCGCCTTTTCGCAGGACTGCGCCTACCCGGACGGCACCAAAGTCTTCTGCGCTGCGATGCTGGAACTCAAGGACGGCAAGATCGCGCGGCAGACCGTGGTGCAGGCCTGGGACGAGTGATCGGATGCGGGCGAATGGTCGCCCGCCAGATGGGAGGAAGCCATGTTCGTCGCACGCTGGAAGATCGATGCCCGCTTCGGGCACAAGCAGAGCGCCATCGATCTGTTGCGCCAATGGGAACGGGAAATCGGTCCGCAGGCCGGAACCGACAAGATGGCCATGCAGATCCTGACCGGATCGATCGGCGCCAAGGAAGCCACAATCGAGGTCAACCACAACGTCGAAAGCCTGGCGCAGATCGAAGAGATGTTCGCCAAGCTGTCCAAGATCGATGCCCATGCACAATGGGGCAAGAAGCTCGAGCCCTTCGTCGTCTCAGGCTCGTCCTACTGGAACTTCTATCGCGTGATCCAGGGCTGAGGCAGCCACAACCCGATCAAAGGCAGTGCCCGGCGGCAGGTTGCCTGTTGCCGGGCACCGGCCGTCATGGGTGCGTCTCGCCCGAGGGACGGTCCTTGTCCTCCCCTCGCGCGCTGTGGCGCAGAGCTACGAGAAAGACGATCTCGGCGACGACGACGATGGCGATGATGCGAAAGCCGATGGTCACCGGATCGTGGTCGCTGTCGCGCATCATATAGCCGCCAATCAGGAAGGCAGCGTTCCAGATGCAGGCGCCGGTCATGGTGGCGATCGCGAAGGGCACGAACGGTAGCCTGAGCACGCCTGCCTCGAGCGCGAGATAGGTCCGCGCCACCGGCACCAGCTGGGCGATCAGCGATGCGCGGAAGTTGTTGCGGCGATAAGCCACCGTCAGCCGCTGATAGGTGGCGTGCTTGAGGAAGATGTATTTGCCGAACCGTCGGACCGCTGCATCGGCGCGATCGGGCCCCAGCCAGTTGCCGCCGGTGTACCAGATCATCGATCCCAAGGTCGAACCGAAAGTCGTCGCAAACATCAACGGGACAAGTGTCGTAACGTCCGGTGCAGCCGTCATGCCGAGGAACAGCAGCAGCACATGCGATGGCGGAACAGGCGAGACCTTCTCGGTGAAGGCAAGACATGCCGCGCCGAGCAGGCCGAAGCCCAGGAAAGATGGAATCATGAAAAGCGCCAGTCGTAACTCTTTGCCGGCTTCATCCTTGTGATCCGATAAACAGCTGCCGGCGGCAGGTTGCGGAAGGTATGGCCAATGCGCGTCACTTCGAGATCGAGCCTGTCGAGAAGCGGCTGATCAATAGGACACCGGAAGCCGTATGTGAATAGGTACATCGCCCCCTCGGGCCGGAGATTGGCGAAAATACCTTCCAGGATGGAGAGCGTCTGGCGTGGCGGGATCGCCAGGAAGGGCAGGCCGCTGACAGCCGCGCCAGCGATCGGGCCGTCATAGATCGGCCGGTAGCGCAGATCGGCCGCATCCATTTCCAGCACCCGCGACTTGGGGAAGCGGCACCTGAGCAAATGAGCGAAATCGCTGTTGAATTCGATCAGCGTCATGTCGCTTTCTCTGACACCGCGCGCCAGCATGGCGCGGGTGAACGGGCCGGTGCCGACGCCGAGTTCGAGGACCGGTCCGGTCTCGGGGCCAAGCTCCCGGGTCATCAGCGTCGCCAGGCTGGAGCTGGACGGCGTTATCGAGGCGACCTTGAGTGGCGCGGTGGCCCATGCCATGAGAAAGGACAAAGTGTCATTTGCGGCCATTGCGAACCTCTTTCGAAATCGTCTGCCGGCGAATCGGTCGCCTGCCTTTAGCGAAAGCTGTTTGAGGCCGCTGGATTACACATGCATTGCGACAAAGCCTGAGAACCGGGCATTTCGACGGCTGCATTCGGTCGTGACCTTTATTGCGCAATGCTTCTGCAATGTTGAGGGAATAGCCGGGCGGCACCGAGGGGCCCTTCGAGGACTGAAATGCGCATACTGCTTGTGGAAGACGAGCCAGAACTGGCTTCGGCTTTGAAGACGGCGTTGCGGCGATACGACATGGTGGTGGATCACGCCGCATCGCTGCTGGAGGCCGGCGACTTTGCCGCCAGCGAGAACTACGACGCGATCCTGCTTGACCGGCAGTTGCCCGACGGCGACGGCCTGACGCTGGTGCCGAAGATCCGCGCGCGCGGCAACGCAACACCGGTGCTGGTGCTGACGGCACGCAGCGACACCTCCGACAAGGTCGACGGGCTCGACATGGGCGCCGACGACTATCTGGCCAAGCCCTTCGCCTTCGAGGAGCTGCTGGCGCGGTTGCGCGCGCTGTTGCGCCGGCCGGCCAATGTGCAGACGCAGGTCATCCGTGCCGGCGACCTGTCCTTCGATCTGGGCCATCGCGAGGTCATGGTCCGCGGCGAGCCGCTGACGCTGCCGCGCCGTGAGCTGCTGGTGCTGGAAGCGCTGTTGCGTCGGACGGGCCGCATGGTGCAGCGTTCGTCGCTGATGGAAGCGGTGTTCGGCCTCGACGACGAGATCCAATCCAATGCGCTCGACACCCATGTGTCGCGGCTCCGGCGCAAGCTGGCCGAAGCCGACGGCAAGGTCGAGATCAATGGCGTCCGTGGCGTCGGCTATCTCCTGCGCGAGATTTCATGAGACTGGCGCGCCTGCTTTTCTATACCCAGCGCTTCTTCCGGCCGCGCTCGCTGAAGTGGCAGTTGGTGTGGCGCCTAGTGGTGTTGCAGGTCGTTCTGCTGACGCTGATGATCGTCATCCTGCTCGCCGGGCTGACCATCGCCGGCGTGATCCCGGACAATTATGAGGGTCGCGCTATCGACGTGTTGCGCAAGACCGTGCGCAAGGACGACGCCGGCAAGCTGACGCTCAAGGAAGGACCACTGCTCGCCGGATTGCGCGCTGAGGTGCCAAACCTCTGGTTCATCGTGCGAGACACGGAAGGCAACAAGATCTCCGAAGGCGAGGTGCCCCGCCTGCTGATCGACATTCCTTCTTCGCTAGACTACATCAACGACGCGACTTTCGTGAAGCAGTTTGGCGGCACGCAGACGTCGGCGACCGTCCAATGGGCGGATACCGCGGCTGGCCGCGTGCAGATCTTCACTGGCGCGCAGGGTGAGTTTCACTACATGGCTCTGGTGTCGATAACCCCGGAGCTGTTCACCGACATCATTCTGCCCGTCGGCGGCGTCATGGGCCTGGCGACCTTGATCGTCATTCCCCTCGTCGTGCGCAATGCCTTCAAGGGTATGCGGCGCGCTGCCACTCTCGCCGAGAAGATCGACGTCGAAGAACGCGGCGTCCGCCTGCCAATCGAGGCAATCCCAACCGAAATCGCGCCGCTGGTGAAGGCTGTCAACGGGGCGCTCGACCGTCTCGACAAGGGCTACGAGCGGCACAAACGCTTCCTGATCGATGCCGCACATGAGCTGCGGACGCCGGTCGCCATCCTCAACACGCGCATCACCTCGCTGCCGGCGACGCCCGAACGGGCGCGGCTGCTGCAGGACACGGCGCGGCTGTCGACGCTGACGGACCAGCTTCTCGACATCCAGCGGCTCGGCCGGCAGACGCAGCAATTCACCCGCTTCGACCTGGTGGCGGTGGCCCGTGGGGTCGTCGTCGACCTGGCGCCGATGGCCTTTGCCGCCGGCTACGAGATGTCGTTCGAACCGGCACGCGGCGAGCTGTTTGCCAATGGCGACCGCACCGCCGTCGAGCGCGCCATCACCAATCTCGTCCAGAATGCCATCGAGCACGGCGGCAATGCCGGCAGGATCACCATCGGCGTCAACAGCCCGGCCACGATCGAGGTTTCGGACGAGGGCGACGGCGTGCCGGCGGCGGAACGGGAGAAGATCTTCGAGCCGTTCTATCGCCTGCGCCCGCGCGGCCATGGCGCCGGTCTCGGACTTAACCTCGTACACGAGATCATGCAGATCCATGGCGGCCGCATCGAGCTCGCCGGCAGCGACAGGAAAGGCGCCTGCTTCAGGCTGGTCTTCGCGCAGGCCTGAGGTCTGGTTCAACGCCCCGCGATGGTGAGCTGTGCCCCGGCGTCGGCCAGGGCTTGGGCAAGGTCGTCGGATGGCTGCTTGTCGGTGACGAGCTCGGTAAAGCCGTGGAAGCCGCATACCTGGACCAGGCCCTTGCGGCCGAACTTGCTGTGGTCGGTGACGACAACCGAACGCTGGCCGCGCGCCAGCACGACGCGGGCGAACTCAGCCTCCTCGAGATTGTAGTCCATGACGCCGTTTTCGGCATCGACAGCACCGGCCGAGATCACCGCATGGGTGACGGCGAAGCGGCTGACGAACTCGATCGCCGAGATGCCGAAGGCCGCACCACTGTCGCTGCGCAACTCGCCGCCGGCCATGTAGACCTTGTTGCCGTTCACCGTCGCCAGCGTACGGGCGATGTCGGAGGAGTTGGTCACCACCGTCAGGCGGCGATGGCCGAGAAGCTCGCGCGCCAGGTAGCTTGTCGTCGTGCCAGTATCGAGCATGACCGACTCGCCGTCATGGATGGTGGTGGCGACAGTCCTGGCGATGGCACGCTTGGCGTCGGCATTGTCGCGCATGCGCCGCTCGAAAGGCGCTTCGCCGACGACCGAAGGAAGGCCGATGGCCCCGTGCATCTTGAGGATCGAGCCACCGTCGGCGAGCGGCTTGACGTCGCGGCGCACGGTTTCCAGCGAGACGCCAAGCTTGTCGGCGAGCTCTGCGATGGTGATCGTACCCTCATCCTCGAGCAGGCGCAGGATTTCGCTGTGGCGCTTGGAGTGATTCATCTTGCAGACCTGTTAGGAGACGTACAATGGTTTGACTTGTTTCGTGGTATGATGGCCGTTCCTTGACCAAAATTCCACATTCATCGGTCAAAAAAACACATAAAACCTCAAACACTCGTTGACAACGTGCATTACGCTGCGTGACACTCATGCAGTGACCTGGCAGGAGCCGCCGTCGCCAATGCCGTGCGGGCCTTCGGGTATACCAAGAAGAAACAACATCTTCAGAGGGTGATCAGGAGGCACGACATGTTCGCGCGCAACAAGGTTTTGCAGTCCGCAGCGATAGCACTGACGCTGTCTGCTGCGTTTGCCATGGCACCGGCCACGGCACAGGAATCCGCTGACCCGATCAAGCTGACACTACACGACTGGACCGGTCAGTTGATCACCACCGAGATCATGGGCGAAGTGCTGAAGAAGGCCGGATACAACATTGAATATGTCCAGGCCGACTATCTCGCTCAGTTTGCCGGGCTTGAAGCCGGCGACCTGCATGTGGCGATGGAGATGTGGGAAACCACCGGACGCGACGCCATGGACGCGGCGACGGCAACCGGCAAGGTCGAGAACATCGGCCCGACCGGCATGAAGGCCAAGGAAGAATGGTGGTTCCCCGAATACATGAAGGAGAAGTGCCCGGGCCTTCCCAATTGGGAGGCACTGAAGGAAGCGTCGTGCGCCGAGGCATTCTCCACCGCTGAAACCGCCCCAAAGGGGCGCTACCTCGGCGGCCCCGTCACCTGGGGCGGCTTCGACGATGAGCGTGTGCAGGCGCTCGACCTGCCCTTCGAAGTGATCCATGCCGGCACCGACGCCGCACTGTTTGCCGAACTCGAAAGCGCCTATCAGCGGCAGGCGCCGATCATGCTGTGGATCTACGCACCGCACTGGGCGCCGGCCAAGTACAAGGGCGAATGGGTCGAATTCCCAGCCTATACCAAGGAATGCTACGAGGACCCGAAATGGGGCTCGAATGCCGCAGCCCAATATGATTGCGGCAAGCCTTTCGGCGAAATCTGGAAAGTCGGCTGGTCAGGCGTCAAGGACAAATGGCCTGGCGCCTATGCCGCGATCAAGGCGTTCACGATCGACAATGACGAGATGGGCGCGATGATCACAAAGGTCGACCTCGACGGAAAGAGCGTCAGCGACGTGGTAGCGGAGTGGATGGGCGCTAACGAAGCCCGCTGGTCCGGCTGGATCAAGAAATAGACCGCATTCCCGCCACGGGGCGGAACGAATGACGCGCGTCATCCCTTCGGCCCCATGGCCGAAGGGCAGATTTCCCGCAAGCATTGTCAGCCGGGTCGATGAACGATAGCCAACCTAAACTCGTCTGCCGCAATGTCTGGAAGCTGTTCGGCTCCGGCGCGCGCGATTTCCTGCGAGCGAGAGAGCCGGCATCGGTCACCGGCGACGATCTTGTGAAAGCAGGCCTCGTCGGCGCGGTACGCAACGTCAATCTCGAGGTCCGTGACGGCGAGATCTTCGTCATCATGGGGCTGTCGGGCTCTGGCAAGTCGACCCTGGTGCGCTGTCTGTCGCGCCTGGTCGAGCCGACCTCAGGCGAAATCCTGTTCAACGGCGAAAACCTGCTCGCCGCCGACGAAGCCCGGATGATCGAAATCCGCCGCCACCAGATGGGCATGGTGTTCCAGCAATTCGCTTTGCTGCCCCATTTGACAGTGCTTGCGAATGTGGCCTTTCCGCTAGAGGTTCAGGGCGTCAAGCGGCAGAAACGGGAGCAACTGGCGCGCCGCATGGTCGAACTTGTCGGCCTGTCTGGCAAGGAAGGTGTCTTCCCGCGCGAACTCTCCGGCGGCCAGCAGCAGCGAGTCGGCATTGCCAGGTCGCTGGCGGTGGAACCGGAGCTTTGGTTCCTCGATGAGCCCTTCTCGGCGCTCGACCCGCTCATTCGGCGCGAAATGCAGGACGAATTCATTCGCCTGCAATCGGTACTGAACAAGACAATCGTTTTCATCACCCACGATTTCGACGAGGCGATCAGGCTGGCCGACCGCATCGCCATCATGAAGGATGGAGCCGTCGTGCAGATCGGCACGCCCGAGGACATCGTGCTTGCCCCGGCCACCGATTATGTCGCCGAGTTCACCCGCAACGTCCCGAAAGCCAAGGTGATCAAGGCGCAATCGATCATGAAACCGGTACAGGGCGCGCAGCCGAAAACATCTGTGCCGGCGCGGGCCACCGTGTCGGAAGCCGTCGCACTTTTCGACGGTTCCAACGAGTGCGTCGGTGTCATCGACGAAGCAGGCAACATGTTGGGCCAACTGCTTCGAACCGACGTCGTCGACGTGCTGATGCGGGGATGACGATGACCGCCCCGGCCAACTCCAGCGTCGAAGCTGCTGCCGGTCCAATTGGCTTGCCGCGCGGGCTCATTCCCTGGATCGTCGCTGCCGGCGCCTTCATCGTGCTTTGGCGGTTTGGCGGGGCCTATGACTGGGCCTTCGAATATCCCAGTGCAGCGATCATCCCCGCTGGACGATGGATCGGCGATTTCATGAAATGGCTAGTCAATGAGGCGCATTTCGGACTGTTCAGCTTCAAGGACCTGACCCGGTTCATTGCTGCCCTGATCGACCTGCCTTACCGCTGCGCGCTCAGCCTGCTGGCGACCGGCTTTCTCAAAGGCCAGGGCTCGGGCGCGGTCCAGATTTTGCCACCGCTGTCATGGGTCGCAGTGACCGCGACCATTGGCCTGATCGGTTTTCATGCCGGAGGCCGCAGGCTCGCGACACTGGTGGTCCTGTGCTTTGGCTTCTTGGCAGCCTTCGGCCAATGGCAGAGCGCAATGGCAACGCTCGCCTCGATCCTGGTGGCGGTGCCGATCGGCGTGATTGGCGGGCTGCTGCTTGGCATTGCGGCCTATCGCTGGCACTGGTTCGAACGGGCACTCACCCCAGTGCTCGACCTGATGCAAACCATTCCGGTCTTTGCCTACCTGGTGCCGATCCTGTTCCTGTTCGGTTTCGGGCCGACAGCGGCGGTGGTGGCGACAGTGATCTACGCGATGCCGCCGATGACCCGCATTGCCACGCTCGCGCTGCGCGCGGTGCCTTCCGACACGCTCGACCTTGGCAGGATGATCGGCTGCACGCGCCGGCAGATGACATGGCGTGTGCTTGTGCCATCGGCCAAGGACAGCCTGATGGTCGGCGTCAACCAGGTGATCATGCTGTCGCTAAATATGGTGATCATCGCCTCGATGATCGGCGCCGGAGGCCTCGGCTTCGATGTTCTGGCGGCATTGCGGCGCCTCGACATCGGCGCTGGCCTGGAGGCTGGACTTGCCATCGTCGCACTGGCGATCGCGCTCGACCGTTTGAGCCAGGCGTCTGCCGCGCGCGCCGGCACAATGACGCCGCCCGCCGTGTCGACCAGCCTCCCGGCTCGTCATCCCTACATCGTGGCGGCATTGGTAATGATCGTTCTGGCCGGTGTTGCCGGTCTCGCCATGCCGGCACTGCAAACCTATCCGCCGGCGCTCCAGCTCTCGACCGGCTCGTTCTGGTCGAATGTCGTCGGCTGGATCAACGTGAACTACTTCGATACGCTGGAAGCGGCCAAGAACGCAGTTCTGCTGAACATACTGGTGCCGCTCAAGCGACTGCTGCTCGGACTGCCCTGGGCGGGAGTGACAGCACTCCTGGCCTTCGCCGGCTATCGCCTCGGTGGCCTTCGCCTGGCAATGCTGACCGGCGCGCTTGCCTTCCTGATCGCCGCCACGGGCCAGTGGGAAAAGGCGATGATCACGGTCTATCTGTGCGGAATATCGGTCGTTCTGGCTTGCCTGATCGGCGTTCCCATCGGCATCGCCGCTGCCCAGCGCGACAGGCTGTGGAACTGGGTGCAGGTGATCATCGACACACTGCAGACGCTGCCATCCTTCGTCTACCTGATGCCGGCGGTGATGCTGTTCCGTGTCGGCGACTTCACCGCCATGATTGCGGTGGTGGCATATGCGATCTCTCCGGCAATTCGCTACACAGTGCATGGCCTGCGCAAGGTCGATCCGCGCCTGATCGAAGCCGGCACCGCAATGGGCTGCACGCAATGGCAATTGCTGACCAGGATCAAGATCAAGCTGGCGCTGCCAGAAATCATGTTGGGGCTAAACCAGACCATCATGTTCGCCCTGTCGATGCTTGTCATCACGGCGCTCGTCGGCACCCGGGATCTCGGCCAGGAGGTCTACATCGCCCTGACCAAGGCCGATACTGGACGCGGCCTTGTTGCTGGTCTGGCGGTGGCCTTCATCGCCATCATAGCCGACCGGCTGATCTCGGCCGGGGCCGCTCGGACAAAGGCACGGCTGGGATTGGAGTAAGGGGATGGCTGCGTTGACAACAATGGACCGCATTCGCGCCCTGCCCTTGTGGAACGGGACGCTGACAATTGCGCCACTCAAGGGCGGCATCAGCAACGAGAGCTGGCTGGTCGAAGACGGCAACGGCCGCCATGTCGTCCGCTTCGGCAAGGACTATCCGTTCCATCACGTCTTCCGCGACCGCGAGGCGATGGTGGCGCGTGCGGCCCATGAGGCCGGTTTTGCACCGGAGCTGCGCTATGCCGCGCCTGGCGTCATGGTCAGCGCTTTCCTCGGCGCCAAGACCTATGGCGCCGACGATGTGCGGGCCAATGCCGGACGCATCGCCCACTTGGTCAAGCGCTTCCATGACGAGATGCCGCGGCATGTCTCCGGCGCGGGCTTCATGTTCTGGGCCTTCCACGTCATCCGTGACTATGCCCGCACGCTGGCCGCCGGCAACAGCCGGATGTGTCAGGAACTGCCGCGCTATCTCGACCTGGCCGACAAGCTGGAAAAGGCGCAAGCGCCGCTGCCGATCATTTTCAGCCACAACGACCTGCTGCCGGCCAACTTCCTCGACGACGGCTCGAGGCTTTGGCTCATCGACTTCGAATATGCCGGTTTCTCGACGGCGATGTTCGACCTTGCCGGTACCGCCTCCAATGCCGGCATGACGGCGGAGGAGTCGGACGAGCTTCTGACCGTCTATTTCGGCGGCAGACCCGACCAGGCGATCCGGCGCTCGCACCAGGCCATGCAATGCGCCTCGCTGCTGCGCGAGGCGATGTGGAGCATGGTCTCGGAACTGTACCTCACCGCCCCGGGCAGCGATTACGTCGCCTACACCGCCGAGAACCTCGAAAAATTCAAGGCGGCGCTCGAAACCTACCAGAACCAGTACGGGAAACTGTAGCTATGGCCCTCCCCTCGCACGCGCAGATCGTCGTCATCGGCGGCGGCATCATCGGCTGCTCGACGGCTTATCACCTGGCACGCGACCACAAGGCCGACGTGATCCTGCTCGAACAGGGCAAGTTGACCTCGGGTTCGACCTGGCACGCGGCGGGCCTGGTAGGACAATTGCGCTCGTCGGCGTCGATCACGCGGGTGCTGAAATATTCGGTCGAGCTCTACAAGGGGCTGGAGGCCGAGACCGGGCTTGCCACCGGCTGGAAGATGACCGGTTGCCTCAGGCTTGCCACCAACCAGGACCGCTGGACGGAATACAAGCGGCTGGCAACGACCGCCAAGAGCTTCGGCATGGACATGCAGCTGGTGTCGCCGGAAGAGGTCAAGCGCATGTGGCCGATGATGGACACCTCGGACCTGGTAGGTGCGTCATGGCTGCCGACCGACGGCCAGGCGAGCCCCTCCGACATCACCCAGTCGCTGGCCAAGGGCGCGCGCATGCATGGCGCCAGACTGTTCGAAAACGTGCGCGTCACCGGCTTCGAGATGAAGGACGGTCGCATCCTCAAGGTGAAGACCGACCAAGGCGACGTTGCCTGCGACAAGGTGGTGAACTGCGCTGGCCAATGGGCGCGGCAGGTCGGTGCGATGGCCGGCATCAACGTGCCTCTGCAGCCCGTCAAGCACCAATACATCATCACCGAGAAGCTGCCCGGCCTCGCCACCGACGCGCCGACGCTGCGCGACCCCGACCGTCGCACCTATTTCAAGGAGGAGGTCGGCGGGCTTGTCATGGGCGGCTACGAACCCAACCCGCAAGGCTGGACCACTGGTGACGTGCCCAACGATTGGGAATTCCGCCTGTTCGATGACGATTTCGATCATTTCGAACAGCACATGATGCAGGCGATCGAGCGTGTGCCCGGACTGGCCGATGTCGGCGTCAAGCAGATGATCAATGGCCCGGAAAGCTTCACGCCCGACGGCAATTTCATCCTCGGCGTGGCGCCTGAATGCTCGAACATGTTCGTCGGCGCCGGCTTCAACGCCTTCGGCATCGCCTCGGGCGGCGGTGCGGGCTGGGTGCTGGCGCAATGGGTGGTCGACGGCGAGGCGCCGCTCGACCTCTGGGTGGTCGACATCAGCCGCTTCTCGGGCCTGCACCGCGACCGGCAATGGGTGTCGGACCGCACGCTCGAGGCCTATGGCAAGCACTACACGATCGGCTATCCGCACGAGGAATATGCGAGCGGGCGGCCCTACATCGTCTCGCCGCTCTACGAGCGGCTGAAGAGGCACCGCGCCGTGTTCGGCTCCAAGCTCGGCTGGGAGCGGCCCAACTGGTTCGCCCCGGAAGGCGTAGAGCCAAAGGACGTCTACGCCATGGGGCGGCAGAACTGGTTCGCGACGGTCGGCGACGAACACCGGCATGTGCGCGAGGCGGTGGGCGTGTTCGACCAGTCATCTTTCGCCAAATACGAGATGACGGGCAAGGACGCGCAGAAAGCGCTCGACTTCATCTGCGCCAATGACGTGTCGAAGGCCGTGGGACGCCTGACCTACACGCAGCTCTTGAACACGCGTGGCGGCATCGAGGCGGATCTCACCGTTGCCCGGCTGGCCGACGACAAATTCTACATCGTCACCGGCACCGGCTTCCGCACCCACGATCTCGCCTGGATCAGCGACCACATCCCGTCTGGATACGACGCGAAAGTGGTCGATGTGACCGAGCAGTTCGGCACGTTGTCATTGATGGGGCCGAATGCACGGAGTGTGCTCGAAACGGTCACTGCTGCCGACGTCTCCAACGCGGCCTTCCCCTTCGGCCATGTCAGAGAGGTCGCCATCGCCGGTGCCGCCGTGCGGGCGCTGCGCGTGACCTATGTCGGTGAGCTCGGCTGGGAGCTGCATGTGCCGATCGGCGCCACCGGTGAGGTATTCGACGCGCTGATGGCGGCGGGCAAGCCTCACGGCATCCGCCCTGTCGGCTACCGCGCGCTGGAATCGCTGCGCCTGGAAAAGGGCTATCGCGCCTGGGGTTCCGACATCACCCCCAACGACACACCACTCGAGGCCGGGCTCGGCTGGGCGGTGAAGCTCAGGAAAGACACCGACTTCCTCGGTCGCAAGGCGCTGGAGAAGCTCGGCGACGCGGCGCTGACCAAGCGGCTTGCCTGCTTTACCGTCGACGACAAGGACGTCGTGCTTCTGGGACGTGAGACGATCCTGCGCGACGGCCAGCCGGTCGGCTACCTCACCAGTGGCGGCTATGGCTACACGGTCGGCAAGAACATCGGCTTCGGCTATGTCAGAAATACCGGCGGCGTCGACGACGCCTTCCTTGCAGGTGGCAGCTACGAGCTTGTCGTTGCCATGGAGCGCGTGCCAGCGAAGATCCATATGGAGCCGCTGTTCGATCCGGTAGCGGCAAGGGTGAAGGCGTAGCTGCGACCGGCAAAGCCAGAATCGATCCTCGGAAAAGGTGGTGCGCGGTCCCAAGGTCCCGCCCACCCCGAGGCGCCATGCTCGCCAAAAAGCCATGATCAGCCTTATCAACGGTCGCCAATGACGACAGACAAGGAAAAAACCATGGCGCGACTGACAGGCACGGTGATGCGGGCGACCGCTCTTGGGTCGTTGCTGTTCCTGGCCGCCTGCCAGACCGGGTCCAACATCGCCGGCGACGGATCCGGTGCGTCGTCGACCGGCGTCACCTACCTGCAGACCATCCGCTCCGAGCATGGCCTGCCGCCGCTGAGCCCTGACTCGACGCTTGAGCGCGCCGCCCTGCAGCAAGCCGCCTACATGGCGCGCAGCGGCAAGATGGAGCACACCACCGGCTGGGGCAAGGATTTCGCGGCGCGCATGAAGGATGGCGGCGTCGAGGGCGCCGCGGCCGAAAACATCGCCCATGGCGGCATGGAGCCGGCCAAGCTGTTCTCGATGTGGATGAACTCGGCGGGCCACCGCCGCAACATGCTCGACCCGCGCTTCGGCAAATTCGGCCTCGCCTATGTGCGCGAGAGCAAAGGCAGCGACAAGCGCTATTGGGCGCTGGTGCTGGGGCGCTAGGGTCCATCCCCCTCTCCACAAGGGGGAGGTATCCGAACATCTTGCCGCCGATGACACCTCATTGCCGAGAGCAGGCCGACGTCCCCCCGCTTCTGGGGAGAGGCTAAACCCGCTATTGGTGAAGGAGCTAAACTCGTCAGTGCACGCTGGTCGGCACCGTCTCGGGTTCGGCCTTGTCCACCACCTTCTGGCGATGGAAGATGAACAGGCCGGCGATGACGATGATCGCCGAGCCGATCAGGATTTGCGCATCCGGATAGTCGCCGAAGAAGGCGATGCCCATGACCACGGCCCAGATCAGCAGTGTGTATTGCAGCGGCGCAAGCAGCGAGGCGGGCGCGAGCTTGAGGGCGCGGGTGATCAAAAGATGTGCCGCGCAGGCGACGACACCGAGCAACAGCATGGCCGACCAGTCGATGGCGCTTGCCGGCTGCCAGTCGGAGGCGGCAAGGACGCCGCCCATGATCAGCGCGCCTACCGTCTGCCAGGTCACCAGCGTCGTATCGTTGGTAGCGCGCAGCTTGCGGCTGAGGATCAGGCTGATGGCAAAGGACATGCTGCCGACGACGGCAAACAGCGACGGCCAGGACAGCGACGCCGTCGACGGGCGGAGCGCGATGACCACGCCGCAGAAGCCAAGCACGATGGCCAGCCAGCGGCGCCAGCCGACCTTTTCGCCGAGGAAGAAGTGCGACAGCGCGGCGATGTAGATCGGGCCGGCCATGTAGAAGGTCATCACGTCGGCCAGCGGCAGATAAGCGACGGCGGCGTAGAAGAAGGCGGTGTCGGCGGTGGCGAGCACGACACGCAACACCTGCAGGCCGGGGCGCTCGACATTGGTCAGCGGACCGAGCCCCTGCCTGTAGATCATTGGGCCAAGAATGATGAAGGCGCCGATCGAGCGGATGAACAGCACCTGTCCGACCGAAAAGCTCTCGACCAGCCATTTGCCCATCGCGTCGTTGAGCGCGAACATGAAGTCGCCCAGCAACATGAGGAGGATGCCCGAAAGAACCATGTTGTTCTTCGGGAGGGCCAGGGCTTGTCGAAACGTCATGGTGCCAATCCGCCGGGCGACGGGCCCGGATTGAGGCTATCTATGCGCTTGAAAGAGTAATGGCGAGGGCAATCTGGCCTGGACCATGCGTTGCCCTGTCGCAGTACCAGCCGTTACGGCTTCGGTGCGACGACGATCGGGCGATAGACCACGACAGGCCGGTTCCAGTCGTCGAACGACGACTTGCTCTGGCGGAACTCGGCGCGGCGATCGAGCTCGATGCGCTGCAGGCACTCGGCGAAGGCGTCGTTGCGCTTGGTGAAGCCGTAGGAGCGGCACTTGTCTTCGTCGCGGGCGCGCTGTTCTTCCGCCGACACGCAGCCGGCAAGCAAAGCCGTCACGAACACCAGCAAAACTGACCTCGACAACATGACCTTCTCCTTCCGCAACCGCGAGAATCTTGAGTTCTGTTGTAGACTTTTTTGTGACTTCTGGCCACGCGCTACGCCAGGTCAATTCGCCTGCGGCGGCACCACATGGCGGCGGTTGATGCTAGTCGGACGGCCCTTGATCGACAGCGCGGTGTCGCGCTTCGGACGTTCCGCCACGACCTTGCCCTTGGCAATCACGCAGAGGCGTTCGGCGCGCAAGCGCACAGCCTCGATCGGGTTGCCGGCGTCGAGCACGACGAGGCTTGCGGTCTTGCCGACTTCGAGCCCGAAATGGTCGAGCCCCATGATCTCGGCATTGACCTTGGTCACCATGTCGAAGCAGCGGCGCATGTCGGCAGGCGAAGACATCTGGGCGACGTGCAGGCCCATGAAGGCGACGTCGAGCATGTCGGCGGTGCCGAGCGAATACCACGGGTCGAGCACGCAGTCCTGGCCCCAGCCGACGCGGATGCCTGCCTTCAGCATTTCCGGCACGCGGGTCATGCCGCGGCGCTTGGGATAGGTGTCGTGGCGCCCCTGCAGCATGATGTTGATGAGCGGGTTGGGGATCGCCGACACGCCGGCTTCCGCAATCAGCGGCAACAGCTTCGAGACGTAATAATTGTCCATCGAGTGCATCGAGGTCAGGTGCGAGCCGGCCACCCTGCCCTGCAGGCCGAGACGCTGGGTCTCATAGGCCAGTTGCTCGATGTGGCGCGACAGCGGGTCGTCTGTTTCATCGCAATGCAGGTCGACCATCAGGCCGCGCGCTGCCGCGATCTCGCACAGTTCGGTCACCGAGCGCGTGCCGTCGGCCATCGTGCGCTCGAAATGCGGAATGCCGCCGACGACATCGACGCCCATGTCCAAGGCGCGAATGGTGTTGGCGCGCGCCGAGGGCGAGCGATAGAGACCGTCCTGCGGGAAGGCGACGAGCTGAAGGTCGATATAAGGCGCAATCTGCTTCTTGACCTCGAGCAGGGCCTCGACGGCAAGCAGGCGGTCGTCGCAGGTGTCGACATGGGTGCGAATGGCGAGCAGGCCCATCGACACGGCCCAATCGCAATAGGCGAGCGCGCGCTCCTTGACCGCCTCATGCGTCAGCAGCGGCTTGAGTTCGCCCCAGAGCGATATGCCTTCGAGCAACGTGCCTGAGGCGTTGATGCGCGGCAAGCCATAGGACAGCGTCGCGTCCATGTGGAAATGCGGGTCGACGAAGGGCTGTGAGACGAGGTTGCCGGAGGCGTCGACGACGTTCTTGGCCGCTGCTTCGATTTTCGGCTCGATGGCAGCGATCCTGTCGCCCTTGATGCCAATATCGGCGACGGTTCCATCGGGCAGCGTACCGCCCTTGACGATCAGGTCGAAGCTCATCTCTCGCCTTTCTGATAGGGGATCATCAGCGCTTTCGGATAGGTAGCGCGGCGCGCCACGAGGATCAGGGCCAGGATCGACAGCGCATAGGGCATCATCAGGAACAGCTGGTAAGGCACGACGCCGCCCGACATCTGCTGCAGGCGCACCTGATAGGCGTCGAAGGCGGCAAACAGGATGGCGCCGATTAGCGCCTTGCCCGGCCGCCACGAGCCGAACACCACGAGCGCGATGCAGATCCAGCCACGGCCGTTGATCATCTCGAAGAAGAACGAGTTGAACGCCGACATTGTGAGGAAGGCGCCGCCGACGGCCATCAGCGCGCTGCCGACCACCACCGCGCCCATGCGGATGCCGGTGACCGAGATGCCCTGTGCTTCCACGGCCGCCGGGTTTTCGCCGGCGGCGCGGACGGCAAGGCCGACGGGTGTTCGGTAGAGCACCCAGGCAACGACGGCGACGGTGAGGAAGGCGAAATAGGTCAGCGGCGTCTGCGAAAACAGCGCTTCGCCGACGATGGGGATCTTGGACAGACCAGGGATCGGCAATGGCTGGAATGGCTCGATCTTGGGCGGCGAGGTTACCTCAGGCAGCGCCAGGCGATAGGTGAAATAGGTCAGGCTGGTGGCGAGCAGCGTGACACCGATGCCGACGACATGCTGCGACAGGCCGAGCGGCACGGTCAGCGTCGCATGCAACAAGCCGAACATTGCCCCTGCCAGGGCCGCTACAAGCACGCCGGTCCACAGGTCGCCGCCGGCATAGACGGTGAACCAGCCGGCGAAGGCGCCGGCGGTCATGATGCCTTCGATGCCGAGATTGAGCACGCCGGCGCGCTCGCAGATCAGCTCGCCCATGGTGGCGAAGATCAGCGGCGAAGCAATGCGGATGGCGGCGACCCAGAAGGAAGCGGTAAAGAGGATTTCAAATGCGTCCATCAGAGGGCACTCCGCCTCGATACCAAACAACGCTGGCGCTCGACGTTGCCCCCCTCTGGCCTGCCGGCCATCTCCCCCACAAGGGGGGAGATCAGGACTTCGCCAGCGCCTCGCACAATCGTTCGCTTAGGAACTCCGTGTCGGCCAAAGCATCCCGGGAAACAACAGGAACTGGTGTGGCGTCGATGCGACTGATCTCCCCCCTTGTGAAGGAGATGGCCGGCAGGCCAGGCGCGAAGGATCTCAGCCATCACCTCCACCTCACCCTGAACCGCGTCAGCAGGATCGCTACCACCATCGTCAAGAGCGACGTGGCGACCATGACGTCGGCGATGTAGCTCGGCACCTTGGCAACACGGCTCATGGCATCGGCGCCGACGAAGATGCCGGCGACAAAGATGGCCGAGGCAATCACGCCGAGCGGGTTCAGCATTGCCAGCATGGCAACGACGATGCCCGAGTAGCCGTAGCCCGGCGACAGGTCGAGCGTCAGGTTGCCCTTGAGGCCCGAGACCTCGGAGAAGCCGGCGAGCGCCGCGAGGCCGCCCGACAGGAGTGCCGTCTTCATCAGCACGAGATTGACGGGAATGCCGACGAAGCGCGCGCCTTCGGGGTTGTGGCCGACGGCGCGCATCTCGTAGCCGAGCACGGTCTTCTTCATGATGACCCAGACGACAATGGCCGAGACGATGGCGATGACGAAGCCATAATGCAGGCGCTTGCCCTGGATGATGCGCGGCAGTTGCGCCTCGGCGATGACCTTCTGCGACTGCGGCCAGCCCAGCCCCATCGGGTCCTTGAGCACGCCTTCGAGCAGCATCGACACGAACAGCAGCACGATGAAGTTGAGCAGCAGCGTAGTCACAACCTCGTCGACGCCGAAGCGGGTCTTCAGCACGGCGGGTCCGAGCAGCAGCAACGCGCCCGCGGCCATGACGGCGACCATGATGATAGGGATGAGAATGGGCGCGGGCAGCGGCAGCGCGCCGGTGCCGAGCACCACGGTGACGATGCCGCCGACATAGAGCTGCGCCTCGGCCCCGATGTTCCAGAGCTTGGCCCGGAAGGCGACGGCAACGGCAAGCCCGGTAAAGATCAGCGGCGTCGCGCGCGTCAGGGTTTCCAGGAGCGCGAACTGCGAACCAGCCGCACCCTTGGCAACGAGGTAGAACACCGACAGCGGCGACGCACCGGCGACGAGCACCAGCAACGACGTGATGAGCAGCGTGGCGGCGATCGCCGCCAGCGGGAACAATAGCGTGACCGCCAGTGATGGCGCGGGTTTGGGCTCAAGCCGCATGGGTCTGCTCCGTGGCCTGAGATGTTTGCGGGACAGCACCCCCCTCTGTCCTGCCAGGACAGAGGGGGGTGGCGTGGAGCACTGACATCTGACCTCGCGCGTTCACGCCGGCTGCTCCCCACCATGGCCCGCCATCAGTTCACCCAGTTCGCGAATCGTCCGTTCCCCGCGCGCCGATGGCGCGGACAACCTCCCCTTGGACATCACGACGATGCGGTCGGAAAGCGCCAGGATTTCCTCCAGGTCCTCCGAGATCAGCAGCACCGCCGCGCCGCGCTCACGCGCGGCGAGCAGCATGCGGTGGACATAAGCGACGGCGCCGACGTCGAGGCCGCGCGTCGGCTGGCTGGCGAGGATGACCGCCGGTTCGGGGTCGAGCGCGCGGCCGAGGATCAGCTTCTGCATGTTGCCGCCCGAAAGCAGGCGGATGCGCGCCTCGGGCGATGGGCATTTGACGTCGTAGTCGGCAATGATCTCCTCGGCGAAGCGGCGCGCCGCCGTCCAGTCAAGGAAGCCCATGCGGCTGAAACGTGAGCTGCCGTAACGCTCGGCGATGACATTTTCGGTAACGCTCATGTCGCCGATCGTGCCGACGGCATGGCGGTCCTCGGGGATGCGGGCGATGCCATGGCCGAGGGCGGCGCGCGGGGACCAGTCGCCAACCGCGTGGCCGGCGATGGAAATCGCGCCGCCGGTCGGGCGCTGGGTGCCTGACATGAGTGCGGCGAGCGCTGCCTGCCCGTTGCCGGAAACACCGGCAAGGCCGGTGATCTCGCCGGCGTTGAGTGTCAGCGACACCTCGTCGAGGCCGGCGCCGTTATGGCGCGCCGTCGAGACGCGGTCGAGTGCCAGCAGGGCCGCACCTGCATGGACCGGACTGACCTCTGCCGGCTTGACCTCTTGGCCGACCATGAGGGCGGCAAGTTCCTTGCGGTCGGTCGATTTCGTCTCCCGTTCGCCGGCGAGCCGGCCGGCGCGCAGCACCAGCACGCGGTCACTGACGGCCATCACCTCATGAAGTTTGTGGGAGATGAAGATGATCGAAAGGCCCTTGGCGACGAGCAGCTTCAGCGTGCGGAACAGCGCGTCGGTCTCGGCCGGCGTCAGCACTGCCGTCGGCTCGTCGAGGATCAGCACATGGGCGTCGCGGTAGAGCGCTTTGAGGATCTCGACGCGCTGGCGCTCCCCCACCGACAGTGTGGCCACGGTGGCCGCAGGATCGACGGTCAGGCCGAAATCAGCGGACAACTGTTCGATGCGACGGCGCGCGGCTGCCCTGTCGAGCCTGGCTCGCCACAGGCCCTGGGTGCCCAGCGCGATATTCTCCAGCACGGTCATGTTGTCGGCGAGGGTGAAATGCTGGTGCACCATCCCGATGCCGGCATCGAGGGCCGCGCGTGGATCGCCCGGCGGCAGCAGCTTGCCGAACGCCTCGACAGTGCCTTCGTCGGCAACATAGTGGCCGAACAGGATGTTCATCAACGTCGTCTTGCCGGCGCCGTTCTCGCCGAGAAGCGCGATCACCTCGCTGCGCTTCAGCTCAAAGGAAATGGCGTCGTTGGCCGTCAGCGGGCCGAAACGCTTGGTGATGCCGGAGAGGCGAAGGACGATGCTGGGCTCAGTTGTCATGAAGCGGCGACGGCAGCTGGAGGTCCCTTCTCCCCGCCTGCGGGGAGAAGGTGGCCCGAAGGGCCGGATGATGGGCAGTGCCGAAATCGGAGAGGATACGCTGTCCCTCATCGTCCTGTCGGCATCTTCTCCCTCGTAAACGGGGGAGAAGAACGCTGTCATCAGCTCGACTTCGGCTCGGCGTCGTTGATCTCGACAGTGAACGAGCCGTCCTTGATCGCCTTTTCTTTCTCGGCGACCTTGGCCTTGATCTCGTCAGGCACCTTGCCCTCGAAGGTGCCAAGTGGCGCAAGCGACGAGCCGCCGTTCTTCATGAAGGAGTAGACGCCATAGTCGTCGGCCTTGAAGGTGCCGGCTTTCACTTCCGCGATCGCCTTGTCGAGCGTCGGCTCGAAGTGCCAGAGTGCGGAGGCGACCACCGTTTCGGGATAGTCGGCCTGGGTGTCGATGACGTTTCCGATGGCCAGTACTTTCTTTTCCTTGGCGGCGTCAGACACGCCGAAACGCTCGGCGTAGAGCAGGTCGGCGCCGCCATCGATCTGGGCGAAGGCGGTTTCCTTGGCCTTGGGCGGATCGAACCACGAGCCGATGAAGGCGACCTGGAATTTGGTGTCTGGCGCCACTTCCTTCACGCCCGCCATGAAGGCGTTCATCAGGCGGTTGACCTCTGGGATCGGATAGCCGCCGACCATGCCGATGTTTTTCGACTTGGTCATCGCGCCCGCAACGAGGCCGGAGAGATAGGACGCATCCTGGATGTAATTGTCGAACACCGAGAAATTCGGCACGGCGGCATCGGGCTTGAAGCTCGAGCCCATCAGGAAGGCGACGTCGGGGTAGTCCTTGGCGACTGCGCGGGCAGCATCCTCGACGCCGAAGACCTCGCCGATGATCAGCTTGTGGCCGGCCTCGCAATATTCGCGCATGACGCGCTCATAGTCGTTGTTGGCGGTGTTTTCCGAATAGACATATTCGATGTCGCCACGATCCTTGGCGGCGTTGGCCGCCTTGTGGATGCGGCTGACCCATTGCTGCTCGACCGGGACGGTGTAGATGGCCGCGACTTTGATCGGGTCGGCGGCGAAAAGCCGGCCGGGCAAGCCCACGGCCGCGACCGCGGCGGAAGCGCCCGCGGCTTTGATCAACGTGCGTCTGGAAATGCCTGAATTTTTGGAGCTGCTGTGCATACGATCCACCTCTGGCTGGTTTTGGTCTTTTTTGGCGAAGGCGACTTTTTATCGTTTGGTCAACGGTATGCGAAATCGCCGGAAGCGGCAATCTGCGGTAGCCGGCTGTCCACTGGGCCATGGATGCTGCGACAGTAAGCCCGGAGCCTAAGATCAACGACAGTTCCCCTTCGCGGAGAGCTGCTTTATACAGGCCGGCGCGGGGGATTAGCGCCCAAAGGACTTATTGATTTGCCTCGATTTTTTCGTCCGTCGCAGAATCATCTCCTGATCTGGAGACTGGTCAGGGAGTCGTTCCGCCAGCATGCGCTTGGCTACGGCATCGCCATCGTTGCGATGCTTGTGGTGGCCGCCATGACGGCGGCCAGCGCCTGGATCATGCAGGACATCACCAACGAATTCGTCATCGGCAAGGATATCAACCGCGTCTACATGATCGCGGCGATGGTTGCGGGGATCTTCATCCTCAAGGGTGTCGCGACCTTCGTGCAGGCATTTTTCCTGAGCCGCGTCGGCAACTCGATCATCGCCGACCGCCAGCGCAAGATCTATGACCGCATCCTGGCGCAGGGCATTTCCTTCTACCATTCGATCCCTTCGGCCGACCTGATCACCCGCGTCACGCACAATGCGCAGGCGGCGCGCGTTGTGCTCGACGTCATCGTCACCTCGTTCGTGCGCGACCTGTTTTCGCTGATCGGCCTCATAGCCGTGATGGTCTACCAGCAGCCGGTGCTGTCGCTGGTCGCCTTCATCGTCGGGCCGATCGCCATCTTCGGCGTCAACCTGATCCTGCGCCGCGTGCGCAAGATCATGGAGGCCGAATTCATGTCGCTGGCCCAGATCGTGCAGGTGATGCAGGAAACGACCATCGGCGTCAGGATCGTCAAGTCGTTCAACCTGGAAGCGACGATGCGAGTCCGCATGCATCGCGCCGTCTCCGACGTCGAAAGGCGCGCCAACTCCATCGCGGCCCTCGAAGCCGGTACCAGCCCGATCATGGAGACGCTTGCCGGCCTTGCCATCGCCGGCGTCGTGCTGGTCAGCGGCTATCTAGTCGTCCAGGGCGGCCAAACCCCGGGCAGCATCATGTCCTTCATCACCGCGCTTCTGCTGGCCTACGAGCCGGCCAAGCGGTTGGCCCGCTTCCGTGTCTCGCTGGAAGCGGGTCTGGTTGGCGTGCGCATGATGTTCGAACTCACCGACCGTCCGCTGACGCTTGCGGAAAAGCCGGGCGCAGAGGCTCTCGTGCCCGGTTCCGGCAAAATCGAGCTCAAGGACGTCAGCTTTTCCTATGCCGACGGCGAACCGGTGCTGCGCGATCTCGACCTCACCTTCCCGCCCGGCAAGATGACGGCGCTGGTCGGCCCGTCGGGCAGCGGCAAGTCAACGATCATGAACCTGATCATGCGCATGTACGACCCCAGCAGCGGCCAGGTGCTGTTCGACGGCCAGGACATCGCCCATGCCACACTGCATTCGGTCCGCGACCGCATCGCTTATGTCAGCCAGGACACGTTCCTGTTCTCCGGCACGATCATGCACAACATCCGCCTTGGCCGCGACGGTGCCAGCGATGAAGAGGTGATCGCAGCCGCCAAGGCGGCCAACGCGCATGACTTCATCATGGCGCTCAAGGGCGGCTATGACACGCAGGTCGGCGAAAACGGCGCCCTGCTCTCTGGTGGCCAGAAGCAGCGCCTGTCGATTGCCCGCGCAATTCTTCGCGATGCCAATGTTCTGCTGCTCGACGAAGCCACCAGCGCACTCGATGCCGAGTCCGAAGCGCTGTTCCGCGAGGCGCTGGAGAAACTCTCATCCGGCCGCACGACGATTGCCATCGCGCACCGCCTGTCGACTGTTCACCAGGCCGACAACATCGTGGTGATGCAGGACGGCAAGGCCGTCGAGCAGGGTCGCCATGCCGACCTGATCGAGGCCGAAGGTCTCTATCGCAGGCTCTACGAATTCCAGCTGATGGACTGAATAGACTGCACACAGCCGAAAAAAGAGGCCGCGCCGGCAGCCGGGCGCAGCTCTTTCGTTGCGGCCGCCCTCAATCGATACGGATGAACACGCCCTTGGTGTTGAGGTATTCGTCGAGATGATCAGTGCCGCCCTCGCGGCCGTAGCCGCTCATCTTGTAGCCGCCGAACGGCACCGCCGGGTCGATCGCGTGATAGGTGTTGACCCATACCGAGCCGGCCTGCAGCCGTCGTGACAGCTGGTGCGCAGTGGAGAGGTCGCGGGTGAAAACGCCGGCGGCGAGGCCGTATGGAGTGTCGTTGGCGCGCCGCACCACCTCGTCGAGTGTGTCGAACGGCAGGGCCGAGATAACCGGTCCGAAAATCTCCTCGCGCGCAATGCGCATGGTGTCGGAGACGCCGGCGAAGACGGTGGGGGCGACGAAGTTTCCTGCAGCCAGCGCGCCTTGCGACAGCCTGGTGCCACCGACGACGAGCCGCGCGCCCTCCTCCGAACCGGCGCGCAGATAGCCCTCGACGCGCTGCAGCTGGCGGGGCGAAATCAGCGGGCCGATCTCGGTCTCGGGGTCGATGCCGTTGCCAATGCGCAAGCCGGCTGCATAGGCGGCCAGCCGCGCGACGAACTCGTCGTGGATCTGTCGCGCGACAAAAAGCCTGGAGCCGGCGATGCAGATCTGGCCGGAATTGGCGAAGACAGACATGGCGGCAACCGGCACCGCGCGCTCGAGATCGGCATCAGTGCAGACGATTACCGGCGACTTGCCGCCGAGCTCAAGCGACACGCGCTTGAGGTTGCCGGCCGAGGCGCGGACAATGCTCTGGCCGGTGGCCGTCGACCCGGTAAAGACGATCTTGTCGACGCCCATATGCTCGGCGAGCGGCGCGCCGGCCTCGGTGCCGGTGCCGGTAACGATGTTGACGACGCCGTCGGGGACGCCAGCCTCGGCCATCAGTTCGGCGATCAGAAGCGGGGTCAGCGGCGCCTCCTCCGACGGCTTCAGCACAACGGTGCAACCGGTGGCCAAGGCCGGGCCGATCTTCCAGACCGACGCTGCGGTCGGAGCGTTCCACGGGATGATGGCGCCAACGACCCCGATCGGCTCCTTGCGGGTGTAGGAGACGATGTCACCCGGCAGCGAGTTGTCGATGGTCTGGCCGTGCAGCGCCGTCGCCATGCCGGCATAATAGCGCAGCATGCCAAGGACGCGGTTGGCATTGCCCCGGGCACGCGCGATGGGCAGGCCCATGTCAGTGGTGTCGGAAACGCAGATCTCTTCCCAGTGGCGCTCGAACAGCTCGGCGATCCTGAGCAGAAGTTTCTGCCGTTCATGCGGTTTGAAACGGCTCCACGGCCCATCAAACGCATTGCGGGCGGCGGCGACGGCGCGCTCGATATCCTTCTTGCCGGCGCGCGGCACCGTGGCGATTACGACGCCGTTGGCAGGATTGCGCGTTTCCATCGTCTGCCCGGACGCCGCCTCGACCCAGGCGCCACCGATGAACATGCGACGGTGACTGCCGTCGAGCAAATGACGGGGCTGGGCAGTTGTCATGGCTTGGCTCCTCGCCGCGCGGCCATGGCACAGGCGTCCAAGGCTCATGTGCAAAGCTAGGCCGGAGACGTCAGGCCATTCAAGTCTTTGAAATGAGGCCAGCGGCCAAGGTCAGGCGATGGAGGTGCGCTCGAAATCGCCGGTTTCGCGATCCATGACCCACAACTCGCCGGCCGAGATGTCGAACCAGGCGCCGAACAGCTCCAGCTTGCCCTTCTGCTCCAGAATCTTCACACACGGGAAGGTGCGCAGATTGGCGATCGAGTAGCGGATCGAGATGCGCTCGAGGGCCGTCTGGCGTTCGCCCTGGGTCATCATCGTGTTGCCGGTCACCGTCTCGGCGGCCGGTGCCACAAGGCTCATCCACTTGCCAATGAAGTCGCCGGGCGACAGCGGCGCCATGTTGGGGTCGAGAGCTGCACGGATACCGCCGCAACGGCCGTGGCCCATGACGACGATGTTCTTGACTTTCAGCGCCTGCACGGCGAACTCGAGCGCCGCCGAGGTCGAATGGAACTCACCATCCGGCGAATAAGGCGGTACGAGATTGGCAACATTGCGGACGACGAACAGCTCACCCGGACCAGAATCGAAGATGGTTTCGGGCGCGGCACGAGAATCGCAGCAGGCAATGACCAGGGTCTCGGGCGACTGGCCTTCGCGCGCCAGGGACTTGTAACGGTCCGTCTCGGCCGCGTAGCGACCGTTCATGAAGTTGCGATAACCGGCGAGCAGAGTCTCGGGCAAGTGCGACATGAGCTTGGCCTTAAACAAAATTTGCCGTGGCGGCAAATGCAAATGCAAGCGCGAGGCAACGCCGCCCTGCGGCATTGTTTCCCTATCGTCAGGCAGCCGGATCGGGCTTTACCGCAATGCCACGTGCGCTATGCTGCCGTTACGGCAGCCTGATTGCCGCGTGACCTCGGTCATGCCGCGCCGACCGGCTACCAAGCCGGCATTCTGCCGCCCCAGCCACAAGGAGAGATGTCATGCGCCTGCTCCTCTTCGCCTTCTCGACCGCCATTCTTCTGGCCGCCAGCGCCGGTGGGCCGAAAACAATCATTCGTGCCCAGGCCCAGGAATGCAGCGGCGAAAACTGTCCGCAGCCGAGCGGCCAGGGCAGCGGCAGGGACTGCGAGCACAAGAAGGAAAATACGGTCAGCTGACCGGCGGGCCGGCGAAATGCCTCAGGGCGAGCAGGCAATAGACAAGGCCCAGCCTGCCGAGTGAAGTGACCTGACTGCATTGGTGTGAGCGACCCGAGACATAGGTGACGTTTCGTACCGGACACATGGGTAACACTTTTGGCTTTTGGCCGGAGGTGTTGATGCCGTGGAAGGAGAGTTCGGTGATGGAGGAACGTCTTCGTTTTGTTGCGCGGCTTCTGGATGGCGAGGGCATGAGTGATGTGTGCCGAGAGTTCGGGATTTCCCGCAAGACCGGCTACAAGATCCTCAACCGCTACAAGGACGACGGCCTGGAGGCGCTGACCGACCGGTCACGGCGGCCGGTCCGCTATGCCAACCAACTGCCCTGTCAGATCGAGCAGGCGATTGTGAAGGCCAAGAAGGACAAGCCGCACTGGGGCGCCAGGAAGATCCGTGAGCTTCTGGTGCGCAAGCTGGCCGGCGACGTTCGGCTGCCGTCGACGAGCACGGTCCATGCCGTGCTCGACCGCCACGGCCTTGTCACGCGCGCCCGTCAGAGGCGGCGCTGCAAGGCCGAGGGCACGCCGCTGTCGGCGGCATGCTGCCCCAACGATCTGTGG
This sequence comes from Aminobacter sp. MDW-2, assembly GCF_014250155.1. Lineage (NCBI taxonomy): Bacteria > Pseudomonadati > Pseudomonadota > Alphaproteobacteria > Hyphomicrobiales > Phyllobacteriaceae > Aminobacter > Aminobacter sp. MDW-2. The sequence goes on from NZ_CP060197.1 coordinate 5,742,899, forward strand.
TGTGTCGATTTCAAGGGCGAGTTCAGGCTCGGCAATCGCCAGTACTGTTACCCTTTGACGGTGACTGACCAGGCCTCGCGCATGATCCTTCTGTGCGAAGCCCTCGAATCAACGCGGGAGGTGCCCGTCGTCGAAGCCTTCGTGAGGTTGTTCAAGCAGCGCGGTCTGCCGGCGGCGATCAGAAGCGACAACGGGCTGCCCTTCGCCTCTCCCAACGGGCTCTACAATCTGTCCAGGCTCTCGGTCTTCTGGCTGCGGCTGGGCATCGACATCGAGCGCATCAAACCCGGCAACCCGCAGCAGAACGGCAGGCATGAGCGTATGCACCGGACCCTCAAGCAGGAGACGACCCGGCCGCCGGGCATGAACATTCTACAGCAGCAGGCCAGGTTCGATGCATTCGTCAGCGAATTCAATGCCGAACGACCGCACCAAGCGATCGGCATGAAGGTGCCGGACGAACTCTATAAGCCCTCTTCAAGAGCCTATGAGGGGCTGCCAGACCTGCATTACCCCTTCCATGACCGCGACATCCTCGTCACCGCCTGTGGCCGCATCTGCATGCACCGCAAGAAGATCAATATCTCGACCGTGCTCGCCGGCCAGAGGCTCGGAATCACTGAAGTCGACGACGCCATTTGGCTCGTCTCCTTCATGCACTATGATCTTGGCTATATCGACCTCGAACAGAGGACCCTGCAGACCATCGACAACCCGTTCGGCACGAGGTTGTCACCCATGTCTTAGGTACAAACTGTTACCTATGTCTTCGGGCTGTACAGTGAGGAGAATGGCGCGCCCGAAAGGATTCGAACCTCTGACCCCCAGATTCGTAGTCTGGTGCTCTATCCAGCTGAGCTACGGGCGCGCAACAGGCCATCAAGGAAACGGCCGGGACGCTCCGATCAATCGACCGCAGCGACCGGCGCTAACTAGCCGCTGACTTGGCGAATTGCAAGCCGCCCTGTTCAAACTTTCTGGGAAAAGCTGTCGGCGCCGGATGACGCCAGGGGAGATCCGGTGGCAGGCCGAAACGTTGCCGATCGGCGGCGGCGATGCCGCCGGTGAGCAGCCGCATGAACAATCCTGTTCCGTTGTCGCGGCCAGAGCCGGTACCTTGCATGTCCTCGCCGCGATGGCGGCGCAGCCTCTGACATCCAGTTCGTCAGGATGAAACTGGTACCCAACACGACCTCCTCCATCGTCGAATCCTCCTTCAGCAAAGGGCAAGGTCAACAAATTCCGACACCGGCAGAAGGAGGGGATAACTGAAATTTACCTCATGATATCAAAATATTAGATGATTATCGAGTTGCCCCTTGCATGCAGTCTGCTACGATCTCGAGGTTGCCGCCTCGACACTTCTCTACCGTGAGGAGAGCCATGACATCACAGATGCCCGAGCGGATATTTATCGATGGCAAGCCGCATTTATTACATGCCCTGCCGCTCTATCGCCTGCTTGCTTCCCGCCGGGTCAGAATAAGCGCGCCCGACGAATGGACGACGAATTGTCATCGTCAATACGTCGGCACTTGGGATGTTATCGATGGCAAGTTGTGCCTCGTCGCCTTGAGTACCTATGGTGACCGGGAGCGGCCACTCTCGGATGCCATGCGCAGTTGGTTTTTGCGGCTCGTGCCAGCGACCAGATTTCCAGTAAGCGCCGAGTGGTTCAGTGGTCACCTTCGCATCCCGACAGGACCGATGCTCCTGTGGGGCTTCGACGGTTGGTCATCGTGGTTCACCCGCGAGCGGGTCATCACTTGCCGGCGAGGCAGGGTCGTTCGCGACCGCGAGGTCGATACACTGGCCATGCTGGAATGGGCATTGCGCCGATGCGAAGGCTTGAAACAACGTATTGACCCAGAGGACACGCGCGGGGAGCCGCTGACCTGGATTACCGACGACGACTACGAGCACCTGCGCGGAGACTGGTGGCCGCCTGATTGGGAGGGGCAGCGCATTCCAACCAGCCTCTAGTTCTTAGTCGGCCGCGGCGTCGTGCCCTGCGTCACCTCGATGGCCTGCCCCAGTGGCAGCGCCTTGGTGAACATCCATCCCTGGAGGTAGGGCACGCCGCAACTGGCCACGAATTCGAGTTGGTCGGTCCGCTCGCCCCCTCCGCAAGCACCCGGCGCAACAGCGTTTGCTCGAATGCAGCGCCACTCAGTCCAGGTCCGGCGTCGTGGACCTCGATGCTGTGGCCTGAGCCATGACGGCGTGCGCTGTCACAAGGAGAAAATGGCGCGCCCGAAAGGATTCGAACCTCTGACCCCCAGATTCGTAGTCTGGTGCTCTATCCAGCTGAGCTACGGGCGCGCATCAGGCCGAGTGAACGGCCAACACGCTGCGGTCAATCGACTGCAGCGACCGGCGCTACCTAACGGCTCGAATCGGGAAATGCAAGCCGCCGCCGGCAAAGTTTTTTTGATCAGGCCGGACGGCGCATGCCCTGGCGCGCCTCATCGAGGCGAACCGGCTGATCGGGGATGGTGACAGCGAACACGGTGCGGCCGCCGGCGCTCTCGACAAGCTCCAGTTGGCCGCCATGGGCGCGCACCAGCTCGTAGGCGATGGCGAGGCCAAGCCCGGTGCCGCGGCTGCGGGCCGAACCGCGGAAGGCGGCAAACAGGTTCTCGCGCGCCTTTTGCGGCAGGCCGGGACCCGTATCGGCAACCAGGATGCGGCTGACGCTGCCCTCGCGTTCGGCATAAACGGTCAGGCGATTGACGATGGCGCTGTCGGCAGCACCGGCCATGGCCTGCACGGCGTTGCGGCACAGGTTGGTCAACACCCTGAACAACTGGTCGGGATCGGCCTCGATCTCGAATTCGGTGTCGACCGCGTTGAAGAACTCGATGCCCTGCTCGGCCTCTAGGCCGAGCAGGCCGTGCACGTCATCGACCAGCTGGCTCAGCCGCAGGCGGCGGCGCGCCGGCGCCGGCTCCTGGGCGCGGCCGTATGACAGAACGTTCTCGGAATAGGCAACCGCTCGGTCGAGCGTCCTGAGCAGCTTCGGCGCAAAAGCCTGCACGGCAGGATCCTTGACCATGCGCAAGCGGTCGGACATCAGCTGTGCCGAGGCCAGGATGTTGCGCATGTCGTGGTTGATCTTCGATACGGCAAGACCAAGGTCGGCGAGATGCTTCCGTTCGTGCAGCATCCGCTGCAGATGCGTCTGCATCGCCGCCAGTTCGCGCTCGGCCAGCCCGATCTCGTCGGAGCGGGCTTCGGGAACGATGACACCGGCGGGATTGTCCGGGGCATCGGAGAAGGTCAGCATCGAGCGTGTCATGGTGCGGATGGGCCTGATCATGATGCGGTCGATGGCGGCATAGACGAGTGCCGCGGTGAACAGCGAGATCAGCAGCGAGACGAAGACGATGTAGCGCGCATTGGCGAGCATGGCGCGGTGCAGCCGGTAGTCCGGGATGACCAGCTCGAACTCCTTGGCGCTCTCGCCGACCCGGCCATAGACGCGCAGCATGCGGTTGCCGCCGAACAGCAGCGTGTCGATGGCGTCGGGCATCGAGTCCAGCACGCCTTCCTTGGCGATGTCGATATGCTCGTCGACTTCGGGCGGCATGTCGGCGACGACAAGCAGGCGGGACACGCCGCCATCGCGAACGGCGATCGCCTTGGCGCCGATCGCCGCCAGCACGTCGTTCTGGGCGGCGCGGGAAAGTGTGGTCGGGTCGCCCTGTACCAGGATCGTGGCGACGGCGGCGGCAGTGGCCAGACGCTCCTCGAGCCAGCGGATGCGGAAGCTTGCGACAGAGGGCAGGAAGAACAGCACTTCAGCGAAGAGTACGAAAGCGATGGTCAGCAGCAGCAGCTTGGCCGACAGGCCGCGCGAAAGCGGAACCGCACGGTCCGCCTGTTTTCCGGGAAATACACCGGTATCGGCTGCTTCAGTCATGCTGTTCTTTGCTGCGAGGCCAGTGCGAGAATGATGCGCTTCGGACTAAAATGAGCACGAACTGCCTTGCATCCCCTTTATGGCAAAGATAGGTGATCACAACGCAGTTGCAAATTCCGCACTGCAAAATGTCAGAGCCGGGACGCTATCCCCTGTCTGCTGCTGACATCAGGAAACAACCTTCGGTGGCGCCGGCACGGGCGGATTGACTTCGCGGTACCTTCTTTCTATAAGCCCGCACACGCTCGGGACCCGCTTCCGTCGCGGTTTTTGATCGCGTCGAAGCAAGCTGAGCCAAGCTCCTGTTACAAAGTGACAGAATCAAGAAGGGCCGCACGCCGCGGTGTAAAAACAAATGAAGCGTACCTATCAGCCGTCCAAACTCGTCCGTAAGCGCCGTCATGGTTTCCGTGCTCGCATGGCAACCAAGGGTGGTCGCGGCGTCGTCGCAGCTCGCCGCAACCGCGGCCGCAAGCGGCTTTCCGCCTAAGCCATAGGCGGGAACCTTGCCCGCTGACGGCAAGCCAGAGGGGTCTGCTCCGCATGGACGCGGCCCCGAACGGCTTCTGAAAAGAAAACAGTTTCTGGCCGTCCGCCGCGGTGACAAGCGGCGCGGGCGGTTTTTTCTCGTCGAGGTTCTGGATCGCGACGACAGTGCGGGGCCGCGGGTCGGCTACACCGTCACCAAGAAAGTCGGCAACGCGGTTGTCCGCAATCGCGTCAAGCGGCGCCTCCGGGAAGCCGTTCGTACACATGCCGCAGGTGACATGGCCGCCGGCAAAGACTATGTGATCGTCGGGCGCGAAGACGTGCTCACCGCCCCCTTCGGCCAGATAACGGCCGAACTTTCTCGGCGCATTCGCGGAACGCGATAAGGGCTTTCGATGGAAAACAACCGTAACTTCTTCATCACCATCGCCTTGTCGGTGCTGATCCTGACGCTCTGGCAGGTGTTCTACATGAACCCGCGCGTCGAATCGCAGCGCGAAGCCGCACGCATCGAAGCCGAGCGTGTGGCGCAGCAGCCGGCAGGCACGGCACCCGGCACCAGCGCCGGCTTGCCAGCGACGCCGCAGGCCGGTGTCCCCGGCGCACCGACGACCCAGGTCGCCGTTGTCGACCGTGCCCAGGCGCTTGCAGCATCCGGCCGCATCCCGGTCGACACGCCGAGCCTCAAGGGCTCGATCAACCTGACCGGCGCGCGCATCGACGACATCAGCCTCAAGCACTACCGCGTCGCCGTCGAACCGAATTCACCCGTCATCGAGCTTTTGAACCCGCAGGCGCTGCCAGCCGGCTTCTACAGCGAAATCGGCTTCGTCGGCAGCGAAGCGACCGGCGCGGTTCCGGGTCCCGACACTGTCTGGACTGCCGAGCCCAATACGACGCTGACACCGGCAACGCCTGTCACGCTGACCTACACCAACGACAAGGGCCTGACCTTCAAGCGTACCATCGCCGTCGACCAGAACTACATGTTCACGGTGACCGATACGGTGGCGAATGCCGGCAGCACCGACGTCGCGCTGTCCAATTACGGCCGCCTCACCCGCTTCGACAAGCCGTTGCATGCCTCGACCTACGTGCTGCACGAAGGTCTGATCGGCGTGACCGGCACCGAGGGCCTGCAGGAAATCAACTACGCCACCATCGAGGACGACAAGCAGGTTCTGCCTGGCAAGTCGACCGACGGCTGGCTCGGCATCACCGACAAATACTGGGCTGCCGCACTGGTGCCTTCTGGAAAGCAGCCGTTCCAGCCGCGCTTCTCCTATTTCGAGGACGGCCGCCCGCGCTACCAGGCCGACTTCATGACCGATCCGATCACGGTCGCCGCGGGTCAGTCGGCGACCGTCGAGACGCTGGTCTTCGCTGGCGCCAAGGAAGTGGCCAAGATCAACGCTTACGAAGCGGACCGCCAGATCCGCCAGTTCGAGCTTCTGATCGACTGGGGCTGGTTCTACTTCATCACCAAGCCGATGTTCTGGCTTATCGACACGCTCTACAAGTTGCTCGGCAATTTCGGTCTGGCGATCCTCGCCACCACCGTCATCGTCAAGGCCATCTTCTTCCCGCTCGCCAACAAGTCGTACAAGTCGATGGCGAACATGAAGATGGTGCAGCCCAAGATGCTGGAAATCCGCGAGAAATACGCGGATGACAAGATGAAGCAGCAGCAGGCGATGATGGAGCTGTACAAGACCGAGAAGATCAACCCGCTGGCCGGTTGCTGGCCGGTGCTGATCCAGATCCCGGTGTTCTTCGCGCTCTACAAGGTGCTCTACGTCACCATCGAAATGCGCCATGCACCGTTCTTCGGCTGGATCCACGACCTGGCCGCTCCGGATCCGACCTCGCTGTTCAACCTGTTCGGCCTGCTGCCCTGGGGCGTTCCCGCCTTCCTGATGATCGGCGTCTGGCCGCTGATCATGGGTGTCACCATGTTCCTGCAGATGCGCATGAACCCGACGCCTCCGGATCCAACCCAGGCGATGATCTTCACCTGGATGCCGATCCTGTTCACCTTCATGCTGGCATCGTTCCCGGCGGGCCTCGTCATCTACTGGGCGTGGAACAACTCGCTGTCGATCCTGCAGCAGGGCGTGATCATGAAGCGCCAGGGCGCCAAGATCGAGCTCTGGGACAATCTGATGGCATTGTTCAAGAAGAAACCGACACCGGCCGAATAGCCGAACAGCCCAGACGAAACGAAAAAGCCCCGCACTCCGGGGCTTTTCTGCATTGTGAGGAACCTGACTTTTCTTCAACCGGGAGCTGAAACTTTTTTCCAGCTGGCAGCGTAGCTGAGCGATGCCTCTCAAGCATCAGCCTGCGGGGTGGCGGTCTCTGACCATCCCCCCCGGTCAGAATTGAACCGTCTCGGCAAAGGCCGGGGTTCTGCAAGCCCTTGCAGAACCCCGGTTTGCAGCTCGGTCGAACTAGTCGGCCCTTTATCTGCGCAAGAACCATTTCCCTTGAGATCATCGCCCCCGATGTCTTCGTCGCGGATCGCGCTATACTGGTAGAGAGGCGTATCAATGGGGACGAAATGCCATGCATGGACCTAACCCTTCGCTCAAGCATCCGATCCCGATGCACAGGCGCGTCGGCTTCCTCAAGTCGCTCGTCGACGCCGAGAACATCGAGATAGGCGATTTCACCTACTACGACGATCCCGACGGACCCGATCTGTTCCAGCAGAAATGCGTGCTTCACCACTACCCTTTCATCGGCGATAAGCTGATCATCGGCAAGTTCTGCGCGATCGCCGAAGGCGCGCGCTTCATCATGAACGGCGCCAATCACGCCATGTCCGGCTTTTCGACCTATCCGTTCAACATTTTCGGCCATGGCTGGGAGGAAGGCTTCGACCTTGCCTCCTGGCAGCAGGAGGTCCGCGGCGACACGGTGCTCGGCAATGATGTCTGGATCGGCATGGAAGCGGTGATCCTGCCTGGGGTTCATATCGGCCACGGCGCCATCATTGCTGCGAAATCGGTTGTCAGCAGACACGTACCGCCTTATGCGATCGTAGCCGGCAATCCTTCTGTCGTGGTCAAGAAGCGTTTCGACGACAAGACCATCGAACGGCTTCTGACGATTGCCTGGTGGGATTGGCCGGTGGACAAGATCGGCCGCAACCTCAAGGCCATTCGCGGCTCGGATATTTCTCTGCTGGAGGCAGCGGCTTGAACGAACATACGACCAATCGCACGGTGGATGCCGAGCTCTTCAAGCGCCCGTGGGTTTTCATCCGCGGCGTGCCGTCCATGAAGTTCCTGCCGCCGGAAGGGCCGCCGGAGATCGCCTTCGCCGGCCGTTCGAATGTCGGCAAGTCGTCGCTGATCAACGCACTGGTTCGCCACAGCGGCCTGGCCCGCACCTCGAACACGCCGGGGCGCACGCAGGAGCTCAATTACTTCGTCCCGGATGGCTTTTCCGGCGAGGCAGGCGACCTGCCGCCGATGGCGCTGGTCGACATGCCCGGCTACGGCTACGCCCAGGCGCCGAAGGAACAGGTCGACGCCTGGACAAAGCTGGTGTTCGACTATCTGCGCGGCCGGGTGACGCTCAAGCGCGTCTACCTGCTGATCGATTCCCGCCACGGCATCAAGAAGAACGACGAGGAGGTTTTGACCCTGCTCGACAAGGCCGCGATCTCCTACCAGATCGTCCTGACCAAGACTGACAAGATCAAGGCCGCAGGCGTGCAGCCGCTGATCGAAGACACATTGCTCAAGATCAAGAAACGCGCCGCCGCCTTCCCGACCGTTCTTGCGACCTCGTCCGAGAAGAACGAAGGCCTGGACGAACTGCGCGCGGCGATCGCGCTGGTGGTCAACGGCGGCTGATCACGGCCGCCGTCGCATGTTGCCTGAGGCAACCGGCCTCAGGCCTGCGTCACTTCGTGGACGACCTGGTAGTAGGCCGGCGTCACGCCTTCGATCAGTGGCCCGACCTTGGCGATGTGTTCGGCGAAGCCTTGCGTCTGATGAACCCGCTGGTGATCGGCAACCGTATCGAAGGTGCTGATCATGATCGCTGTATCGCCGTCGATCGCCCGGTGCAGCCGGCTGCCGCGCCAGCCCGGCACATTGCCTATCGAACGGTCCAGGTTGATCTTCTGGAGGGCGATGAACTCGTCCAGCTTGCCCGGCTTCAGGGTGAAGATGTTGACGAACGCCACCGGGCCGTTCTGATCGTTCTCTGTATTCTGGATCATTTCCGCTCTCCTTTTTCCATTCGGGATTTCGTGAGAGCGCATTGATGCAACCTCAATGTATCTTGAGGTCAAGAGGATTTTTCGAGAAAAGGTCAGGCCGCGACAGGGCGGAACGTCAGTGCCAGCCCATTGATGCAATGGCGCTTGCCGGTCGGAGGCGGGCCGTCGTCGAAGATGTGGCCGAAATGACCGCCGCAGCGGCGGCAATGCACTTCGGTGCGGGTCATCATCAGCGAGGTATCGACCTTGGTGCCGATCGAATTGGGGAGCGCATCCCAGAAGCTCGGCCAGCCGGTGCCGGAATCGAACTTGGTAGCGGACGAATAGGCGGCCAGGTCACAGCCGGCGCAGTTGAAGGTGCCTTTGCGGTGCTCGTTGAGCAGCGGGCTAGACCCCGGCGGCTCGGTGTCCTCCTGGCGCAGCACGGCAAAGGCGGCGGGAGCAAGGATCGCGCGCCACTGGGCATCGGTCTTGGTGACTTCGAAGTTTTCAGCCAATGCCTGGTCGGCGATGGTCAATCGCCTCGAGACGACAAAGCCGGCAAGAACGGCGATCGCGGCACTGCCCAGCAGGAATGTACGGCGGTCCATGGCATTTCTCCCAGCCGACCATAGGCCGGCGTCACATCACGGCGAAATCAACAGGGCTTGAGGGTTTGGCGCGAAAACCGACCAGCCTGCGCACAACAGGCCGCGCCCCGCAACGGTGACCCGTTGCGGGGCGCTTTGCCGATTGCGCGCGCCTCAGGGAGCGACAGCGTCGCACAACCACGCTGCCCCCCGGGCTTACATCTTGGGCAGCAGGACCTTGTCGATGACATGGATGACACCGTTCGACTGCTCGACATTGGCGATCGTCACATTGGCGACATTGCCGTTCTCGTCGGTTACAGTCACCTTGTCGCCTTCATATTTCGCGGTCCAGGTGCAGCCGCCAACGGTCTTGACCGGGTGCGCGCCCTTGTCGTCATCGACCATCTTCTTGATGTCTGCGGCCATCGCCTTGGCGCCAACGACATGGCAGGTCAGGATCTTGGTCAACTGATCCTTGTTTTCAGGCTTGAGCAGGTTTTCGACCGTGCCGGCCGGGAGTGCGGCGAAAGCTTCATTGGTCGGCGCAAAGACGGTGAACGGGCCCTTGCCCTGCAGCGTCTCGACCAGGCCGGCTGCCTTGACGGCAGCGACGAGCGTGGTGTGATCCTTCGAATTGGCCGCGTTTTCGACGATGTTCTTATCGGCGAACATCGCGGCGCCGCCAACCATCGGGTTTTCAGCATAGGCGAAGGTGGCGAGAGCGGAAAAGGCACCGGCGAGCAAAGCGAGAGAGATCTTACGCATAATGTAACTCCTTGGGTTGTTTCCCTAAATGGAAAGGCACAAGGAATTACGGATTTGAGATCAGGTAGTTTCACCTTCTGGAGAGAAATATTTCCTTTCTTTCACTCTAAGCTTTGGCAAAACTTATAGTTACGATCAACGCAGGGAAAAGTTTCAGCCCGCGGCGAATTCGGGCAAATTTTCGTGGATCAGATGTCGCGAAGGTCGCCAGCGGCTACGACCGGTCCGGTCGGCTGGCCGGTCGGCGAACCGCCCGTCGGCTCGAGGCTGACGGCAAGCACGGCGCCTGCGGCGAGCTTGTCACGCATCGCCTGATCGACGTCGATATGGATCGTCGATCCGACCGGGATGACGCCCATCGAGACCGGAGCGTTGCTGCCCTCGATCATCCAGAGTTCGAAATCCCTGCCGGTGGCGCGCTCGCCGGAGACGTGCGAAAGGCCGATCTGGCCACTGCCAGCGTCGTACATCGCCATGTACTTGACGTCGCTGCCATCGGCAGCCAGCGAGGCGACCATGCGCTCCTGCGGCAATTGGGCCGGCGGATTGATGTAAGGAACAGCAATGTAGATGGCCAGGGCTGCGACCGCCGCCGTTGCCAGGCCGCGCCAGAAGGCGAGGCTGGCCCACAAGCCCGCGGAGCCTTGCGCGCTGGGTGCCGACGACGTCGCGGTCCCCGAGAACAGCCTGCGGTCGATCGCCGGCTTCACCGAGGCCGGGGCCTCGATCTCCGGATAGGCCGCGGCGAGCGGGGCGAAATGTACTTCCCATTGATCGACCATGCGCGCAAAACCAGGCTCGCCGTCGATGCGGGCGCTGGCCTGACGCCGCTCGTCGGCAGGCAGGACGCCGAGAACGTATTCGGCTGCGACCAGATCGTCGCCTCCACGTTCCGGTCCATTGTCTTGCGCGAGCGTCATCTTTCCAGACATTCCCTGAGTTTGAGCAGGCTGCGGCGCAGCCAGGTACGCATGGTGTTCAGCGGCACGCCATGGCGGTCCGCGAGTTCGTTATAACTCTCCCCCTTGAGATAGGCACCGCGGACAGCGGCAGCCTTGTCCTTTTCAAGTTCCTCCAGGCAGCCATGGATGCGCTCGGCTTCACCGCCCGCCACTGCTGCAGCCTCTGGCCCCGGCCCTGGGTCCGCGACCTCGAGTGCCTCGTCGATCGCGAGAGGCGCCTGACGCCGCGCCCGTATGCGATCGATCGCATGATTGCGCGCGATTGCTACGAGCCACGAAATGGGGCTGAGATCAGAAACTGCGAAGCGGTCCGCTTTCGTCCAGATCTTGACGAAGACCTCCTGCAGCGCTTCCTCGGCATCTGCCCTGTCGTTCAATACACGCAGGCAGACGCCAAAAAGTTTCGCGCTCGTCTGCCGGTAGAGCAAATCGAAGGCCGCACGGTCCTTCATCGAGGTCCGAACAATCAGCTTGGTGATGTCCTGCGGCGTCATGCCCGCCAAGTTACGTGGCGCAAAACTATTTGCAACTGCTGTTTAGATCGTCGGGCGCCATGCAACCACATTCCGTAGCGTATCGGCAAAACAGCACGCCTGCCAGCCCATCGAACCATTTGCCCCCTGCCCGGTTTCCGGCTAAGACCGCGCCGACCTTTTCCACCTATCCGGGACCATGCCGATGACGACGAACGTCGCCGCCACCGCCGAAATGCAGGCTGCCCTGCTCTCCGCGGCCTTGCCCTACATGCAGCGCTACGAAAACAAGACGGTCGTGGTGAAGTATGGCGGCCACGCCATGGGCAATGTCGAGCTCGGCCGTGCCTTCGCCCGCGACATCGCCTTACTGAAGCAGTCCGGCGTCAACCCGATCGTCGTGCACGGCGGCGGCCCGCAGATCGGCGCCATGCTGACCAAGATGGGCATCGAATCGAAATTCGAGGGCGGCCTGCGCGTCACCGACCAGAAAACCGTCGAGATCGTCGAGATGGTTCTGGCCGGCTCGATCAACAAGGAGATCGTCGCCCTGATCAACGCCGAAGGCGAGTGGGCGATCGGGCTGTGCGGCAAGGACGGCAACATGGTCTTCGCCGAAAAGGCCAAGAAGACCATGGTCGACCCCGATTCGAACATCGAGAAGGTGATCGATCTCGGCTTCGTCGGCGAGCCGGTCGAAGTCGACCGCACGCTGCTCGACCTTCTGGCCCGTTCGGAAATGATCCCGGTGCTGGCGCCTGTCGCGCCCGGCCGCGACGGCCACACCTACAACATCAACGCCGATACCTTTGCGGGTGCCATCGCCGGTGCCGTCAAGGCGTCGCGCCTCTTGTTCCTGACCGACGTGCCCGGTGTGCTCGACAAGGACAAGAAACTCATCGACGAACTGACGGTTGCCGACGCCAAGGCACTGATCAAGGACGGCACGATTTCGGGCGGCATGATCCCCAAGGTCGAGACCTGCATCGAGGCGATCGAGCGCGGCGTCGAAGGTGTCGTCATCCTCAACGGCAAGACGCCGCATTCGGTGCTGCTTGAGCTGTTTACCGAGCACGGCGCAGGGACGCTGATCGTTCCGTAAGCTGCAGGACTGACCTGCCCAGTGCACAAAGACAGGCCGGCTTTTGCCGGCCTTGTCGTTTCAAGAGCAGGCCTCGTATTCACGAAGCCTTGAAGCGTTGCGGCTTTCATTTTCCCTGCGTTGACGCACACTGACCTCCGGGTCCCTCGGACGATGAACAATGCTGGCTGCGCTGGCGCTGATCCTGTGCACGGGTTGCGAACTGCCTGCCACGCCGACCATCGACGTGGACGACCGGACGGTGGATGTCGAACTGGTGCTGGCCGTCGACGTTTCGAGTTCGATGGACGAAGGCGAGTTTGCGCTTCAGCGCGCCGGCTACGTCAAGGCGCTGCGCCATCCCGACTTCATCAATGCCGTGCTGGCGGGCTCGAGAGGCCGTATCGCGGTCACCTATTTCGAGTGGGCAGGGACCGTGCGGCCAGAATCGGTCATCCCCTGGCAGATCATCGACGATGCTTCGAGCGCCGACGCCTTCGCCGCCCAGCTCGCCGTCAAGCCCATCGGCGGATCCGGCGGCACGTCGATCTCGAATGCGGTGGCGTTCGGTGCCAACCTGCTGGAGCAAAATGTCTTCCGCGGTGAAAAGAAGGTCATCGACATTTCGGGCGACGGACCGAACAACCTCGGAGCGCCGGTAGAGGTCGCCCGCAACAATGCGGTTGCAAAGGGCATCGTCATCAACGGCCTGCCGATCCTCGTCCGGCCGACGGGCAGCCTGGAAGACATCGACCGCTATTACGCCGAATGCGTCACCGGCGGGCCGGGCTCGTTCGTGCTGCCGATCCACCTCGCATCCGAGTTCGTCACGGCCATCCGCCGCAAGCTCGTGCTCGAAGTCGGCGGCATCGCGGATGCACCAGGCATGATGAAAATCCAGGCCTCGAAACCCGTCAATTGTCTCGTTGGCGAGCGCTACCCGCTCACCTATCCCGATCCCTAGTCGCCCCCTAGCCTCGCAAATGCGCGAGCGGCACGTGGCCGGGGCCCTTGATGTTCTGCAGCACCAGCTGGGTGTGAACGTCGCGGACGCCTTGCAGGCGCATCAGCCGGTGCATGACGAAGGCGTTGAGGTCGTCGACATTGGGCACCATGACATGCAGCAGGAAGTCGTAGTCGCCGGTCATCGTCCAGCAGGCCGAGACCTCGTCCATGCGTTGCACGGCGGCGATGAACTTTTCCGGGGAATCGTCGCTGTGGCTGACCAGCCTGACCTGGACGAAGACCTCGACCATGAGGCCGACGGCGCGGCGTCCGATGCGGGCGGAAAAGCCCTTGATGACGCCGGCGTCCTGCAGCGCCTCGAAACGTCGGGCACATGGCGTGTTGGACAGGCCGATCTCCTGCGCGATCTCGGAAACCGGCTTGCGCCCATCGCGCTGGAGAATGTCGAGCATCCTGATCTCGAACTCATCAAACTGAGGCATTTTCACCATCCATTTTGGAGATTTGGGTAAATATACCTCAAAACAACATCGAACGCTCGCAAAGAGGTGAATTCCGCTCGCTTCCAGCGCCTATGATTCCTCCATCGAAGCTGTTTCCGGGGAGGATCTGACATGAGCGTGAGCGTTCAAGACTATGCACGGGAGTGCGCGGAACAGGGGCTACGCGGCGACTACAGCGTCTGCCGTCCGGATTTCACCGTCGAGCAGAAATACGATTACAGCGCTGCCGAGCAGGATGTGTGGCGTACGCTGTGCGACCGCCAGACCAGGCTGACCCAGCGGCTGGCGCACAAATCCTATCTTGACGGCATGTCGGCGCTCGGCCTGGTCGACCGCATTCCGGACTTCCATGACGTCAGTGACAAGCTGCGCAAGCTCTCCGGCTGGGAGATCGTGGCGGTGCCCGGGCTGATCCCGGCGCAACCCTTCTTCGACCACCTGGCCAACCGTCGCTTCCCCGTCACCAACTGGCTGAGGACGCGCGACGAACTCGACTACATCGTCGAGCCCGACATGTTCCACGACTTCTTCGGCCATGTGCCAGTACTGAGCCAGCCGGTGTTCGGCGACTTCATGCAGATGTACGGCGAGAAAGCGACCGATCTGATCGCGCTCGGCGGCGACGAAATGATCACCCGGCTCTACTGGTATACGGCCGAATACGGCCTGATGCAGGAACCCGGCCAGCCGCTGAAGGCCTTCGGCGCCGGCCTGATGTCGTCCTTCACCGAGCTGCAATTCGCTGTTGAAAGCCCCGATGCGCACCAGGTGCCGTTCGACATCGAAACGGTGATGCGCACGACCTACGAGATCGACAAATTCCAGCGCGCCTATTTCGTGCTGCCGTCCTTCGACACGCTGAAGGATGCCTTCCAGAACAGCGACCTCGCCGGCATCATCAAGCGCTGGAAAGGCGAGCCGCCGCGCGATCCAGCTACGGTCTAGGCTCTCAGCCCAGAGCTAGCAGCACCAGGATGCCGCCGACGATCAGCACACAACCGGCTATTTCGAGCCGGTTGATGCGCTCGCGAAAGAAGAAGACACTCGACGCGAAGGTGAACAGCATCTCGATCTGGGCGAGTGACTTGACGATCGCCGCCTGCTGCAACGTCATCGCCATGAACCAGCCGAACGAAGCCGAGGCGCCGACGAGACCGGTGAACAGCGCCGGCCGCCAGGCCCTGGCGATGCGAGGCAGCTCGTCGCGCTCCCTCCACAGAATCCAGCCCAGCATGATCAGCGTCTGGAAGACGATGACGACGGCGAGCGTGACCGCCGCCTGCGTCATGAAGTTCGGCCCGCCGAGCGCCAGCGACGCCGCACGGTAGGCGACCGCCGAAATGCCGAAGAACGTACCGGAGGCCAGACCGATAAGCGCGTTGCGGCTGAGCACCGAGGTCACCAGCGTTCGCGCGGTGAATGCGGTGTGGGCGACAGAGATCAGCATCACGCCGAAGACGCTGATGGCAATGGCCGCGACAGCACCCGCCGTCGCGCGTTCGCCGAGGAACAACAGCCCGAACAACGCCGCTTGCGCCGGTTCGGTGCGCGAATAGGCGGTGCCGACGGCAAAGTTCCGGAACGAGAACAGGTGGATCAACAGGAAGGTCGCGGCGATCTGGCCCAGGCCGCCGACCACCGCCCAGGCAAAGAACGTCCTGTTCAGAGCCGGCAGTTCGTAGCCGACGACGAAATGCAGCACCCCGACAAAGGCAAGCGCGAAGGGAAAGCCGAAACCGAAGCGCACGAATGTGGCACCGGTCGTGCCCATCACCCCTTTCAGGTGCTTCTGCACCACCGACCGCAGGTTCTGCAGGAAGGCGGCGGCAATAGTGATGGGAATCCACAATGGCATGTCGGTTCAGTGTCGGCTTGAAGACGGCCGGAGCGGCCGCATGTCCGCGTCTACAGCATCACCCCGCAATTCGGAATCGATTTTCGGGGTGATGCATTGATCCAGCGGACCGCGCGTCCCCGTCACATCTCCACGGGCAGCGGCTGCCTGTCTTCGACGCTTTGGCCGCGGTTGCCTTGCGGGGTGGCCGGTTTCAGAAAGAACACCATCGCCGCCACCAGGGCGAATGCCACCATCTCGTAGACAAGCGCGTGCTCCATGGCAGAGACGAAGGCGATGTGCGGAAGCTCGCTCGCCTTGACGGCCAGGGTCGAGAAGAAGATCTGTCCGGTAACGGCAATGCCGAGGGCTGCGCCGATCTGCTGGAAGGCCTGCACGGCGCCCGAGCCCGAACCTGCATCGCGCGGCGGCACGGTAGACAGCACCGTCTGGAACAGCGACGAGATGGCGATGCCCATGCCGAAGCCGCACATCAAAAGCGGCAGGACGAAGTTCCAATGGTCGACAGCGTCGCCGACATTGGCGACGACGAAACGCAGCCAGCCCATGCCGATGCCCATGACCAGCGCGCCGGCAACGATGCGCCGCTGCGGCCAGCGGCTGCCCAGCCGCCCCGAGATCAGCGACGCGATCAGCACGCCGATCGGAAACGGCACCGTCGTCAGCCCTGACTGCAGCGGCGTCAGGCCGAAACCGGTCTGCAGGAAGACGGCAAGGACCAGGAAGAAGCCCGCCACGCCGGAGAAGAAGGTCATGGTCATCACCGAGCCGAGCATGAAGTTGCCGTTGGTCATCAGGGCTACCGGAAGCAACTGGCTTTTCTCCCCCTTCGCCCGCGACTTCTGGTGCAGGAAGAAGCTGACCATTGCGCCGATCGACAGTGCGATCATCACGAAGGTCCACTGCGGCCAGTCATAGGCATGACCCTCGATGAGCGGAAACACCAGCAGGAAGACCGCGGCACTGGCGATCAGAATGCCGACCGGATCCTGCGTCAGCTCCGGCCGTCCAGGCATGTCCGGGATGAGCGCCCGGCCGGCAATCACCGCCATGATGCCTATCGGGATGTTGACCAGGAAGATCGGCCGCCAGTCGAGGCCAAAAATGTTGGCACTGATCAGCATGCCTCCGGCGAGAGGACCGGCGACGGAAGCAAGGCCCGCCGACAGGCCGAAGAGCGAGAAGGCAAAGCCACGTTCCTGCGGCGGAAAGATCACCTGGGTGATCGCCAGCACCTGCGGCATCATCATGGCGCCGGCCAGGCCCTGCAGCACGCGCGCAAGGATCAAGGTCGTCATCGTCGGCGCCAGGCCGCACAGCGCCGAAAACACGGTGAAGCTCGCGACGCCGATCAGGAACAGACGCTTGCGACCGACAACGTCGCCAAGCCGGCCAAACGGCAGCAGGCCGAGCGCGAAGGCCAGCACATAGGCCGCCACCACCCATTCGATCTGGCTGCTTGTCGCGCCAAGCCCGGATTGCAGGCGTGGCAAGGCAACATTGACGATTGTCACGTCGATCAGATTCATGAAGCCGGCCAGGAGCAGGATCGCCATCGCAATCCATCGCCTTGGATAGGCGTCCTCGGGCGTTGCCGGCGAGCTATGGGAAAATGTCATTTCCGGTTCCTTTGACTTCGAAAGCCGACAGTTGGACTGCCACTGCCCGTGAGGCCACCGAACGATTCCATGCAGGCATCTGCTTCGAGGTCGCATCATGCATGCGGACGTATGTCGTTCTGAACCGCCTGGTTTCGACAGATTCAGAGAAAACGTTGCGCCAGCGATGACGGTTGCGTCAGAGACCTACGCGGTCGATGTAGGGCGAATCGACGGGCTGTCTAAGCCCATGTTCATTTCTTGGCCTTCGGTCGGCTGGAATGTACCGCGATCTTCGCGAAGGATCTTCGCCGCAGCGAGTGGTAACGGGCGAGCTCAAAAGCAAAATGGGCGACGGCAAACGCCACCGCCCCTGTCGCAAACCGTGTGACCGTTTTGCACGCCGTTACGCCGCTTCCGGAACGCCCATGTCGAAGATGGCCCGGTTGCGGCCACGGCGCTTGGCCTCATAGAGGCGCTTGTCGGCGTTGCGCATGAGTTCGGAAACATTTGCTTCCGCTTCGCAGTCGGTGCCGCCAATGCTTACCGTCAGCGGCACGGCACGCTCGTCGCTTGGCTGGAAGCGTAGTGCCTCGACCTCGCTGCGAATGCGTTCAGCCACCAGCTTGGCTTCGTCAACCGTCGCGCCGACGAGGAAGGCGCCAAACTCCTCGCCGCCGATGCGGCCAAGGATGTCGCCGCCGCGCACGCCACGGGTGATGGCGGCAGCGATCTGCAGCAACGCCTGGTCGCCAGTCAGGTGGCCGAAACTGTCATTGATCTGCTTGAAGTGGTCGGCGTCGATGATCAGCAGCGCGCCGCGATCGCTCTTGCGCCTGCTGCCGTCGAGCGCGGCAAAGAAGTTCTCGCGGTTGAGCATGCCTGTCATCTCGTCGCGGCTCGCCTTTTCCGACAGGCGGCGATGGGCGGCGGCGAGTTGAGCGTGGGCCCGTGTCAGGTCTTCATGGGCAAGCTTGAGCTTCCTCTCCTGCATGAAGGTGAAGAAACCCAGCGGAGGCGCAATGAACAGTGGGCACAGCAAGCACATCAGCCAGGCGATGGCGCCAACTGTTCCTCCCAGCGCCGGCACGATCGTCAAGACCAGTGCAAGCGAACCCAAGATTGCAATCAAGGTCACAGCGGCTGTTTTAAGAACGACGATTTTCATTTCGACTCCCTGCCGGCTTTGGAATGCCAGCATCAACTGAAGGTCATCTTTCATCGGTAGTTAAAATTTGACCCACCGTGTTGAATCTGGTGTCCAACGAATTTTGGCCATTGTCGAGAGCCAGACTGGCCTTATGCAGGTGCTTCCAAAATTCTCGAACCGTGGCATAAGGGCGGCATGACCGACACACCCGATCCCGCTCGCTTCGACCACGTCACCGACTGGGTCTTCGACCTCGACAACACGCTGTATCCGCACCACTCGAATCTGTTTTCGCAGATCGACGTGAAGATGACCGGCTATGTCGCAGAGCTTCTGACCTTGTCGCGCGAGGATGCGCGCAAGCTCCAGAAGGAGCTCTATCTGGAGTACGGCACGACGCTGAACGGGCTGATGCAGCGTCACGGCATCGACCCCGACGCGTTCCTCGAACACGTCCACGACATCGACTATTCCTGGCTTGTGCCGGACCCGGTGCTGGGTGCCGCCATCCGCCAATTGCCGGGCCGCAAGTTCATCTTCACCAACGGCAACCGCAGCCATGCCGAGCGCACCGCGCGCCAGCTCGGCATCCTCGACCATTTCGACGACATTTTCGACATCGTCGCCGCAGGGCTTACGCCCAAGCCGGCGCGCCAGCCCTACGAGACCTTCGCCGCCTTGCACAAGGTGACAGGCGCCAACGCTGTCATGTTCGAGGACCTGGCGCGTAACCTGTCGGTGCCGAAGTCGCTCGGCATGACCACGGTCTTGATCGTGCCGCGCAATTTCGAGCCGACCTTCTCCGAGATCTGGGAAAGCGATCCGACCCATGAGGACGACGTCGACTACGTCACCGACGATCTCGCAAGCTTCCTGACCACCATCGTCGAGGCCAACGCCGCTTGAGCCGTTTCACCTCCGTCGAGGCGCGGATCGATGCAGCGGCCCATGCCGTTCTCGACCGCCTGCCCGCCGGAGGCCTCTCTGGCGCGGTCGTCGAATTCCTCGTCTTCGGGCTGAAGCAGGCCTGGGCCTGTCTGTTCGGCGGTGCCATGCTGGCGCTGATCATGGCAACCAAGCTGTGGTGGCCGGACGGGGTCGCCCTTGCCCGCTACGACTTCCTGTTCCTCTCGGCCGTCGCCATCCAGCTGACGATGCTGGCGCTCAAGCTGGAAAAGCCGTCGGAAGCCAAGGTTATCCTGATCTTCCACATCGTCGGCACGGCCATGGAGGTGTTCAAGACACAGGCAGGTTCCTGGGCCTACCCGGAAGACAGCCTGTTCCGCATCGGCGCGGTCCCGTTGTTTTCGGGCTTCATGTATGCGGCCGTCGGCTCCTACCTCGCCCGCGTCAGCCGCATCTTCGACATGCGCTACACGCATTATCCGCCGTTATGGGCAACAATGCTTCTGTGCGCGGCGATCTACGTCAACTTCTTCGCCCACCACTTCGTCATCGATATCCGCTACGGACTGTTTGCCGTCACAGCAGTGCTTTATTTCCGCACCGTCGTGCACTACCGCGTCTTCCGCTTCCGCCACCGCATGCCGCTTTTGCTCGGCTTCCTGCTGGTTTCGCTGTTCATCTGGTTTGCAGAGAACATCGGCACTTGGTCGCGCGCCTGGATCTATCCCGGCCAGCACGATGGCTGGACGCCGGTCTCGATCCAGAAGCTCGGCGCCTGGTATCTGCTGATGATCATCTCCTTCGTGCTGGCGACGCTCGTCCACCGGCCGCTGCCGGTGGACGCCGGCTCAAAGGCTGTAGAATCTGGCGATGATGTCCCAGGCCTCGTCGGCGGTGTCGACAAAGTCGATGATGTCCTGGTCGCCGGGCGTGATCGTGCCCTGATCGGCGAGGAAATCGAGGTCGATCGCCCGCTCCCAGAATGACTTGCCGAACAGGATGACTGGCACCCGCTCCATACGCCCCGTCTGGATCAGCGTCAGCGTTTCGAAGAACTCGTCCATCGTGCCGAAGCCGCCGGGGAACACGGCGACCGCCTTGGCGCGCATGACGAAGTGCATCTTGCGGATGGCGAAATAGTGGAAATTGAAGCACAGCTCCGGCGTCACATAGGGGTTAGGCGCCTGCTCGTGCGGCAAGACGATGTTGAGGCCGATCGAGGGGGCTCCGACATCGTCGGCACCGCGGTTGCCGGCTTCCATAACGCCCGGCCCGCCGCCGGTGACGACGACGAACTCGCGATAGTAGGACGCGGCCGAATGCTGCGAGCACAGGCGGGCAAACTTGCGCGCCTCGTCATAATATCTGCTGTTGGCCTCGAGGTTCTTGCGCTGCGTCTCGTTCTTGGCAGCCCAGGCCTCGCCGCCCGGCTCCGGAATGCGCGCACCACCAAACAGGATGACCGTCGAACGTATGCCGCGCTCGGCGAGGATCATCTCGGTCTTGAGCAGTTCGAGCTGCAGCCGCACCGGGCGCAGGTCGCGCTGGGTCATGAAGTCTTCATCGTTCCAGGCAAGCCTGTATGTCGAGGCGCGCGTCTGCGGCGTGTCGGGCACACTCTTGGAACGCTCGAGATCCTCGTCGGAGTGCGGCAGCGGCGTCCAGCCAGCCTTGTCCATTGGATTCATTATATGCTCGACCTCAAATTTCGTTGCCCGCGACATTCCGCGGCGTCACCGCGATTGACCCCCAGATAAGCCTGAAATAGGGTCCGCGCGATTTTATGCCAGCTTAGAAGCCTTAACCTTAACGGCCCGTAACGGAGATGTTTATGTCGAAGCCCGATCTCGCCAGCCTGGAAAAGACAATTGATCGGGCGTTCGAGGAACGCGACGGCATTTCGACGTCGACCCGCGGCGAAATCCGCGACGCCATCGAGACCGCACTCGACCTTTTGGACAAGGGTACGGCCCGTGTCGCCCAGCGCCAGGACGACGGCAAGTGGCAGGTCAACCAGTGGCTCAAGAAGGCGGTGCTGCTGTCCTTCCGCCTCAACCCGATGGAGCTGATCTCGGGCGCGCCCGGCGGCGGCTCGTGGTGGGACAAGGTGCCGTCCAAGTTTGACGGCTGGGGTGCTGTCGACTTCGAAAAGGCCGGCTTCCGCGCCGTGCCTTCAGCCGTCGTGCGCAAGTCGGCCTTCGTCGCTCCGGGAGCCGTTTTGATGCCGTCCTTCGTCAATGTCGGCGCCTATGTCGACACCGGCACCATGGTCGACACCTGGGCCTCGGTCGGCTCCTGCGCCCAGATCGGCAAGAACGTGCACCTGTCCGGCGGCGTCGGCATCGGTGGCGTGCTCGAGCCGATGCAGGCGGGCCCGACCATCATCGAGGACAACTGCTTCATCGGCGCGCGCTCGGAGGTCGTCGAGGGCTGCATCGTGCGCGAAGGCTCGGTGCTCGGCATGGGCGTATTCATCGGCCAGTCGACCAAGATCGTCGACCGCGCCACCGGCGAAGTGTTCTACGGCGAAGTGCCGGCCAATTCGGTCGTCGTCGCCGGCTCGCTGCCGGGCAAGCCGTTGCCGAACGGCGATGCCGGCCCAAGCCTCTACTGCGCCGTCATCGTCAAGCGCGTCGACGCCAAGACCCGGTCCAAGACCTCGATCAACGAACTGCTGCGCGATTGATCTTTCACTGAAACCGAAGCAACTTCGACCGGCGCACGAGAAATGTGCGCCGGTTGGCTTCGGAGGGGTGAAATGGACTGGAAGTATCTTCTGACCAGCTTCGATGGTCGTATCAACCGGGCCAAGTTCTGGGCCGGCATCGGCGTGATGATCGTCGTCAGCATCGTCGCCAACCTGCTCGACATGATGCTCGGCCTCGACATCGGCAACTCAGGCGCCGGCGTCATCTCCATCATCGTCACCATCGGCATGATCTATTTCGCACTGGCAATCTATGCCAAACGCTGGCATGACCGCGACAAGTCGGGCTGGTGGAGCCTGATCGCACTCGTGCCCGTCATCGGCGCCATCTGGATCCTGGTCGAACTCGGCATCCTCGAAGGCACCAGGGGCGCCAACCAATTCGGACCGGATCCGCTTGCCTAACAACGTCGATTTCTTCTGGTTGTTCTTTCGCTTTTCGGGCCGCGTCAACCGCGCGGCCTACCTGCTCGGCTTCCTGTTCATGCTGGTGGTGATGTCGTTCCCGCTCTACCAGTTCATGCGTGTGCACCCCGAAAGCGGTGCGGCGCAGGTCTGGTCGATGCTGTTCGGCGCAACCTTCCTGACCTTCCTGTGGGCGCATATCGCCTTCAGCGTCAAACGCCTGCATGACTTCGACAAACCCGGCCTGTTTGCGGTCGCGCTGTTCATCCCGGTGGTGTCGATCTTTGCCTTCATCGCGCTGTGCTTCTTCCCCGGCACGCCGGGCCCGAACCAGTTCGGTAACACCACCAACGCGCCGAAGTAACCGCGCAAAAAGGCCCGGGTTCGATGTCTTACAGAACGCTCGACCCGGCCAAGATCATCGCAACAGCCGAGACGTTGAGCCAGCGCGTGAGCGAACGGTTCCCCGATGCCGGCCTGTCCCGCGTCAGCCAGGAGCTTGTCCGCCTGGCACGCGACCTCGCCGCTTCGGCCAAGGCGCTGGAGCAGCCGATCTGGTGGCTGCGCATCCTGATCGGGCTTGCCATCGCGTCGGGCGCCGGCATCTTCCTGTTCATCGGCACGATCCTGTCCTTCGACCGCATCTCGACCGGCGCGTTCGATTTCGTGCAAGGCATCGAGGCCTCGCTCAACACGCTGATCCTCGCTGGGCTCGGTTTCCTCGCGCTGATCCGCGTCGAGGAACACATCAAGCGCAAGCGCACGTTCAGGCAACTGCACGGGCTGCGCTCGCTGATCCACGTCATCGACATGCACCAGCTGACCAAGGATCCGGCAACGCTGTCTGAAAGCTTCAGCCCGACCCCGCATTCGCCGGCACGCATCACCAAGTCGGCGGACCTTGCGCGTTATCTCGACTATTGCTCCGAAATGCTGTCGCTGACCGGCAAGCTGGCCGCCCTTTTCGCGCAATCGGTCAATGACGACGTCGTGCTGAAGGCGGTCAACGACATCGAGGAGCTCGGCTCGAACCTGTCGCGCAAGATCTGGCAGAAGATCACGATGATCGAAACAGCCCGGCGCTAGCTGCCGGCAACCTGCTCCGGCTTCAGCCTGGGCGACCCCTTGCCCCTGGCTTCCGCGTCGCGCACCAGGGCGACGATGCGCTCGGTCAGCGTGGCCGGGGTGCCGGCTTTTCGCGCGAGCCCGAGGATGGTGCCCTGAAGCGCATCGATCTCGGTCCCGCGCCGCCGTTGCAGGTCCTCCCACATCGACGAGCGCGCCGTCGGGTCGATGGCCAGCATGCGCCTGGCCAGGCGCAGGAACAGCCAGTCGGGCAGGCGCAGTACCGTCGGCAACAATGCGGGCGGCACTGCCGCTGCCTTTGCGGGAACGATGCCATTCGCCTTCATCGCCGCCAGCGCCTCGTCGATCTGCCCGGCGAGGATGCGGCGCCAGCTGGCGTCCGCCAGTTGTGCCGCCAGCGGCAATCCGGACAGCGCGACAAGCGCATTGTTGAGGTTCATCAAAAGCTTACCCCACTGGACGGCCGGCATGTCGGTGTGGGTGGCGACCGCAAAGCCCTCGACGTCGAGCAGCTCGCGCAGACGCTCGTCTCCGGCCTCGATCAGCACCGTCCCGGCACTGGCGCGGTGGACACGGAGCGGCAGCTCGCCTTCGGCCGACTGGACGACGTTGAACGGTACCATTCCGGCCACCACCCGGCGCCGGCCGAGCGCTGCGCGCAGCTTGGCTGCGTTGTCGATGCCGTTCTGCAAACTGACGACGACGGCACTTTCCGGCGCATGCCGGGCGACAAGCTCGGCCATGGCGGCTGTGTCGCCGCTCTTGACGGCAACCAGCACGACATCGGCGTGGGACAGCACCGAGGGGTCGATCGTGACTGCGATGGCGCCGGCGGCAAGCAGGCGGTCGAAGCCGTCGATGTCGCTGACCCGCAGGCCGCCGGCCTTGATCGCGGCAGTGACGCGAGGCCGCGCCAACAGGCTCACGTCGCGCCCGGCCAGCGCCAGGCACGCCCCGGCGTGGCAGCCGATGCTGCCGGCACCAGCGACGACGATCATCCGATGATCCTTGGCCATGCGCCCTCCCGAAGTCCACTATAAGCGACAGCAGACCCGGCGTGGCAATGCCTGCCAGACCGGGGAGCATGGCATCATGGCGGTCGCCGGCAGGGAGCCGACCTGCGCCTCAGGCCGATTTTCTGATGTTGCTTGCAGCAATCGTCCGGTTGCGGCCGCCGGCTTTCGCCTCCAGCAGGGCCGCGTCGGCACGCGTCACAAGTGTCTCGACCGAACCGCCCGCCGGGGACACCGCCACGCCGACGGAGACGGAGACGGCGCCGAGACGCTGGCCGGCATAAGAGAGTGCGAAGCCGCCGATCTTGTCGCGCAGCATGTCGGCAAGCACCATCGCGTCCGCCTCGCCGAAGGACGGCAGAAGGGCGGTGAATTCCTCGCCGCCGAAGCGGAAAGCATCGCCGGACGACGCACAGGCTTCGCGCAGCGACTGCCCGACGAATTGCATGACGAGGTCGCCGGCGTCATGGCCGAACTGATCGTTGAAGCGCTTGAAATGGTCGATGTCGATCATCAGGCAGGCGAGCGGCTCGTCCCGGTGGTCCCGGGCGTGCCGCCGCAGCGTCTCGTCGAGGAACCGACGATTGAACAGGCCGGTGAGCGGATCGCTCACCGCAAGTGCCGTCAGCTTTGCCTGCAATTGCAGATTGGCAATGGCAAGGCCGACATTCTCGGCAATGAGTTCGAGGTAAAGCCGCGGCCCTGCCGGCTCGAGCGCGCCATCGACGCGCTCTTCGAGATAGAGCAGCCCGATCATGTCGCCCTGGGCCGTCAGGGGCACGCAGAGCGTCGCGACGCCAGGCGGATCCACGTGCTGGCAGGGAACGTCGGCGCCGCTGCCGCCGCTGTGATGAGTACGGCCGCGCCGCAGACCCCAGCAGGCCGTGGCCGGGAACTCCGCCGCGGAGTGATCCGGATCGAGCCAGAGGCCGACACGTGCCAGCGCTGTCTTGCCTTCGTTGAGGACATAGAGGCCGCCGGCAAGGTCGGGGAAAATCTGTGGCGCGAAGCGCACGACCACGTCCGTCAGCTCCAACTGGTCACGGCATGCCTGCACGCGGTGCATCATCTGGAGGATGAGGTCTTTCATATGCTGGTCGGCACGCCGTTCGGCGTCGAGTTTTTCACGCTCGATCAGGTTCGTGCGGAAGCCCTCGATGGCATCGCTCATCTCGCCGATTTCGTCGGCCCGACGATTGACCGGAACCTCGACGCTGTAGTCCTGCTTGGCCAGCCGGCTGACGATCCCGGTCATGTGGCGCAACGGCGTCGCTACCCGGCGGCTGAGAACGAAATAGAGCACGGCCACGAACAGCGCCCCCGTGGTCGCCAGCATGACCTTGGCGACAAGGCTCCACCAGTTGCTGCGGTCGCGAGCCGCATCGAGTGCCGCAGTCGTGCGCGCTGCGGTCAGGTCGCGGAAATGGGTGACCGTCTGAAGCAGCGCATTCTGGACCCGTTCGTGTTCGGCGCCGAAAAGAGCTTCCTGCGCGGTCGTCTTGTCGCCGTTCTGATAGGCCGTTATGGCGGCTGCCTCGAGCTTGTCCAGCTCGTCCGCGTGAGCATTGATCGCACGCAGCGCCGCAGCTTCTGCCGGCGCGGGATCGCGGGCCGCCAGGTCCGACGCAACGGTCTCCAGCCGCCGTTCCGCAGCCTCTTGCACGCGAAACGCCTGGAGATGGCGCACCTCACCGCGCATCACGTAAAGCCTCGCTTCGTCGCTGCGCATTTCCGCACCAAGGGCAAGATCTTCGGCCAGCGTGTCGAGCGTGAGATGCTCCTCGGCCGCAGCGCGCTCCTGGAGGGCGCTGTTGGACGACAGGATGAACGAAACGCCGGAAAGCGCCGTCAGGACGACAGTGATGCCGTAGGCCCAGTGGGTGATCGTGGCAATTCTCATGCCGCGACAATGCCAGCAGCTGATTGCAGGAGACTTAAGGACCGACTTAAAAATCGTAGGTGACGTCGTCTCACCCGTTGCCGCGTTCAATCTCGACATCGACGCTTGCCCGTTGCGGCGCTCGTGACCAGGGCCGCGCCTGATCGCCCCACGCTTTTGCGAAGCTGGAGGCCGATGTCGCTGGTACAAACGACCGTCGTGACAGGAACCGGCGATTCGATTATCGCTGTCGCCATGAAACTGCCGACAGATCCCGCCGAAAACCTCGCCGCCCTCATCCGCTGCCCGTCGGTTACGCCGACCGAAGGCGGTGCGCTGTCCGCACTTGAGACCATGCTGAAGCCGCTCGGCTTCGCCGTCGACCGCCCGACCTTTTCCGAGGACGGCACGCCTGACGTCGAGAACCTCTATGCCCGCCGCTCGGGCAACGGGCCGCATCTGATGTTTGCCGGCCATACCGACGTGGTGCCGATCGGCGACGAGGCGGCGTGGAAGCATCCGCCGTTTTCGGCAGCCATCGACAATGGCGAAATGTATGGCCGCGGCGCCGTCGACATGAAGGGCGGCATCGCTTGCTTCATCGCCGCCGTCGCCCGCCACGTCGAAGCCCATGGCGGCCCGAAAGGTTCGATTTCGCTGCTGATCACCGGCGACGAGGAAGGCCCGTCGATCAACGGCACGGTCAAGCTGCTCGAATGGGCGGCCTCGCGCGGCGAAAAGTGGGACGCATCGCTGGTCGGCGAGCCGACCAACCCCGATGCGCTCGGCGACATGATCAAGATCGGCCGCCGGGGTTCGATCTCGGCCACCATCACCGTCAACGGCAGGCAAGGCCACGCCGCCTATCCGCATCTCGCCGACAACCCGGTGCGCGGGCTGATGACCCTGGTCGATGCGCTGCTCAACCCGGTCTTCGACAAGGGCACCAAGGATTTCCAGCCATCGAACCTGGAGGTCACCACCTTCGACGTCGGCAATCCGGCGACGAACGTCATTCCGGCCAAGGCTACCGCCAGCTTCAACATCCGCTTCAACGACAGCTGGACGGCCGAGACGCTGCAGGCCGAGATCCATAACCGGTTGGACAAGGCGAGCGGGCGCAAGAAGTACCGCAAGGGCCGCAAGGAGCCGGTCGAGTTCGAGCTCGTCTGGCGCGACCGGCCGAGCCACGTCTTCCTGACCCGCAACGACAAGCTGATCGATGCGCTTGCCGGCTCCATCAAGCGCGTCACCGGACGCAAGCCCAAACTATCGACGACGGGCGGCACCTCCGATGCACGCTTCATCAAGGACTACTGCCCGGTCGTCGAGTTCGGGCTCGTCGGCAAGACCATGCACATGGTCGACGAGCGCGTGCCGCTTGCCGAGCTCAAACAGCTGACACAGGTCTACCAGCAGTTCCTCGCAGACTGGTTCGGATGACGAATGGCCCTGATGCTGGCAAGCGATGAAATCGAGCAGAATCTGGCGGGCGCCTGGCGGCTGATGCTGGGCAAGGCCGACGGCCTGCGCCAGCTCGATCTCAGCGCCGACGGCTTCTGGAATTCGTTCTTCGCAATCCTGGTTGCCGTTCCCGCCCTCGTTGTCGGCTGGGCCGGGGTGTCCAATGACGTCGCGCTGGAGACGGCGACGTTCGCCAGCCGCTTCGGGATCGTCGTCCGACTGGCGATGGTCGACATCGGCGCCTGGGTCTTGCCGCTCATCGTGCTGGCACTGGTGGCGCCACGCGTCGGCATCGGCGACCGTTTCGTCCATTACGTCGTCGCCAGCAACTGGACGTCCGCGATCATCGCCTGGCTGATGCTGCCGGCAGCGCTCGCCCGCATGCTGTTTCCGGCGGCTGACAACGTTGTTTCGCTGCTGTCGTTGGCGGTGTTCGCACTCGCGATGGTGTTCACCTGGCGCATGACCAACGCCACCATCGGCAAGGGTGCGGCGATCGGGTCGGCCGTCTTCGCCGGCATGTTCTTCGTGTCGCTGCTGGTGCTGTTTGCGCTGCAGGCCCTGTTCGGCATCCAGTTGCCGGCCTGAACGCCCCGCGCCCGCAGCTCAACGCCAGGCAGCAGCGGCAGCACCTAGCATCAGTACGGCCGCAACGACTGCCGAAGCGGCAAAGCCGTAATTGGCGTAGAGCGGACCGAAGGCGGTGGTGCCGACCGACACGGCAAGATAGGTCACCGCGCTGTTCAGCCCCATGATGGTTCCACGCCTGCTAGGGTCGAGCGCGGACAGGCGCATGACCAGCACGTTCAAGCCGAAATGGTTGCCCAAGCCCCACAAGGCCATGGTGGCGATCAGGATGGTGAAAGTGCCGGCGACTGCCGCGATGAGCACATAGATTGCTGCCACGCCGAGATAGGCTATCGGCATGACGCGCCGGGCGCCGAGGCGGTCGACAATGCCGTCCAGCAGTGCGGCGGCACCGAAACCGATGCCGTAGGAAATGGCGGCGAGGCCATTGGCGCTGACCGGCCGGCCGAGCGCCTGATGCAGATGATCGCCGAGATAGCCATAGACGCCGTAAAACGCCGTCATGAAGGCGCCACAGGCGATCAACAACGGGACGATGCCGGGCGTCGCCAGCGCTCCCAGCGGCGCTGGAGCGACACCGCCGGCCGGCTTGTCGTCGGCCGACATCGCCGAAATCGCTGCCAGCGCAATGGCAGAAAGCAGCGCCACCGCGCCGAATACCGCGCGCCAGTGAACGAGGTCGGCGAGCACGGCAGACATCGACACGCCGGCGACCATCGACAGCGTCCAGCCGGTCAGCACGACGCCGATGGTTCCGCTTTCGCGGCCGGGTGGAGCAACGGCCGCGGCGCTGGCATAGATCGCCGGTAGGGCTATTCCGGCCGCGATGCCGGCCAGCAATTGCGCTGCGACCAGCACAATGACCTGGGGTGCCGCGGCACTGGCCAAAAGGGCTACGGCCAGCAACGCCAGCGCCCGCTGCAACATGCGCTTGGCGCCGAAGCGGTCGATGTAGCGGGCAAGGAAGAGGGCACTTGCCGCGGTGCCCAACCCGAAGGCTGAGGCCGCCGTCATGACCACCGGCACGGAACTGCCGAAGCCTGCCGCAACCTCGGGCGCGATCGGGCCGAGGACCAGCGAATTGGAACCGATGACGGCAATGCAGCCGGTCAATAGATAGGCAGCCCGGGGAATGCGGGCCACGGGTTCGGCAGCAGCGGGAAGTGTTTGATCAACGTTCGACATTGGCGCATATTCTCCGAATGATGTTCGGCTTCAACGGAGAATTTCCGGATGGATGAAGAAACAGACGGCATTCGGCAGAACCGCCTGCCGGAGCGCTCGATCGATACCGCCGACCGAAGGCTGTTAGGCGTGCTGGTCGAGGACGCGACGGTCTCCTACGCCGAACTGGGCGAAAAGGCAGGCCTGTCGGCGCCGGCGGCGCATGAGCGGGTCAAGCGCATGCGCCGGTCCGGTGCCATCCGCCAGACCGTGGCCATGGCCGATCCGAGGTCTGTCGGCAAGCCGCTGCTGGCCTTCGTCCATGTCGACACCAGGGGTTGGGGCAAGACGCCGGAACTGATGGCGGTCTCGTCGTTTCCGGAGGTCGAGGAAATCCACACGGTTGCCGGCGACGCCTGCATCCTGCTCAAGGTGCGGACCGAGGACACGCGCGCGCTGGAGGGGCTGCTCGCCCGCATCTACGACACGCCAGGCGTGACCTCGACGCGCAGCTATGTCGTGCTGTCGACCTATCTCGAACGGCCTGTACAGCCCGGGATCACCCAGGACTGGCCGGCGCCGAAGCTCGGAACCAATCCGATCTACTGAAGCAATTCAAGGACAAGTGCGCCGCGGCTTTCCGCCCCAAGCAGCGCAACTCTGGAGATCAATAATCGACGCCGCTGAGATAGAGCCCGTCGGGCGGCGCGACCTGGCCGCAGGCGGCGCGGTTGCGTGCGTCGAGGGCTGCCTTGAGGTCGTCGGCAGTCCAGCCGCCCTCGCCGACGCGTTTCAGGCTGCCGACCATCGAGCGGACCTGATTGTGAAGGAACGAGCGCGCCGACGTCCTGACTTCGATCATGTCGCCGCTGCGCGTCACGTCGAGTTGGGCAAGCGTCCTGAGCGGGCTGTTCGCCTGGCACTGCGTCGAGCGGAAGGTGGTGAAATCATGCCGGCCGAGCAGGAGCTTGGCGGCGTCCGCCATCGCCTCGTGGTCGAGGCGCTTGGGCACCCACCAGACCTTGCCACGCTCGAGCGCTGCCGGCGCGCGTCGGTTGAGAATACGGTAGATATAGTGCCGCCCGGTGGCGGAGAAGCGGGCATCGAACTCGTCAGGCACTTGCCGGGCGGCGATGATGGCGACGGTTTCGCCGGCCATCTGCAGATGCGCGTTGACGGCGTCGCGCACCTTGTCGTCGGCCCAGGCCTTGGTCAGGTCGGCATGAGCGACCTGAGCCGTGGCATGCACGCCCGCATCGGTGCGGCCGGCGCCGCGCAGCGAGATTTCGTCGCCCGAGAACTTCAGGATCGCCTGCTCGATCGCCGCCTGCACGGTGTGCAGGCCAGCCTGCCGCTGCCACCCGGCATAGGCGCGACCATCATATTCCAGATCAAGGCGATAGCGCGGCATGTGCAGTCAAAGCTCCGGCCGCTTTACGCGGCAAGAGCAGTACCGAAGGCCGAGGCATAGACCAGCTTGCCCGTCTCGGGCGCCTCGCCCCAGGCCAGGGCCTGCAGCGCGTCGCACTGGTAGTCGCTCTCGAACCCTGCTGCACGCTCGTGGCTGTAGCCGAAGCGGCCATAATAGGCCGGATCGCCAAGCACCACGGCGATCGTCTCGCCGGCATCCTTGAGCCGGATGTGGGCTTCGCGGACCAGCGCGCCACCGATGCCGGTGCCGTGGAAATCGGGCTCGACCGCCAGCGGGGCGAGCGCCACCGCCGGAACCGTCTTGCCGCCGTTCTGGATGTAAAGCCTGGAAAACAGGATGTGGCCAACCACATCGCCATCCTCTTCAGCCACCAGTTCGACGACCGCATCGCCTTCGGCAACCAGCGCATCGACGAGACCAGCCTCGGCCTGCTGCCCGAAGGCGTGTTCTTCTACGAGGCGGATCGCCTCGCGGTCGCGGGGCGTAGCTGCCCTAATCGACATCATGCTCATGACAACTTCATTCCTTTTTCGATCTTGGCACCGCGCAGGAATTCATCCGCGGTGACGGGTTTTCCTCCCGCCCTTTGTACCTCGACCAACCTCACGGCAGCGTCGCCGCAGGCAATCTCCAACCGGTCGTCGAGAACCGTTCCCGGCTCTCCTTGTCCAGCGGCGCGTTGCGAGCGCAGTATTTTCAAGCGCTCGGTTCGTCCGCCGATTTCGATTTCGCACCATGCGCCGGGGAATGGCGATAGGCCGCGGATATTGTTGTCGACCGCCGTCGCCGGCAAGGTCCAATCGATCCGCGTCTCCGCTTTATCGATTTTTTTGGCGTAGGTCACGCCTTCCGATGGCTGCGGCACCGTTTCCAGCTTGCCCGCTTCGAGCTCTGCGAGAGCGTCCACCATCAGCAAAGCGCCTGCCGCCATCAGGCGATCGTGCAGCTCACCGGCCGTCATGTCGGGTCCAATCGCGACTTTTTCAAGTCGAGCCACCGGTCCGGTGTCCAATCCCTCTTCCATCCGCATGACCATCATGCCGGTTTCCGCATCGCCCGCCATGATGGCGCGCTGGATCGGAGCCGCCCCGCGCCAGCGCGGCAGCAGCGAGGCATGGCCGTTGTAGCAGCCAAGCCGCGTGCCCTGAAGAATGGCCTTGGGTAGCAGCAAACCGTATGCAACGACCACTGCGACGTCGGCCTTAAGCTGGGCAAAGGCCGCCTGTTCGGCCTCCCCCTTCAGCGACAGCGGCGTGCGCACCTCGATGCCCAGCCGCTCGGCCTCGCGCTGCACCGGCGACGGCGTCAGCTCCAGCCCGCGGCGCCCTGCGGCGCGCGGCGGCTGCGAATAGACGGCAACGACCTCGTGGCCGGCTTCTGATATCGCACGCAGCGTCGGCACGGAAAAATCCGGCGTGCCCATGAAGATGACGCGAAGGCTCATTCTGTTCCGGCTATCCCGCACAGCCCCGGACGGCGCCGGCCGACCGTTCAGGCCATCGCTTCAAACGGGTTTACGAGCTTCAGGTCAAGCCCGTCGAAGTCTCCGGTCGGCCAGGCTCTCACCCCACCATGCGGCTCGGCGGACGGTCCTTGGCAAGCTTCTTGAACTTCTTCATCACCATGTCGCGCTTGAGCTTGGAGATGTAGTCGATGAACAGCACGCCATCGAGATGGTCGATCTCGTGCTGCAGGCAGGTGGCCAGCAGACCGTCGGCCTCGACTTCCTGCTCCTTGGCGTTCTCGTCGAGATATTTGACCCGCACCTTGGCCGGGCGCTCGACCTCGGCGTAATAGTCCGGGATCGAGAGGCAGCCTTCCTCATAGATCGAGCGATCGTCGCTACGCGAGACGATCTCGGGATTGATGACCGTCATCGGCGCCGGCTCTTCGCCTTCCTTGGCAAGGTCGATCACCAGCATGCGCAGCGGCTCGCCGACCTGGATGGCGGCAAGGCCGATGCCCGGCGCGTCATACATGGTGTCGAGCATGTCGCGCGCGAACTTGCGGGTGGCGTCGTCGATGCGCTCGACCGGCTTGGAAACCAGGCGCAGGAGCGGATCGGGCAGGATGATGAGCGGCTTGATGGTCATGCGCATCAACTAGGATGTCAGGCGAAAACCGTCAACAGGGCTCGATCCAGGATGTTCCCGTTTTGATCTGAACCTTTTGTGCGAATCGGCTATGGTGCGCGCCATGAACGAGCTTTCCAGCATCCTGTCCGCCCCCATCGCCCAGCTTGGCGCCTCCGTGCTCACGCTCGGGCAGGCGCTGCTGTTTGCAGCCGTGCTGTTCGTCGCACTTGTCGTCGTCCTGATGGTGGCGCTGTGGCGCTCGGCCAAGGCGCGCGCGGTTGCAGCCGCCGAGGCCGCCGACCACGCCCGCGATGCCGAGGCCCGCATGGCGGGTATCCTGCAGGCGCAGGCGGAGATGCAGGGCCGGCTCGGCACGGTGGCCGAAATCTTCGGCTCGCGCCAGGCGGAGCTGACCCAATCGCTGAGCCAACGTCTCGACGCCATGACCGGCCGCCTTGGCCAGACAATGACCGAGCAGACCAAATCGACGCATGAGAGCCTGGCCAAGCTGCAGGAGCGGCTGGCGGTCATCGATACCGCACAAGGCAACATCCAGTCGCTTGCCGGCCAGGTGGTGCAACTGCAGGCGATCCTCTCCAACAAGCAGACGCGCGGCGCCTTCGGCCAGTCGCGCATGGAGACGATCGTCGCCGACGGCCTGCCGCTCGGCGCCTACGAATTCCAGGCGACGCTGTCGAACAACAACCGGCCGGACTGTCTTGTCAGGATGCCGAACGGCGCGCCGTCACTTGTCATCGACGCCAAGTTTCCGCTCGAGGCGTGGAACGCCATTCGCGCGGCAGCCGATACCGAAGGCGCGGTTGAAGCGCAGAAATATGCCGCCCAGGCCTTCCGGCGCGATCTCGAAGTCCACATCAAGGCGATCGCCGACAAGTACCTGATCTCGGGCGAGACCCAGGACACCGCCTTCATGTTCGTGCCCTCGGAATCGATCTTCGCCGAAATCCACGAGAACTTCGAATCGCTGGTGCAGCGTGCCCACCGCGCCCGCGTCGTCATCGTGTCGCCGTCACTGCTGATGCTGTCGATCCAGGTCATCCAGGCGATCCTCAAGGACGCCCGCATGCGCGAACAAGCGCACCTGATCCAGGGCGAGGTCATCCGCCTGATGGAAGATGTCGGCCGCCTCGACGAACGCGTGCGTAAACTCAAGACGCATTTCGATCAGTCGAGCAAGGACATCGACGACATCCTCGTATCGTCGTCCAAGGTCACCAAACGCGGCGAAAAGATCGAGGCGCTGGAATTCGGCACGGGCCATGCCGGCGAGGCGGAAGTTACGGCCAAGCCCCAGCCTCCGGGCGCCCGGGCTGCCGATTCCAAGACTGGGCAGCTCAGGCTGCGCGTCGTCGAGGAAAGCGACTAGCGCAGCAAAGCACTGCCCTCAGGACTGTTTCTCCACCGTCTCCATGCCGTCGAACTCCGGCAGCCAGTGCAACGCCGATCGGTGCCAGACCTGTTTGCGGGGCACCAGTTGCTCGCGCTGGTCCGAAGTTCCGGTCCTCAACCCATAGACCTTGGGTCCGTCACCGACCGAAGTGGCGAACAGGTGCGAGCCACATTCGGGGCAGAAGCCCTGCGCGCGTTTGTTGCCGCTGTCGCCTGTCTTGACGTAAATCTTCGGCGCTCCCGAAAACGCGATCTTGTCCTCCGGCACCGGAACGGTGACGCGAAAGGCCGTTCCGGTCAGTTTCTGGCAATCGGTGCAATGGCAGATCGCCGTCTTCTCCGGGTCGACTTCGGCCTTGTAGGTAATGGCGCCACAATGGCACCCGCCTTCGATCTTCACTTCGAACTCCTCCTGTCCTGCAGTGCGTGATTCCCGGGCACACTAGCCGCCTTCGGGCATCGGCGTCCCTGCCTTCGGGTTCACGATCCGGTCATGACGCAGCTTCCATCGCTGCGACGTCTGCGGCTTGACGAACACCGACGTCACCTCGGGAACTTCGGCCTTGAGCTTCGCCTCCAGTCTTTCGACGCAGGCTTCGATCTTCGCCGCCGAGATGTGGTCGACGAAGTCGAGGCTGAGCCCGGCAACCACCTGCTCCGGCCCCAGATGCACTGTCAGCACGCCATTAGCTTGCTCGACAGCGGGATCGGCCTGGGCGATCGCCAGTATCGCCGCCTGCACGTCCGCCGAAGCCGGCTCGCCCATCAGCAAACCCTTGCTCTCACGCGCCAGGAACACCGCCGTGGCGCCAAGGATCAGGCTGATGCCGATCGAGGCGGCACCGTCGAGCCAGGGCTGCTCGAAATAATGCGCGGCAAAGATGCCGGCAAAGGCAATGACCAGGCCCAGCAAGGCGGCACTGTCTTCAAACAGCACCGTGTAGACGCTCGGGTCCTTGCTCCGTCGCACCGCCTGGATGTAGCCGAAACTGCCCTTGCTGCGGCGGAATTCTCTGAGCGCAACCAACCACGAGCCGCCCTCGAACACCATGCAGGCGCCAAGCACCACATAGTTGACGAGCGGATTCTCGATCGGCGCAGGGTGGAGAATGTGGACGATGCCTTCATAGAAGGCCACGCCGGCACCAAGCGCGAAGACCAGCAGGGCAACGATGAAGCTCCAGAAATAGAGCTCGCGGCCATGGCCGAGCGGGTGAGTGAGATCAGGCGGCCGGGCGGCGCGATGCAGCCCGTAGAGCAGCAAAAGTCCATTGCCGGTGTCGACGAGCGAATGCACGCCTTCCGACAGCATCGCCGAACTGCCGGTGAAGGCAGCGGCGACGAACTTGGTGACGGCAATCAGCAGATTGCCGGCAATAGCCGCAAAGATCACTAGCCTGGAGCCGGAGTGTCCTGCCATCGGTCCCTCACCGCAGCGACTTTAGCGAGCGTGAGGTCCCGCTCAAGTCATTTTCGCGGCCTTGGCGTCCGGCGCTCCCGGCGCTCAAGACCCCTCTTGCAAGCCGGACAACTTCGCGTTTCACTCCACTTCTCAGCAGCGGGAGAAACGAATCATGGCCAAGGGTGCGATGAAAGCCGGGAAAGAAGCCCGGAAACCCAAGAAAGACGCCAAGAAGCCAGCACCTGCGCCGGCTTTCAAGGCGCCTCCGGTGCAAGCGACCAAGCTTAAGGACAAGTAGTCCTCACGGGCACGACGCAGACCCCGCCCGGCTGTCGCGGCCGGGCGCGGGTTGAACTTCTCTCGCGAAAGTCCTATCTGAGCGGGCGCAGGGACGGCCCTGCGCTTCCCCTAAAAACCGGCCGGGACGACCCGCCATCCCATTGGAGCGTTCCATGGCTTGGACTTATCTGTTTTTCGCGGGAATTTTCGAAATCGGCTGGGCCATCGGCCTGAAATACACCGAAGGCTTTACCAAACCGATGCCGACGGTGCTCACTATCGCCTCGATGATCGTCAGTCTCGGCCTGCTCGGCCTGGCACTGAAGACGCTGCCGGTCGGCACGGCATACGCGATCTGGACCGGTATCGGCACAGTCGGCACCGCGATGCTTGGCATCTGGCTGCTCGGCGAGCCCGCCACAGCACTTCGCCTCGCCTGCATCGGCCTGATCGTCTCGGGCATCGTCGGCCTCAAGCTGGTCGCCTGATCCGCAGACTTGCGGCGGCCCGCCCGAAACGGGCGGGCTTCACCTTTCCCAATTTCTCATCTGGCACGCCCTGACATCCACAGGGGTCGACGCATTGTGCGTCGGACGCACAAAAGCGATCCGCGCCCGGGGCTTGGCAAGTCCCCGGTCGCGAATCGCTGACGATGTGAGTTTTGCGCTATCGAGCCCGACTAACGGGCCGATGCGTCATTCCGGCGAGTGCAGGCGAAGGTCGACCTGCGTTCAGCCGTAGTTGGCCGAAGGCGGCATGCGCTTGCCACGCGCCTTGCGCGCGGCGTAACGCGCGTCGCGCTTGGCCTTGCGCTCGGCTTCGTCGGCGAGCAGGCGGGCGATGCGATCGCCTTCCTCTGCCTCGCGCGCCTTTGCTTCAGCCTGTGCGGCCTCTTCGGCGGCGAGACGTTCTGCTTCAGCCTTGGCTTCGCGTTCGGCCTTTTCAACGGCTTCGCGGGCCAGGCGCTCTTGCCTCAGCTTTTCCTTCTCGGCTTCACGGATGGCGCGAGCCTCGAGGATTGCCTTGCGCTCGGCCTGACGGGCCAGAACGGCCGGATCGTCAGCTGCGGGGCGTGCCTTGTACTTTTCGAGGAGGGCTTTCTTTGCGTCATTGGCGGCGTTCCGCCGCTCAAAGGCGTCTTTTTCTCGGTAGATTGCCAATTTGATTTCCCTAGAGTCACTTCGCGCCGCTTACATACGCGCGCGAAGGCATAGTTCAAGCGCCAAAAAGGCATGTCTCCCATGAATTCGCGTGATGTTGCGGATAGGAAACGCTCTTTGACGCCAATCTCGATATGGATTGTTCACTAGATCGCGTCTGGCGACCTCGTGGAGCGATGGCTACCTCTAGCACAAACAATAGCGACAGGACCAGAGATCATGGAACTTGGCCTCTACACTTTTGCAGACGTTAGCCCAGAGCCGGGGCCTGGTGCCATCGGAGCCCACCAGCGGTTGCGCAATCTGATCGAGGAAATCGAGCTGGCCGACCAGGTCGGGCTCGACGTTTTCGGCCTGGGTGAGCACCACCGCCCCGACTATGCCGCCTCGGCACCCGTCATCGCACTTGCCGCCGCTGCCGAGCGCACCAAGCGCATCCGCTTGACCAGCGCCGTTACCGTGCTGTCTTCGGACGATCCGGTGCGTGTGTTCCAGCAGTTCGCCACCCTCGACCAGTTGTCGGGTGGCCGCGCCGAGATCATGGCCGGTCGCGGCTCGTTCATCGAATCGTTTCCGCTGTTCGGCTACAACCTCGAGGACTATGACGAGCTCTTCGCCGAGAAGCTCGATCTGCTCCTGGCATTGCGCGACAGCGAACGCGTGACCTGGCAAGGAACACACCGGGCGCCGATCAACGATCGCGGCGTCTATCCCCGCCCCTATCAGGAGCTTTTGCCGATCTGGATCGCCATTGGCGGCACGCCGCAGTCGGCGGCACGTGCCGGCGTGCTCGGCCTGCCGCTGGCGCTCGCCATCATCGGCGGCGAGCCGGCCCGTTTCGCACCGCTCTTCGATCTCTACCGCGAGGCGGCGCGCCGCGCCGGCCAGGATCCGGCCAAGCTCGCCACCAGCATCAACGTGCATGGTTTCATCGGCGAGACCACCGAACATGCGGCCGACGACTTCTACCTGCCGCAGGCCGAGGTGATGAACCGCATCGGCCGCGAGCGTGGCTGGGGCCCAACGTCTCGGGCGCATTTCGACCAGTCGCGCGGCGCCAACGGCGCGCTGTTCGTCGGCAATCCGGAGCAGGTGGCAGAGAAGATCGTGGCCCAGCACAATGTCTTCAAGAATGACCGCTTCCTGCTGCAGATGGCGATCGGCATCATGCCGCACGACAAGATCATGAAGGCGATCGAGCTCTACGGCACCAAGGTGGCGCCGCTGGTGCGTAAGGAACTGGGCGTTTCCGCTATCGGCACGGCGGCGTGACGGAGCAGCCGAAGAGCACTCCAGAGCGCTTCAACCACTGGACCAAAACATACCTTCGGCGGGAAGGTTTGTTTGCGCAGGTGACGCTCCCTATATCCGGCGGGTCCTCACCCGCCGGAGCTGCCTCATGACCACCTTGTCCGTCCTCGACCTTTCGCCGGTCACCGAAGGCAGCACTGCCGCCCAATCGCTGAAGAACACGCTCGACCTCGCCCGCCACGCCGAGAAGCTCGGCTTCCACCGCTACTGGCTGGCCGAACACCACAACATGGCCGGCATCGCCAGTGCTGCGACCTCGGTCGTCATCGCCCATGTCGCGGCCGGCACCAGCACCATTCGCGTCGGCGCCGGCGGCATCATGCTGCCCAACCACGCGCCGCTGGTCATCGCTGAACAGTTCGGCACGCTTGCCGCCCTGCACCCCGGCCGCATCGACCTCGGCATCGGCCGGGCGCCCGGCACCGACATGCTGACCGCGCGCGCCCTGCGCCGCAATCTCGAGGCCGGCGTCGACAATTTCCCGCAGGATGTCGTCGAGCTGATGAGCTATTTCGATCCGGCAACGCCCGAACAGCGCATCCGCGCCGTGCCCGGCGAGGGCGAGCAGGTCGAAGTCTGGGTGCTGGGATCAAGTCTCTATGGCGCGCAGCTCGCCGCCATGCTTGGCCTGCCCTACGCCTTCGCTTCGCACTTCGCCCCTTCGGAGCTCGACCATGCGATCGAGATCTACCGCTCGCGCTTCCAGCCGTCGGAGCGATTGGCCAAACCCTATGTCATGGCCGGCATCAACATCGTCGCCGCCGACACCGACGCCGAGGCGAAGCTTCTGTTCAGTTCGGTACAGCAGGCCTTCGTCAACCTGCGCAGCGGCCGCCCCGGCCGCCTGCCCGCGCCGCTCGAGGGCTATGAGCGCGAGCTCGACCCCGTCGCGCGCCAGATGTTGTCCCAGACGCTTGCCTGCGCCGTCGTCGGCTCACGCGACACGGTCCGGCGCGGCGTCGAGGCATTCATCGCGCGTACCGGTGCCGACGAACTGATGGTCACCGCCCAGGTGTTCGACCATCAATCACGCAAGCGTTCGTATGAGATTCTTGCGGAAGTCGGTGCCAGATTGGCGAAGGCGGCGTAGCCGTTCCTTCGCCCCGTTTACGAGGAGAGGGAAGCCAAGCGAGCTTGCGAGCACAGCAGAGTGAGGGGCAGGGCTGAACTCGGAAGTTGGCACCGTCCCCTCATGCGGCCCTTCGGGCCACCTTCTCCCGTAAACGGTGCGAAGGAAATTACCGCATCGCCTCGAGGAGGCCCTTGTCGGGAAAACATGTCGCCGCACGGCCATTCTTCGCCTGCCAGTCGCCGATCGACCGGCGCGTCTTGAAGCCCGGCAGACCGTCGGCGCCGCCGACGTCGTAGCCGAGCTTTTCCAGGCCGCGCTGCATCGTGGCGACGTCAGAGCGGTAGAGCCCGTCGACCTTGCCCCAGTTGCCCACGAAACGTCGGTCGCCGGACGCGATCCGGTCGGCGCCGTGGCCGATGAACAGCGCGTAGACGTCGCTCTCGTTGTATTCCTTGAGCACATAAAAATTGGGCGTGACAATGAAGGCCGGGCCGTTGCGCCCCGCCGGCATCATCAGGAAACCCTCGGCCCGTGCCTCATTCTGAGGGAACGGCTTGCCGCCAACGCGGGTGATACCCATCGCGGCCCAGTCCGAGATCTTCTTGCCTTGGTCGGGGCCTTCCAGAGCACAGGTGACGCTCTCCGGCAGCGACACCTCGAAACCCCAGTCGCGGCCCTTTGCCCAGCCATAATGGACGAGATAGTTGGCGATGGAGGCCAGCGTGTCAGGCGTCGAGTTCCAGATGTCGGCGCGGCCGTCGCCGTCGAAATCCACGGCATGCTTCAGGAACGAGGTCGGCAGGAACTGCGGCTGGCCGAGTGCACCAGCCCAGGACGAGCGCATTGCCTTGCGACTGACCAGCCCGCGTTCGACCATCTCCAAACCGGCCAGCAACTCCTTGCGGAACATTTCCTTGCGGGTCGCCAGGAAGGCCTTGGTGCCGAGAACCTCGAAGGCATCGTACGGCATCTTGGCGGCACCGAAGCCCGACTCGCGCCCCCAGATCGCCAGCACCACGCCGCCTGGCACGCCGAAACGCTTTTCGATCGCAGCGAGTGTCTTCGCATTTGCGCCCGCCCGCGCGCGCCCGCCTGAGGTGACGGCACCGAGCGTCTTTTCGGAGAAGTAGTTGCCGGGCGAGCCGAACTCGGCCTGGTGCTGTTTCTTCGGTGTCTTCGGCTTTTCGCCGGGGAGCACGAGATCGGGCAGTTTGAGATTGGGCGACACGCCCT
Organism: Aminobacter sp. MDW-2; assembly: GCF_014250155.1. Taxonomy (NCBI): domain Bacteria; kingdom Pseudomonadati; phylum Pseudomonadota; class Alphaproteobacteria; order Hyphomicrobiales; family Phyllobacteriaceae; genus Aminobacter; species Aminobacter sp. MDW-2. Next base: position 5,784,055 of record NZ_CP060197.1, read on the forward strand.
GGAACGCAGCGTCGAACGTCGCTTTGGAGATTCCCTTGGCCTTGGCTTCGGGCCAGAGGTCCTTGGCGAGCCAGGCCTGGAACTGGTCGTCGATCCTGGCGGCGGAAGCGGGGGCGGCGAAGGCGATTAGCGCGGCGGCAAGGGTAGCCAAGACGGAAACGGCGCGCCTCTTCGCACCCCCATCTGGCCTGCCGGCCATCTCCCCCGCAAGGGGGGAGATCGGCAGCTTCGGGCTCGCCGCTCTTTCTGCGATGTTGGTGAATGGCGGAGACGGTGGCGACAGCTGTTCTCCCACCTTGCGCGGGAGGCCGGCAGGCCAGAGGGTGCGAAGAGGCGAATACAATGCCGAAAGTCTCATCCAGCCTCCCTGCAAGCCAATTACGTCAAAACACAGTCCGCGACTTCAATGCGGCCGACAGCGTGCCCTCGTCGAGATAATCGAGCTCGCCGCCGACCGGCACACCATGCGCCAGCCTCGTCACCTTGACGTCGAAACCGGAGAGCTGGTCGGTCAGATAATGCGCGGTCGTCTGGCCCTCGACGGTGGCGTTGACGGCCAGGATCACCTCGCTGACCCCGCCCTCGGCGATGCGGGTGACCAGTTGCCTGATGGTCAGTTGGTCGGGGCCGACGCCGTCGAGCGGCGACAGCGTGCCGCCGAGCACATGGAATTTCGCATTCATCGCGCCGGCCCGCTCCAGCGCCCAGAGGTCGGACACGTCCTCGACGACGATGATGGTGGTGGGGTCGCGGCGTGGATCGGTGCAGATCATGCACGGATCGGAGGTGTCGACATTGCCGCAGGTCGAGCACACCCTGACCTTGTCGACCGCCTCGCCCATGGCGGCGGCCAACGGCGCCAGCAGTTGTTCTTTCTTCTTGATCAGGTGAAGGGCGGCGCGGCGGGCCGAACGCGGGCCGAGCCCCGGCACCTTGGCCAGAAGCTGGATCAGGCGTTCGATCTCGGGACCGGCGATTCGCTTGGACATGGAAGCGATATAAAACGACTAGGCAATGGTGAGTAGTGAATAGTGGGCCGAGGAGCGGCCGCCGCCTCTTTCCTCCACTCGCTACTGACTATTCGCTATCCCTCATTCCATCGGCCGTTCCTGGCTCGCAATGAGCGCGCCGATCGCGTCGGCGTTTTCCGGTGTCGCCTGAAACGACATCGCGCTGGCCAACGCCGCGTCGGAGCCGGCAGAAGCGACCGTGGTCGGCTGCTGCTCGACGACGCCCGGCAGCGTCGGCTGTGCGGCGGAAGCGACCATCGTGTCCGGCTCGGCCACGGGCAGCTTGCGCCGGCTACGCTTCTCGTAAAACGCATTGCCGCCGGCAACTGTGGTGTAGTGCATGTTCTTGTAGGGGAACTTCAGCCCGGCGGTATGGAAGAACATCACCTCTGGCTTCACCTTGGGGTGGCGCTCGCCCTTGAGCACGGATTCTGCTGCCGCCTGCACGTCGGGCAGTGCCTGCGAATTCATCGGCCGCGACAGCACGCCGGGCGCGAACTGGCCCTTCTGGCCGACGACGCCGCAGACAGTGTCACCATATTCGCCCGACTTGAGCCGGTTCATGACGACACTGCCGACGGCAACGAGGCCATCGCGGCTCGAGCGGTTGGATTCGAAGAACATCGCGCGCGCCAGGCATTCCTTGTCCTTCGCCGAATAGGCGTAGGAACCCGAACGGACCGAGCTCGTGGTGATCCCGTCAGCGAGCTTGCTGGTGGTGCACCCGGAAACGATGAACGGCGAGGCGACGACGCCGACCAAAATCGGCATCTTCCAATTTTTGGCGATCAAAAGCGCCCCTCTCGTAAGCCCGCCACGTCCCCAGATTGCAGCAAGAATGCGCCCGTTTCGGGCAAAATGATGGCCGAGCGGCAGACAGCGCCTCCTGGCCGGGCTCGCCTCTGCGACGGCCGGTCGTTATGGTCAGGTCAATGACAGGCAAAGGCACGCATCGTGGCGGCCGAAAATCAGTTGGAGGCGACCATGAAAGCCGTGCTGTTCGAACAATTTGGGCAACCGCCGAAGGTCCAGACTGTCGCCGAACCAGCGCCTGCACCCGGCGGCGTGGTGATCAAGGTCGAGGCCACCGGGCTCTGCCGCAGCGACTGGCATGGCTGGATGGGGCACGACGCCGACATCACCCTTCCGCATGTGCCGGGCCACGAACTCGCCGGCGTCGTCGTCGCCGCCGGCCGGCAGGTCACGCGCTGGAAGGCCGGCGACCGCGTCACCGTGCCCTTCGTCGGCGGCTGCGGACGCTGCTTTGAATGCACCTCGGGCAATCACCAGGTCTGCGAACACCAGTTCCAGCCGGGCTTCACCGCCTGGGGTTCGTTCGCCGAATATGTCGCTGTCGATTTCGCCGACACCAACCTGGTGCGGCTGCCCGACAGCATGGATTTCGTCACCGCAGCCAGCCTCGGCTGCCGCTTCATCACCTCGTTCCGCGCCGTCGTCGACCAGGGCCGTGTCAAGCCAGGCGAATGGGTGGCAGTGCACGGCTGCGGCGGTGTCGGCCTGTCGGCGATCATGATCGCGGCAGCGTCGGGCGCCAATGCAATCGCCATCGACCTCTCGGATGAGAAGCTCGACTTTGCCAGGAAAATGGGTGCGGTGGCGACGATCAATGCCTCACGCGAGACCGATGTCGTCGGCGCGGTGCGCGAGCTCACGGCGGGCGGTGCGCATCTGTCGCTCGACGCGCTCGGCCATCCCGCCACCTGCTACAACTCGATCGCCAACCTTCGCCGGCGTGGCCGCCACGTCCAGGTCGGGCTGATGCTCGGCGACCATGCTGATCCCAGGATCCCGATGGGCAAGGTGATCGCCCATGAACTCGAAATCCTCGGCAGCCACGGCATGCAGGCGTTCCGCTACGAGGCGATGATGCAGATGATCGAGGCAGGCAAGCTTGCCCCGCAATTGCTGGTCGGCAAGCACATCAGCCTCGACGACGCCCCGGCGGCGCTGATGGCCATGGACCGGTTCGAAGGACTGGGGATCAGCGTCGTGACCAGATTCTAGGAGAACAGTGAACAGATAGATCAGGAACGGCGCCTGAACCTCAAGCGCCGCACCGCCATTGGCTACTCGCTATTGCCTATTCTCAGAACGGCAGCTTCATGCCGGGCGGGATCGGCAGGCCGGCGGTCAGCGCCTTGGTCTTTTCCTGCATCGTCGCCTCGACCTTGGCCTTGGCATCGTTATGCGCGGCGACGATCAGGTCCTCGAGGATCTCGCCCTCGCCTTCCCTAAGCAGCGACGGATCGATCTTCAGCGCCTTCATTTCCGACTTGCCGGACAGGGTTACCGTCACGAGGCCGCCGCCGGACTGGCCGGTGGCTTCGAGCAGGGCAACTTCTTCCTGCATGGCCTGCAGCTTGGCCTGCATTTCCTTCGCCTTGCCCATCAGGCCGAGGAGATCCTTCATCGTCTTTGTCCTTTCGTCTCAGAACGGGTCGTCTCAGAACGGGTCGTCGTCGTCATTGTCGAGACCGATGCCCGGATCGGGCTGCAACTCGGTGTCGGTATCGATATCGGGCGCATCCGGTGTTGTCGGCAGCCGCACGTCGATGATCTTGGCGCCGGGAAAGCGCGCCAGGATCGCCGCCACCGTCGGGTCCGCCTTGGCGTCTGTCAGCGCGACTTCGCGCTTGGTCGCCTCGATCTCGGCAAGCGTCGGCCCGCCTTCTTCCTTGGACAGCGACACCATCCAGTGACGTCCGGTCCAGGCCTTCAGCTTCACCGTCAGATCGTTGAGGAAGGTACGCGGGGCGTCCGAAGTCAGGCTGCATTCGATATGGCCGGGCTCGATGCGCACCGGGCGCACGGCACGGCGGATCAGCACCTTGAAGGCCATTTCGCGATTGGCTTCGGCAAGGTTCGCGAGTTCGGCGATGGTGCGCACAGGCACGGCATCGACAACTGGTTCCGGCGCCGGCGTCGGCGCCGGCGTCGGCGTCGGCGCGACAAAGGCCGTAGGCGCTGGCGCGCTTTCAACCAGGCGCATCGCCTGGCCGCCGCCATTGCTGACCGGCATGCGCGCCTGCGACACGGCCGAAGCGCCTCCGCCATTGCCACCGCCAGCGGGCATGCCGCCATTGCGCGGTGCGCCGGAAGGCTGCGGCGGCGCGTCGCCGAGGGATTTCAATGCCTCGTCGAGAGTGGGCAGATCGGCGGCATGCGCCAGCCGGATCAACACCATCTCGGCGGCACTGACCGGACGATTGGACGACTGCACCTCGGGAATGCCCTTGAGCAGCATCTGCCAGGCACGCGACAGCACACGCACCGACAAGGCCTGGGCGAATTCCACGCCGCGCTTGCGCTCGTCCTCGGACAGCGAGGCGTCGTCGGCCGCCGACGGCACGAAGCGCAGGCGGGTGACCAGATGGGTGAATTCGGCAAGATCGTTGAGCACAGCCACCGGGTCGGCGCCGGTATCGTACTGGGCGCGCAGCTCGCCAAGGGCAGCGGCGATGTCGCCCTTCATGATGTTTTCGAACAGGTCGACCACCCGCGCCCGGTCGGCAAGGCCGAGCATGGCGCGTACAGCTTCCGTGGTCACCGTACCGCCGCCATGGGCAATGGCCTGGTCGAGGATGGACAAAGAATCGCGCGCCGAGCCCTCTGCCGCGCGCGCGACCATGGCAAGCGCGTCGTCCTCGACCGAAATGCCTTCCTGCCGGGCAATGTTGCGGAGATGCCCGACAAGCTTGCCGGCGTCGATACGGCGCAGGTCGAAGCGCTGGCAGCGCGACAGCACCGTGATCGGAACCTTGCGGATTTCAGTGGTGGCGAAGATGAACTTGACGTGGGGCGGCGGCTCTTCCAGCGTCTTCAGCAGGCCGTTGAAAGCCTGCGTCGAGAGCATGTGCACCTCGTCGATGATGTAGACCTTGTAGCGCGCCGACACGGGCGCATAGCGGACACGGTCGATGATATCCCTGATGTCGTCGATGCCGGTGTGGGACGCGGCGTCCATCTCGATGACGTCGACGTGGCGTCCTTCCATGATCGACTGGCAGTGCTCGCCGAGCACCGACAGGTCGACCGAGGGGCGGTCAATGTCAGCGGTCTTGTAGTTGAGCGCGCGCGCCAAGATGCGGGCGGTGGTGGTCTTGCCGACACCGCGGACGCCGGTCAGCATCCAGGCTTGGGCGATACGACCCGAGGAAAAGGCGTTGGTGAGCGTCTGGACCATCGGCTCCTGGCCGACGAGTGCGGTGAAATCCGCCGGACGGTACTTGCGTGCGAGAACGCGATAGGCGCCGTCCTTGGTCTTATCGGTCTGTCCGGCTTCGCTCATCCGCCCCGTTCGCCCGTTGGTATTGGCGCCCCTGCCACGGCCACGAGGGCCGATTCCGCGAAACGAGTTTCGCCCGCACGGCGCAACGCCGTCAATGACGCGGAGAAGGGCGAAGAGGCGGGAGGCTGGAACAATGACCCGTTCCGGGCTCGTTAGGGCTGCTTCCTTCCGGACCTGACCCGGTTGGCGAGTGGATCGTCCACCACCAACCTCCCAACCTCCATATCGGCAATTGCCACACCAATTGCAAGAGCCTTGGGCGACATGTTGATGCGGCGATCAGGCACCGCCGGAATTCAGCGCCCAGAGATAGGAAAGCGTTGCCGCGATGCCGAGGCCGGTGCGCAGCGCATGCAGCGTGCCCCAATGCACGATCAGCCTGCGGGATGCGACACCGCCCTCTTCGTTCGGTATAGCCTCGATGCGCTTGTTGGTCGGCATGATACCAAGCAGCGTATAGGGCCAATTGGCAAGCATCAGCGCGGCGCCCACCACCCAGCGCCAATCCGCGGTCAGCCAGGCGGTGAGAAGGCCGAGCATGCCGGAGGCGAATGCCAGGCTCGCCTGCATGGTGAAGCCGGCGGCATAGCTCGGCTTCCACTGGGCAAGCAGATTTTTGTCGTCGAGGCCAAGCCGTGCGGGCTGTTCGGCGAAATTGATGTAGAATGCCGCACCGGCAAAGGCGGCCGCGAGAACCAGAGCAAGCTGACCGGCAAACATTGCGCATCTCCGCTGACGTTCGACGCATAGCATATCGGTGCAACGCGCGGTGCGTCAGTGCGCCAACGTTTCAGGGCCAACCTTTTCAATGATTCGCTTGCAGCCGTGACAGCCACACTCTAGCCTTCGATCAAACAAGGGAAACGCCAATGATTTCGGGGCTCAAGGCCGGGTTTACGCTGGATTCGCGTCTCGACGCCGACAGCGAACCGCTGATGTGGCTCGGCCTTTGCGAATTGCGCGTCATGAACGACCAGCGCTGGCCTTGGCTGGTGCTGGTGCCGCAGCGCCCCGGCGTCGAGGAAATCCATGACCTGACCCCGCTCGACCAGGCGATGCTGACCTTCGAGAGCAACATGGTGGCGCATGCGCTGAAGCGTGCAACCGGCTGCGCCAAGATCAACAGCGGCGCGCTCGGCAACATCGTGCGGCAACTGCATTTTCACGTCGTCGCGCGCACCGAGGGCGATCCCGGCTGGCCCGGCCCGGTCTGGGGCCATGGCGTGCGCCAGCCCTATCGCCGCGACGATCTCCACCGGTTTGCCGAGAGCATCAAGTCGGCTCTATAACGCTGCCCTGACGCACACCAGAGTTCCAGATGCCTTTCAGCCTGTTCGACGCCCCCCAGCGTGAAGCCAGCCATTTCCTCGGCTTCTCCGGCAACATCATCGACCGCCAGTCGGAAAAGCGCAGCGACGATTCGGCTGTGAAGGCCCTCGCCGAACCCGGCGCGAGACTGATTCTGGTCGCGCAAGGGCGGTTGCTGCTCGATTTCAGCGGCGGGTCGGCCACCCCCTATTTCTCGCGCGCGGCAGCCGAGGCGCTGGGGGCTGGGACCGGCGAGGCGATCCTGCTCGGCCGCGCTGACGAAATCGCCATGCTGGCCCTGCCCGTCGCTGCGGAGCAGGAGGGCCTACCGGAGCACATCAAATCCATCGACTTCCGATCGATTCTGGCGCAACGCCTGACCGACGAAGCCGGTCTCGGCGCCCTGGCGCAGGGCGCGGCACTGCTTGCCTGGCATGCCAGCCACCGCTTCTGTGGCCGCTGTGGTGCTGCAACCGAAATGCGCGCCGGCGGCTACAAGCGCCACTGCACGGGATGCGGTACCGAGCATTTCCCGCGCACCGACCCCGTCGCCATCATGCTGACGGTGTCGGGCGACAAGTGCCTGATGGGGCGCGGCCGGCATTTCGCGCCGGGTGTCTATTCGGCGCTCGCCGGCTTCATCGAGCCGGGCGAAACCATCGAGGCGGCGGTGCGGCGCGAAACGCTCGAGGAAGCCGGCATCCGGCTCGGTCGCGTCGTCTACCATTCGAGCCAGCCCTGGCCGTTCCCCTACTCGCTGATGATCGGCTGCTATGGCGAGGCGCTGAACGACGACATTTCAAGGGACACCGACGAACTTGAGGACTGCCGCTGGTTCCCCCGGGCGGAGGTCCTGCAGATGCTCGCCGGCACCCATCCCGGCGAGCTCAGGGTGCCGCCGGGACATGCCATCGCGCACCAGCTCATCCGCACCTGGGCGGAGAGCGACTAGGGCGCTGGCCTCGCCTTCACCCAGCGAAACTGATTGGCAAGCGCGACCTGACCATCCGCGCGTACATAGGGCGCAATGGCATCGATCAGCGCGTCCCGAACTCTGTCGGCCCCCGAATGGCGTTCGGCGCGCGTGACAATCCCGGCCGAAGCGAAGGCTCGCAAGGCTATGTCCTTACCGGGGAAGACGATGGTGGCGTCAAGTTGCCCGTCATCGATCGGCTCAAGCCCGGCCCTGCTCATGAACGCCTCGATCACCCCGGGGTTCGAAAGCGATGGCACAGCAGATGCGGGCGAAGGCGGCAGCAACGGCCCGAGCGCGCTCATCGCTGCCAGCTGCAACTGGCTCTTGTCGCGCTGGCCCCAAACCAGCATGAAAACAATGCCGCGGCCGTGGCAAACCCGAGCCGCCTCGCTGAGGGCGCGGACCATGTCGCCTGCGAACTGGAAAGCGTTGATGCCAGTCACGATGTCGAAGGCGCCGTCGACGAAGGGCAATTCCTCCATCTCGCCGACTTCGATGCTGGCGTCAGGCAAGCGCTGTCGTGCGATGGCCGCCAGCGCCCCCGACGCGTCGAGGCCTGCGACGGCCGCGCCACGCTCTCGCGCAAGACTTAGCAATCCACCGGCGCCGCAGCCGACATCGAGCAGCCTCTTACCTCGCCCGACGCCGACCAGCGTCATGACATTTTCGAACACCGGCCGCCATGCGGGTTCCTGGACTTCGGCCCAGTCGCGCGCCTTGGCGCCCCACAATTCCCCCTGGATGGCAGCCGTACCCATGGGCTTGTCCTAGCGCAGCCGATGCTGCGCCAGGTGTAGCGAACGCACAATTCAATCTGTGGTGAGACGAGACGATAGTGGCCTGGCGGAGGTCCTGCAGTTGCGCGCAGGCACCCATCCCGGCGAGCTCCGGGTGCCGCCGGGAAATACCATCGCCTACCAGCTCATCCACGCCTGGGCGGACGAGGGCTGACTGAAATGCTCAGTCGGCGACCTGCCACGCCTCGCGGGAATCGCTCGCCGGGTAGACGCCGAGGATGCGCACCTCGCGTGAGAAAAAGCGCAGCTCCTCCAGCGCGTGGGTGACACCCGGGTCCTCCGGATGGCCCTCGATGTCGGCGTAGAACAGCGTCGCAGTGAAGGCGCCGAGCTGGTAGCTCTCCAGCTTGGTCATGTTGACGCCGTTGGTGGCGAAGCCGCCCATCGCCTTGTACAGCGCCGCCGGTACGTTGCGGACGCGGAACATGAAGGTCGTCATCATCTTGGCATCCTGGCTCGGACGCTCGACCCACTGCTTGTTCTTGGTCAGGACGACGAAGCGCGTGACGTTGCTGTCGGTGTCCTCGACATTCTCTTCCAGTATGTCCAGGCCATAGAGCGAGGCGGCGAGACGCGGCGCGAGCGCCGCCATCGTCCGGTCCTTGACCTCGGACACCAGCTTGGCGGCACCCGCGGTGTCACCGGCGATCACCGGCTTCCAGCTGTTCTTGCGGATGTATTTGCGGCACTGGCCGAGCGCGTGGATGTGGCTGTGCACGGTCTTGATCTCGGAACGCTGAACGCCCGGCAGGACCATCAGCTGGAAATGGATCGGCAGGAAATACTCGCCGACGATGTGCAGCTTCGATTCAGGCAACAGGTGATGGATGTCGGCGACACGGCCGGCGATCGTGTTCTCGATCGGGATCATGGCGAGATCGGCCTTGCCGGTCTCCACCGCGTTGAAAGCATCTTCGAAGGTCGCGCAGGGCAGCGGCTCCATGTCGGGGAACATGTTGCGGCAGGCGGTGTCGGAATTGGCGCCCGGCTCGCCCTGGAAGGAAATCTTGTTGGTCGTCGTCGGCATGGTCGGCCTGTCTGTTCTAGTTCGAGAGAAGTTCGCGCGCGCGTTCGAGATGCTCCGGCGTGTCGACGCCCAGCGGCACCGTGTCGACGATTTCGACGTCGATGCGCATGCCGGCTTCCAGCGCGCGCAGCTGCTCGAGACGCTCGCGCTTTTCCAGCGGCGACGGGCCGAGCCCGACGAAGCGTTCGAGCGCTGCGCGGCGGTAAACATAGAGCCCGACATGATGATAGAGCGGGCCGTCGCCCCAGGGCGCCGTCGCACGGGTGAAGTAGAGTGCCCTCATCCGCCCGGCCGACAGTGGCGAACCGATGATCTTGGGAACGTTGGGATCGACCTTTTCCTCGTGGCGGGTGATTTCGACACCGAGCGTCGAGATGTCGACCGACTCGTCCTCCAGCGGCCGAAGTGCTGCCTGGATGATCGCGGGATCGATCGTCGGCAGGTCACCCTGGACATTGACGACGGTGTCGACCGTACCCTTCGGATCGAGCGTCGTCAGTGCCTCGAAGATGCGGTCCGAACCCGACTCATGGTCGGCGCGTGTCATGACCGCCTCGAAGCCGTGCGTCCGCACCGTTTCCGCGACCATGTCGCTGTCGGTCGCCACGACCACGCGGCCGAGCCCGCATTCGGACGCGCGGGCCGCTACGTGGACGATCATCGGCCGGCCGGCGATGTCGGCCAATGGCTTGCCGGGCAAGCGTGTCGAGGCCATGCGGGCGGGGATCAGGACAAGGGTGGACATGGCTTGGCGACTGTTTCTAATGGTGTTGGAAAGTGTCAAAAGGTCTCACTGGAAGGGCCCTTATAGGTGTTGCAACCGGCAAGCAAAAGACCTAGTTTCCGCGCGATTTGACCCGGCCAGCCGGGCGACAGACGATACCGACGAACGGCAGCGATCGCAGAGGATGGTGATCGGCCGGATAAGGGAGCCAGGGGCGTATGGACTCATTTGAAATGAACAAGGTGCTTGGCGGTCTGCTGGGTACTGCCTTTGTGGTGTTCTCCATCTCGCTGGTGTCGGACGCGATCTTCGCAGCCCCGGTTCCAGAGAAGCCCGGCTTTGCCATCGAAGCCGCTGAAGAAGGCGGCGCAGGTGCCGGCGGCGGCGAGGCTGCTCCGGCTGCCGTACCGATCGCCCAGCTCCTGGCCAGCGCCAACGCCGAGGCGGGTGCTGCCGTGTTCAAGAAGTGCACTGCCTGCCACTCGATCGAGAAGGGCGGCCCGAACAAGGTCGGTCCGGACCTGTGGGGCGTGGTCAACCGTCCGATCGCCTCGCATGAGGGCTTCGGCTATTCGGGCCCGATGAAGGAATTCTCGGAAGGCGGCAAGGTCGTCTGGGACTTCGAGCACCTCAACCACTTCCTGACGTCGCCCAAGGGCTACATCAAGGGCACCGCGATGGGCTTCGCCGGCATCAAGAAGGATGACGAGCGCGCAAACCTGATCGCCTACCTGAATTCGCAGTCGGACAGCCCGGCACCGCTGCCCGCGGCTGACGCTGCTCCGGCCGCCACGCCTGCCGCAGCTCCGGCTGAAGGCGCAGCCCCTGCGACTCCTGCAGAGGGCGCCGCTCCGGCCACCGCTCACTAAGCGATTTGTAATCTTCGCATCTTGAAAAAGCCGGGTTTAGCCCGGCTTTTTTGTTGCCTGGCGCAAACATAAGGCGACATTTGTCGAACGGCCGGTTTCCATGCGCCGGGAATGAATTAGAGTGTCGCGAAGCACCGGGCGAAGGGGATTTTGATGAAGGCTTGCCTGACCAGGTTTCTTGCGATTGCAGGTCTCGCCGTTGCGGCCCTGTCGACGGCACCTGCCAACGCCCAGGAATGGCAGACCTCGTCAACCCTGAACGGCGTTTCCAAATACGGTCAGGATTTCAAGCAGTACGATTTCGTCAATCCGAACGCGCCCAAGGGCGGCACGCTCAACTCGACGACGCCGGGCACCTTCGACAGCTTCAATCCCTACATCATCAAGGGCTTGCCGGCAGCCGGTTTCGTCGGCTTTGGCGGCGGACTGATCTATGAAACGCTGATGGAGCAGTCGATAGACGAGCCCAGCACCAGCCACCCGATGATCGCCGATGCCTACAAGTTTCCGGCCGACTACTCCTACGCGACCTATCGGCTCGACCCGCGCGCCAAATGGCATGACGGCCAGCCGATCACGACCGATGATGTCATCTGGTCTTTCAATGTCCTGAAGGCCAACAGCCCGCAATATGGCCAGTACTACGTCAACGTGACCGAGGCGGTGGCGACGGGCGAACGCGAGGTGACCTTCCGCTTCAACCAGAAAGGCAACCGGGAACTGCCCAAGATCATGGGCGACCTGGTGGTCTTGCCCAAGCACTGGTGGGAAGGAACCGACGCTGCGGGCAAGAAGCGCGACATCACCCGGCCGACGCTCGAGATTCCGTTGGGCTCGGGCGCCTACAAGGTCGAGAGCTTCAAACCGGGCACCGAGATCGTCTGGACACGCGTGCCCGACTATTGGGGCGCAAATGTCGGGGTCAATGTCGGGCGCAACAACTTCGACAAGCGCCGCTACGCTTACTTCCTCGACGACAACGCCGAATGGGAAGCCTTCAAGAAGGGCGGCCTGGAGGACATCAAGCCGGAGAACAGCTCGCGGCGCTGGTCGACGCAGTATAATTTCCCCGCCCTCCAGGCAGGTGACGTCATCAAGAAGGAATTCAAGACGACCTCGGGCGAGCCATTCCAAGGCTATGCGCTCAATTTACGCCGCCCGCAGTTCCAGGATCGCCGCGTCAGGCAGGCGCTGACGCTGGCTTACAATTTCGAATACATGAACCGCACCCTGTTCTTCGGGCTCAACACCCGCACGAACAGCTATTTCCAGGGCCAGGACCTGGCCTCGAGCGGCTTGCCCGCCGGCAAGGAACTGGAGCTGTTGACGCAGTACAAGGACAAGCTGCCGCCGGAGCTGTTCACCGAGGAGTTCAAGCTGCCGGTCTACGACACGCCGCAGGCCGAGCGGCAGTATCTCCGCCAGGCGATCGGCCTGTTCGCCGAGGCCGGCTGGCGCGCCAAGGGCGGCAAGCTGATGAACGACAAGGGCGAGCAGTTCAAGATCGAATTCCTCGGCAAGGACGCCACCGACGAGGTCATAGCGAGCCCCTTCATCGATAGCCTGCGCCGGCTCGGCATCGATGCGACGCTGCGCATGGTCGACACCAGCCAGTTCGTCAACCGGATCGACAATTACGATTTCGACGTGACGACGACGATCCTCAACCAGTCGTCGTCGCCGGGCAATGAGCAGCGCGATTTCTGGGGATCGAAGGCCGCAGCCAAGCCCGGTTCGCGCAATGTCATGGGCATCAACGACCCTATCGTCGATGCGCTGGTCGAGCGCGTCATCTTCGCCACCGACCGCGATGACCTCTTGGCCGCCACCCATGCGCTCGATCGCGTGCTGTTGTGGAACTATTACGCCGTGCCGCAATACCACCGCTCGGTGCTGTGGCTGGCCTACTGGAACAAGTTCGGCATTCCCGACAAGCAGCCGGGCTTCATCGGCGCTGATATCAATTCATGGTGGATCGACAAGGACAAGGAAGCGGCGCTGGCCGCCAAATACAAGGGCGTCAATTGAGCGCGCGCCTCCCCCGCAGGGACTTCCTCGCGCTCGGCGCAGCTGCAGCGGCCGCCCCCTTCATCCCGGGGCGCGCCTTCGCGGCGAGCCCGACCGGCACCGGACTGCACGGGCTGTCGGCCTTCGGCGACCTGAAATACGGCCCCGACTTCACCCATTTCGACTTCGTCAATCTCGACGCGCCCAAGGGCGGCACATTCAATTTTTTGCCGAACTACTGGTACTTCAACCAGAGCCCGCTGACCTTCAACACGCTCAACACCTTCGTCGCCAGGGGCGACGCGCCGCCGCGCATGGAGCTTTGCTACGATTCGCTGATGGTGCGGGCGATCGACGAGCCCGATGCAATCTACGGCCTGCTCGCCAGTTCGGTGACGATCTCCGACGACCGCAACAGCTTCGACTTCGCGCTGCGGCCCGAGGCGCGCTTCAACGACGGCACGCCGTTCACCGCCGACGACGCGGTATTTGCCTTCGACCTGTTCAAGAAGGACGGGCATCCCAACCTGCTTCTGCCGCTCAGCCATCTCAAGGAGGCGAAGGCGCTCGACCCGCATACGCTGCGGCTGACCTTCGACGGCAAGCAGTCGGACCGCACCATCCTTGATGTCGCGACCTACGCCATTCCGGCCAAAGCTTTCTTCGAGACCCACCCGTTCGACGCGTCGGAGCTCAAGGCGCCACTCGGTTCAGGCCCCTACAAGGTCGGCCGCGTGTCGCCCGGTCAGTCCATCGAATACGAGCGCGTCGCCGACTATTGGGGCCGCGACCTGCCGGTCAGCCGCGGCCTCTACAATTTCGACCGCATCCGCGTCGAATTCTACCAGGACCGGCAGGCAGCGTTTGAAGCCTTCAAGAAAGGCGACATCCATTTCCGCCAGGAAGCCACGGCGCGCATCTGGGCCACCGGCTACGATTTCCCCGCCTTCACGGCCGGCAAGGTGATCAAGCGCGAGTTTCCCAGCGAAAAGCGACCAACGATGCAGGCGATGGCGCTGAACCAGCGCCGCGCGCGTTTCCGCGATCCCCGCGTGCGCCAGGCAATTGCCCTGTGCTTCGATTTCGAATGGACGAAGCGCAACCTGTTCTATGGTTCCTACGAACGCTCGCAGTCGACATTCGAGAAATCGGCCTACAAGGCCGAGGGCCTGCCCTCCCCAGCCGAACTGGCGCTGCTCGAACCGTTCCGCGGCCGCATCCCCGACGAGACCTTCGGCGAAGCCGTGCTGCAGCCGCCTTCGGACGGTTCGGGCCGCGACCGCAAGCTGCTCGGCCAGGCGTCGAAGCTGCTTTCCGACGCCGGCTGGGTCCGCAAGGATGGCAGGCTGCGCAACGACAAGGGCGAGGCGCTGACGCTCGAAATCCTCGTCGACGACGACGCTTTCGTGCGTGTGTACTCGCCCTGGGCCGAAAACATGAAGGCGATCGGCATCGAAGCTACGCTGCGCCTGGTCGATTCGACCCAGTATCAGGCCCGGCAGACAAGCTTCGACTACGATGCCATTTCGGCGGCGGCCGGGTTTTCGGCGACGCCCAGCCGCGACGAGATCGACGGGCTGTTCCACTCGCGCTCGGCCAAGTTGCAGGGCTCGACCAATCTGCCCGGCACTGCCGATCCTGCCGTCGACGCGCTGATCGACGCCGTGGGTGCGGCCAAGGATCGCGAAACGCTGACGGTTGCCATGCGCGCGCTCGACCGGCTCTTGCGCGCCCGGCAAGACTGGATTCCAAATTGGTTTTCGGCGAATCACCGCGCCGCCTTCTGGGACATGTTCGGCTACAAGGAGCCGAAGCCGGACTTCGGCTTTCCCGTCGAGGCGATGTGGTGGTTCGACAAGGACAAGGCTGCACGTATTGGCAAGACCTGAGATTTCTAGGACTGAACCCACGCTCCGTTCGAGGGGCTTCGCCTGATGGGCGCCTATATCCTCCGCCGCATCCTTCTGATGATCCCGACCCTGTTCGGCATCATGGCGATCTCGTTTGCCGTCATCCAGTTCGCGCCGGGCGGGCCGGTCGAGCAGGTCATCGCCAAGCTGACCGGCCAGGGCGGCGACGCCGCCGACCGTCTGTCGGGCAGCAGCGGCGACCTCGGCGGTAACAACAACTTCGATCCAGCGGGTGGCGAAGGTTCGTCCAAGTACCGCGGCGCGCAAGGCCTCGATCCGGAGTTCATCGCCAAGCTTGAAAAGCAGTTCGGCTTCGACAAGCCGCCGCTCGAACGCTTCTTCATGATGCTGTGGAACTACATCCGCTTCGACTTCGGCGAGAGCTACTTCCGCGACGTCTCGGTGCTCGACCTGATCCTCGAGAAGATGCCGGTGTCGATCTCGCTCGGCATCTGGATCACGCTCCTGTCTTACATGATCTCGATCCCGCTCGGCATCCGCAAGGCGGTCAAGGATGGTTCGAGCTTCGACATCTGGACCAGCGGTATCATCATCATCGGCTACGCCATCCCGGCCTTCCTGTTCGCCATCCTTTTGATGGTGGTGTTTGCCGGCGGTTCGTTCTTCGACTGGTTCCCGCTGCGCGGCCTGACCTCGGAGAATTTCGACCAGCTCTCACTCGGCGGCAAAGTGCTCGATTATCTCTGGCATCTGGCGCTGCCGCTGACGGCGCTCGTGCTGTCAGCCTTCGCCACCACCACTTTGCTCACCAAGAACTCGTTTCTGGACGAGATCCGCAAGCAGTATGTCGTCACCGCACGCGCCAAGGGCCTGTCCGAACACCGGGTGCTCTACGGCCATGTCTTCCGCAATGCCATGCTGATCGTCATCGCCGGCTTCCCGGGTGCCTTCATCTCCGCCTTCTTCACCGGCTCGCTCTTGATCGAGAACATCTTCTCGCTCGACGGGCTCGGCCTGCTCGGCTTCCGTTCCGTGCTCGACCGCGACTACCCCGTGGTGTTCGCCAATCTCTACATCTTCTCGCTGATGGGGCTGTTCGTCGCCCTGATCTCCGACCTGCTCTACACCTGGATCGACCCGCGCATCGATTTCGAACGGAGGGACGTCTGATGTCGGCGGTCGACACCGTATCCGTGCCGGTCAAGCGGCCCTGGCTCTCGCCGATCAACAAGCGGCGCTGGCTGAGCTTCAAGGCCAACCGCCGCGGTTACTGGTCACTGTGGATCTTCCTCGTGCTGTTCGTGCTGTCGCTGTTCTCCGAACTGATCGCCAACGACCGGCCGCTTCTGATCCGCTTCAAGGGCGAGTTCTACTCGCCTGTTATCAGCGACTATGGCGAGGAGACCTTCCTCGGCGACGAGGGCTTCCTGCCTGTTACCGACTACCGCATCTCGTTGGTGCAGGAGGCGATCGCGGCCAATGGCTGGGCGATCTGGCCGCCGGTCCGCTATTCCTACCGCACCACCAACAACGAAATCCCCGAGGCGGCACCCGCCAAGCCGTCCTGGATGTATGCCAAGGACGTGCGGTGCCAACGCTATCCGCTTGGCGTCGACGATCCCAACTGCACTGTCGGCAACTGGAACTGGCTCGGCACCGACGACCAGGCCCGCGACGTGCTCGCCCGCGTCATCTACGGCTTCCGCATCTCGGTGCTGTTTGGCCTGATCCTGACCGCCGGCTCGGCGCTGATCGGCGTGACCGCAGGCGCCATGCAGGGCTATTTCGGCGGCTGGACTGACCTTCTGTTCCAGCGCTTCATCGAAATCTGGTCGGCGATCCCGGTGCTCTATCTGCTGCTGATCGTCGCGGCGATCCTGCCGCCGGGCTTCTTCATCCTGCTTGGGCTGATGCTGCTGTTTTCCTGGGTGGCGCTGGTCGGCGTGGTGCGGGCAGAGTTCCTGCGCGCCCGCAATTTCGAATACGTCAACGCCGCGCGAGCGCTCGGCGTGCCCAACCGCACCATCATCTTCCGCCACCTGCTGCCCAACGCCATGGTGGCGACGCTGACATTCCTGCCCTTCATCCTCAACAGCTCGATCTCGACGCTGACGTCGCTCGACTTCCTCGGCTTCGGCCTGCCGCCCGGCTCGGCCTCGCTCGGCGAACTGCTCAAGCAAGGCCAGCGCAATCTCAACGCGCCGTGGCTCGGTTTGTCCGGCTTCGTCGTCATCTCGGTGATGCTGTCGCTGCTGATCTTCATCGGCGAGGCGACCCGCGACGCCTTCGATCCAAGGAAGACGTTCAAGTGAGCGCCGCCCCTCTCCTCTCCGTCCAGGACCTCTCGGTCGCCTTCAGCCAGGGCGGCACAACGACAAAGGCCGTCGACCACATCTCCTTCGACATCGCCAAGGGCGAGACGGTGGCGCTGGTCGGCGAATCGGGTTCCGGCAAGTCGGTGTCGGCCCTGTCGGTGCTCAAGCTCCTGCCCTATCCGCCGGCAAGCCACCCGTCGGGCAAGATGATGTTTGGCGGCCAGGACCTGCTCTCCCTGAACGAGAACGCATTGCGCAAGGTGCGCGGCAACAAGATCACCATGATCTTCCAGGAGCCGATGACCTCGCTCAACCCGCTGCACACGATCGAGCAGCAGATCGTCGAGGTGCTGTCGCTGCACCAGGGCATGGGCGAGCGGCAGGCCAAGGCGCGCACGCTCGAACTGCTCGAGGAGGTCGGCATCCGCGACCCCAAGAAGCGCCTCGACGCCTATCCGCACCAGCTCTCCGGCGGCCAGCGTCAGCGCGTGATGATCGCCATGGCGCTAGCCAACGAACCGGAACTGCTGATCGCCGACGAGCCGACGACGGCGCTCGACGTCACGGTCCAGGCCCAGATTCTCGAGCTGCTCGCCAAACTGAAGGCCCGCAAGGGCATGTCGATGCTGTTCATCACCCATGACCTCGGCATCGTCCGGCGCATCGCCGACCGGGTCTGCGTCATGACCAAGGGCCAGATCGTCGAAAGCGGGCCGACGAAGGAGATTTTCGACAATCCGCAGCACAGCTACACGCGCCACCTGCTGGCTGCCGAGCCGAAGGGCAAGCCGCCGGTTGTCGACGTGTCGGCCAAGACGGTGATGCAGGGCTCGGACGTCAAGGTTTGGTTCCCGATCAAGCAAGGCTTTTTCCGCAAGACCGTCGACCACGTGAAGGCCGTCGACGGCATCGACGTTGCGGTGCGCGCCGGCCAGACCGTCGGCGTCGTCGGCGAATCCGGATCCGGCAAGACGACACTGGGGCTTGCCTTGACCCGCATGATCTCGTCGCAGGGCCGGATCGATTTCGAAGGCCGCGAGATCGACAAGTTCAGCTTCGGCGCCATGCGCCCGCTGCGCCGCGAGATGCAGATCGTGTTCCAGGACCCGTTCGGCTCGCTCAGCCCGCGCATGTCGGTGGCCGACATCATCGAGGAAGGGCTCAAGATCCACGAGCCCCGGCTGAAGGCAGCCGAGCGCGACCAGAAGGTCGTCGATGTGCTGCGCGAAGTCGGCCTCGATCCCGAAACGCGCTTCCGCTATCCGCATGAGTTTTCCGGCGGCCAGCGCCAGCGCATCGCCATTGCGCGCGCCATGGTGCTCAAGCCGCGCTTCGTCATGCTCGACGAGCCGACCTCGGCGCTCGACATGAGCGTGCAGGCACAGGTCGTCGACCTGCTGCGCAACCTGCAGGCCAGGCACGACCTTGCCTATCTGTTCATCAGCCACGACCTCAAGGTGGTGCGGGCGCTGGCCAACGAGGTTATCGTCATGCGCAATGGCAAGGTGGTTGAGGCGGGACCCTCCGAACAGATTTTCGAGCGCCCGCAAACCGACTACACTCGGGCGCTGATCTCGGCGGCATTCCGGATCGAGACGGCGCCGACAGGTGTGGTCAGCGAATAGCAGGCGCAAGGGAAGAGCATGTCGACCAAGGCCAAGGGCAAGATCCTTCTTTCGATCACCGGGTTCAACCCGCAGCGCTGGTATGAGCTGCTGTCGGCGGAGCGCGAGGTAGTGCTCGAACCCGATGGCGCTGCCGACCCTTCGATCGACTATGCGGTTGTGTGGAAGCAGAAGCCGGGCACGCTCGCCAAGCTGCCGAACCTCAAGGCGATCTTTTCGATCGGCGCCGGCGTCGACCACGTCTTTGCCGACCCCGGCCTGCCCGATGTGCCGATCGTGCGCGTGGTTGCCGACAATCTCAGCCAGCACATGAGCGAGTATGTGCTGTGGCGGGTGCTCGACCATCATCGCCAGGGCCAGCTCTACCGCGCCCAGCAGACCAAGAAAGCCTGGCACGAGCCGCCGCAGCGGCCAGCCGAGGACATCTCCGTCGGCATCATGGGCATGGGCAATCTCGGTCGCGCCGCAGCCGACGTGCTCAAGGCAGTCGGCTTCCGCATCAATGGCTGGAGTCGTCGGCCGCAGGAACTAGCCGGCATCAACACTTTTGCCGGCGATGCCGGGCTGGTGCCGTTCCTCAACGCGACCGACATCCTCGTCGTGCTGTTGCCGCTGACCGACACGACCAAGGGCATCATCAATTATGGCTTGCTCAAGGAACTGCGCCGGCGCAACGGCCTCGGCGGAGCCGTGCTGATCAATGCGGGGCGCGGCAAGCTGCAGCGCGACGCCGACATCCTGCGCGCGCTCGACGACGGCACGCTGAAGGAAGCCAGCCTCGACGTGTTCGAGGTCGAGCCCTTGCCCAAGACCAGCCCGCTGTGGAACCACCCCAAGGTGTTCGTCACCCCGCACGCGGCGGCGACCTCCGACCCCGCGCATCTGGTGGCGCCGATGCTTAGCCAGATGGAAGCCTTTGAACGCGGGGCTGCGCTGGAGAACGTGGTCGACCGCAACGCCGGCTATTGAGGGCGCCGTCACTTCTCCCCTTGTGGGCAAGCTAGTCGCGCCCGTCGTCCCAGGCGAGCGCAGTGAGACCCGGGAGCCGTTGATCGGCGCGGCCGGGGGTCTGGGTTCGCGGATGCATTCATGACGGTCGCTGGGACGAAGACCCGGCCGTGCTTGACGATGGTCCGGTTGCGCTCCGGTTTCCGGGATGACTGCGGCCCCGAAGCCCCATCAATTGCCAAAGCAAGAAAACGCAGGGCGCGGAGCGCTTCTCCACGATCACAAAGCCCGAAACCGCCCGAAGCTGATTGCCCCTCACGGTCGCCGGAAGCTGGTCGGACCGCCATAGAGGTAGCCGATGCGGTCGATGGCCTGGCGCAGGCCTTCACGGGCAACGGTCATGGTGTGGCCGTTGGCGTGGATCATGTTTTCGCCATCGGTCATGATTGCGACATGGCCCTTCCAGAAGACCAGGTCGCCGCGCCGCAGCTGGGAAAATTCGGCACCTGCATCGACCGGGGTGCCAAGCGACGCCTCCTGCATGTCGGAATCGCGCAGCACCTTGCGACCTGTCATGCGCATCGACAACTGAACGAGGCCCGAGCAATCGATGCCGAAGGCGCTGAAACCGCCCCAAAGATAAGGCGTGTCGATCAGCCTTTCGGCAACAGCGACGAAATCGTCTGATTTGGTGCCGAGCGGCGCCAGGTGCTGCAGCACCACGGCCTCGCCCGACGGCAGCAGCCCGTAGCGCGTGCCGCGCGTTTCGGCGAAGCCGGTAACGGTGACCTGCGAGCCGATGGAGAGCTGGCCATTGCGCGGAGACTTCATGTCTGGACCTGGATAGACGAAGCTGCGCAAGGCGGTGACAACATGGGTCGGTTCCGCGCCGCGTGGTGCAAGATCACCTGACGAGACATAACCGACATAACCGTCGCGCTCAGCCTGGAGCCAGGCAAAGCCTTCGGCTTCCTCGAAGACCACGACCTCGTCGCCGTAAAGCAGTTGGGTGTTGAGACCGGAATCGGGGCGCGGTGCCTTGCGGACGTCGGCGACCGATGCGGAAATGCGCGCCGGACGGCCGGCGACGAAGCGCTCGGCGGTGACCTCGCCTTGCAGGCGGGCGTCGGCGAGATCGGGTCGGAAGGCGTGAAGGCGGCTGTCGCGGGCGGTCAAATCGGAAGCTCCATGGCTTTGGCAATGATAGCATCGCCCAATCGCTCGACATAGAGCGCGCCTTCAACAGTGCGCCGGATGAGCACGTTGCGCTTGTCGCTCTCGTCGCGGTGGCGCGACACCAGCTTGAGCGCGCCCATGGTGTCGAGGGCGCGGGTGATAACGGGCTTGCTGACGCCAAGGCGAGCCGCCAACCCGCGCACCGTGTGCGGCGGCGGGTCGAGATAAATGGTGAGCAGGATCGCCATCTGGCGCAAAGTCAGGTCGGGTGCGTCGTCGCGCACCTCGGACAGGGAAAACTGCTGCAGCAGTCTCAGCGACTGGCTCGGACGCAACGCGATCGGCATGACGCCAGCATCCATTAGATTTGTTTCGGTTCCGTTTCATTTAATGAGGAATTTGCGACGCGGGCAAGGCGGATATCTCGCACCACCCTTCATCCGCCTGCCAGCGCCTTCTCCCCGCAATACGGGGAGAAGGATAAGCGGCTACGCCGATGCCCCCTCCACCGTCACGGGTCAGGGTGAGGATGAGGGCAATTTCACCCAAACCGTGCCGAAATGACCTTTTCCAGCGCGCGGATGGCCTGGGCTTCGCCGCCGGTCGGACCGTGCGGACGATCGCTCGGGTTCCAGGCGAAGATGTCGAAATGCGCCCAGCCTGGCGTCTTCTCGACGAAGCGCTTGAGGAACAGGGCGGCGGTGATCGAGCCGGCGAAACCGTCCGTGGTGACGTTGTTCATGTCGGCGATCTTCGACGACAGCTTCGAATCATAAGGCTTCCACAGAGGCATGCGCCAGATCGGGTCCTCGACGGTGACCGATGCGGCGGCAAGATCGGCAGCGAGTGCTTCGTCGTCGGTGTAGAAAGGCGGCAGGTCGGGGCCGAGCGCCACCCGCGCGGCACCCGTCAGCGTTGCCATGTCGATCAGCATTTGCGGCTGCTCGTCATCGGCAAGGGCGAGCGCATCGGCCAGCACCAGCCGGCCCTCGGCGTCGGTGTTGCCGATCTCGACTGATATGCCCTTGCGGCTCTGCAGCACGTCGCCGGGTCGGAAGGCGTTGGCCGAGATCGCGTTCTCGACCGCCGGGATGAGCACGCGCAGCCGGACGTTGAGCCGGGCCGCCATGATCATCGAGGCGAGGCCGAGGACGTTGGCGGCGCCCCCCATGTCCTTCTTCATCAGAAGCATGCTGGATGCCGGCTTGATGTCGAGGCCGCCGGTGTCGAAGCAGACACCCTTGCCAACCAGCGTGACCTTGGGTGCATCCTGGGGACCCCAGCTCAGGTCGATCAGGCGCGGCGCATCGTCGGAGGCGCGGCCGACAGCATGGATCATCGGGAAGTTGTGCGTGAGAAGGTCGTCGCCGAGCGTCACCTTGACGTCGGCGCCATGGACGCCGGCGAGTTTGCGCACCGCGGCTTCGAGCGCCGACGGGCCCATGTCGTTGGTCGGCGTGTTGACCAGGTCGCGGACGAGGAACACCGCATCAACGATGCGGTGCAGCCGTGCCATGTCGACACCGGCGGGCAGTTCGAGGCCAAGCGCCCTGCCCGGCTTCTTGCCGTAGCGGGTAAAGACATAGCCCCCGAGGGAAGCACCCAATGTTGCCAGTTCAGGCTGCGCCGGCGCGCCCTGGAAGTGCCAGTTGCCTTCGGGCAGGTTGCGCGCAAGCGCGCCGAAGGCAAGCCCGCTGTCGCCATTGCCGATGCCGAACAGCGCTCCGGCAAGCCTGCCATCCGCGCCGGGGATTGCCAGCACCTTTCCAGCCTCGCCGGCGAAGCCGTTGGCATTGGCCCAGGCCAAGACGTCAGCAGCGAGCCCGGCATTTTCGAGACCGCCCTTGGCGACAAGGTGGATCGGCAGTGCGTCGGAGGGCTTTTGCTCGAACAGTTCGACCGGCATTTCGGCTTCCTTCAGTCTCGGATGGCTGTGCCGTCAGGCGTTCTTAACCATCCGTTAGGGTTAACAGAATATTTCTCCAAAGCGGGGAAATGGCATGTGAACGGCCACGCGAACGAATGGAGACCCGTCGCCGATGTTGACCAATCGCTCGATGAACGCAACGGGAAAACGCCTCGCCCGAATGGCTTTGCTGACGCTGCTGATGGCAAGCGTCGCCGGCTGCGGCGCCTCCAGGATGACGACCGGCTCGATCGGACGCGGCAAAGCGGTCGACACAATGTCGACGGGTGCGATCGGCGGCTCCGTCGACCAGATCGGACGGACCTATGCCCGCGACCCCAACAACAAGCCGGTGGCACTGCAATATGCCTCGGCGTTGCAGATCAAGGGTCAGACCGACCAGTCGCTGGCGGTGATGCGCAAGCTCGCCATCGGCTATCCCAAGGATCGCGACGTGCTCGCAGCCTATGGCAAGGCGCTCGCCGCCTCGGGACAATTCCAGCCGGCGCTCGATGCCGTGCGGCGCGCCCAGACACCTGAATATCCCGACTGGAAGCTGGTGTCGGCGGAAGCCGCGATCCTCGACCAGCTTGGCCAGACCCAGGATGCGCGCGGTCTCTATCGCAAGGCGCTCGACCTCAAGCCGAACGAGCCGTCGGTGCTGTCCAATCTCGGCATGTCCTATGTGCTCGAAGGCGACCTGAAATCGGCCGAGACCTATCTCCGCTCGGCCGCTTCGCAGCCTGACGCCGACAGCCGCGTGCGCCAGAACCTGGCGCTTGCCGTCGGGCTCCAGGGCCGCTTCGACGAGGCCGAACAGATTGCCAGCCAGGAGCTTTCGCCCGAGCAGGCGCAGGCCAATGTCAGCTACCTCAGGGGCATGCTGGCCCAGCAGAATGCATGGAACCAGATCAAGGCGGACGACAAGTCGAAGAAGAACTGACGGAACCGTCTGAGCCAATGCAAGAAGCCGCGTCATGACGCGGCTTTTTTGTGCCTCGATGAAGGGTGCTGCCCTACTCGCTGCTTGACTGCTGCTTGTCGCCCATCAGGCCGCGCTCACTGATCTGCATGCCGGCTGGGCCGAGGATGACGGCAAACAACACCGGCAGGAAGAACAGGATCATCGGCACGGTGAGCTTGGGCGGCAGTGCGGCCGCCTTCTTCTCCGCAGCGTTCATGCGCATGTCGCGGCTTTCGGCCGCCAGGACGCGCAGCGCGTGCGCGACGGGCGTACCATAACGCTCGGCCTGGATCAGCGCCTGGGTGATGGACTTGACCGAATCAAGCCCTGTACGGCCGGCCAGGTTTTCATAGGCCTGACGGCGTTCGGTGAGGTAGGACAGCTCGGCATTGGTGAGCACGAACTCCTCGGCGAGATCGACAGACTGCGCGCCGATCTCGTCGGCAACCTTGCGGAGCGCCGATTCCACCGACATGCCCGATTCGACGCAGATCAACAGCAAATCCAGCGCATCCGGCCAGGCCGCCTGGATCGACTGCTTGCGTTTGGTGGCTCGGTTGTTGACGTAAAGCACCGGTGCGTAGAAGCCGGCATATGCCAGAACGATGCAGATGAAAACCTTCATCAGGAACGGCTTGTCGGGGAACGCGCCAAGCACAAAGATGTAGAGTATGCCCAGCATCAGGCCGACGAACGGCAGGACCAGACGGAAGAACAGGAAGCGCGTCAGCGGGTTCTGACCGCGGAAACCGGCGATCTTCAGCTTGTTGAGCGTCGCTTCGTCGACGAGTGCCCGGCGCAGGTCGAGCCGCTCGACGATGTTGCGCATACCGATCGACTGCTGCTCGCGCAGGCCCTTGTGGCGGCGGTCGGCTTCGGCGGCAAGGCGCATGCGTTGCTTGGCGCGCAGCTCGTCGCGCTCAAGGGCAACCGCCTTCATGCGCCCCTTGAGCGGATTTCCGCTCAACGACGGCAGGACGGTGAACACAGTCGCGAACACCGCGATCGCGACGAGCAGCGCGATGAGGAAGGACGGATCGGTAAGCGATTTAACAACCTGGTCCGTCATCGGCCTAGACCTCGAAGTTCATCATCTTGCGCATCACAAAGATGCCGATCGCCATCCACACGCCTGAAATGCCGAGGATGAGGTGGCCGGTGCTCGTGACAAACAACGGCATGATGTAGTTCGGGCTCGAGAAGAAGACGAGCACGGCGACAACGACCGGCAACGAACCGATGATCGCGGCCGAGGCCTTGGCTTCCATCGACAGCGCCTGAATCTTGGCCTTCATCTTCTTGCGGTCGCGCAGCACGCGCGACAGATTGCCCAGCGCTTCGGAGAGATTGCCGCCCGCCTGGCTCTGAATCTGGATGACGATGCCAAAGAAGCCGGCTTCGGGACATGGCATTGTCTCGGTCATGCGCAAGGCAGCGTCCGGGATGGAGATGCCCACCTGCTGCGCCTCGACCATGCGACGGAATTCGCCGCGAACGGGTTCGGGCGATTCCGAAGCGATGAGGCGGATGCCATCATTGAGCGGGAGACCTGACTTCACGGCGCGCACGATGATGTCGAGCGCATTGGGAAATTCCTCGAGGAACTGCTTGACGCGGCGGCCGCGACGGAAGGACACGAACCACCTGGGCAAGCCAATGCTGCCGGCAAGCAGCGCGCCAGGCAGCAGGATCAGCGGCGCGCCCGCCAGATAGACCAGCAACGTAACGACGAGACCGCAGATCGCCGAACAAACGTAGAAGCGCTCGATCGTGACCAACATGCCGGCCTGTCTGATCTGCACGCGCAGCGGCGGCTTCTTGATGTTGCGGTCCTTGGCCTTCTGCTTTTCCTCGAGCTCCTTGAGAGTATCCTGGACCGACTTGCGCCTTTTGGCGACTTCGGCGACCCGGTCGCGCGAGGCCTTGACCACCGACTTGTCCGACTCCGTCTGCCTGACCAAGGCCATGCGACGGTCGGTGTTGGCCTGGGTCTCGATCCTGTTGAACAGGAAGGCATAGGCGACCGCGCCGGCACTCAAGCCGGCCAGTACAACGAAGATCAGCATCATGGCGTCGAGGCCGAACATGGCGTCAGATCCTCATCCTATGCATGTCAATCCGAAGCCTTTTCCATGGCTTCGAGTGCGGTCGCCAGACGTGCTTCCTCACCGTAGTAGCGAGCACGATCCCAGAAGTGCGGCCGACCGATGCCCGTCGAGACGTGGCTGCCGATCAGCCTGCCGTTCTGGTCCTCGCCTTTGATGTTGTAGAGCACCAGATCCTGGGTGATGATGACGTCGCCTTCCATACCGATCACCTCGGTGATGTGGGTAATGCGGCGCGAACCGTCGCGCAGGCGGGCGGCCTGGATGATGATATCGACGGAGCCGACGACGATCTCGCGCACGGTCTTCTGCGGCAACGAATATCCGCCCATGGCGATCATCGCCTCGATACGGTTGAGGCATTCGCGTGGGCTGTTGGAGTGAATGGTGCCCATCGAGCCGTCATGGCCGGTGTTCATCGCCTGCAAAAGGTCGAACACCTCCGGTCCGCGCACTTCGCCGACGATGATGCGCTCGGGCCGCATGCGCAGGCAGTTCTTGACCAGGTCGCGCATCGTCACCTCGCCCTCGCCTTCCAGGTTGGGCGGGCGCGTTTCGAGGCGCACGACATGCGGCTGCTGCAGTTGCAGTTCCGCCGAGTCCTCGCAGGTGATGACGCGTTCGTCGCGGTCGATGTAGTTGGTCAGACAGTTGAGCAACGTCGTCTTGCCGGAGCCCGTACCGCCCGAGATGATGATGTTGCAGCGGACGCGGCCGATGATCTTCAGCACTTCGGCGCCGTGTGGCGAGATCGCGCCGAACTTGACCAGCTGATCGAGCGTCAGCTTGTCTTTCCTGAACTTGCGGATGGTGAGGGCGGCGCCGTCGATCGACAATGGCGGCGCAATGACGTTGACGCGCGAGCCGTCGGGCAGGCGCGCATCGCAGATGGGGGAGGATTCGTCGACGCGGCGGCCGACCTGGCTGACGATACGCTGGCAGATGTTGAGCAACTGCTGATTGTCGCGGAAGCGGATCGAGGTCTGCTCGACCTTGCCGTTGACTTCGATGTAGACGTTCTTGGCCCCGTTGACCATGATGTCGGCGATTTCGTCGCGCGCCAGCAGCGGTTCGAGGGGGCCGTAGCCGAGCACGTCGTTGCAGATGTCCTCAAGCAGCTCTTCCTGCTCGGAGATCGACATCGCGAAGTTCTTGATCGCGATGATGTCGTTGACGATGTCGCGGATTTCTTCACGCGCGCTTTCAGGATCGAGCTTGGCAAGCTGCGACAGATCGATGGTGTCGATCAGCGCCGAGAACACCTGGCTCTTGGTGTCGTAATAGCTTTCGCTGCGCTCGCGCTGCGCCTTGCGCGGCTCTGGCGCATAGGAGGGCGTCGGCTCGAAATTACGCCGCGGCGCGGCTGCCGGTGCAGCCGGCGCAGGCGCCGCGGGGCGTGGAGCAACCAGCGTGTCGGCGGCCTGTGGCGATGCCGCGGGGGGCGGCGTCGTTGCGAGCGGACGGAACCCCGGCGTGGGGCGATTACCGTCGTCGTTGCCTCTCCTGCCAAACATGATCGACTAACACCTCCGCCGCACTGGCATCACTTCTTGCGGGCTTTCAGCCGACTGAGAATTCCACCGAGTGCGGACGCCTTCTTGGCCTTGGCCTCGGACCGGCCGGTGAGAACATGGGCGATCTCGTTGATCGTCTGGACGACCGCGTTCTTGGCATCCATCTCGCCCAGCATGCGTCCATTGTTGGCGGCATTGCCGAACAGCAGCGGGTCGAAAGGGATGACCGCCAACGGCGAGATGCCAAGCGGCTCGGCGAAATCCTTGGCGGTGATCTCAGGGCGTTTCGGCACCCCGGCCTGGTTGAGAATCAACCTGGGCGGCGGATCGTTGGGCCGCAGCCGCTTCAGCATATCGACCATGTTCTTGGTGTTGCGCAGATTGGCCAGCTCGGGCGTCGCCGTGATGACCACCTCATCGGCGCGAAGCAGTGTGTTCTTGCTCCAGCCGCTCCAGATATGGGGTACGTCGAGCACAAGCATCGGCGAGCTGCGCTGGGCCGTGTCGATGATCGATGTGAAGGCCTCGGCGTCGAAATCATAGACGCGCTCAAGCGTCGAGGGTGCTGCAAGCAGCGACAGATGCTCGGCGCACTGGGCCAGCAGGCGGTCGAGATAGACCTCGTCGACACGTTCCGGCGCAAACACCGCCTCGGCGATGCCCTGGGCCGGGTCCTGGTCGAAGTTGATGTTGGCGGTGCCAAAGGCCAGGTCGAGATCGGCGACGACCACCTCGGACTTGAACAGGCTCGACATCGCCCAGGCGATGTTGTGGGCAATGGTGGAGGAACCCACGCCGCCCTTGGCACCGACGAACGCAATCGAGCGTCCGATCGGCTCTGCGTCGGGGTCGACGAAGATCGAGGAGATGACGCTGACGACATCCGCGGTGGAGACAGGCGCCACGACATATTCCGAGATGCCCGAGCGGATCAGCTCGCGATAGAGCGCGACGTCGTTGTAATGGCCGATGACCACCACCTTGGAACTCGGGTCGCAATATTCCGACAGCCGATGCAACGCCTCAAGCAAGCTCTTGGGTTCGCTGCGCGACTCCAGGATGATCAGATTCGGGGTCGGTGCGCCGCTGTAGACCTCGATGGCGGTTTCGATACCGCCCATATGGACCTGGAGATGGGCCTTGGCCATCCGACGGTCCTCGCCGGCGCGGCCAATCGGCCCGGCGACGCTGTCTGTCTCGCAGAAGGCCTGGATCGAAATGCGCGGCACGGGCCTCAAGGTCTGCATGACGTCAAGATCATGCTGCGACAGCTCGGCCCCATCGGATGGGGAATCGTAGGCGAGATTGCTCATGTCTGACTGCCCCCAAATCCCATCAATAGAATGTTTCCGGATCCCAGGGAGCCGGCGGCTTTCGATACTGGTCGATCACCACGTTGCGGTTTTCGGCATCGATCTCGGATTGCTTGCGTGGCCCGAGCAGGTCTGCCGGGTTGGCGATCTGCGCCGCGAGATTGTTCTGATAGGAACAGCCGAAATTGGCGTGGAGTTTGTTCTCGGTCGTGTCGGCGATATCCGCCGGCCAGGTGCCGCAACGGCCCGTCTGCGCCCTCATCGCCGCGTAAACAACGCGGATGGGTGACGATGCTTCGGGGTACTCGCTCTGGTAGCGGGTGATGGCGATCCGGTTTCTGGGAACGCCGGCCTTCATCGCGACGTTCATCAAGCCACGGGCAGTCCTCGAAGCTGCAGCGTCGTTGGCCCCGCCCGCAGGGGTCATGATCGTCAGCGTCGGGGCCGCATTGCGATCATAATGCTGCAGGTATCCTTCGAAAGTAATCCTCTGCCCTCTGGTAATGCCGGTATCACCAGCACCCACCGGAATGTCGAGGGTCTGGTTCTTCTCGGCAATGACGATGGGATGATTGGTGCGGTAGTCGTCGGGGATCGAGCCGACGACGACGCTGTCACGATTGGCGCAGCCTGCCAGCAATGCCACCGCGGCAGCTGCAAGCAGTGAACCAAGGAAGCGCGCATTGACCGGTCTGTCGCGGTCGGCGGTACGTGTGAAGATTGCCTGAGACATGCCCCTATCCCCGCTCATTTGTAAATGAAGCCGACGACGCCGTGATAGCGGCCCATGGGCTTGTCGGTTTTCATGGTGCCGTAGACCCGGTTGACGCGGCCGAGGAAAATACCGGCGCCATCGCTGGCAACGCTGAAATTGTCGTCAGGCTTGGCGAGTTCATTGCGTGCAACCGGGCGCGCCAGATATGGGGTCACGATGATGACCAATTCGGATTCATTGCGGATAAAGTCGCGACTGCGAAACAACGTGCCAAGGATCGGCACTTTCGAAAGACCGGGCACCCCGCCCATGATCTGTTTGACGTCGTCGCGAACGAGACCGGCAATCATCATCGAGCCGCCAGACGGAAGTTCAACTGTCGTATCGGCAAGACGCTTGCGCAACGACGGCAGCATCGGATTGGAACCACTGGCGCCCGGTGATTCATTTGTCGGTTCGGAGACCGCCGTCCGAACCTTCAGGCTGATGCGCCCAGGCGAGAGCACGACAGGCTTGAACTCAAGGCTGATGCCATATTCCATCGTCTCGTAGCGGAGGCCGCCGGGGTCGGTGACGACGCCCTGGTCGTTCATCTTTGGCGCCGAAACCTCTCGCAACATGTTGTACTCGCCGCCAACGCGGAAAGTCGCCTGCTCGCCCGACACTGCCGTCAAGGTCGGCTCGGCAAGGGTTTTCAGGACACCTGCCTGATCCATGGCGTTGATCGAGGCTTCAAGGCCATTCTTGCCAATCAATGAGAAGTTTTTGCCCGATAACGGCGCGCCCAGACCGCCTGTCGCGGCGTTTGCTATGCCCCAACTAATGCCGTCTGCGCCGCCATTCGCCAGCATGTTGACGCCAAGCTGCTTCATGATGTTGCGGCTGACTTCGGCGACGGTGACCTTCAGCATCACCTGATCGTCGCCGACGATCTGGAGCAGGTTGACGATCTTGCTCTTCTGGCGCGTCTGGTCGGGGTTATCGATATCGACGCCGCCGTTCTGGGATCCGCCGGAGGCAGTCTGCGAATACTGACCAGTCGTCGCCTCACCGCCTGTCACGAAGATCGTCGCCAGGTCGACGGCGCGCTTGGCATCGAGCGGGGTGTCGACGGTGCCGGTCAGCACGACGTTGTCGTTCAGCAGTTCGACCTTGATGTCGGCGCTGGGGATGAAGCGCTTGATGTAATCCTCGAGGCCGGCAACGTCGCGCTCGACAGAGAGATCGAGGCTGACGATCTGCTCGCCATTGGGGCCAAAAACGAAGATGTTGGTTTCACCGACCGCCTTGCCGAACAGGTAGATGCGCCGCGCCGTACGGGTGACGGCGTCCGCAACGGCCGGGTTGGCGACGAGGATGTCATAGGCGTCGCTCGGCAGGTCGATGACAACCGATTTGTTGAGACCTAGCTTGACGCGCTGGCTGTTGGTCGTGTTCGAGCCGATCTTGGCCTGGGCTGCGGAAGCCGGGGCGAGATTGGCAACAAGGGAGCCGCCGGCCAGGATGCCAAGGGCTGTGGCAGCGGTCGCCAGAAGTCTGATGCAGGACCTCATTTCCGTGCTCCCGATTCAGAAATCTCGCCAGATTTGATGAGCCGCACCGTTCCGCGCTTGCCTGAGCCGGAAACCAGATAATCGGCCTCGGCGAGGTTCTTCTGCTGGGTGTCGGCAACCGAACGCAGCGCCAGTGTCAGTCGGTCAGCCATCTGCTGCGCCACGGTGATGATTTCGGCCTGCTGCGGCGTAAGCTCGAGCGTGGCGGTTTCGCCAACCTTGACCTTCTTGCCTTCCTCATCCTCCTGGATGGCCTGATCGATGGCCAGGACGCGGATGTTACTGAGAATGGTTTCGGTGGTGAAGCCGCCGCCGGATTTCGATGCGTCGGTGCGGCGCGTCATGATGACGTCGACATAGTCGTTGGGCAGGATGAAACCACCAGCCGAAGTGTCGGCGGAGATCGTGGTGGCGACAGCGCGCATGCCGGACGGCAGGACCGCCGACATGAAGCTCTGGCCTTCGCCGATCAGCTTGGACTTGCGCAGCGGCTCGCCACTGTACATGGCAAGTCGCGCCACTGAGGCTTTGAACTTGTCGAGCGCTTCGGGCTCGGCATCCCGGGTAATGAAATTGGGATTGACGCCGTCACTGGGCCAGGGCTGCCAGCCGATGTTGTTTTCGACGGTGCCACCCATGGGCACGTCGGCGGTCAGCACCAGAACATCCGTAAGGGCAATCTGTGGCTGTTGTGGGCCGGACTCGACAATGACCTCGGCCGGCGGCGGTGCCGACATGTTCTTGGCGACAAAACCGGCGCCGCCTGCGGCAGCGACCGCTACGCCCAGTATCATCAGTCGCGATGCAGCCATTTGTCCGAAACCTCGCCCTGGCACCCCATCAAGCCAAGCCGGACTTTGCATAGGCAATCGTCAACTTATGGTTAATGCAGTCCTTACAAGCGTGATTAATTGTTTCTTACGCGTGGTGTCTGCAGGGCTATTGTGACGCCAGACGCTCCACTGCCCAGACCGCCAGCGGCGAGGCCGGGTAGGTGACGAGCCCGCCGAGCCCAAGGGCAATGCCATAGGGCACGCCGCCTGCGTCTTCGGAGAAGTTCTTGAGGAACATGTTCTGGCTGACGACGCGAGACAGCAACGAACTCCGGAAAGCCAGGATCGAGAGCGTCAGGACACCACCAAGGATCGTCGAGGTGAGCAGATACTCCATCAGGGGCATACCTAGCCCCATCCAGACGCCGGTGGCAGCGATCAGCTTTGCGTCGCCGCCGCCCATGCCGCCAAAGGCAAACAAAGCAAATGTAACCGTCAGCAGCAAGGCACCGGCGGCAAGATGCAAACCGATATCCGCCCACGCCATTCCAGTTAGCGGTGCAACAACGAGGAACACACCGAGCAGCAGCAGCGGCACACGATTGGCGATCGTCATCGACAAGGTGTCGGAGACGGCTGAAAAGACCATGCAGAAGGGAAATACGACAAAAATCAACGCTTCAAGCATGGCTACATCTCCGCCATTCACACCACATGGGTCGAAGCTAACGAAGCGGCATTAAGCTTCGATGAACCGGCGGCGGGATCCATCGATTGCCGCCCGAAAGCAAAAAGGCTGCTCAACGCGAGCAGCCTTCCGTGAACCTTACCGACTGAAGCGCCGGAGAGGCTTTGCGCCCATATTACGGGGCGGGCGTCAGCGCCGTTGCGATGGCGTCGAAGCGTGCATCCAGCTGCGTGCCGACGCTGCCGGCGGCAACGATGATGGCAAGCGCGATAAGCGTGGCGATCAGACCGTATTCGATGGCGGTCGCGCCGGATTCGTCCTTCACAAAACGTGCGATGAGGTTCGACATGATAAGCTCCTTGCTCCGTGTTACAGCACTTCCGCCAACATTTCTTTGTCGTCGATCGGATGACTGCAACCTAGCGGGGAGCTCTTTCGATCGACTTAAGAAACAGCCTTACCGAATCCTTTCGTGGCGGCTTGGCTCCATTTGGTTAACTGCGAACTAAGCGCAGCCCAACAATTGTCAGGGATGGCCCCTGCCTCGGGAAGGCGTTCTTCGGCGCCGGCAACGTGACATGAAGACTGTTCGAAAGGGATGCCGCCTCGCCCTATGGTTGTCACCATGCAACGCTTAACCGTTGGTTCACCAAAGTCGTTCATCTTCCATTGAACAGTGGACCGACACCGACAGCCGCCGAGGGGGCGACGACATGGCCAAGCCAAACCTTTATGTCCTGGGAACCTGCGCCTGGCTGGCATCTCTCGCGGCCGCAACATACGCATATGCCGGCGCGGGCATTGAAGTGACGATGAACCAGGCCAAGATCGTGCGGCTCACGCGCCCGGCCGATACCATTGTGGTCGGCAATTCGGCGATCGCCGATGCTGCCATACAGGACGCCTCGACCATCGTGCTCACCGGCAAGGGTTTCGGAGTCACCAACCTCGTGGTGCTCGATGCCGACGGCAGCCCGATCGTCGACGAGCAGGTGACGGTTATCCGCCATGACGCCTCATCCGTCCGCATCTACCGGCGTTCGGAGATCCAGACGCTGTCCTGCACGCCCTATTGCGAGAGCTCCTACAAGAGCGATGCCGAGCGGATGTCCGAGAGCGAGATGAACGCCAGCCAGTAGGTGTCGATGCGTGACACTGCGCCGCGTGGTTAGCCGCGGGTAAACCGGATTCGCACAATTTTCCCGGTCATTCAAACCGGACCTCAACAGCTTTCCCTTATACGTCGACGCGAACCACGGAACGCGGTCGGGACATGAGCGCAGCAGCGGTTGCAGAAGGCATTGATGTGAACGGATCCAAGCCAAGCCACCTCATCAGGTTCATGCGGAACCGGAGCGGCAGTACAGCGATCGAATTCGCCGTGCTGGCGATCCCGTTCTCGCTGCTGGTCTTTGCCATCCTGGAAAGCTGCATTGCGTTTGCCGGGCAACAGGTGCTCGCCAATGCCGCCGACGAAGTTGCACGGCAGTTGCGCACGGGCCAGGAAAAGGCGGCAGGTTTCACCGAGGACAAACTGAAGAACAAGATTTGCGAGAAGCTTGCAGTCCTGGTCTCGAAGGACTGCAAGGCCCAGCTTATCGTCGATCTGCGCAGCTATCCGACCTTTGCCGAAGCGGCAAAGGTCAAGCTCAAACTGACCAGCGACAGGGATGTCGACACGACAGGCTTTGCCGTCACACCAGGCCCTTCGATGTCCAAGAACATGCTGCAGGTCATCTACAAGTGGCCTGTCATCACAGATTTCATGCGGGCATCGATGTCGAACCTCAAGGACGGCAAGACCCTGCAATACGCGACCGTCACCTGGCAGAACGAACCGTTTAACGACTGAGTGAACCGATCGGCCACGAGAGCCGCGGACCTGGGAAAAGGGGCAACATGTCTTTCTGCGCGGGAGCACGATCCTTGCTGGAGCAATGGCGGTGTCGCGCTCGCGCGCTGGTCGGTGACAGGCGCGGTATTGCCGCCGTCGAATTCGCCATCATCGCGCCGCTGCTGTTGTCGCTCTACTTCGTGACCATGGAGGTTTCGCAAGGGATCGAGACCAACAAGAAGGTCAGCCGCGTCGGCTCGATGGTCGCCGACCTCGTCACCCAGCAGCAGACCACCACCACGGCCGAGATCGATGCGATCATGAAGATCGGTGAATCGATCCTGCAGCCCTACAATCGCAGTGTCGGCAAGATCGTGATCACCGCGATCGAGATAACCGATGAACCGACACCTGTCGTAAAGGTGGCCTGGTCACGCAAACTCGTGAACGGCACTGCCTCGATGGACGCCCCCAAAGACGCTCCGGCAACGGTGCCGACGGCACTCAAGATCAGAGGAACCTTCCTCATCCGCGTCGAAAGCAACCTCGACTACCTGCCCGTCATCGTCTGGACACCCACAAGCAAACAGACGCTTGGCCTGGGCGCGGCTTTCGCCAGTATCCCGATGTCGGAAACCTACTATCTGCGCCCCCGCATGAGCGCATCGGTTCCCTGCACGAACTGCTGAACCGGCACAGCCCTGTGCCGCGAAGCTGTCAGCTGTCGCCGGATAATTGCCAACGTCCGCGACTGATCCTATGTCTGGCGGACCGGCAATTGAGAGCCCCTTGTAGATGGCGCGTGCATTCCTGTTTGTTCTGGATTCCTTCGGCATTGGCGGGGCGGCCGACGCCGCGCACTTCGGCGACGTCGGTTCCGACACGTTCGGGCACATTGCGAGCGCCTGCGCCGAGGGCCGCGGCGACCGCGTCGGTTTGCGCAGCGGCCCGCTAGAGGTGCCGAATATGGCATCGCTCGGGCTTGGCCTCGCCGCCAGGCGGGCGACAGGGTTCGAATTCGCCGCCGGCACGCCGCTACGTGCCGGCGCCTTTTTCGGTGCGGCACAGGAAGTTTCGAGCGGCAAGGACACACCTTCCGGCCACTGGGAAATCGCCGCCCTGCCCGTCACTTTCGACTGGGGTTATTTTCCGCAGACTGTTCCGGCCTTCCCCGCCTCGCTGACCGAAGCGATATCCAGGGAAGGCAAGGTTCCGGGCATTCTGGGCGACTGCCACGCCGGCGGCGTCGAGATCATCGAACGGTTCGGCGAAGAGCATGTCAGAACAGGCAAGCCGATCTGCTACACCTCGGTGGATTCGGTGCTGCAGATCGCAGCACATGAAACGCATTTCGGGTTGGAGCGGCTCTACGAGCTATGCCAGGTCGTCCGCCGCCTCGTCGACCCGCTGAAGATCGGCAGGGTCATCGCCCGACCCTTCCTGGGCGAGAGCAAGGCAACGTTCCAGCGCACGCCCAACCGCCGCGACTATGCCACCCCGCCCCCTGAGGACACGTTGCTCGACCGCCTCACCGCACGCGGCAGCAAGGTGATCGGCATCGGCAAGATCGGCGACATCTTCGCGCATCGCGGTATCAGCGAAATCCGCAAGGGCGTCGGCAACATGGCGATGTTCGACAAAGCGCTCGGTGCCATGGACGACGCCCGGGACGGCGACCTGGTGTTCGCCAACTTCGTCGACTTCGACACGGAGTTCGGCCATCGCCGCGACGTGCCGGGTTATGCCGCAGCCCTCGAGGCCTTCGACAGGCGCCTGCCCGAGGCTTTTGCGCGGATGAAGCCGGGCGACCTGCTCATCCTCACCGCCGACCATGGCAACGACCCGACCTGGCCAGGCACCGACCACACGCGCGAGCGCATCCCGGTGATCGGTATCGCTGCGGGCGGTTCCGGCGGGGACATCGGGCTGAGGCTTACCTTCGCCGACATCGGCGAAACGGTGGCGGCCCATCTCGGCCTGGCGCCCGGCCGCCATGGCAACTCCTTCCTGGAGACGGTCGCCAGCCATGCCTGAATTGCCCGAAGTCGAAACCGTGCGGCGCGGACTGCAGCCGGTGCTGGAAGGCGCGCGCATCGAGCGCGTCGAGACCCGCCGCCCCAATCTGCGCTACCCCTTCCCCGACAGGTTCGGCGAACGCCTGGAAGGCCGCAAGATCACCTCGCTCGGACGGCGCGCCAAATATCTGATCGCCGATGTCGAGGATGCGCCGCTGCTGATCTGCCATCTCGGCATGTCCGGCTCGTTCCGCGTCGAAACCGACGAGGGCTCTGCCGCCCCAGGCAATTTCCACCACGAGCGCTCGAAGTCCGAGGCTCACGACCATGTCGTCTTCCACGTCGCGGATCCAAAGGGGGTTTCGGCGCGAGTCGTCTTCAACGACCCCAGGCGGTTCGGCTTCATGCTGTTTGCCGAGCGCAACGGCACCGAGCATCCGATGCTGCAGGGACTTGGCGTCGAGCCGACGGGCAATACGCTTGACGGTGAACTGCTCGCCCATCTGTTCGAAGGCAAGAAGACTCCACTGAAGGCGGCCCTGCTCGACCAGCGGCTGATTGCCGGACTGGGCAACATCTATGTCTCCGAGGCACTTTGGCGCGCCGGGCTGTCGCCGACGCGGGCCGCAGGCACAATCGCCGACAATGGCAAGGTGGCGAAGGAGCGGGCTACGCTTCTGGCGACATCGGTGCGGGAAGTCATTGCCGATGCGATCGCCGCCGGCGGGTCCTCGCTGCGCGACTATGTCCATACCGACGGCTCGCTCGGCTACTTCCAGCACTCCTTCTCCGTCTATGACCGCGAGGGCGAACCTTGTGCGCACAGCGGCTGTGCGGGCCACATCGAGCGCATCGTGCAGAGCGGGCGCTCAACCTTCTATTGCCGCCAGTGCCAGCGCTGAGTTAGAGCAAAGCCTCATTGGTGACGCTGCGAGAGAGGGAGAGCCGCAAGATGGCCTATGAAACGATCATCGTCGAAACACGCGGCAAGGTCGGGCTGATCACGCTCAACCGCCCGAAGGCGCTCAACGCGCTCAATTCTCTTGTCCTGGCCGAGCTCCTCGCCGCCACCGGCACTTTTGAAGCCGACCAGGGCATCGGTGCCATCGTCATCACCGGCTCGGAAAAGGCCTTCGCGGCCGGCGCCGACATCAAGGAGATGCAGGGCAAGACCTATGTCGACGCCTATATGGAAGACTTCTTCTCCGGCTGGGAGGCCTTTGCAGCCAACCGCAAGCCGATGATTGCAGCTGTCGCCGGCTACGCCCTGGGCGGCGGCTGCGAACTCGCCATGATGTGCGACTTCATCATCGCCGCCGACTCGGCCAAGTTCGGCCAGCCCGAGATCACGCTCGGCGTCATGCCCGGCATGGGCGGCTCGCAGCGCCTGACCCGTTTCGTCGGCAAGTCGAAGGCGATGGACATGTGCCTGACCGGCCGGATGATGGATGCGGCCGAAGCCGAGCGCTCCGGACTCGTTTCGCGAGTCGTGCCCGCGGCCGATCTGATGGAAGAGGCGATGAAGGCGGCGGCAAAGATCGCCGACTTCTCGCTTCCGGCTGTCATGATGTGCAAGGAAGCGGTCAATCGTTCTTATGAAGCAACGCTGTCCGAAGGCCTGCGCTTCGAGCGCCGCGTGTTCCATTCGATGTTTTCACTCGACGACCAGAAGGAAGGCATGGCGGCCTTTGCCGAGAAAAGGACTGCGAATTTCCGCAACCGCTGACCTGAATCGCGTTGACGTTGGCGGCAAGCTGAACTATAAGCCGCACCAACTGAGGCGCCCCCAGGGACGCCCGATTTATTTTTGCGCTCTACGGATACCCGCGGGCGCCCACCTAGAGACCAAAGAGAGGCACCATGGCCAATACCTCCTCGGCCAAGAAGGCAACGCGTAAGATCGCCCGCCGCGCAGCGGTCAACAAGAACCGCCGCTCGCGCGTCCGGACTTATGTCCGCCAGGTCGAAGAGGCACTGGCCTCGGGCGACAAGGCAAAGGCGGAAGCCGCCTTCAACGCCGCCCAGCCGGAACTGATGCGCGCCGCCACCAAGGGCGTGCTGCACAAGAACACCGCCTCGCGCAAGGTTTCGCGCCTGGCACAGCGGCTCAAGGCGCTTTCCGCCTAAGCCCTGCAAGCAATTGGATTTCTGATCAACCCGGCCTAACCAGCCGGGTTTTTCTTTTGCCGGATGGGGGCCGAAAAACCCATCCGAAGGGCCGTCCAAGCAGGGTCTGCAGGGGGTCGAAATTTTGCCGGCATATGCGGCTATTCTGATAACTACAACTGTTAGAAGTAGCCCTACAACCAGACTCGGGCTGGCAGAAATTACCTATCAATTTCAAAGACTTGCGAATGGTCATCCACAGCTTGTTCAAGCTGCCCGCAGGGCTCGGGGGACAAGTTGGTGTCAAGCGGATTCTTTTAAAAATATTTCGGCCGGCGTGCGGTTTTTTTCGATCCCCGGAAAAGGGTTTGAATCACAACGGCTTTGTCCCTTTGAGGGGTACCGGCAAGCTTTGAATCCGGAGCCGAGGTAAGCAGATTCATTAAAAACGGGTTAGACTCGGCCTTGCCTCGTCCACAGCGATTTTTGTAAGGTCTTTTTATCGAAGGGACGGGCAGCAAGCCCTCTGCAAAGCCACAAAATCGGCGGCGTTCTCGGCGTGGATGGAATCCGCGTCCGGGGGAGGTATGCCCACTTCGAAGTATACTTGGGGCGTGTGGGGATACACGGCATGGTGACTTTGCATCGCACCGGCGATTTCGCCGGGTGGCTACGCATTTGCCTGGTGCTGCCGCCCCCGCGGCACTGGCCTTCCGAAAGCGCTGCATGGCGCTAGGCGAAGGTGACTGGGGCTCCGCCGGAAACGGCAAGCATCCCGAATGAACATACACCGATGGAGACGCGAGCGGCGCGTCCCCATTCGGCAACGAGGACCGAAGGTTAGGGATTGCAAACAATGCAAAGCGGCATCGAAAGGGAAGCAAATGCGGGCTTTCTTTTTACCGGCGAACTGATCGAGGGCAATGAA